>NZ_JACDIT010000019.1 GCF_013839445.1 Chthonobacter albigriseus | reverse complement strand
CCGGTCACCGCGCCGGTCAGGGTGACGAGGTCGGTGTTGGTGCCGCCGGTCACCGTCTCGATGTTGGAGACCGTCGCCGTGTTGCCGGTGTCGGCAAGCGTCAGGCTGTCGAGGCCGGCCGCAAGGTCCACCGTGCCGGACACCGCCGTGGTGAAGGTCACCGCGTCGCGGCTCGCCTCGCCGGTCAGCGTCTCCACGTTGGCCACCGTCAGCGTGTTGACGAACTTGCCGAGCACCAGCGTGTCGCTGCCGCCGTTGAGATCCACCGTCCCGGCGGTCACCGCCGAGCCGAGCACCACCCGGTCGGCGCCCGTGCCGCCGGTCACCGTTTCCACGTTCAGGACCGTCGCCGTGCCGCCCGTCACCAGCGTCAGCTGGTCGGAGCCCGCGCCGAGATCGATCACCGCGTTGGAGAGGGTGTTGGCCAGCCACACCTGGTCGGAGCCGGTGCCGCCCGTCACGCTCTCGATGTTGACCACCGAGAGGGTGTTCGCCGCCACCGAGGCGAGGACCAGGCGGTCCGTGCCGCCGAGGAGGTCGAGGCTGCCGGAGGTCATCGCCGTCGCCAGCGTCACCGCGTCGGCCGAGGTACCGCCGACCAGCGTCTCCACGTTGGAGACCGTGACCGTGTTGCCCGCGCTCGAGAGCGTCAGGCTGTCGTTGCCCGCACCGAGGTTGATCGTGAAGCCGGTCACCGCGCCGGTCAGGGTGACGAGGTCGGTGTTGGTGCCGCCCGTCACCGTCTCGATGTTGGAGACTGTCGCCGTGTTGCCGGTGTCGGCCAGCGTCAGGCTGTCGAGGCCGGCCGCAAGGTTCACCGTGCCGGACACCGCCGTGGTGAAGGTCACCGCGTCGCGGCTCGCCTCGCCGGTCAGCGTCTCCACGTTGGCCACCGTCAG
>NZ_JACDIT010000018.1 GCF_013839445.1 Chthonobacter albigriseus | reverse complement strand
GTGGAGACGCTGGTCGGCGGCACCTCGGCCGACGCGGTGACGCTGGCGACGGCGATGACCTCCGGCAGCCTCGACCTCCTCGGCGGCACGGACCGCCTGGTCCTCGCCTCGGTGGCGGCCAACACCCTCTCGGTGGTCAACATCGAGAGCGTGACGGGCGGCACCGGCTCCGACCAGGTGTGGCTGGCCAACACCCTCTCCAACGCGGTGATCGATCTCGGCGCGGGCTCCGACCAGCTGACGCTGGTGACGGGCGGCACGGCGACGGTCCTGAACGTTGAGACGGTGACCGGCGGCACGGGCGCCGACCGGGTGGTGCTCGGCTCGGCGGTGACCGCCGGGACGGTGGATCTCAACGGCGGCAGCGACACGCTGGTGCTCGGCAAGTTCGTCAACACGCTGACGGTGGCCAACGTGGAGACGCTGACCGGCGAGGCGAGCCGCGACGCGGTGACCTTCACCACGGCGGTCTCCGGCACGGTGAACCTTGCGGCCGGCCTCGACAGCCTGACGCTTGCCGACACCGGCAACACGGCGACGGTCTCCAACATCGAGACGGTGACCGGCGGCACCAACACCGACCTCGTCACCCTGACCGGCGCGGTGACCGGCTTCACGATCAACCTCGGTGCGGGCGCCGACAGCCTGACCCTCTCGAGCGCGGGCAACACGGTCACGGTCTCCAACGTGGAGACGCTGGTCGGCGGCACCTCGGCCGACGCGGTGACGCTGGCGACGGCGATGACCTCCGGCAGCCTGGACCTTCTCGGCGGCACGGACCGCCTGGTCCTCGCCTCGGTGGCGGCCAACACCCTCTCGGTGGTCAACATCGAGAGCGTGACGGGCGGCACCGGCTCCGACCAGGTGTGGCTGGCCAACACCCTCTCCAACGCGGTGATCGATCTCGGCGCGGGCTCCGACCAGCTGACGCTGGTGACGGGCGGCACGGCGACGGTCCTGAACGTTGAGACGGTGACCGGCGGCACGGGCGCCGACCGGGTGGTGCTCGGCTCGGCGGTGACCGCCGGGACGGTGGATCT
>NZ_JACDIT010000017.1 GCF_013839445.1 Chthonobacter albigriseus | reverse complement strand
CCGCCATCATCCTGGCCATCGAGATCCCGCTCGGCATCGCCATCGCCCTCTGCATGCCGCGCAAGGGCTGGACGGTCTCTGCCTGCCTAGTAACCATGTCGCTGCCGCTGCTGATTCCGTGGAACGTCGTCGGCACAATCTGGCAGGTCTTCGGCCGCGTCGACATTGGCCTCATGGGGCGGGCGCTGAACGCTCTCGGCTGGAACTACAATTACGGCCAGAGTTCTTTCGACGCCTGGTTCACCGTCGTGCTGATGGACGTCTGGCACTGGACGAGCCTCGTCGTGCTCCTCTGCTACGCCGGCCTCGTCTCCATCCCGGACGCCTACTACCAGGCCGCCAAGATCGACGGCGCGTCGCGCTGGTCGGTGTTCCGGCACATCCAGCTGCCCAAATTGACCCGTGTTCTGCAAATCGCCGTGCTGCTGCGCTTCATGGACAGCTTCATGATCTACACCGAGCCCTTCGTCGTCACCGGCGGCGGCCCCGGCAGTTCCACCACCTTTCTCTCGATCGACCTCGTCAAGATGGCGGTCGGCCAGTTCGACCTCGGCCCGGCCGCGGCCATGTCGATCATCTACTTCCTGATCATCCTCCTCCTTTCCTGGGTCTTCTTCACAGTCACGACTCAGGCAGGCGAAGCGAAGAAGTGAGCACTCCCATGACAACGATCACTTCGGATCCAAAAACTAAGCACGCTACGCCGGCTTCGATCATCGAAGCACCGTCGCGTCCAGGCATGAAGCGCTTTGTTCCCCTTGTTTATGTTATTTTTCTACTGGTTCCTGTTTATTGGCTGATCCTTTTAAGTTTTAAGCCGAACCAGGAGATCATGAATCAGTTCACTCTTTGGCCAATTACACCGACTTTGGATAATTTCCGCGTCATTTTCCGTGAACCGACTTGGTACAACACATATATAAACTCGATTAGCTATGTACTTATGAACATGGTGATCGCCGTGGCAGTTGCTTTACCTGCCGCATACGCCTTCTCGCGCTACCGCTTCCTCGGCGACAAGCACCTCTTCTTCTGGCTGCTCACCAACCGCATGGC
>NZ_JACDIT010000016.1 GCF_013839445.1 Chthonobacter albigriseus | reverse complement strand
CCGCCATCATCCTGGCCATCGAGATCCCGCTCGGCATCGCCATCGCCCTCTGCATGCCGCGCAAGGGCTGGGCGGTTCCGGTCTGCCTCGTCCTGATGTCGCTGCCGCTCCTCGTTCCCTGGAACGTCGTCGGCACCATCTGGCAGGTCTTCGGCCGCGTCGACATCGGCCTCATGGGCCACACGCTCGACGGTCTCGGCTTCGACTACAACTACGTCAACGACCCCGTCGACGCCTGGATCACCGTCGTCCTGATGGACGTCTGGCACTGGACGAGCCTCGTCGTGCTGCTCTGCTACGCCGGCCTCGTCTCCATCCCGGATGCCTACTACCAGGCCGCCAAGATCGACGGCGCGTCGCGCTGGTCGGTGTTCCGCTACATCCAGCTGCCCAAGATGAACCGCGTGCTGCTGATCGCCGTGCTGCTGCGCTTCATGGACAGCTTCATGATCTACACCGAGCCCTTCGTCGTCACCGGCGGCGGCCCCGGCAGTTCCACCACCTTTCTCTCGATCGACCTCGTCAAGATGGCGGTCGGCCAGTTCGACCTCGGCCCGGCCGCGGCCATGTCGATCATCTACTTCCTCATCATCCTCCTCCTCTCCTGGGTCTTCTACACCGTGATGACCCAGGCGGGCGAGGAACGGCGCTGAAGGCCCCGCGACCATGACCGACGCCACCACCCTTCCCCGCCAGGGCGCCGCCGCCAGCCGGCCAGTCGTGCTCGGACGCGTCCGTTCGTCCGACCGCGCCCGCTTCACCTGGCTGGTCCCGACCCTCTACATCATCTTCCTGATGTTGCCGATCTACTGGCTCGTCAACATGAGCTTCAAGACCAACCAGGAGATCACCGGCGCCTTCAGCCTGTGGCCGACGCAGCCGACCCTGCGCAACTACACGGTCATCTTCACCGACCCGTCCTGGTACAACGGCTACATCAACTCGATCACCTACGTCGCGCTGAACACCCTGATCTCGATCTCGGTCGCGCTGCCGGCGGCCTACGCCTTCTCGCGCTACCGCTTCCTCGGCGACAAGCACCTCTTCTTCTGGCTGCTCACCAACCGCATGGC
>NZ_JACDIT010000015.1:3658-6113 GCF_013839445.1 Chthonobacter albigriseus | reverse complement strand
AGACGATGCTGGAACTGATCGACGTCACCAAGAAGGTCGGAGCGGAGACCCATCTCGCGAACGTGTCGATGACGCTCGCGCATGGCTCGCTCAACGTCCTCCTGGGTCCCACGCTCTCCGGCAAGACCAGCCTGATGCGGCTGATGGCCGGGCTCGACAAGCCGACCGGCGGCGACATTCGCCTCGACGGCAAGTCCGTCGTCGGCGTGCCCGTGCAGAAGCGCAACGTCGCCATGGTCTACCAGCAGTTCATCAACTACCCGACCCTCAGCGTCTACGAGAACATCGCCTCGCCGCTCCGCGTCGCCGGCCGCGACGAGAAGCTGATCGACGCGCGCGTCCGCAAGGCCGCGGAGATGCTCCGCCTCACCGACCATCTGAAGAAGACGCCGCTCGAGCTGTCCGGCGGCCAGCAGCAGCGCACCGCGCTCGCCCGTGCCATCGTCAAGGACGCCGGCCTCGTGCTCCTCGACGAGCCGCTCGCCAACCTCGACTACAAGCTGCGCGAGGAACTGCGCGCCGAATTGCCGAAGATCTTCGCCGCCACCGGCGCCATCTTCGTCTACGCCACCACCGAGCCGACCGAGGCGCTGCTCCTCGGCGGCAACACGGCCACCCTCTCGGAGGGCCGCGTCACCCAGGTCGGACCCACCATCGACGTCTTCAACCGCCCGGTGGACCTTCTCACTGCCGAGACCTTCTCCGACCCGCCGCTCAACACGTTGCGGGTGGAAAAGCGCGGCTCGGCCTTCGTCCATCCGCACGGCCTCACCGTTCCCGTCGGTGCCGGCCACGGCGGCCTCGCCGATGGCGCCTACACCCTCGGCTTCCGGCCGCACCACCTCTTCCTCGACCCGGTCGCCCCGGTCGCGGCCCCGGCCCGCGTCGCGGTCACCGAGATCACCGGCTCGGAAAGCTTCGTCCACGTCGACGTCGCCGACGCCCGCTGGGTCGCTCTCACCCACGGCATCCGCAACCTCGACGTCGACGCCGCCATCACCGTCTACATCGACCCGGAACGCCTCTTCGTCTTCGACGCCCACGGCCGGCTCGCCGCCGCGCCGCGGCTTGCGGCAGCGGCTTGAGGAGACACGCCATGGCCCGCATCGAACTCGACCACATCGCCCACGCCTACCGCCCGAACCCGACCAGGCCGTCGGACTTCGCGCTGAAGGAGGTCCACCACACCTGGCAGGACGGCGGCGCCTATGCGCTGCTCGGCCCCTCCGGCTGCGGCAAGACCACCCTGCTCAACGTCATCTCCGGACTGCTGATCCCCTCCAAGGGCCGCATCCTGTTCGGCGACAAGGACGTCACCCGCCTGCCGACCGAGGCCCGCAACATCGCCCAGGTGTTCCAGTTCCCGGTCATCTACGACACCATGACTGTCTACGACAACCTGGCCTTCCCGCTCCGCAACCGGCACGTTCCGGAGGCCGACGTCGACCGCGCTGTGCGCGAGACCGCCGAGATGATCGGCCTGTCGGACCGGCTGACGCGCAAGGCCCGCGGCCTCACCGCCGACCAGAAGCAGAAGATCTCGCTCGGCCGCGGCCTCGTCCGCCAGGACGTCAACGCCATCCTCTTCGACGAGCCGCTGACGGTCATCGACCCGCACATGAAGTGGCAACTCCGCTCGCAGCTGAAGCACCTGCACAAGCGCTTCGGCTTCACCATGATCTACGTGACGCACGACCAGACCGAGGCGCTCACCTTCGCCGATAAGGTCGTCGTGATGTACGACGGCGAGGTCGTCCAGATCGGCACGCCCGACGAGCTCTTCGAGCGGCCCAAGCACACCTTCGTCGGCTATTTCATCGGCTCGCCCGGCATGAACGTCATGGCCGCCGAGATCTCCGGCGACACCGCACGCGTCGGCGGCACCGTCATCCGCCTGCCCCGCGCCTACCGTCCTGCCTCCGGCAAGGTGGAGCTCGGCGTCCGGCCGGAGTTCGTCCGCCTGGTGGAAGCCGGCGCCGGCGTGCCGATCCAGGTCCGCTCGGTGGAGGACGTCGGCCGCTACCGCATCGTCCGCGCCAGGCTGGGCGATGCCGACCTCAACGCGGTGGTCAAGGAGGGGGTCCCGATCCCCGCCGACCCGAGCGCCGATTTCGATCCCGCCCACGTCAACGTCTACGTCGACAGCCATCTGGTCGAGGCCTGAGCCATGGAAAAGACCTGGAACAACAAGGCCTGGTTCCTGGTGCTGCCGGTGGTGGTGCTGGTCGCCTTCTCCGCCGTCATCCCGCTGATGACGGTGGTCAACTATTCCGTCCAGGACACCTTCGGCAACAACGAGTTCTTCTGGGCCGGCACCGAGTGGTTCGAGGAAACGCTCGCCTCCTCGCGCTTCCACGAAGCGCTGATGCGCAACCTCTTCTTCTCCGCCATCATCCTGGCCATCGAGATCCCGCTCGGCATCGCCATCGCCCTCTGCATGCCGCGCAAGGGCTGG
>NZ_JACDIT010000015.1:0-2727 GCF_013839445.1 Chthonobacter albigriseus | reverse complement strand
TACGCCTTCTCGCGCTACCGCTTCCTCGGCGACAAGCACCTCTTCTTCTGGCTGCTCACCAACCGCATGGCGCCGCCGGCCGTGTTCGTGCTGCCCTTCTTCCAGCTCTACTCGTCCTTCGGCCTGATCGACACGCACATCGCCGTCGCCATCGCGCACTGCCTGTTCAACGTGCCCCTCGCCGTCTGGATCCTGGAAGGCTTCATGTCGGGCGTGCCCAAGGAGATCGACGAGACCGCCTACATCGACGGCTACTCCTTCCCGACCTTCTTCGTGAAGATCTTCATGCCGCTGATCGCCTCGGGCATCGGCGTCGCGGCCTTCTTCTGCTTCATGTTCTCCTGGGTCGAGCTGCTGATCGCCCGCACCCTCACCACCACCGACGCCAAGCCGATCGCCGCCACCATGACCCGCACGGTCTCCGCCTCGGGTCTGGACTGGGGCGTGCTCGCCGCGGCCGGCGTCCTCACCATCATCCCGGGCGCGCTCGTGATCTGGTTCGTCCGCAACTACATCGCCAAGGGCTTTGCCCTCGGCCGCGTTTGAGGAGGTCTCCGATGGACTTCTCCTGGATGGCCTGGACCTGGCCGACCGCGCTCTTCTTCGGAACCATCGCCCTGCTCATCGCGGCGATGGGCGTCTGGGAGTTCGCCTCGCCCGGCGGGCACCCCCGCGTCGGCGTGCTGCGCTTCGAGACCACGCGCGGCGACCGCCTGTTCGTTTCGCTTCTCGGCAGCGCCTTCATCCACCTCGCCTGGCTCGGCCTCGTCGGCCCCGGTCTGTGGTGGGCGCTTGCGCTGTCGATCGTCTACGCGCTCGCCGTCTTCAGGTTCGTCTGAAGCCGGCGGTGCGATCCGTTTTTCAGGTCCGCGAGGGGGGCGAGTGGGAGTTCCCCCAACTCCGCGGGGGCCTGGGAGAAAGCCGGGGAACGACCGCTGCCACGGTCGCCCCCGAGTTGAGGAAGCCCCGGCATGAAGCCGGGCCCAAGGGAGGACACGTGATGCATAAGCTTCTTATGACCTCGGCTGCCGCCGCGGTCGTCATGGCGTTCGCATCCCCCGCCTTCGCAGATGTAGAAGCTGCGAAGAAGTGGATCGATAGCGAATTCCAGCCCTCCGCCTTGTCCAAGGAGGAGCAGCTGGCCGAGATGGAGTGGTTCATCAAGGCCGCCGAACCGTTCAAGGGCATGGAAATCAAGGTCGTTTCCGAGACGATCACCACCCACGAATACGAGTCCAAGACGCTCGCCAAGGCGTTCGAGGAAATCACCGGCATCAAAGTGACGCACGACCTCATCGGCGAGGGCGACGTCGTGGAGAAGCTGCAGACGCAGATGCAGTCCGGCGAGAACGTCTACGACGCCTACATCAACGACTCCGACCTGATCGGCACCCACTGGCGCTACCAGCAGGCCCGCAACCTCACCGACTGGATGGCCGGCGAGGGCGCCTCCGTCACCAACCCGGGCCTGGACATCGACGACTTCGTCGGCAAGTCCTTCACCACCGCCCCGGACGGCAAGCTCTACCAGCTGCCCGACCAGCAGTTCGCCAACCTCTACTGGTTCCGCTACGACTGGTTCAACGACCCGGCGATCAAGGAGGAGTTCAAGGCCAAGTACGGCTACGACCTCGGCGTTCCGGTCAACTGGTCGGCCTACGAGGACATCGCCGAGTTCTTCACCGGTCGCGAGATCGACGGGAAGAAGGTCTACGGCCACATGGACTACGGCAAGAAGGACCCCTCGCTCGGCTGGCGCTTCACCGACGCCTGGCTGTCGATGGCCGGCAACGGCGACAAGGGCATCCCGAACGGCGTCCCGGTCGACGAGTGGGGCATCCGCGTCAACGAGAACTCCCAGCCGGTCGGCTCCTGCGTCGCCCGCGGCGGTGACACCAACGGCCCGGCGGCCGTCTACTCCATCCAGAAGTACCTGGACTGGCTCGGCAAGTACGCCCCGCCGGAAGCCCAGGGCATGACCTTCTCCGAATCCGGCCCGGTGCCGGCCCAGGGTGCGGTCGCCCAGCAGATCTTCTGGTACACCGCCTTCACCGCCGACATGGTCAAGGACGGCCTGCCGGTCGTGAACGCGGACGGCACCCCGAAGTGGCGCATGGCCCCCTCGCCCCACGGCGTCTACTGGAAGGAAGGCATGAAGCTCGGCTACCAGGACGCCGGTTCCTGGACGCTGCTGAAGTCGACCCCGGTCGATCGGGCCCAGGCCGCCTGGCTCTACGCCCAGTTCGTGACGTCCAAGACCGTCGACGTGAAGAAGAGCCACACCGGCCTCACCTTCATCCGCGAGTCGACGATCCGCCACGAGAGCTTCACCGAGCGCGCCCCCAAGCTGGGTGGTCTGGTCGAGTTCTACCGCTCGCCGGCCCGCGTCCAGTGGTCCCCGACCGGCACCAACGTGCCTGACTACCCCAAGCTGGCCCAGCTGTGGTGGCAGGCGATCGGCGACGCCTCGTCGGGCGCCAAGACCGCGCAGGAAGCCATGGACGGCCTCTGCGCCGAGCAGGAGAAGGTGCTCTCCCGTCTGGAGCGCGCCGGCGTCCAGGGCGACATCGGGCCCAAGCTCAACGAAGAGCAGAGCCTGGAGTACTGGGTCGAGGAAGCCAAGAAGAACGGCACCCTCGCGCCGCAGCCCAAGATCGAGAACGAAAAGGAAAAGCCCATCACCGTCAACTACGACGAGCTCGTGAAGAGCTGGGCCGACGCCAAGCA
>NZ_JACDIT010000014.1 GCF_013839445.1 Chthonobacter albigriseus | reverse complement strand
GAGCTTGGAGGTGTTCCGGGTCTCTCCAAGCACCCACCGAATTCGGCCTCTCGACGTTGGCGCGTCGGGGGGCCTTTCGCTTTTCAGGCTATCGCGGCGTTGTGGTCTCCATGTCCGGCGCCGACTCACTCGGCACCGCTATCGCCATCACGCGGGCGAACGGTCGCGACGGCAAGCCCGAGTCTCGGGCCATCCGCATCGAACAGGCTGGATCCAAGATGGTTAACGTCTCGTTAACTTCGTGACTGCATGAATCCGTCCGTCGTCGACTATGATCCGAGCGGCGGGACGATTCGAGGCAATGCAATGGAAGTTCGAGCCGACCAGGTGGAGCGGGCGTCCGAGACAGCGAAGGCCCGGAAGGTAAACCTGCCGCTCCGGATCACACCGGAAGCCCACGACGCACTGCGCAGAATTGCCTTCGAAGAGCGGGTGAGCCTTCACTCCCTGTTGCTTGAAGGGGTCGCAGAAGTTTTGCGAAAGCGCGGCAGTTAAGGGGGGCGACAATGGGAGATGCGGCGTTTGTTGTGGGCAGCGTTGTGGGGCAATCTCTTTTGGTGATTTTGTTCTACTGGGGGTCTGCTACTCAGCCTGATAGTTTGCGACGAGCATGCTTCTTCGGGGTCGTAACGACCATAATTGTCGTCCTCGTCTCCTCGTTCGGTGAAGCTGGATCGGATGGCGTGCCAACCTTCGAAACGACTTGGCACCGTTTGATTGCTGGCATCATCGTCACGTTCGTGGACATCGTCCGCGTGAACGGAAGACGAAGCAGACAGGCAAAAGTCGCGCAATAAAGCTGCCTCAACCGACTCCGCCACTTTGAGGAATACTGCTTCCAGCAGCCCCAATCAGCGAGTTGCTTTCACAGCCAAATTTCATTGTGCATAGAGGCGCGCCCGTCCGTAGGGCTAGTGGGATATGAGGAGATTTTCAGGCACTCTCGTGAGCTGTCGGAGGGGGGTATGGCTGTCTTTTTGCGCTTGCTTACTCTCGTACTACCTTTGCTCGGAGTGACATCCTGTATGTCGACTCCGACACCGGAAATGTCCCTCTGCAAGGAAGACCGGGCGGTGATGACCGCATTTTATGCCGGTTCGGGATTCAAACATCTTGCTGCGGGCGTAGACGATAGTGGCCGCACCTACTGTGTCTACGGGCAACATCAAATCATGAACGAGCAGACGAGCCCTGCGGCCGTCTGTAACCGCATACCGGGTATCCGCCAGTGCAATGTGATCGAGATCAAAATGGGTACCGCCACTTACAGCGGCTTAGCGTCTTCCTATGGCAGGGTCATAGCAATCGACACCGACAGGATGGTTGCGCAAGCGACGGCAGCCCACACGGCAGCGGTACCTCAGCAGCAATCGTCTGTTGATCCAGCTGTTGCCCAGTCGCTAGGCTTCATGCTCGGTTGCGCCCTCTCCGGTGGAAACTGCGCTACGCCGTCTCCATCTCCGCCCCCTATTATTGCCCGGCAGCAGCAGCCAGCAACGAAGCCGTTTCGCCCCATACCCCTAATAGGTGCCGCGTCGTCCGGCTGCGTGTCCGACTTTGACTGTGGCCCTGGCCGCCAGTGCCAAAAACCGCCAATGTCGTCTACTGGCTTTTGTTATAGAGGCTACATCGCAGAAGCTCCGCGGCCATCCAGCGTCCAACCGAACTTCAACCCGTACCCCCAGTGCTTCTCCGACGCTAATTGCCCCCTAAATTCGCGCTGTGACACTTTCGTGAAGGCCTGCGTGCCCCGTTGAAAACATAGCATGTCGCTCATGAGCTTTCCTACGCAATCCGCCCTCTGCCGTACTTCTCGAATACCGCGTTGACCCCTTCAACAAGGAGGTCTTGGACTGTTCGCTCCTCGTCCAGCGAAATTGCCTTAAGCTGCTTCCAAGCGGCCGGGTCGACGTAGCAGGTGACAGCGCGCTTGCCCTGCCTGGTCGTTGCAACGGGATAGGCTCGGGACTGTTCAGACCGAACTGGCGTCGACTCCTCTGCCGGCCCGGTTGCGGGTGCGGTCTTCGACGATGCCGCATCTTTAAAAAGGCTAGCTCGCTTCGCCATCTCAACCCTCGTGTCATGCTCTTACGCCGGCGTGTGGTCACGCCAGCTTGCGGTCTTGTTTAACTGTAGGCATGCCAAGCTGCTTGAATGCCCACGTGCAAAGTTCTCTGATTTCGGCAGCCGCCTTGCCGTCGGGCTCGAACTCCATCGCGGTGCGCCCGTCGATGACTGAATGGGCGAAGGCGACGCGAGCGTGAATGACGGTCGGTGCTACTGCCGTACCTTTCGCCTCTAAACCCTTCCGTGCCTCGTCGGTCAGAGCACTCCGTACAGGCGCAGCACTCATCACCACGAATGACGGCTTGCGAGCGAGGTCGGCTAGGTCGCGGGTGGTCTCGATGGCGTCGAGATCGAACGCCGCTGGCCGGCACGGAATTAGGATTAGGTCGGCCGATTTGGCAGCTCGCAGCGACGCACGGTCCGCGTTGGGCGCTGTGTCGATCACGAGGAGGTCGGCGCCGTTGGCTTCCGCCATCTCCATGAGCTGAGGAAGACGTTCGGCATGGTCGCCGATGACCTCGGGAATATCGGCTTCCCGTCTATCGAACCATTTCCGCGCAGTCGCCTGGGGGTCGAGGTCTACTAGCGCGACGGTCTTGCCAGCGAGGTGCGCCGCGACAGCCAGGTGAACGGCAATCGTGGTCTTCCCGGCACCTCCTTTCTGCGAAATCACGGCTATCGTCTTCACGTGGTCACCTCGTCGCGCCGACTCGTTGTCCTGCCCACACGCAGGCTAGACCACCCGATCTGGGTTAACGAGAGGTTTACCTAGGAACTGATCGGGGGAGTGGCATCGAGCGCCAAGAGGTGCCAGGCATTCCGGTATTGCTCCAGCCAACCAGGTCCATATTGCCTGTGACCCGGTCCGTATACCCGCGTGTAGTCAGGAAGGAATCGGCGGAACGGCCCGTCTTTGCGCTGCTGCCCCTTCTTTCCGGGTGTAGAAAGCCACACCTGATGCGAGTCCCGAATTACATCGGCAACCACGCTGCTCGGTACAACGTATACGACCGGGTGCTCGTCTAGGGCTTTGCCGAAATCCACAAAAGCGTAGAACAGACGCTCACCGCGAATCCGTTCATGCTTCTCACCCATATGCCAGCCGCCATCGGAGCCCAACTCACGACGTGTTTTCACCTGAACCGAACAGAGCCGGCTTCCTTCCAAGTCGGTCACGACGATGTCCGCATTCGGAACGCCGATGGGTGCCAGAGCTGCGATAAACCCGCGGCGCAGAAGCTCTGACATGACGTAGTGCTCGCCTGCCGCTCCCAACAGTGTCGAAGCCGAAGTAACCACCTCAACCTCCGATCCTATTTTGTGTCATTATTCTTGAATTCGGCGCTCATCGGAGGCTGACGCATGCTCCGTTCAGACTGGATCGAGAATCTGATTGAAATTCCTAGTTCGCCTGGAATCTACCTCTGGCAGGTAGCCGAAGACAGCTACGTCGGCAAAACCATGAACCTAAAACGGCGCGTGAGGGAGTATCGGGGCAATCTTGTAGCGCAACTAACCAGGCGCGACTACCACATCGTCGGTCGAGATTTCCGCCCCGTCCATAAAGCCATGCTGAAATGTTATGAAGCCGAGGCGGCTGCGAAGTTCTCTATCCTGCAGTTGGTCTCACCCGACGAAATACACCGACTAAGGGAGTTCGAACGAAGTTGGATTGACGTTTACCAGCCAACTTTGAACGGCAAACGCAGACAATAGCGCTACAAACCTGACGGCGTATGGTCTCTACCGGACCAAATCCGGTTCTGCTGATCGACTTCCAAATTAGGTAGTACCCATGCACAAATCATTCGTGATTCATCGCCTCGGAGCCGAGGACAACAAGCCCTATATCTACTCGACCAATAAAAGCCAAGCCATGGCAGACGCTCGACAACAGGTCGAAGACGGCATTGCAGATAGTGCTGTACTTTACGGGCTGTCGGTTGATTACTCCCAAAACCCATGTGAGGCATTCGCCGCGCTAGAAGCGGGGCAGGGGGAGTTCATCTGCCATTTCGGAATAAAGGTCACTGCTGGCGAGGTGGCACGCGCTGGGAACAAGGCCCTTCAGGAAGCCCTCGCAAACAATGAGACTGAAAAGGTTCTCAAGCTCCTCGACCTTTAGATCCCTTCTGCACCCGTCAAGTCGCACTATAGAACCACACGCCCACATGCCCACATGCTGTCTTGTGGATGATTCTGTTCCGGTTTATAAATTCTCGGGAGAGTTTATAAAGGAGCGTGTGATGCGCGATTTCGGTTTACCCCTCATCCCCCAGATTGGCCTTCCGGAAATAGATCCGATGGATCTGAACATCTATCATAGTGCCTACACGGCCCTACTTGAGCGCATGGCCGAATTCGAAACGACACTAGACGCAACGAGAGAAGTTGGCGTTCGTCTTGTTGGCACGCCGGCTGAGCCGCCATTTCACGTTGACAGGGTGAAATTTCTTGACGGCGGCCTTATTGTCTTTATCGGCACCTCTACAGAAGAGAGCGCACCTGTAGAGCTGATCCAACACATCTCTCAAGTTAGCATCGTGCTCAAGGCTCTTCCAAAGATCCACGATGAGCCAAAACGGATCGGGTTCACCGTGCTGAAGGAACAGCCATGAACACGTCCAAACGTGTCGCTCGGCTGAAGCGGAAAGCCCATGCCGTCGAATCTGCCCGGGCCGTCGTCGCCCACAAGGCCGTCGGCTACATCCGCGTCTCGTCCGACGAGCAGGCCGCCAACGGCTTCGGCCTGGTAACGCAGGAGAGCGCTATTCGAGCGTTCGCTGAAAGCCAGGGCTACGAGCTGGTCGAAGTCGTCGCCGATCCAGGCGTATCGGGCGCGACCAAGCCGGCAGACCGTGAGGGATTCAGTCGTGTACTGGCAATGGCAGAGGAGGGCGCCTTCTCGGTCCTGCTCGTGTGGAAGTTCGACCGTCTCGCCCGCCAGTTGGTCTACGCCGTAATGGCTGCCAACGATCTATCCGACCGGCTCGGCGTACAGCTCCGGTCCGTTACGGAGCCGATCGACACGGCTACACCCATGGGGCGAACCGTCTTCGCTATCCTCGCCGGCATGGCAGAGCAGGAGAGGGCAGTAATCACGGAACGGACTTTCCTCGGCCGCCGGGAAAAGGCATCGCGCGGGGGGTTTGCCGGCGGGTCGGCGCCACTTGGGTACGAACGCGACCGGGAAGGCGGGCTTGTCGTTGACGAGGATGCAGCGGAAACGGTCCGGCGGATCTACTCTCGGAAGGCTGAAGGCGCGACGCTGGTCGCCATCGCTGCCGAATTGAATGCAGCCGGCGTCCAAACGAAGCGAGGAGGGCGGTGGTGGCCCGGAACTGTGCGTTATGTCCTCGATAATCCCAAGTACCGCGGCGGCGTGGAATATCTGTTTCGATGGGGCGGAACCGAAGCTCACGTCGTGATGCCAGGCAAACACGAATCCATAGTGAGCTAGCAGCCCTCGCTCGTCCCTCTTGAACTATAGCACCGGGTGCTATATATTTGAGCCTGGATCCACCATCCGGATCCGTCCGACCACCACCTGAGCTATCTCAGAGCGAGATAGATTGGCCCTACCCAGGAGTAATGCTCGATGCACCCTACTAATCAGGGACGAATAGATGCGAATCTTAAAGTCGAAGCCCTTTGCTCGTCTTACTAAGAAGGAGAATATCTCTGATAATGTTCTTATAGAAGCTGCAAAAGATATAGCAGCCGGCAATATACACGCAAGCTTGGGGAAATTCCTAGTCAAGCAGCGAGTTGCGCCCCCGGGTAAGGGGAAGTCAGGAAGCGCCAGAGCGGTTGTGGTTTACGTCGAGGGCGAACGCGTTCTCTTCATCTACCTGTTCGCGAAGAATGCAAAATCTGACCTGTCTCCCCCTGAATTAGAGGCATTCCGTGAAGCTGCAAAGCAGCTCTCCCTGATTGGTCTGGACGAACTCGTTCGATCTGGGGAGTTCACTGAGGTGAAATAAACAATGGCAGCGACCCGCAAGGAGTATCGCAGCGATCCACTGAAGGCCCTTCATGAAACCATGGAGGGTCTTCATAAGCATGGCCTAATTGATAAGGCCACTATGCGTCATTTCAACGTACGTTGCCTAACCAACGTTCGAGACTTTACACCTGAGCAGATTCGTCGTCTCCGAGAAGAAGCGAATATGAGCCAAGCTATCTTCGCTATGGCTTTAAACGTGACCACATCGCTGGTGAGCAAGTGGGAGCGCGGGGAAAAACGGCCAAGTGGCCCATCCTTGAAGCTACTCTCTTTGGCTCAGGAAAAGGGTGTTCAATCCATCCTTTGACGGGTCTGGCGGCGAGCAAACTACGTTTTGGGTGAGGGCTTGCCGTGCTTACGGGGTCAATGTCCCCGGCGAACCGGGGACTCGCAAATTTTAGCGTGCGTCAAACCCAGTTGCCGGCCAACCGGCCGAGTAGAGCAGTTCCGCCGTCTGCATAGGGCAGATGCCCTTCATGACCTCGAAGTACCGCACGTGACGGTCACGTGGCGTCAGGCCGACCGGACCCCGAGCGGCGATGCCATCCAGCTTGTCCCCACCACTGAGCACCACCTCAATGAGCCAGCCGTCGCTTTGCAGCGTTCGGACGGCGCTGAGAATGCGTTCAGGCGGGATGGTGTAAGGATCGGCCGGCTCGATGAGGATTGGCTCTGCAATCACGGTTGCGGCCGATAGAGCAGCCGCACTTACGACGCCCACCTTGGCAGCGAGCTTGAAGAACGAGCGGCGATCCATATCAGGTTCCTACTGCAGGCATGAGGCTGAGGTCACGAGCAATGCCAAGGGCTAGGTGGACGTCGGACATGTAGTGCTCGTCGTCCGTGATGATGTCCTCTGGCTTGCCGCAGTAGCACCAGGCCACGGCGCGGACCTTCACCATCACCCCCGCCAGCGTGGTCGCCTGCAAGGGGATTATGCGATGGACAATCTCGCCGGCCTGGTCGACCAGCTTGTCCCAAACATCGTCCAGGTGGTCGGCGTCAGGTGAACTCGCCTTGTCGGCCGCGTTGGACACGTCGAAGGCCAGCCGTTCGCGCTCCCATGCGGCGTCCAGTTCGGCACCGAGGGCGAGCAGTTCCGCGTCCGGGTTCGCCGCGAGGAAGTCCCCGATGGCGTCGCCTGCAGCTGGCTGCACGGTCGTGCTCACGACGGCTGCTGTCGTCGCAGTGAGGGTCAGGGCAGATCCGATGCCGGCGAGGATGGATCGTCTGTTCAGGCTATGCGTAGACATGGCTCCTCCGTGGCGGCCTAAGGCCGCGTTGCTGGTCAGTGGTGAAGGCTAGTGGGCGCTACAGCACGTGAGCACGATGACGAGCTGTCATGCTGACGTGCTGGCAAGCTGATTGCGGGTGGCGTAGATGTTGGCGGCATATGTCGGACAGCGATGAGAGGCTCCGACATTTCCAGGTCGCGCAACCGGGCTTCCAGGGTTGCACGAGCCTCGGTTGCACGGGCCGGCGCATCGAGAGCGGCGACATGGGCACGCCCACGTCAGGTCGACCACGCAGCTTTCGAAGGTCTAACCTCCTCTTCCTCGCCATGCGTACATGCAGCCAAGACACTTAACGTGCCGTCGATAGGAGCGCATTCGCCATCATGTGAAGCGCTCTGAAAGGGCCCAAACAAAAATGAACAGCAGGAACCAGCCAAACCAGTGAAAATAGTAGTAGGCGATGTTCTTGGCCTCAGTGTCGTACCGACCGGAGCTGATCACCCAAAGGCAGAAGCTCCATACGCTAACCGAGAAAAGCAGCACGATCAGTCCAATCAGCTTCATCGCCCGATCCTCCTGAACCAAGGTGCGTTCAAATCAGTTGGCGGCACTATTCAGCGAAATCGGATAGCTAAACTAGCTATGCCACTCGCAAACGGAAATCGCCGGAACTGGAAGCCGTTGCTCCGCTGTACTTTCTCCCTCATGGGGTCCGCTTCCTTTGAGCATCGCCCGAGTTGCCTGCAGCAGCCCCCGAATTTCACGGCGTCGGGAAATCGCTTCGGCAGTGTAGTGACCGTGCTTATATCGACCATTACTTGGCCCTGATGGCGCCCCACTGCCAAGTGCTCCACCGTGCATGCGACACCGACGCTTATCATGGACCGCTGGCGACCGGCACGGCGAGCCCGAGCGGGTCTTTGCCCCACAACGGGGCGCTTGGTGCATGCGCGATGGATCTCGTCTGGATTGCATGGCCTTGCTCCTGCTTTTCCGGTTCTACCCCGGCACCCCCGCCATCATGCGAGACTGCCCCCACGATGGCTTGCCCACCTGCATGCACGTGTACATGTTCGACGCGGACGTTCTGCTGTCCGCCGCGCCGAAGCCTGTTCAGCGTCTCCATTTGCGACAAAAGCGTCCTCTGCAACTTCGTTGCGATATTCGCCGCGCTTTCGGCCTGGGTGATGGTGCTGACCGAAACAAGCGTAGACAGCTTCGACATGCTGACTGCGTGCGTAGCCGCTGCTTGCACAGCCAAAACAGCCTCAACCTCGTTGACGGGTCGGACCGCCTCGATGAATGCCAGCGCAGCATTCAAGCGTGTCTCGAACCCGAGCACATCAGACTTCAGGACATATGTGAGGCGCAGGAGCTCGGCGTCGACAAAAGCCTGAGAGGCACTGCCGAGCGCATCGAGAAGCCGCGCCGAGAATCCCTCTAGATTGTTGTAAGTCGGCCCCAACGCCAAAGAAGCGTCTTTCGGCGCTGTACGAGCTTGGACGGGCTTTCGCCGAGCGTGATGGCGCTCCTCGGCCGTTCGGATCTCAGCCTGCTCTGATGCGGATGGCAGCGGCAATTCCGCAGTGGGTCCCCCGGGCTTTCTAGCCATCAACTCCTCCTGCTGTCACGATGTCACGTCATCTTGTGGGCTGGACAGCCGAGCGCCGGGTGCTGGCATTGAGAACACCTCAACGCCCCGGCCAGAGAGGGCGGCAACGAGGCGAACGAGGGTTGCTGCGGCGCAGGGGATGCGGCCGGCCTCAACGCGCTCGAATGTACGTATGGATCGGCCAGATATGCCTGCAGCCCGGCCTAGCTCCTCCTGCGAAAGCAGTGCAAGGACACGGGCAGCACGGAGCTGCCGACCGGATACAAGGGTGTCAGCGGACATGTGGTCCTCCATGGATGCGGAAGCGTTCGTACTCGGCCAGTGCAGCGGCAAGGTCGGCTGATGTGTCTGGAAATCCGTTGCCCTTCAGCCAAGCCAAGAGCGCGGTAGGATCATCGGCGATGCCGGCCGGCCCGCGTGATCGAATTGCGCCCGCTCGGCGGTAGAACGCTGCGTTCCGGGGTATCTCAAGCATCTGCCCGCCCTCCCCTGATGAGCGTCAACTGCCGTCGCTGTGAAACAGCCGGCTGGTGAGAGCGTCCCCTATCACCTGAACGACGCTCTAGCGGTCGAGGCGGGTCGATCGTCAGAGCCAAAAGGGGCGGCTCGGCAAGTCGCAGGAGGTCAGTTACGCCGTGGTCGAGCATTCCAAGCCAAGCTTCGAGGCTCCGGGTGTCCACAACGACGGCTTCTATTCCTGACACAACGGCCGGATACGTCGCTCGGCTGCGCTGGACGGCGTCGGCCAGCCAATCCCGGAAACCGAGTACGAGGTTCGCGGCGATTTCCGTCTGCTGGTCACGATGCCGCTGGTCCGCAGCGGATCGGTTGGGCGGGCACTTCATCGGGTACCTCATGCGGCGCTCAGGATTTCGAGGAGGCGGGCGATGGCGGTGGTGGAGAGACCGTCGTGGCCCCGCTCGCTGTTTGACAGTGACCCCTGCAGGAGGCCCGCGCGGCGCGCGGTTTCGGTCTGCGAGAGACCAGCGGCTTCGCGCAGTTCCTTGAGAGCTATCCCCAAAGCGACCTTGTCGGCGGTAGGGATCGGGCGGACTTGGCCGAAGAAGTCGCGGGCGAAAAGATGCGGCCAACGCATAAGCGCTATGTCGTCACCACGCTGACGAGCGATGTCTGCCCCAGCGACGATAGTAAGGCTCGGGACATCTTGAGACGGCCGAATAGCAGGGCCTTCCTTCGTAGTGGTATTGTGGAACTGAACGGTTCCGGGTTTGCCCGTTCTCTTAAACATATCAATGCTTTGTGCGTGCTTCGAATTATCCGCATCCGGACCCTTGGTGAACGGGACAACAACATCCTGCGAACCCGTCTCGTCGAAGCGGAGTAGCGGCAGCCAAGCATCGTTCGGGATGACGGTGGGCGCTTTGCCCTTGTAGCGGCGGCCATCCGCAGTAACGCCGGGCCGGTACCCCTTCGCCTTCTCGGAGAAGTAGCCCCAGGCCACAAGATCAGCCCGCAGCCGGCGAGCGTACCGGTCGCTGGTGCCGAGCGCGGCCGCCAAGGTCTCTGAGGCTATCCCCCCACGACGTGCTCGCCGCTGAACCGCCTCCTCGTTGTCGCCACGATGCGCATCCAGGAGTGCGGCGGCGACTTGAACATGCCGGTCAGTGGCGCGCCGGTCAGCGCGGATCGCATCGAGCAGGCCGCGCTTCATCGGCAGCGTCCACGTGCGGGCGGTTTGCATCGGTCCGAACAGCTTCAAGCGGGCCGGCCGAAGGGCGTAACGGACCTCGGCTGCAACGTCCGCCTCACGCCAGGGGCGGCCAGTGGATCCCTTTGGGCGCGTGAGGTTGATGGCTCCGGACCCGAAAAACCAAAGCTGCGCGGCCGCGTTGATCGAAGCGAAGTCGACCGGGGCACCGTCTCTAAGGCGGCGACCGATTTCAGCGGCGATTTCATCGCGCAGAGCCGTGCGGCGACCATCGGCGAGAGGGCCGGATCGGGGCGTCTGTCGGGATCGGGACGTCGGACGGGTGACGGCCTCGGCCGGATAGAACGTTGCGACGATGGCGCGAATCTGAACCGCCAGCTCGGCGTTGATGAGCGGGAGATCCGCGCTGTCGACGTCGAGCGGACTCTCGGTGTGCCAGCGATAAGGCTGGCCCTTTGGGTGGAGACCGAATGCCGCGACCACCATCGTCCGGCCGGTTCGAAACTCGACTTGGCCGACCGTCCATGGTTTTAGACCTGCGGTGGCCCTGTATAGGAGGACTCCGCCCTTCGTACCGTCACCGTAGCGAAACAGCCCGTCGCCCGCGACGGCGCGGACAGCGGCGCGGATCTTGTTAGCGCGGACGATATCGTCGTCGATATCGAGCGCTGCGAGGTTGTCGAGGCGGAGGCCGAAGTTCGGTGTCAGGCCTCGGTCGAAGCGTATCGCTTCTTCGAACGCTTCATACGTTGCGCGACGATTGATGAAGCCTGGGAAAAACGCCTTGGTCCCGTACCGCAGCGGGATCGGCAGAAAACCGTTGTCGAGCAGTCGCTGAACAGTGTGTACGCAATCGGCGGTCGTCATCATGCGCGCTCCGCCTCGACGATACGAACAGCCGAGGCGAGCCGATAGCGGCCGTGGTGACCGGGGAACGGCCCGCCGTGCTTCACATCTTCAGTCGTAATAGCCAAGCCGCTCTGCCTGAGCTTCATCACGTAATGGCTGAGCCGCGGGCCGGGGTTGTCGAATGCCGTTATGCCAGTGGCGCCGGCATCGACCAGCATTGCCAAGGTGTTTGCGAACCGCCCGCGATAGGTCCGTGTGGATGCTGCCTCTCCTTCGCCAACGATGGCGACGACGCGGACGACGGGGTTACTGCTGAGAGAGGGTTCGAGAAGGCTCTTAGACATCATTGCGGTCCAAATCTGACCGGACGTCGTGGACAGACCGCTGTTCGGAACCAGTCGGCTTGGTCGGAGCGGTTGTTCGCCCCACAATGCCGCGGTACAACAGATCGTCCGCCGCAACGTTCGGCGGTTGGGAGGATCCCGGACGGGCGAGGCAAACGACAGTCCGGAGGTTCTTTTGCGGAGCAGCCTCGCGAGGTCGCCGGCAAGCGACCTTTGCGGGGCTGTTCTTTCATCGCATCAGCATCGGCGCACCCGTCAGAGCGATAGCAGAGTGATTCTGCCTGCATCTTCCGCCGAACGGAAGTCGGAATTGCCTCCATCCCCAGTGTAAACAGGTCTGAGCCCACATGTAGAGTGGTTGGGTCGGCGGAATCTCTAAGCGCGAATACCCTCCTCGACCTTTCCTGGCCCTAAACCGCTTTCTGAAGAACGTGCCCGTCTTAAAGTAAGGCTCGTGTGCGCCTGAATGTCTTGGCGTTCAGGGCTTGAATCTAGACTCGTATCCGTGGCTGCTTGTTTCTTACCCCCTATCTGTCGCGATCGATCACGCATCCCGATCCGAAGCCAGGCGAGCCATTCCTTTGAGACCACGCTGACGACATTCGGAAGGTGTTTCCGGCCCGGCCGCGGCCTCGTTTGCACGGTGATGAGCCTGAGGGCAGCTGCACGGCGGATCGCATTACGAGCAGACGAGCGGCAGGTGCCGGCCCGGGCGGCTATCTCCTCGTAGGACCGAGTACAGACGCCGTGCGCCTTGACCTCATCGGCCACGATCCGCAGGCACGCCAGTTCGGCAGTGGTGAAGTGTGCGGCGAGTTGTGGAGGCATCGGACCAGATGCGGCGAGACGCCGGCGACGTTCTATGCTCTTGCGCCGATCGGGCGGCATCGATTGGCGAGCCTTGGCGAACAGCGTGACGGTTCGCGAGGCTGAAACGGGTGTGCGTCCTGTACGGGCCTGCGACGGCGTCCGCAGCATCACGCGGCGTGCTTCGAGAGCTTCGGCGAGCTGCCCTGCCCTGTCCTCGTCCAGCATGCCGGCAGCGAGAGCGGCCCACAGCCCACGAGCTGCCACGTCCAGTGCGGCAGTGGTCGGCGCTTCGGCGATAGCATTTCGTAACGCGTCCAGCATGTCCAAGCCCTCGATAGGGCCGCGACGGAAAGTGCGCCAAATGGCGCGGTTTCGGACAAGCGCATTCGTTCCGGAAAACCAGCCAAAATGGGCCGGTTTCTCAGCATCGAGGCAACAGACCATCGTTCGGAGAAATGCTCCCCGTTGACGGCGGCTGGCGATGTGTGAGAGCTTGGAGGTGTTCCGGGTCTCTCCAAGCACCCACCGAATTCGGCCTCTCGACGTTGGCGCGTCGGGGG
>NZ_JACDIT010000013.1 GCF_013839445.1 Chthonobacter albigriseus | reverse complement strand
ACGCCCCGCGCATCGGGGCAGCCTTGCATCCCATGCTCCGGCGGCACTCCGCGCGGAAACGAAGAGGTGCGACCGGACAACGGTCGGCAGCGGGTGCGGGGCGTTCCGAAAGCTTCAACCGTCCCGAGCAGGTCCAGGCGATACCGCTTGCGGGATCGGTGGCCGGGACGGCGCGATCCGGATGCCGGACTTCGCCGAACTTCACACTGGGAACCGGATACGTGAAGCGGCGGTGCGTCCGGACGCGCCCGCGGAGGCGCCAAACCTCCCATCGATCCAAGTCGTGCCGCGATCGCGCCGTCAGGCGCCACTGTCATTTCACACGATAAAAGACAGTCAGAAAGATGCATCAACGGCGGTCGGCGAAATCATGCAAATACGAAATATCGTCTGTTTCGACTTGAAGCTGCACTGGGAAATTCTTCGTCGAAAGGCTGAAGAGGACTTTTCAACGTTGTTAAAAATAGCCATTATTGGCGGTGTTCCAACAAGTCGGGAACACGGCCGGATGGGGGTGCGGCCGTCGTGCAATTTCCGCTTTCAATGAGAGCGGTGAAGGGCGCCGTGGAGTGCGATGCCCGGATATCAATAAAGCGCGGGTGGGGGCTCGCGCGTGGATGGGGTGGCTTATCGATGCAGGACGTGGTGCGTCAGACCGGTGTGGTCAAGTTCTTCAACGAAGCGAAGGGGTACGGGTTCATCGTACCGGATCTCGGCGGAAACGATGTTTTCGTCCACGTGAGCGCGGTGCAGCGATCGGGATTGGCGGGCCTGGAGAACGGCAAGCGCGTCTCCTACGCCACCGAGCCGGACAAGCGCGGCAAGGGTCCGAAGGCCGTGGATCTGAAGGTGATCGACTGACGGCCAGGCCGCCGCGGCTCCGGCGGCGGCGGCCGGCCAGGTCCGTCCTCCGGGCGATCAGCCTGCGTCGGGCAGCGCGCGGCGGAGGGCTTCGACGAGGCTTCTCAGCCGCGCCGCGTTGGCGCCGAGGTCGGCGTGGCCGATCTGGCTGCGCGAGTAGGCGGCGAAGGTGGCCGTGCCGGGCGACGGCGACACGACCTCCACCGAGAGGGTGTCGGGAAACCGGAACACGGCGGTGCGCATCACGGCCCGCAGCCGGCCCCTGGCCGGGTCGTCCTCGACGAGGCGGTTGGCGGGGTCGGCGGTCACGGCGGTGCGGATCGCGGCGAAGAGCACGGCCGGCTCCACCGCGAAGACCGGCACGGAGAGGGTCGGGTCGGCGCCGAGGCAGGCGCCGAGCGGGCAGGCCAGAGCGTCGTTGAGCTTGCCGGTGCGGGTGAGCTTGCCGAAGTCGTAGGGGCCGAGATCCGGCGGCCCGAAGGCCCGCTCCCACACCGTTTCGCGGCCGATCGCCAGCACGCCGCCGACGGCGACGAGGGCGAGCGCGGCGAGAACGGCGGCGAGCAGCATCGGGACTCTCAGCGCCGGAGGAATCGACAGCCGCGGCATGGGCGTCCGGCCGTTGGAGGGGAGAGGCGGCCGGGTCGGCACCGGCGCCGCCGACGGTGGGCGGGTCGATGTCCGCGGCCGGACGGCGGGTCGCCGGGAGATAGAGCGATCGCCGTCCGGGCGCAAGTCCCCGCAATGAGGCAGGCGTTTCCGGGGTCTGACGGGATCAGCGGGCGCGGCGCGGTTGGGCTGGTGCCGGTCGGCGGATCCGGGTGGGCGATCCGGCGGCGGCGCGTGCCAGCGCCCGGCCCGCTCCGATGCCGGCGGCAAGCATGGCGGCGACGAAGCCGATGCTGACGGCGGGGGCGAGGCTGCGATCCTCGGCCGTCGCCGTCGCCGGCTCTGCGGCCAGGAAGGTCGCCGAGCGGGGCGCCGACGGCGCGGCGGGGGCGTCCGCCATCACGGCGATCGGGGCGATCTCGCCGGCCTTGGCGGTGGAGGCGGACGACAGGGCGGCGACGATCACGCTGATCGTCAGGGCGAGGGTCGCGGCGACCGCGATCACGATCGAAGCGCCGGCGCCGACGGCCACGTCGTCGACCGCCATCACATCCGGGACGCTGGTTGCGACGGCGCGGTTCTCGTGGTCGCTGAAGACACCCGGTGTGGTCATGATCATCCCCTCGTTCGCAGGTCGATTCGTTCGGTTCGACGGGGGTGATTTGGCCTGCCGATTCCGGCTTGCGAAGGCCGAGATCATGGTGGCGGTCCGGATAGTTTCAGGCGATTTGGAGGCGGATTCACCGCGGTGAATCAAGCCTTAACGGACTGTCCGCCAGCGGACGGGCAGGATCGGCTCCGCCGAAGCCAACGCTTGCGGCGGGTGCTGTCGCAGAAAAGATGTTCCCCCGCTCCGGACGAGATGCATTCTCGGCACGGGCAGACGATGGGCGACGGCAGCGGTTGGGGTGGCGAAGGGAAAGAGCGGCGGTGCGCTCGACGGAGTGGACCAGCCGATGTCAGGAGCGGGTATCAAGCGGCAGAGGGGCGGACCAGGGGGCCGTGCCGGTGCGGTGGGCTGAGGGCAGGGAAATGCCGGGACCGGCCGAGGCGCATCGGCGGACGGAGGGACCGGTGGCGACGCGGAAAAGGCCGAGGTCCCGGGAGACGCTCGGCCTTGCGATTAGGTCCAAAGTGGAGGCGACGGCCTCAGGTCAGCGAGCCGCAGAAGCGCTGGATGCGGACGCAGGCTTCCTCCAGGTCGGAGGTGGCCGTGGCGTAGGAGATGCGGAAATTCGGGCCGAGGCCGAAGGCGGAGCCCTGGACGACCGCCACGCCTTCCGCCTCGAGCAGCTCGGTGACGAAGTCCTCGTCGGTGCCGATCACCTTGCCGGAGGGCGCCGTGCGGCCGATCGTGCCGGAGCAGGAGGGGTAGACGTAGAAGGCGCCTTCCGGCGTCGGGCAGGTGAGGCCGCGGGCCTGGTTCAGCATGGAGACGACCAGATCGCGGCGCTCCTTGAAGACCACGTTGTTGCGGGCGATGAAGTCCTGCGGGCCGTTCAGCGCCTCGACCGCCGCCCACTGGGCGATGGTGTTCGGGTTGGACGTGGACTGGCTCTGGATCATGGCCATGGCCTTGATCAGGTGCGCAGGACCGCCGGCGTAGCCGATGCGCCAGCCGGTCATGCAGTAGGCCTTGGAGACGCCGTTGGCCGTCAGTGTGCGCTCGTAGAGAGCGGGCTCCACCTGGGCCGGGGTGGTGAAGACGAAGTCGTCGTAGACGAGGTGCTCGTACATGTCGTCCGTCATCACCCAGACGTGGGGGTGCTTCAGGAGGACGTCGGCGATCGCGCGGACTTCGGCGCGGGTGTAGGCCGCGCCGGAGGGGTTGGACGGCGAGTTGAAGATGAACCACTTGGTCTTCGGCGTGATGGCCGCGTCGAGCGCTTCGGCGGTCACCTTGAAGCCGGTTTCCAGGGAGGCTTCCACGAAGCGGGGCTCGCCGCCGGCCAGGAGCACCATGTCGGGGTAGCTGACCCAGTAGGGCGTCGGGATCAGCACCTCGTCGCCCGGGTTCATGGTGGCCATCAGGGCGTTGTAGAGCACCTGCTTGCCGCCGGTGCCGACGGTGATCTGGTTCTGCGTGTAGGTGAGGCCGTTCTCGCGATTGAACTTGTCGATGATGGCGGCCTTCAGTTCCGGAATGCCATCGACGGCGGTGTACTTGGTCTTGCCTTCGCGGATGGCGCGGATCGCGGCTTCCTTGATGTTGTCGGGCGTGTCGAAGTCGGGCTCGCCGGCGCCGAGGCCGATCACGTCGCGGCCGGCGGCCTTCAATTCGCGGGCCTTGTTGGTGACGGCGATGGTCGCCGACGGCTTCACGCGGGACAACGATTGGGCAAGGAAACTCATCGGGGGTCGGGCTCCGGACGCCTCTTCTATGGGCAGGCGCTAGCGGGCGGGACCGTATTGCGGTGCACTGCGGTCTGCAAGCGGAATTCGGCGGAAAACCCCCATCCGTTGGGTCTATCCGACGGTTCCGTCGGGATCGGGCGCAAGATCCGCGGGGCGGGCGGCCACGGCGGCGACGGCGACCACGAGGCAGCCGAGCGAGAGGAGCACGAAACCGGCGCCGAGGGAGAAGGCTTCGGCCACGAAGCCGATCACGGGCGGGCCGGCGAGGAAGCCGAAGTAGCCGCAGGTGGCGGCGGCTGCAACGCCCGCGGCGGAGCTCTGGCCCGGGAGACGGCCGGCGGCGCCGAACAGCACGGGCGCCATGTTGGCGAGGGCGAGCCCGGTCGCGCCGAAGGCGGCCACCACCACCAGCGGCGACCCGGAGGCGACGCCGAGGGCGAGGAAGAGCGCCGCCGCCAGGGCGCTCCAGCGGACGAGCCGGACGGCGCTGACGCGGCGGCGGATGGCATCGCCGGCGAAGCGGCCGATCGCCATGCCGCCGGCAAAGGCCGCGTAGCCTGTGGCGGCGAAGCTCGGCGAGGAAAGCAGGTCGTCGCGCAGGTAGACGGCGGCCCAGTCGAGCATGGCGCCTTCGGCCAGGAAGACGAGGGCGGTGAGGCCGCCGATCGCAAGGACCACGCGGTTGGGCCAGACGAAGGAGCCTTCCGCGGGGCCCTTGTCGGCGTCGGCGGGGAGGAGGTTCGTCAGCGCGACGAGGAGGATGACGGCAGCCGCCGCGATGACGATGAGGAGATGCGAGAGAGGCGTGACCAGGGCCAGCAATCCGGCGGCGGCGGAGGCGGCGACGAAGCCGCCGACCGACCACATACCGTGCAGCGAGGAGAGGATCGGCCGGGCGTAGCGGCGCTCGACCTCCACACCGTGGGCGTTCATCGCGACGTCGCAGACGCCGTTGGCGGCGCCGAAAGCGAAAAGGAGCGGGCAGAGGATGGCGAAGGAAGGCACGACGGCGACGAAGGGCAGCAGCACCATCTGCAAAAGGATCGCGGTGCGGGTCACGACCGAGCTGCCGAAGCGCCCGGACAGGATGCCGGAAAAGGGCATCGCGGTCACCGCGCCGATCGCCAGGACGAGGAGGGCGAGGCCGAGATCGGCGGGCGAAAGGCCGAGGCGCTCCTTCACCAGCGGGACCTGCGGAGCCCAGCTCCCGAGCAGGCCTCCATTGACGAAGAAGACGGCGGCGATCGCCCAGCGGGCGCGGTGGATCGAGACGGACATGGGAAGGACCTTGCGGACGCGATTTCAGGTGGGGGCGACGACGACATGCAGGGCGGCGGCCCGGTACGGGGCCAGGCGATCGGCGGAAACACGGTCGTCCGTGACGAGGATGTCGATGGCCCCGGTGGGGGCGATGGCGTGGGGCGAGAGGGTGTCGAGCTTCTCGGCGGTGGCGAGAGCCACGACCTTGTCGCTCGCCTCGAGCATGGCGCGCTTCACGCGGGCCTCCTCGTGCCCGGTGGCCATCAAACCGGCCTCCGCGTCGAGACTGCAGAGGCCGATGAGGCAGAGGTCGGCCCGGATCGCGCGTACCGCGTCGAGGGCCGCGGAGCCGACCACTGTCCGGCTCGGCTTGTCGAGGATGCCGCCGATCAGGATCACGGTGATCCGCGGATGGTCGGCAAGGGCGAGCGCGACTGGAGGGCTTGTGGTGACGACCTCGGCGGCGAGGTCGGGCGGGAGGGCCTCGGCGGCGGCAAGAACCGTCGTGCCGCCGTCGAGGAAGACCACCGAGCCGGGCCGGACCAGCGCGGCTGCTGCCCGGCCGATCGCCCGCTTGGCATCGAGATCGGTCGCCAGGCGATCGGAGAAGGGTTGCGGCAAGGCGGCGGCGGGCAGCACGGCCCCGTGCACGCGGCGGATACGCCCGGCGGCCGCCAATGTGCGAAGATCGCGGCGGATGCTGTCGTCGGAAGTGCGGAACCGGTCCGCAAGGGAGGCGACCGCCAGGCGGCCTTTTTCGCCGAGCAGCGTAACAATCTGTTCCTGGCGCTCGTATGGGGAGAGAGAGTTGGGAAACGGAGAAGGATCGGTCTGCATCAGTGCGTTCTAATCGTGCATGTTCGTGCAGTCAATCGTGCGAATTCACGCGACATCGTGCGAATGACAGGAACGTGTGTTGAAGGCTGGCGGCCATTTCCTACCCTTCTGGCTAGATCCGCCGCGCCATGCGGCCAAGAGGAGGTTTCACGATGCTGATCCGCTCGCGACCAAGCTGGGCCCTGCCTGAACGGCTCACCACGCCAGAGGACGTCTACATGAACCGGCGACAGATCCTCGCCGGCATGGGCTTGGGTGCTGGCCTGCTGGTTTCCGGCGGAACCGTGCAGGCTCGTGCAGAGGGCGACCCGACAGCGGATCTCTATCCGGCCAAGCGCAACGAGGCGTTCAAGCTGGATCGGGCGCTCACCCCGGAAGACGTGAACGCACAGTACAACAACTTCTACGAGTTCGGCGGGCACAAGGAGATCTACAAGGCGGCCGAGAGCATGCTGAAAACGCGGCCGTGGACGGTGACCTTCGACGGCATGGTGGAGGAGGAGAAAACCGTCGACTTCGACACCCTGATCCGCGCCATGGCCATCGAAGAGCGGCTCTATCGGCACCGCTGCGTGGAGGCGTGGTCGATGACGGTGCCGTGGACCGGGTTCCCGCTGAAGGCGTTGCTGGACTATGCCCGGCCGCTGTCGTCGGCGACCTATGTGCGGTTCGAGACCTTCATGGACCCGGACATGGCGCCGGGGCAGCAGCAGTTCTTCTATCCATGGCCCTATGTGGAAGGGCTGACGATGGCGGAGGCGGCGAACGACCTTTCCTTCGTGGTCACCGGCGCCTACGGCAAGCCTCTGCGCAGCCAGTTCGGTGCGCCGATCCGGCTCGCGACGCCCTGGAAGTACGGCTTCAAGTCCATCAAGTCGATCGTCAAGGTGACCTTCACCGACGAGCGCCCGAAGTCGTTCTGGGAGCAGTTGCAGGCGCAGGAATACGGCTTCTGGGCGAACGTGAACCCGGAAGTGCCGCACCCCCGGTGGAGCCAGGCGACCGAGCAGGTGCTCGGCACCCGCGATCGCGTTCCGACGCTGCTGTTCAACGGCTACGCGGAGCAGGTCGCCGGGCTCTACAAGGGCCTGGAGGACGAGGCGCTCTACATGTGAAGCCACGCTTCATCGCCGCCGACCGAGCAAAAAAAGAGCCGGGCACTAGGCCCGGCTTCTTGAAGTTTCGGTTGCGCACCGCAGGGACGCTGCGCACCTTCCAGAGGGGAACAGCTGAATATTCAACACCGCCGGGAGGAGTAGCGGTGGAACGAAGTCATCAGCTGTTTGCTATATGCGGGTCTCGCAGATGCAAAACAAGCGGGCACTGTGCATGCCAGCTATGCAGTCTTGAGGAGCCATTGCTTGGGCTGTAGGCAGGTACCGCAAGGTCCTGCCTTCCGCCGCAGCAAACCAGGAAAAATGCGTGATTCTGCTTGGGCTTGCGGTCAAGCCTCGCGTCCAGGCCTCAGCAGGGCCCCGAAGCAATGGTGCAGCGCCGCATGAAACGGTTCACGCGGATGTGTCCGAATGGGGCTTGCGGCGACGGTCAGAAGGCCCAGCGCTGGGCTTTGGAGACCAGGAAGTCGCGGAAGGCGTGCACCCTCGCCGAGTTCCGGAGTTCATCCGGATAGACGAAATAGGTGTCGAAGGAGGGCAGATCGACCTCGGGGATCAACTGGACGAGGCCGCTGTCGGTCTCGATCAGATAGTCCGGCAAGAGGGCGATCCCGATCCCGCGCTGAACCGCCCGCTTGATCGCGACGATGTTGTTCACGCGAAGCACGGGTATGCGAGGATTGTCATAGGGACGTCCCGCGCTCTCCAGCCAGTTCATGTCGCGCAGGTAGGCAGGGGCCGCGGCCCCGAAGGTGACGATGCGGTGGCTCTCCAGGTCCTCGATGGTGCGCGGGCTGCCGAAGCGCTTCACGTAGACCGGCGAGGCGTAGAGATGGAAGTGCACGGTGAAGAGCTTGCGCTGGATCAGGTCGGGCTGGGTGGGCTGGCGCAGGCGGATGGCGACGTCGGCCTGCCGCATGGCGAGGTCGAGCTCCACGTCGTCGAGGATCAGCTGCAGCTGGACTTCGGGGTAGAGGTCGATGAACTCGTGCAGGCGAGAGGTGAGCCAGGTGGAGCCGAGGCCCACGGTGGTGGTGACGCGGAGCGACCCGGACGGCCGCTCGCGGCTGTCGGTGAGCCTGCTTTGGACGTCCTCCAGCTTCATCAGCACATCGTGGGCGGTGCGATAGAGCAGCTCGCCCTGCTCGGTCAGGATCAGGCCACGCGCATGCCGGTGGAAGAGAGGCACGCCCAGGTCCGATTCCAGCGCGCTGACCTGTCGGCTGACGGCCGACTGGCTCATGGACAGCTGGTCGCCCGCATGCGTGAAGCTGCCGGCCCTTGCAGCGGCGTGAAAAATCCTCAGCTTGTCCCAGTCCATCTCCGGCCCCCCTCCGGCGGTCCAGGGTCAAACGCCGCGGGCCCGCCTGCTGCGTCCGGAGAGGCGGGTCCCTTGCCTCTTCCCCTCCGGTCGCCATCCGTTTACGGCGCGTCGTCCTATGCCCTCTGCCCTCTATTCCGCCGCCTGGCGGAAGGCGGACGCGGACAGGTAGCGCTCCGCCTCCAGGGCCGCCATGCAGCCCATGCCGGCCGCGGTGACCGCCTGACGGAACGTCTCGTCCGTCACGTCGCCGGCGGCGAAGATGCCCTCGACGGAGGTCGCGGTGGAGCCCGGCTCCGTCCAGATGTAGCCGGACGGCTTGATCCTGACCTGATCCTTGAACACGGACACGGCGGGAGCGTGGCCGATCGCGACGAAGATGCCGTCGACCCCGACGTCGACGGTTTCCCCGGTGACGATGTTCTTCAGCCGCGCGCCCGTCACGGACGGCGGGAAGCCCTCGGTGCCGAGCACCTCGTCGAGCACCGTGTTCCAGACCACCTCGATCTTGGGGTGGTCGAACAAGCGCTGCTGCAGGATGCGCTCCGCACGGAAATGATCGCGGCGATGAACGACCGTAACCTTGGCGGCGTGGTGGGTGAGGTAGAGCGCCTCCTCCACGGCGGTGTTGCCGCCGCCGATCACCAGGACATGCTTGCCGCGGTAGAAGAAGCCGTCGCAGGTGGCGCAGGCGGAAACGCCGAAGCCCTGGAACTTCGCCTCCGACGGCAGCCCCAGCCAGCGCGCCTGCGCGCCGGTGGCGATGATGACGCTGTCGGCGGAATAGGTGTCGCCGCTGTCGCCGACCATCTGGAAGGGCCGGCGGGAGAAGTCCGCACTGACGATCGTATCGCCGATCATCCGGGTGCCCATGTGCTCGGCCTGCAGGCGCATCTGCTCCATCAGCCAGGGGCCCTGGATGACGTCGGCAAAGCCCGGGTAGTTCTCCACGTCGGTGGTGATGGTGAGCTGGCCGCCCTGCTGGATGCCCGACACCAGGATCGGTTCGAGCATGGCCCGCGCCGCATAGATCGCAGCCGTGTAGCCGGCCGGCCCGGATCCGACGATCAGGGTCTTGGAATGATGATGCGCCATGGGCTTGGTTGCGCCTTCCTGTACCGTTGTGAGCAATCGGCGCTCGACATATCCGATGAGGCCGAGATCGACCGGCCTCGTCGACCCAAATGCTGCCGCTCAAAGAGTAGTTTGGCCGGTTTACGCTTTCAAGGGACAGCTGCGAGACAGCCTGCGCTATCCCGACCTGTTTCGTTCCGCGCGCGCACCGCAATCATCGGCCGCGAGCGACATCAGAAGGGAGAAGACGGCGGCCGGAATGCGGCTCGGTGGAAGGGCAATCAGACAGTGGCTGACTTTAGAACCGGCACATCCATCGAGGTTGCAAGGCCGACACGAGTACTCGTTATTGACGACAAGCCGATGGGGTACCCCCCACGGTTTCCAGTAGCCCTCGTCGGTTGGGCCGAAGACGGCCACTGTCGGTCGACCGACCGCAGCTGCGAGATGCATCGCAAGGGAATCGACACTGACAACAACCGAGCTTCTCAGCATCAAAGCCGCCGTTGTTTTGATGTCGGCGATCAAGATCGGGATGCGAGACCCGGCGTCGGCGGCAATCCGGTCGAGAAGATCCCTGTCATCCGGGCCGCCGAGCAAGGCGACCTGCTGGCCCGCCGCCGTGATCTCGTCGATCGCCTCTGTCCAAGTCGCTATCGGCAAGCCCTTGAAGCTCCAGCGGGTCGCAGGCTGGATCAAGACCAACGGGCGGTCGTCGGCGATCAAGTTCGCCTGGGCACTCGCCCGCGCTGCTGCCAGGACTGCGTCCGCGTCCGGGACGATGCGCAGGGGCGGGGCGAAACTGCCGCTATAAAGGCCGGCAATACGTACGAGGTCGACATCGAGTTCCGCCATGTGACGAGGGTTGCGCGAGGGAACCCTGGCTATTTTTTTGAAGGACGAGTGCCACAATCGACCGCGCCGGGAATTACGGCGTGCGACGCTCATATCGGCGGAGATCAGCCGCGAGAGGATCGCTCCCCGCCAGTCGTCGGAGAACTGGGCGACAAAATCGTAGCGCCGTGCCTTCAGGCGGGAGACCAGGCTCAAGTCGGACAGAAAGCGGGCGACCCCGCGTTTGCCTTTCGAAGTTGTTTCTACCCGAGCCACTCGGGGATGCATCTCAAAGATCTGTTGGCTAGCGGAAAAGCAAACGACGTCGATTTCCCAACCCTGCGGCATCGCGTCGATCGCCGCGGTCGCGATGACGCTGTCGCCCAGATGTTTGAACTTAATAAAAAGTGCACGTTTCGGTGGCGCATCACCGGTCCGCCCGGCTTGAACCTGGACAGTTTGTTCCACGGTCATGTAAGTCAGACTTTCGCGTATCTCGAATAGATCATAGCCGTCGGAGGCAGCTAGGCCCGACGGTGTGCCCATCAGAAACTGAGCACAATCCGCATCCCCGCCTTTTAACGGGGAGGCTGCGCGAGTACAACACGCGCACAGACACGAGGGAGCAACGAGCTGTGAAGCCGCAACTGGATTCCATCGACCGGCGAATCCTCAAAGAGCTCCAGGCGGACGGACGCATGACCAACGTGGAACTAGCGCGTCGCGTCGGTATCTCCGCGCCCCCATGTCTGCGGCGTGTGAGAGCGTTGGAAGAGGCCGGCCTGATTATCGGATACCGTGCGTTGCTCGACGAGAAGCTACTCGGTTACGATGTGACCATGTTCGCCATGGTGGGGCTGTCCAACCAATCGGAGAGCGATCTTCTGGCATTCGAGCAGCGCGTCAAGTCCTGGCCCATCGTTCGGGAATGCTGGATGCTTTCGGGCGACGTCGATTTTCTACTGAAATGCGTCGCGGCCGATCTCAAGACATTCCAAGCCTTCGTAATCGAGGATCTAACGGCCGCACCCAATGTCGACAGCGTCCGAACGTCGCTGACGCTCAGGCAGGTCAAGAACGAAGCTGTCGTGCCACTGGCATGAGGACGAATGCCACGAGTCTCACCATAGCGAGGTTACCGTTTTGAAGAAGCCTTTTTGGTGGCGCTGGGTGCGGTGGCACTCGTCCAAGAAGTACAAGGCGTCTCCCGCCAAACACGCTGAATGGGCGCTGGAATCCGTCGCGCGGACATTGACCGGGTCGGACATCGCGATCGATTGTGGCGCCAACGTCGGTGAGTACACTGCTTTGATGGCCGGCCGGGGAGCAAAGGTTTTCGCGTTCGAACCGGACCCGACAGCTTTGAAACTCCTGAACGAGCGAGTTGGCTCGCTCCCCAATGTTGAAGTCAAAGAGCAAGCGGTCGGGGTGGGGAACAAGAAGGTGATGCTCTACCGGGCCATGAAGTCGGACGATGATCCAATCGTTTTGACCCAATCGTCTTCAGTTCTGCCGTTCAAATCCAACATCGACCAGTCAAACTTCGTCGAGATAGACCAGATCGATTTCGCCGACTTCGTCGAGAAGCTGGATCGTCCGGTCAAACTAATGAAGGTAGACATCGAGGGAGCCGAGTTCGAACTCTTGGAAGCCCTGATCGACCGTGGCCTGATTGGGCGCATCGAACATATCTTCGTAGAGACCCACGACCATAAGATCCCGGAACTCAAATCGGCGGCAGCGAGGGTCCGGGAGAAACTCGCGGCAGCGCGACTGACAAACGTCAATCTCGACTGGCGTTAAGCAGCGCCTCGACCTTCTCGACGTATCGGGCCGGCGCGTATTCTGATTCCGCGGCGCGCCTTGCCTCCGTCGCGATTTCCGTGATCCGGTCCGGGTTTGCCAAAATCCCATAAAGGACTTGGCTTACCCGATCGCGGTTTCCTACGTCCATGAGGAACCCGTCAACTCCATCACGGATATACCCAGCGCTGCCGCAACCGCGCGAGATGACAGGGACGCAGCCATACGCCATGGCCTCTAGCGGAGAGGTCCCGAGCGGTTCGCGAAACGAGGGCAGGATGCATAGATGGTGGCTGGCGTAGAGGCCGCCCATCTGTTCGAACGGCACGTCGCGCAGAATTGTAACACGCCCGGAAAGTGGGCCGCTCGCAGCCAAGCGCTCAAGCTGCTCCAAGTGCTCTGCAGAGCCTCCGCCGACATCTACGCTCGTCGACCCTACCAGCGATACCGTGAACGGCAGGTTTGCCAGTCCGGTCAGTACTTCCAGGAGGAGGAGTTGGTTCTTGCGGGCTTGGGTCAACTTTCCGACGCAGAGGATCCGGATCGTACCGTCTGCAGGGCGAACCGGCTCCAACAGTGGATACATCTCGACCGGGAATGGGATGTAAGTGGCAAACCGGTCCGATTGGCCGCGGCTTTCCAATCCCTTTACGGGCGTGACTCTCCGGATCGGTCGACCGCGTAGCCAGTCCATCGCGATCTTCCGCGTGGAGCGGCTGCTGGATACAGGCCGCTGGTCGTAGGCAAATGCGGGAATACGATGCAGTCGGGCGAAAAGCGAAGCCCAGAAGGAGATGTTCGGAACTGCGCGGATGAAGAGCAGGTCTGGATCGCATTCGGCCAACAATCTCCAGACAGCCCGCACAGACGGCGCCGCTCCGACGATCAAGGGCTCGAGGATCGAGTGGTCCTCCGTGCCAGCCTGGTCGCGGCAGATCAGCGTGACGTTGTGGCCTGCTTCCTTGAGTGCCTTCGTCGCGAAAAACAGGTTCGTGTGGAAGCGCGGCACTACAAACACAATCGACAGCGGGCGAGTCATCGGGCGTCGCGTTGCATGGCAAGAGTGATCATCGAAGCAATAAACGACTTCTCGGAGAAGCGGTCGAGGACACCGGTGGGGATTACTGGAGGCGAGGCGAGCACCGCAGTCACGTTCCGCGCCAGAGCAGCGGCATCGCCGCAGGGGGAGAGCCACCGTGCGAGATCGCCCGTCAGGAGTTCGCGTGGCCCTGAGGGACAGTCGGTACTGACGACGGGAGTGCCGACCGCGAGCGCTTCCGCCAACACATTCGGCATCCCTTCCCGGTCGGATGAAAGGACTACCGCTTTGGCCCTGCGGAACCAGACGAAGGGATTGTCCTGTAGAGGGAGGACCAGCGATCGGTCCTGTTGCGCGTACTCAAGAACAATTCGCGTAACCGCGGCGGGATTGTCAGTAAGGAGGACGACCCGGACTTCCGGATCGACACGCCTCATCGCATCGAGCAGAACGTCGATTCTCTTTTGTGGGGCGAAGCGCGCGGCGTGAAGAACAAACGGTTGCTCAGGAATCCGGCTGTCCATCATCTTGGACAAGGCCTGTATTTCTTCGATCGGAATGGGATTATAAATCGTGACAGCTTTGTTTGGTGCCAGTCCAAAGAAATCGATCAGGTCTCTTCTGACACTTTCAGATACTGCGATGCACCGGTTCTCACCGTACATTCTGATGTAGCGTTTCAGCCGGCGCTCCCGCTTGTGCTTAGACGACCCAATAGAAGCTATTTCCGCGCTCAAAGTATTGGCGACACGTAGCCAGAGGTTGGGCGCGCTGGCGCGGAGCGCAACCTCGTCCGCCAACGGAAGCGTAGATATTGTAAGGTCGATCGGTTCGACAGAAGACAGCGCCTTAAGCTTGCGGGCCAGCCGAATGCCAGCCACGATCTTTCCGGTCGTCCCGCGCGGTCCTCGAGTCGCCAAGGAATGAACCGCGATATCTGCGGGTACAGGAAGCTCGATCCGGTTCTCCAGAAGGACCAGCGAAACGCTGTGCCCGGCCCTTTGAAGGCACGCGGCGTACCTCAGCATCGACCGTTCCGCGCCTCCGACCCTCAGATTCGGAGCAACAAGGACCACATGCATTTCATCTACCGCCTCGATTTGAGGAGGCGCTGCCACATGGGAGGAGAGAAGCCTTTTTCGACCACGATCGCCAGGAAAGCGGCCTCATCGACGCCGACCGGTGCCGATCGGTCGATCGCGTCGATCCATTCGGACTTGTACTTCTGCTGATAGACGGGGTCCTTTTTGATCTTCTTGACCAGGAACCGCCGATGCGCCCACTTGCGGTGGAGCTTGACCAGTTCTCCCCCGCCGAGACAGAAGACAGTCATCGTCATGCCAGGCGGCAACGCCGCCTCGAATTTGCGAAGCATGGTACGATTGTACTGGCGCCAGCCATGCGGTCCCCATTGCCAAAGACCCTTGCTGGGTGGAACCATATGGATCTGGAGGGCCTTGTCCAGGCCAGAGCAATATTCCGCTGCCGCTTTGAAATATGTCAGATCGCCTGGAATATGTTCTAACGCCGATTGCGTAATAAATAGGTTCGGCTTTTCGAAGAAAGTCGATGCGAAGTCTTGTCCATCGAAGGTGGACATCTTTGTGTTTTCGTCAGAATAGCCATCCCAGGAGTCATAGGCTGCAATATCGAAGCCATGATATGATACGGGCACTGTTGCCGCCTCACGAATCAGCAGCCCGTATCTTCCGGACCCGCACCCCATGTCGTGGATCCTAAGTGGACCCATCTCTTGAGCAAGAAGCTTCCAATCCACCAGAGACCAGAAAATATTGCAGAGTAATCGCGTCGGCGTCCGGTTGAAAGTTAGCTTGTCGAGAGTTGGCTCACAATCCTGCGAGGTAGGCGGCCAGTAGATCTCGCGTGCAAGCGGGGGGCCGTTCTCTCGTATGTTGCGTCGATAGTGATGCCAGTAATAGCGCGCGCGTTGTATTGGATTGAGCTTCAGGTCGCCATTGATAAAGAGTGAGGTGGTCGATTCGATTGGCATACGTGGACCCGCATTGATCGGAGCCGATCGGCTCGACTCAACTCACTTCAAGCTTCGTCGTGCTTGTTTCCATGCTCCGTCCTCGAGAGTCAATGGATGCGCGATCCGCACTCTCACCCGTCGATGTTCACGTTCGCCCCCGTTGCGGCCGAAGATCTTTTCTCGGCCAATGGCGAACGTCCAAGGATCGCCGTCATCCGACGTCGGTAGTCGTAGCGTTCAAGAACCCTGTCGAAATATGCCAGATCGTCCGGGGCAACTTCGTCGACGAATTCGCCGGTTTTGCCGCGACGTGTCTTGTAGCTCAGGGGATCATCGACGTGTCCGGGTTGAAGCCAACGGGGCCCTTGGCCAGTCAAGGCGTTAATCTGCTCCTGCTTCCGCATCCGCTCGAAGCTGCAATGTGTCACTGCACCGACGATCTGATCAGCCGTCCGGGACTGACCGAGGAAATCGACGACCCGGGTCAACTCGCTTTTAGTGTCGGCGTGCAACGCCTCGTAGGTCACGAACAGGACATCTCGCCGGGAACGTAGTAGTTCCGCCCAGCCGACGTTAAATCTGACGACCTTTTCGAAACCGAAGCCCGGATGTCTCACGAAACCTGAGATGTTGCGGGGCGGTGTCCTTCCTGTGAGCGCGAACTCGATCCGCTTGCGCAGCGGCGGCCGTTGGCGGTGTGTCATCTGATAGAACATGGAAACGGCAACGTCCCGCGGGTCGCGGGTTAGGAAGATGATCTGCCGCGCAGGTATGGCGCTCAACCCGATGTTGAGGCGTGTGAAGTGTTTGCCCCACTCGCGAAACCGAGTGCCAGTGTCCGCATGGGTGTACTCGAGGTCAAGATCAAGTCGGTCGAGCATGGCCCGAAGCCAAGTGCGGCCACTTTTCGGATAAGATAGAAGCGTACCTAACATTTCGCGACATATACAGCGAAAGGTATTTTGTCTCAACAATTCATGATTGCAATTTTGTTGGTATTTATGTTTGGTGTAGCCCAGAAGGCTTAGTTTTGGCGCCCGTTAGGTTTGGTATTTCTTCGATACTGCTTCGTACATCGACTGAAGAGAGATCTTGTCCGCTAAATCACCCCGGTCCTGGAGATTGGCCGCGGGTCGCCTGCTTGATTCGAGCATGGCATCTCCCAATGCCGCAACGTTGCGGGGTGGTATGAGGACGACCCCGGATACGGCTCTGGTGGCTTCCGGGATGCCGCCGATGGGGCAGGAGATGATGGGGAGGCCGACGGCCATGGCTTGGAGGATGGCCTGGGGGATGCCTTCGTTCGCGTAGCTGGGCAGGACGAAGGTGTCGAAGGCCTGCAGCCAGGGAACCACGTCGGACTGGCGGCCGGCCAGGGTGACCCGGTCGGCGATGCCGAGGCGGTCGATCGCGGACCTGATGTTCGCCTCCTGGGGGCCGTCGCCGACGATGGCGAGGTGCAGGCCCGAGCCGGACAGCTGGGCGAATGCCTCGAGCAGGTCGGCGTGACCTTTCCAGGAGCGCAGGGTCGCCACGATGCCGAAGATGAAGGCGTCCTGCGGCAGGCCGACGGCGCGGCGGGCTTCCCTCTTGTCGCCGGGCCTGAACCGGTCGGTGTCGATGCCGGTCGGGACGGAGGCGATGCGGTCCCGGGCGACGAAGCCGTCGGCGGTCATCTGGTCGACGATCGCCTCTCCGGTGGTCATGATGAAGTCGCAACCGTAGTTGTAGAGCCATCGGGAGGCGACGTTGCGGGGGATCGGCGCGGAGATATGGCGGGTGCGCACCACCCTCGGGCGGGGCCTCAGGCCGACGCGGGCGAGCGCGACGATCCAGCTGTCGACGGACGAATGCGGGTTGACGACATCGGGCCGCCAGGTGCGCAGAAAGCTGCGCAGGGCGCGGATGCCCGCGAGCGATTTCCTGCGCAGCGGGGCCGGCGACGCGGGGACCCCGTAGCGCGGAGCAGCCTTCAGGATCTCGCTTTCCTCGTTTGCCAGCAAGTGGACGGTGTGGCCGTGCTTGATGAAGACCTGGGCCTCGGTGAGGATGCGGATCTCCTGGCCGCCCCAGCCGAGGGACGCTTCTGTGTGGAGGATCCGGAGGGGTTGCTCGGTCATGAAAGCTCTGCGTAGAGGCGTGCCCATTGCGCGGTGGCGCGATCGAGGCTGAACCGGTCGCGCAGTCGCAGAGCGGCCGCAGACATGGCTCGGCGCTCGGCATACGCCATGGCGACGGCCGCGGCAATGGAGTCCGGGTCGCGGGTGGCGATCGCCCCGGCACCGCTGTCGCGGACGGGATCGGCGATCCCGGTGTCGTCGGTCACAACGGCGGGGAGACCGCAGAAGAGGCCTTCGAGGACCGCATTGGGCATGGGGTCGTAGAGCGAGGGCAGGGCGATGAGGTCGGCCGCGGCCAGCACCGGCGCGACGTCGGCGACGCCGCCAAGGAGGTGGACGCGGGCCTCGATGTGCAGCCGGCGGGTCTCGGCGCGCAGATCGGCCAGCCGCCGGTCGGCGCCGGCGACGAGCAGGTGAAAGCCCTGGAGGGGATGTAACGCCATCGCCCGCACGAGATGGAAGGCGCCCTTGCGCTCGAAGCCGGAGCCGACGAAGGCGACGACGGGATCATCGGGCGGCAGGCCAAGGGATAGGCGCGCCGATCGACGTTGCTCGGCGGTCGCCGGCAGGAAGCGATCGCCATCGATGCCGTTCTCGATGATCCGGAGCCGCTCGTCGGGGAGGCGGAGCCAGTCGCGGAGCTCGCGGGCGACGAGGCCGCTGTTGGCGACGAAGACCATGTCCGTGTCGCGGGCCATGCGGCGTTCGGTGTCGATCGTCAGGCGGTGCAGGGGATCGACCGAGAGGAATGCGGCGGAGAGCCCGGACCGTTCGCGCTTCAGGCGGTCGACCCAGGCGGCGTGAACACCGTCGCCGGCACGGAACAGGTCGGCGGTGAGCAGGCGTTCGTGGCTCTGCACCAGGTCGAAACGGCCGGAGACGGCCTCCGCCACCGCCTTCTGAAAGTGGCGCGCCCTCTGGTGGCGGAGCCAGCCGCCCGGCTTGACGATCACCTGCTGGAGGCCTTCGACGGCTCCGCCGTCCCAGCCTTCGGTGACCACGGAAACGGAGACGCCGTGCTCGATCAGCGGCCGGACGGCGGAGACAATGAAGCGCTCGGCGCCGCCGAACGGGTTGAAGCGACGCCTGACGATCGCGAGGCGCATGGATCAGCGCTCCCAGCCCACGGCGAGGTAGCGCCAGAAGGTCTCCTGCGCCTTGGCGGCTGCGGCGACGAAGCCGTGTGCGCCGTCGAGAAAGCCGGCCTTCAGTCCGTAGAGGCGTAAGAAGGTCCAGGCGGATCTGGCAATCGCGATGGCGAGGCCGCCGGATCTTCCCTCGCCGCGCCGGCGGGCGGCCGAGGCGAGGGCGTAGCGCCGCTGCTTCTCCAGGAGGTCGGCGATCGAGCGGTAGGAGTGGTGCAGCATGTCCGAAGGCAGATCGCCGACAGGGCCGTCCACGAGGAGCTGCTCGTGGACGACATCGGGCGTGAACCGCGCCTTGTCGCGTCGGGCGAGGCGGAGGACGCGGTCGGGGTACCAGCCGCCGTGCGACAGGGTTCGACCGAGGAAGTCGGTGCGACGGTTGATGCGGAAGCCGGCGGCCGACGCGTCGAGCGCGGCGAGGATGTCTCGGCGGAGGTCGGCGGGGATCCGCTCGTCGGCATCGATGGACAGGATCCAGTCGCCGGTCGCCAGATCGAGCGCGCGCTGCTTCTGCGGACCGAAGCCGGGCCAGTCCGCGGTGACGACGACCCTGGCGCCGTGGTCCCTTGCTATCTCGACCGTCGCGTCGGTGGACCCGTTGTCGACCACGACGATCTCGTCGCAGAAGGAGACCGAATCCAGGCAGGCGGCGAGGTCCCGCGCCTCGTCGCGCGTGATCAGGATGGCCGTCAGACGCGGGCGCGGCATGGTCATGGGAGGCGGTCGATCTCGGCGAGAACCCTGTCGGGGCCGATGGTGGCATGGCAGGGCGGTGTCTCGCCAGGGGCGACGAGCGGGCAGTCGCGCTTGCGACAGGGTGCGCAGGGGGTGGTGGCTGCGAGCGCGGTCGCCCGGGTTCCGCGGGGGCCGGTAAGGCCGGGAACAGTGCTCGCGAAGAGGGCGATCGTCGGCAGTCCGAGGCCGGCGGCGAGATGGGTGAGGCCGGTGTCGACGCCCACGGCGATGCCGCAGCCGGCGAGCGTCTCGGCGACCTCGCCGAGCGGCCGGCGCGGGTGAAGAACCGCTTCCGGTACAGCCGCGGCGATGGCGCGGGCGGCAGCCTCCTCGTCGGGGTCCGAGAAGGTCACCTCGGGGGTCCAGCCGCGGGCAACGAGGCTCCGCGCGAGCGTGATCCACTGGTCGACCGGCCAGCGCTTGGACGACCAGGTGGTGCCGTGGAGCAAGAAAGCGCGCTTCGTTCCGGCCTGGTTCGCGGCGCGTTCGATGCCGGTCCGCAGGTGTTCGAGGTCGGGTGCGTAGCCGAGCGCCGCGCCGAAGAGGAGGCGCGTGCGATCGACGGCATGGAGGTCCTTGGGCACCCGGTGCCGCACCGCATAGGCCAGTGTAGCAAGCGGTTCGCGGGCGCTGGCGCGGTCAAGGCCGTGGACCGGCCGTCCGGTGAGGCGGGCGAGGAGCGCGCTCTTGATCAGGCCTTGTGCGTCGATGACGAGGTCGTAGGCTTCGGCGCGTAGAGCCGATCTCAAGGCTACGACTTCGTCGAGGGTGCCTCTGCGCAGGAGCATCTTCCGCCAGCGCCGGATGGGGGCGGACCAGACCTTCGCGATGCCAGGATGGAGGCGGACGAGGTCGGCGAAGGCCGGCTCGACGGCCCAGTGGATCTCCAGGTCCGGACGGGCGGCAAGGGCGTCCGTCACGGCGGGAAGGGTATGGATGACGTCGCCCATGGACGATGTCTTGACGACGAGGATCTTCATGGGCCGGGTCCGGCGGCCAGCAGCCGGTCGGCGGCCGCAACCACGCGGGGCACGTCCAGCTGGACGAGGCAGTTCAGATGGCCGAGCGGACAGATCTTTTCGTGGCAGGGCGAACAGGCGAGAGCGAGGGTGACGACCTCGACGTGCTCGCCGAGCGGCGGCGTGTTCTGCGGCGACGTCGAGCCGTAGACCGCGACGACTGGCCGGCCCACCGCGGCCGCGACGTGCATGAGGCCACTATCGTTGGAGACGGCAAAGCGGGCGCCGGCGATCAGGTCGACCGCATCCTCCAGGCGTGTCTGGCCGCAGAGGTCGATCGCAGCGGGAGCGAGCGCGAGGATTTCGGCGCTGACCGGCTTGTCGTTGGCCGAGCCGAAGATGACGGTGTCCAGGCCGCGATCCGCCATGGCGCGGGCGAGCGCGGCGTACTTGTCCGCAGGCCAGCGCTTGGCCGGGCCGTACTCGGCGCCCGGCATGATCGCGACATAGCCGCCCTCGGAGAGCCCGTGGCGTGCGAGGAGGGTCTGCTGGTTGGCGGCGTCCACTGTGAGCCGCGGAGGGACGAACCGACCGCCGCGGGCGAGACGGAAATAGGTTTGGGCTGTCTTGCGCTTCAGCTCTGGCGGCAGCGGCACGATGTCGTTGAGGAGGCCGTAGCGGAATTCCTTGAGATAGCCGACGCGTTGGCTGATGCCGGCGAAGAACGGCATCAGCGCCGACTTCCAGCTGCCGGGCATGACGTAGGCGTCGGTGTAGCGGCCGCGGAGCGCCCGCCCGGCGCGGAACCGGTCGACGAGGCCGAAGCGGCCGCGTCCGACCGGGGCGGGGAGGCTGGCTCGGACTTCGGGCATGCGGGCAAGCAGCGGCGCTGCCCAGGCAGGCGCCACGACGTCGATCGCCGCGTCGGGATCGCGGTCCTTGAGTGCGCGAAACAGGCACTGGGCCATCACCATGTCCCCGACCCAGGACGGTCCGATCACGAGGATCGCGCGTTCTTCAGCCATGCGACGTAGTCCCCGACTCCCGTCTCCACGTCGCGGAACGCGCCGTTGTAGCCGGCCGCCCGAAGGCGGCTGATGTCGGCCTCAGTGAAACTCTGGTAGCGGCCCTTCAAGTGGTCGGGGAAGTCGACGTATTCAATCTCGCCCTTGCCGAGGCCGGCGATGACGGACTCGGCGATCGCGCGGAACGGCTGGCTGCGACCGGTGCCGCAGTTGAAGATGCCCGAGACGCCGGCGTGCCAGCACCAGAGGTTGACCGCCGCGACGTCGGCGACGTGGACGAAGTCTCGGCTCTGCTGGCCGGGGCCGTAGCCGTCCCAGGCGCCGAAGAGCTTCGGGTTCTCGCCGCGCGAGACCTGGTTGAACAGGTGGAAGGCGACTGAGGCCATGGCGCCCTTGTGGTCTTCGCGGGGGCCGTAGACGTTGAAGTAGCGCAGCCCGACCACGGGCGCGGCGAGTGCGCCGGAGCGGGCACGAACCCAGTCGTCGAAGAGCTTCTTGGACCAGCCGTAAACGTTGAGCGGCTGTTCGAGCGCCGCTTCCTCGCGGAAGACGGAGCCGCCGCCATAGACGGCCGCGGAAGACGCGTAGACGTAGGGAATGCGACGGCGCTGCGCGTAGGCGAACAGCGACTTGGAGTAGTCGAAGTTCACGCGCATCATGAACTTGCCGTCCCACTCGGTGGTCGCCGAACAGGCGCCCTGGTGGAAGATCGCCTCGATGCCGAGGTCGTCGTCCCGCTCGATCCGGACGAGGAAGTCGTCCTTGTCGGTGTAGTCGGCGATGCGGGCGTCGGCCAGGTTGCGGAACTTGGTGCCGTCGGTGAGGTCGTCGACGACGAGAATGTCGCTGATCCCGTCATCGTTGAGGGCATGGACGAGGTTGCTGCCGATCATGCCGGCGCCGCCGGTGACGAGGATGGTCATGCGCTTGTCTCCGGGGCGGTCAGGCGCTTGATCATGTTCGTGGTCGACAGGCCGTCGACGAAGGGCAGGGCCAGCACCTCGCCGCCTGCGGCAGCGACTTCGCGTGCTCCGACGATGGTTTCGAAGGTGTAGTCGCCGCCCTTTACCAGCACGTGCGGCATGACCGTGCTGATGATGTCGAGGGGTGTGTCGTCATGGGTGCCGTCCGCGGCGACTGAGCCGTCGAAGGGGAGGACCCAGTCCACCGCTTTCAGCGCGTGAAGGACGGTCATCCGCTGTTCCAGTGGGTTCACCGGTCGGCCGGCGCCCTTGAGGCGGCGCACCGAGGCGTCGGTGTTGACGGCGACGACCAGCTTGTGGCCGAGGGACTTGGCGCGGCTCAGGTAGTCGACGTGGCCGGCGTGAAGGATGTCGAAGCAGCCGTTGGTCATGACGATCCGCTCGCCGCGCCGTTTGGCCTCCTGGATCTGACGAAGAGTTGCCGCGGGATCCGCGAAGGCGGCGTGGGGCACCGCGACCGCCGAGAGCTCGTCCAGCGTGACGGCAGCCGTTCCCTTACGCGAGACGACGATGCCCGCGGCGACGTTGGCGAGGCGCATGGCGTCGACGATGGACAAGCCGCAGGCCATGCCGACCGCGAGCGTGGCGATCACGGTGTCGCCAGCGCCGGTGACGTCGTAGACCTCGCGCGCTTCGGCGGGGATGCTGAGCGCGGCGCCGTCCGGTCCGAACAGGCTCATGCCGCGCTCGCCGCGGGTGACCAGGAGATGGTCGACGCGGAGGGTGTCGCGCAAAGCGAAGGCGCGGGATGCGAAATCGGTTTCGTCTGCGGCCCTGCCGGCGACGGTTGCGAATTCCGAAGCGTTCGGTGTGATCACGGCCGCGCCGGCGTAGCGGGTGAAGTCGGCGCCCTTGGGGTCGACCAGCACGGGGACGGCAGCGACGCGGGCGGCGGCGATCAGCTCGGAGACGCCGGTGAGGGTTCCCTTGCCATAGTCGGACAGGACGGCGAGGTCGTGGTCGGCCAGCTGATCCCGGAAGAGAGTGGCGAGCGCGGCATGGTCCTCTCGGTGGAAACCGTCCTCGAAGTCGAGGCGGATCACCTGCTGGCGCAATGAGAGGACACGGAGCTTGACGATGGTGCGCGCGGTCGGTGAAGCGATGAAGCGGCAGGCGACGCCGGCTTCTTCCAGCCGGTGACGCAGGGCGTCGGCATCCGGGTCGGCGCCGACGAAAGCGAGGAAGGTCACCTGAACGCCGAGCGAGGCCAGATTGAGGGCGACGTTCGCCGCGCCGCCCGGCCGGTCGAAGCTGCTCCTGACGCGGACGACAGGAACCGGGGCCTCGGGGGAGATGCGGTCGGTCACGCCCTCGTAGTAGCGGTCGAGCATGGCGTCGCCCACCACGAGAATGCGTCTTCGTCCGGTCTCGTTCAGGATCAAGATGGTGCCTTCGGTGCGTCGGCCGCGCGTCAGCCTACGCGCGACTGTCTAGACCATGACCGCGACAAGGTCCACCGGCGGGAGCGGGCGGGTTTCACCACCCGCCCGGCGGGCTCAACGGAAGGCGACGTCCAGAACCTCATAGGCGCGCGCGCCGCCGGGCGCGCTCACCTCGACGTTGTCGCCGACGGTCTTGCCGATCAGGGCGCGGGCGATCGGGGAGGTGATGGAGACGCGGCCTTCCTTCACGTCGGCCTCGGCTTCGCCAACGATCTGGTAGGTCTTCTCCTCCTCGGTGTCCTCATCGACGAGCTTCACAGTGGCGCCGAACTTGATGGTCTTACCGGAGAGCTTGGAGACGTCGATCACCTCGGCCCGCGAGAGCATGTCCTCCAGCTCGGAGATGCGGCCCTCATTGTGGCTCTGGGATTCCTTGGCGGCGTGGTACTCCGCGTTCTCCGACAGGTCGCCGTGCGCCCGGGCCTCGGAAATGGCCGCAATGATGCGGGGCCGTTCCTCTGACTTGCGCCGCTGCAGCTCGCGCTCCAGGGCTGCGTAGCCGCCGGCGGTCATCGGGATCTTTTCCATCGGTCGTTCAACCTTCCCTAAAATCAAGGCGCCCGACGCGTTCGGCGCCGGGCACTCGTCTTGTTCTGTCCTGTCGGCCGGTCGATTTCGATCGGCCCACCGAAAGCAGCCAGATGCCCGATCGGTTCCGGCCATCCGGATCCCTATCAGCTTCATGGCCACCGACACGCGACGTCCGCGCCGGCAGGCTGAACAGCCGCCCGCACGGACCCCGCTTATTCCGCCGCTTCGAAGTAGGCTTGGAGGGGACGGACTTCGGTCACACCCGTGGACCATGCCTCGATCCCGCGAGCCGCAGCAACGGCGCCTGCAAGGGTCGTATAATACGGGACTTTCTGCAAGAGGGCAGCGCGACGAAGGGAACGGCTGTCGGAATGGGCCTTGGCGCCCTCCGTCGTATTGAAGACCAACTGGACTTCGCCGTTCTTGATCGCATCGACGATGTGCGGCCGCCCTTCCAGAACCTTGTTGATCTTGCCTGTCGGGATGCCGTTCTCCTCCAGGTACCGCTGGGTCCCGGAGGTGGCGAGCACCTTGAAGCCGACGCCGACGAGCCGTCGGATGGCGTCGAGGATGCGCACCTTGTCGCTGTCCTTGACCGAAACGAACAGGGTGCCGCCAGTCGGGACGCGCGTGCCGGAGCCGAGCTGCGACTTGGCGAAAGCGTCCGCGAAGTTGTAGTCGAGGCCCATCACCTCGCCGGTTGAGCGCATCTCAGGGCCGAGCAGCGTGTCGACGCCCGGGAAGCGAGCGAAGGGGAAGACGGCTTCCTTCACCGCGATGTGCCGGTGCTTCTTGTCCTTCAGGGCGAAGGAGGCGAGGGACTCGCCGGCCATGATGCGCGAGGCAATCTTGGCGATGGGCATGCCGATCGTCTTGGCGACGAAGGGGACCGTGCGGGAGGCGCGCGGGTTCACCTCGAGGACGAAGATCTCTCCGTCCTTGATGGCGTACTGGACGTTCATCAGGCCGCCGACCTCTAGGGCGAGCGCCATGGCTTTCGTCTGACGCTTCAGCTCGGCGACGATCTCGTCGGAGAGCGAGTAGGTGGGCAAGGTGCAGGCGCTGTCGCCGGAGTGGATGCCGGCTTCCTCGATGTGCTCCATGACGCCGGCGATGAACACGTCCTTGCCGTCGCAGAGGGCGTCGACGTCCACCTCGATGGCATCCGAAAGGTAGCGGTCGAACAGCAGCGGGCTCTTGCCGAGCACCATGTTGATCTGCCCGGTCTTGTCGTTCGGGTACTTCGCCTTCACGTCGGCAGGGACGAGGGCCGGGAGCGTGCCGAGAAGGTAGGCGTCGAAACCTTCCTCGTCGCGGATGATCTGCATGGCGCGGCCGCCGAGCACGTAGGACGGGCGCACGACGAGCGGGAAGCCGAGTTCGCCGGCGACGATGCGGCTCTGCTCGATCGAATAGGCGATGCCGTTCTTCGGCTGCTTCAGCCCGAGCTTGTCGAGGAGGCGCTTGAAGCGGTCGCGGTCCTCGGCGAGGTCGATGGCGTCGGGGGAGGTGCCGAGGATCGGGATTCCCGCCTTCTCCAATGCGTCTGCGAGCTTCAAGGGTGTCTGGCCGCCGAACTGGACGATGACGCCGTGGAGCGTGCCGTTCTGCTGCTCCACGCGCAGGATCTCCAGCACGTCCTCTGCGGTCAGCGGCTCGAAGTAGAGGCGATCGGAGGTGTCGTAATCGGTCGACACGGTCTCCGGGTTGCAGTTGACCATGATGGTCTCGTAGCCGGCGTCGCTGAGGGCGAAGCAGGCGTGGCAGCAGCAGTAGTCGAACTCGATTCCCTGGCCGATCCGGTTCGGTCCGCCGCCGAGGATGACGACCTTCTTCTTGTCGGACGGGAAGGCCTCGTCCGACGGCTTGCCGACGAAGGGCGTTTCGTAGGTGGAGTACATGTAGGCGGTGGGCGAGGCGAACTCGGCTGCGCAGGTGTCGATGCGCTTGTAGACCGGGTGGACGTCGAGCTTGGCGCGCCGTGCCGAAACCTCGGCCTCGGACAAGCCCGCGAGCTCGGCCAGGCGGGCATCGGAGAAGCCCATCGCCTTCAGCCGGCGGAACTGGCCGACGGTGGGGGGCAGGCCGTGTCGACGGATTTTGGCCTCCATCTCCACGACACCATGGATCTGCTCGAGGAACCAGGGGTCGATCTTGGAGAGGGCGTGGACGTCGGCAACGCTGAAGCCAAGGCGCATGGCCTGGGCGACATGGCGCAGACGGTCCGGCGTGGGCGTTCCGAGCGCCGCGCGGATGGCGTTCTTGTCGTCGCCCTGGCCGAGGCCGGGCACCTCGATCTCGTTGAGGCCGGTAAGCCCGGTCTCGAGGCCGCGCAACGCCTTCTGCATGGATTCCTGGAAGGTCCTGCCGATCGCCATAACCTCGCCGACGGACTTCATGGCGGTGGTGAGCGTCGGCTCGGCGCCTGGGAACTTCTCGAAGGCGAAGCGGGGGATCTTGGTGACGACGTAGTCGATGGTCGGCTCGAAGGCGGCCGGGGTCGCGCCGCCGGTGATGTCGTTGGCGAGTTCGTCGAGGGTGTAGCCGACGGCCAGCCGCGCGGCGACCTTGGCGATCGGGAAGCCGGTCGCCTTCGAGGCGAGCGCGGAGGAGCGCGACACACGCGGGTTCATCTCGATGACGACGAGGCGGCCATCCGCCGGGTTGACGGCGAACTGGACGTTGGAGCCGCCGGTCTCGACGCCGATCTCGCGCAGCACCGCCAGCGAGGCGTCGCGCATGATCTGGTATTCCTTGTCGGTCAGCGTCAGCGCCGGCGCGACGGTGATCGAGTCGCCGGTGTGGACGCCCATCGGGTCGAGGTTCTCGATGGAGCAGACGATGATGCAGTTGTCGTCGCGATCGCGGACGACCTCCATCTCGAACTCCTTCCAGCCGAGCACGCTCTCCTCGACCAGGACCTCGGAGGTCGGCGAGGCGTCGATGCCGGAAAGGACGAGTTCGTAGAGTTCCTCGAGCGTGTAGGCGATGCCACCGCCGGTGCCGCCCAAGGTGAAGGACGGGCGCACGATGGCGGGCAGGCCGGTGACCTTCTGGGCCTCCAGCGCCTGGAGCTGGGCGGTCAGAACCTGCTCCTCGCGCCGGGCGCGCTCGCCGAGCATCCACTCGTTCTCGAAGGCCGCGAGGGCCTTCTGGCGTTCGTCGCCGGCCGGGAACTTCTCCTTGACCGCGGCCACGCGCCGGGCGTGCTCGGCCCGGAACTTGGCTTTCAGATCGGAGGTGTTGACGAAGGCGGCGCGGGGCGTGGCGAGGCCGATCTTGGCCATCGCCTCGCGGAACAGCTCGCGGTCCTCGGCCTTGTCGATCGCCTCGGCGTCTGCCCCGATCATCTCGACGCCATGCTCGTCGAGCACGCCCATCTTCTTCAGCGAAAGCGCGGTGTTGAGCGCCGTCTGGCCGCCCATGGTGGGCAGCAGCACAAGCTTGTCGTTCGGGCGCTCGGCGCGCTCCTTTTCGATGATCTTGGCGACGATCTCCGGCGTGATCGGCTCGATGTAGGTAGCGTCGGCCAGTTCCGGGTCGGTCATGATCGTCGCCGGGTTCGAATTGACCAGGACGATCCGGTAGCCCTCGGCTTTCAAGGCCTTGCAAGCCTGGGTGCCGGAATAGTCGAACTCGCAGGCCTGTCCAATCACGATTGGGCCGGCACCGATGATCAGGATGGTGTTGATGTCGGTGCGTCTGGGCATCGTTCGCTCGCGTTCAATCGAGGCCGCCGTCTCCGGCTGCGCCGAACAACGGGCCTTCTCGTCGGTCGTCGACCCGGATCGCCGGTCCATCCCGTCGGAGGACTGATTGTCCGGGTGCTTGAAATTGGGCTTTTGATGAGAGCCGGGCGGCTTATAGAGGAAAACGATCGCGGCGGGAACCCTCGGCCAGCCGGGCCTGCATGGTTTTCCCGCCTGCAGAGGTTTCTTCGTCCGGGCTGGTGGCGGGGAGGGATCCTCCAGACCCCGTCGGCCGTTGATGACGGCAAGGTCAAGCCTGGCAGGCGGCTTGCAGGACCGCACAATCGGCTTCAGTGTTGAAACAACGTCTCGGGAGGAATTGGGAATGCGCTGGAGAGGCCGCCGTCAGAGCGACAATTTCGAGGATGCGCGCGGCACCGGAGGCGGCGGGCCGGATGGCGGTTTCGGCCGGTCGGGTGGCGGCTTCAGGCTGCCCGGCGGGTTGGGGGGCGGCGGCGTCCGGCGCGCTGGCGCTCCGTCGATCGGCATGATCGTGATCGTGATGATCGTGCTCTGGCTGCTCGGCATCAATCCGCTGACGGTTCTCACCGGGGGCGGGCTCGACGGCTCAACCGGCGGCTCGACCATGTCCTTCGACCAGGCGAGGCCCCCGGCACAATCGGCGGAGGACGACGACCTCGTCGGCTTCGTGCGCACCGTGCTCGCCGAGACGGAGGACACCTGGTCGCAGCGCTTCGGCGACAGCGGCGAAACCTATCAGGCGCCGACGCTGCGCGTGTTCAGCGGACAGGACCAGACGGCCTGCGGCTTTGCCAGCGCGGCGTCGGGGCCGTTCTACTGCCCGGGCGACCAGAAGGTCTACATCGACCTCGGCTTCTATCGGGAACTCCGGCAAAAGTTCGACGCGCCGGGCGACTTCGCGCAGGCTTACGTGGTGGCGCACGAGGTCGGCCATCATGTCCAGAACCTGATCGGCGTGCTGCCCGAATTCAATCGCCTCCGCCGGACTATGAGCGAGGGGCAGGCGAACCAGATGTCGGTTCGGGTCGAACTCCAGGCTGACTGTTTCGCCGGCATCTGGGCGCATGACGCACAGGCCCGCGGACTTCTGGAAATCGGAGACCTGGACGAGGCGATGAACGCAGCGACCCAGATCGGCGACGACGCGATCCAGAAGCGGACCCAGGGCTACGTCGTGCCGGAAAGCTTCAATCACGGCACGTCGGAACAGCGGAAGCGCTGGTTCCGCAAAGGGTTCGAGTCGGGGCAGGTCGATGCCTGCAACACCTTCGACGCCACGTCGCTCTGACCAGGATCTGTGATGTCCCGGCTTTGACAGTAGGTCGAAGGGGCTGCATGGATGGCCGGCGGCGAACCGCCCCCGCGAACCGGACCGATCGATGTCGAAAGCGCCCAACGCCAAGAGCCTCTTCTTCGTCTACGTCACGGTAGCGCTGGATGTGATCGCGATCGCCATGGTGATCCCGATCCTGCCGCAGCTCCTGGTGGAACTCACCGGGGCAGGTCTGAGCGAAGCGGCCATCGACGGGGGGTGGCTGATCTTCGTCTACTCCGCGATGCAATTCCTGTTCGCCCCGGTGATCGGCAACCTCTCCGATCGATTCGGCCGGAGGCCGGTTCTGCTGGCCTCGGTCGCGACCTTCGGCATCGACAACCTGATCTGCGCGTTGGCCCCTTCGCTCGGCTGGCTGTTCGTCGGGCGTTTGCTCGCCGGCATCTCAGGAGGGAGCTACACGACGGCCGGGGCCTACATCGCCGATCTCTCGACGCCGGAGAACCGGGCCCGGAATTTCGGCTTCATCGGGATCGCGTTCGGGGTGGGGTTCGTGTTCGGGCCGGTGATCGGCGGCCTGATGGGAGAGATCGGCCCGCGGGTGCCGTTCTATGCGGCGGCGGCACTGTCGTTCGCCAACTTCATCTTCGGGTGGTTCTTCCTCGATGAGACGCTGCCGGAGGAGAAGCGTCGCGCGTTCCAATGGCGGCGGGCCAATCCCTTCGGCGCCATGAAGCAGATGCGGGTCTATCCGGTCGTGCTCGGCCTGATCGGCATCATCGTGATCTACCAGCTTGCCCATGACGCCAATCCGGCGATCTGGACGTATTCGACCAAGCTGCGCTTCGGCTGGAGCGAAGCCGACATCGGCCTCTCGCTGGGGCTGGTGGGCATCGCCATGGCCCTGGTGATGGGCGGCGTCATCGGGCCGGTCGTCAAGCGTTTCGGCGAACGCAAGGCGGCGCTGCTCGGGCTGACGCTCTCCTCGCTCGGCTTTGCCGGGTTCGCGTTCGCGCCGACCGGGCCGTTGATGCTCGCATTCATCCCTCTCTTCGCGTTCATCGGCCTGATCGAACCGTCAATCCGGTCGATCGCGGTGGGGCAGGTGCCGAGCGACGCGCAAGGCGAGTTGCAAGGCGCCATCGCCAGCGTGAAGAGCCTGACCATGGTGATCTCACCGCTGGTGATGACACGGCTGTTCAGCGCCTTCACCGCGGACGATGCTCCGGTTTACTTCCCGGGTGCACCGTTTCTTGCAGCCGCACTCCTGTTGATCGGAGGTGCGGCGTTCCTCGCCAACCGGCTGCGACTGGCGCCCGGACGTGCTGCATGACCAGCGAGGCGAGCGGCCCTCCGCGCAAGACGTCCTTCCTGGCGCGCGCGCGGCAGCTCTACGAGAGCGACAGCCAGGAAGCGCACCGTTTCCGGTACGGGTTGCTCGCCTTCGACCTCGCGACGGTGGCCTTCATCGTCGTCTCGTCGTTCTTGACGCGAACGATCTGGCTGGAAGTCGCCGACGTTGTGATCGGGATGGTCGTCGCCGCCGACTTCGCCGTCCGCATTGCGATCAGTCGGGAGCGTCTTCGTGGCTTCGCCCACCCGGCGACCTGGGCGGACTTTGCAGCGGTGCTTTCGTTTCTCAGCCCGATCGTCGGAGAAGGCGCGGCGTTTCTGCGCATCCTCAGAACGCTCCGTCTGCTGCGGACATACCAGATCCTTCAACGGTTGCGGCAGGACAGCAAGTTCTTCCGCCGCAACGAGGAAGCGATCCTTGCGACGGTGAACCTGCTGGTCTTCCTGTTCGTGATGACGGCGATCGTCTACGAGACCCAGCACCTGCGGAACGACAAGATCAACAACTACGTCGACGCGCTCTACTTCACGGTGACGTCGCTGACGACGACCGGCTTCGGCGACATCACGCTCGAGGGATCCTCCGGCCGATTGATCTCGGTCGTGATCATGATCTGCGGCGTGACGTTGTTCCTCAGACTTGCGCAGGTGCTGATGCGCCCGACCAAGGTTCGGTTCCCATGCCCGACTTGCGGGCTACAGCGACATGAACCGGATGCGGTCCACTGCAAGGCCTGCGGGACACTCCTCAACATCCCCGACGAGGGCGATTGAACGAAACCGGCCGGCTTGCGCCGGCCGGTTCGATGTTCAGAGTCGTTCGAACCTCAGGTGCGCTCCGGAACGGGCGCTTCGCCCTTCCGTTCGCGGATGAGGTTCACGAAGCGACGGAAGAGATAGTGGCTGTCCTGCGGTCCGGGGCTGGCTTCCGGGTGATACTGGACCGAGAAGGCCGGCTTGGATTTCAGGCGGATGCCGCAGTTGGAACCGTCGAAGAGCGAAACGTGGGTTTCCTCGACCGTGTCCGGCAGCGTGCTGCTGTCGACCGCGAAGCCGTGGTTCATCGAGGTGATCTCGACCTTGCCGGTGGTGTGGTCCATCACCGGGTGGTTCGCACCGTGATGTCCCTGGTGCATCTTGACGGTGCGGGCGCCGACGGCGAGGCCCAGCATCTGGTGGCCGAGGCAGATGCCGAAGGTGGGGATGCCCTTGTCGACCACGGCGCGGATGGTCGGCACGGCGTATTCCCCCGTCGCTGCGGGATCGCCGGGGCCGTTGGAGAGGAACACGCCGTCCGGTTCGAGGGCGAGAACGTCCTCCGCGGTCGCGGTGGCGGGCAGGACCGTCACCTTGCAGCCCTGGTCGGCGAGGAGGCGCAGGATGTTGCGCTTCACCCCGAAGTCGATGGCAACGACGTGGTGCTTCGGCTCGGTCAGGCGGCCGAAACCCTCGCCCCATTCCCAGGTGGTCTCGTCCCAGCCGTAGGACTGGGTGGAGGAAACCTCTTTGGCAAGGTCCAGCCCCTCCAGTCCGCCCCAGGCGGCAGCCTGGCGCTTGAGGTCGGGAAGGTCGAAGACGCCGGCCGGGTCGTGCGCGATGACGGCGTTCGGCATGCCCTTCTCACGGATGAGAGCTGTGAGGGCGCGCGTGTCGATGCCGGAGATGCCGACGATGCCCCGTGCGGCCAGCCAAGCAGAGAAGTGCCGTGTCGCGCGCCAGTTCGACGGGTCGGTCACGTCAGCCTTCAGCACAACGCCGCGCACGCCGGAGGCGGCGGCCATATTGACCGTCTCGATGTCCTCGTCGTTGACGCCGACATTGCCGATATGCGGGAAAGTGAAGGTGATGATCTGTCCGGCGTAGGACGGGTCGGTCAGGATCTCCTCGTAGCCGGTCATCGCGGTGTTGAAGCAGACCTCGCCGACCGCGCTTCCTCGCGCGCCGATCCCAAAGCCTTCGATCACGGTGCCATCAGCGAGCACCAGGACGGCGGTCGGGGTTGGTTCGGCCCAGGCTTCGGAAGCGTCGGTCATAGGGTCCTCGGGGATCCGGTTCCGGCTGCCGGGCCGTCGTGCGCGAACCCCCGGTCCGGCGTTCCGGCGGGGTGTGCGGTTCGGGAGGCAGTCAGAAGCAACACAATGGCGCGGCCGTCTGCCGGGCCTTCAGCGAAGCGCAAACCGACCGCAGGGGTGCGGCAGCGCGCGCGGCGGACCGGCGGTTCGTCGCGGGCCGCGACCTTAGGGGAAGCGGCCGGCAGCGTCAACCGCGTGGCGGGTCGAGCTAAAGTGAAGCCGAAACATGGGCTTAGCGCTGTTGGTGGCGTCTCGCGGCCGTCTTGTCCACACCCGCGCGTCCAACCGGTCAGCCATCCCGGCCGGTGAGATCCACCACTTCGGCCATCGGCGCCGTGACGACGCCCTGTTCCGGCCAGTGCTGGAAGTTCCGCACCGCGCCTTGCGTTCGGACCGCCGCCACCAGGTCCAGATCGATCTCAGCCGTCACCCATCCGGGTTCGTCCATAACGCCGAGGGCGACGATCCCGTTCTCCGGAAATCCGAGATCGGGCGGGCCGTAGACGCCGGCCGCGCCGTGGTTCTCCTCGACGGCCGCCGACCAGGGTGCCCGGCCGATGGTGGGAGAATGAACCGCGTAGCACTGGTTCTCCAGGGCGCGGGCGACCGCGCCGTTGCGGACGCGCCAGTAGCCGCGGACCGTTTCCGTGCAGGAGGGGACCAGGATGATCTCGGCCCCGGCTTCGGCCTGGGCGCGGGCGATGAGCGGAAACTCGGCGTCGTAGCAGATACAGATGCCGATCATTCCGATCCTGGTCCGGAACACGGTGATCGGACCGCCGCCGAGGATGCCCCACGGATCGCGCTCGAAGGGCGTCGGCACGATCTTCTCCTGGCGGCCCACGGCCCCGCAGGGGGCGAACAGGCGAGCCACGTTGCGGAAGACGCCGTCGCCGCCCTGGACGGGCGCGCTCGCCGCCAGGATATGGACGTCGTGCCGGCGTGCGAGCGACTGGTGCAGCGAATCGATCTCCGGGATCAGGCGATCCAGCGCCTCGATCGACCGGCGCAGGTCGCGTGCTCCGGCGCCGGAGAGGTGGGTAAGTTCCATCGAGCCGTACTCGGGGAAGACAAGGAGCTTTGCGCCTTGCCCCGCCGCACGATCCACCCAGTCGGCGATCTTGGCTTCGTAGGCGTCGAGGTCATCGAGCGCATCGATCGGATACTGTGCCGTCGCGATCCTGAACTGCCGCATCATGCTCATCCCCTGACGGCGATCGTCCGGACCTCGTCGGACAGAATCTCCGCGACACGCAACCGCCGACCCGTCGCGGTGTTCCGCTGTACCGGGTGGTCAGGTGCTCACTTTGGCAATCCATTCCTCGAGATTGTAGTAGGTGGTAACCCTCGTGATCAGGCCATCGTCGACCTCGAAGAACGTGCCGGCCGAGATCGTGTAGCTCTGTCCGCGTGCCGGTGGCAGGTCGTCATCGGTTTCCCGGTAGGTGCCGTGGACGGTGAACTCGGCTGCCGCCCGATTCGCGTCGTCCGTCGTCATGATGACGATGTCTGCGAGTTCCTCGTCGTAGCAGCGGGCCATGTGGATCAGAAACGTCTTGAACTGCTCCTTGCCGATCCGGCGGCCGCCCTGGTTGACGTCGTGGACCATATCCTCGGACATGCAGTCGAGCATGCCCTGGATGGAGCGGTCGTTGAACGCCTGGAAATAGCGTTCGATCAGGGATCTGGTCGCTTCGACGGTCATGGGACGGCTCCTCTCCACCGGAGGAGACAGCGTCTTGCACCCGGGCCGATCTGTCGAGCGCGAAAAAACACGAAGCGCGCAGCGGCTTCATGCCGGCTGCGCGCTCCAGATGTTCGTTCGTCTCGGGATCTCACTCGGTGAGGGTATAGGACCCGGTCTCGCAGAGGTTCACGCCGGGCTGCACCTGCTCGGTGCCGTCCTCATAGATGAACTTCATGTCGTACTCGCACTGGGAACGACCGTCCGCGATGGTGACGCGAACGGACTCGCCGGCCGCCAGGACATCGACACCAAGGACGTCGGCTTCCCAGTTGTTGACGTCCACGGGCGACGTGTAGAACTCGCGGACACCGCCAGAAGTCTGGTTGTCCAGCAGGAAGACAAGATCTTCGGCGTGAGCCGGACCGGCAACGACAAGTGCAGAAAGGCAAGCAGCGGAAAGGATAGCGAACCTGACCATGAAAAACTCCGGCGAGATAGACGCGACAGTCTGCGCGTCGCTTCACTCTGCACGGAATTGGTCAAACAATTGTCGATGCGCTTACAGCCATCCGCTGTTTCCAGCAAGCAGACTTAACGGATCACTGATTTCCCATCAGTCGGGCAGGTGGGCGGAGAGGCTTTCCAGGGGAGGCACCGGCCTCGGCCGGCCATCGTCGTCGATAGCGACGAAGGTGAAGGTGGCGTCGGTGACCTTCTCCCGAAAATCCGACCTGAAACGACGGGCCCAAGCCTCGATGTGGATCTTCATGGAGGTCCGGCCTACGCTTTCCACCTTGGTGTAGACGCAGAGAACGTCACCCACCTTCACCGGCCGCAGGAAGATCATGCCGTCGACGGCAACGGTGACGACCCGGCCGCGGGCGCGCTCGACGCCCGCGATACCGCCGGCCTGGTCCATCTGGCTCATCACCCAGCCACCGAAGATGTCGCCGTTGGCGTTGGTGTCGGCGGGCATGGCGATGGTGCGGACGGTTAATTCCCCGCGCGGCTGTTCGTTTTCGCTCGTCGTCATGGCCCGGCGCTGTCTCCCTGCGCCGCAACCATGGGGCGCCTTTTTGGCGACGATAGCATCGCGTTGCGACGGGCGGAAAGCCGGCCGCGCGGAGAGCGCGTGCGACATGAAGGTGAACAGGCGACCCGGCTCAGCCGAAGATGCGATCGCCCTGTTCGTCGATGATGAGGCGGCCCTTCTGGAAGGTGAGGTCGATCGCCTCATCCTTGGACGCCATCTTGTCGGCGCGGTGGAAGGTGTATTCGCGAGCCGCGCCGTCGACATCCCTGGTGATCACGCCGCAGACGCGGTACTGGCCGCCTTCGGAGACCGGAGTGGCGCGAATGACGAAGCCCTTGTGGTCCTGGGTCGGGCCGGCGGCGGCGGCCGGCTTGTCGCCGCCGCCTCCACCGCCGAACAGCTTTCTCAGGAAGGACATCGCGCCCGCCTCAGTTATCGAGGAAGGAGCGCAGCTTGCGGCTGCGGCTCGGGTGCTTGAGCTTGCGGAGCGCCTTGGCCTCGATCTGGCGAATGCGCTCGCGCGTGACGGAGAACTGCTGGCCGACCTCTTCCAGGGTGTGGTCGGTGTTCATGCCGATGCCGAAGCGCATGCGCAGCACGCGCTCCTCGCGCGGGGTGAGCGAGGCGAGCACGCGCGTCGTGGTCTCGCGCAGGTTCGACTGGATCGCCGCGTCGATCGGGAGGATCGCGTTCTTGTCCTCGATGAAGTCGCCGAGATGGCTGTCCTCCTCGTCGCCGATCGGCGTTTCCAGGGAGATCGGCTCCTTGGCGATCTTGAGGACCTTGCGCACCTTTTCGAGCGGCATCGCCAGCTTCTCCGCCAGCTCCTCCGGCGTCGGCTCGCGGCCGATCTCGTGCAGCATCTGGCGCGATGTGCGGACGATCTTGTTGATCGTCTCGATCATGTGCACCGGGATGCGGATGGTGCGGGCCTGGTCGGCGATCGAGCGGGTGATCGCCTGCCGGATCCACCACGTGGCGTAGGTGGAGAACTTGTAGCCGCGCCGGTACTCGAACTTGTCGACGGCCTTCATCAGGCCGATGTTGCCCTCCTGGATCAGGTCCAGGAACTGCAAGCCGCGGTTGGTGTACTTCTTGGCGATGGAGATGACGAGGCGCAGGTTGGCCTCCACCATCTCCTTCTTGGCGATGCGAGCCTCCTTCTCGCCCTTCTGGACGAGATGGACGATCTTGCGGAACTCGGTGATCTCCAGGCCGGTCTCGGTGGCGAGGTTCTGGATGGTCTGGCGGAGCTCGCGGATCTCCTCCTTCTCGCGGGCGACGAAGTCCTTCCAGCCGCGCGAGGCGAGGGACGCGACGCGGCGGATCCAGTTCGGATCGAGCTCGGAGCCCTGGTACTGGCGCAGGAAGTCCTCGCGCGTGACGCCGTAGGATTCGGCGAGGCGCAGAAGCTTGCCTTCCAGGCTCATCAGCTTCTTGTTGATGTCGTAGAGCTGCTCGACGAGGCTTTCGATGCGGGCGGAGTTGAGCGAGAGGGACTTCACGTCCTCCTGGATCTCCTCCTCCAGTTTCTTGTAGCGGCGCTCCTGGCTCGGCGAGAGGTTCTGGTTCTTCAACCGGTTCTCGACGTGCTGGTCCTGCAGGCGGCGGAGCTTCTTGTAGTTCTCGGCGATGCGGTCGAAGGTTTCCAGCACCTTAGGCTTCAGCTCGGCCTCCATGGCCGACAGGGAGATGTTGTTCTCCATGTCGTCCTCGTCGGACAGTTCCGGCTCGGGGATGCCTTCGCCTTCCTCGCCTTCGGGACGCGGTGCGGGACGCTCGGCCAATTCGTCCTCGGCGGCTTCGCCCAGGCCCGGCACGACGGGCGCGCCGCGTCCGTCGGGACCGGCGTAGGTGGCCTCCAGGTCGATGATGTCGCGGAGAAGGATCTTCCCCTCGTTCAGTTCGTCACGCCAGACGATGATCGCCTGGAAGGTCAGCGGGCTTTCGCAGAGGCCTGCGATCATGGCCTCGCGGCCGGCCTCGATGCGCTTGGCGATGGCGATCTCGCCCTCGCGGGAAAGAAGTTCGACCGAGCCCATCTCGCGCAGATACATGCGGACCGGGTCGTCGGTGCGGTCGGCGGGCTCGCGGGCGGTGGTGGTCCGGGCGACCGCGGTGCCGGTCGATTCGGTCAGCTCGCTGCTTTCCTCCTCGCCGCCCTCGCTTCCTTCGCCGGCCTCCTCGGCCTCCTCGCTGTCGACCACGTTGATGCCCATGTCGGAGAGCATCGCCATGGTGTCCTCGATCTGCTCCGACGTGACCTCCTCGGAGGGAAGCACCTCGTTCAGCTGATCGTAGGTGACATAGCCGCGCTTCTTGGCGAGCTTGATCATGCGCTTGACGGCGGCATCGGACAGGTCGAGAAGCGGACTGTCCTGGCTCTCGGTGCCGGTTTCCTGCGCCTCTTCCGATTCTGTCGCTTTCGTCGCCATATCCGTCTCCGCAAACCGACAACCGGCCGTTCTGGCCGGATGCGGGAAAAATCGTCCGTCGTACCGCCGGGACACCGGATAGGCCCGACCAGACCTGCTCCATCCGGGAGCATCACGTCACGTCGGAACTCGCCAACCGTCATCCCTGGATAGCGGCCAAGCCCTTAAACCGCGCTTAACCCTGCAAGGGTCGCGTTCGGCCCCCCCGGGCGTTCGCCAGCTTCAGAAACACCCTCGAACCCGTCTTGCGCCGCTGGAACTTTGCGCGCGCGATTGCGGCCGTTCCGGCAGAAACTGCCGCGTCGGAACTCGTCTATGTAGCGGGCGCGCGGGATTGCGCAAGAGTGATTCGCAACAGAAGGGCCGAATCAGCGGGATCGTCCAGCGGTCCAACGGTTCGTCCCTCGTTCCCGATCCCACTCGGTTCAGATGGGGCGGTGCTGCCGCTATTTCCAGAGGGCGGGACCGGCGACCGCCGCTCCGCCGGTGGCGCTGCGGATCGCCTTGGCTTCCTCGGCGAGTTCCTGTTCGCGCCGGGCCAACTCCTCGCGCCTCCGGTTCAGCTCTCGCGATAGCTCGAAGATCCTGGCCATCGCTTCTTCGCCGGTCTCCGCGCCGACCGCTTCCATGTCGTGTTCGATGTCGGCCGCAAGGGTGCGCAGGAACAGTCGTTCCAGCAGCAGTTCGAAGCAGACCTCCACGAAGGCCTGGCTGGGGTGGAAGCGCAGGATCGGCAACCGCTCGCGCAGACGATGCCCGCGCACCTGGACGATCTGGCCGGTGTCGCTCTTCACCTCGTCGCCGTGCACTTCGTTGAGGACGAAGTAGAAGCGTCCGTCCAGGCCGTCGTAGAAGCTCGACACGGACGCGGCATCCAGGTCGACGGCGATGCGATAGAGCGCGCGCTTGAAGTCCTCCAGCGCCTTGACGCGGAATTCGGTGGTGGCGAGGCGCTCGATGTGGGCCTCGTAGAGGTCGGGGTACTCCACGCAAAGGCCGAGCAGGACACGCTCGATCGTCGCCAGTTCCGGATCGTTCGCCGGACGGAGGTCGACCAGCGCCGGCGCCGTGGCGGAGGGGCCCCGTCCGTCGCCGCGGCCCTGCCGATCATGGGCCCAGAAGAGCTCGGACAACTTCACCCGGAGCGCGAGGCGATAACGCCGGGCGACCCGGTCGTCCCGGATTTGGCGGATCAGCTCGTCGATCCGCGCTTCCAGGGCGGCCTTGCGTTCGGGCGTGTCGATGCGGGCGGCGGCCACCTCTCGGTCCCAGAGAACCTCGGAGAGTGGGCGGGCCTTGCCGATCTCGCCCAGAAAGGCCTCGGCGCCGCCGGAGCGGACGAGTTCGTCGGGGTCCTTGCCGTCGGGAAGGAAGCAGAAATTGAAGGACTGGCCGGATTTCAGGACCGGCAGGATGCGATCGATGGCGCGGTGGGCGGCGGTGACACCGGCCTTGTCGCCGTCGAAGCAGATCACGGGTTCGGGGGCGAAACGCCAGAGGCGGACGATCTGGTCTTCGGTAAAGGCTGTTCCGAGCGTCGCCACGACATTCCGAATTCCCGCCTGATGAACGGCGATGGCGTCCAGATAGCCCTCGGTGACGATGATCGAGCCGGCCTTGTGGGCCGCCTCTCTGGCCCGATGCACGTTGAAAAGCATCGTGCCCTTGTGGAAGAGCGGCGTTTCCGGCGAGTTGAGGTACTTGGGCTGGCCGTCCGGGTCCAGCGTCCGGCCGCCGAAGGCGACGACACGGCCGCGGTTGTCCTGGATCGGGATCATCACCCGGCCGCGGAACCGATCATAGGAGGGCCGGCCGTCCTCCGGCTTGATCAGCAGGCCCGCGGCGATCGCCGTGTCCTCCGGCACAGCGTTCTGGGCCAGGTGCTTCTTCAGGGCGTCCCGCTCGTCAGGGGCCCAGCCCATGCGGAAGTCGGCCACGGTCTTCGGGGAGAAACTGCGGCGGGTGAGATAGTCCCTTGCCCGCTTGCCTTCCGGCGCCCTCAGCCTCTGCTCGAAGAAGGCGGCGGCGATCTCGGTGGCGCCGGCGAGGTCGACGCGGACGGCCTGACGTTCCCGCTCGCGCGGGTCGGGCGTCGGCAGCGCGACGCCGGCTTCCTCCGCCAGCCGCTCCACGGCTTCGGGAAACGACAGGCCCTCCGTCTCGGTGACGAACTTGAAATGGTCGCCGGACGCGCCGCAGCCGAAGCAGTGGTAGATGCCGCGCCGGTCGTCGCAGTGGAAGGACGGCGACTTCTCCTTATGGAAGGGGCAGCAGGCCCAGAAATCCCCCCGCGCGGGTTGGCTCTTGCGGCGGTCCCAGGTCACGCGACGGGCCACCACCTGCGAGATCGGAAGGCGGTTGCGGATGTCGTCGAGCAGGGACGGGGGGAAACGCATCGTACAAGGTTACCGGACCGGCCGCCGCGGCGATAGCGGCAGCCGGAAAGGATAGCGGGGACGGTTCAGCGGGCCTCCTGGATTTCCCAGGTGGCGGAGACCGTGACCTGCAGTTGCTGCTCGCCGAGCGCAACCGGCACCTTGTCGGCCGGCGCTACTTCCGCCATCGCCATCCGGGCGTAGGGCGCGGGCGGCGGCATGAAGCCGGTTGCTTCCGAGATCGAGAGGATGCGACCCAGCTTGAAGCCGCCCGCGGCGGCGTAGACCTCGGCCTTGGCGCGCGCTTTCCGCATCGCCTCGGCGCGCGCCCGGTCGAGCAGGGCGGCGCTGTCCTCCACGGTGAAGGAAACGCCCTGCACCTGGTTGGCACCAGCCCGGACCACCTTGTCGAGCAGGTCGCCAGCAGCTTCGATCTTGCGGATCTTCACGGTGACCTGGTTGGCCACCCGGTAGCCGGTGATGCGCGGCGGGTCCTGGGTGCCGTCGGCCTTCGGCTGCGGGTAGACCATCACGGGCTCGATCGAGAAGCCGGATGTGGCGACGTCCTTCTTCTCCACGCCGGCACCCGTCACCGCGTCGATCAACTGGCGCATCGCAGCGTTGTTTCCTGTGAGCGCCGCGCCGGCGGTTTCCGCTTCCGTGACCACGCCGGTGGTGACGATGGCGGTGTCCGGCGTAGCGCTGACGATCCCGTCCGCTGATAGCGAAAGGGAGGGCGGTGCCGCGACCTCGCTCGCGAGCGCGGGAAGCGGCGCTGCCATGAGCGCGGCGGCAAGGGCAATGGTGGACAGACGGATCATGAGCGCGTTCTCGTGCGAGAGGTGGTTTCCCGCATCTTCGGTCGCATCGGATTGGGGCCGTTTCGCGATGACGCGATGCCTGCACCGGTTGCACGCTTGCCCGCAGAGGTGTGGGATCACCGCTCCGCCACCTTGCGTCCGAACACCGGTCGGATATACCTCTTCGTCCGCCGGTTCGAACGGCGCGTGGGCCTATAGCTCAATGGTTAGAGCCGACCGCTCATAACGGTCTGGTTCCAGGTTCGAGTCCTGGTGGGCCCACCAGTTTCTTTCCGTGACATCCTCGCCCGGTTCAGCTTCGTCTCGCGACCGATTCGACAGGTTTGCGCTCGACCGGGGTCTCGCACTGGGTAGGGCAGGGAACGAAGGTGATGAACTCGGCCGCGCAGGGGTCGTCGGTGGAGCACCGCTCGGTCGCGGTCCGGGTGGGACCGTCCAGGCGGCCGGTGATCACGACAGACTCGAAGCCGCGATTCCGCAGGAAAACCTGCAGGCGGAGGATGTCGTTACGAGTGCGGATGTTGCGGGCAATCCGGAAGACTTCGTCGAAGAAGCGCCCAGCCGCCGGTGCTCTGTCGCCGTTGCCCCCCTCCAGCAGCGATGCGAATTCATCCGCCAACGGCGGCGGCGCTGTCGCCCCGCGCGAGCTGGATGCGGATGAGGACCGGCAGGGTCCAGGGTTCGACCTGCGGGAAGCGCTGGCGGGCGGTCTCGATCTGAGCCAATGCACCATCCGGATCGCCCTTGGCCAGAAGAACGCCGGCGCGATCGACGAGGTGGAGGGCGTTGTCGGGGTCGAGAGCGATCAGCGTGTCGAGATCGGCGAGCGCCGCGTCATAGCGGCCGAGCTTGGTGGCAAGCTGCTGGCGGGACCGCAGGCCGGGCATGTGGGTGGGGTCGATGCGGAGCGCCTTGTCGTAGTAGCCCATGGCTTGCGTCAAGGCGTTGAGGCGCCACTCGTTGTCGCCGGCCATGGCGAGTAGCCCAGCGTCGTCCGGGTGGAGCTCGATGAGGCGCGAGAACCAGAGCCGGGCCTTTCTCTTGTCGCCGTTGCCACTCTCGAACAGGGCGGCCTCGCGCAGGAGCTCCGGGTCGTCGGGTGCGTTCACGACGGCGTTGCGCAGCACGCTCGCCGTCTTGTCGACGTGGCCGTTGCGGAAGTAGAGGCGCGAGAGCGCGATGGCGATGCCGGCCCGCTCGACGCCCTTCGGCGCCTTGTCAAGCGCCTCGGCACATCGGGCGGCAACCAGGTCGACAACCTCCACGGTCGCACCTTCCGGGGCTTCGCAAAGCGCGGGCTTTTGCGCAGCGTTGGCGGGGATGGCGCACAGGGTGGCGGTGAAGACGAGCGCCCGCAGAATCTTGATCGTGGTCATTTCAGCAATCCCGATCGAGGAGGCAGGCCGACACGGCATTCGCCCAAAGTGTTTCCGAGGGAACCCCCGGCATTTCCATGAGGTAGCCGGTCTCGGTCATGTAGTAGATCGCCCGGTTCATCTCCGTCGGCGACATCGCGAAGCCGGCTTCCAGGTCGGCGAGTGCTCCGACCTGATCGCCGGTCAGCGCTCGCGTCTTCGCACGCTTCCAATGGAAGTCGAACGGTATCGGCCCGAGTTTCTCGGCCTCGAGGAGCCAGGCGGTCGCGTCATGTCGGTTCCCCAGAAGCCCGCTGATGAAGCCCAGTTCCCCGGCGATCCGCCAGTGGTGCAAGTCGTCGGTCCAGGCCTTCTGGAGAAGGGCCAGCGCCTTCCCGGTGGAGTCCCGGTCCAGCCGGCTCAAGGTGTCGGCGTACCTGAGGATATAGGTCATGTGCCGCGGATGCCGCCCGAGCGCGATTTCATGATTGGCGATCGCCGCGTCAACCCGCCCGGCCATCCGCTGGTAGGCCGCCAACATGGAGTGTGTTTCGGCCACGAAATCGCGGGTGGCTGGATCGGCGCCGGCGGTCCAGATCTTCGACAGCTTGTCTTCGCCCTGGGCCAGCAGGCGGTCGAAAACGAGGAAGGACTGGTCTCTATCACCGGACAGGAACAGGGTCTGCGCCAGCATCCGGAGCGTATGGGGATCCTCAGGCAGCAGTTCGAGTGCCCGCGTCAGCGGCGGGACGGCGTCCGCGCAATGGCACCTGATCAGCTTCACCATCCCCGCCGCGCGCCAGGTGGGCGCGAAATCAGCGTCGAGTTCGAAGGCCTTCGCCAGGACGCGATCGACCGCTCTGTGATCGATGCGACCCGAATGGGAGCTGGCGAGATCGGCAAGGATCGAAGGATCCCGCGGTTTCAACGTGTGGGCCGTCCCAAGCAGCGCCGCGGCTTCGTCGAAATGGGCGAAGTAGAAGTGGGCCATAGCCTTCACGTGCAGCGCATCGGCAAGGTCAGAACCCGCCAGCTGGTTGGCGGCGATCTCCTCGTCGCAGCGGTCGAGGATGACGGAAAGGTCGGTCCCGGGATCGCCCAGTTCGCAAGCGGAGGCTGTCGCCGGGTGACAGGCAAGCAGGAGGAGGGTGGCGAGAACCGCCAGTCGTTCAATCGTCTTCTGCATCGCCGGTCCCCGTTCTGATCGGCGGAGGCTCCCACGGCGACATCACGGATGCAACCTAAGGCGGTGGCCACAGTGAATCAGATGTAAAGCGGGGGCGCCTGGACAGGCGGCGAGCACCGGGACATCCTTTCCTCGGGGACAACGGCGGTCAGCGCCACGGCAAGGGGATGCGGATGGGCAGGAGGATACATGGCGGCGGATGCCTTTGCGGGAGCGTCCGTTTCGAGGTCTCCGGGCCACTGGAGAAGCCGCACACCTGCTCGTGTTCGATCTGCCGCAGGCATTCCGGTGCGTTGACGGTCGCCTGGGTGGAGTGCGCGAAGGAAAGGGTCCAGTGGACCGGGCCGGGCGGAGAACCGGCGGTTTACCGGACTTCGGACTGGTCAAGCCGGGCGTTCTGCCCGCGATGCGGCAGCACGATCGGGGCCATCGACGACGCGCCGGTGGTGGCGCTTGTGGTCGGCGCCTTCGACCGGCCGGCCCTTAAAGATTTCGTACCGACTTCACATTCCTACAGGTCCGCTCGTCCCCGCTGGTGGCACGTGGAAATCAGCGGAGGAAAGGCGAACCGGGAGGCTGGCGGCCCGGTCAGCCGGGCCGAATGACGCCCTTGCGCAGGATCAGATTGCCGTAGAGCCGGCTTTCCGTGGTTGCGACAACTGCATAGGCCTCCCGCACGCGGGCGTAGAACGCTTCTCCCTGAAGGGGCACGAGGGCCTTGCCCGGCTCGTGACGGGCAATGACGGCCTCGAAGTCGTCGAAGATGGGTTCTCGGCGGTCGGGCTGGTTGCGGATGCCCGGACGGAAGGCGGTGGCCTCGACGAAGTCGTCCAGGGGCATCACCGAAAGGATCGCGTCCGCCATGTCCACCGCGCCGAGGCCGTCGGCGCGGATGATCCTGCGGCCGTGGGCTTCGGCGGGGTAGTTGCCGTCGACGATGGCGATCTCGTCACCATGGCCCATGGCGCGAAGCGTGCGCAGCAGGTCAGGACCGAGGCGCGGGTCGATGCCCTTCAACATCACGCGGACTCCTTCAAAAGCACTTCGCGATCCATGGCGAAGTTGGCAAAGAACGGCAGGCTGGCGCCGCCGATCTCCCGGGCACCGGCCCCGATGCTGCCCGGCAGGACGGTGACGGGAGAAAGGCCCTGGCGATCGTGGCGGTCGAGCGCGGTCGTCACGGCGGCGACCAGACGCTCGCGCACGGCAACGGGGAATGCGCCGTCGATGACGACGGCCGGGAAGTCGTAGACGGATGTCGCGGACGTGACGGCGTGGGCGATCCCCTCGGCGGCGATCTGGATCCACTCGTCGACCTCCTCGCCCGCTTCCGTCCAGGAATCGGGATCGCTCCAGAGCCAGCCGGACTCCTTTCCGGCCTGCATCAGGCGGCTCTCCAGGAGATAGAGCGAGGACCGGCGGATCAACTGCTGCATCTGGCCGTTTGCCCCCGGAACCGGCATGGAGCCGATGGCGCCGGCGTTGCCGCCCGTTCCCGGCACGAGAGCGCCGTTCATCACCAGTCCGCCGCCGATGAAGGAGCCGACGAACAGGTAGACGAAATCGCGAAGGCCACCCTTGTCCCCGAACACAAGTTCGGCCGCGCAGGCTGCGGTCGCGTCGTTGCAGAGGTAGACCGGCCAGGGGAGGATCGCCTCCAGGTCGCGGCGGATGTCGGTGCTGCGCCAGATCTCCAACGCACCCGGCGGGCTCCCAACCTCGTAGGCCCAGTTCCAAAGCTGGTAAGGCGCCGCGACGCCGAGGCCGGTGATGCGCTGACGTTCCGCCTCGGTCAGGTTGGTGGACATGCGCTCCATGCCGCTGACGGCGAACTCGATAAGGGCCTCGGGCAGCGGGTAGGGGTAGGCGGTGTGGACGCGCCGGCGGACCCGGCCGAGGAAGTCGATCAGCACGAGGTCGGCGCTGCGCCTGCCGATCTTGAGACCGAAGGCGTAGGCACCGTCCGGGTTCAGCGCGAAGGGCACCGAGGGCTGTCCGACACGGCCGCGCTGCGGGGCCTGGCGCTTCACGAGCCCGTCGGATGCGAGCTGGGTGACGATCACGGAGATGGTCTGAGCCGAAAGCCCGGTGAGGCGCGCCAACTCGGCCTTCGGCATCGCGCCGTTGCGGCGGACGAGCGAAAGCACGAGGCGCTCGTTGTAGAGCCGGACCCCGTTCTGGTTGGTGCCGCGATCGAGATCGACGGCGCGAAAGCGCCCGTCGCTCGTGCTCATGATGGTCCTCCCCAAGCAGGCAGATGCGCTGCCCGAAGCCGGCGCGCGCCCCCCGGCGCGCCGCCTGCTTTTAAGCAGATGCCGAGCCCGTCTTGTTGATCAAAACTTGTGCTCTCGGCTGCCTATTCGCTGGACGATGCGGCTACGACAAGGGCAAGTCAATATTTAAATCAGGTGGATTTATTTATTGACAGGTTCCTGGACCCGTGCCACCCATAGAGCAGGTCGGCCGTCGGGAGGACGGAGGCCGTCGAGCCGGTCCACGAGATCCGGCCAGAAATTCTTGGGAGGATAGTTCATGACGTCGTTCAACAGCCGTCTGAAGACGGCCCTTTTCGGCTGCGCGGCCCTCATCGCTCTTGGCGCAGCGCCGGCCATGGCGCAGGAAGTCAGCGCCTGCCTGATCACCAAGACCGATACCAACCCGTTCTTCGTGAAGATGAAGGAAGGCGCGACGGCCAAGGCCGGCGAGCTTGGCGTGACGCTCAAGGCCTACGCCGGCAAGATCGACGGCGACAGCGAGAGCCAGGTCGCGGCGATCGAGTCCTGCATCGCCGACGGCGCGAAGGGCATCCTTCTGACCGCCTCCGACACCAAGGGCATCGTCCCGGCCGTCAAGAAGGCCCGTGACGCCGGGATCCTGGTGATCGCGCTCGACACGCCGCTGGAGCCGGCCGACGCTGCCGACGCCACCTTTGCCACCGACAACCTGCTTGCCGGCAAGCTGATCGGCGAATGGGCCGCGAAGACGCTGGGTGACAGCGCCAAGGATGCCAAAATCGCCTTCCTCAACCTGACCCCGTCCCAGCCGACCGTCGACGTCCTGCGCAACCAGGGCTTCATGATGGGCTTCGGCATCGACACCAAGGACGCCAACGTGATCGGCGACGAGGACGACGCGCGCATCGTCGGCCATGACGTCACCAACGGCAACGAGGAAGGCGGCCGCAAGGCCATGGAGAACCTCCTCCAGAAGGATCCGGGCGTGAACGTGGTCCACACGATCAACGAGCCGGCCGCGGCGGGCGCCTACGAGGCCCTCAAGGCCGTGGGCATGGAAAAGAACGTGCTGATCGTCTCGGTCGACGGTGGCTGCCCGGGCGTCAAGAACGTCGAAGCCGGCGTGATCGGCGCCACCTCGCAGCAGTATCCGCTGCTGATGGCCGCTCTCGGCATCGAGGCGATCAAGAAGTTCGCCGAGACCGGTGAGAAGCCTGCTCCGACCGAGGGCAAGGCCTTCTTCGACACCGGTGTCTCGCTGGTCACCGACAAGCCCGCCGAAGGTGTGCAGTCGATCAGCGTGAAGGAAGGCATGGACAAGTGCTGGGGCTGAACGCCACCGGACTGTTCTGATAAACTCCTGACAAAAAGAGGGGCAGCCGATCGGCTGCCCCTTGGATAACCGGCGCTTGCCAAAGCGCTGCAGGGAGAAGCATGCCATGAGCGGCGCTCAAGAGTTCGAGAAGGTGCTCGACCAAAGCGACACGTCCGTCGCCTCGTTCGACCATCACTCCGAGCGGACCTGGATCCAATCGGCCCAGCACTATCTCCACGGCAATCCCGCGGCAGTGCCGCTGATCGTTCTGATCCTCTCGATCGCCGGCTTCGGACTGATCGTCGGGGACAAGTTCTTCTCGGCCTTCTCGCTGACGCTGATCCTGCAGCAGGTCGCCATCGTCGGCATCGTCGGCGCGGCGCAGACGCTTGTGATCCTGACCGCCGGCATCGATCTTTCGGTGGGCGCCATTATGGTCCTGTCGTCGGTGGTGATGGGCAAGTTCGTCTTCCACTACGGCGTCCCCGTGCCGCTGGCGATCCTCTGCGGCCTGGCGGTGGGCACGTTGTGTGGCTTCATCAACGGTTTCCTGGTGGCGCGCATCAAGCTGCCGCCGTTCATCGTGACGCTCGGCACCTGGCAGATCTTCCTGGCCGCCAACTTCCTCTACTCGGCGAACGAGACGGTCCGGGCGCAGGACATCGAGGCGACTGCGCCGCTGCTGCAGTTCTTCGGCAGTAACTTCCGCATCGGCACCGCCGTGTTCACCTTCGGCGTCATCGCCATGGTGCTCCTGGTCGCGCTGCTCTGGTATGTGCTCAACCACACGGCCTGGGGGCGGCACGTCTATGCGATCGGCGACGACCCGGACGCGGCGGAGTTGTCGGGCGTGCGCACCGAGCGGATGCTGATCAGCGTCTACACGCTGTCCGGGCTGATCTGCGCCCTCGCCGGCTGGGCCCTGATCGGCCGCATCGGCTCGGTTTCGCCGACGGCGGGCCAGTTCGCCAACATCGAATCCATCACAGCGGTGGTGATCGGCGGCATTTCGCTGTTCGGCGGCCGCGGGTCGATCATGGGAATGATGTTCGGCGCGCTCATCGTCGGCGTGTTCTCGCTCGGGCTGCGCCTCGTCGGCACCGACCCGCAGTGGACCTACCTCCTCATCGGCGTTCTGATCATTGCCGCCGTCGCCATCGACCAGTGGATCAGGAAGGTTTCGAAATGACCGGCGAACCCCTTCTCACCGCCCGCGGTCTGGTCAAACGCTATGGCCGAGTGACCGCCCTCGACAACGCCGACTTCGACCTGATGCCGAACGAGATCCTCGCGGTGATCGGCGACAACGGGGCCGGGAAGTCGACGCTCATCAAGGCGATCTCCGGCGCCATCACGCCGGACGAGGGCACCATCAAACTGATGGGCCAGGACGTCCGGTTCACCTCGCCGCTGGAGGCGCGCGCCGCCGGCATCGAGACCGTCTACCAGAACCTGGCGCTCTCCCCCGCGCTCTCCATCGCGGACAACATGTTCCTCGGACGCGAGATCCGGAAGAAGGGGCCGCTCGGGCAGTGGTTCCGGATGCTGGACCGCAACGCGATGCGCACGGTGGCTCGGCAGAAACTCTCCGAGCTGGGCCTGATGACGATCCAGAACATCGACCAGGCGGTGGAGACGCTCTCCGGCGGCCAGCGCCAGGGCGTCGCAGTCGCCCGGGCAGCCGCCTTCGGGTCGCGTGTCGTCATCCTTGACGAGCCCACCGCCGCCCTCGGCGTCAAGGAATCCCGCCGCGTGCTGGAGCTGATGCTGGACGTCAAGCGCCGCGGCCTGCCGATCGTCCTGATCAGCCACAACATGCCGCACGTGTTCGAGGTGGCGGATCGGATCCATATCCATCGCCTCGGCAAGCGGATCGCCGTCGTGCGCCCGAAGGAGATCTCGATGTCGGACGCGGTGGCGATCATGACCGGAGCGATGAAGCCGCCCGAGCATTCGCTGGCGGCCTGAACCACAGGCTTCCCGAGCAAGCCCGGCGGTCGGACGGACGTCCCTGCCGGGCTTTGCCGTTCACGGGAGTTGCATTCCGTGGTGGAATAAAACGGCGTTTCGTGAGTTAAGTTAACGGGGGGTTAATCCTGATCGGATCAGCCCATGCGTACCGCGCTTCGTCCAGCCGGGTTCGGGCCTCAACCGGATCCTTCCCTCACCGTCCACCTGACGTTGGACTCCGATACGCTCGTCTATGCCATTGGGGACGTGCACGGCTCGCTCTTTGAATTGCGCGAGCTGGAAGAGAGGATCATCGCCGACGCGGCAGGCTTTTCGGGGGCGAAGACGATCGTGATGCTCGGCGACTACGTCGACCGTGGCCTGTCGTCGTCCGGCGTCATCGAGCATCTGAAGCGACCGCCGCCCGCCGGTTTCGAGCGGATCTGCCTGCGCGGCAACCACGAGCAGCTGTTCGTCGCCTTCCTCGAGGATCCGACCTCCCATGGCGACTGGCTGCGGATCGGCGGACGGGAGACGCTGGAATCCTATGGCCTGGAGGTTCCAGAGCGCATTCGCCGGCGATCGGACCTGAAAGCCCTCGCGGATCTCGCGCGCCAAGCCGTTCCGGCGGATCATGTCGCCTTCCTCAAGCAGCTTCCTTTGACCGTGCGACACGGCGCGATCGTCTACGTGCATGCCGGGCTGCGCCCCGGTCTGGCGCCCGAGCGGCAGTCGCTGGACGATCTCCTCTTCATGGTGGACCACGCCGACGGGCCGGTCGGACCGGCGGGCCTGCGCGTCGTTCACGGCCATGTCGCCTCGCTCGTCCCGCTGGTACGCCCGCATCGGATCTGCATCGACACGGGCGCCTATCGGACCGGCATCCTGACGGCGGCGCGAGTCGACGATGGCCAGATCCGCTTCCTGAAGAGCACGGACCCGCTTCGCAGTGCCGCCGTGCCTTCCGGCAAACCGGTCGCCGGTCCTGCGCTTCCCGCCGCTGCTGTCGTCGGGGCCGACGTGCCCGCCGCCGAAGCGGCAGCGACGCCGGTGGCTGCGCCCTCCGACCCTGCGCCGGCGCGTCCGCAGACGGCCATCCGCTTCCTTCCCGAGCCGTCCGCGGACAGCCTTCCCGATCCGACGCAAGGCGAAGCCCGCGCAAGGCCGCGTTTCGGTCTGGCGGCCGGACTGGGCACGGTCGCGGCGGTCTTCGCGGCGTTCTGGCTGACCGACGTGGATGCCAGGTTCCTGAACGCGCTCAAGAAGGCGGAGGTGGTCGAACAACGACCGGTTTCGCCTCCGTCACCCAGTCCGGCGATGGTTGCAGCACCTGAACCTGTACGGCAGATAGAGGAGCCGACAGGAAGCATCGCAGCCCTGCGGATCGAGCCGCGCAGCGCGACCGCTGTTCGGGATGAAGCCGGCGTAGGGCCATCCTGGTCCGGACTGGCGGATCGCGTTGTTCCGCCCGCGCACGAGCCTCCGGCTGAGCCAGTGGAGGTGGCAGCGATCGCACCGGCCGAGGCTTCAGACCTGAACGAGACAACGGCCGCGGTTACCACGGCGCTCTATCCGCCTCTGCCGCCAAGCCGTCCGGTGCTTCCCACCGATTCCGCCGTGCAGCAGACGATGCTGGTTCAGGAGCGCATGGACCAACGGGATGCTCCCGCCGTGACCAAGCAAAGGGCCGCAAAGGTCCGAGCCAAGAAGCCCAGGCGGCCGCGCGCCGGCACCGTTCGAACGGCGCGTGAGGTACTGGAGGAACGTCGCCGTCCCTGGATCCTGTTCGGGCTCCTTTCGCCGCGGGATAGCGAGCCCGTCGACCGACCATACCAGGACCGGGCCGGTGGATATCGGGAGCGCCGTAGTCCGGTCGGCGGATCGCCCTCGGTGCAGTCGTCGAGCGGTGAGCGGCAAGCTGCGGCCGGAAAGAGCGGCAAGAGCGGCAAGAGCGCCGGAAAGAGCAGTCGGTCCAGTTCGGGCACGTCGTCAACCGACCGAGGCGGGCTGCTCGGTGGGGTGACCGGCGCCCTTTCCGGGGTCGGTGACCGGGTTTCCAGTGCGCTCGGCGGTCGTTCCGGGCGGTCCGGCAAGAATGAGTCGGGCGGTGGGCGCAGCGGCGGACGTGACAGCGGCCGGAACAGTCGCGACGACTGATACCGGACGAAGCGCGGTCGCCTTGACGTCAGCGGGCTCGGTGACGCAGGCGCTCGCGGTGAGCGATGTAGAGACCGCTGGCCGCGATCAGAATGCCGCCGGCAACGGTCCAGACGGCGGGGACGTTGCCGAAGACCAGATAGGCGAGCGTCGTGGAAAAGAGCAAGTGAATGTAGGAGAACGGGGCCAGCGTCGAGGCGGGCGCACGGCGGAACGCGAACACGACGAAAGTGTGCCCGATCGCTGATCCCAGGCCGTTGATGAAACCCAGGCCAGTCTCCTGAAGGTTCGGATCGACCCAGACGAAGGGCATGAGTAGCGACAGGCTGATGAAGCCCGTGAGGGCGGTCCAGGCCAGGGTCGTCTCGGGACGCTCGTCCGACATGTGGCGTGTCAGCAAGGCGCCGAAGGCCCAGATCAAGGCGGACGTGACAGGAAACAGCGCTGCCAGTTGAAAGGCGTCGCTGCCCGGCCGGACCACGAGAAGCACGCCCGAAAAGCCTACCGCCGTGGCTGTCCAGCGGCGAAGGCCCACCTTCTCGCCGAGAATGGGAATGGATAGAGCCGTGATGAACAAGGGCGACAGGTAGACGATCGCCGTGTTGTCCGCGACCTGGAGATAACTCAGCCCCAGGATGAAGCATGCGGCCGACATCGACACCATCAGGCCGCGGATCACCTGGAGGTGCGGCCGCCGCGTGGCGAATGCCTGACCCCGGTGCATGACGATCACGGTGGGTACGACGAGCATGCAGAAGAAGAGATAACGGAACCAGGCGACCTGCAGCGGCGGCAAGGTCGCTGTCATCGCCTTGGCAGCGACATCCCCGAGAGAGAAGAAGATCGTCGAGGCGACGATAAGCCCGATGCCGACAAGGCTCGCATCACGCGCGTGCGGCCTGCGTTCGACCGCCATGTCCGGAGGGACGGGCGCGGTGGAGTCCGCGGGGATCGTGGCAGCGGCCGTGGGGGGAGGGGGGCTCATGGAGTCCGAAAGCAACCTGACAGATCGATCGTCCATCGATACTTCAATTTTCAGATAATGAAAAGCGGTGGAACCGTCGACTGAGCCAGCGATGCGCACCGATCCCGATCGCGCCTGCGAACGAACAGGCGGCCAGCCTAGCACGACCGGTCGCCGATTCGACCTTTCGAACCTCAGCCGGCGGGCGGCTGGATCTCGTCGGGCATCCCACCCGGCGCCTCGACGGGGATGTCCACCGGACTTGGCTCCTCCATGGGGCGCGGCGACGGGAATGGGTCCGGAGCAGGGGGCTGGATCTCGTCCGGACTGCGATCGGGAGCCTCTTCGGGTCGAGGCGGGCTCATGGGTTCGCCGATCGGGGGAGACGGAATGTCAGGAAGCGGACCGGGGGTGGGCGTCTCGGGGCCGGGGGTCGGTGTCGACATGGTTGCTCACTCTCCAAACCGGTTCAACGAGCTTGGAGCGCCGGGCGTTCCATGGCCGCGATGCCCGTTGCCCGCTGGCAACAGAGATCGAGAGAGTTTCGTAGCAATCTGCCTGAAACCGAAGTCGGGCGGAATAGGATTTCCCTTTCCCGTCAATCAATTATGGCAAATTAATGCTGAATCAACAAACCTTAAGGATTTTTTGACAGTTCGGACGCACGCTGCTTAAATCGATTAAGCGCAGGAGCCAGGGGGGTTCCGCAGGAGTTGTCCGCGGCGCGTATCGTAGCCGCGGCGGAAGGGTCGGCGCTGAAAACGCGTGTGTCGTCTCTCACCAGCTTTTCAGGCCTCATGAAGGCCTACTGGCTGTCGGATCGGTGGAAGGAAGCCTGGCTGCTGACGGTCGCCGTGGTGGCGCTGACCGCTGCGGCCAGCAAGAGCGGCGTGTGGGTGGCGGAAGCCTCCGGTGCCTTCATCGCCTCGATCGCGAGCTTCCACGACAAGCCCAACGTTTCCCCGTTCGACGACATCCTGAACAACGCCCTGCTGCTGATCGGTTTCGCCGCCCTGAAGACGGTCGTTTTCCTCGGCGTGCGCCACTACCTCCTGACGTCGCTGCATCGCTGCTGGAGGCGCTGGCTGGACGGGCAGTTCAACGACGCTCTGTTTTCCGACGGCCGCGCCTACTTCCATCTGCTCAGCAACGGACAGGCGGGCGATGGTCGGTTGCCGGACAACGTCGACCAGCGGATCCAGGAGGCGACGAAGGTCGTCACGGGCGGCGCCCTCGGCCTGGCTGTCGGCCTGATCGGGGTCGTGACCTCGGTCTACTTCGTCGGCGAGAAGATCCTGGAGATGTCCACGCCCGTGCAAGGGCTGGAGTTCCTCGGCAACTACGCAGGGCTCGTGCTGGTGTTCTTCGTGATCGGCGTCTACGTGCCGACCTGCACCTTCGCGGCGCTCTGGATCGGGCGGAAAATCCAGGCGTTGAATGTGGAGATGCAGAAGAGCGAGGGGACCTATCGCGCGGAACTGGCCATGCTGACGCGTCGGTGGCTGCAGGTGGCGGCGGCGTTCGGCGAGCGGGTCCAACGGCGGATTCACGCCCACCACTACACCGCGATCGACAGCACATGGCGGCGGCAGAACACGGTGTCGGCCGGCTTCCTGTCGTTCAACCTCTTCTACAATTTCGTCACCCAGCGGGTGGTGTCCTACATCCCCATCCTGCCGGCGTACATGCAGGGCGGAATCACGTTCCGCGGCTACATAACGGGATCCGAACTCGTCAACGAGCTGATCAACGACTGCTCCTGGCTGATCCAGGTGATGCCGGACGTGGCGAGCCTCAGGGCCAGCGCGTCGCGCATCACGGAACTCGCCCGGGCCATCGAGCTGGTTCAGGACACCCAGACCTTCTACGAGGAGACCGGGATCTCCGACTTCCGCCATGTGCAGCGGCCTGATGTTGCGGCCTTCGCGATCCGCGGGCTGGAGCTGATGCACCAGGGGCACGATGCGAAGCCCTTCCTCACGGTGCCCGCCCTGGACTTCGAGCCGGGGCAGTGGGTGTTCGTCTCCGGGCCGTCCGGGTGCGGCAAGTCCAGCCTGGTCAAGGCGATGAACGGGCTGTGGCCCTACGGACGCGGGGAGGTGGTGACACGGCCGGGCGCCAAGCACTTCTACGCCTGCCAGGATTTCCGCCTGCCGCAGACGTCGCTGCGGCAGCTCCTGACCATGCCGGACATCGAAGCCGAGCACGACGATCTGGCGATCGCCGCCGTGATGGGCCTCGTGGGCCTCGGCGAGTTCGCGACGCTGTTGTCGGCGGAGTTCCACCGCGGGCGGCGCTGGGACGAAGTTCTCTCGGGCGGGCAGAAGCAGAAGCTGATCCTCGCCCGCATCCTGATCCAGAAGCCCGACGTGATCTTCCTCGACGAGGCCACATCGGCGCTGGACAAGGGGGCCCGCGATCGATTCCATCGGCTGGTGAAGGAGCATTGCCCGATGGCGGTCGTGATCAGCGTCATGCACGAGCCGGTGCCCCCGGCCGACAGCACCGGGGTACCGTTCTACGGCACCATGCTGGTGGTCTCCGATGGCGTCGCGGCGCTGCGGCCGGTCAACGCCCGGGCCGCTACGGTCGTCGACCAGCGCCGGACGATCTCGCGCGGACGGGTCATCCGGGCCGTCTCCGAGCCCGACGCGGTCGTGCACCTTCCCGCCGAATGAGCGTTCCAGGCTGAGGTCCAATGGCTTCGAAGACCGATGTGATCGACGACCTCCTGTCTCGAATGACACTCGCCGAGAAGATCGGCCAGTTGAACCTCGTCACCCCCGGCGGCGAGACGCTGACCGGCAGCGTCGTCAACACCGGCGTCGCAGAGAAGGTCAAAGCCGGGCGGATCGGCAGCATCTTCGGCGTCAAGTCGCCGGCCGCCGTGCGCGCCCTGCAGGATCTGGCCCTGCAGTCGCGGCTCGCAATCCCGCTGATGTTCGCCGAAGACGTGGTCCATGGTCACCGGACGATCTTTCCGATCCCGATCGGCATGGCCGCGACGTGGAACCTTTCTTTGATCGAGGAGACCGCGCGGATCGCCGCCGTCGAGGCGACCGCCGGCGGCATCGACCAGGTCTATGCGCCCGTCGTGGACGTCTGCCGGGATCCGCGCTGGGGGCGGATGGCGGAAAGCCCGGGGGAGGATCCGGTGCTCGCTTCGCGCTATGCCGAGGCGATGGTGCGGGGATTCCAAGGCGACGATCTCTCCCGGCCGGACGCCACGATGGCGTGCCTCAAGCATTTCGCGGCCTATGGCGCGGCGGCGGCCGGGCGCGACTATGCCGGCGCGGACATGAGCCCGATGCGGCTGCACGACGTCTACCTGCCGCCGTTCAAAGCCGGCGTCGAGGCGGGGGCGGGCAGCATCATGGCCGGCTTCAACACCCTGAACGGTGTGCCGATGCACGCCAACCGCGTCCTCATCGAGGAGGTGCTGCGCGGGCGCTTCGGTTTCGACGGCCTGGTGGTCAGCGACTACACCGGCGTCGACGAACTGATGGGCCACCAGATGGCCGCCAGCCATGCGGAGGCCGCACGGGCCGCGGTCAAGGCCGGCGTCGATCTCGACATGGTCGGCGAGAGTTATCTGAACACCCTCCAGGCAAGCGTCGAAGCCGGGCTGCTCGATGCGTCGTTGATCGAGGCGGCTTGCCGCCGGGTGCTGGAGGCAAAAGCCAAGCTGGGACTGTTCGACGACCCCTATCGGCGGCTGAAGGCAGGAGAACCGCCCGCGGAGCTTCCTTCCGCCCATCGGGCGGTCGCCCGCAGGGCGGCGGCGGATGCCTGCGTGCTTCTCAAGAACGAAGGGGGCGTGCTGCCCCTGTCGCGGTCGGCGAAGGTCGCGCTGGTCGGTCCGCTGACAAACGACCGCGTCAACATGAATGGCACCTGGGCGGTCAGCGGCCGGTCCAGCGACGCCGTGACCATCCTGGACGGATTTCTAGAGGCGATCGGGCAGGGTGGCGGGATCGTCTGCGCGCGCGGTTGCAACATCGTGGACGACCCCGTCCTGGCCGACCGGCTCAACGTCCACGACCGTCGGGACCTGTCGGTCAGCATCGATCCCCGAACGGCCGACGTGCTGATCGCGGAGGCGATCGCCGCCGCCGAGGCCGCGGACGTCGTGGTCGCGGTGCTCGGCGAAAGCAAGGAGTACTCCGGCGAGTCATCGTCCCGTGCGGACCTGAGGCTATCCGCGGGTCAACGGCGACTGGTCGCCGACTTGAAGCAGACCGGCAAACCGCTGGTCCTGGTGATCCTCGCCGGCCGGGCGCTGGTGATCACGGAGGAAGCGGCGACAGCCGACGCGGTGGTCTACGCGTGGTTCGGTGGCACGGAAACCGGGCATGGGCTTGCCGATCTCCTCTACGGCGATGCGGAACCGGCGGGCCGCCTGCCGGTGACGCTGCCCTTCCACGAAGGCCAGGTGCCGATCGCCTACGGCGAACCCAAGACAGGACGCCCCTACACCGGCCGCTTCGAGAAGTTCAGGACCGGTTACCTTGATCTGCCGGACGGCCCGGAGCAGATCGACGGGCTGTTCCCGTTCGGCTTCGGCCTTTCCTATTCCGCCGTCCGCTATGGCCCGGTGACGGCCGACCGGACTAGCCTTTCGGGCGACGCGGACCGCGCCGTCATCTCCTGCGAGGTTCGCAACGACGGTGACCGCCCAGCCGTGGACGTCGTGCAGCTCTACGTCGGGGCGCCCGTGTCTCCGATCAGTCGGCCGAGCCGGCGGCTGGTGCAGTTCGAGCGGCTGGTGCTCGCTCCGGGCGAGGCGAGAACCGTGTCGTTCGCGATCACGGCGGCGGACCTCGCGACGTCGGTCGCCGAGCATGTGGCCGATTGCCGGCGCGACTGGCACGGCGGCGCCTTTCGCGTCTTCCTCGGCGCCAACTCCCGCGCCGAGCAGGGCGTCGACCTGATCTGGACGAAGGACGGCGCGGTTGCCGTCACCAGCTAGCGACAACTTGGATGTTCCCTCGACGATGACCGCATCTCTTTCCGACGACGCACTCCTCGACCTCATCCAGGGCCGGACCCTCGACTACTTCACTGCGTTCGCCCACCCGGTGAGCGGCATGGCGCGCGAGCGGTCGGCCGGCGCCTTCGGCTATTCGGCGCTGGAGACCGTCACGACCGGCGGCACGGGCTTCGGGGTGATGGCGCTGATTGCCGGGGCCGAGCGCGGCTTCATTTCACGCGACGCGGCGGTGGCGCAGATCGCCCGGATCGTCGGCTTCCTGGAAACCGCGGACCGGTTCCACGGTGTCTATCCGCATTTCCTCGACGGCTCCACCGGCCGGACGATCCCGTTCTCTCCCTTGGACGACGGGGGCGATCTGGTCGAGACATCGTTTCTGATGGCAGGCCTCCTGGCCGCGCGCGAATGGGTCCGCAGCGGCGAGCCCAATCTCGCCGCGTCCATCGACGCGCTGTGGCGAGCGGTCGAATGGAGCCATCACCTGCGGGCCGACGGCGCGCTGCTCTGGCACTGGAGCCCCGTGCACGGCACGGCGATGAACCATGCGGTGCGAGGCTGGAACGAATGCCTGATCACGCACGTGCTCGCCGCCTCGTCGCCGACCTTTCCGGTTGCTCCGGAGACCTACCACGGCTCGTGGGCGACCGCGCCCGAGTTCCGCAACGGCAAGAGCTACGACGGCGTTGTGCTACCGCTCGGCCCGGATGGTGGCGGGCCGCTGTTCTTCGCCCACTATTCCTTCATGGGGCTCGATCCCCGCGGGCTGGTCGACCGCTACGCCGACTACTTCGAACAGAACCGGGCGCATGCGCTGGTCAACCACGCGCACTGCAGGCGCAATCCCAACGGTTTTGCTGGATACGACGAGCACTGCTGGGGGCTGACGGCGAGCGACAATCACGAGGGCTACAACGCCCACTCCCCGACGAACGACCACGGCGTGATCACACCCACGGCGGCGCTGGCGTCGTTCCCCTATGTGCCGGATCTGTCGATGAAGGCGGCGCGGCATTTCCACGACCGGCTCGGTTCCACGCTGTTCGGAACATATGGATTCCTCGACGCGTTCAACCAGGGCCGCGATTGGGTGGCGACCAGCCATCTCGCCATCGACCAGGGTCCGATCGTCGTGATGATCGAGAACCACCGGTCCGGGCTGCTCTGGTCGTTGTTCATGAGGGCTCCGGAGGTGCTGCGCGGGCTGCGGCGGCTCGGTTTCGCCAGCCCTCATCTTGAAAGCACGGCCATCGCATGAACCGTCACATCTTCACGCTCGGAACCGATGAGAGCCCACAGAGCGACGCGCCGCGGATGACGGTGACGGTGCAGCGGCCGGCGTTGGCCCCGAACGGCCTGCTCGTCGTGATTTCCCATGGACGAAACGGGGCCTCTGAAGCGCCCCACATCCAAAAGATCGCCGAGCCCTATCTGCTGCGCGGCTACAGCGCGGTCATTCCCGATCTCTGCAACTCCGACCACAACGCCAGCGCAGGCAGCGGCGCGGATTTCACCATCGGTGGCCATGTCCGGGATACGCTGAGGGCGGTGCGCTGGGCGCTGGAGCACGCGGGCGACTACGGTTGCCGCGCCGACCAGATCGCGCTCGCCGGGCACAGCATGGGCGGCTATGCGGTGAGCCACCTTGCCGCAACGGAGCTTCGTTCCATCACCCGGCATGTTCTCGCCGTCGCGACTTTCACCAGCGGACGGCGCCAGTTGGAGGCGAGGGCGAAGCACCATCCGCAGGGTGTGGATTCGCTCCGCACGGAACTGCCGCGGGCGCTCGTCGACTGGCCTCGGCACGACATCTTCGAGGTCGCGGAGCGCCTCACGATGCCGGTGAGCACCGTGGTGGGTGTGCTCGATACGGTAACCCCGGACGAAAACGTGCTGGAGTTCAACCTGATGCTTCCGCGGGCGATCGACCATGTCGTCCTCGACGGCGCACATCACTGCCTTGAAGGCGGGCCGCATACCGACATCCTGCTCGGCGTGCTGGACCGGCTGGACGCGTCCGCCGGGCCTGTCGGGTCAGGATGACGCGGGCCTACCGGCGGGCGATGTCAGGGATGCCAATTGCCTGATTATTGAGCGCACTGCTAAAGACGGCGGCATTATCCGGGGCCGGGGTGCCGTATGTTTCAGCGACTTAGGCGTTTTATTGTGCGGCATGAGCCGAAGGGTCAGTTTGCTCACCATCTCAAGTCGGGAACCGGGGCCATCGTGGGGATGGGACTGGTGGGTGGCCTGGCGTCGGCAACCGAGCTTCCGCTGCTGATCGCGCCCTTCGGGGCGACGGCGGTGTTGCTGTTCGGCCAACCGGGCAGCCCGCTCGCGCAGCCCATCAATGTGGTCGGCGGATATGTCGTGGCGGGGGCGATCGCGGTCGCGGTTCACACCGTCGCGCCGGGGCTTCCGCTTGCCGCCGCGCTCGGCGTCGGGCTGTCGATCTTCGCCATGCTGGCGCTGCGGGTGACGCACCCGCCGGCCGGAGCAGTCCCGATCATCGCCTTCGCCGGCGGCATGCCTCCGGCGATCCTGTTCCCGGTGATCACGCTCGGGAGCCTCAGCCTGGTCGCCTACGCGGCCCTGCATCACCGGCTGCCGCCCGTACATGAATACCCGCGCCGGCTGCAGGACGAGACGACCTGAGAGCGGCGGGCGTGCGGTTCGCGGAAAATGCGGACTTGCCGCCGCTCGGCGGCGCGCCCTAACTCACGGCGTCGGTTCCCCAGCGCCCGTTCTTCTCACGGGCGCAGCATCCCAAGGACGTTCTCATGTCCGATTCCTCCGCGGCCTGGCCCACCATCCCCGATCTCGCCGGCAAGGCCGTACTGATCACCGGTGCTTCGACCGGCATCGGCGCCGAGCTCGCGGTCGCTTTCGCCACGCAAGGCTGCCTCGTGGGGCTTCACTACCATTCGTCGGTGGAGGCTGCCGAGGCCCTTGCGGAGCGAATCCGCTCGATCGGCGGCACCGTCCACCTGGTGCGAGGCGATGCCTCCAAGACGCCCGAGGTCGTGCGGGTGGTGGAGGAGACCGCCGCCGCCTTCGGCCGGCTGGACGGCCTGATCAACAACGCGGGCGGCATGGTCGCCCGGGTTCCCTATGCCGACATGACGGACGAGCACTACGACGCGGTGATGGATCTCAACGCCCGTTCGGTGCTGACGGCGTCGCGGGCAGCGATCCCGTTCCTGAAGCGGCAGGGCGGCTTCATCATCAACACCACGTCCGTCGCCGCCCGGAACGGCGCCAGCGGCGGGGCCGGGGTCTACGGCTCCAGCAAGGCGTTCGTCTCCAACGTCACCCGCGGCATGGCCAAGGAGCTGATCCCGATGGGCATCCGCGTCAACGCCGTCGCCCCGGGGGTGATCGAGACGCCCTTCCACGAGCGCTACTCGACCGCGGCCCAGCTTGCCGCGCAGCTTGCGACCATTCCGCAGGGGCGGCTCGGCCGGGCGGAGGACTGTGTCGGCGCCTATCTGTTTCTCGCTTCGGACCGGCTGAGCCCGTATGTGATAGGTCAGGTCATTGAGGTGAACGGCGGTCAGCTGATGCCCTGACGGGCATCGCCGCTCCCATCAGACGAAGAGGCTTCCATGGCAAAGCGCGTGGTCTTCACCGGCGGCAGCGGCAAGGCCGGCCGCCATGTCATTCCCGAGCTGCTGCGATACGGACACGAGGTGTTCAACCTCGACCTGAAGCCGCTCGACCAGCCCGGCGTCAACACGCTGATCACGGACCTGACCGACAGCGGTCAGGCCTTCAACGCGCTCTCGATGCATTTCGGCTTCGAGGGGCTGGAGACCGGCCGTGGTCCGGCTCCCGTGGACGCCGTCGTGCATTTCGCGGCCGTGGCGCGGATCCTGATCCAGCCGGACAACGAGACCTTCAAGGCCAACGTGGTCAGCACCTACAACGTGATCGAGGCCGCGGTGAAGCTGGGGATTCACAAGGTGATCATCGCCTCGAGCGAGACCACCTACGGCGTCTGCTTCGCCGAAGGGGACAAGGACTACCACGCGTTCCCGCTCGAGGAGGACTACGACATCGATCCGATGGACTCCTACGGCCTCTCCAAGCTGGTGAACGAGAAGACCGCCCGCGCCTTCGCCATGCGGACCGGAGCGGATATCTACGCGCTGCGGATCGGCAATGTGATCGAGCCGCACGAGTATGACCGCTTCCCCGGCTTCGTCGCCAATCCGATGTCGCGCAAGCGGAACGCCTGGAGCTACATCGACGCGCGCGATCTCGGACAGATCGTCCACCTCTGCCTGGAGAAGGACGGCTTGGGGTTCCAGGTGTTCAACGCGGTGAACGACACGATCACCGCCGACCTTCCGACAGCCGAGTTCCTCGCCACCTATTCGCCGGGGGTGCCGATCACCCGGGAGATGGGGCGCTTCGAGGCGCCGATCTCCAACCGCAAGGCGCGGGAGGTTCTCGGCTTCCGCGAGGAGCACGACTGGCGCAAATACACGCCCGGCCGCTGAGGATCAGGCGAGTTCCGCCGCGGGCGGCGTTTCCGGCTCAGGAACTGCTGCCTCCGGTGCTTCGGCCGCCGCCACAACGCGCTCCAGGACTTCGTGGAAGCTCGACACGTTGGCGTCGGCGCCGATCGCCTGGGCGATGCCGGGGTTGGCGATGCCAGGGGTCACGAGCAGGATCTCGGTGCCCGGCAGACGCCGGCGGACACGGCGGACGGAACGGCGCAACTGGATCTCGTGCGTCGTCGATAGGGCGATCAGGCAGACGACGCGCGTGTCGCGACCACCCACCTGGAAGATCCTGCGCGCCGAAAGCGCATCGGGACCCTCGGCGCGGGTTCCGATGCCGTGCTTGGCGACGAGTTGGCGCAGCATGATCGCCGCCGCGTGGTCGATCTCGTTCTCGGCGCCGATCGCCAGAACCGGTGCCTCGCCCGCCCACTCCGGTCTCAGCCGGTCCGGCGCGACGACGCGTACCTCAGCCCGGTCTGCGGTGCTCTCGACGGCAGCCTCCGCTTCCGGATCCACCGTGCGGGTGCGCTCGGGCTGGATGTCGTCGTACACCTCCAAGTCGTCGACGACCTCCTCCACGGTTTCCCGGATCCTGGCGGAGCGCTCGTCCCCCACGAGCCCACGCTCGGCGTCCTCGGCGGCGAGGCGAAGCCCGGGCACGGCGATCTGGTCGTAGTACTCAGACAGGGAACGCTCCTTCAGGATCTGCTCGGCGACGCCGATCATCTCAACGGAATCCCGGGCGAGCGCGCGCTGGTAGAAGAGTTCCGGTGGAGAGAGCGCGGGCCTGTCACCCAGGAGCACCTCCAGGAAGGACAATCCCTTCACATGCCGGCCGAGGACGACGAGGCAGACGGTGAGCGGGGTGGCCAGAAGCAATCCGATCGGTCCCCAGAGCCAGGTCCAGAAGGTCGCCGCCACCACGACGGCGACGGGCGACAAGCCGGTCGTGCGCCCGTAGGCCAGCGGTTCGACGAAATGGCCGACGATCGGCTCGGTGATGAAGAACAGCGCCGCCGTCCAGGCGAGCATGGTCCAGCCGGGATCGACGGCGGCGGCAAGAGCGAGCGGCAGGGCCGCGCTGATGAAGGCGCCGATATAGGGTACGAAGCGCAGGACCGCGGAAAGAATACCCCACAGAATCGGGATCGGGATGCCGATCGCCCAAAGACCGACACCGATCACGACGCCGAACATGCTGTTCATGGCGAGCTGAATGAGGAGCAGCCGGCTGAGACGGCGTGCGGCGTCGTCGATGGCCGCCGTCGTCTTCTGCAGGTCGCGGGTGCCGACGAGCTTGATGAAGCGATTCCGCAGATCCTCGCGCTGCATCAGGATGAAGATCACGAAGATGATCACGATCCCGGTCATGGCGAAGGGGTGGATCAGCGGTCTCAGCAATGCGGCCAGCGTGGAGAAGGCGCCGGGCGACGGTTCGAGCACCGTCACCGGGACAGGCTTCGGATCGGCGGTCGGAGCGCTCTGCGCCGGCGGCGCGCGCTCGTCGGCGGTTTCCAGTTCGGCGCTGACGGTGTTGAGGAACACCGAGACTTGCTCGAGGGCGCCGCTGGTTGCCGTCGCGCCCTTCAGCGAAGCGATCTTGCGCTGCACGGTCGTCTGGTACTGGGGAAGGTCGCGAACCAGTTCAGACACCTGCGCGGTGATCAGCCAACCCAGGACGAAGAGCAGGGTGAACGCGGCCACCACGGCCAGGAGAACGGAAAAGACACGCGGCACGCCGACATCGCGCATCATGCGGACGAGCGGGGCGAGCGCGAAGCTCAGGAGAACGGCGAGGGCGAGCGGCACCAGGATCTCGCGGGCGAAGTAGAGCACCCCCATGATCATGAGGGCGAGCGCGACGAGAGCGGTCGCGCGAACGACGCTTCCACGGGCTGGCTGTGGTTCACCCGGATGGACGGCTTCGACTTCCATTATGTTTCCCGCGGCGAGAGGACGCTTCCTAACGCGGCGAGGGGCGATCGGGATCCGCTCCAGTCTCCGCTCGTGTTCCGTCAAGACGACTTGGCGGGAAGAACTGGGCCGGTTAGGAGTGTTGCGCGGCGCATATCGACCCGGAACGGGCAGCCGCCGGCGTGAGGGAGGAGCATCATGAAGAAGACGATCGGTATCGTGGGCGTCGGCAAGATCGCCGTCGACCAGCACTTGCCCTCCATCGCCGAGACGGGGACTTTCGAGCTTGCCGCCCTGGTCAGCCAGCGCGGGGTGACCCACGGGTCCGTTCCGACCTTCCGCACCCAGGCCGAAATGCTGGCGGCGCTGCCGGATCTCGACGCGGTGGCGATCTGCACCCCGCCCGATGTGCGCTATGGCTATGTCCGCGAAGCGCTCAAGGCCGGCAAGCACGTGCTCATGGAAAAGCCGCCGACCGCGAGCCTGATGGAACTCGACGACCTGGAGAAGCTGGCCGCATCGGCGGGCCGGACGCTGTTCGCCACCTGGCATTCGCAGTTCAACACGGCCGTGGACGAAGCGCGGGCGCGGCTTGCCGGCGAGCGCATCACCCGCGTCGCCGTGACTTGGAAGGAGGATGTGCGACGCTGGCATCCAGGCCAGGAATGGATCTGGCAGGCCGGCGGCTTCGGCGTGTTCGACCCAGGCATCAATGCTATCTCGATCCTGACGAAGGCGCTTCCATTCGCGACTTTCGTCAGCAGCGCCGAACTGCTCTTCCCTGCCAATCGCGATACGCCGATCGCCGCTTCACTGACGATGCGGGCACCTGCCGACGCCGGGGTGGAGAGCTTCACGGCCGAGTTCGACTGGCGGCAGGAAGGCGAGCAGACCTGGACGATTGACGTGGAAACCGCCAGCGGCTCCCGCATCGTTCTGACCCGTGGCGGTACCTGCCTGTCGGTGGACGGGGTCTCGCTCGTTGAGGAAGCGGACCAGGAGTACCGTCACATCTACCGCCGGTTCGCGGCTCTCGCCGCATCCTCGTCGAGCGATGTCGACGCCGCCCCGCTGCGCATCGTGGCGGATTCGTTTCTGATGGGCCGGCGACGGGTCACGGACGCCTTCGACTGGTAGGCAAGGTCGCGGTGCTCGCGGCCGGAGACGGCCGCAATCGGCCTCTGGAACCGGCGGCATTTTTGTTCGACAATTGTGCCTCGCACCTGTTTCGCTTCCGCCGCCGGTGGTGGCGGGCTGCTCGTCTCCAACTCGATCCCGACGCATCTGCATCTGTTCCGACCGGAGTAGGCCATGAGCCTTACGCAGCGCTTGTTCGGTCTGATGGCGCTGGCCTTCGTGCCGGCCGGACTCGTGCTCCTGGTGTTCAGTTCCGACCTGAAGACCGCGCGCGACCGCGAGGTCTTCGAGGCGGCGGTGTTGCAGACCCAGCGTGCAACGTCGGAGATGGAACGGCTGGTGGAGAGTATGCGCACGCTGCTCATCGCCATCTCCACGGCGCCGATCGTGCGCGACTTCAACGAGCCGGCCTGCGAGGCGTACCTGAATGCCCTGGCTAACCGCTTGCCCCACCTTTCCATCATCGCCGTGCTCGATCCCCACGGCGATGCTCGGTGCCTGAACAAGCCCGGCGCGCGGAAGATGAACTACGCCGACCGGCATTATTTCCAGGAAGCCCTGCGGACCGGGGATTTCGTGGTCGGCGTGTTCACTCAAAGCCGTCTTGAACCGGAACGGCGCGTGCTGCCGTTCGCTTTGCCGATCCGCGACGCGGCAGGGACTGTCACCGGCGTCGTGGCTCTCGGGCTCGACCTTGCCTTCCTGAACGAGGTGGTCGGCCGCTGGTCACTTCCGGCGGGCGGGGGACTGACGATCGCCGACCGGGAGGGCGTCATCCTCGCCCGGAACCCTCGGCCGGACGATTTCGTCGGGCAGCGCATTCCCGAACCCTACCTGCGGTGGGTCACCGGGAGCGAGCCGGGCACGGCGGAAATCATGAGCCAGGACGGTACCCGGCGCATCCAGTCCTACAAGCCGGCGACCGTTTCGCCGGTGGGCCTTTATGTCAGCTCGGGTCTGTCGGCGGTCACGGTCTATGAAGCGCTCGCCGACGCGCGCCGGCGCGGGTTCTATGCCCTAGCGGCAGCGGCGGTCGCAGCCTTCGGCGTCGTGCTTCTGGTTGCGCAGGTTTCGATCCGCCGTCCGGTCCAGGATCTCGTCCAACTCGCCGATGCCTGGCGGCGCGGAGATCCCGTTGGGCAGCCCGCCTCTCAGACGGCCGCGGAATTCGCAACCATCGCGGCTGCTCTCAACCGGATGGGAGAGGGACTGCGCAAGCAGCAGGCCGAACTCGTGGAAAGCGGGGAGCGGCTCCGCACCATGGTGCGGCGGGCGCCGGTCGCCTTGATGCTCCATGCCGAGGACGGGGAGATCCTGGAGATCAGCGAGAGCTGGTTTCGCCGCTCCGGTTATGCCGTCGGGGCTGTCGGATCGGCCTCGGAATGGTTCCGGCAGGCGCTCGCCGGTTCAGGGGGCGAGCACGACCCGGCGGTGGTGTTCCCGAGCGAAGGCCGGGAGCGCGAAGTGACGACGCCATCGGGCGAGACTCGGTATTGGGAGTTCGCCACGGTTGCTCTCGGCTCACTTTCGGACGGTCGAGCCCTGAGGTTGACGGCGGCATCGGACGTGACGGAGCGCCATCGGGCCGCCCAGCACCAGGACCTGATGGTGCGCGAGCTGAACCATCGGGTGAAGAACACGCTTGCGGTGGTGCAATCGATCGCCAGCCAAACGATCCGGCCGGACGGCGACCCGGCAGACATGGTCGTCCGTTTCACCGAGCGGGTTTCGGCCCTGTCCCGAACGCAGGACCTGCTGACGCAGCGTCAATGGTCGTCTATCCGGCTGGAAGACTTGCTTGTGGCGGAACTCACCCACCTCGGTCTCGGAGACCAGGTGAGCCTGAACGGACCTGACGTCGAGGTGCCCGCGGAACTGGCCGTGTCGACCGGCCTGATCGTCCACGAACTCGCGACCAACGCCGCCAAATACGGTGCGATGTCGGTCCCCGGCGGAAGGGTCGCGGTCAGCTGGCGTTTGCAGGCGGGGGAGGAGACCACCACCGTCGACCTGACCTGGGAGGAGACAGGCGGACCGGCCGTGACGGCGCCCAGTCGCAGAGGGTTCGGCTCGCGGCTGATCGGTCAGGTGTCCCGCTCGATGGGGGAAGGCAACCTGACCTTCGACAGTTCCGGCGTGGTCTTCAGCCTTCGATTCAACGTGCCCGCGAAGATGCTGCTTGAAGAGCCTGACCCGGAGGTTTCGACGGACAGGTCGCGCGGATTCAAGATCAGAACATAAGTTATTGAAACCAGACAAGCTTTCTTGGTCAGGATCAAGTTCCGATTCAGGCTCCGCGAATCCCGTGGAGCCTCGGCGTGTGGACGGGGGGTAACCCTTGTCGCTTCCGAACAGGCCGCTTGACAGGAGTGTCAGGCCGATCACATCATATGTGTACGAATGATCTAGCGGGAGCCCTCGATGGCGGCGCTCGAGACCCAGACGGTAACCGGGGTTCGTCATTGGACGGATCGCCTGTTCAGTTTCAAGATCACCCGCGACCGCGGCTTTCGTTTCGAAAACGGACAGTTCGTGATGATCGGCCTCCCCGTCGAGGGGCGGCCGCTGCTCCGGGCATATTCGATCGCGAGTGCGAACCACGAGGAGGAACTTGAGTTCTTCTCGATCAAGGTTCCGAACGGACCGCTGACCTCGAGGCTGGCGGAGATCAAGCCGGGCGACCAGATCCTGGTGGGCCGCAAGCCGACGGGAACGCTGGTGCAGGACAGCCTGACACCTGGCAAGCGGCTTTATCTCGTGTCGACCGGCACGGGCTTGGCGCCCTTCGTGTCGATCATCAAGGATCCGCAAGTCTACGAGCGCTTCGAGAGCGTCATTCTCGTCCATGGTTGCCGGTTCATCGCTGAACTTGCCTATGGCGAGGAAACGGTCGCGGCCGTTCTGCAGGACGAGTTCCTGTCCGAATATGTGACGGGCAAACTGCTCTACTATCCGACCGTGACGCGGGAGCCATTCCGGCACACGGGGCGGGTGACCAACCTGTTGCGCGATGGAAAGCTGCCCGCTGATCTCGGCATGCCGCCGCTCGACCGGGCACATGACCGGGTCATGATCTGCGGAAGCGAGGCGATGCTCGCGGACATGGTGGGCCTGATGAAGGAACTGGCGTTCGAGGAGGGATCCTCGTCGAAGCCGGCGGACTACGTGATCGAGAAGGCATTCGTCGAAAAGTAGCTCCGGAAGGGAGAGTTCGATGGGCGGGGAGGGCGCATTCGGACGATCGGTCGACGGTACGCGGCTTCGCCGTGTGGCCGGCATCGATGTCGGGGGCACCTTCACCGACCTGATCCTCACCGAGACGGGACCCGAGGGAACCGGCATCCGCCTCGCCAAGGTGCCGACGACGCTGCCGAACCAGGCGGACGGCGTGATCGCGGCGATCGCCGCGACCGGACTCACTCCTGCCGACCTCGACCTGGTCATCCACGGGACGACCGCCACCACCAACGCCATCCTGGAACGGAAGACGGCCCGGGTGGGGCTGATCACCACCCGGGGTTTCCGCGACACGCTGGAACTGGGGCGGCGGACCCGGCCGAAGCCCTACGGGTTGATGGGGACCTTCGAGCCGCTGGTGCCGCGCGAGTTGCGGCTTGAGGTGACGGAGCGAGTGGGGTCTCGGGGCGAAGTCTTCGCAGCGCTTGATGAAGACGAGGTGGCGGCTGCCGCGCGATCTCTTCTGGCATCGGGATGCGAGAGCGTGGTCATCCACTTCCTGCATTCCTATGCGAACCCCAGCCACGAGCTTCGGGCCGGGGCGATCGTCTCAGCGATCTGGCCAAACGACTACGTGACGCTCGGCCATCAGCTGCTTTCCGAGTATCGGGAATACGAGCGGGGAACGACGGCCTCGGTGAATGCGGCGGTTCAGCCGATCCTGGACCGCTATGTGCGGCGGCTGCAGGACGAGTTGAAGCGCGGCGGCTTTGCCCGTGACCTTCTGGTGATGAACGGCAACGGCGGCACGGTTTCAGCAGATCTTGTGGCGCGCGAGGCGGCGAAAACCGTGATGTCAGGGCCGGCTTCCGGTGTCATGGCGGCAGCGGCGACGTTGGCGCAGAGCGAGATCCGCAATGCGATCACCTATGACATGGGCGGTACCTCCACCGACGTGGCACTGATCTTCGGTGGTATTCCAGAAGTCTCCAGTGAACTGACCATCGACTACGGCCTTCCCATTCATGTTCCGATGGTGGACGTGCGAACGGTGGGGGCCGGGGGTGGCTCGATCGCGTCGATCGATGCGGCGGGGATGCTGAAGGTTGGGCCTGAGTCAGCAGGGTCCAATCCCGGGCCGATCGCCTATGGGCGGGGCGGGAACCGGGTGACCATCACGGATGCGAACACGCTGACCGGGCGGCTGGACCCGAGCCGGTTTTCCCAATCCTCACAGAGCGTTGAGGTGATCCGACAAGCGCTCGAGGCGCAGATCGGCGGGCCGATCGGGCTGTCGCCAGAGGCTGCTGCGGCCGCGGTGATCCAATTGGCGAACACGCATATGGCTGGCGCGATCCGGATGGTGTCGCTGTCGCGGGGCTACGACCCGCGAGACTTCGTGCTTTTTGCATTTGGCGGAGCCGGGCCGTTGCATGCGGTGGCAGTGGCGCGGGAGTTGGGGATCCCGGAGGTGCTGGTGCCGGCGCGGCCCGGGTTGACCAACGCCTTGGGGTGTCTGGTTGCAGACCTCCGGCAGGATTTCGTGCAGACGGTGAACCGGCCGGTGGGCGACCTCGACATGGATCAGGTCGCAGATATCCTTAGAAGTCAGAGGCTTAGGGGTGAGGCCATCAATGCGGCGGAGCAGGATGAGATCGTCTCCACCGTTGTGCTGCACGGGGCGGACATGCAGTTCCGGGGGCAGACCCACCTGATCCGGGTTGCATTGCCCGGGCCGGAGGTGTCGCGGGAAGACCTGCAGGCGCTGTTCGAGGCGGCGTATTTCAAGCGGTTCCAGGTACAACTGCCTGAGATCCGGGCGGTGCTGGTGAACCTCACGACGTCGGTGATCGGGCGGCGCAGGACGCTCTCGGTGGATGCATTGATCCGGCCGAGCGGTGGACCCAAGCTGTTGGGATCGCGTCAATTTTTTGCCGACGGTGCCTGGCTTGACGCTGGCGTTTGGGACCGCGAGGCGCTGTCTGCGGGTGATCGCATCCCTGGGCCGGCCGTCATCCAGCAACTGGATGCAACCACCGTGATAGAACCGGGATCGACGGCTGAAGTCGATGCGATCGGAAACCTTCGCATCAAGGTGAGGGACTGATCATGAGCAGTCTTGATCCGATCACACTGGCAGTCATTCAAGCAGGTCTCGGTCAGGTCTGCAATGAAATGGACATTGCGTTCACGCGATCGGCGTTCTCGCCGGTAATTGCGGAAGCAGACGATCGGTCGTCTGGCATCTACGACAAGACCGATGGCTCGCTGATCGCACAGGGAGAACTTGGTCTTCCGGTGTTCGTGGGAACGATGCAATATTCCACGAGGGAGATGATCAGGCTGATACGGGAAGGATCCGTTCTTCCGCCAGAGCCGGGTGATATCTACATCGTCAACGACCCCTATCTCGGGGGAACGCATCTGATGGATGTCAGGTTCGTTCTTCCGTTCTACCATGAAGGGGAGTTGTTCTGCTGGCTCCAGAACACCGGACACTGGCCGGACATCGGCGGCATGGTTCCGGGCGGGTTTTCGGCCAAGGCGACCGAGGTTGAGCAGGAGGGACTGCGGCTGCCGCCGGTGAAACTGTTCAAGAAGGGAGTGATGGATACTGAGATCTACTCCATCATTACTTCGAACATACGGATCGCCGACCAGCGCATCGGCGACATCCGGGCCCAGGCCGCGGCGCTGCGGGTGGGCGAGCGGCGGCTCGCCGAACTGCTGGACCGGTATGGTGCAGAGACGGTGCGGGAGGCCATCGGCGAGATCCGCGGGCGGGCTGCGACCCTGATGCGGGCTCATGTGGCCGGCATTCCGGACGGCGTGTATCGGTCCGAGGCTTTCGTCGATTCAGACGGTGTGGTGAATGAGCCACTGCGTATCGCGCTCACCGTGACGAAGTCCGGCGAAGGACTTCATTTCAATTTCACGGGTTCATCACCGCCGTGTCGCGGACCGATGAACTCGGTGGTGGCGACCACATACTCGGCCGTCTATCTCGCCGTCCGCCACATCTTTCCGGATACGCCGCTGAATGCCGGCGCCTTCGAGCCGCTGACGATCGAGCGGCCAGTCGGGACGTTCCTTGATGCACGCTATCCGAGGCCTGTTTCCGGGTGTGCGGCGGAGGTTTCGCAGCGGATCGCGGAGGCGGTGTTCCTGGCTCTGGTCAAGGCCATTCCGGACAAGGTGACGGCCGCGCCGGCGGGATCGTCCGGCAATTTCGCGCTCGGCGGGTTCGATCCGGAGCGCGGGACGAGCTATGTCATGTACCAGATTTCCGGTGGCGGCTATGGCGGTAATGCTTATCACGACGGCCTAACCAACGGTTGTTCCACGATCGGGATCTCCAAAACGGCGCCTGTTGAAGTCATGGAACAGTATTATCCTGTTCTCTTCAGTCGGTTCGCCCTGCGGGAAGGCTCGGGTGGGGCGGGCCGGCACCGCGGCGGATTTGGCGTCCACTACGAAGTCGAGCTCCTTCGAGGGGAGGCGCGGGCGTCGTTCGTGATGGACCATGGGCGGTTCGGGCCGCCTGGGGTGCTGGGCGGGGAAGATGGCGCGCGCAATGTGGTTCGCATCCACCGGGACGGCCAAGTGTTTGTTCCGGAACATCTTTCAAAGGACCAGGACATTCCTTTGACGGCCGGCGACCGGGTCGAGGTGATGACGCCGGGCGGGGGTGGCTATGGCGATCCCGCGCTTCGGGACGAGGATCTGATCCGCCGAGATACGGTAAGGGGCTACTACCCTGACACGCAGGGTTTTCCGGCGCAGAGTGTAGTCGCGTTTCTCGACGCGTCTGACGGCTACGTAGCGTCGGACGGTGCGTCGAGCGTCCACCCCCGCGGGGATAACTGAGGAGGGAGCGATGGCACGTTACTACCGGCCCGACACGCTCGCCGAGGCGCTCGCCATCCGGGCCGAAAAAGTTATCACCGTGCTGGCCGGGGGGACCGATATTGTTCCGGCGAGGACTGCCCGTGCCGGGTGGGGCGACATGAGCCGGACGGACATCCTCGACGTCAGCCGGCTGCAGGAGCTGAGAGGGATCGACGAGACGGCGGATGGATACCGGTTCGGCGCGCTGACCACGTGGACGGAGCTGCGGCGCGCGGCGCTGCCAGCGGCGTTCGCGGGGTGGCAGGCGGCGGCGAAGGATGTGGGCGGACGGCAAGTGCAGAACCGCGGGACGATCGCGGGCAACCTCTGCACGGCATCGCCGGCCGGCGATGGGATCCCGTGCCTGCTCAGCCTGGATGCGGCGGTGGAGCTGACGTCGGCGGGCGGGGTGAGAACCGTGCCGGTGGGCGACTTCGTGACGGGGTACCGCACCACGGCGCTGCGGGCGGACGAGCTGGTGACGGCGGTGGTGGTGCCGCGGCCGGCGGAGGGCGCGGTTGGTGCCTTCGCCAAGCTTGGCGCGCGTCGGTACCTGGTGATCTCGATCGCCATGGCGGCGGGGGTGATCGCGGTGGGCGAGGACGGGCGGATCCGGTCTGCGGCACTGGCCGTGGGGGCGTGCAGCGCCCGAGCACAGAGGTTGCTGCGACTGGAGGCGGCGCTGGTGGGGGTTCCGGCCGGGGCGGCGGTTTCGGCGGTGGAGCCGGAGCTTTTGGACGAACTGACGCCGATCGACGACATCCGGGCGAGCGGAGACTATCGGCGGGCGGCCGCGCTGACGCTGGTGCGGGACATCGTGGGCGGGCTTGCTGGCGACGGCGAACGGAGGGTGGCGTGATGGCGGACGGCGCGCAAACCCCCAAGGACATCGTGTCGATCGCGCTGACGGTGAATGGCGCGGCAAGAACGGTGGCGGTGGATCCGTTCCAGAGCCTTGCCACGGCACTCCGGGACGGATTGGGGCTGATCGGTACCAAGGTGGGCTGCGACGCGGGTGACTGCGGCGCGTGCACGGTGATCCTCGACGGGGAACAGGTGTGCGCGTGTCTCGTCTCGGCGGCGCAGGCCGATGGCGCGGCGGTGGAGACGGTGGAGGGCGCCGGGCCGGACGGGATCACCGACCGGCTGCGGCGGGCTTTCCTGGAGCATGGGGCGGCGCAGTGCGGGATCTGCACGCCGGGCATGCTGATGGCCGCGACGGACGTGCTGGCGCGGGAGCCGGGGGCGGGACGCGAGGCGGTGGAAGACGCGCTCGGCGGGGTGCTCTGCCGGTGCACTGGGTATGTGAAGATCCTCGATGCGGTGATGAGCGTGGCGGGGGAGGTGGATGCAAGCAAAGGCGTGGGTGGTCCGCCTTCGCGGACCATGACGGCTTGGGGTGGGGAGAGTGACGGGGGTCGGGAAGACAGATGCGTGGGTGGTCCGCCTTCGCGGACCATGACGGCTTGGGATGTGGAGAGTGACGGGGGTCGGGCCGACAAAGGCGTGGGTGGTCCGCCTTCGCGGACCATGACGGCGAGGGTGGAGGACGGTGACGGCGGCCGAGTGGCGCGTGACGAGGGAGATGGTGGCTTCCTCAGCGTGGGGCGGCGGATCGCGCGGTTGGATGGCTGGGGGAAAGTGGCGGGGACGGAGGTGTTCGGGGCGGATGCGGCCCCGGCGGAGGCGCTTTGGGTGCGTGTGTTGCGGTCGCCATATGCGCGGGCGACCTTTGCAATCGGGGATCTGGAGTCCGTGCGGAGCCGGGTGCCGGGGCTCGAGGCGATCGTGACGGCCCGGGACGTGCCGGGCGAGAACAGCTTCGGGATCTTTCCGACGACCAAGGACCAACCGGTGTTCGCGGACGGCCATGTGCGGTTCCGCGGCGAAGCGATCGCGGCACTGGTGGGGACGAAGGAGGCCGTGGAGAGCGTTTCGGACGCTGACCTGCCGATCGCCTGGACCGTGCTGCCGCCTTTGACGGGCGTGGAGGCGGCCCTGGCTGCCGAGGCGCCGGCGCTGCATGCAGGCTCGCCGGGCAATGTGCTGACGCGGGGGTACCTGAAGCGCGGGGATGCGGAGACTGGGCACCAGGGAGCGGCGGCCACGGCGGAAGGCCGGTTCGAGACGGCGTTCGTGGAGCATGCCTATATCGAGCCGGAGGCCGGGTTCGCCGAACCGGTGGGCGACCGGATGGAGGTGAGCGCCTGCACGCAGGCGCCCTACATGGACCTGGAAGAGACCGCACGCGTGCTGGGCGTAGCGCACGACAAGGTGCGGATCCGCCCGACCGCCTGCGGCGGTGGCTTCGGCGGCAAGCTGGATGCCTCGATCCAGCCGATCCTGGCGGTGGCGGCGCACGCGACGGGACGGCCGGTGCGGATCGTCTACAGCCGCGCGGAGTCGATGGCTTCCACGACGAAGCGCCACCCGGCGAAGATCCGGGCGCGCTATTCGGCCGACGCCGACGGGCGGTTCATGGCCTTCGACATGGACGGCGATTTCAACACGGGCGCCTACGCCTCGTGGGGGCCCACGGTGGCCAACCGCGTGCCGGTGCACGCGACGGGGCCGTACCGGGTGCCGCACGTGACGGCGCGGACGCGGGCGGTCTACACCAACGAGACGCCGTCGGGCGCCTTCCGCGGCTTCGGCGTGCCGCAGGCGGCGATCGCGCACGAGACGCTGATCGACGATCTTGCAGAGAAACTGGGGCTGGACCGCTGGGAGATCCGCCGGCGGAACGCGATCGGGACGGGCGACGAGACCGCGACGGGACAGCGGCTCGCCTCGGCCGGATTGCCGCAATGCCTGGACGCGCTGAAGCCCGAGTGGGAAGCAGGGCTGGCGCGGGCGGCGGAATGGAACCGCGGCGAGGGCCGGGTGCGGCGCGGCGTCGGGATCGCCTGCATGTGGTACGGCTGCGGCAACACCTCGCTGCCCAATCCCTCGACGATGCGGATCACGCTTTCGCGTGACGGACGGCTGACCTTCCACAACGGGGCGGTGGACATCGGGCAGGGCTCTACGACCGTGCTGACGCAGATCGCGGCGGAGGCGCTGGGCGTGCCGGCCGAGGCGTTCCGGCTGGTGGTGGGCGACACGGACCTGACGGCGGATGCGGGCAAGACCTCGGCATCCCGGCAGACGCTGGTGTCGGGCAACGCCGCGCGGCTGGCGGGCGAGGCGCTGCGCAAGGGCGTTCTCTCGCTGGCGAACGCGGGGCCGGAGGCGCGGATCTCGATCGCCGAGGGCGTGCTGACGATCGCCGACGGCGAGGCGACGCGGCGGATCGAGATCTCCAGCCTGCCGGCGGACGAGGCCGGCGTGGTGCTGGCCGGCGAGGGCACGTGGGATCCGCCGACGAGCCCGCTCGACGCGGAGGGGCAGGGCGTGCCCTACGCCTCCTACGGGTTCGCGGCGCAGATGGCCGAGGTGGCGGTGGACACGGCCCTCGGCACCGTGAAGGTGCTGGCGATCCACGCCGCGCATGACGTGGGACGGGCGATCAACCCGACGCTGACGGAAGGGCAGATCCACGGCGGCATCGCGCAGGGGCTGGGCCTGGCGCTGATGGAGGAGTTCATTCCGGGCCGGACGGAGAACCTGCACGACTACCTGATCCCGACCGTGGGCGACATGCCGGAGATGACCATCCACCTGATCGAGGACCCGGAGCCGGTGGGGCCGTTCGGCGCCAAGGGCGTGGGCGAACCGGCGCTGGTGGCGACGGCGCCGGCGATCCTGTCGGCGATCCGGCATGCGACGGGGGCGCGGATGACGCGGGTGCCGGTGCTGCCGCATCGGCTGTGGGAAGCGCTGCAGGAGGGCGGGCGATGAGCGCCGTGGCCGATCCATTCTCCGCGGACGCGCGGTCCGCCAAGTTCGGCGCCGTGGAGGACGACGGGATCATCCGCTGCGATGCGTGCCCGGTGCTCTGCCGGATCCGGCCGGGGCGGGCGGGGGCGTGCGCGCGCTATGCCAACGAGGACGGGCGGCTGGTGCGGGTTGATCCGGTGCTGATCCTGACCAAGGCGGTGGAGGACGGCACGCCGCTGGTGCCCTTCGCCGGGCCGCAGGCGGCGGACGGCTGGAACGGGCGGCTGATCGACCCGGAGCGGGCCTTCGTGACGGGGGTGGGCGCGGGAACGACCTATCCGGACTACAAGCCGGCGCCGTTCATCGTGGCCTCCGAGCAGGCGGGCGTCGATACGGTGACCGTGGTGACCGAGGGCATCTTCAGCTACTGCGGCGTGAAGGTGAAGATCGACACCGACCGGCACCTCGGCCCGGAAACCGCGACGGTGCGGGTGGACGGCGAGGCGGTGGGGCATGTGACCACGGCCGAATACGGCTCGCAGATGCTGTCGCTGGGCGGCGTGCGGCACCTGACGGGCGGGTCGAAGAAGGAGGGCAACGTCACCTGCGAGACGCTGATGAGGCTTTCCTCCGGCGAGGCGGTGACGCTTTCGATCGACGGCGGACATGCGGTGACGGTGCAGGCGGGGGCGGCGCCGATCGTCGACGGCCGGACGGAAGAGCGGATGCGCGTCGGCTGCGGCTCGGCGACGGTGGGGATCTTCGCCAAGCAGTGGCTGGGGCACGTGGACGAGGTGATCGTGCTCGACGATCACATCACCGGGGTGCTGAGCGAACACCAGGCGGGCCGGGTGCTGGCGATGCGGCCGGCGGGGATCCGCGTGCGGGGGCGCAAGTCGACGCCGGGACGATATTTCCAGGTGGCGAACCCCGGCATCGGCTGGGGCGGGACCGACATCACCGATCCGCTGTCGGTGATCAGCCGGATCGATCCGGCGGTGGCGTGGCCGGGACTCAGGCTGCTGATCACCTCCACCACGGGAGAGGATGCGCTCTACTGCGTGCTGGACGAGACGCTGACGCCGGTGCCGGCGCCGATGCCGGAGGCGGTGGGACGCGTGGTGGAGCGGATCGGGGAGAACTGCGAGCCGTCGCTGTCGAGCGTACTGTTCGTGGCGGGGGCCGGCGGATCGCTGCGCGCGGGGGTGACCGAGAACCCGGTGCTGCTGACCCGGTCGGTGGCCAAGGGTGAGACGCGGGTGACGATGGGCGGCGCGCCGGTGACGCTGTGGCCGGGCGGCGGGATCACCGTGATGGTAGACGTGGCCAAGATGCCGAAGGGCTCGTTCGGGACCGTGCCGACGCCGGCGCTGGTGGCGCCGATGGAGTTCACGCTTCCGGCCGCGTTCTACGAACGGCTGGGCGGGCATATGGGCGAGGTGGTGCGGATCGGCGACCTTCTCGCCGCTGTCGGGCCGGAGGCGCGGGTGGAGGCGATGGCCGGGGACCTGCCGTGGCCGCTCAATCCGGAAACGGGGGTGCGGCAATGACGGGCTACCGGCTGGAAGAGCAGGTGGGGTTCCTGATCCGCCGGGCGCACCAGCGGGCGAGCGCGATCTTCGCGGACACGATGGCGGCGTTCGAGGTGACGCCGACCCAGCTGGCTGCGCTGGCCAAGCTGTCGGACGTGGGGTCGGCCTCGCAGAACGAACTGGGGCGGATGACGGCGATGGACCCGGCGACGATCTCGGGCGTGGCCGGGCGGCTCCTGAAGCGGGGCTGGGTGCACCAGACGCCGAGCCCGGACGACGGGCGGCTGATCATGCTGCAGCTGACGCGGGAGGGCGCGGCGACGATCGAGGCGATGAAGGTGGCGGGCTACGAGGTTTCGCGGCGGACGCTGGAACCGCTGAGCCCAGCGGAGCGGGCGGAGTTCCTGCGGCTCTTGGCGAAGATGGGGTGAGCGATGGGGTTCGATGCGCCGACAATCCAGAGGCTGACGGGCGGGAGGTTGCACCTCTCGCACGGGCCGATGGACGTGGTGCTGAAGGCCTGGGGCGACGAGGCAGCCGTGGCGGCTGCGGAACGGGCGGCAGCGGCGCGGTTCGGGGGGATCCTCGGCGAACTCTGCGCGGAGCTGGACGCGTTGCGCCGGCCTGTGGACGGCGGCGCGGAGGAGCCGGTCTCGCCGGTGGGGCTGCGGATGGCGCGCGCGGTGCGGCCGTTCGCGCCGGCGTTCATCACGCCGATGGCGGCGGTGGCCGGGGCAGTGGCGGACGAGCTGATGGCTGCCTTGCGGAGCGTGCCGGGGATCGAGCGGGCCTTCGTGAACGACGGCGGGGACATCGCCGTGTGGTGCGGGCCGGGGACAGCGCTGGATGTGGCGGTGGCGGCGGATTTTGGCGAGTGGCCCGAGCGGGAGGCCTATGATCGTGCGGTGCCGGGGCTCAACGGCCTGGTGCGGGTGACGGCGGGAGACGGCGTGGGCGGGATCGCGACCTCCGGGGCGCGCGGGCGGTCGTTCTCGCTCGGGATCGCGGACAGCGTGACCGTGCTGGCGGCGGACGCGGCGGCGGCGGATGCGGCGGCGACGATGATCGCCAACGCGGTGGACGCGGACGATCCGGCGGTGGTGAGGCGGCCGGCGCGGTCGCTCGACCCGGACAGCGATCTCGGCGAGCGGCTAGTGACGGTTTCAGTCGGGCCGCTCTCCGCGCGGACGCGGGCGGCGGCGCTGGAGCACGGCGCGGCGGTGGCCGGGGCGCTGATGCGGCGGGGGCTGGTGATTGCGGCGTTCCTCTCTCTGCAGGGGGAAACGCGGGTGGTGGCGGACGCGACCCTGGACCGGGTCGCGAGCGCGAGGCCGACGGCTATCGAGAGACGGAAGAGGATCGCGTGATGTTCGACGTGCGCAAGATCGTGACCGCAGTGGAGGAGATCCGCCACGACGGTGGGCCGCCGCTGCAGGAGCCGGTGCGCAAGGGCTGGGTGGCCGCGGTGGTGCGCAATCCGTTCGCCGGGCGCTACGAGCCGGAACTGGAGAGCGCGATGGAGCTGCTGAAGCCGCTGGGGCTCGTCTGCAGCAGCCGCCTGCTCGCGGCGCTGGGCGGCGACGAGGCGGCGATCGAGGCCTACGGCAAGGGATCGCTGGTGGGGTCGGCCGGCGAGGTTGAGCATGGCGCGCTCTGGCACGTGCCGGGCGGATACGCGATGCGGGAGCTCCTGGGCAAGGCGCTGTCGATCGTGCCTTCGGCCGCCAAGGTGGCGGCGATGGGCGCGGCGATCGACATCCCGATCCACCACCGCAACGCCGCCTATGTGCGCAGCCATTTCGACGCGATCACGGTGACGGTCCCGGACGGACCGCGCGCCGACGAACTCGTGTTCATCCTGGCGATGACGACGGGAGGACGGCCGCATGCCCGGATGGGCGGCCTGAAGCAGGACGAGATCTCCAAGTGGGATGGCCAGCGGTAAAACCATCGCCGGCCGGATGTTGACGTGCATTCCTGTGGTAATCTGTTAGGCAACTCGACAGGGCGGAGCGCCGGGGGACAACGGCCCCCGCCCGAACCAGACGGAGGCGGGACATGACTGACGACAAGAAGACGACGGCACCGGCCAGCACCCTGACGCGGCGCGATGCGTTGAAAGGCCTGGCGCTGACCGGCGCCGCGGCGGCGGGCGGGCTGACGCTCGGCCCGGGGTTCGTGCGCTATGCGCAGGCGCAGAGCTCGGCGCCGATCAAGATCGGCTTCCAGGTGCACCGGACGGGCATCGGCGCCGCCTACGGGCGCTGGTACGAGCGGACCACCACGGCGGCTGTGAAGCTGATCAACGAGGCCGGCGGCATCAACGGGCGCCCGGTGGAGGTGATCGCGGAGGACGACGGCACCGATCCGAAGCGCGGCGCGGAGGTGGTGGAGAAGTTCGCCACCCAGCACAAGACGGACGTGGCGTTCGGCACGCTGTTCAGCCACGTGGTGATCGGCTCGGCGCCGCGGGCGGGCGAGCTGAAGCTGCCCTATTACGTTGTCTCGGAAGGCCATCACGTGGCGTCCGGAATGCTCAACCGCTACACCTTCCAGCCCGGCATCACGGACGTGAAGAGCCAGGTGCAGTCGATGGCGCCGTGGATCGCGAGCAACCTCGGCAAGAAGGTTACGATGATCTATCCGGACTTCGCCTTCGGATACGACCACCGCGACTACTTCTCCGCCGCGATGAAGGCGCAGGGCGGCGAGGTGACGACGCTGATCCCGGTGCCGCCGACCGAGACGAGCTTCACCCGCTACTTCCCGAACATCCCGTCCGACACGGAAGTGCTCTACCACGTGATGGTGGGACCGGCGGTGCTGACCTTCGTGAAGGAGCTCGGCGAGCACTTCGGATCGGAACACCCCAAGCTGTTCGGCTTCATCGACAGCCTGGAAGCGGTGGACCTCGCCAGCCCCGGGCTGGAGTTCCTGGAGAACAGCTACTTCTGGGAGGCGTTCCCGCGCCATGCGGGCGCCAGCCCGAGCGCCTTCGACACGTTCTACCGGGAGAAGGTGGGCGTGGACGCCAACGGGGCGAGCACCAGCGATCCGGCCGACATCTCGACCTACAGCCACATGTTCGGCTGCTGGGAGACGCTGTTCATCCTGAAGCATGCGATGGAGGCGGCCGGCTACCAGGGCGAAGCCGATCGGGCCAAGCTGATCGAGGCGACCGAAGCGATCACCACGATCGCCGAGGGCAACGAGCATCCGCAGGGCGACAAGGTGTTCAACGGCAAGACCCATCAGGTGTTCGGCCACCAGAACATCACGCAGGTGAAGAGCGGCAAGGCGGAGGTGGTGCACCGGACGAGCATCGAGGACGGGATGTATCCGGACGAGACGGACTACACGAAGCAGGCGTTGTGAGGGGATAGGGGCGGTAGGCAGCCGAGGGGGTAGGGGGGCGGGTTTCCTTTGGATCTTCGACCCCCACTGCCCACTCCGGCTGCTCCGCTCCTTTTCCCGCATGCCCCTTGTACCCTGCCCACTCGAGGTCTTGGTCCGCGCAGGCGGACCACCCACGGGTTCGTGTGCTTGGCTTGGATGGGCGTTGGGGTGTGCAGCGCGGTCCGGGAAAAATGCGTGGGTGGTCCGCCTACGCGGACCATGACGGGTTAGGGGGAGGGGTTTCCGGTCGGTTGGGGCGGTGATGCCCCCACACTTTGTCCCTGCCCGCAAGGGGGAGGGACGCGGTTGGCGTAGGGTGGTCTGGCTTCGGGAGATGGCGCTTGGCTTTTGGTCCTCATCTGCTTCTTGCCCTCCTGGAGGGGACGGTGACGGCGGCGGTGCTGGCGTTGATGGCGCTGGGGTTGTCGCTGGTGTTCGGGGTCATGCGGGTGGTCAACGTGGCGCATGGGGAGTTCTTCATGCTGGGCGCGGTGACGGCCTGGGCGATCTCGCATTTCGTGCCGGGGCATCCGGCCGTGGGATTTGCGGCGGCGTTCGTGGGGGCGCCGCTGGTCGTGGGGGCGGTGGCGCTGGGGGCGGAGCGGCTGGTGCTGCGCCGACTGGGGCACGACCCGGAGGCTACGATCGTGGCGACGATCGGGCTCCTGTTCATTCTGCAGCAGCTGGCGCTGACCTTCTTCGGGCCGGACGCCCGGCCGGTGCAGGCGCCGTTCACCTACCGGGTCGTGTTCCCGTGGTTCGGCTACTCCGGCTACAAGCTGTTCGTGGTGGCGGCGGCCGTGGCGCTGCTGGTCGGGGCGTGGTTCGTGCTGACGCGCACGAAGCTCGGGCTGGTGATGCGGGCGACGCAGTTCGACCGGGAGACGGCGCAGGCGTTCGGCATTCCCGTGGACACGGTCTACGCGGCGGTGTTCGCCGTGGGGGCGATGCTGGCGGCGGTGGCGGCGGTGCTGATCGTGCCGATCCAGCAGGCGCACTACCTGATGGGGCTGGATCCGCTGCTGCTGTCGTTCATCGTGGTGATCATCGGCGGCCTGGGGAGCCTGAAGGGCACCATGGTGGCGGCGGTGGTGATCGGGCTCTCCGACGGGGTGATCTCGGTGTTCTTCACGCCGACGCTCGCCAAGATCCTCGGAACCCTGCTGGTGGCGCTGGTGCTGGTGGTGAAGCCCGGCGGGCTCTATGGGACGGCGCCGCGATGAGCCGCGCGGTTCTGCTCCACGTGGGGGTGATCGCCCTCCTGTTCGCGCTGCAATTCGTGCTGAGCGACTACCATCACCTGACACTGACGCGGGTGATGATCCTGTCGGTCTACGCCATCGGGTTCAACGTGCTGTTCGGCTACACCGGGTTGCTGAGCCTCGGCCACGCGCTGTTCTTCGCCACGGGGCTCTATGCGGCGGGGCTGAGCGCGACCTATTGGGGCTTCACTGCGCCGACGGCCTTCGCGGCGGGGATCGCGGCGGGGCTGGCGGTGTCGCTCCTGATCGGGGCGGTGGCGCTCCGGACGACGGGCGTGGCGTTCATGATCGTGACGCTGATGTTCGCGCAGGCCGGGCACCTCGCGACGCTCTATTTCGGCGACATCACGCGCGGCGACGAGGGGATCGTGCTGCCCGAGGCGAGCCGGAAGTTCGCCATGCTGGGCGCGACGGTGGACCTCGCCGACGCGGGGTTGCGGTTCAACCTGGCGCTGGTGCTGCTGGCGGTGACGATCGGGGTGTCGCTCCTGATCGTGAAACGGCCGATCGGGCGGGTGCTGATCGCGATCCGCGAGAACGAGCCGCGGACGCTGATGCTGGGCTTCGACAGCTTCCGGACCAAGCTGTTCGCCGTGGTGGTGTCGGGCACGATCTCGGCGGCGGCCGGCGCGGCGACGGCGCTGGCGTTCGGCTACGTGGGCTCGACCTTCGCGTCGATCCAGTACTCGATCTATCCGCTGCTGTGGACGCTGCTGGGCGGGGCGGCGACGGTGCTGGGGCCGGTGCTCGGGACGCTGGTGATGTTCCACCTGGTGGACCTGGCGAGCGGCTACACCACGGCCTCGCTGCTGGTGGTGGGCGTGGTGCTGGTGCTGCTGGTGCTGTTCTTCCCGAAGGGGATTCTCGGAACCGTGCGCGCGAGGTGGCTCCCATGGCTGCCGTGACGCTTCTGAAAACGGAGGGGCTCCGGCGCCGGTTCGGCGGGCTGGAGGCCGTGGGCGGCGTGGACTTCACGCTGACGGCCGGCGAGATCCGCGCCGTGATCGGGCCGAACGGGGCCGGCAAGACGACCTTCGTGAGCCTGATCTCGGGCCGTGTAGCGCCGACGGCCGGGACGATCACCTTCGAGGGTGAGGACGTGACCGGGCTTCCGGAGTTCAAGCGGGTGCGCCGGGGGATCGCCTATACCTTCCAGATCACCAGCGTGTTCCCCAAGCTCACCGTGTTCGACAACGCGGCGCTGGCGGCGCAGAGCGCGCTGACAGGCGGCGCCGGGTTCGGGCACGGGGCAACGCCGGCGGCGATCGAGGCCCGGGCGATGGAGGCGCTTACCCGGGTGGATCTGGCGAGCCGACGGGAGCAGGCGGCGGGTACGCTTGCCTACGGGCACCAGCGGCTGCTGGAAGTGGCGATGGGCCTGGCGCTCGATCCCAAGCTGCTGATCCTGGACGAGCCGACGCAGGGGCTTTCGGACGGGGAGATCGAGGGGTTCATCGCGCTGACGCGGACGATCGCGACGCATGCGACGGTGCTCCTGATCGAGCACAACATGAAGGTGGTGATGGATCTGGCCGACCGGATCACGGTGCTGGACCACGGCAAGGTGCTGGCGGAGGGTACGCCCGCGGAAATCCGCGCCAACGCCGCCGTGCAGGCCGCCTATCTCGGAGGGAGCGCCTGATGCTGGAGGTGAGCGGGATCGACTGCTTCTACGGCGACGTGCAGGTGCTGCGCGGGCTGTCGCTTTCGCTGAAGACGGGCGAGGTGCTCTGCCTGATGGGGCGCAACGGGGCGGGCAAGACCACGGCACTGAAGGCGATCATGGGGCTGGTCCGGGCGCGCGCCGGGCGCATCGTGCTCGATGGCGTCGACATCGGGCACCTGCCGGCGCACGAGGTGCCGCGGCAGGGGATCGGATACGTGCCGCAGGGTCGGCGGCTGTTCAGCGAACTGACCGTGCGGGAGAACCTCCTGATCGGGCAGATGACGCGCAAGACCGGGCCGGCGGCGCTGGAGCGGGCGGTGCATCTCTTTCCCGTGCTGAAGGAGCGGATGGAGCAGCGCTCCGGCACGCTGTCGGGCGGCGAGCAGCAGATGCTGGCGATGGCGCGGGCGCTCTGCCTGGAGCCGAAGGTGCTGCTCCTGGACGAGCCGACCGAGGGGCTGATGCCCTCCATGATCGCGGCGATCCGGCAGTCGGTGATCGAATTGAAGCGGCACGACGTGGCGACCATCCTGGTGGAGCAGCGGGTGGACGCGGTGCTGCCGGTGGCCGATCGGGTGGCCTTCGTGGAGAACGGGACGGTGCGGGACACGCTCCCGGTGGAGGCCGTCAGGGCCGACCACGGGCTCATCGACCGCTATGTGGGGGTGGGGCACTGACCATGGCCGGGGGGCGGAGCTGGTCGGGAGTGCTGGGTGCGCTGCTGCTGGTCGGCGGGGCGGGACCGGCGCTGGCGCACGGCTCGGAGCGTGGCTTCGTGATGCTGCTGCCGACCGGCCACGTGATGGCGGGCGGGGCGGCGGCGGTGGCGGCGAGCTTTCTGGCCGCCGCGCTGATCCCGGAGCGGGCGGGGCGGGCGATCGCCGCGGCGCGGCTGCGGCTCGGGACGGTGCCGGCGGTCGATCCGACGTGGACGAGCACGCTGTCGGCGGTGATCGTGCTGGCGCTGGTGGCGGTGGGGTTCCTCGGCTATCCGGACCCGCTGACCAATCCGCTGCCGCTGTCGATCTGGACGGTGTGGTGGGTTGGGTTTCCGCTGGCGCATGCGGTGTTCGGGAACCTCTGGGCGTATCTCAACCCGCTGACGGGGCCATATCGGTTGCTAGACCGGTGGCTCGGGGGCGAACTCAAGGCGGCGGCGCGGCCGCTGCCCGCGGGGCTCGGATACTGGCCGGCGATCGGCGGGTTCCTCCTGTTCGCCTGGTTCGAGTTGGTGAGCCTGAAGCCGGACGAGCCGGAGACGCTGGCGACGGCGGTGTCGATCTACCTGATCCTCTCGTTCGCGTGCCTGGCGACGTTCGGGGAGGAGGACTGGATGGGGCGGGGCGACCCGTTCGCGCCGTTCTTCCGTTTCGTGGCGCGGCTGTCGCCGCTGGTGTTCGAACGGCGGGACGACGGAAGGGTCGCGGTGGTGCTTGCGCTGCCGGGGGCGGGGCTGGTGCACGCCAAGCCGATGCCCGTCACGGGCGTCGCCTACGTGCTCCTGACGCTCGCCACCGTGTCGTTCGACGGGTTTTCGAAGACGTTCACGTGGCTGTCGTTCATCGGGATCAATCCGCTTGAGTTTCCTGGGCGCAGCGCGGTGACGGGAGCGAACACGGCCGGGCTGCTGGCGGCTTTCGCCGTGCTGGCGGGGGTGTTCTTCGCGGCGACGGCGATCGGATGGGCGGCGGCCGGGCGGCCGGGGCGGTATGCGGACGCGGCGGGGCGGGCGGTGCTTTCGGTGGTGCCGATCTCGATCGCGTTTCATCTGGCGCACTACCTGACGGCGCTGCTGGTCAACGGGCAGTATGCGTTGCTGGCGGCGAACGATCCGCTGGGACTGGGCGCGAACCTGCTCGGGCTCCGGGGCATGCAGGTGACCACATCGTTCCTGACGTCGGCGGCGGGGTCGACGCGGGTGTTCGCGGTGCAGACCGGGGTGATCGTGGTGGGGCACGTGGTGGCGGTGGTGGCCGCGCACCTGGCGGCGGCGGCGGTGGCGCGATCGCGGCGCGAGGCGCTCGCGATCGAAGCGCCGCTCGCGGCGGTGATGGTGGGCTACACGGCATTCGGGCTGTGGCTGCTGTCGACGCCGACAGCGGGATGACGGGCAAACGGGCGTGACGGCTTCGCGGCGGGTTGGTATGACCTATGCCGCAGCGCACACTTCAGGCAGAGAGATCCCATGGACGATCTGGTTCCGGTTTTTGACGGGCACAACGACGTGCTGCTCCGTCTGGCAAACCGCAAGGACAAGCCGGGCGAGGTGGCCTTCCTGGAGGGGACGCGGGACGGACAGCTGGACCTTCCGCGGGCGCGGCGCGGCGGGCTTGTGGGCGGCCTCTTCGCTGTGTTTCCGCCGAGCCCGGGCAATTTCCGCTTCGACAGCTTCATGACCGGCGACGGCTACGACGTGCCGCTGCCCGACGTCCTCACCCGGGACGCGGCGCGCACCTCGACGCTGGCGATGGTGGCGCTCCTGTTGCGGATCGAGCGGGCGGGCGAAGGCGCGGTGTCGATCTGCCGGAGTGCGGGGGAGGTTCGCGGGGCGATCGCGCGCGGGTCGCTCGCCACGGTGCTCCATGTGGAAGGGGCGGAGGCGATCGATCCGGACTTCGCCATGCTGGACGTGCTTTACGCAGCGGGGCTGCGATCGCTCGGACCGGTGTGGAGCCGCCCGAACATCTTCGGGCACGGGGTGCCGTTCCGCTTCCCGAGCGGGCCCGACATCGGCCCAGGGCTGACTGAGGAGGGGAAGGCGCTGGTGAAGGCTTGCAATGCGCGGCGGATCCTCGTTGACGTCTCGCATCTCAACGAGAAAGGCTTCTGGGACGTGGCGGCGATCACCGACGGGCCGATCGTGGCGACGCACTCGAACGTCCATGCGCTCTGCGCTTCGGCCCGCAACCTGACGGACCGGCAGCTGGCGGCCATCCGCGAAAGCGACGGCATGGTGGGGCTCAACTTCGCGACCGCGTTCCTGCGGCCGGACGGGCAGATGCGCGCGGACACCGACCTGGAGCACGCCGTGCGGCACGTGGATGCGCTGATCGAGGCGGTCGGCGAGACGCGGGTGGGCTTCGGCTCGGACTTCGACGGGGCGATCATCCCGGCCGCGATCGGGTCGGCGGCCGGGCTGCCGGTGCTGATCGAGGCGCTGGAGAAACACGGCTACGACCGGCCGCTGCTGACCAAGATCGGCACGGAGAACTGGCTGAGGGTGCTGGAGAAGACGATCGGCTGAAGCGTCGGCGGAGACGATCCGCGCCAGGTATCAGTCAATGCCGGAGCTCCAGGGGCCGTGGTGGGCGCCGGGGCGGTCGAGCCGTTCGAAGCCGTGGGCGCCGAAGATGTCGCGCTGGACCTGGATGAGGTCGGCGGTGGTGCGGGTCTGCGCCAGTGTCTGCAGATAGGCGAGGCCGGCGGCAAGAGCCGGCACGGCGCGGCCCTCGGTGAGCGCGCCGGCGACGACGCGGCGCATGGCGGGCAGGCAGTCGGCGAGCAGGCTGCCGAGCTGCGGGTCGAGCAGGATCGAGGCCGTGGATGGATCGGCGTCGTAGGCGGTGGCGATGCGGTCCAGGAAGGCGGAGCGGATGATGCAGCCGGCGCGCCAGATCCGGGCGATGCGACCGAGCGGCAGCGACCAGCCGAACTGGGCCGACGCGGCGGCCATGGCGGCGAAGCCCTGGGCATAGGCGAGGATCTTGCCGGCGATCAGCGCCTTCTCCAGGTCGAGGACCGCCGCCTCGTCCGCGGGCCGGACGGGGATCGCGGGCAAGGCGTAGCGGGCGGCGACGGCGGCGCGAAGGGCGCGCATGGCGGAGATGCCGCGCGCGTCGACGGCCGCGCCGATGGCGGAAGCCGGAACGCCGAGATCGAGCGCCTCGATCGCCGACCAGCGGCCGGTTCCCTTCTGGCCCGCGCTGTCGACGACGAGGTCGACGAGGGGCTTGCCGGTGTCGGCATCGACCGTGCGGAGGGCCTGGGCGGTGATCTCGACGAGGTAGCTGTCGAGCGGGCCCTTGGACCAGCCGGCGAAGACGTCGGCAATCGCCGCGGGCGCGAGGCCGTGGGCCTGGCGGAGCAGGCCGTAGATCTCGGCGATCATCTGCATGTCGGCGTATTCGATGCCGTTGTGGATCGTCTTGACGAAGTGACCAGCGCCGTCGGCACCGACGTGGGCGGCACAGGGGTCGCCTTGGTAGCGGGCTGCGATAGCGGTAAAGACCGGCTCGACACGGGCGACGGCGTCCGTGGCGCCGCCGATCATGATGGAGGGCCCGTGGCGGGCACCCTCCTCGCCGCCGGAGACGCCGACGCCGAGAAAGTCGAAGCCGAGGGCGGTCAGGCGCTTGTCCCGGCGCAGGGTGTCGCGGAAGTTGGCGTTGCCGGCGTCGATCAGGATGTCCTTGGGATCGAGCATCGGAAGCAGCTGCTCGATGGTGTCGTCGACGGGTGTACCGGCCTTGACCATGATGACGACCGGCCGCGGCGGGCGAACGGCGGCGCGCAAGTCCTCGATCGTGCGGCAGGGGATGAGGCGTTCGGCGAGCGGGCCGGCCTCGAGCATGGCCGCTTCCGTGCGTTCGACGGTGCGGTTGTAGACCGCGACCGTGAAGCCTTTCTCGGCCATGTTGAGCGCGAGATTGCGGCCCATCACCGCCATGCCGATGACCGCGATATCCGCCAGAGCCATGGAAACCCTCGTCAAAAATGAGAAGCGCAGCCGATGAGGCGATTGGCGCTACCGATAGCCGAAGGTCGTAGTGGTGTCGAGACGTGGGCGGTCAGAAGAGCGTGAGCGGGATCTCACGGCGCCGGGGGCGGTTCCTCGAAGCAGTCGGTGCCGAGAATGAAGCCGTGGACGGACTGGCGGCCGCCCATTTCGGCCAGCGCGGCAGGCCCCCAGAAGACGGAATAGGCGAGCGGCACGCCGGAGGGCCGATCGAGGTAGAAGACGCCTTCGGCGCGGGAGAGGATCGCCTCGCGCGCCATCGAGCGGGTGCAGACGGCGGCGTTGTCGGCGTGCACCACCCAGAGGCCGAGACCGAGGGCGGCGTAGACGATCGCGAGCAGCACGAACGTGCGGATAAGGCGCATGGCTTGGATGTGTCCCCCAGGGCTTACGCATCATGCGGCGTCGTGCGTGCAAATGCGAGGGGGCCGGGGAAGGCCGATGCACGGCCCCGCAGAGGGGGGCCGTGCCGGACCGGTGCGGAGAGAGAGGGGTGACCGGTCCGGCACGGTTCAGGTCAGCATAAGGGGATCGTTCCGGTGGAGAGGCGCGGGCGGGCGAGGTCGGGCGATCGCCGGCCCAGTTACCCCACGATCACTCCTCGCGCTGACCAGTCAGGTGAAGCAGCATCTGGAAGAGGTTGATGAAGTTCAGGTAGAGTGACAGGGCGCCGAACACCGCGAGCTTCTGGTTCACGTCCTCGCCATAGTGCTCCGCGTAGTTCTGCTTGATGTTCTGGGTGTCCCAGGCGGTCAGGCCGGTGAAGACGATCACGCCGATGACGGACACCGCGAACTGGATGGCCGACGACCCGATGAAGATGTTGACCAGGCTGGCGATGACGATGCCGATCAGGCCCATCATCAGGAACGAGCCCATCTTCGACAGGTCGGTCTTGGTGGTGTAGCCCCACAGGCTCATCGCGCCGAACATGGTGGCGGTGATGAAGAAGGTGCGGGCGATGCTGGCGCCGGTGAACACCAGGAAGATGGACGCCATGGAGAGGCCCATCACCGCGCAGAAGGCCCAGAAGAGCATCTGCGCCGTGCCGGTCGAGATGGTCTCGAACTTGAACGAGAGGAACATCACGAAGCCGAGCGGGGCGAGCATCACCACCCACTTCAGCGGGCTGGAGAAGATCGGCACGTAGAGCGCCGGCGTGTTCGCCACGAAGTAGGCGATCAGGCCGGTGATGACGAGGCCGAGGCCCATGTAGTTGTAGACGCGCAGCATGTGGCGGCGCAGGCCCTCGTCGAAGAGGGCGTCCTGCTGGCCGGCATAGGCTCCGGGCCGGGAGTAGGCGACATTACGGTCGATCATGGTGGCTCCTTCGATGATCAATACAAACTGGAAGCGAGCTGGACGGCTTCCTCACGGATCTCGCGCTCCGGAAGCGATCCCGACAGCGCGTAGGCGGTGCGGCCGACCTGCCAGTAGACGGTTTCGCCGGCCTCGGTGCGGGTGGCGACCGGGCTGATGACGTCGAAACCGTCGGTGACGGCGGCGAACAGGAACAGACGGCCGCGCTCGGCGGCGTCGACGGTGACCTCGATGGACGGGCCATCGTGGGACGGGAAGACCTGGACGTCCTCGATCCGCCACGTGCGCGGCAGTTCGGGCAGGGCGATGCCGGTGCCGCGGGCGAGTTCGGCACGGTCGATCTCGTGGGCCTGCGGCTGGGCGAGGCCGGCGCGCAGGACGGCCGTGCGGTAGGCGTGGACGGCATCCTCCACGAAGGCCGGATGAGCGGCGACGGCCGTGGTGGGCGCGGCGACGAAGGCGTGGGCGAACCAGCCGGCGCCGACCAGGATCACCACGGCGGCGGCGCGGCGCAAACCGTCCAGCGCGCCGCCGCGGGCGAAGCGACGGGTGAGCGCGGCGGCGGCGCCACGCACCACGGGGCTGGCGGGGACGGGCGCGCCGAGCGCGGCGCGGAGGGCGTCGCGGGTGGAAAGGTCGGCCATCACGTGGGCCGCGTCATCGGGGCGGGCGGCGAGCCAAGCTTCCACCTCGGCACGGCGGTCGAGCGGCAGCTGGTTGTCCACGTAGGCGAGGAGGTCGTGCTCGCCGATGTCGAGGTCGTCAGGATGCATCCTGGCCTCCGATGATACGAAACGCGGGCGGGCGGCGGTCGGTGCGGCCCTCGCCCTCGAAACGGCGGAGCGCCTCGCGGGCGCGGGACAGGCGGGACATGACGGTGCCGACGGGGACGCCGAGCGCGTCGGCGGCCTCCTGATAGGCCATGCCCTCGATGGCGACGAGGTGGAGGACGGCGCGCTGGTCCTCCGGCAGGTCGTGGAAGGCTTCGACGACGCGGGTAAGGCGGGCGCGGCCCTCCTGCTCCGGCTGGGCGTGGGTCTCTGCGGCGGCGCCGAAGGCTTCGACGCGACGCAACTCGGCGACGCGGCTGCGGCGCTGGCTGACGAAGGTGTTGTGCAGGATGGAGAGGAGCCAGCCGCGCAGGTTGCCGCCGCGGCGGAAGCTGGCTTCGGCCTCCAGCGCCTTGACCAGCGCCTCATGGACGAGGTCGTCCGCTTCCGTCGTGCTGCCGCGGACGAGCGTGCGCGCGTAGCGCAGCATCGCGTCCAGGTGGCTCGAGACATCAAGAGGTGCGGGCTTCGTCATGCCCCGTATACGCGTAGTTCGAAAAACGTATTCCGTGGACAAGGAAAAAAGTTCGCCAGTCGTACGGCCACGGGGGTCAGAAGAGGGCGTGCCAGAAGGCCTTGACGCCGATCCAGAGGGCGCCGGAGATGGCGACGAGGACGCCGACGGAGATGACGGCGGTGATCCAGCCGACCAGGGCGGCAACGCCGTCGCGCTGGAGAAGGGCGAGGGAGAAGAAGGAGATGGCCAGGCCCGGCAGCATGTTGCCGAGGGGAATGGGCAGAAACAGGATGACCGCCAGGAGCAGGCAGGCGATGCCGATCAAACGGTCGCCGAGCGGACCGAACATGACGAGCAGGCGCGGCGCGAGCAGACGCTCGGTCCAGCGCAGGTAGGGCAGGGTGCGGCCGATCAGGTTGCGGAAATCGGCGCGCGCGATGGAGCGCTCGCGGATCGCGGGCGGAAGCCACAGGGTGCGGCGGCCGACGGCGAGCTGGGCGGCGATCAGCAGCAGCGGCGCGCCGAGCACGGCGGACGTACCAGGCGGCAGCGGGATGACGTTCGGGACGGCGAAGATGAACATCAGCGCGCCGAACACGCGGTCGCCGAAGGTCTCGATCAGCTTGATGAAGGTGATGCGCTCGTCCGGCTCCTCGCCGAGCAGGCGAAGAACGGTGGAAAAGCGGGGTGGGCGCGAGCGGGAGCGCCGGCGGGCCAGGAATGTATCGAGGCGCCGATGGCCGTGCGAGCCGTCCTCCGTCTGTTTCTTCACCGCGGCTTCACCCGTTTCTCCGCCATCCAACCCGACATCCGCCACGTCCTACCCCATTTCCATCGCGAGCGCCGCTGCTCCAGCCGCACGACCGGTCGGATGTGAGCGCCGACCGCGGCATTTCAAGGGCGCGAGCGTTGTACAGTCGCGCGTCCCCGGTCAAGCATTGGCAGGGCCGCATGTTCCCGCCGGAGGCCGGCGGCGAGAAGAATCGTAGCAGCGGTTGGCTTCCGCGGCGTGAACGCGCGACGCGGGCGTTTCCGCTGGTTACCAAAACATCAAGAGTTTGCAGGATGATGACGGCGCGGTTGATGCCGGCGTTGACAGGATTGCCTCACAAGGACCATGTTGCATCGCGAAAGCGCCAAGAAGAAACGTGCGGGGGGAGACGATGGAAGACCCAGCGATGCTGGACGCGATCAGCCGAGGAATGCCCGTGGACGGTGAAGCTCAAGGTTCTGAACGGGCGAACGGCGTCGCGGTGCATGCGACGACAACGGTGATCGTGGCCGACGACCATCCCATCCTGCGCGAATCCCTGCTGTCGTTTCTGGGGCGACGCTTCCGTTTCTCCGAAGTGCTTGAGGTGGGGAGCTATCCCGACCTCATCCAGCTGGCGGCGGCGGTGAAGGGCGACCTCCTGATCATCACCGACCTGGTGATGCCGGGCATGAAGGGGCTGCAGTCGCTGGCCGACATCCGCTCTGCCGCGCGGCACGCCAAGCTTGTGGTCTACTCGTCCATCGCCAGCAAGGGCCTGGCGGAGGCCTGCCTGGCGCAGGGCGCCGACGCGGTGATCGGCAAGCGTGTGGAGCGCGATGCAATGCAGGCGGCACTCGCCGACGTGCTCGCCGGCAAGACGGCGACGGTGATCGCGGAGGAGGGCTCCTCCATGTCGCGCGACATCCTGGACCGGGCAACCGCCGTGGTGCAGCTCTCGCCGCAGCAGACCCGTGTGTTCCAGATGCTGGGCGACGGGCTCCTCAACAAGCAGATCGCCTACAACCTCGGGATCTCCGAGGCGACGGTGAAGGCGCATGTGGGCCGGATCCTGGAAGTGCTCGGCGTCTCCAGCCGCAGCAAGGCGGCAATCTGCGCGGCCTGGATGCAGGAGCACGGGCTGCTGTGAGGCGGGGCGGCTGACGCGGCAGGGTTGGACGACCTGTCGCGCGTGCCCAGGCCGTGATGGTCCGCGCTGGCGGACCCCCTTTGCGTTCTGCGGAATTCCCCCCGGTCGCGCCAAACAGCTGGGGGGCGATTGAGAAGTCGTGGGTGGTCCGCCGGCGCGGACCACCCACGACGGAGTGTGAGGGAAACGGGGTGGCGGCCTGCCGTGAAGTCGGCAGGTCAAGTCCGCGCGGATTCCATGAAGTGGTGGAAGGCGTGGATGAGGCTGGCGGCGTGGGCGCGGTCGCCGCGGATGAGGGCGGCGCGGATGTCGTCGCGGATCATCCGCTTGATGGTGTCGACACCGTCGGCCCGGTGTAGGAGGTAGTCGGCGAGCGCGGCCGCGCTGATCTCCGGGACATGCTCGTGCTCGGCGATGGCCTGGACCTCGTCCTCGGTCAGGCCAACCATGTCGATGATGTCGTCGCGGGTGATGTTCATGGCCGCTCCCTCCGGTGAGCCGCTGACGCGGTCTTCTTCCACAGGGAGTGTCGGCGTCATATTACGTTCATGCAATCCGTTCTAATCCGCAGCCGGTGAGGGATCCGCCCGCCGACGATGCGGCGGGCGGACGGTCCCTTCGGCGGTCAGCCGCCGCCGATAGAAAGGCCGCGGCCGCCGACGCCGACATTGACGCCGCCCGAGTTGTTGCTGCCCGGGCCGGTGCCGCCGCCGCCGATGTCGGCGTTGATGCCGCCGGTGTTGCCGGAGGCCGCGTTGTCGCCGACGCCGATGTTGAGGCCGCCATTGTTGGAAGCGGCGGCGCCGTTGCCCGCCCCGACGTTGATGCCGGACGGATTGCCGGAGGCGGCCCCGTTGCCGACGCCCGCGTTGATGCCGCCGGTGTTGCCGCTGCCGGACCCCGCGCCGACGCCCGCGTTGATGCCTCCGGTGCTGCCCGCAGACCCGCCGCCGACGCCGACCGAAGCGGTTGCCGAACCGGTGCCGGTGATGAGCCCGATCAGGCCGCCGGGGCCGTCGTCCTGTTCGCCCATCGGCGTGTCGGACGGGGCGGCGGACATGTCCTCCTCGGCGGGGGGCGCCGCGGCGGCGGCCGGAGTAGCCGCGCGGGGCTTCGGGCCACATCCCTCCTGGGAAAGACGGACGAGTTCGGTGCGGGTGAGGCTGCCGGCCGACGCCGCGCAGAGGGCGCCGGTGTCTTCGGCGAAAGCGGGGGCGAAGACGGGGGCGACGGCGACGAAGCCGGCAAGGACGATGATGATTCGCATGGATCTGGCCTCCTCGTTGACCCCACCGCGCTTAGGATGGAGCAACGAGGATGGGGGCCGGATCGTTTGCCCTCGCCGTCGCCGAGAGTTAACAGCCGGGCAACGGCTTGACGGCAATTGGATCGATCACTGAGGCGTGGTTTCGCCTTCAGGCTGCTGCTCGGGGACAGCCGACGGAGGAATCACCGGCGTGGTGCCGGGGTTGGGATCAGGGGCGGGCACCTGGATCTCGCCGTCGCTGACGGCCGGCGGTGTGATCACGCCGCCGGTGGCGCCGAGCTGCTCGCTGAGGTTCTCGCAGGGGCGTTCCTCGCCGGTCACGTCGTCCGTGCAGGGCGGCTGAGGGGCGGGAAGGGTGGTGGCATTGTTCTCCGGTGACGGCGGCGGGGTGGCGGTGCCGGCGGCGACCGGGCCGGAGGCGGCCACCAATGCGGCGACGAAGGCGAGCGTAACGGGTTTCATGGCATCCATCCTTTTGCGTGTGGCCGGCGAGAACACCGGCGTCCTGCAAGGGAATGGACGGAAGGCGCGGCGCGTTCCATCAAGGCTGCGGGAGCGGAACATAACGCGGACATGGGGGGTTAAGGAGGCCCCTGACCCGCCGAGTGTCCGAAATGCAGCCCTGGCCCGCCGTTCTTCTCAGCCTGATCCTGGTCGCCGGGGATGCTGCCGGCGCAGCGGCCAACCACGGGCAGGTCTCCCTTTCCGTGCAGCCGGCCGAAGGCTTCGCTGTCGGCGACCTCCTGCCGGAAACCTACGAACTGGTGCCGGGGCGCGATTACGAAGGATTCTCCACGGTACGGCTCGACGGGGTGCTGCTGGTCGTAGAGCCGCGATCGCGGACGATCGTGCTGATCGTGGAGGCGGAGGACCAGCCGTCGGACCGGCTGATCCCGCCGGTCGTTCAGATGCGAGACCCCGCCTTCGAGATACGGTGAGGCAGGTTCGGGGTGCGGATGTCGATGCGTCGGTAGAGGGCCTCGATGCCGCTGTAGGCGGCGAAGGCGACCAGCCCGAGACCGATCAGGAGCAGCAGTCCCCAACCGAACGGCATGTCGCGGACGGTTTCCAGGGCGTCGCGCAGCTGCGGCGGTTCGGCGGATCCGCTCGCGGTCCAGGCGCGCCAGCCCATCAGACCGGCGAACACCAGGAAGACGATGCCGCGGGCAATCAGGCCGGTTTGTGCGACCGGGCGGATGCGGTCGAGCGTTTCGCGGTCGCAGGAGAGGTACTTCTCGTAGCCGCGCTTCCAGGCCTTCACCGCATGCGCACTGGCGGCGGCGAGGAAGGCCAGGGCGAGAAGGGCCGCGACGGCGCGGCTGCCGAGAAAGCCGACGGCCTCCTGGACCATGCCGTTGGAGCCGCCACCCTCCGAGCCGCCGTTGCCCATCACCAGGGAGGCGGCGGACACGGCGAGACCGGCGTAGGTGACGGCGGCGATGAGCAGGGCGGCGCGGATCGCCAGACCCTTCCAGCTGGTGCCGTGACCGTCGGGATCGGAGATCGCCTGAACAAGGCGCCAGGCCGCGTAGCAGGCAAGGCCGAGCGCGACCAGGCCGAGCAAGATCCTGCCGAACGGACCGGACAGCACCGTGAGAAGCGCGTCGTCGGTGTTCTTGGTCTCGCCGGATCCGACGGCGGCGAGGACGGCGAACCAACCGACGATGAGATAGACGACGCCGCGGGCGGCGTAACCGAGGCGGGCAAGGGACTGCATGAACGACCTCCTGAGGCGGAAGCCGAACGGTGAGGGATGGGAATAGTTCCTGGGGAGGGGAGAGCGGGCAGGGGGCGGGGGGCAGTAGGCAGGGGCAGTGGGCAGGCAGGGGGCGGGTTGCAGTGGGTCGCGTACCCCTCAACCGTCATGGTCCGCGGAGGCGGACCACCCATGCCTTTCTCCGCGCTCAGGGCCAGCGCGCTTTTCGTCGGCAAAACAAAGTCGTGGGTGGTCCGCCTTCGCGGACCATGACGGCGGAGGGGGGGACGGCGGAGTGGCGGGACGGCGGAGTGGCGGGACGGCGGAGGGGGTGGTCCGCCTTCGCGGACCATGACGGGGGCGGTGGGGTCCGCCTCCGCGGAGCGTGACGTGGGGACGGCGGCTACTGGGCGAAGCCGGAGCGGTGGGCCCAACCGGTCATGCGCTTTTCGACCCAGGCCATCAGGGCGTAGGCGACGATGCCCTCGATGGCGAGGACGAAGAGACCGGCGAAGACGAGGGGGACCTGGAAGTTGGACTGGGCGGTGAGCATCATGTGGCCGACCCCGCTGTTGGCGGCGACTGTTTCGGCGATGACGGAGCCGACGAAGGCGAGGGTGATCGCGACCTTGAGGGAGCCGAAGAAATAGGGCAGCGCGCGGGGAATGCCGACCTTCAGCATGATGTCGAGCTTCTTGGCGCCGAGCGCCTTGAGGACGTCCTCCATCTCCGGCTCGATGGTGGCGAGACCTGTGGCGACGTTCACGACCACGGGAAAGAAGGAGATGAGGAAGGCGGTGATGATCGCCGGGACGGTGCCGATGCCGAACCAGAGCACCAGGATCGGAACGACGGCGACCTTGGGGACCGAGTTGAAGCCGATCATCAGGGGATAGAGGCCGGCATAGATGGCGCGGGACCAGCCGACCAGAAGGCCGATGGCGAGGCCGCCGACGACGGCAAGGGCGAAGCCGGCAAGGGTGGTCATCAGCGTCTGCAGGCCGTTCTTCCAGATGGCCTCCCAGAACTCGATGGCGGCCAGAAGAATGGCGGTGGGCGTGGGGAGCACGTAGGGCGGCACGCCGAGGATGCGGACGACGACCTCCCAGATCACGAAGAGGGCGATCGTGTAGATCCAGGGTGAGAGCTTGATCCAGTCGATCTCGCGCGGGGCGGCGGGGCCGGTCGGGGTGGTCATGCGGCGGCCCTCGCTTCACGGATGTGGCCGCGCAGTTCGTGGACGACGTCCTGGAAGGCCTGGGTGTAGTTGATCTCCAGGTCGCGCGGGCGCGGGAAATCGACGGTACGCTCGGCGAGGATGCGGCCGGGGCGGGCACTCATGACGAAGATGCGGTCAGCCAGGAACACCGCCTCGCGGAGGTCGTGGGTGACCAGGATGACGGTGAAGCCGCGGGCCGCGTGCAGGTCGCGGATGACGCACCAGAGCTCTTCGCGGGTGAAGGCGTCGAGCGCGCCGAAGGGCTCGTCGAGCATCAGGAGGTCCGGCTCGTGGATGAGCGCGCGGCAGAGGCTGGCGCGCTGCTGCATGCCGCCGGAGAGCTGCCACGGGAACTTGGAGCCGAAGCCCTTGAGGCCCACGGTCTCCAGGAGGAGCTCGGCCTTTTCCACGTATTCGGCGCGATGCTTGCGCAGGCGCGAGCGGTGTGGCTGGGCGATCTCCAGCGGCAGCATCACGTTGTCCAGCGTGGTGCGCCAGGGCAGCATGGTGGGGTTCTGGAAGGCCATGCCGGCCATGGTGACGGGCTTCGTCACGCGGTTTCCGGCAACGGTGACAGTGCCTTGGAACGGAAACTGAAGGCCGGTGGCGAGCTTCATCAGCGTGGACTTGCCGCAGCCGGAGGGGCCGACGACGGCGGCGAACTCGCCGCTGCGGACGGAGAGGCTGCAGCCCTCCAGCGCGATGGTGCCGCCGGCGCCGCCGTAGCGATGCGTGACGTCATCGAGGATCACAGGCACGGACATGGGCGGGTGTCTCCGGGACTGGGGGAAGGCGGACGCCCGGTCGGCGGGCGTCCGTTCGGGCCGGAGATCAGGGGAGCATGCGCTCGGCGGCCGGTGGCAGGAAGTCGGAAACGAAGACGTCCTCGGCCTTGACCGGGGCCTTGAACTCGTAGCCGAAGCCGATCTGCTCGATGGACCGGGCGAGGCGTGCGTAGTCGACGCCGCCGAAGCCGCCGGCCTTCACCGCATCGGTGGCGATGTTGTCGGCGATGGCCATCTTGAGGCGCTCCAGCTCCACCTCCTTCTTGGCGACGTCGTTGCGGGCGAGGACGAATTCGACCGCCGCGTCCGGATCGGCGACCGTATCCATCACGCCCTTGATGGTGGCCTTGACGAAGCCCTTGACGGCCTCCGGATTCTCGTTGGCGAAGGCCGGATTGACCAGGACGGCGTTGCCGTAGAGGTCGAGGCCGTTCTTCGACATGAGGATCACGGAGATGTCCTCAGGGGGTACGCCAGCGGCCTTGAGGTTCATGAAGACCGAGAAGGAGAAGCCGAAGACGGCGTCCACCGCGCCCTGGGCCAGCATGGGCTCGCGGACCGGGAAGCCGATGCTCTCGATGGTGACGGAGGCCGGGTCGATGCCGTTGACCTTGGTGAAGGCCGGCCACTGGGCGAAGGCGCCGTCCGGCGGAGGGGCGCCGAGCTTCTTGCCCTTCAGGTCCTGCCAGGTGGTGACGCCGAGGCTCTTGCGGCCGACGATGGCGAAGGGCGGCACGTCGTACATCATCATGACGGCCTTGACGTCGAGGTCCGGGTTCTGGTCCCGGAACTTGACGACGGAGTTGATGTCGCCGAAGCCCATCTGGTAGGCGCCGGAGGCAACGCGGGGCAGGGCCTCGGTGGAGCCGGCGCCGGTGTCGATCGTGACGTCGAGGCCCTCGGCCTTGTAGTATCCCTTCTCCAACGCGATCAGGAACGGTGCGGACGGCCCCTCGAACTTCCAGTCGAGGGTGAACTTGATCGCCGTGTCGGCGAGAGCCGATCCGGCGGAAACCAGAGCGGCGGCGGCCGCCAGCAAACCCGCACGAACAAACCGGCCTGCATCAAACGCCATGAGATGAACTCCTTGATCGATCGCTTCTTCCCAACCGATCGCATCTTTCAAGGAGCATGCCAGCCGCCGTTGCACGGGAAACGGGCGGTTTCTGACAGGGCGGTCTAGGCGGGATGGTCAAAATATCTGATGCAGTGCCTAGAATTTGGGCGGGATTCGACCATCCAAGGGCCCGTGTATGCGGGTCGGTGATCGGTCGAACATAGTCGTGGATGGTACGCCTGCGCAGACATGACGCCGGGGAGGGAGTGGTGGTGGCCGGCCTGCGCCGACCATGACGGCGAAGGGGGCATGAAAAAGCCCTCCTCCGTTGCCGGAGGAGGGCGAGGTGGTGGTCCAGGTCAGATCACTGCTTGGCGTCGGCCCAGCTCTTCACGAGCTCGTCGTAGTTGACGGTGATGGGCTTTTCCTTTTCGTTCTC
>NZ_JACDIT010000012.1 GCF_013839445.1 Chthonobacter albigriseus | reverse complement strand
GCCGCCTCCGCCGCCCGCGCCGGCGCCGCGGGCCCATCCCTTCGCTGCCCCGTCGAAGCCGCCCAGGCCGCCCGCGCCGCCCGCGCCGCCGGCCGCCTGGCGTGATCCGCCGCCGGCGGCCATGTAGCCGTGGCCGCCGCGTCCGCCGGAAGTCTGGACGTTGGCGGTGGAAAGACCGCCGCCCGCGCCGCCGCCGCCCGCCCCGAGCCCGAGCCCCGTTTCGGTGCCGGCGCCGCCGCCGCCGGGGTTCGGTGCGGCGCCGCTGTTGGCAGGTCCGCCCGTACCGGTGCCGCCGGCGGCTCCGCCCCCGGCGACGGCAAGGCCGCCGGCCCCTCGTCCGCCGCCGCCGGCGGCGGGCAGGTTCAGCGATCCGTCGCGCAGCACGGTGCCCGTTCCCGGCGTTCCGTCCGCACCGTTGGTGTCGTTGACGGTGCGGGCTGCGCCGCCGCTGCCGCCGGCTCCCACGTCGATCGACAAGGTTGCCGGAAGCTCGTCGGCCGGCCAGGTCTCCACGGAAAAGCCCCCCGCCCCGCCGCCGCCGCCGCTGCGCCGCTCGCTGCCGGCCGCGCCGCGCCGGCCGGATCCGCCGCCGCCGCCGCCGCCGACCAGGATTGCTGTGACGCGGCGCGCCCAGGCCGGCTTGGTCCAGGTGCCGTTGGCGGTGAAGGTGTCGACCTGGACGCGCTCGGCGCCCTGGTCGAAGTTCACCCGCCCGGTCGTGCGGTCCACCGACAGCGCCTGCGTCCAGGCAGTGCCGTCCGCGCTCACCTTGACGGCGAAGTCGTCGCTTCCGGTGAGGCCCATCTCGGCCCGTCCGGAGAAGCCGGTTTGGAAGATCAGGCTCCCGGTGTCGCTGGGCGCGGCCTTGTTGAGCCGCGCCCGGGCGCTGCCGGCGGTACGGACCGTCCAGACGAAATCGGCCAGGTCCGTCCAAGTCGAGCCGATCCGGGCGTAGAGGCTCGCGGTGTCCTCGGCCACGGCGATCCAGCCGGGCTGCGGCGCGTGGAACAGCCAGGCCGCGCCGTCCCAGCGGGCGATCTGGCCATCCCTGCCGGCCCATGCGCCGGTTCCGCCGGAGGCGACGACATAGCGTGCGCCCGCCGCAGGTCCCGGCGGCGGCGATGCCAGGCTGACGCTGACCACGCCGATCTGCACGACGGCGTCGAGCACCTCCAGCGCCTCGTTGTGGGTCACGTGCTTCTGCGCCTGGCCGGCGGCCATCAGCGGCAGTTTCAGGCGGGACGTATCAGACATCGATCACCTTCCTCGTCTCGGGGCCCGGCCCCAGCGTTTCGGAGAGCTGCGCCACCGCCAGGTCCACCGCACCGGGCAGCAGCCCGTGGTCGGCGATCTGGTCGGCGGCGGCATAGGTCGCGCCCTGCCCCGTCGCGGCGATCCGCCGGACCACCGACCCGGCCACCCGCACGCGGAGCTCGTAGGCCTCGACCGTCTCGGACAGCGGCACCTCGACCGCCTCCCAGTTGTCGCCGCCCGTCCGTGTCCGGCGGATCCAGGTCACCGCGAGGTCGCCGCTCGGGCCGATTCGCTGGGCCGTCAGGCGTACCGGCGACCAGGGCCGCAGCCCGACGCCGCGCGGCGTCGCGTTCAGCTCGGTCATCGCGGCGTCGCCGACGTCGCGGCCGGCCTTGCCGATACGCAGCGTCAGGGGCCGGCCGATGGCCTCGCGGTTGAGCGGCAACGGCACGATGTTCCGGTCGACCAGCACGAAGCGGCTTCCCACCGGGGCGCCAACGGCGGCCAGCGCCTCGGTGCCGAGCTGGCCGCGCAGCAGCCCGCGCAAGCGATAGCGGCGCTCGCCGATCAGCTCGGCGGTCAGGAACTGCACGATCTCGAAGCGCGCCGCCTCGCTGCCGATGGCGGCCACGTTGGCGCCCTCCAGCACGGCCTCTTCGGTCGCGCTGAAAAGGGCTCCGCGGACCAGCGCAACCTCCACCGTCGCGCCGCGGTCGAAGCGCCAGACCGGCCCAGGCCCCAGTGCCGCCTGCAGGGTGCCGATCGCGGCCGGCGCGGCGATCGTCGCCACCGGCTCGAAGCTCGCCGCCACCGCCTTGTGCACGGTGAGTTGGCCCGGCCAGGGTACGCCCGCCGCGGCCAGCCACGGTCGATGCGGTTCCACCGCGTCGCCCAGCGCCGGCAGGTCCAGGAACACGGCCAGCGGCGGCCCCACCGGCGGAGGCGGCGCGAAGCCGCCGATCCGATCGTCGGGCACCGCCGCGCGGGCGCGGATGCTGCGGTCCACCACGCGCGCCTCCAAGCGGCGCAGCGGCCCGTCCTCGCTGCGTTCCACCAGCACGTCGAGCGAGCGGGCACCCGCTGCGAGCCGCAGCACGTCGCCCGCCTCTACGTCCAGGCGCTGCGGCGGCAGCGCGAAGCGCACCGTTTCGCGGCCGGCCTCGCCGTCGCGCAGCACGGCCTCCACGTGGCCTTGCATCACTTCGGCCGCCGCGGTCACCGGCAACGTCACGTCGCTGGTCCGCTGGCGGCCGGTGCGGCGGGCGCTGACGTTGGTCTGGCGGAATTCGTTGGCGGTGTCGGAGAAGCTCACCGCGATCTCGGTCGGCGCCTCGCCGTCGTGGCCGCGGCGGATCTCCAACACAGGCTCGCCGTCCTCCTCGGCCAGGTCGTCCGATTCGACGACGGCGCCGATCCGGCTCGGCCGGTCGCGGAACACCAGGGTCGCGCCGCGCTCCGTCACCTGGAAGCGGAACACGCCGGCGAGCGGCTCCAGCACCGAGCGTGGCGGCGCGCGGCCGGCCAGCACCAGACCGTCGACCACCGGCGTCAGGCCGTCGCTGTCCACGTCGACGTCCGCTCCCAGCATGTCGGCGACGGTATCGTCGAGCGGTGCGTTGCCGAGCCGCCCGTTGAGCCAATGGCCCGACACCCAGTTGCGGGCGTCGGCCCAGACCTGCCGGGCAAGCGGAAACGCCGGAAACGGCCGGGCGTCCCAGGTCCAGACGTGGCTTGCCGTCGGATCGAGCATCCGCCGCCCGTCGACGGGCGAAAGCGGGTTGTTGGCCCCAGTGAAACCGGGCGCGGCGGGGTCGAAGTGGTTCAGCATCGCCTCCACCCAGCGACGCTGGACGGCGTCGTCGCGCGAGGCGTGAGAGAAGCGAGGAGCCCGGCCTTCGGAGGAGATCCGGTCGGGGAAGACGTTCGGCTCGTTGCCGCCGACGTCCACCGCCGGGCAGCCGAGTTCGGTGAAGCGCAGCGGCTTCATGCCGGCGATCCAACCGGTCGGGGTCGGGAGCTCCACGCCGGCCACCCGGTCGTAGTGCCGGTTGCCCCACCAGCCCGCGAGATCCTTGAAGCGGAACACCCAGGGCTTGCCGGCTGCGCCGTCGGTGATCGGCGTGCGCACCTGCGCGCGGCGGTCCAGGTCGCTGGCGTAGTACCAGTCGAAGCCCTCGCCTCCGGCGACGCCTGCAGCCAGATACTCCCGGTCCGCCGGACCCTCGGCGGCGGTGGCGTCCAGATGGTCGCCGTCGCGCCAGTCGGTCAGCGGCGGATAGGCGTCGATGCCGACGAAGTCGATGTTGGGGTCGCTCCAGAGCGGGTCGAGGTGGAAGGCGACGTCGCCGGAGCCGTCCGCCGGCTGGTGCCCGAACCACTCCGTCCAGTCCGCCGCGTAACTCACCTCGGTGCCGGGGCCGAGCATGCCTTTCACGTCGGCGGCCAGCGCCTTCAGCGCGGTCACGAAGGGGTAGCCCTGTCCGGCGCCGCCCCGCGTCCAGGTCAGCCCGCGCAGTTCGGAGCCGATCAGGAAGGTGTCGACGCCGCCGGCGATCGCACAGAGCCGGGCGTAGTGCAGCACCATGCGCCGGAAGCTCCATTCTGCCGGGCCGCCGTAGACCACGGCGCGACCCGATGCGCTGAACTGGGCGGGGCTCGCGGTGCCGACGAAGGCGTTCACCTGCGCGGTGGCGGCGGCGGTGCCGTCCGGGCTCCCCGGCCGGCCGGGCGCGGGGTCCACGGTGATGCGGCCGCGCCAGGGGTAGACCGGCTGCCCGGGGAGCCCGGTGTAGGGATCCGGCAGCGCGTTGGCGTTCGCCACGTCCATCAGCACGAAGGGATAGAGCGTCACCTTCAGCCCGCGCGCCTTCAATTCGGCGATCAGCGCCAGCACCGACGCGTCGCTCGGCGTGCCGCCGAAGGCCGGCAGGCCGTCCACCCGCGACACCACCGCCGCGTCGCCGCGCGCAAGGCCGGCCACCTCCCAGGTGGCCCCGGTGGTCGTCTTCTCCGCCCACTCCACCTTGGGCGCCAGCGTGCAGTGGCCCGCGCGAAGGTCGCTGCCGAACCAGGCGACCACCACCGCAACCCGCTCCAGGTTCGGGCAGACCGCGGTCAGTTCGTCGAGCGAGGCCATCACGTCGCTCGACGCGGTCAGGATGTGGCGGTTCTCGGCCAGCACGCGGCCGGGCTCCAGCTGCTGCTGCACCTCGCCGGTCGCGTAGCCGAACTCGGTCGCGCCGGGGATCAGCGTCACCGCGCGGATCATCGGCTCCAGCCGGCCCACCGGGCGGATGACCTCGAAGGTCAGCTGCGGCAGGGCGTTGCCGAAGGCCTCCAGCGGCAGCCGCTCGAACACCACGTAGGCGAGCCCGCGATAGGCCGGCGCGTTGCCCGTCCCCTGCTTGGCCTCGATCAGCGTATCGACGCCCTGGTCCTCGGTGCCGCGGTGGACGCGCATCTGGATGCCGGAGAGGTCCAGCGGCTCGCCGTTGGCCCAGACGCGGCCGACGCGGGCGATCGGCCCTTCGCAGAGCCCCACCGCCATGTTGGCGTAGTAGGAGAAGGTGGTCACCTTCGGCCCGCCGCCGCCCTTGCCGCCGGTGCGCTCGGTCTGGCTCGTCTCCTCCAACCGCGTCGCCCAGATCACCTGCCCGGCGATCCGCACCCGGCCGAATACGCGCGGCACCGCGACGCCCTCGGTGGAGGCCTGCACCTCCAGGTCGGCGAGCCGGCCCACCGAGCGGTCGCGGCCGGGCGCGAACAGCGCCTGGTCGAGCGCCGCGCCCGCCAGGCCGCCGATCGCCCGGCCGACGATGGTGCCGATCGGCCCGAACACGCTGCCGACCGCCGCTCCGACCGTGGAGAGGATGAGAGAGGACATGGAGGTTCGCTCCTGAAGGGAGAGGAAGGCGGGGTGGCGGCGGCGGGTCAGTTGCGTCGTCGGGGTGCGTCAGCCGACGCCCGGCCACCCGAACACCCCGGCGACGCGGCGGGCCCACCAGGGGCCGAGCGTTCCCTCCGAGACCACCGCCCCGTCATGCGCATGAATGAAGCGCCCGTCGCCGATCCACACCGCGGCGTGCTTGGCCGGGAGGTTCTCGCGGTAGCGGAAGAGGATCACGTCGCCGGGCTGGAAATCGCGGCCGTCGCGCTCCACCAGCCAGCGGCGGGCGGCCGCCATCAGGCTGTCCCCGCCGGTCGCCTCCGCCCAATCGGGCGCGTAGGCGGGCAGCGGCTCGGGCTCGGCGCCGTGGAACGCGCGCCAGATCCCGCGCACCAGCCCGAGGCAGTCGCAGCCGACGCCCTTCAGCGAGGCCTGGTGCCGGTAGGGCGTGCCGAGCCAACTCCGCGCCTCCGCGACGATCATCTCGCGCGTCGGCGTCATGGCACGGTCACCCCGCCGTCGTTCTCCCCGGCGTTGCGGGCGAAGCTCAGCACGAAGTCGTTGCCGGGCATGTGGGGGAAGCCGCGGAAGTTCACCGCGTTGGCGTAGACGTCGCGGCAGGTCTGGAAGAGCTTGTCGCAGCCGGCCGTCAGCGTCGCCGGCGTGCCGGCGGGCGGCTCCGCCGCGAGCGGCTTCCACAGCGTGATCCAGACGCCCGTCTCGTCGGCCCGGTGGGCGGCGATCATCAGCGTCCGGCCGCCGATCGCGATCCGGCCGCGGGTGAAGCGGCCGGCCGGAACGGCCTCCACGCCCTCCACGCGCAGCCGGCCGGGGCCGTCGGTCTCCGCCACGGTCGCGGCGTGGGTGAAGCCGGCGAGCGGCACGCCGCAGCGGGCGTCGCCGAGTTCGGCGTCGCAGGTGCGCGCAAAAAGGCGGCCGGTGGCCTGCTCCAGCACGGACGCCGGCCCGCGCACCTCGGCGCGGAAGGCACCGTCCACCAGCAGCACCTCGCCGATGGTGCCGGCGCGCAAGAGCACGCTTTCGGCCGGGTTGCGCCAGTCGAGCGCGCGCACCTCCACCGCCGCCCCGTCGTAGAGTCCGGCAAGCAGGTCGGCATCCGTGATCCGGTCGGAGGTCAGCGCGCCCATCACCTCCTCCTCGCCCACCGCGAATCCGGCGTGGGCGGTGGCGGACGTGCGGTCGAAGCCGGAGGCGGGCTCGCAAGGAACCCCCTCCACGAGGAGCGGGCGGTCGTGGTCGGTGAAGCCCAGCGTCACGCCGTCGGTGCGGGCGAGGATCCAGGCGGTGGCGATCGTCGTCGCGGCTCCCGCCGCGTGGGCGGCGAAGCTCGTCGGCAGGGTTCTCACGGGCGGATCTCCACGAGCGGGATGGCGGGGATCTCGCCGGCGGCGAAGGTGGAGAGGTTCACCACCAGCTGGTCGGTGTCGAATCGCACCGGCACGTCGAACAGGAAGCCGGCGGTCACCGCGGCGCCGGGCGGCGGCGTGTCGGCGAGCGCGAAGGTGACCAGCCCCATCGCGGCGTCCACCGTCACCGGCTTCACCGTTCCGCCCACCGCGGCCGTCACGCTGCCGGCCACCGGCTTGCCGATCGTGCGGACGTAGGGCGCGAAGGCGGCGCCGTAGGTCTTCGCCAGCTGGAAGCTGCGCGTCGCGCCGTCGCCGGTGCCGATGCGCTGGTCGCCGGCCGCCGGACTGGCGCCCGGCGCGCAGGACTTGAAGTCCGCGCGGTCGCGGAAGCGGAAGCCGTGCAGGCGGCCGCGGCGCTCCTCGAAGAAGGCGATCACCGCATGGAGGTCGTCGAGCGACTTGACGCCGGAGCCCGCGTCGTAGCGACGGCGGCTGTCGGCCCAGCGCGTGTTGCGCACCTCGCGGCCGGAGGCGAGCGTCACGATCTCGGTGCGCCGCTCCGGTCCGCCGCTCGCGCCGAGGGCGACGGAAAGCGGGAACGCGACCTCGTGGAAGGCCGGAATCTCGGCCATGGGGTCCTCCTTGGGGTTCGGGGAAAGGTCGAAGACGCCCGCCGCCAGCCGGTCCACCGTGGAGGCGGCTCGCGCGATTTCGGTCGGGCTCGATGCTGTTTTGATCCACCTCAAGGCGAAGCGGATCGCGGTGCCTCAGGCTTGCTTCACTGACGAACAAGGGAGGATGCGATGACGCACACGCCGCACGAACTCGCTGCTGAGTTCCCGGACGACCATGAGACGCTTCACACGCTGAAGGTCTCCAACCCGCACTTCGCGCACCTCGCCGACACGTATCACGAGATCAACCGGCGCATTCACCGCATCGAGTCCCTCATCGAACCCGCCTCGGACGAGGCGTTCAGCGACCTGAAGCGCCAACGCGTGAACCTCAAGGACGAGATCGCGGCCATCATCGCCGCCGAAAGACGCGCCGTGGCTTGACCCCCCTCCTCGTTGGGCCATGTCGCTATAGCCCGCGCCGTCCCCGTCCGACGGCGCGGGCTAGCATTGCAGTCACCTGCGCTTCCGATCGACGGAAGCTCGCCGCGTCGCCCGCGGTGACGTTGAAGGTGACGTTGACGCCGCCGCCGTCCGTGCGTACGCCGAGCCGGCCGTCCGCGCCGCGAGCCAGCGGCAGGATCGCCTCCGCCCCCGCCTCCCCCGCCAGACCCATGCGGCCGCCGTCCATCGGAAAGTAGGTGGGCGCCGCCACCACGCCGCCTTTGGCGAAGGGGATCACTTGGCGCGCCAGGCCGCCCACCGCGTCGGAGACGAGGTTGCCGAGCGGCGCGAGCGCGGCGTCCAGCGCCTGTCCGGACATGCGCAGCGCCAGCTGGCGCAGCACCTGGTCCAGCGCCTTGCCGTCCACCACCGCCGCCTTCAGCCCGCGGGTCAGCGCGCTGCCGAAGCCGCCCGCCACGCGCTCCAGGTCGCGCATGGTGTCGAGCAGCGGGTCGGCGGCGGCCTTCGCGCCGGCAAGTCCATCGGCCGGTTCATCCATGGTCGGTCTCCTTGTCGGGGAATGCCTGCATCAGGGAGCGCATACGGCCCCGGTCCATCGGCGCGGCAGGCCGGCCGATGGCGGCCGCCAGTTCGCGCGGCGTCATCGCCCAGAAGGCGTCGGGGGAAAGGCGCAGCACGCGGTAGCCGAAGGCGATCACGTCGTCCCAGGGGAAGGGCTGCGGCTCACCGGGCGGTCCAAAGGGGCGGCGTCGACGCCCTCCCCTGTTTCCGAAGCGCCGCCGAACGTCTCGGCGATCAGGCGCACCACCAGCGCCGCCCAGGCCGGCGCGCCGCCGTCGATCGGCAGCGCGGCCACCTCCGCGTCGGTCACCGGCTCGCCGGCGCCGCGAAGCCCGGCGGCGACGATGCGGACCGCGTCGCGGGCCTTCAGCGTCCCAGAGCCCAGGCGGCGGGCGAGGTCGGCCATGTCCTCCGCCCCGAAGGCGGTCTCCAGCTCGGCGAGCGCGCCCAGCGTCAGGCGCATCACGCGCCGTTCGCCGGCAATGATCGCCTCCACGTCTCCGCGGTATCGGTTGGCCATGGCTCAGACCGCCGTGAAGGTGAGCTGGCCGGCCGATTCGAGCGCCAGCTCGTAGGTCACCTCGCCGTCGTGGGTGCCGGCATACTCCAGCGCGGTCAGTTGGAACGGCCCCTGGATGATCCCGAAATCGGGAATCACCACCTGCCAGGTCCGCAGCAGCCCGTCGAAGAACACCTGCCGCACAGTGGCGTCGGCGGCGGCGTCGCGGAACACGCCGGAGCCGGCGACGCTGGCCCGGCGCAGGCCGGCGCCCTCGATCAGCTCCCGCCAGCGGCCGGGGCTGTCGGCGTCCGTCACGTCGACGGTGCCGGCCCCGAAGGCGATGCGGCGGGCGCGCAGGCCCGCGGCCGTGGCGAACACGCCGGCGCCGGTGGTGTCCAGTTTCAAAAGCAGATCGCGTCCGCGCTGCGCGGCCATGGTTCGTCTCCTTGTGGGTCGTGTCGGTTCAGCCGTCGATCAGCACGTCGACGGCGAGGCGGGCGCGCCAGGTGCGGCCGTCGCGCAGCCGCTCCACGCGGGCGGCGCCGAGGCGCACCAGCACCACCGTGCCGCCGGGAACGGCGAGGTTGGCCCCCTCCACCACCGCCGCGGCGCGGTCGGCGATGGCCAGCACGCGGCTGCGATCGTCGTCGGTAGCGAGCGCCTCCAGCGTCAGCTGAAGCCGCGCGCCCTCGGCGTCGCCGTGGCCCCAGTTCAGCGTCCGGCCCTCCCCGATGGAAAGCCAGGGCGTCACCGAGGTCTTCGGCGGCCCGTCGTGGATGCGGCCCTGCACCAGCGTGCCGAGGGCCGCGTCCGCCTTCAGCGCAGACCGGATCGCGGTCTGCACCTCCGCCAGCGCGGCCGTCGGGCGGGTCATGCCACCAGCCTGCGGGTGCGGTAGTCGGCGGCGATGGCAAGGATCTCGTCAGGGATGTCCACCGATCCCGGACCGTCGCCGCGGTTCTCGTACCAGCGGGCGGCGAGCAGCTTCACCGCCTGGCGCAGCGGCGCCGGCACGTCGGCGGCGGCACTGCCGAAGCCGACCACCATGTCCACCTCGATGCCGGCGATCGGCCGCTCAGGCTGCGGCGCCGTGCCGAGCGCGACGAGGCGAGCCGGGTCGCTCACCGCATCCAGCTGGAAGCCGGCAAGGTCCAGCGTCTGCATCGATCCGCCGGCGAAGACGCGCACCGCCGGCACGCTCTGCACCGGGGCGTGCGGCAGGCTGACGACGCCGCTCTCCGGCCAGGCGTCGAGGAACAGGCGGAAGGTCTGGGTGATCATGGCCTTGCGGGCCAGCCGCTCGATCGCGGCGCGGGCCACCACCGTCAGGGTGATCAGCACGGCGTCCTCCTCGGCATGGTCGATGCGGAGGTGGTCCTTCAGTTCGGCGAGCGAGACCGGCTCGATCAGCGGCGCGAGAATCATGCGCACGGGCATGGCGTTGTCCTTTCGATACGCAAAACGGGACAGGGAAGGAGGTGGCGGCCCCGCCGGGGGAGGAGGTCGGCGGGGCCGCCGTTCGGACGGCCCGTCCGGGACGGGAGGGAGATCAGGCCGTGCCGAATTTCAGCAGCTTGATGGCGTCGAAGTCCTGCACGCCGCCGCCGACGCGCTTGGTCGTGTAGAACAGCACGTAGGGCTTGGCGCTGTAGGGGTCGCGCAGCACGCGGGTGCCGAGCCGGTCGACGATCAGGTAGCCGCGGCGGAAGTCGCCGAAGGCGATCGACAGGCTGTTGGCGGCCACATCGGGCATGTCCTCGGCTTCCACCAGCGGGAAGCCCATCAGCGTGGCGCGAGTGTCGGCCGTCGCCGGGGGCTGCCAGAGGTAGTTGCCCGCGCTGTCCTTGAACTTGCGGACGGCCGCCTGCAGCTTGCGGTTCATCACCCACGAGCCGTTCTGCCGGTAGCCGGCCTTCAGCGCGTAGACCAGGTCCACCAAAACGTCCGAGGGGTTCGAGGCGGCCCAGTTGCCGGAGACGCCGGTGACGAGATAGCCGAGGCTGCCCCAGACCCAACTCGCCTCGGCCACCGTCGGGACCTGGAGGAAGCCGCGCGGGCGGCTGACGCCGTCGCCGGAGACGAAGGCCTGGCCCTCCTGCGTGGCGAAGGCGAGCTCGATCTCCTCCACCAGCCACTGGTCGATGTCCACCGCGGCGTCGTCGAGCAGCATCTGCGTCGCGGACGGCATGGCGTAGAGCTCCATGGTCGGGAAGCTCAGCTCGGCCAGCACCGGGCTGTTGGTCTGCGGCCGGGCGGCCGTTTCACCCACCCAGCCGACCGCCGGACCGGTGGTGCGGTAGGGCTTCTTGAAGGTGCCCACCGACACCGGCCGCACCGAGGCGATCGAGCGGATCGGCGAGATGGCGGCGAGGCGGCGGCCGATCTCGTCCTCGATCACCGGCGTCACCACGAAGCCGCCGTCGACGCCGCTGCCGGCCGACATGGCCTTGGCCTCGAGGGCACGCAGGTTGCCTTCCACACCGGTCCGCACATAGGTGTCGAACGCGGTGCGGTGTTCCAGGTCCAGCGCGTCGAATCCGGCGCGGCGCCCGTCCAGTTGCGGACGGCCGGCCTTCAGCGTCAGGCGGTCGAGCCGGTTCTGCTGGCGGTCGATCGCGTCGTTGATGCGGCCGAGCTTCTCCTCCGTCAGCACGTCGGCCGAACGGCGTTCCAGGGCTGCGAGGCGCTCGTCGTTGGTTTCCTTGAAGCTCTCGAAAGCGGTCATCAACTCGCCGAGGGCGCGGCCGGTGTCGCTCGTGCCCTTGGTCTCGGGCACGGCATCGCTCTTGATGGTCATAGGTGTCAGTCCTTGGTTCTGGGTTTCAGGTCTGTCGACGGCCGCCGACCGGCGGCCGCGGTTGGTCACCGGCTTGCCGTCCGGATCCGCCGGGCCGCCTTGCGCAGGTCGCGCGCCAAGGCCTCGGGGTCGTCCCCCGTGTCGGGGCCGAGGCCGGTGATGCGGGCGCCGGGCAGCATCGGGAAGGTGACGATGGAGATCTCCCAGAGGTCGATCTCGGCCACCTTGCGGACGCCGCTCTTGCCATCGGTGCGGGCGCGCACCGTCCGGAAGCCGATGGAGAGGCCGTCCAGGATGCGCGACCGGATCAGGCTCAGCACCTCCCGGCCGCGGGCGATTCCGGCGTGGATCTCGCCGCTGACGCGCAGGCCGCGGGCGTCCTCGCGGATCTCCAGCCAGCGGCCCACGGGCTCGGACGGGTCGTGCTGATAGAGCAGCTTGACCTCCGCCGCGCCGCGCTTCTCCAGCGTGTTTCGGAAGGCGCCGGGCATCACCACGTCGCCGGTCAGGTCGGTCACGCCGAACAGGCTGGCATAGCCGGTGAAGCGGCCGCCGTCTGGGGTGAGATCCACCTTGAAGCCGCCGTCGGCCAGCAGGTCGGGCCGGCCGTTCATCGCCAGCCTCCGCCGATCGGCTCGCCGCCGGCGACGCGGACCTTGGGCCCGTCCGAGCCGGCCGCGCCGACGCGGCGCTCCACGCCGTCGGCGAAGGAGCGGAAGACGGCCGTGGCATCGTCGGCCGCCTCCGGCACGTGGCCGGCCAGGCGCAGGATGAAGGATGAAAGGGCATGCGTACGCTTTGACATCGAATGTCTCCATGGACGCGCGCGGCGGCTGTCGCCCGGACGGACGAGCCGCCCACGCGCTGCTGCGAAGTTCAGAGATCGATTCCGCCCGCGGCTGCATGTGTCCGGCCGGGCGGCATTTCCGGCCGGTGGCGCTCGGCGCGCCGGCCTCGCGTTCAGTGTCCCTCTGAAGAGTTGATCCGATGGTTGAGACGGGCGATTTCCGACACGAAGGCGTCCAGGCGGCGGCTCTGGGCGGCGAGTTCGCGCAGGGTCATCACCACGAGGCCGCTGGCGCCGCTCGCCCACAAGAACAGCGCGAGATGGGCGAGGTCGCCGCGCTCGGCGAAGACGCGGGTCACATCCACGGCGCCCCCTTTCCGCCGGTCCCGGCGTCGGGCCCCTGCGGCGCGTAGCCGACCGCGGCGCGCTTCTCGTCGGCGGTCAGGAAGTCGGCGGCCTGGACGCGGGTCCAGATCGAGTCCCGCTCGGCGGCGAGCGCCGGCACCTGGTCGAGGTCGAGCGCGAAGCGCAGGTCCGGCCCGAACGCCGGCAGCAGCCAGGCACTGAAGGCGTCCATGATGCGGCTCGCAAGCGGCAGGATCGTCTGCCGCCACAGCACCCGGTTGGCCTCCTGGTAGTTGGCGTAGGTGGCGTCGCCGGGGATGCCGAGCAGCATCGGCGGCACGCCGAAGGCGAGCGCCACCTCGCGGGCGGCCATGTTGCGGGCCTCGATGAAGTCCATGTCCTTGGGCGTCAGCGCCATCGCCTTCCAGTCCAGCCCGCCCTCCAGGAGCAGCGGCCGGCCGGCGTTGCGGGCGCCCTGGTAGCCGTCTTCCAGCTCGCGTTTCAGCCGGTCGAACTGGTCGTCGGACAAGCCGTTCGCGCCGGCATAGACCAGCGCGCCCGAAGGCCGGGCGGCGTTGTCGAGCAGCGCCTTGTTCCACTCGGTCGCCGCGTTGTGGACATCCAGGCTGGTCTGCGCCGCCTCGATCGGCGACGCGCCGTAGTGGTCGTCGAGCGGGTGGAAGGCGGCGATGTGCATCAGCGGCGCCGGCCCGGTTTCCGCCGTCGCCGGAATGCGAAGCCGACGGGTGCCGACCGTGTACTCGTAAGCCTCCGGCCAGCCGTCGGCGCCCGGCACGACGCGCATCCGGTCGGGCCGCAGCGCGTGGAGCTCGGCAAGCCGGCCGTCGGCGGCCACCAGTTCCACGTAGGCGTTGCCGGCGATCTGCAGGTGGCTCGCCACCGCCTCCAGGAACGCGCTGCGCCCGTCCCGCGGGTTCGGCCGGGCGACGAGGTCGAGCGCCGGGTGGCGATCGAACTCGCGGGCGTCGTCCGCCAGAAGCCACGGCACGGCCGCGACGCCCTCGGCCACCAGGCGCACCGCCCGATAGACGAAGGGGTTCTTCAGGTAGCCCTCGCGGGCCAGCGCCGCATAGTCGCGCGGGGTCCAGACCGGGCGGCCGCCGGCCTGGATCGCGACGAGCGTTCCCGAGCGCGAGGCCTTCGCCTCCACCTCCGGCGCGTCTTTGCCGCGTCCCGCCCAAGCGCGGCGGGCCCACCATCGTTGAGACATGGCTTCTCCTTCCCGGCCGCCCCGGAGGCGGCAGGCTGCTGTCAGGACCGCCGCGGACACTGCGGCTGGTGGTTTTGCGTGGACTGCTTCGACAAAACTTCCGATCGGCACCGGCCACGCCGCATCTCGCTCCGGCGGCCGGTCTCTGGCATGATCGTCCCCTGCCGTCGCCGAGGAAGGCGAGTCGAACATAAGGGGAACTCGACGTGTCTCGCGCCGAACGACTGCTGGCCCTGGTCCAGGCCTTGCGCAGGCGACGCCGGCCCGTCAGCGGCGCCGAGCTCGCCGGCGAGCTGGAGGTGTCGCTGCGCACCATCTACCGCGACATCCAGACCCTGATCGCCCAGGGCGCCCCGATCGACGGCGAGGCCGGCGTCGGCTACGTCCTGAAGCCCGGCTTCATGCTGCCCCCGCTGATGTTCACCGACGAGGAGATCGAGGCGCTCGTCCTTGGCGGGCGGATGGTCGCCCGGCGCGCCGACGACCGGCTCGCCTTCGCTGCGGAGAACGCGCTCGCCAAGATCGCCGCCGTGCTGCCGTCGGATCTTTCCGAAAGCATGGAGGCGACCGGCCTGATCGTCGGCTTTTCGCGCCCCGAGCAGCCCGACGGGGTCGACCTTTCGACGCTGCGCCAGGCCATCCGCAACGAGACCAAGATCGCCTTCGCCTACGTCAACGAGCAGGGCGTTCCGTCACGGCGCGTGGTCTGGCCGATGGCGCTCGCCTTCTTCGACCGCGTCCGCGTGCTCTCCGCCTGGTGCGAGCTGCGCGGCGACTACCGCTCCTTCCGCACCGACCGGATCGCCGACGCGGTCGACCTCGGCCAGCGCTATCCGCGCCGCCGCCGCGTCCTCCTCAAGGAGTGGCGCGAGCGGGAGGACAACCACCTCGCCACGGCGGCGCCGGCAACCCACTCCGCCGTCACCTGACGGACTGCTGACATAATCTGTCAGTATTAGGTCGTAGCTTCAAACCTGTCGGCGCCGCCGCGGCGCCCTTCAGGAGACAGCTTCCATGACCCGGTCCGTGATCAACTGGTTCGATATTCCGGCCGCAGACTTCGAGCGGGCGGTCGCCTTCTACGAGGCGCTGTTCGGCGTGACGCTCAAGCGCGAGGCGATGGGCCCGGACCAGCCGGGTGCCATCTTCCCCTATGCCGAGCGACAGGCCTCCGGCGCCGTGGTCGCCGCGCCGCACCTCAAGCCGTCGGCCGACGGGGCGGTCATCTACCTCGATGCCGCCGACCGGCTCGACGACATGCTCGACCGGCTGCCCGGCCTCGGCGGTCGCATCGTGACGCCGCGTTTCGACATCCCCGGCGTCGGCGGGATCGCGCATATCCTCGACACCGAGGGCAACCGGATTGGCCTGCACCAGGCGCCGTAGAGCCCGCCGCCCCCCCTACAGCCCCCGCACCCGCGGCTCCGCGCCGCCGGACAGCAGCAGCGCGGTGATCGCCCAGACCAGCGCGTCGAGCCGGTCGGGCGATCGCCCGGAGCTGAGGCCGTCGACCGCAAAGTCGCACATCTCGTCCTCCAGCGCCGGAAACGCCCCGGCATGGCGGACGCGGCCCTGCGCATAGAGCGCGGCGACCGGCTCGGCGCGCACCCACTTGCCGCGGGTGGCGCGCACCATCTCCACCGGCACGCCGGGGTCCACCTGGGCAATCACGGCGGCCACCATGTCGCCGCCCTGGTTGACCTCGGCGACCAGCCGGTCCGCCTCGCGGCTGTGATAAAGCGCCACCGCCCGCCGCGCCCACGCCTCCGGGCGCAGGCCGCGGCAGCTCTCGTCGGCGAGCACCACCGCGCAGCCGTCGCCGTCCACGCCGGCCGCCACGATCCCGCAGGCGTCCGAGCGCCGGTTCGACGAAGCCGGCGGGTCCACCGCCACCACGATCCGCCGCAGGGCGGGCGCGGCAGCGATCCGCACCGCTTCCAGTTGCGCGCGCGTCCACAGCGCATCCGGCCGGTCCTCCACCAGCTCGCCGTCCAGCTCCTGCCGGCCCAGCCGCGTGCCGGCGTAGTTCGCCACGATCCGGCGCAGGAACACCGGCGCCAGGTTGCCCGCGTTGTCCGCGGTCCGGGAGCGGGTCGTCACGGTATCCGCCGCGCCCATCAGCCGCTTCAGCGCCGGCACCGGACGCGGCGTCGTGGTCACCACCTGGCGCGGCGTCAGCCCCAGCCGAAGGCCGAACTGCAGCATGTCCCATGTCGCCTCCGCGTGGCGCCACTTGGCGAGTTCGTCCGCCCAGGCGGCATCGAACTGGGGCCCGCGCAGCCCTTCCGGGTCCTCCGAGGAAAAGGCCATCGCCACCGCCCCGTTCGGCCATTCCAGCCGCCGTCGCGCCGGCTGCCACACCGGCCGCTCGTGTCGGGCGTGCACCGCGAGCAGCCCGGAGACGCCCTCGATCATCACCTCGCGCACATCGGCATAGGTTTCGCCCACCAGCGCCACGCGCCCGGCCGTCAGGCCGTGGACAAGGTCCTTGCCGAACACCATGGCGCGGATCCATTCCGCGCCGGTGCGCGTCTTGCCCGCGCCGCGGCCGCCCAGAACCAGCCAGGCCGCCCAGTCGCCGTCAGGCGGGATCTGGTCCGGACGGGCGTGCATCGCCCAGTCCTTCAGCAGCGCCTCTTCCTCCGTCGGCGTCAGCCCGTTCAGGAAGGCCGTCCGCGTCTGGACCTCCCACAATCGCTTCAATGCGCGCCGCAAGCGCGTCACGGAACGGGCGTCCTCCTCGTCTTGCGAGATCGTCCCTGGCTTGGGCGTCGGGGTCGTCGTGGTCACGCGGTCTCCTCTGCGGCAGGTCGAGGTCGATGATCCTGGAAAGCGCGCCGGCCAGCGTGCCGAGCGCGCGCACGTCCCTTTCTTCGATCCCGTCCCCGTCGCGGCCGAGCCGCGCCTCCATCGCCGTCACCACCCGCGCCGTCGTGCGCTGCAGCGACAGCACCAGCGCCGCAAGATCCGGCGGCGGCCTGTCCTCCAGGTTGCTCGCCCGGATCCGGGCAGCCAGTTCCCCGTTGCGCGGCTTCCACCCCATTCGCGCCGCCCTGCCCTGGATCGTGATCCGGTGCAGCCCGTGCCGCCGCGCGATGTCCTCCACCCGCTCGTCGCTCTCCTCATAGGCCGTCCGGATCGCCTCCCAGTCGTATCCGCCAGCAGGCTTCTCGGTCATGGTCCGCTCCGTCGAAGGCCCCGAAACGCAAAAGGCGACGAAGCCTTTCGGCCCGCCGCCCACAGTTTTCGGATCATGACGAAAACCTACCCAACCACCGTCACGCTGTCAAGGACTATTTTCCTATTTTCGCTAAGCGCAGCTATGCTTTTGAACATCCATCTTCCAGCATCCGCCCCTTCGCCCTCCGCTCTCCCACATTCTCTACCCTCTATCGCCGTCATGGTCCGCGCAGGCGGACCACCCACGACTTTGTAGCTTCACCCACACTCCACCGGCCAATAGCCCATTCCCCGCAAAATGCGTGGGTGGTCCGCCTGCGCGGACCATGACGGCAAGGGTGAGCGGGAAGAAGTGCAACCGCCCACCACAGATGCCCCCTCCTCCTCACGCCAAACGCCCCAATCGCCACGCCCCTCATGCCGTCATGGTCCGCGAAGGCGGACCACCCACGACTTTGTGGGTGAAGCCCCGTTTTGCCCTGAAACCAGCCTGATCTCTCGAAAAATGCGTGGGTGGTCCGCCTGCGCGGACCATGACGGCAAGGGTGAGCGGGAAGAAGTGCAACCGCCCACCACCAATGCCCCCTCCTCCTCACGCCAAACGCCCCAATCGCCACGCCCCTGATGCCGTCATGGTCCGCGAAGGCGGACCACCCACGACTTTGTGGGTGAAGCCACGTTTTGCCCTGAAACCAGCCTGATCTCTTGGAAAATGCGTGGGTGGTGCGCCTGCGCGGACCATGACGGCGGGAAGAAATGAGACAGCCACTCCCCATCTCCCTTCCCCGTCACACATCCTCCCACGCCTCCTCCGCCGGGTCCTCTTCCGGCCAGGAAACGATCCGCTCCTCCCAGCGCTCGAGCGGGTAGTCCTCCTCCCGCACCGTCCGGCCGCGCACGGAAATCCCGGCGGCATGGACGGTGTCGGGATCGCCGGACACCAGGGGATGCCACCAGTAGAGATCCCTGCCCTCCTCGACGAGGCGGTAGGCGCAGGTGGGCGGGAGCCAGGAGAGCGTGCGGATCTCGGTGGGGGTGAGGCGGATGCAGTCGGGGACGGTGGCGGAGCGGTTGTCGTAGTCGCGGCAGCGGCAGCTCTCGCCGTCCAGAAGGGTGCAGCCGATATCGGTCCAGGCGATCTCGCCGGTGTCCTCATCCTCCAGCTTGTTCAGGCAGCAGCGGGCGCAGCCGTCGCAGAGGCTCTCCCATTCGGTCGGCGACATCTCATCCAAGGACTTCGTCAACCAAAACGGTTCGTTTCCACTTTTCTGATTCACTTCGGCCATCCGGCGTCCCGTACCTTTGATCCGATCGTCCATTCCGGATACCCTTGTGTCCCAATTCGCTACAGCCGGTTTCCGAGAACCGGGCTCAGCGAGCAACCTATTGAGCTTGCCACGTGCGTGACCGCAAGTCGAAAACCCGCCGCCGCTTCGGCCTTCGGCTGCTCGCGGCCGACGCCTGGATCGATACGACGGTCTGGCGCCTCGGTGCGGGCTTCGCGCGGTGGTGGGATGCCGTCACCGACCACATGACGCGGTTTCGGGTCCGCGGTTGGGCGCGAGTCGCCAGCGAGGTCGCCGGCGAGGCGGCGACGCTCGGCACCGCCGGGTCCATCCTGATGCTGGCGCTCGCCGTGCCGGCGTTCCGCGCCACGGAGTCCGACTGGCGCGCCCAGGGCGAATACGCGGTCACCTTCCTCGACAAGAACGGCGCCTTCATCGGCCGCCGCGGCATGTTCCTCGACGACACCGTGCCGCTCGACAAGCTGCCGCCCTACCTGATCCAGGCGACCCTCGCAACCGAGGACCGGCGCTTCCACGAGCACTTCGGCATCGACGTGATCGGCACCTTCCGGGCCGTCGTCACCAACGCCAAGGCCGGCGGGGTGGTCCAGGGCGGTTCGTCGCTGACCCAGCAGCTCGCCAAGAACCTGTTCCTCTCCAACGAGCGGACCATCGAACGCAAGATCAAGGAGGCCTACCTCGCCCTCTGGCTGGAGGCCAACCTGTCCAAGCAGGACATCCTCAAGCTCTACCTGGACCGCGCCTATATGGGCGGCGGCACCCACGGCGTGGCGGCGGCGGCCGAGTTCTATTTCGGCAAGAAGGTCACCGACCTGACGCTCGCGGAATGCGCGATGCTCGCCGGGCTGTTCAAGGCGCCCACCAAATACGCGCCGCACGTCAACCTGCCCGCAGCGCGCGCCCGCGCCAACCAGGTACTCACCAACATGGTGGCCGCCGGCTTCGTCACCGAGGGCCAGGTCGCCGGCGCGCGGCGCAATCCGGCCTCCGTGCTGGCGGGAACGCGGCCGGCCGCGCCGGACTGGTTCCTCGACTGGGCGTTCGACGAGGTGAAGCGCCTGCAGCCGCGCGGGGATCGCACGATCACCGTCAAGACAACCCTCGACCCGGCGATCCAGAAGGCGGCGGACGGCGCGATCGAGACCAGCCTCCGGCAGTACGGCCAGGACTACCGCGTCACCCAGGGTGCGACGGTGATCCAGAGCCCGGACGGCGCCGTCAGGGCGATGGTTGGCGGGCGGGACTACGGCGAGAGCCAGTTCAACCGGGCGGTCGGGGCGCTGCGTCAACCGGGGTCCTCCTTCAAGCCCTTCGTCTATGCCGCCGCCTTCATGAACGGCTACTCCAAGGACAGCGTCGTCGCCGACGCGCCGATCACCATCGGCAACTGGAGCCCGCGGAACTACGGGCGCGGCTATGCCGGCTCGGTCACGTTGAAGACCGCGCTGACCAAGTCGATCAACACCGTGCCCGTGCGCCTTGCCCAGGCGATCGGTCGCGACAAGATCATAGAGACCGCCTACCGCATGGGGATAAGGACCGAGTTGAAGATCACCCGTGCCCTTCCCCTCGGGGTGGCGGAGGTGACCGTGCTCGACATGGCGGGCGCCTATTCCGGTTTCGCCAATGGCGGCATCAAAGCCACGCCCTATGCGGTGGAGGAGATCGCCACCCACACGGGCCGGACGGTTTATGCCCACGCAACCAGCGAACAACCTGCGGAGCGCGTTCTGCCGGAAGAGGTTGCATTCGAACTCAACGATATTCTCCACAACGTCGTCGTCGCGGGGACAGGCGGTCGCGCCAAGCTGGAGGGTCAGTTGGCGGCTGGCAAGACCGGAACGACGCAGGCCTACCGCGACGCTTGGTTCGTCGGCTACACCGGCCACTACGTAGCCGCCGTCTGGTTCGGAAACGACGACTACACCTCCACGAAAAACATGACGGGCGGCAGCCTGCCGGCGATGACCTGGCAGACCATCATGACGGCGGCCCACCAGGGCCTGCCCTTCCGCGGCATTCCGGGGGTCATCACCGAGGCCGCGCCGGTGGAAGTGGCCGCGCCTGCGGAGGAGTCGAAGCCGGTGGAGTCCAGCAACGTCCTGAATCCGAAAGCACTTTCCGTCATCGACGCAACCGGCGCGATGTTCCGCAAGCGGCTCGACCAGCCGCTCCCGCCGGACGTGCCGACTTCCGCGCTGGAGACCGTGCCCGTGCAGCCGGTCTCGCTGCTGTCCCCGACCCCGGTGGGCCGCTCGCGGGTGGAACTGACCGCGCCGACGTCGTCGTTTCGCTAATCAAATCAATGGCTTAGCTCGTTCTTGACCAGCCGTCCCAGGCGACTGATACCCTCTTCGATCATCGCTTCGGTCGGCGCGGAGAAGTTCAGGCGGATGGTGTTCGCCTTTGATTCCGTTGCGAAAAACGCCTTTCCGGGAACGAAGGCGACGCGTTCCTCGGTGATCGCCCGGGCCAGCAGCGCCGCCCCGTCGATCTTCTCGGGCAAGGTCACCCAGACGAACAGCCCGCCGTTCGGTTCCGTCCAGCTAACCCCTTTCGGCATACGGGTTTTCAGCGCCCGAAGCAGGGCGTCACGGCGCTTGGAATAGGTCTCGATCACCGCCTCGACCTGCCGGTCATAGGTTTTCTCGGCCACCTCGAACATCAGCATCTGGTTGATGGTGGAGGTGTGCAGGTCGGACGCTTGTTTGACCAGAACGAGCTTTTGAATCAGAGGCTTGGCGGCGCAGATCCAGCCGATCCGGTAGGCCGGGGCGAGGGTCTTGGAGAAGGTGCCGAGAAAGATCGTCCGGCATGCATCGATCCCGCCGCTCCGGTCGCAGTCCAGCGCCTGGATCGTCCGGGGCGCGTCGCCTTCAAAGCGGATCGCGCGATATGCAGCATCCTCTATGACCGGAACGCCCAGGTTTTCCGCTAGGTCCAGCACCTTCAAGCGCCCCGTCTCGTCCAGCGTCTCGCCGGTCGGGTTCGAGCAGTCGGGGACGAGGTAGGCGAACTTGACCCGGCCGCCCTCCCGCTCCGCCGCCTCCGCATAGGACAGCGGCGTCCGGTTGCCCTCCGGGGCCAGTGTATCGTAGCGGGGTTCGTAGGGATTGAAGGCTTGCAGGGCACCGAGATAGGTCGGCGCGGTCACCAGCGCCGTGTCGCCCGGCGAGATCAGCATCTTTCCGAGAAAATCGAGCGCCTGCTGCGAGCCGTGGGTGATCAGGATGTTGTCGATGTCGCAGTCGACGCCCATGCTCTTCATGTGCTCGACGATCCACTGCCGGAGCGGCGGGTAGCCTTCACTGATCGAATACTGAAGCGCCTGTGCAGCGATTTTGGCGTCGCCGAGGATCTTCTCGTTCGCCTCGCGGAATGCCAGCGTCGGAAACAGCGCCGGATCGGGGATTCCACCGGCAAAGGAGATCACGTCGGGCTGATCGAGGAGCTTCAGGAGTTCGCGGATCTCGGATGCCTTCATCCGCTCCGCCCGTCCCGCATAGACGGATGACCAGTCGATCGGCATCACCATGTCGCTTCTCCCCAAGGCAAGTTCTGCAACCGCTACGCCGGCCGTCTGCTTTAGTCAACAATGCTGACCTGGTTTTCGACCCGCTTTCCGTCGCACTCTTCCGGCCCGTCGTGTAGGGTTGCGACTCACCGAACCATCCCAAGCGCTCCGGCCGACCGCTCCCCCCGTGTTCCTCGTCCTCCGTCTCCTGATCGTCGCTCTTCTCGGCGCCGGCCTCGGTCTCGGGTCGGTGTGGTTCGTGCTGGAAACAAGCGCGCTCGACGCCGGCACCGCGATCGGGCCCTGGCGCGTCCAGACCGGAGAGACCGGCTCGGATCGTCACCCCTACGCCGCTGCCCGGGCCTCGCGGGAGGGGCGGATCGGCCTTGGGCCGGCCGAGGGCGTCGCCTTCGAGGCGCGGTTCGACGCCGCCGGCCAGCCCTTCAACCCGGCCTGTCACTACACGATCGAGGGCGCCCTGCCCCCGGCCGATCTGTGGACCCTCGCGGTCACCGACGATGCCGGTCACCTGCCGCGCAATCCGGCCGGGCGAACCGGGTTCACCAGCCGCGATGCCATCCGCCAGCCGGACGGCGGGATCCTGATCACCGTCGGGCGAACCGCGCGGCCCGGCAACTTCGTGCCGACGGGATCGCTCGCCTCACTGGTGTTCACGCTGCGCATCTACGCGCCCGGCCTCTCCGCCCGCCTCCCCGGGCCGGAACTCCTGCCGGCGATCCGCCGGCTTTCCTGCGGACCGGCAAGCGGGGTGCGGCGATGAACGGCAAGCTGGTCCGCGCCGTCATCGGCGGCTTCATCGTAGCGGGGCTCGTCCATGTCATCGCCGTGCTGCTGATCCCCGGCATGGCCTCGAACGACGCCACGGGCCGGGTCCAGCGGGCGGCCGTCGCGGGCGCGGTGACGCCCATACCGGCGGATGGAAGCGTGCTGCCCGACCTCGACCCTTTCTTCGTGCACGCGGCCTGTCCGTTCGAGGGATCGACGCCGACGGTGGTCGAGGGGCCGGTCCCGGACGACTACTGGTCGCTGGCGGTGGTCTCCAGGGCGGGCGGCGTGGTGGCCAGCTTCGACCGGAGCGCTGTCGGCGCAGGACCGGCGAACCTGACGGTCGGCCTGCCGGGCGACATCGAGCAGATCCGCCTGCAGACAGCAGGCAGCGGCGTCGGCGGCCTCCAGGTGGAAGTACCGCCCGGTCCCGGTTTCGTGCTGATCAGGGCGTCCGCCGCCGACCCGGACACACGAGTGGCCGTCTCGGAGCGGCTTGCCGCCTTCACCTGCGGACCGGCGGGGACGCCCTGATCACTTCTGCAGCACGGGCTCGTCGAATGGGTCCGGACCGTCGAGCAGGCGCGAGCGGCGCGGCTGGCGGTTGCCGAAATCGATCGCGGACATCGCCGGGCCGTCGGCACATTGCTGAGCGGCGAGGGCGTCGAAGGCCCGGTTGACGGCCCACATCTGCTCCGACGGGGTTTCGAGCGCCATGCGTTCGATGGCGAAGCGATAGGACGTCAGCCGATAGGCGAGCGCCCGCCAGACCCAGCTCATCTGCCGATTGTTCTCTTCGATCCGGTTGTAGGTGTCGACCAGCACGTCGGGGGTGACGGACTGGTCGGCATTCACCCGGCCGATCCTCCAGGCGTCGGTGCGGCGAACGCGCGCGGCGACCTCGCAGAAAGGCGGAACGAGAAGCGCGTCGCCGGTGATGTCGTCCATCACCTTGGTCCAGCGGGTTTCCGAGGAGCGATAGTCACCGGCCCGCAGGAAGAGATAGTAGCGTGTCGGGTTGAAGCGCGGATCGAGGACCGGGAGGATGCGCGTCCGCTGGCCCTCGACCAGTGGTTCCAGCCACCAGTCGCCGACGTGCGGCGGACGCACGAAGTTCCAGGCGCGGTCCCTGAGCAACCTCTCGTCGTCGGTCAGATTGTACCAGGAGACCGGCTCCTCGCGGATGGTCGCGGCCAGCTTGCCGACCAGCGGTAGAACCTCGTCGTTGAGGGCTGACGGCTTGGCACGGCCGAAGTCTCCGGTCGGGCGGCCGCAGGCGGCAAGGCCTATGGCAAGGCCGAGCACGACCAAGCGTCCCGCCTCCCTCGTCATCACTTTGGTCAGTGCGGATCGGATCATCCCGAACCGTCACCGGATTCGGGGGGATTGCGCAAGGGAGCCCCGGCGATCAGCGGCGCTCGGTATCCAGCCGATCGCCGCGCAATGCGACAGCCGCTTCCGAGGCGACAGCGGTCACCGGTACCGCCTCCTGGCGCTCGTAGCGGACGCCCGGAAAGATCGTGATCTCGCACGGACGATCGGGCTTCTGCCGATGCCGCTGTGCGATCATGCTGCTGAACGCAACCACGTTGCCCATGGCGCCACCTCACCCTACCAACACAGCCGACCGAAGGTTTTCGTCCGGCTTCGCTCAAGGCTCTCCTTGGTTAAACGAGGGGCACCTTGCACCGGTTCCCGCTCCGCGTCCTGTTCAACCCCGGTGCCATACTGAAGGGGTGGAGAGTTAACAGGACGTTTACAGTTGGGGTTGCATTCTAGCGATCGCCCCGCGGCTTTCGTCGCGGTGGTTTCCATATCCTTTCCGTCCGCGTCGTTCCTGCCCGAGCGCTCAATCCGATGGCTCCAGTCCCGTTCTCTGATGGCGTCCAGAAGCTGTCGCAGGCAACGGACGCCACGCGTCGGCGCGCGCTGCTGAAGGCGGCCACCGAGCTCTTCGTCTCGGTGCCGGTGCACCCCGCGCCGGACATCCACATCTACGAAGAGCTGGCGCTCCAACTTCTGCGGATCACGCCGTTCGACGACCGGCGCGCCGTGGCGACGCTGCTTTCGCAACGCTCCGATGCGCCCGCCGCCGTGCTCAGCGCCCTGATGGCGGACGATCCGACCATCGCGTCGGTCGTCATCCGCGACGCCCGGTCCGTGCCGGAGGTGGAGTTGCTGGCCCTCGTTGCGACCGGCAGCAGGGCGCACCTGGAGGCGCTCGCACAGAGACCCCATCCGACTCCGGCGCTCGTGGAAGCCTTGGCGCGCAACCTGCCGGCCGAGGCGCTGCCGCTGCTCCTGGCCAATCCCACCACCGCCCTTCCGCCCGGGGCCACCGCGATCCTGATCCGACGGGCGCATGGGCACCCTACCCTTGCCGTCGCGCTGGGGCACCGGATTGGCGACATCGAGGATGCCGACCTCGTCGATCTCTTCCTCGATCTCGACTCGAAGGGCCGGCGGCGGGTGCTGCTGGCGCTGGAACTTCTGGCCCTGCGCGACTTTGCGGCGCGCAAACCGCTGGCCAAGGCGCCGACCCCCCACGCGGTGGTGGTCGAGGATCTCGCCCGGTCGGCGCTCTCGCGCGATCTCGACATTGTCGCCGTACACCTTTCCCGACTGCTCGAGGTGGACCGGGCGGTGGCCAAGCGCCTTCTGACGGATCCGGGCGGCGAACCGCTGGCGACGGCGCTCAAGGCGAGCGGCCTCGACGAGGCGACGGCGATGCGCATCCTTCTTTTCTCCGGCCTCGGCGAAGGGCGCGACTATTTCGAGGTGAAGCGGCTGCTGGAGGTGTTCGAGAACACCTCGCAACGCTCGGCCTCGTTCCTGCTGACCCGCTGGCGGCCCGATCCGGAGCCCCTGCCCCGTCGCCGCCACCGCCTTACGCCGCAGACCGAAGAGGGTACTCCGGCCCGCCCAGCAGAACGCCGCACACCGGCACCGCCCATGCGGCAGGCGGGGCGCAAGAGCGAGACCGGCTGACCGTCAGGTGATCTCCAGGACGTCGAGGTCATGGGTGCCGTCGCGGCATTCGGTCTCCACGATCCAGCAGTCGGTGTCGAAGCCGCGCTCGCGGAACAGGCGCTCGTCCACCTCCCGCTCGGGCGCGGCGACAGCAAGACGCTCGAAGACACGACCGCCGGCAATGGCCGGATCCAGGTCCTCGGTGAACATCTGGGGGATCGGGCCGTAGAGGTCGGCGGTCCCGTCGAGTCTGCTGACCTTGATGAAGATCGCGCCCGCCTCGTCCGCGCCGCGGTGAACGACGGCGGTGAACTTGCCCATCATGTTGCGACGGCGGATATAGGCGGAAACGAAGAACTCGGAGGTGATGCGCTGCATTCGGCGATCGTACACGATCGGCCACGCTCAGCGCGATGCGAAGCCGCCGATCTTGACGAGTTCGTCGAGGAACCGCTGGTTGATCTCGCCGGTAGCCGGCAGATCGCGGTTTTCCTCGAAGCGGCGGATGGCGTCGCGGGTGTCCCTCGACATCGTGCCGTCAGCCTTGAGGGGGCCATAGCCCAGCAGGTCGAGCGCTTCCTGGACGCGGGCAAGCTTGGGATCCCCCGCGGGAGCCGTCGGCGCCTCAACGACCGGACGACCGACCGCCGGCTGGGGGATGGGTGTTCCGGAGGAGCGCAGAACCGCCTGCTCGACGCGGGCCGACGGAACAGGGCCGTCGGCCTGCATCACCGCGCCGGTCGCGCCGGCGCGCGGAGGCGGCCGCTTGGGAATCGGTATCGGGCCGGCGATCGGCGGCGCGGGTTCGCGCGTCGCGTCGGCCGCAGCTGGTTCGCGCGTCGCGACGACCGGGGCCGGCTCAGCGGGCATGCGGACGGGCGGCACCACTTCCGATCGGCGGTTGGCGGCGGAGCGGAGTTCGGCGAGGACGGCGCTGGTGGCCTCGCCCGTCTGCTTCAGCCGGTGATCCTGTTCGAAACGGAGGATGGCGTCCGAGGTGATCGGCCCGATCAGGCCATCGACCGGTCCGTCGTAGTAGCCGCGGCGCTTCAGTTCGGTCTGGATATCGGCGACGAGGCCGGGGTCGACCATCGGCTCGCCGCCGAGCAACGCACCGATCTCGTCGTGGGCAGGGACCGCGGCATAGGGATGGACGGGGATCGGCGGCGCCGAGGTTCCGGCGCCAAAGGGGCTGGTGTCGCTGAACAGGGGCGCCGGGTGGCGGCCGGCCTGCAGCGCGAGGGCATTGGTCATGATCGCTACGGCCATGGCGGCCATGACCACGGCACCGCCGGTGGCGGTGGGGTTGGCGATCAGCGTGTCGGCGATCGCGGCGACGGTTCCACGGCGCGGTTCGGGCTTCTTCTTGCGGGACTTGCGGGGCGCCATCCGGTCAGGCCCTCTTCGCCGTCCGGCCCGGGGCCGCGGCGTCCGTGTCGCGGGCGGCGCGTTTGGGGAACGGGGTGGGCTCGCGGTCGCCCGTGATCGGCAGGTAAACCGTGACGGTCGTGCCCTTGCCGAGCTCCGATTCGATGGACATCGAGCCGCCATGAAGCGCCGCGAGGCCCTTCACCACGGACAGGCCGAGGCCGGTGCCCTCGTGCTTGCGGTCGTAGCCGGATTCGGCCTGGACGAAGGGATTGCCGAGGCGCGGCAGGTCCTCGGCGGAGATGCCGATGCCGCAGTCGCGGACGAAGAGCGCCATGCGCCGGCCTTCGCGCTGAGCGCCGTAGACGACCTCGCCGCCGCTGTTGGAGAACTTGATGGCGTTCGAAAGAAGGTTGAGCAGGATCTGACGGCAAGCGCGGCGGTCGGCGTTCAGCTCGGGAAGGTTGTCCTCCACCTGCATGCGGAGGTTCACTCCGGCCTGGAAAGCCTGGTGCGCCATCAGCTGGCCACAGCGGTCGATGACGGCGCGCAGGTCGAAGGGCTCGGGCACGACGTCGAAGTTGCCGGCCTCGATCTTGGACATATCGAGGATGTCGTTGACCACCTGCAGCAGGTGCTCGCCGGATTCCTTGATGAGGCGCGCGTATTCGTGGTGCCGCTCGTATTCGAACTTGCCGAAGATCTCCTGGCCGAGAATGTCGGAGAAGCCGATGATGGCGTTGAGCGGCGTGCGCAGTTCGTGGCTGACGTTGGCAAGGAAGCGCGTCTTGGCGAAGCTCGCGGCCTCGGCATCCTGGCGCGCCTTCAGGAGTTCGTCCTCCTGCAGCTTGCGGTGCTCGATGTCGCGGGTGACGGCGACGACCACGCCGCCGGTGAGCGCGGCGTCCTCGGTGCGACGCAGCAGCATCTCCACCCAGAGCCAGTTCTCCTGGATGTCGTCGCCGCGCCGGACGCGGAACTCGACGGCGGACATGCCGCGGTGGATGGCCTCCGAAAGGGCGGTGAGGAAGGCCGGCCGGTCGGCGATGTGGACACGGCGGAAGAGCCCGTCGGCGAGGAGCTCGTAGGGTTTCACGCCGAGGACGCGGGCCGTCGCCGGCGAGGCGAAGGTGACGTCGCCGTCCGCGCCGTGGCAGGTGACCAGGTCGGTCATGGTGTCGGCGAGCAGCCGATAACGGCCCTCGCCGGAGTTGGCTCGGGTCTCCGCGTCGCGGTGCTGGGTCTCGACGCGGATGGCGATCATCGAGGCATAGACGAGGGTAACGAGTCCGGCCGCCGCGTTCATCAGGGCGGGGCCGCCGACAAAGGTGACGGGCGGCGGAAGGCTGCCGCCGAGGGTGAGGAGCGCGACTGCAAGCAGCCCGGCGCCGCCGACCAGGGCGGACTTGGCGATGACCTTGCGGCTGTTGGAGAGCGCAGCCTCGATCGGGGCGATGGCGAACCAGACGATCGCGAAGGAGGAAAGGCCGCCGGTGAAAGCGGCGACCCAGGCCACAAGGGACGTGAGCACCAGGGCCGACAGGAGGAAGCCGGTCTCCAACCGACCGGAGCGACTGACATAGAGCGCGACGAGGGATTCCAGACCGAGGATGGCGAGCGCCGTGACCGAGAACGGCGCGGCGGCACCCTGCATCACCAGGGCGAGCGGCACCATGCCGAGCGCTGCGATCCCGCTGCCCATATGCGCGGCGATGAAGCCGCGATGGGTCGCGCTACGCGCCGCGTCCACGGTCGCCGAGCCGTGGACGAGCGGCTCGAAAGACCGCTCCAGGACGCGTCTGAACTCGTCGATACGCAACACGCTACTCCGCAGTACACGTACGCCGGGTGACCCCACCGTCGGGATATGACGGTGCCATACCCCCGTTTATGGAGTGTTGATGATGATGGGCGGCTTGGAACCGTTTCCGCGGGGTTCAGGCCATTCCAACAGGGTGGCCGGAAAAGATCGTCGTCATGGTTAAGCTTGCGTGAATGGCGGCGTTCGGGCGGGGCTGGCCGGGCCAAGTCGCTGTCGAACAAACGCAAACGGGCGATCGCTCCAATTTTCGGCAAACTCGCGGAAAATGAGGCGCGAATTCAAGTTGAATGCACGCAGCGGACGCAATCGGATCGAAAAGCGGCGTGTGGACTATAGGCGTCCGAAGGGGTGTGGTCGCCGCGACCGCCTCCCGTGTTTGCGGCCGATCTGCCGCCTGGAGCTGCCGGTGTCCTCATGTTTCTGATCCGAACCGTGTTCTGGCTCGCCGTCCTCTCGCTCGCCATCCCGGCCCAGGGCCCGGGGGCGGGTTCGGTCTCGTCCGGGGTGTCGGACGCGACGCTGGCCGCGGGCGACCGGGCCGCCGGCCCCCATGATTCGATCGCCCCGACCGGCATCTAGCCGCCGAATTCGCCTACCCTGCACCGGAGCCGATGCTTCGGCACCTCAGGCCGCTCGACAGCGACGTCGCAGCGGCCTTTTCCTTGCCTGCCGCTTTCAAGCGGAGGGCACGGCCGCTATATGCGGGGGCATGACGCAGCGGGACACGAGTTCATGACCCTCGACGAGATCCGGGAAAACTTCGCCTTCCTCGACGACTGGGAAGACCGCTACCGCTATGTGATCGAACTGGGCAAGGCGCTGCCGCCGTTGCCGGACAACGCGCGGACGGACGAGAACAAGGTGCGCGGCTGCGCGAGCCAGGTGTGGATCCAGACCCGGCTGGACGACACGCCGGACGGGCCCCGACTGAGCTTCATCGGCGATTCCGACGCCCATATCGTGAAGGGGCTGATCGCCATCCTGCACGCGACCTACTCCGGCCATCCGGCCCGGGAGATCCTGGAGACCAACCCGGAGACCATCTTCGAGGAGCTGCAGTTGAAGGAGCACCTGACGCCGCAGCGGTCGAACGGCTTGCGTTCGATGGTCGAACGGCTGCGGCGCGAGGCCCAGGCCGCGGTCGCATAACGGCCCCGGCTCAGGCGCGCGGCCGGTAGTCCGGCGCACCCCAGTGGCGAAGACGGGCGCCGGCCGGGCCGGTCGCCTGTTCGCAAAGGCCGTAGTGGCGGGCGAGCGCGGCGAGCGCGATGCGCAGAACAACCTTCGCGGACCGGGAGGGATAGCCGCGGCTTCGCTCCACGTCGCCAAGGCCGCGCAGGTGGCAGCAGACGTCGATCAGCACGGCCGCGAGGTCCGGACCGACCGCCTGGAGCGCCGCGGTCACGCGCGCCCTGGCGGCCAGCGCGGCATCGGTGACGACGAGACCGCCGCCGGAGCCGGATTGGCGACGATCGTTGGGCCCGCCGAGCGCGTCCCAGTTCATCGTGGTGCGCGCCATCAGTCCCGCGATCGTGAAATCGCGGCGGAAACGTTCCCCGGCCACGAAGGCGCTGTCCTCGATCAGGGCGTCCCCGGAACTCCCCCGGTGGCTGCGCAACCAGGCGAGCGGGCTTTCGGCCAGATCGACCTCGACATGCTCCACCCTGCCGTTCCTGTCGGAGATCGTGCACCGGACGACGGTGCCGGACGCAGGGGGGCGAGACCGTGCGGCCTTCATGAGAGCCTCCGCATGCCCGGCGCGCCGGCTCGGCCGGTCAGGTGTTGCCACCGCTGCACCGCCTGCTCGATGGTGTCGACCATCGCGTCCACGGCGCGGTATTCGCGGAGATCCTCGATCTTGCGGCAGGCGTAAGCGGCTGTCGTCCGGTCACGGCCATAGACGGCGGCACAGTCCGTCAGGTTCAACCCAAGATTGACGTGCATGACGTAAATTGCAACTTGCCTGGCGAAGGCGTTGAGCGCCTGTCCTCGGTTCGGCCATTGCAGCGTGCCGAGTTCCAGGGCAAAGGTCCGCAGCACGAGCTGCTCCACCATCTCGATCTCAGGGGCGGTCTGCCAATCTGATTTCATTGGGTTATTGGGCGCTCTCCGAACTGAGCGCGCGATGCTTGCTGCCCACATGCCGGCTTCCTCAGAGTTGGCCGCAGACGCGACCGCTTGGGAATAAATACCTATGTAGGAAAACACGAGCTCCTCAGCGCGGGGATAACTTTCGGTTGTCTCCTCGCCGAATGGTTAGCATCCGGAAACGTCGGTTTATCCCCGCTGTCCCGGGGCGTGCGAGCTTCCCGGCACGTCCACGGGAACCGAACATGCCCAATCACATTCGAAGCAGCCGTCGCCGTGTAATCGTTGCCGCCGACGTGGTAGCCGCTGGAGCGGCGGTCTACGAGCGGGCGCGTATCCTGCCTCGGCTGCTGCCGATCAGCGCCGTGGAGTGTCGAAGCGAGGGGGTGGAGGCGGGTGAGCGGATCGTCCGGATGCTGGCGCGGGCGCTCAGGACGGAGCGGGCCAAGGGGCGAGCCGGTCACTGGAGCTACGACCTCAACAAGCACCTCGGCTTGGCACAGGCCTATCGGGCGGAACTGCGCCTGTTGAAGGCAGGCCGAGCGCAAAACGAAAAGGGCGCAGCCAAAACGGCCACGCCCTTCTCCAAATCAATTTGAACCGAGCCGGGATCAGCGGCCGCGACGGCGCTGCTGACCGAGACCCATCTTCTTCGCGAGCTCGGACCGGGCGGCCGCGTAGTTCGGCGCCACCATCGGGTAGTCCGGGGGAAGGCCCCACTTCTCGCGGTATTCTTCCGGCGACATGTTGTAGTGGGTGCGCAGGTGGCGCTTCAGCGACTTGAACTTCTTGCCGTCTTCCAGGCAGACGATGTAGTCGGGCGTGACCGACTTCTTGACCGGGACAGCAGGCTTCACCGGCTCGGGCTCGACTTCGACCGGGCCGCCCTGGACGCGATTGAGAGCGCCGACAACCTCGTAGATGAGGTTGGGGAGATCGGACGCGGCAACAGAATTGTTACCGACATATGCGGCAACGATATGCGCAGCGAGATCGATCATGGTGACGTTGTCGTCCAAATCGCTCATTGTTCTGACCAATCCTTTTTTGTGATTTCATCGAACCTGGACGTCCACCCGGTCCTGATGACTTGTGGGGCACTATTGTGCCGGTTCACCGGCAAGTCGCCCGACCTGCGCCCGACGACAATTAGTTTGGTTGCTTTCCAATAGCGCCCTTCCAGACAGAACACAAGCGCCTGAACCGAATAAGTTGGGAGTAAGAACGATCGTTTTCCGACCAACACTTGATTGAAAGGCTAAAACCCAAACGTTCAAGCCTATTCATGTAGGGGACAAACCGCATGAACGTGGCAAAATCGCTGCAAGCGGGGCAGTTGCGGCCGACGTCGAATCACGGCCTCGCGGAATCTTTTGCTGATCGTGGCGAGGCGACCTTGCGTTGCACGCTGGACAATACCGGATTCTTCCCGGTTCCCAGCGGAACGTAGCCAGCCAGAACGGCCGCCCGCGCCAGCAGATGCGCGGAAACCGGCGCGGTCAGCAGAAAGAAGATGACCCCGGCGAGGGCCCGCGTCGTGACATCGAAAGATGTTTCGTTGACGGCAACAGCGAGAAGACAGAAACCGGAACCGAGCGTACCGGCCTTACTGGCCGCATGCATGCGGGTGTAGACGTCGGGGAAGCGGAGAACGCCGAGCGCGCCGATCAGCGCGAAGCCGGCGCCGACTAGGAGGAGAATACCGGTGAGAACGGCCAGAATGCTGCTCATGGCGTCTTCCCCTGCAGGTTGGACTGCTCGTCGCTGTCCGGAAGCGTGATCTCCGCGTCCCCCGCCCTACCCCGGCTGAGGACGAAGCGGGCGAAGGCGACTGTTGCGAGGAAGCCGACCAGGCCGAGCGCCAAGGCGATGTCCAGGAATTGGTAGGCTGCGGTCTTGATGCCGAAGGCCGCGATGAAGCCGACGGCGACCCCGACGAGCAGGTCGAGAGCGACGATGCGGTCCGGCAAGGTCGGGCCCAGGATGATGCGGACCGATACCAGGACCAGCGACAGCGACAGCACGATCAAGGTGAGCTCGACTGCGACGTCGAGAAAGTCGGCGGCCGTCATCGGAAAGTCTCCAGGATCTTCTTCTCGAAGCCACCCCTGATATCGTCGATGACGGCCTGTGCGTCGGGCATGTCCACGCAATGGACGTAGAGCAGCCTGCGGTCGTCGGAGACGTCGACGGACAGCGTACCGGGGGTGAGCGTGATCAGGTTGGCCAGAAGGGTGATCTCGAAATCCCGGAGATCGGCCAGGGGATAGGCCACCATCCCCGGCTTCAGGTCGAGGTCCCGCCGCATCAGGATCTTGGCGACCCGGATGCCGGACTTGATCAATTCCACCAAGAACAGTCCGATCAGCGACAGCAATCGAAGCGGCCGGACCTTGGTGCCCTGGAGATTGAGATCGGGTCGGACGAGGGAAAGGGTCAAGGCGCCGAGCGCGAATCCGAACAGGATATTGACCACCGAGAACGAGCCGTTGACGGCACTCCAGGCGACCGCCAGAACGGCGGAAAGGACGAGGTACTGGATCATGGCGTGACCCCCAGGACGCGCGCCGTGAAGCCGGCGGGGTCGAGCAGGCCCGACGCGGCCCCCTCGGCGATCGCGCCGAGACCGGCGGGCAGGAGGCCGATCACGGCGACCGCCACGGCGAGGACGACAACCGGTCCGATCAAGGCCACGGCCTGTGCGTTGCTTTCGAAGCTCCGCACGCCTGCGAGCGCGACCGTGCCGTCCGGCGTGCCCTCCGGGCCGCCCCGCCAGAAGATGTAGAGCCAGGCCCGGCCGACGGCGAGGGTGATCAGGAAGCCGGAAACCAGCACCGCCGCGCCGAGCCAGGGCGCGCCGGCGGCGAAGGCCGCGTCGACGAGGATCGCCTTGGGCCAGAAGCCGGAAAAGGGCGGAAGTCCGGCCACGGCAAACAAGAGGGCAAGGACCACCAGGGAGAAGAGCGGGCTTGCGGCATAGAAACCGCCGAGCTTGCGCAAGTCGGCCGTAGCCGCCCGCGCCTCGACAACACCAGACGCCAGATAGAGCGCCGACATCACCAGCATGGAATGGACGGCGTAGAAGATGGAGCCGGTGAGGGCGCCGCCCGTCACCAAAGCCGCGCCAACGAGCATATTGCCGATGCCCGAGACGACCAGCCAGCCCAACATCCGGCGGAAATCGCTGCTGGCCAAAGCCCCGAGCGCGCCGGCGAGCATCGTCGCGCCGGCGACAAAGGCCAGCAGCGTGCCGAGATAGGCACTGGAGGGGCCGAGAAGCAGCACCAACGTCTTCAGGAGCGCGTAGACGCCGACCTTTGTGAGGAGACCTGCAAACAGCGCCGACACCGTCGCCGTCGGCGTGTGGTAGGAGGCGGGCAGCCAGAAGTTCACCGGGAAGGCGGCGGCCTTGGTGGCGAAAGCCAGCATGAAGAGGGCCGCGAGCGCACCGAGCGGCACGTCGGGTCCGGCGGCGCGGGCCTTGATGGCGATGTCGGCCATGTTGAGGGTGCCGAGCGCCCCGTAGAGCAGCCCCGTCGCGACCAGGAAGAGCGTGGTCGCGACCAGATTGAGCAGCCCGTATTTCACCGTTCCGTCGATCTGGCTCTTCTCCGACCCGAGCACCAGGAGGCCGAAGGAGGAGATGAGCAGGACCTCGAACCAGACGTAGAGGTTGAAGAGGTCGCCGGTCAGGAAGGCCCCGGTGACGCCGGTCATCAGCAGCATCAGGAAGGGGTAGAAGCCGTAGCGCCGCTCCGCCGTGTTGATGGAGGGCGGCGCGGTGGCAGTCGCGACCAGCGCCACGAAGGCGGAGACCGTGGCCAGCGTGGTGCCGAGCAGGTCGGCCGTGAAGGCGATGCCGAAGGGCGGCAGCCACGAGCCCATCATCATCACCACCGGGCCTTCAGTGAGGACGCGGCGGAGGAGCAGGAGGTCCAACAGGAAGAGCGCAGCCAGCGCCAGTCCGGCCACCGGTCGGTGCCAGTGCGTGGAATGGCGGATCATCACCAGGATGGCGCCGGCCGTGAGAGGGACGATGAGCGGCAGGATCACCAGCCAGTCCTGCAGGCTGGCCGGCGTCGTGATCATCGCGGCGGCAAGATCCACGGCGGGGGAATCGGAGGACGCGGCCATCTCAGTACCCCCGCGGCGGGCCGGGATCGGCCAGCGGCTCGGCGACGCGCATGGCATCGGTGTCGTCGGTGCCGAGATCCTGGAAGGCCCGGAAGGCGAGCACCAGGAGGAAGGCGAGGAAGGAGAAGGAGATCACGATCGCGGTCAGGATGAGCGCCTGGGGCAGCGCGTTGGCGGCGCCTTCGGGCGGAGCGTAGGCGTCGAGCGGCATGATGGGTGGAACGTCGCGTGTGATGCGGCCGGCGGTGAACAGCAGGAGGTTCACGCCGTTGCCCAGCATGGCGACGCCGAGCAGGATCCGGATGATCTTCTTCGACAGCATCATGTAGAGGCTGGCGGCGAAGAAGAGGCCGACAAGACCGGAAAGCCAGGGCTCCATCAGACGCCGCCCTCCCGCTCTTCCAGGGAGAGGGCGATCGAGGCCATCGAACCCATCACGACGAAGTAGACGCCGATGTCGAAGAACATGGGCGTCGACAGAGCGACTTCGACACCCAGGATCTGCGGAAAGGCCCACAGCCCGGTCATGAAGTTGCGGGCGAACAGCAGCGACAGGATGCCGGTCGCCGCAGCTAGGAACAAGCCGAAGCCGGCGATCTCCATGGGATGGAAGCGCAGGGCTCGGCGAACGGTAGGAACGCCGTGGCTGAGCCCGTAGAGCGCCCAGGCCGAGGCGGCGATCAGGCCGCCGATGAAGCCGCCGCCCGGCTCGTTGTGTCCGCGCAGCGTGATGAAGACGGAGAACAGCAGCATCAGCGAGACGAGCAGCGGCGAGATGGTCCGGAAGATGATCGTGTTCATTTGCGCTTCCCCGTTTCCGGCGTGGGGAGGATGGGCGTGCGGGACTTGATGCGGACAAGGGCCAGGATGGCGAGGCCGGCGACCATCACCACGGCGATCTCGCCCAGCGTGTCGAGGCCGCGGAAGTCGACGATGATGACGTTCACGATGTTGCGGCCGTGGGCGATGCTGCGGGCGTAGGCGTCGTAGAAGTCGGTCAGCGTCCTGTCGAAGGGCACTTGGGTGACCTTCAGGAGCAGAGCCGCGAAGCCGAGACCGGCAGCAGTCGCCACCGTTGCGTCAAGCGCCATCTGCCAGCGCGGACGATGGTCGCGCTCGCCGAGGTTCAGGCGGGTGAGAACCAGGGCCAGGATCACGACGGAGAGGGTCTCCACCATGAATTGGGTGAAGGCGAGGTCCGGTGCGCCGAAGAGCACGAAGAGCACGGCGACGGCAAAGCCCTGAATGCCCAGCGAGACGATGGCCGTCAGTCGCGTGCGGGCAACGACGACGGCGGCCAGACCCAGAACGGCGATCAGCATCACGGCCGCTTCCTTCAGGAGCGGCCGGTCGCCGGAAGGCCATGACGGCATCTCGCCGAGGGTGATCAACGGGATGAGCAGCGCGGCCGCGATGAAGGCGACCATCGCCGTCATGTAGAGTTCCAGGCGTCCCGGCTGGACGATGCGGGTGACGAGCGCGGCGAAGGCGACAAGGGCCGCGACGACCTGGTCGAAGCCGCGGTCCGGACCCCAGCCGATCGCGCTCTGGATGCCGGCGACCGCGGCACGGGCGGGCGAAAGCAGCAGGTAGCCGACGATACCGAGCGCAACGGTGACGGCGGAGAGGATCAGCGGCATCGAGACGTAGGTCGGGATCAGGTGGAGCTCCGGCGCGATCGGCCGGCCGGCGACGGCGCTCGCCATCGGGGCTATCAGGCCGGCCTGGAAGCCGCCGAGGCCAAGGGCAGCGCCGAGGCCCACCACCCCGAGTACGGCCGGGCCGACCGTGAGCTCGAACGGGCCTTCGTGTGCGTGCTTGGGCGTCTTGACGGGCGGGCCGAGGAACGGCTTCAGCGCCACGGCGAAGCCGATCACGAACATCAGCGCATTGCCGGCGACCGCGACGACGACCAGGGCGGTGCGCCCGCTCTCGTCGAAGCCGAGGTAGAGAGCCTCCTTGGCGACGAAGCCGATCATCGGCGGCAGGCCGGCCATGGAGACGGCGGCGACCAGCGCCGAGACGAAGGTGACGGGCATGGCGGCGCGCAGACCGCCCAGCCGCGTGACGTCGCGCGTGCCGGCTTCATGGTCGATGGTGCCGGCCACCATGAAGAGCGCGCCCTTGAAGAAGGCGTGGGCGAGGAGGTAGCCGACCGCGCCGACGATCGCCGCTTCCGTGGAGACGCCGATCAGCATGACCAGGAGGCCGAGCGAGGCGACCGTGGTCTGCGCCAGCATCAGCTTCAGATCGGTCTGGCGGACAGCCATGATCGTGCCGGTGATCAGCGTCGCCCCGCCGAACAGCGGCAGCACGGTCGTCCATTCCGGCGTCCCGCCGAGCACGGGGTGCAGGCGCATCAGGAGATAGACGCCGGCCTTCACCATGGTGGCCGAATGCAGGAAGGCGGAAACCGGTGTCGGCGCCTCCATGGCGTTCGGCAGCCAGACATGCAGCGGAACCTGGGCCGACTTGGTGAAGGCCGCGCCGAGAACCAGGATGAAGATCGGCAGATAGAGCGCTGATCCGCGAATCGTTTCCCCTGATGCGACGATCTCGGAGAGCGTGCGGGTTCCGGTCGCCTGCCCGATCAGGACGACGGCCGCAAGCAGGCACAGCCCCCCTGCCCCGGTGATCACCAGGGCCTGCAGGGCGGCGCGACGGGCGGCGGCACGGGCGTGGTCGAAGCCGATCAGCAGGAAGGAGGTGATCGAAGTCGCCTCCCACATCACGAAGAGGGTGATCCCGTCGTCGGCGAGCACCAGGCCGAGCATCGCCCCCATGAAGGCCAGGATGAAGCCCATGAACCGCCCGGCTTGCGGGTGCCCCTTCATGTAGCCGCCGGAGTAGAGGACGATCAGCGTGCCGATGCCGGTGACGAGCAGCGCGAAGGTGAGCGACAGGCCGTCGACCAGAACGGAGAAGCGGACGCCGTAGGCCGGCCACCAGTCCAGGCCGATCGTCATGCGGGCGCCTGCGGAGACCTCGGGCACGAGTGTCAGCAGCGCGGCAAACGAGGCCAGCGGTACGAGGGCGAGGATGAAGGCCGAGACGCGGCCGGCGATGCCCTGGAGCACCGGCGCCAGGAGCGCGGCCAGGAAGGGGGCGGCCAGGATGAGCAGCAGCCAGCCCGGTGCGGAAATGGGTGTCGGCAAAACGGACGGTTCTCCCAGCGTCTTGTCGAACCGACCAGCCCCCGAAGCGGTCGTCTCGTCCTGATGTTTCGTTCACCCTATTAGATTCGCTTCACACTCGAACACCGCTTAATTGCCAATTCGGCGGTGCAGGGGCGGTCATCGCCGGTCGCCCGACGGAGACTGCGAAGGATCCAGAGCACGATCAAGACAATAAACATGCGTGTTTTACGAATCGAGAGCGGCGGATGCGGAAACTTGACCGTGGCCGGGCGCGCGGAAAACTCCCGATCGCCCTGTACAGCCGAGGTCGAGCCCCTGCATGTATGGCACTCCGGCTCATTCGGCGGAAGGATCGCTTGCAGTCCGGGGCCGACGGCGCTACCTCCGATCTCACCGACCCCACTCCTGCCGCAGGACGGCAGCTCAGGGCCTGCATGCGGTGAGCAGCACGCCCGAACCGTCAGATGGAGACCGGATGACCTCCCCCACCCCGCCGCGCGCCGAGAAGCGAACTGTCACGTCCGAACGCCATGGCGTCCAGCTGGTGGACGACTACGCATGGCTCCGAGCCGACAACTGGCAGGAGGTGATCCGCGAACCGGGCAAACTCGCCGCGGATATCCGGGCTCATCTCGACGCGGAGAACATCTGGTGCGACGCGTTCATGAAGGAGACCGAGGCGCTCCAGGAAACGCTGCTCAAGGAAATGCGCGGGCGCATCAAGGAGGATGATTCCTCCGTTCCATCGCCGGACGGACCCTATGCCTACGCGTCCCGGTATCTGGAAGGCGCCCAGCATCCCCGCGTGGTTCGCACACTGCGGGACGGCGGTCCCGAGCAGGTGCTGCTCGACGCCGACGCGTTGGCACGCGGGAAGGCCTACTTCCATCTCGGCGGCGCGCAGCATAGCCCCGACCACAAGCTGATGGCGTGGAGCTTCGACGACAACGGGTCGGAGTACCACACCATCAAGGTGCGGGATCTCGGCACCGGCGACGACATCGGAGACGAGATCGCCAGCACGGCCGGCGGCGTCGCCTGGGCGGCGGACGGCAAGTCGTTCCTCTACACCTGGCTCAACGACAATCACCGGGCCGAGAAGGTGTTCCTGCATGTGATCGGCACGCCGACGACGGACGACGTGCTGATCTACCAGGAAAGCGATCCGGGCTTCTTCACGGGGGTCGGCAAGACGCAGTCGGGCCGCTTCCTGGTGATCGACAGCCACGATCACGAGACGTCCGAAGTGCGGCTGATCCCGGCGAGCGATCCCGGCGCGGCGCCGATCCTGGTCGCGGCGCGCGATCCGAAGGTGGAGTACTCGGTCGACGACGACGGCGACGGGGTGCTCTACATCCTGACCAACGCCGACGACGCCGAGGACTTCAAGATCATGTCGGCGCCGATCGCCACGCCCGGCCGGGAGCATTGGCGGGACGTGGTGGCGCACCGGCAGGGCCGTCTGATCCTTTCCATGACCATCCTCAAGGGCCGCATGATCCGCCTTGAGCGGGAAGGCGGTCTGCCGCGAATCGTGGTTCGCGAGCTGAAATCGGGCGAGGAGCACGCGATCGACTTCGCCGAGGAGGCCTATTCGCTCGGCCTGTCCGGCGGCTACGAGTTCGACACCTCGGTGATCCGATTCTCCTACTCGTCCCTGACGACGCCGTCCCAAGTCTACGATTACGACATCAACACGCGGGACCGGCTGCTGCGGAAAACGCAGGAAGTGCCGTCCGGGCATGAACCGTCGGATTACGTGACGCGACGGGTGATGGCGCCGGCCGCGGACGGCGAAACGGTTCCGGTGTCGCTCCTCTACCGCAAGGACACGCCGCTGGACGGTTCCGCACCGCTGCTCCTCTACGGATACGGGGCCTACGGCATCACCATCCCGGCCAGCTTCTCGACGACGGTTCTCAGCCTCGTGGACCGGGGCTTCGTCTACGCCATCGCCCATATTCGCGGCGGCAAGGACAAGGGCTACTACTGGTACAAGGACGGCAAGCGCGAGAAGAAGACCAACACCTTCACCGACTTCGTCGCGGCGGGAGACTACCTGGCCGCGGAAGGTTTCACCGGCCGGGGCAAGATCGTCGCGATGGGCGGATCGGCCGGCGGCATGCTGATGGGGGCCGTCGCCAACATGGCGCCGGACCTGTTCGGCGGGGTGGTCGCGATCGTCCCCTTCGTCGACGTGCTCAACACGATGCTGGACGACACGCTGCCGCTCACTCCGCCCGAATGGCCGGAATGGGGCAATCCGATCGAGAGCGAGGAGGAGTTCCGAAGAATCCTCTCCTACAGCCCCTATGAAAACGTGGAGGCGAAAGCCTATCCGCCAATCCTGGCCATCGCTGGTCTGACGGATCCGCGCGTCACCTACTGGGAGCCGGCGAAGTGGGTCGCGCGGCTGCGCGAGTTGAAGACCGACGACAATCCCCTGCTGCTCCAGATCAACATGGACGCAGGCCACGGCGGCGCTTCGGGGCGTTTCGACGCGCTGAAGGAGTATGCGCTGCGCTATGCGTTCGCGCTGAAGGTGATGGGAAAGGCCTAGCCGAGGTTGCGGGTCGCCAACATGTGATGACGGCGGGCTGATCCGCCAACGGGACAGCGGACGTATCGCGAGCAGACCTTCAACGGAGTGCCCGTCATGCCCGTCACCCGTCGCCACCTTGGCGGCATCGCGCTCGGCGCTCTCGCCGGATCCCAGTGGAGCGGATCGGCGATGGCGGCCGAGCCCCTTCTTCTGGAAGAGTTCTTCCGGCATCCGACGCGAGGAGAAGGCGCCTTCGTCAGCGATCTCTTCGACGTACGCCGGGAGCTGACCGTGGACACCACGGGCACCTGGGACGGGCGGACGCTGATCCTGACGGAGCGGATCGCCTACGCGGACGGGGCTCGCGAGACGGCGATCTGGCGCTTCGACAAGACGGGTCCGGCCTCCTACGACGGCCAACGCACGGGTGTCACCGGCGTCGTGCCGGTCAAGGTCCGGGATGGCCGGATCGAGATGGGCTACGTGGGCGAGGTTCGCGGCACCGACGGCAAGCCGATGAAGCTCCGCTTCTTCGACATCCTGGAGAAGACCGACAAACGGACCGTGGTCAACCGGGCCCGCGTCAGCTTCCTCGGCATTCCAGTGGGCCGGGTGGAAATCACGTTCACGCGTGTTTGAACGTCCGTCCGTGCGCGGCTTTTGAACAATCCTCCGGAAAATCGACCGGTCGGGTCTTCAAGCGACCCGCAGCGGGCCCTACATCGGTCGGACGGCGTTGCTCCCGGCAACTCGACCTTCTATGGTCCGCCGCAGTGCGGCCTGATGCCGTGCGACAGATCCGTTTGACGACCGTTTGCGGGAGATTTCAATGGCTTTCGAACTTCCGGACCTCCCGTACTCCTATGATGCGCTCGGCCCCTACATGTCGCGCGAGACGTTGGAGTACCATCACGACAAGCATCACCTCGCCTATGTGAACAACGGCAACAACCTGCTGAAGGGCACGGAGTGGGAGAACGCCAGCCTGGAGGACGTGGTGAAGGGCTCGTTCGGCAAGAACGCGGGTCTCTTCAACAACGCCGGCCAGCACTTCAACCACATCCACTTCTGGAAGTGGATGAAGCCGAACGGTGGCGGCGCCATCCCGGGCGAGCTCGCGAAGAAGATCGACGAGGACCTCGGCGGGCTGGAGAAGTTCCGCACCGACTTCATCCAGGCCGGCGTAACGCAGTTCGGCTCCGGCTGGGCCTGGCTGTCGCTCAAGGATGGCAAGCTCGTCATCCAGAAGACGCCGAACGGCGAAAACCCGCTGGTGCACGGCGCCACGCCGCTGCTCGGCGTCGACGTGTGGGAGCACTCCTACTACATCGACTACCGTAACCTGCGTCCGAAGTATCTCGAGGCCTTCTTCGACAACCTCGTGAACTGGGACTACGTGGCAGAGCTCTACGCCGGCGCGAAGTAAGCTGCGCCAGACAGTGTGGCGGCCGGGATCACTCCCGGCTGCCCGTGTTTCGCATCGATGTCAGACCGGCAGGCCGCGGCGACATTCGGCGGAATAGACCATCGCCTTGTACTCGGTCTGCAGGTCGTACAGCCAGCGTCGGCAGCTCCGTTCATCGGGAAAGCATGCGCGCTGGAACGTGTCGTAGAGCACGTCGTCGTCGCTGACGCCGAAGGGGGAGCGCCCCTCCTTTGCGCCGTGGAAGCCGCCGAACCAGAGGCCTGCCTGACCCCTAGCCTGGTAGAGCGCCAGGCATTCGCCGGGCAGCGATGCGAGCACGCGCGGGGCGCCGGGCGGGATCGGGGTCGTCGCGACACAGGCGGCGCCGAGGGCGGCGGCGATCAGAACGGCGAACGGCTTCATCTCATCGACCTTTCTCCCCCGACCACGTCACTGCAACGCATCAGCCGCCCGATCGGACCCGAGCGCGGCGATCTCCAGGGCCATCTTGCGACGTACGACCTCCGGAAACGAGGCCGTCTCGCCAGCCGTCATCACGAAAGCGCCCGGTCCGCCGATCACGTCGCGCTCGTAATGGACGTCGAGGGGCTCGCCGGCCACGCGCCGCACCATGCCGCCAGGACGCACGATGACGAGCCCGTTGATGGTGATGCCCTTGGCGACCGCGTCGTCCCGGGCGGCCTGGACGGGACGGCCGCCGATATTCGGCCCGTCTCCGGAGACGTCGATAACCTTCTTCAAGCCTTCGTGGGCGTTGGTCTCGATGAGATGGACGGAGAAGTCGATGGCCGCCGAGATCGAGTTGTAGCCGCGCGCGGCGCGCGGCCTCGTCACCAGCGCATCCGCGAAGGCGCGGGCCGAGCCGATGTCCGAGACCACCATCCAGTCGACGATCACGTGCTGGGAACCTGGTCCGCCCCACTCGACGTAGGCAATCGCGATCCGGCCATGGACACCCGACGCGATCGCGTCGAGGACCTCGCGACTGACGATGGCGTCGGCATAGCCGCGGCGCTGAAGTGCGAGTTCGTCGTCGTCGATGGAGCCCGAGCCGTCGGCCGCGAGGACGAGTTCGACATCGACCTCCTCCGCGGCGGCCGGCGCGGAGAAAAATCCCGCCAATGCGAGAACACAGATAGCGATCACCGCCGGAAGCCGCATGTCGTCGTCTCCTGCCCTGCCCCGTTCGAAGGTGTGGCGGATCGCGCTCAAGTCAACGGTCGGCCGGCGGCGAGGGGTGGGCCGGCGGATGGAGGCGCGCTCTTCGGACCAATTGCGTCACAGGCCGGATCAGGTACTCTCGCCCGCCGCCACGATGTTGCGGCGCAGCGGACGAGTAAACCCATGGCTTTCGCGATCTATGTCTTCGACGCCTACGGCACCCTGTTCGACGTCCACGCGGCGGTTCGTCGACATGCGGCCGCGATGGGACCGGAGGCGCAGAGGTTGTCGGAGCTTTGGCGCGCCAAGCAGCTGGAGTATTCCTGGGTGCGGTCGATGTCCGGCACCTACCGGGATTTCTGGCGGCTCACGGAGGATGCCCTCGATACGGCGCTCGCCGCCTTCCCTTCGGCCGATCGCAGCCTTCGCGACAGCCTGCTGGACGCTTATCGGACACTCGACTGCTATCCGGAGGTTCCCCAGCTCCTGAAGGATCTCAAGGCGCAGAACGCGAAGATCGCGATCCTCTCCAACGGCTCGCCGAAGATGCTGGACCAGGCGGTCAGGGCGGCCGGGTTGCAGGATCTCATCGACGACGTGCTTTCGGTCGACCAGATCCGCATCTACAAACCGGACCCGCAAGTCTACGAAATCGCGACCACCCACTACAGGGTGTTTCCGAGCGCGATCTCGTTCCAGTCCTCCAACCGATGGGACGTGGCGGGGGCGACGAAGTTCGGCTTCCGAACGGTGTGGATCAACCGAAGCGGCGCCGCCGACGAATACCCCGACATGCCACCCGCCGCCGTGTTGCGGGATCTCGGCGGGCTGACCGTGCTGGGTTGAACGGCCGCGGCTACTCGGCCGCGGCGCGTCCCGTGTAGCCCAGTTGCGTACTCAGCTTGGCGAGCAGCTTCTCGGCCGCTTCCGCAATCACGGTGCCTGGCGGGAAGATCGCCGAAGCACCGGCTTCGATCAGCGCCTCGTGGTCCTGCGGCGGGATCACCCCGCCAACCACGATCATGATGTCGCCGCGGCCCTGGTCCTCCAGCGCCTTCTTCAGTTCCGGCACCAGGGTCAGGTGACCGGCAGCCAGCGAAGAGACGCCGACGACGTGGACGTCGTTCTCGACCGCTTGGCGGGCCGCCTCCTCCGGCGTGGCAAACAGCGGGCCGATGTCGACATCGAAGCCGAGGTCGGCGAAGGCGGAGGCGATCACCTTCTGGCCGCGGTCGTGGCCGTCCTGGCCCATCTTGGCGACGAGGATGCGCGGACGGCGGCCGTCGTCCTCCTCGAACTGGCGGACGGCTTCCTGGACCCGCTTCATCACGTCCGACATGCGTGCGGCCTCCCGCTTGTAGACGCCTGAGATCGCGCGGATCTCGGCCTTGTGACGCCCGAACACCTTCTCCATGGCGAGGCTGATCTCGCCGACGGTCGCCTTGGCGCGGGCAGCGTCGATCGCAAGGGCGAGAAGGTTGCCCTCCCCGCTGCCGGCGGCCGCGGTGAGCGCGTCGAGCGCGGCGTCAACCGCGGCGGGATCGCGTTCGGCGCGCAGGCGCTGCAGCTTGCCGATCTGGGCGGCGCGCACGGCCGAATTGTCGACCTTGAGGAGGCGGATGTCGGCCTCCTCGTCAGTGCGGAACTTGTTGACCCCGATCACCGGTTGGGCGCCGCTGTCGATGCGGGCTTGCGTCTTGGCGGCGGCTTCCTCGATGCGCAGCTTGGGGATGCCGGCTTCGATCGCCTTGGCCATGCCGCCCAAAGCCTCGACCTCGGCGATGTGCTCCAGGGCCCGGTTGGCGAGGTCGAAGGTCAGTCGCTCGACGAAATAGCTGCCGCCCCAGGGGTCGATGATCTTGGTGTTGCCGGTCTCCTCCGCCAGCACGATCTGGGTGTTGCGGGCGATACGCGCGGAGAAATCGGTCGGCAGCGCCAGCGCCTCGTCGAGCCCGTTGGTGTGCAGCGACTGGGTATGGCCCTGGGTCGCGGCCATCGCCTCCACGCAGGTGCGGACCACATTGTTGAACGGATCCTGCGCGGTCAGCGACCAGCCGGACGTCTGGCTGTGGGTTCGCAAGCTCAGCGAGCGGTCGTCCTTGGGGTCGAACTCGCGCTTCATCAGGATCGACCAGAGCAGGCGCGCAGCCCGCATCTTGGCGACCTCCATGAAGAAGTTCATGCCGATCGCCCAGAAGAAGGACAGCCGCGGGGCGAAGCGGTCGACCGTCATCCCGGCCTTTAGGCCGGCGCGGACATACTCGATGCCGTCGGCGAGCGTGTAGGCGAGTTCCAGGTCCGCGGTCGCTCCTGCCTCCTGCATGTGATAGCCGGAGATCGAGATCGAGTTGAACTTCGGCATCTTCGCGGAGGTGAAGGAGAAGATGTCGGAGATGATCCGCATCGAGGGCGCGGGCGGGTAGATGTAGGTGTTGCGGACCATGAACTCCTTGAGGATGTCGTTCTGGATGGTCCCCGACAGCTTTTCGGCCGGGACCCCTTGCTCCTCGGCCGCGACGACGAAGAGCGCCAGCACCGGCAGCACGGCGCCGTTCATGGTCATGGAGACCGACATCTGGTCGAGCGGAATGCGGTCGAACAGGATGCGCATGTCATAGATGGAATCGATCGCGACGCCCGCCATCCCGACGTCGCCGGAGACGCGCGGGTGGTCGCTGTCGTAGCCACGGTGGGTGGCGAGGTCGAAGGCGACCGACAGACCCTTCTGACCCTGCTCCAGGTTCCGGCGGTAGAAGGCGTTGCTGTCCTCGGCGGTGGAGAAGCCGGCGTACTGGCGGATCGTCCAGGGCTGCTGGACGTACATGGTGGGATAGGGGCCGCGAACGAAGGGCGGCAGCCCCGGGTAGGTGTGAGGATGGCGCAGACCCTCGATATCGGCGGCGGTGTAGACCGGCTTGACCGGAATGTCTTCCGGCGTGTTCCACGGCTCGGCCGTGGCGTCCGGGCCGGCGGGGGCGACGAAGCGGTAGGGGATGTCGGCGAAGGAGGGCTTGCGGGTCATCGGTTCGATCCTTCCTTCAGGCCTTCAGAGCCGGCGTGCCGAGTTGGTCGTGGATTTCGGCCAGCAATTGAAGCATGTCCTGCCCCTCGTGGACGAAGCGGTCGACGCCGGCACTTCGGAGCTCCGGCTCCGTCGTCCCGGGGCGGCCGGCGACAAGAACCTGCGTTGCGCCGGCCCGTTTCAGGGCAGACGCCGCCTCGCCCGCCATTTTTCCATAGGTCGCGTCGTCCGAGCAAAGGCATACCATGCGTGCGCCACTCGCGGCGAAGGCCGCCGGTAGCGTTTCCGGCGAGCTATGGCCGTCGCGTCCAACCGCCTCGATGCCACCGGCGTCGAAGAGGTTCTTCGCCCAGTTGGACCGGAGCGTGAAGGCGGACACCGGACCCAGGTTGGCCAGGAAGATCTTCGGTCGGCTCCCCCGAACCGCGATCGCTAGATCGGAGCGGTCACGGAGCGACTCCCAGGGTTGGGCGTCCCGCGTCGGCGTGGACAGGGGTTCGAACGGAGGCACCTCCGGGTCCGGCAGCGGACCTGCCACCGCCGGCACCTCCTCGTCCAGGAGGGGATAGGTGCTCGACCCGGTGATCGGGATGCGACGCTTTGCAACGCGCTCCCGGGTGACGGCCTCGGCCGCAGCGATGCGGGCGCGCAGGCCGCCTTCGGAGAGTGCCCGGGCAAGACCGCCTTCCCGCTCGATGGTCTGGAACTCGCCCCAGGCCTTCTCGGCCAGCGCATCGGTCAAGGTCTCGATTCCGGCAGCCCCAGCCGCGGGGTCGCCCACGCGATGGAGGTTGGACTCCTCCATCAGGATAGCCTGGACGTTTCGCGCCAAGCGGCGTGCGTTGGCGTCCGGAAGGCCGAGGAGTTCGGAATGCGGCACGGTGGTGATCGCGTCGGCTCCGCCGACCGCGGCAGCGAAGGCGGCGATGGTCGACCGGATGATGTTGACCCAGGGATCGCGCCGCGTGGTCATCTTCCAGGCGGTCTCGGCATGGACGAACGCCGGCTGCTGCGGGATCCCGAACTCGTCGAGGACGAGCGCCCAGAGCCGGCGGAAGGCCCGCAGCTTGGCGATGGTCAGGAACTGGTTCTGGTCGGCGACCAGCCTGAACTCGATCGAACCGGCGAGGACGGCGAGTAGTTCTTTCGACAGGGGCGAGTCGGCAAGCTGTCGCAGGTAGCTGACGCCGGTTGCGATGGCGATTGCGATTTGCTGAGATTCGGTTGCGCCAAGCGCATGCCAGGTTTGCCCACCGGCCAGCAAAATGGTGCCGCCAACCGAGTGTTGCGTCCGAAAGCTACATATGTCATTTAGTGCATGCAGATCATAAGCTTGGCTGAGCGATTCTGCATAGCCTGCTTCAGATGCCGCAAAGGGATCTATACCTAGATGAAGGCGGGTGTTTCCCGTGGTCGCCAAAAGTCGACCAAGTCGTTGAAGAATGCGTACTGCAACCGACAGATCGGCAAACGAACTCGTGAAATGAACAGAAATCATGTCGAGGTAGACACCTTCGAAGACACGCACTAATTTGTTTTCGTCTTCCTCGGCGATGGTGGAGTCGGGGTCGATGAAGGAACCCCTGGTCGGGATTTTCAGATCGATGGCGGTGGCGCCGGACTGCAGTTCGGCAAGGACCTCACCATTGGTGCGAGCGGGATCCGAGAGGACCACCCGCTGAACGATCGACCAGGGCACGCCAGCGCCACGTCCAGGCAGCGGATCTCGATCCGTCCGGGGCGCGGCTAGGATCGGGACGGTGATACCGTCTCGCGTGACGGCCGAGAGCTTGTCGAGAGAGAGGGTTCCCAGTGCCCTTGATACGGCAACTTCCCAGTCCTCGCGCGTGACGGCCGGGGTTTCGCCGAACTGACGAAGGTCGATGTCCATGGCTCTCGGGTCCTGGGCTCGATTGACACGATCCGTCGCTCTCAACGACGCGTCGACCTTATACGGACAGCATAAAGTCGTGCCCAGATAGACATAAGGCGATCGCAGTATTGAGTCGGCGGAAATATTGTCGCGGCAAGTCAGCTGATTTGTCGCAGAGAACGCTGGGGGAAAAATCGAGTTGCCGGTTAGGCAGTTGATAACCGCGTGAGGCCATGAGTTGTGGCAAGTTCTCAGTGGTTGTCTTACGTTGAGACAGTAACTCGCATACCAACTCTTGATCGGGTATAAAAAGCATGAATACACCTGATGAGATCCTGGCGGATGCCGTAGGACTCCGGACCTGCTCGAGCGCCAATCGGATCTTCGACATCATCGAGCGTCGACTGGTCAGTCACGGGGCCAGCCACATCCTCGTCACCGGACTTCCGATGCCCGGTCGACCCGTCGAACCGCTGATCCTCCACATGAAGTGGCCGGATGTCCGCAGCGAACGCGGGCAGTTGATCACCATCTCCAAGGGCGATCCCATTCTGGAGCGCTGCAGGGTCGCACACCGGCCCTTCCTGGTGGATGGCGTCAGCATCTCCGGACATTCCGATCTCGTGGCCGCTGCAGGGCCCGAGGCATCCGCCCGGATCGTGGCCGTCCCCGTGAAGTCGATTCAGCCCTACCAGGCGGCCGTGATCGGGCTCGGCACGTCCTTGTCGCTGACCGAACTCGACCTCGTGGCGTTCGACTTCCTGTGCAATCAGGCCTTCCGCCGTCTGCGCGCGCTGGGCTTCCTGATCGACAGCCGTCCGGGCGACCTTTCCGCCCGTGAACGGAAAGTCCTTGAACTCACGGCCACGGGCAAGACGGCGCAGGAGATCGCGGAACTGCTCAACATCTCGCAGCGGACGGTTCACGCCCATCTGCAGAATGCCGGCGAGAAGCTCGATGCGTCGAACAAGACGCAGACGGTTGTTGAAGCTCTTCGCTACGGGCAGATCACTCTGGACGACTGACTAAGAGACAAGGCCGCGCAACGGGGGCGTGCGCGGCCGATTTGTTGGCATTCCGCGTGCAGCGGCTTTCCAGGCGCCGCTAATCATCTGTCAGTAGGTCAGGACCGGCTGCATGGTCTTGGCCTGTTCGATCCAGCCGGCGACGGTCTTTTCCGCCGGGATCTGCCGCACCAGCTTGCGGTCGGCATTGACCTCGGCGATGCGCGCGGCGAGGTTGGATGCCTTGCGGCCCTTCAGTTCCTTGACGGTGTCGACGCCCGCCGCTTCCAGCAGTTCGGAGTACTCCTCCGCGACACCCTTGATCCGCATGAGGTCGCTGAGGTTCGCCCACTTCAGGATCTTCCCCTCGTCGATGCCGGTTTCGCCGGCGAGCGCCTTGCGGCCCTTCGGGTCCTTGGCGCGCTCCAGGAGAGCGGCCGTGGTCCGCACGCCGGCTGCCTTGAGCTTCTCCGCAAATACCGGGCCGATGCCCTCCACGTTCAAGATCGGGTAACCCGCCATCGATGCCTCCCCCTGTCGGCGTTCCAGCGCGCCGAACGCATCGCAATAGTAGCAATCGTACGGAAGTGTTCAACGATGGCTTGGCTTTTCGGCGGGCTGTTAACATGGAAACGCGCCGCGGGCTGTCGCATCCGGCAGGAGACCCTCACTTTCGCTGATGGAAAGTGGCCATCATCTCGTTGAGCGGAGGGAAGAGGAACCCTATACATTCCCCTGACGAGAGTTTCGGGAGCGCGTCGCGCGCGAAGGAGTTGATGATGCTCGCAGCCGACAAGGTCTACATCGGGACCAGCACGAAACCCGAGTATCTCACCCTCAAATACGCCAACCGGCACGGGATCGTTACCGGGGCAACAGGCACCGGCAAGACCGTGACGCTGCAGATCCTGGCCCAAAGCCTTTCCGACGCCGGGGTGCCGGTGTTCTGCGCCGACGTGAAGGGCGATCTGTCGGGTCTGGCGTCGGCAGGCGACGAGAAGGACTTCCTGGTCAAGCGGGCGCAGGAGATCGGGTTCCTGGAGGAGTACCAGTATGCCGCGGCGCCGGTGATCTTCTGGGATCTGTTCGGCGAACAAGGGCATCCGATCCGGGCCACCGTGACCGAGATGGGGCCGCTGCTGCTGTCGCGACTCCTGCAGCTCAACGACACGCAGGAAGGTGTCCTCAACATCGCCTTCAAGGTGGCCGACGACGAGGGGCTGCTGCTCATCGATCTCAAGGACTTGCGGTCGCTGCTGACCTACCTCAGCGACAACGCGGATGCGGTTTCGGCCCACTACGGCAACGTCGCCAAGGCGACGATCGGGGCGATCCAGCGGCAGTTGCTCGTGTTGGAGCAGCAGGGCGGCGAGAACTTCTTCGGCGAGCCGGCCCTCGACATCCGAGACATCATGCGCACCACGGGCGACGGACGCGGCGCGGTCAACGTTCTGGCGGCCGACAAGCTGATGCAGACGCCGCGGCTCTACGCGACGTTCCTGCTCTGGCTCCTCTCCGAGCTGTTCGAGGAACTGCCGGAGGTCGGCGACCCCGACAAGCCGAAGCTCGTCTTCTTCTTCGACGAAGCGCACCTGCTGTTCGACGAAGCGCCGAAGGCGTTGCTGGAGAAGGTGGAGCAGGTCGTCAAGCTGATCCGATCGAAGGGCGTCGGCATCTATTTCGTCACGCAGAACCCGCTCGACGTTCCGGAAAGCGTGCTCGCCCAGTTGGGCAACCGGGTGCAGCACGCGCTGCGCGCCTATACCCCGCGCGAGCAGAAGGCCGTCCGCGTCGCCGCGGAGACGTTCCGCCCCAACCCGGCCTTCGACACTTTCGAGGTGATCACCCAGCTCGGCGTCGGCGAGGCGCTGGTTTCGACGCTGGCCGAAAAGGGCGTGCCGTCGATCGTGGAACGCACCCTGGTGCGCCCGCCCTCCTCCCGCCTCGGGCCGCTGACTCCGGACGAGCGTGCGCAGGTGCTCGACGCGAGCCCGCTCTCCGGGGTCTACGACGCGCTCCAGGATCGCGAGTCGGCGTTCGAGATGCTGAAGGCACGCGCCGAAGGGCGCCGTCCGAGCCGACCGAGCGCGCCCTCCGCCACTGCTCCCCGCAGAACCTCGTCCGGCTTCCAGCTCCCGGATTTCGGCTGGGGCCCGTCCTCCCGCTCCGAACCAGAACCGCAGCCGGATCCCGGCTACGATCCGACGCCGGCAGGGCGGCCGCGGCTCGACGAGTACGAGAGCCCGGCCGAGCGCCGCCGCCGCGAGGCCGACGAGGAGCGGGCCGCGCGCGGATCGTCCAGCGGCCGACAGACCGTTGTCGAAGCGGCGGTGAAGTCGGTGGTGCGGTCGGTGTCGAGCTCCGTCGGGCGACAGATCGGCTCGGCTATCGTCCGCGGCGTGCTCGGGAGCATCCTGAAACGCTGATCGAGACTGTCACCGGTAGTCCAGACTGCCCGCCTGTCGCCGACGGGCCCGCCCTTCCTTTCAAAGCCGTGGATCTCAAGCGGGCTCGTCGTGGCGAGCCGGATCGCGGCGTCTGCTCCAGGATCGTTTCATGACTGATATTCGCGTGCTCGACCGCATCGATGCGGACCTTCCGGCCAGCCTTGAACGCCTGTTCGCGTTCCTGCGGATTCCTTCGATCTCGACCGATCCGGCCTACAAGCCGGCGTGCGCAGAGGCGGCGGACTGGCTGGTGAAGGAGCTGAGCGGGATCGGCTTCGATGCGTCGGCGCGGCCGACCGAAGGCCATCCGATGGTGGTCGCGCATTGGACCAAGGCCGGCCCCGACAAGCCGCACGTGCTTTTCTACGCCCACTACGACGTCCAGCCGGTGGATCCGATCTCGCTCTGGGAAACGCCGCCGTTCGAGCCGCGCGTCGCCCGGCAGCCGGACGGATCGGAGCGGATCGTCGCGCGAGGGTCTGCCGACGACAAGGGCCAGCTGATGACCTTCGTGGAAGCCTGCCGCGCGATGGTGGCGGAAACCGGCGGGCTTCCGATCAACGTGACGATCCTGTCGGAGGGCGAGGAGGAGAGCGGCTCGCCGTCGCTGGTGCCGTTCCTCCTGGCGAATGCGAAGGAGCTGTCGCTCGACGTCGCGCTCGTCTGCGACACCAACATGTGGGACCGCGACACGCCGGCGATCACCACCATGCTGCGCGGCCTTGTCGGCGAGGAGGTGACGATCACCGGCGCCAACCAGGACCTCCACTCCGGCATGTTCGGCGGAGCGGCGCTCAATCCCATCCACGTGCTCGCGCGGGTTCTCGCCGGACTTCACGACGACAGCGGCCGCGTGACTCTGCCGGGCTTCTACGACGGCGTGCCGGAGATCCCGGCTGAGATCGCCGCCAACTGGGCTTCACTCGGGTTCGACGGTGACGCCTTCCTCGGCGCGGTCGGGCTGTCGGCACCCGCCGGCGAAGTCGACCGCACCGTGCTGGAGAAGATCTGGTCGCGGCCGACCGCCGAGGTGAACGGCATCGATGGCGGCTACACGGGCGACGGCTTCAAGACCGTGCTGCCGGCCAAAGCGCGCGCCAAGGTGTCGTTCCGCCTCGTCGGCGACCAGGATCCGGACAAGATCCGCGCGAGCTTCCGGCAGTTCGTCACCGAGCGCCTGCCGAAGGGAGCGGCCGTGTCCTTCCACCCGCACGGCGGCAGCCCTGCCCTGCGGCTTGCCTTCGACAGCCCGGCGCTGAACAAGGGGCGGGCCGCGCTGGAGGAGGAATGGGGCCGGCCCGCGGCGGTCGTTGGGTCCGGAGGATCGATCCCCGTGGTCGGGCACTTCAAGACGCTGCTCGGCATGGACAGCCTGATGGTCGGCTTCGGACTCGCCGACGACCGCATCCACTCGCCCAACGAGAAGTACGAGATGACCAGCTTCCACAAGGGCATCCGCTCCTGGGCGCGTGTCCTCGACGCGCTCGCCGGCTGACCGGCGGGCGAGGCCAGCGGTCGCGCCTGCGCCGCGTTTGCGGCCGGGTCCAGTCATGCTATGGCTTTTTCATGATCACGAAGCGTCTCTGCCTCTCGGCTGTTCTCGTCGCCTCCTTGGGCGGCTGTTCGTCCGGGATCGATTCCGACTTCGGCAGCGCCACTGCGACGACCCAGTCGGTCGACATCCTGGCGATCACCGCCGGCGGCGTGAGCGGCCTGCCGCAAGGGACGCCTTTCTCGGAGGCTGCGATCGAGGAGGCTCTGCCCGGCTTCGACGCTTCGGCCATCACGATGGCGACGGAAACCGATACACAGGCCGCCATCGCCCTCTTCCGTGACGGTCTGCAGGTGGTGCAGGTGCTGCCAGGACCGGACGGTGCGATCGGAAGCGTGCACGGCGTATCCACGCAGTTGCGCGGCCCGGCCGGCGAGCGGATCGGCATGAGCTTCGCCGAAGCGCAGGTGGATCCGTCCGCCTGCCGGCTGGGCAGCGGGAACTGGTTCGGCATGCCGATCTGCACGTCGCCCGTCGCGCCCAACGTGTCGCTGGTGTTCTCCACCTCGGGTTTCAGCGCCTCGCCGACGGACGCGATGCGGAACGCCACCTTGGAGCGGATCATCTGGACACCCGGCTTCAACCCGGCGGCATCATGAACGCGGCGCCGGCCACGCCCGACGTCGCGCGGTTGACCGCCGGTGTGCTCGCCGGCGACCGGTCGTTGCTGGCGCGCGCCATCACGCTGGTGGAGAGCCGCAAGCCGGCCCATCAGGAAGCCGCGCGCGCCCTGCTCCAGGCCGTCCTGCCGCAGACGGGCCGTGCCTTCCGCGTCGGCATCACGGGGGTGCCCGGCGTCGGCAAGTCCACGACCATCGACCAGCTCGGCTCCAACCTGACAGCCGCCGGCCACAAAGTGGCAGTGCTGGCGGTCGATCCGTCCTCGACGCGCACCGGCGGCTCGATCCTCGGCGACAAGACGCGGATGGCACGGCTCGCCGTAGATCCGAACGCCTATGTTCGCCCCTCCCCTTCCGCCGGCACATTGGGCGGGGTCGCCGCCAAGACGCGCGAGACGATGCTCCTCTGCGAGGCGGCCGGCTTCGACGTGATCCTGGTGGAGACCGTCGGCGTCGGGCAGTCGGAGACCGCCGTCGCGGACATGGTGGACGTGTTCCTGGTGCTGATGCTGCCGGGAGCCGGCGACGAGCTCCAGGGCATCAAGAAGGGCATCATCGAGCTGGCCGACCTGATCGCCGTCAACAAGGCGGAGGGCGAGGCCGCAATCCGGGCGCGCGCCGCGGCAACGGAATACCGGGCCGCGCTGCACATCCTGGCGCCCGCGTCGCCGGACTGGTCGCCGCCGGTGCTCACCGTTTCGGGCCTCGCTAACGAAGGGCTCGACAAGCTCTGGTCGGAGATCGAGCGGCATCGTTCGGTGATGTCCGCCAACGGCCGCTTCCAGGCCAAGCGCCGGGAACAGCAGGTCCACTGGATGCGCGAGATGATCAACGAGCGTTTCCACGAGCGGCTGGTGCGCGATCCCGCGATCCGCACCGCACTGGACGACCGCCAGGCCCGGGTGGCGGACGGCACGCTCAGCCCGAGCGTCGCGGCGGCGGAAATTGCGGAAATGCTGGGGCTCTAGAGCCACCCCGGGGTCCGGCCCAGCCGACCGAGGTCATTTCGATTCACTAATCAGTGAACACTGTAAACGGTCAGCGCCGGGATGCGTTGAAGCTCTTGGGGGGCACGAGCTTCAAGGACCGAATTCATGACCGCCATTAATCAAGCCAAGATCCTGATCCTTGCCACGGATGGCTTCGAGCAGTCGGAGCTGATGAAGCCGCTGGAGCAGCTGCGCGCCCAGGGCGCCACCGTTCACGTGGCTTCGCCGGAGAAGACGCGCGAACCCGGCAAGATCCGCGGCTGGGACCAGAAGGATTGGGGGCAGAGCGTGCCGGTCGACAAGACTCTCGGCTCGGTATCCGTCGACGACTACGACGCCCTCCTGTTGCCGGGCGGGCAGATCAATCCGGACCTGCTGCGCGCCGAGGAAGCCGCGGTGAACCTCGTCCGCCGCTTCGTCGACAGCGGCAAGGTGGTGGCTGCGATCTGCCACGGACCGTGGTTGCTGGTGGAAGCCGATGCGGTGCGGGGTCGCAAGGTCACGTCGTACCACTCGATAAAGACCGACGTGAAGAACGCCGGCGGCGACTGGGTGGACCAGGAGGTGGTGACCGACGAGGGGATCATCACCAGCCGCAAGCCGGACGACATCGACGCCTTCGTGAGGAAGATCGTCGAGGAGATCGGCGAAGGACGGCATGAGCGCCGCCGCGCTGCCTGAGCCGGTCGCCTTCGCCGAACCGAAGTGCAGCCCTCCCCGGTCGCCCGGGGAGGGTTTTTTCGCGATCAGAGGAAGCGGTTGAGCACGGTCTCCAGGTATTCCTGGCGGCCGCTCTTGGGCTGGGGATTGATGTCGCCGCCTTCCACGTAGGCGGCCATGTCTTCCAGGGTCTTCTCGCCCTTGAGGATCGACTGCCCGAACGGGGTGCGCCAGCCGGCGTAGCGGTCCTTCACGAAGCTGTCGACGGTGCCGTCCTTGATGGCGGCTTCGGCGTTCAGCAGCGCGCGGGCGACGGCGTCCATCGAGCCGACGTGGGCGACGATCAGGTCATCCGGATCGAGGCTCTGGCGGCGGATCTTCGCGTCGAAGTTGAAGCCGCCGGTGGTGAAGCCGCCCGCCTTGATGATCTCCAGCATGGCGAGGGTCAGTTCCGCGACGTTCATGCCGAACTGGTCGGTGTCCCAGCCCAGGCGGTCGTCGCCGCGGTTGAGGTCCACCGAGCCGAAGATGCCGAGCGCGGAAGCCATGGCGAGCTCGTGCTCGAAGGAGTGGCCGGCGAGGATGGCGTGGTTCTGCTCGATGTTGACCTGCACCTCCTTCTCCAGGCCGAAGGCCTTCAGGAAGCCGTAGACGGTCTGGACGTCGAAGTCGTACTGGTGCTTGGTCGGCTCCTTCGGCTTGGGCTCGATCAGGATCGCGCCCTTGAAGCCGGTGCGGTGCTTGTAGTCCACGACCATGGACAGGAAGCGGCCGGCCTGCTCGATCTCGCTCTTCAGGTTCGTGTTGAGAAGCGTCTCATAGCCCTCGCGGCCGCCCCACAGGACATAGTTCTCGCCGCCGAGTTCCCGCGTCACGTCGAGCGCATTCTTCACCTGCCCGGCGGCATAGGCGAACACGTCCGGATCGGGATTGGTGGCGGCGCCGGCCATGAAGCGCCGGTTGGAGAAGAGGTTGGCGGTGCCCCACAGGAGCTTCAGGCCGGTCTCTTCCTGCTTGCGGGCGAAGATCTCCGCGATCGCACGGACATTGCGGTTGGACTCGGCGAGGGAGGAGCCCTCCGGCGCAATGTCGCGGTCGTGGAAGGTGTAGAAGGGCACGTCCAGGATCTTGAAGAGATCGAAGGCGACGTCGGCCTTCTGCCGGGCGAGCTCCATCGGGTCGGAGCCGTGCATCCACGGCCGCTCGAACGTCTCGCCGCCGAAGGGATCGCCGCCCGGCCAGGTGAACGAGTGCCAATAACAGACCGCGAAGCGCATGTGCTCCTGCATGGTCTTGCCCAGCACCACCCGATTCTTGTCGTAGTAGCGGAAGGCCAGCGGGTTCTTGCTCTCAGGCCCTTCGTAGGCGACTGGCGTCGGATTGGGGAAGAAGGGGGCGTTCATGTCATTCTCCATTCTTGAAGGCTTGCCGGAGGGCCGGGTAGAGCGCGCGGTATCGGCCGTAGCCTTCCGCGTATCGGGGGACGAGCCTTGGATCCGGCTCGATGGTGCGGGCGATGGGCGGTGGTGTGAGCGTCTCGAAGGGGTCGTCGCCGGTCGCGGCGATGCGGCCAAGGCGGGCAGCCCCGAAGGCACCGCCGAAGTCGCCCTCGGCCGTGATGTCGAGCGGACGGTTCAGGACCGCGGCGAGGATCCTGAGCCAGGCCTCCGACTTGGAGCCGCCACCGACGGCGAAGGCGCGGTCGAGGTCGGTTCCTGCGTCGTTGAGCACGCGCAGACAATCGCGGAAGGCATAGGCGACGCCCTCCAGCACGGCCTGGGTCAGCGTCTGGCGGTCGGTCTCCGGAGACAGGCCGACGAAGGCGCCGCGGGCGGCCGCGTCGTTGTGCGGGGTCCGCTCACCGACGAGGTAGGGCAGGAACAGCACGGGTGACGGTCCGTCCGGCTGCGGGTCGAGGCCTTTGGTGAGCGTCGGTGCCGGCGCTTCGAGCACGCCGGATAGCCACTCCAGGCTCGCCGTCGCGGAGAGCACGACGCCCATCTGGTGCCAGGTGTCCGGGACCGCATGGCAGAAGGCGTGTACCGCGCCGTCCGTGTTCGGCGAGAAGCGGGCGTTGGACACGAAGAGCACGCCGGAGGTGCCGAGCGAGGCGAAGGCGACGCCCGGCCCGACGGCGCCCATGCCGACGGCGCTTGCCGCGTTGTCACCGCCGCCGCCGGCAACGACGGGCGGCGTCGCCATGCCCCAGCGGGCGGCGAGCGATGCATTCAGCCGGCCCGTCGGCTCGGTGCCTTCGAAGAGCTCGGGCATGTGACTGCGGGTCAGTCCGGTCGCAGCCAGAAGTTCGTCCGACCAGGCGCGGCGGCCGACGTCGAGCCACAGGGTGCCGGCAGAATCGGACATGTCGGAGGCGTGGTCGCCGGTCAGGTGCAGGCGCACATAGTCCTTCGGCAGCAGGACCTTGGCGATCCTGGCGAAGATCTCCGGCTCGTGCTTGCGCACCCAGAGCAGCTTGGGTGCGGTGAAGCCGGGCATGGCGATGTTGCCGGCGATGGCGCGGGCGTTCGGGCAGGCCGCTTCCAGCTCCGCGCATTCGGCGGCGGAGCGGCCGTCGTTCCAGAGGATCGCCGGGCGCAACGGCTTGTCGGCAGCGTCCAGCAGGGTGGCGCCGTGCATTTGACCGGAAAGGCCGATGCCGGCGACGGCGGAGAGCGCGGCGGCGTGGCCCGCCTTCAGTTCGTCCACGGCGGCGAAGGTCGCGGAGACCCAGCTGTCGGGGTCCTGCTCCGACCAGCCAGGGTGCGGGCGGCTGACCTCCAGCTTGACGGTGGCGCTGGCGATCAGGTGCTCGTCCGCGCCGATCAGCACCGCCTTGACGGACGAGGTGCCGACGTCGATCCCGAGATAGGTGCTCACTGGGCTCCTCCCCTTGTGTTCTCGTTGCGCCCGTTCAACGGACGTTGTCGCGCAGGAAGATGTCGATCCGGATCCGCTCCTGGTCGTCCAGGATGGGCCAACCGTTGGCGAGCGCCTGGAGGATCCGCGCGGCGGACCGGGCCTCGTGGCCGGCATCCTGGTTGATGATGGCGTCGATGGTGCCGCGGACCAGGGCGGCCCGGTTCTCTTCGGTCAGTTCGTGGGCGATGAAGACCACGTCGCGGGCCCTGCCCGCAGCCTCCAGCGCCTCGATCACGCCATGGGTGCCGGCGCCGACATTGTAGAGGCCGGCAAGATCGCGATGGGCGCGCAGCACCTCCTCGGCGAGGAGCTTGACGCGCGCCGGATCGTCCCGCCCCTCCCGGACGGCGACGACCTCCACGGACGGAAAATCCTGGGCGATGACCTGTTCGAAGCCGAAGCGCCGCTCGGCATGGTCCCGCAGCGCCAGCGACCCGGCGATCAACGCGACCTTGCCCTTGCGGTCGGGCAGGAAGCGGCCGAGCAGCGTGCCGGCGGTACGCCCGGCGGAGGTGTTGTCGACGCCGACGTAGCGGTCGCGGTTGGAAGACGGCACGTCGGAGACCAGCGTCACCAACGCCAGGCCGTCGCGGCGGAGCTGGTTGACGGCTTCGCGTACGGCGGGATGGTCGAGCGCGACCGCCGCGACGCCGGCGTAGACGTCGCGGCTCACCGCGCCGAGCGCGCGGGCCAGCGCCTCGCCGTCGAACACGTCGACTTCGACCACGTCGTAGGTGGAACCGCCGAAGGGCAGCCATTCCTTCAGCCGGTGCACGGCGTCGGCCAGGGCCGCGAAGAACGGGTTGTCACCGGACGGCAGAATGAAAAGAAAGCGGTTGGGCAGCGGCTGGACGCGGGAGGCCAGGCTGGACGGGGCGTAACCCAGACGCCGGATCGCGCCCTCGACGCGTTCGACGGTGGCGCCGCGCACCCCCTCCCGGCGGTTCAGCACGCGATCGACCGTGGCGATGCTGACGCCAGCGGCCTCCGCGACATCCTTCAGCGTAACCTTCATCCCGCCCGACGCCCCTCATGGAGATGATATGATTCACGCAGTATCTCGGTGGGATCACATCGTCAAGGGCGTAGCAGTCGGGCTCAGGTCAACCGGCGGAAAGCAGCGCCTTCAGGTCCACGCTTTCGTCGGCCGCCTGGTCCGGTCGAAGAACTGTTCCCGCCGCCAGCAGGCGCCGGCCGACCATGTGGTCGGCGGGGCGGTCGACGCTGTCGATGGCGATGAGGCGTTCCCGATGGAAATGAAAGACGGAGAAGCGACCGTCATCGGCCCGCCCGCGCAGCACGATCCGGTCTGCGCCATGGGACAACCCGACCATCTGAAGCTTCGTGGGTCCCTGATCGGACCAGAACCAGGGCACCTGGCGATAGGGATCCGGCTTGCCGAGGAGAGCCATTGCGGCGTGGCGCGCCTGGTCCGTCGCGTTCTGGACGGACTCGATGCGAACCCGCCGAGCGGCGTGCCAGTGGTCGAACACGACGCCGTCCCCGCAGGCGACGATGGTGGGATCACTGGTGCGCATATGCGAGTCGACCAGGATGCCGCCGTCCGTCGCCAGCCCCGCTGCCTGAGCAAGTTCACTGTTGGCGATCACGCCGATACCGACCAGGGCGAGTTCGGCCTCGATCGGCGCGGTGGATCCCGCTGGCTCGACGCCCACCAGCTGCCCGCGAAAGCCGAGGAAGCGACCGAGCGACGTCGCGAGACGCACGTCGATGCCGGCCTCGCGGTGGCGCTCGAGCATATGCCTTGAGATTTCCGGCGCAACCGCCCGGCCCATCAGGCGATCGCCGGCCTCCAGGACCGTCACCCGCTTGCCGAGGGCGGCGGCCGTGGCGGCCACTTCAAGCCCGATAAAGCCGCCGCCGATCACGACCACGCTGGTCGCCTGGCCCAGGGCCACCCGCAACGCCCGGGCGTCTGCCGTGGTGCGCAGGTAGTGGATGCCGGCAAGACCGGCGCCTTCCACATCCGGCTTTCGGACCCGGGCTCCGGTCGCCAGCGTCAGGCCGTCGTAGCGCAGGCGTCGTCCGTCGGCGAGAGTCACGGTGCGGTCGATCCGGTCGATGCCGGTGACGGTTGCCCCGAGTTCGACGTCGACGCCCTGGGCGGCGTAGAAGGCCTCAGGTCGGATCAACTGCGGTTCGGTGCCCTGATCCTTCAGGAAAGCCTTGGAAAGCGGCGGCCTCTGATACGGCAGGTCAGCCTCGGCGGTCACGAGTCGGATCGGTCCCGCGAAGCCTTCCTGTCGCAAAGCCGCCACCGCGGCTGCTCCGGCGTGACCGCCGCCCACCACAACGACACCGTCCGTCATCAAGTCTACCTGCACCTTTCTGCGCTTACTTGCGTTGGTTCCATCAATGAGACTATGCGACAACTTTGCGCTCGTAGGCGCAGAAGATCGTGCTAGGCCGACGCTGCTCGCTACGCCATCACTATGGCGGCCTCACGGCTCCAGTGCCCACCGCGAACGCGACCGTAGCCTTTTTTCTTATCGACACGATGCAAGATTTCACCCTCGCCTTCGTCCTTGCAGGCCAGTTGCTGATCGGCCTGGATCCGACCCTGATGGGCATCGTCGGGCTGTCCCTTGCGGTGACCGGGTCCGCTCTTCTCGTCGCGTGCCTGATCGGATTTCCGGTGGGGGCTCTGATCGGATTTCGTCAGTTTCGGGGGCGTTCGTTCGTCATCGTCTGCCTGAACGCCCTGATGGGACTGCCTCCCGTCGTGGTCGGGCTGCTCGTCTACATGATGCTGTCGAACGCCGGACCGCTCGGGTTCCTGCAGCTTCTCTACACACCCTCGGCAATGATCGTGGCCCAAGCCGTCCTGATCACCCCGATCGTCGCGGCGCTGTCGCGGCAGGTGGTGGAAACGCTGGCACGGGAATACGCCGACACGTTCCGGACGCTGGTCGTGCCCTGGCCGACAGCGCTCCTCGCCCTGCTGCGCGACGGCAGGTCGGGCCTTGCCACGGTCGCGCTCGCCGGCTTCGGCCGAGCGATCGCGGAGGTCGGCGCCGTGATCATCGTCGGCGGCAACATCGCCCACGTCACGCGCGTGATGACGACGTCGATCGCGCTGGAGACCTCCAAGGGCGATCTCGCCCTCGCCCTCGCCCTCGGGTTCGTGCTGCTGTTGATCGCGCTGGCGGTCAACGCCACCGTCGCCGCACTGTCGCTGGCAACGCGGGAGGCGGGGCATGGCTAGCATCGTCTCGACCGTGCCCTTTCCGGGCCGGTTCGCCAGCGCCCCGCAAGTCCGGACCAGCCGGTGTCAGCGGAGCCTGCAAACCGTCGATCTCGGCTTTGAGGCCGGCGGCAAGACGATCCTCGACAAGGTGTCGATGACCCTCTCGCCCTCGGGGCTGACCGTCCTGCTCGGGCCCAACGGCGCCGGAAAAAGCGTCTTCCTCCGGCTTGCGAACGGGTTGCTCTTGCCGACGCGAGGGACCGTCCGGTGGGGAGACGACCGGCCAACGGACGCCACCCGGCTCACCCAGTCCTTCGTGTTCCAGCGGCCGGTTCTGCTCCGGCGCAGTGCGCTCGACAATGTCGCCTTCGTGTTGAAGCTCCGCGGCGTCGCCGAGGCTCGCGGCAAGGCCCGCAGCCTCCTCGACGCGGCGGGGCTCGGTGCGCTGGCGGATCGACCGGCGCGGGTGCTTTCCGGCGGGGAGCAACAGCGCCTGGCGATCGTGCGGGCGCTCGCGACCGGACCCGGGGTGCTGCTCCTCGACGAACCCACAGCGAGCCTCGATCCCGCCTCGGTGGCGGCCGTCGAGGCGCTCATCCGATCCGCAGAGAGCCAGGGCGTCAAGGTCATCCTGGTCACCCACGACGTGGCCCAGGCCCGGCGCTTGGCGCACGACGTGGTGTTTCTCTCCGGCGGCGTGGTGCGCGAACACACCGCGGCTGCCGACTTCTTCCTCTCACCTCATTCGGCCGAGGCGCGAGCCTACCTCGATGGCCGGCTCATTCCCCAGGAGGAGACCAACTCATGCTGAACAGAAGATCCATCCTCGGCGCCGCGGGCGCCGTACTGCTGACGATCGGCGCTTTGGCAGGCGCGCTCGCCGAGGAGAAGTCGATCATCGTGCAGTCGACCACGTCGACCGCGAACTCCGGGCTGTTCGACCATCTGCTGCCGCTGTTCCAGCAGAAGACCGGCATCCGGGTGGACGTCGTGGCGGTGGGGACCGGTCAGGCGATCAAGAACGCCGCCAACGGCGATGGCGACGTGCTCTTCGTGCACGCCAAGGCCGACGAGGAAAAGTTCGTCGCCGAAGGCAACGGCGTCGAGCGCTTCGATGTCATGTACAACGACTTCGTCGTGGTCGGACCGAAGGCGGATCCGGCCGGCATCGCCGGCTCCAGGGACGCCGCGGCGGCGCTGGCCAAGGTGGCGGCGGCGGGCGCGCCGTTCGTCTCGCGCGGCGACGACAGCGGCACGCACAAGGCGGAGCTGAAGCTCTGGAAGGCGGCCGGGGTGGATGTGAAGGCAGCGTCCGGCGGCTGGTACCGGGAGACCGGGTCGGGCATGGGCCAGACTCTCAACATTGCCGCCGGGATGAGCGGCTACGCGCTGACTGACAGGGCCACCTGGGCGGCGTTCCAGAACAAGGGCGAGCTCACCATCGTCGTCGAAGGCGACACCAAGCTCCTCAACCAGTACGGCATCATCCTGGTCAACCCGGTCAAGTTCCCGAGGGTGAAGGCAGAGGCCGGCAAGGCGTTCGTGGATTGGGTGATCTCCGACGAGGGCCAGAAGGCGATCGCTGACTTCAAGGTGAGCGGCGAGCAGGTGTTCTTCCCCAACGCCAAGAAGGCGGGCGGCTGAGGCTCGGCCGAACGCCGCAGCCGTTGCGGGATGATGCATTTGTCGGTAGCAAGGTCGCGGCCTTTGCGATGGGCGCAGGGGCCGCGAACCCGAGCCAAATGCGATGCTTCTTTCCTGCGGCGATGCGCTGATCGACTTCGTTCCCGTGAAAGCCGGCGACGGCCGCGACGCCTACGTGCCGGCTGTGGGCGGTTCCTGCCTCAACATCGCGGTGGCGATGGCGCGGCTCGGCGCACCGACGGGCTTCGTGGGCGGAATCTCGCGGGACCTGTTCGGGACCATGATCGCCGATCACCTGAGCGGTTCGAAGGTGGACCTGCGCTATTCCGACCGCTCGGACCTGGAAACCACCCTCGCCTTCGTCAGGCTGGTGAACGGCGAGGCGCACTACGCCTTCTATGACGAGACGACCGCCGCCCGGCTCTGGTCCTTCCAGCCCGGCACCATCCCCTTTGCCGCCATCGATGCGGTGCATGTGGGGTCGACGACGCTGATCAACGAGCCGTCGTCCTCCGCCTATCTGGCACTGGTCGACGCCGCAAAGGGGCTGGCGACCATCTCGTTCGATCCGAACTGCCGGCCGACTCTGGTCCGCGACAAGGCGGGCTATGTGGCGCGGATGGCGGAGTTCGCAGCGCGGGCGGACATCGTGCGGATGTCGGACGTGGATTTCGATTACCTTTTCGGCGGCGACGACTACGAGCCGAAGGCGAAGGCTTACCTCGACGGCGGCGCGAAGCTGGTGATCGTGACGCGGGGCGGCAAGGGCGTGGTCGCGTGGCATGCGAAGGCCGGCCGGATCGAGGTGGCGGCGCCCAAGGTCGACGTGGTCGACACGATCGGGGCCGGCGACACCTTCCAGGGCTCGATGCTGGTCGCGCTCAAGGAGGCTGGCCGCATCGACGCCGACGAACTGGCGGGGCTGACCGCCGACGAACTCACGCAGGCGCTGACGTTCGGCGTCACCTGCGCGGCGGTGACCTGTTCGCGGGCCGGTGCCAACCCACCGTGGCGGCACGAGGTACCGGCCTGATCAGGCCAGCAGATTCAAGTGGTTGTCGAAGGCGAGATCGTCCCGTCCGACGGGGGTGATCGCCAGTCCGCTCGACCGTTCGACGGTTGCGATCCGGCCCGTGCCGGAGGTCGCGAGCAGGCTCGGCCCCCGGACCGGAGCGGGGGCGATGCCGCAGCCGTCGTTGAATTCGACTTTGCCGGCGAAGCGCGCCGATCGCGCCTCGAAGGCGAAGACGATGCCGCCGCGGGGCGCGGAGAAGGCGACGAGCTCGCCGTCCGCCGAGGCGGCGACCGAACCGACGTAGTTGCGGGCGCCGGCTTGGAGTTCGTCCGGAAGCGAGAAGAGTTCCGCCCGCCGGCCCGGAACGAGCCGGCCGGCGAGTGGCGGCAGGTCCATGGGATCGCCCTCGTACTGGCAGCCGAACCAGACGGCGCCGGCAGCATCGACCGCGAGATGCCGGATGGAGAGCGCGGCGAGATCGCGGTCGAGTGTCTCGGTGGCGAGAAGACGGCCGCTTTCAGCCTCGAGCAGGCTGAGCGAGGGCTGCATTTCTGCAGAATTCAAGGCGACGCGGCCGAAATCGGGGTGGGTGTCGAGCCCGCCGTTGGCGACGGCGAGGGTGCGGCCGTCCGGCAGCCAGACCAGTTCGTGAGGGCCGACGCCGCCGGTGGAGAACTCGCCGATCCGGCGGAAATCCGCCTTTGCGTCGTAAATGCCGACCACCCCGCCCGCCGCTTCGAAGTCGTTTTCGGTGGCGTAGAGGATGGATCCGTCGGCAGTGAAGACCCCGTGGCCGTAGAAATGGCGGCCGGGAGCGGCCGAAAGGACGACCGGCTCCGTCCGCCCGTCGAGATCGACGACGACGGCGAAGGTGCCCGGCCGGCGGGCGAAGGCGACGCAGCGGCGGGAGACGGGGTCGAAGGCGACGTCGTGGCCGCGGTCGGGAAGCGGGCGCAGAAACTGGATTGCGCCGGATTCGCTCATGATCGCAACGGCATAGCTGTCGTTCGGCAGCTTGACGCAGGAGGCGTAGAGCGCTTCGCCGCCGACGGTGGCGGCATGAAGGCGGCGGGGTCCGAGGACAGCGGCGGTCAGGGTGCCGGCCGAGAGGCGCAGAAAGGCGCGGCGGTCCATGGTTCAGTCCCCGTCGAGGGCGTTGAAGCTTTGTTCCAGGCCGAGGGCGACCGCCGTCTCCCGGCCGATCGAGCGCTTCAGGCTGGAGGCGACGATGGAGAGGTATTTCGCCTGTTCGCGGACCGCTGGATCGTTGAAGGCTTCGGCGGGCGGAAGGGTGATGCCTTGCGCCTTTCGGGCGGCGTTGCCGGCTTCGAAGACGATCGAGTTGGCCAGCCAAAGCTGTGGCTTTTCAAGGAGATCGGAGGCTCCGCTCACCTCGAACTCGTGCTGGATCGCTTCCAGCGTCGCCGCGATCGAGGGGAAGGTCTGACTGCTACGCCAGAAGTAGGAGAGCTTGGGCCTGGCCTTCTCCGCGCTGTCGCCCAGCGGGGTACGGAGCTTCTGGTCGGCGAGCACCTCCAGGCCCGTGGCCATGGCGGAGAAAAGGGCTCCGGCGGCTTCGGCATGGGTGCGGAACTGCGGGTTCCGGGGCCCAGGTTGGAGCAGGAGGTCGGCGCCCTCCCCTTCCCAACCCTCTACGAGTGTTGAGGAAAGGCCGGCGACATTGGCGGCGATGGCGGCGCCGTAGCGGCACCGGAAGGCGCCGGCCGGGTCAGCCGGTTGAAGCAGCGCCTCGGCGCCGGTTCCGTAGAGCACGAACTCCAGAGCGGTCAGTCCCTGAACGCCCACCGACTTGCCGGCGAGCGTGGCGGGATCGGCGGCGGTAGCGTCCGCCTTGACGAGAACGGCCTGTACCTGCTTCAGGCCGATGCCGCGCGGATCGGGCCAAAACGCCAGTTTTTCCAACCGGTTGTCCTGTACCAGCGGGCCGATCCGGATGCCGTCCATGGCCGCCAGGGCGCGGACGGTGGACTCGAAGCTTCGCCGGGTGGTGGCGAGGGAGTCCTCGGTCGGGTTGGCGCAGAGCGCCTGAACGTCGGCGGAGAGGAGCTCGGCGTCCTGGCTTAGCCGTTCGGCGGCGGGGCGAATGTGTTTTTCGACGATGGCGCGGACGACGGCGGCATACTGATCCTCGGTAACCGGTTGTTCGCGCTGGGTTTCCGCTTCCTGCGCCGGGGCGCGTCCGGTGCCGGCGAGCAAGGCCGCGAGGGTGAGCGCCGAGGCGACGGCGAGGTCGGCGAGCCGCTTCGCGAGCCGAGGGCCGGTGGAGGCGAACAGGGGCATCGGGGGCTGCCTCTCAGAGAGAATTCAGGAATGCTATCAATGCGTTGCGGCTATCCGGATCGAGCGACGCCACATGGTTTCGGGCCGCCTCCGCCTCCCCGCCGTGCCAGAGCACGGCTTCCAGGAGCGTCTTGGCGCGGCCGTCGTGAAGGAAGCCGGCGTCGGGCTCGACCCGGTGGGTGAGTCCGATACCCCAAAGCGGGGGCGTGCGCCATTCCCGTCCATTCGCGGCACCCTCCGGCCTGTTGTCGGCCAGTCCATCACCCATGTCATGCAGCAACAAGTCCGTATAAGGCCAGATCAGTTGAAATGAATGATCAGGTGACTGAGCATCTCGCCGCGTCACATACTTCGGAGTATGGCATTTCTGACATCCCGCCTCGTAGAAGACCTGTTTGCCGGCAAGGACCGTGCGGTCCTTCACGGTGCGCCGGACAGGTACAGCGACATTGCGGGCGTAGAATGACACGAGTTCAAGAACATCTTGCGGCACTTCGTCCGATCCGAGGCGGGCCTGGACCCCATCCGGCATCGAGCGGCAGGCGGCCTGGGCGGGCGTGCAGTCGCCGGCGGGGTCGGGCCGGAGCGGCGTGGAAAGGCCGAGATCTGCGGAAAACGCGGCCGCAACCTGGGTCGGGACGTCGGGTTCGGCGGCCTTCCAGCCGAAGCGGCCCAACCTGCCCTCGACGATGTTCGGCCGCCCGGAGATGCCGTCCCCGTCGCGGTCGTCGGGGTCGGCGTTGGCCAGGATGTCGCCGGGGTGAATGGCTTCCAGGAGGCCGAGGCCGATCATCGGGGAGGCGACGCGCGGGGATATCTGTGTTTCCGGATGCAGCGCACCGGCGGATTCTTCCGTGATGGTGTAGTCGCGTTTTTCGAGACGTGTAGCGGCTTCTCCGGCGCGTGTAGTCGTCGAAACGACCGGTGTAGCCGTAACGCGGCCCTCGGCGGGGAGACCTGGGACGGCGCGGTCCTGAAGCTGCCAGCCATAGGTCGGTTCGAAGGTGGTTCCGCCCTCGCCGTCGGGGATGGAGAGGCGCAGGACGAAGCCCGGACCGCCGTGCTCGCCGGGCGCCCTGCTCCTGCCATCCCTCACATGGCATTGCTCGCATGAGCGTGCGTTGAAGAGCGGCCCGAGTCCGTCGGAGGCCTGGGTGGAGGACGGGGAGGAGACCCACGTCTTCCGGAACAAGGCATGGCCGAGGATGAATGTCTGGCGGCGCTCGTCGGGGAGGTTGGCCGAGGGCTGGGTGAAGGCGTCCTCGGTCGGGACGGTCCGGGTGGTGGCGGCTCCGCCGGCGAGTGCCTCGAAGGGCTCGCCGTCGGTGAAGTCGAAGGCCGGCGCGACGACCTTGGCGACACGGGCCCGGTCACGGTCGTCCAGGTCTTCGCGGTGGGCGAGCAGGCCGTTGCCGAGCCCCACCCCGACCGGTAGCAGAGCCGCCGGCAGGCAGGTCAGCACGAGCAGAGCCCACCGATGACGCACCACGAAGCCCCTTCTTCAGTCCCGATGCCGGTCTACGATCACTGGAAGACCGCGGATGGGTTGTCCAGGCTGTCGGAGCCCTCGAAAGCGATATCGCCGAGGCCAAGGGCGGAGACGGCGCGCTGGATCGGGGGCACCTGAGCGACCAGGGCATCGACGAGCGCCTGGACGACGGCGTTGCCCTCGGCATTGCCCTCCGCGATCATCTGGTCGTAGGCCTCGACGGTCTCGCCGCGCTGCTTGAGGGCGGCCGCGGCGGCGTAGGTGGCTTCAAGCCGGGCGGCCAGTTCGGCGTCGACATCCGGGGCCTTGGCCTTGACGAGGTCGGAGAGGGACGGACCCTCGACCTTGGAGCCGTCGATGCGGGTGTACTCGCCGATGTAGACGTTGCGGATGCCGACGACGTCGTTGTAGTGGGCGTTGAAGGTGTTGTCGGAGAAGCAGTCCTGCTCCTCCTCCGGATCGTGCAGCATCAGACCGAGCTTGGTGCGCTCGCCGGCGAGTTCGCCGTAGGAGAGCGAGCCCATGCCGGTGAGGATGGAGGCGACGCCAGTGGAGCCGTCGCCCTCGAGGACGCGGGCTCGGGCCGCCCCGCCCTCCTTCCAGTTCGCGGCCATTTCCTGGAGATCGGTGACGAGGAGAGTTGCGGCGGCCTGGAGGTAGGCGGCGCGGCGGTCGCAGTTGCCGTTGGTGCAGTTGGCGGGATCGAAGTCGGTGGCGGGACGGTTACCGGCGCCGGGTCCGGTACCGTTGACGTCCTGGCCCCAGAGCAGGAACTCCACGGCGTGATAGCCAGTGGCGACATTGGCTTCCACGCCGGCCGCTTCCTGGAGTTTGTCCTGCAGCAGGTCGGCGGTGATGACGGAGGCGTCGATGACGTCGCCCTCGATGCGGATCGAGGGGTTGGCGACGACATTGAGGGTGTAGAGGCCGTTGGCGTCGGATTCGGTGCCGTAGGAGGCGTCGACGTAGTCGATCAGGCCTTCATCCAGTGGCCAGGCGTTCACCTTGCCCTCCCAATCGTCGACGATCGGGTTGCCGAAGCGGAACACCTCGGTCTGGAGATAGGGAACGCGGGCGGCGATCCAGGCCGTGCGGGCGGCGGCGAGCGTCTCGGCGGTGGGCTTGGCGACGAGCGCCTTGACGGCCGCCTCCAACGCCTTGGCGGTCTCCAGGCTGTCGGCGAAGGCCGCCTCGCCGATGTCGGCGTATGTCTTGGCTACGTCCCTGGCGGTGATCTCGGCGGCAAGGGCCGGGCCGGTGGACAGCATCGCCGCAAGGGCGGCCGAGGCCTTCAGAAGCTTCTTCATGACTTTTCCCCGTTTTGACAATCGAGCCGCCGGCCGTGGAGGCGAACGGCGCTGAAACCTCGTCGGTCCGGCCGGTTACTGGACCCTGGTGAGCGGCGGGCGCTCGGCAATGTCGTCGACCACCCACATCGGGATCGGCAGAAGGCGCTGATGAAGTTCGTCGAGGGCTTCGCCGAACCCGCGGGTCGCCGCCAGAGCAGTATCGGTGGCTTCCTCTCCAACCAGATGACGGGCGGCGCCGGCAATGGTGTCCGCGTCGCCGTTCTGGGCGGCGGCCACGAGTGTCAGAGCCAAGCACTCATCCCGGCAGATGCACTGGCAGCCGTAGGGGAAACAGGCGAGCGGCTTGCCGGCCGCACGACGGATCTCACGGACCCACCACGACAGTTCGCCGAGCAGGCGCCGGGCGTCGCGCGGCCCGATCTCGCGGGCGAACAGCTCCCAGCCGAGTTCCCAGCAATCGATGCTGCCGGTGGAGTATCCGTTGAGCCAATGGCGGAGTCCCTCCACCACAAGCCGTTCGGGCTGGCGCGCCAGCACAGGCGCGTTGCGCCCGATGGCCAATGCTATCGCCATGACAAACCCTCGCGACGACGCAGCGGCCGGATCCGGACCGTCGAAAACTTCATCTCCGCCTCCAATCGAAAGGGTTCAAGGCCCCGACATCGAAGAACGGCGCGAGCCTCTTAAACCTGAGCCTTACGGTCAAGTAAAAAAGCGGCTTTGGCGAAACATTGGAACGGTTCGAAAGTGGTGCCGGACCGGCGCGGCGGGCGTCAGGCGGAGCGGGCGGGCAACGCGGCGCGGCCGGTGGGGCGCAGGAAGGGCAAGGAGCGCCAGCCCAGCCGTTCCAGGGCGAAGGGCACGCCGGACAGAAGGATCTCGAACTCGCGGTCGGACTGGAAGTGGCCGTTGAGGGAGAGCCGCGGCCAGTCGGTGTTCATGCAGGCATGCTCGGGACGGAGCATGCCGCGCCGTGTGGTGACGGCCACGGAGAACCCGAAGCGGGCGGCGAGCCGGACGTCGCGGCAGCTGACCGCGTCGTCGTCGCCATAGGGATAGGCGAAGGTGGTGGGCCGCCGGCCGGTCATCGCCTCCAGGCGGTCGAGGCCGCCGCGGATCTCGGTTTCGGCGTCCGCATCGGACAGGCGGGCGAGCGCGGGATGGCTGACGGTGTGGCCGCCGACCGAGGAGAGCGGGCCGGCAGACATGGCGCGGACCTGGTCCCAGTCCATCATCTCGCGGGCGAGCATGTCGGCAATGGAGAAGCCGTGCGCGGCGGCAAGGGGCCGGACAACGGCCTCGCGACCGGGTTCGTCCATGGCAAGGACGGTTCCGGCGATGCTCAGGAAGGCCTTGCGCTTCTGGCAAGGGGTGGCGGAGGCGAAACGCACGTCCCCGTCGGGGAAGGTGGCGACGACCTCATCGTTGCGGCGCACCACCTCCTCGATGGTCATCCACCAGGCGTTCGCCGTGCGGTCCACCATGCCAGTGGCGACGAAAACCGTGAAAGGCGCTTCGTGGGCGCGGAAGACCGGCCAGGCGTGGTCGTGGTTGTCGCGGTAGCCGTCGTCGAGCGTGACGGCGACGTAGCGCTCGTCCTGCAAGCCGCGGCGAAGACGGTCGGCAGCCTCCTCCAGGCTAACCACCAAGACCTTCCGGCGACGGAGGATCGTGAGGGCCCGGTCGAGGAAATCGGGTGTGATCTCAAGGTTCGCGTTGGGCTGGAACGGGTGGTCCGGCTGCGGCCGCACCCGGTGCAACATCAGGACGCCGCCATTCCAGAGGATGCCCGGCGGGTACCACTCGTCGGCATGGAGGGCCGAGAGCATTGCCAGACCCGCCTTCTGAAGCTTGACCCTGACGCCGCGCCGCAACCTGCCTCTCCCAATCGCTTTGTCTGGACTAGAGCATCAGCGGACAAAAAAAATCCTAACGCGGATGTAGAAAATCCGCCGAGGCGGCAGATGCTTCAAGTTTTCATCAGTCTACCTCTCGATCTTTGCGCAATCATCGAATTGTCAATAACCGCTAAAGGATTGCTTAACTCAGCCGCGGTAGCGTGGAACACAGGGTTTTCAGAAAAGTTGTCGGAAACCGAGGAAAGAGGCTGTAGTTCGAAGATGCAGGAGCGTCGCGAACATAACCGGAGGCGAACGCTTAAGGCAGGCAAGGCCGTCTACGGCGACTTTCGCTATACAATCGATTGCATCGTGCGCGATCTGACGCCGAAAGGCGTTCGGCTGAAGTCCGAGAACGCCGCGGAAATCCCCAATGATTTCTTCTTCTACGACCAGTCCGACGGCTCGCTTCAACGGTCGGAGGTCGTCTGGCGTACGGTGAACGAGATCGGCGTGCAGTTCGTGGGGGACAGGATCAACATCCACGAGACGCACGATCCGCGTTACGCCCGCTTCAAGTACATGTAGGTCGGAACGGAACCGGTTGCTGCTCGCGCCGGGCCGACGGCCGACCTCAGTTGGCCAGCATGTCGTTGAGGATGGTGGCCGGCGTGGTGGCCGCGTCGTCATCGTGCCGGGTCGACTTGCGCACCGCGTCGGCCAGGGTCGTCGCGTCCATCAGGATGATGGTGGCCGCGAAGATGTCGCCGAAGATGTTGCGGACTGCGCAGATCTCCTCGTCCGGACAGTCGGCGCAAGGCCGGTAGGCGGAGCGGGACAGGCAGCCGAGCGGGGCGATGGGGCCGTCGATGACGCGCAGGACGTGGCCGATGGTGATCTCCGCCGGGTCCTTCAGCAGCACATAGCCGCCTCCCCTGCCGCGACGGCTGGAGATGACGCCGGCGTGCTTCAGGTTCAGCAGGATATGCTCGAGAAACTTGCGCGGGATGTTGGCGCGCGTGGCGATCTCTTCGATGAGCATGGCCTGGCCGCGGGGGACTGAGCCCAGTTCAACCAGCGCCTTGAATGCGTATTTCGCCTTCTGGGAGATCATGACTTCGGCACGGCCAGTAAAAAATCGATCCGAGAATAAATCGATGGTCATCATCTACCACAAGGCGGCTGAACTGACCATCGAACCCCCCCGGACTTCCGCAATCCAGGGTTAACCGAAGCGTCGGTTTTGCAGAGGTGTGGCCTGCGCGCACGATGTTCAAGTGCAAAGGCCGGACGCGATGCGCCCGGCCTTCAGGTTTCTGCAGGAGCGTGCGGCTTTTCAGCTGAGCCCGACGATCTGTCCGTCTGCATCGAGGCGGATGTTGACCGCGGCAGGCACCTTGGGCAGGCCCGGCATGGTCATAATGTCCCCGCAGATGACGACGACGAACTCGGCGCCGGCGGAGAGGCGCACCTCGCGAATCGGCAGGACATGGCCGGACGGGGCGTTCTTGGCGTTGGGATCGGAGGAGAAGGACGACTGCGTCTTGGCGATGCAGACCGGCAGGTGGCCATAGCCTTTGGCCTCATAGTCCTTCACCTTGGCCTTGACCTTCGGGTCGGCTTCGATGCCGGACGCGCGGTAGATCTCCTTGGCGATCGTCTCGACCTTGGCGAGGAGGCCGAGGTCGTCGGGATAGAGCGTCTTGAAGGGCGCCTTGCGGGGCGCGTCCAGGATCGCGGCGACCTCGTGGGCGAGCGCTTCGGCGCCCTTCCCGCCGTCGGCGAAGTGGGTGCACATGACGGCCTTGGCGCCGGCCTTCTCGCAGAGGGCGAGGAGCAGCGAGACCTCCGCGTCGGTGTCGGAGGCGAAGCGGTTGATGCCGACGACGGCCTCGACGCCGAACTTGCCGACGTTCTCGATATGGCGGGCGAGGTTGGCGAAGCCGACCTCCAGAGCCGCGAGGTTCTCCTTGGAGAGCTCGTCTTTGGCGACGCCGCCGTGCATCTTGAGGGCGCGGATGGTGGCGACGATGACGGCCGCGTCGGGGGTCAGGCCCGTCTTGCGGCACTTGATGTCCATGAACTTTTCGGCGCCGAGGTCCGCGCCGAAGCCGGCCTCGGTGACCACCACGTCGGCGAGGCGGAGGGCGGTCTCGGTGGCGATCACCGAGTTGCAGCCGTGGGCGATGTTGGCGAAGGGGCCGCCGTGGACGAAGGCGGGGTTGCCCTCCAGCGTCTGGACGAGGTTGGGCTGCAGCGCGTCCTTCAGGAGCACGGCCATGGCGCCGGGCGCGCCGACCACGTCGGCGGTGAGGAACTGCTTCTTGTCGGTCTCGCCGATCACCATGCGGGACAGGCGCGCCTCCAGGTCCTTGAGATCCTTGGACAGACAGAAGACGGCCATCACCTCGGAGGCGACGGTGATGTCGAAGCCGTCCTCCTTGGGGAAGCCGTTGGTGGTGCCGCCGAGGCCGTTCAGTTGGTTGCGCAGCATGCGGTCGTTCATGTCGAGGACGCGGCGCCAGGTAAGGCGGCGGCCATCGATCTTCGGCTCGTTGCCCCAGTAGACGTGGTTGTCGAGCATGGCCGACAGGAGATTGTGGGCCGAGGTTATGGCGTGGAAGTCGCCGGTGAAGTGGAGGTTGATCTCCTCCATCGGCACGACCTGGCTGTAGCCGCCGCCGGCCGCGCCGCCCTTGACGCCGAAGCAGGGACCGAGCGAGGGCTCGCGCAGGCAGATGGCCGCGCGGCGGCCGATGCGGTTCAGCGCGTCGCCGAGACCGACGGTGGTGGTGGTCTTGCCCTCGCCGGCCGGCGTCGGCGTGATGGCAGTGACGAGCACCAGCTTGCCGCGCGGGCGATCCTGGACCGACTTGATGTAGGCGTGGTCGATCTTGGCGATGTGCTTGCCGTGCTGGATCAGCGCGTCGTCGGGAATGCCGAGCTTGCCGGCGATCTCCGCGATCGGCTTCATCTTCACGGACCGGGCGATCTCGATATCGCTCAACATGACTGATCTTTCCCCTTGGAGCGCGTTTCCCGCCGCCCGGGCGCTTGTTGCGCGCGTCCCGTGGCGGCTTTCATCTTGACGAGGAGGGTGCATGACGGTTCCCGCGGGGGGAAGGGTGGCGGGCTGCAGAATTTCTGTGCCGGGTTTTCGGTTTTTCTAATCGGCCGGAAAAACGAGGCGAGCGGCTGCCTGCACCCGGGCTTCGGCGGCCTTTCGGGCGGGCGTCCGTGACGATCTGTCACCAGAGACGGCTGTTGTCGGCCTTGCGAGAGCCGGCCCTTTGCCTCCGCCGGGTGGGTGGGATAGGTCTTGACCCTGGACGAGATCGATCGGGAGATCCCATGCCAGACCAGACCAGATCCATCCTGCGCGGCCGCATCCTTTCCTTCCACCGCCGGCCGGACGGCCCCGGGGACGCGGGGAGCCACCGCTATCTGGAGGACGGGATCGTCGTGGTGAAAGGGGGGCGGGTGACCGCGGTGGAGGACGCCGGTGCGTTGCAGGGCTTCCAGGGGCCCGGCGTCAGTGTCGAGGACCACGGCGACAAGCTGATCCTGCCCGGGTTCATCGACACCCATATTCACTTGCCGCAGACGCAGGTGATCGCGTCCTACGGAGCGCAGCTGATGGAATGGCTGCAGAAGTACACGTTCCCTTCCGAGCTGCGCTACGCGGACCGCGCCTTCGCCGAGGCCGGCGCGCGGTTCTTCATCGACGAGCTGCTGCGAAACGGCACGACGACGGCGGTGGTCTACGGGTCGGTGCACCGGGAGGCGATCGAGGCGTTCTTCGAGGAGAGCGAACGTCGGGGCACACTGATGCACGCCGGCAAGACGATGATGGACCGCAATGCACCGGAGGGGCTTCTGGACACGGCGGAGAGCGGCTACCGGGATACGACGGCGGTGATCAAGGCCTGGCACCGGCGCGGTCGGCAGCGGGTGGTGGTGACGCCGCGCTTCGCGATCACCTCGACGCCGGCGCAGCTGGAGGCGTCCGGCGCCCTGAAACGAGAGAACCCGGACTGCCTCTTGCAGACGCACATGTCGGAGAACCTGAAGGAGATCGAGACGGCGCGGGCGCTCTACCCGGAGCGGGCCGGCTATCTCGACATCTACGACTACTACGGGCTGCTGGGGCCGAAAACGCTGCTCGGCCACTGCATCCACCTGCGCGAGGACGAGATCGCGCGGATGCATGCGACGGGGTCGGTGGCGGTGTTCTGCCCGACGTCCAACCTCTTCATCGGGTCGGGGCTGTTCGACCACGACGGCCTGGAGCGCGGGCCGGCGCCGGTGCGGATCGCGCTCGCCACCGACGTCGGCGGCGGGACCAGCTACTCAATGCTGCAGTCGGCGGCAGAGGCCTACAAGATCATGCAGCTCCGGGGGCAGAAGCTCTCGGCGCTGCAGGCGTTCGACCAGATGACGCGGGCGAATGCCGAGGCGATCGGCGAGGCGACGGAGATCGGCCGGATCGAGCCGGGGCTTGCGGCGGATCTCATCGTGCTCGACGCCCACGCGACGCCGGCGATGGCGCACCGGATGGAAGCGGTGCGCGGCGACCTCGAAGAAGAGCTGTTCGTGCTGATGACGATGGGCGACGACCGCGCGGTGGCGGCGACCTACGTGGCCGGGCGGCGGGTGTAGGCGGCGGGCCGGTCTAACCGGCGGGCGCGGGGCCGGTGCTGCCGGCGACGCGCAAGGTGGCGGGGAAGACGATCTCGCCGGGGTCGCGTTCGCCCTGGAGCATGTCGATCAGCAGGCCGGCGGCGGCGGCGCCCATGTCCTCGGCGGGCTGGACGATGGTGGTCAGCGTCGGCTGGCAGTAGTTGGTGAAGTCGATGCCGTCGAAGCCGACAATGGAGACGTCCTCGGGGATGCGCAGGCCGGCTTCCTGGATGCCCTTCATGCAGGCGATCGCCATCTGGTCGCCAACCGCGACGATGGCCGTGGGCGCCCTGCCCTCGGCCCGAAGTTCCAGGAAGCGATGGGCGGCGGCGGTGCCGCTGGCGAAATCGAAGAAGCCCTCCACGCGGATCTGCTGGTCCGGCTGAAGGCCGGCCTCGGCGATCGCCTCGCAGAAGCCCTCGTAGCGGGGGATATCGTTGATGTTGCCGGCGCCGCCGGAGATGTACATGAAACGGCGGTGGCCGAGCCCGAGCAGGTGACGGGTCTGGATCAGGGTCGCCTCGCGCTCCTCCAGCAGGACGGCGCCGGCGCCCGGCTCGCGGCGGGAGCAGACGCGCACGAGCGGCATGCCCATGTCGGCCAGACTGCGGCGGCCGACGCGCGGCATCAGCGCGGAGAGGAGCAGGACGCCATCGAACAGGCCGGCGGCGGCGAGGTCGAGGAGGTGGGCCTGCTTTTCCACGGAGTCGGGGCTCTCCTCGGAAATGATGGTGCCGTAGCCCCGCCGCGAGGCCTCCTGGTCGATGCCACTAACGATCCGGGCGAAGAAGGAGTTGGAGAGAAGCGGAACCACCGTCAGCAGCATCCGGCTGCGGCCGGCACGCAGGTTGCGCGCGGCGGCGTTCGGCGTGTAACCGAGCTCGCGGACGGCGTCGAGGACCAGCTTCCTGGTCTCCGGGCGGACGCTGTCGGGGTTGCTCAACGCCCTGCTTACCGTTGCCGTCGAAACACCGGCCCTGCGAGCCACATCCCCTATCTTCGCCATTGACCACCCCCGTCGCCGCCGATTCCCGCATCTTAGCGCAACGCCGCCGCCCGGTTGGCGAAACTGTGACGTCTTCCGGCTCTTTACGACTATTTTCGGATCGCGCAGAAAACCCTTGCCAGCGGAAAGCCACAGGTGTACCATTTATGTAATCGATTACATCAATCGATTGAAGTCCGCGGAGGGAGTGCCGCGGCTTGGAAGAAAAACGTCGGGAGGACCGCATGGACCACGTCAAGATTCGCCATCTGCGCGAACCGTCCGAGTGGCTTTCCAATGTGGCAACATCGTCCCGCTGAATCCTGATCATCAGGCCCGACGGCGCAGCCCCCCTTGGGCGGCTGCGGCGACATCGGCCATCGTCCGGTGAGGCTGGGGGCCTGCCCCTGCCCTCTCGGCAAAAACGGACTCCCGCAACGGCACGTCCTCAACGTCCCGGCAAGCGGAGCGACAACAATCCGGAGGAGAAGGAAACCATCATGCGTTCACTCATTGCAGCCCTCGCCACCAGCACCGCGCTTCTCGTCGGAGCCCCCGCGTCTGCAACCGACCTGGAGGTCACCCACTGGTGGACGTCCGGCGGTGAAGCCGCCGCCGTGAAGGTTCTGGCCGACTCGTTCACCGCCGCCGGCGGCACCTGGAAGGACAGCGCGATCGCCGGTTCCGGCGACACCGCGCGCCCGATCATCATCAGCCGCATCACCGGCGGCAACCCGATGGGCGCCACGCAGCTGAACACCGGCCGCGACGCCGAGGACCTGATCAAGGCCGGCCTGATGACCGACCTGACCGAGCTGGCCGAGAAGGAAGGCTGGAAGGACTTCATCCGTCCGTCCAAGCTGCTCGACGCCTGCATGTACGAGGGCAAGGTCTACTGCGTGCCGATCAACATCCACTCCTGGCAGTGGATGTGGACCAACCCGAACGTGTTCAAGGAAGCCGGCGTGGAGCCGCCGAAGTCCTGGACCGAGTTCGTCGCAGCAGCGCCGAAGCTGAAGGAGAAGGGGTTCATTCCGCTGGCGACCGGCGACGGCTGGCAGGTGGAAGGCATCCGCAACGTGCTCACCGTGGCGCTCGGCGGCAGCGACCTGTTCCTGAAGATCGCCCGCGACAAGGACGCCGAGGCGGCCAAGGGCCCGGAGATGCGCAAGGTCTGGGAAGGCATGGAAGCCGCCCGCTCGTTCGCCGATCCCGGCTTCGTCGGCCGGCAGTGGAACGAGGCGACCGGCCTGGTGCTGACCGGCAAGGCCGGCGCGCAGATCATGGGTGACTGGGCGCAGGGCGAGTTCGGCCTGGCCGGCAAGGTCGCCGGCACGGACTACGACTGCCTTCCCGGCCTCGGCGAGAAGGAGATCCTGGATACCGGCGGCGACGCCTTCTACTTCCCCAAGAACAGCGACCCGGCGGTGACCGAAGCGCAGCTGAAGCTGGCCAGCCTGCTGGTCTCCAAGGAAGTCCAGGTCGCCTTCAACCTGAAGAAGGGCTCGCTGCCGATCCGCGGCGACATCGACATGGCCGCCGCCAACGCCTGCATGCAGAAGGGCATCGCGATCCTGGCCAAGGAAGGCGCCGTGCTGCCGTCCAACGAGCAGCTGCTCTCCTCGGATACCCAGGGCCAGATCCAGGATCTCGCGGCGGAGTTCTTCTCCGCGCCCGAGATGACCGTGGACGAGGCGCTGGAGAAGTTCTCCGAGATCATCGCCTCCGCGAAGTGATGCTTCCCTTCCCCGGGAGGGGCTGACCAACCCGTGGCCGGCCGCAGACGTCCTTCCGCCTAGGTTTGCCCTGGCGGAAGGACAGGCGGCGCGCCGGCCACGCCGCATGCCATGAGCAGGGATGGAGCGAAGCCATGAGCGGCGATCGCCGGCCTTCGGGTCTCACCCGGAATCTCAACGCCAAGATCGCGGCCGTGCCGATGATCCTGACCGCCCTGGTGGTTTTCGTGGGGTGCTCGATCTGGTCGATCGGCTACTCCTTCACCAGTTCGAACTCGCTTCCGGTCAACGAATTCGTCGGGCTTGCGCAGTACGAGCGTCTGTTCAAGACCTCCCGCTGGATCGTGTCCTTGAAGAACATCGCCATCTACGGCGTGTTCTCGATCTTCTTCTCGCTGACGATGGGCTTCCTGCTCGCCGCGCTGCTGGACCAGAAGGTGCGGTTCGAGAACGTGTTCCGGACGATCTTCCTCTATCCCTTCGCGCTGTCGTTCATCGTGACCGGGCTGGTGTGGCAGTGGATCCTGAACCCGACGTTCGGCATCGAGCACGTGGTGCGGGGCCTGGGGTTCGAGACGTTCAGCTTCGCCCCCCTCTCCGACCGCAACACGGTGATCTACGCGCTGCTGATCGCCGGGCTTTGGCAGGGAACCGGGCTTGTCATGGCGATCATGCTGGCGGGCTTGAGGGGCGTCGACGAGGAGATCTGGAAGGCCTCGCGGGTTGAGGGCATCCCGGCGTGGCGTGTCTACGTCTCGGTGATCATCCCGATGATGAAGCCGGTGTTCGTGACGACGCTGGTGCTGATCGGGTCGGGCATCGTGCGCCTCTACGACCTCGTCATCGCGATGACCAACGGCGGACCGGGCGCCTCGTCGGAGGTGCCGGCGAAATACGTCTACGACTTCATGTTCTCGCGCGGGAACCTTGGCCAGGGGCTTGCGGCCTCGACGATCATGCTGATCGTCGTGATCACCATCATGATCCCCTGGATCTACATCGAATACGGCCCGAAGAAGCGGGCCTGACGGCCGCTCGTCCCCCGGAGGATCCCCATGTCCGTGACGTCTGTCGAACCGAGCGGCGCCCGTCCGAGAAGGCTCTCGCCGAGCCGCTTCATGATCTACGCCGGCCTCTTCGTGGCGGCCGTCTACTACCTGCTGCCGCTCTACGTGATGGTGGTGACCTCGCTGAAGGGCATGCCGGAGATCCGGCTCGGCAACATCTTCTCGCCGCCGATGGAAATCACCTTCCAGCCGTGGGTGACCGCCTGGGACAGCGCCTGCACCGGCCTCTACTGCGAGGGGCTGAAGGTCGGGTTCTGGAACTCCATGAAGATCCTGATCCCAAGCGTGATCGTGTCGATCGCCATTGCATCGGTGAACGGCTACGCGCTGTCGAACTGGAAGTTCAAGGGTTCGGAGGTGTTCTTCACGATCCTGATCATCGGCTCGTTCATTCCCTACCAGGTGATGCTCTACCCGCTGGTGATCATCATGCGCGAACTCGGCATCTTCGGGACACTGACCGCGATCATCGTGGTGCACACGATCTTCGGCATGCCGATCCTGACGCTGCTGTTCCGCAACTACTTCGCAGCGCTGCCTGTGGAGCTGTTCAAGGCGGCGCGGGTGGACGGAGCCGGGTTCTGGCAGATCTTTCTGCAGGTGCTGGCGCCGATGTCGCTGCCGATCTTCGTGGTGGCAGTGATCCTGCAGGTCACCGGCATCTGGAACGACTTCCTGTTCGGCGTGATCTTCGCCGGTACGGAGAACTATCCGATGACGGTGCAGCTGAACAACATCGTCAACGCGACGCAGGGCGTGAAGGAATACAACGTCAACATGGCCGCGACGATCCTCACCGGGGCCGTTCCGCTGATCATCTACTTCCTCTCGGGCCGGTATTTCGTGCGCGGCATCGCCGCCGGCGCGGTCAAAGGTTGATCCGACATGAACAAGCATAACGTCAGCGTGTCCGTGCAGGACCTGTCGCTGAGCTTCGGAACGCTCACGATCCTCAAGCAGCTCAACCTGGACATCCAGGAGGGCGAGTTCCTGGTGCTGCTCGGGCCGTCCGGCTGCGGAAAGTCGACGCTGCTCAACTGCATTGCGGGGCTGCTCGACATCACCGAAGGGCGGATCTTCATCAAGGGCAAGAACGTGACCTGGGCCGAGCCGAAGGACCGCGGCATCGGCATGGTGTTCCAGTCCTACGCGCTCTATCCGCAGATGACGGTGGAGCGGAATCTCTCGTTCGGACTGCGCGTCTCGGGCATGGACAAGGCGGAGATCGACAAGCGGGTGGCGCGGGCGGCGGACATCCTGCAGATCCAGCCGCTGCTTCACCGCAAGCCGGGGCAGCTTTCCGGCGGCCAGCGGCAGCGGGTTGCGATCGGACGGGCGCTGGTGCGGAACGTGGACGTGTTCCTGTTCGACGAGCCGCTCTCCAACCTCGACGCGCAGCTGCGCGCGGAGCTCAGGGTGGAGATCAAGAAGCTGCACCACAGCCTCGGCAACACGATGATCTACGTGACTCACGACCAGATCGAGGCGATGACGCTGGCCGACCGGATCGCGGTGATGAAGGGCGGCGTGATCCAGCAGCTCGATGCGCCGCACGAGATCTACAACCGGCCGGTGAACCGCTTCGTCGCGGGGTTCCTGGGATCGCCGGCGATGACCTTCCTGGACGGGACGATCACGGCGGCGAACGGCGGCCCGGCGGTGAACATCAACGGGACGGTGGTGCCGCTCGGCCGCTACGGCTTCGCGGGCGCGGCGCCGGAAGCCGGACGACCCGTGACGCTGGGCGTGCGGCCGGAACATATCGCGGTGGGCGGGGCTTCGCCGGAGCCGGAGGCGGACCGGCGGCACTGGGTGACCGACAAGGTCACGCTGCTGGAGCCGACGGGCGCGGACACGATCGTGTGGAGCGAGCTCGGCGGCCTGCCGATCACCGTGCGCGTGGACGCGGAGAAGCACTTCCATGTGGGCGAGCCGTTCGCCTATGGGCTCGACCTGACCAGGGCGTCGCTGTTCGACAAGGCGAGCGGCGACCGGCTCTGACCCTTCCTCCGACCTGGTCCGGAAAGATCCGGGCGGCATCGGAATCCATCGGGAGACAACAACAAAATGGCACTCGAACACACCCTCTCCTACCAGCTCTACACGTCGCGCAACTTCCCGCCGCTGGAGGCGCAACTGAAGACGCTGGCGCGGCTCGGCTACACCAACGTGGAGCCGTTCAGCGCGGTCTACGGCGACGTTCCGGCGCTGAAGGCGGCGCTCGACGCCAACGGGCTCTCCTGCGTGAGCGGACACTTCGCGCTGGACCTGATGGAGAAGGACCTGGACGCGGCCGTGGCGATCGCCCGCACGCTCGGGATCTCGATCATGGTGGCGCCCTGGCTACCGCCGGAGCAGCGGCCGACGGACGCCGCGGGCTGGATCGCGCTCGGTGAGCGGCTCGGCGCGGTGGCGGACAAGCTGAAGCCGCTCGGCTTCACGCTCGCCTGGCACAATCACGACTTCGAATTCGTGGCGCTTCCCGACGGCTCGATGCCGATCCGGCACGTGCTGGCGCATCCCTCCGTGATGCTGGAGCTGGACGTCGCCTGGGTGGCGCGGGCGGGCGCCGATCCGCAGCAGTGGCTGCGGGAATACGCGGACCGGATCGTGTCGGTGCACGTGAAGGACATCGCGCCGGCCGGGCAGAATGCGGATGAGGACGGATGGGCGGACGTCGGCGACGGCGTCGTGCCGTGGGCGGCGCTGTGGGCCGACGTGGTGAAGACCGCGGCGCGCATCACGGTCGCCGAGCACGACAACCCGTCGGACTACGAGCGGTTCGCCGCCCGCAGCGCCGCCGCGATCAAGAGCTTCAAGGGTTGAGGGGAACGCGATGACCTTGCGTATCGGTATCGTCGGCTGCGGCAACATCTCCGACATCTATCTGACCAACCTGCCGCGCTTCCGGGGCACGGCGGTGACGGCCGTGGCCGATCTGAAGCCCGAGGCCGCGCGCGCCCAGGGCGAGAAGCACGGCGTGCGGGCCGTGCCGGTGGACGACATCTTCAAGCGCGACGACGTGGACCTGATCCTGAACCTGACGGTGCCGGCCGCGCACGCGGAGGTGTCGCTCCGGGCAATCGAGGCGGGCAAGCACGTCTACGGCGAGAAGCCGCTGGCGACCTCGCTCGCCGACGGTCGGGCGATCGTGGCGGCGGCGGCCGCCAAGGGGCTGCGGGTGGGCTCGGCGCCGGACACCATCCTCGGCGCCGGCGTGCAGCGGGCGCGGCGGCTGTTCGACGACGGGGCGATCGGATCGGTGGTGACGGGCACGGCGACCGTGCTCGGCCGCGGCATGGAACACTGGCATCCGAACCCGGAATTCTTCTTCAAGCCCGGCGGCGGGCCCGTGTTGGACATGGGCCCCTATTACATCGCCACGCTGGTGACGCTGCTCGGCCCGATCAAGTCGATCCGCGCGACCGGGCAGATCGGCCGGCGCGAACGGCTCGTGACCTCGGAAGGGCCGATGCGCGGGCAGACGATCAGCGTTGAGACGCTGACCACGGTGAACGCGCTCTACCACTTCGAGAACGGTGCCGACGTCGTGTTCCTGGCGTCGTGGGACGTGTGGGCGCACGGACAACTGCCGATCGAGCTGCACGGGACGCGAGCCTCGATCCGGGTGCCGGACCCCAACTTCTTCGGCGGCGTCATCAGCGTGGCCGAACCGGCCGGGGACTGGACGGCGATCGATGTCGGCGGGGAGACGCTGGGCCGGGTCAACTGGCCGGCGGCCGAGCCGCGGCTGGCGAACTATCGCGGCGTCGGCATCGCCGACCTCGCGGCGGGCCTGCGCGAAGGGCGGCCGCACCGGGCGTCCGGCGATCTCGCGCTGCATACGCTCGCCGTGATGCTCGGGACGCTGGAAGCAGCGACCGAGGGCCGGGTGGTGGAGGTGGCCGAGACCTGCGTGCAGCCGGCCGTGCTGACGGAGGAGGACGCCGCGGCGCTCTGGCCGGGCTGACGCTTGCCGGCGGGGGAGCTTCGCGTTCCCCCTGCCCCTCGGTGCGTGTTTTCGTGTAGTCTTCCCTGTCAGCTCAACGGAGGGGAAGAGCATGGTCGCGCCGAGTCTGCTGCCTACTGTCGACCGCTATCGACCGACCGCGCGCCTGCTCCACTGGGCGGTCGCGGCGCTGGTGCTGGGGGTCTGGCCGGTCGGTTTCGTGATCAAGTTCGTGAAGGACGACTTCAAGAACGGATTCTACTTCCTGCACGAGGGCTTTGGTTTCCTTGTGCTTTGGCTGATGCTGGCACGGCTCCTGTTCCGCCTGGTCTGGCCGCCGCCGCCGGAGGTGCCGATGCCGGCGATCTTCGCCAGGACGGCGGCGGTGGTGCACGCCCTGCTCTACGTGGCGCTGATCGCGCAGCCGCTGCTGGGTTTCCTGATGACCAACGCCTTCGGCTTCCCGTTCCATTGGTTCGGGCTGGTGGAGGTGTGGAGCCCGGTGGGCAAGGACGAGGCGCTGGGGGCGGTTCTGAAACAGGCGCACATCGTCGTGGGCTATTCCATCCTGGTGCTGTTCGCGCTGCATCTCGGCGGCGTGTTGTTCCACCACGTGCTCCGGCGCGACGCCACGCTCTACCGGATGCTTTGAGGGATGGGCGAAGCATCGGCGTTGTGGATCACGGGACCCGGCCGGGCGGAGATCCGGCGGGAGACCCTCTGCGAGAGCGGGCCGGACGACGTGGTGGTGCGCACGATCGCGTCGGGCGTCAGCCGCGGCACGGAACGGCTGGTGCTGGAAGGCCGGGTGCCGGAGAGCGAGTGGACCGGCATGCGCGCGCCGTTCCAGGACGGCGCGTTCCCGTTTCCGGTGAAGTACGGCTACGCGGCCGTGGGACTGGTGGAGGCGGGTCCGGAGGCGCTGCGGGGGCGGATGGTGTTCGCGCTGCATCCGCACCAGGACCGCTTCGTGGTGCCGGCCGGCGCGGTGACGCCGGTGCCTGACGACGTGCCGGCCGAGCGCGCCGTGCTGGCCGCCAACATGGAGACCGCGCTCAACATCGTCTGGGACGCGCAAATCGCCCCGGGCGACCGGGTGGCGGTGATCGGGGCCGGCGTCGTGGGGCTTCTGGCGGCGCGACTGGCGGCGGCGATCCCGGGGACGGAGGTGACTGTCGCCGATATCGATGCTGGCAAGGCGGCCATCGCGGCGGCACTGGGGCTGGAGTTCCGCCCGCCGCAGGAGCTGCCAGGAGACGCTGATGTGGCGATCCACGCGAGCGCCTCGGAGACCGGACTGGCCTGCGCGCTGGCGGTGGTCGGCCTGGAGGGGCTCGTGGTGGAGGCGAGCTGGTACGGGGATCGCCCGGTGACCGTGCCGCTGGGAGCGGCCTTCCACGCCCGCCGCCTGAGGCTGGTGTCGTCGCAGGTCGGCCTTCTGCCTGTCGGCCGATCACGGCGCTGGAACCACCGCCGGCGGCTGGAGACGGCGCTCCGCCTTCTGGCCGACGACAGCCTCGACGGGCTGGTTTCCGGGCGTTCGCCGTTCGGCGATGCGGGCCGGGAGCATGCGCGAATCCTGGCGGCGGCCGGCACGCTCTGTCACGTCTACCTCTATGCCTAGTCAGGGAGGTGTCAGAGACACTTTCCAACAATGGCACATGTTAGTACTTTCATCGCGTGTCCCGAACTGGCAGACCTGTCCGGCAAGGTCGTACCAGACCCGAATCCCGACTGCGCGCTCGCGTCGCTGTCTTCCCTAGCCCCGAAAGCTATCGAACATGGCGAGCCCCCGCAAACGACTGCTCTTGGTTTCGCGTGGCCCGACGAAGTCGATCACGACCTGGTCCGGCATCACGTGGCATGCGCGTACCGAGTTGGAGAAGGACTTCGACGTCGTCTCGATCGACTGGTACTCGCGGATCGTCCACGCGGTCGAATACCGGCTGATGCGACTGGTTTCCTGGGGATCACAGCGCTTCCTGAAAAAGGACGTGCGCTTCCTTTCCTCCGACACGCTGCCCAACGCCTGGCTGAACGGGCTTGTGATCTGGATCGCGGCGATCCTGCTCCGGGCGGACTTCGTGTTCGGGACGTCCTGCGCGAACTACGTGGCCTACGTCCCCGGCCGCATCAAGGTGTTCCACATGACCGGGACGACGTTCCGCGCGCTGCGGGATGCGGAGCACTATCTGGACTACTCGCAATGCCCGCGGTTCATGATCGGCCACTACGAGGCGATCGAAAGGGCGGCTGCGCGGCGCTGTTGCGGGTTCTTCCTGCCGGCGGAGCATGGCGCGGCCTCCTTGAACGAGAACTACGGCATCCCGCGGGAGCGGATCGCGGTGGTGGGATACGGCGCAGGCCTGCCCCGGCCGGTGATCGACCGCCACCGCAAGCCGTCCTACACGGAGGAGACCTGCCGCCTGACGTTTATCGGCTTCGACTGGACGCGCAAGGGCGGGCCGGAGGTGGTCGACGTGGCGAACCGGCTGCATCAAACCGGAGTACCGGTGGAGCTCCACATCGTCGGTCCGCCGACCAACCCGGTGGGCGAAACGCCATTCGACGTCCAATTCCACGGCCGGATCGTCAAGGACGAGGAACTGGACCGGTTTCTGGAGCTTCTCTCCAACAGCTTCACCCTGCTGGTGCTGAGCAAGGCGGAAGCCTTCGGCGTGGTGTTCGTGGAGGCGAGCGCGCTTTCGGTCCCCTCGATAGCCTATGACGTCGGCGGCGTTGGAAACGCGCTGCTGGACGGACGGACAGGTCGGCTGCTGCACCCCGACACGGGGCTCGACGAAGTCGCGAGCCATATCGAGCGGATGTGGCGAGAGCGACCCGCGTACGATGTGTTCCGCGCCCAGGTGGGCCAGCACTACGACCGCGACCTCAGTTGGGAACGGTGGCGGAAGGTGGTGTCGGAGCGGATCGCGTCAACGGTCTGACAAGGACCCGTTCGGCTCGTTCATACTACGGACAATCTACCGATCCGCGGCAGCGGGCGACGGTTGCATGCCCGGGGGATGTCTGGCAGAACTGGCCGATGTTTGCGCCATGATCGCGGCCGTGGCAGCTTTTTTTTCAACGGGCTCGGGGCGTCTCCAACGGATGAATTTCGAACGAACCCACCTCGCCGACGTGGTCCTGATCACGCCGAAGCGGTTTGCCGACGAACGGGGCTGGTTCATGGAGACCTTCCGACAGGAGGTGTTCTCGCGGGAGGTCGGCCCGATCGTCTTCGTGCAGGAGAACCATTCGCTGAGCCGCCCGAAAGGAACCGTCCGGGGCCTGCATTTCCAGCGACATCCCACGGCGCAGGGCAAGCTGGTGCGCTGCCTACGCGGCGCGATCCTCGACGTGGCCGTCGACATCCGCGTGGATTCGCCGACCTTCGGGCGCCATGTGGCGGAGACGCTTTCGGCGGAGAACGGGCGTCAGCTCTGGGTTCCGGTCGGCTTCGCGCACGGGTTCTGCACCCTGGAGGCGGATACCGAGGTCGCCTACAAGGTGACCAACCCCTACAGCCCGACGGACGACGGCGGGATTCTCTGGAACGATCCGGACCTCCAGATCGATTGGCCGGTGGACACGGCCGGCGTCGTGCTCTCGGCCAAGGACGGACGCCTGCCTCGGCTGAGGGACCTGCCCGAGACCTTCCGCGCCAACTGACACCCAAGCGACCGGACCGGTCGGACACTCAACTAGGATTGCTCATGAGGGTACTCGTCACCGGAGGCGCGGGTTTCATCGGGTCGGCGCTGGTCCGCCATCTCGTCAGCGAGGTGGGGGCCGAAGTGCTGACCGTGGACAAGCTGACCTATGCCGGAAACCTCGCCTCCCTGAAGGTGATCGAGAACGCGCCGAACCATCGCTTCGCCCGGATCGACATCTGTGACCGGGCATCGATCGTCTCGGCCATCGAGGACTTCAAGCCGACGCGGATCATGCACCTGGCGGCGGAAAGCCACGTGGACCGCTCGATCACCGGGTCGAAGGACTTCATCGAAACCAACATCGTCGGCACCTTCACGCTCCTGGAGGCCGCGCGGCACTACTGGGCCGGGCTTCAGGCCGCGGACAAGCAGGCGTTCCGCTTCCTGCACGTCTCCACCGACGAGGTCTATGGGTCGCTCGGCCCGGAGGGGCTGTTCACCGAGACGACGCCCTACGACCCGAGTTCGCCCTACTCCGCCTCCAAGGCGGCGTCCGACCATCTGGCGATCGCCTGGCACAGGACCTACGGGCTGCCGGTGGTGGTCTCCAACTGCTCGAACAACTACGGGCCCTACCACTTCCCGGAGAAGCTGATCCCGCTGATCATCCTCAACGCCTTGGACGGCAAGGCGCTGCCGGTCTACGGCGACGGTTCGAACATCCGCGACTGGCTCTACGTGGAGGACCACGCGCGGGCGCTGGACCTGATCGCCGCGCGCGGTCGACCGGGCGAGAAATACAACGTGGGCGGCCGCAACGAGCGGCGCAACATCGACGTGGTGAAGCGGATCTGCGCCGTGCTCGACGCGCTGAAGCCGGTGGCCCAGCCGCGGGAGAACCTGATCACCTATGTGGTCGACCGGCCTGGGCACGACCACCGCTACGCGATCGACGCGACGCGGCTGGAGACCGAGCTCGGCTGGCGGGCGCAGGAGAACTTCGAGAGCGGCATCGAAAAGACGGTACGATGGTACCTGGAGAACGACTGGTGGTGGGGGCCCCTGCGCAAGGGCTACGCCGGCGAACGTCTCGGCGTGCTGGAACCGGACAAGACGTGAGGACATGATGCGCATCGCCGTGACAGGCCGGGAAGGCCAGGTCGTCCAGTCTCTCCTCGACCGCGCGTCCACCGCCGCCGTGACGGTGGTCGCCGTCGGCCGGCCGGAGCTCGACCTTGCCGATCCGGCGAACGTGCTGCCTGCGCTGCGGGCGGCGGAGCCGGACGTGATCGTATCGGCTGCGGCCTACACCGCCGTCGACAAGGCGGAGAGCGAACCGGCGCTGGCGCGCGCGGTGAACGCCGAGGGCGCCGGCGCGGTGGCCGCGGCGGCCGCGGCGCTCGGCGTGCCGGTGGTGCACCTGTCCACCGACTACGTGTTTGCGGGCACCAAGAACGGCACCTACGTGGAGAGCGACCCGACGGGGCCGCTCGGCGTCTACGGCGCGACCAAGCTGGCCGGCGAGGAAGCGGTGGCAGCGGCGACGCCCGACCATGCGATCCTCCGGACGGCCTGGGTCTACAGCCCGTTCGGGGCCAACTTCGTGAAGACGATGCTGCGGGTGGGCGAGACGCGGGACGTGGTGCGGGTGGTGCACGACCAGCACGGCCGGCCGACGTCGGCGCTCGACATCGCCGACGCGGTGATCTCGGTGGCGCGGAACCTTGCCGCATCAAGGGATCCGGACCTGCGCGGCGTGTTCCACCTGGCGGCAAGCGGCGAGGCGACCTGGGCGGAGTTCGCCGAGGCGATCTTCTCTTCGGCCGCGGCGCGGGGCCGCAAGGTACCGACGGTGGAACGGATCACCACCGCCGAGTACCCGACGCCGGCGCGTCGTCCGGCCAACTCGCGGCTCGACGGCGCCAAGCTCGGCCGCCAGCATGGCATCGTGATGCCGGACTGGCGGACGGCGCTGGAAATCACCTTGAGCAGGCTTCTCGCCTGACGACAGCGAACAGGGAAGCGGACCCGATGCGTGGCATCATCCTGGCCGGCGGCAGCGGCACTCGTCTCCATCCGATGACGATGGTGACGTCGAAGCAGCTGATGCCGATCTACGACAAGCCGATGATCTACTATCCGCTGTCGACGCTGATGCTGATGGGCATCCGCGACGTGCTGATCATCTCCACCCCACACGACCTGCCCAACTTCCAGCGGCTCCTGGGCGACGGGTCGCGGCTCGGCATGTCGTTCAGCTACGCCGAGCAGCCGTCCCCGGACGGACTGGCGCAGGCCTACATCATCGGCGCGGACTTCGTCGGCAATTCGCCGTCGTGCCTGGTGCTCGGCGACAACATCTTCTACGGCCACGGCATGCCGACCCTGTTCGGGCAGGCGCGGCAGCGGATGACCGGCGCCTCGGTGTTCGCCTACCGGGTGACCGATCCGGAGCGCTACGGCGTGGTGGAGTTCGACGAGCAGATGCGGGCGATCTCCATCGAGGAGAAGCCGGCCGCTCCGCGCTCCAACTGGGCGGTGACGGGGCTCTACCTCTACGACGCGGCGGTGGTGGACATCGCCGCCAACCTGAAGCCCTCGCCGCGCGGCGAACTGGAGATCACCGACGTCAACCGGATCTACCTTGAGCGCGGGCAACTCTCCGTGGAGATCATGGGCCGCGGCTTCGCCTGGCTGGACACGGGCACGCCGGACAGCCTGATCGAGGCGAGCGAGTTCGTGCGCACTCTGGAGAAGCGGCAGGGCTTCAAGATCGCCTGCCCGGAGGAGATCGCCTTCAAGCAGGGCTTCATCGACGCCGACCAGCTGGAAAAACTCGGCAAAGCCCTCGGCAAGAGCACCTACGGGCGCTATCTGCTGGACGTCGTCCTGACCGGGAACTGAGCCGGGCGGGACTTTCGTCGTCCACGCCCTGGAGGTGCCATGTTCGCCGTCGAAGTCCGTGACCACGTGATGATCGCCCACAGCCTGCCCGGCGAGGTGTTCGGCCCGGCGCAAGGCCTGCACGGGGCCACCTTCGTGGTGGACGCTGCGTTCTACACCGCCGATCTCGACGCGGACGGGCTGGTGGTGGACATCGGGCTGGCGACCGAGGCGCTGAAGCGCATCCTGAAGCCGCTCAACTACCAGAACCTCGACGCCCTGCCCCGCTTCAAGGGCCGGACCACGACCACGGAATTCCTGGCGAAGGCGATCTTCGACGACCTCGTCGCGGAGATCGGCGCCGGCAAGCTCGGCGCCGGCGGCGCCCGGGTGGAGCGGCTGCGCATCCAGCTGCACGAGAGCCACGTGGCGCGGGCCTGGTACGAGGGGGCGGTGCCGCGGGCATGACGGCGCGCCGGACGGTCTTCGCGATACCCGGCGACATCACGCAGCGGACCGGCGGATACGGCTACGACCGGCGGATCCTGGCGGAACTCGGGCCGACAATCGGAATGGAGCACCTGCCCCTGTCCGGCGGGTTTCCCGATCCGAGCGCTGCGGATCTCGACGCGGCGGCGGCCTCTTTCGCGGCGCTCGGCGACAGGACGGTGGTGCTGGTCGACGGGCTCGCCTATGCGCTGCTGGCCGATGTCGTGCGGCGGGAACGCGAGCGGCTGGCGTTCGTGGCGCTCTGCCATCATCCGCTCGCCCTGGAGACCGGACTGGATCCGGAGACCGCCGCGCGGCTGAAACGGCAGGAGACCGAGGCGCTGGCGCTCGCCCGGGCGGTGATCGTGACGAGCCCGCCGACGGCGGACCTTTTGGTGCAGGCGTTCGGGGTACCACGGCCGGCGATCACCGTGGCGGTGCCGGGCACCGATCCGCGGCCGGCGTCGCCCTGCGCGGGTTCGCCGCCGGTGCTGGTGACGCTCGCCACGCTGACGAAGCGGAAAGGCCACGACGTTCTGGTGGACGCGCTGGCCCGGCTGACCGACTTGGCCTGGCGGGCGGACTTCGTGGGCGGCACCCACTTCGACCCGGATTGGACGGCGGAGATCGAGGCGCGAATCGCGCGGGCGGGGCTTGGTGAACGGGTTCGGCTGAGCGGGCCGGTGGACGACACGGCGGGCGTGCTCGGCGCGGCGGATCTGTTCGTGCTGCCGTCGCGCTACGAGGGCTACGGCATGGCCTTCGCCGAGGCGATGGCGCACGGGCTGCCGATCGTGGCGGCGCGGGCCGGGGCGGTTCCGGACGTGGTGCCGGAGACCGCCGGCATCCTGGTGCCGCCGGACGACCCGGACGCACTCGCGGCGGCGATCCGATCGATGCTTCACGATCGCGCCCTCATCGAGCGCTATCGTGAGGGATCGCGGGCGGCGGGTGCTGCGTTGCCCGGCTGGGGAGACGCCGCAGGGATCATCCGCGGCGTGCTGGAAGGGATTAGACGATGAGCGGCTTTTCGGCGACGTGGCTTGATCTGCGCGAGGCGGCGGACGGGCGGGCGCGCGACACCCGCCTGCTGACGGCTGCCGCGGCGCTGGTGGACGCGGCCGATGCGCCGCTGGTCGTCGATCTCGGCACCGGAACGGGGGCGATGGCCCGCGCACTCGCCCAGCATCTCCAGAAGGCGCCGGAATGGCTGCTGGTGGACGCCGACCTGGCGGTGCTGGCGGAGGCCGACGCGCGCGCCGGGTCGCTTCCCGGTCAGGTCTCGGTGCTGCGGCACGACCTTTCCACGCCGACGCCGCTTCCGGTGAGCGGGGCGACGCTGGTGACGGCCTCGGCGCTGTTCGACCTCGTGTCCGACACCTTCGCGGAACGGCTGGTCGCCACGCTCGCGGCCGGGCGGACGGCGCTCCATGCCAACCTGATCTATGACGGAACGACCGAGTGGCATCCGGCGCATCCGCTGGACGAGCCGGTGCTCGCCGCCTTCAACCGGCACCAGCGCCGCGACAAAGGCTTCGGCGCGGCGCTCGGGCCGTCCGCGCCAGGGGCACTGGCGGAGAAGCTGAACCGGGCGGGGTTCCACGTCAGTTCGGCGTTGAGCGCCTGGCGGCTTGGTCCGGAGGACGAGGCGCTGGTGCGCGAGCTTGCCACCGGCATCGCCTCCGCCGCGCACGAGGAGGGCCACCTGGCGAAGGAGGCCGTCGACGAATGGCTGGACTTCCGCCTGCAGCACGCCGGGGAAGGCCGCTGCATCGTCGGACACGTGGACATCCTGGCGACGGTCTGATCAGGGCCCGGCCGCTTCGGGCGAAAAGGCCTGGAGGAACCGGTCGCGGAAATGATCCATGCGCCAGACAGGGGCGCCGGGCGGCGGCCTCAGGCCGGGGTGCCAGCTCCAGCCGTCGAGGCGGGCGAGAACGGCCGGGTCGCGGGCGATGACGGACACGGGGACGTCGCGCGTGGCGCCGTCGCCAGTGACGAGCGGGGCGGGCTGGTGGTCGCCGAGGACCACGACGACGAGGCGGTCGTCGCCGAAGGTTTCCAAGTAGGACACCAGGTTCTTCAACGCATATTCGATCGACAGGCGGAACTGGGTGCGCACGCGCGCCGGGTCGCGCCAGACCACGTCCGGCGGGTCGCCTGCCGAGGCCATCTCGTTGAAGACGGTGCCGTCGCCCACCTCGGCCCAGTCGATCACCTCCGGGATCGGGGTCCACGGGGCGTGGCTGGAGATCAAGGCGATCTCGGCCATGACCGGCTTGCGGTCGGGCGCCACCCGCTCGAAGCGCTCGAAGGCGGACAGGGTGTACTGATCCGGCATCGTCACCCAGTTGAAGGGTTTGCCGCGATAGCCGAGGTTGGCGAGGGTGTAGGCGCGGTCGTAGCCGAAGAAATCGCCTTCCGGCCAGGCCATGCTGATGGCCGGCATGACGGCGACGGTGCGCCAGCCGGCCTTCCGGAACGCCGCGTTGAGGGTCATCCGGTCGCTGCCGACGAGGGTGCGGTATCGCTGCTGGTTGTCGATCCAAAGGCCGGAGAGCAGCGTACCGTGGGCAAGCCAGCTCTGGCCGCCGACCGTCGGCGAGGTGAGGTAGGCGCTTCGCACGCCGAGGCCGGCGGCGCGCAGACGGATGTCACCCTCGTCGAGCACCGCGCCGACGGCAGGGGCGAACTCGGGGTTCTCGACGGCGTCGCGACCGTAGCTCTCGACGAAGACGACGAGGACGTCCTTGCCAGTAAGGGCGGTGAGAAGGCGGTCGGCGGGCGTGTCGCGAAAAGCGTCGACGGCGGCTTCCTCCTGGAATGTCCGCGCGTCGGCGAGGCTGACGCGGACGCGGTCGAGGCGGTTGGCGGCGAAGACCGCGCCGTCCGAGGACGCGACGGGCACTCGCGGGCGAATCTCGACGGCCGCCGCGGCGAGGCCGAGCCAGGCGACCGCGGCGACCACGGCCGCCGGGAGGGCCACGGTGCGGTGCCGGGCGACTGCAGCCTGCATACGGAGGCTCGACCAGACGGCCGCGGCCAGCACGGCGACGGCGAGCAGCGCGGCGCCGGCCGCGGCGGCAACCGCTCCTGTGCGGCCGATCGCACCGGTGAGAAGGTTCATGGCGGCGTCGAGGAGATGCCAGTCGAGCACGGGATCGAAGGGCCGCGCGAAAGCGGGGAAGGAGCCCATGTCGGCGATCTTGAGGATGGCGACGAGGCCGAGTGCCACGCCGGCGAACGCCGCCAGAACGCGCGCAGCCCGAAACGGCAGCACGCCATACAGGATGGCCAGAACCACGGCTTCCAGGGGAATGCGCAGAAAGGCGGCAGGCGTGATACGGTCCAGCTCGTTCGGAGCCACGAGAATGGCAAACACCACGACGATGGCGAGGAGCGACAGCGCGAATCCCGTTCGCCTGTTCGCGGTCGTATCGCCGCCCGATCCGCTGCCACCCATGCGTTCCGCCCACCTCTTGCCCGACCCAGCATGACAGAAAACGTAAGCGAAGAAACGCTGTCCACCGGTTCTACGCGGCGCAGGGCGATCCGGACCGCAGTCCAACTCGCCGGTGGCGCTGTTCTCGTTACGGGCGTGCTCTGGACCGTGGGTTTCAAGGCGATCGCCGACGCAGTGCTCGGGGCGGACCCGGTCCTGCTCGGCCTCGCGGTGCTGGTGGTCCAGGCCCAGATCCTGGCGTCGGCCTGGCGCTGGCGATTCACGGCCGGACGGCTGGGTCTGGCGATCCCGTTCGGGACGGCGGCGGCGGAATACTATCTTTCCAGCCTCCTCAACATGGTGCTGCCGGGCGGCGTGGCCGGGGACGCGCTCCGGGCGCTGCGCAGCCGCGGCGCGGCCGCTGCCGGCCGATCGCGTGCGGCGATCAGCGCGGTGGTGCTGGAGCGGGCCTCCGGGCAGATCGCCTTCGCCGTGCTGGCGGTGGCGGGGATCCTGGTCTGGGCCGTCTCGCTCGCCGCTCCGCTGCCGCGGGGATCGGTGGCGGCGGTGGCGGTCGTTCCGCTCGCCCTCGCCGGCGTGGGGGTTGCCGCTTCGGCGCTGCGCCGGAGCGGCCCGGCGCGGTTGCGGGACGCGATCGGACGATTCGTATCGGACATCCGCGCCGGGTTCGGCACAGGCCGGTCGCTCGCGGTCCAGGCGGGGCTCAGCCTGGCGATCGGGGCGAGCTACGTCGGAGTGTTCGCGCTGTGCGCGGCCGCCGTGGGAAGCACGCTGCCGCTGCCGGTCGCAGCGGCGGTGATCCCGCTGGTGCTGCTGTCGATGCTGCTGCCTGTCACGGTCGGTGGCTGGGGGCTGCGGGAGGGTGCGGCGGCCGTGCTGTGGCCGACGGTGGGACTACCGGCAGCCGACGGCGCGGCGGCGGCGGCGCTCTATGGGCTGGTCGCGGTGGTCGGTGCACTGCCCGGCGTGCTTTCGCTCGCACGCAGGCGGGCATAGACGTCGCCGGACCGGCCGTTGCCGGCCGCCTCGTGCAGCACGCGGAGCATGGCCGCGCCGGCCATCCAATCATCGTGCAGGAAGCGGTGGCGTTCCCCCTCCACGCGGTTGAAGACGTAGTCGCCGAGCTGCTGCAGCCGGGCGATGCAGGCTTCGGCACCGTGCAGCGCAGCGGGCAGGTATTCGAAGGCGACCATCGGAACGGGCTGGGAAAGGCCGGCAAGGATCTCCGGCTCCAGGCCTTCCACGTCGATCTTGATGAAGCGGGGCCGTCCGTAGCGCTCGATCAGCCGGTCGAGCGTAGTGACGTCGACCTCGATCGCCCGGTCCCAGGCCACCTTGCGGAAGCCGGCGTCGGCGGAGACCTCGGCGATCCAGCCGGTGGAGAGGGTGGAGACGGTGGGATGGCGGCGGGAGACGTTGAGCGTCATCCGCCCTTCCCGGCTGCCGACGGCCTCCGGCAGGATAACGGTGCCGGGCGGCAGGAGGCGGCGGAGAACGGCGCGGAACAGCGGCTGCGGCTCCAGCGCGACGACGCGGGCGCCGGCGGCGACGAGGGCGCGCGAGCGGTTTCCCACATGGGCGCCGATGTCGAAGGCGAGATCGCCCGGGCCGACGAGTTCGCGGGTGAAACGGCGCAGTTCCGCGGATTTCCAGGGCCGGCCGTAGTAGATCGCCAGGGAGCGGCCGAGGCCGATGAGGCTGGCAGCGTCGGGCAAGGTCATGCGGCCGCCGGGCCGTTGCGCCGGAGCCAAAGGATGTCGACGGTGAAGGACCAGGCGAGCGCGCCAAGCGATACGCCCCCGAGGACGATGGCGGCCGTCGGGCCGACCGGCGGCGCGGCAACCGCGATGAGGGCGGCGATCTGCACCACGCAGACCAGCTTGCGCCGGAACGACGGGGGCAGTGCTCCGGCAAGCCAGGGCCAGACCGCCGCGGCGGCGACGAAGGCGTAGCGCATCAGGCCAGCCAGCAGGATCCAGGGCCCGATCTTGTCGGCGGAAACGGCGAAGGCGCAGAGCACCAGAATCAGCAGCGCGTCGGTTTCCATGTCGAAGCGCGCGCCGAAGGCGGTGACCGGCCCGAAGCGGCGGGCGAGCCAACCATCGACGCCGTCGAGGAGGACGACGGCGAGTGCGACGGCGGCGATGGCCCAGGTGTCCGCCGGAAGCGCCAGCGCCGCGCCGGCAAGGCCCGCGGTGGCGGCGAATCGGAGCCAGGTGACGGTGTTCGGCAGACCGAATCGCGGGAGGTCCGATGCGGCGCGGGCGACGAGCGCGGCGCCGACCAGGAAGACGAGAGCGGCGAGGCCGATGGCGGCCGGCGCGAAGCCGCCCGCGAGCAGCGCGGCGAGCAGCGGCAGCGCCGTGGCGGCGGTGCGCATGACGTCGCCGAAACGGGAGCGCGACCCGCCCTCGACCTGCCGCCCGATCGCTTCGCCGAATTTCCGCACGTCCACGCTCATCCGTCCACCCTTCTTGTGCCGGCTTATTATACGAGGGATTCGGGTTGTCCGATCGCGCGATGACGGCCTGTTGAAAAATGCCTTCGGAATACGCCCGCGCCACCCGGTGATGGCTACCACGACAGCAGGGTTTCGCTCATACTCGGCTCCGCAGCCTACGGATTGAGCAATGGTGCAGAAGGCGAGCCTTTCAACCTCCGGAACACTGGACCGCATCGTGCGGGCGTTCCGGTTTCGACGAGTCGGCCCCACGGTGGTTGTGGCCGCGTCGACGCTCGTGCTGCCGTTGGCCGCGGCGCTGGCGTGGAGCGCGCACGGGTTCTGGTCGGGGACTTGGACGACGATCCTGATGGTGGTGGCCTTCAACATAGGCCTGGTGCTCGGCTTCGTCGTGCGCCTGCGCCAGAAGGAGCGCCGCCGCGAGCGGTCCGGCGCGCCGGGCGAGGACGGCTGACCCCTGCCCTTCAGAGGGCGAGCCAGCTGCGCGGATCGACCGGGGACTGCAGGATCTGGAAACGCAGGCGCGACTTGGCGACCGGCGTGACGGCGCGGGACAGGTTGTCGAGCACGTAGTCGCCGCGATCGGTGCGCACCACGAGGACGGCGTGATACTCGCCGTTCGGCAGGTGCGCGGTGGCGATCGGCAGCGCCGAGGTGGGAAAACCGGCGCGAATCAGCCGCTCGCGCTTGGCGAGGGCGTAGTCCTCGCAGTCGCCGCTCAGCCCGCCGATCTTCCAGTTGTCCGGCGCTCCGCGGAGCTCGGCCTGCGGACGAATGGACAGGTTGGTGAGCCGGTTGACCTCGACCACCATGCGGGTGAGCGCCGGCGTGAGCCTGACCGCGCCGCTGGGCGTGACCTCCACGTCGGCGCGGGCAGCAACGGGGCGGCAGCGGTCCGGCAGCCGGCGGCAGAGGGCGGTAAAACCGTCGGGTTCGCTCGCCGACATTTTTCCGACGATCGGGATGGAACTTTCCAGGGCCGGGATCGTTTTGGGTAGCGCCTGGAAACCGGCGCTGGCCCCGCTGGCCCAAGCCGCGAGGCCGGATACGAGAATCGTCAGGGCGACACGCGTCCGCATGGTATGAAGGCCCTCCACCGGCACGTCATCGGTGGAGCGTGAACACATGCGTACAAAAATATAAGTCGTATTTTGACTGTGCGACGTTCATTCGCGCATCGTGTCTCTCGCTGTTGTCGCGCTGCAACAGCTGCCTTGAAAAAATCTGACGGCCGGCTGTCAACGTGTCAATACCATGACAACAGCTTGTGGTGGAAACGTCACAGATCTGCCGCCACAGGGCGCGAGACCCCCCAAAATCCCCCCTAGCCGGCCCGGATCGCAGGATCGTGACTCGAAAATGCCCGGATTCGTCGGCATTTAGGTTACCGGAATCAATTCGACCGAATCTCGTAGACGGCCGGTTCGTCCCGCTGTCGCGGCCTTGATGAGCGTAGGGGGTTCAGCTTAGAGTGAAAAAATTGGAAACGGATGATTTGGGATTTGAATCGCTTGGTCCCTTCATTCATGCTGCACTGCAGCGTCGGATTTGAACGGCGCAGCCGCTGCAGGGAGGGTTCTAGGAGCTTCAGCTTCCGAGCTTCGGTATTGCAAACAGGAGATGGACAAGGTTTTCGGGGCGCGTTGCGCCGTCGTTAACCATGTTTCCAGGTTTAGGACCCCGAGACGCGGCTTTGTTTTGCCTCGGGTCTCTACGGACGGTTAAGGTAAATCAGCGCTTAATCGACCCGCCAGACCCGATGAGAACGGACGCTCGCGTCGTATTTCATCACTTCCAGTCGCTTAGGGCGCACGAGGCGTTGCTTCAGCGTCCGACCCAATCTGGAGTTGGATATGCGTTCGCATTTGAATGATTTTGTCGGTCGTTTGTTTTCTGCCCCTTCGGACGCTTTCTCGTCCTTTGCGCAGCCGTCCTTCGCCTATGCTTCCGCCGGATCCCGCAGTGCCCGCCGCTTCGGACCGTCGTCCGAGCCGTTGATGTCGAGCACGTCGATGTCCGTCCTTTGGCAGCCGGACAGCCAGCCCAAGAACCGCGACCGCGTCGGTGCGCCCAGCACCGCCCGCCGCGCGCCCTCCTCCACGGCACGCCTCGTGCGTGGCGGCGAGAGCGCGCCGATGCCGATCGCCCGGGCCGGCGCTTGGCAGTTCGCCATCAAGCGTTCGCTCGACTTCCTGCTGGCGCTGGCGGCGCTGATCGCCCTGGCGCCGCTGCTCCTGACGATCGCGGCCATCATCCGGCTCACCAGCCGGGGACCGGTGCTGTTCTCGCAGGAGCGTGTCGGCCTCGGCAACGAGACGTTCCGGATCTTCAAGTTCCGGTCGATGTACACCGACCGCTGCGATCTTTCCGGCGTCGCGCAGACGACCGAGAACGATCCGCGCGTGACGCCGATCGGGCGCTTCATTCGCCGGACCAGCATCGACGAGCTGCCGCAGCTGCTCAACGTGCTGAAGGGCGACATGTCGCTGGTCGGACCGCGTCCGCACGTGCCCGGCATGCTGGCCGCCGGGGTGCCCTACGACGAACTGGTGCCCAACTACGGTCTGCGCCACATCGTGCGGCCCGGGCTGACCGGTCTGGCGCAGGTGAACGGCTATCGCGGCCCGACGACGGACGCCTACAAGGCTCGCCGCCGCGTCGAGTGCGATCTGGAATACATCCGCAGCTTCAACGTTCTCCTCGACATCAAGATCATCCTGCGGACGATCCGCTCGGAGTTCCTGTCGGGGTCCGGCTGCTGATCCACGAACGGCCCCGGCGCAACCGCACCGGGGCTCCTCATCGGGCAACGAGACTATGATGGACGGAGACGTGCCCTCCACGATCACGCTGCTCGCCGGGCTCTACGCTGCGGCGGGTTTTCTCGTGATGGCGGGAACGGTCGAGGATCTCCGCGGCCGGCGCTGGCGGCTTTCCAAGGCGCTCGCCGCCGGCTGGTGGGTGGGCCTGCTGTGGCCGGTGACGCTCGCCGTGCTCGTGCTGATGAAGGCGCTGCAGGCGCCGAGCAAATCCTGACCAGGGACGGGCGCGGCGGCGAGCTATCAGCTCACCGCCAGGACCGATCGCAGGATCGATGCATTTCCCACCGCCAGGAACCACGGATTGCGGAAATCGTCGTCGCGGCGACCGTAGACCATCGGCGCGCCGTCCCGTGTGACGACCAGTCCGCCGGCCGCACGCAGCACGGCGTCGCCGGCCGCGGTGTCCCATTCCATGGTGGGGCCGAGGCGCGGATAGAAATCGGCCGACCCCTCGGCCAGCAGGCAAAACTTGAGGGACGAGCCCGCGGCATGGAATTCGGCGACCGGCAGACGGGAGAGGAGTTCGGTGGTCTCGGCCCCCGCATGGGACCGGCTGGCGACCACGGCGAGCCCCTTCTCCGGTACCGGCCGGGTGCGGATCGGTTCGGCCGGGCCGAGCGAGCCGCCGTCCGTCACCTTCGCGCGCCAGGCGCCCTGCCCTTCCGCACCAGCGTAGAGGCGGCCGAGCGCCGGGGCGTAGACCACGCCCGCCACCGGGACGCCGTGTTCGACGAGGGCGATGTTGACGGTGAACTCGCCGTTGCGGGAGACGAACTCCTTGGTGCCGTCGAGCGGGTCGACCATGTAGAAGGCAGGTCCGGTGACCGCCTCGGCGCCGGCGGCCATCGCCTCTTCGGCGACCACCGGACGGCCGGGGTCGAGACGGGCGAGACCCGCCAGGATCACCGCTTCGGCAGCCTGGTCGGCAGCGGTGACGGGGCTCTCGTCGGACTTGATGGCGACGGCGAATTCGGTGCCGTAGATGTCCATGATCACGGCGCCGGCCTGGAGGGCGATGTCGGCGAGGGCCTCGATGCGGGTCATGGCGGTCCGGGATCCACGGCAGGTTCGGCGCTGGGTATCGCAAGGCCGCGCCGCGGGCAAGCCGAGACTGCGGGGTCTTTCACCCGCGCGGCGATCAGTCCGCAAAAAGGCGATGGGAGGTCGATTTGGCACCCGGTTGTTCACCTTTTTGCGGTAAGGCTCCCGTAGAGAGCCCCCATAGGGGCCACCGATCGATGAGGACGCTGCTTGATGTTTCCGAAGCCTGTTGATTCCGTTCTGCCCAACACGCTTGCGTTCGAGACGACGCCGCTCGTCAAGCCGACGGGGTTCCGGGAGTATGACGCCCGGTGGTGGTTCGGCCATCCGGCCTCCGACAAGGCGCCGGAGCTCAACCTGATGGGCGTGCAGGCGCTGGGGCTCGGCCTCGGCACCCTCCTCCACGAGCTCGGCAAGCCGCTCGACGTGGTCACCGGCCACGACTTCCGCGGCTACTCCATGGGCATCAAGATCGCGCTGGCCCAGGGCCTGATGGCCGCCGGCTGCACCGTCCACGACATCGGCCTGGCGCTCTCGCCGATGGCCTATTTCGCCCAGTTCGCGCTCGACGTGCCGGCCGTGGCCATGGTCACCGCCAGCCACAACGACAATGGCTGGACCGGCGTCAAGATGGGCTGCGACCGCCCGGTCACCTTCGGGCCGGAGGAGATGGGGCGGCTGAAGGAGATCGTGCTGGCCGGCCGCTTCCGCCAGGCCGGCGGCGGTTCCTACCGCTTCGTGGAAGGCTTCCCGGCCACCTACGCCGACGACCTCACGCGCGGCAAGCAGCTCAAGCGCAAGCTCAAGGTCGTCGCCGCCTGCGGCAACGGCACCGCGGGCGCCTTCGCCCCCGCCATCCTCCGGGCGCTCGGAGCCGAGGTGATCGAGCTCGACTGCGACCTCGACTACACCTTCCCGCGCTACAACCCCAATCCGGAAGACAT
>NZ_JACDIT010000011.1 GCF_013839445.1 Chthonobacter albigriseus | reverse complement strand
AGGCCGTCGACGCCGTGCTCCGGAAGAGCCCGGAAGTCGGCGACTACAACCAGACCATCTGAGGGCGGGACAAAGCTCGACCGTCAGCGGAATGAAAGCGGCCCACCGACCGGTCCCGGTCGGTGGGCGATCACAGGTCAACCGAACCGAAGCGCCCTGCCCCGCCGGGCTGGCGAAGACAGCGGAGCCCCCGATGATCAGCAGCGCACGTGGCCTGACAGCCTCCGAATGGGACGCCCTCCTGGATATTGCCAGCGGGCTCTCGCCCTTCATGCGTGTCGATCGAGAGATCCTGGACCGTCTGGTCGGCATGGGCCTCGTCGACGTGTCCGCAACCGGCGGCGGCCCGAAGCTGACCTGGACGGGCCGTGAATTCGTGGAGCTGAAGACGAGCGGGCTGTTCCCGCTGATCGGCCGCGGGCCGGAGTTGCTTCTGCAGGGCTGACGAACGCCCGGCGATCTCCGCCCGCCGAACCTTTTTTCCCAGTGCCCGACCGCCCCCGATGTGCGGCGGGCCGATCCGGAGATCACACCATGGCCATCCGTCGCACCGCCGCCGCGCGGTTCCTCGCCACGACGCTGCTTGCTCTCGCCGGCGGCCCTGCTTTGGCCGGCGGCAGCGGTTTTCCGGGCCAGGAGAGCCTTGTCCAGGCCTTCTACTACGAACAGCGGGGCGATCTCGCCCGCGCCAAGCAGATCTACCTCACCACGCTGGAGGGCAACTACTCGCCGCGCGCCAACAAGGACGCGCTGGCGCGGCTGGTGGATCTCGCCCGGCAAGCCGGAAATGTCCAGGAGGAGATCGGCTACCTGGAGATCGCCGTCCGCGCGGGATCGCAGGACGCCTTCTCCGGCCTCGCCAAGATCGCGGTCGAGCGCAAGGTGATCCCGCCGACCCTCACCACGATGGGGCCGGCCTACGAGGAGGCAGCGCTCGCCCTGCCCTCCGTCACGCTCGCCATGTTCATGGCGGAACTGTCGGAGCAAGGTACCGCCGCGCGCTACGGCATCCGCGAGACCGACGCGAGCTTCTGGTATCTCGTCGCCGCCCAACGCGGATCGCGCAGCGGGCTCCTGAAGATGATCGAGACTGCCGTCGCCGCCGGACGTGATCCGGAGGCGCTGGAGTTGCTCGGACACCTGCCGGCCGAGGACAAGGCGCAAAAGATCCTCTCCTTCGGCAAGGACCTCGCCCGTGGCGAAGACCGCATGCCGCTCGACCGCAACCGCGCGGCCAAGTGGCTGGCGATGGCGCCAGCGGCTGTTACGCGGGACACCTACGGCTCGCTGGTGCGCGACGCGATCTCCGACGGCGACGCCAAGGGTGCGCTGTTCTGGTACGCCAAGCTCGGCTCGGCCGGCGGCGTCGGCTCCGCGTCGGCGCTCGGGAAGCTCCACGACATCGCGCCCGCCAAGGACCGGAAGGCGATCCTTGCCACGCTGATGGCGAGCGCCAAGCGCGGCGATGCGGAAGCGGCGCGGGTGGCCGTCAAGATCCTCACCGCCGACGGCGGCAAGCCCTCGGCTGAAGTCGTCGCGCTGCTGCTGGCCGCCGCGCGGGCCGGCGATCCCGGCGCGATCGACCAGCTGACGCGGTCGGTTGCCTCGCTGATGCCGGAGGATCCGGAGACGGAGACAACGATGGCCGCCCTCGCCGACGCCGCCGAGAACGGCAGCGTGCCGGCCATGACGGCGCTCGCGCGCTTCTACGGCTCCGGCGGACCGGTCGAGGTCGATGCCGAAACGAGCCTGTCCTGGTACCGCAAGGCCGCCAAGGCGGGCGATCCGGAAGCGCAGTTCCGCGTCGGCCTGCTGGTGGCCTCGAGCGATCCGGCCGAGAGCGAGGCGCTGATGAAGAAGGCGGCGTCGAAGGGCTACGGCCCGGCGAAATCGGCCCTTGCGGCAGCGCAGGATGTGGTGACGAACTGAGCACCCGAAAACGCTGAAAATCAGCGGATCCGCGCAAGTCTCGGCATCTTCGCAAACGCGAATTAACCCGTGGACCGATAGAGTTGGAACCGTCCATCCACGGGAACTTCCATGCTCTCCACAGCAGTCGGTGCCGTCGCGTTCCTTCTGGCCGCGGCACCCGTCGTCACGCTCCCTCCCGGAGCGCCCACCGTGCTCGTCTCCTCCGAGGCGGCCTGCGCCGCGGTGTCCGGCCCCGTCATGATGCCGGCCACCCAGTCCAAGTACATCACGGGCGATGAGACCCGGTCCGTCACCGATCCCACCAAGAGCATGGCGCGCGCCCGGCAGTTGCAGGCCGTCCGCGCCTTCGTGGAGGACATGACGGTGCTCGCCAACCGCTGGCAATCGTCCGGCGGCGGCGATCTATCGGCAGCGTCCTGCGTGCTCACCCGGCTCTCGGAGTGGGCTGACGCCGGTTCCTTTCTCGGCCTGACGACCGAAGACGCCTATCTCACGCGGGACGTTCTGGTCGCCGACCTGGCGGAGGCCTATCGCCGCGTCGCCGACGCGCCGCTGCCGGACGCGGACCGGGCCGGCGTCGAGGCGTGGCTCCGGACCATCGGCCAGGACACCATCGCCTTCTACGAATACTCCGCCGGACCGCGCAGCCGCGCCAACAACCACCGCTACTGGGCCGGCGTCTCGGTCGGCACGATCGGGGTGGCGACCGCCGACAGGAGCCTCACGGCCTGGGCGAGCGAGAGCCTGCGGCTCGGCCTCTGCCAGGTGCGGGAGGACGGTGCGCTGCCACTCGAACTCGACCGCGGTCGGCGCGCGCTGGAGTACCACGTCTATGCGCTCCGGGCGCTGACCCGGCTGGAAGCCGTGCTCGCCCCGGTGCGGGCTGCGGGCGACGGCGGGGCCTGCGTCGACGGCCTCAGGAGGCTGCGGGTGCTGACGGTCGACTGGTATGCCGGCCGGACAACGCCGAGCGGGGTGCGGCAGGAGCCGCTTCCGGCTGCGTCCCGGCGGTTTCTGGCGGAAGCCTCCGCGGTCACGGATTGAAGAGTCGGAACCGCGGTCTACTGCGGTTCCTTCAATCCGTACCAGAGGTAGGCGGCCTTCAGCCCCATCCGCCGGATCCAGGGGTGCAGCAGGTTCGGCGGCAGCCCGCGGAAGGGCACGGGGAGGTCTTCGACGGTCGACCGCCCGGCGATCATCTCGGCCATCCGCCGGCCCGCCCACGGCGCGGCGCTGACGCCGTTGCCGTGCCAGCCGAAGGCGTAGTGTATGCTCGGATCGTCGTCGAGGCGGCCGAGCGCCGGGGTGAGGCGGCCGGTCAGGCAGACCAGGCCGTTCCAGAAGTGGTCGATCACCACGCCCTTCCAGGCCGGGAACACCTCGCCCAGGCGGCGGGTGAGATAGGACTTCATCCGCATGTCCTCCAGCGGGCTGCCGGCGGTCCCACCGCGGCCGCCGAACAGGAAGCGGCCGTCCGGCAGCATGCGATAGTAGAAGAGCAGATTGCGGGCGTTGGAGACCGGGCAGTCGGTTTTCCAGCCTTCCGCCGCACGCTCGTCCTCGGTCAGCGGCCGCGTCACGATGATGTTGGAGAGCGCCGGAAGCGTGCGATTAGCGAAGCGCGGGTCGAGGTCGTCCGGCGTGTAGCCGTTGGTGGCCAGGAGCACGGTCCGGGCGCGCACCGTTCCGCCCGCCGTGCGGAGGTGGTGGACCGCGCCGATCTTCTCCCAACCGACCACGCGCGAGCCGCCGTGCAGCCGCGCGCCCCGCCGTTCGGCGGCCTCCCTCAGTCCGGCGACGAACTTCAGCGGATGGATGCCGAAGAGATCGCGGATGCCGAAAGCGCCGAACTGCTCCGTGCCGCCATGGCCGATCTCGGCGAAGGCGTAGCGGTCGAGATAGAAGGCCGGCACGCCGAGGACCCGATGATAGAACTCGGCGGCTTCCTTCAGTTCGGGCGCGATCTTCGGCGTGTGCGCCACCTCGTAGATGGCATCACCCTGCGGGTCAGCGTCGATGGCCTCGGTGGCGAGGAGTTCCCGCACCAGCCGGGGCCCCTCCTGCATGCAGTCGAACACCCGGCGGGTCTCCGCCTCGCCATAGGTCTTGATCAGGTCCTCCGGCGACTTTTTCACCCAGGGGTAACCGACGAAACCGCCGTTGCGCCCGGACGCGCCCCAGCCGATCGGGCCGGCCTCCAGCACCGTCGCAGAGATGCCGTGGTCGCGCGCGAGGTGCAGGGCGGCGGAGAGCCCGACGTAGCCGCCGCCGATGATGGCCACCTCGGTGTCGACGTCGCCCGTCACCGGCGGCGCTTCCCGGACCGATGCGCTCGCCTCCCACCAGCTCGGCGCCTTGCGGTCGGTGCGGTAGACGTCGGGATGGAAGACGGACAAGGGCTGTTGCCTCCGCGGGGTGCTCGCGGCGAGATTAGACCAGCGGCGGCAGCCGGTTCAATGCGGACGGGCTCTGTCCCTTTCCAGCGCCGCCGTCTTCGACTACCCCTTGCCGCCCGGGGGCGGGTCGGAGGACAGGCTTGAAATGGCGCTGCGCATCCTTTCTCTCAACGCGTGGGGCGGGCGGCTCCACGAGCCCTTGATGGACTACATCGCAGCGGTCGATGCGGACGTCCTCTGCCTCCAGGAGGTCACCCGGACGCACGCATCCGGCTTCGGCTGGCTCGCCTACCGCGACGGCGACCTCGTCCTGCCGCAGCGGGCCAATCTCTTCGCGGAAATCCGCGCGACCCTGCCCGGGCACCAGGCCTTCTTCCACCCGGCCTCGCGCGGGTTCCTGAACGGCGACGACGGGCGATCGCACGCTTCCGAGTTCGGCCTCGCCACCTTCGTGCGCGACAGCCTGCCGGTGATCGGGCAGGTCGCAGGGTTCATCCACGGCCGTTTCTCGGCTGACGGTTGGGGCGATCACCCGCGGCCGCGGAACGCGCACGGGGTCCGTCTCTACGACGAGGCCGCGCGAGCGCCGATCACGGTGGTCCAGCTTCACGGGCTCCGGGATCCGGCCGGCAAGCACGACACGCCGGCCCGGTTGCGGCAGGCGGAGGCGCTCTCCGACCTCGTCGCGCGGACGCGCGGCAGCCCGGACGAGCGGCTTGTCGTCTGCGGCGACTTCAACGTGCTGCCGGACAGCGCGACCTTCCGGGTCCTCGGTGAACTCGGCCTCCGCGATCTCGTCACGGCCGGCGGGCACACGGATACGCGCACCTCTCACTACACCAAGGCCGGGCGTTTCGCCGACTACATGCTGGTGAACGCCGCGGTGGACGTCGAGGCGTTCGAGGTGGTCGCCGATCCCGAGGTGTCGGACCACAGGCCGCTGCTGCTCGCCGCGCGCTGAACGGCGGCCCGAGGCGCGGTCCCTCTGATCGGACCCGGTCTGAGTTTCGGGCGATGCCGTTGCGCCGGAGCGGAACATCCTGGCGGTGGGCCGGTTCAGCTTGGGTTCCGCATCCCGACAGAAAGCGCCCATTCATGGCCGGTCTTCCCCGCTCCCTCCTCTACGGCCTTGCCGCCGGCGCCGCGCTGGCGGCGGGCAACGTCGTGTCGTCGCGGATCGCGGAAGCGCGGCATCCACCTCGCGGGCGATTCGTGGAGATCGACGGAACAGAGCTCCACGTGGTGGAGGTCGGGCGCGGCGATCCGGTGGTGCTCCTCCACGGCAATGGCAGCATGCTGCCCGATTTCCTCGCAAGCGGCCTGGTCGACAAGCTCGCGGCGCGGCACCGGGTCATCCTGTTCGACCGGCCGGGCTATGGGCATTCCACCCGACCGCGCTGGGGTGCCTGGACGCCCGAGGGCCAAGCCCGGATCTTCGCGGAGGCGTTCGGCGTGCTCGGGCTGGAGCAGCCCATCGTGCTCGGGCACTCCTGGGGTGCACTGGTCGCTGCGTCGCTCGCGCTGGATCATCCCTCGCGCGTCGGGGCGCTCGTACTGGCCACCGGCTACTTCTACCCCTCGGCACGGCTCGACGCGGTGGCCTTCTCCGCGCCGGCGGTGCCGCTGATCGGGGACGCGCTGCGCTTCACGATCTCGCCGCTGGTCGGACGCCTCGCGTGGCCGCACCTCCTGGCCAAGATCTTCGCTCCGCTGCCCGTTCCCGACAGTTTCCGTGCTGCCGTGCCAGCCGCGATGGCGCTCCGGCCGGGTGCCCTGCGGGCCGCGGCGGAAGAGGCGTCGACGATGATTCCAGCAGCGGCGGCGCTGCAGCATCGCTGCCCCGACATCACCCAGCCGGTGGTGATCATCGCCGGCACCGAGGATGCCATGGTCGACACGGACGATCAGTCGGTGCGGCTCTACAAGGCGATCCCGGGCGCGCGGCTCCACCTCGTCCCCGGGGCGGGACACATGGTGCACTACGCCGATCCGACGCGCGTGGCCGATGCCGTGGCGGAGGCCGCGTCCCTGATGCGGAGCATCACGCCACGATCGACGCGCCTTCCTGCTGAAGCTGCGTCCTGATCCGGCAGACGACACCCGTCGGATCAAAGCTCAGGTCGACGGAGCCGCCGACGTCGAAGGTGAGACCCTTCTCGATCAGTCGGGTGCCGAACCCGCGGTGCGTCGGCAAGGTGACGACGGGCCCACCCCGTTCAGTCCAGGTCAGGGCGAGGGTCGACCCTCCTCTGTCCTCAGCCACGGTCCAGGTGATGGAAACGCAGCCGGCGTCGGTCGAGAGCGCTCCGTATTTCACTGCATTGGTGCAGAGTTCGTGCAGCGCCATGGCAAGCGTCACGGCGAGTTTCGGCGGCAGGCGCGCTTCCGGTCCTTCCAGGTGGAATCGTTCGCCCTTGCGGGCCTCGAACGGCCCGATCGCTCCGGCGACCACGTCGCGGAGATCCGCTCCCTCCCAGTTCTCCCGCGTGAGGACGTCGTGGGCGCCGGCGAGCGCGACAAGCCGGGCGGCGAAGGCTTCGCGCGCCTCGGCCACTTCGACGCCGGGCCGAAGCGTCTGGGCGGCGATGGACTGGACGGATGCCAGCGTGTTCTTGACGCGGTGGTTCAGCTCGTTGACCAGCAGGCGAAGGTGCCGGTCGGCGCGTTCCAGGTCGGCGATGTGCCGAACGCGCTCGGTGACGTCGATGTTGACGCCGATCAGCTGCACCGGGTGCCCCTCCGCGTCATAGAGGAATCGGCCGGACCCTTCGATCCATCGCACGACCCCATCGGGCCGGATGATCCGGAAGGAGAAATCGATCGCGGATTCGCGGTTCTCCATCGCCGTTGTCAGGCGCTCTTCGGACGGCTTGCGGTCCTCGGGATGAACCCGCCGGGCCCAGTCCCCGATGGTCCCCTCGAAGTCGCCCGGGACCATGCCGAAGATGCGCTGTTCCTCGTCCGACCAGACCACCCGGCCACTTGGGATATGCCAATCGAAGATGCCGATGCGGTGGGTGCGGGTGGCGATCTCCAGCCGCGCCTCGCTTTCCTGCAGGCGGCGTTCGGCGTCCTTGCCCGCCGTGATGTCCTGGACCAGGCCCTGCATGCCGATCGCCGCGCCGACCTCGTCGTAGGTGCCGCGGCCCTTGGCGGCGATCCAGCGGATCGTCCCGTCCGGCAGACGGACGCGGTATTCGGCGGCGTAGCGGCCGCGCGTGGCGATCGCGGTCTCCACCATGGCGCGCGCCTGCTCCGCATCCTCCTGGACCAGGTGGTCCCGCTGCAGGTCGGTCCAGGTGGTCGAGAGATCGTCGAGGCCGAACATTTCGGCGCCGGCCGCGGAGAAGGTCACCACGTCCGTCGCGGCGTCCCAGCTCCAGTCGCCCATCTCGGAGGCGTCGAGGGCGAATCGGAGCCGTTCCTCGTTGGCGCGCAGGGCCTCCATCATGCGACGGTGCTCGGTGATGTCGCGGAAGGCGATGCCGAGACCCTCCGGGATCGGGAAGGCGCGGATGTCGACCCAGACGCCGGGGCGGACAGCCGAAGGCGACGCGAAAGCGTCGGGACGGCGTTCGTCCATGGCACGGCGGTAACGGCGCTCGAAATCGGTGCCGGCGAAGGCCGGGATGACGTTCCACAACACGCGGCCGATCACCTCGGCCCGGGGCCAGCGGAAGTAGAGCTCGGCAGCCGCGTTGAAGGCGGTGATTCGCCAGCCGAAATCGACGGCGAAGTAGCCATCCCCGATGCCGTCCAGCACTGCCGCGTCCGTGCCCATGGAGCGGATGCCGCCGTCCGGAGCCGTCGCGGCGAACTGCCGGAGCGCAGCCCGGATCACCTCCTCGGGTCCGGAAAAACGGCCGGCCGCGACCTCGCCGTCGACGAAGGCCCTGAGGTCCGCCGGCAATGGCACCGAGTACGCGCGATCCCACATCAGGCGACCAGCCCCGTCTCGGCCGGCCGTCCCACGCTGGTCCGGCGGCCGGGTCCAATCGCCCCCCGCGCCCATGATCACATTCATGCCACGGTATGGGAAGGCCGTGTTCCTACGACCGACCGTCACGCCGCGGCGGTGAGCGCCTCCCGGAAGCGCTCCAGCGCCCAGTCCACCTCGTCGCGGGTCACCACCAGCGGCGGCGCGATCCGGATGGTGTGGCCATGGGTGTCCTTGGCGAGGACGCCGCGGGCGCGCAGGTCCTCCACGATCCGGCGGGCGCCGCCGGCCTCCGGGTGCAGTTCGACGGCGAGCATCAGGCCGCGGCCGCGCACCTCCTTGACGAGGTTGGAGCGGATGTCGGCGAGCCCGGCCTTGAAGTAGGCGCCCATGCGCTCGGAGTTGCCGATCATGTCCTCATCCGTCAGCACCTTCAGCGCCGCGCGTGCGACCGCGCAAGCGAGCGGGTTGCCGCCGAAAGTGGAGCCGTGCTGGCCTGGCTTCAACGTCCCGAGCACGTCGGTGTTGGAGAGCACCGCGGAGACCGGATAGAAGCCGCCGGACAGCGCCTTGCCGATCAGGGTGACGTCGGCGACGATGCCCTCGTGCTCCTCCGCCAGCAGCTTGCCGGTGCGGCCGAGGCCGGTCTGGATCTCGTCGAGGATCAGCGTCACCTGGCGGGCCGTGCAGATCTCGCGGACGCGCTTGAAGTAGCCCGCGGGCGGGATCATGACGCCGGCCTCGCCCTGGATCGGCTCCACCAGGAAGGCGACCGTGTTGGGGCCGATCGCCGCCTCCAGCGCGTCGGCATCGCCGAAGGGCACCACCTTGAAGCCCGGCGCGAAGGGGCCGAAGCCGCCACGGGCGTCCGGATCGGTGGAGAAGGAGACGATGCCGAGCGTCCGGCCATGAAAGTTGTCGGAGGCGACGATGATCTCCGCCTGCCCGTCCGGTACGCCCTTCACCTCGTAGCCCCACTTGCGAACGGCCTTGATCGCCGTCTCCACGGCCTCGGCGCCGGAGTTCATCGGCAGCACCTTGTGGCTGTCGGTAAGCGCGGCGAGCTCTTCATAAAGCAGCGCCAGCTGGTCGTTGCGGAAAGCGCGCGAGGTGAGCGTCAGCTTGCCGGCCTGCTCCACCATCGCGGCCAGGATCTTCGGGTGGCAATGGCCCTGGTTCACCGCCGAATAGGCCGACAGGCAGTCCAGGTAGCGGTTGCCGTCGACGTCCCACACCCAGACCCGCTCGCCCCGGGTCAGGACCACGTCGAGCGGTTTGTAGTTGTGCGCGCCGAGCCGGTGCTCGATGTCGATGAAGTCGGTGGTGTGGAGGGTCATGGGCGAGTCCTTGAGCATGAGGTTCGGCTTCTTTGTCGTTGGTCCGCGCGAGTGGCCCGTCACGCTGGCTGGCGGTGGAGCACGGTCAGCCCGAACAGGCTGCCGGCGAGGTCGCAGAGGAGCTTGGCGGTGCGGCCGCGCTCGTCGAGGAAAGGGTTCAGTTCCACGATGTCGAGCGAGCCGAGCAGACCGCAGTCGTGGATCATCTCCATGACCAGGTGCGCCTCGCGGTAGGTCGTTCCGCCCAGCACGGTCGTGCCGGTCCCCGGTGCGAGCGAGGGGTCCAGGAAGTCGGCGTCCAGGCTGACGTGGAGGTGGACGTTTCGCCCCTTCAGCTCGCCGAGGATCCGGCGCAGCAGGACCGGCACGCCCTCCTCGTCGATCAGGCGCATGTCGGTGACGTCGACGCCGGCCTCGTGCAGCGCGCGGCGCTCGTCGCGATCCACCGAGCGTACGCCGAAGATGTGGAGGTTCTCCGGCTTCAGGAGCGGGAAGGCGGTGGCGGCCAGTGGCGCCAGGCTCGCCTCGCCGCAGAGGTAGGCGAGCGACATGCCATGCATGTTGCCGGACGGCGTGGTGGCGGGTGTGTTGTAGTCGGCATGGGCGTCGAGCCAGAGCACGACCAGTTCCTTGCCGGTCTCGGCACAGCGCCGGGCAACGCCGGCGATGGTGCCCATCGACAGCGAATGGTCGCCGCCCAGGAACACCGGCACGCCGCCGTCGCGGGCGAGGCGATAGGCTTCGGCGTCGATGGCGCGGGTCCAGGCGGTGATCTCAGGGAGGTTCAGGCAGCGCGCCGCGGCATCAGCCGCCATCGCGGGCGTCACCGGCGCGGGCTGCAGCATGTCGCCGTGGTCGTCGACGATGTAGCCGAGCTCGGTCAGCAGCGCCGGCAGGCCGGCGGTCCGCATCGCGGCCGGGCCCATCAGCGTGCCCGCCGTGCCCGCGCCCTTCTCGGACGGGATGCCGAGGATCGAGACCCGCGCCGGGCGTACATCCCGCGGAAAGCCGCCGCTTGCAATCGTCATGGAGATCGGTCCCTCGCCTGCCGTGATCAGAGGCCTCAGCGTGCGCGAAATCCGCGCCAACAAAAAGCGAGCGATGTGTTACGATTTGCCCGGTATTCTGGCGAAATGGCATAGGAGACTGACAGAGTGATCGATCCGGCCATTCTCGACGACATCGACCGCGGCCTCATCCAGATGCTGCGGGACGACGCGCGGCTTCCCACCTCTACGCTGGCGAAGCGGCTCTCCGTTTCACGCGGAACGGTTCAGAACCGGATCGACAAGCTGATGTCGTCGGGGATCCTGCGCGGCTTCACCATCCGCCTGCGCGGCGACGCGGAGGCCGGGGCTGTTCGGGCGATCACGTCGCTGGAGGTGCGGTCGGCCGACACCAAGGCGGTCGTCGGTGCCCTGAAACGCATGCCGGACGTCGGCCGGGTGCATTCCACCAACGGTCGCTGGGATCTCGTCGTGGAGATCAACACCGGCGATCTCGCCACGCTCGACAGCGTGCTGCACGAGATCCGCGGCGTGAAGGGCGTCTCCGCGTCGGAGACCAGCATCCTGCTCAGCGAACTGAAGTGAGGCGGGGGAACCGCGCCGCGATCGCCGGCGCGGCTCCCCGAAGTGTCAGGGCGTCACTTGCCCTTGTCGGCGAGCCACTTCTGCATCATGGCGATCTCGCCGCGCTGGGCCTTGATGATGCCCTCGGCGAGCGTGCGGATCTCCGGGTCCTTGCCGTGTTGGAGGACGACTTCAGCCATGTCGATGGCACCCTGGTGGTGGGCAATCATGCCCTTCACGAAGTCGACGTCACTGTCACCGGTGAAGACGATATCCATGGCCTGGTGCATCTTGGCGTTGGCGGCCGCATAGTCCTTGGACGACTGGCTGTCGTCCCCTTTGGGCGCACCCATATTCATCTGGCCCATGCCGTCGCCGTGCATGCCGCCCTGCATCTCGCCCTGGCCCATGTCGTGGCCGGAGTGGTCCATCTCGCCGTGCTTCATCTGGGCGACGACGGGAGCGGCGGCGAACACGAGCGCGAGCGCGACTGCGCCGAGGAGAACCTTGGTTTTCATGATGTCTGTCCTTGCTGATCGAAGATCATGCCGCGGAAATGCGGCGGTATCGGAATGATCAGGCGCGGACCTTGGGGGGCGGCGGCACGGGCTCGGGTGCGATGCCGACCATTTCCGTCGGTGAAACCGGAATGAAGACCGCCAGAACGGGGCGGTGAAGGCCAAAGGTCGGAACCAGGGGCGTCGTCGCCTGCAGGCAGCAGGTGCAGCAGTCGGGCATCGCCTGCGCCGGCGTCTTTCCGCTCTGCGGCTGGGTATCCTGCCCGTGGTGCCCGTCGTGCATCACGGCGTGGTCCATGGCTTGCCCATGCGATTCCCCGCACCCGGCCATCACGGCCGCACCGGCCGGCGCCGGGGCGAGACCCAGCGTCAGGACGATCGAGAGGACGAGAACGCGCAACCAGGCGAACACCGGCACCACTCCACTTGCCCTTATCAAGTGTTGCCTCGGCCCGGCCTTGGCAAGTCCGCAACAACCCGTCCTGCGCCAAAGGTCTGGCTCCCCTGCCCTTGGCCTGCGGGACGTCGGGGGCTAAAACGACGCCACATGCATCCCCGCTTCCCTCCGGAGAGCCCCATGTCCGAGCCCCGCGTCGACACCGGCCTGTTCCCGCTCGCCCCCGACGACACCCCCTACCGCAAGCTGACGTCCGACTTCGTTTCCACGTCCAGCTTCGAGGGCGAGGAGATCCTGAAGGTAGACCCCGAGGCGCTGCGGCTTCTCTCCGAGACGGCCTTCATCGACATCAACCACCTGCTGCGTCCCGGCCACCTCGCCCAGCTCGCCCGGATCCTCGACGATCCGGAGGCGACCTCCAACGACAAGTTCGTCGCCTACGACCTCCTGAAGAACGCCAACATCGCGGCCGGCGGCATCCTGCCGATGTGCCAGGACACTGGAACCGCGATCATCATGGGCAAGAAGGGTCGCCGGGTGTGGACGAAGGGCGGCGACGAGCAGGCGCTTTCGCGTGGCGTGCTCGACGCCTACCTCAAGCGGAACCTGCGCTACAGCCAGCTCGCGCCGATCTCGATGTTCGAGGAGCGCAACACGCGCAACAATCTGCCAGCCCAGATCGACCTCTATGCGGAGGGCGAGGACGCCTACAAGTTCCTGTTCGTCGCCAAGGGCGGCGGGTCGGCCAACAAGACATTCCTGTTTCAGGGGACCCCGTCGCTGCTGACGCCAGACCGGCTGATGGCCTTCATTAAGGAGAAGATCCTTACGCTCGGCACGTCCGCCTGCCCGCCCTATCACCTGGCGATCGTAATCGGCGGCACGTCGGCCGAGATGAACCTGAAGACGGTCAAGCTCGCCTCCACGCGCTATCTCGACGGCCTGCCGACGCAGGGCTCCGAGCAGGGTCACGCGTTCCGCGACCTCGCGATGGAGGAGGAAGTTTTCAAGGCGACCCAGGCGACCGGCGTCGGCGCGCAGTTCGGCGGCAAGTACTTCTGCCACGACGTGCGCGTCATTCGCCTGCCCCGCCACGGCGCCTCGCTGCCGATCGGCATCGGCGTCTCCTGCTCGGCCGACCGGCAGGCGAAGGGCAAGATCACCGCCTCGGGCGTCTATGTGGAGGAGCTGGAGCACAACCCGGCCCGCTTCATGCCCGACGTGGACGAATCCACTCTCGGCGGCGATGTGGTCAGGATCGACCTGACCCGGCCGATGAAGGAGATCCTGGAGACGCTGTCGCGCCACCCGATCAAGACGCGCCTGTCGCTCACCGGGCCGCTGATCGTCGCGCGCGACCTCGCCCACGGCAAGCTGCGCGAGCGGCTGGAGCGCGGCGAACCCCTGCCCGACTATTTCAAGAACCACCCGGTCTACTACGCCGGGCCGGCCAAGACGCCGGAGGGCTATGCCTCCGGCTCCTTCGGACCCACTACGGCGGGCCGGATGGACGCCTATGTCGAGCAGTTTCAGGCGGCCGGCGGCTCGATGGTGATGCTGGCCAAAGGCAACCGCGGCAAGCAGGTGCGGGATGCCTGCGCGCGCTACGGCGGTTTCTACCTCGGATCGATCGGCGGGCCCGCCGCTCGACTTGCGCAGGACTGCATCAAGCATGTCGAGGTGGTCGAGTTCGCCGAACTCGGCATGGAGGCGATCTGGAAGATCGACGTCGTCGATTTTCCCGCCTTCATCGTCATCGACGACAAGGGCAACGACTTTTTCAAGGAGCTCAACTTGGGTTGAGCGATTCGGCCGTGCGGGCGTGGCGCGGTCCACGCCAGCACGGGCCGGACCTGCAAGAATCCGGTTAATCAAGATAAACCCTAACAAAGAGTGTATTTTGAGCCGAAATTCTTAGATTTTCCAAGACTTTGGGCGTTGCAGAGCGGCAACAGCGAGTGTTGTTCGCCGGGTATTAACCGCGACCTGTTAGAACACGCTTGATCCCGCCCGTCGGGGTCGTCATCGTCAACGCGAGCGGCGCAACTTCCAGGCTCCCAGTGGCCACCGAACGGGGAACTCGTTTTCCGGAGAGGTGATCCGCATGGCTCGGCAGCCAGCCGTCGACCCACACATATTGGCTCGGAACGATGCGTAAAACGATCTCTCTGATTTCGGGTGTTCTGATCGCGTCCCTTTTTGCCGGCGCCGCCCTCGCGGAAGACGGCACCGTCCGCTTCTACGATCCCTCGACCGGCAAGTTCGAGGTGATCAAGAAGTCTCCCTCCAAGCGCCTCATGGAGAGCCCGGTCAAGCGGGAACTGATCTCCTACGACGGGCCGCACCGCAAGGGCACCATCGTCGTCAACACGACCGAGCGGCGTCTCTACTACGTGCTCGGCGACGGCAAGGCGCTCAAGTACGGCATCGGCGTCGGCCGTCCGGGCTTCACCTGGTCGGGCACGCACCACATCACCCGCAAGGCCGAATGGCCGGGCTGGACGCCGCCGCCGGCGATGCGCAAGCGGCAGCCCGACCTGCCCTACCACATGCCCGGCGGCCCGGATAACCCGCTCGGCTCGCGCGCCATGTACATCGGCTCGACCATCTACCGCATCCACGGGACCGCTGAGCCCTGGACCATCGGCCAGGCGGTGTCGTCCGGTTGCATCCGCATGACCAACGACGACGTGGCCGACCTCTACGAGCACGTCGGCGTCGGCACCAAGGTCGTCGTCGTCCGCTGATCGGGCGACCCATTAGCAAAACGATGAGCCCCGGCCTGTGGCCGGGGCTCTTTTCGTTTGCAGGGGCGGGAGATGCGGCCGCCCGCGGGTGGCGCGGATCAGCTTTCGCTCGAACCCTCGTTCGACGACGACTCGCTTTCCGATCCGCCGCTCTCCGACGAGGAGCCGCTGTCGCCGCTGTCGGAAGCGGACGAGGAGTCGGTCTCGGACGCGCTGCTCTCGGACGACGTCTCGCTCGCGGCCGGCTCGTTTCCGCCGTCCGACGGAGCCTCGGTGCTTTCCGCGGGCTGTTCGGCGGCCGGAGCCTGGGTGCTTTCCGCGGGCTGTTCCGTGGCCGGGGCCTCGATGCTCTCGGTCGGCTGTTCCGCGGCCGGGGCCTCGGTGCTTTCCGCGGGCTGTTCGGTGGCCGGGGCCTCGGTGCTTTCCGCGGGCTGTTCGGTGGCAGGCACTTCGTCCGCTGCCGCGGTCGGTTCGGCGGCCGGAACCTCCTCGTCCGCAGCCGCATCGCTGTCAGCGGGCGGAGCCGCCGGATCCTCGGCGGGCGTCACGATCTCATCCTCGATCGCAACGGTCGCGAAGGCTGCAACGGCCGGAGCTTCCTCGACAGCCGCGACGGGCTCTTCCTGCTCCTCGAGGCTGGCCAGCTTCTCCTGGATACGCTTCTGCAGGAGCCCGTCCAAATCTTCCGCTGTGCTTGTAACCTTCACATAAAGAGAGGCCAACTCTTCTGTCAGCTGATCAAGTTCTTCCTCACTCCAAAGATTTTCAGGGCTATCTCCTTCGATGATCTCGCGAATCCGTTCCTTTTTTTCCTGCAACTCTTCTTCCGGGAAGTTCCATGTTGCTTCGTCCGCATCGATCTTGCCCTGAGCGTCGAGTTCGGCGACCCGCTGCTTCACACGTTCCTCATAAAGGCGGTCGAGGTCCGGCCCGGTCGTCGTTTCCTCGAGTCCCTTGAAGTATAGTTCGTCGACAATGACCGCGACTTCTTCCATGCTCCAGATACCCGTGGGGGCATAGGTCGTCACGTAGTCTCGCAGCGAGTTCCAGTACCCTGCGAAGTCGAAGGGTTCATCAGGATCTTCAGCTGTCGCCTCGTCGTCGCCGCCGGTCTCGTCGCCGGGGGTCGCCTCGTCGTCGCCGCCGGTCTCTTCGCCCGGGGTCGCCTCGTCGTCGCCGTCGGTCTCGTCGCCCGGGGTCACCTCGTCGTCGCCGCCGGTCTCGTCGCCCGGGGTCACCTCGTCGTCGCCGTCGGTCTCGTCGCCCGGGGTCACCTCGTCGTCGCCGCCGATTTCGTCGCCCGGGGTCACCTCGTCGTCGCCGCCGGTCTCGTCACCGGGGGTGGCGGTTTCCTCATCGGGGACCACGACCACGACCTTGTCGTCCTCGTCTGCCGGTGGCACGGTCTTGACGGACGGGCCGGCAGACGCCTTGTTCTCCGAAGTGGGCTTGGCGGACGTGTCAATCGAGCCTGTCACCTCCTCGTGGCACTGCGGCAGGAAGATTTGGGCCCATGCATTGTCGCAGAGCCGGTCGGTGACGGCGGCGTGCGACGACGTGATGCCAAACGGCATGATTGCACTGGATGCCAGCAAAACAGCGATAAAAGAATTACGGAGCGTCATGGCGTGACCTCTTTGTTAATACCCTGTTATCGATGCCACTCCAAGAAATCTCTCGCAAGTTGTAACAATGTTAGATAAACGTATACCGGCTGTTTACCTTAGAAATTAAAGTTAATTGAGCAGTTTCCACCGGGAGGTTGCAGACGGCTCCAAAGCGGTCTATCCCCTGGCAGTTCATACATATTTAGGGTAGAATTTGCGATACTCCGGCGTCCTGGCCCGGAGGCACCTGCATGCGCCCATTCTCATCGGATCGTTCGGGCGGTACCGCCGTCGTCTTTGCGATCTCGCTGTTCGTCCTGGCAGGTGTGGCCGGGTTCGCGATGGATTTCACGGCCATGAACCGGGCCAAGGGCGTCATCCAGGGTGCGGGAGATTCGGCGGCACTCGCCTACGCGAAGACCTACACAGCCAAGGGAGGCACCGAGAAGAAGGCCGAAGAGGCCGCCACGCACGCCTTCAACGCCAATCTCTCCGCGCATGGCCTCGGCACCGTGACGCTTCTGAAACCGGTGCTGCTGAAGGACAAGAAGGGCAAGGCGTCAGCCGTCCAGGTCACTTTCGAGAGCAGCGTGCCGCTGAGCTTCGGCGGCCTGATCGGGGTTCCCACGAAGACCGTGGGCGGCCTGTCCGCCGTGAATCTCGGCACGAGCGAAGGCTCGGTCGCCATCGTGGTCGACGTCTCCGATTCCATGGGGCTGGCGGCGACCGAAGCGGACCGGGACAAGATGCGCGCGGGCTACTACGGCTGCGAATTCGCCTGCCATACGCCGGACGCCAGCGTCGGTCCGGAGAATCCGCTGACCGTCGCGCGTTCGCTGAACGTCAAGCTTCGCATCGACGTGGCCAGGGACGCCATCGAGACCCTCGTGAACTCGATCGAGAAGGGCGGCCTCGACGACAAGGTCAAGATCGGCCTCTATGCCTTCAACCAGTCGTTCTACAAGGTCCAGGAGATCTCCAACGGCACGCCTGCGCTGGTGCGGAAGGCGGCGAAGGACATCGACCTCGGCTACGGCGTCGGCCCGACCGACCTCACCCAGACGGACCTGGATACTCTCTTTCCGACCCTGGAGACCACCTTCGGACCGTCGAAGAAGGATCAGAACAGCTCGATCATCCTGATCACCGACGGCCTCCACTCGCAGATCCACGGCGCTCCGTTCACCGAGGTCAAACCGGTGGATCCCAAGGCTTGCCAGGGGCTGAAGGACAAAGGCCACACGGTCGCCATCCTCTACACTCGCTACCTGGAAGCCACCGACAGCGCGCCCTTCAACAGCAGCGTCGCGCCGGTCTTCAAGGACATCGAGCCGAACCTGATGGCCTGCGCGTCGCCCGGCTACTTTGCCCACGGCGACACGCCCGAGGAGATCGAGGCGGCGATGCTGCAGATCTTCGGCAAGCTGGAAGCGCTCTACGTCTCCCAGTGATCGTCGCGGTCAGCGGCTGAGGCCCTTTTCCGCCAGCTCGGCGACATACTCCTCGAAGAAGGCGTCGCGGCGCTCGCCCATCTCGCGCAGCAGGCCCCAGGGGAAGATCCCGGTGTCGTGCATGTCGTCGAACCGCAGCCGCACGGCATAGGAGCCGACCGGCTCGACGCCGAGGATCTGAACGTTGCGTTTGCCGCCGATGGTGCGGCGCTGGCCGGCGCCGTGCCCCTGCACTTCGGCGGACGGAGAACGCACGCGCAGCAGCTCGGCGGGAATGTCGAAGCTCCGGCCGTCGTCGAACGCGACGGTCAGCGTCTTCTTGTCCGCCTTGAGGCGGACCTCGGTGGGCCAGGGTGCGGTCGTGGTGCTCATCGGTGCGTTACCTTTCTCGCTCGTACGCGCGCCTGCCGCTCGATGACGGCGCGCGATGTCAGTTCCCGGCGGGCGTCCCGGCCGATCCAGCGGGCGGTTCGGTTGTCGCGCCCGATCAGCCGTTCGGCACAGGCGACTGCGGGCAGACGCAGCGCGGGCGAGCGCTTGCCGATCTGCCGCAGCGCCCAGTTCACCGCCTTGCAGACGAAGTTGCGGTCGTCTTCCGCATGCGCCTCGATCAGGTCCAGATAGGGCAGGAAAGCCTCGTCCGGTATGTCCTTGCCGTGAACCGCGCGGGCCGCGATCATCACGAAGCCGGCGCGGCGGACGAACTCGCGCTCGTCGGCGACCCAGCGGAGCAGCAGGTCCGGCGCTTCCGGGATCCGGTCGAACTGCGGCACCACCTGGTCGCAGACGTCCCAGGAATCCAGGTCCGCCACCCAGGCATCGAGTTGCGCCGGGGTCGCGGCTGCGACGTCCTCCACCATGCCGGCGAGGATCCGTTCCTCATGGCCGCCGGTGGCCCACAGCGCGAGCGCGAGCGCGTGATCGCGCCGGTGATCGCGGGCGATGGCCCGCAGTGCGGGAATACCGGCGCCGGCGGCGTTGTCCGTCCGAATGCCGTAGCGCGCCATGCCGACCCGGTTGGCCTCGCTCCCGGCCGCGGCGATGCGCGACCGGCAGTCGGCCAGCCGCTCGTCGAGACTCGCCGCGGGCTGCACGGGTCATCCCTTCTTCGGCGGCTCGAGGCGGGCGATCAGGCTGGAGGTGTCCCAGCGGTTGCCGCCGATCGCCTGGACGTCGGCATAGAACTGGTCGACCAGCGCCGTCACAGGTAGGCGGGCACCGGTCGCCTTAGCCTGGTCGAGCACGATGCCGAGGTCCTTGCGCATCCAGTCCACCGCGAAGCCGAACTCGAACTTGCCCTCGTCCATGGTCTTCCAGCGGTTCTCCATCTGCCAGGACTGCGCCGCGCCCTTGGAGATGACGCCGATCGCCTTCTCCACATCCAGGCCGGCCGCCTTGGCGAAATGGATCGCCTCGGACAGGCCCTGCACCAGCCCGGCGATGGCGATCTGGTTGACCATCTTGGTGAGCTGGCCGGAGCCGGCCGGGCCCATCAGCCCGATCATCCGTGCGAACGACTGGATCACCGGCTCGGCCGCCGCGTAGGCCGCCTCGTCGCCGCCGACCATGACGGTGAGGACGCCGTTCTCCGCGCCGGCCTGCCCGCCAGACACGGGGGCATCCAGGAAGTGCAGGTCGCGGGCGGCGGCGGCGTCGTGCAGCTCGCGCGCCACCTTGGCCGAGGCCGTGGTGTGGTCGACGAAGATCGCGCCCGGCTTCATGCGCGAGAAGGCGCCGTCCGGACCGACGGTGACCTCGCGCAGGTCGTCGTCGTTGCCGACGCAGGAGAACACGAAGTCGGCGCCCTCGGCCGCCGCCGCCGGCGTCATCGCCCAGCGACCACCGTGTTTGGCGACCCACGCTTCCGCCTTCGCCGTGGTGCGGTTGTAGACTGTGACCGCGTGACCGCCACGCGCGGCGAGATGACCGGCCATCGGAAATCCCATCACGCCCAGTCCGATGAATGCGACGTCGGCCATATCCAAACCCTCTCTCGACACCCCTGGGGACTGGTGATAGCGCCTCGCGTGCGGTTTGTCAGGCCGTCCGAAGGAGGGGCGCGACGATCCGCGTTCCCCCTTCCCCCAGCCGCCCCCGGCGGTTTACCCTGGCTGAAATCACAACGGAGATGGCAGCCGATGACTAGCATCACGCCGAAGACATGGGCCGAATCCGCGCCGCGGCTGATCGACGTCGCGACCGGCCGCACTCCGGCGGACATGGTGGTCAGGAACGGCCGGTGGGTGAACGTCCACACCCGGGAAGTGCTGTCCGGCTATGACATCGCCATCGCGGCCGGCCGGTTCGCGGCCATCGCGCAGGATCTCTCCTATGCCATCGGGCCCGACACGACGGTGATCGACGCCGGCGGCCGCTACATGGTGCCGGGGCTCTGCGACGGCCACATGCACGTGGAAAGCGGCATGGTCACGGTCACGGAGTTCGCCCGGGCGGTGGTTCCGCACGGCACCACGTCGATGTTCATCGATCCGCACGAGATCGCCAACGTGCTCGGCCTGCCCGGCGTGCGGCTGATGCACGATGAGGCGCTCAGCCTGCCGGTCAACGTGTTCGTCCAGATGCCGGCCTGCGTTCCCTCGGCGCCGGGGCTGGAGAACGCCGGCGCGACCATCGGCCCGGCGGAGGTCGCCGAGGCGATGTCGTGGCCGGGCATCGTCGGGCTTGGCGAGATGATGAACTTCCCGGGTGTGGCGATGGGCGACGGGCGGATGCTCGGCGAGATCGCCCACACCATGGCAGCCGGCAAGACGGTCGGCGGCCACTACGCCTCGCCTGACCTCGGCAAGCCTTTCCTCGGCTATGTCGCCGGCGGCCCGTCCGACGACCACGAGGGCACCCGCCTGATCGACTGCGTGACGCGCGCACGGCTCGGCATGCGGCCGATGCTGCGGCTGGGCTCGGCCTGGTACGACGTCGCCACCCAGATCAAGGCGATCACCGAGATGGGGCTCGACCCGCGCAGCTTCATCCTGTGCACCGACGACAGCCATTCCGGCACGCTGGTCCACGACGGCCACATGAACCGCGTGGTTCGGCACGCGATCGCGCAGGGCTGCCCGCCGGTGGTGGCGCTGCAGATGGCGACGATCAACACCGCCAGCCACTTCGGGCTGGAGCGGGAGATCGGCTCGATCACCCCGGGCCGGCGCGCCGACCTGATCCTGACCTCCGACCTCGCCGCGTTGCCGATCGAAACGGTGATCGCCCGCGGCGTGGTGATCGCCGAAGGCGGTGCGCTGACGGCCGAGATCCCGCCCTACCCCTACCCGGCCAGCGCCAAGTCCACCGTGCGGCTCGGCCGTTCGCTCGCTCCGGCCGACTTCGACATCGCCGCACCGGCCGGCGCGGCCGAGGTGACGGCCCGCGTCATCGGGGTGATCGAGAACCAGGCGCCGACGCGGGCGCTGACCGCGCGGGTGTCGGTCGACGGCAACGGCCACGTGATCGGCAACGGAAGGGCGGCGGACGGGTCCGACGTCTGCCAGATCGCGCTGGTGGAGCGCCATCGGGGCACCGGCGGCGTGGTCAACGGGCTCGTCTCCGGCTTCGGCTACGACAAGCCCTGCGCGGTTGCCTCGACCGTGGCGCACGACAGCCACCACATGATCGTGGTTGGAACGTCGAAGGCCGACATGGCTCAGGCGGCGAACCGCCTGGCCGAGGTCGGCGGCGGGATCGTGGTGATCTCTCAGGGGCGCGAACTGGCGCTGGTAGAGCTCTCGATCGCCGGGCTGATGTCGGAAGAGCGGGCGGAGATCGTCGCGGCGAAGGCTGCGACCATGGTTGCAGCCATGGAGTCTTGCGGCTGCCGCCTCAACAATGCCTACATGCAGCACTCTCTTCTCGCCCTGGTCGTCATTCCGGAATTGCGGATATCCGACTTGGGGCTTGTGGACGTAACGCGGCTCGAGAAGGTCGATCTGTTTATCCAGAATTGACCAATTTCAGGGAATTGGGGAGAACTTACTCGGCCTGTTGTACGTTTATGGTCACGACGCGACGAGCGGAACCGGTGCCTTGACCCCTGAGCGGCGTCCTGTGCTCCCGGTCGTCCAGTCGAGAAGTGAAGTGCCGGCGATCGGCGAACGGAGGATAGACATGAAGAAGCTCGCAGTCGTAGCCGCTCTGGCGATGGGCCTTGCGGCCTGCCAGGGCCAGACTCCCACCCAGCAGCGGGTGACCACCGGCGCCGCTGCCGGCGCGCTCGGCGGCGCAGCCGTTGGTGCTCTTGCAGGCGGTGGACGTGGAGCCGCGATCGGCGCCGTGGCCGGCGGTATCGGCGGTGCGGCGATTGCCGGCGCCACCGCTCCGCGCAACTGCGTGGCCTATGACCGCTATGGCCGGGCCTACTCGGTCGCGTGTCCGTGATCTACCCGGACCCTCGTTAATTTTTGCCTTCGCCTTCGCCTTTCTGGCGTGGGCGGAGGCTTACCAGAAGCTGCAACTTGCTTAAAATCCTAGACATTCTCATTCATGCGGATATATTCGTGCCCGGGCGTTGACGAACTGACGGTGGGCACATGGACGTCGGACGAGAGCAGGCCGCCGAAGACGGCGTGCGCAATAGCCGCAATCAGACCTGGTTCCGCAATGAAGTCCGCAAGGCGCTGGTGGAAGCCGAGCGCAATGACCGCATGCCGTTGTCGCATGCCGAAGTCCTGAGGACAGCGCGGGCGCGCTTCGGTTTCGAGTTGCCGGATTGAGCCCGATGGATGTGGTCTGGTCCCAGGGCGCGCGATCTGATTTCGAGTCGATCCTGCACCAACTCATCGACGTTCGACGGCCGGACGCCTACCACCTCTGCGCGGCGATCGACGAACACGTCGCCCGGTTGGGCGAACTCCCCTACACCGGTTCGATCGGCCGGGTCACAGCCACGCGCGAGTTCCCGTTGCCCGATCAGCCCTACGTGGTCGTCTATACGGTCAAGCCCGACCACGTGTACGTCTTGCGGCTGCTGCCACAAGCCTGACGGCCGCGCCGGGGGCAGCTGCGGCTCGCCGGGCCTTCCCGGATCTTCCTTCAGACCGCGTCGCGGCGCAGGTGGCGAGTCAGCCTGAATTCAAAGGCGTCCCACACGCGGCGCAGCACTTCCACCATCAGGAAGTAGAGCACGGCCGCCCAGAGATAGACCTGGAAGTCATAGGTCTTCGAATAGGCGTAGCGGGTCTCGCCCATCAGGTCGAAGACGGTGACGATGCCCGCGATCGCCGAGCCCTTGATCATCAGCACGATCTCGTTGCCGTAGGGGCGCAGGGCCGTGATCATCGCCTGCGGCAGGATCACCTTGCGCAGGGTGGCGTAGCGCCCGAGCCCGAGCGACGCCGCGGCCTGCCACTGGCCGCGCGGCACGGAGCGGATCGCGCCCGCCAGGATCTCGGCCTGGTAGGCGGCCGTGTTCAGCGAAAAGGCGAGCACGGCGCAATAGAAGGCTTCCCGCATGAACCACCAGAGCCCGAGCGACTTCCAGAGGTCGGGGAAGGAGCCGAGGCCGTAATAGAGCAGGAAGGTCTGCGCCAGGAGCGGCGTGCCGCGGAAGAAATAGGAGAAGCCGAAGGCGAGCGGCGCGGCGACCCAGTTGTAGGACAGCCGACCGAGGGTGATCGGGATCGAGAGGATCGCGCCGAACACGACCGACAGCACGACGAGTTGGACGGTCACCCAGACGCCGCCGATGATCCGCGGCAGGTAGCGGGCCACCTTCTCGGCGTCGTAGCCGCCGACGATCAGGAAGGCGAATCCGATGCCGAGGGCTATCCAAATCCCCATCAGCAGGGTGCCGGCGATGCGGCTGCCGGTCCAGTGCTTGCGCGGCGACGGCGGGGGCGCGGCGCTCGGAATGGCCGCGGTGGCAACGAAGGCGGCGTCGCTCATCCGTGACCTCCCTGACCGCGTTCCGCCCACGTCGAAACCCGCGAGAGCCCCAGCGAAGAGACGACCGCCAGGCCGAGGTAGATCAGGCAGGCGAGCAGATAGAAGAAGAACGCGTGCTTGGTGACGCCCACGGCGATCTGCGTCTGGCGCAGGATGCCGGCAAGGCCGATCACCGAGACAAGGGCGGTGTCCTTCAGGAGGATCAGCCACAGGTTGGACAGGCTCGGCAGCGACAGGCGGATCAGCTGCGGCAGGATCACCAACCGCATGGTGGCGCCGCGCGGCAGGCCGAGCGCGTAGCCGCCCTCGTACTGCCCGCGGGGAATGCCGCGAAAGGCCGACAGGAAAGCCTCGCTGGCATAGGAGGAGAAGACGATGGCGAGCGCGACCATGCCGGCGGCAAAGCTGTTGACCTCCACCGGGAAGCCGAACAGAGCGTTGGTCGCAGCCGAGATCGCGAACTGGGCGCCGTAGTAGATCAGGAACAGCGTCAGCAGCTCCGGCAGCCCGCGAAAGATCGTGGTGTAGATGTTGGCCGCCGTCTTCAACGTCGGCTCTTCCGAGGTCTTGGCGAGCGCGATCAGGAAACCGAGCGCAAGCCCGATCGGCAGCGTGCAGACCGCCAGCGCGATGGTCAGCACGGTGCCGCTGAGGAGCTCGTCACCCCACCCGTCGGGGCCGTAGGAAAGAAGACTGAGAAGTTCCATCATCCACGCCGTCCGGTCAGGCACGAGGGGCACTCAGCACGTGGAAAGGGCGGCGCCGAGCACTGGCGCCGCCCGCTGTCCACGGTCAACCGCCGTAGACGTCGAAGTCGAAGTACTTCTTGTTGATCTCTTCGTACTTGCCGTTGGCGCGGATCGCCTGGATCGCGGCGTTGAACTTCTCCTTCAACTCCGTGTCTTCCTTGCGCAGGGCGATGCCGGCACCTTCGCCGTGAATCTCCATCACCGGGGTGATGGTGCCGACGATCTTGCAGCACTTGCCGGCGTCGGACTTGATCCAGTCGGAAAGCACCACGACGTCGTCGACGACCGCGTCGAGGCGGCCGTTCTCAAGGTCGAGCTTGTACTCGTCGGCGGTCGGATAGAGCTTCACGGTGGAATCGGTGAGGACCTTCTCCGCCCAGGTGGAGTGGGTCGTGGAGCCCTGGGCGCCGACATTGAGGCCCTTCAGGTCCTCCGGCGAAACGCCGGCAACGGTGCTGTCCTTGGGCACGGCGACCGCCGGGGGCGTGTTGTAGTACTTGCCCGTGAAGTCGACCGACTTCTTGCGCTCCTCGTTGATCGACATGGACGCGATGATCGCGTCGAACTTGCCGGCGAGAAGGGCCGGGATGATGCCATCCCAATCCTGCGTGACGAACTCGCACTCGACCTTCATCTCGTCGCAGAGCGCCTTGGCGATCTCCACGTCGAAGCCCTGAAGCTGGCCGGCGGAATCCAGGAAGTTGAAGGGAGGATAGGCGCCCTCTGTGCCGATGCGGACCTTGGTGGCATCCTGGGCCGTGGCGGCGCCGAGCGCGAGCGCGAACATGGCGGCGGCAAGCGTTGCAGACTTCAGAAGCTTCATGGATCCCCTCTGTTCTTGTTGGGCCGGACTGGCTGATCGCAGTCGCACCCGGGTTTGGCGTTGTTTTTTCTTTGTGTCGTGATCGCCCGGAGGAAACGGGTTTCCCCGGCAACTCCCGCATCTTCATCGCATCCTGCGCGGCGATGCAACAATGGAAACCGACTACTGCATGCGAAGTTTGCATGCACTCCGAACGATCAATCAGGCTTCCGCAACGTCAGCGGTCGCGCAAACCGAAGGCGGAGAACGGGACGAAGTCCACCAGATCGCCTTCTGCAAGCCCGGTAACCGCCTCGGGGATGTCGATCAGTCCGTCCGCCTCACGCAGACCAGTGATCAGGCCGGAGCCGTCCCGCGCGAACTTGGCGACCGCCAGGTGCCCTTCCTCGCCCGGGACCAGGATGCCGCGCAGGAACTCACGCCGGTCCGCCTTCTTGCGGCCGATCGCAAAGCGCGCCGGCAGGCGGTAGCGCACCGGCTCTCGCCAGTCGGCGCCCTCCAACCCTGCAAAGAGCGGCAGGCCGTAGAGCAGGAAGCAGACGAACACCGCGACCGGATTTCCGGGGAGGCCCAGGAACACGCAGTCGCCGATCTGGCCGAAGGTCATCGGCCGGCCCGGCTTGACCGCGATCTGCCAGAGGTGCCGCCGCCCGATCTCGTCCAGAGCGGTGATCACATGATCCTCCTCGCCGCGCGACGCGCCGCCAGAGGTGAGGATCACGTCGAAGCGGCCCGCCGCGTTCGCCAGCGCGTCGCGGATCACGTCGAAACGGTCGGGCAGCACACCGAGGTCGGTCACGTCGGCCTGCGCCGTTTCGAGCAACGCGCTCAGGAGGGCGTGGTTGCTGTCGTAGACCTGCCCGGGCGCGATCGGCTGGCCGGGGCGTATGATCTCGTCGCCGGTGGAGACGATCGCCACCTTCAGGCGCTGGCGGACCAGCACCTCCGTCCGGCCCAGCGAGGCGAGGCCGGCGACCTCCTGCGGGCGCAGCCTGAGGCCCGGCGACATCACCACCTGCCCTGCCCGGAGGTCCTCGCCCGCCTTGCGGCGGTTGGCGCCCGGCTTCAGCCCAGGCGGGATCACGACGAAGTCGACGCTGTCCTGCTCGTGGGTCTCGCAATCCTCCTGCATGGCGACCGTGTCGACGCCGGCCGGCATCACGGCCCCGGTGAAGATCCGCACGGCGGCACCGACAGGCACCGGTTGGGGGTGCGGATGGCCCGCGGGAATGCGGGCCACGACCGGAAAGAAACCGCCGGTCGCCTCGTACTGGACACTGGCGAAGGCGTAGCCGTCGACGGCGGCATTGTCGGCGAGCGGCACGTCCAGTGGAGCGGCGATCTCCTCGGCCAGCACCCGGCCGAGCGAGGCGGCCAGCGACACCGTCTCGGTGCCCGTCACTGCCGCGACCCGCGCACGGATCAGCGCCAGCGCCTCGGCGTGGGACATCCTTTCCTTGTCGGTCAGGAAGCAGTCGTCGATGAGGCGGCGGGTCATCTAGCGCGTCCGTCGCTGGAGCAGAAAGTCGGCGATGCCGGCGACATCGTCGAGCGGGAACACCGGCACGCCGGCGCCCTCGACCGGGTGGTCGGCGGCGATCGCCACCACCGTCGGGTCGCCGGGATGGAGCGGGTCGTGGCGGTGCGCATCCAGCCGGCGCACCTCCACCTTGGGGATCGGCTCGCCCTTGTAGCCCTCCACGACCACCACGTCGGCCGGCTGGAGCCGTTTCAGGATTTCGGCGAGCGGCGGTTCGTCCTCCGGCCGGGCGAGTTCGCTCATGATCGCGACGCGCGCCGCCGAGACGAGCGCGACCTCGCTCGCCCCCGCTTCCCGGTGGCGCCAGCTGTCGGTGCCTTCGCGGTCGACCTCGAAGCTGTGATGGGCGTGCTTCACGGTCGCCACCTTCAGCCCGCGGGCTACGAAGTTCGCGACGAGGCGCGACGCGAGGGTCGTCTTGCCCGACTTCTTCCATCCCGCCACGCCGACCACCAGAGGTCCGGAAGGAGGCGCGGGCGCGCGGGCCTCGGCGTCGAGCACGGCGGCGATCGCCTCCGCCTCGGCCAACTCCTCGGGCGTGTTGACGTTGAAGAACGGGTCGATCACGAAATCGCCCGCGCGCAGCGGCGGAACGTGCACCTCGGCGTTGTCGTGGCGGCCGACCCAGGCGAGCACCTTGCGCGTCTCACCCTTTTCCAGGAAGTCGCGCAGGTCGTCGCGCAGCGCCACCGGCCAGAGCCCGAACACGGGATGGCGGCCGTCGTCGGAGGCGGCGAGGACGATGGTCAGCGGTGTTTTCGCTGCGTCGAGGAAAGCCTCCACAAGGCCCGCCGGGAAGAACGGCGTATCGGCCGCCGCCGTCGCCACGAACACCGCGTCCGGATGGTTTGCAGCCGCCCAGTCCAAGCCCGCCAGCACGCCGGCGAGCGGACCGGCGAAACCCTCCACGCTGTCGGCGACGACCGGCAGGCCGAGCGCCGTGAAGCGCGCGGGATCGCCGTTGGCGTTCAGCACCAGGCTGGCACAGGCATCGCGCATCCGCTCGATCACGCGCTCGATCATCGGCCGGCCGGCGACGGCCTTCAGCCCCTTGTCGCCGCCGCCCATGCGGCTCGACTGGCCGCCGGCGAGGATGCAGCCCACGACCGGGGTCGGGCCGGCGCTCACAGGTCACCCTCTTCGCGGGCGCCCTTGCGGCGATGGCGGGCGTCCTCGTCGTCGGACTCGGCCGGGTCGAGATCGAAGACGATCCGGTCCGCTCCGGACAGCGCCACGAAGCGGCGGCCGCGCGCCCGGCCGATCAGCGTCAACCCGGCTTGGCGGGCAAGCTCGACACCCCAGGCGGTGAAGCCGGAGCGCGAGACAAGGATGGGCACGCGCATCATCACGGTCTTGATCACCATCTCGGAGGTCAGCCGACCGGTGGTGTAGAAGATCTTGTTGGCCGGATCGACCTTCTCGCGAAACATCCAGCCGGCGATCTTGTCCACCGCGTTGTGCCGGCCGACGTCCTCCATGTAGACCAGCGGGCGGTCCTCCTCGCAGAGCACGCAGCCGTGGATCGCGCCCGCCGTGAGGTAGAGCGAGGGCGCGGTGTTGATCTTCTTGGTGAGCGACGCCAGCCAAGACGTTCTGAGCACGGCATCTCCGCCCAGCGACACGTCCTCGAAGGAGGCCATCACGTCGCCGAACACGGTGCCCTGCGCGCAGCCGGACGTGCGCACGCGCTTCTTCATCTTCTCCTCGTAGTCGGTGCTCCGCTCGGTGCGGACCACGACCACCTCCAGGTCCTCGTCGTAATCCACCGCCGTCACCACGTCGTCCGGGCGGAGCATGTTCTGGTTCAGGAGATAGCCGAGCGCGAGCAGATCGGGATGATCCCCGATCGTCATCATCGTCACCACCTCCTGCGCATTCAGGTAGAGCGTCAGGGGCCGTTCGGTGACGACGCGCGTTTCCACCGGCGCGCCGTTCTGGTCGATGCCGGTCACGGCCGATGACAAACGCGGATCATCCGGATCCGGCGCGACGATGAATTCGGGGCGGGCGTGGGTCATGAACGGAAAGTAGGAGCGCGAGGCGGGTGGGCGCAAGGCGGTAGGATGTCCGGGGGGAAGGTGGGCAGCGGGCGGCAAGCAGTCGGGTATCTCGGTCGATATGGATCGGTCGATGGGCCCGCCTATCCTCTAGTCTTTCCCCGTCATGGTCCGCGCAGGCGGACCAACCACGGATTCGGCCGTTGCCATTCGAAAACCTCCCAGGGAACCGTCTCGGAGAAAGGCGCGGGTGGTCCGCCTTCGCGGACCAGGATGGGATAGGGGCCGAAGACAGCCAACCGACCCGAATCCCTCCCTACTGCCTACCGCCAAATGCCACTGCTACCCCCGCTCCCCCGCCCCATCGCCGCATTGACCCTGACTCCGTCTGCGCATACCTCTGCGGCAGACCCTTCTCCCGGAGATCATGATGGCCGGACCGAGCAAGAACGACGTGCTGGCGGTGCTGGCGGGCATCCGCAACCCCTTGACGGGCAAGGACCTCGCCGCGTCCGGCATGGTGTCGGACATCTTCGTCTCCGACGGGCGGGTGATGTTCTCCATCTCCGTCCCCGCCGACAAGGCGCGCGAGGCCGAGCCGATGCGGGCGGAAGCGGAGCGGCTCGTGAAGGCGATGCCCGGCGTGGAGCGCGCGATGGTGGCGCTGACGGCCGACGTGGCGCCGGGATCGCGCCCGGCCGCCCCGCCGCCCGCAGCCGCCCGGCCCCAGGGCGGCGGCCATTCGCATGCACCCGGTCACACCCATTCGCACGGCCCGGCCGCCACGCCACAGAAGCCCGGCGTCCCGGGCGTTACGTCGATCATCGCGGTGGCGTCCGGCAAGGGCGGCGTCGGCAAGTCCACGACGGCCGTCAACCTGGCGCTGGCGCTGAAGGCCAACGGCCTGAAGGTCGGCATCCTCGACGCCGACATCTACGGGCCGTCCGTGCCGCGCCTGATGCGGCTCTCCGGCAAGCCGGAGGTGGTCGGCGGGCGCACGTTGAAGCCGATGGAGAACTACGGGCTGAAGGTCATGTCGATCGGCTTCCTCGTCGAGGAGGAGACGCCGATGATCTGGCGCGGGCCGATGGTGGTCTCCGCGCTCGGGCAGATGCTGCGCGAGGTCGCCTGGGGTGAGCTCGACGTGCTGGTGGTCGACATGCCGCCCGGCACCGGCGACGCGCAGCTGACCATGGCCCAGCAGGTGCCGCTCGCCGGCGCCGTTATCGTCTCCACGCCGCAGGACCTTGCGCTGATCGACGCCCGGCGCGGCGTCGCCATGTTCAAGAAGGTGGAGGTGCCCGTTCTCGGCATCGTGGAGAACATGAGCTACTTCCTCTGCCCCCACTGCGGCGAACGCTCCGACATCTTCGGCCACGGCGGCGCGCGCCACGAGGCCGAGCGGATCGGCGTGCCCTTCCTCGGCGAGGTGCCGCTGGAGATGGCCATCCGCGAAACGTCCGACGCCGGCCTACCCGTGGTCGCCACAGCCCCCGACGGCCCGCACGCGGCCATCTACCGCGCCATCGCCGAACGCGTCGCCGACAGCCTCGGCAACACCGCCTCCCGCCGCGTCGCACCTCGCATCGTGATCGAGTGACGATCCCGACGCGTCACGCCACCGCGGGCGGCGTCTCCGCCGCCAGCAGTTGGGCGCGCTTGCGTTCGCGGTAGAAGGTGTAGACGCCGGTGCCGATCACGATGGCGATGCCGAGGATGGTGGGGCCGTCGGGCACGTCGCCCCAGACCAGCCAGCCGGTGGCGATGGCGAAGGGGATGAAGGAATAGCGGAACGGGGCCACCATCGACACGTCGCCGTGGCGCATGGCGATGATGATGAAGACGTAGCCGCCGAGCAGGAAGACACCGGAGCCCACCAAGAGCAGCGCCTCCTGCGGCCCGATCGGGCCCCAGTCCTCCATGGCGGCGTAGCCGGCGCCGGTCAGCATCACCGCGAGGGAGGTGAAGGCGGTGATGAAGATGGTTGGCGTGCGGGCCGGGATGGCCCGGGTCGAGAGATCGCGCACCACGACGAGAACGACCGAGAACAGCGCCAGCAGGGCATAGAGGTTGAAGCCCTCCGCCCCCGGCCGCACGATGATCAGGATGCCGACGAAGCCGATGACGACCGCCGTCCAGCGGCGCCAGCCCACCTGCTCACCGAGGAACAGCGCGCCGGCTGCGGTGATCATCAGCGGCGCGGCCTGGGCGATCGCGCTCGCATTGGCGATCGGCATGTGCATCAGCGCGGTCAGGTAGGCGAGCGTCGCGCCCACCTCGCCGAAGGTGCGCCAGCCGAGCGGGCGGGAGATATGGCTCCGCCAGCCGTGGAAGGCGCCCATGCGCCAGGCGACGACGGCGATCACCAGCGTGGAAACGATGCCGCGGAAGAAGATCACCTGCCCGAGCGGCAGGGTCTCCGTCGCGGCCTTGACCATGGTGTCGTTGAGAATGAAGGAGAGGCAGCAGGCGAGCATCGCCAGGATGCCGCGCACGGTTTCACGGTAATCGGACATTTCGCAAACGGCAGGTCGAAAGGGGCGTGGATCGCTCGTCGCGTCCACGGCGCGGCGATCCGGCCGCGATTCGGGCTGCGGCGCCGCCGCAGGGCCGCACCATCGTCGTTTGCCGGATGGCGCGCAAGTGAGCAGTTGCTGCGACAGGCGGCAGAGCCTGTCAGCCGCCGGTCATGCTCATGTGGCGCGACACGGCCGGCGCCTGCCGGTCGCGATCGATAATGAAGTCGTGCCCTTTGGGCTTGCGCGAGATCGCCTCGTCGATCGCCTTGTGGAGCAGGTCGTCGCCTTCGGAGGCGCGCAGCGGCGCGCGCAAGTCGGCGGCGTCCTCCTGACCGAGGCACATGAAGAGCGTGCCGGTGCAGGTGACGCGGACGCGGTTGCAGGTTTCGCAGAAGTTATGGGAAAGCGGGGTGATGAAGCCCAGCCGGCCGCCCGTCTCCCGCACCCGCACGTAACGTGCAGGGCCGCCGGTCTTGTAGGGGATGTCGTCCAGCGTGAAGCGATCCATCAGGTCGGCGCGGACCTGCGACAGCGGCAGATACTGGTCGGTGCGGTCGTCGTCGATCTCGCCGAGCGGCATGGTCTCGATCAGCGTCAGGTCGTAGCCGAGCCCATGCGACCAGCGGATCATGTCGTCGATCTCGTGCTCGTTGACGCCCTTCAGCGCCACGGCGTTGATCTTCACCTGCAGGCCGGCGCGGGCGGCGGCCTCGAGGCCCTTCAGCACCACCGAGAGATCGCCGCGGCGGGTGATCGCGCGGAACTTCTCCGGATCGAGCGTGTCGACGGACACGTTGATGCGCCGGACGCCGCAGTCGGCGAGCTCGTCGGCATAGCGCGAAAGTTGCGAGCCGTTGGTGGTGAGCGTCAACTCCTCCAAGGATCCGGAGACGAGATGGCGCGACAGCCGGCGGATCAGCTGCATGATGTCCCGGCGCACCAGCGGTTCACCGCCGGTCAGCCGCAGCTTCTTCACGCCGCGGCTCACGAAGGCCGAACACAGCCGGTCGAGTTCCTCCAGCGTGAGCACGTCCTTCTTGGGCAGGAACGTCATGTTCTCCGCCATGCAGTAGACGCAGCGGAAATCGCAGCGGTCGGTGACGGACACACGCAGATAGCTGATCTTCCGCATGAACGGATCGATCAGCGGCGCCGCGGTGCGGGCCTTCTCGGCAATGTCCATGGCTCCCGACCTCCCCTGCCCCGGCGTCCCAGGGTCGTCTTCTCAGGGCGTAATGTAGCGCCGGACATAGCGGATTTGAAGAGCGTCCCGGTCACGCCTTTGGGAGGAAGCTCGAATTCCGCTCGGCGATCAGACTGCCTTGTCCTTTTCCAGCAGCACGAAGTTCAGCGGCAAGGCGGTCGTATACTTGATCTGCTCCATGGCAAAGGAACTCGAGACGTCGGCGATGTCGATCTTGCCGATCAGCTTCTTGTAGAAGGCGTCGTAGGATTCGATGTCCGGCACCACCACCCGCAGCAAATAGTCGACCTGGCCGCTCATCCGGTAGAACTCCACCACTTCGGGGAAGTCGCGGATCACCTCGGCGAAGCGCTTCAGCCATTCTTCGGAGTGCTGATTGGTGGTGATCGCCACGAAGACGCAGACCTTGGCGTTGATCTTCTTGGGATCGAGTACGGCGACGCGACGCTGGATGACGCCATCCTCCTCCAGCTTCTGGATCCGGCGCCAGCACGGGGTCGTCGACAGGCCGACGCGCTTGCCGATCTCTGCAACGGGGATGGTGGCGTCTTCCTGGAGAATGGAGAGGATCTTGCGGTCGAGACGGTCGATCACGGGACACCTTCAAGCGAGGAATGAGTTTCTACGAACGGGGTCTCCTTGGCCGCCTTCGTAGTATTTTATTCCTGAGAGGGAATGCCGCAAGTCTGGGCTTCTGTCAATCGTCGTCGAGTGCCTCGTGAACGGCCTTCCGCAGTTCCGGGAGGAGTTCGCGGTCGAACCAGGGATTGCGGCGGAGCCATCCGGTGTTGCGCCAGGACGGGTGCGGCAGCGGCAGAACGCACGGCCGGCCGCCGGCGTCGAGAACCGTCCGCCAGGCGGCGACGGTTTGGTCGACGCTGCCGAGCGCCGCCGGCCCCAGGTGCCAGCGCTGTGCGTGGAGCCCAACGAGGAGCAGCAGGCGGAGGTCCGGCATGGTCGCCATCGCCTCGCTTCGCCAGGCGGGCGCGCATTCGCGCCGCGGCGGCAGGTCGCCGCCCTTGGCATCCTGGCCGGGAAAGCAGAAGCCCATCGGCAGGATGGCGACGCGGGCGGCGTCGTAGAAGGCATCGCGGTCGAGGCCGAGCCAGTCGCGCAGACGGTCGCCGGAGCGGTCGTCGAACGGTAGCCCGCTTGCGTGCACCCGCGTTCCCGGCGCCTGGCCGGCGATCAGCAGGCGCGCCGTCGCGCAGATCCGCACCACCGGGCGCGGCTCGTGCGGCAGCGGCCGGCCGATCGGATCGTCGCGGCAGATCCGGCAGGCGGCGATCCGCCGGGCCAGGTCGGACGCACGATCCTGCGGCTTTTCCTGTTGCACTGGTGAAGGTCCCGTTTCGAAACGTATGGAAAATCCGTGATTTGATCCCCGATTAACCAGTTTCTCACACGGTCGGGTAACGAAACCACCGCTAGGATTTTACGACCCGGATGCCAGCCCCGGCGGCCGGAAACCAGTCGGACGCTCTGCTTCGAATGACCGATACGCCCATTGCACGGACTGCGGACCGTACGGAGATGAACCGGCGCAAAGCCGATCGTCGCCGTGACGTTGCGCGTGCCGTCAAGGATGTGCGCGAGAAGCTGTCGTCGTCCAGCGGTACCCGTCCGGCGTTCGACTATGAGATCCTGCTCGGCTACAGCCGCAACCGGCTCTCCGCCTGGATCGCCGTGCTGATCCTGGTGATCGGCACCAGCGCGTCCGCCGGCTACTGGATCGAATGGCATTTCCTGCTGCCTTGGACCGGGGTGCTGATCGCGGTGATGGTGCTGACTGGCCTGACCCACCGCCGCTTTGTGAATGCGGAGGACGGCCAGAACAACCTGCACTACTGGCAACGGCAGCTGATCATCGGCGAGGCGTTGTTCTCCACCGCCTTTTCCGGCCTCTTCCTGCTGCCGGCGATGGCGCGCGAAGAGCTGTCCGTCTTCCTCTTCGGCGTCACGTTGCTTGTGATCGCGGTCACCGCGATGGTGTGCAGCAACCTGCCGCGCGCAATGCTGGCCGGAACCGTTCCGCTGGCGATCGTCGGCATCATCAGCCTGGCGCTGCACGGGACCTACCTTTCCTACACGATCGCCGGCTTCGTGCTGATCGCGGAGGGCTTCTTCTTTCTTCTCGCCACCCGGATGCAGCAGACCGCGCTCACCATGCTGGAGTACCGGGCGGAGAAGTACGCCCTGATCGCCGAACTGGAGCAGGCCAAGGCGGTGTCGGACGAAAGCCGCCGCCGTGCTGAGGAAGCCAACCTCGCCAAATCGCGGTTCCTGGCCACCATGAGCCACGAGCTTCGCACCCCGCTCAACGCCATCCTCGGCTTCTCCGAGATCATGCAGGGCGAGGTGTTCGGGCCGATCGGCAACGACCACTACCGGGAGTACGCGGCCGATATCCACAATTCCGGAAAGCACCTCCTCAACCTGATCAACGAGATCCTGGACCTGTCGCGCATCGAGGCCGGCCGCTACCAGCTGAACGAGGAGGCGGTGACGCTCAGCCACGTGGTGGAGGACTGCCACCACCTCATCAAGCTGCGCGCCAAGACCAAGTCGATCACCGTCCACGAGCAGTTCGAGCCCAACCTCCCGAAGATCTGGGCCGACGAGCGGGCGGTGCGCCAGATCGTCCTGAACCTGCTCTCCAACGCGGTCAAGTTCACGCCAACCGGCGGCGAGATCTGGATCAAGATGGGCTGGACCTCCGGCGGCGGCCAGTATGTCACCATCCGCGACAACGGGCCCGGCATCCCGGAGGAGGAGATCCCGATCGTGCTCTCCGCCTTCGGCCAGGGATCGCTCGCCATCAAGACCGCCGAGCAGGGAACCGGCCTCGGCCTGCCCATCGTCCAGGCGCTGATGCAGATGCACGGCGGTCGCTTCGACCTGAAGTCCAAGCTGCGCGAGGGCACGGAGGCGACCATCACCTTCCCGTCGAGCCGCGTCATGGAAGTCATGCCGGCGATCGACGACCGCCCGCGGGAGGATGCCGCCGGCAGCATGCAGTCCATCCTTCGCCGCCGGGTGAGCTGACCGACGCGTCAGCCGGAATCCGACACGCCGGCCTGGTCGAAGGTCGCCATCCCCGTATGGGTGAGCGCCGCGGCACGCACCAACGCTGCGGCCAGCGCCGCGCCTGTCCCCTCCCCCAGCCGCATGCCGAGGTCGAGCACCGGCTTCTTGCCGATCTTCTGCAGCACCCGGGCGTGGGCACCTTCCGCCGAGACATGGCCGACCAGCACGTGGTCGATCGCCTGCGGGTCGATGGCGTGGAGGAGCGCCGCGGCGGCGGTCGCCACGAACCCGTCGACGATCACCGGGATGCGCTCGAACCGCGCGGCGAGGATCGCGCCGAACATGGCGGCGATCTCCCGTCCGCCGATGCGGCGGAGGATCTCCATCGGGTCGCGCTGGCCGTCCAGCCTGGCGACCGCGGCTTCCACGGCGGCGCGCTTGCGCTCCAGGCCGGCGTCGTCCACGCCGGTGCCGCGGCCGACCCAGTCGGCGGCGGTGCCGCCGTAGAGGGCGTGGTAGATGGCAGCGGCGACGGTGGTGTTGCCGATGCCCATCTCCCCGGTCACCAGCAGGTCCATCCCCCCGGCGATCGACTCCATACCGAAGGCGATGGTGGCGGCGCAGCCGACCTCGTCGAAGGCGTCTGCCTCGGTGATGTCCGGGGTCGGATGCTCCAGCGCGAGGTCCAGCACCTTCAGGCCCAGATCGAAGGCGAGGCAGATCTGGTTGATCGCCGCGCCCCCGGCGGCGAAGTTCGCCACCATCTGTTCGGTGACGGCGGCTGGGAAGGCGGAGACGCCCTTGGCGGCGATGCCGTGGTTGGCGGCGTAGATGCAGACCACGGGCCTGTTGACGCTCGGCCGCTCGCGGCCCTGCCAGGCGGCGAGCCATTCGACGAAGGTCTCCAGCCGGCCGAGCGAGCCGGCGGGCTTGGTCAGCCGCCGGTCGCGGCTGCGCACCGCGAACACGGCGCCTTCGTCCGGACCGGGCATGCGCGGGATGAGCCCTCGGATGTCGTCGAACGGCAGGCCGGACAGGTTGGCTTGCATGAAGAAGTCTCCGGGAATCGTTTACAGGCGGTGTCGGCCCGTGGCCGGCCGTTCTATACAGGTCGACGCGCAGCGGGAACTAACCTTCAGGCGGATCACCTTTGGCAATGCCCCCATACCTTGCAACGGCGCTAGCCGATCTCGCTGGAATGGTGCGTTTCTTTTCGCGAATCGCCCTGCCGCCGCTTTCCGACCGCGACGATATCTCTCTCCTGCCCGCCTTTTCACGTGCTTCGGGACTCGTTCCGGTGGCCGGGGCGCTGATCGCCATCCCCGCGGCCGTGGTCGCGGCCGGGCTTTCGCTCACCGGCCTGCCTACGCTGATGGCGGGGGGGATCGTGGTCGCGGCCCTGGTGGCGGTCACCGGCGGACTGCACGAGGACGGGTTGGCCGACATGGCCGACGGCCTCGGCGCCGGCGGCGCGCCCGAGCGGCGGCTGACTGTCATGAAGGACAGCCGAATCGGGGCGACCGGCGCGGCGACGCTGGCGCTCGTGCTCCTGATGCGCGCGGCCGGGATCGGCGCGCTGCTTTCAGCGGGTCCCGCGCCGGCCGCCATGGCGCTTCTCGCGGCCGGGGCGGTCAGCCGCACGCCGATGATCTGGGTCTGGCACCTGTTGCCGCCGGCCCGGGCGGACGGCCTTTCCGCGGCGGCCGGCCAGCCATCGCGGCGGGCGGCGCTGATCGGCGCCGGGACCGGCCTGCTCATCGCGCTGTTGGCGCTGCCGGCGGCAGGCGTAGCCGGGGTCGCGGGCGGGCTGCTGCTTGCAGCCGGCGCGGGCGCCGTCGCTGGTTTTTCAGCGCGGCGCACGCTCGGCGGCCAGACCGGCGACGTTCTCGGTGCGACACAGCAATTCGCCGAGGTTGCGTTCCTGGCAGGTCTTCTCATATGACGGCATCAACAGCCGAGAGTTTCACCGTGACCACCGTCTCGACACCCTGCATCAACGTCTGCCAGATCGACCGCCGGTCGGGCCTCTGCATCGGGTGTCTGCGCTCGCTCGACGAGATCGGCGCGTGGGGGCGGCTCGGTGAGCCGGAGCGACGGGCCATCATGGCCCGCCTGCCGGACCGGCGGACCTCGACCGACGGAGCGACGGTATAATGCCCAGAGCCTACGCCTTCGCCTTCGCCATCATCGGGCTTGTGCTCGGCGCCTTGTTCCTGTGGGGCAACGAGCCGGAGATCCTCGGGCTTGATCCGAACTCCTTCGCGCAATTCGGCTACATGACGGCCCTCGCGATCATCGTGGCGTCCGGCTTTATCTCCACGCGCGAGAAGTTCCGCGGGCGCGTCTGGCATATCGCGGTTTGGCTCGCCGTGCTGACGGCGCTGGTGCTCGGCTACACCGCATGGCAGCGCGGCGACCTGCCGCTGTTCGAGCCCGATCCGCAGAACCAGGTCCCGGCCTGACCTTCAGCGCAGCAGCGTGACGAAAAAGTTCGCCGAGACGAGGATCAGGAACACGCCGAAGGCGATCTCCAGCCGCCGCTTCGGCCAGGCGTGCGCCAGCCGGACCCCGTATGGCGCGGTCAGGAGCGTGATCGGCACGACGATCGCGACACCCAGCAGGTTCACGAAGCCGATCGAAAGCGGCGGCAGCCCCGAGACGCCGAGACCGGCGATCATGAAGCCGATCGTCCCGGGCACCGCGATCAGCGCACCGACGCCGGACGACGTCGCCACCGCCTGGTGCATCGGCCGGCCGTAGAGGGCCATGAAGGTGTTGTTGAGCACGCCCCCGCCGATCCCCATCAGCGTGGACAGGAAGCCGATCACCACGCCGACGATCGCCCGCCAGGGCTGCCCTGGCAGATCGTCGCCAAGCCGCCAGGATGCGCGGTTGAACAGCATCCTCAACGCGAACACCAGGGCGATCACCGCGAACACGATCCTGAGGCCCTCGCTCGACAGGGAGGCCGCGGTCGCCGTGGCGGCGATCACGCCGGCCGGAATCGCCAGCACCCAGCCGCGCAGCAGGTCCATGTCCACGACGCCCTTGGCCTTGTGCGCCATGAAGGAGCGGATCGCCGTCGGCAGGATGATGCCGGTGGAGGTCGCGACGGAGACGTGCATGCGCACCGCGTCGTCGATGCCGGCCAGCCCGAAGGCCCAGTAGAACACCGGCACCAGCACCGCGCCGCCGCCGACGCCGAACAGGCCGGCGAGGACCCCGGCGACGAGGCCGGATCCGGCGATGGCGAAGGCAAGTTCGATGAGGTCGAGGAGGGTCGTTCCGGCGGGCATGGGCGGCGACAGATCATGTTTCAGGCAGCGGTGCAATTGTGAGAAGGCGTGACCCGATCGCTCAGCGCCGCCGCGCCACGACGTGGAAGAAGGTCCCGCTCACGTTGCCGGCCCGGTGTCCGGTGCCAGCCTGGACCGCGCCCTCCGCGTCGGTCACCTCGGCGAGTGCCAGCGCCCCCGCAGGCTCCGACAGGACGGTGGCGTAGTGGAACTCGTGACCGACCAGTTCGGCGCCCGCCGGACCGAGCGCGGAGGGTTCGCGCAGCCGGGCGATCCGGTAGCCGAGGTTCATGCGCCGCTGGGCGAAGCTGGTGCGCAGCGGCAAGAGGCCCAGCATCGGCACCTCGACCCCATCGGCGCCGGTCAGCGTCTCGCCAAGCACCATGTAACCGCCGCACTCGCCGTGCACCGGCCGGGTCTCGGCAAAGCGCCGCATGCCCGCCCGGAAGCGTTCGGCCGCCGCTAACCGGCCTGTGTGAAGCTCGGGATAGCCGCCGGGCAGCCAGCAGGCGTCACAACCCTCCGGCGGGGCCTCGTCGGCGAGCGGCGAGAACGGCACCAGCGTCGCCCCGCCCTCCCGCCAAGCGGCTTCCAGGTGGGGGTAGACGAACGAGAACGCCTCGTCGCGGGCGATGGCAATCCGCTCGCCGGGCGGCAGCACGCCCGGGGCCGCCCGCGTTTCGGCCGGCAGCGTCGGCCGCGCGGCCGCCAGTACGGCGTCGAGGTCGACGGAGGCGGTGACCGCATCGGCCAAACGGTCCAGACGACCGTCGAGGTCCGCCGTCTCGCCGGCCTGCACAAGGCCGAGGTGCCGTTCCGGCAGGATCAGCCCCGTCTCCTTGCCGAGCGCCCCGAACACCGGCAGCCCGATCCGGGCCATGCCGTCGCGGACGAGCCGCTCGTGGCGCGCGCTCGCCACCTTGTTGAGGATCACCCCGGCGACGGTGATGCGCGGGTCGAACCGCGCGCATCCGAGCGCCACGGCCGCTGCAGACTGCGCCTGCCCCGACACGTCGATCACCAGCACCACCGGCCAGTCGGTCAGGGCCGCCACGTCGGCGCTCGCGCCGGTTTGCCCCACCTCGGCCCGTACGCCGTCGAAGAGCCCCATAGAACCCTCGGCGATCACCAGGTCCGACGCCCCAGCCGCATAGGCGGCGTATCCGCGGATCAGGTCCGCCGGCATGGCGAAGCTGTCGAGGTTGAAGCTCGGCGCGCCCGTCGCGGCGGCGTGGAATGCGGGGTCAATGTAATCGGGACCGGACTTCAGCCCGCGCACCCGCAGCCCCCGCCGGACGAAAGCGCGCTGCAGGCCGAGCGTCACCGTGGTCTTGCCGGAGCCGGACCGCGGCGCGGCGATCAGAATGCCGGGGGCAAGGGTCATCGCCCTCTCCCTCCCCTTTCGTGGGCGCAGGCACCAGAGGGCTGACGGGCGCACGCCGCCGCGCTATGGATGGCGGCATGGACGACGAGGCTATCCCGAGCGGCGAACTGAAGCGCGGCTGGACCACCGGCACCTGCGCGGCGGCGGGCGCCAAGGCGGCCTATGTCGGCTGGGTCACCGGCGAATTCCCGGACCCGGTCGACGTGCTGCTGCCGGGCGGTCAGCGCCCCGCCTTCGCCCTCGCCCGAACCGAACGGACCGCGGACGGCGCGTCGACCGGCATCGTCAAGGACGCCGGCGACGATCCGGACGTCACCCACGGCGCGCTCATCTGGACCACCGTCGGCCCCGCGCCGCTCGGATCGGGCGTCACCTTCCGCGCCGGCCCCGGCGTCGGCACCGTCACCCGGCCCGGCTTGCCCGTTCCGCCGGGCGAACCGGCGATCAACCCGATGCCGCGCGAGATGATCCGCACGGCCCTTGCCGAGGCCGCCGCCGAGACCGGCGGCCCGCGCGACGTCACCGTCACGGTCTCCATCCCCGGCGGCGAGGAGATCGCCCGGCGCACACTCAACGGACGCCTCGGCATCGTCGGCGGGTTGTCGATCCTCGGCACCACAGGGATCGTGGTGCCGTTCTCCTGCGCCGCCTGGATCCATTCGATCCACCGCGGCATCGACGTGGCGCGCGCCTCCGGCCTCACCCATGTGGCGGGCGCGACCGGCTCCACCTCCGAGGCGGCCGTTCAGAAGCTGCACGCCCTGCCCGAGGTCGCGCTGATCGAGATGGGCGATTTCGTCGGCGGCATGCTGAAGTACCTGCGCCGGCACCCGGTTCCACGCGTCACCGTCGCCGGCGGCTTCGCCAAGATGGTCAAGCTCGGCCAGGGCATGATCGACCTGCATTCCCGTGCCGGCCCGATCGACATGGCCTGGCTCGCCGACCGTGCCGCCGAGGCGGGCGCGGACGAGGCCTTCCGGGCCTGGGTGCCCACCGCCAACGCGGCCAACGAGGTGCTGGTGGAGGCGCTCGCGCGCGGCATCCCGCTCGCCGACGTGGTCGCCCGCCACGCCTTCCGCACCGCCGCCGAGGCGGTCGGGGGCGGCGCCGACGAACTGGAGATCGCGGTGTTCGACCGCCAGGGCGGGCTCGTCTCCCGGGTGCCCTTCACGAAGGTCGGCTGATCGCGTCATTCGGGCGCCGTCCCTCCCCCGCGCGGGCGGAACCGCCGGTCGTAGCCGGCCGAATAGAGAGCGCTCTCGCGGAAGTCGCCGGAGCCGAGCGTCGGGCCGACCAGGATCAGCGCCGTCCGCTCCAGGTCCGCCTCGCGCACAGCCTCGGCGATCGTTCCGAGCGTGCCGCGAATGACGCGCTCGTCGGGCCAGGAGGCGCGGAACACCACGGCGACGGGGCAGTCCGCGCCGTAGTGCGGCACGAGGTCGTCGACCACCTGCCCGATCACGTGGATGGAGAGGTGGATGGCGAGCGTCGCGCCAGTCGCGGCAAAGGCCGGCAGCGTTTCCTTCGGCGGCATCGACGAGGCGCGCCCGGAGGTGCGAGTCAGCACCAGAGACTGCGCCACCTCCGGCAGCGTCAGCTCGCGCTTCAGCGCGGCGGCGGCCGCGGCGAAGGAGGGCACGCCCGGCGTCACGGTGTAAGGGATGCCGAGCCGGTCCAGCCGGCGGATCTGCTCGCCCATGGCGCTCCACACCGAGAGATCGCCGGAATGGAGCCGTGCCACGTCCTCGTCCGCCGCATGCGCCCGGACGAACTCGGCCTCGATCTCGTCGAGCGACAGCGGCGCGGTGTCGACGATGCGGGCGCCCGGCGGGCAGGCCTCCAGCACGCCCTGCGGCACCAGCGAGCCGGCATAGAGGCAGACCGGAGAGCGCGCGACCAGGTCGCGTCCTCGCACCGTGATGAGGTCCGGCGCGCCCGGCCCGGCGCCGATGAAATGGATCGTCATGTCGTCCCGCCCGTTGCCGCGATGGCGCAGGTGACGCCGTCGGCTGAAATCCTCGGCAGCACCAGCCGGCCGTCCGGCCCCGCGCCCGCGAGCGCCGCCGTCTCGGCCACCGAAGGAACGCCGAACAGCGCCACCACCCGCTCCGACCGCGTCACCGCGCGGTCCGCCGCCGCCTCCAGGTCGCGTCGCGGCACGAAGACGAGCGGCAGGCCGAGCACGGCCGCCGCCGCCGTCAGCGCCGGCTCGTTCTCCTTCTCCGCCGCGGTGAAGAGCGCCAGCGGCCGGCCCTCGGTGCGCGACAACGCCGTCTTCACCAGCGCCAGCACCGCCTCCACGGCGACGCCGGAGCGGCAGCCGAGTCCGATGGCAAGCGTCGCGCTCACGGCTTCACCCATACCCATTGGAGCACCGCCATCGCCCGGCGGAGGCCACGGAAGCCGCCGATCGCGTCCGCGCGCGCGATGGCGATCTCGACGAGGTCGCCGCCGAGCGCGCCATGCCGCTCGATCAGGATCGCCTGCGTCTCCAGCGTCACCGCATTGACGACCAGCCGCCCGCCCGGCTTCAGCGCTGCCATGACAGCGTCGAGCACGCCGGTGTCCCCCGCGCCACCGCCGACGAAAACCGCGTCGGGCAACGGCAATCCGGCCAGCGCGTCCGGCGCCTCCCCTTCCACCACGGCAAGATCCGGTACGCCGAGCGCCGCCGCGTTTCGCCGGACCCGTTCAGCCCGATCGGCGCGCGGCTCGACAGCCACGGCCCGGCACGAGGGGTCCGCCAGCATCCACTCGATGCCGACCGACCCGGATCCCGCGCCGACGTCCCAGAGCATCTGCCCCCGCAGCGGGCGCAGGCTCGACAGCGTCACCGCCCGCACCTCGCGCTTGGTGATCTGACCGTCGCTTTCGAACCAGTCGTCCGGCAGCCCCGGCGTGAACGGCAGCGGCCGCGCGCCCGGTTCAGCGATCACCTCGGCGGCGACGGTGTTCAGCGGATCGGCCGGGCCTAGGTCGAACGCCGCGGCGGTGGCCGACCGGATCCGCTCGGCCGGCCCGCCCATCCGCTCCAATACCGTCAGCCGCGACGGCCCGAAGCCGGTCGCCGCCAGTCGCCGCGCGATCCAGCCCGGCGTCTGGCCGTCCCACGACAGCACGAGGAGACGCGCGCCGGGGTGGAGATGCGGCTGGATCCGCTCCAGCGCCCGCCCGTGCAGCGACAGGCGCACACAGTCCTGCCCGGCCCAGCCCATCCGCGCCGCCGCCAGCGTGAAGGCCGACGGCGCCGGCAGCACGGCGATCTCGTTCGGATCCACATGTCCCGCGATCATCGAGCCGACGCCGTAGAAGAAGGGGTCGCCCGTCGCCAGCACCACCGTCGGGCGCCCGCGACGCGCCAGGATCGCCGGAAACGCGCCTTCCAGCGGCGACGGCCAAGCCATCGCCTCGCCCCGGAACGGACCGGCGAGGTCCAGGTGACGCCGCCCGCCCACGACGAGTTCCGCTTGCGCGATCGCCTCCCGCGCGGCAGGACTGAGGCCGGCGGGCGCATCCTCGCCCAGGCCGACGATGGTGAGCCATCGGGTCATCGCGCCCACCGTTTCAGGAGTGGACCATGCGCGTACTCGTTCTCGGCGGCACCACGGAGGCGATCCGCCTCGCCCAACTGCTGGCCGAGCGGCGCGACATGGAGGCGACGCTCTCGCTCGCCGGCCGCACGCGCGATCCGGCGCCGCAGCCGATCCCGATGAGGGTCGGCGGCTTCGGCGGGCCGGAGGGCCTCGCCACGTACCTCACCGAAAACGGCATCGGCGCGCTGGTCGATGCCACGCATCCGTTCGCCGCCCGGATGAGCTTCAACGCGGCGGAAGCCGCCGCCACCGCCGGCGTCCCGCTCGCCGCCCTCACCCGGGCACCCTGGACGCCAGTTCCCGGCGACGTCTGGACGGAGGTTGACGACCTTGCCGCCGCCGCCGCTGCGCTCGGCAAGAAGCCGCGCCGCGTGCTCCTCACCGTCGGCCGCCTCGGCCTCGGCGACTTCGAGTCCGCTCCGCAACACGCCTATCTTGTCCGTTCCATCGACCCGCCCGGCGAGGTTCCCCTGCCCCACGCCCGCGTCATCCTGGAGCGCCCGCCCTTCGACGAGGGATCGGAGCGCGCGCTGATGCAGGCGGAGCGCATCGACGTGCTCGTCACCAAGAACTCCGGCGGCAAGGCCACCGCCGGCAAGCTCGCCGCCGCCCGCGCGCTCGGCCTGCCTGTGATCCTCGTCCGCCGCCCGCCGCGTCCCGACGTCACGACGTTCCACGATCCCGCGGCGGTGATGACATGGCTGATCCGTCATGCCCGCGCTCCGGCCGCCCGGGGCGTATAGAGCCAGGGTTCGCCGATCGGCCTTGCCACGAACCGGCTCTCCGACGAGCCGATGATCACGCAGGTCGCCATGTCCACCACTGCGGGATCGGCTGCGCCCAGCGTCGTCAGGATCACCCGCTCGTCCGGCCGGCCCACCGCCCGCGCGAAGGCGACCGGCGCCTCGGCCGCCTTCAGGCTGCGGAGCAGATCGAAGGCTTCAAAGATGCGGTCGGGCCGCGCCTTGGACGCCGGATTGTAGAGCGCGATCACGAAGTCGCCCTCGGCCGCCGCCGTCAGGCGTCGGCGGATCAGGTCCCAGGGCTTCAGGTTGTCCGACAGCGAGATCGCGCAGAAATCATGGCCAAGCGGCGCACCGATCCGCGCGGCCGCCGCCATCATGGCGGAGATGCCGGGCATCACGGTCACGGCCACCGTTCGGCTCGCGGGGTCCTTCTCGAGCGCCTCGAACACCGCCGCCGCCATCGCGAACACGCCGGGGTCGCCGCCGGAGACCACCGCCACCGTCCGGCCGGCGCGCGCGAGGTCGATCGCCAGCCGCGCGCGGTCCAGCTCCACGCGGTTGTCGCTTCCATGCCGGACCTGCCCGTCCCGCGTCGGGCAGCGGTCGACGTAGGGCTGGTAGCCGACGAGGTCGGTCGCCCGGGCGATCGCGTCGGCGGCTTCCGGCGTCAGCCAGCGCTCCGGCCCCGGGCCGAGGCCCACGACCATGAGTTCGCCGGTCATGGCCTCCGGCCCTCGCCGGGGATCAGGATCAGCGAGAAGTAGGGCGCCTTGTCGTCGGTCTTGTCGGCGAGCGGCATCACCGCCTCGCCCTCCATGGTGCCGCGCTCCACGTAGACCGCGCGGCCCGTCAGGCCTGCCGCCTCGATTGCCGCGCGCACTTTCGCGAAGTTGGTGCCGAGCTTCATGATCACCGCGGCGTCGGTGCCTTTCAGCCGCGCCGTCAGCGCGTCCTCAGGCAGCGTGCCCGGCAGTACGGTCATCACGTCGTCGCCCCAGGTGATCGGCAGGCCCGCCGCCGCCCAGCAGCCGGCCATGCCCGTCACGCCCGCCGTCACGGACACCTTGAAGCGGTCCTTCAGGCGCACGAAGAGGTGCATGAACGAGCCGTAGAACATCGGATCGCCTTCGCAGACCAGCGCTACGTCGCGGCCGGCGGAAAGCTCCAGGGCGATCGCCTCCGCGGCCTCCTCGTAGAAGCCGGCGAGCGCGCTGACGTAGCCCTCGTCGGCGAAGTGGATCTCCGTCGTCACGGGATAGAGCAGCGGCATCTCGCAGACGCCCGGCGCCAGCCAGCGGTCGACGATGGTGCGGGCATTGCCGCGGCGGCCCTTCTTGGCGAAGTAGGCGACCACCGGCGAGGCCTGGATCAGCCGCACGGCCTTGACGGTCAGCAGTTCGGGATCACCCGGACCGAGCCCGATGCCGTGGAAGGTGCCGACCTCCACGGGCTGGGCGTCGTCGCGGCCGACGAGGTCGGCTGTGGTGTCGATGATGTTCATTCGCGTTCACTCGCCAAGGCGTTCACGGCCGCCGCCGCCATGGCGCTGCCGCCCTTGCGGCCGCGCACCACGAGATAGGGAAGGCGCCCGTCCGCGATCAGCGCCTCCTTGGATTCCATCGCGCCGACGAAGCCGACGGGCATGCCGATCACCGCAGCCGGCATCGGGGCGCCCGCGTCGATCATCTCGATCAGGCGGAACAGTGCGGTCGGCGCGTTGCCGATGGCGATGACGGCGCCGGCCATGTGGTCGCGCCAGAGCTCCATCGCTGCCGCCGAGCGGGTGTTGCCGAGCTTTTCGGCCAGCGCCGGCACGGACGCGTCGTCGAGGGTGCAGATCACCGCGTTGGCGGCCGGCAGGCGGGCCCGGGTCACGCCGTTCGCCACCATCTTGGCGTCGCAGAGCACCGGCGCGCCGGCCTTCAGTGCAGCCTTCGCGGCTTCCACGGCGCCCGGCGCGAAGGCGATGTCGGCGGCCACCTCCACCATCCCGCAGGCGTGGATGATGCGCACCGCCACCTTCTCCTCGGCCGGCGAAAAGCGCTTCAGGTCGGCCTCGGAGCGGATGATGGCGAAGGACCGGCGGTAAATCTCCGCGCCGTCGCGGACGTAGTCCAGGGGCTCGGCCCCGGCCGTCCGCGCGGCGTCGATGTGCAGTTTACCGGCCATATCGGCGTCCTTCCCTCGCTGCCGAAGTGCCTCGGCGGCGGCGTTCCTGTCCAGCCCGCACAAGTGCGGATCGTCGTTCGCCCGGCCCGACAGCACCAGATCATAGCGCCCATCGCGACCGACGAGCACCAGCGGTGCGACCGCCGGCCGGGCGCAGCCCTTGGCGCAGCCGGAGACGTGGAGCGCGATGCCGTCCGGACCCGCCAGACCGCGGACGAGCGGCGCCAGGTCCGTCGCGATAGCGCGCGTCTCCACTTGCCCCGAGGGGCAGCCCGGCGCCCCCGCGCAGGCCACCACCGCCCGTAGCGGATCCGAGTCGTCGAGGATCAGCCCGGCTGCCTCCAGCACGGCCAGAGCCGATGCCGGGGCGTTCGGCAGGAGCAGAGCGCGAAACGGCGTCAGGCGGATCTCGTCGCCCGCCACGTCCGCGATCGCTTCCATCTGCGCCGCGGTGAGCCGGCCGAAGGGCGCCCCGCAGGCGATGAACCCTGCCCCGAGCCCCAGCGACAGCGGCGCCCTCCCCGGGGCTGCATCCTGCACGACCGCGCGATCCAGCGACGCGCCGAAATGCGCCCCGATCGTGGCGATCAGCGCCGCGCGTCCAGCGGGGCCGATCAGGTCCTTCATCCGCCGTGCCGCCGGCACGACCGACCCGCGGAGGTCCAGGAAGGCCAGCGCCGCCGCCACGGCCGCGTCGACTGCCCGCTCCGGCGAAACCCGGCCGACTACCAGCGCCGATGCCTCCGTCCCGCCGAGGACCAACACCACGCCTCCGGCTGTCCCCAGCAGCCGCACGTCGCAGGAAACGTCCGACAGCGGAACCGCCCCGCCGTCGTCCACCAGGAAGCCGAACTTGTCCGGCAGCGCGTGCAGCCGGGCATCCCCGACGATCCGCGCCTCCAGGCCCGCCACCAGCGCCCTCCCGTCAACCGGCGCCGAAGGGTCGAGTCCGGCGAACGGCGGGCCGATCACGTTGCGGACAGCCTCCGCGTCCGGGTCCGCGTCGAGTACGCCGAGTGCCGCGAGTTCGTCCTGCAGCGCGGCGAGATCCGCCTCGTTCACGCCGCGCAGTTGAAGATTGGCGCGTTGGCTGAGATCCACCAGCCCGTTACCGTAGCGCCGCGCAAGGCCCGCCACCGCCCGGAAGCGCTCGCGGCTGACGATGCCGCCGGTCACGCGCAGGCGCACCAGCAGGCCGTCGCCGCTCTCCATCGGGCGGAGGGCGCCCGGGCACCAGCCCTTGACCGTGGGGGGAAGCGGCATGGTCGTCATGCGGCGCGCTCCAGCGTCTCGGCGATGCGGCCGGCTACCGAATTGCGCCGGGTGGTCCAGAGGCCCCGGCGCAGCGCCTCGTCGAAGGCCTTGGCGCAGGCCGCCGCCGCGCGCGGGTTGGCGCCGACCATGAAATCGCGGACGGCGTCGTCGCCGAGCGTCGCGTCGAACACCAGGTCGAACTGGCGGTTCTCCACCACGTCGGCGGCCGCGGCGAAGGTCAGGAGGTTGCCGACCGTCTCGGCGATCTCGGCGGCGCCGCGGTGGCCGTGGCGCATCTGGCCGCTGATCCAGCGCGGGTTGGTCGCCCGCGCCCGCACCACGCGGACGATCTCCTCCGACAGCGTGCGGACCACCGCCTGATCCTCGCCGTGCGTCGCGTCCACATGGTAGAGCGCCGGCGCTCCACCGGTCATCCGAGCCGCCGCCGCGAAGCCGCCCTCGTGCTCGGCGAAGGCGTCGGAATCGAGCACGTCCTGTCCCGCCATGTCCTGGACGTGGACGAAGGCGTCCGCGGCGGCCACCCGGCGGCGGAAGGGTTCGGCGGCCCTCTCCCCGTCCGCGTCGCCGCCGTAGGCGAAGCCGCCCGCGTCCAGGTAGAGCGCGGCGAGGTCGTCGCGCCCGTCCCAACTGCCGGATGCCACCCGGCCGGCGATGCCGACCCCGTAGGCGCCTGCTGCCGGCCCGTAGATCCGCGGTTCCAGGCCGTCCCCCGCGCTCGCGGCGAGCGGGTTGGTCTCCGCGTCCTCGTCCAGCGCCGCAACCGCCTTCACCGCCTGGTCGAACAGCGCGATCTGGGTCGGGAACACGTCGCGGAAGAGGCCGGAGATCCGCAGCGTCACGTCCACCCGCGGGCGGCCCGTCCGGGCGGTCGACAGCACCTCGAAGCCGGAGACCCGCGACGACGCGGCATCCCAGGTCGGGCGCACACCGAGCAACGCGAAGGCCTGTCCCAGGTCCTCGCCGCCGGTGCGCATGGAGGCGCTGCCCCAGAGGTCCAGCACCATGCGCTTCGGCCAGTCGCCGTGATCCTGCACATAGCGGGCGACCACGGCCTCGGCCACCTTTGCGCCGATGTCATAGGCCGTCCGCGTCGGCACGGAGCGCGGGTCCACCGCGTAGATGTTGCGACCGGTCGGCAGCACGTCGAGCCGCCCGCTCGCCGGCGCGCCGGCCGGCCCCGGCTGTACGAAACGGCCCTCCAGCGCCGCTATCAGCGCCTGCCGTTCGCCAATCGCGGACGTGCGCATCAGTCCGCCGAGCCGCGCCGCGTCGGTCCCGATCGCCTCGGCCATCGCCGCGACCTGTCCTTCGTCGGGCGCCTCGCCAAACATGTGCAGGCCGTCGCCGATGCGCATGTCCTTGAGGTCACACACGAAGGCGTCGAGCCGGGCGAGCGCCGCCGCGCGATCGAGGCCCGCGTCCAGGCCCGTCTCGGCGGCAAGGCCGCTCGCTTCGGCCTTCTCCAGGATCAGGTCGGCCAGCAGCTGCGCCCGGCGCGGATCCAGCGTCTGGGCGGCGGCGAACTCGTCCAGCAGCGCCTCGATCTCGGCGGTCGCGCCGTGGGTCCCCGCCCGCGACAGCGGTGGCGTCATATGGCCCAGCGTCACCGCTCCGATCCGGCGCTTCGCCTGGGCCGCTTCGCCGGGGTTGTTGACGATGAAGGGGTAGATGACCGGCGTCGGACCCATCAATACCACCGGCGCGCAGGACGGGGATAACGCGACCGATTTGCCGGGCAGCCACTCGATCGTGCCATGCGTGCCGAGGTGGATCATCGCATCGATCCCCCACACGCTACGTAGCCACATGTAGCCGGCTACGTAGCCATGGCGCGGCGGCAGCGCCGGATCGTGGTATTCGCCCGCCCGTTCGGCCCGTCTGCCACGGTCGGGTTGGACCATGACGGCAAGCTTGCCAAGTCCCAGAGCCTTGATCCGAAATGCGTTTTCCGAAACGTCGGGATCCGCCTCCGGCTCGCCCCAGGCCGCCGTCACCGCCGCCTGGAAGTCCTCCGGCAGCGTCCGGAACCAGGATCGGTAGGCGACTACACCAACGGCGAAACTATCCCCGCCCTCCTCCAGACGCCGAACGGCGCCGTCCGCACCACCCTCCAGACCCACGTCGAAGCCGGCAAGCCTCAGTTCCGCAACGATTTTCTCGATGCTCGCAGGCCCGTCCAGTCCCACCGCGTAGCCGGTCCGGCCGCCTTTGACGGGATAATCGGACAAGACGAGCGCCAGCCGCTTGTCCCCGTTCGGCATCCGCCGCAACCGCGCCCAATTCGCCGCCAAGGTCGCCGCGCGGGATATCCCCGCCGCCTCAGGACGATGAAATACACGAGCAAATTCAGTGACTTCCGACCTCTCCAAGTCCGCTTTGAACGAGATCGCAGGCCCGTCGATCCGCCCATCCACCTCTGGCAGAACGACGTTCATCGCCAGGTCGGTAGCGGTCAGGCCGCGCTGTCCGCTCAACCAGGCAGCGTGGAAGGTTGTTGCGGTAACCGCTTGAATCACCGGGCAATTCGCCCGATCGAGCGGTCCCGGCCCGTCGTCCGGTCGGGCGGAGAACGCCGTCGTGTTGAGGATCACGTCCGGTTTGATGCGATCGATTGCATCCGTTAGGCCGGCGACGGCCTGGCGATCCTTCAGCGACGTCACGTAGAGCGGCACGCCGACCAGACCCTCTCGGCCAAGTGCCTGGACCAGCTCGACAATCGGCACAGTATCGGCCGCGGCGAGCAGCGAGCGGTAGAACAGGAGGAGCGCGACGGGCCGGCTATCCCCAGCGTTTCCGGTACCTGCCACGCTGCAATCCCCGCCGCAGCCGCAAGCCTCCGGGAAGCAGCCGAACGGGGCCAACGGGACGGGCTCCGCAGGTTCGGAAGATCCGCCTAACGCCTTGTCGATCCAAGAGAAAAGCGATGTGACGTTGGCCGCACCACCGGCCTGGAACCAGCCCCAGATGCGCCTCAGGTCGGCTTCGGGAACGGTCGAGACCTCGTCGAGGCGCGGATCGGCCTTTCCATCGCCTGGTACAACCGCAAGCGCGAAACCTTGCGTTCGAGCAGCAATGGCCAGTTCATCCAGGCCGTAGCGCCAGTAGTCCATTCCACCGAGGCAGCGAACGATGACGACCCGCGCGTTATTGACCACCTTCTCGATGTAGAGATCCACCGAATAGGGATGGCGGAGGGCTGCAAGACTGGCGAGCCGTAGCGTCGGCCGGCTATCCCGCTCAAGCTTCTCATGAACCGCGGCGACGAGACCGAGGTCGCTGTCGGAAAACGACAGAATGACGACTTCGGCCGGGCTCTGGCCGAGGTCGATCGCCGGGACGGTCTCGTCCAGCGATCGGATCTGCTCGGCCAGGATGTGCACGGTTGTATCCTTCCGGCGTCAGGTTGTGATCGCCCGGGTCACGGCGGCCTGGTCCAGCCCCTTCTGGCCGATCACGACCAGCCGGGTCCGGCGTTCCTCGCCGGGCTTCCAGGCCCGGTCGAAATGCTGGCGGAACCGGGCACCGACGCCCTGGACGAGGAGCCGCATCGGCTTGCCCTCGACGTCGACGAAGCCCTTGATCCGCAGCACGTCATGGTTCTCGGCAGCCGATTTCAGCCGGTCGATCAGCGCGGCGGGATCGGCGCTCGCCGGCAGGTCGACGACGAAGCTGTCGAAGTCGTCGTGGTCGTGGTCCGGCTCGGCGTCGTGGTGGGAGGGACGGTTGGCGAGGTCGTCTTCGGCGGCCGCGGCGATGCCGAGCAGGAGCGCCGGATCGATCCGGCCCTCCTCGGTGGAGACCAGCTTGACGGCCCGCGGCAGCGCTCCGGTGATCTCGCCGGTCACCCGGGTGATCTCGGCGGCGTCGAGCAGGTCGGACTTGTTGAGCACCACGAGGTCGGCGCAGAGAAGCTGGTCCTCGTAGACCTCCTCCAGCGGGTTGTCGTGCTCCACCGAGGCATCGGCCTCTCGCTGGGCGAGCACGGCTTCCGGATCGTCGGCGAAGCGGCCGGCCGCGACGGCGGCGGCGTCCACCACGGCAATCACGCCGTCCACCGTCAGTCGGGCGCGGACCTCCGGCCAGTCGAAAGCCTTCACCAGCGGCTTGGGCAGCGCCAGCCCGCTTGTTTCCACGATGATGTGCTCCGGCCGCTTCTCGTGGGCGATGAGGGCCTCGATGGCCGGGATGAAGTCGTCGGCCACGGTGCAGCAGAGGCAGCCGTTGGCGAGTTCGACGATATTCTCCTCGGGGCAGCTCTCGATGCCGCACGAGCGCAGGATCTCGCCGTCCACGCCGACGTCGCCGAACTCGTTGACGATCAGCGCCAGGCGCCGGCCCTTGGCGTTCTCCAGCACGTGGCGAATCAGCGTCGTCTTGCCGGCTCCGAGAAAGCCGGTGACGATGGTGACGGGGATCTTGGCGAAGGCATTCATTCGGCAGCCTCGGGAAGCGGAAGGACGGGGGGAAGCCGCGCGACGACGCCGCGCTTCAAGTGTTCGGGACGCTCCCGCCAGGGGATCAGCCCGTCCGGTGCGTCGGCGTACTGGGCGGCGGCGGAGAGGATCGCGTCCGCCGCGTCGGGCGCAAAGTCGCCGTAGACGTAGGTCCATTTGCCCGGCGCGGCGAAGCCGATGGTGACCGGGCGCTTGCAAACGCTGAGGCATTCCACCGGCACGACCGCCACGGGCGAGCCGGCGGCCTCATTGCCGGCTGCCAGGGCGGCGGCAAGCGTGGCGCCGCCGCGCGGGCCGTCCGCCGGGTCGTCCTCCCGGCGGCAGGTGGTGCAGACGTAGACGGTCACGGTCATGGCGACCTCCGTCAGGCGCGGACCCGCTGCCAGAAAAAGCCGACCGAAGCGCCGACCAGCGCCCACATGACGGCATGAACGGCGAGCGAGGCCGAGGCGAAGTGGGCGGCGAGTTCGGCCGGGGCGACGCTGGCGTAGCCGTCCGGATGCGGGGCGCCGACGACATGCGGAGCGACCAGCAGCAGGACGCCGACCGGCTTGGCCCAGAACGGCTTTGCCCGGATCAGGAGATAGAGCGCCAGGGCGGTGGCGAGCACGGTCGCACCCCACCAAAGCTGGCGGTCGACCAGGTCTGCGGCAGCACTGCCGGGCAGTTCGGGCGCCAGGCCGAGTGCGGTCGCAAGCCCCGTCGAGGCGAAGCCAGCGGCGGCATAGGCCAGCGCGCGCGTGGGCGTGATCTCCTCGCCGGCCAGCAGCAGCACCGCGATCAGCACCAGCGCGAAGCCCATCACCGAGACGACGGTCGCGACCGTGGTGGAGAGGGTCCGCTCCAGGCCGTCAGCGGGCATCCAGGCGGAGCCGCCGTGCTCGTGGCCCATCGCGCCGTGGTCGTGGCCGGTTGCGGCGGGCGCAGGCTCGGTTGCAACGCCGGCCGGCGCAGCTTCGTAGGCCTCGGCCGCCATGATCAGCGGAACGGTGGTGAAGTGCTGCAGGACCGCCATCGCAAGCCCCGCCGCCAGGCCGGCCAAAAGGCCGACCAGCAATACACGCTTCAGCATGTCAGCGCGGTCAGTGACAGGGGAAGCTCATCGAATGCCGCCAGTCGTGGGCGGCATTGTGGAGCAGCTCGGGATGAGCGAAGCCGGTCGTGAAGACCAGGCCGATGCCGGCGATCAGAGCCAGCAGCGCGGCGGTCCGGACGTCGCTCTTCACCTTGACGGCGGAGGAAGCCGCAGAATTCAGCGTCGTGTTCATTTCGTCACTCCTCTCCGCCCCACCGGCGGATGCGGGTTCAACCTACGACGGCAGGTCTCCTGGCTCGCGGATCACCGCCGGACGCCGCCTTCCCGGTCTCCCGATAGACCAGTGGCATGTGGCACCCGACTTCCCGTTCACAGTTGCGGGGGCAGCTGCGGAGTAACCGATCTCCGTTTCCGAGGACCGACCGCATTCCCTTTTCACCTTCGAGGGCGAAGGACCGTCGCCCTGATGTTTGGCCGTTTGCCGCGGCGAAGTCAACGCGGAGCACAGCGACTCTTTCGGCTGACCGCCCGGCGTGCGATACCCCCGTCAGATCGCATGAGAAGGTGCCATCCCGTGTCCGAGCCAGTTCCCTCCCCCGAGGATGCCGAGCGCCATCGCGCCAAGATGGCCAAGCGCAAGGCCGTCCAGGATGCCGAGGTCGCCTCCAAGCCCATCGCGGAAAAGGGGCTGCTGATGGTCAACACAGGGCCGGGCAAGGGAAAATCGACGGCCGCCTTCGGTCTTGCCGTCCGCGCGCTCGGGCACGGCTGGAAGATCGGCGTCGTGCAGTTCGGCAAGGGCGCCTGGGAGACCGGCGAGCGGAAGATCCTGGAAAAGCTGGGCGACGTCGCGTGGTACACGCTCGGCGAGGGCTTCACCTGGGAAACGCAGGACCGCGGACGGGACGTCGCGGCGGCGGAGAAGGCGTGGTCGGTGGCGCTCGACCTGATGGCCGATCCGCAGCTTCGCCTGTTGATCCTGGACGAGCTCAACATCTCCCTGCGCTACGAACACCTGCCGCTTTCCGACGTGGTCGCCGCCCTCAAGGCCCGGCGGCCGGACCTCCATGTGGTCGTGACGGGGCGGAATGCCAAGCCGGAGCTGATCGAGGCGGCGGACCTCGTGACAGAGATGACGCTGGTGAAGCACCACTTCGCGGCCGGGGTGAAGGCGCAGCAGGGAATCGAGTTCTGATGACCCGCCGCGTGATGCTCCAGGGCACCGGTTCGGACGTCGGCAAATCGCTGCTGGTGGCCGGCCTGTGCCGGCTGTTCGCGCGGCGGGGGTTCCGCGTGCGGCCGTTCAAGCCGCAGAACATGTCGAACAACGCGGCAGCCACCGCCGACGGCGGCGAGATCGGCCGGGCGCAGGCGCTCCAGGCCCGCGCCGCCGGTGTGGCGACGTCCGTCCACATGAACCCGGTGCTCCTGAAACCGCAGAGCGAGATCGGCTCGCAGGTCGTCGTCCAGGGGCGCATGGTGGGAACCGCCAAGGCCCGCGAGTACCAGTCGTGGAAGCCGAAGCTAATGGCCTCGGTGCTCGACAGCTTCGGCCGGCTCTCGGACGAGGCCGACCTGGTGATCGTGGAGGGCGCGGGGTCGGCGGCCGAGGTGAACCTGCGGGCCGGCGACATCGCCAACATGGGGTTCGCCCGGGCGACCGAAACGCCGGTGGTGATCGTCGGCGACATCGACCGGGGCGGCGTGATCGCCAGCCTCGTCGGCACCAAGGCGGTGATGGAGGCGGAGGACGCCGCGTTGGTCCGCGGGTTTCTCGTCAATCGCTTCCGCGGCGACGCTTCGCTGTTCGCGGAGGGAATGCGGATCGTGGAGGAGCGGACCGGCTGGACGGGGCTCGGCATCGTGCCGTACTTCCCGGACGCTGGGCTGCTGCCAGCCGAAGACGCGCTCGGCCTGCGCAGCCGTGCCGACGCGGCGGCCGGGGACGCGGTTCTGATCGCCGTGCCCGTGCTGCCGCGGATCTCGAACTTCGACGATCTGGACCCGCTGCGCCAGGAGCCGGGGGTTCGCATCGACCTCGTCGAAGTGGGGCGCCCCCTGCCCCGTGCCGCGGACGTGGTGTTGCTGCCCGGCTCCAAGGCAACCATCGACGACCTCCAGGCCCTGCGTGATGCCGGGTGGGACATCGACATCGCAGCGCACGTCCGCCAGGGCGGGCGGGTGATCGGTCTTTGCGGCGGCTACCAGATGCTGGGGCGGCGGATCGAGGATCCCGAGGGCATCGAAGGCGCGCCGAGGTCCGTGCCCGGTCTCGGCCTGATCGACGTGGTGACGCGGATGGGCGGGACGAAGCGCCTGTCGCCGGTGACCGGGGTCAGCCTGCCCGACGAGACACCGTTCACCGGCTACGAGATGCACATCGGCGTCACGGAAGGTCCGGACCGCGCGCGGCCGTTCGCCCGGGTGGAGGGTGTGGAGGAAGGCGCGGTCTCAGCGGACGGACGGGTGTTCGGCACCTACTGCCACGGGCTGTTCGCTCACGACGGGCAGCGGCGGCGGCTGCTGGCCTGGATGGGCGCGCGGACAAGCGACCTCGACTACGAGACGCGGATCGACGCGGTGCTCGATCGGCTCGCCGACCATCTGGAGCGGCATGTGAACTGCGAATCGTTGCTGGCGATCAGCGAAGGGCGAGGCTGACGGCGAGCGGCAGGGCGAAGACCGCGAACAGGAGAACCAGGGAACGACGATAAAGGCGGAGCGCCCGGTCGATGTCGTCGGCCGTTGCCTCGCGCCGGCCGTCGCCCATGGTGTGGTCCTCGATCCGCGTCTCGCCGTAGACCCGCGGGCCGGCCAGGCTGAGGCCGAGCGCGCCAGCGAAGGCCGCCTCCGGCCAGCCTGCGTTCGGCGATCGATGCCTGCTCGCGTCGCGCCAAACGGCGCGGGCTGCGCCGGCGGCGGACGTTGAGGGTCCGAGCGCCGCGAGGACCACCAGCAGCGCGGTCAAACGCGAAGCGGGTAGATTGACCAGATCGTCCAACCTTGCAGACGCCCAGCCGAAGGCGTGATGGCGCTCGGTCTTGTGGCCGATCATCGAGTCGGCGGTGTTGACGGCCTTGTAGACGGCACCGCCGGGCAGGCCGAGGACCGCCGTCCAGAAGGCCGGCGCGGTGATGCCGTCGGAAAAGTTCTCGGCGAGGCTCTCGATGGCGGCTCGGCAGACGCCGGCCTCGTCGAGGTAAGCCGGGTTGCGGCCGACGATCATCGACACGGCTTCGCGTCCACCGGCGAGACCGCCGCTGCGCAGGTCGTCGCGGACGCGGGCGACGTGCTCGTGGAGGCTGCGCTGGGCGAGAAGGCTGGAGGCGACGACCGGGAGGAGGATGAATGTCCCGATCCACCCCGCGGAATTGAGCACGGCGGTGAGCGCGGCAGTGATCGCCGTTGTGGCGAGCAGCAGGACGACAAGTGCCGCAACGCCGGCAAGGCGTCGCCGTGTGAAACTGTCCGCCGGATCGTTGAGGGCGCCGTCCAACCGAGCAATCAGCGCGCCCATCCAGGTGACCGGGTGCCCGACGGCGGCGTAGAGGCGCGCTGGATATCCGACGGCGGCTTCGACGGCGAGTGCGAGGAGAAGAATGGCGAGATTTGTCTCGAAGGCCATGGTCATCGGGCGTTGGGCGGGTGCTTACTCGTCCGCTCGCACGTTTCAGGGACTTGGGCAACCGGGATCGAGGCTCGGCCTACGCAGTCGACCCGATGTCGTTCCGGGCCACCCGGTCGTGATAGACGTCGACACGAACCGCGAAAGGATCAATTGCCGCACCCGCGGAATTCGATTTCACGCAGGGCGCGGCGTCGCCTATTTTCATCCGCGGCCCGCTACGAAGGCTCGGATGGAACTGTCGCGAGGAGAAGGTCGAACAGTTCTGCTCATCGCGCGTTCATCTTGCTTGTGCAATAGATTGCCACGCCAAGAAGCCACACTATCCGGGACGCCCGGAGGAACAAAGGAAGGGTTAGCATGAAGAAGAGCTTGGTTCTCACCGCTGTGCTCATTGCCGGCTTTGCGACCGCAGCCCACGCCGCCGGCGATGCGGCCAAGGGAGAGAAGGTCTTCAAGAAGTGCCAGGCCTGCCATGCGGTTGGCGAAGGCGCCAAGAACAAGGTCGGTCCGGCGCTGAACGGCGTCGTGGGCAGCAAGATCGGCGCCCATCCGGCAGACTACCAGTTCTCCAAGGTCCTGAAGGAAATGGGCGACGCCGGCAAGGTCTGGGACGAAGCGACCCTGACCGAATGGCTGAAGAACCCCAAGGCCTTCGCGCCCGGGACGAAGATGGCCTTTGCCGGCCTCAAGAAGGACGACGAACTGGCCGACGTGATCGCCTATCTCGCCACCTTCAAGTAATCCGTCCGCAACAGCGGATCTTCGAACGCCCGGCGGTGTACCGCCGGGCGTTCGTCGTTTCAGCCGAACATCTCAGCCGTGATGCTGGCGTACCAGGCCTCGGCCTCGGCCGCCGATCGGCGATGCTCCTCCGCCGTCTCGCCGGGGGCGCTGAGGAAGCCGGAGGCGGAGGCGATCGCGCCGTCCTTGGGCGCATAGAGGGCGCCGACCTTCACGCCGTCATCGGGGCCGAGCAGGCTCCAGCAGGTGTTGAAGAAGCGCGGATCGGGTCGGGGCCAATCCAGGAGATCGGCGAGCACGTTGGCGCCCGCCACCTTGGCCTGGCTGTTCGCCGAAAAGGCCGACTTGGGCATCTCTCCGGCCGAGGCGGCGTCGCCGATGACGAAGATGTTGGCATCGAGCGCCGACCGCATCGAGGTGGCGTCGACCGGGCACCAGCCATCCTTGGCCAGGTCGGACGTGCGGGCGATGGCCCCGGCATGCTGCGGCGGTATGACGTTGACGAGGTCGGCCTTGAACGTGTCCAGGCCGGCAACGACCGACGATCCCGCAGGGTCCACCCGCTCCACGCCGCCGTGGACGCTCGGGGGCAGCCACTCCACCATGCCGGGATAGAGCTGTTCCCAGGCTTCCTGGAACAGCGCCTGCTTGGAGAACTTCTCCTTGGCGTCGAGGACCGTGATGCGGGCCTTGGTGCGACCGGTGGACTTCAGGACGTGGGCCATCAGCGACACGCGCTCGTAGGGACCGGGCGGACAGCGATAGGGATTGGCCGGCGCCAGCATGACGATCGAACCGCCGTCCTTCACGGCGTCGAGCCGGCGCTTCAGCAATTCGGTCTGCGGTCCGGCCTTCCAGGCATGGGGCATGATCTCGGACGCCGCTTCGGTATAGCCGGGCAAGGCATCGTATCGCAGGTCGATGCCCGGCGAGAGGATCAGCCGGTCGTAGGCGATCGCCGTGCCGTCATCCAGCACCACGGACCGGGCATCGCGGTCGATCCGGGACGCGCGCGCCTGCACCACGGCGATGCCCGATGCCGGAAGGCGGGCATAATCGTGGGTGATGTCCGCCATGGTGCGAAGACCGCCGATCACCCAGTTGGAGAAGAAGCAGGTGATGTAGGTGGCCGAGGGTTCGACGAGCGTGACGCGGACACGGTCGCCGGCCAGCCTGCGGATGAACCCGGCGGCCGTCGCGCCGCCGGCGCCACCGCCGACGATCACCACGTGGGGCGTCGCGGCCGCGAAGGCGGGCGCTGCGAGGGAGGCGGCCGTGGCCGTGGCGGCGGCGAGGAAGCCGCGGCGGGTGAGTGTCATGGCCGCGCTCATCGATTGGAAGCCAAGTAGGCCGCGAGTTCGCGGATGGTGCCGTCGTCCAGACCGGACGCGGCCGCGTTCATGACCGCGTTCTTGCGGGTTCCGTCCCGGTAGGCCCGCACCGCTTCCGCAATCTGCGGGGCGGCGAGACTGGTCAGTGCGGGAATGCCTTGGCCGGCGCCTTTGCCGTGGCAGGCGTGGCAGGTTTCCGCGAGATAGGCGATTGGCATGCCGTCGGCGCGCGCGGCGCCGGAAACGGTCTGGACCATCGCGACGGACAGCAGCGCTGCCCGGACGAGATGCGTGGAATGCAAGTGCCCCTCCCCTGCCGCCATTTCTGCTGGTTATCCGCTGCGGCGAGCTGAATGATACCCGAGCGCGTGTGGACAGCCAGAGGCGAGTTTCATTTAGCTCAATCGTCGACTTCGATGTGCGCTTCGGCCTCGATCACCGCTCCGCCGTCCTCGTGCCATTCGAAGCGGAACGAGCCGCTGCGGGTGACGGTGACGGTGAACTCGAAATAGGGGTTGGCCGCCATGGCCGGCTCCAGCTCGCAGGACAACACCACTTCGCCCTCGAAGCTGCACACGAAGCGGTTGAGGATCCGCCGCGCGATCCGCCCGCCGGATTGATCGGCGCGCAGACCGGATTCCATGGGATGGGAAACCAGGGTGCGGATGGTGATCCGCTCGCCCGCTCGCGCTCTTTCGGGGACCTTGATCCGGGGTTGGACTGTCATGGCTGAACCTGGAGATCGAAACCGCAGCCGCCGGTGACCACATCGACAGGCGCGTCGGCGCGGAGAACACGACCGTCCTGCGTCCGGGCGAGGACGGTGACGGTCTGCGACCGGGCGAGCCTGATCCGGAAGGCGAGGTCGAGGGGTTGGGCCATGGGGCCGAGCTCGAATGTCGCGACTCGGACGAGAGGATTCGCCGGAGCAAACACCCGCATTTGGCGAATGACCGTATCCGATTCCAGCGCCAGGACCCGCACGGGAACCGTGTAACCGCTCTCGGCAACAGGTGGGATGGTCAGACTTATCCCCCCTGAAATCTCAGGGGTTCCACCCGTGAAGAGCTCGCGTTCGGCGTCAAAGCGGCCTGAAGAGGCCCACGCTGCCAAAGGCGTCACGATAACGTTGCAGGTTGCTGCGGCGAGAAACAATCTTCGCGTACAAATCATTGATTTAATTACGTTTTCGGGCAACTCACCACGCTCCCCCTGGAATGCTGGCGAGATCGGACGGGCAATTCGGTCCGGCCCCTACTCGCGAGCGTCCGATTTCATTTTCCCGGGCAAGCGAGACTTGTAAAGGCTCCAAATGCACAGGGCGCTACATAAGCGATAAAACGCCTATGTACACATTGTCTATAGTGACATTATGATGGTCGATAAATGAATTGAATTGTCAGCATTTACACCATGGGACGAGCGTGATGATCGAGCAGACAGCAGGTTCCGAGTCATCCATGATACCTTCCGACCTTGCGGAGACGGCGCGGCGGACCAGTTCCGCCCTGCGGGCGCTGTCGCATGAGCATCGGCTCATGATCCTCGGGATTCTTGCCCGCGGCGAGCGTTCGGTGGGAGAGTTGGAGACGCTGCTGCATCTTCCCCAGCCTGCGGTGTCGCAGCAGCTTGCTCGGCTGAGACTGGACAACCTGGTGAACTGCCGCCGCGACGGGCGGACGATCTACTACAGCCTGGCCACCGAGCGAATCGCCACCATCTGCGCAGCAATGACCGAGTTGCTCACGATCGCCGCGGAGAATGCTCCTGCCGCAGGGGTGGAGGCCGTCGGTGAAGCCGCTCACGCGATCAAGAGGTTCGCCGCCGTCAGCTGAGGCGCCCAATCGATTGACCGCAACCGAAACGCTTCGGTCGCCCGAGAGGAGCAAGGCGCCGAGCGCCCTGCTCTATTTTTCCCAGATTTACTGGTTGGCGGTGTCCTGGACGGCATCGCCGGTCTCGCGCATGTCGCGACCGACGCCGCGAACGGTGTTGTCACAGGCAGCGAGCGTGAATGCAGCCACGAGAACGACGGCTACGGCTGCGAAGGTCTTGGGCATCGGCAAAGATCCTTTGAAACGGGCGTTTCGGTTCGGACATGCGGTCCGCATTGATCCGGCTTCTCACGCTTCAGCGTGAGCGCACCCGTCAAACGTCGAAAGGCGGGACCATTGTTCCCGCCTTTCGTTCAAATATCAGGATTTCCTACGGTTACATCGCCTTCGCCTTGTCGGTGACGGCGTGAGACCATGCACCTTCCGGCGCCTTGGTGATGACCGGAGCCTCTCCGCCGGCGGCGAGCAGGGTCTTCACGGTGCGCTCGTAGTCGGCGGGATCCAGGGTGCCGTCAGAGCCTTCGGTGAGCTTGTTGATCTCACCCATCATGCGGACCTGGTGCTTCTCGGTCTGCGCGCCGGTCTCGTCGTTGTCGAGGACGATCTTGGCGGCTTCCTCGGTGTTGGCGCGGGCGTAGTCCCAGCCCTTCATCGAGGCCTTCACGAACTTGGCCATCTTCTCCACGAAGGCCGGGTCCTTGAGGTTGTCCTCCAGGACGTAGAGGCCGTCCTCGAGCGTGGCGACGCCCTGGTCCTCGTACTTGAAGACGACGAGTTGGTCGGCCGGGATGCCGGCGTCGATGACCTGCCAGTACTCGTTGTAGGTCATGGTGGAGATGCAGGCGGCCTGCTTCTGGATCAGCGGGTCCACGTTGAAGCCCTGCTTCAGGACGGTGACGCCATCCGGGCTACCGTCGGTCTTGATGCCGAGCGTCGCCATCCAGGACATGAAGGGATACTCGTTGCCGAAGAACCAGACGCCGAGAGTCTTGCCCTTGAAGTCCTCCGGCTTGGTGATGCCGGTCTCCTTCAGGCAGGTCAGCATCATGCCCGAGCGCTTGAAGGGCTGGGCGATGTTGACCAGCGGCACGCCCTTCTCGCGCGAGGCGAGAGCGGAGGGCATCCAGTCGACAATCACGTCGGCGCCGCCGCCGGCGATGACCTGCGGCGGTGCGATATCCGGGCCGCCTGCCTTGATGGTGACGTCGAGACCGGCTTCGTCGTAGAAGCCCTTGGCCTTGGCGACATAGTAGCCGGCGAACTGCGCCTGGGTGACCCACTTCAACTGGATGGTGACCGGATCGGCGGCAAGGGCCTGGGAAGACCCGAGCGCCGTCAACAGGCCAAGTGCGGCGATAATCGTCTTCTTCATGTTCGTTCCCCTTCTTGTAACCGTTGCCGGCGCCAGGTCGCCCCGCGGCGGTTCGGTTTGTGCGGTCCCGGTCATGCCGGGCCGATCCACGACGTCCCCGCGGCTCAACGCCGGACGGACGGATGCCAGAATGTGACGACGCGTTCGACAAAGGCGACGGCGCCGTAGAAGAGCGACCCGGCGAGTGCGGCCACCGCGATCTCCGCCCAGACCATGTCGATCGCCATGCGACCGACTTCGGTGGAGATCCGGAAGCCCATGCCGACGATGGGCGTGCCGAAGAACTCGGCCACGATGGCGCCGATCAACGCAAGAGTGGAGTTGATCTTCAGCGCATTGAAAATGAAGGGCATGGCGGCCGGGAGCCGGAGCTTGAGGAGCTCCTGGCGATGGTCGGCAGCATAGGTGCGCATCAGATCGCGCTCCATGCGACCTGCGGCTTCCAGCCCGGCCACCGTGTTCACGAGCATCGGAAAGAAAGTCATGATCACAACGACGGCCGCCTTGGAGGGCCAGTCGAAACCAAACCACATCACCATGATGGGCGCCACGCCGACGATCGGCAGGGCCGAGACGAAGTTGCCGATCGGAAGCAGGCCACGGCGCAGGAACGGCACGCGGTCGACCAGGAGTGCGACCAGGAATCCGGAGCCGCAGCCGAGGACCCAGCCAATCAGGACCGCCTTCAGGAAGGTCTGGCGGAAGTCTGCGGCGAGGGTCGGGACCTCCGAGACCAGCTTGGCACCGATTGCGGAAGGAGCCGGCAGCAGGACAGAGGGTACGCCGAGCCCGCGGACCAGCGCCTCCCAGAGGATCAGGATCCAGATACCGAACAGGGCGGGAATGGCGATGCCGATGATGCGCGACCACGTAGGGTTCCTGGTGCGGACCGCGGCGATGCGGCCGACCGTCGCCCAGGCCAGGAGCCACGCGGCGACAAGACCGCTCCAGAAGGCGCCGAACGGGTGCGAGCCGACCTCCGGCAGTTCGGCGATGACGACCGCCCCGGCGAAATGGGAGGCGACCAGACCGGCCACGATCGCGGCCCGGTCGCCGAAGCGCATCATGGCGTAGGCGCCGAAGGCCAGCCCCACCATGGCGAGCGCGAACAGCGGCTCGGCTGCGCCGTAGGCGATGTTTGCGCCGAGCGGGCGGAAGAGCGCGATAAAGGCGCACAGGAAGGCGATGACCGGCAAGGGCGGAGTGCCGCCGCGGAGCAGTTGGCCGGTCATGCCCGCACCCCCATCCGCGCACGGACCCGCCGATCGGCCGCCTCGACGATCATGATCAGCACGGCCGCCATCAGGGCTGCGGCAACCAGCGCCGACCAGATCTGCACGGTCTGGCCGTAGTAGGAGCCGGCGAGGAGGCGCGCGCCGAGGCCGGCGACGGCGCCGGTCGGCAGTTCTCCGACGATCGCACCGACGAGCGACGCGGCGATCGCCACCTTCATGGAGGTGAACAGGAAGGGGATCGCGGCCGGCAGGCGCAGCTTCCAGAAAACCTGCGAAGGCGTGGCCGAGTAGGTCCGCATGAGGTCGAGGTGGATGATCTCCGGCGAGCGGAGGCCCGTCACCACGCCGACCGTGACCGGGAAGAAGGAGAGATAGGTGGAGATGAAGGCCTTGGGCAGCAGGCCGGTAATGCCGACCGCGTTCAGCACCACGATGATCATCGGCGCGATGGCGAGGATCGGGATCGTCTGCGAGGAGATCACCCAAGGCATCAGGCTCTTGTCCAGCGTGCGGCTGTGGACGATGAGCACCGCGAGACCGACGCCGAGCAGCGTGCCGAGGACGAAACCGACCAGCGTGGAGGAGAGCGTCACCCAGCCGTGGTAGACGAGGCTTCGCTTGGAGGTGACCGGCGTTTCGACGGTGGTCTTCCAGATCTCGGCCACGACCTGGTGAGGGGACGGCAGGACCGGGCGTTCCTGGTCCATGGTGGCGACGATCAGGTCCGTCGTGCCGTAGTCCTGGCCGGCGGTGGCGAAGAGCTGGCGCTGGAACGGCGCGTTAAGAACGGCCACCATCACGTACCAGAACACGATGATGGCCAGGACGATCACCGCGACCGGCAGGAACCGGAGCCGCAGCCAGGCCGAGAAGCCGCTGTCGGGAAGGATCTTGGCGGGAGCGGCGACGGCCTCAGTCGTCATAGCTGTGCCCTGCCCTCAAGCCCTCGCGAACACGGTGCGCGATCTTCAGGAACTCCGGCGTCTCGCGGATGTCGAGCGGACGGGGTCCGCGCGGCAGGTTGCTTTCCACGATGTCGTGGATGCGGCCCGGCCGCGGGCTCATGACGACGATCTTGGTGGAAAGGTAGACCGCCTCCGGAATCGAGTGGGTGACGAAGACGACCGTCTTCTCGGTCTTCGCCCACAGCTTCAGCAGCTGTTCGTTCAGGTGGTCGCGGACGATCTCGTCGAGTGCGCCGAAGGGCTCGTCCATGAGAAGGAGATCCGGCTCGACCGCAAGGGCGCGGGCGATCGAGGCGCGCTGTTGCATGCCGCCGGAGAGCTGCCACGGGAACTTCTTCTCGAAGCCCTGCAGGTTGACCAGTTCCATGTTGCGGCGGACGCGGGTGTCCTGCTCGGACTTGGGCAGCCCCATGATCTCCAGTGGCAGCGCCACGTTACGGGCGATCGTGCGCCAGGGATAAAGCGCGGGGGCCTGGAAGACGTAGCCGTAGGCGCGGTTCAGCCGGGCCATCTCCGGGGTCGTGCCGTTGACGGTGATGGACCCGGCGGTCTGTCGCTCCAGGTCGGCGATGACGCGCAGCAACGTGGTCTTGCCGCAGCCGGACGGCCCGATGAAGGACACGAAGTCGCCCTTGCCGATCGCCAGATCGATGTCCTTCAGCGCATGCACCGGGCCGTCGGTGGTCTCGAAGGTGAGGGACAGTTTGGAGATGTCGATGACGGACGTTCGGGACGTGGGACGCGCCTCGGTCATGGATCGTGTTTCCAGGGGGATGACTTTGGCCATATGTCGCTCGGATCGTTGCGCCTGTTCAGCCGTCTTGATGCCATGGTGCACCGGGTGCGGACCGATGCTCCCGCTCCCGGTCGGGAAAGGAATCCGCCGGCCCGCGTCGCCTTCATTTTTGCCTGACGGCTCGGCGGCGGGGACCGGTGCGAATGCCTCAGACGCCGATGGGCATGTGCTCGGGCTTGCGCTCGATCATGCGGGGCGCCGTGATCTCCTTCCAGACCGACAGCGCCTTGTTGGGCGCCGCGAAGGGCTTGCGGGCGATGAACTTGCCGCGGCCCGGACGGGGGCTGTCGTTCTTTCCGTCGGCGAAGACCACCTCGCCACGCGACAGCGTGTAGCGCGGCAGGCCGGTGACCTCGAAACCTTCGAACACATTGTAGTCGATGATCGAGCGCTGCGCCTTGGCGGAGATGGTCTTCGACTTGTTGGGATCCCAGACCACGAGGTCGGCGTCGGATCCGGGGAGGATCGCGCCCTTGCGCGGGTAGAGGTTGAGGATCTGGGCGATGTTGGTGGATGTGACGGCGACGAACTCGTTCGGGGTCAGGCGACCGGTCTTGACGCCCTTGGTCCACAGCATCGGCATCCGGTCCTCGAGCCCGCCGGTGCCGTTGGGAATGCCCGGAAAGCCCTTGACGCCCATGCGCTTCTGCTCGGTCGTGAAGGCGCAGTGGTCGGTCGCCACGACCTGCAGAGAACCGGCGGCGAGACCCGCCCAGAGGCTGTCCTGGTGGGCCTTGTTGCGGAACGGCGGGGACATGACGCGGCGGGCCGCATAGTCCCAGTCCTGGTTGAAGTACTCGGTCTCGTCGAGCGTCAGGTGCTGGATCAGCGGCTCGCCGTAGACCCGCATGCCCTTCTGGCGGGCCCGGCGGATCGCCTCGTGCGCCTGCTCACAGGAGGTGTGCACGATGTAGACCGGTACGCCGGCAGCGTCGGCGATCATAATGGCGCGGTTGGTGGCTTCGCCCTCGACCTCGGGCGGGCGCGAATAGGCGTGGCCCTCGGGGCCGGTGACGCCTTCGTCCATGTACTTCTTCTGCAACGCGGCGACGATGTCGCCGTTCTCGGCGTGGACCAACGGCAAGGCTCCAAGGGAGGCGCAGCGCTGGAACGAGGCGAACATCTCGTCGTCGTTCACCATCAGGGCGCCCTTGTAGGCCATGAAGTGCTTGAACGAGTTGATGCCGCGCTCCACCACGGTCGCCATCTCGTCGAAGATCTCCTTCGACCAGCCGGTGATGCACATGTGGTAGGAGTAGTCGGCGCAGGCCTGCCGGGTGGCCCTGCCCTCCCACTCCTCGATGGCAGCGACGAGGCCCTTGCCGGAGGGGATCACGAAGTCGACCACCATCGTGGTGCCGCCCGACAATGCGGCGTAGGTGCCGCTCTCCCAGGTCTCGGCCGCCGTGGTGCCCATGAAGGGCATCTCCAGATGCGTATGCGGATCGATGCCGCCCGGCATGATGAACGCGCCCTCGGCATCGAGGACCGTCTCGCCCGACAGGTTCTCGCCGATGGCGACGATCTTCTCGCCCTCGACCAGGACGTCGGCCTCATAGGACCGGTCGGCGGCAACGACCGTGCCGCCCTTGATCACGGTGGACATGTCCCTGACACCCTCTGTTGGCTGCCGATCATGCGTCGGCTTTATTTGACCAGATGATCGAATTTTTCAGCGGCGCGGTCAATCGGTGACCGTGCCTCTGATTTGGTCACTCCACCACTTCCGCGGTCTCCAATGCCGCATGGAGCAGCACGTCAGCACCGGCAGTGGCCCACTCGGGGTAGATCTTCTCATCCTCATTGTGGCTGAGCCCGTCGACGCAGGGGCAGAAGATCATGGCGGTGGGGGCGATGCGGTTGATCCAGCAGGCGTCATGGCCGGCGCCGGAGATGATGTCGCGGTGGGAGTATCCCAGACGATCGGCGGCGTCGCGGATGCGCGAGAGCAGCGTGGTGTCGAAGGCGACGGGGTCGAAGGCGCCGACCTCCTGGATCTCCAGGCCGAGCCCGATATCGTCAGCGATCTTCCGGGCACCGGCCTCCAGGCGGGCGGCCATGTCGGCGATCACGGCCTTGTCCGGGTGACGGAAGTCGACCGTAAAGACGACCTTGCCCTGGATGATGTTGCGGCTGTTGGGGTAGCATTCCATGTGGCCGACCGCGCCGACCGCCAGCGGGGCGTGGCTCCAGGCGATCTCGTCGACGAGTTGGACGATGCGGGCGGCGCCGAGGCCGGCGTTGACGCGCATCGGCATCGGCGTGGAACCGGTGTGGGCCTCCCGGCCCGTCAGGGTCACCTGCAGCCACTTAAGGCCCTGGCCATGGGTGACGACGCCGATGTCCTTGCCCTCCTGCTCCAGGATAGGGCCCTGCTCGATGTGCAGTTCCAGGAGAGCATGCAGCTTGCGCCGGCCCACCGGTTCGTCGCCTTCGAAGCCGATCCGCTTCAACTCCTCGCCAACCGACTTTCCGTCCTTGTCGGTGCGCGCCTTGGCCCATTCTTCCGAATGGATGCCGGCGAAGACGCCGGAGGCGAGCATGGCGGGAGCGAAGCGGGTCCCCTCCTCGTTGGTCCAGTTCACCACCTCGATCGGGCGGCGTGTCTTGATGCCGAGATCGTTGAGCGAGCGCACCACCTCGAGGGCGCCGAGCACACCGAGCACGCCGTCATAACGGCCGCCTGTCGGCTGCGTGTCAAGATGCGAGCCCATCATCACCGGCTCGAGCGTGGAATCGGTTCCCTCCCGGCGGGCGAACATGTTGCCCATGCTGTCCACCGCCACCGTCATTCCAGCCGCCTCGCACCAGCGCTGGAAGAGAAGGCGGCCTTCGCGGTCGCTGTCGGTGAGCGTCTGCCGGTTGTTGCCGCCGCGCACGCCAGGACCGATCTCCGCCATCTCCTGGAGCGAGTCCCAGAGGCGCTGGCCATTGATGCGGAGGTTGTCGGTCGGAAGAGGCATGGGTGGGCTCCTGGAAAGGTCAGTCTAATTGTGGAGGCGACCAGAAGGTGGTCTCGAAGGGATCGGCGACGCCAACACCCGTCGGAATAAAGTGCCGGAGGTTGCGTGTGAGCACCACCTTGTGGCGAACGCGCGCCGTGGCGGCGATCACCGTATCTGCGAGACCGGGATGCCTTCCGTCCGCCTTCAGACGGTCCGACATACGGCCTAGTTCAATTGCCACTTCGGCATCCAATGGCAGGATACGTGCCGCGAACCGGGAGGTCACATTCGCCTGCCAATCCGTCAGGAGAGCGGCTTTCGCCAGACTCCCGACCCGCCTCAACTGGGAAATGCCCTGTTCTATTTCTGCCAAGACGATCGCCGGCAGAAACAGGCGAGCCTCCTCGCGCAGTATCCATTGGGCGAGTCCCTCGGGTACGCCCATTCTGCCGGGAGCGAGTGCCGACAACACAGACGTGTCGACGAGAAACTCAGCCAAGATCGACCTCGCGGAGGGCGGACGCCTCGTCGCGCTCGAACTCGACCCCGCCGGGGAAGGAGAGGAGCAGAGCTCCGAAGTTTCCGGCATCGTGGGACGCCTGCTGTTTCTCGAGCTCGGGATACAACTCTGCGGCCTTCGAGAACGGCACCAGGACGGCATCGGGGCGGCCGTGACGGGTGATGATCGTCGGTTCCCCGTCTGCGGCTTCGTCGACGAGCTTGGAGAGCGTCGCTTTCGCATCCCGCAGTTGAACGGTCTTCACGAGCCCCTCCACATTGTGACTACATGTAGTCACAGTACGTCAAGTACGCTGGCCGTCAAGGGCCGCTCACCGCTTGAACTCCACCTCGATGAAGCTCATCGGCTCGGTCCCGCCGTTGACGACGTTGTGCTCGATGCCCTCCGAGCGAGTGTAGGTCGCGCCCATCGGGACGTCGACACGACGCTCACCCTCGGCATCCTCGATCAGGAAGCTGCAGTCGGTCATCGGGATGACGAGGTAGGCCATGCCATGCCTGTGCCAACCGGTGTCGGCGCCGGGCTCGAAGTCCCAGCGCGTCACGCGGCAGCGCTCGTCGTCCTGAAGGACGGTGGAGACGGCCGGCGGACGCGCCTGGAACCTCGACATTTTCGGATCCTCACATGGTGGGGAAGGTGAACACCGCGCCGGACTTGATGCCTTCCGGCCAGCGCTGGGTCACGGTCTTCAGGCGGGTGTAGAAGCGGATGCCTTCCGGTCCGTAGATCGAGTGATCGCCGAACAGCGAGCGCTTCCAGCCGCCGAAGGAGTGGTAGGCGACCGGCACCGGGATCGGCACGTTGATGCCCACCATGCCGACCTCGATCCGATCGGCGAAGTTGCGGGCGGCGTCGCCGTCGCGGGTGAAGATGGCGGTGCCGTTGCCGTACTCGTGGCGGTTGATGAGGTCGACCGCGTGGTCGTAGTTCGGCGAGCGGAGCACCGAGAGAACCGGCCCGAAGATCTCCTCCTTGTAGATCGTCATCTCCGGGGTGACCCGGTCGAACAGCGTGCCGCCCACGAAGTAGCCGTTCTCGTAGCCCTGGAGCTTGAAGCCGCGGCCGTCGACGACGAGCTCCGCGCCTTCCTTGACGCCCTGGTCGATGTAACCGAGGACCTTCTGCTGGTGCTGGCGGGTGACGAGCGGGCCCATCTCGGCCTGACTGTCGGTGGCCGGCCCGATCTTCAGGGCCTCGACCTTCGGCCGCAGCGCCTCCACCAGCTTGTTGGCGGTCGCCTCGCCGATCGGTACGGCGACCGAGACAGCCATGCAGCGTTCGCCGGCCGAGCCGTAGCCCGCGCCCATCAGGGCGTCGACAGCCTTGTCGATGTCGGCGTCGGGCATGATGATCATGTGGTTCTTGGCGCCGCCGAGGGCCTGGACGCGCTTCCCGTGGGCGGTGCCCGTCGCATAGACGTATTCGGCGATCGGTGTGGAGCCGACAAAGGAGATCGCCTTCACGTCGGGATGCTTCAGGATGGTGTCGACCGCGACCTTGTCGCCGTGGACGACGTTGAGCACGCCCTTGGGGAAGCCGGCTTCCTCGAAAAGCTCGTAGGCGAGCATGACCGCGCCGGGATCGCGCTCGGACGGCTTCAGGACGAAGGTGTTCCCGCAGGCGATCGCCACCGGATACATCCACATCGGCACCATGGCCGGGAAGTTGAACGGCGTGATGCCGGCGACGACGCCGAGGGGCTGGCGGTCGGAGTAGCTGTCGATCTCCGGGCCGACGTTGCGGGAGAATTCGCCCTTGAGGAGGTGCGGGATGCCGCAGGCGAACTCGATCACTTCCAGGCCGCGCTGGACCTCGCCGAGCGCGTCGGCGTGGGTCTTGCCGTGTTCGGCGGAGATGGCGCGGGCGATGTCGTCGGCGCGCGCCTCGCAGATCTCCTTGAATTTGAACATGTAGCGCGCGCGCTTCAGCGGCGGCATCCGGCCCCAGCTTTCCGACGCAGCCTTGGCGGCGGCGATGGCGGAAGAAACCTCCTCGGCCGAAGACAGCGGGACGGTGGCGACCTGTTCGCCGGTCGCCGGGTTGAACACGGGCTGGCTGCGGCCGGACGCGGAGCCGACCAACTGTCCGCCGATGGCGTTCTTGATTTCACGCATGGATGTTTCCTCGGGTTCTTGCGCGGCGTCCCATTCGGCTCGCCACCGGGCCTGTCGGCCAAAAGCGACGGCACGGCATGGCTGCGCGGGGACGCCGTCTGCACTGGTCTTTACCGGCGCGTGCCCTCCCCTCGTGCCGGAGGGGAGGTTCACATGGCACTGCGCCGAACGTCTCTCGGTGGTCGCTCAGTCCAGGCGGCTCAGCACCAGGGCAAGCGTCGCGACGATCTCGTCGATCTGCTCCTTCTCGACGATCAGCGGCGGCGAGAGGGCGATGATATCGCCGGTCGTGCGGATCAGCACGCCTTCCTTGTAGGCGTCGAGGAAGGCGGTGAAGGCGCGCTTGGTCGGCTCGCCCGGTTTCGGCTCCAGCTCGATCGCGCCGACGAGGCCGATGTTGCGGACGTCGATGACGTGCGGCATGCCCTTCAGGGTGTGCAGCGCGGTCTCGAAGTAGGACGCCATCTCGGCGCCGCGGGTCAGCAGGCCTTCCTCCTCGTAGGTGTCGAGCGTGCCGAGGGCCGCGGCGCAGGCGACCGGATGGGCCGAGTAGGTGTAGCCGTGGAACAGCTCGATGGCATGCTCCGGACCGGTCATGAAGGTGTCGTAGATCTCGTTGGAGACGAAGACGCCGCCCATCGGAATGACGCCGTTGGTGATGCCCTTGGCGCAGACAACCATGTCGGGGACGACGTCGAAGTACTCGACCGCGAACGGCGTGCCGAGGCGGCCGAAGCCGGTGATGACCTCGTCGAAGATCAGCAGGATGTCGTGCTTGGTGCAGATCTCGCGGATCCGCTTCAGGTAGCCCTTCGGCGGGATGAGCACGCCGGTGGAGCCGGCGACCGGCTCGACGATCACGGCGGCAATGGTGGAGGGATCATGGAGCGCGACAAGCTTCTCCAGATCGTCGGCGAACTCCACCCCATGCTCCGGCTCGCCGCGGGAGAAGGCGTTGCGGGCGAGGTCGTGGGTGTGGCGGATGTGGTCGACTCCGGTCAGCAGAGTGCCGAAGAACTTGCGGTTGTTGGTGATGCCGCCGACCGAGATGCCGCCGAAGTTGACGCCGTGGTAGCCGCGCTCGCGGCCGATCAGGCGGAACTTCTGGCCCTTGCCCTTGGCGCGCTGATAGGCGAGCGCAATCTTGAGGGCCGTCTCGACCGACTCCGACCCGGAGTTCGTGAAGAAGATGTGGTCGAGCGGGCTCGGCAGGTAGTTGACGAGCCGCGAGGCGAGCTCAAAGGCCTTGGGGTGGCCCATCTGGAAGGCCGGGGCGTAGTCCAGCTCGGCGATCTGTTTCTGCACCGCCTCGACGATGCGCGGACGGGCGTGCCCGGCGTTGACGCACCACAGGCCCGCGGTGCCGTCCAGCACTTTCTGGCCTTCGGTCGTCGTGTAGTACATGCCCTTGGCCGAGGCGAAGAGGCGGGGCTCCTTCTTGAACTGCCGGTTCGCCGTGAACGGCATCCAGAAAGCTTCGAGATTGTTCGGGGCTGGAGCCGGGACGTGCTCGTTCATATCGGGAATCCTTGAGGCCGAAGGGCGCGGATGCGCTCAGGGGATCAGTTTATCGGTCTTCGTGGATACTGAACAAGCGGTTTTGTTCGCGGAGACGGTGGTATTGATTTCACTTGTCTTTCCGGCTCATCCGTTCAGAATACCGAACGATTTAACATGGGGAAGCGGGATGGACGGGTTCGATGTCGGCGGGCGGCTCAGAACCGTGCGCGAAGCGCGGGGGTTTTCGCAGCGCGGGCTCGCCAAGGCGGCGGGGATCTCGAACGCCACAGTGAGCCAGATCGAGTCCAACGCGGTGAATCCGTCGGTCGGCGCCCTGAAGCGGATCCTCGACGCTATCCCCATGGCGCTGTCGGACTTCTTCGCGGTGGATTCCACGCCCGGTCAGGTGTTTTTCCGCGCCTCGGAGTTGAAGGAGATCGGGCGCGGTGGAGTCTCCTATCGGCAGGTCGGCAAGGACCTGACCGGCCGCGCACTGCAATTGATCATGGAACGCTACGAAGCCGGAGCCGACTCCGGCCGGATCCCCCTCAAGCACCAGGGCGAGGAGGCCGCCATCATCCTTCGCGGTCAGCTCGAGGTGACGGTCGGTGACCGGCGCGAGGTGCTCGGACCGGGCGACGCCTATTACTTCACGAGCTCCGAGCCGCATCGCTTCCGCAACGTCGGAACCGAGCCGTGCGAACTGGTCAGCGCCTGCACGCCGCCGTCGTTCTGAGCGTCCGTGGCATCCTGTGGACGCACAGGCGGGTGACCTCTAGCCCCGCCTCGCCCCGTAGTTTAAACCGGACGAAAGAATTCCGGCTCGACTCCGGACAAGGTGGACGATGGACGACATCAATCTTGCCCGCGCCCGCGCCTCCAAGAAGCGCACGCGGATCCAGGCCGAGAACGAGGAGAAAATCCTCGACGCCGCCCTGGACGTCTTCTCCACCTATGGATTTCGTGGCGCGACCGTCGATCAGATCGCGGAGCGGGCGGGGATGTCGAAGCCGAACCTGCTCTATTATTTCCGGCGCAAGCAGGACATCTATACGGCCGTGCTGCAGCGCACGCTGGACATGTGGCTCGCCCCCTTCGGCGAGATGGACCCGGACGGCGATCCTGCCGAGGAGATCGGCCGCTACATCCGGGTGAAGCTGGAGCAGGCGCGCGACCGTCCTCAGGAGAGCCGGCTGTTCGTCGGCGAGATCATGCAGGGCGCCCCGCTGATCGACGGCATGCTGCGCACGGAACTGAAGGAGGTCGTTGACGAGAAGGCCGGCGTGCTGCGCGGCTGGATCGCGGACGGCAAGCTCCGCGCGATCCACCCGGTGCACCTGATCTTCATGATCTGGGCGACGACCCAGCACTACGCCGACTTCGACACCCAGATCCGCGCTCTGCTCGGCTCCGGGATGGAGAATCCGGAGGTGTTCAAGGCGGCGAGCGAGACCGTTCTGGACGTTCTGCTGCAAGGCATCCTGCCGCGGTAGGACCGATCAGGCCGCGACTTCGACTTCCACGTGCCGGCCCAGAGCTCCGAAGGCCGCTTCGATCTGGTCGATGCGGCTCGCATGATCCAGCCGGAAGAGACGGTCGACCTGCTCACGATGCCAACCGAGCCGGCGGACAAGTTCGGCGCGGGTGACTTTCTCCTCACGACAGGCGATGTAGAGAAGGGCTTTCAGGGTCGATTGAAGGGAAAGGCGGATACACAGGCCGCCGAGCCGCCCCGAGGACAACGGCAGCTGTTCCCACGCGGCGATACGTGCCGATACGGCCTCTTCCAATGCGGCTTCAGCCTGACGAACCGCTTCGCTTTGGTCCGCGCCGAACGTGGTCAGTTCCGGCAGCACCGGACAGGTGACCAGCAGCGATCCGTCATCATCGGGGGTAAGAACGATTGGATACTGGAGGGTCATGACGGGTCCACCCGGTCCACACCGTTACTCAAGGCCGAGGTCCTTCTTGATCTTCCGGACCAGCCCCGTGCCAAGTTCCTTAGAACCACCATGCATGGGCAATTGCGACGTCCGCTCCCCGCGGCGGACAGTTAGATGCCCGCTGCCGCCCCTATGGGATCAAAGCTGCAGCCGCGCTTGGCCAACCACCGCTTCAGCTCCTGAGCGTTCATTGATAGTCCACAGATCTGTTGAGGTCAATCAGATCCATGCTACCATGGCACAACCATCATCCTGAAAATTCCCGATAAAGGGAACCTTTCGTACTGGTTGAATATGAAAGAGCCCTACTCGGCCGCGACCTTGTTCACCGCGGCCGGGTTGTTCGGGTGCGTGGTCCAGTTGGCGTATTCGGGGTGGATCGGGCGCTTGGTGCGGGGGTCGATGCCCTCGGTCAGCTGCTCCATGGTGATGCAGTTCTCCACGGGGCAGACGTTGACGCAGAGGTTGCAGCCGACGCACTCCTCGTCGATCACCTCGAAGTGCCGCACGCCGTCGACCATGTGCGTGATCGCCTGGTGCGAGGTGTCCTCGCAGGCAATGTGGCAGCGGCCGCACTTGATGCAGAGGTCCTGGTCGATGCGGGCCTTGGTGACGTAGTTGAGGTTCAGGAACTGCCAGTCGGTGACGTTCGGCACGGCCAGCCCGCGGAAGTCCTCGATCGAGCGGTAGCCCTTCTCGTCCATGTAGCGGCTGAGGCCGTCGATCATCTCCTCGACGATCTTGAAGCCGTAGGTCATGACGGCGGTGCAGACCTGCACGGTGCCGCAGCCGAGGGCGATGAACTCGGCCGCGTCGCGCCAGGTGGTGACGCCGCCGATGCCGGAGATCGGCAGGCCGCGGGTCATCGGGTCGCGAGCGATCTCGGCGGTCATGTTAAGGGCGATCGGCTTTACCGCCGGGCCGCACATGCCGCCGTGGCTGCCCTTGCCGTCGATGGTGGGGGTTGGCGCGAAGTTGTCGAGGTCGATCGACATGATCGAGGAGACGGTGTTGATCAGCGACACGGCGTCGGCGCCGCCGGCCTTGGCGGCCCGGGCGGGATAGCGGATGTCGGTGATGTTCGGCGTCAGCTTGACGATGACCGGCATGCGGCTCGCCGCCTTGCACCAGCGGGTCACCATCTCGATGTACTCGGGCACCTGACCCACCGACGATCCCATGCCGCGCTCGGACATGCCATGCGGGCAGCCGAAGTTCAGCTCGATGCCGTCGGCGCCGGTTTCGGCGACGCGCTGAACGATGGTGGTCCAGTTGCGCTCCTCGCAAGGCACCATCAGCGAGACCACCATGGCGCGATCCGGCCACTTCTTCTTCACCTCGGCGATCTCGCGGAGGTTCACCTCCAGCGGCCGGTCGGTGATGAGCTCGATGTTGTTGAGCGCGATCAGGCGGCGGTCGTTGGAGTGGACGGCGCCGTAGCGCGGGCCGTTCACGTTGACGACGGCGGGATCCTCGCCAAGCGTCTTCCAGACCACGCCGCCCCAGCCCGCCTTGAAGGCGCGCTCGACGTTGTACTGCTTGTCGGTCGGCGGCGCGGAGGCCAGCCAGAACGGATTCGGCGACTTGATGCCGAGGAAGTCGGTGCGAAGGTCAGCCATGGTTTTCCCCTCCCCTCGGATCAGGCGCCGAGCGCCGCGTTGATGGACCGTGCGGCGATCTTGCCGTGCTCGACCGCGACGACGGTCAGGTCCTCGCCGCCGAGGACGCAGTCGCCGCCGGCCCAGACCTTGGTAAGCGACGTGCGCTGCTCGTCGTCGACGCGAATGCGGTTCTTCTCCAGGGCGATCGCCTCGGCCGTCTCGCCGGCGACCGGACCCGGCACGAAGAGCTGACCGATCGCCTTCATCACCTGATCGCAAGGGATCACGAAGCGTTCGCCGGTGCCTTCCAGCTTGCCGGAGAGGCCGATGGAGGTGCGCTCGAACTCGACGCCGGTGACGATGCCGTTGGCGCCGTGCAGCGCGCGGGGCTCGGCCCAGGTGACCAGCTTGACGCCGTTGATCTGCGCCACCTCCTGCTCGTAGGCGGAGGCGTTCATCTGCTCGCGGCCGCGTCGGTAGACCATCGTCACGTCCTCCGCGCCGAGCTTCCTCGCCTGCACCGCGGCGTCGACCGCGGTCATGCCGCCGCCGATGACGACCACGCGGCGGCCGACCGGCACCATGGCCTTGTCGGGCGCCTGGCGAAGCATCTCGATCCAGGCGACAGCATCTTCCACTCCAAGCATGCCCTCGCCTTCCAGGCCGAGCGCGTTGACGGCCTGCAGGCCGAGCCCGAGGAAGACGGCGTCGAAGTCGCGGCGAAGGTCCGCCAGACGCAGGTCGCGGCCGAGCGCCTTGCCCGTTTCAAGCGCTATGCCGCCGATCGCGAGGACGAAGTCGACTTCGGACTGGGCGAAGTCGTCGACCGTCTTGTAGGTGGCGATGCCGTGCTCGTTGAGACCGCCCGCCTTGCGGCGCGCGTCGAAGAGCGTGACGTCGTGGCCTTCCGCTGCAAGGGAGTGAGCGCAGGAGAGTCCGGCCGGGCCGGCGCCGACCACTGCGACCCGCTTGCCGGTCGCCGGCTTGCGGGCGCCGTAGGTGTCGTGGTCGGCCATATAGTGATCGGTGGCGTAGCGCTGCAGGAGACCGATGCGGACCGGCTTGTCCTCGGCGGTGTTGCGGACGCAGGCTTCTTCGCACAACGTTTCGGTGGGGCAGACGCGGGCGCACATGCCGCCGAGGATGTTTGCGGAGAAGATGGTCTCGGCCGATCCGTCCACATTGCCCGTGCCGATCTTGCGGATGAACAGCGGAATGTCGATCGACGTCGGGCATGCCTTCTGACATGGCGCGTCGTAGCAGAAGTAGCAGCGGTCGCTCTCCACCAGCGCCTCGTGCGCGGTGAGCGGGCGGTGCATGTCCGCGAAGTTCTCCGCATACTGCGACGCAGGCAGCCGACCGGCTGCCACGTCCGTGGATGCGGGAACGGCGGCGAGATTCTCGATCACCGAAGACATGGCAGGACTCCTCCGCAAGCCGTCACCGGCTCCCCTGTAGGAACGGTCGACGGATGCCCCATCAGACGTCAACTTCGATGTCCGCTCCCTTTTCCGCGGGATCGGACATCCGCGACCGTTTCACGGGCGCGACCCTCTAGCTGGCGGTTCGTGTGCCGCCGTTTTATTGATCTTTCGGTAAAAATTTCCTGTCGTCAAGAGATGCGGTTGAAGATGTGATCCGGAAGCCGCCGCGCGGTCTGTTGTTGATGAGGCCTTGTGCAGGGCTGCGATGCTTTGCCAAGGCGAGGAGCGGCTTCGCGAACAATACACGTCTTTTGATATCAGGACTCTACTGAGCGAATCTGATTACTGGATTCATGTATTCAAGTTTTTTCTGCCGTCGCGAACGGCAGCCGAGGCCGGCAGGCGCAAATAGGCGGCAAGTTCCGTCCGACGCGGGCCCTATCGCCCGACCGAGTCGCCCGCTAGGCTGGGCCGACCGTCCAAAAGGAGCACCCACATCGTGCCGCAAAGCGCCGCGATCGACATTCTCGCCCACCTCGTCGCCTTCGACACCACAAGCCGGAACTCGAATCTGGATCTCGTCGCGTGGGTGGAGGCCTTTCTCCTGCGCCATGGGCTGACAGGAACGCGGATCACCGACGAGACGGGGCAGAAGGCGAATCTTCTGGTGACGATCGGCCCCGCCGACGTGCCGGGGTATATCCTCTCCGGCCATACGGACGTGGTGCCCGTGGACGGGCAGGACTGGTCGACCGATCCATTCCAACTGACCGAGCGTGACGGGCGGTACTACGGGCGCGGTAGCTGCGACATGAAGGGGTTTCTTGCCGTCTGCCTGGCGGCGGTCCCGGACATGCTGGCCAAGCCCCTCGCCCGGCCGATCCATCTCGCCTTTTCCTATGACGAGGAGGTCGGCTGCGTGGGCGTGCGCCCGATGATCGCCCACATCGCGGCCGGTTCCGTGGCGCCGATCGCCTGCTTCGTGGGCGAACCGACGAGCATGCAGCCGGTGATCGGCCACAAGGCGAAGCGGAGCTTCAAGGTGACCGTGACGGGAAAGGCTTGCCACTCGTCGCTGGCGCCGAGCGGCGTCAACGCGGTGGAGTATGCCGCCGAGCTGATCCTGAAGATCCGCGAGATCGGCCGCCGGCTGTCAGCCGGGTCCACCGATCCGCTCTATGACGTCCCGGTCTCCACTGCCCATGTCGGCACGGTGTCCGGCGGGACGGCGCTCAACATCGTGCCGGCCTCGTGCGAGTTCGCCTTCGAATTCCGCACCCTTCCGGAGGAGAATATCGACGCGCTGGTCGCGGAGGTGATGGAGCATGCCCGGGCGGAGATCGAACCTCAGATGCACGCGGTGGACCCAGCGACCGGCTTCCGCTTCGAAGAAATGTCGGAGTTTCCGGGCCTTGCAACGCCGGAGGATGCGCCGGTGGTCACGCTTGCCAAGCGGCTGGCGGAACGCAACGACCACGCCAAGGTCGCCTACGGCACCGAGGCCGGGCTGTTTGCCGAAGCAGGCATCCCCACCGTGGTGGTCGGCCCCGGGTCGATCGGCGAGGCGCACAAGGCGGACGAATTCATCACCGCGGAGCAGCTTGCCGCCTGCGCGCGCTTCGTCGAGCGGCTGATCGAGGAAGCGCGGGCGTAGCATTATTCTTTTTGCCATCAGGCACTTGCGAACAGGAAAATCAGCGCCCATCTTGGCATCGTCGTCAACAACCGAAAGGAGGTGATCCGGTGATCTCATTGCAGACTGTCGCGGCTCTGACGAGGGCCACCCGGATCGTCGCCTCGGCCAAGGGCATCGTCTCCTGACGAAACCTGAAGCCAGGCGGAAGCCGTCCTTCTAGACGGTGACCCGGGTTCCCGAGCCAGCGACTCGGCAATGGAAGGGCTGTTCCCACAGGGAGCAGCCCTTCTTGCATTGCGGCGGGTTATTACGGATTCCCGATCCGGCCCGCGACCGTTAGGTGCAAGAGTGAGCATGGAGTTGTGAGATGAGCGACGAACCCATTCGCGTTCGGGCGGCCGGCGTGGAGCCCTTCCCCGATCAGGCTCCGGCCGGTATCGGCGAGGAGGACATCCGGCGGCTCGTGCACGGCTTCTACGCGCGCATCCGAGAGGACGACCTGCTCGGGCCGATCTTCGGCCGCGAGATCGCCAGCGACCGTTGGCCGATCCACCTGGAGAAGATGTGCGCCTTCTGGTCGTCCGTGGTGCTGCGCACCGAGCGCTACGACGGCCGGCCTCTCTCCCCGCACCTGAGGATCGGGGAGCTGTCGGAGCCGCACTTCCGACGCTGGCTGGCGCTGTTCAGGGAAACGGCGGAGGATTTGCTTTCGAGGGATGCGGCGGCAATCTTCATCGGGCGGGCGGAGCGCATCGCCCATTCGTTCCGGCTGTCGATCGCGTTCCATCGCGGCGAGGATGCGGTCCGCCTGCCGATGATCCGGGCCGGCAGCTGATCTGCTGGAGAAAAGGAAGGAGGGCGACGCCCCCCTTCGAAGTTTGGACCGCAATACCGCGAAACGCGGAGCCGGGTCGCCCCGGCCGCGCTAAGGTTGTGCCAGCAGACCTCAGCGCCTCTCTCGAGAATAGCGCCAGAGCGCCTCCACGCACATCCCCCGAATTTTGGCATGGCGCGGTTTTTCGCAGTCGCGTCAATTTATTGTATCACCTGCACGGCGCAATTGTCGGCTTCCGACGAGGGCGCGGATGGCATTCTCCACGATCTTGTGGCCGGCATCGTCTCCCAGGCTCATGATGCTCTCGGGATGGAACTGGACCGCGGCCATCGGTTCGCTCTCGTGCTCGATGGCCATCACCACGCCGTCGTCCGTCACGGCGGAGACCGAGAAGCCCTCCGGCAATGCGTCCCGCACCGCGTGGAGCGAGTGGTAGCGGCCGATGATGATGCGCTCCGGCAGCCCGTTGAAGAGCATGGAATTGCGCGCCACGGACACCTCGGACGGCTTGCCGTGCACGGGTATGTCGAGCTGGGCGAGCTTGCCGCCGTAGGCTTCAGTCATCGCCTGAAGGCCGAGGCAGACACCGAACATCGGCAAGCCACGGCCGCGGATCTCGGCGATCGTGCGGGTGCAGTGGAAGTCGGACGGGCTGCCGGGCCCCGGCGACATCACGACGAGGTCGGGCTGCAACCGGTCGAACTCGGAGGCATCCACGCCGACGCCCTTCGACGATCGGATGGTGGTGACGTCCGCGCCGGTCTGGCGGAAGTAGTTGGCGAGCGTATGGACGAAGCTGTCCTCGTGGTCGACCAGGACCACCTTCAGGCCGGCACCGACCAGTTCCGGACCGTTGGTCTGCAGGGACGCGGCGGTCTTGCCGGCCTCGCGGATGGCGGCCAGCATGGCGGAGGCCTTCAGCTCGGTTTCCTTCTCCTCCTCCATCGGGATGGAATCGTAGAGCAGCGTGGCGCCGGCGCGCACCTGTGCGATGCCGTCCTTAATCCGCACGGTGCGCAGCGTCAGGCCGGTGTTGAGGTCGCCGTTGAAGAGGATGGCGCCCACCGCGCCGCCGTACCAGGCGCGCGGGCTCTTCTCGTGATCCTCGATGAACTGCATCGCCCAGCGCTTCGGGGCGCCTGTGACGGTCACCGCCCAGGCGTGGCTGAGAAAGGCGTCGAGCGCGTCCATGCCCTCGCGCAGGCGGCCCTCGATGTGGTCCACCGTGTGGATCAGGCGGGAGTACATCTCGATCTGGCGACGGCCGATCACCCGCACGGAGCCCGGCTCGCAGATGCGGCTCTTGTCGTTGCGGTCGACGTCGGAGCACATGGTCAGCTCCGCCTCGTCCTTCTTGGAATTGAGCAGCGCGCGGATCTGCGCCTCGTCCTCGATGGCGTTCTTGCCGCGGCGGATGGTGCCGGAGATCGGGCAGGTCTCAACCCGCCGGCCGGAGGTGACGCGGACGTACATCTCCGGCGAAGCGCCGACGAGATACTCGTCCTCGCCGAGGTTGATCATGAAGCCGTAGGGCGACGGATTGATCTCCTGGAGGCGGCGCGAGATGGCGGACGGCGGCGCCGTAGGCCGCTCGTAGAAGGTCTGGCCCGGCACCACCTCGAAGAGATCGCCGCGCTTGAAATACTCCACGGCCTTGGACACGGAGGCGGCGTACTCGCCCGGCTCGTGGTCGCCGCGCCCCGGAATGCGGTCGGAGGTGCGGAACGCATGACGTGCTCCGTCGCGCGGCAGGCCGGCGGTCGACTTTCCGGCGACGGTGAAATCGTAGGCGTAGACCGTCGCCTGGGCGCGGTAGTGGTCGACGATCAGCACCTCGTCGGGGAAGTAGAGGACGAGGTCACGCTGGTCGCCGGGCCGGTCAAGATGGAAGTCGATGGGCTCGAACTGGAACGCGAGGTCGTAACCGAAGGCACCCCAAAGCCCGAGGTTCTGGTCCTCCTCACTGCGGAAATGGGCGACCAGACGGCGGATCACGGAGAAGACCGACGGCTGGCGGGAACGCTCCTCCTCGGCAAAGCGACCAACCGGAAGCTTGATCTCGGCGACGATCCGGCCGCCGGTGTCGTCGAAGGAGGCTAGGTCGTCGCCGGCGCGGACCGCCTCGACGAAGGCGGGCATCAGCACACGGCCGCGCTCGTTCAGCGGTTCGATCACGATGGAGCGGCCGCGTGCCGTCAGCGCCACCGGCGGGTTGACGAAGGCGATATCCCAGCGCGCGTAGCGGCCCGGGTACTCGTAGTTGGACGAGAAGACCGCGCCACGCTGGTCGTCGAGCATGTCGACGTAGCGCAGGGCCGCCTCCTTGTAGGTCACCAGACGCGGCACGCGCGCCACATCGACGCCGCCGGCTGTCGTAAACTCCGCGTCCGCCATGCCCCCGTCCTTCCCGGTCCTGGTCATCGGATCGATCCTTGCCCACATCGCCGTCGCGGCGACACCCGGTTCCGGCGATCCGTGACCGATCAGGACACGAAAAAAGCCGCCCCGGGCGATCCCCGAGCGGCTTGTCACTCATCCCACACGCACACGCACGCGAAGGCAGCCGCTCAAGTCAGGAGCGCCACCACCACCAGCGAAGAGCCGTCCGTGCCGTGTTCATGGCGATACCGATACCTGAACCCCGAGCCGAGCGCAATGAAATCGCACGGTGATCAGAAACGGCGCGGCTCCCAGTCGCCGGTGGTCTGGGCGAGCTGCGTGGTCAGGCGTTCCCCGTCCCAGCGGTGCAGAAGCATCCCGGGGCTTTCGAGCGTGTAGAAGGGAAAGCCGCGCTCGTCCCCGGGCCCGAGGGCGATCGCATGGCAGAGCGGGGGAGCCGTCATGGCGATCGTGCCGCCGAACGGGGCCACGACGAAGCGGTGGACGTGGCCGGCGACCACGCGGAGGACGTGGCGGTGACGGGCAACCACCGCCTCCATCGCGGGTCCGTCCGTCAGGCGCCATCCATCCATGACCGGCAGGTGCGTCACGAAAGGGGGATGGTGCATGAACACCAACGTCGGGCGGTCCGGCTGCTCGGAAAGCCTGGCGTCCAGCCAGTCGAGCCCGTCCCGACCGAGCGTGCCGTGCACCTGACCGTCGACCAGCGTGTCCAGGGCGAGGAGGCGGACGGGGTAGCCTTCCACGGTGTAGTGGAAGCGACCCTCCGGCGGGAGGTAGCCGTGCCCGGCCAGTGCGCTGCGGATCATGGCGCGATCGTCGTGGTTGCCGGGAACCAGGTAGACCGGCGCGTCGATCATCGCCAGGATCCTGGCGGCCTCGGCGTACTCCGCCGGGAGGACTTCGTCGACGAGGTCGCCGGTGACGATCACGGCGTCCGGTGCTTCGTCGAGCGCGCGGATCCGCTGCACCGCCGCCGCGGCGAGCGCCGCCGTGTCGACGCCCGGCACCACGTTCCGACCGGGGGTGGTGACGTGCAAGTCGGAAATCTGGACGATCAGCACGCTCTGCTCCTTGCTAGCCCGGTTGCGCCGGGCATGGTGGCGGCGTTGCCGGGACTAGGCAACGCCCTACGATGACATCGGAAGCCCTGCCTGTTAGACGTCGGCTGAAGTCCCGTGTGGAAGAGGTGTTTCGTTGCGCATCGATACCGATCAGCCGGTCCGTCTGGCGGACTACCAGCCGACCGCCTTCGCGATCGACACGGTCCACCTGATCTTCCGCCTCGAGGCCGACCGGACCGAGGTGACGGCGGTGTTGAAGGTGCATGCGCGCGATGCGCGCGATGCCGGCCCTCCCCTGGTGCTTGACGGAGACGGCTTGAAGCTGAAGCGGGTGTCGCTCGACGGAGCCGTGCTGGATCCAGCCGACTACACCGCAACGCCGGACATGCTCTCCATCCACACCATCCCGGACCGCCCGTTCGAGCTTGCCATCGAGACCACGCTCGATCCGGAGTCGAACACCAAGCTGATGGGGCTCTACCGGTCGAACGGCACGTGGTGCACCCAGTGCGAGGCCGAGGGCTTCCGCTGCATCACCTACTTCCTGGACCGGCCCGACGTACTGTCCGTCTACACGGTGCGGATCGAAGCCCCGGCAGCGCTCGCGCCAGTGCTGCTCTCCAACGGCAATCTCGCGGAGGACGGCCTCCTGGAGGACGGCCGACACTACGCCGTCTGGCACGATCCCTGGCCAAAACCCTGCTACCTCTTCGCGCTCGTCGCCGGTGATCTCGCGGCTGTGAAGGACAGCTTCACCACTCGGTCAGGCAAGGCGGTCGAACTCGGCATCTACGTTGAGCACGGCAACGAAGACCGGGTCGCGTACGCCATGGACGCGCTGAAGCGGTCGATGCGGTGGGACGAGGAGGTGTTCGGCCTGGAGTACGACCTCGACGTTTTCAACATCGTCGCAGTGTCCGACTTCAACATGGGGGCGATGGAGAACAAGGGCCTCAACATCTTCAACGACAAATATGTCCTCGCCTCGCCGGACGTCGCGACCGACCAGGACTACGCCGGCATCGAGGGGGTGATCGCGCACGAATACTTCCACAACTGGACCGGCAACCGCATTACCTGCCGCGACTGGTTCCAGCTCTGCCTGAAGGAAGGGCTGACCGTGTTCCGGGACCAGGAGTTCTCCTCCGACATGCGATCCCGGCCGGTCAAGCGCATCGCCGACGTGCGCACGCTGCGCAGCCAGCAGTTTCCGGAGGATGGCGGGCCGCTGGCGCATCCGGTGCGCCCGGAGGTCTACAAGGAGATCAACAACTTCTACACGGCAACGGTCTACGAGAAGGGCGCCGAGGTCATCCGGATGCTGAAGACGCTGATCGGCGACGATGCGTTCAAGGCGGGCATGGACCTTTATTTCAAGCGTCACGACGGCGATGCGGCGACCATCGAGGACTTTATCGTCTGCTTCGCGGAGACGTCGGGCCGCGACCTCTCCGGTTTCAGCCGCTGGTACTCCCAGGCGGGGACGCCGACGGTGGAGGTGACCGAGCATTACGACGCGGCCGCCCGGCGCTATCGACTGACGTTCGTGCAGACCGTGCCGCCGACGCCCGGACAGGCGGTCAAGGCTCCGGCGGTGATCCCGGTCCGGTTCGGGCTGGTCGGCTCCAACGGTGCGGACATGGGCTACGACAGTGCGTCGGGCGCCGAGGTTCGCGGCGACGTCGTGGTGCTCACCGAAAAGCATCACGAGGTCGTCTTCGAGGGTGTCGCGGAGAAGCCGGTTCCCTCGCTGTTCAGGCAGTTCTCCGCCCCGGTGAAGCCGCAGATCGCGATGCCGCCATCGGACCTCACGTTTCTGATGCGGCACGATCGGGACGCCTTCAATCGGTGGCAGTCGGCCTCGACGCTGGCGATGACCATGCTCATCGCAGGGTCGCATACCGCCCGAAACGGCGGCGATCCGCAGGTCGACGGGTCCTATCTCGACGCCCTCTGCGACACGGTTGGCGACAACCGGCTGGATCCGGCGTTCCGTGCCTTGATGCTGGCCATTCCGGGCGAGAACGACGTCGCGCGGGAGATCGGGGAGAATGTCGACCCGGACGCGATCGCGATCGCGCATCGGGCGGTGAAGGCGGCGCTCGGGTCACGGCTGGCGCCGGTGCTGGAAGCTGCTCTGGCCGAAGCGGGGAACACCGGGCCCTACAGCCCGGACGCGGCGAACGCCGGGCGTCGCAGCCTGGTCAACGCCTCAATCGATCTCCTCGCTGCGACCGGCCGGGCGGAGGCCCTGCAGCGGGCCGCCGACCATTATGCCGGCGCCAGCAACATGACCGACCGGGTCGCCGCCCTCAGCACGTTGGTGCACCGGAACGCCCCAGGCGCAGAAGCCGCACTCAACACCTTCATCGAGCGCTACGGGGACGTGCCGCTGGTGGTCGACAAGTGGCTCTCGATCCAGGCCACCGCCCCCTCGCCCGCCACGCTGGACCGGGTGAAAGCCCTCACCGAACATCCGCTGTTCTCGTTCGGCAATCCGAACCGGACGCGGGCGCTGGTCTGGTCGTTCGCCAACATGAACCCGACCCAGTTCGCACGGCCGGACGGTGAAGGGTTCCTGTTCGTGGCGGTGGCCGTCCGCCTGCTCGACGACCGCAATCCGCAGGTCGCGGCGCGGCTGATGACGAGCTTCCGATCCTGGCGCAGCTACGAGCCGGGACGCCGGACGCGGGCGGAGGCGGCGCTCAAGCGGATCGCCGAGAAGGCCTCCCTTTCCCGGGATGTGTCGGACATCCTGGAGCGGACGCTGGCCTGATATTCGTTCCACATACAGACAAATTTGGCACGCCCGGCCGTTAACCAATTGGGCGGCCTGTCATTAACCAAATATTCACGCGGCCGCCCTGGACAGCCGGAATCCCCTTGATTCAAACTGTCTATGATTCGGGACGTGCGTTGTTCCCCGATCCCACCGATTCAAATCAATGAGCCGTGAACCCAGGGGGCCGGGCATGGCGCGGGCCGAGACCGCCGGAACAACGCAACGCTGGTCTTCGCGCGTCTTCGGCGGCAGCGAGCCAGATGCCGCACTGAAGGGTCACGCCCGTCTCCTGGCGCAGCCCGCCTATCGCCGCCTGCTGCAGGCGGAACCGATCTTCCGGCGCTCGATCCCCGTCCTGATCGCGGTGTTCCTGGTCGTCGTCGGCGTTGCGCGCACCAGCAACCTCCTGGACCGGCGCGACGAGACCGAAGCCAACGCCCGCGACATGATCGGGATGCTGGCCGAGACGCTTGACGCCACGCTGTCATCCTCCGCCCCGGAAGCGGCCGGCAGCGTCGACTACGCGACCCGAATCCGGACGGCCCTGCGCGAGGCTCTGCCGCCCTCGGCCACCAGCGACGGCCGGGTGATCCTTCTGACCGACCAGACCGGCACGATCCGCGCCAGCGCGCCGGAGGACGTCAGCCTCAACGGCATGACGCTGTCGGACGTTTTCGGGCATGGCCAGCCGCTGGTCGTGTTCGGCGAGCGGGCCGGAGTTTTGCCGGTCGGCATCGGCTCGGACGCGGAGGCCTTCGCCGCCGTCCACCATCTCCCCGGCGACCGTGGCAGCATCGCGGTCTATCAGCCGAGCAGCCAGATCTTCCTGGACTGGCGGCGGGACGTTTCGATGAACGTGTCGCTGTTCATCGGCACCAGCTGCATCCTGATCGTGATGGTCTATGCCTTCTTCGCGCAGACCACCCGCGCCAGCGAGGCCGACCGGATCTATGCGGCCACGCAGGCTCGGGTCGACACCGCCCTCAGGCGCGGCCGCTGCGGCCTGTGGGACTGGGATCTGGCACGCGGGCGGCTGTTCTGGTCGCCGTCCATGTACGTGATCCTCGGCATGGAGCCGAACTCGGACCTGATGGGCTTCAACGAGCTCCAGGCGATGATCCACGAGGACGACACGAACCTCTACGATCTCGCCAGCGAACTCCTGGAGACCGGCCAGAACGCGGTGGACCTGGAGTTCCGCATCCGGCACGCGGAAGGCCATTGGGTCTGGCTGCGCGCCCGGGCCGAGATCGTCCGCGACCGGGATGGGGCGCCCCACCTGATCGGCATCGGGGTCGACGTCACCGAGCAGAAGCGCCTCGCCGAGCAGACCGCGACCGCGGACCTTCGCCTGCGCGACGCCATCGAGACCATCTCCGAAGCCTTCGTACTTTGGGATTCCGACAATCGCCTGGTGATGTGCAATTCCAAGTACCAGCAGCTGCACCAGCTGTCGGAGCACCTGACGCGGACCGGCACCGCCTACGAGGCCGTCATGGCCACCGCCCGGCAGCCGGTCGTCCAGAGCCAGGGCAAGATGGGCGAGTTCGGCGACGGGGAACGCTCCTACGAGGCGCAGCTGGAAGACGGCCGCTGGCTTCAGATCAACGAACGGCGAACCAAGGACGGCGGCTTCGTTTCGGTCGGTACCGACATCACCGAGCTGAAGCAGCACGAGGAGAAGCTGCTGGACAGCGAGCGGCGGCTGATGGCGACGGTGGCGGACCTGCGCCAGTCGCGTCACCAGATGCAGCTGCAGACGCAGCAGCTGGTCGAGCTGGCGGAGAAGTACGCCGAGGAGAAGGCGCGCGCCGAGGCGGCGAACCGGGCGAAGTCGGAGTTCCTCGCCTCGATGAGCCACGAGCTGCGCACGCCGCTCAACGCCATCATCGGCTTCTCGGAGATCATGCGGTCGGGCATGTTCGGCAACCTGGGCTCTGCCAAATACGACGAATACTGCCGGGACATCCACGACAGCGGGACCTATCTCCTCAACGTGATCAGCGACATCCTCGACATGTCGAAGATCGAGGCAGGCCGCGTGAATCTGACGCTGGAGAGCGTCGCCCTGGACGACGTGATCGGCGAGAGCGCCCGGATCATGAAGCCCCAGGCGGACGACCGTCAGATCTCGCTGGTCACCGACTTCGCCACCGCCATGCCGATGGTCGCCGACCGGCGCGCCCTGAAGCAGGTGGCGCTGAACCTCCTCTCCAACGCGCTGAAGTTCACCCCGCTCGGCGGGCGGGTCACGGTGACGACCGCGGAGGACGGGGAGTTCGTGATCCTCAGCGTCGCCGACACCGGCATCGGCATTCCGGAGCAGGCGCTGAAGCAGCTCGGTCAGCCGTTCATGCAGGTGGAGAACCAGCTGACGCGGAAGTATCCGGGTTCGGGCCTCGGGCTGGCGATCGCGCGCTCGCTGGTCGCCCTGCACGGCGGCACGATGACGATCACCTCCACCGAAGGCGTCGGCACTACGGTCAGCGTGCGCATTCCGCGCATCGCGGCACCGACGGCCGGCGACGGCACGGCTGCGGTCGCCGAACACACGACGGCGCTGGCGTCGAGCGGCATGGCGCGGGCCGTCGCGGTTGCCAACGCCCGCGGCCCCAGCCGGGCCGTGCACTAGGCGCGGGGACGCTCACGGGATGGTGACAGGGAACCTCATTCCACGCGCTTGACCTTCCAGTCACTGGAAGGCGCAGACCGGTTGGCAGCCCGCCGATGGGCTCAACCAACCGGAGACGTCCCATGACGACGGACCATCTGCACGCCCACCACGGGCACCCTGCCCCCGCCGGAGAACCTGCCCACCATCATTCCGGCCATCACGGTCACGGTGGCGCGGACAGCCTCAACCGAACCGCCTTCCTGGCGACGCTCCACTGCATGACGGGCTGTGCCATCGGCGAGATCGCCGGCATGGTGATCGGTACGTCGCTCGGCTGGTCGATGTGGGAGACGGTCGCCCTGGCGGTGGTGCTTGCCTTCATCACCGGGTTCGCCCTCACCATGCGGCCGCTGCTGAAGGGCGGGATCGCCTTCGTGCCCGCACTGAAGATCGCCTTCGCCGCCGATTTCGTCTCTGTGACGGTTATGGAGATCGTCGACAACGCGGTGATGATGAGCATCCCCCACGCCATGCACGCCGGCCCGACAACCCTGCTGTTCTGGGGCAGCATGGCCGTGGCGCTCGCGGTCGCCGTAGTCGTCGTGTTCCCGATCAACCGCTGGATGATCGCCCGCGGCAAGGGGCACGCAGTCGTCCACGCCTACCACTGACGCTGCGGCCGGGAGCGCGCCGCTTCACCCCGGCGCGCGCTCCACCTTGCCGACGATGCGCTCGAAGCAGGCCCGCACGGCCGTCTCGGTTTCGCGCAGCTGCGCTTCGAGCATCTCCACCGTCGGCACCGCGCCGGCCTGATTGACCAGCGCGAGCACGCCACGCGGCGCTTCGGCGGGCTTGAACCGGCCGGTGATGGCAAGGCGCAGGACCTGCGTCACGTCGTTGTAGAGCCGGATCGCGGGGATCAGGACATCACCGTCGGCTTCGGTCAGAACGCCGGCCTTCTCCGCCAGCACCAGAACAGCCTCCGTGTTGGTTGAAACGATCTTGGGATGGTCGGCGGCGTGGACCAGCTGCAGGTACTGGGCGACAAACTCGACGTCGATCAGGCCGCCGGGCACCACCTTCATATCCCAGGGATCGTCCGACCCCTTCTCCGCCTCGATCCTGGCGCGCATGTCCGCGACGTCGCGCCGGATCGCCGCGTCGTCCCGGCGGCGGGTCAAGGTCTCCGCCACGACCGCCGCGGCCTCGGCACCGATGCCGCCGGTGTCGGCAACGACCCTGGCGCGCGTCAGCGCCATGTGCTCCCACGTCCAGGCTTCCTCGCGCTGGTAGCGCGCGAAGGCGGAGAGCCGGGTCGCCAGCGGTCCGGCGTTGCCGGACGGGCGGAGGCGGAAGTCCACCTCGTAGAGCTTTCCCTCGGCCGTCGGGGCAGACACCGCCGTCACGAAGCGCTGCGTCAAACGGGCGTAGTACTGCGTCGGCGCCAGCGGCCGCGGTCCGTCGGACGGGCCCGCCTCCTCGTCGTGTTCGTAGAGCAGGATGAGGTCGAGGTCCGAGGCGGCGGTCATCTCCCGGCCGCCGAGCTTGCCCATGGCGACAAGCGCGACGCGTCCGCCGGCCACCTTGCCATGCGCGCGTTCCAGCTCCCCGAGGGTTGCGGCCAGAAGCGCGGAGAGCAGCACGTCGGCGAGGCGGGCGTAGGCTTCGCCGGCCTGGCGGGCCGAGATGGTCCCCGACAACACGCGGACACCGATCAGGAACATCTGCTCCTGGCCGAAGATGCGCGCGCGGTCGAGCGCCTCCTCGTAGGCGCGGCTCTCGCCGAGGTACCGTCCGAGACGCCCGGCGATCTCTTCCTCCGTCGGCAGGGTTCCGAAGAAGGCCGGCTCCAGAACCGCATCCATCACATGCGGCCGGCGCGCCACGATGTCGGCCAGGCGCGGCGCGGTGCCCATGATCGTGGCGAGGAGGTCGAGCAGCGCCGGGTTCTGGGACAGAAGGGAGAACAGCTGCACCCCGGCCGGCAGGCGCGCCAGGAAAGCGTCGAAGGCGATGAAGGCCGTGTCGGCGGCTTCGGTCTCGGCGAGCGCCGAAAGGAGCTTCGGCGTGATCTCGGTCAGGATCTCGCGCGCCTTGGTCGAGCGCGTGGCCGGATAACGCCCGAAGTGCCAGGCGCGCACGGCGCGGGTCACCTCCGAGGGACGCGCGTAGCCAAGCGCGGTCAGGGTCGCCAGCGTCTCCGGGTCGTCGTCGTCGCCGGTGAAGACCAGGTTGCCGACCGAGCCGGCGAGCGATCCATCCTCCTCGAAGAGATCGGCGTAGTGCTGCGAGACGGTCAGCAGCGTCCGCTCCAGAGCCGTCCCGAATGCCTGGCCATCGTTGAAGCCCATCATCCGGCCGATCCGGTCCAAGCCGGCGGGGGTGTCGGGCAGCGTGTGGGTCTGTTCGTCGGCGACCATCTGGATGCGGTGCTCGACCTTGCGCAGGAAGGCGTAGGCCTCCACCAGGTCGTCGCGGACCCTCGCGTCGAGCCAGCCCAGCCGCACCAGTTCGTCCAGCATCGCGATCGTGGCCCGCCCGCGCAAAGCCGGTTCCCGCCCGCCGGCGATCAGCTGCTGCGTCTGGACGAAGAACTCGATCTCGCGGATGCCGCCGCGGCCGAGCTTCACGTTGTGCCCGGCGATGGCGACCTTTCCGTGACCCTTGTGGGCGTGGATCTGCCGCTTGATCGAATGCACGTCGCGGATGGCGGCATAGTCGAGATACTTGCGCCAGATGAAGGGGCGCAGTTCCTTCAGAAACCCCTCCCCCGCCGCGATGTCGCCGGCACAGGGGCGGGCCTTGATCATCGCGGCGCGTTCCCAGTTCTGCCCCATGCTCTCGTAGTACTGGAGCGCGGCGAGCACCGACATGGCGATGGCCGTGGCGCCGGGGTCCGGCCGCAGGCGGAGGTCGGTGCGGAAGGCGTAGCCGTCGGCGGTGCGCTCCTGCAGGATCTTCACGAGACGCCGGGTAAGGCGCACGAAGAAGGTGGAGAGGTCTGCATCGGCGGGCGCGGGCACCAGGTCGCGCTCGAACAGCACGATGAGGTCGATGTCCGAGGAGTAGTTCAGTTCGAAGGCGCCGTGCTTGCCCATCGCCAGGATGATCCAGCCGGAGCCTTTCTCCGGGTCCGTCGGGTCCGGAAGCGCGAGCTTTCCCTGAGCATGGGCTTCGGCCAGCAGGGTGCGGATACCGGCCGAGACGCACGCGTCGGCGATCACGGTCAGGGCGTGCGTCACCTCCGCCACGGTCCAGATCCCGCCGAGATCGGCGAGCGCGATGGCGAGCGCGGCCTGCTGCTTGGCCCGGCGCACACGCTGCATGACCGCGCCTTCGCTTTCGGCGATCTCGCCACGAAGGCCGGCCGCGAGATCGGCGATCAGCCGCTCGGGCGGCGTGGTGAGCACGGCCGCGAGGCGGGCGGGATGGCGGAACGCCAGTTCGCGCAGGTAGGGGCTGTCGGAGGCCGCGGCAAGGACAAGGTCCCGGGCCGAGCCGATCGAGAGCGCTTCGGCAAGGGCCTTCCCGTCCTCGCCGGCCAAGGCGTCGGCCAGATCGGATTCAGCCAAGGCGAGGTCGGGACCGGGTTTCGGAACAACGGCGATCCGCGCGGCCAGCGGCCGTCCGTCAGGTTCACCCCGCGGGCCTTTCTCCTCGGTCATGGGCGTCCTCCACGGCTTTCTTCTCGTTGGCCCTTGCGGGCAGGATCAGTGTCACCTCGAGGCCCGGCTTGGCGTCGGCCAGGACCAGGCGGCCCCCATGCAGGCGGGCGATGGCCGAGACGAGGCTGAGGCCCAAGCCCGATCCGGGCAAGGTGCGGCTCTGCTCCAATCGCACGAAACGCTGCAAGGCGCGCGCATGATCCGCCTCGGGAATGCCGGGCCCGCTGTCCGCAACGCAGAGGCGGATCTCATCGCCTTCGCGCAGCCCCTTGATGGTGACTGGCCGCTGTTCACCTCCAGGCGCGTCCTCACCCGCCGGCAAGCCGTACTTGATGGCGTTGTCGATGAGATTGGCGAGAGCCTGGCTGATCAAGGTCCGGTTGCCGGCGATGGGAAGCGGTCCGTCCACCGCCTTGCGCAACACGCCGCCTGCATCCTCCACCACGGGCTCGTAGAGGTCGGCCAGGTCCTCCACGATCTCCGCCGCATCGAGCGGCACCATCTCGTCGCCGGAGGAGCCCGCCTCCATGCGCGCGATCCGCAGCAAGGCGTCGAAGACCTGGATCAGCTGGTCCGCCTCGCCGATCGAAGCGGCGATCGCGTCGCGGTAGACCGTCGCGTCCGCCGGTCCGCGCAGGGTCGCCTCGAGCCGGGTCCGCAGGCGGTTCAGCGGCGTCTTCAGGTCGTGGGCGATGTCGTCGGAGACCTCCTTGAGGCCGATCATCAGCGCCTCGATCCGGGCGAGCATCTCGTTGAGGCTGTTGGCGAGATCGTCGAACTCGTCGCCGGACCCGGTCACCTCCAGACGCCGGGAGAGATCGCCGGACATGATATGGCGGGACGTCGCCGCCACATTCTCCACGCGCTTGAGAACGGCGCGGCTGACGAAGATCCATGTCGCGAGCCCCAGTGCGACCATCACCAGGACGGAGAACTGGGCCGCGTCCCGGATCACCCGGTTGAACTCCTCCCGTTCGGCGATGTCGCGTCCGACCAGCATGCGAAAGCCGCCGGGCAGCGCGTAGATCCGCACGATCGCGTCGTATTCGAGCGCCTGGTCGCCGTCGAGCCGGTAGTAGGTGACGTGGACGGGCTGCCCGTCCGGGATGTCCATGGCCGAGCCCGGAAGCAGGCCCGCCACGTTGCCGACGATGCTGCGGCCGGAGAAGTCGTTGACCAGGTAGAGGCTGGCGCCCGGCCGGCGGCTGCGCAGCTCCACCGAGGAGACGAGCTGACGGATGCCGCCGCGGCGGTACTGCTCGGTCAGCGAGTTGATCTCGGCGGTGATGGTGGCGTCGAGCTGGCGGTCCAGCAGCGCGTTGGTGTTGTAGGAAATGTAGCCGATCAGGAAGGCGGTCAGGCCGGTGAAGGCCAGCAGATAGACGATCGCCAGCTTGAAGGCGGTCGTGCGGATCATGCCGATTCTATTCAGCGGCGTCACTGATCATGTATCCCGCTCCGCGGATGGTCTGCAGGAGCTGCCGTTCGAAGCCCTTGTCGATCTTGGCGCGCAGCCGCGAGACGTGGACATCGATGACGTTGGTTTGCGGGTCGAAGTGGTAGTCCCAGACGTTCTCCAGCAGCATCGTCCGAGTCACCACCTGGCCGGCGTGCTGCATCATGTATTCCAGCAGCCGGAACTCGCGCGGCTGCAGCGGGATCTCCTGGTTGCCGCGGGACACGGTGTGCGTCAACCGGTCGAGGGAAAGGTCGCCGACCCGGTATGTAGTCTCCACCGAGCTCGGCTGGTTGCGGCGGGCCAGCACCTCGACGCGGGCAAGGAGTTCGGAGAAGGCGTAGGGCTTGGTCAGGTAGTCGTCTCCGCCGGAGCGCAGGCCCTTCACCCGGTCGTCCACCTGGCCGAGGGCGGACAGGATCAGGACCGGAGTGCGGTCCTGCCGGCGGCGGAGATCCTCGATGATGGCAAGTCCGTCGCGCTTGGGCAGCATGCGGTCGACCACGAGCACATCGTAGCCGCCGGCTTCTGCCAGCTGCTGGCCGGCATCGCCGTCCGGAGCATGGTCGACGCTGTGCCCGGCCTCCACCAATCCCTTGGCGAGGTAGGACGCCGCTTCCCGATCGTCTTCGATGATCAACACGCGCATGGGCGAGGACGATAGACGAGTCGGGCCGCATTAGCGATGCGGCGGGGTGCGGCGGCCATGGCGCGCCGCACCCCGATTTCGGTCAGGCGAGGCCGAGCGCCACGAAGCGGACGTCGTCGCCGGACTGGACGCGGAGCAGCACCGCCTTGCGGCCGGCGTCGGCGGCGGCCTTCAGACCCTCCTCGACGTCGCGCGGGGCCGACACCGGCCGGCCGGCGACCTCGAGGATGATGTCGCCCTGGCGGATGCCCTTCTCGGCCGCCTTGCCGTCGGGGTCGAGATCGGTGACGACCACGCCCGCCTCGCCGGCGCCGGAGGCGCTCGCCGGGGCGAGCGACAGGCCGTAGCCCTCCAGCGAAGCCGGACCGGTCTCAGGCTCGATCGAGGCGCGCTGCTGCTCGTCCGGCAGCGTGCCGAGTTCCACCTTCACCGTGCGCTTGGCACTGTCGCGCCAGATCTCCACGTCCACCACCGTGTCCGGCGCGTAGCCGGCGATGGTGCGGGCGAGTTCGCGGGCGTCGTTCACCGGCTGACCGTTGACGGAGAGAATGGTGTCGCCGGCGCGGATGCCGGCCTTGGTCGCGGGCGATCCCGACTGCGGCTGGGTCACCAGCGCGCCCTTGGTGGACTCCAGGCCGAGCGAGGCGGCGAGATCGTCGGTCACCGGCTGGATCTGCACGCCGAGCCAGCCGCGGACGACCTTGCCGTCGTCCATCAGGTCGCGGATCACGGTTTCCGCCGTGGCGGCGGGAATGGCGAAGCCGATGCCGACCGAGCCGCCGGACGGCGAGAAGATCGCCGTGTTCACGCCGATCACCTCGCCGGTCAGGTTGAAGGCGGGGCCGCCGGAGTTGCCCTTGTTGATGGACGCGTCAATCTGGATGAAGTCGTCGTAGGGTCCGGCGCCGATGTCGCGGCCGCGTGCCGAGACGATGCCGGCCGTCACGGTGCCGCCGAGGCCGAACGGGTTGCCGACGGCCACCACCCAGTCGCCCACCCGGGTATCCCCCTTGGAGAAGGCGACGTGCGGAAACTGGCGCTCCTCGTCGATCTTCAGAAGCGCGAGATCGGTCTTCGGATCGGTGCCGATCACCTTGGCGGAGAGTTCCTCGCCGTCGGTGAGCACGACCGTGACCTCCTCGGCGTTCTCCACCACGTGGTTGTTGGTCACCACGTAGCCGTCGGCGCTGATGATGAAGCCAGAGCCCTGGGCCTGGGCGAAGCGGGGGCCGCCGGGGCCTTCACCGCGTCCACCCGGGCCGCCAGGCATCCCGGGCATGCCCGGCTGACCGGGCTGACCCGGCTGACCGAAGCGGCGGAAGAACTCGTTCAGCGGGTGGTCGGGCGGGATGTTCGGGATGCCGGTAACGCGGTCGCCGGCTGCTTCCGGCGTCTTGGCGCGAATCGAGACGACGGCCGGCTGCACCTTCTCCACCACGTCGGCGAAGCTCAGCGGCTGCTGGATCGCGGCGGATAGGTTCTGCGCGAAGGCGGGCGTACCGACGCCGCCGATCACCTGGCCGGCAACGGCTCCGCCGACCACACCGGCGACCACGCCGGCCAGCAGCGTCTTGCGGAAAGCAGACTTTCCGGTCCGGTTGGACGGGTTGTCGAGGGACATGCATGACCTCCAGCTACGGAAAAACGGTTCGCGGCGGGACCTTCGACGGACCCGGTCGCAAGCCTCGATAGAGGACCACGCTTGAAACCGGCAGGAGTTCCCGACCGGCAGTGAGATGGGGTGGTTGGCCGCGACCGCCCACATCTGTCGGATTAAATCTTGGTAAGGTTCACCGCTCGGCCGGAGCGTCACCGGCCAGAATACGATCGAGCGCGCGGGTCTCCTCGGCCGACAGCCCGGGTTCGGGCGTTGCGGCCGCACGTGCGGCGCGTCGCCGATACGCCAGGAAGGCGACGCCGCCGCCCAGGATGAGGATCGCCGGCGCGGTCAGCCACAGGACCAGGGTTTCGGACTTGAAGCGCGGCTTCAGGAGAACGAACTCGCCATAGCGGTCGACGAGGTAGTCCAGCACCTCCGCGTCGCTGTCGCCGGCGGAGATCCGCTCGCGCACCAGGACGCGGAGGTCCTTGGCGAGTTGGGCGTCGCTGTCGTCGATCGACTGGTTCTGACACACCATGCACCGGAGTTCGGTGGACAGCGCCCGCGCGCGCGCCTCCTGCGCTGGATCCGGGAGCCGTTCGCTCGGCTGCACCGCGAGCGCGGGTCCGCCGGCGAGTGCGGCGAGGACGGCGAAGGCGGCGAGCCGGCGGCGCATGGTCGTCACTCCGCCGCGACGGGCGCGGCGCTGGCGCGCGCAGGCTTCGGCGCGCCCACGCGCAGGCGGCGGTCCGACAGGGAAAGCCCGCCGCCCAGCATCATCACCAGCGCGCCGAGCCAGATCAGTGTCACCAGTGGCTTGTCCCACATCCGCACGACGATGCCGCCGTCGCCGGTCTCGTCGCCGAGGGTCAGGTAGAGCTGGGAGAAGCCATGGGTGACGATGGACGCTTCGGTCGTCGGCATCTGCCGCACGGTGTAGAAGCGCTTGGACGGGTCGAGCTTGGCCACCACCACGCCGTCCTGGCGCGCGGTCATGTGCACAACGAGTTGGTCGTAGTTGGGTCCGCGGGAGCGGTCCGTGCCGTCGAAGGTGATCTGGTAGCGGCCGATGGCGGCGGTGTCGCCCGGCTTCATCACCGTGATCGTCTCGGACTGGAAGCTCGTCACCGCCACGATCCCGAGCAGCGTCATGCCGAGGCCGGCGTGGGCCACCGTGGTTCCGTAGGTGGAGCGCGGGAGCCCCGCCAGCCGGCGCAGCCCGACCATGAACCCGACCTCGCGGAAGCGGGCGCGGCTGACGAGTTCCGACACCGCGCCCACGATCAGCCACGCCGCGAGACCGACGCCGAGGATGGCCAGGATCGGCCCGCCGGATGTCGCATAGGCGACGACCGCGACCGTGACGATCGCGGCGGCGAAGGCGAACCAGAGCCGCTGGGTGGCGGCGAGAAGGTCGCCGCGCTTCCAGGCGAGATAGGGCCCGAAGGGCACCGCCATCAGCAAGGGCACCATCAGGGGGCCGAAGGTGAGGTTGAAGAAGGGCTCGCCGACCGAGATCTTCTCGCCCGTCAGACCCTCCAGCACCAGCGGATAGAGCGTTCCGACCAACACCGAAGCGCAAGCCGCCGTCAGGATGATGTTGTTGAGGACCAGCGCGCCCTCGCGGCTGATCGGGGCGAACACGCCGCCCTGCGTCAGCGTGGAGGCGCGGAGGGCGAACAGCGTCAGCCCGCCGCCGATGAACAGGCAGAGAATGACGAGGATGAACACGCCGCGGGCCGGGTCGGTGGCGAAGGCGTGCACCGAGGTCAGCACGCCCGAGCGGACGAGGAAGGTTCCGAGCAGCGACAGCGAAAAGGTCAGGATGGCGAGCAGCACCGTCCAGATCTTCAGGGCGTTTCGCTTCTCCATCACCACGGCCGAGTGCAGCAGCGCGGTGCCGGCCAGCCACGGCATGAAGGAGGCGTTCTCAACCGGATCCCAGAACCACCAGCCGCCCCAACCGAGCTCGTAGTAGGCCCAGTAGGACCCCATGGCGATGCCGGCGGTGAGGAAGCACCAGGCCGCCAGCGTCCAGGGCCGGACCCAGCGCGCCCACGCGGCGTCGATGCGCCCCTCGATCAGCGCGGCGATCGCGAAGGCGAAGGAGATGGAGAAGCCGACGTAGCCGAGGTAGAGCAGCGGCGGGTGGATGGCGAGGCCGATGTCCTGCAGGACCGGATTGAGGTCGCGGCCCTCGTAGGGCGCGGGGTCCAGCCGCAGGAAGGGGTTGGAGGTCGCCAGGATGAAGGCGAGGAAGGCGACGGTCACCCAGCCCTGGACGGCCAGAACGTTGGCCTTCAGCGACGCCGGCAGATTGCGGCCAAAGGCGGCGACCGCGGCGCCGAAGATCGCCAGGATCAGCACCCAGAGGAGCATAGAGCCCTCGTGGTTGCCCCAGACGCCGGTCACCTTGTAGAGCATCGGCTTCAGCGAATGCGAGTTCTCCACCACGTTCACGATGGAGAAGTCGGAGACCACGTAGGCCTGCGTCAGTGCGGCGAAGGACAGCCCGATCAAGGCGCATTGGGCGAGCGCCGCAGCCGGCGCCACCGCCATCAGCGCCGCATCCCGTCGCCGGGCGCCGATGATCGGCACCACGGACTGCACGAGCGCCAGCGCGAGCGCCAGAACCAGGGCGAAGTGACCGATTTCAGCCGTCATCGAAGCGCCGCCCTCTCAATTGGTGCTGGAAGCCGGCGTGGTGGAGACCTCTTTGTCCCCCTCCCAAACGCCCTGCGCCTTCAGCGAATCCACGACTTCCTTGGGCATGTAGTTCTCATCGTGCTTGGCCAGCACGGTGTCGGCGGCGAACACGCCGTCGGCCCCGAGCGTCCCTTCGGCCACCACGCCCTGCCCTTCCCGGAACAGGTCCGGCAGCAGTCCTTTGTAGGTTACCTTCACGTCGTTGACAGTGTCGGTCACGGCGAAGGCCACCGTCGCGTCGTTGCGCTGGACGGTCCCTTCCTTTACCAAGCCGCCGATCCGCAGCCGCTGGCCCGGCGGGGTTCCCGCGGTCGCCAGGTCGGTCGGCGTCTTGAACAGGGCGATCTCGCCGCTCATGGCGAAGAGCACGAGGCCCACCGCCGAGGCGAGGACCGCGCCCGCCACACCGATCAAGACCAGCCGCTGCTTCTTGCGCGTCAGCGCCATGACTTTCTTCCGTCCTCAGTTGGCGATCCCGACGTCCCGCGCCACGCCGTCGATGGCGGCGAGAACCTCGGGCTTGTCCTTGAAGGTTTCGCGAGCCCTGTCGTAGGCCGCCTTTGCGTCATCCTTGCGGTCGAGGACGGCGTAGGCGCGGATCAGGCGCTGCCAGCCTTCCGAATCCTGCGGTGCGTCCGCCAACCGGGCGGCAAGCTGCTCGACCATGCCGTTGATCATCGCCTGCCGGTCGGCATCCGACATCTCCGCAGCCGCTGCGACGTCTGCGGACGAAGGGCCCGGCGCCGGTGACCCGCCTTCGGCGACGGGTGCCCCCACAGGTTCGCGTGGCTGCGGTCCCGGCGTGTCCGCCGGCAGTCCGGCGGCGGCGAGGGCCTTGCCGCGGTTCTCCGCAACCGTCGCCATCCAGGGGGCGTCGGCGGCGGACCGCTTGGTGATCTCGTCGTACTCGGTCACCGCCTCCTTGTGGCGGCCGGCCTGCATCAGCCCGAGGGCGCGGTAGTAGCGCGCCTTGATGCGGTCCGGGTCGGCGGCAACCGCCGCATCCAGCGCCGTCTGCGCCTCGCCCGTCACCATGCCCTGGTTGGCGGCGACGAGCGTCTCGCCGAAGGCTTCCTGAAGCTGCGGATCGGGGCCCTGCAGTTCGATCAGGCGGCGATAGGCGTCCGCGGCGTCGCCCATACGGCCCAGCCGCTGATAGGTCGGCGCGATGACGCGCCAGCCGTTCGCGTCGTTCGGATTGTTCAGAAGATGCGCCTCGATGCGGCCGATGAGATCGCCGAGATCGCTGGGATCGGCAGGCGCGGCCAGGCGGGGCGCCAGAGGCTGGCCGGGAACGTCGGGCGATCCGAGGCGGACGTAGACGCCAAGCGACACGATCGGCACGAATAGGATGCTCGCCAGTGCAATGCCCTTCGCCCAGGAGCGCGTCTGCGGCCCGGTCACGTTCGCGGCGCTGGCCTTGAGGACCCGGCGGGCGATCTCGGTGCGCGCGGCCTCGGCTTCGGCGGGCCCGATCAGACCCTGCTCGCGATCGCGGTCGAGTTCGGCCAGCTGGTCGCGGTAGACCGCCACGTCATGGCCGGCGGCCGGCGATCCCGGTTCCGTGGAACGTCGGGACAGCGGCGCAATCACGGCCAGCGTCGCCGCCGCGGTCAGCGCAGCGAAAAGGATCCAAAGCAGCATCGAACCGTCATCCCGGCGGTCGGTGTCGACCGGTCGCCCGTCACATAAGCCGTTCGGGCGGGTTCCTCAATGACATCCGTCAAACAGTCGCACGGGGGTGGCCGCGTCAGCCCGCATTCGGCAGCGAGCCGCGGGCGTTCATCGCCTTCTCGCGGGCGCGGCGGAGGATGGCGGAGTGTTCTTCGCCGAACATCAGTTCGGAAAGCTTCAGGAGCGTGTCGGATGCGGCGATGCTATCGGTCCGCAGGCTGCCTACGGCCTTGCGCAGTTGATCCAGCAAACGCTGGCCCAGCACCTCGATCGACTGTTCGGTCGTGGTGGTGACGCGAGTCACCATTTCGTTCACGGCCAGACTGTCCTTGCACTTGCGGACGGCCACCAGAACCGATGTGGCGCGGATGGCCTCGATCTCGTCGACCTGCGACGGCCGTTCCTTGTCGTCCACCCGAAGCGCGCGGCGGACGCTCGGAACGATGCCCTCCACGTCGAGCGTGACCAGGTCGGACATCTGCTTGCGCAACCCGGCCAGCGTCTGCCGCCATGTCGCATCGTAGTCGAACTCGAGCGCCGTGGTCAGTGCGCGGACCATGTCGTGGTAGCGCTTGATCTCCTGGACCAGCCCTGCGATCTCTTTGGGGTCTCGGCGGATCTGCTCGTAGCGGATGACGGAGCGCTCCACACAGGCTAGAGCCACGTCGATGAAGCAGCTGGCGGGCGTTCGCCGGATATCCACCGTGTCGGACGAGCCGGCCACTGCGATCGCGACGCGGGCAAGCGTCACCGGACTGGCGATGCGGCTGCGGATGGCGGCCGCAACCCAGGGAGACTCGCCCGGCTGCTCGACGACGAAGGATACCACCTGCTCGACCAGCAATCGCTCGGAGGTTTCGCTGGCGATCACGCCGGACGGCAAGCGGCCAAGCAGTCGCTCGATGCTCGGCAGCCGGTCCTGGATGGCCAGCATGTCGAGGAGATCGAGGTGGCTGCGTTCGCCGCCCAAGCGGGCTATGAAGCGCTGGCGGGCCTTGGGCTCGCCCTGCGTTTCGCGGTCGAGGCGGGCGAGTTCGGCGAAGCCCGCGACCCGCAGCGCACGCAGCGCCTGCCGCATCTCGGGCTCACCGGGATACTGGTGGAGGATTTCCGGATCGAGCCAGTGGGCGAAGGTGTCCGGCATCGCCTTGCGGATCAGGTAGGACCAGATGCCCTCCACGGAATCCGCGCAGATCAGTCCTTCCTGCTTGCGCTGCAGTCGTTCGTCGATCACGAAGAGGTCGAAGGGTTCGAAGAACCAGCCCTTCACCTTGGCCGGATCCGGAACGACCGGGCCCTTGGAGGAGGCGCTGCGGGCGGCATCCAGGATGAGCTTCAGTTCCTCGTCCAGATGCGCAGCTTCGCCGGCCTGTTCCAGGGTGCGCAACAGCATGGCGCGAGCACCCGGGGACAACCCGTTGAGATAACTCAGTACCTTGTCTTGAACGATCCGGCCCTGCCCCATTGCACGCTGCTGTCCGCAGCCTCCCCTAGCGCGAAGGAAGCGTTACTATGGGCGAATAGTCGTTGACGAAATGTGAGCAGTCTCCGTCTCTTGTACGATATCACGGGGTTTTTCGCGAAGCGTGCAAACAGAAACGGGGGCGACGTCGTCGCCCCCGCTCCCTCGGTTGAATTGACCAGGCTGGTCAGCCGACCGGACGCCAAGTCCCATCCGGGTTCCGGCAGGCCGTACCGCGCGCCACTTCCGGGCGGCCGTCGATGTAGACGGTGTTGGTGTACTCGCGGCACTGCGAGTTGTTGACCACGTAGGCCGGGCCGGTCTGGACGTCGCCGTAGACGCCCGACTGGGGGTTGTTCCAGCGCTGCGAACGGCCGGTCTCCAGCGCCTGATACTGGGACTGGTAGTAGTACTGCTGGTCGTTCTGGTCGAGGCGGGCGCCGATCTGGTTTCCGAGGAAACCGCCGACGAGGGCGCCGGCGGCGATCGCCGCGACCTTGCCCGAGCCCGATCCGAAGGCCGATCCGAGGGCCGCGCCGCCGACCGCGCCGGCAAGCGTTCCGAGCGTGGCGTTGTTGTTGCGGGGGGCGTACGGATCCGACGCGCAGCCTGCGAGCGACGTCCCGATGAGAGCCACCGCGATGAGTTTCTTTGCAACCATGGTCTTCCCGTCTCCTTCACCCGCGCCGCGCGTCCCTGGCCCGGGACAGCCGGCAAGTCATCCCTAGCCGATGTGGCAGAACTCGCGAATTCCCGTTCCGTTCCTTGCAAAGGATCGTGGCCGAATTGCGTGCGCCGACTCGACCTCGTGCTTTGCCGTAATCCTGCAATTCCACCATCACCGTTAACGCCCGGTTAACTCTGCGGCAGTTGCACGGACACCGCGAGCCCGCCGAGGTCGGAGCGGGTGAAGGCGAGGCGGCCGCCGTAGACCTCGACCAGTTCGTCGACGATCGAGAGCCCCAGGCCGGATCCGGGCACGCTCTCGTCTAGGCGACGGCCGCGGCGGAGCACGTCCGGCATCCGGTCGTCGGGAACGCCGGGGCCGTCGTCCTCGACACGGATCGTCACCATCGGGCGGCCGGCGGCGCCGTCGGGCTCGGCGGAAACGGTGGCGCGGACCTCGCTGCGGCCGAATTTGCAGGCGTTGTCCATCAGGTTGCCGACGAGTTCGTCGAGGTCGCGTCGCTCCATGCGAACCTTCAGGGTTGCGGGCCCTTCCGTCGCGATCCGCAGCCCCTTGTCCGGGTAGGCGCGCCGCAGCACCGCCGCGACGCCGTCGACCGATCGCATCACTTCGGCGGTGGTGCCGACGAAGCGGCGCTCGGCGGCCATGCGGGCGCGGTCGAGGTAGCGGTCGACCTCCGCCTTCATCACGCCGACCTGCTCGGCGACCTTCACGGCGACCGGGGTGTCCTCCGCGCGCGCTTCGTTGAGAATGACGCTGAGCGGCGTCTTCAGGGCGTGCGCAAGGTTGCCGACGTGGCTGCGGGCGCGTTCCACGATGGCGCTGTTGGCCTCGATGAGAGCGTTGAGTTCCTGGGCGAGCGGCGCGATCTCGCGCGGCATCTCGCCCTCCAGGCGCACCGCCCGGCCCTGGCGGATGGCCGCAAGCGAGGCCCGCATCGTCTCCAGCGGCTTCAGGCCGAGGTAGACCTGCAGCACGGTGGCGAACACCAGGCCGAGGGCGAAGACGGTCAGCGTGAGGAACACCCGCAGCTGGAAGGCGGCGATATCGGCTTTCAGTTCGTCCGCGTTGCCGGCGACGGCGACGTCGAGCTGGCGGTCGGCGCCGATGCGGACGCGCTGGACCACCAGCCGCAGCTCCGTGCTGGAGGGCCCGATCACGTAGGATCCGGCCACGGTGCCATCCCTGGGCGGTTCGGGCACCTCCAGCAGTTCGCCGAACAGCGAGCGCGAGGACGCCGTGACGAAGCCGGTGCCGGGGTCGCGCACCAGCCAGTACCAGCCCGACAGCGGCAGGATGAAGCGCGGCTCGCCTAGATTCTCCAGGTCGGGCGCCTCGCCCTCGCCGGCGGCGGCGACGCGGCCGGCGAGCGTCTTCTGGTAGACCGCCAATCGAGCATCGAAGGAGCGCTCCAGGCTGGTGCGGTAGAGTTCGGACAGCAGGAATCCGGCGCCGGCCAGGGCGATCGCGCTCCAGATGGCGGCCGAGACCACCAGCCGCAGGGCCAGCGAACGGTGGCGGCCGGGCTCAGCCATGGCCGCCGGAGACGATGCGGTAGCCGAGACCGCGGACCGTCTCGATCAGGTCGACGCCGAGCTTCTTGCGCAGGCGCCCCACGAAGACCTCGATCGTGTTGGAATCGCGGTCGAAATCCTGGTCGTAGAGGTGCTCGACCAGTTCGGTGCGCGAGACCACCTTGTCCTTGTGCAGCATCAGGTACTGGATCAGCCGGAACTCGTGCGAGGTGAGCTTCACCGGGTTGCCGTCGACGGTCAGCCGGCCCGCCTTCACATCCAGGCGGACACGGCCGATCTCGATCTCGTTGGAGGCGTGGCCGGCGGCGCGGCGCATCAGCGCGCGGAGGCGGGCGAGCACCTCCTCCATGTGGAACGGCTTGGCGACGTAGTCGTCTGCGCCGGCGTCGATGCCGGCGACCTTGTCGGACCAGCGGTCGCGCGCGGTGAGGAGCAGCACGGGAACGGCGCGGCCGGCGCGTCGCCAGGCTTCCAGCACGCTGAGGCCGTCCATCTTCGGCAAGCCGATGTCCAGCACCACCGCATCGTACGGCTCGGTGTCGCCGAGGAAATGGCCCTCCTCGCCGTCGGTGGCGGTGTCGACCACCCAGCCGGCATCGCGGCAGGCGGTGGCCAGCTGGCGGAGAAGGTCCCGGTCATCCTCAACGATCAGCACGCGCATGGCCGTCAGCGCCCCAGGATCTCGCCCGTGCGGGCGTCCACAACCACCGTCACGATCCGGCCGCCGCCGGTCATCACCGCAAGGCGATAGACCAGGCCGCCGCCCGCCTCGCAGAGCTCCGCGTTGACGATGTCCCCGTCCACGGCCCGGGCGATGGCGCTGAGGCGCATCGCTTCGCCGCTGGCGATCGCCCGCAACGCCTCGCGCGCCGAAAGGCAGGCGGCCTCGGCGGGCGTAGCGGCCGCCAGGACGAGAGCGAAGGCGGCGGCGAAGGGTCTGGAGAACCGGTCCGTCATGGCGCGAACCATAGGTGGGTTCGTCTGAACCGTCCATGAATGCGCGGGATTGTTCACCCCATTGAGATGATCCAGGCCTCGCCGCGCGCGCCGGCTCCGCCCGCGCCGCTGTCGGCGCCGTTGGCGGAAGCGCCGCCGCCGCCACCGCCGCCGCCCGGCGCACCGCCGGCCC
>NZ_JACDIT010000010.1 GCF_013839445.1 Chthonobacter albigriseus | reverse complement strand
GGTGGAGAGGCAGGTGGAGCCGTCGTGTCGATAGAGCCGATCCACCCCTCCTCCGATCGTCATGGTCCGCGCAGGCGGACCATGACGGCGGAAGAGGGGGAAGGCGGTGAGAGGTGGGGAGCGCGGCTGTTGCCGGATTAGAAGACCTTCGCGGTGACCATGGATGGCGTCCTTTGTATGTACACCGCGGTTTTACAGCCGGGACAAGGATGGCGCCCTACCGCCCTCCCCGCCAGCTGCCGCCCTTGGTGCCGCGGGTCTTCGCGCGGAACTCCGCGACGCTTGGATAGGTGCCGCGCTTGACGGGGGGCGGCGGGGGCGGGGGCGGGGTGACGGGCATCGAGAGCTTGGTCGGGGCGTTGCCGCTCTTGGCCTCGTCGACCATGCGGGCGAGCTTGACCAGGATCGCCGCGGTGCCCTTCAGGCGCTGCTCGGGATCCGGCCAGTCGCGGACGAGCACGATCTTCTGGTCCGGACGGATCTTGGCGAGGATGCCCTGCTCGCCGATGTACTTCACGAGCGCCGCCGGGTTCTCGAACTTGCCGTCGCGGAACGAGATGACGACGCCCTTCGGGCCGGCGTCGACCTTGTCGACGTTGGTCTTGCGGCAGAGCGTCTTGATGGTGACGATCTTCAGGAGGTGTTCCACCTCAGACGGCAGCGGGCCGAAGCGGTCGATCAACTCGGCGCCGAAGGCGTCGATGGCGGAGGCGTCCTCCAGGTCGGCGAGGCGGCGGTAGAGGCCGAGGCGCAGCGTGAGGTCGCCGACATAGTGGTCGGGGATCATCACCGGCGTGCCGACGGTGATCTGCGGGCTCCACTGGTCGTCGGCGAGCGACTCGTCGCCGGTCTTCAGGGCCGCGACGGCCTCCTCCAGCATCTGCTGGTAGAGCTCGTAGCCGACCTCCTTGATGTGGCCGGACTGCTCCTCGCCGAGGAGGTTGCCGGCGCCGCGGATGTCGAGGTCGTGGGAGGCGAGCTGGAAGCCGGCGCCGAGGGTGTCGAGGCTCTGCAGCACCTTGAGGCGGCGCTCTGCCTGGCCGGTCAGCTTCTTCTCCACGGGGGTGGTGAAGAGCGCGTAGGCGCGGGTCTTGGATCGGCCGACGCGGCCCTTCAGCTGGTAGAGCTGCGCGAGGCCGAACATGTCGGCGCGGTGGACGATCAGCGTGTTGGCGGTCGGGATGTCCAGGCCGGATTCCACGATGGTGGTGGAGAGGAGGACGTCGTACTGGCCCTCGTAGAAGGCGTTCATGATGTCTTCCAGGTCCGTCGCGGCCATCTGGCCATGGGCGACGGCGACCTTCACCTCCGGCACGTGCTTCTCCAGGAACTCGCGCTGGGAAGCGAGGTCGGAGAGCCGCGGGCAGACGTAGAATGCCTGGCCGCCGCGGTACTTCTCGCGCAGCAGCGCTTCGCGGATCACCAGCGGATCGAACGGTGTGATGAAGGTACGCACCGCGAGCCGGTCGACCGGCGGCGTGGCGATGAGGGAGAGCTCGCGCACGCCGGTGAGCGCCAGCTGCAGCGTGCGCGGGATGGGGGTGGCGGAGAGCGTGAGGACGTGGACGTCGGACTTCAGCTCCTTCAGCCGCTCCTTGTGCTTGACGCCGAAGTGCTGCTCCTCGTCGATGATGAGGAGGCCGAGGTCCTTGAAGGCGATGCCCTTGGCGAGCAGCGCGTGGGTGCCGACGACGATGTCGACGGTGCCGTCGGCGATGCCGGCGCGGGTGGCCGCGAGGTCCTTGGCGGGCACCAGGCGCGAGGCCTGGCGCACGACGACGGGCAGGCCCTTGAAGCGCTCCGAGAAGGTGCGGAAATGCTGGCGCGAGAGCAGCGTCGTGGGCACAACGACGGCGACCTGCTTGCCGCTGAGCGCGGCCATGAAGGCGGCGCGGAGCGCGACCTCCGTCTTGCCGAAGCCGACGTCGCCGCAGACAAGGCGGTCCATCGGCCGGCCGGCGCCGAGGTCGCCCATCACGCTGTCGATGGCGTTCAGCTGGTCGTCGGTCTCGTCGTAGGGGAAACGCGCGGCGAATTCATCGTAGACGCCCTCCGGCGGGACGAGCGAAGGCGCGGTCTTAAGGAGGCGGGCCGCGGCGGTCTTGATCAGCTCGTCCGCCATCTCGCGGATCCGCTTCTTCATCTTGGCCTTGCGGGCCTGCCAGGCGCCGCCGCCGAGACGGTCCAGGACGCCCTCGGCGTCCTCCGAGCCGTAGCGGGAGAGGAGCTCGATGTTCTCGACCGGCAGGAACAGGCGGTCGCCGCCGGCGTACTGGATCTCCAGACAATCGTGCGGCGCGCCGGCTGCCTCGATCGTCTTCAGCCCCATGAAGCGGCCGATGCCGTGGTCGACGTGAACGACCAGATCGCCCTCCGAAAGTGCAGCGACCTCCTTCAGGAAGTTGTCCGCGCGCTTCTTGCGGTTGGCGCCGCGGATGAGGCGGTCGCCGAGCACGTCCTGCTCGGCCACCACGACGACGTCGGGGAGTTCGAACCCGGTCTCCACGCCGAGGATGGCGAGCGGCAGCTTGTGCGCCGGGGTCTTCAGCGCGGCGTCGAGATGCGGGACGATCTCGGTCTGCTGGACGCCGTGGTCGGCGATGACCTGCGAGAGGCGATCGCGCGAGCCCTCCGACCAGCAGGCGAGCACGACGCGGCGCTTGTCGGCCTTGAGGGCGCGGATGTGGGTGACGAGCGCGTCGAACACGTTGACGTCGGAGGCAGCGCGCTCGGCGGCGAAGGAGCGGCCGGTCTTGCCGCCGAGATCGACGATCTTCGTCGCCGAGCCGTCGGGCCGGTGGAAGGGCGTGATCCGCCCGACGTCGCGGGAGAGGAAGGCTGCCTGGACCTCCTTCTCGGTGAGGTAGAGCGCGGTCGGCGGCATCGGCTTGTAGGGCGCGCCGGCGCCGCCGTCCTTCAGCGCATGGAGACGTGCGTCATAGTGGTCGGCGACGGTGACGAGGCGTTCGGTGACGGCTTCGTCGACCAGCGGATCGAGGAGGATCGGCGCATCGCCGGTGTAGTCGAACAGCGTCGCCAGGCTCTCGTGGAAGAGCGGCATCCAGTGTTCCACGCCGGCGTAGCGCCGGCCTTCGCTGATCGCCTCGTACATGGGGTCGCCCGAGGTCGCTGCGCCGAAGGCGGCGACGTAGCCCTGGCGGAAACGTTTGATGGCGGCGGGGGTGAGCTGGACCTCCGACATCGGCACCAAGTCGAGCCGGACGAGCTGGCCGGTGGTGCGCTGGGTTTCCGGGTCGAAGGTGCGGATCGTCTCCAGCGTGTCGCCGAAAAAGTCGAGCCGGACGGGATATTCGGTGCCCGGCGCGAAGAGATCCAGGATGCCGCCGCGAACGGCGTATTCGCCGGTGTCGCGAACCGTCGACGTGCGGGAGAAGCCGTTGTCCTCCAGCCAGCCTGCGAGCTGGCTCATGTCGATGCGGTTGCCGGGCGCGGCGGACATCACCTGCGCGGAGACGAGCGTCGGCGGCACGACCTTCTGGACGACGGCGTTCACGGTCGTGACGAGCACGAACGGGCGGGCGTCGTCGCGCGCCTTCACCAGATCGGACAGCGTCGTCATACGTTTGGCGACGATCGCCGGGGTCGGGGACACGCGGTCGTAGGGAAGGCAGTCCCAGGCCGGGAACTCCAGGATGCCGATCTCCGGGGCGAAGAAGGCGAGCGCACGGGTGAGCTGCTGCAGCCGCTGGCCGTCGCGGGCGACATAGACGGCGTCGAGCCCCTTCCGCTTCATCGAGCGGACCAGTTCGGCCAGGGCGTAGGCCTCCGCGCCATCCGGCACGCCGGCCACGGTGACGGAGCGGAATTCGTCGAAGATCTGGGCGTTGAGGGCGGACATGGGGCCTGGTCGCTGGATGCCGGGACGGCGGGAGGTGCCGGTCTGGAAAAACGGCAAGACACCGCCGGGCCCTGGAAGAGGCCCGTCGGCAACGCACCCTATGTAGCGTCCGCGTCAGGGAAAGTCAGTGGGAAAGAAACGCGCGGCGCGGTCGGATCAGCGGCCGTGGAGGCGGCGGCTGTCGTCCGGCGCTTCGGCCCGGTCATCGAGGCCGTAGTCGCGCAGGACCGCCGCGACGCGCAGGCGGTAGCCGGCGAAGACGCCGCCGCGGCCCTTGGCCTGGGTGGCCCGGTGCGCCGGCCGGTTGCGCCAGGCCTCGACGGCCGCCTCGTCGCGCCAGAAGGAAAGCGACAGGAGCTTGCCGGGATCGGTGAGGCTCTGGAACCGCTCGACGGAGATGAAGCCGTCCATCGTCTCAAGCTCCGGCCGGAGCGCGGCGGCGAGATCGAGGTAGTGCGCGGTCTCGCCCTCAGCGGGACGGACTTCGAAGATGACGGCGATCATCGGTGCGCCCTCCCCTCGGCTTCAGCCGGTCAGCGGATTGGCGGCGGCGAAAGCCATGACGCGCGACAGGACCGGGCCGTCGTAGTTCTGCGGCGTGTCCGTCCGGCCGAGGATCCAGCCGAACAGGTCCCGATCGGGCACCTCCATCAGCCGCTCGAACTCGTCCATCTCGGCATCGGAGAGGTCGGCGATGTGAGCGTCGGCGAAGCGCCCGAGCAGGAGGTCGAGCTCGCGCGTGCCGCGGTGCCAGGCATGGTAGAGCGCCTTGCGACGGCGGACGTCGAGGTCGTCCGAGGTGCGGGTGAGACCGGCAAGGGGCTCGGCGGACATGGCATGGCTCCGGACTGCGACGCGGCGCGGAGGGTGCGTCGGGGCGAGATATGTAGCGCGCGGTGGTGCCGATGTCAGTTGGTCATTGGGGGAGAGGCGTCGCGGGCGCTCGGCCGGGCGTGGTAAGGAACGGGCGATGAAGCCTCGAGTCCGGTGTTTGCTGCCCTGATGCGTCCCGAGATCCTGAACCCGTTGTTCCAGCCGCTGGCTTCGCTGAAGGGCGTGGGGCCGAAGCTTGCGCCCAAGCTGGGCAAGCTGGTGGGGCCGTCGGGCGAGACGGCGCGCGAGGCGGTGGTGGGCGACCTCTTGCTGCACGTGCCGACGCACCTGATCGACCGCTCCCGCGAGGAGCTGATCACCACGGCGCCGGAAGGTGCGATCGTGACGCTGCGGGTGCGGGTGGACCGGCACCGGCCGGCGCCACCGAACGGACGCGGGCCCTACCGGATCGCGGTGCACGACGAAAGCGGGGAGCTTTCGGTGTCCTACTTCCACGCCGAGAAGGCCTGGCTGGAGAAGCTGTTCCCGGTGGGCGAGACGCGGCTGGTGTCGGGGCGCGTGGAGTGGTTCAACGGCGCGCCGCAGATGGTGCATCCGGACCACGTCGTATCCGTGGAGGATGCCGACAAGCTGCCGAAGATGGAGCCGGTCTACCCGATGACCGAGGGCGTCTCGCCGCGGATCATGCGGCGGGCGATCGAGGGGGCGCTGGAGCGGCTGCCGGCGCTGCCCGAGTGGCAGGACGGCCCGATGCTGGCGCGCGAGCGCTGGCCGGGTTTCGCCGAAGCGTTGACCCGACTGCACCGGCCTGAGGAGCAGTCGGACCTTGCGGAGGGCAATCCGTTCCTGACGCGGCTCGCCTATGACGAGCTTCTGGCCAACCAGCTGGCGCTGGCGCTGGTGCGCAAGTCGCTGAGGACGGCGGTCGGGCGGGCGCGCAAGCCGACGGGCGAGATCCTGAAACGGCTGCGGGCCGCCCTGCCCTTCGCGCTGACCGGGAGCCAGGACGCGGCGATCGCGGACGTGCTGGCCGACATGGGCTCGCCGAACCGGATGATCCGACTGGTTCAGGGCGACGTCGGGTCCGGCAAGACGATGGTGGCGCTTTTCGCCTGCGCGGCGGCGGTGGAAGCGGGCGGGCAGGCCTCGATCATGGCGCCGACGGAGCTCCTGGCGCGCCAGCATGCCCGCTCGATCGCCCCGCTCTGCGAGGCCGCGGGACTGCGGCTTGCCTGCATTACCGGATCCGACCGGCCGAAGGCGCGCAAGGAGACGCTGGAGGCCGTCGCGATCGGCGAGGTGGACATCCTGGTCGGAACGCACGCGCTGTTCCAGCAGGGCGTCCTTTTCCGCGACCTGGCGCTTGCCGTGGTGGACGAGCAGCACCGCTTCGGCGTCCACCAGCGGCTGGCGCTGTCGGCCAAGGGCAGCCGGACCGATCTCCTGGTGATGACGGCGACGCCGATCCCGCGGACGCTGCTGCTCTCCTATTTCGGCGACATGGACGTTTCGCGCCTGACCGAGAAGCCCGCCGGCCGCAAGCCGATCGCCACGCGGTCGGTGTCGCTGGACAGGCTGGACGAGGTAGTGGAGCGGATCGGGACGGCGGTGCAATCGGAGGGGGCGAAGGCCTACTGGGTGTGCCCGCTGGTCGAGGAAAGCGAGGTGTCGGACCTCGCCGCCGCCGAAGAGCGCTTCGCCGTGCTGAAGGATGTCTTCGGCGACATGGTCGCGCTGGTGCACGGCCGGATGAAGGCGGCGGAGAAGGACGAGGCGATGCGGCGCTTCCAGTCGGGCGAGGCGCGCGTGCTGGTGGCGACGACGGTGATCGAGGTGGGCGTCGACGTGCCGGATGCGACGATCATCGTGATCGAGCACGCCGAGCGCTTCGGGCTCGCCCAGCTGCACCAGCTGCGCGGCCGGGTCGGGCGGGGATCGAAGGCCTCGACGTGCCTGCTGCTCTTCAAGGCGCCGCTCGGCGAAACGGCGAAGGCGCGGCTGACGGTGATGCGCGAGAGCGAGGACGGCTTCCGGATCGCGGAGGAGGACCTGAAGCTGCGCGGCGGCGGCGAACTGCTCGGCACCCGCCAGAGCGGCATGCCGGGATTCCGCCTGGTCCGCCCGGAGATCCACGGGCATCTCACCGAGATGGCGCGCGACGACGCGGCGCTGGTGCTGGCCAAGGACCCGGGCCTGCAGACGGAGCGTGGCGCGGCGCTCCGAACCCTGCTCTACCTTTTCGGACGGGACGAGGCGGTGAGGTTGATCCGGGCGGGATGAGCGGCGGCGGCGCTATTCCCCGCCACCGGCCTTGCGGACCTGGAAGCCGCGGGAGGGATTGTAGCCCCAGACAGCGCCGGCGAGGAACACGGCGAGCGAGGCGGCGACGACCGCGAGCGCAAACCCGTTCATCTTGGCGTAGAGGCCGAAGCGGAGCGCTTCCACCGCGTAGGTGAAGGGGTTCACCATGCAGAGCTGCCAGACGACATAGCTGGATTCGCGCATCTTCCAGAGCGGGTAGAGCGCGGACGACATGAAGAAGGTGGGGAAGATGACGAAGTTCATCACCCCCGCGAAGTTCTCCAGCTGGCGTACCGTGGACGACAGCAGCATACCGAGCGCGCCGAGCATCAGGCCGGTGAGGATCATCACCGGCAGCACGGTGAGGAGACCGAGCCAGGGCAACTTCAGCCCGAACAGCATGGCGACCGCCAGGAAGGCGTAGGCCTGCAGGATCGAGACGCAAGTGCCGGCGAAGAGCTTGGCGACCAGCAGGAACCAGCGCGGCAGCGGGCTGGTGAGGAGCACGCGCATGGAGCCCATCTCGCGGTCGTAGACCATCGACAGCGACGACTGCATGCCGTTGAAGAGCTGGATCATCGCGACGAGGCCGGGCGCGATGTAGATGTCGTAGGTGATGTAGGTCTGGTAGGGCGGCTGGATCGGAAGGCCGAGCACCGCGCGGAAGCCGGCCGCGAAGATCAACAGCCAGACGAGCGGCCGCACCAGGGCGGAGAAGAAGCGCTCCTTCTGCATAAGGAAGCGCAGCACTTCGCGCGCGACGATGCCGACGAAGGCCCGGCGATAGGTGGTGAACGTCATCGGGCCTCCTCCACGGTTTCGGCCCGGGGGGTTAGCCTGGCGAAGGCGGCGTCGAGCGTCGTCGTGCCGGTCGCCTCGACGACGGACCGGGCGGTGCCGGTGGCGACGATCCGCCCGCGATGCAGGACGACGAGATCGTCGTCGGTCTCAATCTCGTCGATCAGGTGCGTGGTCCACAGGACGGCGAGGCCGCGGCTGCGGGTGAGCTCGTGGACGTGCGAGACGATGGCCTTGCGGGTCGGGACGTCGAGGCCGACGGTCGCCTCGTCGAGGACGACGACTTCGGGATCGTGCAGCAGCGCCCGCGCGATCTCGACGCGGCGGCGGTGACCGCCGTTGAGGGAGCGCACCTTTTCGCCGACGCGCTCGGCCATGTCGAGGCGGGCCAACTGGTCGTCGATCCGCCGGTCGGCGTCCTTGACCGACAGGCCGCGCAGACGGGCGAAATAGCGCAGGTTCTGGCGCACGGAGAGGTCGAGATCGAGCGTCGGCTGCTGGAACACGACGCCGAGCGGCGCGAGCGCGGAGGCCCCTGCCCTCGCCAGGTCCTGGCCGCAGATGCGGATCGATCCGATCCGCGCGTCGAACAGCCGGGTGATCAGCGAGAAGAGCGTGGTCTTGCCTGCGCCGTTGGGTCCGAGCAGCGCCGTGAAGCGGCCGCGGCGGACGCGGAAGCTGACGTCGTCCAGCGCCTTTCGCCCGGCGTAGGCGAAGGACACGTGGTCGACCTCGAGCGCAGGCGCGCTGTCGGGAGCGGAAGCCGTCACGGGGTGCCTTCCTCCATAGCCACGGCGCCTGAATCGGCACCGGACGCAGTGTTGCATGCGACGCGACGGGACCGGAATGCACGGCGGTGCGCGACGGCCTAGGCGTCGCGCGGCCGGAGCGTCAGGACTTCTTCTCTTCGGCGCCTTCCGCAGGCTCGCCGCCGTCCGGCTGCTGGGCGTACTCGCAGCGCCAGTTCTTGACGTCGTACTGGGGATTCGCCTGGCGCCACTGGGCGATGTAGAACTGCGCCTCGAACAGGCACTCGTTCAGCGAGCCGTAGCTCTCGTACTGGATGCGGTGGTCGGCGCATTCGCCGGGCTTGGCGGCCAGGCAGATCAGCATGACGATATCGAAGAAATTCATGTACCCCACTCTCCTCCCGGTGGCGGGACCGCCACTGGCGCGGGCGGACGGTTCGTGACATGCCGTCCCTGCCCTGCGCGAGAGCACAATAGGAGGGCGCGACGCGCCGGCGTCAAGGTCACGGTAGGGCCCCACCGGGTGGGGCGCGACGAGTTGTCCCGGTCCGTCAATCCCGGCGGCGGGAAAAACTCCTCTTGCCCTGGCGGGTTTGGCACCCGACTTTGCAGGACATTCGAATTCGGGAAAGCACGTATGCGAACAAGCGTGCACCCGGATCGGGGATGCCGCCGGCATCCGGGACAGGAACGCGAAGGGAGCGCGTGGATGGAATTCACACCCGCAAGACCGCGGCGCGCGAGCCGTTTGCTGGCATCCGTGCTGGCGGCTGTCGTCGCCTCGGCCGCCCCGACGGGCGTGGTCGCGCAGGACGCCGCACAACCGGCCGCCACGACGAAGAAGCAGGCCGACGCGGTTCTCATCAAGATCGGCTACATCCGCTGGGACGAGCCGCGGGTAACGCTTTCGCTGATCGACATGCCCTATCCGGACGACGGCTATTCCGGCGCGCTGCTCGGGATCGAGGACAACAACACCACCGGCAAGTTCACCAAGCAGTCGTTCGAGCTGGTGACCAAAGGCGTTGAAACCGCAGAAGCGGCGCTGGCCGCGCTCGACGAACTGGCTGCGGCGGGCATCTCCTACGTTCTCCTCGACCTGCCGACCGACGTGCTGCTTGCGGTGGCCGATGCGCCTGCGGCCAAGGACCGGCTGCTGTTCAACGTCAGCAACAAGGACGAGCGGATCCGCGAGGAGGACTGCCGCGTCAACGTGGTCCACATCGCGCCCAGCTACTCGATGCTGGCCGATGGCCTGGCGCAGTATCTGGTCTGGAAGAAATGGAGCCGCTGGTTCCTGATCTCCGGTTCCCTGCCGCAGGACAAGCTTTGGGCCGAGGCGCTGAAGCGTGCGGCCGGCCGGTTCGGCGCCGAGATCGTCGAGGAACGCGAGTACACTGCAACCGACACCGCCCGCCGCACCGACACCGGACACGTCCAGGTGCAACGCCAACTGCCGGTGTTCACGCAGGATGCGGCCGAGCATGACGTGGTGATCACGGCGGACGAGAGCGAGATCTTCGCCACCTATGTGCCGTTCCGCACCTGGGACGCCAAGCCCGTGGCCGGTTCGAGCGGACTGAAGCCGTCCGCCTGGGATCCGAGCCACGAGCAGTGGGGCGCCTACCAGATGCAGAACCGCTTCTTCGACCTGAACCGACGCGGCATGCGCGAACGCGACATCAACGCCTGGACGGCGGTTCGAATCGTCGGCGAAGCGGCGACCCGTGCCAAATCCGGTGAGCCATCGAAGATCATCGAGTATATCAACGGACCGGATCTGGCGATTGCAGCCTTCAAGGGGCAGAAGTTAACGATCCGTAATTGGAATCATCAGCTGCGGCAGCCCATACTGCTCGTCGATGGAAGGTCTACTGCTTCGGTTTCCCCGCAGGAGGGGTTCCTCCACGAGAAGACCGAGCTCGATACCTTGGGCTACGACGAGCCGGAGACGAAGTGCAGCTTCTGATAACCTACGGCCGCGAAAAAGAAGCTAACCAGGGAGGATGGACTTTCATGCGCAAGACGCGCCTTGCCCTCATCGCGGGAGTGGCCGCCACCACCGCACTCGTCGGAACCGTCCCGGCGTCGGCCTACATGATCTATGTGACCAACGAGAAGGACAACACGATGTCGGTCATCGACAGCAACACGCTGGAGGTGGTCAAGACGGTGAAGACGGGCCAGCGGCCGCGCGGCATCACGATCTCGCATGACGGCAAGGAGATCTACGTCTGCGCCAGTGACGACGACACGGTCGAGGTGTTCGACGCCGAGACCCTTCAGGTCACGCACACCCTGCCCTCGGGTCCGGATCCGGAGCTGTTCGTGCTCGCGCCGGACGGCGAGCACCTCTACATCGCCAACGAGGACGACAACCTCGTCACGATCGTGGACACCAAGAAGCACACCATGGTCAACGAGGTGCCGGTCGGCGTGGAGCCGGAGGGGATGGCAGTGTCGCCGGACGGCAAGGTGATCATCAACACCTCCGAAACCACCAACATGGCCCACTTCATCGACTCGGAAACGCACGAGATCTTCGCCAACGTGCTGGTGGACGCCCGCCCGCGCTACGCGGAGTTCAAGGCCGACGGATCGGAGCTGTGGGTGTCGGCCGAGATCGGCGGCACGGTGCACGTGATCGACCCGAAGACGCAGGAGATCCTGAAGAACATCAAGTTCGAGATCGCCGGCGTTTCCCCGGAAGCGATCCAGCCGGTCGGCGTCAAGCTCACCAAGGACGGGAAGTTCGGCTTCGTCGCGCTCGGCCCGTCGAACCGGGTCGCGGTGATCGACGCCACCACCTACGAGGTGGTGGACTACCTGCTCGTCGGCCAGCGGGTCTGGCAGCTCGCCTTCACGCCGGACGAAAAGTACCTGATCAGCACCAACGGCGTGTCGAACGACGTTTCGATCATCGATGTGGCCAACAAGGAAGTGATCAAGTCGATCACTGTCGGAAGCTATCCCTGGGGCGTGGTCGTTTCGCCGAACTGACCGAAGCTGCAGGCCTTTCATTCCACACCAACCGGTCGTCGACGCAGCAGCGTCGACGGCTCCCGGACCGAAGACGCGTGCCGTCCGCGCCGTCTCAGCCTTCGTTCGCCCGAACGGGCGGGCTTCGAAATCAAGAGGGAGGATTTCCATGAAGAACGTTGTCGTCGCACTCTCGCTGGCGCTCGCCGCCGGCACCTTCTCGCTGCCCACGGTCGCCGCTCCGCTTTGCGAGGCGAACAAGCTCGGCATGGCCGGGCTGCTGGCCAAGTGCAACCGCGGCGAGCCGATCAAGCTCACGCTGGCCTCCGGCAAGCCGCTGTTCGAGGGCGAGCAGCCGGTCAAGCTGCAGTCCGGCGCCTATTACGAGCTGCAGATCACCGCCGACGGCTCGGCCGAACTGGCGATCACCGGGCCGCAGTTCCTGCGCGCGATCTGGATGAACGAGATCGTCATCAACGACATCGAAGTCCGCCCGATGGCTATCGATTCGCTGGAGTTCGACAACGCCGGATTGGCCAAGCTGTCGTTCATCGCGATCAAGCCGGGCAGCTACGACCTGCACATCCCCAACACCACCAGTGACAGCCAGCGCGTGACCATCGCCATCCAGTGAGCCGTCACTGACACCCATCCGATCGCGTTTCTCGCGGACGCAGAGCAACCAGGGGACTCTGCGATCCGCTCCAGGGAGGAGACACCAGACCATGCTGAAGACCGCTCTTTTTGCCGGCGCCCTCGTGCTGCTGCCCGCCGCGGCGATGGCCCAGGAGGTTCCGGCCGACGTCGTCACCAAGATCCAGGCGATGATCACCGAGATGAAGTGCGAGGTGGACGCCGAGAACATCGAGGCTTCCGGCGAGGGCTACGAACTCGACGACGTGTTCTGCGCGGACGGCCAGTACGACATGGATGTCGACAAGGACCTCAAGGTCACCAACAAGACCAAGGAGTAAGGTTCGTCGTCCGACGCGACCGACCCGAGGCCGCCGTTTGGAGACCTGGACGGCAGCTTTGGGGCTCTTCAGAGCCGGGGGAAAGGCCTGCGGACGTGCGCCGCGGTCCGCCCCCGGCTTCTCCGTGTCGCAGGACGATCGCGAGATGACGCCTGGAAAATCGTATAGTCTGACGCCGGGGACAACCAAGAACAGGATCATGCCCGGCCGCCGGCGGATGTCGCAGGCACAGCCGGCGGGCATGTTCACGAAAACAGCGGGATGAGGAAATGACCAAGCTGCCAGTTCGCGCTCTTGTCGCCGCGATCGCGATTGTCGCGGCGGGACCGGCCCTCGCGTTGGGCGATCCCAACGATCCGAACTGGCCGTGCGTTCAACGCAAGGTCCCGACCATCACGCTTGGCGCCGCGTGGTCCGGCCCGGCCTTCGATCCGGCCACTGTGAAGTGGCACGAGGACGAGGAGGTGGTGATCCTGGCCGACTACCTGGCGCAGCGCCGCATCAAGCTGGACGACGCCAAGAAGGCCATCGCCGATTTCGCCGCCAAGGCCGGCGCCGACCGGAACGACCGGCTGGTGCTGCTGTTCGCCGCCCTGTTCGAGAAGCTGAACGACGAGCGCGGCGACGTGATCACCGGTATCGGCCGGTTCGCCAAGAAGCAGCGCGATTTCGCCGACAGCGTCCGCGCCACGACGGCCGAGTTGGACAAGTTCCGCAACGATCCCAAGACCGACCCGATCGAGGCGCAGCAGCGCACCGACGAAGTGCTCACCAAGACCCGCATCTTCGAGGAGCGCCAGAAGGCGCTGACCTTCGTGTGCGAGGTGCCTGTGACGATCGAGCAGCGCCTGTTCGCGCTCGGCAAGGCGATCCAGGCTGAGATCAAGTGAGGGGCTGAAGCTCCGCCATATGGGAGAGTGAGGTTGGGGGACCGGCGTTTCTGATCGGTACCTCGCAGCGTCCGCGAGGGCGGACCACGTTCGTGATGTCCCAGGCCGCGTGCGTCCTCCTAAGCCCGCCCAAGCCGCGCCCACAAATGCGTGGGTGGTCCGCCTACGCGGACCATGACGTCAGTACAGGCGGATGGTCCACCTGCGCGGACCATGACGATAGAGCGCGTCCGGAGCAGAACCGGGTGTTAGAGCCCCGACAGCCCCCAGCCCAAACACCCGGCCACGCACCTACCCTCCGCGTACCGGAGGGGTGAGTTGTGCGTCAGGTCACCACGTCGGGGGCGGTGCGGCCGGTGCGCGCCTTGATCTCGGCGAGTGCTTCGGCGGCCTGGATCACCGGGCCGAGTGCGACCTGGGCATCGACCGCGTGCTTGGCGGGATCCGGCTCGAAGTTCTCGATGTAGACGCGCAGGGTCGCCCCTTCGGTGCCGGTGCCGGACAGGCGGAAGACGAGACGTTCTCCGTCCGCGAAAAGGATCCGGATGCCCTGCTTGCGTGTGACGGACCCGTCGACCGGGTCGGTGTAGGCGAAATCGTCGGCGCTCTCCACCGTGAGGCCGGTGACGGTCTGGCCCGGCAAGGTCGGCAAGAGGCCCCGCAGGCGGTCCATAAGCGCTTCGGCGGCGGCTGCGTCGACGGCCTCGTAGTCATGGCGGGTGTAGAAGGTGCGGCCGAACTCGGCCCAGTGCTTGGTCTGGATGTCGGCCAGGCTCTCGCCGCGCACGGCGATGATGTTGAGCCAGAGCAGCACGGCCCAGAGGCCGTCCTTCTCGCGGACGTGGTCGGAACCGGTGCCGGCGCTCTCCTCGCCGCAGAGCGTGATGCGGCCGTCGTCGAGCAGATTGCCGAAGAACTTCCAGCCGGTGGGCGTCTCGAAGGCCGGGATGCCGAGCTTTCCGGCAACGCGATCGACCGCACGGCTGGTCGGCATCGAGCGGGCGACGCCGGCCAGGCCGCGGCGGTAGCCCTTGGCGAGGTGGGCGTTGGCCGCCAGCATGGCGAGGCTGTCCGACGGCGTCACCACGGCGCCGCGGCCGAGCACGATGTTGCGGTCGCCGTCGCCGTCCGACGCGGCGCCGAAGTCCGGCGCGCCGGGGCTCGCCATCAGGTCGTAGAGTTCCTTGGCGTAGATCGGGTTGGGGTCCGGGTGCCCTCCCCCGAAGTCGGGCAGCGGCACGGCGTTGACGACGGTGCCCGCGGGTGCGCCGAGGATGCCTTCCAGGATCCGCTTGGCGTAGGGGCCGGTCGCCGCGTGCATGGCGTCGAACCGCATGGTGAAACCGGCCTTGAACATCGCCGAAATGCGGTCGAAGTCGAACAGGCCCTCCATCAGCGAGACGTAGTCCTCGACGGGGTCGACGATGTCGACGACGGTGTTGCCGAGGACGGTGGTGCCGATCGCGTCCAGAGAGATGTCGGACACGTCGGCGATCCGGTATTCCATGATCGCCGTGGTCCGGGCGAAGATCTCCCCCGTGACGCCTTCCGGCGCGGGGCCGCCGTTGGCGCCGTTGAACTTGATGCCGAAATCGCCATCCTCGCCGCCGGGATTGTGGCTCGCCGACAGGATCACACCGCCGAAGGCCCCGGTCTTGCGGATCACGTTGGAGGCAGCCGGCGTGGAGAACAGGCCGCCGCGGCCGACGATCAGCCGCTTGGCGCCGTTGGCGACCGCCATCTTGATGATGGTCTGGATGGCCTTGTCGTTGAAGAAGCGCCCGTCGCCGCCGATCACCAGCGTCTCACCCGAAACGCCGCCCACGCCCTCGAAGATCGCCTGGACGTAGTTCTCCAGGTAGCCCGGCTGCATGAAGACGCGCGTCTTCTTGCGCAGGCCAGAGGTGCCCGGCTTCTGACCCTCGATCGGCTTGGTGGCGACCGTCCTGATGTTCATCGACCCGTCTCCGGTCTTGTGCGGCTTGCTGGCCGCTTCACTTTGGCGTCCGCCGGCGCTTCGGAAAAGACCCGAAACGACCGGGATTCGATTTCGATGACGCGGCCGGGGATCTGCAGCGCCATGTCCGCCGGCACGCCCGACGTGGTGGACGTGGTGAGGAGCGGCTGCCAGGCGGCGCCGGGCAGGCTCTTCGGCAGGACGAAGCCCACCTTATCGGGGCTCGCGTTCAACACCAGCAGAACCGGCTGGCCGTCCGGTTCCAGGTGGGGTGCGGCGGTGCCTCGGACCACCATGCCGAAGCATCGCATGGACGGAGAGCGCCAGTCCTCCGGACGGGCGGGCTGGCCGCTCGGCATGAACCACTGGACGTCGAGTGCGCCGTCCTCCAGGCGTTTCTCGGCGTGGAGAAAGCGCGTCTGCCGCAGGACGGGGTGATTCCGGCGGATGGCGGCGACCAGGGAGACGAAGCCGTTGAGGTCCGGATCCTGGGTCGCGGCAGACCAGTCCACCCAGCCGGTCGGGTTGTCCTGGCAATAGGCGTTGTTGTTGCCGGACTGGCTGTTTCCGACCTCGTCGCCGGCCGTCAGCATGGGCGTGCCCTGCGAGAGCAGCAGGGTCGCCAGCATGTTGCGCATCTGCCGCTGCCGGAGCGCCAGGATCGACGGCAGGCCGGTGGGGCCTTCCACGCCGTGGTTTGCGGAGTGGTTGTCCGAGTGGCCGTCCCGGTTCTCCTCCAGGTTGGCCTCGTTGTGCTTGGTCGAGTAGGAGACCAGATCGGCGAGCGTGAAGCCGTCGTGCGCGGTGACGAAGTTGATCGACGTCCAAGGCCGCCGGCCGCGTCGGTCGAAGAGGTCCGCCGACCCGAGCAGACGCGACGCGAGTTCCGGCGCGATCGCTTCGTCGCCGCGCCAGAAGCGGCGGACGGTGTCGCGGAAGCGGTCGTTCCACTCCGCGTGGCCGGGCGGGAAGTGGCCGACCTGATAGCCGCCGGGACCGATGTCCCAGGGCTCGGCGATCAGTTTGACGCGGGACAGCACCGGATCCTGGCGGAGCGCGGACAGGAATCGGCCGTTCGGGTCGAAGCCGGTCGGCTCGCGGCCGAGCGTTGTGGCGAGGTCGAAGCGAAACCCGTCGACGCCGATCACATCGACCCAGTAGCGCAGGCTGTCCAGGACCAGCTGGGTGACGCGGGGATGCCCAACGTCGAGGGTGTTGCCGGTGCCGGTGTCGTTGACGTAGTAGCGCGGGCGGCCGGGCTGGAGGCGGTAGTAGGTGGCGTTGTCGAGGCCGCGGAAGGACAGCGTGGGGCCGAACTGGTCCACCTCGCCGGTGTGGTTGAACACCACGTCGAGGATCACCTCGATGCCGGCGCCGTGGAAGCGGTCCACCATGGCGCGCACCCGGTCGACGATGCCGACGCCGCGGGTCTGTCGGTCGTAGCGCGGTTCCGGGGCGAAGTAGGCGATTGGGGAGTAGCCCCAGTAGTTGGTAAGTCCCTTGCGGACGAGGAACCCCTCGTCGATGAAAGCCTGGATCGGCAGGAGTTCGATCGCCGTCACGCCGAGGCGCACCAGATGGTCCAGCATGGCGGGATGGGCGAGCGCCTCATAGCGGCCGCGGATCTCCTCCGGCACGGCACCATGGCGCATCGTGAGGCCGCGGACATGGCCCTCGTAGATCACGGTGTCGGAGAACGGGCGGTCCGGTTTTGGGTTCTGCAGAGGATAGACGGCGGGATCGACGACGACGCCCTTCGGGACCACGTGGGCGCTGTCGCGGGTGTCGAAGGTGGTGTCGTCGACGCTGAGCGTCTGGTAGCCGGCCATCACGTCGGACGTCCGCAGCCGGCCGGTCAGGGCGCGGGCGTAGGGGTCGATCAGCAGCTTGTTGGGGTTGAAGCGGTGGCCGGCCTCGGGCTCGTAGGGACCGTGCGCGCGGAAGCCGTAGGTCGTGCCCGGCTGCAGCCCCGGGACGTAGCCGTGCCAGACCTCGTCGGTGAGTTCGGGCAGCGGCAGCCGGGCGTATTCATGGCCGGTCATCGGCGCGAACAGGCAGAGGTCCACTCCGGTGGCATGGGCGGAGAACACCGCGAAGTTGACGCCGTCGCCGTCGTAGGTCGCGCCGAGCGGCGTGGGGCGGCCCGATCGGACCGACAGCCCCGACGCGCCCAGATGGGGATCAAACGGCGCGATGGGTGAGGACATCGTCGTAGAGCGCTCGGTATTCGGATGCGGATGCTTGCCAATCCACGGGATGGGCCATGGCGCGCGCCTGGATCTTCTTCCAGGCCCGCCGATCGGACCAAACGTCGAACACCCGTTCGATCGCGTAGCCGAAGGCGGCGGCGTTGACCGGCGCAAACTGGAAGCCGGTGGCCACACCGGCCCGGATGGCCGCATCGTTGGCGTCGATCACGGTGTCGGCGAGACCGCCCGTCCGCGCCACGATGGGCAGGGTGCCGTAGCGCAGGCCGTAGAGCTGGGTGAGCCCGCAGGGCTCGAATCGCGACGGGACCAGGATGGCATCCGCCCCGGCCTGCAGGAGATGGGCGAGGGACTCGTCGTAGCCGATGGTGGTGGCGACCTTGCCAGGGTTGCTGGCAGCCGCCTCGACGAAGGCGCGCTCGAGGGCGGGTTCGCCGGTACCCAGCACGGCGAGCTGGCCGCCGCGCGCCAGGATCGTCGGGATGCTGGGCAGGACCACGTCGAGGCCCTTCTGGCTGGTGAGGCGGCTGACCACCGTCAGGAGCAGTGCGTCGGGATCGACATGGAGGCCGAGGCTACGCTGCAGCTCGGCCTTGCAGCGCACCTTGCCCTGGGGCTTTCGCGCCGAGTAGGTCGCCGGCAGCAGTGGGTCGGTCTCGGGGTCCCAGAGGTGCGTGTCGATGCCGTTCAGGATGCCGGTGAGGGCGTCGACACGCTCGTTGAGCACGCCTTCCAGACCCATGCCGTATTCCGGCGTGCGAAGCTCGCGCGCATAGGTCGGGCTGACCGTGGTCAGGCGGTCGGAGAAGACGAGGCCGGCCTTCAGGAAGGACGCCTGGCCGTAGTATTCCAGGCCCGCGGGCGAGAAGACCCAGCGCGGCAGGCCGAGCTCGTCGAAGGCGTGCGCCGAACAGAGACCCTGGAAGGCGATGTTGTGGATGGTGAAAACGGTGGCCGGGCCCGGCTCCCCGGCGGCCGACAGATAGGCCGGCACCAGTCCGGCCTGCCAGTCGTGGGCGTGGACGACGTCGGGCCGCCAGTCCGCGGCCCCGAAGCGGGCGACCGCCGCGCCGATGGCGCCGAGGGCTGCGAAGCGGCGGGCGTTGTCGGGCCAGTCGCGCCCGTCGGGACCGAGATAGGGATTGCCCGGCCGGTCGTAGAGATGCGGCGCGTCGAGGGCGAGCACCGTCAGTCCCTCCGGGGTGGCCCCCTGGACGAGCCGTGCGGGGCCGCCGAAGACCTCGGCGTAGCGCGCCACTTCGACCGGATCGCCGAGCTTGGCGATCACGCCGGGATAGGCGGGGATCATGACACGGACCTCGGCACCGCCCCGGGCGAGCGCGAGCGGCAGGGCGCCGACCACGTCGGCCAGTCCCCCGGTCTTGATCAGCGGGTAGCATTCCGATGCAACGAAGAGGATCCGCACGCCTTGAGGCTCCGATCGATGGCCAGTCCGCACCGGCGGAGCTTTCGTCGAAGCCCCGGCCGTATCGGACTACCTTGCACCAAACCCGTCAACAAGCCGTGGCTTAAACGGCCCCCGGAACCGGTTATCCTCTATCAGCCCTGAATGCGGTCGATCATGCCCTGGGTGATCAGGCAGATTCCGTTCTCGGAGCGGCGGAAACGGCGGGCGTCCTCTTCCGGATCGTCACCGATCACCAGGCCCGGCGGGATCACCACGCCGCGGTCGATCACGCAGCCCTTCAGCCGTGCACCGCGGCCGATGTCGACGTAGGGGAGCACCACGCAATGCTCCAGGTCGGCGTAGGAATGGGCGTGGACACCGGTGAAGAGCAGCGACTTGTCGATCCGCGCACCGGAGATGATGCAGGCGCCCGACACCAGCGAGGACGTCGCCATGCCGCGCCGGCCGTCCTCGTCGTGGACGAACTTGGCCGGCGGGACGATCTCCGCATAGGACCAGATCGGCCAGCTCCGGTCGTAGAGATCGAGCGCGGGCACGAAGTCCGTGAGGTCGATGTTGGCTTCCCAGAAGGCGTCGATGGTGCCGACGTCGCGCCAGTAGGGCTCCAGTTCCGTACCGGACCGGACGCAGGAGTTGGCGAACTCGTGGGCCACCGCCTTCCCGTTCTTGACGATGTAGGGGATGATGTCCTTGCCGAAGTCGTGGCTGGAGTTCGGATCCTCCTGATCCGCCCTGAGCAGGTCGAACAGGAACTTGGTCTGGAAGACGTAGATGCCCATCGAGCAGAGCGCCATGTCCGGCTTGCCGGGCATGGCCGGGGGATCGGCGGGCTTCTCCACGAAATCGATGATCCGGCCGGTCTCGTCCACGTGCATGACGCCGAAGCCGGAGGCGTCCTTGCGCGCGACCTCGATGCAGCCGACGGTGACGTCGGCGCCGGAGGCGACGTGCTCCTCCAGCATGATCTCGTAGTCCTGCTTGTAGATGTGGTCGCCGGCGAGGACGATGATGTACTCGGTCTCGTAGCTCTCCACGATGTCGATGTTCTGGGTCACCGCGTCGGCGGTGCCGAGGTACCACTTGTCCTCCGCGACGCGCTGCGAAGCGGGCAGGATGTCGAAGCTCTCGTTGCGTTCCGGGCGGAAGAAGTTCCAGCCGTTCTGCAGGTGGCGGATCAGGCTGTGCGCCTTGTACTGGGTCGCCACCGAGATGCGGCGGATGCCGGAGTTCAGCGCGTTGGAGAGCGCGAAATCGATGATCCGGCTCTTGCCGCCGAAGTAGACCGCCGGCTTGGCGCGCCGGTCGGTGAGTTCCTTCAGCCGGCTGCCGCGCCCGCCGGCGAGCACGAAGGCCATGGCGCTCCGGGCCAGCCGGCGCGGGCTGTGTGAGTCTTCGCGCATCGATCTCCTCCCTGCCTTTTTATGGATCTGCCGCCGACCCGAAGAAGGACACGTCCAAGGCGCGTGCGCCCGGCTCCCGCCCTGCCCTTCAACCTGCCGGTGGCAATCGCCGATGTGTTGGTTCGCGACGGCGTGCAACTCACTATGGCCGGGGAAAAAAGGTTTGTCTTCCCCCTCGCGGCCATAAAGACGAAACCAGCCGCACCCGGGGGATGCGGCTGTTTCATCAGACGGAACAGGGCGGTAGGAAGCCCGCGAGATCAGACCATGCTGCCGAAGATGCCGGGGCGGCCGCTGGTCGGCGTGTCGTTGAGGACGAGCACCTCCGAGCCGGTCGGCACCCGGTCGTAGAGATCCATGGCGTCCTGGTTCAGCATGCGGATGCAGCCGGACGACACGTTGGAGCCGATGGTCCAGGGTTCGTTGGTGCCGTGGATGCGATAGAGCGTGTCGCGGCCGCCTTCGTAGAGGTAGAGGGCGCGGGCGCCGAGCGGGTTCTCGATGCCGCCGGGCATGCCGCCCGCCCATTTCGCCGCCTTCTCGTCGCGCGCGACCATCTCGGCCGGCGGGGTCCACTTCGGCCACTGTGCCTTGCGGCGGATGGTGGCGCGGCCGGACCAGCCGAAGCCCTCGCGGCCGACGCCGATGCCGTAGCGCATGGCAAGGCCGCCGTCCTGGACGAGATAGAGGAACTTCTGGCGCGGATCGACGACGATGGTGCCGACGCGTTCGCTGGTCGGGAAATCGACCTGACGGCGATAGAACTGCGGATCGATCCGGCGCAGATCGATCGCCGGCACCGGGAAGGGCTCGCCGGAAACCGGACCGTACATGGAAAGATACTGGGGATCGCTCCGGGCATCGGCCAGCGAACGGATCGGCGTCAGGGGCGCGCCGACACAGGCTGAAAGCGTGAGGGGAACGGCGGCGAGGAAGAGGCGGCGGGAGACCACGGGCCGGCGGTCGTTTTCGGCGGTCGGCCGGGATTGCTCGTTCATCGGTTACCTTCTCGAATTCTCAGACGCAGTAAGCGGTCCATGCCGCCGTCAACGCGCCCACATTGCAGTGGGTTCTGTCCAGAAGGCGTCAAAAGCACGTGAGGAATATGGCGCAAGTCACGTCGCGGCCCGGGTGTTGCAACCCGGTTACGGTCGGCCGGGGGTGGCGGATCACGACCGGACCGGCGACGGGCGGAACATCATTCCTTCTTATCGTAGGGATTGTCGCCGCCGGACCGCATCTGAATGCGGATCGGAACGCCGGGCATGTCGAAGGTGTCGCGCAGGCCGTTGACGATGTAGCGCATGTAGCTTTCCGGCATCGCCTCGGGCCGTGAGCCGAAGATCACGAAATACGGCGGCCGGGTCTTGGCCTGCGTCATGTAGCGGATCTTCAGACGCCGCCCGGAGACGGCCGGGGGCGGGTGATGCTCGAGCAGCGCGGTCAGCCAACGGTTCAGCCGGCCGGTGGAGATTCGCGTGTTCCACAGGTCGTAGGCCTTGACGCAGGCGTCCATCAGCTTGTCGAGGCCCTGCCCCGCCAGACCGGAGATCGGCACCAGCAGGAGGCCACGGGCCTGCGGCAGCAGACGGTCGGCCTCCTCGCGCAGTTCCTTCAGCTTGGCGCCGCGGTCCTCGATCAGGTCCCACTTGTTGAGGCCGATGACCAGCGCCCGTCCCTCGCGGATGACGAGATCGGCGATCTGCAGGTCCTGCTTCTCGAAGGGGATCGTGGCGTCGAGGAGCACCACGACCACCTCGGCGAACTTGATGGCGCGCAGCGCATCGGCGACGGAGAGCTTCTCCAGCTTCTCCGACACGCGCGACTTGCGGCGCAGCCCGGCGGTATCGAACAGCTTGACCTCGCGGCCCCGCCAATTCCAGTCGACGGCGATGGAGTCGCGGGTGATGCCGGCTTCCGGGCCGGTCAGCAGCCGGTCCTCGCCGATCAGGCGATTGATCAGCGTCGACTTGCCGGCATTGGGCCGCCCGACGACGGCGACACGGAGCGGGCGGATGGGATCGTCGGCGATCGGGTTGCCGTCCTCGTCGAGTTCGATCCCGGTGATCGCCTCGTCGATGTCGTCCTCGTCCGACGACTTGGCCTCCAGGATCGGGCGCAGAGCGTCATAGAGGTCGGCGAGACCCTCGCCGTGCTCGGCGGAGATGGCGATCGGCTCGCCGAGGCCGAGTTCGTAGGCCTCCATGAGGCCGGGTTCGGCGGCGCGGCCCTCGGCCTTGTTGGCGACCAGGATCACCGGCGGGGCGATGCGGCGGACCACTTCGGCGAAATGCTTGTCGATGGGCGTGAGTCCGCTGCGGGCGTCGATGATGAACAGGATCGCGTCGGCCTCGCGGATGGCGACCTCCGTCTGGGCCCGCATGCGGCCCTCCAGGCTGGCGGGATCGGCTTCCTCCAGCCCGGCGGTGTCGATGATGTGGAACTTGAGGTCGCCGAGCTTGCCGTCGCCGACGCGCCTGTCGCGGGTGACGCCCGGCGTGTCGTCGACGAGCGCGAGCTTCTTGCCGACCAGCCGGTTGAACAGCGTCGACTTGCCGACGTTCGGCCGGCCGATGATGGCGACGGTTCCGCGCTCGGTCATGTCGGTCCCAATCCTTGTCACGTCAGTGCGGCCCAACCTTGGACCCGAATAGAAGGACGGCACCCGTGGTTCCCCCGGGTGCCGGATACGAGAGTGTCAGGGCGGGCGCCTCGCGGTCAAATCCGCCGCGCCGAGGTGGCCGGCGCCGCTGGCGGATCGTCAGGAGCCGGTCGCAGGGGCGGCGGCCGGCTGGCCCTTCTCCGCGATGATCACGCCCTGGAGGATCTGCGCGCGCGAGCGCACGTCCTGCGGCACGGTCGCGTCGTCGACGAGCTTGTCGACCAGCGGGCGCGCCTCGTCGTAGTTGCCGGCCCTCAGCGCCGAGAGTGCGAGGATCTCGCGGGCGGCGTGGCGCCAGGGATTGGTCTCCACCGCGATGGCCTCGATCCGGGCCTTGATCGCGGCGTGGTCCTCGGTGTCGACGGCGAGATAGGCCGCGCGGATCCGGGCGAGGTCGCGCAGCTCCACCGCGACGGCCGTGTCGTCGGCGATCAGCTGGAAGTCCTTGAGAGCGCCGGCGGCATCGCCCGCGGCGGCCTTCTCCGTGGCGGCGCGGAAGCGCGCCAGGGTCTTGTAGCCGCCCGGGGCAGCGCTGGCGAAAGCAAGGAGATCGTCCGAGGCGGGCTGGTGCTCGCCGGCCTTGGCCTTATCGAGCGCAGCCTGATAATGGCCGGCGGCCGTTTCGGCGGCCGACTTCTGCCATGCCTCGTAGCCGCGCCAGCCGGCGGTGCCAACCACGATCAGCACGGCGACTGCGATGACCGTCGCGCCGTGCTTGCGCCAGAAGCGGTTCAGCTGATCGCGCCGGAGGTCTTCGCCGACCTCGTCGAAAATGTCCGCCATAGCTCGTCAAACGCCTTGTCTTCTGGCGCTTCCACCGAAGTCGCCTGGGTCCGACAGCCCTTTACCGCGTTTGCGCGCCCACGCCAACACGCGCCGCGGAAAATCGGCTCATCCGAGCGGCGATACCCCGATCAGCCAGGTGTGCAGGCCGAACAGCATGGCGGCATAGAGGGCGAGCCCGCCGATCAGCGCGATCGCGTCGTTGCCGCCGGAGGCCGGGGCGCCGACCGCGGGCTGGCGCGGGTGCCGCTTGACTGAGATGCGATCGGCCACCGCCCAGGCGAGGAAGGCGCCGAACAAAACGACATCCGCCAGCGTGCCGTTCGCCAGGAGGTGGGCGAGCGCCCAGAGCTTCACCGCGAGCAGCATCGGATGCTTGGCGGCGGCCTTGATCCGGCCGGGAAGATAGGCGGCGAGGAGCAGCGGGAAGACGGGGAGCATGACGAGAAGGGCGATGTGCCGGGTGAAGACGGGCGGATCCCAGATCACGACCGGGGCTTCGCGCGCCGCGGCGTATCCCCAGACGATGAGTAGCAGGCCGAGCGCGGAGATGAGCGAGTAGATCCCCTTCCAGGGCCCCTCCCCCATTCGGGCCAGCAGGCTTTCCCGCGTTGCGGGCGAAACGATGCGGATGGAGTGGATGCCGAGGAACAGGATCAGGCCGAGCATCAGCAGTGTCATCGTCTATTCCCCACCCTGGTGGCCGCCGCGGCTAACGAATCGTTGACCCAGTCTTTTCAATTTATCTCAAGAGCTTGCCGGCATGATGCTTCCATATTGGAGGTCGTCATGTCCCGCGTCGCCGCCTTCGCAAGCCTTGTCCTGTTCGCATTCCCATCCGCCGCACTCGCCCAGCAGTCGGAGCCAGCCGCCGACGCCGTGGTCCAGCTTGCCGCGTTGAAGCCGTCGCTGCCGGCGGTCCCGTCGCTGGCCGAGCCGACCGCTCTGCACCCGGCCGACCCCGAGCCGCGCCCGCCCCTGCACAATCTCGCCGCCCGCATGGCCGCCGCGCCGCGCCTGATGGTGAAGGTCAGCCTGTCGACCCAGACGATGGAAGTCTGGCTCGACGGGCAGGAGACCCGGACCTGGAAGGTCTCCACGGCCGGCAAGGGCTACATCACGCCGAAGGGCGTGTGGAAGCCGTACCGGATGCATACCATGTGGCACTCGCGCAAATACGACAACGCGCCAATGCCGCACTCGATCTTCTATTCCGGCGGCTTCGCCATCCATGCCACGCCGCACATCAAGCGGCTGGGACGCCCGGCCTCGCACGGCTGCGTGCGGCTCCACCCGGACCACGCGCGGGAACTCTTCGCCATGGCCCAGGAGGTCGGCCGCGAGCGGATGCGGGTCATCGTGCAGGACTGATCGGCATCCGCTCGCTGGACGCCGAAACGCCAAAGGGCGGCCCGAAGGCCGCCCTTTTCGACTCCGGGTGGGTTACCCGAAGAATTTCTGCAACAACCGCTGGAGCAGTGACCGCGGCATCGCCGGGGCAGCATCCTGCCCAGGGTTGTCCCGGATCTAAGCGCCGAAGGGGTGCTTAGCCGAATCCTTCTGGGACAGAACTTCCTGGACGGTGGGCTTGCCGGCGACGGCGCGCTGGATCGAGAGCTTGGTAGCCTCGTAGTTGTACTGCTGGATCTTGGCGTCCGACTCGGCTTCCCAGTGGATGAACACGCCGACCAGCACGTAGAGGTCGTCGGCTTCATCGGCCGGGATGGTGCCGTCGGCAACGCAATCCTGGACGGCCTTGGCAACGCCGTACTGCGCCGGTCCGAACATCTGGACGGCCTGCTTGGCGCCCTTGATGGTGACCTTGTTGAACATGATGGTGTTCGGCTTGCAAGGCAGGTTCGGCGCGATCACCGCGAGAAGCGTGGTGAAGCCGTCCTTGTTGTTGGCAAGCGCGTTCACGAACGCGGACTCCGCGGCCGAGCCCCGGGGCCCGATCACGAGGTCGATGTGTGCGACCTCGTTGCCGTCACCGACGAGTGCCTCGCCGAGCAAAACTTTGTTGATCTTCGCCATCGGTCAAACCTCCCAGTCAAAGTCGAATTAGAACGGCAACGGAGTACCGCCGCCGAACCCCCCGTCGATCCTTGTTCTCTGCGTTTGGGCGCGCCAAACCGGTTGGCCGGATACGAGGTGATGCCAGACAGCGCCACCGTAATCCGCCCCTCACGCACCGGCAAGTGAGCCGATCTGCGTAGTCTCACTTATACACCGTGACGTGCGCCAAAAAATGAGTTGCCACCGTCAGATCTGCGCTGGTACCGGGATTCACGCCGCGCATTTTCAACTCCCGATCGAAATCGAGAAGGGCCGGGAGATCCATGACATCCGCAATTCCGCGGAGTTCCGCGAATTCCCCGCGCACGGCTTCTGCAACGGTCACCCCGTGCTTCCGCAGGATGTGGGAATCCGGCAACCTCGACGCGTAGGCGAAGTATACGAGCAGAGTGGCGCGAATTTCGTCGGATCTGGCGGATTCGCGCAGAAAAGTCGGTAGTCCGATTGCATAGACATCGTCAAAACGGGTGACGTATTGTCGCGCAATGGTGTCTCTATCGGCGGCCAGAGCCATCGCCTGCGTCAACGTGACCGACGGCGGTTCAGCAACGTCGGCCTCTTCGGCGCGCCCTAATCCACCGGGATTTGCGATCCTGATCGCCTCGAAGACGCACTCGGCGTCGTAAATGGTGGTTTCGGTCAGGATGGCTGTCAGATTCGCCCGGAGTTCGCCGGGTCGTTCGGCTGCCAGGGCGATCGGGGCGGTGAGCAGCAGAATGCCGAGGTTGGTGTTGCATCCAACGGCCTCCATCGTCGCCCGGACGGCGCCGAGAACCCGCTCGCCGATCGGTGCGCCGTGGGCCGCGATGTGAGGTGCGGCAACGGCCGCGCTCGTCTCGAAGTCCGCGACCGTCATCCGATGGCCCGGCGCGTAGTCGTGCACGTTGCCGGGCTTGGGGGCGCGCAGTTCCGCGTGGCAGGCGGCGATGAAGAGGGCCGCGAGGTCGCCGCCGGCCGGGCCGGCCGCGCTCACAGCGCCGGTTCCGGAACGGCGGCCGGGATGCCTGCGGCAGCAAGGAAATCGGCGATCATCGCGTCGGCCACATCGCAGCCGGCGACCTTCTGCAGTCCGCGCCAGGCCGGCATGGAATTGACCTCCAGAACAGAGAGCCGCCCTTCTCCCGCCTCGATCAGGTCGACGCCGGCAAAAGCGGCACCTACGGCGCGGGCGGCGGCGAGCGCCAGCCGCTCCGCCTCGGGGGTCACCGCAAAGGGCGCCGGCGTCGCGCCCTGGTGGACGTTGGTGATCCAGGTCGCGCCGACGCGCACCATGCCGGCGATCACCCGCCCACCGGAGACGAAGACGCGGAAATCCTTGAACCGGCCGTCCGGCGCCGGCACGAAGCGCTGGAGATAATAGACGCCGAACACCTCCTCCGGCTCCGGCAGGTCCTTGACCAGTCGCAGCAGGCGCAAGCCCTTGCCCTGCGAGCCGAACAGGGGCTTGAGGACGGCCGCGTTGCCGAGGCCGATCTCTGCGGCGAGAAAGTCGAGGGCGCGGACCCGGCTCTCGGTGACGAGCGTCTTCGGGGTCGGTAGACCGGCGCGCACCAACGCCAGGCTAGTCGCCGACTTGTCGACGCACCGCTCGATCGCCTTCGGCGGGTTCCAGACCTCGACGCCGGCTTCCTGCAACGCGTGCAGCACACCGAGCCGGAGGGTGATCGCCTCGAAGGAGCCGGCCGCGATGCCGCGGACCATGACGCCCGACGGCAGGCGGCCGCCCATACCCGGGATGACGACCGGCTCGCGCGCGGTGGTGTCGAGCACGACGTCGCGCAGCGAGGCCACCACGGGATTGACGCCGCGGCGCATGAGCGCCTCGCGCACGCGCCGCAGATGCCAGTCGACCTGGTCCGTGAAGACGACGACGCGGGGGGAACGGTTCTTGTCAGGCGAAGGAGGCATCGACGAGGTCTGGCGCCAGCGCCCCGCCACGGAAGGATCGGCCGCTCTCGACCGCCGTCACGACCACCTCCGCGGGGGAGAAGAGGTTGCCGTCGATCGCGTAGAAGTCGCCGTTGAACCGGGTGAAGACTTCCGCGAACGGCGCACCATAGTCTCGCGACGACCGGCTCGGAAGGTTCTTGGCGAGGTTCTCCGCATCATCGTCGGGACCGGTGACGTGGAGGTGGACGCGGCCGCCGTAGATGATCGCGTCGTTGGTGCGGCCCATCGCCTGGACGAAGTCGGGATGCGGCGGGCTGAGCGGCGCGATGCCGATGCCGTCGACCACGCGCTCCAGCGGGAAGTGCAGCGTGTGCACCTTGTGCAACGCGACCTCCAGGACGCGGCCGACGACCTGGACCGATCCGGCGAGGCTCTGCGTCGGTGCGTAGATGAATGTGATCGCCTCGGCGGCGACGCCGGTCGCCTCCATCACCTTGCGGACGATGCTCTCCGGCGGCGGGGCGCCGGCCTCCAGCACCAGCACGATGCCCGGCGCGTCGTCCTTGTAGGCAAGCTCCTCATAGAGCGTCTCGACCGCGGCGGTGGCCCGGCCGGGGCCGGAACCGAGCGCGAACCAGTTCGGATCGTCCTCACCCCCGGCGAGAGCCCAGCCGGCGTACTGGCTGCCGAGGCAGCCGATCACCGGTTCGGTCGAGCCGACCTGGATCGAATAGGGCCAGTTGCCGAGCGCGCCGACGGTCGGCACGATCGACACCTGACCGAGCCCGCCGAGGCAGATCTCCGTCAGGCGGCGACCGGCTTCCAGGCCGCCCGGTACGGTGGCGCCCGCGTCCACCAGCCGGCAGCCGAGCGCGCCGGTCGAAACCTTGATCCTCAGCCGCACGGCGTCGGCGACCAGCGCCTCGACGAGCGGCGAAACGAGCCGGCCCACGCTTGGGCGCTCAACGGCAGCGGTCATGTCGCGTTTCCCCTCAGAACGGTTTCCAGTTCACGGGCCCTCGTGGTCAGGAGCCCTTCAATGTCTTCCAGGCGTTCGGCCGCGGCCGTGATGGTCGCAATCGGCGCACGGGCTTCGATCCGGGCGCCCGCCCCCGGCCGGTCGAGCACCCAGTCCGGCCATTTCGGTCCGACGGTGACAGAACTATCGACCGAGGCGTAAACCACCATCGTCGCGCGAATTGTCGCATCAACCGCGCGTGGCAGGAGGATCCGGCCTGCAACGGCCGAAATATGGGCCGTCAGAAGGGGCGCGTCCATGTGATCCAAGGCATCGAGCGAGGCGCCCGGGCGCGGGTTCACTTCCAGCAGCCACCAATCGTTTCCGTCCACCATCGCGTCGAGCGATGCCAGCCCCTTGAGACCGAACCGCGCCGCAAGCTTATCGGCCGCGTGCCTCATTCCCTGTTCGACGGTTGCCGGCAGTCGGACCGGACCGGCGACGCCGGCGAACCGGAACGGCGCCTCGTCGGCCGGGGCCAGGATCTGTTCGGCGAAGGCGAAGACCTCCGCCCTCCCCCCGTCAGCCAGAACGGCGGCCGACACCGGCCGCCCCGGCACGCGCCGCATCACCACGTGACCGGTCGGAACCGGTTCGCCGGCGGCGATCGGCCTGATATGCCCGCCGCCGGCGGCGCCGCGACGGCGAACCAGCCACTCACCCTCGGTCGGCACGTCGCGACGCACCTCCGGATGGGGAATGCCGTCGATCCGACAGGCCTCGGCGAGGCGGAACGGGTCGTTGACCGCCCGGACCACCTCGGCCGGGCAGCCGAGCAGGGACCAGCGCGCGGCAAGCGAGGCGACCAGCCGGGTGCGGTCCTCGAAACCGGACCCGAGAACGATCCCGACCGGCTCGACGGCGGCGGCGCGCAGTGCTGTCTCGATCGCCGGCATCAGCGCCGCGCGCCGGAAACCGCAACGCAGACCGCCGCTGACCCGCTCGGCGGCGAGCGCGAGCGCACGGGTGTCCTCGTCGGCGAAGAAGTCGACGGCGATCGGCGCGTATCCGGCCCGTACGGCGGCCGTGGCAAGCGATCGCGCCGATTGGGCGACGACGAGGAGCGCCGGACGGCTCATCCCTTGATGAAGGCGCGGGCCTCTTCGAAGGCATGGCGGAAGTCGAGCACCAGCGGCTTGTCGGTGCTGATCATCTTCTTGAACAGCAGATGTTGCGCCTGGTACTTGACGTTCCCGATGGCCAGAGCGCCGAGCGAAATCGCCTTCTCGGTGCCGGGGATCGGCTCGCCGTTGGCCATCACGTCGACGCCGGCGATTCCCGGCGGCGGAACGGCGTTCACGTCGGCGGCGACAAGCAAGGACTTCACGTTGCGGATCTGCTCCTCGTTGAGGATCTGCACGCCGGCCGGGCCGGCCGAGAAGATGATGTCCGCACCGTCGGCGGCGGCGAAGTTGGCCTCCGGCGACGAGCCGTCCGCCGGTTCGACGTCCACCCCGAAGCGGGCCTTCATGTCCTGCGAGATGCTGGTGACGCGCTTGGTGCCGTCGTAGCCGGTGATGACCACCGATGCGCCCTCGAGCGCGGCGATGACCGCGGCGGAGAAGGCGACCACACCCGTGCCGCCGTAGATCACCACGCGCTTGCCCTTGAGGTCCGTCTTGAACCGGTCCTTCAGCAGCTTTTCGGTGCAGGCGACCATGCCGGCAGCGGTGGTGAAGGAGCCCGCCGGATCGGCAAAGAGGTTCACGACGAAGGGCGGGACGAAGGATTCCTCGGCCGCCTTCAGCATGTCGAGGGCGGCGATGGCGTTCTTGCCGGCGAAGAAGATGCCGGTGCGGACGGCGTCGGACGGCGAGCGAGAGAAGATCGCGTCCTGCACGAGACCGCGGACTTCCTCCTGCGTCACACCCTGGTAGGTGGCCAGAACGTCGTAGCCGGCATCGGCGGCCATGTTCACGTCGAACGGGCTCATGTGCTTGAGCGGCGTGATCATGTGCAGGATGTTCTTAGACAAATCAGCCTCCCGTGCACCGAGCAAAGCCGTTTCCCGGCCTATGATCCGATCGGCGCAGACAATTGATTCAGAAGATCGTTTCGATCGTCGCCCCGTGGTTTCTGCCGCGGGCGATGAGGAACTGCAAGCCGACCTTCGTGTGACCATTGCGCACAAGGTTGTCGATCAGTTTAGACGCGGCTTGCTCCGACTCCACAAGCACGAAGCCGGTGGGTCCCCAGGAACTTTGCCCGACGCCGGGCGCGCCGGCCCGGGCCGCCTCGTCCAGGACGCGCCCGACCGCGGGCGAGGTGAAGCGCAGCCCGCCCTGAGCCGGCGCGAAGTGATCGCCGAGCCGGGCCTGGATCTCCGTCAGCCCGGCGCCGACGGCGGCGATGTCCGCCTCGGCGAGACCGGGCAGCAGGCGCATCATGACCAGCCTGCAGAGGTGGGCGGCCTCGGCGGCGGGAAACAGCGGCAGCGCCTGGAAGGCGGCGGATTCCTTCGGTCCGTGGACGCCCTCCATGGTGGGATCGAGGATCAGCACCATGCGCCAGGCTTCGGGGAAGGACATGCGCGCGATCACCGGGGGCACGGCGCCGTTCGGTCCGCGGCCGCCGTCGACCACGAAGCCGCCGGAGAGGAAGGACGCGACGCCGATGCCGGACCGCGCGCCGCGTTCCAGGAAAGCGCCCAGCCGTGCGACGTCCACCGCGACGCCGTTGAGGCGGCCGAGGCCGGCGGCGAGGGAAAGGGCGAGCTGCGTGCCGGAGCCGAAGCCGGCGTGAGCGGGCATCGTCTCGCGGATGACGATTCGCCCCGCTGCCGGGACACCGATCAGGTCCGCCGCCTCACGGGCGTAGCGCAAGGCGCGGTCGGCCTCCGGACCGTCGGCGGAGAGCGTGTCGGCGTGGCGGATCTCGATGTCCAGAAAGGGCTTGTCGACGGCGAGACCGATCGAGCCGAAACGCCGGCCGAGGTCGCCGTTCATATCGATGAGGCCGAGGTGCAGCCGCGCCGGAGCCTTGATCCTCACCCCGGATCCCGTGTTCGGCCCTGCCATGCGTCCTCGCCTCTTCGTCGCGCGTCACCGGGATGGTGGCCGCCGGCCGGCGCACCACCTATCATCATCGCGACCGTTGCCGCCATGCTGCCAGTGTGGCGCTGCGAGGAGGAGGATGCAACGATGGCCGACAAGACCTATACCGACGCGGAAGTGACCGAGCGGCTGGCGCGCGAACTGCCGAAATGGCGCCTGGAGGACGGCTGGATCCGCCGCACCTACAAGACTGCCTCCTGGAAGAGCACGCTGATGGTGATCAACACCGTCGGCCACCTTGCCGAGGCGGCGTGGCACCACCCCGACATCACCGCCTCCTACGCCTGGGTGGAGGTGCGCCTGATGAACCACCACGCCAAGGGAATCACCGACAAGGACTTCGCGCTCGCCAAGAAGATCGAGGAGGTGGTGCAGTGGCAGCCCGGCAAGGAAGGCGAGGGCCTGGAGGGCACGCCGGAGAAGGACCAGCGCTTCGCCTACGTGCGCTACGACGATTGATGCGCGCCGCGGGCCGCAGCGTGGGGCGGCGGCAGGGATCATGAGGCGGCTTTCGGTGGAGGAGCTCGTCGCGCTCGTGGGACGGGCCGGCGGTTCGGGTGCTGAGTCCTCGGACAACGGCCCGCCCAGGCTGGCTGAAGACGTCGCCCTGCCCGCGCCCTTGCCGCAACAGCCTGTAGCGCGCCGTGCGGGACGGGCTGTTTCGTCCGCCGACCTGCTCGGCGCATCCGCCACGTCGCCGGTGATGCTGACCGGACCGTTGCTGCGGGTTCGGATCGGCGACCCCATGCCGGCCGGGGCGGACGCAGTGATCGATCCGGACCTGATTCAGGCGGTCGGTCCGGCGGCGATGGCGACCGGCGAGGCCGAGCCCGGCGAAGGCGTGCGGCAGGCCGGGACGGACGTGCCGCCAGCCGGATACCTGGTGCCGGCGGGGAGCGTTCTCGATGCCCGGCTTGCGGCCGTCCTCGCGTCGGTCGGCCGGCTGTCGGGCGCATTCGGGTGCGCCCGGCTGGACGCCTCCGACAGGGCCCTGCCGGACCCAGCGGTGCTCGCCGCGGCCGGGGCGCTGTTCGGGCGGATCGCGCTTCCGTCCGGCCTCCGTGTGACGCTCAGTTCCGATCCGGATGCGGAGCCGGTCTTCGGCGACGAACGGGTCCTGGCCGACGGCCTCGCCCTGCGGCCCGGCGACCAGACGATCGCGATGGAGGGCGGCGACGGGGTCAGGTTGATCCTGCCGGCCACGCTGGATTCCGTGGTCGCGGTGGCGGCGATGCTGACGGCCTTCGGCGTGGTCGGCCTGGAGGGCGGCGTGCTCGCCCGCAAGGTCGCCTCCCGCGTCGGCATCGCCGAAATCGCGCTGCTCCGCCGGGACGGCGAGGCGTTCCAGGTGCTTGCCACGGGCGATTGGCCGCTTTGGGCGATCGCGGCTGCGACCCATATGCTGCTTGTCCCACCGGCCAGCGAAGGCTATCCGCCGGGAACGGCGGTCCAGGCGCTGCCGATCGGAGCATGGGCACGTGGCTGACAGGTCTTCCGACCAGGAGCAGTTCCTCACCGTCGTCTCGCGCGACGAGGCAATCGCGCGGTTCCGCGCGGCTCTCGACCCGCGCCCGCTCGGCAGCGAGAGGGTGCCGCTGGACGAGGCCGTCGGCCGGGTGCTCGCCGCCGACATCGCCGCGCCGGTGGACGCGCCGCCGTTCGACCGTGCGCTCGTCGACGGTTTCGCGGTGCGCGCGGCAGACCTGGCGGGCGCTTCGGAAGCGGCGCCCGCCGTGCTCCGCCTGCTGCCGGAGGTGATCGCCTGTGGCGTCCAGCCCACCCTCACCGTCGAAGCGGGAACGGCCACAGCGATCGCGACCGGCGGCCCCCTGCCCCGCGGCGCCGACGCTGTCGTCATGGTCGAGCACACCGAACCGGCCGGTCCGGACGCGGTCGCAGTCGCCAAGGCCGCGAACCCGGGACAGTTCGTCGGCTACGCGGGCAGCGACATCGCCCGTGGCGAGACGCTGCTGCGGCGGGGTGCGGTGATCGGCGCGCGCGAGATCGGCATGCTCGCCACCTGCGGCCTCGGCGACGTGCCGGTGTTCGTGAAGCCGCGTGTCGCGGTGATCTCCACGGGGGACGAACTGGTCGAGCCCGGCCGGCCGCTCCGCCCTGCCGCGGTGTTCGATGCAAACGGGCCGATCGTGGCGGCGGCGCTCCGCGAGAACGGATGCTCGGCGGTGCGGCTCGGCGCGTTGCCGGACGATCCGGAAATCCTGGCGCGGGAGATCCGCCGCGCGCACACCGAGCACGACGCGGTGATCCTTTCCGGCGGCACCTCCAAGGGCGCGGGCGACCTGACGTACCGCATCGTCGCCGACCTGGGGGCGCCGGGCATCGTGGTGCATGGCGTGGCGCTGAAGCCGGGCAAGCCGCTGCTGCTGGCGGTCGCGGACGGCAAGCCCGTGGTCGTGCTGCCGGGCTTCCCGACGTCGGCCATGTTCACCTTCCACGACATCGTGCTGCCGGTGCTGCGCGAAATGGCCGGACTGCCGCCGCGCGGCGCCGCGTCCGTGCAGGCGACCGTGCCGGTGCGCGTCGCGTCCGAACTCGGCCGTGCGGAGTTCGTGATGGTGTCGCTGCTGAACGGGCCCGACGGGCCGCTCGCCTACCCACTGGGCAAGGGCTCCGGCGCGGTCACCGCCTTCGCCCGGGCCGATGGGTTCTTCGCGGTCGACGCGCTGGCCGATGCGATGCCGGCCGGATCGAAGGTTACCGTCACGCTTTTGTCGGAGGGCGCGGGGCCACCGGACCTTTCCGTCGTCGGCAGCCATTGCGTCGGCCTGGACGCGGTCGTCGGCGCTCTCGGCGATCGACGGCTGACCGTTCGCACCGTCGCGGTCGGCAGCCTCGGGGGGCTGACGGCGCTCGGCCGCGGCGAGTGCGACATCGCTCCGATCCACCTGCTGCACCCGGAGACCGGCCGCTACAATGTGGACTGGCTGACGCCGGAGATGACGCTGGTGCCGGGCTGGCGGCGCATGCAGGGCATCGTTCACAGGCCGGGCGATGCCCGCTTCGAAGGACGTTCGGTGGAGGCGGCGGTCGAGGCGGCCCTGGCGGATCCGGACTGCCTGATGGTCAACCGCAACGCCGGATCCGGCACGCGCATCCTGGCGGACCGGCTGCTCGGCGGGCGCAAGCCGCCCGGTTCCTCCAACCAGCCGCGCTCGCACGATGCGGTGGCAGCCGCGATCGCCCAGGGACGCGCCGACTGGGGCCTTGCGATCGAACCGGTCGCCCGCCGGTCGGGATTGCGGTTCATTCCGATCGGGCCGGAGCACTACGACTTCGCGGTCCGCACCGCCGATCTGGAAAAACTGGCCATGCGCGCCTTCGTCGAGGCGCTGGATGCGCCCGCCGTTGCCGCCGTGCTCTCGGAGCTGGGGTTCGAGCGGGGCTGAGGCCGCGACAAACCACGCCAACGCCGTCGCTTGCGACTGTCGGAACTGACGGCCCATAATGCGTTCAACAAGAATCTCATGATCGGGGGGAGACGTGTCGCACGACACACCAGCACGGCCGGCCGATCCGCAAGCGATCGCCCGAGCGGCGGACATTCTGGGAAAGGCCAGGAACCCGGTCATCGCGGGTCTCGGCTGCGACGTGGACGGGGTTCGCGCCGCCCTTCAACTCGCCGCCCGAATCGGGGCTGCGATCGACCATTGCTCCATTGCCCATGAGCGGGTGGAGCTGCGCACGCTGGCCGACAGCGGCGTGATGAACACCACCGTCTCGGAGGCGCGGCACCGGGCCGACCTGATCGTGCTGGCCGGTGCCGGAGCCGTCGCCTGGGCCGACCACGGCAAGGCGCTCGCCGATGGCGGCGGGCTCTATTCCTGGCGCGGCGACCGCGGCGTGCTGTGTCTGGCCACCGGCGAGGCACGACCCGCCCATGTTGCCGTCAACGGCGACGTTGCCACCCTCGGCGACGGGCTGCCGCTGCACCGGATCGTCAGCCTGATCCGGGCGCGTCTGGGTGGCCGCCCGATCGGACCGCTGCCGTCCAACGGCCCGAGCGCGGAGGCGATCGACGCGGTCGCGCTGCAGATGAAATCGGCGAGCTTCGGCGTGATCGTCGTCGACCCCGAGGAGGTCGACCACGTGACGTTCGACGCGATCCAGGGGCTGATCAAGGACCTGAACGCCGAGACGCGCTTCACCTCGCTCTCCGTTCCGGCCAAGCATCACGGCCGCGGCGCGAACCTGGTGTCCGCCTGGACGACAGGCGACCGCCTGCCCGTCGGCATGGGCCGAGGCTATCCCGAGCAGGACGACTGGCGCTTCGACGCGGAGCGGCTGGTCACGTCCGGCGAGGCGGACGCGCTGCTCTGGATCGGCGTGCTCGGCGGCGACCTGCCCGCGTGGTCGGGCCGAGTGCCGACGGTGGCGCTGATCCACCACGGCGCCAAGGCGAACACGGCCGACGTGAGCGTGGAGGTCGGCGTGCCGGGCGTGACGCACGGCGGCGTGCTGACCGACAGCATCCGCGACGGCTTCACCTACCTGGAAGCTAAGTCGCCGCAACCCCTTCCCACGGTGGCGTCCGTCGTCGCCGCGATCGAGGCCGCCATCGCGGGAGCAGCGCCATGATGATCAGGCTCAAGGGCGGACGCGTGGTCGACCCGGTTTCGGGGGCGACCACTGTCCGCGACGTCTACCTGAAGGACGGGCGGATCGTCGCCGCGCCGACCGGCGAGACGATCGACGAGACCTACGACTGCACCGGCAAGATCGTGATGGCCGGCGGCGTCGACGTGCACAGCCACATCGCCGGCGGCAACGTGACCATGTCGCGGCTGCTCCTGCCGGAGCTGCATGTCAGCGAGGCGCCCGGCGCGGAGGGCATGCCTTTCTCCACGGCCAAGTGGTCCGGCTGGGAGATCGGCCGGCTCTACGCCGAGATGGGCTTCACCACCGTGGTCGAGCCGGCGCTGGCGCCGAGCCAGGCGATGCAGACGCATCTGGAACTCGCCGACATCCCGATCATCGATCGCGGCGCGCTGACGGTGGTCGGCAATGACGACCATTTCCTGTCGCTGCTCCGCGACCGGGAGGGTGCCGCCGCGCTGCGCGACTCGATCGCCTGGCTGGTCACCCAGTCCCGCGGGCTCGGCATCAAGGTGATCAACGCCGGCGGCCCGGCGGCCTTCCACTCCGGCCTGCGCACCTTCGACCTGGACGACGTGGTTCCGCACTACGGCGTCAGCTCGCGCCAGATCGTGCAGACCCTGCTGACCGCCGCCGCGGACATCGGGATCCCGCATCCGCTGCACGTGCACGCCAACAACCTCGGCGTCCCGGGCGCGCCGAAGACGATCGCCGACACGATCGCGGCCGCCGAGGGCCGGCCGCTGCACTTCGCGCACATCCAGTTCTACTCCTACGGCAAGGACGCGGAGGGCGGCATGACCTCCGGCGCGGAGGCGATCGCCCGGTCGCTCGCCGACGCGCCCAACATCACCTGCGACGTCGGACAGGTGATGTTCGGGCCGACGGTGACCATCTCGCTCGACCTGATGAAGCAGTGGCAGGGCGCCGCCTACGCCAGCCCGAAGAAGTTCTCGCTGACCGACGGCGATGCTGAAGGCGGCGGCGTGGTGCCGCTGGTCTACAAGAAGACCAACTGGGTGAACCAGCTGCAGTGGGCGATCGGCCTGGAGCTGTTCCTGCTGTCGCCGGATCCCTGGCGCGTGCTGATGACGACCGACCACCCGAACGGCGGTTCGTTCACAACCTATCCACAGATCATCCACCTGCTGATGGACCGCGGCGAGCGCGAGCGCTGGATGGAAAAGATGCCGGAAAAGGCAAAGGAGCGGACCGGCCTTGCCGATCTCACCCGCGAATATACGCTGGAGGAGATCGCCATCATGACCCGCGCCGCGCCGGCAAAGCTGCTCGGCCTGTTCGACCGCGGGCACCTGAAGGAGGGCGCCGTCGCCGACGTCGCGGTCTACGACGACCTCGCCGACAAGTCCGCCATGTTCGGCAGCGCCGCCCTGGTCTTCAAGGACGGCCGGCTCGTGGTGCGCGACGGCCGTGCGCTCGGCTGGGTGCACAGCAAGACCAGCATCCTTTCCGCCGACTACGACAGCCAGATGGACCGGCGCATGGGCGACTACATCACCGACCGCTACGGCGTGGGCCCGAGCGCGTTCTCCGTTCCCCAGGCCGCCTTCGGCGACCGCGACGTCTTCGAGGCGGTGCCATGCCTGAAATGATCGTCAACGGCGTCCGCATCGACGACGGCTTCGCGGAAGCCTTCGACATGGCCGCGACCGGCGTGATCATCACCGCGCCGACGCGCAAGTGGGCCGAGATCGCCGCGCGCACCATGACGGGCTTCGCCACTTCCGTCATCGCCTGCGGTTGCGAGGCAGGCATCGACGTGGAGCTGTCGCCGGAGGAGACGCCGGACGGACGGCCGGGCTTCCGCTGCCTGATCTTCGGTTTCGACGGTCCCGGGCTGGAGACGCAGCTCAGGAACCGCGTCGGCCAATGCGTGCTGACCTCGCCGGGGTCGGCCTGTTTCTCCGGCATCGACGGCGGGAAGCGCCTGAAGCTCGGCGCCACGCTGCGCTTCTTCGGCGACGGGCATCAGATCGCCAAGAAGCTCGGCAGGACGCGATACTGGCGCGTGCCCGTCATGGACGGCGAGTTCACCGTGGAGCACGACACCGGCCTGCACGAGGCGGCGATCGGCGGCGGCAATCTCCTCATCCTCGGCCGCAGCCACGCGGAAGTGCTCGCGGCGGCGGAAGCGGCGGTGGAAGCGGCCTCCACGGTGAAAGATGTGATCCTCCCCTTCCCCGGCGGCATCGTCCGTTCCGGCTCGAAGGTCGGGTCCAAGTACAAGGGTCTCGTCGCCTCCACCAACGACGCCTTTTCGCCGGTGCTGCGCGGCAATCCGAACTCCCAGCTGGAGGCGGACACCGGCGCCGTGCTGGAACTCGTGATGGACGGCCTTTCCTTCGATGCCATCAAGGAATCGATGCGGAGGGGCCTGCATGCCGCCTGCGCCTTCGGTCCGGAGAAGGGCATCCAGCGCATCGCCGCCGGCAACTACGGCGGCAATCTCGGCCGGCACCACTTCCACCTGAGGGATCTTCTCTGATGGCTGCGCTCGGCTTCACCCTCAGGCACGCTCCCCCGGAACGGCTGGACCTTTCCCCGCTGATCCCGGCCGAACTGGCCGGCAAGTCGCTGGCCGAGATCGAGAAGATCGCGGTCGGCACCTCCCGCGCCGGTGTCCGCGTCGGCGACGTCTTCGCCGTCTCCGGCGAGGTGGGCGATGAAATCCGGTTCGAGGGCCACGCTCGGCTCGACAACATCGGGCGCTCGTTGAACGGCGGCCGGATCATCGTCGACGGCGACGTCGGCGCCTACCTCGGACGCGGCATGAAGAAGGGCGCGATCGAGGTGTCCGGGTCGGCCACTGGCCCCTACGCCGGCACAATGATGACGGGCGGGGCGATCCGCATCGGCGGCGATGCCGCGGACGGCACGGCCGGGTCGGTGCCGGGCGCCATGCACGGCATGGCCGGCGGACTCATGGTGATCGCCGGGGCCGCCGGCGCCTACCTCGGCGACCGCATGCGCCGCGGCGTGATCGTCGTGCTCGGCGGCACGGGCGACGCCGCTGGGGCGCGCATGGTCGGCGGCACCATCGTCGCCGACAGGCTGGGCACCCGCGCCGGCGCGGGCATGAAGCGCGGCACGCTGATCGCCACGGCGGTGGACGACCTGGAGCCGACCTTCGTGCCGACGGGCACCTACGACGGCGTGTTCCTGGCCATTCTGGCCAAGCACCTGGCTACCGAGGCGCCAGAAGCCGAGGACCTGGTGCCGGCCCGGACCCGCCGCTTCCGTGGCGACATGGCCGCGCTGGGCAAGGGCGAGGTGCTGGTCGGCGGGTGACGGGCCGGTCGCGTCCGCCTCAGGTGAACTCGTGGTGCCGTGCGATCAGATCTTGTTGCAGTGCACAAACGTGGTAGTCTTGGTTTCGACAGTCGAGGCCGGAGACTGCTGAATGAGCTGGGCTTTGCGAACGGGCGGGACCCTCGGGTCCCATGGTCTGAAGGCGAACGAGAAGACGAAGCCGCGATCGATCCCGAAGGCTGCGGCCGGTACGCCTGAGACTGACGACGAGCGGCTCGACCCGCAGCCGGTGATCCCGGCCGACTTCCGATTTCCCGACCCCGGATCCCGTGGATAGGACTGGATGGCGCCGGCCTGTGAAGGCCGGCACCAGCCGTTCCGGAGGCGTACGCGCTACTCGGTCGCGACCGGGTTGTTGGATGGCGCGACATCCTCGGTAACAGGCGCCGGCGGCTGCGTGGTGGCGCCGGTGACAGACGAGCCTTCGCCCGGCGCGGGCGCGCTCGCCTCGTCCGGCACGCTCTCGATGCTGGACGTTTCGACCCCGCCCCAGAGGGCGATGCCGAGGATCGCCACGACAAACACGCCGATGACGAGGGTGATGAGGCCGCGGTTCTGGCGGCTGCGGCGGTGCGGATCGAGCGGAGGGGTCATGGGCTTCTCCCGGTTCGGCGGCGGCTGCCGCGGTGATCGGAAGACAAAGCCGGCCGGGTGCGATCCGGTTCCCGTTCAGCCTCTGGTGGCGGCGATGCGCGGATGGACGACCCGATCGCCCGGCTTCAGGCCGATCCTCTCCGCCGTTCCACCGTTGAGCTCCAGCACGAAGCGGACGTTCCCCTCCGACGGCACCAGCGCCTCGGACAACGGGGTGGTGCGGTGGGCGATGTTGGCCACCGTGCCGTCCTCGCGGATGAAGATGATGTCGAGCGGCAGGTAGGTGTTCTTCATCCAGAAGGTGGCCGGCGCGTTGCTGCCCATGTCGAAGAGCATGCCGTGGCCGGGCGCCATCTCATGACGATCCATCAGACCCTTGGCCCGCTCGGCCGGCGTGGCGGCCAGTTCCACGGAGAAGGTGTGAGGGCCGGCTGCCGTCTCGACGACGAGCTCGGTGCGAAGGACGGCGGCTTCCTGCGCCGTTCCCGGTGCAGTCCAGGTGAACGTGGCGGCCGCGCCGGCAAGTGCGGCGGCGAGAAGGAGTGCGGTGAGGACGGGCGTTCGCATCGGCATCTCGTCGGTGAAAGCGGGCGTCTACGAGAGCAGCGCCTCTTGTCCGGATCAAGGCGCGCTGGACGCCGCAGGTGCGCTTCCGCGTCTGCAAGAGGCCGTACCCACAAGCAGAATTGCCCCACGGTCGATGACGTGGAGCAACCTTTCTTCCAGGGATCTGGGACTTAGTGCGATGAGGGAATACCGCCGGGCGTGAGCGGCCGGATCTCGGCAGCCATGAGGCCCTTGGGTCCGTCGCCGAATCGGACGAGCACGGTCTGTCCCGGGCGGAGTTCGGCGATGCCGTAGCGGCGCAGGGTTTCCATGTGGACGAAAATGTCCTCGGTGCCCTCGCCGCGGGTGAGGAAGCCGAAACCACGGATGCGGTTGAACCACTTCACCACGGCCTGCTCCAGCCCGCTGTTCGGCACGACCTGGACGTGCGTACGGGAGGGCGGCAGCTGGGACGGATGCACGGCCGTGCTTTCGTCCATGGACAGGATGCGCAGCGCCTGCAGGCCCTTCTGCCGGTTCAGAACCTCGCAGACCACGCGGGCGCCTTCGTAGGCGGTCTGGTAGCCGTCCCGCCTCAGGCAGGTGACATGAAGGAGCACGTCCGACATGCCAGGCTCGTCAGGAACAATGAAGCCGAAACCCTTGGCAACGTCGAACCATTTGATCGTGCCGGCGACCTCGATCACATCGATGGCGCCGTCCTCTTCGGCGCTCAGCCCCCGCTCAACATCCACGTGACCCTTCGCCATCGAATGCCCCCACTGACGCCGCAACTGTTCACCTGCGCATCCAGCCCCGGGCGCGCAGGCGAATCCTTAATGAGACATTACTACCGAACGGACCAAGGCTCGCAAGGCCCGTCGTTAACCAATCCGGGCCCGTTTCCGGCCGCCGGGGACGATAGCCCGGGAGGTGGGCATTTCGGCCACAGTCCGGCCCAGGGACGGCGGCCGAAGGAAGCTGGAAAGTGGGACAAATCAGCGGAATCCGCCGGAATCGAAGGCCGAATCACGGCGACGCGGGTGTTGCGCCGAGCAAGTTTCGCCCTACTAGTGGGAGACCGGGGGCCAGCCAGACGACAACTCACGAGGTCATCATGCGATATCTGCATACCATGGTCCGCGTCCGCGACATCGACGAGGCGCTCGACTTCTATTGCGGCAAGATGGGGATGGTGGAGGTGCGCCGAAGCGAGAGCCAGCAGGGCCGCTTCACGCTGATCTTCCTGGCCGCGCCCGAGGACGTGGACGCCGCCCGCACAGGCGCGGCCCCGCTGGTGGAGCTGACCTACAACTGGGATCCGGAGGTCTACGGCGAAGGCCGCAACTTCGGTCATCTTGCCTACGAGGTGGACGACATCTACGCCACCTGCCAGCGCCTGATGGACGCCGGGGTGACGATCAACCGGCCGCCGCGCGACGGGCGGATGGCGTTCGTGCGCTCGCCCGACAACATCTCCATCGAGCTGCTTCAGAAAGGCGCCGCCAAGGCTCCGGCGGAGCCTTGGGCGAGCATGTCGAACACGGGGAAGTGGTAGGCCCGCGGCTCGCTCCGGTTGCGACGGGCCTCCCGAACGGTTCGCACGACGGCGGGACTTTCGGCCGTCCCGCCCGGTGGCGGAGCCCCTTCCGGGGCATTTTCCGCTTGCCTTGGCGGGGCGTTCCGTATTGTTTGGGCGCGCTTCAAGCGCTTGCAATGCGAACCTGCCGATGGGATGGCAGGGGCCGGCCAACGTGGCCGGCGCCGGTTCAAGATCAAGAAGGACTACGGCATGGGTGTCCGGATCGTCGCTGCGGCCGTCGTGGCCGTCACCCTGGCATCCTGTTCCGGCGGCGTCTACGACACCTCCGACTTCGTTTCGGGCAAGATCGCCAAGGCGCAGCCATCCGTGACTTCCGGAACGACCGCGGACAAGGCGCCGGCCGCGCAGACCGCAGCCTCCGGCACCCCGCAAACCACGACGCCGACACCGGTCAAGGTCGCGACCGCGCGCGCCAGCGGCAGCCTGCTCGCCATGTTCGGCATGGGCGGCGGCGGCGCGCCGGAAACCACGGGCAGCGCCTCCACGGCCGCGGTGACGGAGATCGCCGCCGTGGCGCCGGCCACGCCGATCGCGCCGGAACCCGACGTGGAGGAGATCTCCGAGGCCGAACTCGCCGGCGAGCAGGAGGCGGACCCGGCGAAGATCGCGCCGCCGGAGCCGCCCTACGACGACGGGCTGGAGCACGACTTCGTCAACGTCTACACCTCCAAGCCGGAGAAGCCGGTGGAGATGATGGAGGGGCTGCCCGGCGTCAGCTGGGAGGGCAACCTGGTGCTCGCCTCGCGCACGCCCGACGAGGGCAGCCTGTTCGACGGCGCGCAGCATCCGTTCGCCCGCAGCGTGCCCGGCGTGCCGCGCCAGGTGGTGCGGGCGGCCAACGGGCTGCTGCTCGCCCACTCGGCGATCAACGTGAGCTGCCTGAAGCCGCAACTGGTCAACCTCGTCCGCCGCGCCGAATCGCACTTCGGCAAGAAGGTGGTGATCACCTCCGGCTACCGCTCGCCGTCGCACAACAGGCGGGTGCGCGGCGCGCTCCATTCGCAGCACATGTACTGCGCGGCGCTCGACCTCTTCATGCCGGGCGTGGCGCGGGACGACCTCGCCCGCTACTTCTTCGCCCAGCCGGACCGCGGCGGAATCGGCCTCTACTGCCATACGCGATCGATCCACGTGGACGTCGGCCGCAAGCGCCAGTGGCGCTGGCCCTGCCGCCGCAAGCTGGGCTGACGGCCGGCGGCCGCGCGCCGCCGCGATCGGGCCGCAAGCGCCCTGCCCTGCCGCTTGCCGCGTTGATCCGGCTCGGCTTTTCCACACCGCCGACACGCCGAAGCGCCGCCGCGATGTTTCGCTTGAACTCCCCGCCGGAGACCTCTATACACCGCCCCGTTGGGCGGCCTTCGTCTATCGGTTAGGACACTAGCCTTTCACGCTGGAGAGACGGGTTCGATTCCCGTAGGCCGTACCACCCCAACCTTTTTCCCCCTGTTTATCTTCTGAACCTCATTCAGTCCGATGGGACCTGGAGCGGCTCGGCTGCGTTCCGGCGGGCGGCGGCTTTCGTGAGGTGACGATCGCAGCCTGTTGCACGGCACACGGGCAAGGACGATTGCTACCTATCTGCATTTTTGCAACTTATAGTTTATTTAACGCTTGTCATTTCTGACTTCGGCCGGACATACTCGCCTCTTGTTCCATCAGAGCGGGCGGCGGCGATGAAGCACAGGACCGAGATCGACGGGCTTCGCGCCATAGCCGTTCTTCCCGTGATCTTGAACCACGCAAAGTTTTCGCTGTTTTCGGGTGGGTATGTCGGTGTCGACGTCTTCTTCGTGATCAGCGGCTTCCTGATCTCCTCGATCATCGTGGAGGAGGTGGACGCCCGGAGATTTTCGATCATCAACTTCTATGAGCGGCGGGCGCGTCGCATCATTCCCGCGTTGGCGGTGGTCATCACGGCCAGTTTCGCGGCGGCTATCCTGACCCTGCTGCCCGATGATCTGGAGAACTTCGCGCAAAGCGTCGTCGCCACGATGGCGTTCGCCAACAACGTGCTTCTGACACTGACGAGCGGCTACTGGGAGCTTGCGTCGGACTTCAAGCCGCTGCTCCACACCTGGAGCCTGGGCGTCGAGGAGCAGTTCTATCTCCTCTACCCCCTGGTTGCCCTGACAATCCTGCGGTTCGCGCGGCGGCTGTTCCCTGTCGTGCTCGTGGTCGGGATCCTGGCGAGCCTGGCGCTCAGCATCGTGCAGACGCCGACGCGGCCGAACGCGGCCTTCTACCTGCTCCACACCCGGGCCTGGGAACTCCTGCTCGGCGCCCTGGCGGCGTATTATGCGCCCCGCCTGACGCACGGCATCACGCACGAGAGGGCCAATACGCTGTCGCTGATCGGGCTGGCTCTGCTGGCCGGGTCGATCGTCGGCTTCACCGAGGAACTCGCCTACCCCTCGCACTGGCCGCTGCTGCCGTGCGTGGGGGCGGCACTGATCCTGGTGTTCGCGTTTCCGAGCACGATGGCGGGCCGGATCCTGTCGCTCAAGGTGCTGGTCGGCGTCGGTCTGATCAGCTACAGCGCCTACCTCTGGCACCAGCCGCTGTTCGCCTTCGCGCGGGTGATGAGCGTGCAGGAACCGAGCGCGGCGTTGATGGGCTTGCTCTCCCTTGCCACCCTCGGACTTGCGTATCTGTCCTGGCGCTTCGTGGAGCAGCCGTTCCGCGATCGACGGTTCATCCCGCGCTGGCCGATGTTCGGGGTCGTCGCCGCCGCATCTATCGCGCTCATGGCGGCGGGGTTCGGCGTCTTCCGGATGTCGGGCCTGCCGGAGCGCTTTCCGGGCATCGGTTTGGAAGCCGGGCGCTACATCGCCTACAACGAGCGGGTCCACGGCTACCGGAAGGACCGGTTCGAGACGGAGAAGCCACGTCTTCTGGTCACGGGAAACAGCGTGGCGCGCGACTTCTTCAACGTCATCCTGGAGAGCGGCCGATTCGAGACCTGGGAGCTGGTCTATCGGGACGATCTCGACGTCTGCATCGACGACCCACTGAAGCAGCCGGGCGGAGAGCTCTTCGCGCAGGCCGATGCGGTTGTCGCTACCACGAACTGGACCTACAGCGGCGATTGCGACCGGATCGTGCTGACAGCGGGCGTGCTCGCCGAACGCCCGTTCGTTCTCGTCGGACCGAAGCACTTCGGCTACAACCTGAACGCCTACATGCGCACGCCAGCAGAGGAGAGGCCCAACGTGCGGGCCCATCTGCTGGAAGACACGGGGCACTCGAACGCCATCTTCCGGCGGTCGGTTCCCGCCGACCACTACGTCGACCTGCAGGCCATGCTGAACGAGCGGTTCGGCGGAACCCCGGTCTTCGACGCGGAGGGCCGGATCCTTTCGGCGGACCGGGTGCACCTCACGAAGGCGGGAGCGGCCTTCTTCGCCAGCTTCGTGTTCGACAACCCCGCCTTTGCACCCGTCCTGGCGATGGATCGTGCGCGCTGACGGATACGCCACGCCGCGCATTCCGGGGGGCTGGAGGCGGAAGGTTCGTCCGCCCGGTTGTCGGCTCGGCCCCGCTGTGGCAGGGATGCGGGATGTGGTGCGCATACGGGTGGCGTCGATGAAGGCTTATCGCTGGGTGGCCGCGTCGACGGCGCTGCTGAGCGCCGCGGCGCTGGGGCTGCAGATGGGGCTGATCGTCCAGTCGATGACGGCGGGCGGGTCTTCGGCGGCGGAGGCGGCGTGGCGCTTCCTGGGGTACTTCACGATCCTGACCAACATCGGCGTCACGGCGGTGGCGGCGGCTATGGCGTGGCGGCCGGAAAGCCTGCTGGCGGGGCCGCGGGTCCGGCTTGTGGCCGCGACGGCGATCGCGCTGGTGGGTATCGTCTACACGCTGCTGCTTCGGGCGATCTGGGATCCGAGCGGCTGGCAGGCGGTGGCGGACCACACGCTGCACGACGTCATGCCGCCGCTATTCGTGCTGGCCTGGGCGCTGGCGCCGCACGGGACGCTGCGCTGGGCGGATTCGGGATGGGCCCTGCTGCCGCCCCTCGCCTACTGCATCTACGCCCTCGGACGGGGTGCGATCGACGGCTGGTACGCCTACTGGTTCCTGGACCCGCACACGCTGACGCCGGTGCAGATGACGGGGAACATGGCGGTGCTGCTGCTGGGGTTCTGGGCCGTGGCGCTGGCGCTCGTTGCGGTGGACCGGCGGCTCGGGCATCGGAAGGCGAAGGGCTGACCGACGCCGCTCTCCGGGCGGGGCGGGCCCGCGTCAGCCGGCTACCAGTTCCTTCTCGATGGTCTCGTAGGCTTCGTTGAGCCGGGCCATGCGGTCGGTTGCGAGGCGGATGCATTCGGGCGGCACGCCGCGCGCCATCAGGCGATCCGGATGGTTCTCGCCGACGAGCTTGCGGTAGGCGCGGCGGGCATCCTCGCGTGTGGAGCCCTGGGGGATGCCGAGCACGGCATAGGGATTGCGCGCGTCCGGGCGGACGTGGCGGGCCTCGATCTGCGAGAAGACCTGCGGCGACAGGTGGAACACCTCGGCAACAGTTTCCAGGAAGGCGAGTTCGCGCTCGTGGACGACGCCGTCGGCCTCGGCCACCAGGAACAGACCGTCGAGGATGTCTTCCAGGAGGTCCGGATCCTCGGCGTGAAGGCGGCGGATCTTGTTGGCGTAGCTCTCGAAGCCAGCGACGTCCTCCTTGGCGAGGTTGAAGAGGCGCGCGACGTTGCGGCGCTCCTCCTCCGGCACGTCGAAGAGCTTCTTGACGACCGCCACCTCGTCGGCGGTGACCACGCCGTCCGCCTTGGCCATCTTGGCGGTGAGCGCGATCATCGAGATCGTGAAGGACACCTGCCGGCGGGCGTCTGCCCCGAGCGTCTCGCGGATGACGGTGCCGGCACGGTCGATCATCGATCCGACCGTCTCCGCCAGCGGGAGGCGGGCGACGATCTCGGAGAGGCGGGTCCAGAGGCTCATGAGCAGGGACATTAAGGGATGGGCCCGGTTTGCGCGAGGGAGCGCTGCCAAAAAACCGCAACGAGCCCCAGGGAATCGTTACTTGCCCGGTCGAACACTCGGAAATCACGACCGCTCGATCAGGTGCGCGAGGCGGGCGATGGAGAGGGCGCGCCGCCCCAAGAGAAGGTGAACCCTCGACCGAGGGAGAGGTTTCGCGGCGGCGCGAATGGGGGCATAAGGAGGGACCTCTTCATTGGTCCCCAATATGTCCTCTTCGTCCAAGGCTGCGGTTGCGCAGCCCGCACCCCGTGATTTGCTGGGGTTTCTGCTCGGCCTGATCGGCGTGACCATCTTCGGCGGAACCCTGCCGATGACGCGAATCGCCGTGGCGACGTTCGATCCTTGGTTCGTGACCATGGGGCGCGCGGGCCTGGCGGCGATCCTTGCCGGTGCGCTCCTGCTGGTGATGCGGCGTCCGTTTCCGCCGCCGCAGGCCCGACGCTCGCTGTGGATCGCGGCGGTGACGACGGTGGTGGGGTTTCCGATCTTCTCGGCGATCGCGCTGCTCACCGTGCCCGCATCGCACGGAGCGGTGGTGCTCGGCCTGCTGCCGCTCGGCACGTCGATTGCCGCGGTGGTGGTGAATGGCGAACGACCTTCGCCGCGGTTCTGGGCCTGGAGCCTTGCGGGCGCGGCGCTGGTGCTGGCGTTCACGCTGCGCACGGCGGACGCTTCGATCGGCTGGGGCGACGTGCTGATGGTGATCGCGGGGGCGTCGGCCTCGACGGGCTATGCGCACTATGCGCGGATCAGCCGCTGGACGCCGGGCTGGGAGGGGATCTCATGGGCGCTGGTCATCATGGCGCCGCTGACAATCCCGGCCACGCTGTTTCTTTTTGAGCCAGCCTATTGGAACGCACCGCGGGAGGCGGTGCTTTCCCTGCTCTACGTGTCGGTGCTTTCGGTGTTCATCGGGTTCTTCTTCTGGAATGCGGGCCTGGCAATCGGCGGCGTTGCCAAAGTGGGACAGGTCCAGCTTTTGCAAGCGTTCATCTCGCTCGCCATCGCGGCGACGCTTCTGGGTGAACGGGTGGATGCGACAATGATCGGTTTTGCACTGGCGGTCATGGGCGTTGTCATCATGGCGCGGCGGTCGTCCGTGCAGCATCGGCGCTGACCGAGCCGCGGCGCGGGCGTCGATCGAGGCGTTTCCGAGAAAGGGACCGAATTGCCGGTCCGAACGGAAGCGCCAGCAATCAAGGTGCCGGATCGTTCCGGCGTCGACGAGGGTCTGCCGGCCCGGTCGGCGGGGATCGATCCAAGGGGCAGGAGCTGGCGATGGCGGAATCGGGAACCTGGGATTTCTGGATCGACCGCGGCGGCACGTTCACGGATATCGTGGCGCGGCGGCCGGACGGCGGTCTGGTGGCGCACAAGGTTCTGTCTGAAAATCCGGGCGCCTACCGGGACGCGGCGATCCAGGGCATCCGGGACCTGCTTGGCGTGCCCGCGGGCGAACGGCTCCCTGCCGAGCGGATCGGTGCCGTGAAGATGGGCACCACGGTGGCGACGAACGCGCTGCTGGAACGCAAGGGCGTGCGCACGCTGCTGCTGATCACCAAGGGTTTCAAGGACGCGCTGGAGATCGGCTACCAGGCGCGGCCGGACATCTTCGCCAAGAAGATCGTCAAGCCGGAGCTGCTCTACGAGAAGGTGATCGAGGTCGGCGAGCGTGTGCGGGCCGACGGCACGGTGGAGGCCGAGCCCGACCTGGAACTGATCGAGGCACAGCTGGAGGATGCCCGCGACAGCGGCTTCGAGGCGGTCGCGATCGTCTTCATGCACGCCTACGCCTTCCCGGAGCACGAGCGCCGGGTGGCGGAGGTGGCGCGGGCGGTCGGCATCGGGCAGGTATCTGTCAGTCACGAGGTCTCGCCGCTGATGAAGCTGGTGGGGCGCGGCGACACCACTGTGGTGGACGCGTACCTGTCGCCGATCCTCCGTCGCTACGTCGACCAGGTGGCGGGTGAACTCGGGGCGGGCCTGCCCACGGCCGACGGGGCGGAGGCGCCCTCCCCCCGGTTGTTCTTCATGACGTCTGCCGGCGGCCTGACCTCGGCGGACCGGTTCCAGGGGCGCGACGCGATCCTCTCCGGGCCGGCCGGCGGCGTGGTCGGCGCGGTGGAGACGGCGCGGCTCTCCGGCTTCGACAAGGTGATCGGCTTCGACATGGGCGGCACGTCGACGGACGTGTCGCACTTCGAGGGCGACTACGAGCGCGCCTTCGAAACGGAAGTCGCGGGCGTGCGGATGCGTGCGCCGATGATGCGGATCCACACGGTGGCCGCGGGCGGCGGATCGATCCTTCACTACGACGGCGCACGGTTCCGGGTGGGACCGGATTCGGCCGGCGCGGCGCCCGGGCCGAAGAGCTACCGGCGTGGCGGCCCGCTGACGGTGACAGACGCCAACGTGATGGTCGGCAAGCTGGTGCCTGCGCTGTTTCCGCCGATCTTCGGGCCGGAGCGCAACCTGCCGCTCGACGCCGACGCGGTGCGGATGGCCTTCGAGATGTTGGCCAAGGAGATCGGCGACGGGCGGACGCCGGAGGCGGTGGCGGACGGCTTCCTGAAGATCGCCGTCGCCAACATGGCGAACGCGATCAAGACCATCTCGGTGCAGCGCGGCTACGACGTGACCAACTACACGCTCACCACGTTCGGCGGTGCCGGTGGGCAGCACGCCTGCCAGGTGGCGGACGCGCTGGGGATGACGCGGGTGTTCGTGCACTCGTTCTCCGGCGTGCTGTCGGCCTACGGCATGGGGTTGGCGGTGATCCGCGCGACGCGCACCCAGGCCGTGGCCAGGGTGTTCGACGAGACGATGGTGGACGATCTCCAGGCGCGGATCGTGGCGCTGTCGCACGAGGCGGTCGGCCAGGTGGCCGCGCAGGGCGTGCCGGAAGACGAGGTGATCTGGAAGGCGACGCTGCATCTTCGCTACGAGGGAACGGATTCGGCGCTGCCGATCCCGTTCAACGACTTCGACCGGGCGGCGGCGATCAACGCCTTCGAGACCGCACACCGGGCCCGCTTCGGCTTCGTTTTTCCCGGCAAGCCGCTGGTGGTGGAGGCGATCGAGGTGGAGGCCGAGGACGGGCGGGTGGACGGCTCGCACGAGCGGGACCTGCCGCTGACGTCCGATCCGGTGGAGCCGCTGACGATCACGCGCTTCTTCTCCGGCGACCGCTGGCAGACCGCGCCGGTGCTGATGCGGGCGAGCCTCGCCCCGGGGCAGACGGTGCAGGGCCCGGCGCTGATCATCGAGCCGCACCAGACAATCGTGGTGGAAGCCGGATGGCGGGCGGAGATTACCGCCCGGAACCACGTGACCCTGACCCGGACGGAGGCGCTGTCGCGCACGGCGCCGATCGGCACCAGCGCCGACCCGGTGATGCTGGAGGTGTTCAACAACCTCTTCATGTCGATCGCCGAGCAGATGGGCGTTACGCTGCAGAACACGGCCGCCTCGGTGAACATCAAGGAGCGGCTCGACTTCTCGTGTGCCGTGTTCGACGCCAAGGGACGGCTGGTGGCGAATGCGCCGCACATGCCGGTGCACCTCGGCTCGATGGACCGCTCGGTGGAGGCGATCATCGCGGCCAACGAGGGCCACATGCGGCCGGGCGACGTGTTCGCGCTGAACGCGCCCTACAACGGCGGCACGCACCTGCCCGACATCACGGTGGTGACGCCGGTGTTCGACCAGGCGGGCACCGAGATCCTGTTCTACGTGGCGAGCCGGGGGCACCACGCCGACATCGGCGGCACGGCGCCGGGCTCGATGACGCCGCGGGCGACCACGGTGGACGAGGAAGGCGTGCTGATCGACAACTTCCTCTTGGTGGACGGAGCGGTGCCCGGCGGGCAGTTCCGCGAGCCGGAGCTGGTGCAGCTCCTGACGCAGCATGCCTTCCCGGTGCGCAACGTGGCGCAGAACGTGGCGGACCTGAAGGCGCAGATCGCGGCCAACGAGAAGGGCGTCGCGGAGCTGCGCAAGATGGTGCGGCAGTTCACCCTGCCCGTCGTGCAGGCCTACATGGGGCATGTGCAGGACAATGCGGAGGAGAGCGTCCGCCGGGTGATCGACCGGCTGACGGACTCCTCGTTCCAGGTGGAGATGGACGACGGCGCCGTCATCATGGTGGCGATCGAGGTGGACAAGGAGACCCGCTCGGCGGTGGTGGACTTCACCGGCACGAGCGCGCAGCGGCGCACCAACTTCAACGCGCCGGAGCCGGTGACCCGGGCGGCGGTGCTCTACTGCTTCCGGGTGATGGTGGACGGCGACATCCCGATGAACGCGGGCTGCCTGCGGCCGATCGAAATCATCGTGCCGGAGGGCTCGATGCTGAAGCCGCAGTGGCCGGCGGCCGTGGTGGCCGGCAACGTGGAGACCAGCCAGCACGTGACGGATTGCCTGTTCGGCGCGCTGAAGGCGATGGCCTCGGCGCAGGGCACGATGAACAATCTCACCTTCGGCAACAAGCGCGTTCAGTACTACGAAACGATCTGCTCGGGTTCGTCGGCCGGGCCCGGGTTCAACGGGACGGACGCCGTGCATACGCACATGACGAACTCGCGCCTGACGGATCCGGAGGTGCTGGAGTTCCGTTTCCCCGTGCTGCTGGAGGACTTCCATATCCGACGCGGTTCTGGCGGGCGGGGCAAGTGGTCGGCCGGCGGGGGCACCGAGCGGCGGATCCGTTTCCTGGAGCAGATGTCGATGGCGATCCTCGCCTCGCACCGTCGCGTGCCACCGCACGGGCTGGAGGGCGGCCTGTCCGGCGAAGTGGGCGCGACGTTCGTCCGCCGGCTGGACGGGACTATCGAGACCCTGGAGAGCTCCGACGAGACGGTGCTGCGGCCGGGCGAGGCTGTGATCGTGCGCACGCCGACAGGCGGCGGATACGGACGTCCGGAGGGGTGAAGGGCGGCGGCGGGGAGTCGCCGGCCACCGCGCGCCGAGCGTTCCTCGGCGGTGTGTTGCGCCGCCGCCGCATAAGCTTTCGCCGAAGCCCTTAAGCGAATCCCCTGGCGACGTGCCGGTTTGGCACGGACATCCGAAAAGTGCGGATCGCGGTTCGGAAGGTTCGTTCAAATTGCGCTGATCGGCGAAACCGAAAGGCGACTTCGTTCGTTAAGCCACCAGTCCTGCGAAGCGCCTGTTTGCGTTTCGCTTTTAGCCCGCGAGGGGCGGCCTGAAGGTCGCTTTTCGTAACCATGATGCGTGGCGGGCGTGCAACGTGCTGCGTAGGCATATCGACGCCGGGGGATCCGCCACGATTTCGGCGTCATTAGGCGGAAAACAACCGCCTCTGCCGTACGGTCCCGTCGATCGAACGGCCAGTCCGGAAAACGAAAATCATGTCTTCTGCCAAGTCGCTTATTGCCGAAGCCGTCAGCCAGTTTCCCCTGCAAACCACCACCGAATGGTGCTCACGCCACCCCGGATGCGACATCGAGCGCATCGAGGCGGACGCGGCGTCCATCTCCACGGTGGACTGCCTGTTCGACGGCGAATGCCGGATCGTCGTGAAGGGCGATCCCGGTGCGATCCCCGCGCACGTCTTCGGCCGCTTCGACGGCCGGCGCGCGGAAATCGACCGCATCGTCTTCCAGTGAGACACGCGCGGGGGTGATCCCCCGCACGGTCGCTGAAGGACTTGTCGTCCATCGCTCAGACTGCGACGGCTGTGCCCTCGCATCCTGCAGACGAGCGAGCCGACCAGTCTGGCGAAGCTTTCCGTTGGGATTGTCTGGCCGAGGCGCTGACGCGCGCCTCGGTCTTTTCGTTTTCAGCGGGGGAGCGGGTTTGCCCGACTCCGATCGCCCGGATGATCGCCCTTTGCCTTCTGGCGGGTTTGCCTTCGCGGGTCAGGCGACTTCCTCGCCACCCCGGCAAACGCGAGCAGACCCCTTTGCGAACTGTCCCACTGACTGTGCCGTCGGCCTCAGACGGCGCCCAGTACGATCGCGGCGACGAACGCAAACGCAGCGCACACGACCAAGACGTTGAGGCTTCTGGTCATACTCATGGATGGCCGATCCTCTCTCTCCTAGTCACCCGACCAAACTAGTCTGGATTTAGGCAGGTGCCTACCCGGATTCCATTGTGCGCCGCCGAACACACCGGCAAGAAATTTTACCGGATGGTGGGAATTAACGGAAATTCAACGAGATAGACACGGGACCCGGGTGCAAAAAAGAATTGGATTTCGCCAATCGAGCGACCGAGGAATGGCGTTTCTGGACGCCGTTCCGTCCGAACCGAGATCCGGACGGCGCGGGTCGGTCCGGAATGAGGCGCAGCCGCGGCGAGAGGCGCGCGTCTCCCCGCTCGCCGACGATCCTGCGGGCCGGGCGAAGTGCCCTACCCCCTGGCGATCAGGCGCTCGACCCAGTCAGCCGCAGCCAACGCCGCGCGGTCCTTGCCGAACGGGGCGACGATCTGGACGCCGAGCGGCAAGCCGCTGCCGTCGACGAGGCCGGGCACGTTGACGGCGGGTACACCGAGCAGCGTGAAGAGGCGGTTGAAGTTGGGGCTACCGGTCGCGCCGAGGCCCTCAGGGGCCGCACCGGGCGCGGAGGGCATCATCAGCACGTCGACGTCCTGAAAAAGGTCGCCGAACACGCGGCGGGCCACGTGGGCCGTCGATCGGGCGCTGTCATAGGCGATCGGAGAGAGGTGCTGGCCGTGCTCCAGGGCGACGCGCAGCTCCGGCGATAGGTCGGCGCCGTGGGTCTCAATCTCCCAGGCGAGCGACTGGGCGCCTTCGAAATCCATGATGATGCGCTGGGCCGCCTCGGCCTCGCTGAACAGGCTGGGCAGCTGGAGATCGACGACGGAAGCGCCGCGGGCGCTGGCGCGGCGCGCGAGGTGCTCGACGGCGTGGCGCATGTCGGCGGAGGCCTCCTCGTAGGTGGGCCAGCGGGCGAGCCCGATGCGCGGTGCGCCGAAGTCCTTGGTGTCGACGCGCAGCTCCCGTCCAGCCAGCGCGGAAAGCACGTAGGCGCAGTCGGCGACGTGGGCGGCGAAGAGGCCGATCGTGTCGAGGTGCCACGAGAAGGTCTTGGTTCCGACCGTGGGCAGCAGGCGATAGGAGGGCTTCAGGCCGGCGACGCCGCAGAAGGAGGCCGGGCGGATCACCGAGCCCGCTGTCTGCGTGCCGAAGGCGTAGGCCACCATGCCCGCCGCGACGGCCGCCGCGGACCCGGACGAGGAACCGCCGGGGGTGTGTCCGGGATGGTGGGGGTTCGTGGTCACCGAGGGATGGAGATGGGCGAACTCGGTGGTTCGGGTCTTGCCTAGCACCACGGACCCGGCACGCCGGGCCATGGTGACGATGGCCGCGTCCGCCTTTGGCCGCCAGCCGGCGTAGATCGGCGAGCCGTATTCGGTGGGGAAGTCGGCGGTGTCGATGATGTCCTTGACGCCGACGGGCAGGCCCATCAGCGGACCGGCGATGCCGTTGAAGGCCCGCGCCGAGGCGCCCTCCAGGTCGAGGTGCGCGAAGGCTTTCACGACCGGCTCGCGGCGGGCGATAGCCTCGGCGACCCGGTCGTAGACGCCGTGGACGGAGAGGCGCCCGGTTTCGAGCTCGCGGATCGTGCCGAGGACGGACAGCATGGACACCTCATCGATGGGGGTTTCGGGGCGCCGCATGAAAACCGCACAGGCCGACGGGTGCAAGCGCGTTCGCATGGCTCTAGTGTTTGCCCCGACGTTCGAATCGCGGAGAGGGAGCGAGATGGCCGACAAGCCGGACCCGGAGATCGGCCTGCTGGCCCTTGCGGCGCATGAGATCCAGGGGCCGCTGCGGCGGATCGAAGCCTATGCGGATCGGCTCGCTGATCCTGATCCGGCCGAGGTGGCGCGAGCAGCCGCCGTGATCCTCCGGGAGGCCGCGCGTGCGCGGCGGCTGGCGGCGGACGTGATCGCCTGGGCGAAGATCGATGCGACGGACGCGGTCGCGGAACCGGTCCGGCTCGACCTCCTGGTGACAGCGGTTGCGGACGACTGGGCGGCCGGCGCCGAGTTGGCGGACATCACGCTGGACCTGGAGCCGACCACCGTTCCGGCCGACCCGGCGCTGGTACGGCCGCTGGTCAGCAACCTCCTGGAGAATGCCCTCGTGCACCGCAAGCCGGAGACGCGGGCGACGATCACCGTCACCTTGCGGGCGGAGGACAGCCGGGCGGTGCTCGCCGTGGCGGACAATGGCGTCGGTTTCGCAGGCAACGGCGCGGCACTGTTCCGGCCATTCCACCGGGCAGGATCTGACCGGCCGGGCAGCGGGCTCGGCCTTGCCATCGCCGGCGCCGCCGCGGAAAGGCTCGGATGGACGTTGACTGCGGAGGGACGGCCAGGGGATGGCGCTCTGTTCCGGATGGAGATCCGGGGATGAGGGCAGTCGGGAGTAGGCCGTAGGGAGGTGATCGGGTTCCGCAACCTCTCTCCCGTCTTCGTCCGCGCAGGCGGGCCAACCACAGCTTTCAGGTTCGGTTGAGGCGCGTGGTGGGCGGAAAGAATACGTGGGTGGTCCGCCTTCGCGGACCATGACGGCTTAAGGGGTACCGGGCGGATGGGGTGGTCCGCCCTCCCATTCCGTGATGCTGGCAGGGCAAGCGGGTTGCGTTTGCTGCCGGCAGGCAAGCTGAATCCGGTACCCACCGCCGACGTCCGATCGGCAGCGCTAGTGTCTGCTTCCCCTGACCCGGTCGAAATGCCAGCCGGTCTGTAAGCCGGGTTCTGTAAGCGGTTGCCCGCCTGACGACCATTCATCTGGGACGTCCGTTGCCGGACGCCTCCTGCAACCCACCCGGGCGACTGGCTCGGAAACGAGCTGGGTTGCCCCGCGCCGCCCCTATTCGGTTTTGCTCCCGGTGGGGTTTGCCGTGCCGTTTCCGTTGCCGGAACCGCGGTGGGCTCTTACTCCACCGTTTCACCCTTACCCCGGCACGCCGAGGCGGTCTGTTTTCTGTGGCACTTTCCCTGGGGTCGCCCCCGCCGGACGTTATCCGGCACCGTGTTTCCGTGGAGCCCGGACTTTCCTCCCGGGCACGCTTTCGCGTCCTGCCCGAGCGGCCGTCCAACCGGCTGGCCGGCGGCATGTGGCACGGGAGGGCGGCGGGGTCAAGGCGACGGGGCGAATGCAGGATTGCGCCGCCCAAGAAAAAGGCCACGCGGGGCCGGAAGGCACCCACGTGGCCGTGCAATGAAAGCGTGCGTGGACAGTCTTGGAATAGGCCGCCTCAGAGCGAGGCGACGTAGCGGTTGACCTTGGAGCAGTAGACGCGGGCCTGCTTGGTCATCTTGCGGGCGGCGTGGCCGCCGTTGTAGCGCAGAATGGCGCCGCAGGTGTTGCCGTCGGCCAGCTGGTAGGCGCGCGCCAGGTAGAGCATGCCCCAGGTGAGGTTGGTCTCGGGGTCGTAGAGGCCCTTGGCGGAACCGCGGTAGCCGATCAGGCGGGCGGTGGCGGGCTTGATCTGCATCAGGCCGATCTCGCCGGCGCGGCCCTTGGCGCGGGGGTTGAAGCGGCTTTCCACGTGGACGACGGCCTCGGCCAGTTCGACCGGGACGCCGTTCGCCTTGGCGTGCTTGCGGATGAGGGCGCGAAGCTCGCTGGAGGGAAGGCCGCGGGCGCTCTTCGGCGCGTCCTTCTCCGGGACGGTGGTCACCTCGGCATCCTGCGACAGGGAACCGTTCACCCCATAGAGCATTTCATAGATGCTGCTGGGCTTCTCGCCCGCCTCCCCGGTCTTGGCCGAGGCGAGAACAGGGGATGATTTCCCCTCAGAGGCAGCCGATGCGATCGACGGCGTTGCGATATGAGCGACGAATATCGCCGCCGCGAGCAGCGCGTTGCGCGCAGCACCCAAGTCCTTCATGCGTCTTGTTCCTATTGATCCATAAGTCTTGATGGGGGTCTTCTTACCGCTCAATGCGGCCAAAATTGGAAGGCCCCGTTCGCGACCTCAGGGGAAAGCCGAACTGGGAAAGCATGTAATCGCCACGATCGTTAAGCTCCACGGCGAAATTAAGGCGAAGCTTGCCCCATAACGGCACATATTATGGCTTTTGTGAGGCTTCAGGCGAGGCGATCCACCTCGTCGAGAAGGTTCTTCACCGTTCTCTGCGTGGCCCCGTCGGCGATTCCGTTAACGAGCGAGGGGCGGAAATGCCGCTGGAAGGCTGTCACGACAGCGACAGTCTTCGCACAGAATATCCCATTGACAGGCGCATCATATCCAAATTGTACCAAGCTTGACTGGAGCTGTTCGACCGCGGGCCCGGAATGGCCCTCGCAGAGACTTTCGTCTGAGAAAATTCCGGTTGCCGGCGCCCACAAACCGATCCCCTCGGCCGCAAGACGCTGCCAGGGAAAGAGTTCGCCCGGATCCTCCTTGCGGGTCGGCGCCACGTCGGAGTGGGCAAGAACGTCGCGGGGGGCGATCGGGTGGCGCGACAGAATCCCGCGACAAAGGGCGATGACGGCGTCGATCTGCGGCTCCGGGAACGGGCGGTAGCCGAACTCATGGCCGGGGTTGGCGATCTCCACCCCGATCGAGTGGGCGTTGACGTCGCAGATGCCGCGCCAGCAGGAGACGCCGGCGTGCCAGGCGCGGCGGGATTCGTCGACGGTCTGGACGATGCGGCCGTCCTCGTGGACGAACCAGTGGGCGGAGACCTGGCTGCGCTCGTCGCAGAGCCAGGCGAGCGCGCCGTCCGCCGAGGGCATGCCGGTGTAATGGAGGATCAGCAGTTCGACGCGCCCGCCCTCCGGCCTTGGACCGTGGTTGGGAGACGGGCGGAAGCTGTACATGGCGTGGGCCTCATGGGGGCGATTCCTCGGCCAGTCTTACGATCCCGCTGCGCCGGGTGCCAGATTCGACCGTCGGGATGCTTGATATGAGGGATGGCCGGTGCTTCCTTCGGCTGTGAAGGCCGCCCGCGCGCGGCTACAGGCGCACGGGACAAGCGCATGGGAAACGAGGACCAGATGGCTGGCGACAGTGCCTTGAGGGTCAATCCGCTGCTGGTGGCAACGGATGTGCCGCCTATTCCCGCCGCACAGGCGTGGGCGCGCGCCTACGACGGCCGGCTCGGCAAGTTGATCAACCTGGCGCAGGCGGTGCCGGGCGATCCACCGCCGGACGTGCTCTTGGAGCGGCTGGGCGCGGAGGCACGGACGGCGAGCGCGGCGACCTACGGGTCGATCTACGGCGACCTTGCCTTGCGCGAGGCGCTCGCCCGCGATGTCAACGCCGTCTACGGCGGCGACGTCATCGCGGCGGAGATCGCGATCACGGCAGGCTGCAACCAGGCCTTCTTCGTGACGGCGATGGCGCTGGCGCAGGCCGGCGACGAGATCATCCTGCCGGCCCCCTGGTACTTCAACCACAAGATGACGCTGGACATGCTGGGCATCGTCGCCAAGCCGCTGCTGGCGCGGCCGGAGAACGGATTCGTGCCGGCGGTTGAGGACGCGCGGGCGCTGATCTCGGCGAAGACGCGCGCTATCCTGCTGGTGACGCCCAACAACCCGACGGGGGCGACCTACCCGGCCGCCGTGATCGCCGCTTTCGCGGCGCTTGCCGAGGAGGCTGGCATCGCGCTGGTGCTCGACGAGACCTATCGCGACTTCATGCCCGCCGGCGCGGGTGCGCCGCACGCCCTGTTCGCTGCGGAACACTGGCGTGACCGGGTAATCCAGCTCTATTCCTTCTCCAAGGCCTATGCGATCCCCGGGCACAGGCTGGGATCGATCATCGCCGGGACGGTGCTGATGGAGGAGATCGGCAAGGTGCTGGACTGCGTCCAGATCTGCCCGCCGCGCGCCGCGCAGGCGGCGATCGCGTGGGCGATTCCCGAAACCGCGGCGTGGCGGGCGCAGACTCGCGACACGATCGTCCGGCGCGCGGATGTGTTCCGCGCGGTGGTAGCCGGGGCGCCGGGATGGTCGATCGCGGCGATCGGGGCCTATTTCGCCTATGTGGCGCATCCGTTCGAGGCAACGGGCGAAGCGGTGGGCGAACGGTTGGCGCGGGAAGCGGGCGTGCTCGCCCTGCCCGGCTCGTTCTTCGGGCCGGGACAGGAGAAGCACCTGCGCTTCGCCTTCGCCAACGTGGACGAGGCGAGCCTGCGGCTGGTGACGGAGCGTCTCCGCGCGCTGGTGTGACGGCGAGATTGGGACGTGCTAAACGGCGGCCGCACCGCCGCTTGGGAAACAAAGCCGTGACGACGCCTGCCGACGACCTTCTGACGATCCGCGATCTGGTCCGCTATGCGGTGACCTGCTTCGAGGAGGCGGGCCTCTTCGCCGGGCACGGCGTGTCGGGCACGGTGGACGATGCCGTGTTCCTGGTGCTGGAGAGCCTCAGGCTGCCGATCGACGACGTGAATCCGTGGATGGACGCCCGGCTGACCCGGGCGGAGCGGGAGCGGATCCTCGGCCTGATCGAGGAGCGCGCGACGACGCGCAAGCCGACGCCCTACCTGGTAAAGCGGGCCTATATCCAGGGCGTGCCGTTCCACGTGGACGAGCGGGTGATCGTGCCGCGCTCGTTCATCGGCGAGATCCTGTTCTCCGAGCTGATCGGCGGCGACGATTTCACGCTGATCGAGGATCCGACCTCGGTGGAGAGCGTGCTCGACCTTTGCACAGGGTCTGGCTGCCTGGCGATCCTGGCGTCGCGGGTGTTTCCCCATGCCGACGTGGACGCGGTGGACCTTTCGCCCGATGCGCTGGCGGTGGCGGAGATGAACGTGGCCGAGCTCGCGCCGGAGCGCGTGACGCTGCACCGTGGCGACCTGTTCGAACCGCTGGGTGGCGCGCGCTACGACCTGATCATCACCAATCCGCCCTATGTGGACCAGGAGACGATGGACCTGTTGCCGGCGGAATACCGGCACGAGCCGGAGATGGCGCTCGCCGGCGGTCCGGACGGCCTGGACATCGTGCGCCGGATCCTGAGGCAGGCTGGGTCGCACCTCAATCCCGGCGGCGGGCTCTTGTGCGAGATCGGCACTGGACGGGAAATCCTGGAGGCCGAATTTGCCGACCTCCCCTTCTTCTGGCTCGACACGGAGGAGAGCGAGGGCGAGGTGTTCTGGCTTGCCGCCGAGGCCCTTCACGGCGTCGCGTGATTCGTCCGGTATGCGCAGCATGTATATGTATTTTGCATGAGTTGCGCTTAGCGTTTGGCTCGACCCCCTTTTTTAACGATTTCAGGATGTAAATGCAGGGTTCCGGCGCCTCGGTTCTGGACAGGTGCGCGGGTCGGTGGGTAGATCGATCCTGAGCCCGCGGGTCCGCACCTGTAGGCGGCATGGTTGATGCATAGCGTTTTGCGAATTTATTGCGGCGATCCGACGAGCATTTTCACGGACGCTGGAGAATTCGAAACCAGTCGCCGCGTATCCTTGGCAGATTGAAATTTTCTCGTGGGCGGAGGGGCCGGTTCCCCGCCGCCATGGGGTGGGCGAATGAACGTGAACCCGGACGCCAAGATGACGAACTTCGTCGCCGAGCCGCGCGCGACCGACGCGGAAGCCCTCAAGCGGTCGATCCTGGAAAAGCTGGCCTACGCGGTCGGCAAGGATCCCGGCCACGCCACGGTCCGCGATTGGGCGACGGCGCTGGCGCTCGCCGTGCGCGACCATGTGGTGGACTCCTGGTTCGAGAGCACCCGGCGCGGATACTCGGCCCATCGAAAGCGCGTCTACTACCTCTCCATGGAGTTCCTGATCGGCCGCCTGCTCAACGATGCGGTCGCGAACCTCCAGCTGGAGACGGCTGCGCGCGAGGCTACCAAGGCGCTCGGCGTCGACTACGATTCCCTGGTGGTCCAGGAGAGCGACGCGGCGCTGGGCAACGGCGGCCTCGGCCGCCTGGCCGCCTGTTTCCTCGATTCCATGTCGACGGTCGGCATCCCGGCCTATGGCTACGGCATCCGCTACGAGCACGGGCTGTTCCGCCAGCGCTTCCACGACGGCTGGCAGGTCGAGGAGCCGGAGGACTGGCTGGTCTCCGGTCACGTCTGGGAATTCGAGCGGCTGGAAGTCGCCTACCCGATCAAGTTCGGCGGACATATCTCGTTCGACGGTCAGGGCCACACCTACTGGCACGCCGAGGAAACGGTGCTGGCGGTCGCCTACGACACGCCGATCACCGGGTGGAAGGGCGTTCACGTCAACACGTTGCGGCTCTGGGCCTCCAAGCCTGTGGAGGTGCTCGACCTGCGGCGCTTCAACCACGGCGACTACGTGTCGGCGGCGGAGAAGAGCATCAAGGCGGAAACCATCAGCCGCGTGCTCTATCCGGACGACACCACGCCGGAAGGCAAGGAACTGCGGCTGAAGCAGGAGTATTTCTTCACCTCGGCCTCGCTGCAGGACCTGGTGCGGCGCTATCTCTCGGAGTTCGACGACATCCGGTTGCTGCCGGAACAGGTCGCGATCCAGATGAACGACACGCATCCCGCCATCGCGGTGGCCGAACTGATGCGCATCCTGGCGGACGAACACGGCCTGGCGTTCCCCGAGGCCTTCGAAATCACGCGCAAGTGCCTCAGCTACACCAACCACACGCTGATGCCGGAGGCGCTGGAGCGCTGGAACGTCGGTCTGTTCCGGCGCGTGCTGCCGCGGCACATGCAGATCATCGAGTGGATCGACTACCACCACCTCGCCGAGGTGCAGGGCCGCAACGTCTCGGTGTCACTGGACGCGATCCGGATCATCGAGCACGGCAGCGAGATCAAGATGGGCAACCTCGCGTTCGTCGGCTCGCGCCGGGTGAACGGGGTGTCGGCGCTGCACACGGACCTGATGAAGCAGACCGTGTTCCGCGATTTCCATTCGCTCTATCCCGACCGGATCGTCAACGAGACGAACGGGATCACGCCGCGGCGCTGGCTCTACGAGTGCAATCCGGGGCTGCGCAAGCTGCTGGTGGACTCCATCGGCGACGGCTGGGTGGACGACCTGGAGAAGCTGTCGGCGATCGTGCCACTGGCCACCGACAGCGCCTTCCGCGACAAGTTCAGCGTCGCCAAGCGCGCCAACAAGGTGCGGCTGGCCAACGAGATCGAGAAGCGGATCGGGCTCAAGGTGGATCCGTCCGCCCTGTTCGACGTGCAGATCAAGCGCATCCACGAGTACAAGCGGCAGCTCCTGAACATCCTGGAGACGATCGCGCTCTACCAGGCGATCCGGCGCACGCCGGGCGCGGAGTGGACGCCGCGCGTGAAGATCTTCGCCGGCAAGGCGGCGCCCGGCTATCACATGGCCAAGCTGATCATCAAGCTCGGCAACGACGTGGCGCGGACGATCAACTCCGACCCGATCGTGGGCGACCGGCTGAAGGTGGCGTTCCTGCCGAACTACAACGTCTCGCTGGCCGAGATCATCATCCCGGCAGCCGACCTGTCGGAGCAGATCTCGACGGCCGGCATGGAGGCCTCCGGCACCGGCAACATGAAGCTGGCGCTCAACGGCGCGCTGACCATCGGCACGCTGGACGGCGCCAACGTGGAGATCGGCGAGCGCGTGGGGCCGGACAACATCTACATCTTCGGCCTGACCGCCGACAGCGTGGCGGACATCCGCACCCGCGGCTACAACGCGCGGGCGACGATCGAGGGCGATCCGACCCTGAAGGCCGCGATCGATGCGATGGTGGCCGGCGAGTTCTCCCCCGACGACCACGGCCGCTTCCACCAGATCGCGGACCGGCTCTACAACACCGACTGGTTCCTGGTGACGGCCGACTTCCAGGCCTATTTCCAGCGCCAGCGGGACGTGGACCTGGATTACCGGGACGCGACGCGGTGGGCGGAACGGGCGATCCTCAACACCGCCCAGGTCGGCTGGTTCTCCAGCGACCGCACGATCCGCGGCTACGCCAAGGACGTCTGGGGCGTGGAGACGACCTGATTCCGAGGTCGGTTCGATCGCGACGGCAGCCCGCGGGCCGGCGACGCCGGCCCGGCGGGTGAGGCCTTCGCAGAGGGTCGTTCAGACGGCGGCGTCCCCTGCCTGCGCGACACTCTGCTCGATCGCCCCGAAGATCGAGTGCCCCGCCTTGTCCTTCATCTCGATGCGGACCGTATCCCCGGCTGCCAGAAATGCCGTGGCGGGGGCGCCGGCGACCATCGTTTCCGCACGGCGCCGTGCGGCGATGCTGGCGAATCCGACGCCGCCCTGTTCGAGCGGCTGGCCCGGACCGCCGTCGACGCCCCGGTTCGAAACAGGTCCGGAGCCGATGATGCTTCCGGCGCCGAGCGGGCGGGTCCGGGCGGCGTGCTCGATCAGGGCCGGGGCGTCGAACCTCACGTCACGGGCGGCATTGGGCTTTCCGAAGGGCTTGCCGTTGATGGAGACGAGAAGCGGCAGGTCCACCTTGCCGCCGTCCCAGGCCGGGCCGAGTTCGTCTGGCGTGACCGCGACCGGCGAGAAGGCCGCGAGGCTGAATGGGAGCCGCCCGCCCGCTTGAGCGAAGCGATCCGCCGCCGGACCTCCGAAGCCGACGTCGTTGACCAGCATGACGAGACGGATCGCGGCAGCGGCCTCATCGCGGCTGGCACCTAAGGGGACGTCTCCGGTCAGCACGGCGATGCCGCCTTCAAGGTCGATGTCGAGGGCATTCGGCGGGGCGAGGATCGGGTCCCGCGGGCCGACGAAGCTGTCGGAAGCCGCCTGGACGAGCCGCGGACCGTCTGTTTCGGAGCCACTGTCGGGATTGCCCAGGCCGGCATAGGCCTCTCCGTCGATCCGCTGGTAGGCGCGCGGCAGTGGCGAGCGCGCATGGTGTTCGTGGAAACGTTCCGTCGGGAGCGCACCGAGCTCCAGATCGTGCGCGAGATCGAGGAGCCGAGGAGCGGCGTGTTCCCAGTCGTCCAGGGCCGCTTGGAGGGTGGCGGCAATCGGGCGCGCTGAAACGAACCGGGTGAGATCGCGAGAGACCACGACGAGCATGCCGTCGCGGGTCCTGTCCTTGAGTGTTGCCAGTTTCATCTCAGCCGCTCCGCTCCCGTCGCTCGGACCGGCGTTCGCCGCCGGCCTCCTTGCCGCGGTCGACACCATCGCCCGCGAGGGCAAGTGTAGCGGCGATTGCGTTGGGCCGCTGCGGGAAACGGAGAGGCACGGACCGCCACACACGCCGGGCGGTCAGGACGGTTCGCGCAGCTCGGTCCGGGCGAGCACCTGCAGTTCGTCCGCCGGCCGGCCGTCCAGGCGCTGCAGCAGGAGTTCGGCGAGCTGGTAGCCGGACCGGATGCGCGAATAGTGGGACGCCGTCATGCGGGAACCGAGATAGGCGCCGATGTTCGTTCCTGTCCTGACGGAGAATCCGACGCGCTGGCTGTGCCCGGCGGCGGCGCTCCGGACGCCGGCACGGACGCCGAGGTAGACGGTCTCGTTCGTGCAGACGAAGGCGTCGGGATTGTCGGCGGAGGTCAATCGCTGGGCCGCCTCGCGCGCGGCCGCTGGATCCGGCTGGACATGAGCGACGAGCGCCGGGTCGAACGGGAGGCCGGCTTCCTGCAACGCCCGCCGGTAGCCGCGCAAGCGCTGCTGGACGAAGGAGAAGGCGGGGTCGAGGTCGACCAAGGCGATGCGCCGGTGGCCCTGCCCGATCATCGCGGAAGTGCCCTGCCAGGCCGCGAACTCGTTGTCGATGTCGAAATAGGCGTGCTGGGTGAGGAGTTCGGTCCGGCCGTAGGTGACGAAGGGAATGCCGTATTCCAGCAGCAGCTTGACCCGGTCGTCCTGCGGTTGGATGTGGTCGAGGATGACTCCGTCGGCTATCCGGCTGCGGACCACGTCGACGACGGCCTTGAGGTTGTTCTCGCCGATCACGGCGGGCACCACGCGGACGGTGTAGTCGGTGTCGGCGAGGCGGCTGTGGATGCCGGCGAGCAGGCCGAGCGCGCCGGCGTCGCCGACCTCCTCCTCCTGCGGGAACGCGAATTGGGCGAGGATGGTCAGCGTCTTGCCTGTCCGCAGCTTCACGCCGTCGAGATTGCGGACGTAGCCGAGGCGATCGGCGGCCTGGCGGACGCGCTGGACCATCTCCGGCCCGATCTTGTGACCGTCCTTCAAGGACCGGGCTACCGTGGTCACGGACACGCCGAGGTGGTCGGCGATGTCCTTGAGAGTGACCGGTTTGGGGTCCTGCAAGCCCTGGATGGGCCGTCTCATCGCGGCGGACCGGACCGGAGAAACGTCAGTTCGGGTTCCGGCAAACCGGTGCGCAGCTCCGACCCGCGGCGGCGATAGATGCCGATCCGTTTCGGCCGGCCGGGATAGAGGTGGAAGCAGTTGTCGGTGAGCACATCGGCGCGGCCGAGATCCACGGTGACGAACAGCGCGACCCGATCGGAGACGAGGATGAGGTCGTCGCCCTCGCGGCGGATCGAAACGTCTGGAACGCCGATGTCATAGGCCTTGAAGCGGTTGGGGAAGAAGGTGTTCTCGCCGTCCAGTCCGGTGGCCAGGTCGGTCCATTCGATGTGCAGGAAGTCGGCCTCGCCCAGTCGACCCGCCGGCAGGCTGGCGATCTCGACGGCGCGGTCGGGCGGGATCTCACAGGTCGATTCCGTCAGCAGCGTCCGCTCGCCGCCGAAGGCCTGGCGCGACAGGCGGTAGACGATCCGTGTCGCCTCGTTGCCATCGTTGACGGCGTGGACGCCGACGGTTTCGCCTGGTCCCGGCTGGGCGGTCAGGAGAACCGGCGCCATGAAGTGGCGGGCGAGATAGTGGGTGGCCTTCCAGCCGCCGCCGTATTCCAGACTGGCCCAGCTGGCGACCGGCCAGGTATCGTTGAGCTGCCAGTAGAGCACGCCCATGTTGCGGGGCTTGCGGCTGCGCCACCATTCGATGGCGGTCTTCATGGCCAACGCCTGGCTGATTTGGGACAGCCAGACCATGTCTTCGAAGCGATCCGGAAACGGGAAGTAGCGCACGAGAGTCTCGACGATGCGACTGTTGCCGCCATCGTTGCGCTGATGGATCTCCATGACGCGAGAGGAGACGTTGCGGTCGCCCGGTTCGGTGAAGCTCTCGATGACGGGCATGGACGGGAAGGACTGGAAACCGAACTCCGAGCAGAAGCGGGGCTGCACCGTCCGATAGTGCTCGAAGTCCTTGGCCGAGTGCCAGACGTCCCAGAAGTGCATGTCGCCGGACCGGTCGTCGTGCCAGCCGTCGCCGAAGTTCAGGCGGCCGATCGACGGCGACGAGGGCCAGAACGGAACGTCCGGCGCCTCGTCCTCGAAGCACTCCTCCAGCGCGTGGTTGAGCCGGTCGTAGTTGGCGAGGTAGCGGTCCCGATCGGCCCGAGTTTCGGGAAACCAGCGCAACGCCCCGACCAGTTCGTTGTCGCCGCACCAGAGCGCCATCGAGGGCTGGGACGACAGTCGGCGGATCTGCTGGCGGGCCTCCAGCCGCACCAGCTTCAGCCAGCGGTTGTCGGCGCCCGGGTAGTGATTGCAGGCGAACATGAAGTCGTGCCAGACCATGATGCCCATCTCGGAGCAGAGGTCGTAGAACCAGTCCGGCTCGTACTGGCCACCGCCCCAGATGCGGATCATGTTCATATGGACGTCGCGGGCCGACTGCAGGCGGTCGCGCACCACGTCGGGCGTGCAGCGGGCCGGCAGCGCGTCGGCCGGGATCCAGTTCGCCCCGCGCATGACGATCTCGCGGCCGTTCACGGCGAAGGCGAACCTCGCGCCGACCTCGTCCGGCTCGGTGATCAGGCGGACGGTCCGCAGGCCGATCCGGCGGGTGAGCGCCTGCCCGTCGCAGTGTACCGTCAGATCGTAGAGCGGCTGTTCGCCGTGGCCGGCCGGCCACCAGAGCCGTGGCTCGTCGATGACGAAACTGGCGACGAGGCGGTTCTCGCCGGGGACGACGGACAGGGTGCGTTCCACGACCTGGCCGTCCAGGTCCATCACGACGGCGGTTTCGCCGACACCGTTGCCGTGCAGGTAGGCCGTGACTTCGACCGTCACGCTGCCTGCCTCGTGATGCTGGACGACCTTGAGTTCGTCGAGGCGTGCGAGCGCGGAGCGACGCAGCAGGACATCACCGTAGATGCCGAGGGGCATCAGGGCGATGTTCCAGTCCCAGCCGGCGTGGCAGGCGGTCTTGCGCAGGAAGTTGACGTGGCCGATGCGGCAGTTGCCGGTGAGGTAGGGCAGCGCGAAGGGAAACGCGTCGCGCTTCTCCGCCGCGACCGCCGTGGCGGAGTGGAAGGTGATCTCCAGGTCATTGCGGCCCTCCCGGAGGGCGCCGGTGACGTCGAGGTCGTAGCGGACGAACTGGCTCTCGGTGCGGCCCACCACCACTCCGTTGAGGCGAACGGTAGCGAAACAGTCGATCGTCGGGACGGTAAGCGTCCACGTCCCGTCCAGGGCCGCGGCGACGTCGAAGCTGCGCGACACCACCCAGTCGCGCTGGTGGACCCAATCGAGACTGGGCTCGGTATCGCGCCAGTAGGGGTCTGGGATCTCACCGGCGGCAAGGAGAACGGAGTGGATGTCGGCGGGAAATTCCAGCGGCAGCCGGGAGTCCGCGACGTGGAGAACCCAGTCCTCGTTCAGGCGAACCGCGCCCGCTCCCGTCTCCATGCCCATCATCCAATTCTGCCAGAGTATGGGGCGCATGGTTGCACGATCGCCAGTGGAACGGTCAAGTGTATCGATACACCTGGTTCCGGTCACGGCGGGAGAATCATCCGGAGGACGGAGACTTCCCCCGCTTTTCCATGATGTAGGATCGGGCCGGGGTTCCCGCTTCCCCGGAGCGGAGGCGGCTCTGCCGGAAAACGCGGCGCCCGGCTTGCCGTGGTCAATCCAGCGGGGGAAACACGCCCGTGTTCTTGATCGTCCCGTAGACGAAGCTGCTGTCGATCGAACTGATGCCGCCGATGGAATGAACCCGGTTGCGGATGAAGTCCTCGTAGTCGTCGAGCCCCGCGACCATGACCCGCAGCAGATAGTCGGCCGGACCGGTCATCAGATGACATTCCAGGACCTGCTCGAGCGCACGGACGCGGGTTTCGAAGTGGCGGACGGTTTCGGCACCATGGTTCTCGAGACGGATCCGGATGAACACCGTGACCGGCAGCCCGTAGGCGCGGGCGTCCACCATCGCGCGATAGCCCTGGATGGCACCGCTTTCCTCCAGGAGGCGGATGCGCCGCAGGCAGGGCGAGGGAGACAGGTTCACCTCCGCCGCGATCTCCAGGTTCGTTGCGCGCGCGTTGCGCTGCAGGGCGCGGAGAATTTGACGATCCTTGGCATCCATATTCCCTCTCCTTGGCATTTAATGCCACCAACGAAGATGATTGCAGCATGAAAAGCAATCAACTGCGCCGACGGCAAGCGCAGGATGGCGGCAGCTCTCAGGAGGACTGCCATGGAAGATCGACCCCGAAGCCTCGCCACGCGCGCCATTCATCACGGCTACGACGCACGGCTGCATCAGGGTGCCCTGAACCCGCCGCTCTTTCTGTCGTCCACCTTCAGTTTCCCGACGGCGGAGGCCGGCGGCGCGATGTTCGCGGGCGAGGTGGAGGGACATTTCTACAGCCGGATCTCCAATCCGACGCTCGAATACCTGGAAAGGCGGATCGCCGATCTGGAAGGAGCCGAAGCGGGACTCTGCGCCGCATCGGGCATGGGGGCGATCACGGCGACGCTTTGGTCCTTCCTGGAGGCGGGCGACGAGGTGATCCTCGACAAGACGCTCTACGGCTGCACCTTCGCATTCCTGACCCACGGCCTCCCACGCTTCGGCGTCCGGGTGCGGCCGGTGGATCTGTCCGATCCGTCGAACCTCGCCGAGGCGATCGGCCCGAAGACGCGGATCGTTTACTTCGAAACGCCCGCCAACCCCAACAATCGCCTCGTCGACATCGCCGCCGTGGCCGAGATCGCCCACCGGCACGGGGCCAGGGTCGTCGTCGACAACACCTATGCGACGCCGGTCCTGACCCGCCCGATCGAGCACGGCGCCGACATCGTGGTGCATTCGGCCACGAAATTCCTCAGCGGACACGGCGACGTGGTGGCTGGGCTGATCGTCGGCACCGCCGACGACATCGCCCGCATCCGGCTGGTCGGGATCAAGGACATGACCGGCGCAGTGATGTCGCCGTTCAGCGCCATGCTGATCCTGCGGGGGCTGAAGACGCTCGACCTGCGGGTCCAGCGGCATTCGGCTTCGGCACTGATCGTCGCGCATGCGCTGGAGCAGCATCCCGCGGTGAAATGCGTGCACTACCCGGGTCTGGCGAGCTTTCCGCAGTCCGGTCTCGCGCGGCGGCAGATGTCCGGTTTCGGAGGGATGATCCCCTTCGAGGTGGTGGGCGGCAAGGCCGGCGGTATCGCCATGATGAACCGGCTCGGTCTCATCCAGCGGGCCGTGAGCCTCGGGGACGCCGAAAGCCTGATCCAGCATCCGGCGAGCATGACCCATTCGACCTACACGCCCGAGGAGCGCGCCACCCACGGCATCGCCGAAGGCTTGGTGCGGCTGTCCGTCGGGCTGGAAGGGGTCGAGGACATTCTCGACGACCTGATGCGGGCGCTGGCCGCGCACAATGCCTGAAGGCCTGGCGCGCCGTCGCCGGCCCGGAGATGCCCTTCGGGGCGGTCCGATCCGGCGATCACCGGGGCGGAGCATCGGACCGGCGTCACCGGCAGAGGCAACGCCGACCGGTGCCGCTCGTACAAGGGGCCCGGCGGTCCGGGGTGGCCGCCGGATCGCCGGGCACCGGGCTTTCAGGCTTGCGCCGTCACGGCCGGTCGACCCAAGCCCGGATTGCCGCCGTGTAGCCGGCGGGATCCTGCAGCATGGCGAAATGGCTGACGCCCTTCAGGGTCAGCAGTTTGGCACCCGGGATGGCAGCGGCGATGGCGGCGGAATGTTCGGCCAGGATCGCCTCGTCGTGCTCGCCCTGGACCACGAGGGTCGGAACGGTCACCGACTTCAGCAATTCCAGCCCATCGGGCTTGTCGGCGAACCACATCTTCGAGATTGCGCCGACGAAGGCTTCGAACCCGTCCGGGGTCGGCGACAGGCGCGCGTAGTCGGTTGCCATCATGCCGATGTAGCTGCCGAAGACCGCATCGCTCTCCACCGACGGATCGACGCCGGCGAGCGTGACATTGCCGGCATGGGCAAACAGGCTGGACAGTCGGCCGGGCGCGGTCTTGGCGACCTCGTAGCCGATGTTCGCGCCATCCGACCATCCCACCAGATCGACGCGGTCGATGTCGAGACTGTCCAGCAGAGCCAGATAATCCTTCGCCAGGAGTTCGATCGAGTAGTCGCTGCCGTCGTTGGTCGAACGGCCGTGGCCGCGGGTGTCGGCGACGATGACCCGGTGATCCCTGGAGAGATCCGCCACCTGGTTCGCCCACAGGTCGGCGTGCCCCAGCCCGCCGTGGATCAGCAGCACCGGGGTGCCGCCGGCGTCGCCATAGGTCGCATAGTACATCGAGATGCCGTTCACCTGCGCCATGCCGCTGGAGGACGCGGCCGGCATGGCGGGCGGCGCCGGGATCGAGAGCCACGCCTCCTCGGCGGAGGCGATGGTCGCAGATCCGAGGATCATAGCGGCCGCAAGGAACTTCAACATGTCGTACCTCTTCTGTGGCAGGAACCTTGCCTCTTTTGCGGATGCGGAGGCGGGACTAGGATAGGTCGGGAAAACCGCCCCCCGTTAGCGGGCTTGCGAAGGGTCGTCCGATGAAGAGCCCGGCGGAAAATCGCGTGCTGTCAAACGGATGCCTGCCAGGTCATCTGCTTTGCGCAAACCCCGCGGTGATCCTGGATGCCCAGTACGAGGACTTCGACCAGCAGGCGGAAAGGCTTGTCGGGTTCGATCAGACCTACCTGCAACTGACGCCGGGGCCGTTTCGCGGGCGTTTCGTCTCGTGCTTTCTCGGACCCGGACTGTCCCTGCATCTGGAACAGAGCACCCAGGCACTCGAGCAATCGATCGCCTGTGCCAGGGACGCCTATGCCGTCAGCGTCGCGGTCAGCGACGGGGTTCCGTTCCGACTGAACGGTGTCGATTTCGGACCGGATGGCGTGATGATCGCCTCGCCGGGCGCCGCGCTTCACCTGCGCAGCCCCCCGAACGGCGCCATTCTGGCGATCGTGATCGAACGGGGCGAGATGGAGCGGGCGGCCGGTCCGACGAGCATCGTGTCGGAGTGGTTCTCGGCGATGCACGGAGGCGTGCGCCTGCTGAGGGCCCCGCAGCTTTCCCGCCGGATCCGCGAAGACGCGGTGCAGGCCCTGCAGGCGGTGCATTTCCGCGGCGAGGACTCGGTGGAGCCCTGGTCGATCGGTCGGGATCTCCTGACGGGCCTGGTGTCCAAGCTGTCGCTGGAACTCGTCGGGCGGACCGAATTCCAGAACAGGCCGGTGCCGCCGTCCTTCGACCGGTTCGTTGCGCTGCGCACGGTGATCCATGAGAAGTGGGACGATATCCGCAGCATGGACGACCTGCTGGCCGCTTCGGGAGTGGGCGGGCGCCGGGTCGTCGAAACCAGCTTCTCCGATCAGGTCGAGATCGGACCACTCACCTATCATCGCGTCCTGCGGCTGCACCTCGCCCGCAAGGCGCTGCGCGATTCCCGGCAGTTCGGCACCTCGATCGGTGACATCGCCGCGCGCCACGAGTTCTGGAACTGGAGCCAGTTCTCCACCCAGTATCAGGCGTTGTTCGGCGAGCGGCCGTCGGAAACCCGGCTGAAGGCGGGCTACGGGGCGCGATCACACCGGTGAGGGGCGACGGCGGCGGATGAGACGGGACGCCCGGCCAGCCGGCGTCAGACGGGAATTCTCGCCGGAGCGCAGACCTTTTCCCGTAGTCGGACGAGAACGAGCCAGTTTCGAAGGCAATGCAGCGCGCGCGAGCGTCAGTGCTCCGACTGTTTTCAACCATTCAGGAAACAACGGCCGCCTCTTCGTCGCGGGTGGCTGCTGGTCCTGGTCGCAGACACCGATGATGATCGCCTTGCCGGCCGCCTTCACGGCGAACGACTATCTGTCGCTTCCCTCGTATGGATGCAGCCCGTGAAGTGCCTCGTCGCCTTCGTCCAGCTCGCGCCAAAGCTGGGCGGGGATCCCTACGGCTTTGAAGATTCGAGTGGCAAACCGGGCTTCGCATAACCTGCATGGCGGAGGAAAGTCGGGTCGCGACCGTAGTTGCCCAGCTTGCATTTTAAATCGCGCTGCTGACGGCCTGCCGGCTTACAGTTCAGCGGTGACGTGGAGAACCCGGCCGGCGATGACCAATCATCTTGCCCCTCTCTGCAGCGTTCTGCCCGCGTCGTGGGCGATTCAGTGCGAAAGCAGGACCGGCAGGCGAAGGTCAGCGAATACCTCGGCGGTTGCACCTCCGAGGATGAAATCGCGCAGGCGAGAATGACCAAAGCCGCCCATGGCCAGAAGGGATGCGCCGGCCTTTAGAGCCTCGTCCTGCAAGACCTCGCCAATCGGGCGCCCGCGCAGATCAATTTCCGCAGGCTGGGCCACGAAACCCCTGTTCTCCAGACAAGTTGCCAGGGTGCCGGCGATAGCACGCCCAGTCAGCGGCTTCTCGTCCTTGACGGTCAGCACCGTGATGCGGCCACCGTCTCGCAGCAGTGCGAGCGCATCTCCAAGGGCGCGAGATGCAACCCGGCTACCGTCCCAGGCGACGGCAAGGTGGTCGATTTTCTCTGCCTGTGCAGACGGCGGCACCAGGATAGCGGGTCGGCCGGAGCCGAACACGACGGCTTCCGCCATATCCCGGGTTGACTGACTTTCTCTGGACCACGGGAGCAGCGAAAGGTCGAAGTAGCGTGCTTCTTGAGCTGCGGCGTCGAGTGCGGCACCGAGCACGAGCGTACGCTCCGATAGCGTCAGTCCCTCCGGTGCTCCCACCGCCCGCGCGATATCCCCGAGGCGGCGGCAGTCGTCGCGGCTGTGCTCCTCGGCGGCACGAACCATTCCGGGAACGTCCAGCATCAGCCCGGCGAGGGGCGACGTGATCTTCGGGATGTCCACCGCAAACGTGGTGACGTGCAAGGCAACACCCAGAGGTACTGCGAACCCCACGGTCGCTCTTAGCGCGTCTTCGGCGACGGCTTCCGGATAGCTGTTCAAGGGCAGGTAGGCGATGCGTCTGACGGGCATTCCATCTCCTTTCAGCAGATACGCTTCGGATGAGCTTCATCGTCTCTGTATGATCAAGACATATCCGACAGACGTCGGGTTTGATCTGGATCAACCAAACTTCGACATCCTTCGCTATTCTGCGCCAAAGGTCAGACGGGCAGTAAAACGATGCCGCAGGATGCATATCAGACCGTGAAAGACGTGGCGGATCGGCTGAAGGTTGCAGAGGCCACGGTGCGCCATTGGATCCGATCAGGCGAGTTGCGGGCCATCGACATCGGCAAGGGCTGGCGGATCGCGGATTCCGATCTCCGAGGTTTTCTCCTGCGGCACGAGACTGCCCCACGGCCGATGGCGGGAACCGATCAGACGATCGACCCCTGAGCGGGCCGAGGTCTCAACCTAGCCCTCCGGCGCACTGCAGTTCCCAGCAGCTGCAGGACAGCCGAACTGTTGGGCTTGACGGACCCCTGGCCAGATCAAAAAAGGAGTGGACATGAACCGACCCGCCGATCTTCGCGCGGCCCGCATCCATGCCCTCCCCGCCGACGCGTGCCTGACCGAGCTTGCTTCGAGCGAGATTGGCCTTAGCGGGGCAGAGGCAGAACGCCGGCTGGCCCACCATGGGCCGAACCGCCTGCCCCAGGAGCGGCCACGTGGGCCTCTGGGACGGTTCATCGCCCAATTCCATAACGTGTTGATCTATGTCCTGATCGGCGCGGCCGTGGTGACGGCGGCCCTGCAACATTGGGTCGATACCGGGGTGATTCTGGCCGTGGTATTGGCCAACGCCGTGATCGGTTTCATCCAGGAGGGCAAGGCGGAAGCGGCGATGGCCGCGATCCGCAGCATGCTGGCGCCGCGCGCCGCCGTCCTTCGAGGGTTCCGAGGCCGCCAAAGAAGCCGCTGACATCGTGCTGTCCGATGACAACTTCGCCAGCATAGCGGCGGCCGTCTGCGAAGGGCGTACCGTCTACGACAATCTGAAGAAGGTCATCAGTTGGACCCTGCCCACCAATGCAGGTGAAGCGATCGTGGTTGTCATCGCACTCATCGCGGGGCTTGCGCTACCGCTCACTCCCCTGATGATCTTATGGGTGAACCTGATAACGGCAGTCACTCTTGGGATTGCTCTCGCGTTCGAGCCGACCGAGGCCGGAACGATGGCCCGTCCACCACGTCGCCGCGACGCGCCGCTGTTGTCCGATGAACTCGTCTGGCACGTTGTACTGGTTGCGCTGCTGTTCCTGGCTGCCGTATTCGGAGTGTTCACCTACGCGATCGACAAGGGCTATTCGCTGCCACTCGCGCAGACCATGGCCATGAACTCGCTCGTGGTTCTCGAGATCTTCCACCTGTTCTTCATCCGCAACATTCACGGTACTTCGCTGACCTGGAAGGCGGTGCGCGGCACCAAGGTGGTCTGGGCCGTGGTGGTCGCCATAACGCTCGCTCAGTTCGGCGTCACGTACCTGCCGCCTTTGCAGCAGGTGTTGGGAACGCGGTCTGTGCCGCTCATGGACGGTTTACTGATCGTCGCGGTCGGCGCGGCGTTTTTCTGCCTCATCGAGATCGAAAAGCAGATCAGGCTTGGGCTGAACGGGCGCAGGGCGGCCCGGGCTCTGGGTTAGGCGGGGCGGTCACGTACAAGGCCGGCGGTCTTCCCAGCTTTGAGCCCTGACCGATCCTCCGCGTAGTCAATAGCGCCCTATGTGGCCAAAAATCACTCCCACTCGATCGTCCCCGGCGGCTTGCTCGTCACGTCGTAGACGACCCTATTCACCCCCCTCACCTCGTTGATGATGCGCGTGGCGGCGCGGCCGAGGAAGGCCATGTCGAAGGGGTAGAAGTCGGCGGTCATGCCGTCGACGGAGGTGACGGCGCGGAGCGCCAGGACGAAGTCGTAGGTACGGTAGTCGCCCATGACGCCGACGGTCTGCACCGGCAGGAGCACGGCGAAGGCCTGCCAGATGGTGTCGTAGAGGCCCGCCTTGCGGATTTCGTCGAGATAGATGGCGTCGGCCTTCCGGAGGATGTCTAGCTTCTCGCGGGTGATGCCGCCGGGGCAGCGGATGGCGAGGCCTGGGCCGGGGAAGGGATGGCGACCGATGAAGCTCTCGGGCAGGCCGAGCTCGCGGCCGAGGGCGCGGACCTCGTCCTTGAAGAGCTCGCGCAGCGGCTCCACCAGCTTCATGTTCATGCGCTCGGGCAAGCCACCGACGTTGTGGTGGCTTTTAATCGTCACCGAGGGGCCGCCGGAGAAGGAGACGCTCTCGATCACGTCGGGATAGAGCGTGCCCTGGGCGAGGAAGGCGAGCGGGCCGCGGCCGTCCTCGGCGATGCGGTGCGCCTCCCGTTCGAACACCTCGATGAAGAGGCGGCCGATGGTCTTGCGCTTCACCTCGGGATCGACCACGCCGGCGAGTTCGGTCAGGAAGAGCTCGGAGGCGTCCACGTGGACGAGCGGGATGTTGTAGTGGTCGCGGAACATGCCGACCACCTGCTCGCTCTCGCCGAGCCGCATCAGGCCGTGGTCGACGTAGACGCAGGTCAGCTGGTCGCCGATCGCCTCGTGGATCAGCACGGCCGCCACCGATGAGTCGACGCCGCCGGAAAGGCCGCAGAGCACGCGGCCACCGCCCACCTGCTGGCGGATCTTGGCGATCATCTCGGCGCGATAGGCGGCCATGGTCCAGTCGGACTTGAGGCCGACGATGCGGTGGACGAAGTTGGAAAGCAGCCTGGCGCCGTCGGGCGTGTGCACCACCTCGGGGTGGAACATGGTGGTGTAGTAGCGGCGCTTCTCGTCGACTGCGATGGCGAAGGGCGCGTTCTCGGAGGTGGCAACGACCTCGAATCCGTCGGGCAGTCGCGTCACGCGGTCGCCGTGGCTCATCCAGACGGGATAGCGTCCGCCGACCTCCCAGAGGCCCTCGAAGAGCGGGCTCGCCCGCTTGATCTCCACGTCGGCGCGGCCGAACTCGGCGGCATGTCCGCCCTCTACGGTGCCGCCGAGCTGGACGCAGAGCGTCTGCTGGCCGTAGCAGATGCCGAGGATGGGCACGCCGCTGTCGAACACCTCCTGCGGCGCGCGCGGGCTGGCCTCCGCCGTGACGGACGCCGGGCCGCCGGAAAAGATCACGCCCTTCGGCTTCAGCTTCAGGAAGGCTTCGCGGGCGTGCTGGAACGGGTGGATCTCGCAATAGACCCCTGCCTCGCGCACGCGCCGGGCGATCAGCTGAGTCACCTGGCTGCCGAAATCGATGATGAGCAGGGAATCGTGGGCGGTCATGGGAATGGGGCACCCCTCGTGCGGACGAAGCGGCGGGCGCCGCGCGAACCTTGGAATGCCGAGATGCGATAAGCCGTGACGGCGCGCGGGGCAAGGGAAAACAACGCGGCGGCCGGCATCGCCGGCCTGGGCTGCAGCCCGTCCCGGCGCAAGCGCGGCAGCCGGGATCCGTGTCGGCCCGCAGCTTGCGTCTGGCCTCACGGAGGGCTAGTCAGGCCTTCGTCGATTGCCGTCCTGTTTCATTTTCGATCACCTCGGGCTTTGCGGAGCGCTTCATGCTGCGACAGATGTACGGTTGGACCATGTCGCTGGCCGCCGGGCGGCATGCGCCGCGCGCGCTCGGGATCGTCTCGTTCGCAGAAAGCTCGTTCTTCCCGATCCCGCCCGACGTGATGCTGGTGCCGATGGTGCTGGCCAAGCCGGAGAAGGCCTACGCCTATGCCGCGCTCTGCACAGCGGCATCCGTGGTGGGCGGCATCCTCGGCTACCTGATCGGCGTGATGCTGTTCGATTCGCTCGGCCAATGGCTGATCGCGGCCTACGGCCTCGGCGACGACCTTGGTTCGTTCCAGAGCGCCTATGCCAAGTGGGGCGCCTGGATCATCCTCATCAAGGGGCTGACGCCGATCCCCTACAAGCTGGTGACGATCGCATCGGGGTTCGCACACTACAACTTCGGGCTCTTCGTCGTGCTCAGCGTCATCACGCGCGGCGCGCGGTTCTTCCTGGTGGCGGCGCTGCTCCGGCGCTACGGCGAGCCGATCCGGGATTTCATCGAGAACCGGCTGGAATGGGTGATGCTCGGCCTGGCGGTGGTGATCGTCGGCGGTTTCGTGGTGGTCCGCTACATCTGATCGGCAGGTGGACGCAGAGCGTTCGCCCTGCCCTCACTTTCGAAACGCCTCGTTGGCGTGCTTCAGCATGTCCCCGCCCATGGCCTTGTCCTCGCCCATCCAGCCGACGAGCCGGGCGGACTTCACGTCCATGCCCATGATGTTGGCGCCTGTCACATCGGCACCCTGAAAGTCGGCGCCGGCTGCTTCCAGCTGCATCATGTTGGCGCCGGTGAGCCGGGCATCGCGGAACTTGGCGAACTCGGCGGCCACGCGGGACAGGTTCGCGCCCGAAAGATCGGCGCCGGTGAGATTGGCGGAGTTCAGCACCGCGCGCATCATCCCCATCGACTGGTTCTTCATGTCGGCCGAGAGATCCGCGCCGGATAGGTTCGCGCCCTTCAGGCTGGCACGCGACAGGTCGGCCGTGAGGCGGGAGCCGGAGAGGTTCGCACCGTCCGCCCTGACGTCCATCATCTGTGCCTGGAACAGGCTGGTACCGGCGAGGTCCGCGCCCGAGAGGTCGGCCTTGATCATCCAGGCCTGGTCGAACCGGGCGCCGGCGAGACTGGCATCCCTGAGGCTGGTGCCGTTCAGCTTGGCTGCGGTGAACAGGGCGCCGGTCAGGTCGAGGCCGGAGAGGTCCAGGCCGTTGAGCCGGCGGGCGCTGAAATCGGCCGGTTGGTCGGCCGTTGCCGCCTTGGCAAGGGCTTCCACCTCGGCGCGAGTGAACTCAGCCGTCGTCATGTCCGGAGACGACATGTCGAGGTACCTGGTCATGTCCTGCGCCTTGGTGGCGGCGGACGGAACGATCAGTGCGGCAGCGACGCACGCGACCACGAGAGTTGGCAGGTTCCGCATGGGAAATTTTCCTCCGGATGTGATCCCACCACGGAGTTCGGCCGGAGGATACCGCGTATTTCACCCCTGACGAGGAAGTGAAGACGGAAGCGGAAGCTCCTCAGCCCTGCCGGTTCAGCACGGCGCAGAAGAAGCCGTCGGTGCCGGTGGTGGCCGGGGTGAGGCGAAGGGCGGTGCCGCCGTCGTCACCGAGGCTGAGGACGGTGAGAGGATCGGCGACCGTGCCCGTCACGGCCCGCCATGCAGCGGCGGTGTCGCCGAGCCGAAAGTCCGGATGGGCGGCAAGGAAGGCGGCCACCTGGTCCTCATTCTCCTCCGGAAGCACCGAGCAGGTGACGTAGACGAGCCTTCCGCCGGGTCGGACCAGCCGCGCTCCGTCGGCGAGCACGGACGCCTGTTCCCGCTGGCGGGTCTCCAGGGCGCCCGGAGCGAGCCGCCATTTGGCGTCCGGCCGGCGGCGCCAGGTCCCGGACCCGGTGCAAGGCGCATCCACCAGCACCACGTCGATCCGGCCGGCGAGATCGGCGAGCACGTCGCCGCGCTTGGGCTCGCGGATCTGGATGTTGCGGGCGCCGGAGCGGGCGATCCGCTCCAGGATGTCGCCGAAGCGGCGGCGGTCGCTGTCGTAGGCGTAGATCTGGCCCTTGTTGTCCATAGCGGCGGCAAGCGCGAGCGCCTTGCCGCCCGCACCGGCGCAGAAGTCCACGGCCTGCTCGCCCGGGCGGGCGAGCGCCATCAGGGCGGCGAGTTGGCTGCCCTCGTCCTGGATCTCGAACCAGCCCTTCTTGTAGGACAGCTCGGAGGCCACGTGCGGCGGCTTCTCGTCAGCGGCGCCGGAGGGCACGCGGACGCCGAAGGGCGAGTGTCGGCACGGGCGGGCGTCGAGATGGTCGAGCGACTTCAGCACGGTGTCGCGGTCGCTCTTCAACGGATTGACGCGGAGGTCCACGTCGGCCCGGCCGGCAAGCGCAGCGCCCTCTTCCACGAAGCGGTCGCCGAAGGCGCGGCGAAGCGACCCCTCCAGCCATTCCGGCACGTCCGCGGCTTGCCAGAGCGGCGTGCCTTCGGGGAGCACCGGCGCGACCAGCCCGGCCCGTTCCGCGTCGGTCAGCGGCTCGGGCGCGTGGCGGTCTTCGGCAAGGGTGGCGTCGAGCTGCTCGATGCTGCGGCCCCAGAGCCGGACATAGGCAGCGAGCGCGAGGGCGCGCGGCGAGTCGCTACCCATCCGGGCGGCCAGGGAGGCACGGCAGCGCAGGGCGTCGAACACGAGGTTGCCGATGGCGCTGCGGTCGCGGGAGCCGGCGAAGCGGTGAGCAAGTCCCCAGTCCTTCAGCGCGTCCTGCACGGGCCGGCGCGTCCGGTCTACATCGCCCAATACTTCGATCGCCGCAGCGATCCTGCCGCCGTCTCTCATGACGCCTGTCCTCGGTTGACCCGTTCAACTGCCGTGAATAGGCGAGCCGGCCACCGAGGGCAAGCGCCATGCCCGGTTCTCAGCGCTTCAGGCGGCGGCGCCGAGGGCCGCGAGGGTGTGAAAGGCGATCAGCGCGGTCATCGCGATCAGCGCGGCGTACCCCACCAGGAAGATCCGGAACCGGTGCGGAACGAAGTTGGTGGTGGTGTGGACGACGGTGTGGGCGACCCGCGAGGCCACGTAGACCCAGGCCAGCACGGCGAACAGCACGGTCGCGGCGTTGAGGACCAGGGCGAGGATGCCGAGCGCGTAGAACAGCGTCGGCGTCTCGAACTGGTTGTTCATGTTGTTGGAGAGAGCGCGCACATCGTCCGGCCAGCCCTCCTGCGAGAGCTTGACGTTGCCCTTGACGCGCTTGTCGCGGAAGGCGCGGAAGCGCGCCTTCGCGCTCCGCCACATGGTGAGATAGGTCCACACCATCTGGGCGACCATGGCGAGGACGATGGCGGCTGCGGCGACGGTCATCAGACCGAGCCCGGGTAGTTCGGGCTTTCGCGGGTGATGGTGACGTCGTGGGCGTGGCTCTCGCGCATGCCGGCCGGCGAGATCCGGATGAAGCGGGATTTCGTCTGCAGTTCGTCGATGGTCTGGGCGCCGACGTAGCCCATGGCAGCCCGGATGCCGCCGACGAGCTGGTGGAGGACCGAGGCGAGCGGGCCCTTGTAGGGGACCTGACCCTCGATGCCCTCCGGCACGAGCTTGAGAGCGTCGCGGACCTCGGCCTGGAAGTAGCGGTCGGCGGAACCGCGGGCCATGGCGCCCACCGATCCCATGCCGCGGTAGGCCTTGTAGCTGCGGCCCTGGTGCAGATAGACCTCGCCCGGGCTCTCCTCCGTGCCGGCGAAGAGCGAGCCGATCATCACCGCGGACGCGCCGGCCGCGAGGGCCTTGGCGACGTCGCCGGAGAAACGGATGCCGCCGTCGGCGATGACCGGGACGTTGGCCTCGCGCGCGGCCTCCACGCTCTCCAGGATGGCGGTGAGCTGCGGGACGCCGACGCCCGCGACGATGCGGGTGGTGCAGATCGAGCCGGGGCCGATGCCGACCTTGACCGCATCCGCACCGGCGTCAATCAGCGCCTTGGTGCCGTCGCCGGTGGCGACGTTGCCGGCGATGACCTGGACGCGGTTGGACAGCTTCTTGACCTTGGTGACCGCCTGCAGGACGCGCTCGGAGTGGCCGTGCGCGGTGTCTACGACGAGAAGGTCGACGCCTGCGTCGATCAGCATCTGCGAGCGCTCGAAGCCCTGGTCTCCGACGGTGGTGGCGGCGGCGACGCGCAGGCGGCCCTGTTCGTCCTTGGCGGCGTTGGGATGAAGGCGGGCCTTCTCGATGTCCTTCACGGTGATCAGGCCGACGCAGTGGAAGCTCTCGTCCACCACCAGCAGCTTCTCGATGCGGTGGCTGTGGAGGAGCCGCTTGGCCTCCTCCTGGCTGACGCCTTCGCGGACGGTGACGAGGTTCTCGCGCGTCATCAGCTCATAGACACGCTGGTTCGGGTCGGAGGCGAAGCGGACGTCGCGGTTGGTGAGGATGCCGACGAGGCGGCCGGTAACGCGGCCGCCCTCCCCGGCATTCTCCACCACGGGGATGCCGGAGATGTTGTTGGCGCGCATCAGGTCGAGCGCTTCCTTCAAAGTCGCCTGCGGACCGATGACGACCGGGTTCACCACCATGCCGCTCTCGAACTTCTTGACCTGCCGGACCTGCTCGGCCTGGACGGCGGGCTCCAGGTTGCGGTGGATGACGCCGATGCCGCCGGCCTGCGCCATGGCAATGGCCAGCCGCGCTTCGGTGACGGTGTCCATCGCGGACGAGAGGATCGGAATGTTGAGCTCGATGCCGCGCGTCAGGCGGGTGCGGACGTCCGTTTCGGACGGCAGGACCTCGGAATGCCCCGGCTTCAGGAGGACGTCGTCGAAGGTGAGCGCGAGCTGCCCGCCGTGGACGGGGTCGAAGAAGACTGCCATGACCAACTCCTGAAATCAGCGGGGCGCGAGGAAAATGAAAAGACCCGCCAGCGGGCCGGGATACGACTCGCCGAGGGTTTCCTGACACCGATGAAGTTGGCGGCGGTATCTAACACGGGTGTGGCGAGGTGGGAAGAGCCCCGAGATGTTGAGGTGTGGGCGGACGTGGATGCGGGCCCCGGTTGGCATGACGACATGTGAAATGCGTGGGTGGTCCGCCTGCGCGGACCATGACGGCCGAGAGGTATAAAGCAGACGGCATGGGTAGCGGCGGGAGGAAGACGATGCGACTCGCGTCGAGCCGCTTATCGCACTGGCTCACCCCCTACCCCGTCATGGTCCGCGCAGGCGGACCACCCACGACTGTGCGGATGCCGCGAGAGGTGGCGACCGTCACGTTGAACGGAGCTGTTGCGCCGTCCGCCAGAGGTGCCAGGGCTTGAGGAAGCCGGGGATATCGGCGATCGCGCCGAAGGGCGGCGTCCGCTCCAGCGACTTCAGGTAGGGCTCCACGAGCCCCAGGGCGACGTAGGCAGGCCGGGCGCGTGGATCGGCCGTGACGACGGCGCGCAGGGCGCGGTCCCTGTGATGGCGTGTGTGCTCGCGCATTTCCGCCAGGGCGGCCCGGACGGGCTGGTCGGCCTTATCGGACCCGGCCCCGGCATCTCGGATCATCGCCGGGCTTGCGCCGTGGCGCTTCAGGATGTCCTCGGGGATGAAGACCTGGCCGCGGCGGGCGTGGATCGGCAGCGCGCGCATCAGTCCCGTCATCGCCCAGGCCACCCCGGCATGGCCGGAGGCGTCGGCCGCGCGCGGGTCCTCGCCTTCGCAGAGGATCATCGCCGCGGCCTGGAACAGGGCCGAGACGGTCTCGCCGGCGTAGCCCTCCAGGTCGAGAAGCGAGGGCATGGGATCGTCGTAGAGGTCGAAGGTGCGGGCGTCGATCAGGTCCACCAGCGGCTTCTTCGGCAGCAGGAAGCGGCGGATGGTGTCGAGGAGCGCGGCGGCGACGGGGTGCCCCTGCACGTCGCCGCGGGCGTCGCCGGTCAGCACGTCGCGCCACCACTGCAAGCGGATCTCGCCGGGCATCGGCTCGCGGATCACATCGCGGATGCGCGCGACTTCGCCGGAGAAGGCGACGAGGGCGAGCACGTGCCGGCGCTTGTCGGCGGGAATGAACAGGCTGGCGAGCCAGCGGTCGCGGTCGGTGTCCCGCACCAGGGCCTCGGCGCGGCGGTAGGCGTCGTCGATGGCGCCTTCGTCGGCCATGGCGTCAGCCGACGGCCAGCAGCGCGGCGGCGACCGCGCGGTTCTCGCCGAGCATGATGTTGTAGGTGCGCACGGCCGAGCCGGTCGACATCACGTCGCCGCGGATGCCGCGTTCGCGCAGCGCGTAGCGCAGCGCCTCCGGCATCGGCACGAGGTCGGTGCCGGAGCCGATCAGCAGCACTTCGAAGTCGCCGGCCTCGGCCAGCGCCTTGGCCAGCGAGTCCACCGAAATGTCCGCCGGTGTTTCGGCAGGCCAGCCATGGATGCCGGACGGCAGGCAGAGAATCGAGCCGCGGTGGCTCATCTCGGCGAAGCGGAAGCCGCCGTTGCCATAGGCGCTGACCGGCGCCCGCCCGGGGAAGTGCTGCTCCCGCATGACGATGCCGTGGGTTCCGCGGGGCTCGAACAGCTTGGACATGGCAATCCTCTCGAACCTCGGACCGGAAGCGGGGCGGACCGGTCGAACCGCCCTCCCCTCCTCAAGCGGTCTTGGCGGCCGCCGGTTCCTCGCCCTCGGGTGCGGCCGACTTGTCGCCGGCCAGCTGCGGGTCGAGGAAGATCAGAACCGGAGCGGCGATGAAGATCGACGAGTAGGTGCCGACCACGACGCCGAACAACATGGCGAAGGTGAAGGAGCGGATGACCTCGCCGCCGAAGATGTAGAGCGACAGGAGCGCAATCAAGGTCGTGGCGGCGGTCAGCGTGGTGCGCGACAGCGTCTGGTTGATCGCCAGGTCGAGCATGGTGACGAGGTGCATGCGCTTGTACTTGCGCCGCATCTCGCGGATGCGGTCGTAGACCACCACGGTATCGTTCAGCGAATAGCCGATGATGGTCAGGATGGCTGCGATGGTGGAGAGATTGAACTCCAGCTGCAGCACGGCGAACAGGCCGATCGTCAGCACGATGTCGTGCAGCGTGGCGATGACCGCGCCGACGGAGTACTGCCATTCGAAGCGGAACCAGACGTAGACCATTATGGCGCCGAGCGCGAGCAGCACGCCCACGATGCCGTTCTGGGCGAGTTCGCCGGACACGCGCGGGCCGACCACCTCGACGCGGCGGTAGTCGATGTCGGTGCCGAGAGCCGCCTGGACCTTGCCGACGACGGCCTGCTGGGCCTCGTCGCCGCCTTCCTGGCGCACGATGCGGATCAGGACGGTGTCCGCCTCGCCGAACTCCTGGACCTGGACTTCGCCGAGGCCGAGGTTGTTCAGCTTCTCGCGGATCTCCGACAGGTTGGCCGGGCCGCTCTTGGTGGCGATCTCCATCAGGGTGCCGCCCTGGAAATCGATGCCGGTGTTCATGCCGAAGGCCAGGTAGGCCACGAAGCAGAGCACGGACAGGATGCCCGAGAACGGGAAGGAATACTTCCGCCACCGCATGAACGGGATGCGGGTGTCGTCGGGGAACAGGCGCAGGAGCCGCATGGGGGTGTCCTCTCGTCCGGCCGGAGCGTCAGATCGGCACGACCGTCGGGCGACGGCGGCGGACCCAGTATGCGATCAGCAGCCGGGTGAAGGTGATGGCGGTGAACATGGTGGTGATGATGCCGACCGTCAGCGTGACGGCGAAGCCCTTCACCGGGCCGGAGCCGAGCTGGAAGAGCACGCCGGCGGCGATCAGCGTCGTGATGTTGGCGTCCAGGATGGTGCCGAAGGCACGCTGGAAGCCGGCGTCGATGGCATTGATCGGCGAGCGGCCGAGCCGCTGTTCCTCGCGGATGCGTTCGTAGATCAGCACGTTGCTGTCCACGGCCATGCCGAGGGTGAGCACGATGCCGGCGATGCCCGGAAGCGTCAGCGTCGCCTGCAGCAGCGTCAGCACAGCGAAGATCATCACGATGTTGACGATGAGGGCGATGTTGGCGAAGAGGCCGAACAGGCCATAGACCGCGAACATGAACAGAGCGACGGCGATTGCGCCGATGACAGAGGCACGCTCACCCGCGGCGATCGAGTCGGCGCCGAGACCGGGGCCGACGGTGCGCTCTTCGATAACCGACAGGCGCGCCGGAAGCGCGCCGGCGCGAAGCAGCACGGCGAGATCGTTGGCGCTCTGGACGGAGAAGCTGCCGGAGATCTGGCCCTGGCCGCCGGTGATCGGCTCGCGGATGACCGGGGCGGAGATGATCTTGTTGTCGAGCACGATCGCGAAGGGACGGCCGACGTTCTCGGTCGTCACCGAGGCGAACTTGCGCGATCCGCCGGTGGAGAGGCGGAAGGAGACGACCGGTTCGTTGGTCTGCGAGGCAAACGAGGCCTGGGCGTCGACGAGGTCCTCCCCGGAGAGCAGCGGGGCCTCCTCCACCACGTAGGGGCGCGGGTTGGCGTCGTCGAGCGATTCAAGCAGCAGCGAGCCGGGCGCGATGCGGCCGGCCTGGGCCTCGGCGATGTCGGCGTTGACGTCGACGAGGTGGAAGGTGAGCTGCGCGGTCTGGCCGATGATGTTCTTGAGGCGAGCCGGATCCTTCTCGCCGGGCGCCTCGACCAGGATGCGCTCGGCGCCCTGGCGCTGGATCGACGGCTCGGTCGTGCCGAGTTCGTCGACGCGGCGGCGGATCACCTCGATGGACTGGTCGACCACGGTGGCCAGGCGCTGACCCAATCCGGCATCGGTGAAGGTCATGCGCAGGAGACCGTCGGCCTGCTGCTCGAACTGGAACTCGGTGACGCCGGTGCCGCCGATCAGACCCTGGTTCAGGGGATTGACCAGCCCCTGCAGGCGGGTCGCCGCGTCGGCCACCCGGTCGGCATCGCGAATGCGGAGCTGGACGGTTTCTCCGGTGACGCCGAGGCCCGTGTAGCCGATGCGCGGATCCTGGCGCATGGCGTTGCGGATGTCGTTTTCCAGAGTCTTCAGACGCTTGGCCTTGTAGTCCGCGGTGTCGACCTCATAGAGCAGGTAGACGCCGCCCTGCAGGTCGAGGCCGAGCACGATCTGCCGGCCGGGTAGCCAGCCGGGCCAGCTGTCCCTCAGGCGCTCGGCGCTGAGGAAGTTCGGCACCAGCACCAGCAGGCTCAGCACGATGACGCCGAGGATGGCCGTCACTTTCCAGCGGGAAAAATATAGCATCGGGACTCTGTAACCTCTTCAAGCCGGGCATCGACCGCGAGACAGGCCGGCGCTCGGCCGCCGCATCCGCATGCCGGCGATCAGGCGCCGTCCTTGACCGGTTCGCCCTTGGTGCGCAGTTCGGCGACGAAGGCGCGCGCGACGCGGACCTTGGTGCCGCCCGTCGACTCGCCGACCTCCAGCACCATCTCGTTGTCGTCCACCACCTTCGAGATCTTGCCGATCAGGCCGCCGGTCATCACCACCGTATCGCCGCGGCGCAGGTTCTTCAGCATCTCCTTGTGCTCGGCCGCCCGCTTCTGCTGGGGGCGGATGAGAAGGAAGTACATGATCACGAAGATCAGGATGAAAGGCATGAACTGGATCAGAAAGCCGGTCGTGCCCATCGGATCACCGGCGGCAGCTTGCGCGAAGGCGGGGGTCACGAACATGCGGAGGGCTCCTTCAAGCGGGTATCGGCGGGCGCGCCGGCGTCGGGGGCGACCATGAACGGGGAAAGGGGCGACCGGAGCCGCGCCGTTCCCCCGATAGGCAAAAGCGCGCGGACTATAGCGATAGCCCCACGCTTTGCAAACGGAGTGTTAGGCATCGGCAACGGCCGGCGGGCTGCCTTGCGCAGGCGCCTTGCGCGCCGCGCTTACCGGGCTTCGTTTGCCTCGCGCGGGAGCGTCGGATAAGTCATGGCCGACAGTCCTTTACGCGAGACACACCCGTGACCGCCGATCCGATCGCCACCTTGAACGCCCACCTGGAGAAGCTCGTCGCGCTCCTGGAGCGGAGCGCGCCGCCGCTCCCCTCGCCGCCGCCTTTCGACGCCGCCGACGCCTTCGTCTGGCACGCCGCCGGCCGATCGCTGCAGCCGGTCGCCCGGGTCAACCGGGTGGAGATGGCGCTCCTGCGCGGGATCGACCGCAGCCGGGACATCCTGGCGGAGAACACCGAGCGCTTCGCCCGCGGCCTGCCGGCCAACAACGCCCTGCTGTGGGGCGCGCGCGGCATGGGCAAGTCGTCGCTGGTCAAGGCCGCGCATGCCGAAGTGAACAGGACGCTCGCCGGAGAAGGCTTCACGCCGCTGAAGCTCGTCGAGATCCACCGGGAGGATATCGAATCCCTGCCGGAGCTGATGGCGCTGGTCCGGCCGGCGCCCTACCGCTTCATCCTCTTCTGCGACGACCTCTCCTTCGACCACGACGATACCTCCTACAAGTCGCTGAAGGCGGTTCTGGAGGGCGGCATCGAGGGGCGTCCGGACAACGTGATCTTCTACGCCACGTCGAACCGCCGGCATCTGCTGCCGCGGGACATGATGGAGAACGAGCGCTCCACCGCCATCAATCCGCACGAGGCGGTGGAGGAGAAGGTGTCGCTGTCGGATCGGTTCGGTTTGTGGATCGGCTTCCACAAGTGCAGCCAGGACGACTATCTCCAGATGGTCGACGGCTACGTCGCGCGGCACGGGATCAGCGTGGACCCGGAGCGCCTGCGCGCGGAAGCGCTGGAATGGGCGACCACGCGCGGCAGCCGGTCAGGCCGCGTGGCATGGCAGTTCGTCCAGGATCTCGCGGGAAGGCTCGGCGTCCGGCTGGACTGACCTGCCGTCGGGCCCCGTGGTTTCCGCTCGCCCCGAGAGCTGCGGCCCCCTGCTCCCGTGGGCGCAGCTTTCGCGACGGGCCACCCATCGAGACGATCCGAAGTCCGGGACGACCGGGCGATCGCCGCCACCAGCACAGTCGCAAAGCCAATCGGCCCGTCCGCGGGTGCGGACGGGTCGATCCTGGCAGTGATAGCGGGTGGGAGCCGCGACCCCGTTCACCCCTGCAGGTGGGGGATTGGATCGACTGGGCGGTTGCCGTTGCGGATCTCGAAGTGGAGCTGCGGCCGGGTGACGTTGCCGGTGGCGCCGACCTTGCCGAGCGTCTGGCCGCGCATCACCGCATCGCCGCGCTTGACGAGGATCTCGCTGGCGTGGGCGTAGGCGGAGACGAAGCCGTTGGGATGCTTGACCAGGACGAGGTTGCCGTAGCCCTTCAGCTCGTTGCCGGCGTAGATCACCGTGCCACCCTCGGCCGCCTTGATCGGCGTGCCTTCGGGGACCTCGATGTTGAGGCCGTCGTTGCGCTCGCCGTTGGCCTTGGTGCCGAAGCCGGAGATCACCCGGCCGCGGACCGGCCAGCGGAATGTGCCGGTGGCGGCGGCGGCGACCTGGGTGCCGACCGGCTTGTTGACCTGCGGCTGGGCAGCGGCCGGCGGCGTCGGCTCGAGCGAGGCGACCTGGGTCTGCTGCGCCACCGGCTGCTGCACGGGCGCCTGGGCGACCGGTTGAGTCGTCGGTTGTGCCAGCGGCTGGGCGGCCTGAGCCGGCAGCGTCATCTGCGGCTTGGCGACCGGCGCCGCGGGATTGGCGTCGGTCATCGTGCCGGTCTGCAGCGAGGCGACGCGCGTGTTGCCGGCGCCCGCACCCGGGATGGAAAGCTTCTGGCCGATCTTGATCGGCGCGTTGGGGTCGATGCCGTTGGCGGCGGCGAGTTCGCGCGAACGCATGCCGTGGGCGTTGGCGATCTTGCCGAGGCTGTCACCCGGCTTGACCACGTAGACGCCTCCCGGTCCCGCGGCCATCGCGGTCTGGGCAGGCGCCTGGGCAGCGGGCTTGGCCGCGACGGCCTGACTGCTTCCGCCGTAGCTGTAGGACGGGATGATCAGCTGCTGGCCGGGCTGGACGGCGGCGTTGGCCGTCAAGCCGTTGGCCTGGAGGATGGCGGTTTCCGGAACCCCGAAGCGGCGCGCGACGGTTTGCACCGTCTCGCCCGGGCGGATCACGACGGGCGTACCACCTTCCGCACTCCAGCCAGCCGCGCGCGCCGCCGTCTGGGCCATCGGCTGGACCTGGGCGGGCGACGGAGGCAGCGTGGCGAGCGACGTCGGCTGCTGGAAGCCGGGCTGGCCGCCCACCGCCGGACGCACATACGGGGCGTTCGACACCACGGCGCCGGGTGCCGGCGGCAGCGTGTTGGAGGTCACGGCCGGGGTGCCGTAGCCGGTGCCGGTCGAAACCATGGTCGGCTGCACCGATCCGGTGACGTCTCCGGCGGGAACCGGCACCTGGGCCATCGTCTGCTGGCGATTGTCGGGCGCCTCGAACAGGCTGCCGAAACGGGTCACATCCGAACTGCAGCCCGCCATCGCGCTGGACAGAAGTCCCACGACGGCAACCTGGGCAAGCAATCGGTTCTTTGAAAAAATGGCAGGGTGACGCATGTCTGAAGTCCCGCTGTGACCACTCTGAAACTGCGGTGATTAAAGCGCGGTAACGTTGACAAACACTTAAGACGGACGATCGAAAGCGCCGGTTAGTGCCGTTTTTCAAGCACCAAACCAGCGTCCGGGACGCCCCGGTGACGGCTAGAGGCGGGCGGCGAGCCCTTCGACCAGCGGCGTGAATCGCACCGGTCCGAGTTCCGTGCGGTGGAACAGCCGTCCGTCGCGGACGACTCGCACCAGCGTCTGCTCCGGCCCCGTCCCGACCGGCGCCACCAGGAGCCCGCGATCGGCAAGTTGGTCGAGCACCGGATGGGGGATTCGGCTGACCGCCCCGTCGAGGAGAATGCGGTCGTAGGGCGCATGGCGCGGGTAGCCGTCGAAGCCGTCGGCGTGGAACGCCTGCACGTTGGGCACCTTCAGCAGCGCGAAACGGTCGGCGGCGAGGTCGGTCAGCGTGCGGAAGCGTTCGAGTGTGACGACCGCGGCGGCGAGCCGGGCGAGCAGCACCGTCTGGTAGCCGGAGCCGGTGCCGATCTCCAGCAGCTTGTGCTCCGGTTTCAGATCCAGCGCCGCGACGAGCATGGCCGTCGTGGAGGGCGGGCTGATCGTCTGGCCGCACTCGATCGGCAGCGCCCGGTCGGCATAGGCGCTCGCTTGGTAGGCGGCCGCCAGGAAGATCCGGCGCGGCACGGCGGCGATGGCGGCCAGGATCCGTTCGTCCGTGACGCCCTGCTCCGCGACGCGTCGAGCCAGCTTCTCGGCACCGGCGCGGTCGCTGTCTGCGGGCTTCATCACGACGTCGTCTCTCAGAACAGGGCGGAAAGACGAGCGAGCCCCGAATCGTCCGTCATGTCCAGCCGCAGCGGCGTTATGGATACGCGGCCCTGGGCGATGGCGTGGTTGTCGGTGCCGGGAACCAGTGCGTTGTCCGCGCGGGCGTAGGCCAGCCAGTAGTAGGGCTTGCGGCGGCTATCGAGGCGCGCCTCGGCCTTCAGACCGTGGGTGGAGGTGCCCTGGCGGGTCACCTCGACGCCGGCGATGCGGTCCGGCGCGCGGTCGGGGAAGTTGATGTTGACGAGCGTCGCCTTGGGGATGCCGCCGGCGACAACCTTGCGGATCAGATCCGGCGCAAGGGCCTCGGCGGTGCCGAAGGGGATCTCGCCGCCGTCAGCCCAGGAATAGGCCTGGCTGAGCGCGATCGACGGGATGCCGAGCAGCGTGCCTTCGATCGCAGCGGCGACGGTTCCGGAATAGGTGACGTCGTCGGCCATGTTCGCGCCGGCGTTGACGCCGGAGAGCACGAGGTCCGGCGGCTCCGGCATCAGTTCCTTGACCGCCATGATGACGCAATCGGTCGGCGTCCCGCGGACGGCGAAGCGGCGGCCGTCGATGTCGCGGACGCGCAGCGGGTCGTGCAAGGTGAGCGAATGGGCGAGCCCGGACTGGTCGGTCTCCGGCGCGACCACCCAGACGTCGTCGGTCAGGGCGTGAGCGATGCTTTCCAGGGCCACGAGGCCGGGAGCGTTGATGCCGTCGTCGTTGGTGATCAGGATGCGCATGCCGGACCCGCTGGAATGAGAGCGTGGAACAGGAATCGAGCCGGGCGCCCTGGATTTTCGGGGCGGCGGCAAGCGGAGACGATCGGGCGGTCAGGCCCGCTCGATCGCCTTCAGCCCACCCATATAGGGCTGCAGCACCTCGGGAACGCCGATCGAGCCGTCTTCGTTCTGATAGGTCTCCATCACGGCGATCAGCGCGCGGCCGACGGCCACGCCCGACCCGTTGAGGGTGTGGACGAAACGCGTGCCCTTGGCCTCGCCCGCCGGGCGGTATCGCGCGTTCATGCGGCGGCCCTGGAAGTCGCCGCACACTGAGCAGGACGAGATCTCGCGGTAGGTGTTCTGGCCGGGAAGCCAGACCTCGATGTCGTAGGTCTTGGCGCTGCCGAAACCCATGTCGCCGGTGCAGAGCGTGACGACGCGGTAGCTGAGACCGAGCCGCTTCAGCACCGTCTCCGCGCAGGTGAGCATGCGCTCGTGCTCGTCGCGCGAGGTCTCGGCCGAGGTGATCGAGACGAGCTCGACCTTGTTGAACTGGTGCTGCCGCAGCATGCCACGCGTGTCGCGGCCGGCCGAACCGGCCTCCGACCGGAAGCAGGGCGTCAGCGCCGTCATGCGGATCGGCAGGTCCTTCTCGTCCAGGATCTCCTCGCGGACGAGATTGGTCAGCGGCACTTCAGCAGTCGGTATGAGCCAGCGGCGGCTGATCGAAGCAGCGAATTCATTGAAACGTCGCGTACCTTCAGGAGTGTACAAATCCCGGCCATCGCTGGTTCTGATAAAGTAGTCGTGTGCCAGCGGATCGGCCTTGAGGCTCGCCATGAAGCGCTTCTCAGCTTCTACGGTATCGGCTTCTGAAAGCGGTGCTGACGCACCAAACAAATCTGCCTCGAACTTCGGCAACTGGCCGGTGCCGTACATGATCTCGTCGCGCACCATGAGCGGCGGCTGGACTTCGGTGTAGCCGTGCTCGGTGGTGTGCAGGTCGAGCATGAACTGTCCGAGAGCGCGCTCCATGCGAGCGAGTGCGCCCTTGACCACCGTGAAGCGGGCGCCGGCAAGCTTGGCGGCGCGCTCGAAGTCGAACAGGCCAAGGCCTTCGCCAAGGTCGAAGTGCTCCTTCGCCCAGTTGATCCGGCGGGGCTCGCCGTGGGTGCGGTAGAGGACGTTGTCCTTCTCGTCGCGGCCCTCCGGCACTTCGTGGAGCGGGACGTTCGGGATGACCGACAGGGCGTAGTTCAAGGCCGAGTCGAGGTCGCGCTCCTTGGCCTCGCCGTCCTGGATGAAGCTCTTGAGATGCGCGACCTCGGCCATCAGCTCCGCGGCCCGCGCCTCGTCCTTGGCGGCCTTGGCCTTGCCGATCTCCTTGGAGGCGGCGTTGCGGCGCTCCTGAGCGTCCTGCAGCGCCTTCAGGTGGGCGCGGCGCGCGTCGTCCCTGGCGATGACGTCGTCGACCGTCGCGCGGGCCGTCTCCTCGGCCTGCCCACGGCGCATCAGCGCGCGGACGAGAGCCTCGGGCTCCTCGCGGATCCATTTGATGTCGAGCATTGGAACACGATCCCCGGCGCGGGGGCGACGGCAGGACCCGGCGCCCGACCGTCAGGAGCCGATGGGAGCCTGCCGCGCCTCGTCGCGCTTCTTCATGAGTCTCACCGCAATGATGGAGACTTCGTAGAGAAGCATGGTCGGGACCGCAAGGAGGATCTGGCTGAGCGGATCGGGCGGCGTCAGCACCGCGGCCGCCACGAAGGCGAGCACGATGGCGTAGCGCCGCTTGTCCTTCAGGCCCTGCTCGGTGATGACACCAGTGCGGGCGAGCAACGTCAGGACCACCGGAAGCTGGAAGGTGATGCCGAAGGCGAAGATCATGGTCATGATCAGGCCGAGGTATTCGGACACCCGCGGCAGCAGCGAGATCGCCGCCCTGCCCTCGCCCCCCTCCTGCTGCATCGACAGGAAGAAGTGCATCATGGTGGGCATGACGAAGAAGTAGACCAGCATCGCGCCGAGGAAGAACAGGATCGGCGTCGCGATCAGGAACGGCAGGAAAGCGTGGCGTTCGTGCTTGTAGAGGCCGGGCGCGACGAACATGTAGATCTGCGTCGCGATCACCGGGAAGGCGATGAACAGCGCGCCGAAGATCGCCAGCTTGATCTGGGTGAAGAAATACTCCTGCGGCGCCGTGTAGATCAGCTCCACCGCCTGGTTGGCACCGGCGGCGGCCTCGTAGGGGCCGACCAGGATGTTGAAGATGGTCGTCGCGAAATAGAAACAGATGATGAAGCAGACCAGGATCGCCAGCAGCGACTTGATCAGCCGCGAGCGCAGCTCGATCAGGTGATCGAGCAGCGGCGCCTTGGAAGCCTCGATCTCGTCTTCGTCGCGCTGGATGGTCACCGGGCGTCTCCAGCGCTGGTGGAGGGAGCGGGCACCGGGTCGGCGGCCGGCGGGACCGGGGTTGCGACGACCGGCGCCGTCGCGGCCGGGGCTGCCGGCGCCACAACAGCGGGGGCGGAGCTCTCGTCGGTGCCGTGGTCGCCGGCGACGTGGCCGGTCTTGGCGGGCTCGGTCGCCGTCGGGGTCGCGGCCGGCTTCGGGTCCGCCATCGGCGTGGTCAGCTCGCGCTTGATGTCGTTGCCGATGCTCGTCACCGGGTTGAGCGCATCCTTGACGCCGGCGAGCGGGTTGAGGGACTTCAGGTCCTCCACCTGCTTCTTGGCGTCCATGATGTCGACTTCACGCTCGGCCTCCCGCAAGGCGGCGTTGAACTGCGACTGGAAGTCGCCGGCCATGCGCCGGGCCTTGCCGATCATCGTGCCGACCGTGCGCAGCAGGCGCGGAAGGTCTTTCGGCCCCACCACGACGATCGCGACCACGGCGACCACGAGGATTTCAGACCAACCGATTTCGAACATGTCTCTACGCCCGCACGTGCCTGCGCGGCGGCCTCGTCAGCCGCCCGCGCCGCCTCTCGATGGATAGGCTCAGGCCTTGTTCACGTCGCTCGTCTTGCTGGCGATCGGATCGGCGGTCTTGTGGTCCAGCGTCTTCACGTCGGTGGTCGCCGTTTCGGTTTCGTCGTCGGCGAGACCCTTCTTGAAGCTCTTGATGCCCTTGGCGAAATCACCCATCAGATCGGGGATCTTGCCGCGGCCGAAGAGGAGAAGCACGACCACCAGGACGATGAGCCAATGCCAGATGCTAAGCGAACCCATGACGAACACTCCGCGATGCGGTAACTCGAATTGGGCGGCACTCTTGCATAAAGGGTGCGGCGTCGCAACAAACGACAGGCGCCCCTTCCGGTCCGTCCCACCCGCGTCATATGGGCCACCGGGGCGGCGGATGAAAGCCCCGGAACGGTTCAGCGCTGAAACACGAGCACGCTGTCCGGGTCGGCGGAGATCCACACGTCGGTGCCGGGGGCGGAGGGCAGCGAGCCGCGGAGACGGGCCTTGAGGGGCGAATCGAGGCCGTCCACCGCCACCTCCACCAGCGAAACCTCGCCGAGGAAGCGCTTGCGCAGGATGCGACCGGGCACGCCGACACCGGCCTCGCCGAGGATCAGGCCGGGCAGCCGGATGCAGACCTTCACCGGCGTTCCGTCGGCAAAACCCGGCGCCGGGAAGACGCCGACCGGGGTTTCCGCCCTGCCCGCCCTGGCGACCGCATCGATCTCGTTGACCTCGGAGAAGAAGCGGGCGGCGAAAAGATCGACCGGGCGGGCGTAGAGGTCCTCGGCCGGGCCGACCTGGATGAGCTGGCCGCCGCGCATCAGCGCGATACGGTCGCCCATGCGCATCGCCTCCTCCGGGTCGTGGGTGACGATGACGGCGGTCGCCCGCGTCTCGCGGAGCACGGCCATTGTCTCGTCGCGCACATTGTCGCGCAGGCGCCGGTCGAGGCCGGAGAAGGGCTCGTCCATCAGCAGCACGGACGGCCGGGGGACGATGGCGCGGGCGAGCGCCACGCGCTGCTGCTCGCCGCCGGACAGGGCGTGCGGGTAGTCGTCGGCGTAGTCCTCCAGGCCGACGCGGCCGAGCGCGGCGCGCGCCACCTGCCCTGCGGCGGCGCGGTCTAGCGAGGTCAGGCCGTACATCACGTTGGCGAGAATCGTCATGTGCGGAAACAGCGCGTAGTCCTGGAACATCAGACCGACGCCGCGCTTCTCCGGCGGTACGAAGCGGGACGGGCCCGCCATCTCCATGCCGTCGATGGTGACGCGACCGCCCGTCGGCCGCTCCACGCCGGCGGCGATGCGAAGGAGCGTGCTCTTGCCGCAGCCGGAATGGCCGAGCAGGCAGAGGATCTCACCTGGCGGAATGTCGAGCGTGATGCCGCGCAGCGAGGGCACGCCGTCGTAGTCGTGCTCGATCGCCTCGAAGGTCAGGCGCGCCGCGATGGTCGCGGCCGCGGTGCCGCGCCGACCCCAGCGACGGAGTTCCTGCGGTGCGGCAGTGCTGGTCGGAAGCGACAAGGCGTCGGGCCCCAGGGGAAAAGCTGACTGTGTCGGTGACGTTTACAGGGCCGGCGCCCGGGTTGGAAGGGGACGGCGGCGAGAGCGCTGCCGTCCCGGCCCGATCACGCGATGCCGAGGCTCTTCAGCTTGCGGTGCAACGCCGAGCGCTCCATGCCGACGAATTCGGCGGTCCTGGAGATGTTGCCGCCGAAGCGGTTGATCTGCGCCTTCAGATACTCCCGCTCGAAGATCTCGCGGGCGTCGCGCAGCGGCAGCGCCATCAGGTGCTCGCCGCCGGTGGAGGTGGGCAGCGAGGGCAGCATCGTCCCGACTTCGGACGGGAGCAGGTCGGCGGTGATCACCGCCTCGGGGTCCGCGCGGGTCAGGATCATCAGCCGCTCCACATTGTTGCGGAGCTGGCGCAGGTTGCCCGGCCAGTCGTGCGCCTGCAGCACGGCCATCGCGTCGTCGCCGATGCGCCGGATCGGCAGGCCGGTGGCGCGGGCGATCTGGTGCATCATGTAGTCGATGAGGAGCGGGATGTCCTCGCGCCGCTCCGACAGGCCGGGCACGCGCAGCGGCACCACGGCGAGCCGGTGGAACAGGTCCTCGCGGAAGCGGCCCTCGGCGATCTCGCGCTCCAGGTCGCGAGCGGTGGAGGAAACGATGCGCACGTCCACTTGGACGCGGTGACCGCCGCCGACGCGCTCGAAGGACTGGTCGACCAGCACGCGCAGGATGCGGTTCTGCGTTTCGCGCGGCATGTCGCCGATCTCGTCGAGGTAGAGCGTGCCGCCGTGGGCCTCCTCCAGGGCGCCGACCTTGCGGCGGCCGTCTTCGCCGGAGGCCTCGGTGCCGAACAGCTCGATCTCCATGCGCTCGGGCGTGATCGCCGCCGCATTGAGCGCGACGAAGGGGCCCTGCGCCCTGGTCGACTGGGTGTGGATCGCGCGGGCGACGATCTCCTTGCCCGAGCCGGACGGGCCGGAGATCAGGATCCGGCTGTTGGTGGGGGCGATCCGATCGATCGTGTGGCGCAGCTGGTTGAGCACGGACGACGTGCCGATCAGGCCGGTCGGCTGGTCGGAGCGGGACTTCAGGTCCTGCACCTCGCGCTTCAGCTTGGAGGCTTCCAGCGCGCGCTGGGCGACGAGCACGAGGCGGTCGGCCTTGAACGGCTTCTCGATATAGTCGTAGGCGCCGCGCTTGATGGCGGCCACCGCGGTCTCGATGTTGCCGTGGCCGGAGATCATGACGACCGGAAGGTCCGGATTGTCCTTCTTGATCTCCTCCAGGAGGGCGAGTCCGTCCATGCGGCTGCCCTGCAGCCAGATGTCCAGGAACACCAGATGAGGACGGCGGTTGGTGACGGCGGCCAGCGCCTGGTCGGAATCACCGGCCTTGCGCGTTCCGTGTCCCTCGTCCTCGAGGATTCCGGCGACGAGTTCGCGGATGTCGGCCTCGTCGTCCACGATGAGAATGTCTGACGCCATTGTTTCCTTCGGCTTGGTTGGCTGGTCGTCGGGCAAAGGGTTCAGGCGTTGACGGCCTCGGGCTCCGGCGCGGTCACCCGCGGCGCAGCACCTGGAGAGACCGGCAGGGTCACACGCACCATGGCACCATGCCCGCCGGTTGCGACGGCGGGCGAATCCAGAAGCTCGATGCGGCCGTCGTGCTCCTCCACGACCTTGCGGACGATGGCCAGGCCGAGGCCGGTGCCCTTCTCCCGTGTGGTCATGTAGGGCTCGAGGAGCCGCTGCCTGTCCTGCGTCGGCAGGCCGACGCCGGTATCCACCACCTCGATGACGAAGTGGTCGTCCTCACGACGTCCGGTGACGTCGACGCGCGGCTCGCCGCGGTCGTCCGGCGGGATCGCGGTGATCGCCTCCACCGCGTTCTTGACGAGGTTGGTGAGCGCCTGGCTGAGCAGGCGATGGTCGAACCGACCGACCATGCCCTTGTCGGGCAGATGCGCCTGAAATGTGATGTCGGGATGGCCGACGCTCATCAGGAACACCGCCTCGCGGATGGCGTCGGCGAGGTCGCGCTCCTCCATCGTCGGCTTCGGCATGCGAGCGAAGGCGGAGAACTCGTCCACCATGCGGCCGATGTCGCCGACCTGGCGGACGATGGTGTCCACGCACTGGTCGAAGATCCGGCGGTCGTCCTCGGCGATCGCCTTGCCGTATCGGCGACGGATGCGCTCGGCCGACAGCTGGATGGGCGTCAGCGGGTTCTTGATCTCGTGCGCGATGCGCCGGGCGACGTCGGCCCAGGCAGAGGTCCGCTGCGCGGTGACCAGGTCGGTGATGTCGTCGAGCGTCACCACGTAGCCGTGTTCGCGGTCGGGCGAGCGGTCGGAGGCGACGCGGACGGCCACCGTGCGCTCCTGGCCGCGGCGGAGCATGGTGATGGTGGACTGGTGGAAGCGGCTGTCGTCGCGGACGGCGGCGGCGAGCAGCGGCTCCAGCTCCGGGATTTCCTGGATGAGCTGGCGACCGATCAGGTCGAATTCGTCGAGGCCGAGGAACACGGTCGCCGACCGGTTGACCAGCGAGATGTGGCCGTCGTTGGAGACGCCGAGCACGGCGGCCGTGACACCGGACAGAACCGCCTCGGTGAAGCGGCGGCGGCGGTCGACCTGGTCGTTGGCGCTCAGGAGTTCGTCGCGCTGGGTGCGCAGCTCGGTGGTCATCTTGTTGAAGGTGGCGCCGAGGCTCTCCAGGTCGTCCAGGTTGTCGCCGACGGGAACGTGGGCGGCCAGATTGCCCTTGGCCACCTCGTCGGCGGCGGTGATCAGGCGGCGGATCGGCGCAACCAGCGCGTTGGCGAAGGACAGGCCCACCCAGATCGCACTCAGCAGGAAGACGATCGTCAGGCCCGCGAAGATCAGGCCGAAACCGATCTGGACGTCGGCGCGGCTCGCCTCCAGCTGGCGGTACTCAACCGCGCTTTCGCGGGCGAGGCGCAGGTTGTCGAGCACCTTGGCGTCCAGCACCCGCACCACGTAGAGGAAGGTCTCGTCGTAGGCCTTGAGCTTGAGGACGCCGCCGACCTGGTTGGAGTTGCCCGGCGAGATCAGCACCGCGCCGCCCGACTGCGCCTCGTCCATCGCGCGCTTGGGCGGCATGATCGTGCGCGCCTGCGGGTCGAGTTCGGTGCGCAGGATGACGGTGCCGGTCTTGTCGAGGAGGTAGGCGCCCTGGACGCCGCGCAGCGAGGCCTGCGCCTCCATCAGCGTGTCGAAGCGACGGGGCTCGTAATCGTAGAGCGGCTTGGCCGAATCGATAGCGGTGGCCAGCCCGATCAGGTCGCCGCGCAGCACGCGGGCGTGCTCCTGCATGTAGGCGCTCGCCACCGTCAGTACGTTGTCGACGATCTGCCGGGTGCGCGACTCGAACCAGCGGTCGAGGCCCTGGTCGATGGTGATGGTGAAGGCAAAAGCGACGAGCGCGGCCGGCAGCGCGGCGATCAGCGAGAACAGCGCGACGATGCGGATGTGGAGCCGGGCGCCCGCCCTGCCCTCGTGCCAGGCCTTCCAGAGCCGGAACCCTTCGTAGCCGACCAGCGCCAGAAGGCCGAGCACCAGCACCGCGTCCACGGCGAGCGCGGTCCGGATGATTCCCTGCGACGGCGTTATCGGCGTCAGGTTGGTGATGATCGCGAAGGTGCCCAGCGAGGCGAGCACCGAGAGGAGAACCAGAATCAAGCCGAGGATGCGGCGGGCGAGGCTGGACTCCCGGGCCGCCGCGCGGGCAGGCGCCGCCGACGGCGCTGCGGGCGCAGGCTTGGGCTCGTCGATGGGCATCGTATCAGCCACGGGACCGCTTTCGTTTCCGCTGCACCTGCCGCCGGAAGCGAGGTGGCGAATGCCTCCGGATGCGAGGTGGCGAAGGGAGTACCATGAATGTTGCAAAATTGCGACACATGTTTGGCAGCCTGTCCGACCTGTGGACGGAGGGGTGTCGAAAACGGCGGCCATTTGACGTCAAGCTTCTGAAAAGCCCGGAAATCCGGCTTGGCGCTTGACTTGCCGGCCGGATGGGTTTTGAAAACTTGAGAACGCGCGCCCAGTCCTTCGTCGGCGCGGCGAATTGCCCAAGCGAGCAAGATGCAGAAGTACAAGACCGCCAAGTTCCAGATCGGGGATGTCGTCAAGCACCGCCACTTCGCGTTTCGTGGTGTGATCTTCGACGTCGACCCGATCTTCTCCAACACGGAGGAGTGGTACGAGGCGATTCCGGAGGCGGTGCGCCCGTCCAAGGACCAGCCGTTCTATCACCTCTACGCGGAGAACGCGGAGAGCGAGTACGTCGCCTACGTCTCCGAGCAGAACCTGGAGCGCGACGACAGCGGCCTGCCGATCCGTCATCCGGAGGTGGAGGACACGCTTGTCGTCACCGACGACGGCGGCTACCGCCTGCCATCCAATTCCTTGAACTGAGCGCCCGCCCGGCGGTCCAAACGTTCCCTAACCTTTGTGCGACATGCTGATCGCATGACGACGGCAAGGGGTGCGCGGCCATGATGGGCAGGGAATTCGTGACGACGGGGCTGACGTTCCAGGGCTATGTGATCGAGCAGGAACTCGGCGTGGTGACCGGTATCGTGGTGCGGTCGCGCTCGGTGGTGGGAAACTTCCTGGCCGGCCTGCAGACTATCTTCGGCGGCAACATCAGCATCTACACCCGGCTCTGCGAGCAGGCCCGCAACGAGGCCTTCGAGAAGATGGTGCATGACGCCGGCGGCCTGGGGGCCAACGCGGTGATCGCCTTCCGCTTCGACGCCACCGAGATCATGTCGGGTGTGACCGAGGTGCTCGCCTACGGCACCGCCGTCCGGCTCCGGCCAGCCTGATCCGGCGGCGTCACGCGCCGACGGGGTCGACGCCGCATTCCTCCACGATCGCCTCGATGAGCCTGGCCAGCACAGCGCCGGCTTCCGCGTCGCCGGGCGGCAGGCGCGAGTTGTCGATCGCCGTCACCGGCTGGACGAGGCGGACCGAGTTGGTGAGGAACACCTGCCCGGCCTGGATCAGGTCGCGCACGGTCAGCGAGCGCTCCACCGGCTGCAGTCCGATCTCCGGCGCAAGCGCCAGAACCAACCCGCGGATGATGCCCGGCAGCACGCCGTCGCGGATTGGCGGGGTGAGGAGCTTGCCGTCCGTGACGGCGAAGACGTTGGCGACCGACGAGCAGGCGACCCGCAGTTGGTTGTTGAGGATCAGCGCGTCCTTGTGGCCGTGTTCGGCGGCCTCGCGCAGCGCCAGGATGTTGTCGAGGTATCCGAGCGTCTTCAGCCGGGAAAGCGGCGAGTTCTCGCTGCGCCGGACCGAGGCCGTGTAGAGGCTGGTCGGCTCGCCGACGAGGTCGCGGCGGAACGGCGACAGCGAGACGATCACCGTCGGGTTCGGTTCGGCCGGCATCGCCAGGCCGCGGACGCCGCCGCCCCTCGTCACGGTGAGGCGGACGACGGCGCCGTCCGGAGGCTCGTGTCCGCCGGCGATCATCAGGTCCGCTTCGAGGCGGTCGCGGGGGACGGAGAAGCCGAGCACGGAGATGCCGTGCTGCAGGCGACGGAGATGGTCGTCCAGCCGGAAGATCGTGCCGCCGAACAGCGTCATCGTCTCGAACAGGCCGTCGCCCAGCATCAGGCCGCGGTCGCTCAGGTCGAATGGCGCCTCGGAACCGTCGTAGGCCCTGCCGTTGAGCACGATCATCGGGAGGCCCAGGCCGCGGCGGCGTTGAGGAAGTTGGCGAGCATGGCGTGACCTCCCTCCGTCAGAATCGATTCCGGGTGGAATTGTACACCGAACGTCGGGTGTTCCCGGTGGGCGAGGCCCATGACCTCACCCTTTTCCGAACGCGCGGTGACGACGAGAGGTCCCTCCGGGTCGTCGATCTCCACGATCAGCGAGTGGTACCGCCCCACCTTCAGCGGGTTCGGCAGGCCACGGAACACGTCCGTGCCGGTGTGGCTGACGAGGGAGGCGCGCCCGTGCATCGGCTCCTTCGCGCGTACGACGCGGGCGCCCATCACGTCGCCGATGCACTGGTGGCCGAGGCAGATGCCGAGGATCGGGATGCGGCCGGAGAGCGCGGCCACCACCGGGTTTGAGACGCCGGCCTCCTTCGGCGAGCACGGTCCGGGCGAAATCACGATCGCGCGCGGCTCCATCGCCTGGATCTCGTTGACGGATATGGCGTCGTTGCGGACGACGTTGACCGCCTCGCCAAGCTCGCGGAAGTAGCGCGCGACGTTGCCGACGAAGCTGTCGTAATTGTCGACGACGAGGATCAACGCGGCTCCTCCGGCTCGAAGGTCTGCAGGACGCGGCTCGCCTTGACGATGGTCTCGTCGTACTCGTCGGCCGGGACCGACAGCGCCGTGATGCCTCCGCCGCCGAACACGATCGCTTCGCCGCCGACGAAGCTCACCGTGCGGATGGCGATGTTGGTGTCGGCCGCCCCGTCGAAACCGAGGTAGCCGATCGACCCGCAGTAGACTCCGCGCTCGATCTTCTCCAACTCCGTGATGATCTCCATGGCGCGGATCTTCGGCGCACCCGTGATGGAGCCGCCCGGGAAGGCGGCGCCGATCAGATCCACCACGTCCAGTTCATCCTCCAGCACGCCCGAGACCACCGACACCAGATGGTGGACGGTGGCGTAGGATTCCAGGCCGCAGAGCGCGGGCACGTGGACCGTGTGGGGCTTGCAGACGCGGGAAAGATCGTTGCGCAGGAGATCGACGATCATCACGTTCTCGGCCCGGTCCTTCTCGGAGGCGAGCAGCACCTGAGCGAGGTTCATGTCCTCAAGCGGATGGGGCGAGCGGCGGATGGTGCCCTTGATCGGGCGCGTCTCCACCCGGCCGTCGTAGACCTGGACGAAGCGTTCCGGCGAGGACGAGGCGATCTTCAGCGGGCCGTAGTCGAGCCAGGCAGCAAAAGTGGCGGCGTTCCGCTTGCGGAGCCTGCGGTAGTAGGCGAAGGCGTCGAAGTCGGGCGGCAGCGGGGCCGAGAAACGCTGGGCGATGTTGGCCTGGAAGATGTCGCCGGCGAGGATGTACTCCACCGTCCGCGCGATGATCGCCTCGTACTCCGGCCGGGTGAAGTTCGATGTCCAGGTCAGCGGTGCGGTGCCCCGGCCGGAGCCTGTCTCGACGGGATCGGTGGCAAGCCGCGTCATGAAGGCCGCCGCGCGCTCCTCCGCGCGCGCCTCGCGCCGGACCGCATCGGTTTCCGGCCAACCGGTCGACACGAGCCAGGCCTTGGCCTCGCGGTGGTCCCAGGCGAGGACAACGTCATAGAAATGCAGGAGAACCGACGGCACGCCCGGCTGCAGCGTCTCCGGCGTCGGCAGACGTTCCAGATCGCGGCCGAAATCGTAGGCGAAATAGCCGGCGGCGCCGCCCTGGAACGGCGGCAGGCCGGGGACGCTCGCCTGATGGTAGAGCGCCAGCTTCTCCTTCAGGACGCGCAGCGACTCGCGGCCACCCACGGCCACCTGCTCGTCGTTCCAGTAGCCCGCGCCGCCCTCGATGCGGAACGTCGCAAAGGGATCGGCGGCGAGGAAGGAGAAGCGCCCGAGGGTCGCGTGCTCCATCGCGCTGTCGAGGAAGGTCAGGTTTGGAAGCCCCTGCAGCCGGCCGACGGCCTCGATGGGATCCCTGATGGCAAGCGTGCGAACGAGCATCGATCCGGCCCCCGACGAGGCCCCCTTCTCCGCCGGACCTTGTGCCCGGTCCGCTCACCGGGAAGCTATGGTGCGGGAGGGGACGTGTCGAGGGGCGGAACCGTCGCGGCGGGGGACAGTCGCGGCCCGAGACCCCGAACCGCAACCGACCGGTCGCGGTTCGGGTTGCCGGTCGTCAGGCGATGGCGAAGACGCGGGCCGGGCCGCCGGTGCCGCCGCGGTGCTTGGGCGCGCCGACGACCAGCGTCGCACCCTTTGCAGGCAGTGCGGCCAGATTGGCGATGCACTCGATGCCCCAGCGGCCGGTCGGCAGCCAGCCGTAGTGGGTGGCGAAGTCCGGCGAGGCGCCGAAATCGAGCGACAGCGTGTCGGAGGCGATGCCAACCGTGTTGCCGTCCTCGATCAGCATCTGCGCGGCTTCCACGTGGAAGCCGGGGAAGTGCATGACCTTGTCCTCGCCGGCGTTGCGGTACTTGGCGGTGCCGACATGCGCATCCCAGCCGGAGTTGAGGGCCACGCAGCCGCCCTTCGGCAGCGGGCCGTTGGCGGCGATCCAGGCCTTCAGATCGTCGGGCGTCAACTGCGCGTCTGCGCTCTCGGCGGCCTTGGCGCGGATGTCGACGATCGACAGCGGCACGACAAGGCTCTCCACCGGGATCTCGGCCACGCTGTTGCCGTCCGCCGAGAAGTGCAGTGGCGCGTCCATGTGGGTGCCGGTGTGCTCGTTCACGCGAAGCTCGAAGAGATTGAACTTGTGTTCGGCGTAGTTGAACTTCTGGTCCATCCAGAACTGCTGAACGCCGAAGAACGTCGGGAAATCCGGGTGGAGTTCGTGCGTCAGGTCAAACGGCTTGCCGCTGGCGGAAACGCCTTCGGCGAACGCCGGACCCGCCGTGGCGGCAACCGTGGCGGTGGCAGCCGCCGCCGCAAGGCCGGAGAAGAACGAGCGACGCGATAGCATCCGCTCCTTCACCGATTCCATAACGCAATGATGGCACATGGATCACCCCCGGTGTTATGCTATTACATTGTTATCGCTGGTTTTCCAGCTGCCGGTACTGTCCTCCCGCGAGCCGGGTCGCGCAAGGGGCACTTTTCGCGTGGGGCTTCAGCGGTCCGTATGCCGACCCGATCAGGACAGGTGAACCATGTATATCCCGCCGCACTTCGAAGAGATCGACGCGAAGCAGATCACGACAATCGTGGATACGGCGCCGTTGGCCTGCATCGTGGCTCAGACTGAGAACGGCCTGATCGCCAACCACATTCCTCTTCTCGCGGTCCCCGACGGGTCGCTCGTCGGCCATGTCGCGCTGGCCAACGACATGCATCGGCTGATCGCGGAGGGTCAGGAGATCATGGCGATCTTCCGCGGCGAGGATGCCTACGTGTCGCCGAACTTCTACCCGACCAAGCCGGAGCATCACCGCCACGTGCCGACTTGGAACTATCAGGTCGTTCACGTCTATGGGGCGATCAGCTTCCAGCACGACGAACGCTCCAAGCGCGCCGCCGTCGGGCTCCTGACGCGCAATCACGAGCAGCGCGTGAACGGCAAGGCTGCCTGGCGGATGGCGGATGCGCCGGCGGACTACATGGAGAAGATGCTGGCCGGTATCGTCGCGTTTCGCATTTCCGTCACTCGGACGCTGGCCAAATCGAAGCTCAGCCAGAACCGAGAGCCGCGCGATTACCTCGGAGCAATCGCGGGCCTCTACGCGACCGGGCACGACGCTTTGGCGCAGACGATGGAGGGGCGCCTTAAAGTCTCCGATTGACCCTGGGGGCAAAAGTCGTCCTGGTCGGTTCCCCCGTTTCGGTCTCTCGCCTTGACGTTTCCGCATTTCCCCGGCATCCATCGCCGCGATTTCTCGCGGGCGCGGGCCCTGCGAAACGCGTGAAGGTTCCATCCCGTCATGACCGAGACCGCCACCGCCGCATCCGTGCCGGCGACCGAGGGGCATCAGCCCAAGATCTCCTTCGTCAGCCTCGGCTGCCCCAAGGCGCTGGTGGACAGCGAGCGGATCGTCACGCACCTGCGTTCGGAGGGCTACGAGATCGCCCGCCGCCACAATGGTGCGGACGTTGTGATCGTCAACACCTGCGGCTTCCTCGACAGCGCCAAGGCGGAGAGTCTGGCGGCCATCGGCCAAGCCATGAAGGAGAACGGCAAGGTGATCGTCACCGGCTGCATGGGCGCCGAGCCCGAGCAGATCCGCGACGCCTTCCCGGACGTGCTGGCGATCACCGGCCCGCAGGCCTACGAGAGCGTGATGACGGCGGTGCACGCGGCGGTGCCGCCGAAGCACGACCCGTTCGTCGACCTCGTGCCGCCGCAGGGCGTGAAACTGACGCCGCGACACTACGCCTATCTGAAGATCTCGGAGGGCTGCAACAACCGCTGCACCTTCTGCATCATCCCCAAGCTGCGCGGCGACCTGGTCTCCCGCCCGGTGGTGGACGTTCTGCGCGAGGCGGAGCGGCTGGTGAACGCCGGCGTCAAGGAACTGCTGGTGATCAGCCAGGACACGTCGGCCTACGGCGTCGACATCCGCTACCAGAGCGGGATCTGGAAGGACCGCGAGGTCCGGGCGAAGTTCTTTGACCTTGCCGCCGCGCTGGGCGAATTCGGGGTCTGGGTGCGGATGCACTACGTCTACCCCTACCCCCACGTCGACGAGGCCATCCACCTGATGGCCGATGGCAAGATCCTCCCCTACCTCGACATTCCCTTCCAGCACGCCGCGCCCGGTGTCCTCAAGGCAATGCGCCGGCCAGCGCACGGGGAGAAGACGCTGGAGCGGATCCACCGCTGGCGTGAGATCTGCCCGGAGCTCGCCGTCCGCTCCACCTTCATCGTCGGGTTCCCCGGCGAAACGGAAGAGGACTTCGAGTTCCTGCTGGACTGGCTGTCTGAAGCCAAGCTGGAGCGCGTCGGCTGCTTCAAGTACGAGCCGGTTGCCGGCGCGACGGCCAACGACCTCGGCCTGCCCGCCGTCCCGCCGGAAGAGCAGGAGCGCCGCTGGCACAAGTTCATGGCCCACCAGCAGGCGATCTCGGCGAAGTTGCTGCAGCGGCGCGTCGGCAAGCGCATCCCCGTCATCGTCGACGAGGCGAACGGGCTTGTCGCCAGGGGGCGCTCCAAGTGGGACGCACCGGAGATCGACGGCGCCGTGCACATCCAGAGCCGCCGGCCGATCCGCGCGGGCGAGATCGTTACCGTCAAGATCGACCGTGCCGACGCCTACGACCTCCACGGACAGGTGGTGTGACCAGCGCTCCCTGGCGCTGATTTACAGGCTTGTTACACAGCCGGACAATTGACTTCGCCGGGCAGTTCGCCGCCTATGGCGGGCCGCCCCGCGGGTATCGTCTCCGGGGCCGTTGATACGGGATGGCACCGTCATGTCGGCCGGCACCACGGCTCCGCTCCAGATCGATTCCCGGACCCGCATGGTCGGCATCGCCGCCTCGATCGGCGCGATCTCGGCCGTGGGGACGTCGATCAGCCTCGGGCTGCCGCTGCTCGGCATCGTGCTCGACGACCGCGGCGTGACGCCGTCGGAAATCGGGCTGAACGCGGCGATGGGCGGCGTGGCGGCGCTGGTCTGCACGCCATTCGTGCCGCGGCTGGCGCAGAAGGTCGGCGCGGCGCGGCTGCTTCTGTTCGCGCTCGTGGTGGTGACCGCCACCTTCCCGCTGTTCTACGTCTTCTCGTCGCTGGCGGCGTGGTATCCGCTGCGATTCATCTTCACGGCGGCGCTGACCACCTGCTTCATCCTGTCGGAGTTCTGGATCAATGCGCTGGCGCCGGACGGCAAGCGCGGGCTGATTCTCGGCATCTACGGGACGGTGCTGTCGCTCGGATTCTCCGTCGGCCCGGCCATCCTCGGCATTGTCGGCTCGGAGGGCTTCCTGCCGTTCGCGATCGGCACCGCCATCTTGGCGCTGTCATCGGTGCCGGTGCTGTTCGCGCTCGGCGCCAACCCGGCCATGGAGGAGCGTCCGAAAGGCTCGTTCCTGCGCTACCTCGGCCTCGTGCCGCTCGCCACCTTTGCCGGCTTCGCCTTCGGGGCGACCGACAGCGGCATGCTGGGCTTCATCGCGATCTACGGCCTTCGCGTCGGCTTCAACGAGCAGATGGCGGCGCTGCTGGTCTCGGCGCTGGCGCTCGGCAACGTGGTGTCGCAGATCCCGCTCGGGCTGCTTTCGGACCGGATGGACCGCCGCCGGCTGCTTCTGATCATCGCTCTAACGTCGGCTGCAGCGATCATGGCCCTGCCGGTGGTGTCGCACAGCCTGGTGCTGGTGTTCGTCGCGGTCGCCTTCTTCGGCGGCGTTTCGGCGGGCCTCTACACGGTTGGGCTGGTCCATCTCGGTGCGCGGCTGAAGGGGTCCGACCTGGCAGCGGCGAACGCCGGCTTCGTCTTCATGTACGGCTTCGGCATGCTGGTCGGGCCGGCCGCGGCCGGCGCAGGGATGGATCTCTGGGACCCGCACGGGCTGGCCGTCGTGGTGGCGGCGATTCTCCTTGCCTACGCGCTGTTCGCGGTCTGGCGGATCATCACGGTCGGTGGCAAGGCGCAACCGGGCCCGATGCCGGCTCGACTTGACATCCCCGCGGTTTCGACTAGGTTGCCGGCCGATCCGACACCGCCTCCGGCGGCGTCCGGCCATGACGGCCGTTCTCAGTAACCCAATTCAAGGAACCGGGCGCCATGGCCAAGGCGACGACCATCAAGATCAAGCTCGTTTCGACCGCCGACACCGGCTACTTCTACGTCACCAAGAAGAACTCTCGGACGATGACCGAGAAGCTGACCATGAAGAAGTACGATCCGGTCGCCAAGAAGCACGTCGACTTCAAGGAAGCCAAGATCAAGTGATCGCCGCTGCGGCGCACCTCGATCCAACCCTTCGAAAGGCCGCCCCAAAAGGGCGGCCTTTTCGTTTGCTGAAAAATGAAGTACACCGCGGAAGATAAATAGATTTCGGCGTGTAGACGCGCTCGTTACTTTTACTAATTCAAGTCGAGCTTCGCCACCGCGATCCGTCCGATGTTTCTTTGTGATCGCGCGAGGACCCGGCGAGAATCGAGGACTTCAGATGGCCGCGAGGACGATCGGCGAGCTCTATTCCAGCAAGGGCAACAACTTCACCCTTCTGCGCATCATCGCGGCGTCGATGGTGCTTTGGTCGCACAGCTATCCGCTCGCCAATGGCTCAATCGAAACCGAGCCGCTGGCCTGGCTCGGCATCACGCTGGGGAAGATCGCCGTCGACATGTTCTTCATCATCAGCGGTTTCCTCGTCACTCACAGCATCGTGCGCGGCGGCTCGGTGGTCGACTTCGCGGTCCGGCGCGCGCTGCGCATCCTGCCCGGTCTGTTCGTGATGCTGCTGCTCTGCATCTTCTTCCTTGGACCGGTGGTGACGCGGCTCGATCTCGGCAGCTATTTCTCGGCGCGGGAGACCTACACCTTCCTGTTGCACAACGCCGTGCCCTTGATCGACATCCAGTACCGGCTCCCAGGCGTGTTCGAAACCAACCCGTACCCGAGCGCGGTGAACGGCTCGTTGTGGACGCTGCCCTTCGAACTGCACGCCTATGTCGGGCTTGCGCTGCTGTTCGCCGGCGCCCGATTGGTGAGGCGGCCGCGGTGGCTGTTTGCCGCGCTGGTCCATGCCGTCGCCGCGCTGACCCTGGCGCTGCACCTGCTGTCGCCGTGGATGCATGTCATTGGATCGCACCACAATCCGCTGATGTCGATGTTCTTCATGGGCGGCTCGCTCTATCTCCTGCGGGACCGGGTGCGGCTGGATCCCCGTCTGTTCGCCGGCCTGCTGGCGGCGGTGATCGTCTCGACGGTCCAAGCCAAGCTGTTCTTCGTGACCTACCACCTGGCCATCGGTTACGTCGTGCTCTTCGCCGCACTGATGCCGATCTGGGGCGGCGAGACGATCGCCACCTGGCACGACGTGTCCTACGGGATCTACATTTACGCCTTCCCCATCCAGCAGACGCTCGCCCGGTTCTGGCCTGGCATCGGCGTCGGGAAGATGATCGCCGTGTCCGCGGCGGCTACAGTGGTCGTCGCATTCCTGTCCTGGACGCTGGTCGAGCAACCGTCGCTCCGCCGGAAGGGGGCGGCAGTCGCCCTAGGTCGGACCGTTCGCGACCGGCTGGTACCGGAGCCGCTGTTGCGCCGGCTGTCCTGAGGCAACAGAAGGGAAAGCGCTTGCCGCGCAGCGATTTGGCATTTTCCCACTCCCATCCGCAGATCTACCGAACCTATTAACTGCGCCTTTCGATGCGGCTTGCTCAAAGTTCCGTAACCGGGTTATCGATTTAGAAACCTGGAACGCAACAGCGCAGCTACAGAACGCTGCAGATCCATTAGATATTCGTCGTTTATGCCAGTCTCGAGCAAAGATTTCACAACCTGACGAAGGTACTCGGCTGAAGACCCCCAATTTCCGGATCCGGTCGCCAGCATATCCACTTGTTGTTCGCGGGACATATCCCGGACGAAGGACGGACCGTCCGGAGAGGAAACGAAGACGACTGCCGTCACCTCGCCTAGGCTGGTCTGCACGGGCACGATCTCGGGCAGCTGGTTCGGCGGATTGACCGTCAGCTCCCGCTGGTAGAGCGCCAGCAGGTCGGTTGGCGCGGTCAGCGGAGACAGTCGCTGAACAAAGCCGACGGTTTCTCCCCCGGGGACAAGCCCGAGGACGAGACCGGGCCGCTCCGGACTGCCGCGCCAGCGTGTGGACCGGAGGCAGAAGGATCGCCGGTATCCCTCGAGGGTGCCCTTCCGGGTCTCCACGATGGTGCCGACGGGTTTCCAGATCAGGGAACCGTAGGCGAAGAGCCAGACTTCGTCGCGGTTTCCGAGCCGGTCCAGGGTGGCTTCGACGGCGGCACGATGCTCGTCGGCGGTGTAGTAGCGCAGGTCCGGATGCGGACCGGGGTCGGATAACTGGGGTGGAACGAGCGCGCAGAGTTCTTCTGTGAGGTCGAGGTGCAGGGGGTTTTTTGAAGGCGTCATCGCGAAGGTTCAACTGCCGAAAGCGGTTCGCCGCCTGAACCGGCGGCCTGAGCGGAACAATTGGGCGCAGAGATGTTTAAAGAATTCGGACGAGCAAGGGTTGCGTCATGCGTATGCAGAAGCTGGCTATCGAGGGAGCTTTTCTGATCGAGGCCTCCCCCATCGGCGACGAGCGCGGGTTTTTCGCCCGTTCCTGGTGCGACCGGGTTTTTCGCGAAGCCGGTGTCACGTTCGAGGTCATGCAGACCAACATCTCCCGGACCCAGCAGAAGGGTACGATCCGCGGCATGCATTTCCAGCGCGCGCCGCAGCGCGACGGCAAGGTCGTCCGCTGCTTCCGCGGCACGGTCTATGACGTGATCGCCGACATGCGTCCGGAGTCGCCGACCTTCCGCGCCTGGCAGGCCGTGCTGCTGTCCGAGCGAAACCTGCGGTCGCTCTACCTGCCGCCGGGCTGCGCGCAGGGGTTCCAGTCGCTGGAGGACGACGTGGTCGTCCACTACATGATGGGCGCCTTCTACAATCCCAACCTCTACGACGGGTTCTGCTACGACGATCCTGCCGTCGGCATCGAGTGGCCGCTGCCGGTCAGCTGCCTTTCGGATCGCGACAAGTCCTGGGAACGGCTGGTCGAACGCTGTCCGCGGACGAACATGATCGCTCCGGACGGAACGGTCGATTTCGACTATTGCATCTGACACGCCGGGGAAGCGACGCATGGACCGGACACTCGTCTTCAGCCTGGGCTCGCCGTTCGCGCGCAAGATCCGGATCGTGCTCGCCGAGAAGCAGCTCGCCTACGCCGAGGACATCCGTCCAGGTTTCCGCGAGGTCGAGGAGCTTCGCGCCCTGACGCCGACCCTGATGCTGCCGGTGCTGATCGACGGCGGCGAAACGATCTTCGAATCCAACCTGATCATCCGCTACCTGCTGACCCGCTATGCGGAAACAGCACCCGTTGCCGATCCGCGGCCGTTGGCGCCGCAGATGACGCGGGCCGGGCGGGAGTTGGCGGACGAGAAGATCCTCGCGGTGATCGAGACCTTCGCGAACACGATGGTCAACGTGCGCCACGTCCTGGCCGACAGCCCCGAAGCCTCCTACATGCGCCGCCAGCAGAGCCGGCTCGCAACCTGCCTGGACTGGCTGGAGGCGGAACTCACCGACGACGGCTTCTGGCCCGGCACCCTGTCGGCCATGGACATCAACCTCGTCTGCCCGCTGGACTACGCGTTGAAGCGCAACGTCTACGACTGGCGCGGTCGGCCGAAGATCGACGCGCTGCATGCGCGGCTTTCCGAACGGGCCAGCTTCCTGGCGACTGCCATCCCCCAGTAATCGCCAAGCGTTGCCGCCGGTCCGGCCGCATCCCGGTCGTGGTCGGCCGGACAGAGCTGCGCGCATGAAAAAAGAGCCCGGTGGGGATGCCGGGCTCTTCAGGTCATTATTGCGACAGCTCGAAATACGTCAGGTCAAGAAATGGTGGCCGGTCGACCACGGATCAACGAGGAGGCCACTCTTCCCGTGACCGACCGGCCTTTCCCTACGGACTCAGGAGATGCGGCGGACCTGAGCGAACCGTAGGGGTTGCTTTGATGATCTGGAGTGGAGACTTCGTCGCCGCTGTCCGTTCCAGATCTCTTCATGAGTTGAAGCTAGCGCAGCCGCGGCGAAACCGCAAATGATTCAAGCTTTAACATTAGCCGTCACTGGATATGTAGTGAACGGTTAAGGTAAACGCCAGAGGTGGACGAGATAGAAACGAGGTTCTACTCACCACGATGACGGCGATGGTCAGTGAAGGTCGATGGCCACGCTGCGGATCAGCTTGACCTGGTGGACGCGCTCGGTGTCGGCGAACTCCTCGCCGAAGGGGGCGACGGTCCACTCCCAGGCCGTGTCGTGCGCCGTTCAGCGAGCTTGGGCCTTCCTGACCCTCCGGACAGGCCACAGAACTGCTAAAGACGGTTAGAACCGCCGGCGATCCTCTTTCATCGATCGCCCGGCTCGACCACACTGCCGGCCCGCCGCCGAGATTCATCTATCGAGGATGCCGCCTTGCCCTTGACCATCGCCACCTGGAACATCAACGGCGTGAAGGCCCGCCTGGAGACCGCCCTCACCTGGCTGAAGGAGGACGGCCCGGACGTGGTCTGCCTGCAGGAGATCAAGTCGGTGGACGAGCAGTTCCCGGCCTCCGAGTTCGAGCAGCTGGGCTACAACGTGGCGACCCATGGGCAGAAGGGATTCAACGGCGTCGCGCTCCTGTCGAAGTTGCCCCTCGACGAGGTCACGCGCGGGCTGCCGGGCGACGAGGGAGATGTGCAGTCGCGGTTCATCGAGGGCGTGATCTCGGTGAAGGGCGGGGTCGTGCGCGTCGCCTCGCTCTACCTGCCGAACGGCAATCCGATCGGCACGGAGAAGTTCGAGTACAAGCTCGCCTGGATGGAGCGGCTGCGCGCCTATGCTGCGGACCGACTGCGGCTCGAAGAGCCGCTGGTGCTGGCCGGCGACTACAACGTGATCCCGGAGACCTGGGATTGCCACGATCCGCGCATGTGGGTGAACGACGCGCTGTTCCAACCGGAAAGCCGCATGGCGTTCCGCGCGCTGAAGAACCTCGGCCTCACCGACGCCTTCCGCGCGGTGGACGATCAGCCCGGCCGCTACACCTTCTGGGACTATCAGGCGGGCGCTTGGCAGAAGAACTGGGGCATCCGCATCGACCACCTGCTCCTCTCGCCGGAGGCGGCGGACCGCCTCCAGGCCTGCGAGATCGTCTCCCGGGTCCGCGGCTGGGAGAAGCCGTCAGACCACGTGCCGGTGGTCGCCACGTTCGGGTTCGACGCGCCTTGAAGGCCGAGCGGCGAGCCGCTCAGCCCTTCTTCAGCAGGTCAGCGAGCGCCAGCGCCACCACTTCTGTCGCCGCCTTGAGGTCGGAGAGCTTCAGATGCTCGTCGGCGGCGTGGGCGTTGGCCTCCAGGATGGAGCGCGGTCCGGCGCCGTAGAGGATGGTCGGGATGCCCGCCGCGGAGTAGTGGCGCGCGTCGGTGTAGAGCGGCACGCCGGTCGGCTGCACGTCGACGCCGAGGACGCGCGTGGCGTGGGTCTGCACCGCGGTGACCAGCTTGTCGACGCCGGGCTGCGGGCGCAGCGGCTCGGCCAGCATGATGCGCCGGCACTCCACCTCCAGGCCCGGCAGCTTCGGCGCCGCGGCCTCCACCAGCTTGATCAGCGCGGCCTCCACCTCCAGGCCGTTCTCCTCCGGGATCAGCCGGCGGTCGAGGCGCATCACGATGCGGTCGGGCACCACGTTGGTGTTGATGCCGCCGGAAATCAGCCCGACCGTCAGCTTGGGCGAGCCGATGCCCTTCTGCGCGGACGTGGTGGCGCCCAGGCGGTGGCGCTCCCCATAAAGGGCCTGGAGGATCGGCACCGCGCTTTCCAGGGCGTCGACGCCGGTCTCGGGCATCGCGGCGTGCGCCTGCCGGCCACGGACGACGATCTCCAGGTGGAGGCAGCCGTTGTGAGCGGTGGTGATGGCGTAGGAGAAGCCGGCGGAGAAGGCGTAGTCGGGCTTGGAGAGCCCCTGCTCCAGCAGCCATTTCGGACCGACGAAGCCGCCTGCCTCCTCGTCATAGGTCAGGTGCAGTTCGATCGTGCCGTCGAGGTCCGCGCCGCTGGCGATCAGCGCCTTCAGCGCGTAGGCGTAGGTGGCGAAATCGGACTTCGACACCGCGACGCCGCGGCCGTATATCGAGCCGCCGCGCTCCTCGGCGCCATAGGGATCGGCGGTCCAGCCTTCGCCCGGGGGCACCACGTCGCCGTGGGCGTTCATGGCGATCACAGGGCCCCTGCCCTCGCCGAACACGTGCCGGACGATCAGGTTGGTGACCGACTTCATGCCGTGCTGGCGCACGAAGGGCTCGGGCACCGGGTGACGCTCCACCTCGAAACCGGCGGCCTCGAGCAGGGCCGCGGTGACCTCCGCGTGCCGGTCGCAGTCGCCGGGCGGGTTGTCGCTCGGCACCTTCACGATGGCCTTCAGGAACGCGACCTCCTCGTCGAAGGCGGCCTCGATCAACGATCTCATCGGTTCTCTCCCTCGGCCTCGGCAAGTGCGGTGAGCGCGCGGATCAGCGCTTCCACGGCGAGCCCCATGTCGCTCGCCTCGGCATATTCGTTCGGGCTGTGACTTATACCAGCGCGGCAGCGGACGAACAGCATGCCGATGTCGCAGAGCGCGTGCATCGCGTGCCCGTCGTGGCCGGCGCCGGAGGTGAGAGCCTGCACCGGCAGGCCCAAGCTCTCGACCGCCGCAGCGAAGGCGCCGCGGATCGGTTCGCCGCACGGCGTGGTCGGCGTGTCATGGTAGCGGTCCATCAGGAAGCCGACGTTGCGGCGTTCGGCGACCGCCCGGAAACGGCGGCGGATCTCCTCGATGGCGGCCAGTCGTGGCGCGTCGCTCTCGGCGCGGATGTCGAGCGTGAAGCTGACCCGGCGGGGAATCACGTTCACCGCGCCCGGCTCCAGGCTGAGCCGGCCGACCGTCGCCACCATCTGGTCGGCGCGGCCGGCGCGGGCGACCTCCTCGATGGCGAGCATCATCTCCGCGCTGGCGGCGAGCGCGTCGCGGCGCATGGTCATCGGCACAGTGCCGGCATGGCCCGCATCGCCCGTCACGGTGACGTGGAAACGGGACTGGCCGGCTATCGAGGTCACCACGCCGAGCGGCAGGTTCTCGATCTCCAGCACCGGCCCCTGCTCGATGTGGACCTCCAGGTAGCCGAGCACGTCGTCCCGGGAATAGGCGGCGTCGGCGATGCGGTCCGGGTCGAGCCCGAAGTCGGCGAGCGCCTGGCGGACCGTGATGCCGTCGGTGTCGGCGGCCGTGAGATCCGCGGGCTTCAGCGTTCCCGCGACGGCGCTCGACGAGGCTAGCGTGGTCGGAAACCGCACGCCCTCCTCGTCGCCGAAGGCGAGCACGTCGACGCCGAACGGCAGCCTGATGCCGCGGGCGGCGACCTCCTGCATCGCCAGGATCCCGGCGACGACGCCGAGCGTGCCGTCGTAGCGACCGGCGTCCACCACGGTGTCGATGTGCGAGCCGACCAGGAAGCGGCGGTTCGCCCGTGGTCCCGGCGCGCCCGGCGGCGTCGCCCCACGCACGGTGCCCAGCGGATCGATGCTGACCGCCATGCCGGCTTCCCGCATCCAGCGCGCCACGAGGTCCACCGCGCGCCGGTGGGCGGGCGAGAGATAGAGCCGCGTGATCCGGCCGTCCTCGTCGGTGATCGCGGCCAGCGCGTCGAGCATGGCCTGGGCGCGGCGGCCCAGTTCGGCGGTGGAGGCGCTCGTCACGGCAGAACCCGGTCCTCGATCCGGAAGCGGAAGATCCGCGCCACCTGGGTAACGGCGGTCTCGAACTCGGTCGCCGGGTCGTTCTCCACCCGCGCCTCGAAGGCGGCCAGGATCATGTCCTTGGTGGCGCCTTTCACGGCGAAGATGAAGGGGAAGCCGAAGGTGGTGCGGTAGCGGTCGTTGAGCGCGGTGAAGCGGGCGAACTCCTCGGCCGTCAGCCGGTCGAGGCCTGCGCCCCTCTGTTCGCGCTTGGAATCGTCGGCCACCTCGCCCGCCATTGCCGCACGGCCGGCAAGGTCCGGGTGGGCGCGCACAAGAGCCAGCTTGTCGTCCGGGTCGGCTTCGCGCAGCACGTCCTCGAACACGGCCACGAACTGGTCGCGGCTTGCGAAAGGCCGCTCGCCTGCGGCCGCGGCGGCCACCCACGGCGAGTGTTCGGCGACGTCGCCGAACGCGTCCACGAAGGCGGCGGGGGAAAGGCCGTTCACGTCGGCCAGGGACATGGGAAAGCGATCGGTCATGGCTCGGCCAGTCATATCGCCGTGCAGGGCAAAGTGGCAACCGTTGATCCCGAGGCCGGCACCAGTGGAACGGCTTGCCAAGCCCCCGCTTCCCCGCCCATGGTGGCCCAGCAACCGGGAGGGCGCATGCTCGACGATTTTCTGCTCAATGCATTCGCCACGCTGCTCGTCACCATCGACCCGATGGGGCTTGCGCCCATCTTCCTCGGCGTTACGCGCGGGGCCGCGCCCGCCATGCGGCGGACGATCGCGATCCGGGGTTCGGTGATCGCCGGAGCGATCCTGATCGGGTTCGCGTTGACCGGCACCACGGTACTCACCTTCCTCGGCATCTCGCTGCCGGCGTTCCGCATCGCGGGCGGCCTGCTGCTCTTCTGGATCGCCTTCGAGATGGTGTTCGAAAAGCGCGACAAGCGGAAGCAGGCCTCCGCCGAACAGGCACTGGCGCAGGAGCGCGGCGAGGGACCGCGCCCGCATGGTGCAACCGGCGAGGACCTCCGCCACATCGCGGTGTTTCCGCTGGCGATCCCGCTGATCGCGGGGCCCGGGGCTATCAGCGCCACCATCCTGCTCGCCAGCGAGGCTCAGGATCTTCTCTGGCTCGCCATGCTGGTCGGGCTGATCGTCCTGATGATCGGCTCCTGCCTCCTCGTCTTCATCGCGTCGGACCGTGTCGACCGCTACCTCGGCGACACCGGCCGCAGCGTTCTCACCCGCCTGCTCGGCGTGCTCCTGTCCGCGCTCGCCGTCCAGTTCGTGGCGGATGGCGTCAAGGCGATCATGGCTTGAGGAGCCCGCACATGGCCGAGACGCAGGCCGAACTTGGCGCCACGATCCGCATTCTTACCCCGGCGGAGGGCGTCTACGCCTACTACGACGGCCGCATTCCGGGCGTGCGCGCCTATTCGGCCGCGCCGAACTGGCTGGACGACGGCGCCTACGAAGTCGGCATCGCCTCCTACGCGCTGGTGAGCGGTGAGGCGGCGCTGGTCTACGACACCCACATCTCCGAGGCCCACGCCCGCCTGATCCGAAGCCATCTGGAGGGGCTCGGAGTCCGCGACATCCGCGTCGTCCTCAGCCACTGGCACGACGACCACGTCGCCGGCAACGCGGTGTTCCGTGACTGCGAGATCATCGCCAACCGCGCCACCGCCGACCTTATGGCCGAGAACCGGGTCAAGCTGGAGACCGGCACCCCGCCGATCGCGCCGCTCGTGATGCCGACGCGGTTGTTCGAGAACACGCTGTCCCTGAGCGTCGGGTCGATCGACGTCGAACTCCACCAGGCGGACATCCACAGCCGGGACGGCACATTGCTCTGGATCGCGAGCCGGCGGCTGCTCCTCTGTGGCGACACGCTGGAAGACACCGTCACCTTCGTCAGCGAGGCCGAACGGCTGGCCGAGCACCTCCGGGATCTCCAGGCGATGCCGCGGTTCGGCGCCACGCGCATCCTGCCTAACCATGGCGCAGAGGCGGTGATTGCCGCCGGCGGCTACGATCCGTCACTGATCGCCGCCACAGAGCGCTACGTGCGCAAGCTGCTGCGCTGTCCGTCGGACCCGGCGCTTGCCGCCGAGGATCTGCGGGACTTCATCGCCGACGATCTCGCCTCCGGCGCGCTTACCTGGTTCGAGCCCTACGCCGCCGTCCACCGGGCCAACGTGGAGGTCGTGCTGGCCGCCGCCGGTTCCGCGCCGGTCGAGGGTTGAGCGGCGGACCAATCGGGCCCATCTGCCTTCTGCCGATCCGTGCGGTGGGGATCCGGCGGAGGAGACGACCATGGCCCTTTCGTTGAGCGAAATCCGGGACCTGATCGGCCCGGTGGACGAGGCAACGGCGGCGGAGGTGCTGCGCATCGGTGCCAATCGCGCGGAGATCATCGAGGCGATGGCCTGGATCAATGCGGACGAAGCGCAGGCGAACGCCGGCCGGAAGCCCGCGTCCGGCCTTGCGGCCGCAGTGATCGACATCCTCCTTGCCGAGGATGAGGACGAGGACGGGCCGGGCGATGCCGGTCCGTCCGATTTCGTGTAGCCGGCGCCGCATCACCGGTTGTCAGGTTGGCTGCGCACCGAGATGCGGCCGAGCATCGAGATGCGATACGGCCCGCTTGCGCGTGACTCGACGAGCCGTCGCCGCTTCAGTTTCCTGAAGAGGTCCAGCGTGCAATCGCCGAGAAGCGTGCCGTCGCGCGTCCAGCACTCGACCGCGACGATGCGTCCGCCGTCGTCGCGGCGGTGGCGGATGTGGCCGCCCTGGGCGAGCACGTGCAGCACGCGCTGTTCCAGCTTGGATATGTTCATGATGGATGAAGTCCGGAGTAGAAAAACCGCAAAGCAGCGGCGCCTATCCGCGGGGCGGTTCGGCGGCTGCATGTTTCCCGTCCCGATCAACGGGACGTCAGCGGTTTCCGGCAATCTCCGGCATCAAGACTCCATCGGGCCGCTCGGACGGCCACGGTCAGGCCCGAGCGGATAACCCAAGGCGGGGGTCCGGTTCAACCCTTCACGACATCCAATTGCGCGCGGCTGCGAAAGCCCCGCCCCATGCCGGGGCCGACACGCCTACGGGGTGATCGGGAGGCCGGCTCCGGTCGGGATGTCGGCTTTGCGGGAGCGCAGCGCCGGTCCGCGGCGGAGGTGGAAGACAAGCCGGCGGCCGTGCCGCTCGGTTACCAGCCGAACACCACCTGCCCCATTCGCCGCCCCGGCATCAAGGTGAAGATGCCGGCACCGACCAGCGCGGCCCAGAAGAGCCACGTCATCGCCCGCGCGTGGGCTGGCACCCGGCCGGTACGGGCGAACCAGACGGCGAGCGGGACGTTCAAAAGCGTCCATACGGACAGCACGTGGATGAAGCTGAACCCCATGAACTGGTCGATGCCGTGGATCCAGAAGGAGGATCCCGCAGCGGCCAGCATCAGGCCCACCCAGCTCCATCCCAGCACGCGGTGCGCCGTCGTGCCTTTTCGCCCCACCATCTGGAGAACGCCAAGCCCAAGCGCCATGAGGGCCGCGACGGCGTGCCAGAACACGGCCGGCGGGGCGGAAAGAAGCGGAGAGAGATTCATCGGAGTGCCCGGTCAGCGACCGTGGCACTCTTCCATGACCCGGTATTTCCGACAAGCCTGGAGGCCCGTCGTCGACCGGTCAGAACGGGATTTCGTCGTCCATGTCGGAGCCGAAGCCGCCCGAGGATCCGCCGCCCCCTGCCGCGCCGCCGCCGCCACCCGAACGGCCACCGCCGCCGCTGTAGCCGCCACGTCCGCCACCGGAGCCGCCGCGGCTCTCCATCGGGCTGGCCGCGCCGAAGTCGGAACCGCCCTCCAGATAGTCGCCGCCCTCACGGCTGCCGCCCTCGCCGCGGCTGTCGAGGATGGTGAGTTCGCCGCGGAAGCGCTGCAGCACGATTTCGGTCGTGTAGCGCTCGGCGCCCGACTGGTCCTGCCACTTGCGGGTCTGCAGTTGGCCCTCGATGTAGACCTTGGAGCCCTTGCGCAGGTACTGCTCGGCGATCTTGGCGAGGTTCTCGTTGAAGATCACCACCGAGTGCCACTCGGTGCGCTCGCGCCGCTCGCCGGACGCCTTGTCGCGCCAGTTTTCCGACGTGGCGATGCGCAGGTTCACGACCGGCTCGCCGGATCCGAGGCGCCGCACCTCCGGGTCGCGACCCAGATTGCCGACCAGGATCACCTTGTTGACGCTGCCCGCCATGGAGCTTTCTCCCCTGCCTTCTTCCGGCCCTGTCCAAACGATCCGGCACCCTACGCCGTGCATCCGCCGCGTCCAACCCCGGCGGTCGTCGGAGACCCCTTTTCCACAGCGGGGCAAAATCCCCACAGGTGCGGAAAAAGCTTTGTGGCACCCTTGATCGTTCCTGTTCCGTTCTATACACAAAGTTGGCGGCGCGCAACTGCTGCCTATATGAACCGATCCGAGGGGCTTCCCACGCGTTGATGAGGTGTGAGCCGAGCCGCCGCCCGTTTGCTGGCGGATCGGCCGGGGCTGCTGACGGCGGGCGTCAGCAGGGCCGGCTAGGGTTCGGCCGCGCGCGTCGGCGTGGTGCTTGCATGGTGTGACGACGCGGGCTGATCCCGCGCGGGCGGATTTCCAGACGTCAGGTGTTCGATATGGCGAATAGGACCAGCGCGTTCGATACGGCGAAGCGGGTGATCTCCATCCGCGGCGCGCGCGAGCACAACCTGAAGAACGTCGATCTCGACATCCCTCGCGACGCGCTGGTGGTGTTCACCGGGCTGTCCGGGTCCGGCAAGTCGTCGCTCGCCTTCGACACCATCTACGCCGAGGGCCAGCGGCGCTACGTGGAGAGCCTGTCGGCCTACGCTCGGCAGTTCCTGGAGATGATGCAGAAGCCGGACGTCGACCAGATCGACGGCCTGTCGCCGGCGATCTCCATCGAGCAGAAGACGACGTCGCGCAATCCGCGCTCGACGGTCGGAACCGTCACCGAGATCTACGACTACATGCGCCTGCTGTTTGCGCGCGTCGGCATCCCCTACTCTCCCGCCACCGGCCTGCCGATCGAGAGCCAGACGGTCAGCCAGATGGTGGACCGGACGCTTGAGCTTGCCGAGGGCACCCGCCTGTTCCTGCTCGCGCCGATGATCCGCGGGCGCAAGGGCGAGTACCGCAAGGAACTGGCGGAGCTGCAGAAGAAGGGCTTCCAGCGCGTCAAGATCGACGGCACGTTCCACGCCATCGAGGAAGCGCCGGCGCTCGACAAGAAGCTGAAGCACGACATCGACGTGGTGGTGGACCGCATCGTCGTGCGGCCGGACCTCGCCACGCGCCTCGCCGACAGCTTCGAGACCGCGCTCGGCCTCGCCGACGGGATCGCCGTGCTGGAATGGGCCGACGAGAAGGACGAAGCGGGCGAGCCGCGGCGGATGCTGTTCTCCGAGAAGTTCGCCTGCCCGGTTTCCGGCTTCACCATCTCGGAGATCGAGCCGCGGCTGTTTTCGTTCAACAACCCCTTCGGCGCCTGTCCGAAGTGCGACGGCCTCGGCACCACGCTGCGCTTCGAGGCGGAGCTCGTCGTGCCGGAGGACCACCTCTCCTTGCGCGGCGGGGCGATCCTGCCGTGGGCGAAGACGGGCTCATCGTCGCCCTATTACGCGCAGACCCTGGAAGCGATCTGCCGGCACTTCAAGGTGTCGATGAACACGCCCTGGCGCGACCTGCCGGAGGACGTGCGCAACACCATCCTGCACGGCTCGGGCGACGAGGAACTCACCTTCACCTATGACGACGGCCTGCGCGCCTACAAGACCACCAAGCCCTTCGAGGGCGTGGTCACCAACATCGAGCGGCGCTGGAAAGAGACCGAGTCCGACTGGGTGCGCGAGGAGCTGGCGCGGTTCCAGTCCGACCACCCCTGCGAGGCCTGCAATGGCTTCCGTCTGAAGCCGGAGGCGCTGGCCGTGAAGATCGGCGGCCTGCACATCGGCGAGGTCACCGCCAAGGCGATCCGCGAGGCCGGCGCCTGGTTCGAGGCGCTGCCCGGCCGGCTCACCGACAAGCAGAACGAGATCGCCTCGCGGATCCTCAAGGAGATCCGAGAGCGGCTGCGCTTCCTCAACGACGTCGGCCTGGAGTATCTCACCCTGTCGCGCGCCTCCGGCACGCTGTCCGGCGGCGAGAGCCAGCGCATCCGGCTCGCCAGCCAGATCGGCTCGGGCCTGACCGGCGTGCTCTACGTGCTCGACGAGCCGTCGATCGGCCTGCACCAGCGCGACAACGACCGCCTGATCGCCACGCTGAAGCACCTGCGCGACCTCGGCAACACGGTGATCGTCGTGGAGCACGACGAGGACGCGATCCTCGCCTCCGACTACGTGGTGGACGTCGGCCCGGGCGCCGGCATCCACGGCGGCCGCATCATCAGCCAGGGAACCCCGGCGGAGGTGATGGCCGACGCCGGCTCGCTCACCGGGCAGTATCTCTCCGGCGCGCTCGCCATTCCGGTGCCGAAGCAGCGCCGCAAGGGCGTGAAGGGCCGGACGCTGAAGGTCGTCGGCGCGCGCGGCAACAATCTGAAGAACGTGTCCGCGGAAATCCCGCTCGGCACCTTCACCTGCGTCACCGGCGTATCCGGCGGCGGCAAGTCCACGTTCCTGATCGACACATTGTTCAAGGCCGCCGCCCGCCGGCTGAACGGCTCGCGCGAGCAGGCCGCGCCGCACGACCGGATCGAAGGGTTGGAGCACCTGGACAAGGTGATCGACATCGACCAGTCGCCGATCGGGCGCACGCCGCGGTCCAACCCGGCCACCTACACCGGCGCGTTCACGCCGATCCGCGAGTGGTTCGCCGGCCTGCCGGAGGCCAAGGCGCGCGGCTACCAGCCAGGCCGCTTCTCGTTCAACGTCAAGGGCGGGCGCTGCGAGGCCTGCCAGGGCGACGGCGTCATCAAGATCGAGATGCACTTCCTGCCGGACGTCTACGTCACCTGCGACGTCTGCAAGGGCAAGCGCTACAACCGTGAAACGCTGGACGTGCACTTCAAGGGCAAGTCGATCGCGGATGTGCTCGACATGACCGTGGAGGAGGCCTGCGACTTCTTCCAGGCCGTTCCCGCCGTGCGGGACAAGATGTTCTCGCTGCGCGACGTGGGCCTCGGCTACATCAAGGTCGGCCAGCAGGCGACGACGCTGTCGGGTGGCGAGGCGCAGCGCGTCAAACTCGCCAAGGAGCTGTCGCGCCGGGCGACCGGGCGCACCCTCTACATCCTGGACGAACCGACCACCGGGCTGCACTTCCACGATGTCGCCAAGCTGCTGGAGATGCTCCATGAGCTCGTCGAGCAGGGCAACACCGTGGTGGTGATCGAGCACAACCTCGAGGTCATCAAGACCGCGGACTGGATCGTCGACCTCGGTCCCGAAGGCGGCGACGGCGGCGGCACGATCGTCGCGGCCGGCCGCCCGGAGGACATCGTCAAGGAGCCGCGCTCCTATACGGGGCGCTACCTGAAGGATCTCGTCGGCCGGCGTCCGCAGCGCGGCGTGGAAGCGGCGGAGTAGCCGCCACGCCCGCGGGCATGCGGCCGGGGGAGTGCGGGCCGCCGGTTTCGGCCGGTCCGAATACCCGCCTGACGCCTAGCGACGGACATGCCACCCGGTTTCCGTCGAGGGGAATGGCGCGTTGCGCGGTCTCCCGCCCTGCTCTTTCCGGCGTCAGCCGTCGACCAGCACCGCCACGTTGTCGGCGCGAGCGTAGGAGGCGAGTAAGTCCTCGATCTCGAAGATGATCGGGTCGTCGACGGAAGCGTCGGCGCCGCCTGTCAGGGCCTCCAGGAAGGTGTTCTGGAGCTGGACGAGGATCGAGTACTCGCCGGTGCGCGGGTGTCCGGCCTTGCGGACGCCGTGCACGCCGATCAGGAACTCGCGGCCGTCGTATTCCACCTCGAAGGTCCAGCCGATCCCACCGGGCTCGGCGAGGCCGCGCGCTTCGGCGCCGCGGGCCACCAGCATGTTGCGCAGCCAATCGGCAAGCGGCTTGCCGATGGCATCGGCGTCTCTCGGGTGCAGTCCAATCCGCGTATCAAAGAAGCTGGAGGAAAAAACAATCATTCTGGACCCCCGTGCAATGTTGCGGGAATGCCACAAACACGAAGAGCCGAGTGTGTTCCGCGAGTTCCTGCCAAGGCCCTAACGCGTGGTCATGAAGAGGGGCGACCGGCAGCCGGAGAGGCCTCTCGGCGGGACTTTTGTGCACTGCACAACGTCGGAATCCCGGAAAACCGGCTTTTGTTCAGAGTTCGTACTAAACAAAGCGTTCTCGCCGTCGGCCTTGTTTTCGGCCCTTCCGTGGCAAGAATGGGCTGATCTGCATGATTCCGACCCAAATCATAAACACTTTGTTAAACAGCTCTTCACCCCGTTCATATTGCTCTGCAACAATTGCAGGACAGGCATGCGAAAGCCCCCCTGCCTGCGCAGGCTCGGCTCCACTATCTGTGTCCTTGTCGAGGGCGACGTTCCACCGGTTGGCGGTGTCGAGCGATCCCTCCAGAAGAAAAACCTGAGGTAAGTGTCATGTTCGGCAACGTCGTCAAGAAGCTCCGCTCCTACCAGAAGTACCAGGAGACCTATCGGGAGCTGTCCCGCCTGTCCTCGCGCGAGCTGACCGATCTCGGCATCTCCCGCGCCGACATCCCCTACATCGCCCGCCGCGCCGCTCAGTGACGCCGGGCCGGCCCTCCGGGGCCGGAACTGCCCGCCCGGCGGCGGTGCGGTCTTCATGGCGCCCCAAGGCGACGTGAAACCGAAACCGACCCGAGCGGGTTCAAGAGATCGGACCGAGGCCGGCCTTTCCTCCTCCCTGAGGCCCCCTCGATCCGGTAAGCCGCGGACGGCTCCTCCCTCCGTCCTCGGCCCTTCGCGGGGCGGATTCCTCCTCCCTTCCTCTCCGCGATCCCAATGCGGGGCACCGATGGACCTCCTCCCCCATCGGCAGCACTCTGCAAGTGAAGCGTACGGATCCAGGCGGCCACCTCCTCCCGGCCAAGCGGATCCGAAGCCGGCGACGTGATTTCTCCGTTCCGGCTGATGGCTTTCGGCGACCTCCTCCCCGCCGCTGGCCACATCGCGTGAAGCGGATCTCCTCCCCCGCTTCACGACCTACACGACGCCCGACGGATCTCCTCCCCCGTCGGGCGTTCGTGCGTTCAGGGCTCCCCCTTGGGTACGGATCGCTTGGCCGTTGTGCCCCGCCGCCGAGGCGAGTAGGGTCCGCCGCCATGAGCGACATCAGCAAAAACCTTCCCGTCCACATCATCGGCGGCGGTCTCGCCGGATCCGAGGCCGCCTGGCAGCTTGCCGGCGCCGGCATCCCCGTGGTGCTGCACGAGATGCGGCCAGACCGCCCGACCGAAGCCCACAAGACCGATCGGCTTGCAGAGCTGGTCTGCTCCAACTCCTTCCGGTCGGACGACCACAATCTCAATGCCGTCGGCCTGCTGCACGAGGAAATGCGGCGCTGCGGGTCGCTGATCATGGCGACGGCCGACCGGCATCAGGTGCCGGCCGGCGGCGCGCTGGCGGTCGATCGCGACGGATTCGCCGATGCGGTGACCGCGGCGATCGCGGCGCACCCGCTGATCACCGTTGCGCGCGGCGAGATCGCCGGGCTGCCCCCGGAGGACTGGGACTCCGTCATCATCGCCACCGGCCCGCTCACGTCGCCATCGCTTGCGGAAGCCGTCCGCAGCCTGACGGGCGCCGATGCGCTCGCCTTCTTCGACGCCATCGCGCCGATCGTCCATTTCGACAGCATCGACATGGGCAAGGCCTGGTTCCAATCGCGCTACGACAAGGCAGGACCGGGCGGCACCGGGGCGGACTACATCAACTGCCCGATGGACAAGGAGCAGTACGACGCCTTCATCGACGCTCTCCTCGCCGGCGAGAAGACCGAGTTCAAGGATTTCGAGAAGACGCCCTATTTCGATGGCTGCCTGCCGATCGAGGTGATGGCCGAGCGTGGGCGCGAAACGCTGCGCCACGGCCCCATGAAGCCGGTCGGGCTCACCAATCCGCACCAGCCGGACGTCAAGGCCCACGCCATCGTGCAGCTCCGACAGGACAACGCGCTCGGCACGCTCTACAACATGGTCGGTTTCCAGACCAAGCTGAAGTATGCCGAGCAGGTGCGGGTTCTCCGCCTCATTCCCGGGCTGGAGAACGCCGAGTTCGCCCGGCTCGGCGGCCTGCATCGCAATACCTACCTGGACAGCCCGAAGCTGCTCGACGGAACGCTGCGCCTGAAGGCGATGCCGCGTCTGCGGTTCGCCGGCCAGGTCACGGGCTGCGAGGGCTATGTGGAATCGGCGGCGATCGGCCTGCTTGCCGGACGCTTCGCGGCAGCCGAGCGGCGCGGGGACGTGCCGAGCCTGCCGCCGGCGACGACGGCCTTCGGCGCGCTGCTCGGCCACATCACGGGCGGCCACCTCTCGGTGGAGGGCGAAGGCCCGCGGTCGTTCCAGCCGATGAACGTCAATTTCGGCCTGTTTCCGCCCGTCGAGGTGGTCAAGGAGCCCGGCAAGCGGCCGCGCGGGCCGGAGAAGGCGGCGGCCAAGAAGCGCGCACTCACCGCGCGGGCGCTTCGAGATCTCGCAGAGTGGCTGGGCGAGCCGCAGGCGCCGGCCGCTGCGGCCGAGTGATCACTCCGCCTCGCTGTCCGGTGCCCCTTCGTCGGCCGCCTTGCGGCCCTTGAAGCCGCGGGCGCAGACGTACATCTCCACGCTTTCCTGGCGGCTCGACGGCGGCTTGATGTGGGTGACCACGTCGAAGTTCTGCTTCAGCGTCGCCAGCAGCGACGTCTCGGTGCCGCCGCGGAAGACCTTGGCGACGAAGGCGCCGCCAGGCTTCAGCACGTCGCACGCGAAGTCGGCTGCGACCTCGCAGAGGTAGGTGGTGCGCAGGTGGTCCGTCTTGTGGTGGCCGGTGGTCGGCGCGGCCATGTCGGAGACGACGAGGTCGGGCGCGTGGCCGCCAAGCGCTTCCATCAGCTTGGCCGGCGCGTCCTCATCCAGGAAGTCCTTCTGGAGCAGCACGACGCCCGGGATCGAATCCACCTCCAGGTAGTCGATGCCGACAACCAGTGGATTCTCGGACGTCGATCCAACCTTCTTGGCCGCCACCTGGCACCAGCCGCCGGGGGCGGCGCCGAGGTCCACCACGCGCATGCCCCGCTTCAGGAGGTGGTACTTCTCGTCGATCTCGATCAGCTTGAAGGCCGCGCGCGACCGCCAGCCTTCCTTGCGGGCGCGGACGACGTAGGGATCGTTCAGCTGGCGCTCCAGCCAGCGGTTGGACGAGGCGGTGCGGCCGCGCGCGGACTTCACGCGCACCTTCAGGCCGGTGTCGGCGCGGCCGAGCGGCTTCTTCGCCTTGTCCTTCTTGTCGTCCTTCTTGTCGCTCACGCGTTCTGATCCCTTGTCGGTTTCACGGCCGCGGGGGCGCCGGGCGCCGGCGCCAGACCCCGTCGCGCGCCATCAGTTCCACGAGGATCCCCTCGCGCAGGCCACGATCGGCAACGCGCAGGCGCTCGCAGGGCCAGCGCAGGCGGATCGCCTCCAGGATGGCGCAGCCGGCCAGCACCAGATCGGCGCGATCGGCGCCGATGCAGGGGTTGGCGACCCGGTCGGCGAAATCCATCGTGCTCAACTGCTCGACCATGCGGTCGACCTGCTCGGCCTCCAGCCAGACGCCGTCGACGCGGCGGCGGTCATAGCGCTTGAGGCCGAGGTGGATGCCGGCGAGCGTGGTCACCGTACCGGAGGTGCCGAGCATGTGCACGCGGCCTTCGGCGATCAGCGGGCCGATCTCGTCCATGTCGCGGAAGTCCTCCAGCATGGCGGACACCTCGGCGACCATCTCCTCGAACACCTGCCGCGTGACGGTGACGCCGCCGTGGCGCTCCGACAGCGTCACGACGCCAACCGGCAGCGAGGTCCAGGCCTTGATGAAGCGCGTCAGCGCAAATCCGCGTGCTTCGCCGCGTTGGCGCAGGTCGAGCCAGACGAGCTCGGACGAGCCGCCGCCGATGTCGAAGAGCACGACGCCCTCGGCCCGGGGGTCGACGAGCGTGGCGCAGCCGGCCACCGCCAGGCGTGCCTCCGTTTCGCGGTTGACGATCTCCAGGCTGAGGCCGGTCTCGGCCCGCACGCGCTCCAGGAACACCGGCCCGTTCTCCGCGGCCCGACAGGCCTCGGTCGCGATCAGCCGCATGCGGCGGACGTCGTGGTCGGCCATCTTCGACCGGCAGACGGCCAGCGCTTCGACCGCGCGGTCCATGGCCGCCTCGGACAGGCGGCCGGAGCGGCCGATGCCCTCCCCCAGGCGAACGATGCGGGAGAACGCGTCGACCACGCGGAAGCCGCGCTCCTGCGGCTCGGCGATCAGGAGGCGGCAGTTGTTGGTGCCGAGGTCGAGAGCGGCATAGAGGTGGGGGGCGTTCGCCGGCCGGCGGCGGTAGCGGGACGTGCCGTCGCGGTCGGCGGCATCGGGCTGGCGGTCCGGGGCCCGGTCACGCGGCGCGGGGGCCGGGGCCGGGCCGCGGCGGCGGTCCGGTTCCGGGCGAGCCGGCGCGGTGCGATTGTCCGAGCGGTTTTGCGGCGCCGGCGCCCTGCCCTGCGGTTGCGGCTGGCGAACCCCGCGCACGGCGGCCTCGCCGCCGGCCTTGGCGGGCGAACGGGCCTGCCGCTTGGGCCGGCGGTCCTTGCGTTTTCCTTGCGGCTCGGGCTTTTGCGCCCGCTCCGCCTGCGCTGCAGCCTGGGGCTTGTCCGTTCGTTCAGCGGCCGCCGCGGCGCGCCGTTTGCGCCGTCTGCGGGCCGCCCGCTTGGACAGGCCTCCCGAAGGGCCGTCCGGCCGGGGTTCGGCCGTCCGACTGACTTCGGGTACAGGATCTGCGCGGCCGTTCACATCGCCCGCGTCGCTCACTGGTTCTCTCCGGCAACACGCGAACCGGTCCAGGCTCCAGCGCATTGCAGATTGGTGTCGTTGGCATGACGTTACCAGCGCACGCCGGCAAAAGCAAAAGCATGAGGCGGCTTGCACATGCACGTTTACGTAAGCTTCACAGCGGCGCGGTCAGCCGACCCGGGCCACCGACTTCAGGCGCGCCGCCAGGTAGATCACGAAGGCGCAGCCGACCGGAAACACGAACTCGTTGACGGCGGCGGCAACCACGGCGGCGGTCGGCAGCGCGGTTCCTGTGAGCGCGGCGTTGCGCTGGGCGAGCAGCGTCATCACGGCGGCGGCGACGATCCCGACCGCAGCGCCGAGCAGCAGGTAGGGGCGCGCGTGGGCGGTGCCCTTGCCCACGAGATGGCCGAGCGCCGCGCCCAGGATGGCGTATTCGACGCCTTTCAGCGCCGACACCGTGTAGAAGAAGCTTGTGATCGGATCGACCGTGGCGCCTACGAGATGCTGGACGGCGCGTTGGACGCCCTTGGCGAGCCCCCAGGCCACCGGCGCCGCGATGAAGCCGATGGCTCCCATCACCGCCGATCGCGAGCGCCCGGCCACCGTTCCGATCGCGATCCCGGCGCAGACCAGCAGCGCCCAGGTCACGCCCTGCGCGAGGTCGGCCAGGAACGCCAGTTGCGGCCAGGAAGCAGCGGCTACGACCTTGACCGCGAGCACCAGCAGTTGGACGGCGATGCCGAGCAGGATCGCGGCCCAGGCGGCGAAGATGGCGCGGCGGATGGCGTCGGCGGACGCCTCCTCGTGGACAGCCTCGGCGAGATTGTCGGAGATGAAATCGCCGTCCATCGGTCCCCCGCGCCGCTCGCCGCCCCGCGTTGTCGAGCGCGGACGGCCGAGCAAACTCGCACTGTGCGGCACGATCTGGCAAGCCGGCAGCTTCGGACGGCGCCGAGAACGGTCTGGAGGATGCGGCCGGCGGATCGGGCGCCGGCGCCCGGTGTCAGCGGAGCAGCGGGCGGCGGCCGGCGTAGTGGACGCGCCAGCCTTCGCGGCTGCCGCCGAAGATGTCGGCGCATTCCCCGCGGGCCTTGCGGCCATGCTCGCGGCGGCGTTCGGTGGCGTCGAACTCGGCGGTCAGGCACTCCAGCGTGTCGAACAGCGACTTCAGGCCGTCCGGCGTGAAGCGGAAGAAGTCCTCCGGCTGCGGCTGGTAGCGGGTGGTGAACACGGTCGAGTGGAAGGTGATGCCGCCGGGGCGCAGGATGCGGGCGATCTCGGCCGCGACGCGCCAGGGCGCCTTCACGTGCTCGATGGTGTCGACGGAGAAGACGACGTCGTAGCTTTCGTCCGGGATCTCGCGAAGGGCGGTGACGATGTCGACCGGGATGCCCTCCACGGCCACGTCGCGCTGGTCGTGGCGGACGTTGCTGTCCATCCAGTCGGCGTGAGAAACGCCGCGGCGGCCGATCTCCAGCGCGCTTCCCGCGCGGCCGTGTTGCTGGACCAGTCGGCGAAGGAGGGTCTCGGCGCGGGGCCTGGACGACCCTACATAGGACGAGAGCCCCGCGGCGACGCGGGGTACGGCCGAGGCATTCACCAAGCTGACACCGGCGTCTCCTCCGACGGCCTTCATCAGACGCAACCCGAAACCGAGTCGATGGCGCAAAGCCTGAACAGCGTTCATGTGGTCTCCTCCAACCGGCAGCAGCCGGCGTCGGCGTTCTCCTCCGGGGGGTCCACTGTTGAATGGGACCTCTTGTTTCTTACCGCTACGAACGAGGGTCCCGTGGGGATCACACCTTGAAGCGGGGGCGGCCGCATCATCCGCTCATTCCACGCCGGAAAGCAAGGGTCGACTGAGAAAAACACCAATAGAAATGACCGCTCGCTTGATAGTCAAACCCGATGAATGCACGGCGACCGACGACGGCGGCGTACATTCTCATCAACCGACGAGAACAAGTTCTATGCAAAAAAGGCTCTGCTCAAGCCGCGCCAGTCGGGCGATCATGTGGACGGTGATCGTTGCCGCGGCATCCGGCGTGCCTAGCGAGCAGGCAGCGGCCGAGACGCCAACCGTGAAAACTGCGCCAGTCCGGCCCGCCGTGCCCGTCTATCGTCCGTCCGTTGGTGCGCCGCACAATTCACTGCCGATCCCGGAGAACGGCGTGAATGATCCGCCCCAACAGCGTCCGGTCCAGACGAAGCCCGAGACCGTGTTCGACCGGTGCGCACGCATCCCCGGTGTGGAGGGCGGCGCCAACCGGCCGCTCGCCTGCCGCAACGTCCGCCGCTAGACCGTCCGGCACGAGGCGGCCGGCTCTCAGTCCACCTCGTCGGAGGGCACGATCCAGGTCTCGGCGCGTCCGGCCTCCAGCCATTCGGCCATCGCGGGGTAGCTGAACAGGGCCTCCACATAGGCCGTCTCAACCGGCCCGAGCGGCACCGCGTAGGTGACGAAGCGGCTGGCGACCGGGGCGTAGAAGGCGTCGGCGATGGTGAACCGTCCGAACAGGAACGGGCCGCCCTGGCCGTGGGCGCGGCGCGCATCGCGCCAGATCTCCTTGACGCGGGCGATGTCGGCGGCGGCGGCAGGCGTCTCGGGACGCGACGCGACGGGCCGGCGGATGTTCATCGGATAATGGCCGCGCAGCCCCATGAAGCCGGAGTGCATTTCCGCGGTGATGGCGCGCGCATGGGCGCGGGCCGCCGAATCGGCCGGCCAGAGCCCGGCGTCGGGGGCCTTCTCGGCGAGGTACTCGGCGATCGCCAGGGAGTCCCACACCGTGACGTCGCCGTCGACCAGCACCGGCACGCGGCCGGCCTTGGAATACTGCGTGATCCGGGCGTGGGTGTCCGGCAGGTCCAGCCCCACCAGGATCTCCTCGAAGGGCAGTCCGCTCGCCTTGGCCACCAGCCAGCCACGGAGCGACCAGGATGAGTAGTTCTTGTTGGCGATCACCAGTTTCATCAGCTCTCCCCTACACGCCGGACCAGGAGCCGGCCGGAATCGATCAGGCCTTTCGCTGCCACCCGCCCCTGTCGGCCTGCTGCCAGTATGTCACCTCGTGTCCCGCGGCCTTCAAGGTCTTCCAGTGCCCGCGCGCCTCGGCCAGGGCTTCCGGGTCGCCGCCGTCGAAGAGGATGACGACCCGGTCGTACGCGGCGACGTCGGGCGGCGGGGCCGCACGGTCCACCAGGAAACGGACGGTGGCGGCGTTGGGGTTGGCGTGGTCGGTTGTCAGGAAGATCGGCTGCTCGGCCTCATGCCCGTCGGCGGCTGTGCCGTGCGGCAGGAAGCTTTCGTCGGCGAAGGTCCAGAGGTGCGAATCGATCGCCTCCAGGCGCTCGGGCGAGCCGACCTGCACCACCACGCGCCAGCCGCGTTCCAGCGACTTGGCCAGCAGCGTCGGCAGAACCGCGTCCAGCGGCTGGGAGTCCAGGTGATAGAACAGCAGCTCGGTCATGAGCGCCCTTCTACCACCCCGAATAGAGATCGAGAACGACCACCGCGAGCCCGACGAGCACGGCGCCGGCGACGCCCGACAGCAGCGTCGGCCGCGCGCCGGTCAGGATCTTCGTCACCACCAGGGTCAGCATCCAGCCGATGGTCAGCGCGAAGAGGATCTTGAGGGCGAGGCGCATCGGTCACCGGGTCCGAATCGAAAACGGGCGCCGGCAGAGCCGACGCCCGGGACCCTAGCGGCCAACGGTTGATCGTTGGTCAACCCTCGTAGGCGTCGCGCACCAGCCGGTCGAGCAGCCGCACGCCGAAGCCGGAGCCCCAGGAGCGGTTGATCTCGCTGTCCGGCGAGGCCATCGCCGTGCCGGCCACGTCGAGGTGCGCCCACGGCGTGTCGTTGACGAAGCGCTTCAGGAACTGCGCGGCGGTGATTGCGCCGCCGTAGCGGCCGCCGGTGTTCTTCATGTCGGCGAAGCGGCTGTCGATCAGCTTGTCGTAGTCGGGGCCGAGCGGCAGGCGCCAGACCCGCTCACCGGAGGCCTGGCCAGCCTTGTAGAGCCGGTCCGCCAGTTCGTCGTCGTTGGAGAACAGGCCGGCGTGCTGGGTGCCGAGCGCCACCATGCAGGCGCCGGTCAGCGTCGCCAAATTGACCATGAACGCCGGCTTGAAGCGGTCCTGGCAGTACCAGAGCGCGTCGGCCAGAACGAGGCGGCCTTCCGCGTCGGTGTTGATGATCTCGATGGTCTGGCCGGACATGGAGGTGAGGATGTCGCCGGGGCGGTAGGCGTTGCCGTCCGGCATGTTCTCGACGAGGCCGAGGATGCCGATGGCATTGACCTTGGCCTTGCGGCCGGCGAGCGCGCGCATCAGGCCGATCACGGCGGCCGCACCGCCCATGTCGCCCTTCATGTCCTCCATGCCCTGCCCCGGCTTGATGGAGATGCCGCCGGTGTCGAACACCACGCCCTTGCCGACGAAGGCGATCGGCTTGTCCTTCGATTTGGACCCGTTCCACCGCATGATGGCGAGGCGGGCGGGCCGGACCGAGCCTTGCGCGACGCCGAGCAGCGCGCCCATGCCGAGCTTCTTCATGTCCTTGTCGGTGAGGATCTCGACCTCCAGCCCGACCGATTCCAGCTTTTCCGCCGCCTCGGCGAACTCGACGGGTCCGAGGATGTTCGGTGCCTCGTTGACGAGGTCGCGCGCCAGTTCCACGCCGGCGGCCACCTCGGCCGCCTCGCCCCAGGTCTTCTTGACCTTGGCGGCGTCTTCGACCGCCAGGTTGATGCGGGCGGCGGGCGTCTCGGCATCGTCCTTCTTGCGCGTCTTGTGCCGGCTCCACTCGTAGGACCGCAGGCGAAGGCCGAGGGCGAATTCGGCGGCGAGCACCGGATCGAGCGCCTCGCTGCCCGGGCGCTCCAGCAGGATCGTCACGGCCTGGGCCTTGGTCTCCTTGATCTTGCCCATCACCACGCCGCCGAGCTTCAGCGCGGCGGTGGCGTCGAACTCGCCCACGGCGCCCATGCCCACCACGATCACGCGGTCGAGGGTGGAGCCCGCCGGCGCGACGATGTCGAGCATCGATTGCGCCTTGCCCTTGAATGTCGTCGCCGCGATCGCCCGCTCAACCGTGCCGGACAGAGATTCGAACAAGGCGCGGGCGGCGGGGCCCGGGTTGTTGTCCTGGTCGACGAAAACCACAGCGACACCGGTGGCGGGCGACGTTGTCTTGCTGATCGTGATGGTCGGTTGCGCTGCCATGATGGTGGTGCCTCGGGCCTTTCTCATATGTCGATTTTCGTGTCATGGTCGCCGCGCGATCGGCGGCGTCGGGGGCAGGATTCGCGATTGATGCATCCGAACGGGCGCATTGCTTGCGGCACAAGGTGGCGCTTATCGTTGCGCCCGGCAAGCGCCCGGTCCATTCGTCGCGCCAAGCACGGCCAGGCATCGAAGATCGGCATGATGAGAATCCTCTGATGCGGCGGCTCGGGCTTCACCTTTTTCTTCGGACGTCCGTCGTGTTCTCGGCCGTCCTGGCCACGCTCACCCTCATCGTCTGGGTGACGCAGGCGCTCCGGCGATTCGATCTCGTCACCGCCAAGGGCCAGGCGATCGCCACCTATCTCGGCATGACGCTGCTCGCCGTGCCGTTCCTGGTCAGCGTCGTCGCACCCTTCTCGCTGGTGATCGCCATGGTCGTGGTGCTCAACAGCATGCATGCCGGCAGCGAGCTCGTGGCGATCAACGCGGCCGGGGCCTCGCAGCGGCAGGTCGCGGCTCCCTTCATCGTGCTGTCCCTGATCGTCGCCGTGCTGGTCGCCTGGATCGGGTTGTTCGCCGGGCCGCAGAGCCTGCAGGCGCTGCGCGACCAGACCAACCGCATCCGCGCGGACGTGGTGGCCAACGTGGTGCAGCCCGGCCGGTTCGTGGAGATCGACGAGAACTTCACCTTCCATATCCGGAACCGGGCCGGCGACGGATCGCTGGAGGACCTCTTCATCTACGATGCGCGGGATCCGGAGTTCGTGTTCACCTACACGGCCGAGCGCGGGCGGGTCGTCAACGCGGTTGAAAAGACTCTGGTCGTGATGGAGACCGGAACGATCGAGCGGACGCGGCGCGACGACGGCTCGTCGACCTATGTCGCCTTCGGCTCCTACGCCTTCGACCTCACGGAGTTGAAGGCGGCGGGCGACAAGGAGCGGCCGTACCAGCCGAACGAGCGCACCATCACGGAGCTCTACGGCACGCCGCTCGACGATCCCTACCGCAAGGAGCGCGAGGACCGGTTCCGGGCCGAGATCCACACGCGGCTGACGGCGCCGCTCTATCCGGTGGCGATGGCGCTGACGACGTTTCTCTTTCTCGGCTTTCCGACGACCACGCGGTCGGGCCGTACCGCGGCGCTCGCCGGCGGCATCGTGGTGTCGGCGCTGATCCGCGTGGTGGGGTTCGCACTCGCGGGTCTCGCCGCGGCCGACGAAATGTGGCTGCCGGTGGTCTGGGGGGTTCCCATCCTCTTCATCCTGGCCTCGGCGGTGTCGCTCTGGTTGGGCGTCCAGCCCTTCGTCCCGCGGTTCCTCGCCGAGCCCTTGGAGCGGCTGTCGGATTTTATCCGCCGGTCGGCCGACCGGATGATCAACGCGTCGGGGCCGTCATGATCGGCCGCACGCTCTTCAACTACTACGCCGCGCTGTTCGCCAAGTGGATCCTCGGCCTGTTCCTGGGCGCGACGCTGCTGGCCCTCCTGATCGATTTCCTGGAAGTCGCCCGGTCCAACCTCGGCAAGGAGGAAGCGAGCACCCTGACGGTGTTCGCCATCTCCGCCCTGCGGGTGCCGCTGATCACCGAGCAGCTGCTGCCGTTCGCCGTGCTGGTCGGGTCGATCGGCGCCTTCCTGTCGCTGTCGCGCCGGTCCGAGCTGGTGGTGTCGCGGGCGGCAGGCATCTCGGTCTGGCAGTTCAGCGCGCCGGGGTTCATCGTGGCGCTGGTCATCGGCATCTTCGCGACGGGGGTCTACAATCCGCTGGCGACGGCGATGAAAGCCGAATCCGACCGGATCTCGACCTCGCTCGGATCGGCGGCGTCGCTTCTCACCGACACGACCAGCGGGGCCTGGCTGCGGCAGCAGACGGCAGAAGGCGAGGCTGTGATGCGGGTCCAGGGCATCGCCGACAACGGCCGGCTGGTGCTCGATCCGGTGTTCTGGGTGTTCGGCGCGGACGGGCTGCTGAAGGAGCGGGTGGAGGCGGTGCTCGGCGAGATCGAGGGCGATCGGTGGGTTTTGTCGGAGGCGCGAATCGTCGACGTCAGCGGCGCGCCGCGGCTGGCGGAGCGCTACCAGCTGCCAACGTCGCTGACGCCGGAGCAGGTCCGCAACCGATTGTCGTCGCCGGAAATCGTGTCTTTCTGGCATCTACCAGAAACGATTTCTCAAGCAGCCGCATCAGGGCTTCCTCCGTACAGGTTTCGTTTGCAATTTCATGTCTTGTTAGCCAGACCGCTTCTGCTGGCTTCGATGGTCCTGATCGCCGCTACGGTGTCGCTCGGGCTGTCTCGATCGGGAGGAGTCGGGCGGATGATTCTCGGTGGCGTGAGCGCAGGCTTCGTGCTTTATGTCGTCACTGAAATCGCTCGTGATTTGGGCAGCGAAGGGCTGGTTCCCGCAGCTCTGGCGGCCTGGGCCCCTGCGGTGTTCGCTACGCTCATGGGGTCGACTGTGTTGCTGTTCCGGGAGGATGGTTAGTTGCGTACCTCCATCGTCCCGCAGTTCCGGACGAACCTGCGCGCCGCCGCTTTGACGGGCGTGGCGCTCGCCGCGATCGTCGCCGGATCCCACCAGGGCCTCGCCCAGGAGGCGTCGGAAACGGATCCGTCGATTCTGGCCGCCGTCGCCAAGGGCGACCAGCAGGGCCGGATGCTCGTCGAGTCCGATACGCTGGTCTACGATCTCAACAGCGAGAGCGTGTCCGCGGTCGGCAACGTCGTCATCTACTACGGCGCCTACACGCTCACGGCCGAACGGGTCGACGTCGACCGCCGCACCAAGCGGGTCCGCGCGACCGGCGGGGTCGAGCTGATCGATCCCAGCGGCAACGTGGTGCGCAGCGCCGCGCTCGACCTGACGGACGACCTGCGCGAGGGCGTCGCCGAAGCGCTGGAGATCGTCACCCAGCAGCGCACCGCCTTCAACGCGGAGCGCGCGCGCCGGACGGAAGGCGACGTCACCGAGTTCGAGAACGGCACCTACCTGCCCTGCGTCGACTGCGACGGCGTGCCCGGCCGCAAGCCCGTTTGGCAGATCAAGGCGAAGAAGATCATCCATCGCCAGGGCGACAAGACGATCAGCTTCAAGGACACCACGTTCGAGTTCCTCGGCGTGCCGATCGCCTGGGCGCCGTCGTTCACCACCTTCGATCCGAGCGTGAAGCGCAAGTCCGGCTTCCTGTTCGCCAAGCCGTCCTACAACAGCGAGCGCGGTTTCGGCCTGCAGGCGCCCTACTTCTATGCGCTGAAGCCGAACATGGACGTGACGCTGGCGCCGGGCGCCTTCTCCAAGCAGGGCGGCTTCTTCGACGCGGAGTTCCGCCACCGGGTGATCAACGGCGCCTACAAGATCCGCGTATCCGGCCTGCGCCAGTCCGCGCCGGACGAGTTCGCGGGCACCTCGGGCGACCGTCGCTACCGTGGTGGCGTCACCACCTCCGGGCAGTTCGACATCAACAGCCGCTGGAGCTGGGGCTGGGATCTCGCGGTCGCCACCGACCGCTCCTACTTCGACGACTACGACCTTCCCGGCGCGGACAGCGATTCGGCGACCAACGACATCTACCTCACCGGCGTCGACGGCCGGAATCGCTTCGAGGCGCACGCCTACGGCTTCTTCATCACGCAGGAGGACGACACCGCTGCCGATGCGCTGGAGCAGGACGTCGGTCTGCAGTCCAAGCAGCCGCTGGTCCATCCCGTCATCGATCACCAGGTCTACCTGGAGGAGCCGGTCGCCGGCGGCGAGGTGTCGATCAAGTCGAACTTCACCAGCCTGACGCGCAACGCCAACGACATCTTCGAGTTCGACGCCGACAACGACGGCGTGTTCGGCGAAGCCGGCGAGACGCGGCTGCTGGCGCCGTCCGGCTCCTACTCGCGGGCCAGCATCGACGCGCTGTGGCGCCGGCGGTTCGTGGATTCGCTCGGCCAGGTGTTCACACCCTTCGCCTACTTCCGCGGCGACGTGTTCTTCTCCTCCCCGGACGACACCTCCGGGCTCGACGACGACGTGTCGGGCCGCGCGATGCCGGCCGTCGGCCTGGAATACAGCTACCCCTTCCTGATCCAGTCCTCGATCGGGTCGCAGGTGATCGAGCCGGTGGCACAGCTGATCGTGCGCCCGAACGAGACGGAGATCGACAACCTGCCGAACGAGGACTCGCAGAGCCTCGTGTTCGATTCCACGTCGCTGTTCGATTACGACAAGTTCTCCGGCTACGACCGCGTGGAAGGCGGCACCCGGCTCAACGTCGGCTTCCGCTACAACGGCCAGTTCGTCAACGGGACCTCCGTCACGGCGAGCTTCGGCCAGTCGTTCCAGCTCGCCGGCCGCAATTCGTTCGACGCGGCGTCGGTCTACTCCACCGGCCAGGACTCCGGCCTGGACGGCGACGTCTCGGACTTCGTCGCGGGCCTGTCGGTCGACACCGACCTCGGGCTGCTGCTCAATGCCAACGCGCGGCTCGACAAGTCCAACCTGATGCCGAACCGGCTCGAGGCGCAGGTGGTGGGCCTTGCCGGACCGGTGACGGCCGCCTTCACCTACGCCTTCATCCGCAGCCAGCCCGACCTCGGCATCGAGGACGACCGGCAGGAGCTCCAGGCCGCCGGCAGCGTCCGCCTGAACGACCGCTGGCGCATGTTCGGCTCCACCCGGTTCGACATCGAGAACACCAACGTGGTGCGCAACGCCATCGGCGTCGCCTACGACGACGAGGCCTTCTCGCTGTCGCTGTCCTACGCCGAGGACAAGACGCGGGTGACCGGCGAGGCGACGGACCGGACGGTCTACCTGCGGCTCGGCTTCCGCACGCTCGGCGACCTCAACAGCTCGTTCGACGTCATGAAGTGACAGTCCGGCCGAAAACGGCGGCCGAGCGTCACCTTTCCGCCACGCCCGTCCCATACTTGACACGCGAACAGGCGGACTTGACACTCCCCGCCCGTCGAAAAGAGCGGGTCCGCCCGCCGCAGGATGGTTTTCTCATGTCCTTCTCCAAGACCGTGGCCCGCACGATCCTCGCCGCCCTCCTCGTGAGCGCTTCCGCCGCCATCCAGCCGGCAGCGGCGCAGTCCTCGATCAAGGTCGTGGTCGACGACACGGCGATCACGACGATGGACATCTCCAGCCGCGCCCGGCTGCTCCAGCTGGCGCAGAAGCTGCCCGCCGGCGCGTCGCAGAAGGCGGCCGTGGAAGAGCTGATCGAGGATGCGATCAAGCTGAAGGAGGCCAGGCGGCGCGGCATCGTCATCTCGGACGCGCAGGTCGATGCCGCGGTGGCCGAGGTCGCAGCCCGCTCCAAGCTCTCGCCCGCGCAGTTCGCCCAGGCGCTCGGCCAGGCCGGCGTCGGCATCCGCACCTTCAAGGACCGCATCCGCGCCCAGATCGCCTGGGGCCGCGTGGTCCGCAGCAAGGTCCAGGCCGCCGTGCGCGAGGAGCAGAACGACCTGCTCGCCCAGATGCGCAACCGCGAGAAGGGCGCCTCCGAGGTCACCGCCGAGGACTACGTGCTCCAGCGCGTGGTGTTCACCCTCCCGGCGAAGCGCTCCAGCGATGTGGTCGAGCGGCGTCGCCGCGAAGCCGAGGCGTTGCGCAAGCGCTTCACCTCCTGTGCCGAGGGAATCCCGATGGCCAAGGCGCTGAAGGAGGTGGCTGTGCTCAACGTCGGCCGCCGGCTCGCGTCGGAAGTGCCGCCTCAGTTGCAGGAGCAGGTCAAGGAAACCGCCGAAGGCCGCCTCACCAAGCCTGCGGTCACCGACCAGGGCGTGGAGATGTTCGCCGTCTGCGATCGCATCACTGTCACCGGTGAGAGCGCAGTGACGGCCAGCATGGACGCCGAAGCGATGAACGCGCAGGCCAAGGCAGCCTCGGACGCCCTGATCAAGGAACTGCGCGAGAAGTCCAGCGTCACCTATCGCTGACGGCAGACCATCATGACCGCATCGGCATCAGTCCCGGGGGGCGGGCCGGAAACGAGCCCGCCGCGTGTCCTCGCCAAGGGGGGACCCGCCGGCCCCGGCCAGCGCCTTGGCCAGCGAGCCCACCGAAATGCCCGCCGGTGTTGCGGCAGGCCAGCCATGGATGCCGGACGGCAGGCAGAGAATCGAGCCGCGGTGGCTCATCTCGGCGAAGCGAAAGCCGCCGTTGCCATAGGCGCTGACCGGCGCCCGCCCGGGGAAGTGCTGCTCCCGCATGCCG
>NZ_JACDIT010000001.1:1281934-1799768 GCF_013839445.1 Chthonobacter albigriseus | reverse complement strand
CATCGACACGTTCGCGAGATGGGTCTCCGCTCCGACCTTCTTGGTGACGTCGATCAGTTCCAGCATCGTCTGCTCCTGAATTTCGACAAGGCTTGACCGGTCGCGCACGATGGCGCGGCGAGCGGAACACCGACGGTCAAGGATGAAGGGTGGAACGATTTAGGCGCTCAGCTTGGACTCTGACCTCCAGGCGTCTGCCAGGGCTGAAGAGGCTGCGGAATACCGAGAGAACTTCTCCGAGTGATAGTCGTGGTTAGAAGCGCGCGGCTCGAAGCGGGCTCCAATCCGCGTCATCGACTGGACTGCCTCGGCAAGGCTTGCGTGTGCACCTACGCCCGTTGCGGCCAACATGGCGACACCGAGCGCACCGAGTTCGCCACCGGCGGGAACTTCGACGGGCAGCCCGAGCCCGTCAGCAAAGAGCTGAGCCCAAATCGCACTTCGTGACGCCCCTCCCGCGAGACGGATGACGGTCGGTCGCGCCGCGTCAGGTCCGGACAGCAGGCGTTCGACATCCTGGCGGTGGGCATAGACGATCCCCTCATAGATCGCCCGGAGAACGTCCCCGAGATCGTGTGCGGCTCGCAGGCCTAGGAGGCCAGCGGGGGCCGAGCTCGGTCCGCCAAACAGAAACGGGAAGAACAGGATGTCGTTCGCGCGATCAAGCCCTCGTTCGACCAGTTCGTTGCAGACGTCATAGATTGTCTTCCCTTCGGAAGCGGCCCGCGCTGCCTCTCCGTCAAGGACCTTGCGCAGGAACCACTCCAAATTGCTCGCGGATGTCGCGGCGCCCTCAGTGGCGATGTATCCGCCGAGCGGGTAAGGACTTTGAATGAATGGGAGGGTACTGAGGCGTGGGGCGTCGTGAAGCGTCGAATTGATGCTGAACGTTCCGGCCACGATACTGAGCTGGCTCTGATCAACCACCCCAGAGGCCATGGCCGCCGCGCTTACATCGACGCAGCCGCGAACGACCGGTGTCCCTTCCAGAAGACCGGTAACGGCAGCGGCAGAGGCCGTCACTCCCCCGACGACGCCGTCGGATGGGCCGATGGCCGGCATCTTGTCCAACCACGGGGTGATTCCAACGAGTTCGAAGAAGGAGCGGGACCAGTCGACTTTCTCGACGTCTATCAACCCCGCGATTCCGGCATCGGAAGGGTCCGTTGAATAGTCTCCGGTGAGTCGCCCGCGCAGGAAGTCCTTGCAGAATACAACGGACAAGGATCTGTCCAGCACCGTTGGTTCGAAGCGGTGCAACCAGCCGAGCAGAACACCCGAATGCCCGTTGAAGAGCCGCTGCTGAATTGCTTGGGCCGCCTGGTCGTGAACTCCAGAATGGCGCCATTCATCCACCAGGGAAGCGGCGCGACTGTCCGTTGAGACAATTCCGTTCCGAACGGGGTTTCGATCCGCATCGATCAGGTAGAGCCCGCTCCCGTAACCCGCGACGCTCACGCCGGCTACCCGACCAGGTGCGGCCCCGGAGACTTCGAGGACCTCGCGCACGGCCTCCGCCGCCGCCTTCCACATGCGATCCGGATCACGCTCGGTGAAACCGGGGCCAGGGAACAGCATCTCGTTCGGCCTTCTGGCACAGGCAAGTTCGCGGCCAGCCAGGTCGAAAAGGGCAGCCTTGGTCATCGTGCCACCGGCATCGATGCCGATCACGCAGTCCTTCATGGATGTACCCTCCCGGACCGTGCCGCGGCGACCTGGGTGCTCTTTGTCACCCTTCACTTCCGACCGGAATTCCGGTCGCAGTCACCGCGTGATACGATCCAACTTATAATAACAAGTACACGGTACGCGAAGCCGGGTGCCTGTCAACTCGGGAATTGCAGTCGGCCCTTAAAATGCGCGCTGCAGCGCAACATCGAGAACCATGCTTGCTCTACCCTCGGTTCCGTTAGCACCCAGACTTGTTATAACATGTTGAGGAGGATTATGGTGAGGGAACAGCGGCTGACCCAAAAACGAAAAGAGCAGACCGGGAGGTGATCTATGCGGAGCCGAAGCGAACTTCTCAAGGAACTGCGGAGCGGGATGGCGCCCGAAGTGCTGATCATCGGCGGTGGGATCAACGGTGCGGGCGTGTACATGGATCTCGCAGCCCAGGGTGTGGCCACTCTCCTGGTCGAGCGTGGCGATTTCGCTTCTGGAACAAGTGCCGCGCCTTCAAGGCTCATTCATGGGGGGCTTCGATATCTGGAGACCGGCGAGGTTGCGCTGGTTCGGGAATCCGTGGAAGAGCGTAATCTGCTCTTGCTGAACGCGCCTCACGTCGTGCGGCCCATCCCCTGCTGGGTCCCCTTGAAGAGCTGGTTCGGAGGGACCGCTGGAGCGGTCTTCCGGTTTCTGAGGCTTACCCGGACACCGGGTCGCAAGGGTGCCGTTCCGGTCAAGCTCGGGCTGATGTTCTATGACTTGTTCGGAAACCAGCATCGAACGATGCCCCGCCATCGCCTGCTGGCCAAACGCAGCGCGATAGCCGACGTGCCGGGTCTGTCGCCAAGTATCCGCGCGGTCGCAGAGTATTTCGATGCGCGCATCACTCACCCAGAACGGCTGACCCTCGAAATCATCGCAGACGCTGAAGCCAACTGCCCGGCTTCGATGGCGGCATCGTATCTGGCAGTGATCGGCGCAGACGGCGACTCCGTCCTCCTGGAAGACAGGTTGGCCGGAGAGCGGTTCACGGTTCGGCCCAAGGTCGTCGTAAACACCTCCGGGGCATGGCTCGACCACGTCCAGAAGGCGCTTGGCCAGGATGAGCGCCTGGTTGGCGGCACCAAGGGATCGCATCTGGTGTTGCGGAATGCGGAACTCGCCGGGCAATTGGGCGAGCGCATGCTCTACTTTGAAACCGCTGACCACCGTGCATGTCTCATCTACAGGCTCGGAGACGACCGGCTACTTCTCGGAACGACTGACCTGCGCACCGACGATCCGGACGACATGATTTGCTCCGATGCCGAGATCGACTACCTTTTCGACGTCCTCCTGTCGGTAATGCCTGGAGCAAAGGTCTCGCGGGAGCAGATCATCTTCAGCTTCGCCGGCGTGCGTCCGCTGCCGCGGATGCAGGCTGCGGTCGCTGGCGCAATCAGCCGTGACCACTCGATCAGGGTCTATCAGCCGAATTCGACCCGTCGGTTTCCGATTCTCGCGCTCGTCGGCGGCAAATGGACGACGTACCGGTCGTGCGCCGAGCAGATCGCGAATGAGGTTTTGAAGATACTTGAACTCCCGCGACTCCGGTCGACGAAGCACGTCGCGGTTGGCGGCGGAGCGGGGTTCCCCCAGGACGAGGCAAGCCAGGCTGGCTGGGTGGCCGATGCTGCCCGGACGACCGGGTGCGACGTCGAGCGGATGCGTGAACTTGCCGGCCGCTATGGATCTCGCGCAAGGGCCGTCGCGGCGTTGGAGCGGGACCACACAGCGTCTCCATCGTTTGCGGTGCCGGGCTATTCGGAAGCCGAGTTGCTTTGGTTGGCACGCGAGGAACGAGTAGCCAAGCTTCAGGACATCGTCCTCCGCAGAACTTTAATGGCCTTCGAGGGGATAACCGGCCCTGCGGCACTCGCGCAGATAGCGGTGGTGGTCGGGACGGAATTAGGTTGGACGGCCGAAAGACAACGTGCTGAGGTGGACGAATGCTTGCGCCTACTTCAGGAGCGCCATCGCGTCACCACCACACGCCCACGGGCGGACAATCCGAACCCTTCCGCGGATACCACAAAGACAGCGAGCACTAGCTAGATCATGGCGATGAACAACGGCGAGGATACCAAGTCAGCCGTAACGATGGTTCTGGTGCGGGGATCCCAGGAAGGGTCCGTGCCGCTGTGGTCCCAGCTGAAGTCTGCGCTCGTGGAACTCATCGTAGGTCAGGGCCTGCAGGAACATACCCGGCTCCCTTCGGAAGCTGAACTCTGCAGCCAGTATGGGGTGTCGCGCACCGTCGTCCGGGAGGCACTGAACCAGCTGGTGCACGAGCGGCTGATCTACAAGCTCCAGGGCAAGGGAGCCTTTGTAGCCGGCCGGCGTGACGAGCAGGATTTCGTCGGGACGCGTGTCGGCTTCAGTGGCGAACTCGCAGACAAGCACAAGGTCGGCCGAGAGATATTGCGACAGGAATTGGAGCCGGCAACGGATCGCGTACAGAAGATGCTGCGCGTAGAGCCTGGGACTCCGATCGTGGCGATCGACCGCGTGCTTTCCGTTGACGGCATTCCGCGACTACTGGTGCGCTGGCGAATGCCGGAGGATCTCGTCCCTGGCCTCGATCAAATTCCCCTCTATCACCGGTCTTTGTACGACACCTTGAACCGTCAGTACGGAATCACGTTCGATCGAGCGGATCGCTGGATCGAAGCCGTTTGCGCGGAAGAACAGGATGCAAATCTATTGGACGTCACAACTGCAACTCCGCTGCTCGGCCTTGAATCCGTCGCCTTCTCTGCGCAAGGCCGCCCCATAGAGTACTACACCGCTCTGTACAGAACCGATCGAGCAAGACTTCACATCCAGATCAACGGACTGAGATAAAGCATTTTGTGATGGGGAGCTTAATCGGCGCGAACGGTCGTATCTATTTATTCTGAACACTTGCCCTCTTAGTCGAGGGCTAGGCTTTCTTCCGCGTCTTATCCCAAGCGACGCAAGGGCTTCGGCAGATCCCTAACTGATCGGCGGAGGATGGGATCAGTGGGATTCCGTGGTCACCGACTGGTCACGGTCGCCACGATCCGAAACGGTTCACCCTGGTTCCCTCAATCCACTCGGGCCCAGGATTAGCCGCTCGGCCCAGTCCTTGAACGCTTTGCTCTCTGCTGAACACTGCTGAACTGTCGTATACGGTTGTGACGCGCCGATTTCTTGCTTGCCAAGGTTGGGGTCGTGGGCACGAAGCCCATCGCCCGGTCCAGTTTCCGATGACGGCAAAGCCATGGGAAACAGCGGCTTTGGTCTTTTTCGGGCTATGAACCAGCACCACGATTTCGGATTGCAGCGGGGCGTCGGTCCCACGGCGACTGCGCGAGCGGGGTTGAAGTCGCGGCGTCGTAGGGTCACGAGGGTATTCCGTGCAACGCGTGTCCGGTAACATCCTCCTCTTCGCGCGGATGAACTGGGAGAGTGTCGGTGATGTCAGCGGATGACGATCAGTTCGAGATTCGCGCGCTCGCGGCCTGCGATCAAGCCGCATGGCTGCCGCTCTGGAGCGGCTACCAGGCGTTCTACAAGGTCGAGATCCCTGCCCACGTCTCCGAGACCACCTGGAACAGGATCCTGGACCCGGCCGAGCCGATCTCCGGCGCTCTGGCCTGGCGTGGGGGTCGCGCGGTTGGACTGGTCCACTTCATCCGCCACCGGTCATGCTGGACGACAGGCGACTATTGCTATCTCCAAGACCTGTTCGTCGCCGAGGGGCAGCGCGGGTTCGGCGTGGGAAAACGGCTGATCGGCCACGTCCGCCGGGCCGCCGAAGCCGAGGGCTGTTCGCGTGTCTACTGGCTGACACACGAGACGAACGCCGACGCGATGGCGCTGTACGACAAGGTGGCGGAGAAGTCCGGATTCATCCAATACAGGATCGCGCTGCCAACCTGATCGGCTGCGGTTTGCAAGGAATCGAAAGCCCAGCGCCACCGGAACCTCTGCGGCGCTCCATCGGGCGGAAGCCTGTCTCGCGGGAGATCCCGAACCCCCGGCAGACCTCCGTCTTCGGTTCGTCCTCGCAGGTCGGGGCGACGCAACAAGCCGTTCCTTCCCTGCGGAGCCTTTCTTCCACGGTGTCGACCCTTCCCGTCGAAGCGGAACGTGTTCCCAGCCATCCGACTGCGATCGCCTGGACCGATCGCGTCGGCCTCGATGCCGCTAGGGCACCATGTGCCCAGCCGCCAGGTGGGGCGGCCCGGACTGAGCGGGTGGCCACATCCGCCTCTTCATATTTGTGTTAGAATTGCGCGTTCCGGGGGTCGGAGCCATGCATGTCCGCACGCGATATGCCCGAAGTGGCGACCTGCGTATCGCCTATCAGGTCGTCGGCCACGGGTCGGTCGATCTGGTGTTCGTTCCCGGTTTCATCTCGAACCTGGAGATCAACTGGGAGGATCCGGGCTACGCCCGTTTTCTGGGGCGCCTGTCGGCGTTCTCGCGCCTGATCCACTTCGACAAGCGCGGGACCGGTTTGAGCGACCGGGTCGACCCCGGCAACCTCCCCGATCTGCGTACCCGCATGAAGGACATCCATGCGGTCATGGACGCCGCAGGCTCTGGGCGCGCAGTCCTGCTTGGCGCATCCGAGGGGGCGGCGATGTCCCTGCTCTTCTGCGCCGCCTACCCGGACCGCACCCGTGCCCTGGTTCTGTACGGGGTAAGTGACTCCTCGCATCGGCAGGCGGCCGCTTCCAAAGCGCTCGATCGCTTCATCAACCTGATCGAGGAGACGTGGGGAACCGGCCGGAGCCTTCAGACGCTCGCCCCGGGCCTGGTGCAGGACACCCAGTTCTGTGACTGGTGGGGCCGGTTGGAACGCTTCTCCGCAAGCCCGTCGGCAGCCATCGCTCTCGCCCGGATGAACGCCGATATCGACATAGCCGGCGTGCTACGGGAGATCCGAGCCCCTACGCTCATCCTCCATCGAACGGACGATCCCCACGTGGACCTTGCGGCCGGTCGGGATCTCGCCCGTCGGATCGCCTCCTCCAGCTTCGTCGAGTTGCCCGGAAACACGCATCCCATCTGGACCGGAGACGTCGACCGTGTCGCCGACGTCATCGAGGAGTTCGTCACGGGCATACCGCCATTCCAGGAGCGGCAACGCGTCCTTGCGACGCTTCTTTCGACGCGACTGACCCGCCCGCCCGGCTACCGGTTCTCCGACCGGCGCTGGAGCGAAGCGGCGACAAACCTCCGAGAGCGCCTCGAGGCGGTTGCCCGAAGTTTCGGTGGCACGGTGGTTCGATGGGAAGGCGACCGGGGGCTCGCCCGGTTCGACGGACCCGCCAAGGCGATCCGGTGCGGGCTCGCCGTCGCCGAAGCCTGTCGGGGACGGTTGGAGCGGCTTGCCCAGGGCGTGCACGTGGGAGAGGTGGAGCTCAGCCAGGCGAGCCCGCACGGAACGACTGTCATGATCGCCACCGCGATAGCCGACAGCGCATCGGCCGAGCAGGTTCGTGCCTCGGCAGTGACGGCCGAACTCTGCGCAGGATCAGGGCTCAGGTTCGAGCCGTGCGGCCAGATCCGTTTCGACTTCCTGGACAAGCCGGTCGCGATCGCTTGCGTCGCCACCGTCCAGCACCTGGAAAGTGCCCGTCCCGTTCCGCCGGCGAGCATCGACTTGGGCTGTCTCAGCGAACGAGAGCGTCAGGTTCTGGAACTGCTCGCCGGCGGCTTGTCGAACACCGAGATCGCGGTTCAGCTTCAGATCAGCGACCACACGATCAAACGGCATGTGGCGAACATCTTGGGAAAGCTGGACATGTCGTCGCGAATGGGCGCGGCAGCCGCCTATCTGGCAAGCCGTGGCCGACCGTGATGGCCCGTATGCCCCATGGCCCAATGGCTCTCGCGGGCGACGCGGCCATTTGCGTTCCAGCGCACTCTCCACTGGCTTGCCCGGCCGGGCAGGACTTTGATCGGGAGGTTCAGATGATGATGATCCGTACCATCGCGATACTCGTCGCCAGCTCCGTGGTCACCCTCGCCACTCCAGTTTGCGCTGGAGATGCGGATGCTACCTATTCGGATATGCGAGAGACTCTCGGTTCCGTCCCCACCATGTTTTCGGTGTTTCCCGAAGCCGGTATCGAAGGGGCCTGGAACGAGTTCAAGTCTCTGCAACTCAACCCGAAATCAGCCTTGGACGGCAAGACCAAGGAGCTTCTCGGCCTTGCCGTAGCCGCGCAGATTCCCTGCCACTACTGCATCTACTTCCATACGGCCGCGGCAAAGCTGAACGGCGCCAGCGACGATGAGATCCGGGAAACCGTCGCCATGGCGGCCATCGTGCGGCACTGGAGCACGGTCCTCAACGGCATGCAGGTCGACGAGACGGCATTCCGAAAGGAAACCGACGAACTGCTCGCCCGTGCGGCAAAGGCTGCAGCGGTTCAATGAGCGTGCGGGGGCCGGCAAACCATGCCGGCCCTTCCTCGAGATCACAGTCGGGAGGTTCGGATGCAAACGAGACTGCAAGCCGTCAGCGGGCCGGCTCTCAAATCCGCTATCGAACAGCGAAACGGATCTGCCTTGGCGAGCTTCTACGCGCCGGATGCGATCCTGCGGATCATGGACCGCAACAATCCGCCGAGCAGGCCACGGGAGATCCACGGCCGTGCGGCGATCGCCGCCTTCTGGGATGACATCTGCAGCCGCGCCATGACGCACGCGGTGGACACGACCCTCGCTGACGACGGGCGAATGGCGTTCACGCAAGCCTGCTCCTACCCCGACGGTACGCGTGTCTTCTGCATCTCGGTGATGGAAACGCGAGAAGGACAGATTTCCCAGCAGACGATCGTTCAGACCTGGGACGAGTGACCCTGCGGAGTGCTCGTCGGCCGTGACCAGGTCGGTCTTGTTGAGGATCAGCGTGTCGGCGAAGGCGATCTGCTCCTGCGCCTCGTGGGCGGCGTCCAACTCCTCCAGGAGATGACGGGCGTCGACCACCGTCACGATGGCATCGAGGCGGGTGTTCCTGCGCACGTCGGCGGGTCGGATCACACCCGGGTCGGCCGTCCAGAGCGTGGCATCAATTCCGCACCGCCCGCCAGCAGCGCAGGATCGCATCCGCCGAGGCATCGATATCGGCCTCTCCGGTCGCCCAGTCGATCACCGAAACGCGCATGATCCGCCGACCTTTCCAGAGCGCACCGCCCGCAAAGCAGGTGCCGTCCGCCTGGACAGCAGCGATCACCCTGTCCGTCAAGGTGTCGGCCTCCTCGATGGGAAGCCCTTTACCGAAACGCACGGCGACCTGGTCGAGGACGACTGCGTTGGCGATCTCGATGCCGGGTTCCGCAACCAGGCGCTCCGCCATGCGTGCGGCGAGCCGGCAGTGCCGCTCGACCATCGCGGCGATCCCGCTGCGGCCGAGATGGAGGATCATCGCCCAGGTCGCGAAACCGCGGGCTCGCCGCGACAGCTCCGGAACGAAGTGGCTGGGATCGCGTTCGCCGCCCGCGGCGACGGGCAGGTAGCTTGCGGCCGTGGTCATCGCCCGCTCGTGGGCGATCGCGTCGCGAATGATGGCGTAGCCGCTGTCGTAGGGGGTCTGCAGCCACTTGTGGCCGTCGACTGCCCAGCTGTCGGCGTTCTGGAGCCCTTCGGTCAGGGCTTTCCGCGGGGGACAGGCGCGCGCCCAGAGGCCGAAGGCACCATCCACGTGGATCCACGCCGAAGCGCGACGGGCGACCGGCACGATGGCGTCGAAGGGGTCGAAGGCGCCGGTGTTGATCTGGCCGGCCTGGAGGACGCAGATGACCGGCCCCTCGATGGACGAGGTGGCCGCCGAGAAGGCGTCCGGGCGGATCCGGCCTTCCGCGTCGCTTGCGATGCGCCGCACGCCATCCCGGCCGAAGCCGAGGTACTGGAGCGCGGAATAGACGGTGGCGTGCGCCTCGTCGCCGATCAGAACGGTGACGGGAGGAGCCCCGAACAGCCCTTTCGATTCCACATCCCATCCAACGCGCCGAAGAACCTCGCCGCGCGCAGCGGCCAGGCACACGAAGTTGGCCATCGTCGCGCCGGTCACGAATCCGACCGAGCTTTCGCGTGGGAGGTCGAGCAGGTCGAGCAGCCATTCCGCCGACGCGGCCTCCGCGGCCGCGGCCGATGGCGCGGCTTGGTGGTTGCCGGCATTCTGGCCCCACGCCCCGGCGAGCCAGTCCGCGGCGACTCCGACGGGGTGCGATCCGCCGATCACCCAGCCGAAGAAACGCGGGCCGGCGTGGGCGTGCAGTCCGGGCGCCGCCGCTTCCCCCAGCGCCCTTATCACCGCGGAGCCTCCTTCGCCCGCCTCGGGCAGGGGGCGGCGGAAACGGGAAAGGACGTCCGCATAGGAGAGTTCCGGCCGCTGCGGCCGATCCGGGAGGCGTCGACGGTAGTCGATCCCCGATGCCGCCGCGATCTCAAGCGCTCTGGTCAGGTCGTCCATCGCCAGCTCCTGTGCGCAAATCCTCCGACAATTGACCTTCTACCTGCCGGCTCTCAGGCTCAAGGCCGGATGTCGGCAAGATAGCGCTCCAGGCTATTCATCGATGCCTGCGGTAGCTCCTTGCCCTCAAGTTCCGGCGCGACCTTCCAGCCGGGGTCGACGCCGTCCATGTTCGGCAGTTCGTGGGCGATGCCCTTGTGGCAGTCGATGCAGGTCGCCTCGCCGGGGACGAGATAGCGGCCGTGGATCTCCGCGGCGCGCGCGGTCTGCCGCGTGAAATCCATGGCGACCGCGGAATGGCAGTTGCGGCATTCCAGGCTGTCGTTGGCCTTGAGGCGGGCCCACTCGTGTTCGGCGAGTTCCCGGCGCATGTCGAGGAACTTCCGGCGGGTGTCTATCGAGCCGAAGATGTGTCCCCACACCTCCTTGGAGGCCTGCATCTTGCGGGCGATCTTGTCCGTCCAATCGTGCGGGACGTGGCAGTCGGGGCAGGTCGCCCGGACGCCGGAGCGGTTGGAGAAGTGCACGGTGCGGGTCAGCTCCTCGTAGACGTTCGCCTTCATCTCGTGGCAGCCGGTGCAGAAGGCCTCCGTGTTGGTGATCTCCAGCGCGGTGTTGAACGCGCCCCAGAAGAGGACGCCGCCGACGAAGCCGCCGAGCGTCAGGAAGCCGAGGCCGAAGTGCACACTCGGCCTCGCCATGATGGTCCAGGCCCAGGAGAGGACCGCCTTGAGACGCAGCCACATGGCTCATTCGCTCCCGGCGGGCCTGGCGCCCAGCTCGCTCATGTCGCGGAAGGTGTTCGGCACCAGCGGCGCGACGTCGGCCTGGGGGACGTGGCAGGCGGTGCAGTTGTAGCGGCGCGGCGAGACGTCCGCGAGCATCTGACCTTCGCGGTTCATGTAGTGGGTGACGCTGATCATCGGCGCGCCGGAGCCTTGGGTGAACTCGCGCTTGTGGCAGGAAAGGCACCGGTTGGTGTTGACGGACAGCTGGTAGCCCTCGATCGAATGCGGGATCACCGGCGGCTGTTCCGGGTAGGCTCGCATCTGGCGGATGTCGTCGGTCACCCACTTTGGCACGGGCGGGGCAGGTACCTCGGCCATGGGCGGCGTCTGTCCGGTCAGGCGGGGCGCGTCCTGAGAGAGCGCCGGGACCGCAAGCACGATCGCAGCGGAGACGAGCGAGAGGAGGAGCGGATGGCGCATCAGACGGCCTCGACCTTGACGGCACACTTCTTGAAGTCCGTCTGCTTGGAGATCGGGTCGGTGGCGTCCAGCGTCACCTTGTTGATCAACTGGCTGGCGTCGAACCAGGGCACGAAGACAACGCCCGCCGGCATGCGGTTGCGCCCGCGCGTCTCGATGCGGCTGCGGATCTCGCCGCGCCGGGAGATCACGCGCACCTCGGCGCCCTGGTTGAGCCCGCGCCGGCGCGCATCGTCGGCGTTCATGAAGACGCAGGCGCCGGGAAAGGCCCGATAGAGCTCCGGCACCCGCATGGTCATGGACCCGGAGTGCCAATGCTCCAGCACGCGGCCGGTGACCAGCCAGAGGTCGAACTCGTCGTCGGGGCTTTCGGCGGGGGGCTCGTAGGGAACGGCGAGGATCACCGCCCTGCCGTCCTGGCGACCGTAGAACTTCACCCCTTCGCCCGGCTTGACATAGGGATCGTGGCCTTCCCGGTAGCGCCACAGCGTTTCCTTGCCGTCGACGACCGGCCAGCGGAGGCCGCGCACCTCGTGGTAGAGGTCGTAGTCCGCCAGATCGTGCCCGTGGCCGCGGCCGAAGGTGGCGTATTCCTCGAAAAGGCCCTTCTGGACGTAGAAGCCGAAATCCTTCGATTCCTGGTTCCCGTAGTCCGGGTCGAGTTCGCTCAATGGGAACCGGTCCACGTTGCCGTTCTTGAACAGCACTTCGAACAGCGTCCGGCCGCGATAGTCCGGAGCGCCCTCCAGGATCTCCGCCGGCCAGACCTCGTCTGTGGTGAAGCGCTTGGAGAATTCCATCAGCTGCCAGAGGTCGGACCGCGCGTCTCCCTTGGCTTCGACCAGCTGGCGCCAGACGTGGGTGCGACGCTCGGCATTGCCGTAGGCACCCTCCTTCTCCACCCACATGGCCGCAGGCAGGATCAGGTCCGCGGCGAGTGCCGTCACGGTCGGGTAGGCGTCGGAGACGACGATGAAGTTGTCCGGGTTCCGGTAGCCCGGCCAGGTCTCCTGGTCGTTGTTGGGTGCGGCCTGGAGGTTGTTGTTGACCTGGATCCAGTACCAGTTGAGCTTGCCGTCTTTCAGCATCCGATCCTGCTGGACGGCGTGGTAGCCGGGCTTGTCGGGCAACAGGCCGTGCGGCAGCTTCCAGATCTCCTCGGCATGGGCCCGGTGCTCCGGATTGGTCACCACCATGTCGGCCGGCAGTCGGTGGGCGAAGGTGCCCACCTCACGCGCGGTGCCGCAGGCCGAAGGCTGGCCGGTCAGCGAGAAGGGGCTGTTACCCGGCTCGGAGATCTTCCCCGTGAGAAGATGCAGGTTGTAGAGCATCTGGTTGGCCCAGACGCCGCGGACGTGCTGGTTGAACCCCATGGTCCAGAGGCTCATCACCTTGCGGGTCGGATCTGCGTAGAGCTCGGCGAGTTCCTCCAGGAACCCCGGTTCGACGCCGGAAAGCTCCGACACCTTTTCCAGCGTGTACTCGGCGACGAGGGCCTTGAAGGCCTCGAAGTCGGCCGGCTCCATCTTGCCGGGATCGGCGGCGCCGGTCGCCTTCGCCTCCAGTTCGTGCTCGGGCCGGAGCCCGTAGCCGATGTCCACGGCGCCCTTCATGAAGACCGTGTGATTGGCGACGAAATCCTCGTTCAATCGCCCAGTCTGGATGATGTGGTTGGCGATGTAGTTGAGGATGGCGAGGTCGGTGCCGGGCTTGAAGATGACCGGGATGTCGGCGAGGTCCATGCTCCGGTGCGTAAAGGTCGAGAGCACTGCGACCTTCACGTGCTCGTGGCCGAGGCGGCGGTCGGCGACGCGTGTCCAGAGGATCGGATGCATCTCCGCCATGTTCGAGCCCCAGAGCACGAAGGCGTCGGCATGCTCGAAGTCGTCATAGCAGCCCATCGGCTCGTCCATGCCGAAGGTGCGCATGAAGGCGACGGCGGCCGAGGCCATGCAATGGCGGGCGTTGGGGTCGAGGTTGTTGGAGCGGAAACCGGCCCGCATCAGCTTGGTCGCGGCGTAGCCCTCGAAGATGGTCCACTGGCCCGAGCCGAACATGCCGAGTGCGGTCGGGCCCTTGGCCTTCAGCGTCTCTTTGGCCTTTGCGGCCATCAGGTCGAAAGCCTCGTCCCAGGTGACCGGCTCGAACGCGCCCTCCTTGTCGAAGACGCCGTTGCGCTTGCGCATCAAGGGCGTGGTCAGGCGGTCCTCGCCGTACATGATCTTGGAGAGGAAGTAGCCCTTCACGCAGTTGAGGCCGCGATTGACCTCCGCCTGCATGTCGCCGTGGGTCGCGACGACCTGGCCTTCCTTGACTCCGACCATCACGCCGCAGCCGGTGCCGCAGAAGCGGCAGGGGGCCTTGGACCACGTGATGTCGAGGGTGCCGACCCCGCCGGGCACCGGCTGCGCCTCGGCCGGCAGCGCGATGCCGGCGGCGGCAGCTGCGATGCCGGCGGCGTGAGCCTTCAGCATGTCGCGCCGTGTGATGTCCATGGTCATCCCGGGACCTCCCCGTCCTCGTCGACGTGTTCGAAAACCAGGTTCGCGCTGATGACGCCGTCCATCAGCGCGATACGGGCCAGCCGTCCGCCGACCTCGCCGCGGCTGGCACCCTCCAGGATGACGACGAGCTTGGTCGTCGACGCCGCCCGAATCTCCGTGAGCGGCAGTTCGCCGAGGGCCGAGGCGACCGCTACATCCCAGCCCGGCTTGACGGTGACCACGGCGCTGGAAACGATGTCGATGCGCGGCTCATGCATTTTCTTGCTCCGGGGCGAGGTCAAGTGCGATGGAACCGGTGGGGCACATCGCCAGGCACGCGCCGCAGCCTGTGCACGCCGCTGCGCTCACCTCCGGCAGAAACGGCCCGCCGCGCCGGGGGCGAAAGCGGATGGCATCGGCCGGGCACGCATCTCGGCAAAGCTGACAGTCGACCCCGCGCTGGGGCAGGCAGCCCTGGCCGATCGACGCGATCCGGGGCCCGTCCGTCCGGGCCGCCTCTTCTGCGGTGATGCGGCCGATGCGGCCGGTTATGAAGAAACGTCGGGACGGGCTGGGGAGGTCTTCCATGGCAATGGCCTAGTGCGGTGCCGCGGGCGGACCTGGCGGCCCGAAGATCATCTGGATGATCCAAACCAGAAGCCCGAAGCCGCCGACCACGCCGACGGCGACGAAGGGCCAGACGCCGAAGGCGAGAACCAGAAAGGTGAGGAGTTCCGCGCGTCGGCTGGGGACGGATCCCGGGGCGGTCTTCGGCTCCATGGCCACGGCTGCCTCTCTCAACATGCACGACGAATACAGAGATTAGACCATGCGCGGATGCGACCGCGGCCGCAACTCGGGAGAAGTCCTGAACTGCGTCCGTCGGCGTGTCGTCTGCTGCCGGAGTAGCGGAAGCGCCCGTCGGCGGTCCTCGCGCTGGGGACGGGTGTGGCCGGACATTGATTTTGCTCAAGGCCGGCAGCCGGCGATCGCGGCATGGTCCGGGTTGAACGGGAGGACGGGACCGACATGTGCATGCCGAAGGATGGATCCGCCCGGCCTGCGGACGAGCGTTGCGCGGCCTGCTCGGGGATGGCGGGCCGGCCCCGTCCGGCTTCGTCGGCCAGGCCCGCCCCCGCGCGGCTCGAGGACGATGGGACGCCTTGCCCGCCCGCGGCCGTCGCATCGTCCTGACCGGTCCGGCGCCAGGCCGACCGTAACTTCCAACCGCCTGAACGGTCCGGCCGCGGGCCGTGCGATCCTCGCCGATCCGGCGGCCGCGCCACCGACGTTCCCGTCCGCGCCGGCGACCGGCGCCGGAGTTTGCTCCCGGACAACGTTCTCGATCGCCTGCCCGCCTAACACAGGTCACCGCCGGTTTCCGCCGGAGCAACGGGAGACCTGTCATGTCCGAGAGCCGCAGGAGCGCCGCCCGATGAGCGAGCGCTTCACCAAATCAGCCGCCCGCAACGTGTTCTACGGCGGGTCCGTGTTCTTCTTCGTGGTTTTCGTGGGCCTGACCGCCCAGAGCCACTGGCACATCGTCACGACGTCGACCGACCAGGCGACGCTGAGCGACAGCGTCGTGCGCGGCAAGCACGTCTGGGAGAAGAACGCCTGCATCAACTGCCATTCGATCCTCGGCGAAGGCGCCTACTTCGCCCCGGAGGTCGGCAACGTCTGGGTTCGCTACGGCGGCCGGGACGATCCCGCCGCCGCCCGCGAGGGGTTGATCGCCTGGATGCAGTCGCAGCCGTCCGGCATCGAAGGCCGGCGCCAGATGCCGCAGTTCAACCTGACGACCCAGGAACTGAACGACCTCGTCGACTTCCTGGAGTGGACGAGCCGGATCGACACCCAGAACTGGCCGCCGAACGACGCTGGCTGAGGAGCTACACCGATGAAATACGCAAGCCAACGCGTGGCGTTCTGGTACTTCGCCTGCGCCATGATCCTGTTCGGCGTCCAGATCCTGGCCGGTGCGCTCGCCGGCACGGTCTACGTGCTGCCGAACGTCCTGTCCGAACTGATGCCGTTCAACATCATCCGGATGATCCACACCAACGCGCTGATCGTCTGGCTGCTGATGGGGTTCTTCGGCTGCGCCTACTACCTCGTCCCGGAGGAAGCCGAGCGCGACATCGAGAGCCCGCTGCTCGCCTATGTGCAACTCGGGCTGCTGATGGTCGGGGCGCTGTCGGCGGTGGCGGGCTATACGCTTGGGGTCCACGAGGGCCGCGAGTTCCTGGAGCAGCCGCTCTGGATCAAGATCGCCATTGTCATCGTCGCCCTGATCTTCCTCTACAACGTCTCGATGACCGTGATGAAGGGGCGCCGGACGGCTGTGACGTCGGTGCTCCTTCTGGGGCTCTGGGGCATCGCCGTCTTCTGGCTGTTCGCCTTCTACGCGCCAGACAACCTGGCGCTCGACAAGATCTACTGGTGGTACATCGTCCACCTCTGGGTGGAGGGCGTTTGGGAGCTGGTGATGGCCTCCGTGCTCGCCTTCCTGATGATCAAGACCACCGGCGTCGACCGCGAGGTCGTGGAGAAATGGCTCTACGCCATCGTCGGACTGGCGCTCTTCTCGGGGCTCCTCGGCACCGGTCACCACTACTACTGGATCGGGGCGCCGGGCTACTGGCAGTGGGTCGGATCGGTGTTCTCGGCGCTGGAGATCGCCCCCTTCTTCGCCATGGTGATCTTCGCCTTCAAGATGGTGTTCAAGGGTCGCAAGGACCATCCGAACCGCGCCGCGGTGCTCTGGTCGCTCGGCTGCACCGTCGGCGCCTTCTTCGGGGCCGGGATCTGGGGGTTCCTGCACACCCTCAGCTTCGTGAACTACTACACCCACGGCACCCAGGTCACGGCGGCGCACGGGCATCTCGCCTTCTTCGGCGCCTACGTGATGCTGAACCTGGCGCTGATCACCTATGCGATGCCCTACCTCCGGGGAAGGGCGCCCTACCACCAGACGCTGAACATCGTGTCCTTCTGGATGATGACGGGGGCGATGACGGTGATGACCTTCGCGCTCACCTTCGCCGGCGCCATCCAGGTCCACCTGCAGCGCGTGCTCGGCATGTCCTACATGGAGGTCCAGGACCAGATCGCGCCCTTCTATTGGGTGCGGCTCGGCTCCGGCGTCCTTGTCGCGGTGGCGGCCGGCCTCTTCCTCTGGTCCGTCTTCGGCCCCGTCGGCGAGCGCAAGGCCGGCCGCGTCGCGGCGGCCGTCCAGCCTGCCGAGTGATCCAGCCAGGCCGGGCGGTCGATGCCGCCCGGCCTCCATTTCCCCGTTCCGGAGCACGATCCATGTCCGCCCTCGCCACCACCGCCGCCGTCGAGGCGCTGCCGTTCTATTCGCCCTCGGGCACCGAGTGCGCCCTTTTCGACCACGCCTACCGCAACCAGCTGCCGGTGCTCCTGAAAGGCCCGACCGGCTGCGGCAAGACCCGCTTCGTGGCCCACATGGCGGCGAGACTCGGCCGTCCCCTCTTCACGGTCTCCTGCCACGACGACCTGACGGCGGCGGACCTCACCGGCCGGTTCCTTTTGAAGGGCGGAGAAACCGTCTGGGTCGACGGTCCGCTCACCCGGGCGGTGCGCGAGGGCGCCATCGTCTACCTCGACGAGGTGGTGGAGGCACGCAAGGACGTCACCGTCGTGCTCCACCCGGTCACCGACGACCGCCGCCTGCTGCCGCTGGAGCGCACCGGCGAGCTGCTGGAGGCTCCGTCCGAGTTCATGCTGGTGGTGTCCTACAACCCGGGCTACCAGAACGTCCTGAAGACGCTGAAACCGTCGACCCGCCAGCGCTTTGTCGCCATCGAGTTCGGCTTTCCCGACCCGGACGCGGAAGCGGCCATCGTCGCGCGCGAGAGCGGCCTGACGAAGGACCGCTGCGTGCCGCTGGTGCGGATCGCCAATGCGCTTCGCGACCTCAAGGGCCAGGATCTGGAGGAGGGCGCCTCGACCCGGCTCCTGGTCTATGCCGCGATCCTGATCCGGGACGGTATGAAGCCGGCCGTCGCCATCGAGGCGGCGCTGCTGCAGCCGCTGACGGACGATCCGGAGGTGATGCGGGCGCTCGCCCGCGTCGCCGACCTCGCGCTCGGGTGAGGGCGGCGATGATGTCCATCTTCGAACCCGAGGAATTCGTCGGCGAGCACTGGCACCGGCTCGTTGGCGGCGTTTCCACCTACCGGCGCCATCCGCAGGCGGCCGCGACCCTTTCGTCCATGCGCACGCGGCTGGGCGTGCTCTTTCGTGCACTGGGTGGGGAGGGGGCGGTCCGCATCGCGGAAAGCGCACCCGTCGCGTCGCGGCACCGGCTGAGCCTGCTGCAGAAGATGGGCCTTGGCACCGAGACGCTGGCGCTGCCGATCCTGGATGCATCGACGCTGCGGCTGCCCGGTGTGATCGACGTCTATCCCGACTGGGCGGACAACGAGGCCCTGTTCGAGTGGCTGGCGGCGTGGTTCGCCCATGCGGTGCCTCCCGACCAGCCGTCGGGTGATCCGTTGAGGGACGACCTGGCGCGGCTCCGTGCCGCCGTCGACACGACGACGGACACCTTGAACGCCTGGCCAGGCCTTCGCCGCACCTACGCCCGGCTGAGGGCGGCAACGCTCGCGGTACGGCCGAAGCGTTCGCTGCCCCCGGTGGAAGCGCAGCTGGAGGAAGCCATCGTCGCCCTCCTCGGCGGAAGCCGCAATCCCTCCAACCCGTTCCTCCGCGTCCTGGAAGAGCGGGGAGCGGACCTTTCCCGCCTCGCCGCCGGGCGCGGGTATCGGACCTACCTGCCCGTGCCGCTGTTCGGGATCCTGCAGGTCTCCTCCACGCCGCCACGGCCGGACGAGGGGGAGGATCCGGACGGCCGATCGATCGAGGTGGACCGGAAACGCCGGCGCGCGGAACGACGCTCGACCGAGGAGAGCGACCGTGGCGACCCGCTGGTGTTCCACCGCTTCGAGACGATCTTCTCGATCTCGGAGATGGTGAACGTGAACCGGAAGGTGGACGACGACGACGAGGACGGAGCCCGGCAGGCGGCCGACGACCTGCCCGAACTCACGATCGGGTCGAACCGGCGGCGGTCGTCGGTCCGGCTGAAGATGGACCTCGACCTCGCTCCTGCGGAGGCTGACGGAGCGGCCGTCGCCGGCGGCGTCACCTATCCCGAATGGAACTGGAAGAAGGGGATCTACCTGCCGGACCATTGCCGGGTGCTCGCGACCGTGGCGGCGGAGGAAGGCGAGGACTGGGCGCCCGATGCGGCCATGCAGCGCCGGATCGCCGCCGTGCGGCGCCAGTTCGAGGCCTTGCGCCCGAAGCGGCTGACGCTCCATGGCGAGCCCGACGGCGACGATCTCGACCTTTCGGCGCTGGTGAGGTCGGTGACCGACCGCCGCGCCGGCGGGCCAGGGTCCGATCGGGTGTTCACCGCCACCCGGTCGGTCGAGCGGGACCTCTCGGTGGCCGTGCTGATGGATGTCTCCCTCTCCACCGACGCGTGGAACGGTTCCCACCGCGTGCTCGACGTGGAGAAGGCCGCACTGCTCGCCCTGACCCACGGGCTGACCGCCTGCGGCGACGAGCACGCGATCCTCGCCTTCACGTCGCGCAAGCGGACCGCCGTCACGGTGGCGACAGTGAAGGATTTCGACGAGGCGCTCGGGCAGACGGTGGTCCGCCGCATCGAAGCCCTGAAGCCGGGGCAGTATACGCGCATGGGCGCGGCGGTGCGGCATGCCGCGAAACGGCTCGCCGACCGTCCGCACCGTCATCGGCTGCTGCTGCTCCTCACCGACGGGAAGCCCAACGACGTCGACCACTACGAGGGCCGCTTCGGGATCGAGGATACCCGCGCCGCAATCCGGGAAGCGAAGAAGGCGGGACTGCGGGTGTTCGGCGTCACCATGGACGCGGAGGCGAGCGACTACTTCCCTTACCTGTTCGGCCGCGGCGGCTACGCTATCGTGCCCGATCCGGAGCGCCTGCCGTCAGCCCTCCCGGCCATCTACCGGCAGCTCGTCCGATAGGCCGCGAGGGCACCGGACGCCGTGCCGGGACGGGCGGGCGGTCCTTCGGGTCGCCCGCCTGCGCCCATGTCAGGAGATGGATCTGGGCCGGCGGCGGAACCGGGGGCCGAGCTGGGCGGCCACGAACAAGCCCCAGGCACAGGCCCACAGCACGGACGCGGTGCCGAGCAGCTCGACGAAGGCGCCATCCACGAGAGGCGCCGCCACCCGGGCGCCCGCCGCGGCGTTGACGAGCGCGAGAGCGGCCGTGCCGAGGCGTGCGCTCGCCCGCGCACCAGTGCCGCGGGTCGCGCCCAAACGGGCCATCACCGCCATCGTCATGCAGCCGATGGCCCCGGCGGTGAAGGCGTGCAGAGCGGCGTCGGGCGGGACGGATCCGAGCGGATCCGCGGCGAGGGCCGCGAGCGCGGTTCCGATCACCACCCAGGCATAGCCGGCATGCAGGGCCGCGACGTCGGCCTGCCGGACCAGCCAACCCCGCCAGCGGGCCAGACGGGCGGCCTGAAGAAGGGCGCCGGCGCCCATCAGAACGGCCGAGGCCGGGTGGTCGGGAGCGACCGCCCAGGCGGCCAGGGCCGGGAATATGGCGGCAAGAACGAGGACGTCGTAGCGGCCGTAGGGCTCGGGCACGCGCTCCGCACCGCGCCCGGCCAGGGCGTTCCGGGTGAGGCTCGGAACAAGCCGTCCGCCGACTGCCGAGATGAGGAGGACGGCGACCGCGACGCCGACGCGGGCGAGCATCGCGGCCGCCTGCGGATCGGCCGCCAGAAGGCGGTGCGCGACCGCGGCGGCGGCGAGCACGGGAAACAGCATCAGGCCATGGCGGGACTGGCGCGGCGCCTTCACCCGCGCCTCGCGCAGGAGAACCGCCGCCACCGCCAGGGGAAAGCCTGCGTCCGTCGCGACGGCGATCGCCGCGGGGGAAACCAGCGGCACGATCCGCCCGGCCAGCCAGAGCGCGAAGAGCGCGGCGAGCGGCCAGCCGGAGGCCGGAAGCCTGCCCGACCAGTTCGGCGTTGAGGAAACGAGGTAGCCCGCCATGACAGCGGGCAGGAACCCGAACACCATCTCGTGGGCATGCCAGGCCGTCGCCGGCATCCCCGCGACTTCGGAGACGCCCGTCAGGAAGATCCACGTCCAGAGGGGGACCGCGGCTGCCGCGAGCGCGGAGGCGCCGATGAAGTGCGGGCGGAAGGAGACGGCGAACAGCCAGCCCGCGTCGGATCGGGAGCGGGATGCAGCAAGGGAAGGGGAGAGGGGCATGGCAAGATCCTTTCGCCCCCAGCGATGCCACGGGACCCGCGACCGCACTTTGTGCGGGCGCAATCTCAGGAGAACGTGAGTTCCGGGTGGGGACGAGCGGCGGCGTCGGTGTGCCGGGAGGTCCATTTTTCGCCTTGCCCGATGTCGGCCTTGCGGTTGCCTGTTCGTCCTGGTGGTGTCGGCGGCACGGGCTGCCGCCGTCGCGCCCTCGAGGAGACCGCCATGAACCAGCCGAAGAACACCCTCTGCATCTGGTATGACAACGACGCCGAGGCCGCCGCCCGCTTCTATGCGGAGACATTCCCCGACAGTGCGGTGCAGGCGGTGTTCCGCGCACCCAGCGACTATCCCTCCGGCAAGGCCGGCGACGTGCTGACGGTCCTCTTCACGGTGCTTGGCGTCCCTTGCCTCGGCCTCAACGGCGGACCCGCGTTTCCCCAAACCGAGGCCTTTTCGTTCCAGGTCGCCACCGACGACCAGGAGGAGACCGACCGCTACTGGAACGCGATCGTCGGCAACGGCGGCCAGGAAAGCGCTTGCGGCTGGTGCAAGGACCGCTGGGGGGTGTCGTGGCAGATCACGCCGCGCGTGCTCACCGATGCGCTCGCTGCCGGTGGCGCCGAGGCGAAGCGCGCCTTTGAAGCGATGATGCAGATGGGCAAGATCGACGTCGCCGCCATCGAGGCCGCCCGGCGCGGCTGAGGCTGCTTTCGGGTGCATTCAACGAACCGAACCGACGTCGGGCCGCGCCGTGGTGGCGGCCCCGGCGTTCCTGTCAAGGCGTTAGGGGTCCGGGCTGCGCTGGGGGGGAGGGCTCGTCCGCCCGGTCGCCGACCTGAACGCCGGCGATCGGGTCCGGTCGTTGCGCCGGGACAAAGACCGCGAGACATCGACGGCCTAGGCTCGGGATCCATGACAAGGAGACCCGATCATGTCGACGGCCCTCACGGTTCCCGTAACCGCCGAGACCATCCTCGACGACCTGATGACAACCTACAAGGTGACGATCCCGATCTTCATCCGGCGCAAGATGATGTGCATCGGTTGCCCGGTCGTGCGCCTGCACGACGTCCGCGAAGCCTGCCTCGAGCACGGCGTCCCCCTGGACGAATTCCTGGCAGAGGTCAACGGGGCGATCGCCAGCCGGTGACGGGGGACAACCTCACTCCGGCTTTTCGGCCAGCACATGCAGCCGGTGCGCGTCCTTGACGACGACGCGCTTGCGCGCGCTGGCCACCAGCCCCTTGGCTTCCCAACCGGTCATCACGCGGCTCACCGTATGAAGGGTCGTCCCGGTCATCTCGGCGATGTCCTGCCGGGTGACCGGAAAGTCGATCAGGATGCCCTCCTCAGTCTTCCGGCCCGCCTGCTGGACGAGGCGCAGCAGGGCGTGGGCCACGCGCCGCTCGACCTCCTCGGTGGAGAGTTCGCGGATTCGGGTGTGGGCGTCCTGCAGCCGCTGCCCCACCGTCTGGAGGGCGTTCATGGCGAGGACCGGGCTCCGCGCGATGAAGGGCTCCCACTGGCTGGACGGCCAAGCGAGCGCGAGGCTCTCCACGACGGCGATCGCGGTCGCGGGGAAGTCCGGGCGGCGCATGGCCCGGGCGATGCCGAAGATGTCGCCGGGGCTGACGTGCCGGACGACGACCTGCTGACCGTCCGGCGTGGTCTGCACCACCTTGAGCCGGCCGTGCAGCAGGGCGAAGAACTCCCGCGCCATCTCTCCCTGTTCGAAGGCGCTGCTGCCCTCGGGAAGCTGTCTGACCGTGGCCGTCGAGAGCACCGCGTCGAGATCCTCGTCCGACATGGACTGGAAGATGGCGAGGTTCTTGATCAGCGATCGGTCGAGTTTCTGAGGCATGCCGTCCTCCGGTCCGCGGATCCCTTATGAGTGCTTCATGCCACATCGGCAGCCCGGGATCTCGTCCGATCCGACTGCGGTCCGGGCCGATAACCCCATCGGTCTTTGCCTTTTCGCAAAAAGCACAATGCGGATTGGGTGTCTTCTGTCCTCAACGGCCATCGCAGCCGCCAACGAGGAAAGGACCCCAACCATGTTGATCCGTCGCACAGCCCTGATCGGCGTCGCCCTCGCCGCCCTGGTGACCGGGCTTCCGGCCCTGGCCGAGGAGGGCCCGAACCCGACCGTGAACGCGGTCGCCCAGGCCGACCAGACCGCCACCCTTCCGCGCGTCAAGGCCAATCTTCTCGCGCCGCCGGCCGTGATGGAGCACGAGCAGGTCGCCGTCGGCGGACCCAAGGTGGTGGAGTTCACCATGACGATCGAGGAGAAGGAGATCGTCGTCGACGACGAGGGCACGACCTTCCAGGCGATGACCTTCAACGGCTCCATGCCGGGGCCGACGATGGTGGTCCACGAGGGCGACTACGTCGAGCTGACGCTGATCAATCCCGAAACCAACAGCATGCCGCACAACATCGACTTCCACAGCGCGACGGGCGCGCTGGGCGGCGCGCAGCTCACCTTCGTCAATCCCGGGGAACAGGCGACGCTGCGGTTCAAGGCGACCCGGCAGGGCGCCTTCGTCTACCACTGCGCCCCTCCCGGCATGGTGCCCTGGCACGTGGTCAGCGGCATGAGCGGCACCATCATGGTGCTGCCGCGCGAAGGTCTGAAGGACGAAGCCGGCAATGCGGTTAGGTACGACAAGGCCTACACGATCGGCGAGTTCGACCTCTACATCCCCAAGGACGCCGAGGGCAAATACGTCGACTACGAGACGCCGGGCGACGCCTATGCCGATACCGTCGAGGTGATGAAGACCCTGACGCCGACCCACGTGGTCTTCAACGGGGCGAAGGGCGCCCTGACGGGTGAGAACGCGATGACGGCGAATGTCGGCGAGACCGTGCTCTTCATCCACTCCACGGCCAACCGGGATACCCGGCCGCACCTGATCGGTGGCCACGGTGATCACGTCTGGGAGCGCGGCAAGTTCACCAACGCGCCGGCGAAGGATCTGGAAACCTGGTTCGTGGCAGGCGGCAGCGCCGGCGTGGCGACCTACACCTTCCTGCAGCCCGGCATCTACGCCTACGTCAACCACAACCTGATCGAGGCGGCCGAGCTCGGCGCCACCGCCCACGTCAAGGTCGAAGGCCAGTGGAACGACGACCTGATGAAGCAGGTCAGCGCACCCGGCCCGATCGTCGGCCAGTAAGGCCGGCCACGGGGCCCGCCCTTCCCGGGCGGGCCTCCTTTTGCCCTGGAGGCTCCCATGCGCAGGCATCGTTCCGCTTTCCTGGCTGCCGCAGGCCTGACCGGCATGGCGGTGCTGCAGGGATTCACCGACCGTCCAGTCGAGGCGGATCTGGTGCGCGTGGAAGGGGCGTCAGTCCTTTACCGCGAGCCCGGCGAGTTCCTGGACGGCTCGATCCCCGTCAACGGCCCGATCGGCGAGATCGGGCAGGACAGGGCGTTCTTCGTGATGAAACGGCAGGTGACCCGGGGCGACTATGACCGTTGCGCGGCCGCAGGGGCCTGCAAGCCGCTCGACGGGGCACAGGCGCCGGATCTGCCAGCAGTCGGCGCGAGCTGGGACGATGCGGTCGCCTACGCGGCCTGGCTGTCGGAGGAGACCGGCGAGCGCTGGCGGCTTCCGACCGATCGGGAGTGGGCGCTCGCGGCCGGAACGCGCTTTCGCGACGACGCCTACACCGAGGTGAGCGATCCCGCCAACCCGTCGCGGCGCTGGCTCGCCACCTACGACGCGGAGACGGCGGCCCAGGAGCCGCTCGACCCGGCGCCACGGCCGGTGGGGAGCTTCGGCGAGAACGAGCGCGGGATTGCGGACCTTGCCGGCAACGTCTGGGAATGGACGAGCACCTGCTATGTCCGGCACCGGATCGATACGGGCGACCGGACGGAGAACTGCGGCATCCGCATCGCGGAAGGGCGCCACCGCGCCTTCATGACCGGGTTCTTCCGCGATCCCAAGGCTGGCGCCTGCTCGGTGGGCGTCCCGCCCGCGAACCTCGGGATCCGGCTCGCACGTGACGACGCCGGCTGGGGGGCGTGGCTCGGCTTCTAGACGGCCGGCCCATCGCTCCGGCAGTCCGTTCGCGGCGATCGCGTGGCGGTGCGGATCTGTCCGGAAGGTTGTTCCCGGACAACGTCGAGCGGCGGGCGGGCGACTAGTTTCCTCGGCGTCGGGTCCCCCCGGCGCCGCTCGAGGAGACCGCCCGTGACCTACCACACCCCCAAGCTTAAGGCCTCGCGCGCCGACGGACCCGTCGTGCCGCAGTCGGTGACCGGCCGGTATCGACGGATCAAGTGGTGGCTCCTCGCCTTCTGCCTCACCGTCTACTACGGCCTGCCCTTCCTGCGCTGGGACCGCGGGCCGGGACGGCCGGACCAGGCGATCCTCCTCGATCTCGCCGACGTGCGGTTTCATTTCTTCGGGTTGGAGATCCGGCCGCAGGAGCTCTACTACCTGACCGGCGGCCTCGTGCTCGCGACGATGGTCCTCGTGCTCCTCAATGCGTTAGCCGGCCGGGTGTGGTGCGGCTTCTTCTGCCCGCAAACGGTCTGGACCGATCTCTTCCTCCTGGTCGAACGCAAGATCGAAGGCGACCGCCGCGATCGGCTGCGCGCCCTCGACGCCCCGCTGACGCCGCGCCGCGTCGGCCTGATCGCCCTCAAGCATGCGGTCTGGCTGCTGATCGCGGCCGGCACGGGCGGCGCCTTCGTCCTCTACTTCGCCGATGCGCCGACGCTGCTGACCGATGCGGTCACCGGGCAGGCGTCGTCCGTCGCCTACGGCATGATCCTCACGCTGACGTTGACCACCTACGGGCTCGCAGGGTTCGGCCGCGAGAAGGTCTGCACCTGGATGTGCCCCTGGCCGCGCCTGCAGGGGGCGATCTGGGATCCCGAAGCTCTCACCGTGAACTACCGGGACTACCGGGGCGAAGCGCGGATGTCGGCCAAGAAGGCGGCCGCCGCCCGCGCAGCCGGCCTGCCCGCGGGCGACTGCGTGGACTGCAACGCCTGCGTCGCCGTCTGCCCGATGGGGATCGACATCCGCCAGGGGCCGAGCATCGCCTGCATCAACTGCGGCCTCTGCGTCGACGCGTGCGACACGACCATGTTCAGGATCGATCGCGAGCGGGGGCTGATCGACTTCGACAGCTGGACCAACCTCGAGCGTGGCCGACGCGGCGAGGAGCGCCGGCCCGCTCGTGTGCTGCGGCCCAAGACGGCCGCGATCGCGGTCGCGATCGTCGCTCTCTCCGGCGGAATGGCGCTGTCGGTGGCGACACGGTCGGACCTGGCGGTCGGCGTCACGCACGAGCGGACTCCGGTTGCGGTCGCCCTGTCCGATGGGCGGGTGCGGAACGCCTTCGAGGTGCGGGTCACCAACACGCTCGCCGCCTCGGAGAGCTTCGAGCTTCGTGTCGAAGGCGCCGCGCCGGCGACCCTGGCGGTCGCGACCCGGGCGGGATCGGAGAGCGACGCGATCCGGATCGAGGCCGGGCCGGATGAGACGCGCAAAGTCCGGGTGTCCGTTTTCGGCGGTCCGGACCTGGCGGGCGGCCTCACCTTCAGGCTGACCTCCCTTAGAACCGGGGCGACGGTGACAGTCGCGGATCGCTTCAGCCTGCCCTGAAACGCGGCGCTGTTTGTGCTGGCACAACGTCGGTCGGCGCGCCGGCCCATAGGGTTCGGCTCAACGGACCGCGGTTGGTCCGCATTGGAGAAAGATGATGACAATCAGAAGCTTGGTCCTCGCCCTCGCTGCCGTCGCCGTGACCATCGGCAGCTCCGCGGCGGTCGCCGCCGACCATGAGGTGCGCATGCTCAACAAGGGCGAGAAGGGCGCGATGGTGTTCGAGCCGGACCTCGTCAAGGTGGCGCCGGGCGACACCGTAACCTTCAAGGCGACGGATCCCGGCCACAACGCCGAGACCATCAAGGGCATGCTCCCGGATGGCGCGGAGCCCTTCGCAGGCAAGATGGGCGCCGACGTGACGGTCACATTCACCCAGCCCGGGGTCTACGGTGTGAAATGCAAGCCGCACCTCGGCATGGGCATGGTCGCGGCGGTGGTCGTCGGCGAACCCGTGAACCTCGATGCGGCCAAGGCGGTGAAGAACCCCGGCAAGGCCGGCAAGCGCTTCGCCGAGATCCTCGCCGGCCTCTGACCCGGTGCAACGCCGCGTCTTGTCGAAACCAGCGGCGGGCACAGTCTCGCCGCCACTCTGTCCTGCGGACGGTGACCGATGACCGAACCTTACTGGCTGTCGGGCGGTTTCCGCCCATTCTTCCTTCTCGGTGCCCTCGCGATGGCGGCTTCGGTGCTCGCCTGGATCCCCGTCGCGCTCGGCGGCATCGAGCTCCCGACGGCCTTCGGTCCGCGGGACTGGCACGTCCACGCCCTGCTCTTCGGCGGCCTGATGGCGATCATCGCCGGGTTCGCATTGACGGCGGTCGCGAACTGGACAGGGCGCCCGGCCGTCGCCGGCCGCGAACTCTTTACCCTGGTCCTGCTCTGGGCGGCCGGACGCATCGCCGTCACGACGTCTGCCTGGATCGGTGCGAGCGCCGCGGCGACCGTCGACATCCTTTTTCCCGTGGCGCTCACCTGCGTCTTCGCCCGGGAGGTGATCGCCGCCCGCAACCTGCGCAATCTTCGGATCGTCGCCATCGTCGGCGCCCTCGGGATCGCCGACATCGGTTTTCACATGGAGGCTCAGCTCACAGGCACCGCCGACACCTCGACGCGCGTCGCGATCTCCCTTGCGCTTCTTCTGGTCATGCTGGTCGGCGGCCGCATCATTCCTGCCTTCACGCGCAACTGGCTGGTCGCACGGAAAGCGACACTCCTGCCTGCCGCCTTCTCGCGTCTGGATGCAGCTTCGGTGGTGGTCGGCATCATCGCGCTCGGGGCCTGGACCGTCGCGCCGCAGCACGTCCTGACGGCCACGCTCTTGTCGGCCGCGGCGTCGCTCTCCGCGGTGCGGCTTGCACGCTGGCGTGGCCTGCAGACCCGTTCGGAGCCGCTCCTCCTCATCCTTCACGTCGCGTTTGCCACGATCCCGCTGGGGTTTGCGGCGGTGGCGCTCGCCATCCTGGTTCCGGACTCCGTGGATCCGACGGCGGCGGTCCACCTGTGGACCGTCGGGACCTTCGGCAGCATCACGCTGGCGGTCATGGCACGTGCAAGCCGCGGGCATTCCGGTCAGCCGCTGAAGGCCGGGCGCTTGGAGATCGGGATGTTCGTTCTGGTGTTCGCGGGCGCTGCCGCGCGTTTCGCGGCACCTTACGCAGAGGGCTGGATGGTGCATACCCTGTCCTGCGCCGGGCTCGCTTGGGCCGCAGCCTACCTGCTCTTTGCAGCCGGATACGGTCGCATGCTTCTTGTTCGGCCGCGCCTTCCGTGACGAGCGCGCGCGAAGTCCGGACGGGACGCCGGGACAGGCCCGCCATGTCGAGTTTGCGACGCGGCGGGCCGGTCGATTCGTGCTAGCCGGCGCTGGCGCCGGCAAGATCCGCGTCGGACACCGGGAGCTTTCTCAACCGCTTGCCCGTGGCGGCGAAGATTGCGTTGGTGAGGGCGGGGGCGGCGGACACGGTTCCGGTCTCGCCGATGCCGCCGGGCGCTTCGTCGCTGTCGATGAGGTGAACTTCCATCGGCGGCGTCTCGTCGATCCGCAGCTGCCTGTAGGTGTCGAAGTTGGCCTGCTCCGCGGCGCCGTCGGCGAAGGTGATGCTGTTGAACAGCGCGGCGGAGAGGCCGAACACCAGACCGCCCTCGACCTGCGCCTTCACCGTGTCGGGGTTGACGACCTGGCCGCAGTCTACGGCGGCAACCACCCGCTTCAACGCGACAGTGCCGTCCTCGCCGACAGCGGCTTCCACGACGGCGGCGACGAAGCTGCCGAAAGCGCCGTGCAGCGAGACGCCGCGACCGGTTCCGGGCGGCAGCTCCGACCCCCAGCCGGCGTGTTCGGCGGCGACGCGTAGCACGGCGGCGGCGCGCGGGTTCTCCTTCAGCAGGCTCATGCGGAAGTCGACCGGGTCGGCGCCGGCCGCCTCGGCCATCTCGTCCATGAAGCTTTCCACCACGAACACGTTGTGCGTGGGGCCGACCCCGCGCCACCAGGTGACGGGGATCGGCGGATCCTTGCGGACCCAGTCAACGAGCACCGACGGGAAGGCGTAAGGCGTGTCGGCCGCGCCCTCGATGGCGTCGCTGTCGATGGTGCCTTCCGGCAGACCGCCGGGAAGGTAGGCGCCCAGCACCGAGCCGCCGGTGATCCGATCGAGGAAGGCGACCGGACGGCCGTTCTCGTCGAGGCCGGCGGAGATGCGGTCATGGTAGGCCGGCCGGTAGAGGTCCTGGCGGATGTCCTCCTCCCGGCTCCAGATGATCTTCACGGGATAGGACAGCTGCTTGCCGATCTCGGCCGCCTGCTCGATGGAGTCCGCCACAAGCCGCCTCCCGAACCCGCCGCCGAGCAGCTGGTTGTGGAGGCGCACCTTTTCCAGAGGGAGGCCGAGCCGCTTGGCCGCCACGGCCTGGGCAGCGGTCGGTACCTGTGTGCCCACCCAGATGTCGCAGCCATCATCGGTGACGTGGATGGTGGTGTTGATCGGCTCCATGGTCGCATGCGCCAGGAAGGGCAGTTCGTAGACCGCTTCCACCCGCTTGGCCGCACCGGCGAGCGCCAGCGGCGCGTCGCCCTCGCGACGGCCGAGGATCGGGGTACCCGCATCGGCGGCCTGCTTCAGGTCGGCGAACAGTTTGTCCGTTGTGATCCCGGCGTTCTCGCCGGTGTCCCACTCAACGGTCAGCGCCTGCAGGCCCTGGTTCGCCGCCCAGTAGTGGTCGCCGACCACGACGACAGCGTTCTTCAGGCGCACCACGTCCACGACACCCGGGACGGCCCGCGCCGCCTTGTCGTCGACGCTCTTCAGGGTTCCACCGCGCGTCGGCGACGCCATCACGGTCGCAACCTTCATGCCGTCCAGCTTGATGTCGATGCCGAACACGGCGGTGCCGTCGACCTTGCTCGCGGTTTCCACCCGCTTGGCGGGCGTGCCGATCAGCTTCCAGTCCGCCTTCTTCTTCAGCGGCACATCCTGCGGTACCGGCTGCTTGCCGGCGGCTTCCACGAGGTCGCCGTAGCCCAGTGTCCGCCCGCTCGCCGCGTGGGTGACCACGCCGCGCTCGGCGGTCAGTTCGGCTGCGGGCACGCCTAGTCGTTCCGCCGCCGCACCGATCAGCATCAGGCGCGCCGCGGCTCCAGCCTGCCGCAGTGGATCGAAGGCGCCCCGGATCGAGGTGGAGCCACCCGTCGTCTGAGACTTCAGCAAGGGCTGCTTGTAGAGCTCCTCGTTGGGCGGCGCGGCCAGCACGGTGACCTGGTCGAGCCCCACTTCCAGTTCCTCGGCGATCAGCATCGCTTCCGCGGTGTAGATACCCTGGCCCATCTCCACGTTAGGCGCGATGATCTGCACCGATCCGTCCCGGGCGATGCGGATGAATCCGCCGGGCGCGAAGCCCTCGAAGGCGTCGCCGGTGTCCATCGATCCATCGCCGATGGCGCGCAGGCTCGGCTCCTCGCCGGCCGCGTGGGCCTTGCGTCGGCCGACAGCGAGGAAGGCGAGCATCAGCCCGCCGCCCTTCAGCGCCTGGCGCCGGGAGATGGCGGCGCTGGTCTTCTCGTCGACCAGGCCGTAGGTCGGAGCGATCGTGTGCTTGGTCATGGTCTGGTCCTCAGGCCTTGGCGGCCGACTTGATGGCGGCGCGGATCCGCGGGTAGGTCCCGCAGCGGCAGATGTTTCCGGACATGGCGGCATCGATGTCCGCATCGGTCGGCTCCGGCGTCGCCTTCAAAAGGGCGCTCGCCGACATGATCTGGCCGGACTGGCAGTAGCCGCACTGGACCACCTCCAGGTCGAGCCAGGCGGCCTGGACCTTGCGGCCCACGTCCGTCTCGCCGACGGCCTCGATGGTGGTGATGGCGCCCGTGCCGACCTCGCTCACCGCTGTCACGCAGGAGCGGATCGGCTCGCCGTCGAGGTGGACCGTGCAGGCGCCGCACTGGGCGATGCCGCAGCCGAACTTGGTGCCGGTAAGCCCCACGACGTCCCTGAGCACCCAGAGCAGGGGCATGTCCTCGGGGACATCGACCTGGCGGGTCTCGCCGTTGATGGCTAGGTCGAACTTCATGTCTGGCATTCCTTGTGACGTGTCGGTTGCTTGCCGGCCGGAGGCGCTACTGGCCGATCGAAAGCGTGCAGTCGCCGTTCTCGCCGACGGCCGCTGTCGAGCCGTGGGCCGCGGACCATGCCTCGGATCCTTCCACGGGTGCGTCCGTACCGCCGGTCGTGGCGCCGGTCGGGCCGGGTTGTCCGGCCGCCTCGGCGACTTCGGCAGCCGTCGCGTCGGCGACGGGCTGTTTTTCGTCGGTCGGCCCAGTGGCAGCAGCCGCATCTTCATCGCGCTCGACCGCGCAGGGCCGGGCCGCCTGCTCGGCCGACACGGGCAGAGGCGTCAACAGGGCGAGGACGATCGCCGCAGGAAGGATGAACTGTTGCATGGTGCGTCTCCTGGCCCTCTCCGCGACCATGGGGATCCGGGAGGCCGATGGTATTGAGGGGGTCCGACCGGCGCGGCGCAGGGGCGGCCGCGGCGAACCGCAGAACCCGACAAACCCGTGGCCGGGCGTCCGTGTTCCCGTCCGGAGGGCATCGACACGCACGCGTGAACGGCGGCCGGGTGGCGTTGCGGTGGACGACCGGACGGAACACGGATCGGCAAGGACCCCCTTGCGATCGGGAGTTCACCCTCCATATACCATCCACACGGATGGTGAGAGATGACCGACACAAGACAGCCGACACTCAGAAAAACCGAAGAAACCGAGAAGATCACGATCAACCTTGGTTTCGTCGATCTCGGCCGCATCGACCTGATGGTGCGCGACGGGTTCTACTCGAACCGGTCCGACTTCATCCGGACAGCCATCCGCAAGCAGCTGGACGCGCATGCCGACGTCCTCTCCCGCTCGATCGAGCGAAGCACGTTCGACCTCGGACTGCGGGACTTCTCCCGCGCCGATCTGGAGGCTGCGGTGGCGGCGGGAGAAAAGCTGCACATCAAAGTGGTCGGGCTTGCCCGTATCGCTTCGGACGTCACGGTGGATCTCGCGCAGGCGGCCATCGCCTCCCTCACGGTCCTGGGCGCGCTCCAGGCCTCTCCCGAAATCCGAACGGCGCTGGCGGACCGCATCCGCTGACCCGGCACGACCAGGACGACCCATCATGAAGCTCGACCTTTCCGCCCTTCGCCGGGCGGCATCGCTGACCCGCGCCGGAAGCCTCGTCGAGGCGACGAGGCAGATCCAATCCGCACTCGGCGGGTCCTTCGGCCGCGAAACGGCCAAGGCCGATCCAGGACCATCTTCCAGATCCGCCGGAGCGGTGGAAGCCCCTCGGATCCTGGATCTCTCCGCAACCCCGGTGGGCAAGCCCGCGACCGCCGGTCCGGCCAGCCCCGCCGGTGGACCCTCGACCCGGCAGGATGGCCCGGCCGGCGGGACTGCCCGGTTGCGCAAGCCGCTTCCGGAGGTCGTCCGCGGGCTTGCGGCGGCGCGGCGCTTTTTCGACACCTTGCCGGGCGCGGGCGGGGCTTCCGCTTCGCCGCCGATCGCCGAGGGCGCCCGGTTCTTGTCGCGCGAGTTCACGTCGCCCTCCGGCGCGCGGCCCTATCGGATCTACATTCCGGCCTCCGCAGGGGACCGGCCGGACGGGTTGGTGGTGATGCTGCACGGATGCAAGCAGAACCCGGACGATTTCGCGGTCGGCACACGGATGAACGAGAAGGCTGAAGAGCACAGGTTGATCGTGGTCTATCCGGGCCAGCTCTCAGCCGCCAATCCGTCGTCCTGCTGGAACTGGTTCAGTCCGGCCGACCAGCGGCGCGGCGGCGGCGAGCCCGCGATCCTCGCCGGAATGGCCATGGCGGTCGCCGCCGAATTCGGCATCGGGCCTGAGCGGACGTTTGTCGCCGGGCTCTCCGCCGGTGGCGCGATGGCCGCGATCCTGGCGGAGACCCATCCCGACGTGTTCGCGGCAGCGGGCATCCATTCGGGGCTTCCCGCGGGAGCTGCGACCGACGTCGTCTCCGCGTTCCAGGCGATGAAAGGCACGGGCAGTCCGAAACGACCGGACCGCCGGACCGCTGCCCGGTCCGCCGCCCGACTGATCGTGTTCCACGGCTCTGCCGATCGGACCGTCCACCCCTCCAACGGGGAAGCCATCGTCGCATCCCGGGCCAGTGATGCGGAGGCGAGCCGCGACAGCGGCAGGACGCCGGCCGGCCGGGCGTTCACGCGTATCGTCCACCGCGCGGCAAACGGCGTGGCTGAGGTGGAACACTGGGTGATCGACGGCCTCGGCCACGCCTGGTCCGGTGGGCATGAAGGCGGGTCCTATACGGATCCGGCCGGCCTGGACGCATCGGCGGAGATGCTGCGCTTCTTCCTGGAGCGGAAGGCTACCGCCTGATTCCGGCGCAGGGGTCAGCCGCCGTAGCTCTGAACGGCGCGCCGGGCGCGGGCGAACCGCGCGTGCACATGCTCCGGGAGCGGGGTCGGCTCGATGGTCCGGCCCCGGCGCTCGAAGGGGAACGGATGGCCCGCCGCTTCGGCCGCCAGGGCGGCGGTTCCGATCGCGGTGAGTTCAGGCTCCTGCGAGATGACGACGGGGCGGCGGAGGCTGGCCGCCAGGAAGCGGCAGAAATAACCGTTCGCGGCCATGCCTCCGTCGATCGAGATCGGGTCGGAGAGCGGCTGGCGCTCTTCAATGGCGGCGATAACCTCCGCCATCCGCAGGGCAACACCCTCCAGCAGCGCCTGCATCATGTCCGCCCTGGTGGTGTCGAGCGAGAGGCCGAGCCAGGCGCCGCGGGCGCTGCGGTCCCAGTGCGGGCAGGCGAGACCCGCCAGGGACGGAACGAAGGCCAGGCCGCGGCCGATGGCCGGCGGTGCATCGAACCGGCCGATCGCCTCGAAATCCTCGAACAGTCCGAGTTCGCGCGCCCAGTTGACCGCGGACGAGGCGCAGTAGACGCCTCCGTCGAGGGCGTAGGTCGGCGCTTCCCCGGTTTTCTGCCAGGCGATCGTCGGCAACGGTCCGCCGTGCCCCTCCAGCATGGCCGGGCCGGTCACCACCAGTGCGAAAGCGCCGGTCCCGAAGGTGACCTTGGCGTCACCGGCCGCCCGGCATCCGTGGCCGTAGAGCGAGGCCTGCTGGTCGACGACACTGGCCGTCAACGGCAGGCGGCGGTTTCCGCTTTGAAGCGCGCCGAAGTCGCCGGTGGTCGGCACGATTTGCGGCAGGGCTTCGATCGGCACGCCGAAGATGCGGCAGAGCTCCGGATCCCATCGGCAGGTGGCGAGGTTCATCAGGCAGGTGCGGGACGCGGTGGTCACGTCGGTCTCGTACCGACCCACCAGACGGTCGAGGAAGAAGGCGTCGGTGGAGCCGAGCCTCAGGCGGCCGCGCGCGTTGAGGGCGGCCGCCTCCGGGATCTCGCGCAGGATCCAGGCGAGCTTGGAGGCCGAGAAGTAGGCGTCCAGCGGCAGGCCCGACCGGCGTCGGACCTCCTCCTCGACGCCGTCCGCCCGTAGCCGGTCGATGTCGGCGCGGGTGCGGTCGTCCTGCCAGACGATCACGGGGGAGACGGGGCGGCCGGTGCCGGCTTCCCAGGCGAGGCAGCTTTCGCCTTGGTTGTCGATGCCGGCCGCGCCCACGTCGTCGACCGTGGCCGCGGCGTCGAGGCAGGCGCGGATGCTGGCGAGCAGTTCCTCCGGGTCGTGCTCCACCCAGCCTGGCCGAGGATAGAATTGCCGGTGCTGGACGGCCGCTACGATCTCGGAGCGCCCGTCCGCGTGCACCAGGAGAGCGCGGGTGCTGGTCGTCCCCTGGTCGATGGCGAGCGTGTTCATGCCGACCGTTTCCCCACGACAAATTCGGCCAGACCCGTGCTCCATGCCCCGAGTACGTCAAGCGGAACCGTGATGCGCCGCTCGGGCAGCGACGACAGCCGCCTTCCCCAAAGCTCGGCACCGTCGAGGCGAAGCGCCAACCGGCCCGCAGCGGCCTCGCTGACACGAAGCTGGAAACAAGCATGGCTGCCGGGGGCACCGTTCGCCACGATCCGCTGCGGCAGCACGTACTTCAAGGGCTTTCCCGCAACCACCACCCTGACGCCGCCCCCCGACGAGGGCAGCCGGCCGGCCAGGGCATCGGCCATCGCGCGGCCGACGAGCCGTCCTTCGTTCCAGCTCCAGCCGGCCGTTTCAACGGGCCGCAAGAGGTTGCCGGCGGCAAAGTAGGCGGGATCGGAGCAGCGGCCGAACTGGTCGATCGAGGGGCCGCCCGTGCCGGCGTCCAGTTCCAGATGGCTGGTACGGAGCAGAGAGGCCTCCGGTACGAACCGGCCGGTCACGACGACGCCGTCTGTTGGGATCCGCCGTGTCGTGCCGCCCGGCTCGCGGATCGTGACGGCTTCCACCCAGCCGTCGCCCTCGATGGCCGCCACCTCGGTGCCGGTGAGCAGCGGTATCCCCATCAGGCGCGGCAACAGGGATGCCGGCCAGCGCGCCGTGGCCCGCGGCCCCGGCTCGATCATCGCCACGGGACGTATCCCGGCATGACGGCAGGTGAGGAGGGCGGAGAAGGATACGAGCTCGGTGCCCAGCACGACCGGCTTGTCGAAGGGCTTGATCGCGTCGAGATGGACGAGGCCCTGCAGTGCGCCGGTCGGCATCACGCCGCCCGGCTTGGTTCCGCCGATCAGGCGCGCCGCGCGGCTCGTCTCGCGCACGCCGGTGGCCAGGAGCACGGCCCGCGCCGCGATTTCCACCAGGCCGTCGGCGGTTGAAACCTCCAGCACCGGCCCGGGCCGGAGCGCCGTCACCGTGACGCCGGCGCGGATGTCGACGCCGGCCGCCTCGGCCCGGCCGACCAGGCGGGCGGCGTAGGCCGGTCCCTTCAGCAGGCGGCGGAACTCGCGAAGGCCGAAGGGGTAGTGGTCGCAGTGGCGCGGGATACCGCCGGGCCCGGCTTCCCGGTCGAGCACGATCACGGAGGCGACGCCGCGCGCCTTCAACTCGGCGGCAGCCGCCAGACCGGCCGGACCGGCGCCGATCACGGCGACATCGCAGCTGCGCGGGATACTAGGCGCCATGGCCGCCTCCCGCCATCGGGACGACAAGCCGATCCCGGGTCATCGCGGCGAGGTCGGCGGTGCAGTAGAAGCCCTGGCAGCGGCCCATGGTGACCCGGGTGCGCCGCTTCACCCCGGCCAGCGATCCGGCCGCCAGCGGGCCGGTGATGGCCTCCTCGACCTCACGGCGGGTGACGCGCTCGCAGTGGCATACGATGCCGCCGTTGCCCGGGCGCTGCCAGTCCCGTTGCTCCGTCTCGCACATCATGCCCACCATCGGCCAGGCGGGTTCGGCAAGCGGCGTCGCGGAGAAGCCGAAGGCGGCGCAGAGCCCGTGCACGTGGCGCGCTGTGCCGAGCGCGGAGGAGAGGCCGGTGGAACGGATGCCGCCCACGGTCACGTAGTTGCGGTCCGCATGAAGGCGGATCTGGTAGTCCTTGAACTCGGTCGCCGGGCGCAAGCCGGCGTAGATGGCGGTGACGTCGTGACCGGCCAGCGCCGGCAGGATCTCCTCGCCGCGCCGGGACAGCGCGCGCAGGGTCTCCGGCTCCAGGGCCGCCTCGCGCCGGTCCTCCTGATCCTCGGCGGTGGGGCCGACAAGCAGGTTCCCGTAGGCCGTCCGGCAGACCACGATGCCCTTGGTGGTCTTGCCGGGAACCGGCAGCAGGATGTGGGAGGCCAGCGAAGCAGCCGGCTTGTCGTAGACGACGAACTGACCCTTGCGCGGGCGGATGGTGAAGTCGCGACGGCCGATCAGCCGTTCGTCCAGGATGTCGCCGTAGAGGCCTGCCGCGTTGACGACCACGCGCGCGCGGATCGAGCCGAGCGTCGTCGCGAGCCGCCAGGCCGTCCCGTCGAAATCGCCGCCGGTCACCTCGCAGCCCCGCCGCAACCAGGCGCCGTTGACGATGGCCTGGAGCAGGTAGGCGTGGGGAGCCGCCCAGGGATCGATCAGGTACTCGCGGGGCACGCGGAAACTGGCGCGGAGACCAGCGCCGAGGCCGGGCTCCAGCCGCCTCGTCTCGGCTGCGGTCAACGGCTCGACGTCGGCCACGCCGTTCCGGATCGCCTGGTCGACGAGGCCTGGCAGGGCGGCGGTCTCCTCGTCGGTCCAGGCGATCACCAGGGCACCGCAACGGATCACCGGCAGATTCAGCCGCTCGCGGATCTCCAAATACTCGCGGTAGCCCTCGGCGATGCAGGCTGCCTCCAGCGAACCGGGAGGCGCGTCGAACCCGGTGTGGAGGATGCCGCTATTGCCCTTGGATGCGCCGTCGAGGATGTCGGGCGCTTTTTCGAGCAGGACGACAGTAGCGCCATCGAGGGTGAACCGGCGGGCCAGGGCGCATCCGATCACCCCGCCTCCGACAATGGCCACGTCGAACAGGTCGGGCTGGGTGATGTCGACCTCATGCATGGCCGGTTCGATCTCCCGACGGACCCCGTGTCGGCTACGCGACTCCGTCAGCCCGGTGATGGCACAACTTGCCCGTTCGGTCAATAACGGGGCCATATCCTGCCCGTACCGTCAATTTCGAGGTGTGGCTTAGCCTTGACACGGGCATTTACCAATGCCCTACTGGCCGGGATCGGGGAGTTTTCATGAGGCCGAGGCAGCGACAGGCTCGGATTGCGGAGATCATCTGGCACAAGGGCCAGATGTCGGTCGACGCCCTCGCCCATACCTTCGACGTATCCGTCGAAACGATCCGTCGGGATCTCGGGCAACTCGCCGAGGGCGGGCTGCTGCAGAAGGTGCACGGCGGCGCCAAGCGGCTAAGGCTGCACGCGGAAGGCAGCTTCCAGGAGCGCATGGCGGAGAACGCCCAGGCCAAGCGGACCATCGCGGCCAAGATGCTGCGGCTGGTAGAGCCGGGCGACACGGTCTTCATCGACACCGGATCAACCACGCTCGCCTGCGCGGAGGCGCTCAGCGGCGTCGAGCGGCTGACCGTGATCACCAATTCGGTCGCGATCGCGCAGGTCTTCGGCGCGTCGCAGGCCGGGACCACCGTCTACCTGCTGGGTGGCGCCTACGGCAACGACAACGGACAGACGGTTGGACCGCTGGTGCTCGACCAGATCCAGGAGTTCCAGGCCGACCACGCCATCCTGACCGTCGCGGCGATCGACCCCGCCGTCGGGGCGATGGACTCCAACTTCGACGAAGCCCAGGTGGCGCGCGCCATGATCGGCCACGCGCGCAACGTCTTCGTCGCCGCCAACCTGACCAAGTTCGGCCGGAAGGCGGCCTTCCGCGTCTGCCGGCTTGAGGAGGTCGACGTGGTGGTCACCGACGGCGCGCCGGACCAGGCGCACGCGACCGCGCTCGCAGCCGCGGGGGTCGAGATCAGATAGGCGCCGGCCCGCCTGGGCTCCGGCCGAATTCATACCTGGAGGGCAGTCCCGCTGATGCCGGCAGCAATCAGATCATACGTGAGGATCGTCGACCGCCTGTCCGACTACGTCGGCATCTTCGCGATGACGCTCGTGTTCCTCATGATCGGCGTCCTGCTCCTGGACGCCATCACGCGCAACGCGCTCGACATCCCGCTTCACTGGTGCGTGGAGGTCGCGCAGTTCACGCTGCTCGCCTACTTCTTCCTCGGCGGGGCGATGACGCTGAAGAACGACGATCACGTCCGGATGGACCTGATCTACCAGCACCTTTCGACGCGCGGCAAGGCGATCATGGACCTGATCACCTCGGGCTGCCTGCTGTTCTATCTGGTGGTGATGACGATCGGCTCGATCTCCAGCCTGCAGTACGCGATCCAGACCGGCGAGCGCCGCTTCTCGATGTGGAACCCCTCGATGATCCCCATCAAGGCGCTGCTGGTCGCCTGCCTGATCCTGATGATCCTCCAGACCTTCTCGCTGATCTTCAAGCACATCGCCACGATCCGCGGGGTGGATGCGACATGAGCTACGAACTCATCGCCATCCTGATGTTCGCGACCATGTCGGTGATGCTTCTGACCGGGCAGCGGGTGTTCGGCGCCATCGGCTTCGTCGCGGCGGGCGCGGCGCTGCTTCTCTACGGCCAGGGCGCCGTGGAAATGCCGTTCAATGCCACGTTGAAGCTGTTCAACTGGTTCCCGATGCTGACGCTGCCCCTGTTCATCTACATGGGCTACATCCTGTCGGAGGCCGGGATCGCGGAGGATCTCTACCGGGCGTTCCACGTCTGGTTCGGCCGGCTGCGCGGCGGGCTTGCGATCGGCACGATCGTACTGATGGTGGTCATTTCGGCGATGAACGGCCTGTCGGTCGCGGGCATGGCGATCGGGGCGACCATCGCACTGCCGGAGATGCTGAAACGCGGCTACGACAAGGTGCTGATCACCGGCGTGATCCAGGGCGGTTCCTCGCTCGGCATCCTGATCCCGCCGAGCGTCGTGCTGGTGCTCTACGGCATGATCGCGCGCGCGCCGGTCGGGCAACTCTGGCTGGCAGGACTGGTGCCGGGGCTGCTGATGGCGACGATCTTCGCCCTCTATGTGATCGTCCGCTGCCGCCTCAACCCGTCGCTGGCACCGACGGTGAAGGACGAGGAGCTCGACTTGCCGCTCGGCGAGAAGCTGAAGCTGTTCCGGGCCGGCGTCATTCCCTTCGTCATCTTCTTCACGATGATGGGCCTGTTCGTGATGGGCTACACCAGTCTGGTGGAGAGCTCGGCGATCGGCGCGACCGGGGCGACGCTCGCGGCCTTCGCCAAGGGCCGGCTGAACTGGCACCTGATCAAGGAGACGTCGAAGAAGACGCTCGCCATCTCCTGCATGTTCATGTGGCTGATCCTGGCGGCGCTCGCCTTCGGGGCGATCTTCGACGGCATCGGCGCGGCGCGGGCGATCGAGTCGCTGTTCATCACAAACTGGGAGCTGACGCCCTGGCAGGTGCTGATCATGATGATGGCGTCGTTCATCGTGATGGGCATGTTCCTGGACGATACGGCGATGCTGGTCATCGTGGCACCGCTCTATGTGCCGCTGGTCAAACTCCTTGGGTTCGACCTGATCTGGTTCGGCGTGCTCTACACGATCACCTGCCAGATCGCCTACATCACCCCGCCGTTCGGCTACAATCTTTTCCTGATGCGGGCCATGGCTCCGAAGGAGATCACGCTGATGGACATCTACGCGTCTATCATCCCCTTCGTGATCATGATGGTCGCGACGATCATCCTCCTGATGATCTTTCCGCAGATCGCCCTCTGGCTGCCCAACCTCGTCTACGGAAAGTGATTTCCGGCTTCATCCGGCAACCGGCCCGCAGAGGCCGGAGAAAAACAGAAACAACAGACGGAGAACAAAACCAATGTCCGACACTTCTCAGAAAAAGCCGTCTTCGGAGCCGATCGTCGACAGCCGTCGCCAGTTCCTGAAGAACGCGGGTCTCGGCGGCGCGGCCCTTGCCGCGGGCTCGACGCTCGCGGCTCCCGCGGTGCACGCGCAGGCTCCCATCCGCTGGCGCCTGCAGACCTATTCCGGCGCTCCGCTGGGGGCGCATGTGATCAAGCCGCAGATCGAGGCGTTCAACGCCGCGGCCAAGGGCGAGATGGAGATCGAGCTCTACTACGCCGACCAGCTGGTGCCGACGGCCGAGCTGTTCCGCGCCCTGCAGAACGGAACGATCGACGCGGTCCAGTCGGACGACGCGACCATGGCTTCGCCGGTGGATATCGCCGTGTTCGGCGGCTACTTCCCCTTCTCCTGCCGCTACAGCCTCGACCTGCCGGTGCTGTTCAGCCGCTACGGCCTGAACGAGATCTGGAAGGAAGCCTACAGCGAGGTGGACGGTGTCGAGTGGCTTTCGGCCGGCGCCTGGGATCCGCTGCACATCTTCACCAAGGAGCCGATCAAGTCGCTGGCCGATATGAACGGCAAGCGCGTGTTCGGCGTGCCGACCGCCGGCAAGTTCCTGTCGCGCTACGGCCTGATCCCGGTGACCGTCCCCTGGGACGACGTGGAGGTCGCGATCCAGACCGGTCAGCTCGACGGCGTGGCCTGGTGCGGCTTCACCGAGGCCTATGAAGTGGGCTGGGCCGACGTCTGCAACTATGCGCTCACCAACAACGTCTGCGGCGCCTGGTGCGGCTCGTATTTCGCCAACACGGCGAGCTGGGAAAAGGTGCCGCCGCACCTGAAGCAGCTGTTCCTGTCCACCATCGACCAGTCGCACTACTATCGCCAGGTCTGGTACTGGGGCGGCGAGGCGAACCTGCGCGTCACCGGCAAGAAGATGGAGCTCACCTCCATCCCGCGCGAGGAGTGGGAGCAGGTGGAAAAGGACGCCGAGCAGTTCTGGGACGAGATCGCGGCGTCAAGCCCGCGGTCCGCACGCGTGGTCCAGATCTTCAAGGATTATTCCGCGGTGATGGAGAAGGCGGGTTACCCCTACCGCTGACAACGCGATCGACCCTGGGTGGAAGCTCCCCACCGGCCCGGCCGGTGGGGTTTTATTTTTGGCAGGAGCGCGGCCGGAATGTCGCCGACCCGGCCGATAGCCGCCGAGCCAACGGTTAACCTCGTTGTTATTCATCGGGAACCGGAACCCTTGGAAGGGGTTGCAGCTTCTTGTAGAGACGGGGAAGCTGCTGCAGTATGGTGTCGCGGATTGCGAAATCTGGCCTGATTCTGTCGGGCAATTCGATTTCTGAGCCGGTGCGCGATTGCAACAATCCCCACAAAGGAGTGCGCGCCGGTGTGGTTTCAGGTTTTCAGGACAAGCTCATTGGGCTACGACAGCGGGTGCATTCTGGACGATACAGACTTGAGTTAAAATGCACCGTGTTTTTTCGTTGAATATGCACTGATAGCGACAGGGGCGCCGTTATGGAGCCGCGTGGCAATTTGGATATCGTCGTCGTCAACTTCCGGACACCGGACCTGACCATCCGATGCGTCAAGTCCGTGCTGCAGCATTGCGACATCGCCCCTTCACAGGTCGTCATCGTCGACAACAACTCCGGGGACGGCTCGGCGGACGCGATCGCCGCGGCGCTGCCGGACTGCCGGACGCTGGCGCGCGATGTGAACGACGGCTTCGGCGCAGGGGTCAACGCGGGCGCGGAACTCGGGCATGCCGGGCACATTCTGGTGCTCAATCCGGACACCTATTTCGAAGATGACAGCGTCAGCCGCCTCCTCGGCGTGATGCGCAGCAACTACACCATCGGCCTCGCCGGCTTCGAACTCGTCAATCCGGATGGCACGCGCCAGTATTCCGCGCGGCGGTTCTATTCGTTGCTCGACGTGGCGGCGCGCCGGTCGCGCCTGCTCGGCGCGCTTATGAAGCGTCGGCTCGATCGCCACCTGATGCGCGACATGTGGACCTACAACCGCGTGTTCGATGCCGAGTGGGTGATGGGCAGCGGCTTCATCGTCCGCCGCGACGTGTTCGAGAAGATCGGCGAAATGGACGTCGGCTACTTCCTCTACATGGAGGACGTCGACCTCTGCGCCCGCGTCTGGCACGGCGGCTACCGGGTCGTATGCGTTCCGGGCGCCAAACTGGTGCACGATCACCAGCGCGCCAGCGCGGCGAGCCCGTTCAGCTTCGCCGGCCGCAAGCATCTGGAGAGCCTGCTCCGCTTCGCCAGCAAGTACCGCATGCCGGTCGTCCGGCAGCCGGGGGTGGAGGGCGCGATCGGGCATCCGCTGACGCTCGCGTGGCTCGGCGACCAGCAGCCCGGCGACTTCTCCCACGGGGTGGAGTTCCAGAGCCTGGAACGGCCTCCCAAGGCCCGTTGAGACCCGCCGCTTTCGCGGCCGGTCCGGCCGTGCGATGAGAGGCCATGAAGTTCAGTCTCGTCACCGCCACCTACGGACGCAGCAGCGAACTCGAACTGCTGTTCGAGTCCCTCCGGAAGCAGACCCACCGGTCCTTCGAGGTCATCGTCATCGACCAGAACCCCGACGACCGGGTCGGCGAAGTTCTCCGCCGCTTTGCGGGTGCGTTCGACGTCAAGCATATCCGGTCGGCCAAGGGGCTGTCGAAGGCGCGCAACGTCGGTCTCGACCATGTGGATGGCGATCTCGTCGCCTTTCCGGACGACGACTGCCGGTATCCTGCCGATCTCCTGGAGCGCGTGGCGAAGGCCTTCCGCGAGGATGCGGGCCTTGGCGGGCTCTGCGGGATGAGCGTCGATGATTCCGGTGCGCCGTCCCAAGGGCGCTGGGCGACGTCGGCCCACCGGGTGGACCGCAGCAACATCTGGAGTTCAGCAACCTCCTACACGATCTTCCTGCGCCGGGACGCCATGGTGGCCGCGGGCAAGTTCGACGAAACCCTCGGTGTTGGCGCCGGAACGCGCTGGGGAGCCGGCGAGGAGGTCGATTTCCTGCTCCGCGTCCTGAAGGCCGGCGCGCGGGTCCACTACGACCCCGCCGTCCAGGTGCACCACGACGATCCGACGCGGGACTACACCGCCGCCGCGCTGGCGCGGGGCCGGCTCTACAACCGCGGACTCGGGCGCGTCTTGCGGCTGAACGGCTATCCCTTCGGCTTCGCCTGCTACCTGTCCGGCCGTTCCTTCGCCCGCGCCGCCGTTTCGCTGGCCCGGCTCGACATCCCACGGGCGCGCTACGCCTTCGTCGCGGGGCTCGGCCGGCTGCTGGGTTTCGCCGACTCCGTCGACAAGCCGGGCGAGCGCTGATGCCGGATCCGGGCGCGGTCACCGTCCACGCGGACCTTCGCTGGCCGGCGATGACCGGCATCGGCTCGGTGATGCAGGCGATGATCGAGCACGCCCCGGCGTGGGCGAAGGTCGTCCCGCTCCCGGCGCGCGGCGGCATGGCCGATCCGTTCGCGCCGCTCACGCTCGCGATGGCCCTGGCCGGTGCGGCACGGGACGGCGGCGTGTTCTGGAACCCCGGGTTCGTGCCGCCGGCCTACAGCCCCCTGCCGTCGATCGTCACCGTGCACGACCTGACGCACCTCCACTATTACGATGCCAAGCGGCGCGCCTACTACAACGCGGTCTATCGGCCGCTCTACCGGCGCTGTCGGTCCATCGTCTGCGTGTCGGCCTTCACGCGAGACGAGTTCCTGGCCTGGTCCGGCGTCCCGGAAGACCGCGTTCACGTTGTTCTCAACGGCGTGGACGATCGGTTCCTCGCCAACGTCGAAGCCGCGGCGCCGGGCTATCGCTACGTGCTCTATCCGGGCAATCACCGCGGCTACAAGAACCTCGCCCGGCTGGTGGAGGCCTATGCCCGGTCCGGATTGCCGCGCGAGGGCGTGTTTCTTGCGCTGACGGGCAAGCCCGACGCGGCGCTCCTGGCGATCGCGCGACGGCTTGGCGTGGAGGATAATCTTCGATTTCTCGGCCGTATCCCGGACGCCGAGATGCCGAAGCTCTATCGCGGGGCCGAGGCCGTGGCTTTCGTCTCGCTCTATGAGGGCTTCGGCCTTCCCATCCTGGAGGCTTTCGCCTCCGACGTCCCGATCGTCACCTCGGCCGTGTCGGCCCTGCCGGAAGTGGCCGGAGACGCGGCGCTCGTCGTCGATCCGACCGATGTGGAGGCGATCGCGGGGGCACTCGATCGAGCGGTTCTCGACAACGCCGAGCGGGAGCGGCTGGTGGCCGCCGGCCGCCTGCGCGTCGACGGTTTCCGGTGGGGGCCATCCGCCGCCCGCTTCTGGTCCATCGTTCGGGATGCCGCAGACCGCCGCTGAGCCTACCTCAAACCGCGACCACACGGACCTTCGAAGCCGGCCGACGTTTTGTCGGGTTGTTTGCAGAAGAGCCGAGCAGACGGCTGCGTTCCTGCCGGACACGATCCAGAGCCTGGTCGGCTTCGGCGAGGAGCCAGCCCGCTTCCGCGATCATGGCTGCGTCGGGTGAGCGTTCGGCGACTTCGGCGAGGCGGCTGGTGATTTCCTGAAGGCGTACATGGTGAAGCTTGAGGGCCAACATCGGATAACCCCGAGAAGAAAAGTACTCGAAATATGATGCGTATTGCACGAATTCCCAAGGCCTCAACCTTCGCACGTTCCAGCTGAAAAGGCGAGTCTGCCGTGTGACGTCTGGATGACCAGGCGGACGGCGCGTCAAGCCGCCGCGGGCTTGCGGATCCGCTCGGTGACCACGGACAGGAGGTTGAGAAGCGAGGCCCGACCGGTGGGAAAAAGCATCACGGTGCCGAAAAACACCAGGTAGGCGAGGACCGTGTGCGCGGCGAGATCGAGAAAGCCGGAAACGTGCCGAAGATGGCCGGCCGCCAGGAGGAATGCCGCTTCGACGCCTGCGGCCACCAGGAAGGGCGTGATCGTGGTCATCAGATCGCGCCAGTTGACCGGTCCGGCGGCGCTCACGGTCCGGAACAGCAGGGGAGCCTGGATGATCCAGTTGGATGTTGCGGAGAAGCACGCGACGCCGACCAGTCCGAAGGGGAGGCCGCAGACGTAGGTCGACACGTTGATCACCGAGGTGATGATGGCCCAGCGCTTCTGCTCCTCGGTGCGGCCCTGGCTGATGAAGAGCCAGAAGATCATGGCGTTGACCGGCGACACCGTCGCCCCGAAGCAGACGAAGGCGAAGACCGGCGCCAGGTCCTCCCAGTTGGGACCGAGCACGAAGTCGATCAGCGGATCGGCCATGGTGGCGCCGAAGACCATCGCCGGCGTGCTGATGATCAGCAGGATCTCCAGGAACTGGCGCACGGCATTGCGATAGCGGGTCTTCTCGATGTGCAGCCGCGACAGGGTGGGAAGGGCGACCCGCCCGATCGGCATGATGATCATCTGGAGCGGCTGGACGGCGAACTTCCAGGCGCGGTCGTAGAGGCCGAGGCTCGTCTCGCCCAATACGGTTCCGATCAACACATTGTCCAGCGTCACGTTGAGAAAGCCGGCCATGTTGGCGGTGGTGATGTTGCTGCCGGCCCGGACCATGTGCGAGACGTCGAGTCCGCGGCGGGGATGCGAGGGACGCCAGCGCGAGACCAGAAGGAAGATGGTGAGAGTTGCGACCGACGACGCCAGCTGGCCGCAGAAGAGCGCCCAGTATTCCAGCCCCGCAAGGGCTGCGGCCACGGTGACGACCCCGTTCAGCAAAAGGGCGGCGATCTCCACCATGGCCTGGACGCCGTAGCGCATCTCGCGGCTGAGGAGGGCGGAAAGTGGCGCCGACGCCGCCTGCAGCGGGATGAGGGAGGCCATGGCCATCATCACGGGCAGCACGCGCGGTTCGCTGTAGAGCATGGCGACGAGCGGGGACAGCGCCAGGGCCGCTACGGCGAGGATCAGTGCAAGCCTCATGTTGCGCCAGAACAGCGATTCCAGATCGCCGTAGCGCAGGCTGGGGGACTGCACGATGATCTGGGGCACGCCGAGTTCGGCCATCACCTGTAGAAAGCCGAGGACGGGCGCGACCATGGCAATGATGCCGAAGTCCTCGGGCATCAGTAGGCGGGCGAGGAGAACCTGCGTGCCAAGGGTGAGAACCACCTTGGCCACCTGTCCCAGCGTCGTGATGAACCCGCCCTGGATGACCGCCTGGCGCGTCGCGGCAGAACTGCCGTATTGATCTTGCGGGTCCCGCGGCACGAATACCTCAAGCGCAGCACCGGTCCGCACGCGCGATCCGGAAAAGGACCTGCGGACCGGCGATATCGGTTCGGAGCCATCGGGCCACCCCGGTGCGATCGGGAGCGAGCGACCCCTGGTCCGAAACAGAACGGCAGAGGATTTAGCACGATTTGCGGTGTCTCGCACTCGCACTGCGATGCCGTCTGAAAGCCGGTTGCCGGGTGTGGAAAGATCACGCAGGTCGTGCCATAACCGGCCGAACTTCGTTCGTGGCGCTCTCCGCTTGGCGTTTAAGGTGAGTGGTGCAATTTCTGCCGCTCTTTTACCCTACAAGGGGGCGCATTGAAACGGCGAGGTTGGCACGCTTGGGGTTGTCCTGCGACCACCGCGCTCGGCTTCGACCGGACGCTCGACCCGGGACCCCGGCCGACGCCCTGCGGTGATGCGAAGACGGCTGGCGTCGACGGCGGCAGGCGATGAAAGGTGGAACGGTTCTGCATACGGCCGCGCTGATCGCTCTCTTCTACGAACCGTCCCGCGTCAAGCGGACCGTGGACGTGATCCGCTCGCTCGATCTGGCGCATCCGCACGGACGCCTCGTCTGCGTGATCAACGGCACGCGGATTACCCCCGACGTCCTGCGCGCCGCGCTCGGTGGTCTGGCGGCCCGATCGACCATCCTGGTGCACGACAACAGCGGCATGGAGTTCGGCGGCTACCAGGCCGGACTCGACCAGCTCGCCGCCGGCGAGACCGGCCGGCTCGTCATCCTCAACGACACCATCGGATCGCACCAGCACCTCAGCGGCCGGTCGGTACGGGCTCTCAGCGCGGCGCTCCACGCCGAGCAGGAGGCGAACTTCGTGGTGGGTCCGATCTGCCACAGCGCGCGACTTCTGCGGATCGGCGGCCTGTCCGGGTCGAGGTGGATCCGCTCCAACCTGATCGGCTTCGACAACGCGGCGGTGGAGGCGATCGGGCGGCGCGTGTTCGACCCGGCGCTGGACGCTTCGGTGAGGGGCGGCGCGGATCCCCAGCGGTTCTTCGCGGAGACCTTGGATCCGAGTGTTGCCGGCCACATAGGCGCGTGGCTCTTTTCGCAGACGGGTACGCGGTGGTATCGAGCCGAACCCTTGTCCTCCGCCAATGCGGAGCTGATGGCGATGAAGGCGCGCGCCGTGCTTCACGAGTTGAATCTCTCCCTGCGCCTCGACGCGGCGGGCGCGGCTTTCCGCGAGCCGGTGCTGCGTGCACCCGGCCGCTGGATCGAGAAGATCGAGCTGCGCCTGTTCGCCAAGGGGGGCGGCCATTGACGACGCATGGTGGGCCGAACGGCAGGAGCGGAGCTGCCCGGATGGGGAGAGCAGGCGATCATGTCCGACGCTGAACCGGCAGGTCCTCGCGTTCTCCTCGTCACCGGGCGGTGGGGCCACATGGGCGCCCACAGCGGTCTGACGCCGCTTGCCGCGGCGCTCGGGCGCCGGCTTCCGGTGACCGTTCTGCAGCCCGGGCGGTGGGATCGGATCGCGGTCGTCGGCAAGCTGCTGGCCGCGCGGGTGCTGTCACGCCTCGGGCTCAGAAGGGAGACGTCGCATCCCTCGCCCTTCTACGGGCGCGACGGTGCGATCCTGGAGCGGGCGGCGACGCGGGTGGCGCGGTCGGGTCGGTTCGACTGCATTCTCTTCACGTCGGTGGAGGAGCATTTCGCCCGCTTCGCGGCGCCGGCCATCAAGGGCGCTCCGACGCTGATCGGCATCACGCACCAGCCGCCGGGGTGGTGGAAGCTGATGATCGGCGACATCCGCTACCTCGCCGGCTTCGACGCGCTGGTGGCGCTCTCCACGCCAGCCCGGGCGCACCTGCAACAGCTGCTGCCCGACACGGATGTGCGGATGATCCGCCACGGGGTCGACGGCGGCTTCTTCGCCCCCGCCGCCGGGCGCTCTGCGCCGGAGCCGGGCGAGGCGGAGATCCTGGTTTCCGGGCAATGGCTGCGCGATTTCGCGCTCCTGGAGAAGGTGGCGCGGATGATGGCGAAGACGCAGCCGGGCGTTCGCTTCCGGCTCGTGCTGCCGCGTTTCGCCCGGACGATGGACGCGCACTTCGGGCTGGCGCAGCTGCCGAACGTCAGTCTTCTCGCCGATCTGTCGGACGAGGACCTGCGCGCCATCTATCACCGCTCGCACCTGCTCTTCATGCCGCTGATCGACGCTACGGCCAACAACGCCGTTCTGGAGGCGATGGCGACGGGGCTGCCGGTGGTGGTGAACGCCGTCGGCGGCATTGCGGACTATGTTGACAGCACGTCGGCCGTCCTGTTCGACGCGACCGACGAGCGGACCGCCGTCGCGGCGCTGCTGTGGAGCCTGGAACACTATTCCGAGTGCCAGGCGCGCGCCGCCGTCGCACGCCGGCAAGTGGAGACGGAGCTCGACTGGCGCCACATCGCCCTACAGATCGAACAGGCCATCCGGTCGGTCGCAGCCCGCCCGTGACGGTTCAGGAGCGAACATGGAAGCGAACTTCTTCTGGCACGGCCCTCGACTCAATCTCTATACCCAGGCGTGCCTCACCTCCTTCGTCGCCCGCGGCGTGCCGGTCCGGCTGTTCACGTTCAACCGTTCGCTTGCCGTTCCCGAAGGTGTCACGCTGGCCGACGCCGGTGAATTCGCGCGAGAGGAGGAGGTGCTTGCCTACACGCAGCAGGGCAAGGTCGGTTCGATCGCAGCCTTCACCGACATCTTCCGCTACCGCCTGTTCCAAAATCGGAGCGGCTGGTGGTTCGACACGGATGTCTACTGCCTGAAGGGCCCGGAGGGTTTTGCGGCGTTGGAGGCGAAGTCCAAGGGGCTGCTGGTCGGCGAGCAGGCCAAGGGCCAGCTCAACGGGGCGGTGCTCTACATGTCGGATCCGGCGCTGGCGGCGGAACTGGAGCGGCGGGCGGCCCTGAAGGGGTTCAGCTTCCGATGGGGGGAGGTCGGCCCGCGCCTCATCACCGACTTCATGGGGGAACAGCCGAGCCGCGTCACGGTGGTGGAGAGCGCGCTCTTCTATCCCGTGCACTACATCGACGTGAAGGACTACTTCCTGCCGGAGATGGCGCGGGCCTGCGCGGAGAGCGCGCGTGACAGCCTTTGCATCCATTTCTGGAACGAGTTCATCGGGCGCTGGCACATCCCGCAGGACATCCTTCCCTGCCCCGGGAGCTACATGCACGAGCTCGTCGCCGCCACGGGTGTGAAGGTGGATCCGCAGGCGTCGCTGCCGCAGAAGACGTTTCTCTCGCTCTACCGGGAGGGTGAGATCGACCGATGGGATTCGATGGCGCTGTCGGCCCTCGACGTCGTCCGGCGGGCCAAGAACGCGGTGTTCCGGCGGCAGTACAAGTTCTGACCGGGGACCGGTTCAGACGCCGTAGCGGGTGCGGTAGGCCGGAAAGTCGATCGGCTCGTCACGGAAGGGCCGATCGATGTCGACCTTCTCCGGCGAGAAGGTGATGCCGCGAGCCACGCCGGCCACCAGGATCTTGACCTTCAGCCACTCGCCTCGCCGCAGGAAGTAGGCGGCGCGCTTCAGGTTCAGCAACACTTCCCTGATGAAGTTGGTCCGGGAATCGTAGCGCCGGCGGATGAAGACCATGTTCCGGGTGCGATGGAAGTGGTAGCGGATACGTGCGGGATTGCTCTCCGTCTCCAGGGTCAGTTCGCCCTCGATCTGACGAAGATGCTGCACCTTGCTTTCGCCCACGACATAGCCGGGCACATCGAGCGCCACGCGCGTGGTGTACTCCACGTCCTCGCCCCAGATGAACATCTCCGCCAAGAGCGCGCCGTGCCTGGCCATCGTGACGCGCGGAAGCAGGATCGAGACGAAGGTGGCGCGGTTCACCGGAACGAGTCCGATGTCGAGAAGCTTGGGCCACTCGTGGGACCAGATCTCGTTCTGCCGGAGATCGATGCCGGGGGTGTTGATCATCAGGCCACGGCCGGTGCGCGCGACGGATACGAGGTAGGAGGCGGACAGGCCGCGCTCGGCCAGACGAGCCTCGCCGGCCAGCAGGCGTTCCAGCGCGTCGGGATCGGGGATCACGTCGTCGTCCATCAGCCAGAGCCGCTCGGCCCCGGTCTGATAGCCGACGCGCATGCCGATGCTGAAGCCTCCGGCCGCACCCACGTTGCGCGAAAGCGCCAGGACCTCGATCCGGTCGCCCCAGACCTCATTCAGCTCGTCCAAGGTGCCGTCGGTGGATGCGTTGTCGACTACGATGATGCGATCGCACGGCCTGGTCTGAGAGGCCACTGCTTCAAGGCACCGATGCAACAATGCCTTTCTGTTGTACGTCAGGACAACAGCACATACCGCATTCATCCAGCAAAACCCCCGGTCCGCGTCATCCACGTCAGCGCGCGCGTTGCGATCGACCTAGGAGGTCAGTCCAGTATCGTGGTAGTGCTTGTAGCGCGACTGGTAGTACTCGCTGGTACCGAAGGAGCCGTAGAGTTTCATCTTGTCGCTGTCGACCTTGTTCAGGATGACGCCGACGCAGCGTTCGGCAATCGCGGGTTCGGACGCCAGCGTGGTCCGCAGCGCCTGCCGTGCCGTCTTGCCCCATTCCACAACCAGGATGAAGGCGTCGATCTTCGGCGCCATGGCGCGGGCGTCGCGGACGAGGCCCATCGGCGGCAGGTCGATGACGATCTGCTCGAAGAAGCCGCTGGCCTGCTCGATCGCCTGCGTCATGCCAGCGGAGGCGAGCAGCTCGGCGGTGTGGCCGCGGTAGCCGGCGCCGCAGGCCGGGAGCATGGCGAGCTTGGTGGCCGGGCTGATGAAGAGCAGGTCCTTCATCGTCTGGCGGCCGAGCACGAGGTCGACCAGGCCGTATTCGGCATGCCCGGCGACGGCGCGGGTCAGGCCCGGATTGCGCAGGTCGGCGTCGATCAGGAGCGTCCGGATGCCGAGCTTGGCGGTGATCTCGGCGTAGTTGATCGCCACCGTAGACTTGCCCTCGCTCGGCAGCAGCGAAACGATGCCGACCACGCGCGGCCGCCGGTTGGCGAGCGCCATGTCCACCGTGAACCATGCCGTCCAGAGCGTGTCGGCGAACTCGGAATGCGGGTGGTCTAGCGCGAAGCTGGAGATCGGGTTCGGCTTGTAGAGCGCGCGGGCGTGCGGGAAGTTTTCCTCGTCGCTGGTCTTCTTGGTGTCCCCGCCGATCACCATCGGCACGTTGCCGAGGTGCTCCAGGCCCAGTTCGTCGCGGATCTGGTCGGCGGTGCGGAAGAAGCGGTCGCGGAATTCGCGGAAAGCGCCGATGCCGACGCCCACCGCGCCGCCGAGTACGATGGCCAATGCCATGATCAGCGACGACCGCGGGTGGCTGGGGAAGTTCGGCACCTTGGCCTGGGTGATCACGCGGGCGTCGGTGACCGGGAAGGACTGGCGCTGCACCGCCTCCTGGTAGAGCTGCAGCGAACTCTCATACATGGCGCGGTAGGTTTCGGCCGTGCGCTCGAGTTCGCGCAGTTCCACCATGGTGGAGTTGGTGGTTGCGGTGACGCTGGTGGCGGCCGTCACGCTGTTGCGGATCGATTCCTCGCGCAGCTTGGCCACCTGCAGGTCGCTCTGGTAGCTCTCCGAAATGCGGCCGAGCTCGCTGAAGATCTGCTTGCGGTATTCGGCCATCTCCTCGCGGAGCCGGCGGGCGCCGATGTGGCCGGAGCCGAGCTGGCTGGAGATCTCGGCCTCGCGCTTGGCGGCCTCCAGGTACTTGCCACGCAACTGGTTGACCAGCGAGCTGTCGAGCGCGTCGGTGACGATCGCGTCGGTGTCGCCGGCGGCGATGATCGACTGGATGCGGTCGAAGCGGGCTTGGGCCTGGGCCGTCTCGGCCTGGGCGTCGACGAGGCGGGTGTTCAGCTGCGACAGGTTCTGCTCGGTCACCAGCACGCCGTTGGTGGCGATCAGGTCGTTCTTGGCGCGGAACTGCTGGACGGCGAGATCGCTTTCGAGGGCGCGCTTCTTGAGATCCTGGACGCGCTTCTCCAGCCAGCCGCTGGCCGCCTGGACGGCTTCGAACTTCGACTGGACCTGGTCGGCGAGGTAGGCCTCGCCGAAGGCACGGGCAACGTCGGCGGCAAGCTCGGGGCTCGGCGAGGTGTAGTTCAGGCTGATCACGCGGGCGCGGCCGACGCGCTCGACGGAGGAATTCCAGCCGAGCTTCTCGATGGCACGGAAGCGCTTGGCCTCCTCGTCCGGCTTGCCGTCCACCTCGGCGGAGCTGAACCAGGCCTCCACATCGAGCAGCGAGCGGATCATGCCGCGCAGGTTGTCGATCGGCGAGCCGTCGGGGGCGTAGAAGCGCGGATCCTTGGTCAGCTCCAGCAGGTCGACCACGCGGCCGCGGATCTCCTCGGACTTGAACAGCTCGACCTCGCTCTGCATGGCGGAATCGTCACCGCCGGCGGAGGGGCCGGTGTCGGCGATCTGCTCCAGCAGCTTGCTGTCGAGCTGGCCGACCAGGATGTGGATACTGGCGGTGTAAAGCGGAACGGCGGTGGCGACGTAGGCGATGCCGAGAGCGATGGCCACAGCGATGCTGACGGCCACGACTTTCCATTGCCGCCGCGCCGCTGCCAGCAGATGCTCAAGGTCGTTGCTCAATTGCGAACCCGACCCGCGATAGCGGTCGTGTCCGAAATCTCCGAGATCCGACAAGACTGGCTTCTGCAACATATGGTATATGCCTCTCGGCACCGGTCTGAATTCGCCAGCGCAACTTTACATCGCGGACATCACTGATCTTGTATTCTGAAGCCGTTTAGAACAGGTAATCTCAAGCCGACGGGACTGCAGGGTGCTCCCCGCCTTTCCGATCACCGTTCAAGGATCGTGACCGGACAGTGCCAGTCCGGCAAAATTCGCCAGATCGCCCTATGTCCATCGTGCAATCGAAAGCCTATTCCAAACCCTGCAACCAGTGATCCATACGCAAGCTTCTCATTAGATCATGTTAGGCAGTGCAGCGAAACCCCTGCCGAAACACAGTATGAAGATGTTGCAAAATTCATGCTGACCGGCCGTCATGGGCCGCGCAGCCTCATTGCGGCCCCTCTTGCCGTGTCCCGTCCGGCCGACGGCCGACGTCCGGCACAGGGGGGCAGAGCGTCGGTCCGGGATCGGCGACCTGCGCCCGCCATCGAAAAGGTATCGCATGCCTCGCATTCTTCTCGGTCTCCTTCTCTTCATCCTCGCCTCCGGGACGGCTCGCGCCGGGATCGCCAACGGCGACTTCTCGGGTGGCGGCGCCCACTGGTGGGGGCCAGGGATCGAGACCGGCGAGATCAGGACCGAGGCCGGGCGTTCGATGCTGCGGATCACCGGCGGGTATGCCGCGCAGGACCACATCGCCGTCGTCGGCGAACGACGCTATCGGCTTTCCATGTCGGTTCGATCACAGGATGCGCCGGAAGGGTCGGTTTTCGTGCAAGTGAGCTTCCGCGGCGAGGGTGTCGACCCGGGCTGGAGGGGGCCGCTGCCCGTCGCGCTCGGCGGCGGCAACGAGCCCGCCGTCGTGGTGACCGGCGGCACGCGCGACTGGACCACCGTCTCCGTCGTCATCGAGGCGCCCAAGGGGGCGGACCAGTTCCTGCTCTACCTGCGCAAGAAGGGGAATACGCCCGGGTACGCCGAGTACACCGCCATCACGCTGGAGGAGACCACCGACCCGGCCGATACGGCGTCTTCCGTCCAGGCGGATGCGCTGCGCGGGATCCTGCTCGCGGGCAGCGCCGCGCAAACCGACGTCGCGACCCTGGCGGCGCGGGACACGCTGACCTCGCAGGAGCAGCCGATCGCCAGCGGCGGCCAGGCGGCCATCGGGATCCATGTCGCCGACCAGGCGGACATCGTGACGCTCGGCGCCGCGAAGACCCTTGCGGAGTATCTCAACCAGATCACCGGGGCGACCTTCACGCCGCTGTCGTCGGACGCCATGGCGCAGGACCGGCCGCTGTTCGTGATCGGGCGGGAGAGCACGCTCGCCCTGGCGCTGGTGCCTGAGGCGGACTTCGCCGACCTCGGACCGGACGGGTTCCTGATCCGCCCCGTCGGCGACCACATCGTGATCGCCGGTGCGACGCCGCGGGGCACCATGTACGGCGTCAACTGGTTTCTCGACCGCAAGCTGGGCGTCCGCTGGCTTTCTCCCGATGTCACGCATGTGCCTAGCGTGGAGACGCTCGCCGTTCCGCGCACGGAGGAGCGTCAGGTGCCGCGGTTCGGCTGGCGCGCGATCCTGTCCACGGAGGCGGAGAACAAGCCGTGGCGGGCGCGCAACCTGCTCAACGGCGAGTCGCACGGTCCGTCCTTCCTGCCGTCGCCGCCGGAGATCGACACCTGGGACCGTCGGTGGAGCTCCAAGGGGCTGTTCGCCAACTTCTTCGAGCTGCTGCCGCCCGGCGAGCACGGCCGCCAGCACCCGGACTGGTACGCCGGCGGGCAGCTTGCGATGATGAACAAGGAGATGCGGGCGGCCATGGCGAATGCCGTGATCGAGCGCCTGCGCGGTCGGGCCGACTATCGGGACGTCTGGTTCATCGTGCACGACATGGACTGGGGCTGGGATATGGATCCGGACAGCCAGGCCTTCGCCGACGCGCACGGCGGCCACGCCTCGGCGCCGCGGCTGGACATGATGATCGAGGTCGCGGACCGCGTTCGGCAGGCGCTGCCTGGTGCCAGGCTGGGGTTCAACGCCTACCACTGGAGCTTCACGCCGCCGGAAGGCATGACGGTCCCCGATCACCTGCTGGTCTTCCCGATGACGATCCAGCTGGACTACAGCGCGCCGCTCAACGAGGGGCCGAACGCCGAGCTGGGCGCCAGCCTGCAGACGTGGTCGGAGATCGCCGGGACCGTGCTGGTCTGGGACCATATCGCCAATTTCATCGGCTTCATCCAGCCGACGCCCAACATCACCAACATCGGGCGCAGCATCCAGTGGCTGGCGACGATGCCGTCGGTGATGGGCTACTTCGCCGAGGGTGTCTGGGAAAGCAAGGGGGCGGAGTTCAACACGCTGAGGGCGTGGATGATCGCCCGCCTGCTCTGGGATCCGTCGCTCGACGTCCAGGCGCTGATCGACGACTTCTGCCTCCACTACTACGGGCCGCAGGCCGGCCCGCTGATCGCCCGGTACATCGCCTTTTCAGAGGCGGCGGTCGCCCGCACCGGCGCCCGGCTCACCGAGAAGGTTCCGGTGGGCACGCCGCTGTTCGACATCGAATTCGTGTCGGGCGCCGACGCGATCCTCGCCGAGGCACAGGCGGCGGCGGCCGGCACGCCGTTCGACGCGCGCGTCCGCAACGCCCGGATCCCTCTGGACTATGTGGTGCTTTCGCGCCGGTATGAACTGACGGCGGCCGCGCAGGCGGCGGGCGTCGACTGGTCGGAGGACCTGGAAGCCCGGTCCGCCCGGTTCTGGGCGACCATCGAGGAGACCGGCGTGAAGCGGTCGCGGCAGGGCGAGCGCAATCTCGATTGGCTGCGCGAGACGCTCGCAATCGAGCGGCGGTCGCCGGAGGATCCCGCAGGCATTCCAGGCGTCAAGGGTGAGGACTGGGTCGACCTGCAGGACCAGGCGGTCAACCTCTACGCCGGCTCTCGCCTCGTCGCCGATCCCAAGGCCTCCGACGGCGGGGCGATCCTGCTCGATGCCAAGCAGGGCGGCTGGTTCGCGCAGCTGAAGCTCGACGCGCTCCCGAAGACCGGCGAGTGGCGGCTGTTCGCGTCGGTGCGCAACCGTACCGAAGGCCCGACCGTCGCGGCGGTCGAAGCCGGATCGTATCCGCCGATGGATTGCGCGGCCCGTCTGCCGCTCGGGGTGACGGCCGGCGATTATTCGCTGCTGGAGATCCCGGGTGGACCGTTCGTCCATGATCCGAGCCATGAACGCGGGGTTTACCTGCAGTCCATTTCGGGTCCTTCCCAGGCGGAAATACTCGTTGACCGGATCATCGCGGCCCGGGCAGACTCCGATCTCGACGCAGATCTCTACGACACGGGTCTGGTGACCGGCGGGTGCAATCGGAATTGAGCGGCCCATGGTTCTTCTGAACACCGCGGTCAGGCGCCGCACGGCTCCCCGAACGGCGGGCGTCCTCGACAGCGACGCGGGCGTCCGGCGGTTGGAGAATTTCCTGCTCATCCTGGGGCTGGTGACGTTGCCGTTCCAGGTGGTGCAGTTCGGTCCGGCGCAGCCGGGTCACGTGTTCCTGCTGGCCGCCTTCGGCCTGATGGTCTGGCGCGGCGCCGTCGTCGTGACCATCACCGAGATCCTGGTGTTCCTGTTCTTCTTCCTGATGGTGGTGATCCTCACCAAGCTGATGGACGCGGGGCGCGTCAAGGCCACCGACCAGCTCATCAAGTTCGGCTTCGTCTATCCGGCCTTCTATCTGGTCGGCCGATGGCTGGGAAAGGTGTTCTCCAACCGGCCGCCGCCGCTCGGCATCATCTTCCTGGCCGGACTGATCGTGTTCGAGATCCTGGTCCAGCGGGCGCAGCTTCCGGTCATCTACAAGGAGAACAACTTCGGCGAGGGCGCGCTGCACGGCACCTTCCGGGAGCGCAACTGGCTGGCCGTCTACGTTCTGCTGTTCTCCTACTTCCTGTTCGAGATCGGTGCCCGGATGGGCGTCTCGGAATTCCGCCGCACGGTGACGCTGGTGGTCATCAACGGGGTGACGATGGCGCTGACCGGGTCGAAGACCGCCTTCGTCGCCGTCGGTCTCATCCTCCTGATCAAGTCGAAGCAGTCGATCGCCCTCAAGCTCGCGCTGATCGCGGCGGGTGCCTTCATCTACATGAACGTGTTCGCCGACCAGTTCACCGAGGAGGCGATGCGGGTGCGCCTGGAGGAGGAACGGGGGCTGGCGTTCACCGAGGCGCTCCGGCTGATCGGGCAGTCGCCGATCGGCTACGGGGTCGGCTTCGTGGAGCATCACTTCTCCACGACGGCACTCAGCGTGATGGGCCTCGGCCAGGGCGTGAACTCGATCTTCTCCGTCCCGCTCGACCTGATGATCATCGCCGGGCCGGCCGGGCTGCTGTTCTGGCTCGTGTTCTTTGCCGGGGTCGGAACGGGCTCGATCACCATTCTGGCGCCAATTGCGGCTCTTTCGCTGCTCAACCCGCTTCACCAGTCGGAGATGGTCTATTTCTTCGCCGGCATGCTCGTCTCCTGCCAGGCTGAGAACCGGGCCTGGCTGAAGGCGAAGCTGGAGGCCTATGCACCGCGGCCCGCCATCAAGCGGCGGTTCGGCCCTCGGCGCCGGGAACAGCCGGGTCACACGGCGTCCGAAGCCCCGAGCTGACCTGGCGCGCTAAGTTTGGGCATTGCGATGAAACCTTTGGCTGGACGTGTACGCAGATGTCCTTATATATTGCCATCCTTAATGGAGGCATGGCATGAACCGGCTGAACGCTATCGTCGAGTCCGTCCTTCACACGATCTTTGAAGCCATCTGCGCTTCCCGTCCCTGGGTCGTCGTTCGCGCCCTGTTCGGTTTCGACCTCTATCGCGTCAGCCCGCCGGACGTGGCGCGCGCCATCGGCCAGAACCGGCAGCCGCTGGTCGGCCTGCTCGTTGGCATGACGACCCTATTGGTCGGCCTCAACCTGGTCGACTGACGCTGCGGTCCGACGCGCGGCGCCGTCGATCGCTCATTCACCTTGACGCGGCGGCCGGTGTGATCAAAGTCCCGGCCATGGCACAAACGATCCTCTCCATCGACACGCACGGTCCGGGGCTCTACGAGTTCACCGACCGCGCCAACGCCTACGTCCAGCGCACCGCCGTTGAAACGGGGCTGCTGACGATCTTCGTGCGGCACACCTCGGCGTCGCTGGTGATCCAGGAGAATGCGGACCCGGACGTGCGGGCCGATCTGGCGCAGTTCTTCGCACGGCTGGTGCCGCCGGCCGACGATCTGTCGATGGCCTATCTGGAACATCGGGTGGAGGGGGTGGACGACATGCCCGCCCACATCAAGGCCGCGCTCACGGCGACGTCGCTGTCGATCCCGATCGGGCGGGACCGGCTGATGCTCGGGCGCTGGCAGGGCATCTACCTCTTCGAGCACCGGCGGCAGCCGCACCGGCGCGAGGTGGTGCTGCACATCGGGGCCTGACGCGGCCGGCCCAACCCGGCCACTCGGGTGCCCGCAGTCCTCCCTGTCGAACCGGAGCCGCTGTCGGCCACACCCTGCCGATCGGCGGCTGTCACGCGATGCCCCCTCCGCGTTCAGCCAACGGGGTTGTTCCATTGTCGCAGGACACGACTTTCGGTCCGCATCGATGCGTATGCAGGAATACGTTCGGGTTGACCCCCTGCCGTGATACCCTCCTCCGGCGCTCAGCTCTGCGAGTACGGACTGCGGAGGGTCAGACGGTGGCTGGGGCAAGGGCGATGGGAAAGGGTGGGAGTGAACCGAGCGTCGTCGCAAATGCGGAGTATCGCATCCCGACTCGTGGCCTTTGAAACGTCCGCAGGCCTTTCTGCCGATGCAGAGAATCCCGTCGCGTTTCGAGCCACCGAAAAATTGCGACTGCACCTTTCCATGCTGATGGGGCGCGGCAGCTTCGGGGCGCTGCTTACCCGTGCGCTGGTGCTCGCCGCTGCCGAGGTTCCCTGGCTGGCCACGGTGCGGGTGGTCGATGACGGGCAACTGGAGGGCCTGCAGACCTCCCATGTCACGGCCGAAGCCGGCGGTTTCGCAGACGGCGAGGTCGCCCTCCTCGCTCAACTGCTCGAACTGCTCGTGGCCTTCATCGGCCCGGCACTGACGTTCCGCCTGATCGACCAGATATGGCCGCAGCTTTCGCTCGAAGACGCGGATCTCAGCAGTACGGCAGATGACAAGGAAGCCAAGTAAGATGGCCAAATCAGCCCAACTGAATGCGCCTCCGCGCAGGCCGACAAAGGTCACCATCCACAAGCTTCCGACCGGTGTGCGCGGGCTGGACGAGATCCTGGGCGGCGGCATCCCGGAGTATTCGTTCAACCTGATCGGCGGTTCACCGGGCTGCGGAAAGACGACGCTGGTCCACCAACTCGCGTTCGCCAACGCGACCGCCGAGCGGCCCGTGCTCTACTTCACGGTGCTGGGCGAACCGAGCATCAAGATGCTGCGCGAGGAGCAGCAGTTCTCGTTCTACGACGAAGCCAAGGTGGGCACCGCCGTCCGCTTCATCAACCTGTCCGAAGCCGCCCTGAAGAACGACCTGACCGTGGTGCTGCAGGAGATCGTCAGTCAGGTCACCGCTGCCAATCCGGGCGTCGTGGTGATCGATTCCTTCCGCAGTCTCGCTCGAAGAGCGACCGGCGAGGAGGGCGAGATGGAATTGCAGGCCTTCGTCCACCACCTCTCCCAGTTTCTCGTCAACTCGGAGGTCACGACCTTTCTGGTGGGGGAATACGTCCAGGACGAGATCCGGGAAAATCCGCTGTTCACCATGGTCGACAGCATCCTGTGGCTTTCGCAGGTGACGGAGCGGAACTCCGTCGTCCGGAAGCTGCAGGTCCTGAAGTTGCGCGGGCAGGCGTCGGTGCCGGGCCTGCACACCATCCGTATCACCGACGAAGGGCTGCAGGCCTTCTCGCGCACCCTCGGATTGGAAACCGCCACGCCGCGGCACCAGCTACGCAGCCGGCTATCCATGGGGATTCCCGAACTGGACAATATGCTCGGCGGCGGCGTTCTGGAGGGCGACAGCGTCCTGGTGGCGGGACCCTCGGGAACGGGCAAGTCGGCCTTGGCGACCCAGTTCATCGGCGAGGGGCTGCGTCGCGGGGAGCCCGGGGTGATGGCGATCTTCGAGGAACGACCCGACGGCTACATCCACAGGGCGGACGCGTTCGGCCTCAAGCTGAGTGATGCGCAGCAGGCGGGTACCCTGGAATTACTCTACCTTCGTCCTCTCGACCTTTCGGTCGACGAGACGATGCTGGCGATCCTGGATGCCATCAAGAGGGTCGGAGCGAAGCGCGTCGTCATCGATTCCCTGGTCGGCTTCGAGATGGCGCTGGCGCCCAGCTTCCGCGCCGACTTCCGGGAGTCGCTGTATCGCATGATCGGTGCCCTGACCGGCGCGGGGATCACGATCCTCAGCACCGTCGAGGTGGAGGACAACTTCACCTCCCTCCAGTTCAGCCACTACGCCGTCTCGTTTCTCACCGACGACATCATCCGGCTGCGCTATGTGGAGATCGACGGCCAGCTGCGGAAGACGATCGTCGTCATCAAGATGCGCGGGGGCAACCACAGCAAGGACATCCGGGAGTATGTCATCAACGAAAAGGGTGTCGTCGTCATCGACCCGAGGAGCACCGACTACAGTCAGTTGAGCACCGGGCTCCCGGATCGGACAGGACCGCGGAAGCGGCAAAAGGACGAACGCCCGCCAGAGCCGAAGGCCGGCGAATGATGTCCACCTCTCAAGCTCCGGCTCCCGATCTGCCGTCGTTGCTCGAAACCTGCTCGGGCTACTTCGATCTCGCGCCCTGGGCGGTAACCGAGGTGTCCGGCGAGTCCCATGTCGTCCGCTATGCCAACGCCGCGTTCTGCCAATTGATCGACAGGTCCCGGGACGCGGTCATCGGAAGGCCGCTGGACAGTTTCCTGCCGCCCTTCGACGCCTGCCTGACGCATCTGGACCGCGTGTTTCGGACGGGGGTGGCGGCGAGCTACACGGCCGACGAACAGACGACGCCTTGTCCTTTGCTTTATTCCTACAGCCTGTGGCCGGTGACGGCGGACGGCCGGACGGCAGGCGTCATCATTCAGGTGAACGAGACCGGGCCGATCCACGAGACGCGGCAGGCGATCAGCCAGGCCCTGCTGCTCGGGGCGCTGCGCCAGGATGAGCTGATCCGGGCCGCGGACCTGGCGAACGCCCGGCTGCAGTCCGAGATCCGCGAGCGCATGCAGCGCGAAACGGACGCCAGGCTGCTGGCCAACGAGATCGCGCACAGGGTCAAGAACAACCTGCAGATCGTCGTGGCCCTGATTTCCAACGAGATCAGGCGGACGCCGGCGCCATGCGTCCACGGCTATCGAGCCATGCAAGACCGCATCCTGGCCATCGCCCAGCTCTACGACCTGATCTCGGACACCGGCCGGGACCGAACCGTCGTTCTGGCCGACTATCTCAAGGAGATCTCCAAGTCCCTATCGTCAAGCCTTCTGGGCGGCGCGTCGGGTATTCGCATCGTCGTCGAGGCGGAAGCCATGGAGATCGATGCCGCGCGCGCCGTCCCCTTCGGATTGCTGGTCAACGAGTTGACCACCAATGCCGTCAAGCATGCCTTCCCCGACGGCAACGGCCTGGTCACACTCTCGCTTCGCCGTCTCGGGGACGAGGTCGAGCTGATGGTGACCGACGACGGGATCGGAATGACGATCCGGGACACTGACCGCCTCTCGGAAAAGCACGGCTCCGATTACGTGACGATCTTCGTGCGCCAGCTTCACGGCACGCTCGTCAGGACGGGAGCTCCGGGTGTCGGGACGTCACACAGGATCGTGTTCCCGTTGGCTCCTGAATCGGGGACGGACCCTCGTCTGTGAACACTTGCCCGGCGATACCCGGCTGATGCGGAGGCCCTCTGGGGATGGCCGGTGGCGGGAGGGTCGGTCGGCTCACTCCTCCTCCGCCCCCTCCAGCTGCTCCAGCACCTTTTCCGGCGCGATGTCCTGTTCGGCCTCGTCGAGGGCCGGATCGGTGGCCGCTTCGACGTCGAGCTTCTCGGCAATGGCGCGGGTCAGAGCCACGAGCCGGGTGATCTCGTGTTCGGCGAGCAGGTTGATCTGCAGGTCGAGTTCGGCGCGCCGGTCGGCGGCGATCGCGGCACGGTTCTGCGAGATCAGCACGAAGGTGGAAAGAAAGATCGCCTCTACCGAGGCGGCGGTCGCAAGGATCACGAAACTCTCGTCGAACACCGGCATGAACGGCACGAAACCGAGGTTCACCGCGATCCAGGCGCCGACGATGGCGAGGTGGATGTAGACGAACAGCATGCTGCCGGCGAAGCGGGTGATCGCTTCCGCCAGGCGCTCCTGGAAACCGGCCCGGGCTTGTTCGCCCCGGCGCCGGGCCCGCAGCGTCTCGATGTTACGATCGAGGATAGGCGCCATCCCGTCGGGATGCAGGCGGGCAAAGGTAGGGCGGCGAGCCGTTGTCATGGGAACCTCCGTGGCTCCCTCTAACGGCGTGGAGCCCCGGAAGGATGCATCGGCGGTCGACGGCTTCTCAGGAGCGTTCGCGCCAGCGGCGGAATTCCTCCTCCGCCTGTTCCAGAGCCGTCCGGTTCAAGAGCTTCCTCAGCATCGCCACGCTGACGGCCCGGGTGCGCAGGTTGAACACCGCCTCCTCGCCGGTCTCGCCGTGGGTGACCCCCAGCTTGCCGTAGAGGTGCTGCAGGCGGTTCTGGACGCTGCGCAGCGACATGTGGCGTCTTGCGGCGATCACCCGGTCGGTCAGACCGATGGCGAGATCCAGCAGGATCTCGTACTCGGCGTCGGTGATGCCGCTGGAGCGGTCCTGTGACTTCTGCTGGACGCCGCGGATCTCCTTGTCGATGACGCACTGGTTCTCCAGGAAGATGCTGCGCAGCGCCAGGCGGAGACGGTCCTCGGAGGCCGACTTCAGGAGGTAGCCGTAGGCCGCGCCTTCCGGCACGATCCGCGAAACGCCGCGGACATAGGCTTCGTCGGCGTAGTTCGACCAGAACAGGATCGAGGTCGCCGGCCGTTCGCGCCAGATCGTCCGGGCCGCATCGACGCCGGTGCGCTGCGGCATCTGCAGATCCATGATGACGTTCTCCAGGCGGTGCTCGCGCGCCACCCGCTCGCCGGACTGGCCGTCCTCGGCCTCGAAGACGGTGTCGCACTCCGGCAGCGCCACCTCCACGGCCTCCCGCAGAAAGGCCCTGTGGACGGGGTCGTCCTCCACGATCAGCACGCGCATCGCGGCCTCCGCCGTCATTGGGCCGCCTCCAGGCGCGCCGGGATGTGGATCGCGATGGTCACCTGGGTGCCGTGCCCGTCGGGCGGCGCTCCGATCGCGAAATCGGCGCCGACCAGCTGGGCGCGGGTGCGCATGTTGGCGATGCCGCCGAGGCGGCGGGGCGCGCGGGCGGCATAGCCGACGCCGTCGTCGGTGATGGAGATCACGATGCGACCCTCCTGTTCGGCGAGCCGCACGACGATCTCGCTGGCAGAGGCGTGGTTGGCGGCGTTGTTCAAAGCTTCCTGAACGATGCGGAACAGCGCGACCTTGAGCGGGTCCGGCGCCTCGTCGAGGGCTTGCCCCGCGGTGTTCTCCAGCCGCGTCACGAAGGAGCCTGATCGGGCGGCGCGGTCGAGGAGATCCTCCACGGCGTGCTCGAAGCCGAAGAGCTGCAGCACGTTGGGGCGCGCGTCGTCGATGATGCGGCGGATCTCCTGCATGGAGGCGCGCAGGTCCGCGGCGATCGGATCGAGCTGGGCGCCGGTCAGCGCAGGCTCCTCCCGCAGCCGGGACACGCCGTGGAGCAGGCGCGTCAGGTCGGCGAGCACCTGGTCGTGCAGGTCCATGCCGATCCGCTGGCGCTCGTGCTCCAGCTCCTCGGTGAGGCGCAGCGCGCCGAGGCGAAGGCCCTCCTCGCGGGCGCGGGCCTCGGCCTCCACGATCGCCGAAGCCTTGGCCTGCTCGGCCTTGCGGAGCGCGAAGCAGTAGGGCGCCAGGAGGTCGGCCACGTGCTGGCCGGCGCGGACGTCCTCCATGGTGTAGACGTCGGCTTCGTGGGTGGAGCAGCTGAGCGCGCCGATCACCGCGCCCTGGACGCGAAGCGGCACGTGCAGGCGGCTGCGCAGGCGGGCGTCGAAGATCGGGTGGTTCATCGCGCCTTCGAACAGGAAGCGGTCGTCGACGGTGGCGTCCGGCGTCACGATGTAGGGCACCTCGCCCCAGAGGACCGTCCGGATCGGGCTGCGGTAGGTCATGTGCTCGTCCAGGCTGCCCCAGCTGGTATGCAGGCCGGTCTCGTAGGCGAGCAGCGTCTCGCCGTTGCGCGATAGGAGGCAGATGTCCAGGTGGTCGTAGCGCAGAATCTCGCGCACCTCGCGGGCCACCGCGTGGATGGCGGCCTGGAAGTCGAGCTGGCCGGCAAGGGCCTGCGAGATCCGCACGAGGTGCTGGAGCATCGTATCGTCGTCTGGGTTGGCGTTCTCGGCCATGGCGGCTCGAACCTTTCTCCAGTATCCGCCGGCTCGGCGGCAAAAGCCCGGTGCTTTCCGCGCCTTCGCGGCGGGGATCCGCATCTCCCGTTGCGGGTTCCCGCAAATTCGTTGCGTGCCGACGCCCCAGCTTATGCACAGATCAGCCGAGACGGCACGGCCGATCCATCCTAATCTCTAAATCGATTGACTCTGGCCGTCACCGATGGGGGGCGGTCGGCTTCGGTCCGGCGCGAGCGACCAACGAGCCTCGTGCTGGTCAACACACGAAAGCCGCCGGCAAGCGCGGCGAACCAGGGATGGAAACACAATGACACGCATCAGCTCACTGCTGACGGCGACCGCGATCGGCGTCGTCCTTCTCTCGGGCGCTGCCCTTGCGGACACGTCGGGCAAAAAGATCGCGCTCTCCAACAACTACGCCGGCAACTCCTGGCGCCAGGCGATGCTGAAGAGCTGGGATACGGTGACCAAGAAGGCCGTCGCCGACGGCGTCGTGGCCGCCGCCGATCCGTTCACCACCGGCGAGAACCAGGCGACCGAGCAGGCCGCGCAGATCCAGAACCTGATCCTGCAGGGCTACGACGCGATCGTCATCAACGCCGCCTCGCCGACCGCGCTCAACGGCGCCGTCAAGGAAGCCTGCGACGCCGGCATCATCGTCGTCTCCTTCGACGGCGTGGTGAACGAGCCCTGCGCCTGGCGGATCGCCGTCGACTTCAAGCAGATGGGCGCCGTCCAGCTCGACTACCTCGCCGAGAAGATCCCGGCGGGCGGCAATCTGCTGGAAATCCGCGGCCTTGCCGGCGTGTTCGTCGACGACGAGATCCATGCGGGCATCGAGCAGGGCGTCGCCAAGCACACCCAGTTCAAGATCGCCGGCTCCGTGCACGGCGACTGGACGCAGGAGGTGGCCCAGAAGGCCGTCGCCGGCATCCTGCCGAGCCTGCCGGAGATCGCCGCGGTGGTGACGCAGGGCGGTGACGGCTACGGCGCCGCGGAGGCGTTCAAGGCCGCCGGCCGGCCGACGCCGCTGATCATCATGGGCAACCGCCAGGACGAGCTGCAGTGGTGGAAGGAGCAGAAGGACGCCAACGGCTACGAGACGATGTCGGTCTCGATCGCGCCGGGCGTTTCCACGCTCGCCTTCTGGGTCGCCCAGCAGATCCTCGACGGCAAGGAGGTCCCCAAGGACCTCGTCGTTCCGTTCCTCCGGATCGACCAGGACACCCTTGAGGCCAACCTCGCCACCACCGAGAAGGGCGGCGTCGCCAACGTGGAATACTCGCTGGAAGACGCCCAGAAGGTGATCGCCGGCAAGTAACCTCCCTTGCCGGACAGCACGGCCGCCGGGTGTGTTCCTCCCGCCCGGCGGCCGCCTTTGCCATTCCAGCCGACGGGCGCGCCTTGACGACCGACAGCATCGTCCGCCTCAGCCATGTGGAGCGCAGCTTCGGCGCCGTCCGCGCCCTCGCGGGCGTCGACCTGGACGTCGTCGCCGGCGAATGCCTCGGCCTCGTCGGCCACAACGGCGCGGGCAAGTCGACGCTGATGCAGATCCTGGCCGGCACGCTGCAGCCCGGCTCGGGCAGCCTGGTGGTGCACGGGCGCGACCTGACGGCGGCCTACTCGGTGGGCGTCGCCCAGGCCAACGGCGTGCGCTGCGTGTTCCAGGAGCTGTCGCTCTGCCCCAACCTCAGCGTGGCGGAGAATGCGCGCATCCTGCATCCCTCGATCCGCGGGTTCGGCTGGCGTCGCCGGGCCGGCGCGCTGATCGTCGGCAAGCTCGACGAGATCTTTCCCGGCCACGGCATCACCGCCGGCGACATCGTCGGCGACCTCAGCCTCGGCCGGCGCCAGATGGTGGAGATCGCGCGGGCCTTCTCGGTCAGCGACGGGCGGCTCGACCTCGTCATCCTCGACGAGCCGACGTCGTCGCTCGACAGCATCGTCTCGGCGCAGTTGCTCGCCTTCGTCCGGCGCTTCATCTCGGCGGGCGGCAGCGTCATCCTCATTTCCCACCTCCTCAACGAGATCCTCTCCACCGCCGACCGCGTGGTGGTGATGCGCGACGGGCGCGTGGTGGACGCGCGGCCGGCGGCCGCGCACAGCCACGGCAGCCTCGTCGCCGCCATGGGCAGCGTGGCGGTGGAGGAGAAGCACGGGGCCGGCGGCGCCTCCAAGCGCGGGTCCGGGACGCCGATCGTGGAGATCCGGCCCGAGCGGCAGCGCGACAGCCGTCGTCTCACCGTCCACCGGGGCGAGATCGTCGGCCTCGCGGGCCTTGCCGGGCACGGCCAGACGGCGACGCTGCGGGCGATCTTCCGCGCCGCCCGGGGCGGGTCGAACGCCGTCCAGGGCAGCGTCGCCTTTGTGGCCGGCGATCGGCAGACCGACGGGGTGTTTCCGCTGTGGTCGATCGCGGAGAACGCGATCATCTCGTCCGGCGCGCGGCTTGCCCGCTTCGGCGTCATCAACCGCGCCGGGGAGGCCGCGCTGGCGGCCGCCTGGAAGCAGAAGATCGGTATCCGGACGCCGGATCTCGCCAACCCCATCCTGTCGCTTTCGGGCGGCAACCAGCAGAAGGTGCTGTTCGCTCGGGCGCTCGGCTCGGAGGCGGAAATCGTGCTGATGGACGATCCCATGCGCGGCGTCGACATCGGCACCAAGCAGGAGGTCTACGCCATCGTGAAGGCGGAGGCCGAGCGCGGCCGCAGCTTCGTCTGGTACACCACCGAGCTCGACGAGTTGAAGCACTGCGACCACGTCTACGTGTTCCGCTCCGGCGCTGTGGTGGCCGACCTCTCGCGCGCCGAGCTGACCGAGGAAAAGGTGCTGCAGTCTTCCTTCGAGATCGCGGAGGCCTCGTGACCCGGTTCGTCTCCCCCCGCGTCATCCGCGCGCTGCTGCCGGCCTTGTCGATGGCGGTGCTGCTGGTCGCCATCTTCGTCATCCAGCCCCGGGCGATGAGCTACTTCGGGCTCAACCTGATGCTCAATCTGGCGCTGCCGATCGCCTTCGCGACGATGGCGCAGCTCTGCGTGATCACGGTCAACGACCTCGATCTTTCGATCGGCAGCTTCGTCAGCTTCTGCGCCTGCGTCGGTGCGACCTTCCTCAACGACACGCCGCTGCTCGGGGTGGCGGTGCTCGTCGGCTGCGTCGGCGTCTATGCGGCGGTCGGGGCGCTCATCCACCTGCGCAACCTCCCGTCAATCGTGGTGACGCTCGGCATGTCCTTCGTCTGGCTCGGCTGCTCGGTGCTGCTCCTGCCGACGCCGGGCGGCACAGCGCCGGCCTGGCTGATCGCCATCGTCAAGTTCAAGACGCCGCTGATCCCGTTCGCGATCCTGGCCAGCATCGCGCTGGCGCTGATCGTCCACGCCGGGTTGATGAAGTCGGCGGCAGGCGCCGTTCTCCGCGGCTCGGGCGGCAACCCGCAGGCGATCGCGCGGGCGGGCTGGTCGCTGCTGCGCACCAAGGTCACGATGTTCGCGCTCGCCGGCTGCTTCGGCGTGCTGGCCGGGCTGTCGCTGGTCGGCATGACCACGTCGGCGGACGCCAACATCGCGCTGCGCTACACGCTCCTGTCGATCGCCGGCGTGATCCTCGGCGGCGGCGAGTTCGTCGGCGGGCGGGTGTCGCCGATCGGCGCGGTGCTCGGCGCGCTGACGCTGGCGCTCGCCGGGTCGCTGCTCTCCTTCATGCAGATCTCGCCGGACTGGCAGATCGGGGCGCAAGGCGCGATCCTGATCGTCGTGCTGGCGCTCAGGACGCTGGTCAACCGCGCCGAGGCGCGCGCCGCATGAACACGGTCGCAGCGCCCACCCGCTCGCCGCTCGCGCGTTTCGCGACGCGGCCCTGGATCTGGAGCTTCATCGGGGCGCTGGCGGTCTGGGTCGCGACCATCGTCTTCACCGGCGGCAAGGGCGCCGGGGAGATCCTCTCCGTCGCGCTCACCTTCTCGTCCTTCTTCGTCATCGTCGGCGTCGGCCAGATGTTCGTGATCACCACGGGCCCCGGCAACGTCGACCTTTCGATCCCGGCCAATATCGCGCTTTCCGGCGCGCTGGCGATGATCCTGATGGACGGCTCGAACGGGATGATCCTCGCCGGGCTGGTGGCGGCGGTCCTTTGCGGGGTGGCGATCGGCTGCTTCAACTACATCCTGATCCGCACGCTGCAGATCCCGCCGATCATCGCCACCCTGTCGGCGAGCTTCATCATCCAGTCGATCGCGATCGCCTACGGGCGCGGCCTCAAGATCAAGCCGCCGCCGCTACTCACCGATCTCGTGCAGGCGCACATCCTCAGCGTGCCCCTGCTCGCCCTGTTCGTGCTTGCGCTGTCGGTGGGCCTCGCCTTCGTGCTCAACCGCACCCTCTACGGGCGGGCGGTCACAGCGGTCGGGCAGAACCCGCGGGCGGCGGAACTCGCCGGCATCTCGGTGGGGCGGACACGGTTTCTCACCTACGTGCTCTCGGCCGCGCTCGCCGGCCTTTGCGGGGCGATGCTTGCGGCCTTCTCCGGCGGCGCGTCGCTCAACATGGGGGAGGAGTACCTCCTCGCCTCGATCGCGGTGGTGGTGATCGGCGGGTCGTCGGTCGCGGGCGGCGACAGCAACGTGCCGGGGATCTGGGGCGCGTCGCTGTTCATGTATCTCCTGGTGACGATGCTGAACACGTTCGGCGTCGGGGCCGGCGTCCGGCTGGTCGCGACCGGGGTCATCATCATCGCGGTGATCACCATCGCGGGCGGGAAGTCGTCCGGCCGGGGCTGAACGGACAGAAGCAAAGGATGGGCGCCATGCGGACCGACACGCTGTTCGAGGTGGTGGACAAGCGGTTCCTCACCCTCATCGTCCCCCACACGGAGCCGGACCTGCTCTATTCCGGATGCCGCTGGGCGGAGGGGCCGGTGTGGTTCGCGGACCTCAACATGCTGCTCTTCAACGACATCCCCAACCGGCGGACGCTGCGCTTCGTGCCGGACCTCGGGGTGTCGGTGTTCCGGTCGGATTCCAACTTCGCCAACGGCAACACGCGCGACCGGCAGGGCCGGCTCGTCACCTGCGAGCACGGCGGGCGCCGGGTGACCCGGACCGAGACCGACGGGTCGATCACCGTCATCGCCGACCGCTACGAGGGCCGCAGGCTCAACTCGCCCAACGACGTGGTGGTCGCATCGGATGACTCCATCTGGTTCACCGATCCGACCTACGGGATCATGTCGGACTACGAAGGCTTCAAGGCCGATCAGGAGCAACCCACCCGCAACGTCTACCGGGTCGACGGCCGGACGGGCGAGATCCGTGCGGTGGTCACCGACTTCCTGCAGCCGAACGGGCTCGCCTTCTCGCCCGACGAGAGCATCCTCTACGTCGCCGATTCCGGCGCGAGCCACGATCCGGAGGCGCCCCGGCACATCAGGGCGTTCGACGTCACCGCCGACGGGCGTCTGCAGAACGGGCGGGTCCACGCGGTGATCGACGCCGGCCTGCCGGACGGCTTCCGGGTCGACACGGGCGGCAACATCTGGACGAGCGCGGGCGACGGCGTCCACTGCTTCTCGCCGGCGGGAGAGCTTCTGGGCAAGATCCGGCTGCCCGGGCCGATTGCCAACGTCACCTTCGGCGGACCGGCGAGGAACCGACTGTTCATCACCGGCAACAAGAACCTCTGGGCGGTGTTCGTCGCGGCGACCGGCGCGCAGCGGCCCTGACCGGAGGCCCGTCCCGATCAGATGCGGATCGGAGGCAGGGCACGCGCGACCTCGCACATCAGGTCGGCCTGCCGGCTGGTTCCGGTCTTCTCCAGGACGCGGCGGATGTGGGTGCGGACGGTGGCGATCGCCAGGTTGAGACGCTCGGCCACCTCGTTGGGCGAGAGGCCCTCGATCATGGCGGCGAGCACGCGGTATTCCGCGGGGGTGAGGCTGTAGTAGTCCATCAGCACGCGCGACGCACCGCCGAGCGCCTCCTGCGGGCGGCCAATCAGTACCACCGCGTGCCCGTCGGCCGCATCCGCCGGCGGGAGCACGGTCACCAGGCGGCGCGAGCCCTCGCTGTCCTCGGCGCCGATGAAGGCCGGGACGCGCTCGGTCTGGGTCAGCGCGCGGTGGAAGGCCTGTTCGGCCGCGGCGTCGACGAAGCGGAGGCGGCGTTCGCGGGAGAGGATCACTGCCCCCTCGCTCATCAGCTCGTCGCCGGCGGCGTTGGCCCGGACGACCCGTCCCGACCGGTCGACCACGATGGCGGCGACCGTAAGCTGCTCGACCACGGCGGTGAAGGCGCGGTTGGCGGTGCGCTCCTCCTGGACAAGGGCGCCAAGCCGGGCAGCCCGGGCGAGATGCGGAACGATGGTGCCGAGGTGGTCGATCGCGGCCGGATCGAAGGCGCTCGCCGACGTGCCCCGGGCAAAGCCCACGGTGCCGACATGGGTCGGGCTGCGCATGATGACGGCGATGGCGAGGTCGCCGATGCCGGCCGGCTCGCACCATTCCTGGAAGAAGCGGGACCGGCGGAAGGCGTCGGCCCCGAGCACCTGGTGGCTGGTGGTGATCTCGCCGATGGCCGAGCGGTTGCGCACCGCCTCCAGGTGCGGGTTCATCCGGGCATAGCGGTTGATGTAGGACAGCGCCAGGGACGGATCGGTGCAGGCGCGGTGCGGCAGCATGGCCGACCGCGTGCCGAGTTCGTGCATGACGAGCGTAGCGGCTTCCGCGCCGGTGCTGGCGCACAGGCGCTGCAGCTGCGAACCCCAGCGGTCGGGTTCGAAGACGCAGTCGTAGATGCCTTCCACCAGGCTCAGGCTCGCCTGATGCGAGGGATGACGCGACGATGCCATGCCGTCTCCGGTGCCAAGGCTCGCGATCCGGCGGCGGTGCTGCGGCCGACGGGACAAGGACAAACGGTTGTGAGCTTGCTTCACGGTACCATTCCGGGCAGTGTTGGTCTCGGCACTGCGCGCAGAAGCACTTTGCACGATACGCAGAATCGCGGAGCGTCATGGCCCGGATTCAATGCGAGGTTCGCATGCAACCCGGTATCCCGAGCGTGGCCGGAAGGGTCGCCTTCCAGCGCATCGACGTGGTCGGAAGCGGCGCCCTGTCGGACAGGATCGCCGTCGACGCCTGGCGCCGGCGTTTCTCCGAACTCGTGCTGCCGGTCGACGTGGAACCGCTCGCCGCCGGGCGGTTCGTGGCGCGGGTCGGCGTCATCATGGACCAGCAGGTGGTGGCCGCCTTCTACAACCTCAGCCCGCTCTGCATGATCCGCGGCGAAGACCTCGTCCAGGCGCAGGACGACGAGGTGACGGTGTCCTGCGTGCTGGACGGCACCTTCGCGGCGGAGCAGAACGGCATCCGCTACGAGATCGACACCGGCGCGGCGGTCACGCTGGTGACCGACCGGCCGAGCCTGCTGGCCACCCCCACCGGCGGCTCGTTCGTCGGACTGCGGCTGCCGAAGGCGTTGCTGGCGGCGCGGGGCCTGGAGCCGGACCGCCTCGGCGGCATGATCCTGGCGCGCCGGACGCCGGGCTTGCGGCTGCTTCGCGCCTATCTCGACCAGCTGCGCCGCGAAGACACGCTGCCGCCGGCGCTGCGGCCGATGGTGGCGAGCCACCTTGTCGACCTCGTCGCTGCCAGCATCCAGCCGAGCCTCAGCGCGATCGAGCAGGGCGACGCGCGGGGCGGGGTGCGGGAGGGCCGGCTCGCCCGCATCCGGGAGACGCTCGAAGCGCGCCACACCGATCCCGACCTCGACCTGGAAACGGCCGCGCGGCAGGCGGGGCTGTCGGTGCGCTCGCTGCAGATCCTGCTGCACGAGGAAGGCACCTGCTTCTCCGACAGCCTGCGCGATCTCAGGCTCTCGCGCGCCTACGCGCTGCTGTCGAGCCCGTTCGCGCCGGCGACCGTCGCGGAGATCGCCTATGCCGTCGGCTTCCGCGACGTGACCACCTTCAACAGGGCGTTCCGGCGGCGGTTCGGCACGAACCCGACCAGCGTGCGCGGCGGCGGCAGCTGAGCCGGGGCGCGGCCGCTGACGCGCGGCTGCCGGCTTTTTCTTGACTTTCCACCGTGGGGCGGTTATCGCACCGGCCATTCACGGCCGTCTTCAGACGCGAGCCGCCGACCGGGCCACGAGAGCCCGGAGGTCACCATCCGCCAGCGCGTTGCGCCCGCGGGTGCGTTTCGCGCTTGGGTTCTGGGTCGACCGTGACCACATGGGCGGGATCCTTCCCTCTCATCAGACGAGACCCTGGCCGATGTTCGAAAGCCTTTCCGAACGCCTCTCCGGCATCTTCGACAAGCTCACCCGACGGGGTGCGCTGTCGGAGGCCGACGTGTCGGAAGCCATGCGCGAGGTGCGCCGGGCGCTTCTTGAAGCCGACGTCGCGCTCGACGTGGTGAAGTCCTTCACCGACAAGGTCAAGGCGCGCGCGGTCGGCGCCGACGTGGTGAAGTCGGTCACGCCCGGCCAGATGGTCGTCAAGATCGTCCACGACCAGCTCGTGGAGATGCTGGGGTCCGACGCCAAGCCGATCGACCTTCATGCGGTCGCCCCGGTGCCGATCCTGATGGTCGGCCTGCAGGGCTCGGGCAAGACGACCACCACCGCCAAGATCGCCCGCCGCCTCAAGGAGCGCGAGCGCAAGAAGGTCCTGATGGCCTCGCTCGACACGCGCCGTCCGGCCGCGATGGAGCAGCTCAAGATCCTCGGCGAGCAGAACGACGTCGACACGCTGCCGATCGTCGCCGGCCAGTCCGCCGTGGAGATCGCCCGGCGCGCCATGACGGCCGCCAGGCTCGGCGGCTACGACGTCGTCATCCTCGACACCGCCGGCCGCGTTACCGTGGACGAAGGGCTGATGGGCGAGGCGGCCGAGGTGAAGCGCGTGACCGAGCCGCACGAGGTGCTGCTCGTCGCCGACGCGCTGACCGGCCAGGACGCGGTGGTCACCGCTCGCGCCTTCGACGAGCGGATCGGCATCACCGGCATCGTGCTCACCCGCGTGGACGGCGACGGACGCGGCGGCGCGGCGCTCTCCATGCGCGCGGTCACCGGCAAGCCGATCAAGCTGATGGGCGTCGGCGAGAAGGCGGACGCGCTGGAGGACTTCCACCCCTCGCGCATCGCCGACCGGATCCTCGGCATGGGCGACATCGTCGCCCTGGTGGAGAAGGCGGCCGCCAACATCGACGCCGAGAAGGCGGCGAAGATGGCCGCCCGGCTCGGCAAGGGCGAGTTCGACCTGGACGACCTCCGCGATCAGCTGCAGCAGATGCAGAAGCTCGGCGGCATGGGCGGCATCATGGGCCTGATGCCGGGCATGGGGAAGATGAAGAACCAGATGGCCGCGGCCGGCCTCGACGACAGGTTCCTGAAGCGGCAGATCGCGGTCATCCAGTCGATGACCAAGAAGGAGCGCGCCAAGCCGGCGCTGCTCGACGCCAAGCGGCGCAAGCGGATCGCGGCCGGCTCCGGCACGGACGTGTCGGACGTCAACAAGGTGCTGAAGATGCACCGGCAGATGGCCGACATGATGAAGGCCATGGGCAAGCAGAAGGGCGGCATGCTCGGCGGGCTCGGCAAGATGCTGGGCGGCGGCGCCGGCATGCCCGACCTTTCCAAGATGGACCCGCAGCAGCTGGAGAAGATGGCCCGCGACATGGGGATGGGCGGCGGCGGCGCCCCCGGAGGCTTGCCGCCCGGAATGCCGAAGGGCCTTCCGCCCGGCATGGGCCTGCCGCCTGGCCTCGGCGGGCTCGGCGGTCTGCCCAAGCTCCCCGGCCTGCCCGGTTTCGGCAAGGGGCCGAAGAAGAAATGAGCTCGTCCGCAGTGCCCGCGCGGCGCTGCGGACCTCTGGAACGCGGCCGGGATCGGATCCGGGCTGCCGATGACAACCGACCGGCATGCCGGTCCGACTGATGACCTGGAAGGAAGTTTGACATGTCCTTGAAGATCCGTCTCGCCCGTGGCGGCGCCAAGAAGCGTCCGCACTACTCGATCGTCATCGCCGACGCGCGCTCCCCGCGTGACGGCCGCTTCATCGAGAAGATCGGCACCTTCGATCCGCTGCAGCCGAAGGACTCGGCCGAGCGCGTCAAGCTCGACCTCGACCGCGCCAAGCACTGGCTGTCGCACGGCGCCCAGCCGACCGACCGCGTGCTGCGCTTCCTCGACGCCGCCGGCCTCCTGAAGCGTGAAGCCCGCAACAACCCGAAGAAGGCCGAGCCGGGCGAGAAGGCCAAGGAACGCGCCGCCGAGCGCGCCTCCAAGGCCGAGGCCGCCGCCACCGCGGAGTGATCTGCGGGGAGCGCGCCATTCAACGAAATGGTGCCGTTTTCGACGGACGTTGCCTGAGCTGATGTACTCAGATGGTATCCGCTGCTCTCTCGCGGCTACCTATCCAAAACCCCCGGGCGACAACGCCTGGGGGTTTCTTGCTTTACCATCCCTTCGGCTTGTGAGCGCCTTGACAAACGTTTGCGCCTTGTCGAAATTTACAAGTACATTGTTGAGGTGCTCACAGGTCCGTAGCGAATGTCAAACATCGCAGTTCATTACCTCCGTGAAGAGCCGGTTGCCACGCTAGTGGCTGCTGGTCTGGTCGTCGGATCCATCGGTCTGCAGTTGTTCGCTTGGTTCGGATGGCCGGCGATTACGTTCGCCGGGATCGTTCTGCTGCTGCTTTTCCTGTTTCGGTCGCAGCCAAGTGCGTCCCGCCAGATGGCGTCGCGGCTGGGCGTCATCGGTATCCTTTTGAGTATCACGCATCTTCTGACAGGCTCGAAGCGCTGAGGGGATGCCATTGGCCGGCGGATTTGACTGGAAGACGCTCGGCTCCGGAGTGAAAACCCGAACCGACCTGGGTGTTTTTCTATTGTTTTCGGGCGTCGCTGCACTCGGAGATGCCGTGTGGAATTTCGCGCCTCATGGAGAATTCTATGCCATCGCGCCGTGGGCAGGAGCGGTTGGCCTGGGATTGAAGAAGTTGGTCTTCGACCGCCGAATGCCCGATAGCCTTGCATTGCCCCGTTCGTCGTCGGCCGACGAGACTGCTTCTTCGAATTGACACGGACAGCTGATTGTGGTCGGCACTTCGCATGGCCAACGATCCTCATTCACCCCCTGCGGACCCCATCCTCCTCGCCGAGATCGGCGCCGCCCACGGCATCCGGGGCGAGGTGCGGGTGAAATCCCATACCGGCGATCCCGAAGCCTTCCAGGACTACGGGGCTCTCTTCGACGAGAAGGGCCGCCGCTTCGTCGTGAAAACGGCGCGGCCGGTAAAGGACGACATGCTGGTGGTCGCCTTCGAGGGCGTAAAGGACCGCACCGAGGCGGAAAAGCTCAACCGGACCAAGCTCTACGTCGACCGTTCCGCGCTGCCGGAGCCGGAGGAGGAGGACGAGTTCTATCACGCCGACCTCCTCGGCCTTCCCGTGGAGACCGTCGCGGGCGAGCCGGTGGGGACTGTCGTGGCGATCCCGAACTTCGGGTCGGACGATCTCCTGGAGGTGTCCCGGCCCGGGGCCAAGTCGGTCTACGTGCCGTTCACGCGCACAGCCGTGCCCACCATCGACATCGCCGGGCGCCGGGTGGTGATCGATCCGCCCGCCGGGCTCCTCGACGAGGACACGCCGCCGGAGGGCGCCGAGGCGGACGGGTCATGACGGGTTTCCGCGCCAGCGTTCTCACGATCTACCCGGAGATGTTCCCCGGGCCGCTCGGCATCAGCCTCGCCGGCCGGGCCCTCCAGTCCGGCACCTGGTCGCTGGAGGCGACGCAGATCCGCGATTTCGCCACCGACAAGCACCGGACCGTGGACGACACGCCGGCCGGCGGCGGGCCGGGCATGGTGATGCGGCCCGATGTGCTCGCCCGTGCGATCGATGCGGTATCGCCGGCGGACGACACCCGTCCGCGGCTCCTGATGACGCCGCGCGGCCGTCCTTTGACACAGCCCAGGGTGCGCGAACTGGCCGGCGGGCCGGGCGTCGTCATCCTTTGCGGCCGGTTCGAGGGGGTCGACCATCGGATCGTCGAGCGGCGCGGCCTGGCGGAGGTCTCGATCGGCGACTACGTGCTTTCCGGCGGCGAAGTTGCGGCGCTGGTGGTGCTCGACGCGGTCGTCCGCCTGCTGCCCGGCGTGATGGGCAACCACACGTCCGGCGACACGGAAAGCCACGAGGCCGGCCTGCTGGAGCATCCGCAGTACACCCGTCCCGCGCTGTTCGAAGGCGAGGAGATCCCGCCGGTGCTGACGTCGGGCGACCATGCCAAGGTCGCGCTCTGGCGCAAGACGGAGGCGCTGAAAGTCACGCGCGAACGCAGGCCGGATCTCTGGGAGGCCTACAGCCGACGCGGACCAGGGGAGCGCGATCCCGGCTGACGCCTGCTCGGGCCGGCCGCCACCGTGTTCCGGCGGAAAAAGCCGCGCGCGAGGGTCGACAAAGCCGGCTAGTTCGTGTATTGACCCGCCACCTTTGTTTCCAAGCGAGATCAGAACGACGAACTCGCCCCCGTCGCACCGACGATTGGTCCGGGCGCTCTGGTTGTTCGACAATGAAGAAGGCTTGAACGATGAGCAACATCATCCAGCAGCTCGAAGCCGAGCAGATGGCAACCATCGAAGCCCAGCGCAAGCTGCCGGCTTTCGGCCCGGGCGACACCGTCCGCGTCAACGTGAAGGTCACGGAAGGCACCCGTACCCGCGTCCAGGCCTATGAAGGCGTGGTGATCGCGCGCAACGGCGGCGGCCTCCAGGAGAGCTTCACCGTCCGCAAGATCTCCTACGGCGAGGGCGTGGAGCGCGTGTTCCCGGTCTACTCGCCGATGATCGATTCGGTCGACGTCGTCCGCCGCGGCAAGGTGCGCCGCGCCAAGCTCTACTACCTGCGCGACCTGCGCGGCAAGTCGGCCCGCATCGTCGAGGCCACCAATGCCCGCGCGCGCAAGCTCAACGACGCCGCCAAGGCCAGCACCCAGGCCGCGAAGGTCGCCGCGGAGTAATCCGTACGCGCCATCGACCCCCATTCGACAAGCGGCCCGCATCGACGATGCGGGCCGTTTTCGTTCGCGGGTCTGCAAGGGCCGGGATCCGTCGCCTCACATCGGGCGCGGCTTGGCGGCGGCGGGGCCGGCGCCGCCCTTCTCCAGCGTGTCGCGGAAGCGCGCGAGGTCCTCGGCCAGCTGGACGCCGGGCTCCTCGCCGAACAGTTTGGCGACCATGCGCCCGATCTCGCCGCCCGGCGGCTCGTAGACGATCATCGCCTTGACCTCGGTGCGGCCGCCCTGGATGGGGCGGAACTCCACCCAGCCGAAGTTTCTGATGTCGGCGCCCGGGGCGCTTTCCCAGGCGATGCGGCGGTTGGGCTGGTCGTCGGTGACGATCGCGTCCCACTCCACCGTCTGGCCCGCCGGCGCATTGACCACCCAATGCGAGCGGCGGTCGTCCTTCACCTCGATCCGCTCGACGTGCTCCATCACCTTGGAAAGGTTGGAGAAATCGCGCCAGAAGCGGTACAGCTCCTCGGCCGGGCGGGCGACCGTGACGGTGCGCGTCTCCGCCGCGACGGAGCGGAAGCCGCGCAGGCGGGCGTAGCGGTCGGTGCCCTCATCGACGTCGGGGGATCCGGCGGTGCGGCCGTTGACGCCCATCCAGGCGATGGCGCCACCGGCGAGCGTGCCGAACAGTCCGGTCAGACCGCCGCGTCGGAGGCCCCAGTGGACCAGCAGGCTGCCGCCGACGATTGTGGCGATGCGCTCGGTGCTGCCGAGTTCGGCCGGGGCGCCGCCGCGGCGGTCCTGCCGGTCGGGGAGGTGAAGGGTCTCGCGGCGGGTCGCTGGGTTGGCCATGGCGGTCTCCGGGTTGCTGCGGCGCGATCGGTCGCGCCCCATCCATCTGCCCGTCGAACGCCTCCTGGCCGCGATCTGTTCCCCGGCCGCTCCGCTCAGCCCTCCCGGGACCGCCGGTCGATCTCGATCCAGAGGCCCGAGTGGTCGACGTCGCCGGCGTGGGCCAGGAGGTCGCGGAAGAGGCCCATGGCGAGGGTGGCGAAGGGCATGTCGGCGCCGACCGAAGCTGCGGCGGCCGCTGCGTTCTCCAGGTCCTTGATCTGGCTGGAGGTGCGGCCGCCCGGCTGGAAGGTGCGGGCGATCATGCGGCCGCCGTGGAGGTCGAGGATGCGGCTGTCGGCAAAGCCGCCGCGGAGCGCGTCGCGCACCTTGGCGGGGTCCGCCCCGGCCCGCTCGGCGAAGACCAATGCCTCGGCCACCGCGCCGATGGTGGTCGCCACGATCGCCTGGTTGGCGAGCTTGGCGATCTGGCCGCTGCCGGACGGCCCGATCAGCGTCGGGCGTCCCATCGCGGTGAACACCGGTCGCAAGCGTTCGAAGAGGTCCGGGTCGCCGCCGGCCATGATGGACAGCGTTCCCTCCGCGGCGCCCACGGTGCCGCCGGAGACCGGCGCGTCGAGGTGGTCGATCCCCATCGCCTTCAGGCGGTCGGCGTGGTCGCGGGCCTCGTCGGGGCGGATCGAGCTCATGTCGATCACCACCGTCCCCGGCCGCATGGCCGCTGCCGCGCCTTGGGCGAAGAGCACGTCGGCGACCGTGTCGCCGCGGGTCAGCATGGTGATCACCACATCCGCGTCGCGCACGGCGTCGGCCGGGCTGTCGGCCACTGCTGCGCCAGCGGCGGCAAGGGCCTCGGCCTTGTCGCGGGTGCGATTCCAGGCGGCAAGCGGGTAGCCGGCCTTCAGCAGCCGGCGGCTCATCGGGTCGCCCATCAGTCCGGTGCCGAGAAAGGCGATGCGGGGCAGGGTGGACATGGCGGGCTCCTTCGATGCGTCGGGCTCCCTTCCTAGCACTGCCGGCCCTGTCCGGCCCAGGGGGTGCGCTCGTCCGGCAGGAGGGGGGATGCCGACCGACGGCATGGTTGACTCCAAGCTCGCGCTCTGGAATCCATCGGAACAAAGTGAGAACAATTCGAGTCCGGACGGCATGGCCTACGCGGAGCTGATCGCCCTTTCCAATTTCACCTTTCTCGCCGGCGCCTCCCATCCGGAGGAACTGGCGGAGGCGGCGGCCGGCCTGGGGCTGGCGGCCTTCGCGATCACCGACCGCAACAGCTTCGCCGGCATCGTGCGCGGCCACCAGGCGGGCAAGGACCATGGTGTCCGCTTCGTCCCCGGCGTGCGGCTGGCGTTCGCCGACGGTACGCCCGACGTGGCAGCCTGGCCGAAAACGCGGGCGGCCTACGGGCGCCTCTGCCGGCTGCTCACGCTCGGCAAGCGGCGGAGCGAAAAGGCGGAGTGCCGGCTGGAGCTCGGCGACCTCCTGGCGCACGGGGAGGGCTCGCACCTTGCCGTCATCCCGCCGACGCGTCTCGACGGGGCGGCGCTTACCGGGGTGACCGACACGCTCGCCGCGCTCGCCGGTGCCTTTGCCGGCCACGTTCGGCTCGCCGCCTCGTTCCGGCACGACGGCGGCGACCGGAGGCGCATCCTGCGGCTCGCCCGGCTCGCGCGCGCGGCGCGCGTGCCGCTGATGGCGGCGGGCGACGTGCTCTACCACGCGCCGGAACGGCGGGCGCTCGCCGACGTGGTCACCTGCATCCGCGAGCACACCACGCTGGCGGAGGCCGGCCGGCGGCTGGCGCTCAACGCCGAGCGGCACCTGAAGGGCGAAGCGGAGATGCGGCGGCTGTTCCGCGACGTCCCGGAGGCGGTGGACGAGAGCGGCAAGGTGCTCGCCGAGCTCTCCTTCTCGCTCGACGAACTCCGCTACGAATACCCGGACGAGCCCACCGAAGGGCATCCGAGCGCGCAGGCGGCGCTGGTGGCGCTCACCTTTGAGGGCGCGGCGCGGCGCTATCCCGCTGGCATTCCGGAGCGGGTGAAGAAGGCGGTGGAGCACGAGTTCGCGATCATCGCCGAGCTCCAGTACGCGCCCTACTTCCTGACCGTCCACGACATCGTGCGCTTCGCGCGGGGCAAGGGCATCCTCTGCCAGGGCCGCGGTTCGGCGGCCAATTCGGCGGTCTGCTTCTGCCTGGGGATCACCGAGGTGGATCCGGAGCGGGGCGATCTCCTGTTCGAGCGCTTCATCAGCCCTGAGCGCAAGGAGCCGCCCGACATCGACGTCGACTTCGAGCACGAGCGGCGCGAGGAGGTCATCCAGTACATCTACGCCAAGTATGGCCGCGAGCGGGCGGGGCTCGCCGCCACGGTCATCACCTACCGCGCCCGGTCGGCAGTGCGGGAGGTCGGCAAGGCCTTCGGGCTCTCCGACGACGCGGTCGGGGCGCTCGCCGGCCAGATCTGGGGCTGGTCGTCCGCCTCGATCCGGCCGGAGGACGCGCGGCGGGCCGGGGTCGACCCGGATGATCCGGTGGTGGCGCAGGTCGGCCGGCTGACCAAGGAGCTGATCGGCTTTCCCCGCCATCTCTCCCAGCACGTGGGCGGCTTCGTGATCACGCGCGGGCGGCTCGACGAGGTGGTGCCGATTGAGAACGCGGCGATGGAGGACCGCACCGTCATCGAGTGGGACAAGGACGACCTCGATCTGCTCGGCATCCTGAAGATCGACATCCTGGCGCTCGGGATGCTCTCCTGTATCCGGCGCGCCTTCGACTTCCTTTCCGTGCACTACGGCCGGCCGCTCGGCCTCGCCAGCATCCCTGCGGAGGACCCGGCCGTCTACGACATGCTCTGCCGGGCCGATTCGATCGGCGTGTTCCAGGTGGAGAGCCGGGCGCAGATGACGATGCTTCCGCGCCTGAAACCGCGCAAGTTCTACGACCTCGTCATCGAGGTGGCGATCGTGCGGCCGGGGCCGATCCAGGGCGACATGGTGCATCCCTATCTCCGCCGGCGGCAGGGGCTGGAGCCGGTGACCTTCCCCAAGCCGGAGCTCGAAGCCGTGCTCGGCAAGACCATGGGCGTGCCCCTCTTCCAGGAGCAGGCGATGCGGATCGCCATCGTCGCGGCCGGCTTCACGCCGTCGGAAGCCGACAAGCTCCGGCGGGCGATGGCCACCTTCCGCAAGGTGGGCACCATCGGCTCGTTCCAGCAGAAGATGATCGAGGGCATGGCGGCGCGCGGCTACGACCGCGATTTTGCCGAGCGCTGCTTCCGCCAGATCGAGGGCTTCGGCGAATACGGCTTTCCGGAAAGCCACGCGGCGAGCTTCGCGCTCCTGGTCTACGCCTCGTCCTGGCTGAAGTGCCACTATCCCGACGTGTTCTGCGCCGCGCTGCTGAATGCCCAGCCGATGGGCTTCTACGCCCCGGCGCAGATCGTGCGCGACGCGCAGGACCATGGCGTGGAGATCCGGCCGGTCGACGTCAACTGCTCCGACTGGGACAACGCCCTGGAGCGCGATGGCCACGCCGCCGACCGGGTGCACGCCCGCCATCGCGCCATGAAGGGGGCGATCTGGTCCAGCCACGCGGTGCGGCTCGGCTTCCGGCAGATCAAGGGCGTGCGGGAGGCCGACATGCACCTCGTCGTGGAGCGGCGCGGGGCGGGCTACGATTCCCTGCGCGACGTCTGGCTGCGGACGGGCCTGCCGAAGGCGGTGCTGGAGCGACTGGCGGACGCGGACTGCTTCCGCTCGATCGGCCTCGACCGGCGGACCGCCCTGTGGGCGGCACGCGGCCTGGGGCGCACCGGCGACGAGGAGACGCTGCCGCTGTTCGCCGTCGCAGCCCCCGCCGGCCCGAAGCGGGAGCCCGACGTCCATCTGCCGCCGATGCCGCTCGGCGAGCACGTGGTCAACGACTACCGGTTCCTGTCCTTGTCGCTGAAGGGGCACCCGGTCTCCTTCGTGCGGCCGCTGCTCGACGCCAAGCGCGTGGCGCCCAACGAGCGGCTCGCCGTGCTCGCCGCCGGACGGACCGTCGACGTGGCGGGCCTCGTCCTGGTGCGGCAACGGCCGGGATCGGCCAAGGGCGTCATCTTCATGACGATCGAGGACGAGACGGGCGTCGCCAACCTGATCGTCTGGCCGAAGGTGTTCGAGCGGCTGCGCGGCACGGTGATCGGCGCCCGCTTCGTGCGCGCCCGCGGGCGGCTGCAGCGGGAGGCCGGCGTGATCCACGTGGTGGTGGAGGAGATGGCCGACGAGACCGCCATGCTGTCGCGCCTCTCCGCCGACTTCGGCGGCTTCGACGCGCTCGCCCGCGCCGACGAGGTGAAGCGCCCCATCCAGGAGAGTCGCGACGACAAGGTCCGCCCCCGGATGGTCCACCTCCTCAAGGAAATCCCGGAGATCACCGACGACCTCCAGAAGGTCGCCACCAGCACCGCCCGAGTCATGCCGAAAGGCCGCAACTTCCAGTGAGCGCACCCGCCGGGCGCCAATACGGTGGGCAGCTTGGCGGCACCCGTCAACCGATCGACCGCAACCGCGTAAAGAGCTCGACCACACTCATCAGCAGTCCGAGAAGAACCGCGGCGCCGATGATGATCGGATCGTTGGCGGCCCGCTCGAACCAGCGGCTGGTGATGTAGGCGGTCTCGGCACCACTGCGCTCCACCATCATGCGGCCCTTCGTGGCCACCGCATGGACGATGACACCGAAACCGCGGTTCCTCTGGTTTTCGGCGACGTCGATGAACCCTTCAACGGGCAGCGGCTTTGACCCCTGTGCGGAGACAACGGACACCTGGTCTCCCGCGAAGAAGCTGCTGCCGGCCACGGCGATCGGGTTCGAACGCAGGAAAAGGGTCTCCCGGATCTCGTAGCGCCCGGAGATCAGATGCGAACGGGATCCCGGTGAAGGCTTGGAACCCAGCACGGCGAAACCGTAGAAGCCGAGAGGGCCGTTGTCGGGCCAGTCGCCACCCTTGACCACGATGAAGGAGCCAACCGGCAGGGGGATCTCGACGGGCGTCGCGGGTTCACCCTGCAGGAAGGAGGCTGTCGTCGGCGGGGCTTCGCCGGGCCGGATCTCGATCCGGAGCGACGCAGTCTCACCGCCACGGGTGATCCGCAGTTCGGTCCCGGGGGTCCAAGCCACGTTCAGGTCCGACGCCTTCCGGACCTCGTAGGCCCTGGAATCGCATTCGGCGATCCCGCTCGCTGGAGCAGATTCCAGGTTGGCCTCGCGGCGCAGGCAGACATGCGCTTGCGGGAACAGCCAATTCGACAAGGCTGACTTGGTGACGACCAGGGACAGGCCGCCGGTCTCGACGGTGATCACAAAGGACCGGCTCTGCGGAACCAGCGAGGCCACAAGGAATACGCCGACGACGAGCGGAACGATCCACGCCAAAAGTCGGATTCGCCGGGCGGCCTCACGGAACCCGGACGCATAGGCTCGCACCGGCGTGAACCGCCAGGAATGGCCCGGCTGGCTCGGCGGATCTTCCGGCGCACGCTCAGCGGGCGACACGCAACACCACTGGCCGGTCGATCTGACCATTCCTCAGTCTGTTGATCTCGATCTTAACAAAGGGCTCGGTCCCAAGCATATCTCCGGGTATACGGCAATCGTAGTCGAAGGCCATCTCGTCAGAAGCATCAAGCTTGAAACACTCTATCCTCATCTTATTCCTACCTACAATCAGATACACTTCCGATGCACTGAAGGAATTCAACCGCAACACGTAAGTCTGCGGCGAATAAGGCATCGACTGATTCCAGGTCACCGGGGCGACTTCGCCCGCCTTGGCTTCGCACCTGCCCTTATGGATGAGAACGGACAGAGTGTTGCCGTCCACCTTCGTGGAACCACCCGCCTGGGGGAGCGGCGATGACGCCTTCAGAAACTCCATGAAATCGCTCGACATCGGGACCGTCTCGGACCCCCCCGACCAGTCGTCGCGAACGCGCAAGGACTGGCTGCGCTCGTAGCGACCGTCCGCCGAAACGAGGGCAACGCATAGCCAGGAGCCCTTCCAGGCGGCCGGTATGACCGCCTCTGCCCGGGGGCGCTCCTCTACCGGTTCACCCGTCGCGAAGAAGCCGATCACCACGCCGCCCCCGGCGATCTGCACCTTCTCCCCCAAGGTTTCCGTCAGCTTGTCGACCTCGGCGAACGCCGTCCGGTCCTGCGCGGCCGCGGGCGCAAGCGTCGACAACAGCACGGCGGTCATGGTGATCCACGGTATCGTTGACACTTCGCGCTTTACCCCCGTACTCCGATAGACCTTGCAGACACTCCCGCCGCGCGATGCGCGTAAAAATCCTGATCGTCGAATGGAACACTCAATGCGCGATCATCACAAGAGGGAAAGCAGGCGTTCTGCTGTGATCCGGGGTGCCGTCCGTACCGTCGCGGCTGCGTTCGCCTTCCTCGCGGTTTCCGCCGGAGGCGGTTCGGCGGAGGTGGTGCAGGTCGACGACACCGGCCAGGGCCTGATCGTCACTCATCGTGGCAACTGCTTCCTCGTCCTGCCTGAGCACGTCTCGGCGGGCAGTTCCACTTTCCAGATCGTCACGAGCAACCCGGCCACCTACGGCGATGCCGCGGTCATGCCGTTCCGGTCGGCGAACGACGTCAAGCTCGCCTACGTGTCGCCGGGCCTTGAGAACCGCTGCACACAGAGCTGGGACAGCCTGCCGGATACCGTGGACCACCTCCTGCGGCCCGGCGCGCCGGTCGTGCTCACCCGCGTGATGTCCAGCGGGCTCATGGAAGGCCTGGATCTCGTTGTTCGAGACGTGGGTCTCGTCACCTTCACCGCCATCCTGAAGGGCGGGGACGTGTACCAGGGCACCAGCGGCGCGATCGCGACTGTCGAAGGCGAGGTCGTCGGCATTGCGATCAACGTGTCCCAACCCGACGACACTCTGGTCGAGTTCCTGCGGATCGACCAGATCAAGGCCGAGTTGAAGCGCATCCTCGACGCGCAGGCCAATACCGTCGCCACGCGGATCGAACAGGAGGCGACCGCGAGCCAGGCTTGCGAGCCTGACGCTCTGCCGCTGCGCTCGGTCACGTGCGACCGGCCAGCCGCTTCGGCCGAGCACGCCTGCAGCCGCCTGGCGTCCGGAGGACCGGCCGTGTTCGACGCAGGAACCCTTCCAATCACCATCGAGGTCGAAATCGACGCGGACGCCCCGGTTGCGGTGTCGTCGCTGACGCTGAAGTCGGTCGCCGGATCGGGCGCGTATGCCGTTCCCAAGAGCATCCGTGCGGAGGTCAGCCCGCGCGCCGACCGCAGGGGCTACTGGGGAATGTTCGGCGCTGCCGACGTGCCGCCCACGGGGTACCTCACGCTCACCAACGGGTCCGCGCCGAACGCGCGGCTGGCGAGGGTCGTGATCTCCTCCGCCTGGGCATCCGACAAGCCACTCAGGATCGACTGTCTTTTGCTGCGCTGAGCTATTCCAGGATGTCGATGGACGCCGGAACCGGCGGCATGGCGTTCGAGCCGAGCTGGGTGGCGAGCGTGCCGCGGAAGACCCCGTCGTCCCCCAGCGTCAGCGACGCCACGGCTCGTCGAAGCGTGGGCAGCGTGATGGTTTCGCCTGCAAGGACAATGGCGCAGTAGCTGCTGTTCGGTGCCTTCCAGCATTTTGCGTCGGGGTCGTAGGCGTCCGCCGACAGGAGGAAGCTGGCGCTCTGCCCGTCTGCGCTTGCCGTCTCGCCCACGCCCGACAGCCATTCCCGGACGCGAGTGGTCTTCTCGTCGGCCTTGCTCAAGTCGAGGACGACCCGGAACGGCCCGCCCGCGTCGAACACCGCCTTCAAGGCGGTGGCGCGCATGTCCGGATCGGAGCTTGTCAGCCCGGCCTGCCTCGCCCGGCGCACGAGAACGGGATTGCCGGAGGAGATCATCGCCGACATGGCGGTGATGCGGGTGTTGGCGTCGGGGTCCCGCAACATCGCGTCGAGCGCGTCCAGTTCGGCCTAGTCGCCCTGCACCTTCTTCAGAACGTCGGCGGCCGACATCTGGGCGCTGGCGGGCGCCGGCAGGAACGCCATCGCGACGACGGCGAGAACGAATATGGCCCGCATGACTTTCTGTCCCCCTCCGCGCCTATCCGTCCGGCGGTCACGGTCATTTCCACCCAGGCATGCAACCATAAGGGTAGTACAGGCGCAATGGCCGCTGTTGCGGGGGTTCCCGGCCTATAAACCCCATTGTCGGCGGCCGAGCCGACCACTAGTTAGAGGATGCAAACGACGGAGAGCCCCACCTGATGGAATTCGAGAAAGGTCCTAACGATCCGGCCACGCGCCACGAGAGTCCTCTCGTCAAGCTGGCCCTGGAACTCGGACCGCTCGCCGTCTTTTTCTTCGCCAACAGCCGCTACGACATCTTCACCGCCACCGCCGCCTTCATGGTGGCGATGCTGGTGTCGCTGGTGGTGTCCTGGACGCTGACGCGGCGGCTGGCTGTTATGCCGGTGGTGACCGGCGTCGTGGTGCTGGTGTTCGGCGGGCTGACGCTGTTTCTGCACGACGACACCTTCATCAAGATGAAGCCGACGATCGTCAACGGGTTGTTCGCCGCCGTCCTGTTGGGCGGGCTCGCCTTCGGCCGACCGCTGCTCGGCTATGTCTTCGACGGGGCCTTCAAGCTCGACCAGGAGGGCTGGCGCAAGCTCACCTTCCGCTGGGGCCTGTTCTTCGTGCTCCTGGCGGTGATCAACGAAGTGGTCTGGCGCACGCAGACCACCGATTTCTGGGTCGCCTTCAAGGTCTGGGGGATCATGCCGCTGACGCTGGTCTTCTCGGCGGCGCAGTTGCCGCTGCTGACCCGGCACAGCCTGGACCGCGACGAGCCGGCAGCCTGAATCGGCGTCGCCGGCTGAAGTTATCCCCGCCGTCCGCCCCGGCGCTATTCTCAACCCCGCTCCTGCCCGAACGAGGGCGTACCGGTCGTCTCGGCGCGCGGGCGGGAGTGCGGAGCGGCGGCTAGGGCCTGACGAGCCCGAACCGCCGGCGACCGAAAACGGGACCGCCTACGGTCGGGTGATGCCGGCCGAGCACGCTGCAAAACTTCATGCGTGTGCCTGGAGAGGGAAGTGAACGTATACCTCCAGGAGGTCTGTCCCGCATAAGGCCGCAGCCTCCGTGCGCGGGGCGCGCGGGATCCGCCGGACCGGCGGGTTCAAGCACCCATTCTTCAAGTCTGTCGATCGGCGCCCGCTTGAGCGCCGGTGGCCCGAAGCGCCCCGCGCACCTCCCCATCGACCGCGGCCCCCAAGGGCCGGCGGCGGCTTCGGCGCGCCTGTTGCCAGCGGCTGGTCAGGCCAGCGGATCGATCGGGATCTCGTAGAGCTTGGAGGAGGAGAGCGAAGCGATCTCCTCGTAGAGGCCGGGTTCGGGCGGCAGGCCGGTGGCGGCGGCGTCGACCGGCTTGGGCACGATCCAGCGCAGGCGAGCCCAGCCGCGGCTCTGGCCCTCGATCTTCAGCGTCTCTACGAAGCGGCGGCCGATGCCGCGGTTGCGGAACTCGGGCAGCACGTAGATGTCGTCGAGCTGGCCGACGCGGAGGCCCGTGATGGTGTCCGGCAGGTCGAAGAAGACCGCGAAGCCGATCAGCGCGCCGGTCTCCGAATAGGCGCCGAGCACCTCGGCGGTGCGGTCGGCGGTCAGGAGCTCGGCGTAGTATTCGTCCGGGCGGCGGGGCGCGCCGCGACGCATCGCCTGGGCATAGGCCGCGATCAGCGGCGCGAGGTGGTGGGCATCCTTCTGGCCGAGCGCCTTCACGGTGACGGTCATGGTGTCGCGGTTCCCCTCGTGAGCGGACCGGGGGACAGGCGGCCCCGGCTCCTCCAACAAACGGCCGGCCCGATCTCCCGGGCCGGCCGCTTCTTTTTCCAGGCGCCGGATCGGCGCGTCAACCCTTCCAGAAGTCCAATGACCTCACTTCCAATCGCGGATATCCACGAAATGGCCGGCAATCGCCGCGGCCGCCGCCATGGCGGGGGACACAAGGTGGGTGCGGCCCTTGAAGCCCTGGCGGCCTTCGAAGTTGCGGTTGGAGGTGGACGCGCAGCGCTCGCCCGGCTTCAGCTTGTCGGCGTTCATGGCCAGGCACATGGAGCAGCCCGGCTCGCGCCATTCGAAGCCGGCCGCCTTGAAGATCTTGTCGAGGCCCTCGGCCTCGGCCTGAAGCTTCACCAGGCCGGAGCCGGGGACGACCATGCCGTGGACGGTCGGGGCGATGGTGCGGCCCTCGACCACCTTGGCGGCGGCGCGCAGATCCTCGATGCGGCCATTGGTGCAGGAGCCGATGAACACCCGGTCGAGCGCGATATCGGTGATCTTGGTGCCCGGCTTCAGGCCCATGTACTCCAGCGCGCGCCACTTGGAGGCGCGCTTGTTGTCGTCGGCGATGTCGTCCGGGTTCGGGACGATGCCTGTGACGGAGACGACGTCTTCCGGCGAGGAGCCCCAGGAGACGATCGGCGGCAGGTTGGCGGCGTCCAGGCGCACCTCGCGGTCGAAGTGGGCGCCCTCGTCGGAGTAGAGCGTCTGCCAGTAGGCAAGCGCGCGATCCCAAGCCTCGCCCTTGGGCGCACGCGGCTTGTCCTTGATGTAGGCCCAGGTCTTCTCGTCGGGCGCGATCAGGCCGGCGCGGGCGCCGCCCTCGATCGACATGTTGCAGACGGTCATGCGGCCTTCCATGGAAAGCGCGCGGATTGCCTCGCCGGCGTATTCCATGACGTAGCCGGTGCCGCCGGCGGTGCCGATCTCGCCGATGATGGCGAGGATGATGTCCTTGGCGGTCACGCCTTCGGGCAGCTGCCCGTCGACGGTGATCCGCATGTTCTTCGCCTTTTTCTGGATCAGCGTCTGGGTGGCGAGCACGTGCTCCACCTCAGAGGTGCCGATGCCGTGGGCGAGCGCGCCGAAGGCGCCGTGGGTGGAGGTGTGGCTGTCGCCGCAGACGATGGTCATCCCGGGCAGGGTGAAGCCCTGCTCGGGGCCTACCACGTGGACGATGCCCTGGCGCACGTCGAGCTCGTTGTAGTACTCGACGCCGAACTCCCGGGCGTTGATGGCCAGCTGCTCGACCTGCTCGCGGCTTTCCGGATCGTCGATGCCGTGGCTGCGGTCGGTGGTGGGCACGTTGTGGTCGACGACGGCCAGCGTCTTGCCGGGCTGGTGCACCTTGCGGCCGGCGACGCGAAGTCCCTCGAAGGCCTGCGGGCTGGTCACCTCGTGGACGAGGTGGCGGTCGATGTAGAGCAGCGCGGTGCCGTCCGGCTGGGTGTCGACCAGGTGGTCGTCCCAGATCTTGTCGTAGAGCGTGCGGGGGGTCGCGGTCATGGGCGTCTGGCTTTCCTGAGTGGACCGGCCGCGGGGTCCTTCGAAGGGCGGCGGTCACGGCATGGTCGAGAACGGGACAACGGGCGCGGCGCGCGCCGGCCGGTCAGCCGACAGGTCGGCCGTGGGCGGCCAGGAGGCGCGCGAAAAAGCGCCATGGCAGGCGCGCGTGGTCGTGCACGGGGGCATAGTCCCCCGTGGTCGGCAAACGCAGGCCTGTCACGATCCGGCTCATGGCCGTGTCATTACCAGAAAACCGGCGGCGGCGTCCATCGGTGCGTGCGCGTCGGGGCGGGGCTTTCAGGCGGTTTCGGAGGCTGCGACCAGTGCTGGCTTCGGCGCCGATCCGCCGCCGCCCGGGCGGTCCGGCGGGGCGAGCGCGAGCATCGCCTTGACCGCGTCGGGCACCGGTCCGGCCGGAGCGCCACGCCGCGGCAGGCCGCCGACGAAGGGCAGCAGCTGCAGCCGGGCCACGGCCAGCACGCGGGCGAGCTCGGCGACCGGCTCGGGGTGCTCGTCGACCCTGAGGCTGACGAAGGGGTAGTCCTCGCCGTCGTGCACCAGCAGCGCCGCCGATTGCTTGCCGCGCTTGTCACCGCCCGCCGCGTCGCCGGCGAGCAATGCCGCCATCAGCCGGCCGGGCAGATCCTCGCCGTCGGCGGCATGGTAGGCGGCTGCCATGGCGTCCAGAACCTCCGGCCCGGTCAGCATGTTGCCCTGGATGGAGAGGCCGGGCGCGGTGAGATGGCCGCACCAGGGCGTGCAGGCGTCGCCGGTGTGCGCGGCCGAACCGCCGCGGACGTCCACGACGCCGACCTGCCGCACCTCCGGCGCGCCGTCGCCGGCAAGTACCGCGGCCAGCGCCGTTTCGGCGTCGGCACCGCCGGCCATGATCGCCAGGGCGTCGAGCGCGAGATAGGGATTGACCCACGACTGGGTGGCGACCGCGCCGGCGCCGACCCGGACGAACGGGCAGAGAGCGCCGACGCCGGGGACGGCGGTCGCAACCGCCACGCCGAGGGCGCCCGTCCGCTCGCAGCGCGCGACGATGGAATAAGTATTGGCGATCACCATGGCAGTCCCCCCGCGCTCCCTTGCCCAACACATCGGCCCGGCAGCTCCCGCGCCATCCAGCAAGAGCCATCCGGCCAGGGCCATCTAGCAAGGGCCATGCCGGATCGCTTCCGCCTTGGTCCATCCGATATTCAGGTATCTAGCCCGGCCGGCGGCGATGTTATCCACGCCCGGGCGAACGGCGCTACTGTGGACCTCCGTATGCGCACGTCGAGGCCGGCACGGCGGTTGCCGCAACGGTAGAAATAGGCGGGATCTTTCGGGACGAGTTGAAACGAGGTCAGAAAGGAGGCGAAACGGTCCCTGCAGCTGTCCATATGGCTTTGTTCGGGTAATTTTACTTCGTCGGCTAAAGAGCGCGATCGTTCAGGTTATAGGCAAGCGCGAGGGCAGGAACCGGGACGACAGACACCGAATTCTCGGTAGCACCGGTCGATGCCGAGCCGCTTGAAGCCAATTTTCTTTAGCCGGCTACCTTGTTATCCACCGCGATTGCCGGGTTCCCCGCAGCGCTCGCCGCCGGAGGATGGAGCCTCGTCAGCAGCTGGGACTGGCGCAGCGCCGCCTTGCGCGCGGCCTCGGCTTTCACATGCCCGAAGCCGCGGATGCGGAGCGGTAGGGCGGCCAGTTCCTCGGCAACCCCGAGATCGATCGTCGGCAGGCCGTCGGCGATCCGGCGCAGAATGCCTTCGTATTCAGCGATCAATCGCCGCTCCATGCGGCGCTCGGCGGTCCAGCCGAAGGGGTCCAGCGGTGAGCCGCGGAGCACCCTGCCGCGGGAAAGGAGGCGGAAGACGGGAAGCATCCACGGACCAAAGCTCATCTTGCGCGGCTCGCCGGTGGTCGGATCGCGACGGGCCAGCAGCGGCGGGGCGAGGTGGAACCGGAGCTTCATGTCCTCGCCCTCGAAGCTGTCCGCGAGCTTGCGCTCGAAGCTTCCCTCGGTGAAAAGGCGCGCCACCTCGTACTCGTCCTTGTAGGACATCAGCTTGAAGAGCGCCCGGGCAGCCGTCCGTGCCAGGGCGCCGGAGCCCCCGACACGGGCTTCGGCCGCGGCGAGCCCGCCGATCGCGGTCCGGTAGCGGTCCGCCCAGGCGGTGTTCTGGTAGGCGGTCAGAAATGCGGCGCGGCGATCCACCAGCGCTTCCAGGTCCGGCTCGACCGCTTCGGCTGGGGCGGTGATCGCCGGGTCCGCGGCTCCGGGCTCCACGGCGAGCACTCGGCCCCAGCGGAACGCCTCCAGGTTCAGCGGCACGGCTTCGCCGTTCATGGCGATGGCCGCCTCGATCGCCCGGTGCGAGACGGGCAGCAAGCCGGCCTGGGAAGCGACGCCCAGCAGCATCATGTTGGCGGCGATCGAGTTGCCGAGCAGCGCGGTCGCGATCGCGGTCATGTCGAAGGTGCGCACCTCGCCACCGACCTTGCCGATGGCGGCGAGGAGGTCGTCGACGGGCAGGTCGAAATCCGGGTCGCGGGTGAAGTCGCCCGGCATCACCGCGGCGGTGTTGACGAGAAAGGCGGTTCGGCCGGGCTTGGCCGCCGCCAGCGTCTTGCGGGTGCCGGCCGTCACCACGTCGAAGCCGAGCACCAGGTCGGCGTGGCCGGCGGAGACGCGGATCGCCTTGATGTCGTCCTGGCGCCTGGCGAGGCGGATGTGGCTGACCACCGCGCCGCCCTTCTGGGCGAGACCGGCCATGTCGATGATCCCGCAGCCCTTGCCTTCCAGGTGGGCCGCCATGCCGAGGATCGCGCCGATCGTGACGATGCCGGTGCCGCCGATGCCCGTGGCCAGGATGTTCCAGGTGCCCTCCGGCTCGCGCACTGTCGGTGCCGGCAAGCCGGCGAGCAGCCGGTCGAGGGCGGCGGCGTCCGCGGTGCCGGCATGGCGGCGCGGTTCGGCATTCTCCACCGTCACGAAGGACGGGCAGAAGCCTTTCAGGCAGGAGTAGTCCTTGTTGCAGTTGGACTGGTCGATCATCCGCTTGCGGCCGAACTCGGTCTCGACCGGCTGGATGGAGACGCAGTTCGATTTCCGCCCGCAGTCGCCGCAGCCCTCGCAGACGAGCTCGTTGATGAACACGCGTTTTTTCGGGTCGGGGTAGGTGCCGCGCTTGCGGCGGCGCCGCTTCTCGGCGGCGCAGGTCTGGTCGTAGATCAGCACGGTCACGCCCGGCGTGGCGGCGAGCTCGGTCTGCACCGCCATCAGGTCCTCGCGCGGGTGGATCGTCATCGGCGCAGGCCAGCCGATGGTGGAGGGGTAGCGGCCGGGATCGTCGCTGACCAGCACCAGACGGGCGACCCCCAGCGCCGCGATCTCGCGGGCGATCCGGTCCACGGTCAGCCCGCCGGCATGCGCCTGGCCGCCGGTCATGGCGACCGCGTCGTTGTAGAGCAGCTTGTATGTGATCGTCGTACCGGCAGCGACAGCAGCGCGAATGGCAAGGCTTCCGGAGTGATTGTAGGTGCCGTCGCCGAGGTTCTGGAAGATGTGCGGCCGGGTGGAGAAGGGCGCTTCGCCGATCCAATGGGCGCCCTCGCCGCCCATCTGCGTGGTGCCCTCGGTGCCGCGGTCCATCCATTGGACCATGTAGTGGCAGCCGATGCCGGCCGAACCGCGCGCGCCGTCGGGCAGCACCGTGGAGGTGTTGTGCGGACAGCCGGAGCAGAAGTGGGGCCGGCGTACCGCGATCTCGGGGCCGGGCTGCGCCGCGGCTTCCACCCGGCGCAGGCGCTCGAGAGCGTCGGCGACGTCGGGCAGGTCGAATCGGGCGAGCAGGCGCTCGGCGATCGCAATGGCGATGCGGTTGGGATCGAGCGCGCCCTTGACGGGGAACAGCCAGTCGCCGCGCTCGTCCTTCTTGCCGATGCAGACCGGCATGTCGGACAGCCCGAACAGCTCCTCGCGGAACTGCACCTCCACCAGCGAGCGCTTCTCCTCCACGATCATCGCCAGTTCCAGGCCGCGCGCGAATTCGGCGAGCTCCAGGCGCGAGAGTGGCCAGGGACAGGCGATCTTGAACAGGCGGATGCCGAGATCGTCGGCGCGCTCCAGCGAGATACCCAGTTCGGAAAGCGCCTCCAGCACGTCGAGATAGGACTTACCCACGGTCGCGATTCCGATGCGAGGATGGGATCCACCTGACGTCACGATGCGGTTGAGGCGGTTCTCATGGACGAAGGCAAGCACGGCGTCGCGCTTCCAATCGTGGAGGCGGGCTTCCTGGGAGAGCGGGTCGTCGCCGAGGCGGATGTTGAGCCCGCCGGGTGGCATGGCGAAGTCGCCGGGCGTCACGATCGACAGCCGGTCAAGGCTGCCGTCGATGATGGCGGTGGATTCGATGTTGTCCTTGACGCACTTCATCGAGACCCAGGTGCCGGCGAAGCGGCTGAGCGCCCAGCCGTAGAGGCCGAAGTCGATGATCTCCTGCACTCCGGCCGGGTGGAGAATGGGGATCATCACGTCGACGAAGTGGAACTCAGACTGGTGGGCGGTGGAGGAGGATTCGGCATTGTGGTCGTCGCCCATCAGCGCGAGCACGCCGCCGTTCCGGGCGGTGCCGGCGAAGTTGGCGTGGCGGAAGACGTCGCCGCAGCGGTCGACGCCGGGGCCCTTGCCGTACCAGAGCGCGAAGACACCGTCGGTGCGGCTCTCGCCGCGCAATCCGGCCCCCTGGGTGCCCCAGACGGCGGTGGCGGCGAGTTCCTCGTTGAGGCCGAGCTGGAAGCGGATGTCGGCGGCGTCGAGAACGGATTTCGCGCGGTTGAACTGCCCGTCGATGCCGCCGAGCGGCGATCCGGGGTAGCCGGAAACGTAACCCGCTGTGCGCAGCCCCGCCCGCCGGTCCAGGTCCCGCTGCATCAGGCAGAGACGGACGACGGCCTGCGCGCCGGAGACGAAAATGCGGTCGCGCGTCAGATCGTACTTGTCGTCGAGGGAGATCGGGACAAGCGGCCGGTCGGCACCCGGGAACGGGTCCGCGATCGCCGGGACGTGAGTCGGCGTCGACATGTCGGGCTTCCTCCGCCCGCCTGTCCGGTCTCGCTTCTTGTCCGGCGGATGAACGGCTCCGCCGACGGACCGGTTCAAGGCGGAATAATCGAATGACTGTTCGATTTATAGGTCAATCCCGCTGACCTTTCAACCGCTGTTGTTCTCCGGGACGACCACCGGTCCCTTGATAAGGAGATGGTGCGGTGAGCGGGTCCTGCAAGCGCAGGCCCGGCCAGCTCAAACGAGACCGTCCGGGAAGGCGGATCGGGTGAGGCCTGGAGCGAGCGCATCGTCGATCGCGGAGGCGAGAACCGCATGGACGTTCCGGGTCGCCCGAAGGTCCCGCCCTTCGTGCAGCGCTGGCGCCGACAACCCGGGCCAGTCGGCGAGAACGCGGCCCCCGCGAACGCTGCCGCCGAGGATCATGGCAGCCGTGCCGGTGCCGTGGTCGGTACCGCCGGCCGCGTTGAGGGCGACGGTGCGTCCGAACTCGGTCACCACAGCCATCACAGTGCTGGTCCAGACGGGTGCGAGCGTCTCGGCGAGCGCGGCGACGGCCGTATCGAGGTCGGCGAGCGGGCGGGCGAGGGTCCGCTCCTGCGCGGCATGGGTATCCCAACCCGGCAGGTCCAGGACGGCGAGCCGCGGTCCGTCCGGAGCGGCGAGAAGGGTACCGAGTGCGCGAGCGATATCGACCGTCGAGGCCTGACGACGATGCGGCGCGGCGACGGAGAGCGTGCGGCCACCCCTCCTCGCGTCGGACAGCGCGACGAGGCGGTCGAGGGACAGCGCGGTTACCGCTTCGGGCGGCAGGTAAAGGCGCGAGGTGGCACCGTCGGTCAGGCCGGAGGGCCGATCGCCTACGGTGACCACCCGGCGATGCGGGGCAACGACGGGCGCCAGCGCGACGAGCCAGCCCGCGCCGTGGGGGCCGGTCCCCAGCCTCTGCAGGGCGATCTGGTGCGACCGGGACGGCGCGCCGGTCCCGACGGCATGGGCGACCAACGCCTCCCCGGCGCGGTACCGGGCGTGGATTGCCGGCAGCGCGGCGGGGAGGGCGAAGAAGCCGTCGAGCGGCAGCTGGCCGCTTTCGGCCAGGGCTGGCCGCAGCCGCCGGATATCCGGGTCGCCGACCGGCGGGACGAGCGACAGGCCGTCTGCGCCGCCGCAGAGGACGATCACCACGACCCGCGGATCGGGAGCGACGGCCGCGGCCACCGCCGGACCTGTGCTCCCGACCGCCAGCGACAGGCCCGCCCCGACCAGGAGATCGCGGCGCGTCAGAGGAAAGAGGTCGGTCGGCTCAGCCATTGGCGCTCCGGCGATCGCCCAGCACCCGGACGCGGGTCGGGATCAGGCGCTTCCTGTCCGCCGAGGGGCCGACCATGAGCTCGAACTCGCCGGGCTCCAGCACCGGCCGCAGGTCGCGTCCCGGAAAGGAGAGATCCCGGGCGGGCAGGCTGAAAACCACGGTCCCGGACTCCCCGGGAGCAAGCGCGCAGCGGGCGATGCTTTTCAGATCCATCGCGGGACGAGCGACGCTGGCGACGAGGTCGCGGGCGAACAGGAACACCGTCTCCTCGGCGGCGACCCGGCCCTCGTTCCGGAGGTCCACGACGATGTCGAAGGCCTCGTCGGCGGTGATTTCGGTCCGCTCGACGTCCACCCCGGCGATCGTCACGTCGCCGTAGGTGAGACCGTGGCCGAACGGAAACAGCGGCGTGTTCGGCACATCCAGGTACTTGCTGGTGAAGCGGTCTGCGGGGTCGTCGGGCCGGCCGCCGGTCCGCTCGGCGAAGAAGATCGGCACCTGACCGAGGTTGCGCGGCCAGGAGAGCGGCAGCCGGCCGGAGGGCGAAGCGGCGCCGGTCAGGATGTCGGCGATCGCGTTGCCGGCCTCGCTGCCGAGGAACCAGGCGGCGAGCGTGGCGCCCGCGCGCCCGACCAGCCAGTCGACGGCGAGCGGCCGGCCGGCGCAGATCACCGCCACCGTCGGCTTGCCGAGATCGAGGACCGCCTCGGCCAGCGCCCGCTGCCGTCCCGGCAGGTCCAGCGACGACCGGCTCGCCGCTTCGCCGGACATGTTGGCGCCCTCGCCGATCGCAAGCACCACCGCGTCGGCCTGCCGGCAGAGATCGATCGCGGCGGCGATGCCGGCCTCGTCGTTGCCGTCGATCGGCACGCCCGCGGCGAAGCGGACCTGCGATCCCGGCATCGCGGCGCGCAGGCCGTTCAGGATGGAGACCGCCTCGGCGCCGTCGCCGGCCGCGGACCAGGAGCCGAGCATGTCGTAGGGCGCGTCGCCGAGCGGACCGACGAGGGCGATGCGGCGGACGGTGTCGGGGAAGGGCAGCACGCCGGCAGCGTTGTCGAGGAGGACCACCGAGCGCCGGGCGGCTTCCCGAGCCAGCGCCCGAACGCCCGCCGCGTGATCCTCGTCGAGGGCTGCGGTGCCGCGGCCGTAGGGCGCGTCGAACAGGCCGAGGCGCTGCTTGAGGGCGAGCACCCGGCGGACCGCGCGGTCGACGTCGGCCATGTCCACCAGCCCGCGGTCGAGTGCCTTGGGTAGGCCGGCTTCGTAGGCGTAGCCCATCATGTCGATGTCGACGCCCGCCTTGAGGGCGAGGGCGGCGGCTTCGGCGACGTCGGCGGCGACGCCGTGGTCGATCAGTTCGGCGACCGCGTGGTAGTCGCTGATCACCACGCCGTCGAAGCCGGTGCGCACGCGCAACCAGCGGTCGAGCAGGTCCCCGTGGGCGGTCATCGGCTCGCCGGCCAGATCGTGGAAAGCGGGCATCACCGCGACGACGCCGGCCTTCACGGCGGCTTCGAAGGGCGGCAGGTAGACCTCGTGCAGCGTCCGCTCGGACACGTCCACCGAGGCATAGTCGCGACCCGCGGCCGGCGCACCGTAGGCGACGAAGTGCTTGGCGGTGGCGCCGACGGCCGAGGGCGAAGCGAGGTCGCGGCCCTGGAAGCCGCGGACCTTGGCCTCGGCGAAGAGCGAGGCGACGGTGGGATCCTCGCCCGGCCCCTCCACGATGCGCCCCCAGCGCGGGTCGCGGGAGACGTCGATCATTGGGGCGAAGGTCAGCGCCACGCCGTCGCGTGCGGCCTCCATGGCGGCCTCGCGGGCGGTGCGCTCCCAGAGAACCGGATCCATCGCCGCGGCTTCCGCCAGCGGCACCGGAAAGATGGTGCGCTGGCCGTGGACGACGTCGAAGCCGAACAGCAAGGGAATGCCGAGGCGGGTTCCCTCCACGGCCATCAGCTGCAGCCGGTGCACGGCCTTGACGCCGAAGACGTTGAGGACGGAGCCGATCCGGCCCTCGCGGACGCCGCCCGTGATATCCCCGGCCAGCACCGGTCCGGTTACGGTGAAGCCGGCGGCCAGCATGTTGAGCTGGCCGATCTTCTCCGCAAGGGTCATCTCGGCAAGAAGCCGCTCGATGTCCGGCATGGACGCCCCTTCAGGCCGGTCTCCGGGAACGCCGGCCGGGGCCGGGCGCGGGGAGTTGAGCAAAGCCGGGGCGCGGGGGCAAGGGCGTCAGTCGAGGAGGGTCGCGAAAACAACCGGGCTGGCGTCGAGAGCCAACCGTTACGCTGCGAAAACCCGAGGTGGTTCGGCTCACTTGTACTTGGAGTAGTTGATCTCGAACCACTTCGGGTTCGTCTCGGTGCCGGTCTTCACCTCGTAGAGCGCCACGGTGGTGTCGAGGCCCTGGGCGTCGGTCACCGTCCACTGCTTCAGCTCAATGGTGCGGCTGTCGAAGATCAGCGTCAGGCGACCGGAGCCGTAGAGGGCGGTGTCCTCCATGACGACGGTGATCAGGTCGGCGTCGGCGCTGACCTCCTGGATCACGGCCTCCTGGGTGAGGTCCACGTTCTGCGAGACGAGAAAGCGCAGGGGCGTTTCGGAGAGGAGCACGAGGGTCTGCTCCTGCAGCTTCTTGTCGTCGATAGCCACCGTCCGGCCGTCGGCAATGATGTCCAGCTGGGCCGGCGGGTAGTAGCGGAAGCGCAGCTTGCCGGGCCGGTCGATCACGAAATAGCCGGTCACCTGGCCGCCGTCCGGGCCGGTCTGGACGAACTTGCCCTCGATGGTGCGGATCGAGTTGAAGTAGTTGTTGATGGCATCCAGCGAGGCGCGCTGCTCGGGATTGAGCCCGGCCAGGTTGGGCGCGGCGACGGTTGCGGTCGCGAGCAGGGCGCAGACCAGGGCAGCGGCGAGGGTCGTCAGGGTTCCGCAAAGGCGGCCGGTGATCGTCATGAAGGCTCTGGTCCGTGGTCGGCCGGCCGGGCGAACCGGCCGTTGATGGGTATCGCTGACTTATGGAAACGAACGTGGCGAAACAAGGTTCGCCGTCGTCCGGCATCAGTCTTCGTCACCGCCGCCGACCAGGATCTCGCGTTTGCCGGCGTGGTTGGGCGGGCCGATGACGCCCTCCTTCTCCATGCGCTCGATCAGCGAGGCGGCCTTGTTGTAGCCGATGCCGAGGCGGCGCTGGATGTAGGAGGTGGTCGGGCGCTTGTCGCGCAGCACCACGGCGACCGCCTGGTCGTAGACGTCGGCGGAGCCGTCCTCGCCGGTGCCGTTCGGCCAGCTCTCGCCGGAGCCACCCTCACCGTCGCCACCCTCCTCCTCGTCCGCGGTGATGGCCTCCAGGTAGTCCGGGGCGCCCTGCGACTTCAGGTGGGCGACGATGTGCTCAACCTCCTGGTCCGACACGAAGGGGCCGTGGACGCGCTGGATGCGGCCGCCGCCGGCCATGTAGAGCATGTCGCCCTGGCCGAGCAGCTGCTCGGCGCCCTGCTCGCCGAGGATGGTGCGGCTGTCGATCTTGGAGGTGACCTGGAAGGAGATGCGGGTCGGGAAGTTGGCCTTGATGGTGCCGGTGATGACGTCCACCGACGGACGCTGCGTCGCCATGATCACGTGGATGCCAGCCGCGCGGGCCATCTGGGCGAGGCGCTGCACGGCGCCTTCGATGTCCTTGCCGGCCACCATCATCAGGTCGGCCATCTCATCGATGATCACGACGATGAAGGGCAGCGGCTTCAGGTCCATCTCCTCGGTCTCGAAGATGGGCTCGCCGGTCTCCCGGTCGAAGCCGGTCTGGACCGTGCGGGAGATCTGCTCGCCCTTCTCCAGCGCCTGGGCGACCCGCAGGTTGAAGCCCTCGATGTTGCGGACGCCGAGCTTGGACATTTTCTTGTAGCGGTCCTCCATCTCCCGAACCGTCCACTTCAGGGCCACCACGGCCTTGCGGGGGTCGGTCACGACGGGGGAGAGGAGGTGCGGGATGCCGTCGTAGACGGAGAGCTCCAGCATCTTCGGGTCGATCATGATCAGGCGGCATTCCTCCGGCTTCAGCCGGTAGAGCAGCGACAGGATCATGGTGTTGATGGAGACCGACTTGCCCGAGCCGGTGGTGCCGGCCACCAGCATGTGCGGGGTGCGGGCGAGGTCGACGATGACCGGCTCGCCGCCTATCGTCTTGCCGAGCGCGAGCGCGAGACGGCCCTTGGACTTCTCGAAATCCTGGGCGGCGATCAGCTCGCGCAGGTAGACGGTCTCGCGCTTCTGGTTGGGCAGCTCGATGCCGATCGCGTTCTTGCCCGGGATGACGGCGACGCGGGCGGCGATGGCGCTCATGGAGCGGGCGATGTCGTCGGCAAGGCCGATGACGCGGCTCGACTTGATGCCGGGCGCGGGCTCCAGCTCGTAGAGCGTGACCACCGGGCCGGGGCGGACGTTGATGATCTCGCCCTTGACGCCGAAGTCCTCCAGCACGCCCTCCAGGAGGCGGGCGTTCTGCTCCAGCGCGTCGGCGGAGATCTTGACCTGGCCGACCTGCTTGGGCTCGGCGAGGAGCTGCAGCGGCGGCATCTGGTAGGCATCGAGCAGCGACAGCTGCTGGGCGCCGGTCGCCCGGCGGCCGGGCTGCGGCGGCGGGGCGGGCGGCTGGACGCGCGAGAGGCCGCGGTCGATCAGGCCCGGCGCCGGGGCAGGCGTTCCGCCGATGCGGGCGGCCGGGCCGCGCAACGGCGCCTGGGCCGGGATCTGGCGGGCGGCCTGTGGTACCTGGACGGCGCGGGGCGGAGCGATCGGCTCGTCGTCGTAGCCGTCGTCCTCTTCCAGGCCCTCGCCGCGGTTCGGGGCGCCGACGATGCCGGCGCGGTCGTAGAGGCGCTCGTCGAGCTCGAAGCCGCGCGGGTCCATGTCATCCGTGTCGAACGGCGGCTCTTCGTCGTCCTCCACCTGCCGGGCCCGGCGGGCGTCGACGGTCATGCCGGGCATGCCCATGCCCATGCCAGGTTCGGCGCGGCCGTCGTGGTCGATGAGGTCGTCGAGACCGTCGCGTGGCTCGGTCAGGCCCTTCATGAAGCGGGTCACGCGGCTGGCGGCATTCGCCATCTGCGCGGTGCGGCGCACCGGGGGCGTCGGCGCTTCGTCGTCGAGCTCGGCGACGTCATAGCCCTCGTCGTCCTCGCCGGGATAGGCGACATCGCGGGCCCGGGCTGCGCCGAAGCGGCGGGCGATGCCGGCGCGGGCGGTCAGCCAACCGTGCCCGACAAGGCCCATGAACGCCTGCAGCCGGCCCTCGCGGCCGTCGCCGTCCGCCTCGTCCTCGTCGGGAATGGCGTCGTTATCCTCGGCGGCGAGTTCCTCGGCATACTGATCGGGTTCGGAACGCGGGAAGCCGGAGGCGTAGGCCATGACGAGGGCGGTGAGCGGACCGAACAGGATCATGCAGGCGAGGCGGCCGCTGTCGGTGAGCACGCCGCCCGTGAAGGCGGCCGGTATCTGCAGCATCAGGTCGCCGATGGCGCCGCCGAGACCGGTCGGCAGGGGCCATCCGGCGGTGGGCGGCAGGGCGCTCATGAAGGCGGCGCCGAGGAAGGTGCCGGCGATCCAGGCGAGCCAGCGGCCGCGGGCGATCTCCACGGCCCTGCCCACGGTGAGGCGCCAGCCCCAGACCACGAGGGGGACCAGGAAGATCGCGGCGGTGAGCCCGATCAGCTGCAGGACGAGGTCGGAGACCACGGCGCCTGCGGAGCCGAGGACATTGCGCACCGGCGAATCGGTGGAATGGCTCCAGCTCGGATCCTCCACGGACCAGGTCGCCAGGGCAGCGGCAAGCGCGGCGACGCCGGCGATCATGAGCAGGCCGGTGGCGCCGGCGATGTTGCGGCGCATGGCCTGCTTCAGGCGGCTGTCGGTCATATGGCGGTGCGAGGCAAGGCTTCTGGTCCGCATCGTCGATCCACTCACAAGGTCTCTGCGTGTCGGCTGGGCGCGGCTGCCGCGTTCGGCCAAAACAGGTTCGTTCCGGTCGCCGCGGCGCGGGCGCATCGGCGCGGTCATGACAGCATCTCCACCAGGCGGGCGAGGGCCTCGTCGGTCCGTTCGGGCGCGTCGACCATGGCGATCCTGATGTAGGCTGCGCCGGGGTTGGCGCCGTCCGGACCGTCGGCCGAGAGATAGCCGCCGGGCAGCACCTTGACGCCGGCTTCGGCCCACAGGCGGCGGGCCACCGCCTCGCCGCCACCGAAACGCGCGACGTCGAGCCAGAGGAAGAAGCCGCCGGGCGGCATCACGTCGCCGAACAGCGGCGCGAGGCGTGCCGCGGCGGCGGCGAACTTCTGGTCGTAGAGGCGGCGGTTCGCGACCACGTGGGTCTCGTCGCCATAGGCAGCCACCGCCACCGCCTGGACCGGGATCGGCACCTGCGGCGCGGCGACGTTGCGGAAGGTCGCCCACGGTTCGATGAAGGCCGGGTCGCCTGCCGCGAAGCCGCAGCGCAGGCCCGCGAGGTTGGAGCGCTTGGAGAGGGAGTTGAAGGCGATCACCCGGTCATAGCGGCCAGTGCGGTCGGCGGCCTGGAGCACGCCCGGAGGCGGCGTGCCGCGCCAGATCTCCGAATAGCATTCGTCGGCAAAGAGCCAGAAGCCGTGTCGGCGCGCGAGGTCGACGAGACCGGACCAGGTCTCTGCGGCGGCGACCGCGCCCTGCGGGTTCGCCGGCGAGGCGTAGTAGAGGGCGAGGGTGCGGCCGAGCAGGGCCGGGTCGAGGCTTGCGACGTCGGGCAGGAAGCCGGTTTCAGGCCCGGCCGACAGCAGGATCGCCTCGGCGCCAGCCGCATCGGCGGCGGCGGCATAGACCGCGTAGAAGGGATTCGGCAGCAGCACGGCCGGGCGCGTGCCGTCCGGCTCCCGCATCCGCATCGCCTGGATCGCGGCGGAGAACAGGCCTTCGCGCGAGCCGTTGAGCGGGATGATGCCGTTGTCGCGGTCGAGCGGGGTGCTGAGCGCGTAGCGTCGCTCGGCCCAGGCGGCGACCGCCTCGCGGAAGGCGGGCGTTCCCTTGATCGGAGGATAGCGGCCGAAGTCGGCTATGCCGGCGGCCAGGATCGGCGCGACGAAGTCGGGAACGGCGTGGCGCGGCTCGCCGACGGTGAGGTCGATGGGCGGACGGCCGGGCGCGACGTCGCGGACCAGCGCGGCGAGGCGCTGGAAGGGCGAGGCGATCGGTGCGGCAGGTGCGCGCGGCGCAGTCATCTCACTGGGGCGTCCGGTTCGGTGCGGAACGGGCGAGCCTCGAGCACACGCCGACAACGAGGCGGTCTCGCGGCAGACCGCGACAGAAGACCGACCCTAGCCGCCGCATGGTTAAACGGGCTTTAACCGACCGGCCCGCGGTAGCGGCCGACGGGCGGGGCGCAACGAAAAAGGGCCGCATCGCTGCGGCCCCTCCCGGGATTAGCCGATGGCAGTGGTGGTCAGAGCGCCTCGTCGGCGGTTTCGCCGGTGCGGATCCGCAGCGCCTGCTCGATGGCGTAGACGAAGATCTTGCCGTCGCCGATCTGGCCGGTCTTGGCCGCGGCGGCGACCGCGTCGACGACCTTGTCGACCTGGTCCTCGGACACCGCCACCTCGATCTTCAGCTTGGGCAGAAAGCTGACGGCGTACTCGGCACCGCGGTAGATCTCGGTGTGGCCTTTCTGGCGGCCGTAGCCCTTGACCTCGGTGACGGTGAGGCCATGGACGCCAACGCCCGTCAGAGCATCGCGAACCTCGTCGAGCTTGAACGGCTTGATGATGGCCATGACGATCTTCATGCGATTTCTCCTCGGGGCTCTCAACGGTTTCGGCCAGGGGCGGCCGGTGGAAGGGGCCCGGACGGCGGCGCGTTGCCGGTGACGCCGGCTGCGTCCGGTGGAATGTCTCGAAGCATCGGACGGTGGACCTTGTCCCGTCATCCTCGAAACGATCTTGAGGCCAATGCGGGTCCGGCTGCAAGCCGCGCGGGGCCAGGCATCGGGCGAAACCGGCGAAAATGCCGATCGGTCGCAGTTATCCGCCCCATGACGGAGCCGGATAGGATCAGGGAAAAAAGAAGGCGGGACCCATTGCGGATCCCGCCTCCCGGTTCATCAGCCGTTGTAGGCGCGTTCGCCGTGGGTGGTGATGTCGAGACCTTCGCGCTCGGCCGCTTCCGGCACGCGCAGCCCGATCACCGCCTTGACGATGAGGAGCGAGACCACAGACACCACGCCGGACCAGACGATGCAGGTGAGCACCGCCCAGATCTGCTTGCCCACCTGGGCGCCCATCTCGTAGCCGGCGAGGGGGAAGCCGCCGAGGGAGTCGGAGGCGACCACGCCGGTCAGGATGGCGCCGACGATGCCGCCAACGCCGTGTACGCCGAAGACGTCCAGGCTGTCGTCGTACTTCAGCTTGGCCTTCAGCCAGACCACGGCCCAGAGGCAGACCACGCCGGCGATGGCGCCGAGCAGGATCGCGCCGCCGACACCGGCGAAGCCGGCCGCCGGGGTGATCGCGACGAGGCCGGCGACGGCACCCGAGGCAGCGCCGAGGGCGCTGGCATGGCCGCGGGTCAGCCACTCCACGAAGGACCAGGCCAGGGTGGCGGCGGCGGTCGCGACGACGGTGTTGAGCAGCGCCTGGGCGGTCAGGCCGTTGGCTTCCAGGTTGGAGCCGGCGTTGAAGCCGAACCAGCCGACCCAGAGCAGGCTGGCGCCGATCACGGTCCACACGAGGTTGTGCGGGGCCATGTTGTCCTTGCCGTAGCCGACGCGCGGGCCGACCATGATGGCGGCGACGAGGCCGGCGATACCGGCGTTGATGTGCACCACGGTGCCGCCGGCAAAGTCATAAGCGCCGACCGCGAAGAGGTAGCCCGACGGCGCATCGGCCGCGGACGGGCCACCCCACCACCAGACCATGTGGGCCATGGGCAGGTAGGAGAAGGTGAACCAGAGCACCAGGAAGGCGAGAACCGCGGAGAACTTCATCCGCTCGGCGACGGCGCCGATGATGAGGGCCGGGGTGATCGCGGCGAAGGTAAGCTGGAACACCACGAAGGTGAGTTCGGGGATGAAGACGCCCTGGGTGAAGGTCTCAGCCAGGGAATCGAGCTTGACGCCGCTCAGGAAGGCCTTGGACAGGCCGCCGAAGAAGGGCGACAGGGCGGTGACCTCCTCGGCCGTGCCCGGGCCGGTGAAGGCGATCGAGTAACCGTAGATGACCCAGAGGATTGCGATCAGCGAGAAGCCGACGAAGACCTGCATCAGGATCGAGAGAATGTTCTTGGCGCGCACCAGGCCGCCGTAGAACAGGGCGAGGCCCGGAAGCGTCATCAAGATCACGAGGATCGTGGAGAGCAGCATCCAGGTGGTGTCGCCCTTGTCGGGGACCGGGGCGGCCGGAGCGGCCGCAGCAGCTGCGTCGGCCGCAGGCGCCGCGGCGTCCTGGGCGAAGGCTGCAGTCGCAGCGAGCACCAACAGCGGTGCCGCCGCGAGGAGTGTCTTGAGGTTCTTCATCGACTTCCTCTTCTCGATGTGACGGGCGAGCAGGGTCACAGGGCTTCCGTGTCGGTTTCGCCGGTGCGGATGCGCACCGCCTGTTCGATGGCGTAGACGAAGATCTTGCCGTCGCCGATCTGGCCGGTCTTGGCGGCGCCGGCGATCGCATCGACCACCTTGTCCGCCTGGTCGCTGGGGACCGCGACCTCGATCTTCAGCTTCGGGAGAAAGCTGACGGCGTATTCCGCGCCGCGGTAGATCTCGGTGTGGCCCTTCTGGCGGCCGTAGCCCTTCACTTCGGTGACGGTTAGTCCATGCACGCCCAGCGTCGTGAGGGCATCACGCACCTCGTCGAGCTTGAACGGCTTGATGATGGCCATGACGATCTTCATCGGTGTCCTTCTCGATCAGACATTGCGAGCACCCGGTACGGGCCGACCACCGGGCCGGAGACCATCCCGCGGGCGTCACTCCTCGACGACCAACCGGGCTCGACGGGCCAACATGGAATCAAGCTTCGTGCCAAGTGGCCGAAGCTGGAGGGATCAGCGGATTCGGAGGCGAAGCCCGCAGGCATTCCGCAGGGTCGACGACGCAATTGCGTCGGATGTGAGCAGAATCGTGAAAAAATTGTGATTCTGCACATTCGTTGGGCAGATGCCCGGAAATCGAGTGCTCAATGCACGTGCATCATAAGGCGTTCTTCTCGCGAATGAGGCCTTCTTGTGCAACGGAGGCCAGGAGCGTGCCGTCCCGGCTGTAGAGGCTGCCGCGGGTGAAGCCACGTGCGCCGGAGCCGGAGGGGCTGTCCTGGGCATAGAGCAGCCACTCGTCCACCTTCGCCGGGCGGTGGAACCACATGGCGTGGTCGAGACTGGCGACCTGAAGAGTCGGGTCGAACACCGATCGGCCATGCAGAACGAGTGCGGTGTCGAGAAGCGTCATGTCGGAGAGGTAGGCGAGCACCGCGCGGTGGACGAAAGGATCCTCCGGCAAGGGGGCGGACGTCTTCACCCACACATACTGCCGCGGGTCGGGCGGACGGCGGCCGAGATAGCGGCCGACGTCGACCGGCCGGAGGGTCAGCGGTCTGGGCCGGGACCAGTAGCGCTTCACCGGCTCGGGTGCGAACTTCATGATCATCGCCGCGAACTCCTCCTCGGACGGGAGCTCCTCCGGCGGGGTGACGACCGGCATCTCGATCTGGTGGGTCAGTCCGTCCTCCGTCGTCTGGAAGGAGGCGGAGAGCGCGAAGATGGCGCGGCCGTGCTGGATCGCGACGACCCGGCGGGTGGTGAAGGAACCGCCGTCGCGCAGCCGGTCGGTCTCGTAGACGATCGGCACCTTGGGATCGCCGGGCAGCAGAAAATAGGCGTGAAGGGAATGGATCGGGCGGGCGGGATCGACCGTGCGGGTGGCTGCCACCACCGCCTGGGCGATCACCTGGCCGCCGAAGACGCGCTGCCAGCCGACCGACGGGGAGCGGCCGCGGAACAGGTTCTCCTCGAGCCGCTCGAGGTCGAGAATGGAAACGAGCTCTTCCACGGGCGACATGAAGATTGTACTCCATCGGCGGCCAAGACCTGTCCCGGCCGCCGGCCGCGACCATATCCGGCAGTGAGCGGAGCCGATCCTGACGCAAACGTCAACCGGGGCCGCGGCGCCCGACCGAAGGGCCAACGAGAGGAGCCGTCCGATGACCCCGCCGGCCGTTCAGGACATCGTCGTCGCAGGCGGAGGCTACGTCGGCCTGTCGCTGGCCCTCGCGGTGGCGACTTCGGCGCCGGGAACGCGGATCACGGTGGTCGACATCCGGCCGCCGGCCGACGTTTCCCGCGATCCGCGCGCTTCGGCGATCGCGGCCGCGGCGCGCCGTCTGCTCGACACGCTCGGCGTCTGGTCCGCGGTGGCGCCGCTGGCGCAGCCGATCGTCGACATGGTGGTGACGGATTCGCGGCTCGAGGACGTGGTCCGGCCGGTGTTCCTGACCTTCGACGGCCAGGTGGAGGAGGGGGAGCCCTTCGCGCACATGGTGCCGAACGGGGCGCTGGTCGCCGCACTCGCTGCCCGGGCCGCTGAGGCCGGCGTGCAGGTCGTCGCGCCCGACGCGGTCACCGACTTCTCCGTCGACGGCGGCGGGGTGACCGTCCAGCTGAAGTCCGGCGGCACCATCCGCGCCCGTCTGCTGGTGGCAGCGGACGGAGTAAAGTCGCGGCTTCGGGCGCTCGCCGGCATCCGGACGCTGACCTGGTCCTACGGGCAGTCCGGCATCGTCACCACGATCGAGCACGAGCGGCCGCACGGGGGGCGGGCGGAGGAGCACTTCCTGCCGTCCGGGCCGTTCGCCACGCTGCCGCTCACCGGCAACCGCTCGTCGCTGGTGTGGACGGAGCGCAGCGACGTGGCGGACCGGCTGGTGAAGGGCGATGCGCTCGTGTTCGAAGTCGAACTGCAGCGGCGGATCGGCCACCACCTCGGCGCGGTGCGCGTGGTCGGACCGCGCCATGCCTATCCGCTCGGGCTGACGCTGGCGCGGGATTTCGTCAAGCCGCGGCTGGCGCTGATCGGCGATGCGGCGCACGGCATCCATCCGATCGCGGGTCAGGGGCTGAACCTCGGCTTCCGCGACGTGGCCGCGCTTGCCGAGGTGCTGGTGGAGGCGCTCCGGCTCGGGCAGGACGTGGGCGCGCTCGACGTGCTGGAGCGCTACGAGCGCTGGCGCCGCTTCGACACCTGGCAGATGGCGGCGGTGACGGACGTACTCAACCGGCTGTTCTCCAACGACCTCGCGCCGGTGCGGATGATCCGCGACTTCGGGCTCGGGCTGGTCGACCGCATGCCGCGGCTGAAGCGCGCCTTCATCGGGGAGGCCGCCGGCAGCCACAAGGCCCAGCCTCGTCTGCTGGACGGGCTGGAGATCTGAACGGCTCAGCCGATGACGATCACCCTATGACGATCCGCGCGCGCGGCCCGAGGCGGGCGAGGATGCGGCGCATGTCGGCGGCGGAAACGGCGACGCAGCCGGCGGTCGGCGTGTAGCTGGGCGCGGCGAGGTGGAAGAAGATGGCGCTGCCGCGACCGCGCCGACGCGGGGCGATGTTCCAGTCCAGCACCACGACCACGTCGTAGAGGCGGTCGGCGCGAACCATCTCCTCGTGGCTCTGCTCATAGGGCAGCGTGACCGGGCGGTTGTAGTTGCGGTCGGCGGGGGCGTCGCACCAGCCGAGGTCTCGGCGGGCGGGGCGCAAGGGGAGACGCGTGGTGGGGCGGACGGGCTGGCGGTCCGGCCTCCAATAGCCGTAGAGCAGCGGCAGGCCGGCCGCCGGGGATGCGCCGTCGCCCTCCCGCTTGCGCCGGGTCACGCCCGACCGGCCAAGGGCGCAGGCGACGTCCAGACCCGGGGCCTGGAGCCGCCCGATTGTCCGGGCAGGCGACACGATTCGAACGCGCAAAGTCGTGATCAACCCGTGCTTGACCTTCACCTTGCCGTGCACCATCTCCGCAGCCCTTGACCCCACTATCGAAAACCCGCCATTTCGGCCACCATACCGCCGGAGCCGTCCGGGCCGCAAAGGCTCGGCGGCGCATTCCGCCGCCGGCGCGACAGACGAGGGCAGCCCTGCCATGACCGCACGTAAGATCCTGATCGTCGACGATGACAACGATCTAAGGGAAGCGCTGGTCGAGCAGCTCGCACTCTACGAGGAATTCGAGCCGCTGGAGGCGGAGACGGCCGCCAAGGGCGTCCAGGCTGCCCGGGCGGCTCATGTCGACCTGGTGCTGATGGACGTGGGGCTGCCCGACATGGACGGCCGCGAGGCGGTCAAGCTGCTCCGCAAGGGCGGCTTCGCCAGCCCGATCATCATGCTCACCGGCCATGATTCGGACAGCGACCAGATCCTCGGATTGGAGGCGGGCGCCAACGACTACGTCACCAAGCCGTTCAAGTTCGCCGTGCTGCTCGCCCGGGTGCGCGCCCAGCTGCGCCAGCACGAGCAGTCGGAGGAGGCGGTCTTCACGATCGGTCCGTACACCTTCCGGCCGAGCGCCAAACTGCTCGTCGACGGCAAAGGGTCCAAGGTCCGGCTGACGGAGAAGGAAACCTCGATCCTCAAGTACCTCTACCGGGCGGGCGAGAAGGTGATCACCCGCGACGTGCTGCTGCACGAGGTGTGGGGCTACAACGCCGGGATCACGACGCACACGCTGGAGACGCACATCTACCGGCTTCGCCAGAAGATCGAGCGGGATCCCTCCAATGCCCAGTTGCTCGTGACCGAGGGCGGAGGATACAAGCTCGTTCCGTGACCTGCCCCATTGCCCGATCCCCACGGACCGGGCAGGCTGAGACGGAATGAGCCTAGAAACAGACGTCCGACTTCTCCAGCAACTGCCGCTGCTTTCCGGCTTCTCCGAGGAGAAGCTGCGACTGCTCGCTTTTTCTGCGGAGAATCGCAGCTTCCGGGACGGCCAACGGCTGTTCTCGGCGGGCGACTGGGCGGATTCGGGCTACGTGGTCTCGTCGGGCAAGGTGGCGATCCACACGGAAGGCTCGGACACCGAGCAGCCGGTGACGATCGTGGAGCGCGGCGCGCTCGTCGGAGAACTCTCGCTGATCGTCGAAGGGGTGCGCCCGGCGACCGCGGTCGCGGTGGGGCCCGTGGAGGTGATCCAGATCCGCCGGGTGCTGTTCCGCCGCATGCTGGAAGAGTTCCCCGACGTCGCGGTCTCCATCCAGACGCGTTTCTTCTCCAGACTGGAGGAGACCAACCAGGCGCTTGCCAAGGTGGCTGGGCGGCTGAAGTCGATCGAGGAGCCGGGCGGCGGCTGACGTTCCGTCAGGAGAGGTCGAAGGTGGCCATCACCGGGACGTGGTCGGACGGGCGGTCCCAGTCGCGGGCGTCCTTCAGGATGCGGAACCCGGCGGACCGGGCAGCCAGCTCCGGATGGGCCCAGATGTGATCCAGCCGGCGGCCCTTGTCCGCGCCACGCCAATCCTTCGCCCGATAGCTCCACCAGGTGTAGATCCGCTCGTTCATCGGGACGGCAGCGCGGCAAAGGTCGACCCAGCCGCCGGCCTGCCGGACCTTCTCCAGCGCGGCGCATTCCTCGGGGGTGTGGCTCACGACGCGGATCAATGCCTTGTGGGACCAGACGTCGGTCTCGTAGGGCGCGACGTTGAGATCGCCGACGATCACGTCCGGGCAGTCCGGCGAGGCGGCGGGGAGCCAGGCGGCCATCTCGGCGAGGAAGTCCATCTTGTGGGCGAACTTCGGATTGCGCTCGCGGTCGGGCTCGTCGCCGCCGGCGGGCACATAGAAGTTGTGCACGCGCAGACGGCGTCCGGCATGCTCGAGGACCACGGCGACGTGCCGCGGATCGCCCTTGTTGCAGAAGGAGCGGATCTCCACCGCTTCGAACGGTAGCCGGGAGACGATGGCGACCCCGTGGTAGCCGCCCTTGCCGCCGTTCACGGCCACGTAGGGATAGCCGATCTTGCGGAAGGCGGCCGACGGGAACTGGGCGTCGCCGCACTTGGTCTCCTGAAGGCAAAGGACGTCCGGCGCTTCGTGCTCCAGGAGACGCTCGACGATCAGGCGGCGCATGCGCACGGAGTTGATGTTCCAGGTGGCGACAGTCAACGCCGCGGTCATGTCCAGGCCTCGTCGATCCGATGGGAGCGGGCGGACGTTACAGGCCGAGGCCGCGCTTCGGAAGGGGTCAGCGGACCACCACGACGACCGGGCGCTCGGGCATCAGTTTCAGCCGCACGGACCTGTCGGCAAGGTCCACGGCGTCGATCTCCGCGGCGGTATCGAAGATGGTATCCGGGGGGCGGCCTTCGAGCGCGTGGGCCAGCATACGCTGGGCGAGGCGCAGGCTCGGCGTCCGCATCGGATTGAGTTCGCGCGCCATCAGCACCTTCATGTTGGCGATCTCGGCGGGCGTCGGCCCCTCCTCGCGCAAGCGGGTCCAGGCGGCGTTGATGCGGGCGATCGTGTCGTCCAGGTCCTCCGGCGCCACGTGGCCGGAAGCGATCACCGCGCCCATCCGCCCGGCGACCTTGACGCCGGACAGGAAGCCGTAGGTCCGGCCGGCTTCACCGCGCAGCGACATGTCGAGGCGGCTGGCCTCGCCGCCGGCGACCAGGGCGGAGAGCCGGCTGGCCTGCAGCGCCGGCTGGTCGAGGTATGGGCTGCCGACCAGGACGAAGGGATTGCCGGGTGCGGCGGATTTCAGCGTCACCAGGCCGGGGATGGTGCTGCGAAGCTGCGGCAGGTCGATGGGCCGCGGCTTGCGGCCGGCTGGGCGACCAGCGAGGAGAATGTCGACCAGCGGACCGATCTCGTCCGGACCAAAGGGCGCGACGACCGTCACCACGGCCTTGAGGCGGACCAGCTGGCGGCCGCGCCAACGCTGGATGTCGGCGACCGTGACGGCGGGGTGGGCATCCGCCGATGCGGCGAGCGCCGCGCGGTAGGACGCGGACCGGTCGGCCAGGACGGCGTCGAAGAAGGCGACCTCGGCGGCGCCCTCCCGGCTGGCCCTCCACTCCCGCAGGGCGGCGGCGCGGTTCCGGGCGAGGTGATCGACCACGGACTGGTCGAGGTCGCTCTCGAACAGGCGTGCGGCGAGAACCCGGATCGCCCATTCCGTATCGGCGACGGGTGCGACCAGGGTGGCGTTGACCGTCGCCGCCTCGGGCCAGAGCTCAAGCCGAGCATCGGCATCGCCCAGCATGTCCTGGATCCGGTCGACAGTCACGTCGTCCACCGGGGATGCCATCAGAGCGGCGCTGGCGATCTGCGACAGTCCTGGCTGGTCGGGCGGATCCTGCAACACGCCGCCGCGCCATGCGACGGCCAGTGCGACATAAGTGGCCTCGGGCCTCTGAAGCCAGCGATAAGCGATGCCGGCGGGCGACTTGGCGGTGCCGACCGTCGCGCCGTCCGGCTGCGGGGATCCAGCCATGGACAGCGAGGGGGCCGCGGCGATCAGGAGCACGATGAGGAGGAGCCGGATCATTGGACGGCTCCGACCGTCGTCGGGGTCGAACCCGGCATCATCCAGCCGGTCACGATCCGATGGGGATCGGCGATGGCACGCAGGATCCGGCGGGCGGTGAGCGGACCCGCCTCGCCGAGGCTGCGTCCCCAGCCGAGGGCGGTGTCGGGCGGCAGCATGGCCATGGCGGTGCCCAGGTCGGCACCACGTGCGGACACGTCGGAGGCCATCTGCTCGGCCTCGCGGACCGCACGGGCCCTCATGCGGTAGAAGGCGGTCTCGTCAATCATCGCGGCGCGATGCCCGCCCAGCCAGGACCGCGTCTTGAATTCGACATCCGCGGCGTCCGCCCCGACGGCGAGCGTGACGTCGATGTCGAGATGCACCCAGCCGGGCATCGGCACGAAGAAGCGGATGTCGACGCCGGAGGCCAGGGTCATCCCGTTGTCGTCGCGCAGCACAGTTGCGAGCGCGCCCGGCAGGTTGCCGCCGAGAACCCGGTTGAGCACTTCGGCATCGGCCTGCAGGCTCGCCGCGTCGCCGCTGACCGGGGCGATCGCGGCAATGCGGAGGCGGGGCCGTTCGATCCCCTCGACGACGACGCTGATCCGCTCCGCTCCGCCGGGCAGGGGGAGACTGCCGAGGGCGGGCCGCTCCGGCGGCGGGGCAGACGGCCGGCTTGCGAAGGCTGCGGCGGCGAGGCGGCGGGCTTCGGTCGGATCGACGGCGCCGGTGATCACGAGATGCGCGTTCGGAACCGTGTACCACGCTTGATGGAAGGCTGCGGCCTCCTCCAGCGTCAGCCCGTCGAGGTCGATCCGGTCGAGTTCTGCCGCCCGGCCGAACGGGTGGCCTGCGTAGAGCGCCGCAGTGATCTGCTGGTTGAGGCCGCCGAACGGGTCGGTGCGGTAACGCCAGTCGAGTTCGCGCGCGACGACCTTGCGCTCGCGCCGGGCCTGATCGGGGTCGACGTCGAGGGGATCGAGAACGGCAGCGGCGGCGTCCACCATCTCCGGCAGGTCGTCGGAACCGCCGCGGAAGATGAAAAAGGTCTGGGTTGCAGTGGTAAAGGCGTTGTTGCTGACGCCGGGCAGGGCGAGCGGGCGGAAGGCTTCGGGCGGCCGATCCTTCAGGAAGACCAGGTGCTCGACGAAGTGGGCGAGCTGCCGGTCGTCCCCGTCGTCGCTCGCACCGACGCCGACGTACAGGCGGACCTCCACGTTCTCCTCGTAGGGATCGGCGAGGACGTGGGTCTCGATGCCGACCGGGGTGCCCGGCTGCAACAAGGCATTCCACAGGAAGATCACCGCGGGCGAGACCGACAGCAGGCCCGCCGGGCGCCACCAAGGCGAGCGCAAGTGCATCCGGTCCCCCAAGTTCAACTTCGGAGAGCGTCGATCGCGCGTGGTAGTTTTGTCAAGTTGCCGCCCCGCCTGGGCTGCGTTCATTGACGGTTAGCGTTAACGGCGGACGGGCAAAAAGGAAGCGCCCAGTCCCGGGGGAGACTGGGCGCGGCGTCCTTTGACAGACGCGTCGCTGGGAGGGATCTCCAGCGTGGCGGGCCGTCCTCGGCGAGACGGGGGGCACTACCGAAACAGGAGCGGCGCCGCCTGACCGATATGTCGGGTAGGGCCACCCGGTTGGGGAGTCCCCCTCGACTGACATTTTCGTGAGCCGGCAGGGCTGCCGGTTCAGCCGAGATGGCGGGCGTATTCGGTGCGGATCGCGTCGCCCATTTCGGCGGTAGAAACAAGTGTTACGCCTTCGCCGCCGATGTCGCGGGTGCGCAGGCCGCGCGCAAGGACCGCGGCGATCGCCTGGTCCAGCTTGTCGGAGAGATCGACGAGCCCGAAGGAGTAGCGCAAGGCCATGGCGAAGGAGGCGATCATGGCGATCGGGTTGGCGATGCCCTTGCCGGCGATATCCGGTGCGGAGCCGTGCACTGGCTCGTAGAGCGCCTTGCGCTTGCCGGTCTTGGCGTCCGGTGCACCCAGCGAAGCGGACGGCAGCATGCCGAGCGAACCGGTCAGCATCGCGGCCACGTCGGAGAGGATGTCGCCGAAAAGGTTGTCGCAGACGATGACGTCATACTGCTTGGGCCAGCGGACGAGCTGCATGGCGCAGTTGTCGGCGAGCACATGCTCGAGCGCGACGTCGGGGAACTCCTCCTTACCGACCTTGGTGACGACCTGGTTCCAGAGCACGCCGGACTTCATGACGTTGCGCTTTTCGGCCGAGGCGACCCGGCTGTTGCGGGTGCGGGCGAGGTCGAAGGCGACACGCGCGATCCGCTCGATCTCGGAGGTGGTGTAGAGCTGGGTGTCGACGGCGCGCTTCTGGCCGTTCTCCAGGGTCACGATCTCCTTCGGCTCGCCGAAGTAGACGCCGCCAGTGAGCTCGCGGACGATCAGGATGTCGAGGCCCTCGACGACGTCGCGCTTCAGCGATGACGCGTCGGCGAGCGCCGGGTAGCAGATCGCCGGACGCAGGTTGGCGAACAAGCCGAGGTCCTTGCGCAGGCGCAGCAGACCGGCTTCCGGCCGCACCTCATAGGGCACGCTGTCCCACTTCGGCCCGCCCACGGCGCCGAACAGCACCGCGTCCGCGGCCAGCGCCTTGGCCATGTCGGCCTCCGAGATCGCCTTGCCGTGCGCGTCGTAGGCGCAGCCGCCGACAAGCCCCTCGTCCGTCTCGAAGGAGGCGATGCCCTTCTCGTTGAGGAAGGCAATCAGCCCCTTCACCTCGGCCATGATCTCGGGGCCGATCCCGTCGCCGGGCAGAAGAAGGAGGGTGTTGGTGGCCATGGGCTCTGATCCTCGGGAACTGGCGGTGTGCGGACGCTGGAAATCGCGTGCGCCAGTGCACTACCCGCCCCGTCCCCCCGGATCAAGAGCCCAGCGGCCGCCGTGTCGCGTCAACCGATCAGCTGGTCGCCGTCCTTCAGGACGGAGAATTCGCCCGTGGCGGGATCGAGGACGTGCAGCTCGCCTTCCGACACGTCGAACCAGGCGCCGTGGAGCCGCAGCGAACCCTTCGCGTGACGGATCTGGACGCAGGGAAAGGTCAGGAGGTTGCGGATCGACTTGCGGACCCCCTCCAGTTCGAGCGCCCGGTAGCGCAAGCCTTCCGGGATCGCGTGGTTGCAGCGGATCGTTTCGGCCGGCTCGGCCAGCATGGACATCCAGCGGCCGATGAAGTCGCCGGGGGTGAGCGGGTCCATCTCGTCGAGGGCGGCGCGCACGCCGCCGCACCGGCCGTGACCCATCACCACGATGTGCTTCACCTTCAGCGCGACGACGCCGAACTCCAGCGCGGCGGAGGTGCCGTGCAGCTCGCCGTCGGGATTGTAGGGCGGGACGAGGTTGGCGACGTTACGGACGACGAAGATCTCGCCCGGGCCGGCGTCGAAGATGACCTCCGGCGAGACGCGGCTGTCGCAGCAGCCGATCATCATGATCTCCGGCTTCTGGCCGCGGTCGCCGAGGCGGCGGTAGCGCTCCTCCTCGGTCGGATAGCGTCCGGCGCGGAACGCCTGGTAACCGGACGTCAGCCGGTCGGGGAAGGTGTCCGGAAGCGGCGGGCGCAGATCCGGTGCGCTGGTATCGGCCGTCATGGTCGCTCCTTGCCCTCTCTCAAGGTCGGTCTGGAAAGTCGCGTACATCGCCCCGCGCTGCAATGCCACAAGACTAGTGTCGCACGGCAGCTTTGCGGAGGTTGCGTCAGGTCCAGATCGCGATCCTCAGGCCGCGGCCGTCCCGGACGTCCTCGGCGGGATGGGGTATCGCGACGCCTGCCGCCAGCCGTTCGGCGACGAGCGTGCAGACGCTGGCGTCGAGCAGGTCGTCGGCCGCCGCGCCGCGGGGGGGCCTGGCGTCGAGCAGCGAACGGTCCAGGCCCCTGCCGGCCAGGAAGGCGCGGCGCTCCTCCAGGCCGGCCGGGTTGACGCGGCTCTTGATCTTTTTCGGCAGCGTCATCGGCTGGCCGCCGCCCAGAACCGTGAAGGCGACCTCCGGATGGCTCTCGAAGATCCGGTCCGCCAGCGCGGCCCGTTCAGTCAGCAGGTCGTCGATTTCCCTGATCTTGGGGAAGAGATGGAAGCACTGCTTGGAGACGGCCCGAGGCGGCTCGGAGGTAGCGCGCGCCGCCGCGCAGGCGGCCGGGTAGTCCGGCGCCTCCACGGCAGAGCGGGAAGGAACGGAGAATACGCTGGACTGGCGCGGGCCGAGCATGCCGCGCACCGCACGTTCGGCCGGTCGGCCGCCGAGGGCCACCCGGTCCGGCAGGCCGATCGGCATGTCGACGGCGATCACCTGCGGTTCGCCGGGGCGGTCGAGCAGATCGGCGATGCGGGCAACGACGCGGACGTCGGCAGCACCGGTGTCGAGATCGCGCAGCACGGCGATCCAGCCGGCCGGACAACCGTCGACGCCGGCGACGATCACGAGGCGGTATCCGCCCGCCGGCGGGCGGGCTTCTGCGGGGTGGCCCAGCGGCGGATATCCACCTCCGCCACGGGATGGGCGATGCTGTCCTGGTGGGCGGTGAAGTCGAGCTCCTCGGCGCCGGCGCGGACGCTGCGGGCGACGACCTCGAAGGTGCCGGCGACGGCCCGGCGGAGGGCCTCCTCGTCGCCGCGCCCGGTCAGGAGGGCGGACAGGAACTGCGCGGCGAAGAGATCGCCAGTGCCGCTGTGGGCCTCGCCCACCAGTCGGTTCTCCGCGACGATGACGTCGGTCGGGGAGACCAGGGCGGTGGCGATCTTGCCGCGCATCATCGCCGGGGCCGAGGTGACGACGACGCGGCGGGGGCCAAGAGTACGGGCGGCCGCGACGAGGTCGGCCATGGTCTCGGGCTTGCCGCCGGTGAGCCAACCCACCTCGAAGGCATTGGGCGTCATCAGGTCGGCGAGGGGCATCAGGATGTCGCGCTGGGCCTTGGCGACGTCCTCGGGCACGTAGAGGCTGCCGATATCGCCGAGAACGGGATCGCAGAGGTAGATCGCGTCCGGGTTGGCGGCCTTGACCGCCCGGACGAGGTCGGCGATCGGGCCAGCCTGCGAGGCGGCGCCAAGATAGCCGGAGACGACCGCGCCGACTTTGGAGAGCCAGGGCGCGCGGGCGAGATCGGAGAGCATGGCGGCGAAATCGGCCTCCGCCGGCACGATGCGGTGGCCGCGCCCGTGGCCGGGATGCCAAGGCAGGATGATCGTCGGCATCGTCCAGACGCGATGGCCGAGCCTCTCCAGGATGAAGCCCGCCCGTGCGCCGACCGAGCCGCGCACGACAAAGGAGGAGATGACGAGGATTTCGTGGGACGCGGCGGTGGCAGACATGGGCTAGGCATGCCAGATAAGGCGACTGAGGGGAAGGCGGCGCTGTCGGGGCTTGTCGTCTCACCCGACGAGCGGCCCCTCCGGCCCGCCGCGCATTCCCGTCCCGCCCGATCGAGCCGAGCGCCGCGCGCGATGTCCAAGCCGACCGTCACCTCCGCCCTGGACCTTTTCGGGGATGCCGCGCCGCCGCAGACCGGCCGGCGCGACGTCGTCCAGGTGGTGACGCCCGTGGCGATCGAGGAGAGCTACACCTACCGCGTCCCGCCCGGGGTGGAGGTGCCTCCCGGTTCGATCGTGCGGGTGCCGCTCGGGCCGCGTCAGGTGGTGGGCGTGGTGACCGCGGAGACGCCGACCCTCAACGCGTCGTCGAATCGGCTCAGGGCGATCGAGACCGTGTTCGACGCCCCGCCGCTCTCCGGCCACCTGCTCGCGTTCGTGGACTGGGTGGCGAAATACACGCTGACGCCGCGGGGCATGGTGATGCGGATGGCGCTGCGGGCGCCGGAAGCTTTGGACCCGGAGCCGCCGATCCGCGGCGTGGTGCGGTCGGGACCGGCGCCGGAGCGGGTCACCCCGGCCCGGCGGCGTCTTCTTTCGCTGATGGACGAGCACGAGGGTGCGGCCTGGACGCGATCGGGCCTTGCTTCTGCGGCGGGCGTCTCGCCGTCCGTGGTGGACGGGCTGCTGGAGGCGGGTACGCTCGCCGAGGTGGAGATGCCGGCGGGGCCGCCGATTCGGGAGCCGGAGCCCGATTTCAATCCGCGGCCGCTGACGGACGCGCAGAATGCCGCGGCCGCGACGTTGTCGGCCGCGGTCGGCAAAGGTGCGTCGGTGACGCTGCTCGACGGCGTGACCGGCGCCGGCAAGACCGACGTCTACATGGAAGTTGTGGCCGAGTGCCTCCGGCAGGGCGGCCAGGCGCTGATCCTGGTGCCGGAGATCGCGCTCACCAAGGCCTTCCTGGAGCGCTTCTCCGAGCGATTCGGCGCGGTGCCGGCGGAGTGGCATTCCGACGTCTCGCCGAAGACCCGGGCGCGGGTCTGGCGCGGGGTGGCGGAGGGGCGCGTGCGGGTGGTGGTCGGCGCCCGTTCGGCGCTGTTCCTGCCGTTCCGGCAGCTAGGCCTGATCGTCGTCGACGAGGAGCACGACCCCGCCTACAAGCAGGAGGAGTGGGCGACCTACCATGCCCGGGACATGGCGGTGGTACGCGGGCGGATCGAATCGATCCCCGTGGTGCTCGCCTCGGCGACGCCATCGCTGGAAACCAAGGTCAACGCGGATCGCGGGCGCTACGGCAACGTGCTCCTGCCGGCGCGGGCGACCGGCCAGTCGATGCCGGAGATCGCGGCGATCGACATGCGCAAGGCCGGTCCGCCGCGCGGGAGGTTCCTGGCGCCGGGGCTGGTGCGGGCGATCCGCGAGACGACCGAGCGAGGGGAGCAGGCGCTGCTCTTCCTCAACCGCCGCGGCTACGCCCCGCTGACGCTGTGCCGGTCATGCGGCCACCGGTTTCAGTGCCCGAACTGCTCCACCTGGCTGGTCGACCACCGCTTCCGGGGTCGGCTCGCCTGCCATCACTGCGGCCACATGGAGCCGCGGCCGGAGAGCTGTCCGTCCTGCGGCACCATGGACAGCCTGGTCGCCTGCGGCCCCGGCATCGAGCGGGTGGCGGAGGAACTCCAGGAGCTCCTGCCCGACAAGCGTGCGATCGTGCTCTCGTCGGACATCGCGGGCGGCGTGCAGCGGCTGCGGGCCGAGTTGGAGGCGATCGCCAAGGGCGAGTGCGATGTCATCATCGGCACGCAGCTGGTCGCCAAGGGGCACAACTTCCCGCGGCTGACGCTGGTGGGTGTGGTGGACGCCGACCTCGGTCTCGGCCATGGCGACCCGCGCGCGTCGGAGCGGACGTTCCAGCTCTTGGCGCAGGTGACCGGTCGCGCCGGGCGCATCGCCGGCAAGGGGTTCGGCATCCTGCAGACCTACGCGCCGGAGAACCCGGTGATCCAGGCGCTGGTATCGGGCGACCCCGACCGCTTCTACGACACGGAGATGCGCGAGCGGGAGCAGGCGCACATGCCGCCGTTCGGGCGGCTGGCGGCGGTGATCGTCTCGGGGCCGACGCGCGAGCGGGCGGAGGACCATGCGCGGGCGCTCGCCCGGGCAGCACCCCATGGCGCGGTGGTCGAGGTGCTCGGCCCGGCGGAGGCGCCGCTGGCGGTGATCCGGGGGCGGCATCGGTTCCGCCTGCTGGCGCACGGGCCGCGCGACCACGACCTTTCCGGCTGGGTGCGGGCGTGGCTCGGTGCCGCACCCAAGGCGACCGGCGGCGTGGAGGTTTTCGTCGACGTGGACCCGCAAAGCTTCGTCTAAACCGATCCAGATCCGGGAATGCCCATCACAAAGGCCCATGAATCGACCCAAACGACTGCGAATGGCCGGGAAAATCCCGGATTTCCGCGATTCTTCGAATCCGACGGGCGTGTTGCGGAACCTCTGGTCCTGTGCTAGACGGGGCCGGATTTTACGGCGGCTAGACCACGTCAAGACCGTCGTTTCACCGAAATTCGCCAAGCGTTCCAGCGGCTTGCCGGGGGTATTCCCGACGGGTCCGGAACTTCGGACAGGGGGTCCTCCAACCGTGAGCGAAACGGCGTCCACCACTTCAGGGGTCGCGGAGCGTTATGCGACCGCGCTGTTCGAGCTCGCCCAGGAAACGGGCGCCCTCGACACGGCCGCGGCGGACATGGAGCGTTTCGATGCCTTGCTGGCCGACAGCGGGGACCTGAAGCGGCTGGTCCGTTCGCCGGTGTTCACGCCGGACGACCAGCTGCGCGCCGTCACGGCGGTGCTCGACCGCGCCGGGATCGGCGGGATCGTCGCCAACTTCATCAAGCTGGCCGCCCGCAACCGGCGCCTGTTCGCCGTCCCCGCCATGTTCAAGGCGTACCGCTCCATGCTCGCCGCCCAGCGCGGCGAGACGACGGCGGACGTCACTTCGGCCGAGCCTCTGACGGCTGGCCAGATCGCCGACCTTACCGCGGCGCTCTCGGCCAAGACCGGCAAGACCGTCCGCATCAACGCCAGCGTCGATCCCTCGCTCATCGGCGGGCTTGTCGTGAAACTCGGCAGCCGCATGATCGACACGACGCTCAAGACAAAGCTCAACCAGCTCAAGATCGCACTGAAAGAGGTCGGCTGATGGACATCCGCGCCGCGGAAATTTCCGCAATCCTCAAGGAGCAGATCAAGAACTTCGGCCAAGAGGCCGAAGTCTCCGAAGTCGGCCAGGTTCTCTCCGTCGGTGACGGCATCGCCCGTGTCTACGGGCTCGACAACGTCCAGGCGGGCGAGATGGTCGAGTTCCCCGGCGGCATCCGCGGCATGGCGCTCAACCTTGAAACCGACAACGTCGGCGTCGTGATCTTCGGCGCCGACCGAGACATCAAGGAAGGCGACACCGTCAAGCGGACCGGCGCCATCGTGGACGTGCCGGTCGGCAAGGGCCTGCTCGGCCGCGTGGTCGACGGTCTCGGCAACCCGATCGACGGCAAGGGCCCGATCGAGTTCACCGAGCGCCGCCGCGTCGACGTGAAAGCCCCGGGCATCATCCCCCGCAAGTCCGTGCATGAGCCGATGTCCACCGGCATCAAGGCGATCGACGCCATGATCCCGATCGGCCGCGGCCAGCGCGAACTGGTGATCGGCGACCGCCAGACCGGCAAGACCGCCATCATCCTCGACACCTTCCTGAACCAGAAGCCGCTGAACCAGGGCACGGACGAGGGCCAGAAGCTCTACTGCGTCTATGTCGCCATCGGCCAGAAGCGTTCCACGGTCGCCCAGTTCGTCAAGCGCCTGGAAGACTCCGGCGCGCTGCCCTACTCGATCGTGATCGCGGCGACCGCGTCCGACCCGGCCCCGATGCAGTTCATCGCGCCGTTCACCGGCTGCGCGATCGGCGAGTACTTCCGCGACAACGGCATGCATGCCCTGATCGCCTACGACGACCTTTCCAAGCAGGCCGTCGCCTACCGCCAGATGTCGCTGCTGCTGCGCCGCCCGCCGGGCCGCGAGGCCTACCCGGGCGACGTGTTCTACCTGCACTCCCGCCTTCTGGAGCGCGCGGCCAAGCTCAACAAGGAAAACGGCCTCGGTTCGCTGACGGCTCTTCCGGTCATCGAGACGCAGGCCAACGACGTGTCGGCCTACATCCCGACCAACGTGATCTCGATCACGGACGGCCAGATCTTCCTTGAGACCAACCTGTTCTACCAGGGCGTCCGCCCGGCGGTGAACGTCGGCCTCTCGGTGTCGCGCGTCGGCTCGGCCGCGCAGATCAAGGCGATGAAGCAGGTCGCCGGCACCATCAAGGGCGAGTTGGCGCAGTATCGCGAGATGGCCGCCTTCGCGCAGTTCGGCTCGGACCTCGACGCCGCCACGCAGAAGCTGCTCAACCGCGGCGCCCGCCTGGTGGAACTCCTGAAGCAGCCGCAGTTCTCGCCGCTGAAGACGGAAGAGCAGGTCGCGGTGATCTTCGCCGGCGTGAACGGCTACCTGGATCCGCTGCCGGTCGGCAAGGTGCGCGCCTTCGAAGAGGGCCTGCTCCGGTTCCTGCGCGACAAGCACGCCGATCTCCTCTCGGCCATCTGGACGGAGAAGCAGATCACCGACGACATCAAGGGCAAGCTGAAGGACGCGATCGCCGCGTTCTCCAAGACCTTCGCCTGAGCTGACGACCACACTCCGGCCCGCGCGACCCGCGGGCCGACTTCCGCCGACATCGTGCCGCCCCCACAGGGTCCGGGGCAGGAGCCGACATGCCGAGCTTGAAGGATCTGAAGAACCGCATCGCCTCCGTGAAGGCGACGCAGAAGATCACCAAGGCGATGCAGATGGTCGCCGCGGCGAAGCTTCGCCGCGCGCAGGAGGCGGCCGAGGCCGCTCGCCCGTTCGCGACCCGCATGACCGAGGTGCTCGGCAACCTGACCGCCGGTTTCGCCGGCCGGGACGACGCGCCGCGCCTGATGATCGGTACCGGCCGCAACCAGGTCCACCTGCTGGTGGTCTGCACGGCGGAGCGTGGCCTCTGCGGAGGCTTCAACTCGCAGATCGTCCGACTCGCCCGCGAGCACATCAACCGCCTGCTCTCCGAGGGCAAGGAGGTCAAGATCCTGACCGTCGGCAAGAAGGGCGCGGATGCCCTTCGTCGCGACCACGGCGGCCGGATCATCGAGCGGATCGAACTGCGCAACATCAAGACCATCGACTACGACGTGGCGCTCGGCATCCAGGCGAAGATCCTGGAGCTGTTCGAAGCCGGTCAGTTCGACGTCTGCACGCTGTTCTATTCCAAGTTCCGGTCGGTGATCGCGCAGATCCCGACGGCGCAGCAGGTGCTGCCGGTGGTGGTCGAGGCGAGCGCGTCCCAAGGCGGCGCGCTCTACGACTACGAGCCGGACGAAGCTGCGATCCTGGACGACCTGCTGCCGCGCGCCATCGCGGTGCAGATCTTCACCGCTCTCCTTGAGAACGCGGCGTCCGAGCAGGGCGCCCGCATGTCGGCCATGGACAACGCGACCCGGAATGCCGGCGACATGATCAACCGTCTGTCGCTGCAGTACAATCGGTCGCGCCAGGCGTCGATCACCAAGGAACTCATCGAAATCATTTCGGGCGCCGAGGCGCTCTGACCGAACCGCACCTTAAAGGACGAGAACGATGGCTGACACCAAGGTCGGACGCATCACCCAGGTCATCGGCGCCGTCGTCGACGTGAAGTTCGACGAACACCTGCCGGCAATCCTGAACGCGCTGGAGACGACGAACGGCGGAAACCGCCTGGTTCTGGAAGTCGCCCAGCACCTCGGCGAGAACACCGTCCGCACGATCGCCATGGACACCTCCGAGGGCCTGGTGCGTGGACAGGTCGTGACCGACACCGGCGCCCCGATCGCCGTGCCGGTGGGCGACGCCTGCCTCGGCCGCATCATGAACGTGATCGGCGAGCCGGTGGACGAAGCCGGCCCGATCGTCGGCGAGGGCACCCGCGCGATTCACCAGAACGCGCCGTCCTACGTTGACCAGGCGACCGAGGCGCAGATCCTCGTCACCGGCATCAAGGTCGTCGACCTGCTCGCCCCCTACGCCCGCGGCGGCAAGATCGGCCTGTTCGGCGGCGCCGGCGTCGGCAAGACCGTGCTGATCCAGGAGCTGATCAACAACATCGCCAAGGCGCACGGCGGCTACTCGGTGTTCGCCGGCGTCGGCGAGCGCACCCGCGAGGGCAACGACCTCTATCACGAGATGATCGAGTCGGGCGTGAACAAGGACCCGCACGAGCACGGCGGGTCGACCGAAGGCTCCAAGTGCGCCCTGGTCTACGGCCAGATGAACGAGCCCCCGGGTGCCCGCGCCCGCGTCGCGCTGACCGGTCTCACCGTCGCCGAGCATTTCCGCGACAAGGGCCAGGACGTGCTGTTCTTCGTCGACAACATCTTCCGCTTCACCCAGGCGGGTTCGGAAGTGTCGGCTCTGCTCGGCCGCATCCCGTCGGCGGTGGGTTACCAGCCGACGCTCGCCACCGACATGGGCCAGATGCAGGAGCGCATCACCACCACGCACAAGGGCTCGATCACCTCGGTGCAGGCCATCTACGTGCCGGCCGACGACCTGACCGACCCGGCGCCGGCGACCTCGTTCGCCCACCTGGACGCGACGACGGTGCTCAACCGCTCGATCGCCGAAAAGGGCATCTACCCGGCGGTGGACCCGCTCGACTCCACGTCGCGCATGCTCGACCCGCAGGTGATCGGCGAGGAGCACTATGCCGTCGCCCGCCGCGTGCAGGAAATCCTGCAGCGCTACAAGTCGCTGCAGGACATCATCGCGATCCTGGGCATGGACGAGCTCTCCGAAGAAGACCGCCTGACCGTGGCGCGCGCCCGCAAGATCGAGCGCTTCCTCAGCCAGCCGTTCTTCGTGGCCGAGGTGTTCACCGGCTCGCCCGGCAAGCTGGTCGCCCTGGAAGACACCATCAAGGGCTTCAAGGGCCTGACCGAGGGCAAGTACGACCATCTGCCGGAAGCGGCCTTCTACATGGTCGGCTCGATCGACGAAGCGATCGAGAAGGCTCAGAAGCTCGCCGCGCAGGCTGCGTAAGTCCAGCGGCGGTCCGGCAGGTCCGGGCCGCGCACCGGTGAAGGCGGGCGGCCCTGCGTCCGCCTCGCGTCCGTCAGGTCCGGGTCCGCGCCGGTTGAAGCGCGACCCTGTGGGAGAGCCGATCGATGGCGTCGTTCAAGTTCGAACTGGTGAGCCCGGAGCGTCTGGTCCTCTCCGAAGAGGTGGATCAGGTCGACCTGCCGGGTACCGAGGGTGACTTCGGCGTGCTCGCCAACCACTCGCCCTTCCTGTCCACGCTGCGCGCCGGCGTGTTGACGGTGAAGCGTGGCTCCGAGGTCCGCAAGATCTTCGTGCGTGGCGGTTTCGCCGACGTGAGCCCGGCCGGCCTGACCGTGCTCGCCGAAAAGGCGGTGCCGCTTTCCGAGCTCAAGGCTGACGCGATCGCCCAGGAGATCAAGAACGCCGAGGAGGACGTCGCCGACGCCAAGTCGACGGAGACCCGTCACAAGGCGGAGCAGCGGCTGGCCCAGCTGCGCGAAGTGGCGGAAGCCCTCCGCGCGGCGTGAGCCGACCCGGTGCGGTATCAAAGACAGGAAGCCCTGGCGGATGCCGGGGCTTTTTTCATTCGGTAGACCATTCCACGGTGAGGGTAACGGGTTCGCCGATCACAGGACCGAAAGCCTCCGCGGCAGGGCCCTCCGGCTGCATCTGGAAAGCGGGCACGGCGGGCAGGATGACGCCGGCGAGCCGCGTGTCGCCGAAGACCGAGCGCTCCACCGTTTCGATGCAACGGTTCCCCAGGCAGATCCGGGCGGTGATCGCGCCCGGCATGGCCGGGTAGTTCCAGGACCAGGAGACCGAGCGGACGATCGCCCCGGACGGCGGCGACCGGCTGATCGGCGCCAGCGCCGCGCCGTGCAGGCGGTTCCAGTGGGTCAGGAGCGGCGCTTCGCCCGCGAGAGCCCACGTGCCATCCGCCGCCTGGACGGGGTTGCAGGTGGCGCCCAGGACGATTGCGAGCAGGCATGCGGTCCAGGTGGCGCCACCGAGAGCGTGGCGGACGATCGGCTCCGCCGTCATGGCGCGATCAGGTCCGCGAAAGCAGCCAGCACCCTGGCGTAGGTCGGGCGGCGGTGGGCGATGCCGACCTCCAGGAGATCCGACAGGGGGCGCCAGGCCCACTCCATGAACTCGGCAGGTTCATGGGTGTGGAGCGCGTCGACACGCACCTCGCCGTCGTCTCCGTCGAACCGGAAGGCGGCCCAGCGCTGGGTCTGGCCGCGGAAGGGATGGAGCTTGTGGCTCGGCGCGCCGCGGCCGGGGAACTCGTAGCTCCACCAGTCCTCGGTGATGCGCAGCAAGGTGGCCGAGGTGATGCCGGTCTCCTCCCAGAGTTCGCGCCGCGCGGCAGCCGCGATGTCCTCACCGGGGTCGATGCCGCCCTGGGGCAGGCACCAGTCGGCGCCAGGCGCTGTCCGCTCCGGGTCGGGCCAGCCGTCGGGATTGGGAAACACGTGGCCGGCGAAGACCAGGCCGGACCGGCCGATCAGGCAGATGCCGACGTTGGGCCGAAAGGGTAGGCCGGTCCGCCAGTCCGAGACATCCTCCGTCATGCTCAGGCCACCAGATGGGCGAAGGCGGCGCAGACCTTCTCATAGACCGGACGCTTGAACGGCACGATCAGCTCCGGCAGGCGGTCCATCCGCTCCCAGCGCCAGGCGCGGAACTCCGGCTTGTGGCTGCCAGCGGGATTGGCAATGTCGATCTCGGCTTCGTCGCCCTCGAAGCGAAACGCGAACCATTTCTGCGTCTGTCCGCGCCACTTGCGCTTGAACTTCTCCTTGGCGAGGTCCTCGGGCAGATCGTAGGCGTACCAGTCCGGTGCCTCGGCCAGCACACTGACCGAGGTGACGTTGGTCTCCTCCGCGAGCTCACGCCTTGCAGCTTCCAGAATATCCTCGCCGGGGTCGACGCCCCCCTGGGGCATCTGCCAGGCGTCATCGCCGTCGCCAGCCTTGTCGATCCGGTTGCCGATCCAGACCAGGCCGGCGGAGTTCAGAAGCATCACGCCCACGCAAGGCCGGTAGGGCAGGTCGGCGTGTTTGTCGGCGGGCATTCCTGTTCCTCCAGGCGACGTCTGCGCGTCGGTATCACGTTCGGCCCAAGGACGTCACGGCTTGCGCTGGGCGGCGGTGATCGGGACCAGGGTGATGCCGCGGGCCTCAAGGCCCTTGGCCCATTCGCCGATCAGCTTGACGGACACCGGCAAAGCGCTGGCCGTACCGACGGCGACGCCGCGAGTGCGTGCCATCTGCTCAAGCTGGGCGAGGCGGCCGGCGATATCGTTCTCAGCCGGAATTCCGTCGACGACGATGTCGCCGGCCGCGAAGGGCGTGGCCTGTGCCTTGGCCGCGGCGGCTGCGACGCTGCGCGACGACGTGCCCTCGTCAACGAAAAGCAGGCCGCGGGCGGTGAACTCGGCCATCACCGGATCGAGGGCGGGGCCCTCCGCGGTGAAGCGCGCGCCCATGTAGCTGATAGCGCCGACGTAGGTTCCGAAGCGGCTCATCAGGTAGTGGAGACGGTCGATGTTCTTGGCCGCCGTCAGCGAGGTGAGCAGGGTGTGGGGGCCGGGGTCGTTGTCCGGGTAGTCGTAGGGCTCCAGCGGTACTTGCAGCAGCAGCTCGTGGCCGTCCTGGCGGGCCTTGGCCGCCCAGCGCTCGAGGCTGGCGCCGTAGGGGGCGAATGCGAGCGTGACCTCCGGCGGCAGCTGGCGAATCGCTTCCTGCGTGCCGGCCTGGCTCAGGCCGAGGCCGCCGACGATCAGCGCGATGCGCGGCGAGGTTCCGACCACGCCGGGCGAGGGCCGGGCATAGGCGTCGATCGGGCGGACCCCAGCGTCGCTGACCCTGGGGATCGGACCGTGCGGCGTCTCCTCGATGAGTTCGGGATCGGCGACGACGGACAGCGCGACGGCCTTGATGGAGGCGCTCGGGGCGGTGACGGTCGTGCCGGCCGCTTCGCCTTCCGCACCGGCGATCGTCTCCTCGCCGGGTGAGCCGCCCGCCTCCTCGCCGGGCAGAGGGTCGGAGCCGATCGGCGGCAGGATCTCGCCGGCGCCGGACTTGACGCCGACCACGGTCATGTCCTTGCGGCCGACCTGCCCGGACCCGGAGGTCTCGATGGCGGAGAGCACCGTCGGCTCGCCGCCGAAGGGATCATCGACGAGGAGAGTCCAAACGACGAGGAGCAGCGCCAGGATGGCCGAGAACGAGCCGGCCACCACGGCGTAGGGCCGTTTCTTCCGGTTCGCGTCGGGTGGCTTGACGCCGAGGGGAGTGGTGAGGTCGCTCATGGCCCGCCGCTAGGTGATTCGCGGCCGATTCTACCCGCAACGGTCCTGCCCATGAATCGAAAGGGGCAGAAAAGAAGAGGCCGGGCCTTTCGGGCCCGGCCTCTCATCCGTATCGGCTCTCGCCAGCCCTCAGTTGGGGATAGCGGCCTTCTCCTGGCTCGGCGGGAAGGCGCTGTTGGCCTGCAGCCCGCGGAGCAGGTCGAAGGCGTAGTTGAGCTGCTTGTCGTCCTTCGGATCGGGCGGAACGTAGGCCTGGGAGCCCGACTCCTCCTTCTCCACATCGGTGTTCTTGAGGTGTCCGCGCAGGGCGGCTTCGCCCTTGGTCTCGGTCACCTTGTCCTGCAGTTCCGGCGGCAGCTCCTGCAGCACCTCGATGTCCGGGGTGACGCCCTTGGCCTGGATGGAGGTGCCGGACGGCGTGTAGTAGCGCGCCGTGGTCAGGCGGATCGCCCCGTTCTGGCCGAGCGGGATGATGGTCTGGACGGAGCCCTTGCCGAAGGACCGGGTGCCGACGATGGTCGCCCGGCGGTGGTCCTGCAGGGCGCCCGACACGATCTCGGAGGCCGAGGCAGACCCGCCGTTGACAAGGACGATGACGGGCTTGGCGCCGGTCAGGTCACCCGAACGGGCGGAGTAGCGACGGGTCTCGTTCTCGTGGCGGCCGCGGGTGGAGACGATTTCCCCCTTGTCCAGGAAGGCGTCGGACACGGCGATCGCCTGGTCCAGGAGGCCGCCCGGGTTGTTGCGCAGATCGAGGACGAAGCCCTTCAGCTTGTCGGCCGGGACGTCCTTCTCGATCCTGTCGATGGCATTCTTCAAGCCTTCGAAGGTCTGCTCGGTGAACTGGGTGACGCGGATGTAGCCGATGTCGCCCTCCACGCGCGAGCGCACCGACTGGATGCGGATCACGTCGCGGACGACCTTGATCTCGATCGGCTTGTCCGAGCCCTGGCGCTGCACCGACAGCATGATCGGCGTGTTGACCGGGCCGCGCATCTTCTCCACGGCCTGCTGCAGGGTCATGCCCTGGACCTGCTCGCCGTCGAGGCCGACGATCAGATCGCCCGCCAGGACGCCGGCCCGCGCCGCGGGCGTGTCGTCGATGGGGGTGACGACCTTGACGATCCCCTCCTCCATGGTGACCTCGATGCCGAGGCCGCCGAACTCGCCCTTCGTCTGGACCTGCATGTCCTGGAAGTTCTTGGGGCTCATGTAGCTGGAGTGCGGATCGAGCGAGGTCAGCATGCCGTTGATGGCCGCCTCGATCAGCGCCGATTCCTCGGGTTCCTCGACATAGTCGGCGCGAATCCGCTCGAACACGTCACCGAACAGGTTGAGCTGCCGGTAGGTGTCCGCGCTGGCCGCGACGGCCGTGCTCAGGCCGGGCAACTGTCCCGTGCCGGAGACGATAGTGACGGCGGCGCCCATGCAGGCGCCGGCCGCGAGAAGCGATAGTTTTCTGATCATCCGCGAACCTTCCGATCCTGCGACGCCGCCCACCACGGGGCTGGGTCGATCGAAGCGCCATCTTTGCGAAACTCGATATAGAGCACCGGCTGCGAAAAGCTCGCGTCCGGGGCCGCCGTACTCGCCAGCCTTTGGTTTCCCATCACGCCGACAGGTTCACCGGCGAGGACGAATTGGCCGAGTTCCACGTCGATCCTTTCCATCCCAGCTAGGACTACATGATATCCGTCGCCGGCGTTCAGGATCAAGAGTTGCCCATAAGAGCGGAAAGGACCGGCAAACACCACCCACCCGTCGCTGATCGACGTCACCCGGGCACCCGCACGGGTCGCGACGGAGACGCCCTGGGTTTGCCCGCCGACGCCGTTGTCGTCGCCGAATTGCTGGATTTCCACGCCTCGAACCGGCAGGGACAGCTGTCCCTTGGCTTCCGTGAAGGCCATGGCCGGTTGCAATCGCCCGGTGTCAGTGGGGGGAGGACGGGCCAAGCGCGCCGCTTCCGCTGCCGCTTCCGCCGCCTTGCGCGCACCCTCCAGGTTCTTCTCCATCGTGCCGATCAACTCTTCGAGAGAGCGTGCCCGATTCGCCAGTTCGCCGGCCTTCACCCGTTCGGACTCCAGCGCAGCGGTCCGCGTTGCGGAGGTGGCGGCCTTCTCGTCGAGGAGGAGCGACAGGCGTTCCTGATCCTCGGCAAAGCGCGACGCTTCGGTGCGCAGACCATCGCGTTCCGCCTCGGCACGCGCGCGCACATCGACAAGGGCTGACAGATCGGCCGCCAGTGCTTCTGCCTCCACGCGCAGTTCAGGCATCACCGCACCGAGCAGGATGGCCGAACGGACCGCTCCGACGGCGTCCTCGGGCTTGACGACAAGCGCCGGAGGCGGACGACGGCCGATCCGCTGGGCGGCTGCCAGCACCTCGGCGAGCACGTCGCGCCGGCCGGCCAGGCGGACGCGTATCGCTGTCTCCTCCGTCACCAGCTTGGCGAGGCGGCTCTCGGTCTCGGTGATCGATCCCTCCAGCGCCTGCACCCGCGCGGCGACCTCGAGAAGCTTGGCGTTCAGCGTGGCGCGGTCGTCCTCCATCGCGGCGATCTCGGCTTCGATCTCGGCCTGTCGGGTGGAGGAGATCTCCATGTCGCGGCGGATGGCCTCCAGTTCGGCCCCCTTCAACGCGCGCTCCGCCTCGATGACGTCGGGGTCGGTCGGATCGCCGCCCGCCGACGGGGAGGGCACCACCACCGTCGCCCCGCCTGGCGCCGTGGTGTCTTGCGGGATCTCCTGGCCGAAAGCCGCGGGCATGACGAGAAGGCCTGCCAGGGCGGTCAGCGCCAGCAGGGGCAACGGTCTGGAGCGGGCACGGTCGGGACGACCCATCGGCGGCGGTTCGGCTTTCACTGTGTGCGTCGACGGTAGCCCGAGACCGCCGGCTTCGCCACACGGTAGCGCGGCCCGGCCCAACGTCCCGCTGAGATCGACGGAGCAAGACGCTAATGCCCGTCCGTTTAAGAATTCGTCAACCTTTCCCGGACCGGTTCGTCAAGCGCGATGGTAGGGATGCCCGCCAAGGATGGTGAGGGCCCGGTAGACCTGCTCGGCGGCTAGGATCCGGACGATCTGATGCGGCCAGGTCATGCGGCCGAAGGAAATCCGCCGGCCGGCCCGGTCGAGCGCGGCGGCGCCGTGGCCGTCCGGCCCGCCGATGAGGAGCACAACAGCGGGGACGGAACGGTCGCGCGCCTCCCCGATCAGGCGGGCGAAGTCGTCGCTGGACGGGGCCTCGCCGCGTTCGTCGAGGGCGATAACAAGGGCGCCGTCGGGAAGGGCGGACAGCAGTTCGGCCGCCTCCTCGTCCTTGCGGGCGTCGGGGCGGGCGGCGCGGCTTTCTCCGATCTCGCGCACCGTCACGGCGGTTATGCCGAGGGCGCGTCCGCTCTTGGCGGCGCGATCCAGATAGCGGTCCGCAAGGTCCCGTTCCGGGCCGGATTTAAGCCGGCCGACGGCATGGATCGCTATCTTCATATCGTCCCTGCCGGCCGGTCAGCCGTGGGCGCGCGCGGGCGCATGGTCGGCCGCCCACATCTTTTCCAGGTTGTAGAACTGGCGGACTTCCGGGCGGAAGACGTGCACGATCACGTCGCCGGTGTCGATCAGCACCCAGTCGCAGGCGGTCAGGCCCTCGACCGTGGCGGTGCCGAAGCCGGCTTCCTTCAGATCCTTCAGGAGATGATCCGCGATGGCGCCGACGTGGCGATGGGACCGGCCCGAGCAGACCACCATGTGGTCGGCGATGGGCGTCTTGCCCGTGATGTCGATCGCGACGGTGTCCTCGGCCTTCGAATCGTCAAGGCTGGTGAGGACGGCGGCCAGAAGGGCCGTCACTGGGGACTCCCCATTGCGCGCGGTCTCAGCGGCAATAGCCGGAGTCTGAGGCGCGCGGAGCACCGCGCCCTCCACGGAAGGAGTCATACTCAGGGGGTGTACCTCTCTCTCGTCTTCAACGGGTGTCGTACCACCTTGAACCACTCCAAGGGAGGCCTACGTCACAACGCCGTGCTTCAAGCGCATCCTCGCGCTTGCCTTAGAATAGGGCCCGATGGGCAACGATTTCAAGACGGTGCGCTCGGAATGGGAGGCGCCCCCGCGTTGGAGCGTGCCGCGCGCAGCATGGTGGACGAGATCGGCACGCGGTGTCCCGTCAGAAATACCCACGCTGGCGCGGCCTGGAACGGCAGGCGGCGCGCGTCGGACTCCGGCAGGCGGCGCTCGGCGAAAGCCCGGGCGGCCGGGGAGGAGAGCGCGCGAAAGGTGGCGCCGGGCCGGTCGACGACCGCGATCGGCATGCGCGAGGCGATCCGCCGCCAGCCGCCCCAACGGTGGAAGGTCGCCCAGTTGTCGGCGCCGATCACCAGCACGAAGCGCAGGTCCGGCCGCAGGCGGGTCAGAGCCTCGACCAGGTCCTCGGTCCAGCGGGTGCCGAGGCGGGCTTCCAGGTCGGTGACGACCACCCGCGGGTGGCGGGCAAAGCGGGCGGCGGCGGCGACGCGGTCGGCGATCGGGGGCAGGCGGCCGACATCCTTCAGCGGGTTGCCGGGGGTCACCAGCCACCACACCCGATCAAGGCCGAGCCGCCGGATGGCGGTGAGGCTGGCGTGGCGGTGGCCTTCGTGCGGCGGGTCGAAGGAGCCGCCGAAAAGGCCGACCGTCATGCCCGGCCGGGCGGGCGGCATGGCCGGGCGGGCGGGTTTCCGAGTCGTCACGGCCGCAGCTGGCCGGTGCCGCGGACGCGGTACTTGAAGCTGGTCAGCTGCTCCACGCCGACCGGGCCCCGCGCATGCATCTTGCCGGTGGCGATGCCGATCTCCGCGCCCATGCCGAACTCGCCGCCGTCGGCGAACTGGGTGGAGGCGTTGTGCATGACGATGGCGCTGTCGATGCCGTTGAGGAAGCGCTCGGCGGCTGCGGCATCCTCGGTGACGATGGATTCGGTGTGGTGGGAGCCGAAGGTCTCGACGTGCTCGATCGCCTCCTCCACGCCGTCCACCAGCTTCACCGCGATGATCGCGTCGAGGTACTCGGTCGACCAGTCGGCATCCACCGCCGGTACCGCATCGGGGTAGAGTGCGCGGATCTCGTTGGTGGCCCGGATCTCGCAACCCCTCGCGGCGAGGGCGGCAAGGATCGGCACGAGGTGGGTGCCCGCCACGGCGCGGTCGACCAGGAGCGTCTCGGCGGAGCCGCAGACGCCGGTGCGGCGCAGCTTGGCGTTGACGGTGATGGCGATCGCCATGTCGAGGTCGGCGGCCTTGTCCACGTAGACGTGGCAGATCCCCTCCAGGTGGGCGAAGACCGGGACCCGCGCCTCGGACTGGACACGGGCGACGAGGCTCTTGCCGCCGCGCGGGACGATGACGTCGATGCACCCGTCCAGGCCGCCCAGCATCAGCCCGACGGCGGCCCTGTCCCTGGTCGGGACGAGCTGGATGGCGTCCTCCGGCAGGCCGGATTCGGCGAGGCCCTCGTGCAGCGCCTCCAGGATGGCGGTGGACGAGGCGTGGCTGTCGGAGCCGCAGCGCAGGATCGCCGCGTTGCCGGCCATCAGCGACAGGCCGCCGGCGTCGGCGGTGACGTTGGGCCGGCTCTCGTAGATGATGCCGATCACGCCGAGCGGGGTGGCGACCCGCTCGATCTTGAGACCGTTCGGCCGCTCCCAGGCCGCAAGTACGCGGCCGACCGGATCGGGGAGCGCCGCGATCTCGTCGAGTGCCTTGGCGATGTCCGCCACGCGTGCCTCGGTCAGCGTGCCGCGGTCGAGGAAGGAGGCCGCCTGGCCGCCGGTCTTCATTTCCGCGATGTCGATGGCGTTGGCCGCCAGGATCTCCGGCGTCCGTCGCCGCACCGCCGCCGCCATCGCCCGCAGCGCGGCCGCCTTCTCGGCGCCGGTTGCGGTCGCAAGCCGGCGGGCGGCAGCCCGGGCGCGCCGGCCGATGTCGCGCATCGTCTCGGCGAGGTGCTCTGCCGTTTCGGGGTTCATGTGCAGCATTACGCGTTCATCCCGTATGCTCGGCCGCTTCGCAGGCCCCGGGGGAGGGGCGGCGCGGCTCTCGTCGTCAGGAAGCCGGTCCGACCTCGCCCTTCAGGACGAGGTCGTCGCGGTGGATCATCTCGGCGCGGCCGGGCAGGCCGAGAATCTCCTCGATGGCTGAGGAGTTGCGGCCGCGGATGCGATCGGCGTCATCGGCGTCGTAGGCGACGAGGCCGCGGGCGATCTCCAGACCGTCCGGGCCGAGAACGCGGACGGCGTCGCCGCGGCCGAAGCGCCCTGCCACGGCAGTAACGCCGGCCGGCAGCAGGCTCCGGCCCTGGCGCAGGGCGCGGACGGCGCCGGCGTCGAGGGTCAAGGTGCCGCGCGGTTCGAGATGACCGGCGATCCAGGCCTTGCGCGCGGTGACCGGGTTGGCCTCGGCATGGAACAGCGTATGGGTGCCGCCGGCGTCGACGGCGGCGAGCGGGTTCAGGATCTTGCCGGAGGCGATGATCATCGCGGTGCCCGCGACGGTCGCCATCTTGCCGGCCTCGATCTTGGTCTTCATGCCGCCGCGCGAGAGCTCGGAGCCGGCAGCGCCCGCCATCGCCTCGATCTCCGGCGTGATGCGATCGACAACGGGGATCAGCCGGGCATCCGGGTCGTCGTTGGGCGGGGCAGTGTAGAGGCCGTCGATGTCCGAAAGCAGGACGAGGAGGTCGGCGCCCATCATGGCGGCAACGCGGGCGGCGAGGCGGTCGTTGTCGCCGTAGCGGATCTCCGAGGTCGCGACCGTGTCGTTCTCGTTGATGACCGGGATCGCCCGCTTCTCCAGGAGGGTGCCGATGGTGGCGCGGCCGTTCAGATAACGGCGGCGCTCCTCGGTGTCGCCGAGCGTCAGCAGGATCTGGCCGGCGGTCAGGCCGTGGGCGCCCAGCGCTTCCGCCCAGGCACGCGCAAGCGCGATCTGGCCGACGGCGGCGGCGGCCTGGCTCTCCTCCAGTTTCAGCCGGCCCTTCGGCAGGCCGAGCACGCCGCGGCCCATGGCGATCGCGCCGGAGGACACCAGCAGAACGTCAGCGCCCCCGGCGGCCAGCCGGGCGACATCCTCGGCGATCGAGGCCATCCAGGCGCGTTTCAGGACACCGGAGCGCCCCTCCACGAGCAGCGCGGAGCCGATCTTCACCACCACCCGGCGGTAGGCGCCGAGCCGTCCGTTCATGGAGGCGAGGGTCGCGGGTTCGCGTTCCATGGTGCTCATGGCTTCCAGGTCTCCGGAGCCGAGACGGGCGAAGCCTCACCCTCCTCCTCTGCGCGATGGCCTTCGATGGTGCGCCACATGGTCTGCAGCGCCTTCTCCACGCCTTCACCTGTCGCGGCCGACAGCTTCAGGGGTTCGCGCCCGGCGACCTTCTTCAACGCCTTGGCCTTGGCCTTCAACGTGTCGGCGTCGACGGTGTCGATCTTGGAGAGCGCGACGATCTCGGGCTTCTCGTCGAGGCCGCCGCCGTAGGCCTCCAGTTCGCCGCGCACGATCCGGTAGGCGTCGGCGACGTCGTCCTGGCCGGCGTCGACGAGGTGCAGAAGCACGCCGCAGCGCTCGACGTGGCCGAGGAAGCGGTCGCCGAGGCCGGTTCCCTCGTGCGCGCCCTCGATCAGGCCGGGGATGTCGGCGAGCACGAACTCGCGGTTGGAGAAACGTACGACGCCCAGACCGGGATGCAGGGTGGTGAAGGGATAGTCGGCGATCTTGGGCTTGGCCGACGTGGTACGGGCAAGGAAGGTAGACTTGCCGGCGTTGGGCAGACCGATCAGGCCGGCGTCTGCGATCAGCTTGAGACGCAGCCAGATCCAGCGCTCCTCGCCCGGCAGGCCCGGGTTGGCGCGGCGAGGGGCCTGGTTCGTCGACGTCTTGAAGTAGGCGTTGCCGAAGCCGCCGTTGCCGCCCTTGGCCAAAAGCAACCGCTGGCCCACCTCGGTCAGGTCGGCGATCAGGGTCTCGCCGTCCTCGTCAAGGATCTCGGTACCCTTGGGCACCTTCAGAACGATGTCCGCGCCCTTGGCGCCGTGCCGGTTGCGGCCCATGCCGTGGACACCGGTCTTCGCCTTGAAGTGCTGCTGGTAACGGTAGTCGATCAGCGTGTTGAGGCCTTCCACGCATTCGGCCCAGACATCGCCGCCGCGGCCGCCGTCGCCACCGTCCGGCCCGCCGAACTCGATGAACTTCTCGCGGCGAAAGGAAACCGCGCCGGCGCCGCCGTCGCCGGAGCGAATGTAGACCTTGGCCTGATCCAGGAACTTCATCGTATCGTCTCTTGGCCGCGACTGCGGCCGGTCGGGTTACTCATGGGACAGAACCGCCGGACGCGCAACGGCCGGCGGAGGTCATGGCCCGACGAGAAAGGAATTGCGGGTGAGCCGGGTGTCGACATGCTCCAGATCACGGCCGAGGGCCTGGCATTCGCGTCGGCTGCGGCCGACGACCTGGAAGCCGAAGCGGCTCTGGATGCGCAACGAGGCGTCGTTGCCGACGAAGGCCCCGCTGGCGATGTCGTCGACCCGCAGGTGCGCGAAGATCCAGGCGAGGGCGGACTGGACGGCCTCGGTCATCAGCCCCTGGCCCCACCAGGTCTTGCCGAGCCAGTAGCCGAACTCGGGCCCCGCGTCGAGACCGTGGATGGCGACCACACCGATCGCCGGCTCCGCCTCGCCAGCGGACTTCGGCACCAGCGCCAGGGTGACCGCGGTGCCGGCGACCGCGGCCAGCCGGACGTGGTCGACGAAGGCGCGGGCTTCCGTCAGGCCGTAGGGGTGAGGTACGCGCGCAAGCCAGCGCGTCACTTCAAGGTCGGCGAGATGGGTGGCCAGCGCCGGCACGTCGGCCGCCGTGATCGGACGCAGAACGAGGCGACGGGTCGGAATCCGCACGTCCAGATAGGGCGCCCGTATCACCTCGACCACGCCTCGCTCTCCCCGTTCCATGGCACCCACCTGCTCCCCGGCCAGCGGCCCCGCTATTCGTCCAATCCGGCCAGCGCGCTGCGGTCGAGACTGCCGAGGCGAAGCGGCTCCCAACGCCTGAGGCTCGCCCAGGTGCGGCGGTCCAGCTGGAACCTGTCGACCGGTACCACCGCATTGAAGAAGGTGGAATGGCCAAGCTCCTGCGCAACCATCTGAAATCCGCACTTTTCGATCAAGCGCCTTCCAGCGGTGTTGGTGACGCGGCAGGTGAACGACAGCTTGTCGTGGCCCTGGTGCAGGAAGGCGAAGTCGATCACCGCATGGGCCGCCTCGGTCGCGTATTCTCGGCCCCACCAGGCCTCGCCCAGCCAGCAGCCGAGGGTCGGCAGCTTGGCTCCGCGCCGGTAGTCCAGAGTCGCGGCGCCGATCGGAACGGGCGCGCTCGCCGGGCTCTTGAGGCAGACCAGATGCTTCTGGCCATCGTCCGGCGCGGCTTCCTCGATCCAGTCGAGCGCATCCTTCAGGCGGTAGGGATGCGGCATGCCGACCAGGTTCTGCGCCACTTTCGCGCTGTCGGCGAGCTCGGCCACCGCCGGCGCGTCGGCCGGCATCGGTGCCCGGAGCACCAGCCGGCGCGTCTCCAGAACGAGGCCATGGAAGGGTCGAGCAAGCGACCGATCGCCGGCCTCGCCGACTATGCTCTCGAATTCGTCGCGTCCGCCAAGATCCTGTGCCATCGGTTGGGTCCTTCGGTCGAGAAACGAAGAGGGGAGGTGGCATCCCACCTCCCCTCGCGACGCTCTCGACCTTGAGCGATCCGCCGGGTCCGTGGGACGCCGGCAGGCCGCTTGAAGACCATTCCGGCTTACTCTGCGGCTGCCATCGTCGTCGGGAGAACGGACACGTAGACTCGTCCGTTCGACTTGGTTGCGAAGGCCACCTTGCCTTCAACGAGGGAGAAGATCGTGTGATCTACGCCGAGGCCGACATTCTGGCCGGGATGCCACTTCGTGCCGCGCTGGCGGACGATGATGTTGCCCGGGATGACGGCTTCGCCGCCGAACTTCTTGACGCCGAGGCGGCGGCCGGCCGTATCGCGGCCGTTGCGGGACGAGCCGCCTGCTTTCTTGTGAGCCATGGAACTACTCCTTCAGTTCGTTCGGTCCGCCGCGGGAGGAGCCGGTTTCAGGCTCGACGCCCGCGCGGGCGCTGTATGCAGTTCATCGTCGCGGCGTTTCCGGCCGCGGTCGAAAGGGTCAGGCGGCGTTGATGCCGGTGATCTTCACAACGGTGAGCAGCTGGCGATGTCCGCGCTTGCGCTTGGAATTCTGCCGGCGCCGCTTCTTGAAGGAGATCACCTTCGGGCCGCGGGTCTGCTCGACGATCTCGGCGGTCACGGTGGCGCCGGCGACGGTCGGCGCACCGACGGACACGCCCGCGTCGCCCGACACCATGAGGACCTCGTCGAAGGTCACGGTGGCGCCGGCATCAGCCTCGAGCTTCTCGATCTGCAACACGTCGTTCGGGGCAACCTTGTATTGCTTGCCGCCGGTCTTGATCACTGCGAACATGGTCGTACCAGTCCTTCTTGGTCGTTCTTGGCCCGGTGCTTTGCGCCCCGTGGCTTGGAATTGCGCAGATACCGACACGTCCTGTGGCGTCGTCGTCGCGCTTGACGCGGACCGGCGAACTTGATGGGCGGAGCGCAGGACGATCCGGCTTGCGGATCGGTTGCATGCGCCCCACAGCTTTCGCGAGCGAAAGCAGGGCCTCGGACAGCGAAGGCAAAGGCGAGAGTCCCGCCCTTATCCACGATGCGGCGCCTTGTACACGCTTCGTGCCCGCGAAGTCAACGCGCGCGGGGCAAAAAGCGCCCGGCAGACCGCCGTTGCTGACAGGACCTGACAGCCACAACCCCACGTCGCCGGGCCGGGCGCGCTGCGCCGACCGGGGCCTGCGCGCCGCCCGGGGATCGCCGCCGCGGCGGCCAGCCTCGCGGCACCGTCTTTTTCCGGCTACGCCCCTTGAACCCACCCCCGACCACGGTTATGGTCCGCGCCGCCTTCAACCGAGTAATACATCACCTCGGCACCGCGGAGAGGTGGCAGAGTGGTTGAATGCACCGCACTCGAAATGCGGCATACTCGCAAGGGTATCGGGGGTTCGAATCCCTCCCTCTCCGCCATTTCTCCGTTGTCCATGCCGGCTGCATTGGGGACGGTTGTTTCGGTCACAGGGGTGACAGCCTCGCGGTGAACGGCGACTTCCGACCTGTGGCGAACACCGCCGTGGCCGGCAGGAAGCGCTGATCGGCCGCGTGCGGTTGCGGGCGTCTCGACTCGATCGGCCCCGGCTGCGCCGGACGTCAGCCGGCATCGGCGAAGCGATACCCCACGCCGGGTTCCGTGAGGATGACCGGGTCCTGTTCGGTCGCGCCGAGCTTCTGCCGGATCTGGCCGACGTAGACCCTCAGATACTGCGTGTCGCCGCCATGGGACGGCCCCCAGACTGCGGTCAGAAGCTGGCGATGTGTCAGCACGGTCCCGGCATTGCGGGCGAGCAGGGCCAGGAGGTCGAACTCCCGGCGCGTCAGGCGGATCTCTTCGCCGTTCCGGGTGACACGGTGGGCTGCGAGATCGATCTCGCAGCAGCCGGTGCGGATCGTCGCCGGTGCCACCCGGCCCGGGCGATGCTTGCGCAAGGCGGCCCTCAAGCGCGCCAGCAGTTCGCCGACGCCGAAGGGCTTGTTGACGAAGTCGTCGGCGCCAAGGTCCAGCGCCTCGATCTTCTCGGCCTCCCGGTCGCGCGCGGAGAGGATCACGACCGGAACGTCGCTCCAGGCACGCAGGCGCTGAAGGACGATCTTGCCGTCGATGTCGGGCAAGCCGAGGTCGAGGATCACCACGTCCGGTGCCTGCCCCGCCGCCAGCGACAGCGCTTCGCGGCCGTCCATCGCCGGCACCACGGCGTAACCCTCCGCCATCAGGGCAGGGCGCAGGAAGCGATGGATCGCCGGTTCGTCGTCGACGAGGAGGACGGTGGTCATGGTGCGATCCGGCGCCGGGGCAGGACGAGGGTGAAACGCGTGCCGCGGCCGTTCGTGACCGGGCTTTCCACGTGCACGGAACCGCCATGGGCTTCCGCGATGCCCTTGGCGATCGCCAGCCCGAGGCCGGAGCCCTCGCCCCCGTCGCCGCGTTCGGCGGAGGCGCGGATGAACTTCTCGAAGACATGCGGCAGAAGGGCGGGATCGATGCCGGGGCCGTCGTCGTCCACGGCGAGGCTCAGGTTCCGGTCGTCCGCCGACGCGGACAGCGCGATCCTCGCCGACGGACCGGCGTAACGCACCGCGTTGCCGACGATATTGCCGAGCGCCTGGTCGAGGAGGATGGGGTCGGCGAAGGCGAGCGGAAGGTCCGGCGTCGTCGTCACGGTGATCGCCTGCGTCGCACCGCGTCGGCGGGCGGCGGCCGCGACCCGTTCCAGGATCTCACCGAGATCCGTCCAGTCCATCCTGATCTCCAGCGCCCCCGCCTCGAGCCGCGTCATAGCGAGCAGGTTCCGGACCATGCCGTCGAGGTGCTCCGCCTCCTCGCGGATCGAGACGAGGAGGTCGGCGCGTTCGGCGGGCGCAAGCCGGTCGCCAAGTTCGGTCAGACTGGTCGCAGCGCCGAGCACGGAGGCGAGCGGTGTACGGAAGTCGTGACTAATCGACGCCAGCAGAATGTTACGGATCCGCTCCGTCTCTGCAGCCATGCGGGTCGCTTCGATCTCGCCTGCGAGCGTCGCGCGATCGAGGGCGACGGCGGTTTGCTCGACGAGGCTGTCGAGGAGGCTCCGGCGCTCGGCGTCGAGGTGAACGCCGTCCGGCGCGTCCTCGATGCCGACCACGCCAATCGGGCCGCGCCCGGCGACGAGAGGCAGGAAGAGCCAGGGCACGTTCGGCAGCGTCCCGGTGTCCGCTCCCGCCGCTTCCTTGTGCTCGAAGGCCCAGCGTGCCGCCATCATGGACGCGGTGTCGAGCCTGTCCTCGGGTGGCCAGGCGGCGGCGACGCCAAGTTCGCCGGCCTGTTCGCGGAGCAGGACGGCGCTGCGGCCGACGATCGCCTGGATCTCCGCAGCGGCCGCTTCGGCGACGGCGTCTGCCGCCGGCAGGGAGGAGAGCTTGCGGGTGAACTCGTAGAGCCGGCGCGTAGCCCTTACCCGCTTTATCGCCGCGCGCGCCTGCTCGCGGGCCCGACCGGCAACCGCTGACGTGACCACCGCGATCAGGAGGAAGATGGCGAGCGCCAGGAGTTCGTGCGGGCGGGCGATCGTGAAGGTGTAGAGCGGGTCGATGAAGAAGAAATTGTAGGTGAGGAAGGACAGCGCCGACGCGTAGATGGCCGGCCAGACGCCCGACCGGACGGCAGGGACGAGGACGGCCGTCAGGAACAACATCGAAATGTTGGGGAGCGCGACCACCTGGGTCAGTCCGTGTCCGACGCCGACGGCGAGCGCCACGCCGACGGTGGCCTCCAGGTAGCCGCGCAGCGGACCTGGATCCGGCAATCGGTCACGCCAACCGCGGCGCGCATCCTCGCCGCGCTCGGAGGTTACGACGTGGACGGCGATTCCGTCGGCCGAACGGACCAGCTCCTCAGGCAGCGAGGGGCGGAACAGCCGGGCGAAAAGCTTGGGGCGGGCCCGGCCGACAACGATCTGAGTGACGTTCTCGAACCGGGCGACACGCAGGATCTCGCCGACGCGGTCGGTCGCGACGAGCGCCCGGGTCTCAGCCCCGAGACTTTCGGCAAGGCGCAGAGCGGCATCGCGCCTCGCCCGGGCCGCGGGGTCGAGATCCGATCCGGGCCTCTCGACGGCGACCGCGAACCAGGATGCGTCCATCAGGTCGGCGAGGCGCTTGGCGTGGCGGACCAGTCGAGCCGCCGCGGCATCGGCGCCCACGCAGACGAGGATGCGCTCGCCCGCTGCCCACGGCCCTTCGATGGCGCCCCCCTGCATGCGTTCGACGAGATCACTGTCGACCCGGGCCGCGACGCGCCGGAGCGCGAGTTCGCGGAGCGCCGTCAAGTTGGACGGTTTGAAGAAGTTCTGGACTGCGCGGGCCGCGGTGTCCTCCACGTAGATCTTGCCGTCGGCGAGTCGCTTCAGGAGCTCGTCCGGCGGCAAGTCGACGAGGACAATGTCGTCCGCCTCCTCGAGCGCGCTGTCCGGAACGGTCTCACGGACGCGGACGCCGGAGATCTTCTGGACGACGTCGTTGAGGCTTTCCAGGTGCTGGACGTTGAGCGTGGTCCAGACGTCGATCCCGGCGTCGAGCAGTTCCCTAACGTCCTGCCAGCGTTTCGGGTGGCGGGAGCTTGGCACGTTGGAATGGGCGTATTCGTCGACGAGGAGAAGCCTCGGCCGTCTTGCCAGTGCCGCATCCACGTCGAACTCCGGGACGAGGCGACCACGATAGGGGATCTGAGCCCGCGGCAGGACCTCCAGTCTTCGAACCAAGGCCTCGGTCTCCCGGCGTCCGTGAGTCTCCACGATGCCGACGACGACCTCCTCCCCGCCCTCAGTGGCAGCTCGCGCAGCCTGCAGCATGGCGAAGGTCTTGCCCACCCCGGGCGCCGCCCCTAGGAACACCCGGAGCTTGCCGCGCCCCTCGCGTTCGGCGAGGGCGAGAAGGGCGTCAGGCGAGGCGCGGGGCGGCGTCGGGGAGGCCATGACGTCAGCGATCGAGGGCGTCGAGAGCGAGGTTGAGGGGGAGCACGTTCACCCGTGGTTCGCCAATCAACCCGAACACGGGGGCTTCGACCGCTCCGGTCACCATAGCTCTCACGTCCGCCTCCGGCAGACCGCGGGCCTTGGCGACCCGGGGCACCTGGATGAGAGCGTAGTCCGGTGAGACGTGCGGGTCGAGGCCGCTGCCCGAAGCGGTGACCGCGTCGGCTGGAAGAGTGCCCGTTACGCCGTCCGCTCTTTGAGCCGCCACGCTCTCTCCGATGCGGTCGGAGAGCTTCTGCGATGTCGGGCCAAGATTGGAACCGGAGGACGCCAGGCCGTCATACCCCGCTCCGGCCGCCGACGGTCGGGGCTGGAAGTATTCCGGCCGCGTGAAGGTCTGCCCGATGAGGGCGGATCCGATCACCGTTGCGTCCCGCGTGACAAGGCTGCCGTTCGCCTCAACGGGGAACACGGCCTGTGCGATCCCGGTCACGGCCAGCGGATAGGCGAAGCCGAGGAGGAGGGTGAAGGCGGCGACGAGCACGATGGCAGGCCTGGCCTGCGCGGTGAGGGTCGAGGGGCCGTCCGGTTGCGCCGATGTTTCGATGCGCTGTGCGAGAGTCATGGGTTCGATCCTTCAGGCGAGGCCCATCGCGGCGATGATCATGTCGATGATCTTGATGCCGACGAAGGGCACGATCAGACCACCGAGGCCGTAGATCGCAAGATTGCGGGAGAGGATGGAAGCGGCGTCCGCTGCCCGATAGGGAACGCCGCGAAGGGCGAGCGGGATCAGCGCGATGATGATCAGCGCGTTGAAGATCACCGCCGAGAGGATCGCGCTCTCCGGCGTCGCGAGGCCCATAACGTTGAGGACGCCGAGTTCCGGGATCGCGGCGACGAACAGCGCCGGGATGATCGCGAAATACTTGGCGACGTCGTTGGCGATCGAGAAGGTGGTCAGCGAACCGCGCGTCATCAGAAGCTGCTTGCCGATGCCGACGATCTCGATGAGCTTCGTCGGATCGCTGTCGAGGTCGACCATGTTGCCGGCCTCGCGGGCGGCCTGGGTGCCGGACTGCATCGCGACGCCGACGTCGGCCTGGGCGAGGGCGGGAGCGTCGTTGGTGCCGTCGCCGCACATGGCGACCAGACGTCCCTTGGCCTGTTCGGCGCGGATGTAAGCCAGCTTGTCCTGCGGCGTCGCCTCCGCGATGAAGTCGTCGACGCCGGCTTCCGACGCGATGGCTGCCGCCGTGACCGGGTTGTCGCCGGTCACCATCACGGTGCGGATGCCCATCCGCCGGAGTTCGGCGAAACGGGCCTTGATGTCGGGCTTCACGACGTCCTTGAGGTGGATGACGCCGAGGATTCGTCCATCCTCCGCAAGGCCGAGCGGCGTGCCGCCGGACCGGGCGATCCGCTCCACCGCCTGGGCGAAGGCCGGCGGTTCAGTGACCGCGGACCGGCCCTCCGCGACGAAGCGTCGGACGGCATCCACCGCGCCTTTGCGGACGCGGCGCGTCCCGATGTCCACGCCCGACAGCCGGGTCGCGGCCGAGAAGTCGATGAAGGCAGCTCCCTCCGGCCGGGCCTGCGGCGTCGCGACGCCGTAGTGCTCGGCGACCAGCTTGACGATCGACTTGCCCTCGGCGGTATCGTCCGCGAGGCTCGCCAGCAGCGCCGCCTCCGCCGCCTGCCTTTCGGTGACGCCCGGCATGGCGATGATCTCTGATGCCATGCGGTTGCCGAAGGTGATCGTACCCGTCTTGTCCAGGAGCAGGGTATCCACGTCGCCGGCCGCTTCGACCGCGCGGCCGGACATGGCCATCACGTTGAACCGGATGAGCCGGTCCATGCCGGCGATGCCGATGGCGGAGAGAAGCCCGCCAATTGTGGTCGGGATCAGCGTGACGAGGAGGGCGACGAGGATCGGCACGGAGACGGCCGCACCGGAATAGGCCCCGAGCCCGGACAGGGTCACGACGGCGATCAGGAAGATCAGCGTCATGCCGACGAGGAGGATGGTGAGGGCGATCTCGTTCGGCGTCTTCTGCCGTTCGGCGCCTTCCACGAGCGCGATCATGCGGTCCAGAAAGGACGAGCCCGGCGCGGCCGTGATGCGCACGACGATCCAGTCGGAGAGGACGGTGGTGCCTCCCGTGACGCCTGAGCGGTCGCCGCCGGCTTCGCGGATGACGGGCGCGGACTCGCCCGTCACGGCCGCCTCGTTTACCGAGGCGATGCCCTCCACGATCTCGCCGTCGCCGGGAATGAGGTCGCCGGCCTCGACGATCACGTGGTCGCCCACGTCCAGGTCAAGGGCGGAAACCGTGCTCCAGAGGTTGCGGTCGCCTTCGTGGAGCAAACGCTTGGCGAGCGTGTCGGTGCGCGCCTTGCGCAGGCTGTCGGCCTGCGCCCGGCCGCGGCCCTCGGCGATCGCTTCGGCGAAGTTGGCGAAGAGCACTGTGAACCACAGCCAGGCGGTGATCTGCCCGGTGAAGAGCACCGGACCGCCGGTGGCGAGGTCGCGGACGAACAGGATCGTGACGAGCGCGGCGACCACCTCGGTGACGAAGATCACCGGGTTCTTCGCGAGTGTCTTCGGGTTGAGCTTCTTGAAGGCGTCGACGGTGGCCCGGCCGACGAGGTCGGCGGATGCGACGGATGCCACGGCTTTGGAGGACATGGGGGGTGAACTCCTTCTGGACCGGTCAGAACAGCGTGCCCGCCTGCATCTCAACGTGCTCGGCGATCGGGCCGAGGGCGAGAGCGGGAAAGAACTGGAGACCGCCGAGGACAAGGATGATGCCGACGAGAAGACCCACGAAGAGCGGCCCGTGGGTCGGGAACGTCCCGGACGACGCAGCAAGCCTCGGCTTGACGACCAGGGAACCGGCGATCGCCATCATCGGGACGATGTAGGCAAACCGGCCGAGGAGCATCGCGACGGCGAGGGTGATGTTGTACCAGGTCGTGTTGCCCGAGAGCGATCCGAAGGCCGACCCGTTGTTGCCCGCCGCCGACGAGTAGGCGTAAAGGATCTCCGACAGCCCGTGCGGGCCCGCATTGCCTGGCCCGGCGAGGCCGGCCGGGATCACCGCGGATACGGCGGAGAAACCAAGGATGGCCGCCGGAAGGACAAGGATGGCGAGCATGGCCATCTTGACCTCCTTCGCCTCGATTTTCTTGCCCAGGTACTCCGGCGTGCGGCCAACCATCAGGCCCGCCACGAAGACCGCCAGGATCGCCACCACCAACATCCCGTAGAGGCCGGAGCCGACGCCGCCGGGCAGGATCTCGCCCAGCTGGATCAACACCATCGGCACCATCCCGCCGAGCGGCGTGAAGGAGCCGTGCATCGCGTTGACAGCGCCGTCGGAGAGGCCGGTCGTGACGGCCGCGAACATGGCGGACATGGCGATCCCGAAGCGGACCTCCTTGCCTTCCATGTTGCCGCCGGCCGGGTCGAGCCCTGCGCCAGCGAGCAGCGGTGTGCCGGCGCTTTCGGCCCAGTAGCAGAGGCCCACGGCGGTCACGAGCAGAATGCCCATGGCGGCGAGAACCGCCCGGCCCTGGCGCTTGTCGCCGACGAGCCGGCCGAAGGCGAAGACCAGCGCGGTGGAGACCACCAGCATCTGCCATATGGTCAGCATGTTGGAGAGGGCGTTTGGGTTCTCGAAGGGATGCGCCGCGTTGGCGTTGAAAAAGCCGCCGCCGTTGGTGCCGAGCTGCTTGATGGCGATCTGGCTTGCCACCGGGCCGAGCGCCAGCGTCTGCTGCCCGCCTTCAACGGTGGTCGCCACGACCGATCCGTCCAGCGTCTGCGGCGTGCCGAGCGCCACCTGGATGAGGGCAGTGACCAGGGCGAGCGGAAGAAGGACGTAAAGCGTCGACCGCGTGATATCGGCGAAGACATTGCCCACGGTCGCTGCGCCAGACCGTGAGAAGGCCCGCACCAGCGCAACCGCCAGCGCCATGCCGGTGGCGGCGCTGAGGAAGTTCTGCACCGTGAGCCCGGCCATCTGGCTGAAGTGGCTCATGGTGCTCTCGCCGGCGTAGTTCTGCCAGTTGGTGTTGGTGACGAAGCTGACGGCGGTGTTGAAGGCAAGGTCCGGGGCGAGGCCGCCGAACCCCTGCGGATTGAAGGGCATCACGCCCTGCAGCCTCAGGATGGCGTAGAGCAGCGCGAAGCCGGCCGCGTTGAAGACGAGCATCCCGAGGGTGTAGCCGAGCCAGCCCTGCTCGCGGGCGGGATCGACGCCGGCGGCGCTGTAGAGCCGCCGCTCGATCGGGCCGAGAACGGGGGATAGGACCGTGCGCTCGCCGGCATGCACCTTGGCCATGAACGCCCCGAGCGGAGCGGCTGCGGCAAGGACGAGGCCGAAGACGAGCGCGATCTGAAGCCAGCCGACGAGGGTCATGGCAGTCGCTTTCGAAGAGAAGGGAGGATCAGAATCGCTCGGGCCGGATCAGCACGGCGACGAGATAGAGGGCGAGGGCGGCAGCGACGGCTGCGCCGAGGACGAGGTCGAGCATGGTCGCCTCAGGCCCGGGCCGCCCAGCGGGCGTAGAGCGCCATCAGCGCGAAGAAACCGAGACCGACGGTCAGGTAGACGATATCCAGCATGGATGCCTCCTTGTTCAGGCATCTGATCCACTAGGCCCGAACGGCATAAAGGATCCATGTGGAATTGAAGGGGAGGTACGACACGATCGCCCCATGACCGCTTCCGGCGGCGACCGGCACTCGGGTCGGGCACTCGGGAGAACCCGCCTCAAAGCGGCTTTGGATGAAACTCGACCTGTCGGCGGACAGGTTCCAGCGCGAAAAGGCCAAAGGCCTGGATCACGTCGCCTCTTTCAAGGGTGATGCCGCGCGCGACGCCGGACCCTTTCAGGACGGCCCCCCGCACATCAGGGTCCGGCTCGCGCCAGCTTCCTCCACCGGCGAGACTGCAGTTCTGCATGCGGATCGGTCCAAGCACCTGGGCACCGTCGCCGATCTCGTTGGAGAAGGTCATCGCGCCGCCGCCCAGCAGACGGGCGCCGCAGCCGATCCGAATGGCATGACCGGCCTCGGCCTTGATCGTGAAGCCCCCTTCCTCACCGATCTCGGCTCCTTCGCCGATCTCGACGATGCCGCCGCCAGTGGCGGCCAGCCGGGTGCCCGCGTGGAGCTGCGTTCCGGCCTGGATGTCGATGCGGCTTCCGGCATCGACCGAGACGATCACGCCTGGCCAGAGCACGACACCGGGTGCGAGCCGTGCGCCGGGCGAGACCAGGACGGCGTGCGGCGACGGAACGAGGACGCCCTGCGTCGCGAGCGCCGCGGTTTCGGTGACGCTCAGGAAACCCAAGGCACTGCGCGCGTCGTCTCCGGGCTGCTGTGTCGGCATTCAATCGGTTCCATAAGGCTCGTCAACGCGGCGCGATCGGTCGCCAGTCGTGGATGGGACGGCGGGTGTCCCGCTCGAAGGCGAAGTAGTGGCCCTGGAACGGTTGATCGTGGCGGCGATCGATCGGCCGCGCCGCAAGGTGGCAGCCGAGCAGCGTGCCGACAGCGCCGTGGGCGACGATCGCCACGTCGCCCGGTCCGGCGGCGGCGAGCACGGCATCCACCGCTGCGACGACCCGGGCTTGCGCGTCGATGGCGCGTTCCCAGCCGCGGACGCTTTCCTCCGGCCTTGCGAAGAAGGCGTCGGCCAGAGCCTCGAACTCGGCGGGCGGCACGAAACCGGTCGCGCTGCGGTCGTTCTCGCCCAGCCCCTCGTGGACCGAAACGGGCAGACCCAGGCGACCTGCGAGCAGGCCGGCCGCCTCGATGGCCTTGCACTCCGTGCTCGCGACGACGGTGCGCACCGCGGCGCAGACCTCCCCCGCCACGAAGATCCGCATGCGGGCAAGGCCGGCGGGCGACAGCTGCCAGCGCGGCACCGGGATCGACGGATCGACCGCGACCTCGGGGTGGGTGACGAAGACAACCGTATTCAAGACATGCACCTCGCCGGCCCCCGCCATTGCCGAGTTCGCTTCCGTTGCCGGCCGCGGTGTGGAAGAGTGTCTCAAAAGAAGGCCATAGGCCAGGGAGGAAAGGCGTGCTCGGAGCCAACCCAGCCGCACGCATCGCCATCGTCGAGGACGACCCGGTCGTGCGCGAGACTGTGGCGGATCTCGTCCGAACCGAGGGGTACTCGGCGGTCGCGCTGGGAGACGCGGCCGCGCTCCTGGCTATGCTGGATGGGCCGTATCCGCCCGATCTGATCGTTCTGGACCTGAAGCTGCCGGATCGGGACGGGCTGGGCCTGGCGGGAACGATCCGGGCGACCAGCGATGTGCCGATCATCATGCTGACCGGACGCGGGGGCGACATCGACCGCATTCTCGGGCTGGAGATCGGCGCGGACGACTACGTGGTGAAACCCTTCAACGCCCGCGAACTCCTCGCCCGCATCAAGGCCGTGCTGCGCCGCCGGGGACGGGAGACGGCGCCGCCGCCCGCAGCCACCCGGCACGGCTATCGCTTCGACGGCCATGTGCTCGACCTCGACGGGCGTCGGCTGATCGCCCCGTCCGGCGATGCGGTGCCGTTGACCGTGGCCGAGTTCGACCTGTTGACCGCCATGGTCCGGTCGAGCGGGCGCGTGCTCAGCCGAGACCAGTTGCTGGACCTGACGCACCGGGCGGGCGGCGATGTGTTCGACCGGACCGTGGACGTTCTCGTACTGCGGCTGCGTCGGAAGATCGAGCCGACGCCCGGATCGCCACGCTACATCCGCACCGAGCGGGGGGTCGGCTATGTGTTCGACGCGGATGTGAAGCCGATCGGTTCGGGCTGATCCTGCAGGGCCGCGGCCAAGGCCGCTGCGAGCCTGTCGCGCCGGAAGGGTTTGTCGAGGACGGTGCCGTCGAGGTCCGCGCCGCGGGGGAAGCCCGAGCAGTAGACGACCGGCAGCCCCGGACAGTGGGCGCGGGCCAGTCCAGCGAGCGCCGGCCCGTCCGGACCCGGGCCGAGGCTGACGTCGGTGAAGAGGAGATCGACGACATCCCGGTCGAGCACCGCCAGCGCGGCCTCCGCGGTGGCGACGTCCGTCACCCGGTAGCCGAGGCTGGCGACCAGCTCGGCGGTCGCGGGCCGCACGCGCGGGTCGTCCTCCACCACGAGGACATGCGCTCCGGAAGGGGGCGGCATCACCCGTGCGAAGGTCTCCGGCTCGGCCTCGGCTTCGGCCGACGCGGCCGGCAGGGTGACGGTCATGACGGTTCCGTTTCCGACCTCGCTGTCGATTGCGATGCTGCCGCCGGACTGGCGCACGAAACCGTAGACCATCGACAGGCCGAGTCCGCTGCCCGCGCCAAATGGCTTGGTGGTGAAGAACGGCTCGAAAGCCCGCGCCGCCACCTCGGGCGCCATGCCCGATCCGGTGTCGCGAACCGAAAGCCGGATCCCACCGTCCGGCGCCGCCTCGGTGGCGATGGTGATCCGGCCGGGCCCGGATATGGAATCGCGCGCGTTGAAGATCAGGTTGATGAGTGCCGTCTCCATGCGCTCGGGGTCGATCATGGCGGGCGGCAGGTCGTCGTCGAGGGACAGCGCGATGTCGATCCCGGCCCCGAGGCCGTAGACCAGGAGGTCCGCGACGTCAGCCACCAGGGTATTGAGATCGGTCGGTTCCGGCTCCAGTGGCTGGCGCCGGGCGAAGGCGAGCAGGCGCTGGGTGGTCGCCCCGCCACTCTCGGCCGCGTCGAGGGCGCGCAGCGCACGGGTGCGCGTTGTGGATCCGAGTTCGGATTCGTCGATGATCATCTGCAGATTGCCGCTGATGGCCGCCAACACGTTGTTGAAGTCATGGGCGATGCCACCGGTGAGTTGGCCGATCGCCTCCATGCGCTGGGCATGACCGAGCTGGCGCTCCATCATCTTGCGGTCGGTGAGGTCGAAAAGGCTGGCGAGCCACTCGCCGTTCGGCATCGCGTTGGTGCGGATCTCGACGACGGTGCCGTCCGGGTAGTGCTGTTCGAGCACGACACTCTGCATGGCCCGGCTGCGGGCGAGGCGCGCGAGGTCGAGCGAGCGGCCTCCAAGGGCGCGGCCGTCGAAGGACCGGGTCTCGACACCGCGGCCGAAGAGATCCTCCAGCAGGTGGTCGAGCGCCGCTCCGGTCTGCACGTGATCGGCGGCCAAGCCGCTCAGGCTGACGAAGCTCGGGTTCCAGGTCTTCAGGCGGCCGTCCCGGTCGAACAGGGCAAGCCCGCCGGTCATGTTGTCGAAGATGGCGGTGAGGCGGGCGGCGTTCTCCGCCTCGCGCCGGGCGAACTCGTCGCGTTCGATCGCCTGGGCGCGAAACACGGCAAAGGCGCGAGCGAGTTCGCCGATCTCGTCGGGCCGCTCGGCGCCAGGCGCTTCCGCGCCGAAGTCGCCCGCGGCGAGGCGCGTGAGCGCGCTCGTCGCCCCGCGCAGATTGGTGACGACGTCGCGCATCAGGGTGCTGGCGGCAACCAGCGCAGCGACAAGACAGAGGCCGGCGAACAGAAGCATCGCCATCTTGCCACGGCGCAACGCCTCGGCGGAACGCTCGCCGCGGGCGAGGGCGGCCTGCTCCACCGTGGCGGCAAGGCCCCTCACCATGGAGGTGAGATGGGTGGAGGAGGTATCCACGGCGGCCAGGAAGATGCGGATCCGCAGGTTGGCGCTGATCTCCAGGCGCCGGGCGGCGAAGAGGTCGCCAAGGGCCTGGATAGCGGTGTCCATGGCAGCGAGCGCCGACGGGTCCGTACCCGGACCGGCTTCCATGGCGAGGCGACGGTAGTTGGCGGCCGAACGCACGAAGTCGGCCCGGGCGTCGTCGACGGAGGGGGTGTCGGCGGCGATCATCCCGGCTCGCGCCGCGGAGAGAGCCCGGCGGGCGGCCTCGACTGCGCGGGACGCCCGACCGGGATCCGGCAAGGAGGGCAGCAATGCTTCCGCTTCGACCAGCCGGTCGCTCAGTTCGACCAGGGCGAGCCGGTGCTCGCCGAGGCGGCGACGGGCGTCCAGCCCCTCACCGGTGACCGCGATGAGATTGACGACGATGCCCTCGAGCCTGTCGGCAAGGCGGACGATCGAAGGAACGCGCGCCGGTGAAACCGGGTCCTTGGTGGACCGAAGCGACGCCGCGAGCGCCATGAACTCCGCCAGACGCGCCTCCAGATCCTTGCGGCCTTCAGCCAGGGCCTGCGGCGTCCTCACGTCGGCGATGGTTGGCGCCTTGGCCGCCAGGCTGGCGCTGCGTTCGGCGAGCGTCATAACCTGGCGAAGGTCTGCCATGCTCTCTGCTTGAGCGGTCTCCAGGGTGCTCTCAGTGGAGGTGAAGCCCACCCAGCCGACCGTGCCGACGGCCAGGGTCAGCGCGACAAGCGCGCCCAGCGTCAGCATGAGCCGACGGTAGATGCTGTTCACGCCCGTCGTCCCCTGGCGCATGATCAACCTCGCCGCTTGCTGCGGCCGTCACCGGCCAACCAGCGCGATCCCTCGGGGATCGAAGCGCACGTGCGCCAGGGATCCCGTGGACACGGCCCGCGACACGTCCTGGTCCACGGCGAAGAGTTCGCCGACCGCGCTGTCGAGAGCATATTCCATGTGCGAGCCCAGATACGTGGCCTTCCGCACCGTGACTTCCAGCGTGGCGTCCGATGCCACGGGCTCGACCCGGATCGCCTGCGGCCGGACGGCCACGACCACGTCGCCCGTCGCGATTCCCGGGGCCTGGACGTCGAGGGTCATCGCGCCGACCCGGACGGTGGCGGTGGGCCCGTCACGGCCGGTGACCACGCCGTCGATCAGGTTGGCGCCTCCGATGAAGTCGGCTACGAAGCGGTCGGCGGGACGCTGATAGAGGTCGCGCGGCGAGCCCTCCTGCGCGATGACCGCCCGGTTCATGACGATGATCCGGTCGGAGACGGCGAGCGCCTCCTCCTGGTCGTGGGTGACGTAGACCGAAGTGAGGCCGAGCGAGCGCTGGAGGTCGCGGATGTCGTCGCGCATGCGCCGGCGGAGCTTGGCGTCGAGGTTCGACAGGGGTTCGTCGAAGAGCAGCACCTCCGGTTCGAGCACGAGCGCCCGGGCCACGGCCACACGCTGCTGCTGACCCCCGGAAAGCTCGCTCGGCAGCCGCTTTTCGTAGCCGGCGAGGCCGACGAGGCGGAGCCCTTCCGAACTGCGCGCCTCCCGCTCGGACCGGGAGAGGGGGGATACCTCCAGGCCGAAGCCGACGTTCTCCAGCACGGTCATGTGCGGGAACAGAGCGTAGCTCTGAAACACCATGGTCACGTTGCGGTCGGTCGCCGGCAAGCGGGTCACGTCCTTGCCACCGATCATGATGGTGCCTGAGGACGCGCTCTCCAGGCCGGCGATCATGCGCAACGTGGTGGTCTTGCCGCAGCCCGACGGGCCGAGAAGCGTCACGAGCGTGCCGGGATCGACGACGAAACTGACGTTGTCGACCGCCACCACGGCCCCGTAGCGTCGGGAGACGTTGCGGAACTCGACGCCGCCGGGTTTGGGAGCGATGGTCATGCGGTCACCTTGAAGGGCTTGAGGTCGGCGCTCGAGCGGCGAGACAGCCGCCGTTCGCCCACGATCCACTGGATGAAGAGAATTCCGAGGCCCATCAGGACGATCAGGACCGAGGAATAGGCGATGGCGAGTCCGAAGTCGCCTGCCTCGACGCGGCCGACGATGTAGGAGGTCGCGAGGTCGTGGCGGGCGGAAACCAGGAAGATCACCGCCGACACGGAGGTGATCGCCCGCACGAAGGAGTAGACGAGCGCGGCGACGATCGCCGGCCGTAGGAGAGGGATGATCACCCGGCGCACCGTTCGCGCACTGCCCGAGCGCAAGGTCAACGCGCATTCGTCGAGGCTGCGGTCGATCTGGCTCATCGCCGCGACGCCCGCCCGGATCGACACGGGCATGTTGCGGAAGATGAAGCAGAGCACGAGGATCACCGCCGTGCCCGTCAGTTCCACCGGCGGCTCGTTGTAGGCCAGGATGTAGCTGACGCCGATGACGGTGCCGGGAATTGCGAAGCTCAGCAGCGTCATGAACTCGAAGGCGCCTTGGCCCGCGAAGCGTTGGCGAACGAGGAGATAGGCCGTCAGAAGGCCCATCCCTGCGGTCAACGGCGCGGAGACCGCGGCGATCTCGAGGGTGGTGAACAGCGAGTTCCAGGCCCGTCCGGTCCACTGCAGGCCATGCTCGCCCCAGGCCAGACCGAAGCCGGTCTCGTAGTGGCGCAGCGTGAAACTGTTGTCGCGGCCCCAGTTGACCACGAAGCCGCCGAACAGGATGAGCACGTAGAGCAGGAAGGTGAAGGCTGCCCAGGGAAGGGCGACGGCGTAGATCGACGCCTTCAACCAACCGGGCAGCGCCGCCGGCAGGCCGGCATCGCCCTTGCCGGACATGGTGGTGTAGCTGCGGCGGCCGAGCCACAGGCGCTGCGCCATGAACGCGCCGATGCAGAGCGAAAGCAGCACGATCGCCAGTGCCGCCGCCCGGCCTGGATCGTGCTGCGCGCCGACGACGGCGTAGAAGATCTTGGTGGAGAGCACCTCGTAGTTGCCGCCGAGGACAAGCGGATTGCCGAAATCGGCGAGGCTTTCGATAAAGCCGATCAGGAAGGCGTTGGCGAGGCCCGGGCGCAGCAACGGCCAGGTCACGCGCCGGAAGGTGCGCCAACGGTCCGCCCTTAGCGTCTGGGCAGCCTCCTCCATCGACGGCGAGATGCCCTGCACGATGCCTACCATGACCAGGAAGGCGATCGGCGTGAAGGCGAGCGCCTGGGTGAGCAGGATGCCGGGCAGGCCGTAGATCCAGCGCGTCGAGGTCAGTCCGAACCAGTCGGAGAGGGCGAGCGTCACCGTGCCGTTGCGGCCGAACAGCAGGATCACCGCAAGGCCGATGACAAAGGGGGGCGTGATGATCGGCAGCACCGTCAGCAGGCGCAGCGCGCGCTTGAACGGGAAATTCGTGCGGGTCGCGACAAGGGCGAAGGCAAGGCCGAGCAGGGTCGTCACGATGCCGGTCAGGGTGGCGACGAAGACGCTGGTCCAGGCGACACCGCAGCGGCCTTCCCCTGCAAGGCAGGCGAGTGACCAGATATCGGCCGCCGTCAGCCGCGCCACGAAAGCGGCCATGCCGGACATGTCGCCGTCCGGCGTCGCGGCACCGGCGAGGATGTGGGCCACGGGAAAGAACACGAAGACGAGAATCGACGAAACGACTAGGCCGATCGCTCCGGTGGTGAAGCGGTCGCCCTTCATGGCGCCCCGGCCGGCGAGCCCGGTCGTCAGCAGGAAAAGCAACGCAAATGCCGTCACCAGGGCCCCGAGGCCCAGTCCCGCCTGTCCCTCGACGGCTCCGAAGGCCTCGTCCAGCGCCGCAAACGCCCAACCGTCCAAGCCCACCAGGAAGCCTTGGGCGAGGAGGGCGACGAGCCCGGCGCATCCGGACGCGACAAGAAGATTGGCGCGACCGATGCCCTCGGCGGCCAACGCCATGGCCGGCAGAACGAGCACCAGCGCGATCGGAACCAGCCAGGGCTCGGCGCCCGTCAAGGACAGCATCAACCCGGACGGCCACGGCACCTCGTGGGCGAAGCGGGAGGACGGAACGTGCCACGGGAGCACGGCGAAGCCGAGCCAGGCCGCGACAAGCCACAGAACGTGACTGCGGTTCATGGGAGCAGATTCCGGGTGAACGGGATGGCGGACCGACCCGCGCGAAACCGGCCGCACCAGGCCGACGGAGCGCGGACCCGCGGACGGAAGGATGCGGCGGCGATCCCCGAGGGGCGCCGCCGCCGATCCTCAGTTCTTGGAGCCGATCTCCGAGTCCCACCGTCCCAGGAGCCGCTTGCGCTCATCGGACGAACCGTACTTCGCGAAGTCGTAGTCGATCAGCTTCACCGTATCGAGGCTGGGTGCCTCCGGCGGGGTCTTCGCGCCGGTGTTCGACGGCACCTGGAAGCTGTTGGCGGTGGCGCCGATCTCCTGGGCCGCCGGCGACAGTGCCCAGTCGTACCACTTCTTCGCAGCGTCCGGGTTGGGACCGCCCTTGATCAGGCTCATGGAGCCGATCTCGTAGCCAGTGCCCTCGCAGGGGGCGACCACCTTGACCGGGAAGCCGCCGACGACCTGTGTGACACCGTCGTGCATGAAGACGATGCCGATCGCGGTCTCTCCCCGGGCGGCGGCGGTCGCCGGAGCGGCGCCCGACTTGGTGTACTGGTTCACATTGGCGTTGAGCTGGGCGAGATAGTCGAAGGCCGGTTGCTCACCCAGCAACTGCACCAGGGTCGCAAGAGCCGTGTAGGAGGTGCCCGACGAGTTCGGGTTGGCGATCTGGATCTCGCCCTTGTATTCCGGTTTCACCAGATCGGCCCAGCAGGCCGGCTCGGGCAGCTTCTTCTCCGCGACGATCTCGGTGTTGTAGACGAAGCCGAGCGCTCCGGCGTAGATGCCGACGGTGCGGCTCTTCGAGCTTTCCGCCTGCTGCCGGGCCCACGGCTGCAATTCGGCCAGACGGGGAGACTGGTACTCCTCCGTCAGGCCTTCCTCGGCGGCCTGCAGATGCGGGTCGCCGGTGCCGCCCCACCAGACGTCGCCCTTGGGGTTGCCGGACTCGGCCTGGATCTGGGCAAAGGTCTCACCGGAGCTCTTGCGGGTCATCGCCACGTCGATGCCGGTTTCGGCAGTGAACGCGTTGACCATGGCTTGGCACCACTCCTCCTGCACACTGCAGTAGAGCGTGAGCGACTCGGCGGCAGCCTGCCCCGACCCCGCCCAGAACGCGGAAACCGCCGCGGCGGCCATGAGGGTGCGGTTGAAGCGGTTCGATCTCATGTCGTTCTCCCTTGAGTGCCGTCCGACCCTGGTGCATCCCGGTCCGGTTTCGGCCCATCTCCTCCAGGTCCGGCCTCCTCCGAAGCGCGGACTGGAAGCGAGGTTCTCCGCCTCTTGTAAACTCAGGATTTCAGGAGACCGGTGACGGCTGTAACTCTGTTAACAACCGGGGGAGAAGGATCGCCCGCCGTTCCGGGTGCCGAACGAAGCCACATCGAGCGAACGGATGCGACGCAAGACGTCGGCCCGGTGCTAGAAACGCGGGCGGAGGACGATCGGGAGATCAGGCGGCCCGGTCGACGGTCGCGTCCGGCGCGAGCGGGATCCCCGTCGCCGCCGAAACGCTCGCTGCCAGCGCAGGCGTGACGGCGAGAACGGGATTGCCGGATGCAAGGCCCGACCCGTTCGCCAGGAAGTCGTTCACCCTCCCTCCGGCCTCGGCGACGAGCAGCAATCCGGCAAGGCAATCCCAGGGGTTCATGTGCAGTTCGGCGTAGCCGTCCTGGCGACCGTCCGCCACATAGGCAAGGCCGAGCGCGCCGGAGCCGGCACGGCGGACGTTAGCGCCGAGCGCGAGCAGATCGCCGGCCACGTCCAGATAGGCGGTGTTGGGGATTCGGGTCGACCAACCGAGCTCGATGCTCGCCGCCTGGAAATCGCGGGTGTCGGCGACGGCGATCGGCGCGCCGTTCAGCGAAGCGCCCGCCCCGCGCCGGGCGAGCCACAGCTCCTCCAGGGCAGGATTGTAGATCGCCCCCAGTTCTGTCACGCCGTCGCCGACGAAGGCGAGCGAGATGCAGAAGTGGGGTATCCCGCGGGCGAAGTTCGCCGTCCCGTCGATCGGATCGGCAACCCAGACATTCCCGGCCGGTCCGCCACCCTCCTCCTCGCCGATGAAGCCGTCACCGGGATGGAGCGCAGCCAGTTCCCGGCGCAGCAGTCGCTCGACCGCCGCATCGGTCTCGGTCAGGTAGTCCTGCGGGCCCTTCATCGCGGTCGGGACCGACTTCGCCTTGCGGAAGCCCTCCAGGGCCAGGATGCCCGCCTGGCGCATGACGCCCTGCAGGCTGACGAAACGGCTGTCCAGGTCGGTCGAGGTCGAAGTCATGGGATAGCTCCAGTCTGACTTCATCTTTGCACAGCTGTGCAGATCGATACAAGGTGCGAATCCGCGCGCGTGACCGGCCAACTCCGTACCATTCGCTTGACGTCCACGATTGATGCCGGGCATGCTGTGAACAGCATTGCACTTCAGAAGACGAGGTTTGGATGACGGCCGTGGTGAGACGGAAGCCCACGGTGAACGCCCAGAAGGTTGCGGAAAAGGCCGGTGTTTCCCGATCCGCGGTGTCGCGGACCTTCACCGACGGGGCAAGCGTTTCGCCGGAGACGCGCGACAAGGTGCTGCGTGCGGCGGCGGCACTCGGCTACCACGTCAACCACCTCGCACGGGGGCTGATCCGGAACGAGAGCGGAATCGTTTGCCTGATCGCCTCCGGCATCGGCACGCCGCTCCAGGCGGCCATGCTCGACGGGCTGACGCTGGCACTGCAGGACGCCGGCCGGATCGCCATGGTGCTGAACTGTGCCGGCGATCCGGTGTCGGTGGAGCATGCCCTGCGGATGACGCTCAACTACCGGGCGGAGGCCAGCGTGATCCTTTCCGGTTCGCCGCCGGCATCGATCGTGACGACGTGCCTGGACAATGGTCAGAGGCTTGTGCTGTTGAACCGCTCCGAGCAGATCGAAGGCGTCGGAACGGTGTCGATCGACAACGAAGGCGCAGCGCGGGACGCCGCCGCCATGTTGGCGCGGGCCGGCTGCCGGCGGATCGCCGTCGTGTCATCGACAGCGGGAACCGCTAGCCTCGTCGCGCGTGAGGAGGCCTTCATTCGGGAAGCCACCAAGCTGGGCCTGGAGACCCTGCCGCACCGCGCGGGACCGACCAGCTACGCCTCCGGCGCGGCGAGTGCGCGCGCGCTGCTCGCCGGCGCCGACCGGCCGGACGCCGCCTTCTGCGTGACCGATCTCCTCGCACTCGGGTTCATGGATGCTGCCCGTCATGACCTCGGCCTGCGCATTCCCGAGGCTTTCAGCGTGGTGGGTTTCGACGACATCGAACAGGCCGGCTGGGCGTCCTACGAACTGACCACATTCCGCCAGCCGGTATCTGAACTGGTCTCCTGCATCATGGGGCAGATCGGCAGTTCGACGGAGGGCGTTGGACCCGTTCCATCCCGCCTTGTCAAAGCGGAGCCGATCTGGCGGCGGTCCGTTCGGGTCAGCCCGGCACTCAAAGACGCTTAAAGCCGGCGGCAACCGTGGAGGATCTTTCGGGAGGGTCACTTTGTTGTCGACCATGCCTTGCGGGATCTGCGATAACCGCACCTCTTCTTCCGAAAGCAGGTATGGATGGACTACATCAGTTCTCTGGCCGTGGATCCGACTGTCTGGATCGCCCTTGCCACTCTGATCGTGATGGAGGTGGTGCTCGGCATCGACAACCTGATCTTCATCTCGATCCTGACCAACAAGCTTCCCGAAGGTCAGCGTGAACGCGGCCGCCGCGTGGGTATCGGGCTCGCGCTCATCCTGCGGCTCGGGCTGCTGGGGACCGTCGCATGGATCGTTCAGCTGACGGAACCGGTCTTCACCGTGTTCGGGCAGCCGTTCTCCTGGAAGGACATGATCCTCATCGCAGGCGGGCTCTTCCTGGTGTGGAAGGCGACCAAGGAGATCCACCATAACGTCGATCCGGACCCCGAAGGCGACCTGTTCGACGCCAAGGCGGCTGGCATCACGTTCGGGGCGGCGGTCACGCAGATCCTCATCCTGGATCTGGTGTTCTCGATCGACAGCATCATCACGGCCGTGGGCATGACGGAGCACATTCCGGTCATGGTCATCGCCGTCCTGACCGCGGTGGCGGTGATGCTGCTCGCGGCCAATCCGCTCGCCAACTTCATCCAGGCCAATCCGACCGTCGTGATGCTGGCGCTCGGGTTTCTCCTCCTGATTGGCACCACGCTGATCGCGGAGGGCTTCGGCGTGCATGTTCCGAAGGGCTACATCTACGCGGCGATGGCTTTCTCGGCGCTCGTCGAGGGGCTGAACATCGTCGCGCGCCGGCGGAAAAAGAAAGCGCCGCACCGGCCCGGCCACTAGGAAACACGGAGGCCGGCTGGCCGGACGCCGCTTCGTCTAGGAGAGCTCCGGCAGGTCCCTGAACAGGTCCAGCGCCTCGGGGTTGGCGAGAGCCTCCTTGTTGCTGACGGGCCGACCATGCACCACGTCGCGCACGGCGAGTTCGGTGATCTTGCCGGACTTGGTGCGCGGAATGTCGGCGACGGCGAGGATCTTCGCGGGGACGTGCCGGGGGGAGGCGCCGGTACGGATCCTTTCCCGGATCCGGCGGTCGAGATCGGCGTCGAGCACAGCGCCGGTCCGAAGACGGACGAAGAGGACGACGCGGACGTCGCCGTCGAACTCCTGCCCGATCGCGAGCGCCTCCACCACCTCGGGGACCTGCTCCACCTGGGCGTAGATCTCGGCGGTGCCGATGCGCACGCCGCCGGGGTTCAGCGTGGCGTCCGATCGTCCATGGATGATGAAGCCGCCATGCACCGTCAACTCCGCGAAGTCGCCATGGCACCATACGCCTTCGAAGCGCTCGAAGTAGGCGGAGCGGTACCTGGTCTCTCCGGGATCGTTCCAGAACCCGAGCGGCATCGCCGGAAAGGGGTTCACGCAGACGAGTTCACCCTTCACTCCCACGCCCGCCCGCCTGCCGTCCTCCGTCCAGACCTGCACGTCGAGGCCGAGCCCGGGGCCTTGGATCTCGCCCTTGAACACCGGGCGCGTGGGGTCGCCGAGGACGAAGCAGGAGACGATGTCGGTGCCGCCGGACAGCGAGGAGAGGTGGATGTCCGGTTTGATGTGACGGTAGACGAAATCGAAGCTCTCCGGCGACAGGGGCGATCCGGTCGAGCCCATCGCTCGAACGGTGTCGAGCGCGTGCGTCCGCCGCGGGACGAGGCCGGACTTCCGAACCGCGTCGATGTACTTGGCGGAGGTGCCGAAGAAGGTCATGCCTTCGGCGTCCGCGTAGTCGAACAGCGCTTCAGGTCCGGGATGGAACGGCGAGCCGTCGTAGAGCAGCAACGTCGCGCCGACCGCCAATCCTGAGACCAGCCAGTTCCACATCATCCAGCCGAGCGTGGTGAAGTAGAAGATCCGGTCGCCCGGTCGGATGTCGGCGTGAAGGGCATGCTCCTTCAGGTGCTGGAGCAGCACCCCGCCTGCCCGGTGGACGATGCACTTGGGCACGCCGGTCGTGCCGGAGGAAAAGAGGATGTAGAGCGGCTGGTCGAACGGCAACCGCACGAAGTCCAGGAGCTTGGGCCCGAAAGGACGGATGAAATCGGCGAACGTCACCGCGTTCGGCAAGCGGTTTGCGACCTCGCCGGCCGCGCCGAGGATGTCGATCACCACCACGATCCGGACGGTGGGCAGGTGCGGCAGGATCTCCGTCAGCTTGCCGCCGATCGGGATCGATTTGCCGCCGTACCAATAGCCGTCGGCGGTGAGGAGAACCTTCGGCTCGATCTGGCCGAAACGGTCGGTGACGCCGCGCGGACCGAAATCAGGCGAGGCCGACGACCAGACCGCACCCAGCGAGGTTGCCGCCAGCATGGCCGCGACCGCCTCCGGGATGTTCGGTAGCAGGGCGGCCACGCGGTCTCCCACGCCGACGCCTGCGGCCGCGAGCGCCTGTTGAAGTCGGGAGACCAGCGCCGTCAGGTCTCTCCAGGAAAGCCGTCCCGCGGTCTTGTCCTCGGCCCGGAAGACAAGCGCGTCCGCACTGTCCGGGCCTGGCCTGGCGAGCAGGTTCTCCGCAAAGTTCAAGGTCGCGTCCGGGAAGAAGCGGGCTCCCGGCATCCGCTCGCCGTCCACCAGCTTGCGGGGGCCCTTTTCGCCGATCACGCCGCAGACGTCCCAAACGGCTTCCCAGAAGGCGGCCGGTTCCGCCACGGACCATGCATGCAACGCCACGGTATCCGGAAGCGTCCTCCCGGCGCGCTGCTCGCAGACGCCGCGAAAGCGGTTGATCGCCGCCGCTGCCGCCCTGTCGGGCGACGGTGTCCAGAGGGGAGCCGTATCCATTCCTGCAATCCCGATCATAAGCGGCGTTGTCGCCTCGCTTGAAGCCAAGGATAGGGCTCGGCCTGCCCGCACCGCAATCGATCGGCTCACATGGGCCGGAGGAACTGCGGACTGTTGCCCCCGACGACAACCGCTCGGCAGGAACGATCGGAGTCGCCAGATGTTCGAAGACCACTGCACCTAGTCCAAATTCGTCGGGAGACGCTTCCATGACAGCCACGAACCACCCATCGACGCCAAGGACCCTAGGCGACGATGATGCTCCTCACATTTCACCGGTCACCCCGGCCGAGGATGCCCGCTCGATCATGCTCAACAAAGTTTCCTGGGGGGCCGTTCTCGCAGGCGTGGTCGTCAGCCTGGTCACGCATCTCATCCTGAACCTGTTCGGGATCGGGGTCGGGGCAGCCAGCATCGATCCGGTCGGCGGCGACAGCCCTGCCGTCAGCTCGTTCTCCATCGGCGCCGGCATCTGGTGGACGATCGCGGGGATCATCGCATCGCTGGCCGGCGGTTATACGGCAGGCCGACTCGCCGGAAAGCCGAAGGAATCCACAGCCGGCTGGCATGGCCTGACGTCGTGGGCCCTTACCACCCTCGTCATCTTCTACCTGCTGACCTCGACGCTCGGCGGAGTCCTTGGCGGCCTCTACGGAACCGTCTCGAACGCCCTCGGCAATGTCGCCCAGACGGCGGGCGGCGCGGCCCAAACGGCGGTCGAAGCGGCTGCTCCCGGGTTGACCGAAGCCGCAGACCCGTTCTCGGCCATCGAAGACCAGGTTCGCTCGGCAACCGGCGGACAGGATCCGGCGGCCATCCGGGACGCTGCGGTTTCGGCCGTCCGCGCGCTCGTGACCGGGGACGAAGCCCAAGCCGAGCAGGCCCGCGAAACTGCGGCGCAGACTCTGGCGCAGGCCCGTCAGATCCCGGTGGAGCAGGCCAGAACCGAAGTCCAGCAGTACGAGCAGCAGTATCGCCAGACCGTCGAGCAGGCGAAGCAGCAGGCCACCGAAGCGGCCGATACGGCTGCATCTGCGGTTTCCACCGCGGCCCTGTTCTCCGCGATCGCGCTGCTTCTCGGAGCGGTGGCCGGATGGTTCGGCGGGCGTTGGGGCACCGTCGATCCGACGGTGACGGTCGGCTATCTCCGGTCGCGCACCGGACGGTAACCGAAAGCCACTCGTCACGGACGCGCCAGCGACACCGATCGCTAGCGCGTCCGTGGCATTCCGTCTGCGGTCGCCCCGTGGTGACGGAGGATCTCACCCAGATCGGTGGCCGGGTCGAAGCCGATGGCTCCGGACGCGGGACCGAAGAGAGCCGCGTCGAGCTTTGAGGTTTCGCGGCCCGTCACCGGAAGGCCCAGATCTCTCCGGCGGCGCAGATACCGGTCGGCCGCTCGCCTCAGGGCCAGGAGGTCGCCGGTCTGGGCTGCTTGCCGCAGGGCGCGTCGGGTCGGGTCCAGCGGCCACAGACGGCGAACCGTTTTCAGAATCTCCGCCCCCCGGCTCGGGCTTCTGCCGATCAGCAAGGCGGAAAACCCTGCCAGCAGGCCGGCGACGAGGGCCAGGACGGCCATGCCGATCTGCCGGGGCGGCAGAGCGTCGGTCCCGCCGCGGTTCTCGCCGAAGCTGACGTAGCCGAAGGGTATGGCCGGGATCTGTGCAACCCGCATCGTGCGTGCGCCGGTGTCGAACCAGGGAATCTCCACCGCGGGCAGAACGCCCGGTTCGCCCGTCCGCGGGCGGAGGTGCCATTCCCAGACGACGGTGGTGAGAGGTCCCTCCGGTGTCGGCCTGATCTCGCGGATCTCCGGCGCGGTGAAGCTGATCAACCACGGCTCGCGCATGGAGGGGCGTGGCGGCAGTTGCTGCGGAAGTGCTCCGTCCACGCGCAAGGTCACCCGGCGGACCAGCGTCTCGCCGTCACCGAGTTCACCCGGGCGGGCGGAGAGGTCGTCCTCGACTATCAGGGCGCGGGCGGCGAGATGCGGCACTTCGGCAGGGAAGGGCGCGATCGCAAGCGTCACCGCCTCGGCGACGACGTCCAGCGACTCCCGGGCCGCGCTGCCCCCGGTCACGGTCAGGTGGTGGGTGACCGGCCCGATTGCCAGCGGCCCGGCCCGGCGCGGGAAGACGGCGAGGCGTCGCTGGAAGACCCGGACCGTGCGACCGTCGATCCGCTCCTCCGACCAGGCGTCCCGGGAAATCTGCATCCAGTCGTAGGCGTCCGACGAAGGGAACGTCAGTTTCTCCAGGGTGATCAGGCTGGTGTATTCGCCTCGCAGCGTGACCGGGATCATCTCGCCCGCTACGGGCGCTACGGCCGGCACGACAAGGCGCAACGTGTCCGCGCGGGCTCCGCCGGCGACGAGAATGAAGAGGAGGGCGAGGCGGATCACCATGGGTCACCCTCCAGGGGTCGGACGAGACCGAGGCCGGCCCGCCGTTCGTGCTCCTTCTCGAGCCGGAGACGCAGGAACTCGCCGGGATCGTCGGTGATGGTCTCCAGCCAGGCGTCGGTCGCCACGAAGCCTCTAGCCTCGATCGGCTTCTTCCATTCCGGATCCGGCGTGCTGGGCATGCCCTGCGCATTGGTGTCCGTGGAGACCGAGAGGCCGCCGAGACCTGCGATCCGACCCGGGACCACGCCTTCGCCTCGCGTCTTCTCAACCATTCCGTCGACGAGATCGCGGACGCGGCGCGCCTCGGCATCGCCCGGAGTTGCGAAGAGCACGGCGTCGAGGTAGGCGACCGACAGGGAATGTCGGCCCACGGCGGCCAGCGTCAGGGCGCGGTTGAAGGTCTGGCCGCGTCCGGCCCGCTCGAACGCAGCGTCGGCCGCCGCGAAGTCGCCGCTGCGATAGAGGGCCAGACCATGGGCGGCGGGATCATCGAGGATCATCGAAGCGCCGGGCAGGCCGAGGTGGAACGCCAGGCGACCCCAGGCGGCGGGGCCTCCGAGGGCGATGCAGGCGAGACCGGCAAGGGCGACAAGCATCGTCCTGTTCATGCTCGCCTCCGGAACAGGACGGCCAGCGGGACGAGGGCGAAACCCGCGACGAGCGGTCCGAGGTCCCTGAACCGCAGGGCGGCGACGGAAGGATCGCGGCCGAGCGCCCCCGGTCCGGAAAGCCGGTCGAGCACTGCGGCCGGATCGAGTGCCGTGGCGGCGGCGGTGGCATGCGCGGCGAGGCGGTCGGGACCGGCCGCTCCTTCCGCAGTGCTATCGACAGTGAGGACGAACAGGCGAGCGCCCCCGGCAACGAGGCGTTCCGCTTCGGCGACGAAGGCGTCGTCAAGACCACCCCCGTCCGAGATCAGGACGAGATCGGCGTCGCGGTTGCCCGCGAACATCTGGCGGGCCAACGCCAGGGCGGCGGCGGGCCGGCTTCCCTTGCCGGGCATCGTTTCCGGACCGAGAACGGCGATCAGACTCTCAAGCGTCGCCGGATCGGCGGTCGGGGCAGCGGCCTCGTAGGCTTCGCCGGAAAACAGGATCAGCCCCACGGGACGGCCACCTGCCGCCGACAGGACGTCGGCGGCGGCGGCCTGCGCATCGGCCAGCCCCGGGCCGCTCGCGACCGAGGGCGACATGTCGATGGCGACGAGGAGCGCGCCGGACTCGGCGAGGAGCGGCGCGTCGCTCCGCGGAACCGCAGGGCCGGCGAGCCCGACTGTGATCATCGCGGCGGCCGCCACCGGCGCGAAGCCGCCACGGCGCGTCTCTCCCTTGAGATGGCCGAGCGCCCGCATCGCCGCTAGCATGGCCGGCGGCATCACCGTTTCCCAGCCGCCCGCTGACGGCCCGCGCTGCCAGCGCCAGAGCGCCAGGGCGGCCACGACGGGAAGGACCAGCAGCCACCAGGGCCGCAACAGAACGAGGGTGCTCATGGAGCCCTCCGCACGGCGAGGATCAAGGCGAAGGCGAGGGCCGCGCCACCGGGCCACATCCAGAGGTCGCGCCAGACCTGCATCGGTGGGCGGCGCATCGGATTGGGCTCCAGCCGGTCCAGCGAGGCCGCCATCGCGTCGAGGTCGGCCATGGTGCGGACGCGGAAGCTCTCGCCGCCACCGGCTTCAGCCACGGCGCGCAGGGTTGCGGCGTCCACCGCATCGCGGGACATCGGCTGGTTCTCCAGGTCCTCCGGGCCGAGGGCGATGGTGTGCACCCGGATGCCGTGGCGCGCCGCGAGGCCGGCGGCATCGTTCGCGCGGACCTTGCCTGAGGTGTCGACGCCGTCCGACAGAAGGACGACGACCTTGGTGGTCGCATCGCTTTCGGTCAGGCGCTTGGCGGCCAGTCCCAGGCCGTCCGAGATCGCGGTCGAGCGGCCGGAGATGCCGATCTGGGCGGTCTCGATGGCGCCTGCCACGGCAGCGACGTCGAAGGTGGGGGGCTGGGCGACATAGGCCCGGTCGCCGAAGATGACCAGGCCGACGCGGTCGCCCTTGCGGGTCCTGACGAAGCGGGAGGCGACGCGTTTGACCGCGTCGAGGCGGGTCAGCGGCTTGCCGTCGAGGACGAAGTCTTCCTTGACCATGCTGCCGGAGAGGTCGAGCGCCAGGATGATCTCGCGGCCGGACGCGGTGACGAGGTCGGTGGTCACCGGCAAGCGCGGGCCGGCGAGCGACAGGACGAGAGCGATCCAGGCGCCGGCGGCCAACGTGGCGCCGACACGGCCGCCATGCGCTCCGGCTGGCAACGCCGCCGAGAAGGCGCTCTGCGAAACGACCAGGGCGGCGTCGGCGGCGGAGCGGGCCGTCAGGACGCGTCGCGCCAGCCATGGCAGCAGGAAGAGCAGCAGGGCCCAGGGAAATGCGAAGCTCATCGACGTCTCAGCCTCGCCGTCATCGCGGCATGCTCGATCTCCGCGTCGGTGACCGACGGCCAGGGGACGTAGGCGGACGGCCGCAATGGCTCCGGCATCTCGCCCAGCAGCTTCGCCACGGCCAGAACCCGTTCCTGCGGGGCAAGACCGCGGGTCGCACGAACCCGGGCGCGGCGGGACGGCGTGCGCTTGAGGAAGGGGGCGAGGATGGCAGCCAGGATGGCACCGAGGACCAACCCGACGCCGAACAGGGCGAGCAGATCGGCCGCGCCGAGCTCGATCAGCGACGGTGGCAATCGCCCCGCCGGAAGGGCCTGGATCAGCTCAGCCTGTGTCATCGGTGACGATCTCGAGCATGACGTTGAGGGTCCGCAGGTGCCGGGCGAGCGGCACGGGGTCGAAAGCGACCAGCCTCGCTACCCGGCCGAGCGGGCCGCAGCGGATCGGCACCGGCGCGGCAGGCGGCGCGATTTCGGCGGGGTCGAGCGGCAGCAGCAGCGTCACGCGACGCCGACGCGCGAGGCGGGCGAGCGCCGGCTCGTCGGCGGCGGCAATGCTGTCCGCCCCGGCCGCCAGGACCACCTCCGCGCCGGGCGGGGCAAGGCTCGCGGCACGGGTGAGCGCGGCGGCAAGATCCGGGGTCTCCCTTCGGGCCGAGAGCGCGCGGTCGTGCAGGCTCGCCAGCATCCAGGCGATCCGGTTCATGTGCGCGGCGCCTGCGCCGAGCGGCAGGCTGGACACGCCGACCGCGTCGATGCCCATGGCGGAGACGGATGCGCCACGGGCGACAGCCCGCCAGCCACGCTCGGCGACGGCGCGCGCGCCGCGCACCGAGCGCAGGGCGGTCCTGGTGCCCCACAGCATCGCGGGACGGAAGTCCGCGATCAGCAGCACCGTGTCGTCGCGGTCCTCGTGGAAGCTGCGGATGTGCGGCAGACCAGTGCGGGCCGTCGCGGCGGGGTCGATGCGGCGGGCGTCGTCGCCGTCCACGAAGGCCCTGATCTCGCGCAGGTCGATACCCGCTCCGGGCGGTTTGGCGGGCACCGCGCCGGGCCGCCGGGTCGCCGGGCGATGGCGACCCGTGGCAAGGCCGGTCTCCCGCAGTGCGATCAGTTCCGGCGCAGTCAGGCGGATGCCGGGCCGGTCCAGCGGCCCCGTCACCATGGCTCCACGGTCCGCAGGATGTCGGCGACGAGACTTCGGCCGGTCCGCCCTTCGGCGTTGGCCGCCCAGGTGGGGATCAGCCGATGCGCCAGCGCGTCGGGCGCGAGCGCGACGACGTCCTCGGGCAGGCCATAGTCGCGACCCTGCAGCCAGGCTCGAGCCTGGACGGCGGCGGCCAGGGCCAGTGTGCCGCGCGGCGAGATGGCGTGCTCCACCCATTCGGCGACCGCGCCGCCGGGTCGAGAGGCCATCACGAGGCGGACGATGAAGTCCTTGAGCGCCGGCGACAGGTGCACGCCGGCAGCCTCCAGCCGGGCACGGTGGATGGTGTCGACGGACATCGGCTCGGCTTCTGCCGTCGGCGGCGCGATCCGTTCTGCGGCAACCAGATCGAGGATCGCGCGCTCCTGATCGGCGAGCGGCAGGCCGAGCGAGATGTGCAGCAGAAAGCGGTCCATCTGGGCTTCGGGCAGCGGGAAGGTGCCTTCGTGCTCGATCGGATTCTGGGTCGCGACGACCATGAAGGGATCCGGCAGGCGGCGGGTCACGCCGGAGGAGGTCACCTGGCTTTCGGCCATGGCCTCCAAGAGCGCGGACTGCACCTTCGGCGGCGCGCGGTTGATCTCGTCGACGAGCACGAGGGAATGGAAGAGAGGGCCCGGCACGAAGTCGAAGGATCCCGTCTCCGGCCGGTACACCTGGGTGCCGGTGAGGTCGGAAGGCATCAGGTCCGGCGTGCACTGGATCCGCGCATGGCTCCCGGGGAGGTAGGCCGCCAGCCGCTTGACGGCGCGGGTCTTGGCGATGCCGGGCGGTCCTTCGATCAGGACGTGACCTCCGGCGAGGAGAGCGACCAGCAGGCGCTCGACCATCACCTCGTGACCGACGAGGCCGGCGGCGACCTCCGTGCCGAGGCGCGCGATCGGGTGTGCCATGTGATTCATGCGGACGACCTCCTGAGTGTCCGGAGCATGGCTCGCCGCGCCGGCCGACGCCAGAGACGGCATCCCGGAGCAGCCGGGAAGATCACCCGGGTCGCAATCTATTTCGGCAGCCTGGTGACGGCACGCATGCCGTTCTCGGCAGGCTCGAGGGAGAACTGGCCGCCAAGCGCGCCGACCCGCTCCTGGATTCCGAGGAGGCCGAAGCCGTCGCCGGCAGGCGAACCGGCCCGCGTGCCGCCGTCGTCGGTGACGGAGAGGAGGATGTCCTCCGTCACCTCCAGGACGAGCGTGACGGTGGCGGGCGATCCATGCCGGATTGCGTTGGTCAGGCATTCCTGCGCGATGCGATAAAGACTGAGGGCCAGTTCGTCGGAGACCGTATCGAGATCGCCCTTGAGGTCCATCACGAAGCGCACGGACGGCAACCGGTTGCGCCAGTCGGCGACGAGGCGATTCAGCGCCGGGCTGAGGCCGAGCTCGTCGAGATCCGGCGGCCGCAGGCGGGACAACTCCGCCCGGAGGCTATCCATCATCTGGCCGCTGATCTCGGCGATACGCTCGCCGTCACCGGCTGTGCGCTCTCCCGACTGGGAAATCGCCGCGGCGAGTGCGCGGGTCGCGGTCAGGCACTGGCCGAACTCGTCGTGGAGTTCACGGGCAAGCGCGCGGCGCTCGCTCTCCTGCACGGTGAACAGGCGGCGCGTCAGCTCCGTCCGTGCGTCACGGGCGTCCTGCAGGGCGGCCGCGGTTTCGTTCAGCGCCAGGCTGAGCCGGTCGAACTCGGCCACGTGCAGCCGCTGCTGGCGTCGGGAAAAGTCGCCGTGCTGGAGGCGCTCGATCCCCTGCAGAATGGTGCGGAACGGCGCGAGCAGGCGCGCGACCACCAGCCCGGTGAGGATCGCGCCGGCCACGGCCATGCCGATCGCCACGCGCATCAGGTCGCCGGCGCGTTCCCAGGCGCGGGCCGTTATCACCGCGGCATCCGCGAAGGCCGTCACCCGGCCGTCGGAGATGAAGCGCGTCCGCACCGGTACGGTGACAGGGTCGGGCACCAACCCGGTGGCCTGCGAGAGCCAGACGAACCAGTCCGGCACGGCCGTGTCGGAGACGACATAGGGGCCGCACCGGCGGTGGCTCGGCCGATCCTCGCCGCCGAACTCGACGCAGATCCCCGGTGCGATCAGCGTCCAAGCGGGGAATGCCTGCCAATCCCGGAAGACGGGCGTGGGTGCGACGCCGCCGAAGGCGAGGCCGATGAAGTCCGGGCGGGCATCGATCGCCACCGCGACCCGCTGCGCGGTCTGCTCGGCATCGCGCCGCGCCGCACGGGCGGTGTCCCACAGCACCCAGCCCGCCGCGAAGACGACCGTGGCCAACCCGGCCAGCAGCATCCGCAGAACGAGCTGAGGCAGGAGCCCGCGGATCATGGCGCCTCGGCCAGGCCGGCCCGCTGCGCCTTCAGCACGAGATCGGCGTCGCCCGAGGCGTTCAGCTTCGCCCGGATCTGGGACAGGTTGTTCTGGACGGTTTTCGACGACAGTCCGAGGCTGCGGGCGATGGAGCGGCCGTTCATGCCGCGGGCCAGCATCGTCAGGATCTCCCGCTCGCGGGGCGTGAGCGTCGCAACCTCGTCGCCGCTGAGCGAGGTGTGGGCGATCTCCTGCGCCATGTCGGACGACAGCACCCGCCGCCCGGCCATGACCGTGTCGATGGCGCGGACCAGTTCCTCCGGAGGGCTGCTCTTGGAGATGAAGCCGCGGGCGCCCGCGGCGATGGCGCGTTGGGCGAAGATCGCGCCCTGGTGCATGGAGACGACGATGGCGCGCGCCTGGGGATCGCGGGCGAGGATCGCCTCCAGGGCGGGCAGCCCTCCGGTGCCGGGCATCGACAGGTCCATCAGCACGATGTCGGGCGCGTGCTCCAGGAAAGCGGCGAGCGCCGCCCTGCCGTCGCCGGCTTCCGCCACGACCGCCATACCCGGTTGGCCGCCCAGCAGCCGTCGATAACCCTCGCGGACAATCGGATGATCATCGACGAGCAGAATGCGGATCAAGGACATCGCCCGACGATACAGCGACCGCGCGGCCGCACAATGAGCCAAAATGGCTCTCGGCCTGCAGATCCCGACACCGTCCGGGCACGAGCCGGAGCGCGCCGGCCCGCTGCTCAGCGGTACCAGAGAGCCAGCGACGGGAACATGATGACCAGCGCCAGGGCGACCAGCTGCAGACCGATGAACGGAACCAGCGAGCGGAAGATCGTCCCCAGCGAAATGTCGGGCGGGGCCACGCTCTTGAGGTAGAAGGCGGCCGGGCCGAAGGGCGGCGACAGAAATGATACCTGCATGTTGAGCGAGAACAGCACGCCGAACCAGATCGGGTCGTATCCGAGCGAGACGACGATCGGCACGAAGATAGGGATGGTCAGCAGCGCGATGCCCACCCAGTCCAGGAACATCCCCAGCACGCCCAGGATCAGCATCATCACCAGGATGATGACGATCGGGGTGTCCGAGACGCCGAGGAGCAGTTCCTTGATGAAGTCGATGCCGCCCATCAGGTTGTAGACGCCGATGAGGGCGGTGGCCCCGACGCCGATCCAGACGATCATGCCGCAGGTGCGGAGCGTCTGCAGCGCGGCGTCCATCATCATGCGGAACGAGAACTCGCCGCGCAGGATCGTCGACAGCACGACGCCGACGACGCCGATCGCGGACGCCTCGGTCACGGAGGCGATGCCGCCGTAGATCGACCCGAGAACGAAGACAACCACGAGAAGCGGGAGCACGAGCCCCTTGAGGAGCCGCAGCTTCTCGGCCCTGTCCACCTTCACGGTGCGGTCCGGGACGGGGACCTTGTGCGGGGCGATGAGGCCCAGAATCAGCACATAGGCGATGTAGAGCCCGGCGAGCAGCAGGCCGGGCACGAAGGAGGCCGTGAAAAGCTCGCCGATGGAGACGTTGGCGGACAGGCCGTAGATGATCAGCACGATGGAGGGCGGGATCATGGTGCCGAGCGCGCCGCCGGCGCAGACGATGCCGATGGCGAGCCGGCGGTCGTAGCCGAGGCGGAGCATCTGGGGCAAGGCGAGCAGGCCGAGCAGGACGATCTCGCCGCCGATGATGCCGGACATCGCAGCCAGCACCACCGCGACCAGAAGGGTCTGGACACCGACGCCGCCGCGGATCCGGCCGGCGAACAGCCGCATGGCATCGAACAGGTCGCGGGCGATACCCGAGCGGTCGAGCACCGACGCCATCAGCACGAACATCGGCACGGAGACGAAGACGTATTGCGTGAGGAATGAATAGATTCGCGTGGTGACAATGGGCACCGCCATGGGGCCGAACCAGCCGAGCGCGAAGATCAGCGCGACCAGGATGGTCACGAAGGCGAGCTGCATGCCGGTCACGAGGAGCAGCAGCAGCAATCCGAACATGGCGAGGCTGCCGCCGCCGATCCCAAGCGCCTGGAGGTCAAACATCGTCGAACCGCCCCTCTCCGGGGATGCCGTGGTGGGCGTCTATGAACGGGTCGCGACGGATGTGCCACACCGCCTGCAGGAGGAACTGCACGCACATGACGCAGAGGAGGACGAAAAGGGTGCCCTTGACGATGGCAGGCGTCGGCGGATTCCAGGCGCTGCCGCTCGTTTCGATCCGGAACTGGCCGCCGGGCATGTAGAACGCCTTCTGGGCGAGACTGAAGGCTGCCCATGCCATCAGACCGCAGGAGGCCGCACCGATGAGGCTGATGGCGATGTCGAGGATCCGCCGCGTTGCGGGCGACACCCATTCGTAGAGCAGGACGACCCTGATGTGCCGGTCCGTCGCCAGGCAGTAGGCGCCGCCGTAGGCAAAGCAGAGCGCCGTCAGGGCGATCGTCGTCTCGTGCACCCAGTTGGTGGGTGCGTTGAAGACGTAGCGCATCACGACTTCGTAGAAGCTGAAGACCGTGACGAGAAGGAATCCGGCGGCGAAGATCGGCGCGAGCGGCATCAGCGCTGCCGACAACGGATCCTGCGGTTCGTCGGCCGCCACGGGTCGCGGTTGGTCGTCGAGGGTCATCGTGGGGTCTTCTCCGGTGGTCCGGCCGGGCTGGAGGCCCGGCCGGTCGCTTCGGCGACGGGAGAACCGCTCAGAGGCGACCTTCCTGCTTCAGGTAGGCCGTCAGCTTGTCGAAAACCTTCTTGGCGTTCTCGGAGCGCTCGGAGAAGCTCTGCCACTGGTCCTGCGCGATCTGGCGGAACTTCTTCTTCTCCTCCTCAGACCAGCTGTGGATCGTGACATCGCCGCGCTCGCGGAGCTTCTGGGCCACCATCTCGTCGCGCTCGCGGATCCGCTTGGCGAGGTCGTCCGCATAGAAGGTGACCGACTCCGTCATGATCTGCTTCAGATCATCGGGCATGGAGTCCCACTTGGCCTTGTTCATCGAGACTTCGTTGAGCGGCAGCGAGTGGAACCCAGGCCAGATCGGATGCTTGGCGACATCGTGCAGGCCCATGGAGTCGTTGGTGGCGAGGGTGGTGGCGTCGGCGGCACTGATCACACCCTTGTCGAGCGAGGTGAAGACCTCCGACTGCGGCAGGTTGACGGGCGAGGCACCGGCAGCGGCAAAGGCCGACTGCACCATGCCTTCCGGCGCGCGCATCTTGACTCCCTTGAGATCGTCCACACCGTCGATCGGCACCTTGGAGGGGATTGCTTCCGCCGTCTGCGCGGCCGCGCCGATGAACTGCACGCCGTAAGGGTTCAGGATCTCGTTGTAGAGTTCCTTGCCGCCGCCGTCGTCGAAGAAGCCGCGCAGTTCCTCGGCCGTGGAATAGGCGCCCACCGGGTTGCCGATCAGCGCGAAGGCGGGGTCCTTTCCGGTGAAATAGGAGCTGTCGGTGATGTGTCCGTCGAGAATGCCGGCGCCGACGGCGTCCAGGGTCTCGTTGTATTCGACGATCGAGCCGACCGGCAGCATCTGGACGTTGATCCGCCCGCCGGAAACCTCGGAGAGGTGCTTGGCCCAGCCCTGCTGCACTTCGAAGGCGGCTGTGCCGGACGTGTCGCTGCTCTGGAACTTCAGATCATAGGTCTGCTGCGCGAAGGCTGCGGTGGACCCTAGTGCTGCGACGACGGCCGCGGCGAGGAGCCGTTTCATCATGTTCTTTCCTCCCGATTGCGGGCGGAGGTCGGATGGTCGAAGGCGCTCCAACCTCAATCCCGTTCTGCTGTGGGACAGCACCGGACGCCCAATCGACAGCCGTCCGCCACCAAGCCGATCAGCCCATACCGGGCATGCCTGGAGTGTGTTGTCCCAGTGAAACCAGTCCTGTTCTCCCGCCCGCCCAATCGCCTGATGGGGAGAAGGTTCCGTCCAAGGTCGACTGAAATCACGCCAGAGCGGAGACGTGACCGGCTCGCCGCACCGCCAGCTGCCGACGCGGTTCGGCTTGCGATCCATGCATTTTCAACCATAGTTGCGAGGGGGCTTCCAAACGGGCGAAACCAGATGGCATCGATCCTGTTGGCTGCGCTGGTGATCGGCATCAGCGCCGGGCTCCGCGCGTTCACACCCCTGGCAGCCGTCAGCTGGGCCGCGGCGCTCGGCTGGCTGGACCTCGGCGACAGCGCCCTGGCCTTTCTGGGCTTCCGCTGGACACCCTATGTGTTCACCGCACTGGCCCTGGTGGAGTATGTGACCGACCAGCTGCCGTCTACGCCGAGCCGCAAGGTGCCGATGCAGTTCGGGGCCAGGCTGGTCAGCGGTGCGGTTTCCGGCGCGGCGATCGGGATCTCCGGCGGTGTAATCGCCATCGGGCTGATCGCAGGCGTGGTCGGGGCAGTGATCGGCACGCTCGGGGGCGCCGAGGCCCGCAGACGGCTGGTTGCGGCCACCGGCGGGCGCGACCTGCCGATCGCTCTCCTGGAGGATGCGGTCGCCATCGTGCTGGCGCTTGCGGCGGTCGGAGGCTTCTCATGACGGAGCGCTTCGACGCCATCGTGATCGGCGCCGGCCAGGCCGGTCCCCCGCTCGCCGGGCGCTTGACCGACGCGGGCATGACCGTCGCGCTGATCGAGCGCCATCTTGTCGGAGGAACCTGCGTCAACGCGGGCTGCACGCCGACGAAGACGATGATCGCCAGCGCCAAGGCCGCCCACGTCGCCCGCCGGGCTGGCGATTTCGGCGTCGTCCTTCAAGGCGGCGTGACGGTGGACATGCGGGCGGTGAAGGCGCGCAAGGATGCCGTCAGCGGGACTTCGCGGGGCAACCTGGAAACGTGGATCGCGGGGATGGCGGGTTGCACGCTGATCCGCGGCCACGCCCGTTTCGTCGGGCCAAAGACCGTCGATGTGGACGGCACGGCGATCACGGCGGAGCGGATCTTCATCAACGTCGGCGGCCGGGCCGTCGTGCCGGACATGCCGGGGCTGGACCGGGTGCCGCATCTCACGAGCACGTCCATCCTCGACCTCGACGTCCTGCCCGGTCATCTGGTGGTGGTCGGCGGCAGCTATGTAGCGCTCGAGTTCGCGCAGATGTTCCGGCGCTTCGGTAGCGACGTGACGATCCTGGAACGTGGGTCGCGCCTGATCGCGCGGGAGGACGAGGAGATCTCGGACGCGGTGAAGGGCTTCCTGGAGGACGAGGGAATCCGGGTGGTCCTCGGGGCTGAGCCCCTCTCCTTCGAAAAGCGCGGCGCAGCTGTCGCGGTGACCGCCGGCGCCGGATCAGGGGCGCGCACGATCGAAGGCAGCCATGTCCTCGTGGCGGTCGGGCGGCGGCCCAACACCGACGACCTCGGGCTCGACGCGGCGGGTATCCGCAGCGACAGCCGTGGGTTCATCACGGTCGACGACCGCCTGGAGACCAACGTACCCGGTGTGTTCGCCCTCGGCGACTGCAACGGGCGAGGCGCCTTCACCCACACCAGCTACAACGATTTCGAGATCGTGGCGGCCAACCTGCTCGACGGTGGAAACCGGAAGGTCAGCGACCGCATCCCGGCCTACGCACTCTATACAGATCCCCCGCTCGGGCGGGTGGGGATGACGGAGACGGAGGCCCGCCGTGCGGGCCGTCGCATCCTGGTCGGCTCCCGGCCGATGACGCGGGTGAGCCGCGCTGTGGAGAAGGGCGAGACGGACGGGCTGATGAAGGTGGTGGTCGACGCCGAGACCCGGATGATCCTCGGTGGCGCCATTCTCGGGGTCGGCGGCGACGAGGCCATCCACGGGGTGCTCGACGTGATGAACGCCAAGGTGCCCTACACGACCCTGCAGCAAGCGGTGCCGATCCATCCGACCGTGTCGGAGCTCATCCCCACCATCCTCGGCGAGTTGAAGCCGGGCTGACCGTTGGGTCGGTCATACTGTCGAGGCGAGGAGGGTCGCGCGGGCGGACTCCAAGTGTGTTGCGCATGCATCCCGAACCCGCCGGACGTCGCCGCTGCGCAGGGCGGCGATGTAGGCGAGATGCTCGTGGATCGCCTGCTCGTTGCGCTCCCGCTCGTTCTGCTTGTTCCACTGGTAATGGTAGTGAAACACCATGGCGATCACGTCGTAGAAGTCGATGATGAAGCGGTTGCGTGACGCGGCATGGATCAGCCGGTGAAACCGCTCGTCCAGTTCGGAGAAGCCGGCGAAGTGCTGACCGATCGTGTCGAGGAGACCCCGGTGCTCGGCTTCCAGAAGATCGAGCCGCCCCCAAAGCGGATTGTCCTTCGGCAAGGCGGCGAAAGCGAGGGCCGAGCGCATCTCGAACATCTCGCGGACTTCGGCCAGTTCGTCTGCGAAGGCGCGGTTGAAGCCCTTCAGCACCCAGTGGCTGTTGGGCCGCTTTTCGATCAGGCCGAAGCGGCTGAAGCGGATCAGGAACTCGCGGACGCTGGAGGTGGCTACGCCGATCTCCCGGGCGAGCTCGAGTTCGTTGACATGGGTTCCGGCCTTGGCATCCGCTTCGAGGATGCGCTTCATGAAGGTGCGTTCGATGACATTGGAGAGCGGATCGGTCTCGGCCTCGGCGAAGTAGTCGTCGTCGGCCGGGGCGCGCAGGATCGAGCGGCGACGACCCTCGCTGACGACGATGCCCCGTTCGGCAAGCCGGGACAGCACGGCGCGCACGGTCGTCCGGCTGACGCCCAGCGTTCGGCCGAGTGCGGGCTCGGACGTCTCCAGCCCGCCGGCGCTGAGCAGGGCCAGGGTCCGGTTGTAGGCGTTCTTGAAGGTGGTGTTCTGCCTGGCCATTGCGTCCCCGGTGCCGTTTCCGCACGGCGGCGCCCGATACAAGGATAGCATTGACCAAATCTGTCTTGTATCGGTAAAGTACAAAAGTTCATGGGGGCGGTCCCGGTCGTGCCGGGCGCTGCGGAGGAGCAGCGCTTGCATCCCCCGGTGGAATGAACTAGCTTGCCGGGAGCTTGTCTTTTTAACGATAAAAGTCAACAAGCTGCAAGACGCCCCGAAGAGGGCTTTAGGGAGGAAAAACCGAATGAAATCCGTAAGCACCCTGTCGCGCCGCCTGTTCCTTGGCGTTGCCGCGCTGTCGCTCGCCTTCGCCGCTGCTCCGGTCGGACCGGCCGCAGCGCAGGACGTGACGATTCCCATCATCGTCAAGGACACGACCTCCTTCTACTGGCAGATCGTGCTCGCCGGCGCCCGCAAGGCCGGCAAGGACCTCGGCGTCAACGTGCCGGAACTCGGCGCCCAGTCGGAAGCCGACATCAACGGCCAGATCTCGATCCTTGAAAACGCGGTGTCGGGCAACCCGGCTGCCGTCGTGATCTCGCCGACCGAGTTCAAGGCGCTCGGCAAGCCGATCGACGAAGCGGCGAAGTCGGTGAAGATCATCGGCATCGACAGCGGCGCCGACAGCCAGGCCTTCACCTCGTTCCTCACCACGGACAACGTTCAGGGCGGTCGCGTCGCCGCCGACGGTCTCGCCGCTGCGATCACCGAGAAGTACGGCGCGGCCGAGGGCGAAGTGGCTCTGATCACGTCGCTGCCGGGCGTCGGCTCGCTCGATCAGCGTGCCCAGGGCTTCAAGGAGCAGCTGGCGGCCAAGTATCCGGGTCTGAAGCTCGTGGCCGACAAGGTGGCGGACGGCCAGGCGACCACCGGCCTCAACATCATGACCGACCTGATCACCGCCAACCCGAACCTGCGCGGCGTGTTCGCGTCCAACCTGATCATGGCGCAGGGCGCAGGCCAGGCGATCGCCGAGAACAATGCCCAGGACAACATCAAGCTGATCGGCTTCGACAGCGACGACAAGCTGGTCAAGTTCCTCACCGACGGCGTGATCGCCGGCCTGGTGGTTCAGGATCCGTACCGGATGGGCTACGACGGCATCAAGACCGCCCTCGCCGCCTCCAAGGGCGAAGCCGTCGAGAAGTTCGTCGACACGGGCGCCAACCTCGTGACCAAGGCGAACATGGGCGATGAGAAGATCAGCGCCCTGCTGAACCCGAAGCTCGACTGAGCCTTCCGCGACCAGGGCGGTCTCCTCCACTCCGACCGGTCGCCGCCGGGCGGGCCCCAAAGGCCCGGCCGGTCCGGCGTCGGGGAGCAGCGGTGACCGCCGCCCCCTGTCTTTCCGGCCACGGTAACGGCTCATGCTCGATCACCCCGATCCGAAGACGCAGCCGCCGCGCGGCGTGCCTATCCTGGAACTGCGCGGCCTGGAGAAGCGCTACGTCGGCACGCACGCGCTGAAGCCGGCCGATCTGGTCTTCCACGCAGGCGAGATCCACGCCATCGTCGGGGAGAACGGCGCGGGCAAGTCCACGCTGATCAAGCTCCTCACCGGCGTCATCCCGCGCACATCGGGCGAGGTGTTCTGGCAGGGCCAGCCGGTTGCCCTGGCATCTCCCACGGAGGCGATGGCGCTCGGGATCAACGCGGTCCACCAGGAGGTCGTGCTCTGCCGGCACCTGTCCGTGGCCGCCAACATGTTCCTCGGCGAGGAGAAGGTGCGCTACGGCCTGATGCAGCGTCGGCGCATGGAGGCCGACGCGCAGCAGATCCTGCACGACCTCGGCTTCGACCTGCCGGCCGACGTTCTGCTCGGCGACCTCACAATCGGCCAGCAGCAGCTCATCGCGGCGGCGCGCGCGGCGATCCGCGGTACCCGATTCCTCATTTTCGACGAGCCCACCGCCTATCTCACGCGGCGCGAGGCGGCGCAGCTGTTCGCCCTGATCCGCCGGCTGGAGAAGGACGGCGTCACCATCGTCTACATCAGCCACCGCATGGAGGAGGTGTTCGAACTGGCGACGCGCGTCTCGGTGCTGCGCGACGGCACGCTGGTCGGCACCCGCACCATCGGGCAGACGAACGAGACCGAGTTGATCGCCATGATGATCAACCGCTCGATCGAGCAGATCTACCACAAGGAACACTACACGCCGGGCCGCCCGATCCTGGAGACCACGGGGCTCAGCGGGGCCGGGTTCGAGGACATCTCGATCACGGTCCGCGAGGGCGAGATCGTGGGCCTCTACGGCCTGATCGGGGCCGGTCGCAGCGAGTTCGTCACCACGGTGTTCGGCCGCCACAAGCGGAGCGCCGGCACGATCAAGTGGGACGGCAAGCCGGTCGACATCCGTTCGGAGCGCGACGCCATCGACCTCGGCATCGCCCTTGCGCCGGAGAGCCGGCGCGACCAGGGCCTCTGCCTCAACCTGCCGGTCGGGCTCAATCTCAACCTGCCGATCTACGAGCGCCTCAGCAACGGCGGGCTGCTCTATGGCGGAGGCGAGGCGGAAGCGGCGGACCGGCAGATCGCAGGCCTCCGGATCAAGACCCCGACCCGCTCGGCGCTCGCGTCCAGCCTGTCGGGCGGCAACCAGCAGAAGATCGTGGTCGGCAAGTGGCTCAACCACGGCGCCAAGCTGTTCATCTTCGACGAGCCGACCGTGGGCGTCGACGTCGGCACCAAGGCCGAGATCTACCGGTTGTTCTCCGACCTGCTGCGGCAGGGCGCGGGGATCATCCTGATCTCGTCCTACCTGCCGGAAGCCTATGAGCTGTCCGACACGCTGCATGTGTTCCGGCGCGGCCGTCTGGTGTCGAGCCACGGCTACCACAGCGTTTCGCACGAAGAGATCCTGGCCCGGGCCATCGGCGTCTAAGGGGGCAACCGAATGACTGACGTGAACATCAAGACCCAATCGCGCCGACGCGGCCAGATCCAGTTCCTGTTCGGGCTCACCCTGCTCGGGCTGCTTCTCCTGCTTTGGGCGATCCTGGCCTTCGCCACGCCGAACTTCTGGAGCACCAACAACATCTCCAACCTGCTGAGGCAGGGGTCGATGACGGCGATCCTGGCGATCGGCCAGACCTTCGTCATCATCACCGGCGGCATCGACCTGTCGGTCGGCGCCATCGTCGGCTTCACCAGCGTGGTGGCGGCGATGCTGCTGGAAGCCGGCTTCCCGATCTGGGCGGCGTGCCTGATCACGCTCGGCATCGGCGTCGCGATCGGCCTGTTCCACGGCTTCGGCATCGTCCGGCTCGGCCTGCCGCCCTTCATCATCACACTCGCCACCCTGACGTCGCTGCGCGGCATCGGCCTGCTGATGACCAACGGCGCGACGATCTCGATCACCAACGACACGTTCACCGCCTTCTCGCGTGCCGACTTCCTCGGCGTGCCGAGCCTGTTCTGGATGGTGATCCTCGTGGGTGTGCCGTCCTACGTGTTCCTGCACCACAGCCGGTGGGGCCGGTACCTGTTCTCCGTCGGCTCCAATGCGGAGGCGGCGCGGCTTTCCGGCGTCAACGTCCGGCGGATGATCTATCTGGCCTACACGCTGTCGGCGCTCTGCGCGTCCTTCGTGGGGCTGTTGCTGGCCGCACGCATCGGCATCGGCAACGCCACCCAGGCGGAAGGGTGGGAACTCCAGGCGATCGCCTCGTCGGTGATCGGCGGCACGTCGCTGTTCGGCGCCGTCGGCTCCATCCACGGACCGCTGCTCGGCGCGTTCATCCTCGCCACCATCAACAACGGCGCGAACCTCCTCAACGTGAACTCGTTCTGGCAGCGCATCATCACCGGCGTCCTGATCATCGTGATCGTCTACTTCGACCAGCTCCGCCGGCGCGGGCGGTCGTGACGAACCGGAACGGACAAAGCCCATGAAAGCCATCGTCTGCGAAGCGCCCGGCCGGCTCACGCTCGGGGAACGACCCGAGCCGGATGCGCCAGGCCCGGGCTGGGCTCTGGTCGGGGTCAGCACCGTCGGGATCTGTGGAACGGATTACCACATCTACGGTGGCAAGCATCCGTTCCTGCAGTATCCGCGCGTGATGGGGCACGAGGTTTCCGGTCGGGTTCTGGCCGTCGGGGCCGGCGTGGCACTTGCGCCCGGAACGCCGGTGGTGATCAACCCCTATATTTCGTGCGGCACCTGCGGCGCGTGCCGGAAAGGCAAGCCGAACTGCTGCACCCGCATCCAGGTGCTGGGCGTCCACACCGACGGAGCCATGTGCGAGCGAATCCTGGTGCCGGCCGCAAACCTCTATCCGGCGGGCGACATCGGCCTGGAACAGGCCGCCACCGTCGAGTTCCTGGCGATCGGAGCTCATGGAGTCCGCAGGTCGGGGGCCCCCGCCGGGTCTTCCGCCCTGGTGATCGGCGCCGGTCCGATCGGCCTGGGCACGGCTCTCTTCGCCCGCATTGCCGGCCAGCAGGTCACGCTGCTCGACACAAGCGCCGAACGGCTGGCCTTCGCGGCGCAAACCCTCGGCCTGTCGAGCACGCTTCTGGTCGACGACGACCTTGCCGACCGGATTGCCGCGTTGACTGGCGGGGAAGGGTTTGACGTCGTCTACGACGCGACCGGCGCCGCCGCATCCATGCAGGCGGCATTCGGCCATGTGGCGCATGGCGGCGTGCTCGTCCTTCTCAGCGTGGTGCGCGACGACATCACTTTCTCCGACCCGGAATTCCATAAGCGGGAGATGATGGTGATCGCCAGCCGCAACGCGGTCCGCGAAGACTTCGAGCATGTCATGGCGTCCATCCGCAACGGCAGCGTGCCGGTGGATGCAATGATCACGCATCGGACCTCGCTCGATACGGTCGCACGCGATCTTCCGGCGTGGGCCAGCGTCAAGACGGGCCTCATCAAGGCGATTGTCTCGGTCGGTTGACCGCCGGGTCAGGTGACGGCGCGCAGACGGATCGGGCGAGCGGGAAAGAGCGATTCCGCCGCCGCCATGATGGACGACGCATCCAGCCCATAGGCAGCATAGAGATCCGGCACCGTGCCGCTCTGGCCGAAGCTCTCGACGCCAAGCGCTTCCACGCGGTGCCCGTGCACGCCGCCGATCCAGGCCAGCGTCGCCGGGTGGGCGTCTACGACGGTGACGATCGGGCAATGCCGCGGCACGCCGGCGAGCAGGGTCTCGATGTGGCTGCCGGCGGTTCTCCCCGCCCGGCGCAGGCGCCTGGCCTCCGACCAGCCGGCGTAGAGCCGGTCCGCCGACGTCACCGCAAGCAGGCCGACGTCGCGCCGGTCCTCGCCCATCAGGCCCACCGCCTCGATCGCCTCCGGCGCGACAGCGCCTGAGTAGGCGACGATCAGTTCCGGGTTCGGACCCGGACGGCGCATCCAATAGCCGCCGTCGACGACGTCACGCGCAAGGTCCGTGTCGAGCGCGCGGCGCGGCTGCTCCAGCGTGCGGGTGGAGAGCCGCAGGTAGACCGATCCGCCGGCATCGTCCTTCAAGCTGGTACGCGGGTCCGGTTCGCCCGCGCCCTCCCGCTGCATGTAGTCGAGCGCGTGGCGCAGGATCACCGCCAGCTCGTCGGCGAAGGCCGGTTCGAAGGAGGCGAGGCCGGGCTGGGCCATGCCGATCAGCGGCGTAGAGATCGACTGGTGGGCGCCGCCCTCCGGTGCCAGCGTCAGGCCCGACGGCGTCGCCACCACGATGAAGCGGGCGTCCTGATAGCAGGCGTAGTTGAGGGCATCGAGCGACCGGCAGATGAAGGGGTCGTAGAGCGTGCCGATCGGCAGCAGCCGTTCGCCGTTGAGGCTGTGCGACAGGCCGAGCGCGGAGAGCAGCGTCATCAGGTTCATCTCGGCGATGCCGAGCTCGATGTGCTGGCCGCGCGGCGAGAACTCCCACCGGTTGGTGGAGGGGATCTGCTCCTGGCGGAATAGGTCGGCCTGGCTTTCCCGCCCGTAGAGGCCGCGGCGGTTCACCCAAGGTCCGAGGTTGGTGGAGACGGTCACGTCGGGCGATGTCGTGACGATCCTATCGGCAAGCGCGGTGCTGCCCCGGGCGATCTCGTTGAGGATCTGGCCGAAGGCCTGCTGGGTGGAGACCGCGGGCTGCGCCGGGAAATCCAGGGCCAACGGCACGGGTATGGCCGGCGCTGTGGTCCGGCGGACGCCGTCTGCCGCGAACGGCACGTTGGAAAGGAAAGCCTGCAACGCCTCCGGATCCACGGCGAGGCCCTCGAAAGGCTCCCACTCCTGGCCGGGGCGGACGCCCATCCGCCCGCGCAGTGTTTCCATCTGGGCCGGCGTCATCAGGCCGGCGTGATTGTCGCGGTGGCCGGCGAGCGGCAGGCCATGGCCCTTGATCGTATAGGCGATGAAGCACGTTGGCCGGTCGTGCCGGCGCGCGGCTTCGAAGGCTGCGAGCAGCGTCGGCAGGTCGTGTCCGCCGAGGTTGCCCATCAGTGTGGCGAGTTCGTCGTCGCTGCGGCGGCCTAGGAGATCGGCGACGCCCGGTTCAGATCCGATCTCGGCGGACAGGCGCTTGCGCCACGCCGCGCCGCCCTGGAACGTCAGCGCCGAATAGAGCGGGTTCGGACACGCATCGATCCAGGCGCGAAGCCGTTCACCGCCCGGCTCGCGGAAGGCGGCTTCCTGGAGCGAGCCGTATTTCAGGATCACCACGTCCCAGCCGACCGCGTGAAAAGCGCCGTCGAGGCGTTCCCACAGTCCCTCGCGCGACACGGCGTCGAGGCTCTGGCGGTTGTAGTCGACCACCCACCAGGTGTTGCGAAGGCCCTGTTTCCAGCCCTCCAGAAGGGCCTCGAAAATGTTGCCCTCGTCCAGTTCGGCATCGCCGAGCAGCGCCACCATGCGTCCTTCGGGACGATCGGCGGCCCAGCCGTGGGCATGGACGTAGTCCTGGACGAGGCTTGAGAAAAGCGTTTGCGCCACGCCGAGGCCGACGGACCCGGTGGAGAAGTCGACGTCGTCGGTGTCCTTGGTGCGCGAGGGATAGGACTGGGCGCCGCCGAGGGCGCGAAAATCGATGAGCTTCTGCCGGGTCTGGCGACCGAGCAGATACTGGACGGCGTGGTAGGCCGGGCTAGCGTGCGGCTTCACCGCCACCCGGTCTTCGGGACGTAGAGCGGCGAAGTAGAGCGCGGTCAGGATTGTCGCCATCGACGCCGACGAGGCCTGGTGACCGCCGACCTTCAGGCCGTCCGGATTCGGGCGCAGGTGGTTGGCGTTGTGGATCATCCAGGCCGAGAGCCAGAGCACTTTGCGCTCGAGCTCCGCGATCATGTTCAACGCCGCCTGGTCCATGCCGGTCCCTCCGTCACCCGCGTCCTCGCCCTATCATAGGGTGGGTCAAGCGGTGTTTTTGACCAAACGCGGCAGGACGCCGGTGCGTTCTTGGCAGATTCAGCTAAAACAAGGACGAACAGAGGGCGTAGAAGCCAATGGCCTTGGACCGCATCGACGTCAAGATCCTCGAACTGCTGCAGCGGGACGCCCACATGACCGCGCAGGCCATCGCCGACGCCGCAGGGCTGTCACCATCTCCCTGCTTGCGGCGGATCCGCATCCTGGAGGAGAAGGGCATCCTGAAGGGATACGTCGCCCTGGTCGATCAGAAGAGCGTCGGCCTGCCGATCAGCGTGTTCCTCTCGGTCCGCCTGGAGCGGCAGCGCGAGGAGGAGTTGGAGCGATTCTCGGCCGCCATCAACCGCTGGCCGGAGGTCGTGGAATGCTACCTGATGACCGGCCAACGCGACTACCTGCTCCGCGTCGTCGTTCCCGACCTTGAGAGCTACGAGGCCTTCATCAAGACCCGGATGTCCCGCCTGGAAGGCGTCGCCTCCATCGAATCCAGCTTCGCCCTCAGCCAGGTGAAATACACCAACGTCCTGCCGATCCGGTGAGTGGGACGGGCCGAAGCGCCCGCCGCCGGCCGGTCCGGTGGAAAACCGGGAGGTCGCTTGCCGACGTTCACAAACCTATCTAGTTTTCCGCATACATATGTGACAACAATGATCTAGCTCACGTTCGGGCGGAGCGCGCGGTCCTTGGGGGGCGGCGTCGCGCAACCGTCATCGGTGAATGATAGGGCAACCCGCCGGCCGACGGCCGCTGCGGGATGATCAAGACGGGAGGACCCCCCTTATGCTTCTTCGAGCTCTTGCTCACGGCTCGGCCGTGCTTGCGCTGATCGCCGCCCAGGCGCTGCCTGCGGCGGCCGCCACCGAGCTGCAGTGGTGGCACGCCATGACCGGCGCCAACAACGAGGTGGTGGAAACCCTCGCCAAGGAATTCAACGAGAAGCAGGCCGACTACAAGATCGTGCCGGTGTTCAAGGGGACCTATCCGGAGACCCTGAACGCGGGTATCGCCGCCTTCCGGGCCGGCAGCCAGCCTGCCATCATGCAGGTGTTCGACGTCGGAACCGGCGTGATGATGGCGGCCGAGGGCGCGGTCAAGCCGGTCGCCGAGGTTCTGGAAGGCGGCGGCTACGCCTTCGACAAGTCGCAGTACCTGGCCGGCATCGCGGCCTACTACTCGCGGCCGGACGGCACGATGCTGTCCTTCCCCTACAATTCCTCGTCGCCGATCCTCTACTACAACAAGGACGCCTTCCAGAAGGCCGGGCTCGACGCGGAATCGCCGCCGAAGACCTGGCCGGAGGTGTTCGCCGCCGCCCGCAAGATCAAGGAAAGCGGTGCCGCTCCCTGCGGCTACACCTCAACGTGGCTGACCTGGATCCACACGGAGAACTTCGCCGCCTGGAACAACGTCTCCTATGCCACCGAGGAGAACGGTCTTGCCGGCGGTACGCCCGAGCTGAAGATCAACGAGGGCATCTTCGTCGAGCATTTCCAGGCGATCGCCGATCTGGCCAAGGAAGGCGTCTTCCGTTACGGCGGCCGGACGTCTGAAGCCAAGCAGCTGTTCCTCTCCGGCGAATGCGCGATCATGACGGAGTCGTCCGGCGGCCTCGGCGACGTGATCAAGTCCGGGCTCAACTACGGCCTCGGCCAGTTGCCCTACTACGAAGGCAGTGGACCGCAGAACACGATCCCGGGGGGCGCCAGCCTCTGGGTGTTCGGCGGGCTGGACGAGGCGCAGTACAAGGGCGTCGCCGAGTTCTTCAACTTCCTGTCGCAGACCGAGATCCAGGCCCGGCTGCACCAGGTGTCCGGCTACCTGCCGGTGACGATGGCGGCCTACGAGGCGACCAAGGCTTCGGGTTTCTACGAGAAGAACCCCGGCCGTGAGATCCCGATCACACAGATGATGGGCAAGGAGCCGACGGAGAACTCGCGCGGGGTGCGCCTGCCGAACCTGCCGCAGGTCCGCGACATCCTCAACGAGGAGTTCGAGGCCATGCTCAACGGCTCGCAGGACGCCAAGACCGCCCTCGACAAGGGCGTGGAGCGGGCCAACGCGGCGATCCGCGATGCCGTCGGCGGCTGACCGGCCGCATTCTTGACCTGTGATGGAAGGCGGCCCGTCTCCCTGGCGGGCCGCCGCCTCTCGCGCCTCCAGCCGCCGGATCCCCCCTTTGGCCCAACCCCGCGTCGTGTTTCCGAACAAGGTGCTGCCCTATCTGCTGCTGGCGCCGCAGATCGCGCTGACCCTCGTGTTCTTCTTCTGGCCGGCGAGCCAGGCGCTCTACCAGTCGGCCTTGCGGGAGGACGCTTTCGGGCTGAAGACCAGCTTCGTCGGCCTCGCCAACTTCCGCGCCGTATTCGACGACCCGAGCTACCTCAATGCGATGCAGGTCACGGCCGTGTTCAGTCTGGCGACGGCGGCGCTTTCGATGTGCGTCGCGCTGGTGCTGGCGACGTCGGCCGAGCGGATCGTGCGCGGCAAGACATTCTTCCGCACCCTGCTGATCTGGCCGTATGCGGTCGCCCCTGCGGTCGCCGGCATGTTGTGGCTGTTCATGTTCAACCCGGCGATGGGCTCGTTCGCCTACATGCTTCGGCGCGCCGGCTACGACTGGGACCCGCTGCTCAACGGCGATCAGGCGATGGTGCTGGTGGTGGTCGCGGCGTCCTGGAAGCAGATCAGCTACAATTTCCTGTTCTTCGTCGCCGGGCTGCAGGCAATTCCCAAGTCGCTCATCGAGGCGGCGGCGATCGACGGCGCGCGTGGCGCCAAGCGGTTCTGGACCGTGGTGTTCCCGCTCTTGGCGCCGACGTCCTTCTTCCTCTTGGTCGTCAACACGGTCTACGCCTTCTTCGACACCTTCGGGATCATCCACGCCGTGACCGGCGGCGGGCCGGCGAAGGCAACGGAAACGCTGGTCTACAAGGTCTACAATGACGGCTTCGTGAATCTGAACTTCGGCAGTTCGGCCGCCCAGTCGGTGATCCTGATGGTGATCGTGATCGGCCTCACGGCGATCCAGTTCCGCTACGTGGACCGGCGGGTGCACTATGGGTGAGGGCGCTCCGCGATGATCGAGAACCGGCCGCTCTCCACGGCGCTCGCCTATTTCTGGCTCGTCATCGGCGTGCTCGTGGTGGCGTTTCCCATCTGGTACACCTTCGTGGCGTCGACCCAGACGGTGCGCACCATCCTCAGCCCGCCGCTGCCGCTGCTGCCCGGGGACGCCTTCGCCGACAACTACGGGCGCGCGGTGTTCGGCGGGCTCGACCGGATCGGCGGCGTCAGTCTGGGGCGGCTCCTGTTCAATTCCACCGTGGTGGCGCTCGCCATCGCGGTGGGCAAGATCGTGATCTCGATCCTCTCCGCCTTCGCCATCGTGTTCTTCCGTTTTCCCGGGCGGATGGTGTTCTTCTGGATGATCTTCATCACGCTGATGCTGCCGGTGGAGGTCCGCATCCTGCCGACCTACAAGGTGATCGTCGACCTCGGGCTGATCGACACCTACACCGGCCTGACCTTGCCGCTGATGGCCTCGGCCACCGCCACCTTCCTGTTCCGGCAGTTCTTTCTCACCATTCCGCCCGAGCTGGTCGAGGCGGCGCGCGTGGACGCGGCGGGGCCGATGAAGTTCTTCCGCGATATCCTGCTGCCGCTTTCCAAGACGAACATCGCGGCGCTGTTCGTCATCCTCTTCATCTACGGCTGGACGCAGTACCTCTGGCCGCTTCTGGTCACCAACGACAACCAGATGACGACCATCATCATCGCGCTGCGCAAGATGGTCTCGTTCGCCGACGCCGACACGCCCTGGGACATGGTGATGGTGACCTCGATGCTCGCCATCCTGCCGCCGATCCTGGTGGTGGTCCTGATGCAGCGATGGTTCGTCAAGGGCCTCGTCGAGACGGAGAAGTGAGTTCATGGCCGGCATCGTGCTCAGCGACGTCAAGAAGGTCTACCCGGGCGGGGTGGAGGCCGTGCGCGGCATCTCGCTCGACATCGAGGACGGCGAGCTCCTGGTGCTGGTCGGGCCGTCCGGCTGCGGGAAGTCCACGCTGCTGCGGATGATCGCCGGGCTGGAGAGCATCTCGGCGGGGGAGATCTCGATCGGCGGGCGCGTCGTCAACGAACTCGACCCGGCCGACCGCGACATCGCGATGGTGTTCCAGAACTACGCGCTCTATCCGCACATGACGGTGCGGCAGAACCTGGAATACGGGCTGAAGAACCGCGGCACGCCGCGCGCGGAAATCGACCGCCGGGTGGCCGAGGCGGCGCGGGCTCTGGAGATCGGACCGCTGCTCGACCGCAAGCCGCGCCAGCTCTCCGGCGGGCAACGCCAGCGCGTGGCGATGGGGCGGGCGATCGTCCGCGAGCCCGCCGCCTATCTTTTCGACGAGCCGCTTTCCAACTTGGACGCCAAGCTCAGGGTGCAGATGCGCATCGAGATCCGGCGGCTGCAGCGGGCCTTCGCCACGACGAGCGTCTACGTCACGCACGACCAGCTGGAAGCGATGACGCTCGCCGACACGCTCGTCGTGCTGAACGGCGGGCGGATCGAGCAGCGGGGCACGCCGATCGATCTCTACGAGAAGCCGGAGACGGTGTTCGTCGCTGGGTTCATCGGTTCGCCCGGCATGAATCTCCTTTCCGCGGCAAGCACCGGGGCCGGGCTTTCCGTGGCGAACGGGATCGACGTCACCGCATCCCTACCGCTCGACGGTGCCGGCACGATCGGCGTCCGGCCGGAGGACTTCGTGCTCGCCAGGACCGGCGAGGCTGTCACCGGGCTGACCGCGGCGACGACGGTGACCGCGGTCGAACTCGTCGGCGCCGAGAGCTACGTGCACGGGGCGATCGACGGCGGCGGCGACCTCGTCTACCGCATTCCAGGTCGCACCAAGCTCAACGCCGGCGAACGGCTGACAGTCGCCGCGCCCGCCTCGGCGTTGCACGTGTTCGACCGAGAAGGCCGGCGGGTCCGGACCGGCTATTGAACGTTTCCAGGGCCTGGAGTCCCCGGCCGCTGCCCCCGATGAGACTGCTTTCCGACGTTCATACTTGACTGCATCATGCAACTGTAGGAGCCTTTGGACAAATGGTCTGACCAGTCGTGGGGATGGTCGGCAGGGAGGAGATCGACCCCGTGCCCGTCAAGGCCGTCGAACCGCGAAGGCTCTACCGGCAGGTTGCCGACCAGCTTCGCGCCCTGATCGAAAGCGGCGAGTTTGCCCCGGGCGCGCGGCTTCCGTCCGAGCGCGACCTCGCCGAACAGCTCGGCCTGTCCCGCCCGACGGTCCGTGAAGCGCTGATCGCGCTGGAGGTCGAAGGGCTCATCACCATCCGCGTCGGCGCGGGCATCTTTGTGAAGGTCCGGCCACAGCCGGTGCCCCGCATCCGCGAGGCGATCGAGGGTCCGTTCGAGCTCCTGCGGGCCCGCGCCTTCATCGAGGGCGCGGTGGCCGCGGAGGCTGCCCGCCTGGCCGGACCCGACGACGTGGAAGCGCTCGACGACGTTCTGGATCGGATGGAGCATTCGGCTCATCCCTCCGCCGAGACGCTTTCGCTCGACCGGGCTTTCCACACCACGGTTGCCGGCATCCTCGGCAACGCCGTCATGGTCCGCTTCATCGGCGAGCTGTTCGATCAGCGGATCAATCCCTACTTCGCCCGGCTCTCCAGCTATTTCGAGAACCCGGAAACCTGGCGCGCGGCGCTTCTTGAGCACCGCGCCGTCCGCGACGCCATTGCGGCCGGCGACGAGGTCGCCGCCCGGAGCGCCATGCGGTTCCATTTGGAACGGAGCCAAGACCGCTTCTCGCTGAACTTCAGCGAGTAGACCCCGCGTCCCTGGTGACGGACGCGGTCTGAAAAACGAAGGCCGGGGCGTGGGGGCGCCACCGGCCGGGACATCATCGGGAGGAAAGCCTATGCACACCAACAAACTCGCGGCCCTGGTCGGGGCGGCCGCCCTCGTCGTCGTCTCGGCAACGTCGTCCTTCGCGCAGACGGCCCTCAAATGGGCGCACGTCTACGAGACCTCCGAGCCCTTCCACACGGAATCGGTCTGGGCCGCCGAGGAAATCGCCAAGCGCACGGACGGTCGCTACAAGATCGACGTGTTCCCGGCCTCGCAGCTCGGCAAGGAAGCGGACATCAACCAGGGCCTGACGCTCGGGACGGTCGACATCATCATCTCCGGATCGAGCTTCGCCGCGCGCGAGTATGCGCCGATCGGCGTCACCTACTTCCCCTACATCTTCCGGGATGCCAACCACCTGATCGCCTACACCAAGAGCGACGTCTTCAAGAAGCTCGCTGCCGGTTACGAGGAGGCCTCCGGCCATCACATCACCGCGGTCAGCTACTACGGCACGCGGCAGACCACGTCGAACCGTGAGATCAAGGCCTGCGCCGACATGCAGGGCCTAAAGATGCGGGTGCCCGACGTGCCGGCCTATCTCGCCATGCCGCGGGCCTGCGGCGCCAACACCGCGCCGATCGCCTTCGCGGAGGTCTACCTCGCCCTGCAGAACGGCACCGTGGAAGCGCAGGAGAACCCGCTCACCACCATCGAGGCGAAGAAGTTCTTCGAAGTGCAGAAGTACATCGCCCTCACCGGGCACATCGTCGACCACCTCAACACCGTGGTGTCCAGCAATCTCTGGGGCCAGCTCAGCGACGAGGAAAAGGCGATCTTCACCGAGGTGATGCAGGAGGCAGCCGCCCGCACCGCGAAGATCATTGTGGAGCGCGAAGCTGCGCTCGTGCAGGGCTTCAAGGACCGTGGCCTGACCGTCACGGAGGTTGACAAGGCCGACTTCGAGAAGGCCGTGATGGAAAAGGTCTCGATGGAGGAATTCGGCTACGACAAGGCCGACTGGGAAGCGATCCGCGCGATCCAGTGACGAGAGCCGGACCGGGACACGTTGCCCGTCCCGGTCCCCCCTTCCACCCTCGTCCGGATTCCCACCCATGGCCGAAGAGATCCACACGCCGATCACGGCGGAAGAACTGGCGCATGTCTTCGAGGAGGAGACCGCCCCGGTCGACCTCAAGCCCTATGCGATCGAGGATTGGGTGACCCAGGCGCTGTTCTGGGGAATGACGCTCTGCGTCTTCCTGCAGTTCTTCACGCGCTACATCCTCAACAACAGCCTTGCCTGGACCGAGGAGATCGCCATCAACCTCCTGGTGCTGGTGGTGTTCCTCGGCGCGGTGATGTGCGTGCGCCAGTCGCGGCACATCCAGGTCGACGTGCTCTACCACTACCTGTCGCCCCGCTCGGCGCGGATCCTCGCCATCGTCGTCGACGTGGTCCGGATCGCCTTCTTCATCTACGCCACGATCCTGTTCTGGCGCTACGCCGCGGTCGTCCACCGCGAGCGGATGGTGACGGTCAATCTGCCGCGCAACGTCATCTTCTACACGATCTTCGCGGCCTTCCTGCTGATGCTCCTCAGGTCCATCCAGGTCTTCATCCAGAACATGCGGCGCGGCTACTCGGTGCTCGAGCGTCCCGCGGCCTTCGACCAGATCGGGAGCTGAGGCATGCTGCTGCTCATCGGATCCTTCCTCGTCTTCATGCTCATCGGGGTTCCCGTCGCCATCGCGATGGCTGTCGCCTCGGTGCTCTATCTCGTCATCTACGGGGCGGCGCCGGACATCATCGTCGCCCAGCGGATGATCGCCGGCGTGGAGAGCTTTCCGCTGCTCGCGGTGCCGTTCTTCATCCTGGCCGGCAACCTGATGAACATCGCCGGCGTCACCGGCCGGATCTACGCCTTCGCCGTCGCCCTCGTCGGCTGGATGAAAGGCGGGCTCGCGCAGGTCAACATCGTGGGCTCGGTGATCTTCTCCGGCATGTCCGGGACGGCGCTCGCCGACGCCGCCGGCATCGGCACCATCGAGATCAAGGCGATGAAGGACCACGGCTATCCGGTCGAGGCGGCGGTTGGCGTCACCGCGGCGTCGGCGACGCTCGGGCCGATCTTCCCGCCGTCGCTGCCCTTCGTCATCTACGGGATGATGGCCAACGTTTCGATCGGGGCCCTGTTCATGGCCGGCATCCTGCCGGGACTGGTGATGACCTTCCTGATGATGGGGACGGTCGCGGTGTTCGCCTACCGACGGGGTTGGGGATCGGATGCGCCGTTCGAGATGCGCAAGCTCCTGGCCGCCTCCGTCGAGATCGGCGTGGTGCTGGCCTTCCCGGTCGCGGTCTATCTCTTTGTCGCCGCCGGGCTCTCGGTCAACCTTGCCGTCGGGCTTGCCCTCATCGCTCTCATCGCGCTCGACTGGACCTTCGACTTCTCCGCCGTGATGGCGCTGATGACGCCAATCATCCTGATCGGCGGCATGACGCTCGGCTGGTTCACGCCGACCGAGGCGGCGGTTGCGGCGGTGATCTGGTCGCTGTTCCTGGGACTGGTGCGCTACCGCTCGATGACCTTCCGCTCGCTCGCCAAGGCCGGCTTCGACACCATCGAGACGACGGCGTCGGTGCTCTTCATCGTCACCGCGGCGTCGATCTTCGCCTGGCTCCTGACGGTCAGCCAGGCCGCGCAGCTGCTCTCCGACTTCATCTTCTCGCTGACCGACAACAAGTGGGTGTTCCTGATCCTGGTGAACCTCCTGATGCTGTTCGTGGGATGCTTCCTCGACACCATCGCGGCGATCACCATCCTGGTGCCGATCCTGCTGCCGATCGTCCTGAAGCTCGGGATCGACCCGGTGCAGTTCGGCCTGATCATGACCCTCAACCTGATGATCGGGCTGCTGCATCCGCCGCTCGGCATGGTGCTGTTCGTGCTGTCGCGGGTCGCCAAGCTCTCGGTGGAACGCACCACCATGGCGATCCTGCCGTGGCTGGTGCCGCTGTTCGTGGCGCTCCTCATCATCACCTTCGTGCCGGCTGTCAGCCTGTGGCTGCCCACCGCGATGGGGCTGATCAAGTGACAGGGCTCGCCATCTCGGTGCGCCGGCCAGGCGAGCTCGTCGTCGGGGAAGCTCCGATCGAAGAGCCCGGCCCAGGCGCGGTGCTGATGCGGGTGGTGCGGGGCGGCATCTGCGGTTCGGACATCCACATCCTGCACGGCTCCAATCCCTTCGCCGTCTATCCGCGGATCATCGGCCACGAGTTCGCGGGTGTGGTCGAGGCGGTCGGTGAGGGCGTCGAGGGGCTCGCGGCGGGCGATCCCGTTGTCGCCGATCCGGTGGTGGCCTGCGGCCATTGCCGGCCGTGCCGGATCGGGCGTCCCAACGTCTGCGCCAACCTCCAGGTGTTCGGCGTGCACAGGGACGGCGGCTTCCGCAGCCACGTCACGCTGCCGGCGGGCAATGCGGTGCGAGTGCCGGAGAGTCTCTCCTTTGCGGCGGCGGCCATGGCGGAGCCCTTCTCCATCGCCGCCAACGTGCTCGCCAACACGGGGTGCGGTCCGGACGACACGGTTCTCGTCTATGGGGCGGGCACGGTCGGCCTCACCGTGATGCTCGTCGCGCGCATGAAGGGCGCGCGGGTGATCGTGGCCGACATCGACCGGTCGCGGCTCGACCGCGCCGCCGCCCTCGGGGCCGAGCGGGTGATCCATTCGCCGAGCGAACCGGTGCCGGAGGCTGTCGCCGGGGAAGGCGAAGGGCTGGGTCCGAGCCTTGTGATCGACGGCGCCGGAATTCCGAGCCTGCTTTCGGAGGCGGTCCGTGTCGCGGCGCCGGCCGGACGGATCGGGCTGCTCGGCTTTTCCGCCGAGCCTTCGGCCCTGGTGCAGCAGGCGGTGGTAGCGAAGGAGCTTGCGATCCACGGATCGCGGCTGAACGCGCGGCTGATCCGTCAGGTCGTGGAATGGCTCGCCGCAGGCCGGCTCGACGCGGAAGGGCTAGTCACCCAGACCTTCCCGGCCGGCGAAGCCCACGCGGCCTTCGATCTCCTGGAGAACCGGCCCGAACAGACCCTCAAAGTCCAGCTCGCCTTCGACGCCTGATCGGCACGCGAACCGCATTTCGCCGCGTCCCTGCGAACTTTGTTTGGAAAGATTCGCTATCCCTACCGGCAGCGGGCTCGCGTTTCGCCCGGGAGGTTTGTCGGGTCATGAGTTTTCCAGCTGCTCCGAGCCGGCCGGCATCAGCCTGGGTGGCCGATATGATCCGGCCGCTTTCCGACCGGGGCGTCGGCACGGCGGCGAGCTTCGTTTCGCAGCGGTTCCGGCTGCCGTCGGTGGTCGGCTCGGAGGTGCTGCGGATCAGCGCGCACGGCCTCTATCGCTGCTTCATCAACGGAAAGCGCGTGGGCGACGACCTGCTCACACCCGGCTGGACGGCCTATGACAAGCGCCTGAGCTTCCAGACCTACGCGGTCGCCGACCACCTCCTGCCCGGCGACAACCGTATCGAGATCTGGCTGGCGGACGGCTGGTTCCGTTCTCAGATGATGTGGCAGCCGGTGGCGATCCTGAACACGTGGGGCGAGCACATCGCCGCCATCGCGGAGATCCGTAACGGAGAGGGCGCCCTTCTGGTCGCGACCGATCCGACATGGCGCAGCGGCCTGCTGCCCGTGCTGAAATCCGGGATCTACTTCGGCGAGGTCTACGACGCGCGGCGCGAGCGGCTGGTTGAATCCGCGGGGACGGCGGCCATCGCCTTCGATCCGTCGGTGCTGGTGCGTCAGGAGGCCCGGCCGGTGCGCGACCTTTCTGCGCTCGACCCGGTGCGGTCCTGGCCGGTCTCCCGCCGGTCCACCATCCACGACTTCGGCCAGAACGCGTCGGGGACGGTGGCCTTCTCGGTGCGCGGGAAGGCAGGCGCCCGGATCGTGGTCGAGCACGCGGAGATCCTGACCGCCGGGGGCGACCTGGACAACGCGAACTTCCGTTCGGCGGAGAGCCGGGTGGAGTACGTGCTGAAGGGCGAAGGGGAGGAACACTATCGGCCGTTTTTCACCTTCCAGGGCTTCCGCTATGCCCGGGTCACCATCCGCGGGCGGGCGGAGGTCACGGCGATCCGGTTCGTTCCCTTCTCCTCGCTCGGGGAACCCGCGGGCGAACTGGTCACCGGCCATCCCCTCGTCAACCGGCTGGTCGAGAACACCCTCTGGTCGCAGTGGTCGAACTTCATCGAGGTGCCGACCGACTGTCCGCAGCGCGACGAGCGGCTGGGCTGGACCGGCGATGCCCAGGTTTTCGCGGGGGCCGCCTGCCACCTGTTCGACTGCCATGCCTTCCTCGCCAAGTGGCTGCGCGACGTGATGGCCGACCAACGCGCCGACGGCGCGATCCCGCACGTGGTGCCCGATCCGACCCGGCTTCACCCCGAGCACCTGCCGAACTTCGCCGGGAGCACCGGTTGGGGCGATGCGATCACCGTGGTGCCCTGGACGCTCTATCTCCAGTACGGGGATCGCGCGATCCTGGAGGAGGCGCTGCCGGCGATGGTGCGCTGGGTCGACTTCGTCCACGGCATCAGCGATGGGCCGATCGTCCGCCCGCCGCCGGGCTGGCACGACCGAGGCTTCACCTTCGGCGACTGGCTGCAGCCGGCCGGGACGGCCGACCATCCGCTGCCGACCATCGGCACGGACGCAGCGGCGACGATCTATCTCTTCATCTCCGCCACCCTGACGGCCAAGGCTGCCGCGGTGGTCGGCGCGGGCGACGTCGCCGGCCGGATGACCGCCCTTGCGGAAACGGTGCGCGCTGCCTTCCAACGCACCTTCATGGAGCCGTCCGGGCGGCTCATCTACGACGACCAGACCTCCTACGCGCTTGCGATCCTCCATGACCTGATCCCGCCGGGCCTCCTGCCGCGCACGATCGCCTGCTTCAAGGCGAGCATCGCGCGGGCGGGCGGGCGGATCGGCACCGGCTTCATCGGCACGCCGGCGCTGCTGCCGGCCCTCGTCAAGGCGGGGGAAGCGGATCTTGCGGCCGCTGTCCTGCTGCAGGAGGAGGTGCCCGGTTGGCTCTACCAGGTGCGGATGGGCGCGACCACGATCTGGGAGCGTTGGGACGCGATGGGGCCGGACGGAACGCCATACGAGCCCTCGATGAACTCCTACAACCACTATGCCTATGGCGCGGTCTGTCAGTGGCTGTTCGAAGCCGCGGCAGGCATCCGCCCCGACGAGACCGAACCGGGCTACAGACACATCCTGCTGGAACCGGTGGTCATTCCCGCGCTGTCGCCGCTCAAGGCGCGGCGGGATACCGTCGCGGGTCGCATCGGGGTGGATTGGTCGGTGGAGGGCGACCTCGTCCGCTATCGGGCGGAAGTACCGCCCGGCGCAAGGGCGACGCTCGTGCCCGGCCCGGGCACCAGGGACGTGATGCTCGCCGGTATTCCGCTTTCGGGCGACGCCGATCCCGCGGGCCTGCGGATCCGGCTCGGGCCCGGCGTGCACGAAGCAACCTTCCGCCTCGTCCGCTGACCGGAATCCGCCCATCGGCTATGCGGCATGCTTTCTGCTAGAGGCACCGGCCGCAACAAGAAACCGACGGGTGGGATATGAACACGGTGATGATGGGTGAGATGACCTGGCCGGACTACAAGAGCCGGGTGGAAAAGGGCGCAATCGTCCTGGTGCCTTTCGGCTCGACCGAGCAGCACGGCTATCACATGTGCCTCGGCACGGACTCGCTGCTGCCAACGGCAGTCTCCCGGGCGGTCGCCGAGCAGATCGACGCGATCGTCGCGCCGGCGGTGAACTACGGCGCCCGGTCGCAGCCGAAGTCGGGCGGCGGCAACCACTACATCGGCACCACCAGCCTGTCGGGTGTGACGCTCATTCATCTCGTCCGCGACATGATCGTGGAGTTCGCCCGCCACGGCGTGCGGCGGCTGGTGCTGATGAACGGCCACATGGAGAACGGCCCGTTCCTGGCGGAGGGTGTGGACGTGGCGATGCGCGAGCTGAAGCTCGAAGGCATCACCGACATGACCATCCTGAAGCTCGACTACTACGAGTTCACGTCGGAGGAGACGCTGAAGATCGTCTTCCCGGACGGCTTCCCGGGCTGGGCCCTGGAGCACGCCGCGGTGTTCGAGACGTCGCTGATGATGTCGCTGCATCCGGGCATGGTCGATCTCTCCCGCGTCCGCGAGGAACGGCTGGCCAACTTCCCGCCCTACGACATCTACCCGGCCGACCTGGAGGCGATCCCGCCGTCGGGCGCGCTGTCGCCGGCCGGTTCGGCCAGCGTGGAGAAGGGTGAGCGAATGATGAAAGAATATGCAGCGCTGATCCCGCCGGCCATACTGAAGGCATTCGGCCTCTGATTCAGGTCGCCCGTTGGTCACGGACAGCATCAACGGGCGATCCTTCCCCTGCGCGGAGCCGGGGGCACGCAACGGACTGCTCATGGAATAGGCATCAGTACAGTCCTGAACGAACCGCGGCCGGTCCCCTGCGGGATGCGCAAGCGCTGTGGGAGGGACGCGGAGGCAGAAAAACGGCTTTCGGATCAGCGAATTTGCTGAAATCTCCTTTTCAGGACCGTCCTGGGCGGGCTTGCCGGACCGACGGCGCCCGAATGCATAGCTTTACTTAATCGAGCCATTTGAAGACTTCATTGAACTTGCACCCCGCGGGCTTTTCAGCGGGGGGTTGCTGGCATGCTTTCTGCTAGATCCTTCGTCGATACTCATGGGAGCGACAGAGATGGCAGAGGCCGACAAGCTCAAGTTCATGCGCCGCGCGATCGAGATCAGCCGCGACGAGATGCGGGCGAGCAAGGCTGCGCCGTTCGGCTGCGTCATCGTCAAGGACGGCGAGATCGTCGGCGAAGGCGTCAACCGGGTGGTGGAGAACCACGACCCGACCTCCCACGGCGAGGTGGAGGCGATCCGCGATGCCGGCCGCAAGCTCGGTACGTGGGATCTCTCCGGCTGCGAACTCTACACCTCGTGCCAGCCGTGCGAGCTCTGCGTCGCGGCGATGTTCTGGGCCCGCATCACCAAGATGTACTACGCCAGCACGCTGAAGGACGCCGAGGAGGTCTGCGGTTTCGACCTGGAGCCGCTGACCACCCTGGTGCGGCACGACGTGCACGACCGCGCCCTTCTGAAGGCCGAGCCGATGCTCCGGGAGGAGGCGCTCGTCGTCCTCAGGGAGTGGGCGCAGTCACCCGAGTTCACCGCCTTCTAGCCGGCGGCCCGCGATCGCGACGGGCCGCGTGAGGGCGGCCCGGCGTGCCACGAAGACCCAAAAGACAAACCAGAGGGGCAAGTCATGACTGACAAGATCGATATGTTCGCCTTCCTCAGCCGCGGCATCGGCCGCCGCCAGTTCCTGCAGGGCGCCGGTGCGCTCGGCGTCGCCGCCGCCACGGGTCTGCAGTCCGAGCGCGCCTACGCCCAGGAGAAGACGCTGAACCTTCTGTCGTGGCCCGGCCACGCGGATCCGGCGGTGGTGAAGCCGTTCGAGGACAAGTACGGGGTCAAGGTCGTCGCCAAGGAGTATGTCGGCGGCGAGAACATGCTGGCGCTGGTCAACCAGTCGCCCCCGGGCACCTACGACGTTGTCCTGTCGGACGCGGAGTATGTGGTGATGCTGCGCGACGGCGGTTTCATCGAGGAGATGAACCCGGCGGACTACGCGCTCGACACCTTCTTCCCCGAGTTCCAGAAGTTCCCCGGCCACTGGCTGGACGACAAGCTCTACTCGCTGATCATCCGCTTCGGCTACCTCGGCATCGCCTACCGCACGGATGCGCTGACCGCCGAGGACGTCGCCTCCTACAAGATCCTGTGGGACGAGAAGATCAAGGGCGGCGTCGGCTTCTTCGACTGGTACCTGCCGTCGATGGGGTGCCTGTCCTGCTACAACGGCAACAAGTCGCCCTTCGACATCGACGCTGCGGCGTTCGAGAAGCTGAAGGAGACGGTGTTCTCGCTGAAGCCGCAGACCTCGGCCTTCTACTCAATGGCCGACACCTTCGCCTCGCTCACCAACGGCAGCGCCAAGGCGATCCCGGGCGTCGGCGACTGGATCACCCTGCTGCTCGCCAAGGACGGCGTGCCGGTCGACGCGACGGTGCCGGCGGAAGGCGGCATCCAGTGGACGGAGTCCATGTCGATCATGGCCGCGTCGGAGAAGAAGGACCTCGCCAAGGCCTTCATCCAGTACATGACCTCGGCCGAGGGCCAGATGGCCTCCGCGCTGATGCCGGCCTACAACGCCTCGATCCCGAGCAAGGCGGGCTGGGAGAAGCTCAACGCCGACGCTCCGGCTGAAGCCAAGCGCCTGCGCATGACCTTCACAGAGCGCAACGTCATGGACGAGTACAAGGACGGCAAGATCCACATCCGCAAGACGCCGGTCCAGCAGGACATCGACACCTGGAACGAAGTCTGGACCGAGTTCAAGTCGCTCTGATCCTTCGACCTCGCGCATGAGATCCGCGCCGGCTCGCCCGGCGCGGATCCGCTGTCCACGTCTTGTCGCGGAGATCCAGTTTGGACGTCACACCCCCTAAGCGAAGCCGGCCGCGGATCGACCGCTTCGCGGTGTTCTGGGCATCGCCGTCGCTGGTCTGGCAGGTCGCCTTCTTCGTGGCGCCGCTGGTCGTGCTCGTCTGGATGACGTTCTGGCGGGTGAAGAACTTCAAGCTCGAGCAGGATTTCATCCCCGACAACTGGATCCGGATCTTCTCCTCCGGCTTCTTCTACGACGCCTTCCTCTACACCTTCTGGATGGCTCTGGTGGCGGCCGTGCTGATCACGCTGATCGCCTTTCCCGCCGCCTATGCGCTCGCCTTCATCGCCTCGCCGCGGACGCGCACGCTGGCGATCGTGGCGCTGATCACGCCGTTCTTCACCAGCTACCTCGTGCGGATCTACTCCTGGCAGATCATCCTCGCCGAAAAGGGCATCATCAACGGCGTGCTCGGGCTCGCCGGCATTTCGCCCGTCAACATCATCGGCACGTCCACGGCCACGATGGTCGGCTACGTGACGCTGGCGCTGCCGCTGGTGCTGCTGATCCAGCTGTTCTCGCTCTCCATGGTCGATAAGCGGCTGGTGGAGGCGGCCTACAACCTCGGCTGCGGGCCGCTGAAGACCGTGTTCAAGGTGGTGGTACCTTCCGCGCGGGTGGGACTCGTGATCGGCGGCACCTTCGCCTTCCTGTTCGCCTTCGGCGACTACGTGAGCCCGCTGTTCCTCGGCGGGTCCAAGCCGCCGACGCTGTCGATCCTGATCACCGACCAGGTGAAATCCGGCAACAACTGGCCGCGGGCCGCGGTGGTCGCAGTGGTGATGGTCATCACGCTGATGGCGACGCTGACGGTGATGTCCGCTGTCGCCTACCGTCGGCGGGGAGGCGCACGATGAACGCCGCCACCGTCCGCTGGATCCTAATGGGCTACGTGCTCCTGGTCTTCCTGTTCATCCTGGCGCCGATCCTGACGCTGGTCGCCTTCTCCTTCAACGTGGACCGGTTCCCGGCGCTGCCCTGGGGCGGCTTCAGCCTGGCCTGGTACGAGGCGGTGTTCGCCGACGAGACGGTCTCCACCGGCTTCCGCAACACGATGATCGTGGCGGTGACCACCGCGGTCGTCGCGACCTTCATCGGCTTTGCGACGGCCTATGTGGACTACCGCTACCAGTTCACCGGCAAGCGTGCCTATCTCGCGCTCGCCTCGCTGCCGCCGACCGTGCCCGTGGTGATCCTCGGCATTGCCAACCTTTCCTTCATGGCAGCGATCGGGCTCTCCGGCACGCTGACGGCGGTGATCCTGGGCCATGTGGTGATCGCCGCGCCCTATGCGATGGCGCTGATCCGGATCCGACTTGCCGACCTAGACCCGGCGATCGAGCCGGCGGCGTGGAACCTCGGCGCGACGCCTTGGGCGACGATGGGGCAGGTGATCGTGCCGTTCTGCAAGCCAGCGATCCTGTCGTCGCTCGCGATCACGGCGGCGGTCTCGTTCGACGAGTTCATGATCGCCTGGTTCGTGTCCGGCATTCACGAGACGCTGCCGGTGCGGATCCTGGCGATGCTGCAGGGGCAGGTCAGCCCGCGCATCAACGCGGTCGGCAGCCTGGTCTTCCTGGTCACGGTGGCGCTGGTCGTCGTCGCCCAGATCGCGGTGTTTTCCTGGCGGCGCAAGCGGCCGCTCGCAGGGGGTGGGGACGGTTGATGTCGGTACCGATCATGACGCTCGACAAGGTGCGCAAGAGCTATGGCGACAGCGTCGCCGTGCACTCGATCGACCTTGAGATCGCCAAGGGCGAGTTCATCGCGCTGATGGGGCCGTCCGGCTGCGGCAAGACCACCACGCTCCGGATGCTGGCGGGGCTCGACAAGCCGTCCGCCGGCGAGATCCGGATGTGGAGCCGGGTGATGAACGACGTTCCCGCCTGGGAGCGGGACACGCCGATGGTCTGGCAGTCCTACGCGCTGTTTCCGTTCCTCAGCGTGCTGGAGAACGTGGAATTCGGGCTCAAGCAGCGGCGCACGACGGATGCCGTCGGTCGCCGGGCCAAGGCGATGGAGTGGCTGGACCGGCTTGGCATCGCGGGCATGGCCGGGCGCGGCATCGACCAGCTCTCCGGCGGACAGCGGCAGCGCGTCGCGCTCGCCCGGGCACTGGCGCTGGAGCCGGAGGTGCTGCTCCTCGACGAGCCCTTGAGCGCGCTCGATGCGCATCTTCGCGTCAGGATGCAGACCGAGCTCGCCCGCCTGCACGGTGAACTCGGCATCACCTTCGTCTACGTGACGCACACGCAGTCGGAAGCCTTCGCGATGGCGAACCGGATCGTCATCATGAGCGAAGGGCGGGTGCAGCAGATCGGCACGCCGCAGGACATCTACCGCGCGCCGGCCACCCGCTTCGTGGCCGAGTTCATCGGGGCCAGCAACATCCTCTCCGGCACGCTGAAGGAAAGCGGGGCGGGTGGCATCGTGATCGAGAACGCGCTCGGGCGGTTCCGTTCGGCCGGCGCGACGGGGATCGCCGTGGGTCAGGACGCCGCCTTCGTGATCGCGGCCGACAAGATCGCCCTCACGCGCGCCGCCGACCCGGCCGAGCCGGGGCTCGACGCGGTGACCGGAACGGTGGCGGCGGAGGAGTTCATCGGCGCGGTGGTGACCATCCACGTCGATCTCCCCGACGGGCGCAGCATGTTCGTCCAGAAGCAGCAGAACGAGGTCGGCCGCCTCGGGCTGGCGCGCGGGGACGAGGTCCGTCTCGCCTGGCATCCGCAGGACACTTTCGTCATTCCCGGCTGACCTCTCCAACCCAAAGGCACATTTCCATGTCGATCCTCATCAAGGGCGCGACCATCCTGGCCATGGGCGGGACGCACGGCGCCGAACCGTTCACCGGCGACATCCACATCGTGGACGACCGCATCGCCGCCATCGGCCGCAACCTCCAGGTGGCGGCGGACACCGTCATCGACGGCACGGACCGGCTGGTCATGCCGGGGCTCGTCAACGCCCACCTCCATTCGGGCGAGGCGCTCTACAAGGGGCGCTACGACAACATGCCGCTCGAGATCTGGATGCTGCTCGCCTACCCGATCCTCGGAGCGTCGGCGCTGGAGGAGCGGCTGATCTACCTCCGGACCATGCTGGTCGGCGCAGAGTCGTTGCGCACCGGGTCCACCTGCCTCACCGACGACGTGTTCGAGGCACCGCGGCAGGACATCGCCAAGCTCGGCGCGGTGGTCCAGGCCTACCGGGACGTCGGTATCCGGGCGACCGTGTCCGGGCACGTGATCGACAAGAACTTCCTGGACACCATCCCCTTCGCCCGCGAGATGGTGCCGGCCGACCTGCAGGCGGAGGTCGACGCCAACCCGACGCCGACGGTCGACGGCTACATGGCTTTCGCGCGCGAGGCGTTCGACCGCTTCCACGGCCTCGACGGACGGATCCGCTTCATGATGGCGCCGTCGGCCCCGCAGCGCTGCACGCCGGAGCTGATGCTGGCGGTGGATGCCTACGCCCGCGAGACGAAGACACCCTTCCACACCCACATCGTGGAGACGAAGGTACAGGGCGTCACCGGCCCGGTGGACTACGGCAAGACGCTGATCGCCTACATGAAGGACCTCGGCATCCTGCACCCCGGGGTCACCATCGCCCATTCCATCTGGGTGACCGACGCGGACATCGCGATGATGGGCGAGGCGGGCTGCTCCATCGTCCACAACGTGATCTCCAACCAGAAGCTCGGCGCCGGCATCGCGCCGGTGCGCCGGCTGATCGACGCGGGCGTCAACGTCGCGCTCGGCTCGGACGGCATCTCCACCAACGACACGCCTCGGATGTTCGACGTGATGCATGCGGCCGGGCTGATCCACAAGATCGGCACCGCAGACTACGGCCGCTGGGTCACCTCCACGGAAGTGCTCCACGCGGCCACGGTCGCCGGTGCCAAAAGCGCGCTGATCGAGCACGAGGTCGGGCATTTCGCGCCCGGCATGAAGGCGGACATGCTGGTGCTCGACATGCGGACGGCAAACTTCACGCCGCGGCACGACATCCGAAACCACCTCGTCTACGCGGAGAACGGCTCGTCGATCGAAAAGGTGATCGTCAATGGCGAGATCGTCGTGGAGAACGGCAAGTGCCTGAAGATCAACGAGGCGGCCCTGCTCGCCGAGTTGCGCGACCTGATGCCGGAGTTCCAGGCGAGACACACGCAGACCGAGGCGATCAACTGGCGCTTCCTGGAAAGCTTCCACGCGATCCACAAGCGGTGTAACGCCATGGACATCGGCATCCATCGGCTCGGCACGGAGCCGGCCTTCACGTCGGATGCGCAGGAGAGCAAGGGATGGCCGTCGAACTCCTGGTCATAAACGCGACGCTGCCCGACGGCCGGACCGGCCAGGACATCGCCGTCTCCGGCGGGCGCATCCTGGAAATCGCGCCGGGGATCGCGGCGGAGGCGGGCCGGGTCATCGACGCCGGCGGGCTGCTCGTTTCGCCGCCCTTCGTCGACGTGCACTTCCACATGGACGCCACGCTGTCGCTCGGCATCCCGCGGCTCAACCGGTCGGGCACGCTTCTGGAGGGCATCGCACTCTGGGGCGAGCTGAAGCCGCTCCTGACGCCGGAGGCGGTGGCGGAACGGGCGCTGCGCTACTGCGACCTCGCGGTGTCGCAGGGGCTGCTGGCGATCCGCACCCACGTCGACATCTGCGACGACCGGCTGACCGCGGTGGAAGCGCTGCTCCACGTGAAGAGGACGGTCGCGCCCTACATCGACCTGCAACTGGTGGCGTTTCCGCAGGACGGGTACTTCCGCGCGCCGAAGTCGGCGGAGAACCTCCTCCGCGCGCTCGACATGGGCGTCGACGTGGTCGGCGGCATCCCGCATTTCGAGCGGACGATGGCCGACGGCGCGGCGTCAGTGAAGGCGCTCTGCGAGATCGCGGCGGAGCGGGGCCTTCGCGTCGACATGCACTGCGACGAGACCGACGATCCCCTGTCGCGGCAGGTGGAGGCGCTCGCCTACGAAACGCAGCGGCTGGGGCTGCAGGGCCGCGTCGCCGGCTCGCACCTGACGTCGATGCACTCGATGGACAACTACTACGTCTCCAAGCTGATCCCGCTGATGGCGGAGGCGGGTCTCCACGCCATCCCGAACCCGTTGATCAACATCACGCTGCAGGGGCGGCACGACACCTATCCCAAGCGCCGCGGCATGACGCGGGTGCCGGAGCTGAGGGCCGCCGGGGTCAACGTCGCCTTCGGCCAGGATTGCTGCATGGACCCCTGGTACTCGCTCGGCGGGGCGGACATGCTCGACGTCGCGCACATGGGGCTCCACGTCGGCCTGATGACGAGCCGGGAGGCGATGACCTTCTGTTTCGAGGCGGTGACCACCAACCCGGCGCGGGTGATGGGGCTGGAGGGCTACGGCCTTGCCGCCGGCTGCCACGCCGACTTCGTGCTCCTGCAGGCGCGCGACCCGATCGAGGCGATCCGGATGCGGGCGACGCGGCTCGCGGTGGTGCGGCGGGGCAAGGTGATCGCCGAGACGCCGCCCAAGCGGGCCTCGCTCTTCCTCGACGGGCGCCCGGGCATGGTGGATCCGTCCGACTACGCGCCGCCCGTCGGCTGAGGCCGGCATCGCGGATCAAGTCGGCTGACGCTTCAGCCGCTCCGTCCGGCCTGGACGGCCTTCAGCTGATTGCGTTCAAAGATCAGCACGACGCCGATCGAGATCGCGAAGGGGATCAAGAGGTAGAAGGCGCGGAAGATCAGCAGTGCGGCGAGCACGTCCGCCTCGGGGATCTCCGACAGGCCGAGCACGAAGAACAGCTCCAGGATCCCGAGTCCACCGGGCGCATGCGACAGCAGCGCTGCGGAGAAGGACGCGACGAAAATGCCGAGCACGACGATGAACCCTGGGTTCGCTTCGGCCGGCAGGGCGAAGTAGATGATCGCGGCGGCGGCGATGACCTCGATCGGGGCGACCAGGAACTGCAGCGCGACGATCGGCGGGCGGGGGTAGACGATCCGGACCGGGCCGAGGTGGAGCGGGCGCAGATGGAGCAGGCTCGCCAGCACGTAGGCGCCGAGCAGCGCCAGGATGAGCAGCGCGGCCGGGATCGCGACGGAGGCGTCGGCCTCCGGGCTGATGCGGGCGACGATGTCGGGCGCGAGGAGCAGCACAGCCGCCGTCAGGACGGCGATGCCGATGAAGAAGGTGATCGAGCAGAAGGCGACGAGGATGCCGACCTCCGGTCCGGTGAGCCCGCGGGCGGTGTAGGCGCGGTAGCGGACCATGGCCCCGGAGAAGACCGAGGCGCCGATGTTGTGCGAGAGTGCGTAGGTGGTGAAGGATGTCACCGCCACGTACGGCCAGGGCAGGACGCGGCCGAGGTGGCGCAAGGCGAGGCCGTCGTAGGCGGCGAGCGCGAGGTAGGCGACCAGCGCCGAAAGGCCCGACAGCAGCCAGTGCAGGCCGTCGATCGCGCGGAAACTGTCGAGGAGGTCCTCCACCGACAGCGTCCGGATCTCCCGGAAGAGCAGCCAGCCGGAAAACACCGCCGCGGAAACGCCGATCACGGGCCAAACGTAGTCTGCGACCTTCACTAGCCTCTCCTGCCGGCGAACCCATCCCTTTTATAGAACGTCGACCTTGCCGTCATGTTGCTGTCACCTCCGTTGGGGTTAGTCTTTAGAGATCGGCGATGCGTCGCAGCGGCGCTTGACGTTCGGACCGTCGCGAACGCTTGCTGGACGCGGGCGGCGGAGGATGGGACATGGCCAGCGGATGCGTCGGAACAGGGGTGCCGGGGGTGTGCCGGTGAGGCTAGCGCGTCTGTCGGTCGACCTCACGCCCGGGCTGCTGGTCGTGCTCCTCGGGATCACCCAGATCATCGGCTACGGCACGGTCTACTACAGCTTCGCCATCCTGGCCGGGGACATCGCGGCGTCGTTCTCGTGGCCGGTGTCGTCCCTGTTCGGCGCCTTCTCGCTCGCGCTGCTCGTCGGCGGATTCGCGGCGCCGGCCGTCGGCAGGATGGTCGACAGGCACGGCGCCGCGCGGGTGATGACGGTCGGCTCCGCCGCGACCGCGGTCGGGCTGGCGGCGGCCGCGGCAGCACCCGGGCCGATCGCCTTCTGCGCCGCGCTGATTGCGATCCAGACCACCTCGACCCTGGTGCTCTACGACGTCGCCTTCGCGGCCATCGTGCAGAGCGCCGGACCGCAGGCAAGGACGCGGATCACCCACCTGACACTGATCGCCGGCTTCGCCTCGACGCTGTTCTGGCCGCTGTCGAGCTGGCTGCACACGGTGTCCGGCTGGCGTGAGGTGTTCCTGATCTTCGCGGCCTTGAACCTCCTCGTCTGCCTGCCGCTCCATGCGGTGATCGCCTTCGGTCGACCTTCGGAGCCCCAAGGCTCGCCCGGCGATGCGGTGCCGCCGGGTCGGGACGCGCCGGTGGCGGTTGCGCCGCTCTCCCCGGCGGTCGCCCGGCAGCTGTTCGTGCTGGTCACCGTCGGCTTCGCGCTGTCGGGATTCCTGCTCTCGGCCATGCTGGCGCAGATGGTGCCGGCGCTCACCACCATCGGGCTCGGATCGACGGCGCTCGTGGTCTCCACCCTGTTCGGGCCGGCGCAGGTGCTGGTGCGCTTCGTCAACATGATCCTCGGCGCGCGGCGGCACCCGCTCACCGTCACCATCTTCGGCATGGCCATGCTGCCGCTGGCGATCCTGATCCTGGCGGCGAGCGCGCCGTCGACCGCCGGCGCGGTGGCCTTCGCGGTGCTGCTCGGTTTCGGTTCGGGGCTGAAGAGCATCGTTCAGGGCACGCTGCCGCTGGCGCTGTTCGGCAGCGCATCCTACGGCACGCGGCTCGGCATCATGGCTTTCGCGCGCCAGTTCATGGCGGCCGTGGCGCCGTTCGCCTTCGCCTGGCAGATGGAAGTGGCGGGGCCGACGGCGGCGCTGATGACCTTCGCGGCGGTCGGCTGCCTTGGGCTTTCCGCGTTCCTGGAGCTCGCGCGGCGGCGCGCCCGGCTGGAGCCCGCGGAAGCGACGGCCGTCCGGCCGGCCGAATGATCGTGCCGGGAACAATCCGGTCAGGCTGAAGCTTGGGTGGCATCATCCAACGGGCAAGGAGACGCCGCATGGCCGACGCATCGAACATTCGCGAGCACATGGAAGTCATCGGAGCCGACGGGGTCCACGTGGGGACGGTCGACCGGGTCGAGGACGGCCGCATCAAGCTGACCAAGGATGACAGCGGCCAGGGCCGGCACCGGGGACATCACCACTTCATCCCGCTGTCGCTCGTCGCCGATGTCGAGGGCGAGAAGGTCCGGCTTTCCGCAAACGGCGACGTGGCGGTCACCTTCGAGGAGGAAGAGGGCGGTTCGCCGGCCTGACGCCGGAGCCCGCCCCCGCCCGTTTTCGAGCAGCCTCACATCATGCCGAGCAGGCGCGGCAGGAAGAGCGAGATCTCCGGCACGTAGGTCACCAGCACCAGGAAGCCCAGCATGGTCATCAGCCAGGGCATGACGGCGATGGTCAGCTCGGTGATGCCCATCTTGGTGATGCCGGAGGCGACGTAGAGGTTGAGGCCGACCGGGGGATGGCACATGCCGACCTCCATATTGACCACGATCATGATGCCGAAGTGGATGGGGTCGATGCCGAGCTTCACCGCGACGGGGAAGAGGATCGGCGCCATGATCAGCACGATCGACGACGGCTCCATGAAGTTGCCGGCGGCGAGCAGGATGATGTTGACCGCGATCAGGAACATCCACCAGGAAAGGCCGGTGTTGACCATCCACTCGCCGAGCGCCTGCGGGATGTTTTCGTGCGTCATCAGGAAGGAGAACAACACGGCGTTGGTGATGATGTAGAGCAGCATCGCCGACATGTTGGCGGAGGAGAGCAGCACCTTCGGCACGTCGGACAGCGACATGTCGCGGTAGACCCAGACCGCGATGACGAAGGCGTAGACCGCGCTCATCGCCGCCGCCTCGGTCGGCGTGAACACGCCGGTGTAGATGCCGCCGATGACGATGACGATCAGCAGAAGGCCCCAGGCCGCCTTGCGGAAGGCCTGCCAGCGCTGGATCCAGCTCGCCTTCTCCAGGCGCGGGTAGCCGTTCTTCCAGGCGCGGTACCACGTCGTGACGCCGAGCAGGGTCGCCAGCATCAGGCCCGGGATGACGCCGGCCATGAAGAGCTGGCCGACCGAGGCTGAGGAGACGATCTCGCCGTCCGGGCCGGTCACCTGCATGCCGGAGGTGGCGACCGCATACATCACCATGACGATCGACGGCGGGATCAGGATGCCCAGCGCACCGGAGGTGGTGATCACGCCGGCGCCGAAGCGCTTGGGGAAGCCCTGCTTGACCATCGCCGGCAGGATGATCGAGCCGATCGCCACCACGGTGGCGGGGGACGATCCGGACACCGCGGCGAACAGCGCGCAGGCGATCACGCCGGCAAGGCCGAGGCCGCCGTGCCAGTGGCCGACCATGGAGGTGGCGAAGTTGATCATCCGGCGGGCGACGCCGCCGTGGGTCAGGAAGTTGCCGGCCAGGATGAAGAACGGGATCGCCATGATCTCGAACTTCTCGATGCCGGTGAAGAGCTTCAGGGCCACCGTGTCGATCGGCACCGCCGTCATCGTGAACAGGAACACCAGCACGGTGAGGCCGAGGGCGATGGAGATCGGCATGCCCGTCAGCATCAGGCCGACCAGGCCGCCGAAGATGAGGGTCGCGTTCATGGTCAGGCGTCCTTCGGCGTGAGGGGGCTCATGGCGATGGCGGAAGCGGCGGCGTCCTCGTCGACGCCGTCCACGTGGCCGTGGTCGTGGTGGGGCAGTTCGCCGGTGCGGGCGTAGGTCGCCGCGACCTGGAGGAAGCGGAAGCACATCAGGTAGGAGCCGAGCGGGATGGCGAGGTAAACCACCCACATCGGCAGCTCCAGGTCCGGCGAGATGGCGTCGGTGTGGGCCATGTGCCAGACGAAGTTGGCGCCCAGGGTGCCAATGATGCCGGTAAACAGCGCACCGGCCATGAGGCCGAAGAGGATGAAAGCCTTCCGCCGTGTCGGCGACATCTTGTTGATGAGGACGTCGATGCCGACGTGAATGCCGGTGCGCACGCCATAGGCGGCACCGAACTTGGCCATCCAGACGAACAGGATGATGCAGAGCTCCTGGGCCCACACAAGATTGACGGACCGCAGGCCGAAGTAGGCCGACCGGCTCGCCGCCATCAGCCACGGGATGTCGTTGGAGCGGGCCAGGCTGACGACGTCGGCGAAGATGCCGAGCGTGTAGCGGTGGGCGACGGCGACGAAGATGATCAGCGTCGCGACGGCGATCAGCGTGGCGATCAGGATCTCTTCCAGGCGGTCGAGGGCGCGGAGCATGGGAGCGTTCCCGTGGGGTGGATGGGCGATGGGTGCCGCCGCCCCGGCGGGAGGCGCGCGGCGATCGTCCCCTGCCGGACGGGCAGGGAGCGGGTGTCTTCGATCGGTTACGGCGGATCCTCTCCCCGTCCGGCGGGGAGAGGACAGGGTCGGGCGTCCGGGTAGGACGCCCGCCGGCGCGGCTTACTTCACGCCGGTCTCGGCCTGGATCCTGGCAATCAGGTCGGCCCCGATGCGGTCGGCCATTTCCTCGTGCACCGGCAGGAGGGCATCGACCCAGGCCTTGCGCTCCTCGTCGGTCAGCTCGTGGAACTCGGTCTTGCCGGCGTCCTTCATCGCTTGGAGAGCCTTGTCGTTCTCCTCCTTGGCGATGCCGTTGGCGTATTCGGTGGCTTCCGCCATGGCCTTGTCGAGGCCGGCGCGGACGTCCTCGGGCAGTTCGTCCCAGAACTTCTTGTTCACGATCACCGCGTAGCCGAGATAGCCGTGGTTGGAGATCGTCGCGTGCGACTGCACCTCGTGCATCTTCTGGGTGAACATGTTGGACGGCGGGTTCTCTGTGCCGTCGACGACGCCCGTCTGCAGCGCCTGGTAGACCTCGGAGAAGGCCATCACCTGCGGCACGGCGCCGAGCGCCGACATCTCAGCCTCCAGCACCTTGGACGACTGGATGCGCATCTTAAGGCCGAGGAAGTCGTCCGGCGTCGTCACCGGCGAGTTGGCGCTCATGATCTTGAAGCCGTTGTCCCAGAAGGCCAGGCCCGTTATGCCCTTGGCCTCCAGGAGGCCCAGCATCTCCTTGCCGATCGGGCCGGTGGTCACCTTGTGCAGGGCCTCGTAGCTCGGGAACATGTAGGGCAGGTCGAAGACCTCGAATTCCTTGACGCCGAGCGGGCCGAACTTGGCCAGCGAGGGCGCCAGCATCTGCACGGCGCCGAGCTGCAGGGCCTCCAGCTCCTCCTTGTCCTTGTAGAGCTGCGAGTTCGGGTAGACCTCCACTTTCACCTTGCCGCCGGTGTACTGCTCGGCGAGTTCCCTGAACTTCTCCGCGCCCTTGCCCTTGGGGGTGTCCGGCGCCACCACGTGGCTGAACTTGATGACGATCTCCTGGGCCAGCGCGGCGCCGGCGGAAACAGAGAGGGTCAGGGCGAGCGTCAGCGCTCCCATGGCCCGAAGGGCGGTGCGGCGGGTCTTCATCGAGGGTTCCTCCCGTTGGTCCGGCCGCGGCTCTTCCCTTCCGCGGTCCTGTGCTAAGCTTTAGTGAAAGGCGTTCGCCGATATCTATTGTGGATATCCGAAGCGGGCCGGCGGCCGTCGCTGGCCGCCAGGGAGGGCGGGAGCGTTGGAGGAACGCGCCAGATCGTGGCAGGCCATGCCGGCCTTCCGGCGTGGCGACGTGGTGCTCGCCGCCATGCCGGTGATCGCCATCGTGCTGCTCGTGACGCTGCTCGGGCTGCTCCTCTGGATCCTCGACCGCGACGAGAAGGACCTCGTCCGCACCACGCTGATCTCCGACGCGCTTTGGGTGGAGCAGACGCTCCGCTTCCAGCTGACCACCGACGAGGACATCATCACCCGGCTGGCGCTCGACGCGGGCCGACCCGACGCCGACCGCGAGGCGCTGGTCGACCGCCTGCGCATTCATGTGGTGAGCAACCCCGAGGTGATCGCGGTGCGGTGGTACGGCCCGGACGGGACGGCCGTCGCCTCGGTCCCGGCCGGGCGGGCGGATGGTCCGTTGCCGGCGGTGGTGGAGCGGGCGCGCGCGCTCGGGCAGGGATCGGCCCGGCCGGTCTACGGGGACCTTGAAACGATCGCCGACGGCACGCTCACCGTGGACATGGCCCGCCCGGTTGCGGACGGCGGCGTGCTGGTCGCGACCGTCTCGGTGAGCGCCCTGATCGCCCGGCACGTGCCCTGGTGGATCGGCGAGAAATACGCCGTGCGGCTCCTCGACAGCACCGGGCGGGTGCTCGCCGAGAAGAGCAGCGTGGAGCCGGTGGACCCGAGCCTCTTCCACCGCATCGCCTTCGATCCGCCGATCAAAGGGACGTGGCTGGCGATCTCGCCCTACCGGCTGGCGTCGGGCTTTTCCAACAATCTCCTGGTCGGCGCCATCGTCGGGCTGGCGGCGCTGGCGGTCGCCTCGCTGGTCGGACTGCAGCGCCACGTGGCGCGGCGTCGGCGGGCGGAGCAGCAACTGCGGGCGGAGACGGCGTTCCGGCGCTCCATGGAGGACAGTCTGACCGTCGGCCTCAGGGCGCGCGATCTCGACGGGCGGATCCTCTACGTCAACCAGGCCTTCTGCCGGATGGTCGGCTGGAGCGCCGAGGAGCTGGTCGGCCTCGGGCCGCCGATGCCCTATTGGCAACCGGACCAGGTGGAGGAGACGCAGGCCCGCCACGACGCGCTGATCCACGGCGAGCGGCGGCCGAAGAGCTGGGAGACGCGGCTGCGGCGCAAGGACGGCTCCAGTTTCGACGCGCTGCTCTACGAAGCGCCGCTGATCGATGCCGACGGAGTGTTCAGCGGCTGGATGGGCTCGATCATCGACGTGACCGACCGCAAGGTAGCGGCAGAGCTGTCGCGCCGGCAGGCGGAAAGCCTGCAGCGCACCGGCCGCCTGATCACGCTCGGCGAAATGGCCTCCACGCTCGCGCATGAACTCAATCAGCCGCTCGCCGCGATCGCCAGCTACGCGGCGGGGTCGCTCAACGTGCTGCGCGGGCCCGCGCCGGACGCCAGGGCCGTGGAGGCGGCGCTCGAGAAGCTCGCGGTGCAGGCCCAGCGCGCCGGCCAGATCATCCGGCGCATCCAGGATTTCGTCCGCAAGCGTGAGCCGCGCTTCGGTCCGGTGCCGACGGCCGACTTGGTGGCCGAGACGGTCGCCTTCACGGCGGTCGACGCGCGCAACGCCGGCGTCAGGATCGAGACGCGGATCGAGGACGACCTGCCGCCGATCCACGCCGACCGCATCCTGATGGAGCAGGCGCTGATCAACCTGATCCGCAACGGCGCCGAGGCGATGGCCGGCATGCCGGGGGTTGAGCGGGTGCTCACCGTGACGGCTGCGCGGCGCGGCGAGGAGGTGGTGCTCGCGGTCGCCGACCGCGGACCGGGCATCGATCCTGAGGTGGACGGGCGGCTGTTCGACGCGTTCGTCTCCACCAAGGCGGAGGGCATGGGCATGGGGCTGAACATCTGCCGGTCGATCATGGAGCTGCACAAGGGACGGCTGGTCCACGCCCCGCGCGAGGGCGGCGGTACCGTGTTCACCCTGGTGCTTCCCGTCCCGGTTCCCGCGGAGGCCGCATGACCCTTGCCACGCCCCTCCCCAATGCCCTGGTGCATGTGGTCGACGACGACCCGGCGATCCGCGATTCGCTCTCGTTCCTCCTCGGTTCGCGCGGCTTGAGGACGCGCGAGTGGGCGAGCGGCGAAGCCTTCCTGGCCGGCGGACCGTCGGGGCTTGCCTGCGTCGTGCTCGACATGCGGATGGACGGGATCTCGGGCCTTGAGGTGCTGGAGCGGATGCACGCGCTCGGCCGCAGCGAGCCGGTGGTCTTCCTCACTGGGCACGCGGACGTGCCGATTGCGGTGGAGGCGCTCAAGAAGGGTGCCTTCGACTTCGTGGAGAAGCCGTTCAACGACAACGCGCTCGTCGACACGGTGCTGGCCGCGCTTGCCCGGGCGGAGGCGGACCGGAGCGCTCACGAGGGACGCGACCTCGTGGAAAGCCGGCTCTCCGGGCTCACCTCGCGGGAGCGCGAGGTGCTGGACCTTCTCCTCGACGGGCGCCTCAACAAGCAGATCGCCGACGACCTGAAGGTCTCCATGCGCACGGTGGAGGTCCACCGCGCCCGCATCTTCGAGAAGATGGGCGTGCGCAACGCGGTCGAACTGGCGACCCTTCTCACCGCGGGGCGGCGCTAGGAACCCTTCAGCCGGCCGGCGCCATCTGGCGGCCGCGGTTGCGCGGATCGGGGATCGGCACGGCCGCGATCAGCTCGCGGGTGTAGGGGTCGGAGGGGTTCTCGAACACGGCGCGGCGGGTACCCGCCTCCACGATACGGCCGGCCCGCATCACCGCCACGTGGTGGCACATGCGCTCCACCACCGCCATGTCGTGCGAGATGAAGAGGTAGGCGAGGCCCATCGTCTCCTGCAGTTCCAGCATCAGGTCGAGCACGCGGGCGCGGACGGAGACGTCGAGCGCGGCGACGCTTTCGTCGGCGACGATGAGCTTGGGCCGGAGCGCCAATGCACGGGCGATGCAGACGCGCTGGCGCTGTCCGCCGGAGAACTCGTGGGGATAGCGGCTCGCCACATCGGGCGTGAGGCCGACGCGGCGCAGCAGTTCGGCGACCTGGTCACGCCGGTCTGCGGCCGCGCCGATGCCGTGGATGACCAGTGGCTCGGCGATCGCGGCGCCCACCGTCATGCGCGGGTCGAGCGAGGCGTAGGGGTCCTGGAAGATCATCTGGGCCAGCCGGCGTACCGGGCGCATCGCCCGCGGCGACAGGCCGGCGACGGCGGTGCCGTCGATCGAGACCGCGCCGGAGAAGGGCACCAGCCCGAGCACGGCCTTGCCGGTGGTGGACTTGCCCGACCCGCTCTCGCCGACGAGACCCAGCGTGCGGCCGGGCTCGACGGTGAAGGACACTCCGTGCACCGCCGCGACGCCCGCCTTGCGGCCGAACCAGCCGCTGGATCCGCCGTACTCCACGGCGAGGTCGCGGACCTCCAGAACGGGCCGGGTGGAAGCGGCGGGCGGAGCAGCGGGTTCGGCGGTGACACGCGGCGGGCCGTCGGTGCCGGCGCGGGCGCCGAGGCGCGGCACGGCGGCGATCAGTTCGCGCGTGTAGGCCTCGCGCGGGGTTTCGAAGACGTCGACCGCCGGGCCGGTCTCGACGATGCGGCCGGCCTTCATGACTGCGACGCGGTCGGCCATTTCGGCGACGACGCCCATGTCGTGGGTGATCAGCACGATGGAGGTGCCGAACTCGGCCTTCAGCTCGCGCATCAGCCGCAGGATCTGCGCCTGGACCGTGACGTCGAGGGCGGTGGTGGGCTCGTCGGCGATCAGCACCTTCGGCCGGCAGGAAAGGGCCATGCCGATCATCACGCGCTGGCGCATGCCGCCGGAGAGCTCGTGCGGATACTGGGTGAGGCGCCGGGCCGGCTCGGCGATGTGGACGGCGTCCAGCATGGCGAGGGCGGCGCGCCGGGCGTCCGCCTCGCCGATCTCCTGGTGCGTGCGGATCGCCTCGGTCAGCTGGTCGCCGATCCGGATCACCGGGTTCAGCGAGGTCATCGGTTCCTGGAAGATCATCGCGACGTCGCCGCCGCGGACCTGCCGCATCGCCCGGTCGGAGAGCGTGGTCAGTTCGCGGCCCTGCAGCTTGATCGACCCGGCGACGATGCGAAGCGAGGCCTTCGGCAGCAGGCGCATCACCGACAGCGAGGTGACCGACTTGCCCGACCCGGATTCGCCCGCCAGGCACAGCGTCTCGCCGGCGGCGAGCTCGAAGCTGACGCCGTCGAGCACGCGCTTGGCGCCTTCCGGCGTCAGCGCGTCGACGGTCAGGTTGTCGACGCTGAGAACAGGCGGGGCAGGGGCGAGCACGTCGGTCCTTTCGGTCAAGAGAAGACGATCCGGGGGAAGTAGAACGACACCACCCAGTTCGGCATGTCGACGATCTCGGAGATCCTGAGGTCGCCGCAGACGGAGCAGAGCATGTAGGCGTCGACCGGGTTCATGCCGTGGTCGGCGGCGAGCAGGTCGACCATGCGCATCACCGCCTCGCGGGCGCCGGTCATCAGGTCGGGGCCGATGCCGGTGGTGACCTCGTAGCCGGCGGCGTCGAGATGGCGCGTGACCGGGCCTGGCGTGGTGAAGCGGGGGCTCTCCAGCTTCATGCCCTTGACCACCTCCAGCGTCGCCTCGACGTCCATCCGGCTCTCGATGGCGGTGCCGCAGACTTCGCCGTCGCCCTGGGCGGCGTGGGTGTCGCCGATGGAGAACAGCGCGCCCTCCACCTCGATCGGGAGATAGAGCGTGACGCCCTCGGTGATGTCGCGGATATCCAGGTTGCCGCCGACGCGGCGCGGCGGCACGACGGAATGCAGGCCCGGCTCGGCCGGCGCGACGCCGATCGTCCCGGCGAAGGGCTTCAGCGGCACGCGTCCGCCGGGGCCGTAGAGCGACGGCGCCATGCTCTGCGGATCGTATGTCCAGACGTGGATGGCGGGGTCGGTGAACTGGTCTGCGAGGAGGCCGAAGCCGGGGATGTTGGCGGTCCAGCCGATACCGGAGGGCACGAACTTGCGGATGGTCACCTTCAGCGCGTCCCCCGGCTCGGCGCCTTCCACGTAGACCGGCCCGGTGACCGGGTTGACCTTGCCGAAGTCGAGATCGACCACGCTTTGCACCGTTGAGCCCTCGCCGAGCTGGCCGGCGGAGGAGTCTATGCACTCGAAGTGGATGGTCGAGCCGGACTTCGCCACGAGCGCCGGTGCAAAGTCGCGGTTCCAGCCAAAGTTGTGGCTGGCGCGGTGGATCGTGTAGTCGCAAGCGACGCACATGGTCGGTCTCCCCTCGTGCTTTATCGATTGTTCTTGAAGGCGGGAGGGTTGCGACGCCCTCCTCCTGCCTCCCGCGGGGAGGCGCGCCCTGGTGGTCAGGCAATGAGCGGCGGGCGGCGACGAACGCCGCCGCCCGCGCCGTGCCTCACTCCTTCACGAAGATGGCGTCGTAGTTGATGACGCGGGTGGGGTCGATGTAGATCTCGCCCGGTCCGCCCATGCGCTTGGACTTGGCGACGACACGGCGCTCGTTGAACACCGGGATCCACGGCGCGTCGGCCATGATGTCGGTGAAGATCGAGCCCCAGGCCTTGGCGCGCTCCTCGGCCTTGGCCGGGTCGGACATCGAATCGGCTGCGATGGCGCGGGCGTCGATGTCCTTGTTGCAGTACCAGGACCAGTTCCAGCCGCCGGTGGTGGCGCCGGCGCAGCCGAGGATCGGGCCGTAGAAGTTGGAGGGATCCGGGAAGTCCGCGATCCAGGCCATGCCGCCCGACCAGATCATCGGGGCCTCGCCTTCGGTGCCGCCGGCGGCGATCACGTTGGCGTTGGCGAGCGCCTTGATCTCCGCCTTGACGCCGATCGCCGCGAGGTCCTGCTGGATCGCCTGGGCGATGCGCGGGTTGGGGTCAGTGGAGGAGGCGTAGAGCACGGTTTCGAAGCCGTCGGCGAGGCCGGCTTCGGCGAGCAGCGCCTTAGCCTTCTCCACGTCGTAGGCGTAGCCGGTGTAGCTCTTGTCGTAGCCCGGCATCAGCGGCGGCAGCGGCTGGTTGGCCGGCGTGGCGCGGCCGTTGACGATGCGGGTGATGCGCTCCTTGTTGATGGCGTGGTTCAGCGCCTGGCGCACCTTCACGTCGTCGAGCGGCTTCACCTTGACGTTCAGCGTGATGTAGCCGGTCTGCAGCTGGTCGCCGTCGACGATCATGTCGGCCGCATCGGGACCGTCCTTCATCTCCAGGAACTTGGCCGGCGGAATGCCGTCGCCGGCGATGTCGACCTCGCCCTTCTGCAGGCGCAGGAGCGCCACCAGGGGCTCCTGGCCGACCTCGACGGTGAAGCTGTCGATCTTCGGCGTGTCCGGCACGTAGAAGTTCGGGTTCTTCTCGAAGACGAGGCGCTGGCCGATCACCCACTCCTTGAGGGTGAAGGCGCCCGAGCCGACCGGCTGCTTGCCGAAGTCGGCGCCGGCGGCCTCCACGGCCTCCTTGGGTACGATCGAGGCGAAGTTGATGGCCATCACGTGCAGGAAGGTTGCGTCCGGCCGCGACAGCTTGAAGACCACAGTGTAGTCGTCCGGCGTCTCGATCCCGGAGAGGCCCTCGGCGGTGCCGCCGGAGAGCGCGTCGAAGCCGGCGATGGCGCCGAAGAAGCCGGCGCCGGGGCCCTGGGTCTTCGGGTTGACCGCGCGTTCGATGGAGTATTTCACGTCCCCGGCCACCAGTTCGCGGCCGTTGGAGAACTTCACGCCCTTGCGGATCTTGAAGGTGTAGGTCAGGCCGTCGGGGGCGACGTCGAAGCTCTCTGCCAGCGAGGGCACGGGCTCGGCGGTGCCGGGCTTGTAGTCCATCAGACGGGAATAGAGGCTCTTGATCATCGACCAGTTCTGCCAGTCGTAGCCGATGGCCGGGTCGAGCGTGGCGATATCGTCCTTGTAGGTGACGACGATGTCGCCGGCGGCCTGCGCGCCCAGCGGCACGAGGGCGAGGAAGCCGGCGAGGGCGGTGCGTGTCATCCAGTGTCTTGTCATTGTCCTGGTTCCCCTTTTTGACGACTTATCGTTGGGTTCGTCCTTGCCCTCAGCGGGCCCGGATTCTGGGATCGACCAAGGGCGCCACGAGATCGGCGACGAGGTTGCCGGTGACGATCGCGAGGGCCGATGTCAGCGTCACGCCCATGATGATGGGAATGTCGACCTGCTGGATGGCTTGCCAGGCGAGCTGGCCGATGCCGGGCCAGCCGTAGACGGCCTCGACCACCACGACGCCGCTCATGAACTGGCCGATGTCGATGCCGATCATGGCGATGATCGGCAGCAGCGCGTTCGGCAGGGCGTGACGGAAGATGACGCGGGTCTCCGAGAGGCCCTTGGCGCGGGCGGTGCGGACGTAGTCCTGGGCGAGCACGTCGATCATCGCCGAACGCACCATGCGCGCGTACCAGCCGGCACCGAGCACGCCGAGGGTGGTCGCCGGGAGTATCACGTGATTGACCGTGCCGAAGCCCGACATCGGGAACCAGCCCAGCGTGGCGGCGAAGATGTAGAGGAAGAACAGCGCGACCACGAACTGCGGGGCGGAGACGCCGACGAAGGACATGGTCATCACGGCCCGGTCGACGAAGCCGCCGCGGTTGAGCGCGGCGATGATGCCGAAGACGAGGCCCAGCACGACCTCGACGAGGATGCCGCAGGCCATCAGGATCAGCGTGGCCGGAAGCCGGGCGAGGATCAGAGTTTCCACCTCGGTCTTCTGGGTGTAGGAGCGGCCGAGATCGCCCTGGATCAGATTGCCGAGGTAGGTGAGGAACTGGATCGGCAGCGGCTGGTCGAGGCCGAGTTCGCGGCGGATGTTGGCGACCGTCTGCGCCGTGGCCGAGCGGCCGGCGAGCTGGACGGCGGGATCGGCTGGCAGCCAATAGAGCAGCACGAAGGTGACGGCGGCGACGCCGAACAGGATGAGGATGGCGCCGCCGATGCGGCGAAGCAGCAGTTCGGCCATCACATCCTCCCGCGCTGGGTCGGGTCGAGGATGTCGCGGAGCGCGTCGCCGACGAGGTTGAACGACAGGGCGGTCAGGAGGATGGCGATGCCGGGGAAGAACACCAGCCAGGGGGCGGCGGTGAAGTAGCTCTGGCTCTCGAAGATGATGTTGCCCCAGGAAGGTTCGGGCGGCTGCACGCCGATGCCGAGGAAGGAGAGCGTCGCCTCCAGGAGCACCGTGGTGGCAATGCCGAGCGTTCCCCAGACGATGGCGGTGGGCACCAGGTGCGGTGCGATGTGGAGCGCCACGATGCGCAGGTGGCCGGCGCCCAGCGACCGCTCGGCGAGGATGAAGTCGCGCTCCACCAGCCCGCGGGTCTCGGTGTAGACGATGCGGGCGACCTGCACCCAGTTCACCATGGCGATGACCAGCGCGACGATCCAAAGGCTCGGCCGCAGCAATGCTGCGAGCACGATGGCGAGCAGCAGCGCCGGAAAGGCCATCATCAGGTCGGTGAAGCGCATCAGGGCGTTGCCGACCGGGCCGCGCAGATAGCCGGCCAGCATGCCCACGGTGAGGCCGATCAGGACGGCCGTTCCGTTGGCGACGAGGCCGATGATGAGCGAGGTGCGGGCGCCGTAGAGCAGGCGGGAGAGAAGATCGCGGCCGAGCGTGTCGGTGCCGAGCCAGAAGGTGGCGTCCGGCGGAATCGGTGCGCCGTCCAGGGTCAGACCGTCGAACATCTGCTCGTCGGGCGCGAAGGGGGCGAGCAGCGGCGCGCCAAGGGCGGCGATCACCACCAGGAGGACGATCGACAGCCCGAAGACGGCCGAAGGACGGCGCAGGATCTCGCGGAGGATACGCATCAGCCGACCTCCGGCAGGGGCGCGACGCCGGCCAGGATCTCGGCTGCGACCTGTTCCAGCGTCAGCCGGCGGCGCATCGCGGTCCGGCGCAGCGCGCGGTAGGCCTCCGCCTCGTCGAGGCCGCGGGCGTCCTCGATGGTGCGAACGGCGGCGTGGACGAGCGGCCGCAGCCGCACGCGCTCCTCAAGCTGACCGATCCGGGCGGCGTTGCTGCGGCGTTCCGCGTGCACGGCGGCTGCCAGAACCAGCGCCGGGTAGACGGCGGACGCCGCGATCGGCTTGGCGATCACCGCGGTTGCGCCCTGATCCAGCGCCCAGGCAATGCGGCCGGGGGCTTCCGACTGGAGCAGCGCCACGATCGGGACCGGCGTCCGGCCGGCCTCCCAGGGGAACAGGCCGTCCCAGCCCTGGTCGGCGTCGACCAGGATGAGGTCGGCCGGCGTGGCGGCGAGATCAAGCGCCGACCACTGGACGCAGGCGGTGAGGCCGAGCAGGGAGAGCTGGCGGGCCAGCCGGTCGGTACCCTCGTCGGGGCGGTGCAGGACCACGGCGCGCCATCCGGCGAAGACGGGCGGGCGGCTCATGACACGACCCTCAGCGCCGGTCGGTCGATGGATCCGCGCGGGCCGGTCAGGTACGGGTCCGCCGCGATCGCCGGGCGGGAGGCGACGACGTCAAAACCGCCGTCGGCGTTGATCCGGCCAAGGTGGAAGGGAAGGGCGGCGTGGTTGGTGCGCGGATCGATGCGGAGCACGCCGTGCGGGGTGGCGTAGGTGCCGGCGTGGAGGATCGACCGGACCGCGACCGGATCGTCCGTGCCGGCGGCGGCAGCGGCTTCGGCCAGCGTGCGGACGGCAGTATAGGCCCCCTCGAAGAAGGCGGAGACGCGGCGGCTGGCGCCGAAGCGGCCGGCGACCTTCTGCTTGAAGGTGCGGTTCTCCGGCAGGTCCAGGCTGTCGAAGTAGGACGCGGTGGAATACTGGCCGACCGCGCTCGGGCCGATTTCGCCGAGCTCGCACTCCGTCAGGTCGCAGCTGACGACCGGGCAGTTCTCAGGCCGGAAGGCGGGGTCGCGGGCGCCAAGCGCAGCGAAGGCCTTCAGGAAGGCGTAGCTGGACGGGCCGATCAGGTTGTTGAGCACCAGGTCGGGCCGCCGGGCCTCGATGTCGGCGACGATGCGCTCGACCTCGGTGTCCTCCAGCGGCAGATAGCGCTCGCCGAGCACCTCGCCGCCGGACTGGGCGAGCAGTTCGCGGGCGAGCCGGTTCATTTCCCAGCCCCAGACGTAGTTGGCGCCGAGCAGATAGGCGCGCCGGCCGCGACCCGGCAGCAGCTGCTCGAACAGTGGGATCAGGTGCTGGTTGGGGCAAGCGCCGGTGTAGATGACGTTCTCGTTCGCCTCGAAGCCCTCGTAGTTGCAGACGTACCAGAGCAGGCCGTCGTGCTTCTCCACCAGCGGGATCACTTCCTTGCGGGCGAGCGAGGTGATGGTGCCGACGATCTGGCGGCAGCCGGCGTCGCGCAGCATGGCGCGGGCTTCCTCCAGGTACCTCTTCGGCTCGCCGGCGGGATCGCCGAACACCGGCTCGATGCTGACGGGAAGAGAGGCGTCGTCGTTGATCTCCGCGATGGCGAGTTCGGCGCCGTCGCGGCAATCGCGGCCCATCGCCCAGTAGGGCCCGGCCGTCGAGTAGAGGATGCCGACCCTGAACGCCTGACGCATGATCGCCCGCCACCCCTCCAAAAAACGAAAAGCCCCACGACGCGGTGAACCGCCGGCGGCGGTGCGTCATGGGGCGGTGCTGCCCGGTGACCGTTGACGGTCGATGTCGCCAGCGGAGCCATGCTGCCCATCGCTGATGCATGGGTAGAATAAGGGCAGTCGCGGCCTTGTCAATCGCTGCGATGCGTGGTTCCCCCAAGGCGCGGACTTCTGACCGACGGCGCCTTGCCGCAGTCCTCCCGCCCGCTATCTACGCCGACGTCAGGGCGGCACGAAAGGCAATCAACGATGGTCAAGGCGATCTGGAACGGCTCGGTGATCGCCGAGGCGGACGACACCATCGTGGTGGAAGGCAACCACTACTTCCCCCGCGCGGCGGTGAAGGCGGAGTACCTGAAGCCGAGCGATACCACCACGGTGTGTCCGTGGAAGGGGACGGCGCAGTACCACACCCTCTCCGTCGACGGCCAGGAGAACCGGGATGCCGCGTGGTACTACGCCGAGCCGAAGCCCGCGGCGGCCGAGATCCGTGACCGGATCGCCTTCTGGAAGGGCGTAAAGGTTTCCTGAACCCGGTCAGGCGGCGGCGAGGCGGCGCACGGCGTCGGCCATCGCGCGGCCGAGGGCGGCATGCTGGTCCGCATCGAGGTGGACGCCGTCGAGCAGTCGCGTGCGGACGTGGTCGCCGGCGTCGAGGAAAGCCACGCCGGCGCGTTCGGCCGTGTCGCGGATGGCGACGGAGAACCCTGCCGACTTCTCGACACCGCCTGAGAACATGTTGCCGTCGGGAATGTCCATGATCGGCGTCGGCGCGACCAGGAGGATCTTCGGCACCGGCTTGCCGCGGCCTTCGGTCCAGGTCCGCGCCTCGCGGATCAGGCGCTCCAGGGAATCGGCGATGTCCTGTGCGGTGACGGCGAAGCGAGCCTTGAGGTCGTTGGTGCCGAGCATGATGACGAGGATGTCGATTGGGGCATGCGTGCCGAGCACCATCGGCAAGGCCAGGCGGCCGTTCATGTGCGCGCCTTCGATCGGATCGGCGTGGACCGTGGTCCGCCCCGGCAGCCCCTCCTCGATCACACGGAAGCCGGGACCCAGGATCGCGGCCATGACCCCGGGCCAGCGGACGGCGGGACCGTAACGGTTATGAACGCTGTCGGGCGACAGCGGAACCGGCGCCGAACCATGCGTATTGCTGTCGCCGAAGCAGACGACGACGGTCTCTCGTGCGGTCATGACCTCCCCCGGGAAACGCCGGTGGCCGCGGCCGGCCGGCTCTGTCGATCGGGGGGCATCCTAGCCGGGATAACCGGCCGGAGACAGGTGCGTTCAGACGTCGGCCGTACGGCGCGACCGGAAGCCGGGGCCCGAGCCGGGGACGCGGGCGTTCAGCTGGGTGGCGATCCGTTCCACCTTCGCGCGCGCGCCGACCAGGGCGGACCGGTAGCGACCGGGGCGTTCGCCGCGGAACTTGCTGTCGGCCTCGATGCGAGCCAGTTCGGCCAGCGCCTTGTCGAGATCCGCCTGCGAGACTGCCGCTGGTGCGATTGCGTGGATGTCGTCAGCCATTCCTTATTTTCCTCCAGTCCACACCACAAACTCGCGTGGGTCCGTTAGCAAACGCGCGACGACGGATTTGGTGCCGTCGCAACAGATATTTTTTTGTAGATGTATGCGGCACAGACCCGATCGCAATTCAAATCAAGCGTGAAGCGGGCCGTGAACGCTTCCGCAACCCTGCGGTCAACCCAGCTGGAACCGCCGGAATAGACTGCGCCAACGCTTCGTTCGTCCGTCATCGGAAACGCACGGAGAGCAAGATGCGCATCCAGAACACCACCCGTCTGAAAGTCACCGTCTTCGCCGGCGCGATGATGTTCGTCGTCGGCAGCCTCGCCCCCGCCCTCGACGGCGTCGACCTGTTCGGCGCCAGCAAGGCCTTCGCCGAACGCGGCGGCAACGGCGGCGGTGGAGGCGGCAACGGCGGTGGCGGCAACGGCGGCGGCGGCAATGGAGGCGGTGGAGGCGGCAACGGCGGCGGGGGTGGCCATGGAGGCGGCCAGTCCTCCTCGCAGGGCGGCAAGTCGGACCGTTCCGGCGGTACGTCGGGCAGCGCGACCTCCGGCACGTCGTCCAGGAGCAGCCAGGCTTCCGGCCCATCCACCACCAAGTCCGCCAAGTCGACCAAGTCCACGAAGTCGACAAAGACAGCGAAGTCGACCAAGTCGGCGAAGTCGTCCAAGAGCGCGAAGAGCGCCAGGCAGACCGAAGTCGCCGCGGCGACGGTCGACGGCACGACGACGACGTCCAAGAAGAGCCGGAAGGAAAAGGCGCTGGCGGCCCGCCTGGGCGCGCTCAACGCGGCCCATGCCAATCTCAACGCCTACATCAACGCGGCGCCGACCTCCCGGATCGGGCGCATCGCCGCCTATGCGCAGGCCAAGTTCGCCGCCGACGCCATCGCCGGGGATCTCGCCGGACTGGAGACGGCCATCACCGACGCCCAGACGGGGGTAACCACAAGCCGGACGGCCTTCGATACGGCCTATCCGGATCTTGCCGGCAAGAGCCTCACCGACATCCAGGCGGAGATCGATGCCCTCGACGCGCTGGAAGCGCCGACCCCGGAGGATACGCTGAAGCGTGATGCGCTCGCCGCGGCGCTCGCCAGCCCGGAGGCCACCGCCATCGATGCGGCATCCACCGCGCTCAACGATGCTCAGAAGGCGCTCGACGACGCCAAGCTGGCTGCGGAGACGGCGCAAGCCGGCGTCCTCGACGCGCTCAAGGCGGCGGCCAACAAGCCGGGCGAGGTCACCGAGGACGGGGTGGTCCAGGCGGCCGTGGACAAGATGATCGAGCAGAGCGGCTACTATGGCTATCTGGCAGAGCAGGCGGCGCTTGCCGAGCCGCCGGCCGAGGAACCGGTCGACGGCGTGGTGACGGACCCGCTCGACAGCACCGTTACCGATCCCGTGGACGGGGTGATCACCGACCCGCCGCTCCCGCCGGCTCCCGTGACGCCCTGATCGGCGTCAACCCGGACGCCACGCGACATCCTGGACCGCCGGCACTAGGGCCGGCGGTTCCGTCCGTTCAGCCTGGGGGGCGGCGCAACCTCCGGCACAGAGGCAGTCGCTGCGCGTGTCGCCCGGAAGACACACCGGCGAGCGAAGGTCCGCGGACGCAAAATCGCCCCGGAACGGACTGAAACTCTCCGGGTTCAGGTCTCGTAATCCGACCTGTTCTCCCCGTCCGCGGGGGAAACGCGTTAGACCCGTTGATTACCTGGACGTGCCTATATTTCCTTCGACGTGAGAGCCCTGCCGGTCGTCCGGCGGGGCTCTTTTTTGTCTGCGCCTCCGTAATAGAACGGATCGCTGACTAAGGTCTTCACGGGGGTTCCAGGATGATCTTCGACCAGGCCAAACGTCGGCGATCTTTTGCGATGCAACATCGACGTTCCCAACTCGCGAATCACTTCGGAATGTGAGTAGATTTCAGGTGCGGTGGGGAGGCTTTGTAATGAGTATCGCTGGAGACTTCATTGCCCGCGCGGACGCCTTGTCGGTCCGCCTGGAGCAAACGCAATTCTGGTGTGTGGTGCGCGCCCTGTTCGGCTTCCACTTGCGGGCGCCGTCTCTCGGCCGGATGCTCGGGGTGGACACGGGCGCCGCGGTGGCGGTTCTCGTCGCGGATCGGCGGCGCGGCTCTCGGGCCGATCGCGCCCCTTCTGCCATCCGGGCCAATCCCATCTCCGCATTCGCCACGGTTTCGCGACGCGAATCGGCGGGTGGCAAGCCGACCAATTCCTGAGGATCGGTTGAGCTCGGCATGAACCCCGCCCGGAGAACCGGACGGGGCTCGTATTGTTGTCGACGCGCCGCGTCGGGGTGAGGATCAGCCGCCCTGAAGGCGCTTGGCTTCCTCGATCGCCTGCATGCAGGAGGCCTCGTCGCCCTGCGCCTGGAAGGAGCGGGCGCGTTCCAGCGCGGCCATCATGTCGGAGGACCCGGCTGACGTCGCGCCGCCACCGGCGCTCCCGGTCGTCGCGGTGCCCTGGCCGGCGGAGGCTGCCGCCGTCTGGCCACCCTGCTGCTGGGACACGGCGTCCTGCTCGGACGTGGCCACGTCCGCGCTTCCGCCGCCTTGGCCATCGGCGAGCGGCATGGTCGCGCCGTCCTTGGCGACCGAGCCGGCGGCGGCCGTGTCGGTTCCGGCGGTCGCGCCGGCGGCTGCACCCGAGGTGCCGGTCGCACCCGAACCGGACGAGGTCGTGGCGGTCTGGCCGCCCACATCACCCGTGGTTGTCACGCCTTCGGCATTGGTGGTGGTTCCTGCGGCAGGGCCGGTGCTGCCCGACTCTCCTGCGGTCGAAGCGCTCCCCGATGGGGTTTCCAGCGGCGCATGGGTGCCGTCCTTGGAGATTTTCCCGGCTTCGGCGCCGGTAGAGCCACTCACCGCACCAGTAGCCTGATTGCCGCTGGACAGCATTGCGATCTCATCGGCGCAGTTAGCGAAAGCGGGGGCTGTGCCCAGGGTGAGGAGAGCGGCGCTTGCGAAAAGAAGAGCATGTTTCGTCATCTTGATGTTTCCTCCTGGAGAGCTTGCTCACATCCCACCCAACAGCGGTGGACGACCTTCTGTTCCGCGCGATCTGCTTGAAGGTCCCAGATTGGAGAAGCGTGTTCCCGGCAAACCGTCGCGCCAGAACGAAGGAGGGGTCGCAGCAGGCAGAAAGGCGCTGCTTTCGGAGCGGGGTTTCGGTTATGGTGCCGCGCTTGAAAGGGTATATCGATATCTCATGCCGCCCCGCGGATTATCGTCCAGGTTGATCGCTGCCGCTCTCCAGAGACCACTGGAGGCATTCTCCATGGCACGTCGCCGCTCGCAGGCGGCCGTCGGGGGCACGCCGGTCGGCATCGCGACCACCCATTTCGGTCCGGTTCGGTTCGATGTGGACCTCGGCCTGCATCCGATGTCGCGCAAGTTCTACTATCGCACCCACGACATGGACCTGGAGCGGATCTACCGGCGCCATCTCCACCACGGGGGGATCTTTGTCGATGTAGGCGCGGGGCTCGGCTACTGGTCGGCGCTCGCCGCGTCCCTGGTCGGTCCGAACGGACAGGTGCACGCCTTCGAGCCGGTGCCCCAGTTCTACGCCTCCGTCCGGCGGCTGGTCGCGGCCAATCCGACCTACCACATCAAGGCGCAGAACGCGGCGCTCGGCTCGGCTCCAACGGTGCTGCCGATGACCATGGTCCTGCCGACAGCGCCTGCCGAGGGGCGGATCGCGGGAGCCTCGCTGGTGCCCGGCTTCTTTGCCGGCGACCCGCGCCCGAAGGAGACGGCTGACGTCCACGTCGGCGCGTTCGACGATTACGCCGACTGGGCGCGCATCGACCTGGATCGCGTCGGGCTGATCCGGATCGACTCGGGCGGCTTCGAAGCGGAGGTGCTGAACGGCATGACATCCGTGCTGCTGAAGCGCCAGCGGCGGGTGCCGATCCTGGCAACGCTGCACACGGATCCTGCTCGCCACCGATTGCTTGACGGCAGGGCCCTGGTCAAGGCTATGGACAACTTCGCCTATTTGGCGCTGGAGGCGCACTCGCTGAAGCGCATCAGGACCGAGGATCTGAGGCCGCGGGAGACCATCCTGTTCATCCCGATTCCCGGCTGACCATCATCCGGTCAGCGGCGGGACTGCCAGACGGGATGGGTCGGGTCGGCGCGGAAGGCGCGGATCAGTTCGCGCCGGCGGCGGCGCACCCCGGTGGTGGGCAGCGCGAGGCCGACAACCAGAAGAATGCCGATCGCGTTTGCCAGCACGTCCGCGGTTGAAACCGTGTGGCTGCCGATGAAACCTTGCGCCATCTCGCCCAGCACGCCGGCCGCGAAGGCGGCAAGAGCGGCAGCGGCCGCGCGGCGGCCGAACAGGAAGAACAGACCTGCCGTGGCGCTCGCGAAGAAGCCGGCATGAACGAGCTTGTCGAAGGGTTCGTCGACGCCGAGGTTGCCGACGAGTCCGGCAAACAGCCCGATGATGGCCAGCAGGGCGAGGAAGCAGGCGGCGGCGAGCCGTTCGGCGGTCAGGTGGATCGACATGCAGGCCTTCGGGTCCGGATCTCGTCCGCACATCCAAGGCCTTGGCGGTTAACCCGGGGTCAGCGCGGGGCTGCAAATCCGGCCGGAACGGCCCGGAGATCCGGCCACGGTGAACCGATTCCGAGCCGGTCGTCTCAGAATGAACCGCCAGTCCTGAAGCCGCCGCCACCGGAGGAACGGGGCGGCTGCGAACCGCCGCGCGGCATCGACGGAATCCGCAGGCCGCCGCCGAAGCCGCCGCGGTCGAGGCGTGGCGATCGCCGGCGGAAGCCGTCGCCGAGAGCCTCCTCCAGCTTGCCGGACGACAGGGCGCCGCGGATGATCCCCTCGATGACACCGCCAATGACGGCCTCGTTGATGAAGCCGCCGAAGGGGTCGTCGTAGCCGGACTTGCGGAAGGATTCGCCGGAGTGCTCCAGCTCGGTCCGGCGGCCGGCGAGGTCGAGGGAGGTCTTGCGCAGCTCCTCCATCTGGGCGTCGACGCGCACCAGGGCGCGCTCGACGTCGAGGAGCTTCTGGACGATCGCCTCGTCCTCGGGCGTCGGCGTCGCCTGCGCCTCGCGGAACAGGCTGCGCAGGTCCTCGCGGGCGATGGCTGCGGCGAGGCCGTCCAGCGCGCCCTTGACCTCCGGATTGGCGGTTTCGTCGAGGGCGCCTCGGGCTTCGTCGTCGAGTCCGGCCAGGTCGGCCTTGATCTTCTCCACCGCCGCCTCGGCCTCGGCCAGGTGGGCGGCGATCTCCTCGGCCTTCTTCTCCAGCGCCTTGGCGCCGGCGGCTTCGAGCGCGGCGCGTTCGACGGCCTCGCGGGCGGCGACGGCCCCGGGAAGGTCCGCGGCGACGCGGGTGGCGTGCTCGCGCAGGCGCTTGGGGATCTCGTTGAGCATGTAGTAGTTCGGCCGCGCGTGTTCGTAGCCGATCAGCGCGGCGACCTTGCCGTCGAGCCAGCGTGCGAGCGGACCGGCCGAATAGGCGGGGGTGCCGAAGCCGCGGTTCCAGAGATACATGAACAGGCTGTCGGCCTCGTAGGGCTTGCGCTTCTCCTCCCGGTCCGCCTCGGCCTGGGCGGCCTTGCGGTCGGATTCGGCGGCGACGGTCTCGGCGCGGCGAACCGCCTCGTCGGCAGCCTTCCAGGCGGGATCGTCGGCGATGCGGGCCTCCACCTTGGCGCTCAAGGCCTCGATGGCCTCGATGGCTCCGTCGCGGGCCGCGGCGCGCGCTTCGCGATCCTCCTCGGCCGCATCGAGGCGGGCGGAGAGCGCCTTGCGCCTGTCGGCGATCGCATCGACCGCGCCGCGCCGGCGGTCCAGCAGTTCCAGCGCCCGCCGCTCCGCCTGGTCCAGTTCGCCCACCACCTCGTCGCGGGCCAAGGCATCCAGGCGGATCCGGGCGAGCGCGCGGAAGCCCTCCGCCCGCTCGCTGCGCAGGCGGTCGCCCTCGGCGGTGGTTTCGCGCAGCAGGGCGAGAATGCGATCCTCGTCGCGGCGCACGCCCTGGATGGCGCGCTCGATCGAGGTCAGGGCTTCACGGGCCGAGATCATGGGGCAAGGTCCTACCAGGCGGTGATGGCGCCGCCGAGAACGGGCATGGCGTAGGCGACGTCGAGGGAGCCGCGCGGTTTCTCCCCGACGATGTTGTCGTTGACGATGCCGTCCGCCTCCTTGTCGCGGCGCACCCGGTTGAAGGTCGCCTCGCTGACGCGGACGCCCCACATGGCGACGGCGGTGGTCTTGCCGTCCTCCTCGCTGGTGACGGGAAGCTGGAGGACCTCGCCGCCGGGCGTCACCGCCTCGACGAGCAGGTAGTGGTTGCGGGCGCTGGAGTTGACGTCCGGGATGCGCCAGACGGCGGAACTCTCGCCCGGCCGGGATACGATGCGGAGCACGTAGGTGCGCGTCAGCTCGGCGCGCAAGGCGTCGATCGCGGCGACGGCCGTTCGCGTGGCTGCGACGTCACCGCGGGCGAGCGCCGCCCGGGCGTCGGCGATGCGGTCGGCGGCGACCCGCTGGGCGCGGGCGTCGCGGGCTTCGGCGAGCACGGCCGCGGCTGCCGCCTCGAGCGACTTGGGCAGCGTCTCGGTGATCTCGACGCGCGCCGCCTCGGTCGCGGCCTGTTCCGAACTCGTCCGCCAGGACTGCCAGCCCCAGACGCCGGCGCCGAGGACGGCGAGCGCCAGCACCACCCGGGCGACCTTGCCGCGGTTCACCCACGCCTTCGCCAGCGTCAGCGCGAAGCTCTGCCGGGGCGGCTCGTAGGCGAAGCGGCTCTCCTTCAGCGCGCGGATGCCTTCCTCCAGGATCCGGTCGGAGACCTCCAGGCCCTGGCTTTCGTAGAGCTTGCGCAGGCGCTCCTTCAGCTCGGAGTCACGGGCGTCCTGGCTCAGTTCCTTGGCGACGAGCCCCTCCTGGTGGCGGAGCGTGTCGACCACGTCCATCGCCAGCATGAGCTCGTCGAGCCGGCCCGCGGGAGCCCCGCCGCTTGCGCCCGGGCCGGCGGCGGAGACGTCAGCCATCGATCACCAGGGCGTTGCCCTCGGCGGCGAGGCGGGCCATGCGGCGCTTGCCGTCCTCCACCGCGTTGCGGATCTCCTCGGAGTTCTTGGTGGCGAGCTCGCGCATCTCGGAGATGATCTCGGTGGAGCGCTCCTGGAAGTTGACGACGCTGTCGACCAGCTTCTTGACCGCGTCGGCGCGGATGGTGGGGCCGTAGCCGGCCTTCAGCGCCTCCTCCTGGACCTTGCCGCCGATCTCGGCGAGCACCTCGATCGACTTGGAGACGCCCTCCTTCATCTCGTTCAGGGTCTGGGTGGTCTCGTGAAGGCCGAACAGGCCGGTGAAGGAGGCCTTCAGCGCGGTGAGGACGCTCTCGTTGGTGGAGAAGAAGGACACCGCCTGCTGGTAGACGCGCTCCTTGGCGCTGGTCGTCTGCATCAGCCGGGCCATGATGACCTCGGAGGTGTTGTAGCCGATGGTCAGGTTATCGGCGAGATCCTTGGCGATCTGGTAGCGGCCCTCCTCAGTCTGCAGCTTGCGCAGCACCTCGTCGCGCAGCAGCTCCAGGTGAGCCCGCTCGGCGGCGGCGTTGCCGGCGTAGGCGGTGACGGCCTCGGAGGCCTTGGCGAGCTCGGCCTTGGCGGCGTCGAGCTTCTTGTTCGCCGCCTCCAGGATCTCCAGACCGGCGACCTCTGCCTGCTTCAGCGCGCCGCGGAAGTCGCGGTAGGCCTCCAGGATGACGTGCTCGCGCTCGATGTTGGCCTTGGTGTCCTTGGCGACGGCGAGGTAGGTGTCCTTGATGCCGTCGAAGCGGTAGGCGATGTCGCCGCGGGAGATCTTCATCCAGGCGTTGGTGGCGCGCTCGAAGACGTCGATCTTGCCGTCGCCGATCTGGTCGACCATCCCCTTGGCGTCGTCGCGGATCGAGTTGAAGGCCTTGGTGATCTCCTCGTAGCGCTGGCCGATGGCCATCTCGGAGATCTGCTCGCGGACCACCTCGTTGAAGACGCTCATCTGGGTGAGCGTGCGGGTGATGACCGCGATCTTCTCCGGGTGGATGTCGGTAATCTTCTCCAGCAGGCCGACGATCGGCGCCTCTTCCATCGTCTCCGGCACGAGGCCGAGATTGCGCAGGCCCGCCATCGCCCTGTCCAGGTACTGCAGCGGCGTCTTCACGATCGCATCCGACATGGAAACTCCTCCCTCGCCGGCCGCGCGCGGCGGCCTGTCTTCTAGCTATAATCTCCGGATGACGAATGTAATACCGGCCGTGGTCGTTTTGCCATGGGGTGAATCCAATCCAGGCCCTCGGCCCATCCCGGCGCGCTATGAGCGGTGACGCAGGGGCTCGCGAGGGAACGCGAACCTGATCAACTCATTGACGCTTCTGCGAGCGGCGTGTTCCGATGACCGCCCCTGGAGGTGACATGACGCGTTCAGCCCTGTTGATCGGCTTTTTCCTGGCGACATGCCAAGGCGCCGCGGCCGCGCCGCGCTGCGAGACGCTGCCGTGGAGCGTGGCCAAGCCCGCCGACGCCGCCGAGGCCGGCCAGATCCTGGTCGACGGCTACTCGGACCGCTACTGGGCGCTCAGGCTCGACACCGTGAGCAGCCCGGAGCTTCGGGTCACGATCCGCTTCCAGAGGCCCGGCGCGCCGGCCGGCACGCTGGAAATCCGGCCCAAGCAGCTGCTCTACGTCGAGGCCCGCCGGCTGGAGATTCTCCTGGAAGGCGACGGTGCCGCGGGCACCGCCGAGGGCGGCATCGGCTTCTGTGGTTGAGGGCCGGCTCACGCCGGGAAAAGTTCGTCCTCCACGGCGCGGTAGAGCACTTCCGCCGCCGGAGAAAGCGGCCGTCCACGCGCCTTGATCAGGCCGTAGGGCTCCACCGTGATCCGTTCGGTCAGCGGCAGCAGCTTGAAACGGCCGGCGGAGAGCAGCAGTTCGCCCACCTTCAGCGCGATCGGCGCGACCGCGTCGGTCTTGGCGGCCATTGACATCGTCATCAGCAGGGAGGCGGAGTTGACGACGCGCACCGGCGGGGGAACGCCGTGGCGCCGCAGCATCGCCTCCACGCTGCGCCGGAGCAATGAGCCGCGCGGCTGCAGCACCCAGTCGCGATCGTGCAGGTCCTCCGGGCGGACCAGCGGCAGGGCGGCGAGCGGGTGGCTTTCGCGCACCATCAGGCAGGCCTCCTCCTCGCCCACCTCACGGTAGTCGAAAGGGGCGGGGTTCATCCCCGCCGGAATGCGGCCGATGATGAAATCGAGCCGCGAGGCGAGAAGTCGCTCGGAGAGGACGTCGGAGGTGTCCACCTGGACGGTGACCTGCAGGCGGGGGAGCCGGCGGCGGACGCTCTCCAGCGCCGGCACCACGATGTCGACGGCCGGCGCCATCACCGTTCCGACCGAGACGGTTCCCCCTTCGCCCGCCCGCAGCGCGGCAATCTCCTCGCCGGCCTGGCCCAGTTCGGCCAGCACGGTCCGGGTGCGCCGGATCAGAGCCTCGCCGTACCAGGTAGGCTCGACGCCACGCGCGAGCCGGTCGAACAGGGGCACGCCAACGATCTTCTCGATCTCGCCGAGCATCTTGGAGGCTGCCGGCTGAGACAGGTTCAAGGACGCGGCCGCCCGGTGGAGCTTGCGGTGGTCGTCCAACGCCACGAGCAGGTTGAGGTGGCGCAGCTTCAGCGCCGTCCGCAGCAGCCGCTCGCCCGGATTGACGCGTGGGGCGGCGGCGGGGCGGGTCGCCGAACGCACGGCGGCCTCGGCTGCCGCAAGGGGGTCGGTGTCGTCCCTGGCCATGCTTCCTCCCGTCATGTTATGTCGTAATCGATATCACAAACAGCCGAAATGTCATTAGACGGTTATCGTTCGGTCGGTTTTGATGCAGCCTGCCGTACCCGTTCCCCCGGGAGCCGGCAGCGGAAACAACAACAGAACGAGCTTTGAGGAATCGTCCCATGCGTCTTTCCCAGGTCCGAACGCCGGACGGCGTCGCCTGCGTCGCCGCCGTGCTCGACGACGGCCAGGCCGTCATCGTGCCGGGCACCGCGTCGGTCTACGACCTCGCGCTGGCCGCCATCGCAGCCGGAACCGGCCTTCGCGAGGCGGTACTCGCCCGGGTCGGCGCCGGGGCTCCGCCCGTCGATCTGGACGACGCCTACCGCGACGGTCGCCTGCTGACGCCGCTTGCCCACCCGGATCCGGCGCACACCTACATCACCGGCACCGGCCTCACCCACCTCGGCAGCGCGGAGGGGCGGGACAAGATGCACAAGGACGTCGCCGATCCGGCCAAGCAGACCGACAGCATGAAGATGTTCCGGATGGGCCTCGACGGCGGCAAGCCGGCGGCGGGCGAGACGGGCGTGCAGCCGGAATGGTTCTACAAGGGCGACGGCTCCACGGTGGTGGCGCCGGGCGCCGCGCTGCCGTCACCGTCCTTCGCGCTCGACGGCGGCGAGGAACCGGAGATCGTCGGCCTCTACGTGATCGGGCCGGACGGCACGCCCTGGCGGATCGGATATGCCCTCGGCAACGAGTTCTCCGACCACGTGACGGAACGACAGAACTACCTCTTCCTTGCCCATTCCAAGCTCCGGGCCTCGTCCTTCGGGCCGGAGATCCTGGTCGGCGAGCTGCCCGCGCACGTGTCCGGCATCAGCCGCATCTTCCGCGACAACGCGGTGATCTGGCAGAAGCCCTTTGTCTCGGGCGAAGAGAACATGAGCCACACGATCGCCAATCTCGAGCACCATCATTTCAAGTACCAACTGTTCCGGCGGCCGGGCGACGTGCACGTTCACTATTTCGGCACGGCCACGCTCAGCTTCTCGGACGGGGTTGCCACGACCCCGGGCGACGTGTTCGAAATCTCCGCGCCGCCTTTCGGCCTGCCGCTACGCAATGCGTACGGCGTCGTTCCCGCCGGCCAGGCCACCGTGCGCGCGCTTTGAGGAGTTTTGAGACCGCCATGACCGCACCGTTCCGCAACTTCATCGCCGGCGAATGGGTCGCGCCCACCGAGGCTGTGCCCAACGTCAATCCGTCCAACCTCACCGACGTGGTGGGCGAGTACGCCCGCGGCGGCGCGGCGGACGTGGACGCGGCGGTGGCTGCCGCCAAGGCCGCCTTCCCGGCGTGGTCGCGGACTGTTCCCTACGCCCGTCATGAGATCCTGAAGAAGGTCGCGGCGGAGATCTTCGCCCGCAAGGACGAACTCGGCCGCCTGCTCTCCCGCGAAGAGGGCAAGACGCTGGCCGAGGGCATCGGCGAGGTCACCCGCGCCGGCCAGATCTTCGAATTCTTCGCGGCCGAGACCGTACGGCTCGCCGGCGAAACGCTGCCGTCGGTGCGTCCGGGGGTCGGTGTGGAGGTCACCCGCGAGCCGCTCGGCATCGTCGGCATGATCACGCCGTGGAACTTCCCGATCGCCATTCCGGCCTGGAAGATCGCCCCGGCGCTCGCCTACGGCAACTGCATCGTGTTCAAGCCGGCGGAACTGGTGCCGGGTTCGGCGCACGCGCTGGCCGAGATCATCGTGCGGGCGGGCGTCCCGGCCGGGGTGTTCAACCTCGTCATGGGCAAAGGCTCCACCGTCGGACAGCGGCTGCTCGATCATCCCGACATCACCGCGATCACCTTCACCGGCTCGGTGTCGACCGGGCGCAAGGTCGCCGCGGCGGCAATCTCGGGCGAGGTGATGAAGAAGGTGCAGCTGGAGATGGGCGGCAAGAACCCGCTCGTAGTGCTCGACGACGCCGACCTGCCGATCGCGGTGGAGACCGCCGTCAACGGCGCCTTCTTCTCCACCGGCCAGCGCTGCACCGCGTCGTCGCGGATCATCGTGACGGAGGGTATCCACGACCGCTTCGTCGACGCGGTGAAGGGCCGGCTCGCCCAGCTCACGGTGGATGACGCGCTCAAGGCCGGCACCCACATCGGGCCGGTGGTCGACGAGAGCCAGCTCGATCAGGACATGCGCTACATCGAGATCGGACGCGCCGAGGGGGCGACGCTCGCCTACGGCGGCGAGCGGCTGAACCGCGAGAGCGAGGGCTTCTACCTGTCGCCGGCGCTCTTCACCGAAGCGACGCCGGAGATGCGGATCTCGCGTGAAGAGATCTTCGGCCCGGTGGCCGCGGTGATCCGGGTCAAGGACTACGAGGAGGCGCTGGCGGTTTCCAACGACACGCCGTTCGGCCTTTCGTCGGGGATCTGCACCACCAGCCTGAAGCACGCGACCCACTTCAAGCGCAACGCCGACGCCGGGATGGTGATGGTCAACCTGCCGACCGCCGGCGTCGACTTCCACGTCCCGTTCGGCGGGCGCAAGGGTTCGTCCTACGGCCCGCGCGAGCAGGGCAGCTACGCGCGGGAGTTCTTCACCCAGGTGAAGACCGCCTACACGCTGGCCTGATGTCATCCGGGACCGGGGTCGCTGGCGGCGATCCCGGTCGCTCGGGTCGCCGACGTTTTTGCATCCGGTAGCCGGTACACTGCGACTGCACCTCCGGCGTGTAGCCCCCTTTATCAAACGACGATGTCGTTCATCTTATGGTTGAAAAACCCCTGGTGTTTTCGGGACGGGCCCTTGAAGAAGGCTGTGCAGATATGTTCTCTCGCCCTCACTCACCTGAGTATCGAGGCGCATGGACGATCTCATTGCTCTTTTCACGGCGCGGTTGATCGATGCCGGCCCGGTTGTAAGCTTCGTGCTCGCCATGCTTTCCGGCCGCGTCGGCTGGGCGGTGCTGCCGGCGCTGATCATGGCCGGCCTTACCGAGAACCACGTGGCGCAGCACGCGTCGGACTACCAGTTCTCGGTCGCCGGCCTTTTGGCCACCCTGACGATCTACGGGGTGGCTGCCGGGGCTGGCCTGATGATGGCCAAGAAGAACGGCTGGAACTGACCCGAGCGGTCGCGGCTACTCCTGACGGCGCCCGCGCCCGCAGTTTCCGACCATGGCATTCCGGGTACGAGGCACGCCGCCGCAGATTCCGTGGAGGATTCCATGCCCGCCATCACACCCTTCGGCACGCTTTCGGACGGACGCCCGGTCGAGGAGATCCGCCTTGCGGCTCCGGGGATCCGGGCGGCGATCCTCAGCTACGGCGCGATCATCCGCGACCTGGAGGTGGAGACGCCCGCCGGCTGGCAGCGGGTGGTGCTCGGCTATGACAGCCTGCCACCCTACCTGACGGATTCGCCCTACTTCGGCGCCATCGTCGGCCGCTGCGCCAACCGCATCGGGAATGGACGCTTCCCGCTCGACGGTCGCATGGTGCAACTCGACCGCAACGACGGCGGTCGTGCGCATCTGCATGGCGGGGCGGCGGGGTTCGACAAGCGCCTCTGGACGATCAAGTCCTTCGCCGACGATCAGGTCACGCTCCAGCTGGTCTCGCCGGACGGGGAGGAGGGCTATCCCGGTACGGTGACCGCCACCTGCACCTACCGGATCGCGCCGGGCACGATCACCTTCGACCTGTCGGCCGAGACCGACGCGCCGACGCTCGTCAATCTCGCCGGCCACAGCTACTTCAATCTGTCCGGCGGCGGCAGCGTGTTCGACCACGTGCTGACGCTCCACGCGGACCGCTATACGCCGGTCGACGGGTCGCTGATCACGACGGGGCGGATCGTTCCGGTCGAGGGCACGCCCTTCGATTTCCGCCGCCCGAAGCGTATCGGTGATGGGCGGACGGTGCCCTACGACCACAACTTCGTGGTCGGCGACGTGCGTTCGGAAACGCTGCGTCCGGTCGCGCGGCTCCACGCGCCGGAGACCGGCATTACCCTGGAGATCCGCTCCACCGAGCCCGGCGTGCAATTCTATGACGGCAATATGCTGAAGACGGCGGCGGCGCCGACGCTGCTCGGCCGACCGGCGGTGCTCAACGACGCGCTCTGCCTGGAACCGCAGATGTTTCCCAACGCAGCCAACCACCCTGGCTGGCCGAGCCCGGTGCTGCGGCCCGGCGAGACCTATCGGCAGACGACGGAGTATCGCTTCAACGTTCCGGCCTGACGCGAGACGCCGTCAGGCGCTCAAGGCGTCGGGTTCCGCCGTCGGAAGGGCAGCCCGAACCCGGCGGACGAGATCGTCGCCGCGCCAGGGCTTGGCGATGATGCGGTAGGCGGGGATGCTGTTGAGCGCCGCCGCATGGGCGTAGCCCGTAAGGAAGAGCACCGGAAGATCCGGACGTCGGCGCAGCACCTCCTGGCAGACCGAGACCCCGTTCATGCCGGGCATCTCGAAGTCGACCAGCATCAGGTCGATCGCCGCACCCGCCTCCACGAGGGCGAGGGCCGCGCGACCGCAATCGGCCTCTTCGACGCGAAAGCCGTAGCCTTCCAGGGTGGCGGCGGTCAGTTCGCGCACCAGTCCATCGTCATCGACGAGCAGAACCGTCAAAGGCGGGGCGATGGCGGGCTTGGGTTGGGCCGCCTTGTCGGCGGCCGCCCCGATCAGGTCGGCAGGCAGCAGGGCGCGCAGGGCGGCGGTCGCGGTCTCGATGTTCACTGGGAAGCCTCCCGGCCGAGTGAGGCCTCGGCCGTCTGCCGAACAGCCGGCACGACGCTTTGTTCCCGTGTTTCGACGAAATTTCTCCAGGTCCTGCGGATGGCAGAACGGCCCGGAACGAAGGTGAGCCGGCGCCGTTCGTTTGGGTACGACATCACCAAGGGAGACCGGACTGATGGCTGAGACCAATCTCAAGGAACTTTTCCACCACACGCTCAAGGATGTCTATTACGCGGAGAACGCCATCCTGAAGGCGCTGCCGAAGATGTCGCAGGCCGCTGGCGACAAGGCGCTCAAGGAGGCGTTCGACACGCATCTGAAGGAGACGCAGGGCCAGGTGAAGCGGCTCGAGGCGGTGTTCAAGGTGCTCGGCGAAAAGCCGGAAGGCGAGAAGTGCCACGCGCTTGAAGGCCTCACCAAGGAAGCCGACGAGATCGTGGAGAGCTTCCCGGCAGGTCCGGCCCGCGACGCCGGCCTGATCGCCGCGGCACAGGCCGTGGAGCACTACGAGATCTCGCGCTACGGCTCGCTCCGCGCCTGGGCGCAGCAGCTCGAGCTCGACGAGGCGGTCGAGCTCCTGTCGGAGACGCTCGCCGAGGAGGAGGCGACCGACGATCTCCTCTCGCAGCTCGGCGAAGACGTCGTCAATCCGGCGGCAGCAGCCTGACCGTCACAGCGACGAAACGCTCCGCACCCAAAGGTCGGAAGACGACAGAGGCCGTCTCCGACACACTGGGTGCCGGAGCGAATCGCCAGGAACCCATGACGTGACCAGCCTCATCCCGCGCCCCCCACGGTCCGTCGCCGCCGAGCCTGCGCCTCTTGCCGAGCTCGCCGCGCTGCATGGCATCGAGGCGTCGTACCAGGACGCGCGCGGGCACACGGTTGAGACGTCGGACGAGACACGCGTCAGGCTGCTGGCCGCGATGGGGGTCTCCGCCGGAACCGAGGCCGAGGCGCGGATCTCTCTTGCCGCCTTCCGGGAAGCTGTTCTCACCGAGGTGTTGCCGCCGGTGCTGGTGGTCCGGCGGGAGGCGGCCGGCTTCGTCAGCGTCCCGGTCGCCAACGCGGCGGGACGGACGTTCGACTGGCAGGTGACGCTGGAGGACGGCAGCGTCAAGAACGGGCGGGCGACCGCGGAGGGCGGCAAGTTCCGGATCGCGGAACTGCCGTTCGGCTATCATCGCCTGCGGCTGGAGGACCCGGCCGCGGAGACGGCCCTGATCGTCGCCCCGCGCGGCTGCTGGCTACCCGACGGCTTCCTCGACGGACGGCAGCTCTGGGGCGTGTCCGTCCAGCTCTACCTTCTCCAATCCGCGCGAAACTGGGGCATCGGCGACTTCGCCGACCTCGCCGTGCTGGCCGAGGCCTTCGGCGAAGCAGGCGCGGCCGTGATCGGCCTCAACCCGCTGCACGCGCTGTTTCCGGACACCCCGGAGGAGGCGAGCCCCTATTCGCCGGCGAGCCGGCTGCTCCTCAACGTGCTGTCGATCGCCGTCGACCTGGTGCCGGAGGCCCGGCGTATTCCGGAGCTGCAGGGCTACCTTTCGTCGGACGCCTTCCAGGAGTCGCTGTCGGCGGCGCGGGCCAGCCGGCTGGTCGACTACACCGCAGTCACCCGGCTGAAGATGCAGGCGCTTCGCGCGCTCTACGACGGCTTCCAGCCGGTGGCGAGCGAAGAGCGCCGCGCTGCGTTCCGCACCTTCCGGGAAAAACGGGGCAAGCGGTTCGAGACCTCGTGCCTGTTCCTGGCCCTGCGGGCGCATTTCGCCGACAGCCTCGGCACGAGCGACTGGCACCAGTGGCCGGACGCCTTCCGTCGGCCAGACAGCGACGCGGTGCACGACTTCGCCCGCAGTCACGCCGACGCGGTGGGCTTCCAGGTGTTTCTGCAATGGCTCGCCGACGAGCAGCTCGCCGAAGCCGCGCGCGCGGCACGGGAAGCGGGCATGGAGATCGGCCTCTACCGGGACCTTGCCGTGGGGGCCGACCTTTCCGGCGCGGAGACCTGGGCGAACGCCGGCGCGGTGCTTGACGGCGTGGAGGTTGGCGCGCCGCCGGACCTCTTCAATCCGGCCGGCCAGTCCTGGGGGCTGCCGCCGTTCGACCCGGGCAAACTGCGCGCGGAGGGGTACCGCAGCTTCATCGAGCTCGTCAGGGCCAACATGCGGCACGCGGGCGGGCTGCGGATCGACCATGTGATGGGGCTTTCGCGCCTCTACTGCATCCCGAAGGGCGGCGACGGAACCGGCGCCTACCTTGGCTATCCCATGGAGGACCTGATCGGGATCCTGGCGCTGGAAAGCCGGCGCAAGCGCTGCCTGGTGGTCGGCGAGGATCTCGGCACGGTGCCGCCCGGCTTCCGCGAGCGCATGCGGGAAGCCAACATCCTTTCCTATCGCGTGCTCTATTTCGAGAAGGACGAAGTCGGCAAAGGATTCGCTTCGCCGGATTCCTACCCGCGTCGCTCGCTGGCAGTCGCGTCCAGCCATGACTTGGCGACCTTGCGCGGCTGGTACGCGGACCGCGACGTCAGCCGCAAGCAGGAGCTCGGGCTCTATCCGGCGGAGGGCGAGGCGGAGCGCCAGCACGCTCTCCGTGACGACGACCGTGCCGCCCTGCTCGACGCCTTGCGCGCCAACGGGTTCCTGCCCGGGGAGGGCGAACCGACGGACCAGGCGTTTGTGGACGCCGCGCACGCCTTCCTCAACAACAGCGCGTCCGGCATCGCCGTCGCGCAGCTCGACGATCTGACCGGGGAGCTCGATCAAGTGAACGTGCCCGCCACGCGGCTGGAATATCCCAACTGGCGGCGCAAATACTCGAAGACGCTGGAGGCGTTCATCGCCGACGGTACCGTCAGCCGTGCGGGGCGGCTGTTTTCCGCCCGCAGCACGAGGACCAAGCGACCATGACGGATGCCTATGTCAACCGGATCGGGACCGCGGTTCCGGCCAACGACGTCCACGAAACCTTCGTTGCCTTTGCCGAGAGCCTGATCACCACCAACCGCGAGCGCGCACTGTTCCGGCGCATGGTGGAGCGCGGGCAGATCGATCACCGCTGGTCGGCGCTGACCCCCAACCCGAGGCCTCGTCCGGGCGCTTCCGTCGATGACGCCGGCTTCTACACGCCTGGCGCCTTCCCCTCGACCGGCGATCGGATGAAGACCTACGAGACCCACGCCCCCGCGCTGACGCTCGACGCGGTAGCCGCACTTGAACTGGATGCGGCGGACGTTGCCGCCGTCAGCCACCTCGTCGTCATCACCTGTACGGGATTCATGGCGCCGGGCCTCGACCTCATGCTGGTCGACAAGCTCGGCCTGCGGCCGGACGTGGAGCGGACGGTCGTCGGTTTCATGGGCTGCTACGCCGCCATGAACGGACTGAAGCTCGCCCGCCACATCGTCCGCTCGGAGCCGTCGGCCAAGGTGCTCGTCGTCTCGGTCGAGCTCTGCACGCTGCACCTGCAGGAGACCGGATCGCTGGAGCAGATCCTGTCTTTCCTGGTGTTCGGCGACGGGGCGGCGGCCGCGCTGGTCAGCGCCGAGCCTGTCGGCATGGCGCTCGACCGGTTCGAAACCGTTCTTGTCAGCGAGGATCCCGAGCTGATCACCTGGACCATCCGAGACCAGGGCTTCGACATGGTGCTCTCCGGCAAGGTTCCGGGCGCCCTCCGCGGTGCGCTGGAAGGCCGCCGCCAGGCCCTGTTTCAGGCCGCGGACGGCGAGCCGGTGTCGCTGTTCGCCATCCATCCGGGCGGGCGCTCGGTGCTCGACGCGGTGGAGGCGGCGCTGCAGCTGCCGGCGCAGGCCCTCTCGGCCTCTCGCGAGGTGCTGCGCGCCTTCGGCAACATGTCGTCGGCGACCATCCTCTTCGTGCTCGACCGGCTGATGCGCCGCGGCGACGCGGGCAAGGGCATGGCGATGGCTTTCGGGCCCGGGCTCACCGCCGAGACGCTGGCCTTCACGCTGAAGGCCTGACGTCATGGCCGCCTTCTCAGCCGACAGCCGCTCCACCGAAGCGGAATGGATGGACACCGAGGCGGTCCCCTTCGAGGACTTCCTCGCCTGCCTGGAGGACCTTGCCCGGGTGAACCGGCTGTCGCTCGGCTACCGCCCGACGCTCGGGTTCCTGGAGCGTCTCCGCCGGACCGGGCGGCTGCCCTCCGGCAGGCCGCTGCGGATCCTCGACGCCGGCAGCGGCTACGGCGACACGCTCCGGGCCGTCGCCGGCTGGGCCTCCCGTCGCAGCGTCGCGGTGGAGCTTTCCGGCGTCGACATCAATCCGTGGTCGACGCGAGCCGCCCGCGAGGCGACCCCGGCGGACTGGCCCGTCCGCTACCACACGGCAGACATCTTCAGCCACGTCCCGACCGATCCGCCGGACCTCGTCATCAGCGCGCTCTTCACCCACCACCTCTTCGGCGCGGATCTCGTTCGATTCATCGCCTGGAGCGAGGAGACGGCGCGGCTCGGCTGGTTCGTCAACGATCTTCACCGCGACCCGGTGTCGTTCCACGGGTTCCAGCTGATCACGTCCGTCGGCCGCTGGCACCGCTTCGTGCGCCACGACGGGCCGGTGTCGATCGCCCGCGGGTTCCGCAAGGCGGACTGGCTCGGCGTTCTCGCTGCCGCCGACATCGATCCACGGTCCGTCTCGCTGTCGTGGTGGCTGCCCTACCGTCTCTGCGTCGGACGGGTGAAATGAGCCCGGACGTCTTCATCGCCGGCGGCGGGCCGGCCGGCTCGGCCGCGGCCATCCTCCTCGCCCGGGCGGGGGTCCGCGTCACGTTGGCGGAAAAGCGGCGGGAGGCGCACCACAAGGTCTGCGGCGAGTTCGTCAGCGGCGAGGCGGTGGAGACGGCGCGCGATCTCGGTCTCGACCTTTCGGCTCTGGGTGCCGTTCCGATCCAGGTTGTCGCCTATGCGACCCCGTCCGGCGGCGTTGTCCGCCGGACATTGCCGTTTCCGGCCGTCAGCCTGTCGCGGCTGGTGCTCGACGAGGCCCTGCTCGGCGCGGCCGAGGCGGCGGGCGCGCGGGTGCTTCGCGGCGTGTCGGTCCAGGGCTTCGATCTCGATCCCGACGGCGGCACGACCGTCCGGCTCGACGGCGACGGCCCCGTCCAAGTCCCGGCCTTCTTCGCGGCGACCGGCAAGCACGACCTGCGTGGTCACGCACGGCCGGAGGGCCGCCAGGGCGATCTCGTCGGCCTCAAGATGCTCTATCGGCGGGCCGTCGCTCCAAGCGATCCGGTCGTCACCATCGTTCCTTTCCGCGACGGCTATGCCGGACTGCAGCCGGTTGGGCAGGATGCGGTGAACCTTTGCCTGCTCGTCTCCCGCCGCCGCTTCGCGGACCACGGCGGCCGCTTCGACGACCTGGTGCGCAGCCTCGTGGCGGAGGCGCCGGAGATCGCCCGCCAGCTCGACGGCGCCGAGCCTCTCCTGGACAAGGCGCTCGCCGTCACGCGCATCCCCTACGGCTACGTGCGCCGGGTTACGGAGGGGCCGTGGTGGCTCGGTGATCAGGCCGCCGTCATCCCGTCGTTTGCCGGCGACGGCATTGCGATCGCGCTGGAGAGCGCCCGGCAGGCGGTGGACACGCTTCTCTCCGGTGGAACCGCAGCAGGCTACCAGCGCCGCTTCGCCTCGACTGTGTCGCGTCAGGTCGGCGCTGCGACGGTCCTGTCGCAGCTGATGGTGCGGCCGTCGTGGCAGCGGCCCTCCGCGCTGCTGGCGGCCGTCCCGGGCGTGCTGGCGGGCATCGGCCTGCTCACGCGGGTGCGGCTTCCGACCGGCGCCTGATCAGCTCCAGCCGGCGTCGACGGTGAACTCCTGGGCGGTGCAGGCCACGGACGCGTCGGAAGCGAGGAAGAGCGCCATGTCGGCGATGGCGGTCGGCTGGATGTGGATCTTCAGGCACTGGCCGGCCAGCATCTCCTTCTCCGCTTCAGCCGTCAGCCAGAGCGCCTTCTGCCGTTCGGTCATCACCCAGCCGGGCAGGATCGTGTTGACCCGGATGCCGTGGATGCCGAAGTCGCGGGCGAGACCTCGCGTCAGGCCGTGCACTGCCGCCTTGGCCGTGGTGTAGGCCGGCATGCCGCCGTTGCCGAGCTTCCAGGAGATCGAGCCGAAGTTGACGATCGAGCCCTGGCCCAGGCGCTGCATCATCGGCAGCACGGCCTGGGCGGTGAAGAACATCGGCCGCTGGTTGATCGCCATGCGGTCGTCCCAGTAGTCCGGGGTGACGCTCTCAACCGTGTGGCGCTGGTCGTTGGCGGCGTTGTTGAGCAGCACGGAGATGTCGCCGAAGATCCGTCCGGCCTCCGCGACCGCGGCCTGCAGGGCGGCTACGTCGCGGATGTCGCAGGGAACGAACAGCGGCCGGCGGCCGTGCTCGATTTCCATCCGGTCGGCGAGGGCACGGCTTTCAGTCTCGGCAATGTCGACGAACGCCACGTTCGCGCCCTGCTTGACGAAAGCCTCCGTCAGCGCCGCGCCGATGCCGCTGCCGCCCCCGGTGACGAATACCGAACGTTCTTTAAGGTCGGGGTAGATGGCAGGCATATGCATGGGTCGTCATCCGCAGTCCGGCACGGGCCAGCTTCCCGCGCGCCATTCCCTGGATCGTTCAGACCGATGCGGAATGCAAGCGGCAACAGCAGGCGAGGCATCAACCGGCCGTGCCGGTCCGAAACGGTCGCCGGCGGGGCTGGCGTGACGGCGGGGCGGACGGGGTGCTATACCTCCGGTCTCGCCAACGTCCCCAGCCCGAATCGCTCTTCATGCTGCTCGCGCGTCAGCACTCCATTCTCGATCTCGCCAAACAGATCGGCCGCGTCACGGTGGAGGACCTTGCGGTCCGCTTCGACGTCACGCCGCAGACGATCCGCAAGGATCTGAACGAGCTCTGCGAGCAGCGGCTGCTGGCCCGTGTGCACGGCGGCGCGATCATCGCCTCCAGCGTGGAGAACGTCGGCTACGACGCGCGGCGGCAGATCGCCTCGCGGGAAAAGGCGGCGATCGGGCGGGCGGCGGCAGCGCTGATCCCGAACGACGCGTCGCTGTTCATCAACATCGGCACCACCACAGAGGCCGTCGCGCAGGCGCTCCTGCAGCACAGCGGGCTGATGGTGATCACCAACAACATCAACGTCGCCAACATCATGCGGCCCTACCCGCAGATCGAGGTGGTGATCGCCGGCGGCGTGGTGCGGCGCTCCGACGGAGGTATCGTGGGCGAGGCTGCCGCCGACTTCATCCGCCAGTTCAAGGTGGACTTCGCCATCGTCGGCACGTCGGCGATCGACGAGGACGGGTCGCTGCTCGACTACGACTTCCGCGAGGTGAAAGTGGCGCAGGCGATCATGGCCAACGCCCGGCAGGTGATCCTCGTGTCCGACAGCACCAAGTTCGACCGTACCGCGCCGGTGCGGATCGGCACCATCGACCAGGTCGACAGCTTCGTCACCGACCACTGCCCGAGCGAACGGGTGCGCGCGCTCTGCGCGGGAGCCGAGGTGCGGCTGATCGAGGCGCTGCCCGCCGAAGCGGAACCTGCGGAAGACTGACGCCGGCGGCGATGGGAAAACGCCGCGCCTCGGTGGCCGATCACGGAACCGGCCGGCGGTTCGCACGTTCAGCGATGGTGTTCAAGGAAAATCGTCCGGCCGGACGAACCGCCGGGACGCCGGCGGGGGTCTGCGTGCACCGCCGCGGTGCAGCAAAGAGTGGTCGCCAAAGCGGGGTCGGCTATTTCGTTCGGCCGCGGACTTCGATATGATTTCAAGCGGATACTGTCATCGTTTCGCCGCAACACGCCGCTTTCCTCGCGTAACCGAACAAGACTGCGCCGGACGTTCCGATCGCCAAGCCCAGGAGAACACAGTCTCTTGCGCCAGATCGGCCGGAAATCCGGGTCGCCGCAGCGCTTGGCCACGATCGCGCGGACAACAGGGTAAACGGTGGACGCGTGGCTTTCGCGGCGGAGGATTTATCCCGCGTCGCACAACTGTCGAGTGGCCGACGGTCGGCGAAGGGTCCTCTGCGGCGTCAGGCCCGAGGAGATTTCGCCGCCGCCGGACGTGGCGTACGAGTCGTCGAGTGGAGCCGCAGCAGACCCTATGTCCGGATCGATCGAGGCCAGCCGCCGAGACGTGCTGAAGACCGCAGCCAGCGCCCTTGCTTCCGTCCTCCTTGCGAGCGGGGTGGCCCCGGGCATCGCGGCCGCGGCCGTCCAGTCCTCGTTCGCCGTCAGCGGGCGGTTCACCCGCTCGAGCGTGGCGGAAATCGCGCGGGGGCTGGCCAAGCAGCCGTTCCAGCCGCTCGACACGTCGCTGCCGGAGGTGCTCGACCAACTCACCTACGACCAGTACCGCGATATCCGCTTCAACACGGACAAGTCGGTGTGGGCCAACACCGGGCTGCCGTTCCAGATGCAGATGTTCCACCGCGGGTTCTACTACAAGGACCCGGTGGAGGTGGCGATTGTGGAGAACGGCGAGGCGCGACACCTGGCCTACAGCCCCGAGATGTTCACGATGGGGCCGCTGGTGCCGCAGCCGGTGCCGACGGAGGACATCGGCTTCTCCGGCATCCGCCTGCACGGGCCGATCAACCGGCCGGACTACTTCGACGAGGTCGTCGTGTTCCAGGGGGCGAGCTACTTCCGCTCGCTGGGCAAGGGACAGATCTACGGCCTCTCGGCGCGGGGGCTCGCCATCAAGACCGGCGATCCGGAGGGCGAGGAGTTTCCGCTGTTCCGGGCGTTCTGGGTGGAGACGCCGGTCGCCGGGTCGGAGACCTGCGTGATCCACGCCCTACTGGACAGCCCGTCCGTCACCGGGGCCTACCGCTTCACCGTGCGGCCGGGCATGCCGACGCTGATGGACGTGGAGGCGCAGCTTTTCCCGCGCGTCGACCTGGAGAAGGTGGGCCTGGCGCCGGGCACCTCGATGTTCTTCTTTTCCTCCAACGACCGGGAGAACGTCGACGACTTCCGCCCGGAGGTGCACGATTCCGACGGGCTGCTGATGGTGACGGGGCGCGGCGAGCGCTTGTGGCGCCCGCTCGCCAACCCGACCGACCTGCAGATCTCGGCCTTCGTCGACCAGAGCCCGCGCGGGTTCGGCCTGATCCAGCGCGACCGCGACTTCAAGAGCTACGAGGATCTGGAAGCCGGCTACGAACGGCGGCCCAGCCTGTGGGTCGAGCCCGTCGGCGACTGGGGCGCCGGGGCAGTGACGCTGGTGGAGATCCCGACCAACTCGGAGATCCACGACAACATCGTCGTCTACTGGGCCCCGAAGGACAAGATCCCGGCCGGCTCGGAGTATTTCTTCGCCTACCGGCTGGCCTGGGGCAACGACCCGGCGATGGCGCTCGGCTCCAGCACGGTGGCGGCTACCCGTTCCGGCCGCGCCTCGATCGGCGGCCCGACGCCGGTGCGGCTGTTCGTGATCGACTACGTCTTCCCGGAGGGCGTCGACCGCTCGAAGATCGGCGCGCCCAAGGCCACCGTTAACGCCTCCAAGGGCGCGGTGCGCAACGTGATCATCCATGACAATCCCAGTATCGGCGGCCTGCGGATGTCCTTCGAACTCGACCCGCAGAACGAGACGCTGATCGAATTGCGCGCCACCCTCACCTTCGAGACCGGCGCCCCTGCCGAGACGTGGGTGTACCGATGGACCGCCTGATCGCCTTTCCGGCGGAGCAGGCGGAGACGCCGGTCCCGGTCGCCCCCGGCATGCCCCCGGAAAACCCGGGCGCGATGCCGGCGCAGCGGCTCGACGTGTTCGACCGTCGCGCCCGGCGCAAGCTGGTCGATCCGGCATCGCGGTCGAGCCGCCTGCGACGCTTCACGGTGATGGGCGGGTCGCTGGCGTTGATCGCCTATGCGGTCTACGAGATGTACAACGTGCTGGCGATCGGCGAACTGACGCCGATCGAGGCCGTCGTCCTGGTGCTGTTCACGGTCACCTTCTCCTGGATCGCGATCTCCTTCATCGCCTCGATCGCCGGCTTCGTGACGCTGGTCTCCCGGCGCCTGGGTCGGCCGGCCGAAGTCGCCACCGCCCCGCTCGCCCGCCGGACGGCGATGCTGATGCCGACCTACAACGAGGATCCGGACCGGATCTTCGCTGCGATCGAAGCGATGGCTGTCGCGGTGGAAGAGCGCGGGCAGGGCCACGCCTTCGACTGGTTCGTGCTCGCCGACACCACCGATCCGCACATCGCCCTGGCCGAGGAGACGGCGCTCCTGGCGGTGCGGCAGCGGCTGGGCGACCGGGCGCGCATCTTTTACCGGCGCCGGCGCAACAACGTCGCCAAGAAGGCCGGGAACGTCGCCGATTTCTGCCGCCGCTGGGGCAAGAGCTACGACCATCTGCTGGTGCTCGACGCCGACAGCCTGATGGACGCGGAAACCATCATCGAACTTGCGCGGCGGATGGAAGCCGATCCGGACGCCGGGCTGATCCAGACCATCCCGATGCTGGTCAACGGCACCACCGTGGTGGCGCGCCTGCAGCAGTTCGCCGGGCGGGTCTACGGACCGATCGTCGGCACGGGGCTCTCCTGGTGGGTGCAGCGGGAGGGCAACTTCTGGGGCCACAACGCGATTATCCGCACCGAGGCCTTCATGTCGGCGGCCGGCCTGCCGGACCTGCCGGGGAAACCGCCGTTCGGCGGGCACATTCTCAGCCATGATTTCGTCGAGGCGGCCCTGATCCGCCGTGCCGGCTGGACGGTGATCATCGCGGACGATCTCAACGGCTCCTTCGAGGAAAGCCCGCCGTCGCTGATCGACCTTGCCATCCGCGACCGGCGGTGGTGTCAGGGCAACCTGCAGCATTCCAAAGTGCTCGGCGGCAAGGGCCTGCACTGGGTCAGCCGGATGCACCTGCTCACGGGCATCATGTCCTATGCGGCCTCACCGCTGTGGCTGCTGCTGATCCTGTCCGGTCTGGCGCTTTCGCTGCAGGCGCACTTCATCCGGCCCGAGTATTTCAGCGACGAATTCCAGCTGTTTCCCAGCTGGCCGCGGATCGACGCGGAGCGCGCGCTCGCGCTGTTCGGGCTCACCATGGTCGTGCTGTTCGGGCCGAAGATCATGGGTCTGGTCGCCTTCATGCTGGATACCAAGGCGCGCAAGGCGTCCGGCGGCGTCGTCGGCCTGATCTTCAGCTTCCTGTTCGAAGTGGTGGTGTCCGCGCTGATCGCGCCGATCATGATGCTGATCCAGACCGGCGCGATCATGGAGATCCTGATGCGCCGCGACGCTGGTTGGAAGCCGCAGCGGCGCGATGACGGCGGCCTGCCGCTGCGCGATCTCGTCCATCGGCACCGCTGGCACGTGATCTCCGGCCTGGCGCTCGCCCTGGCTGCAACGGCCGACAGCTGGGTGCTGCTCGCCTGGCTGTCTCCGGCTGTCACCGGGCTGCTCCTCGCCGTGCCGATCTCGGCGCTGACCGGATCCGCGTCGGTCGGGCGCGCAGTCCGCCGGCTCGGTTTGCTCCGGACCCCGGAGGAGACCAACCCGCCTCCGATCCGGACCGCCATGTCGCCCATCCGCACGGCGCTGCAGGCGGCGCTCGACCGCACCCCGGATCTGGTTCGTGTCGCCACCGACCCGGCTTGGCGGCGGCAGCATCTCGCTTTGGTTGATCGCCTTTCGGATCGGCCGCGCGGCAAGGTCGACCCTGTTGCCGCGCTCGTCGCCGCCAAGATTTCCGAAGCGGAGACGGTGGAGGAGGCGATCTCCTTCCTGGACGTCAAGGAACGGTCGACGCTTGTCGCGACCCCGCGGCTCGTCGAGGCGATCGCCCGGCTGCCGATGCGGCGCGCCGATCAGGCGGCCGAATAGGCCGCTCCCTCCACGGTCGCCAGACTACCGGAATTAGGGCGCGAACCCGTTTGCAATCTTTCGGTCAATTATGTCATTTAAATTGTACTTAATACTGATGGTTAAAGGGAACCGCGACGGCCGCGCGGTGGGTCTGGATGGCTCGGACCTCTTCACTCCTGGACTGCATTCGCCGCCTTGAAGCCGCCTCCTGCAAAGAGGGGGTGAAACGGGCGCTGCGGCATGCCGCGCGCCATCTCGGCTTCACCGCCTACGCGCTCGCCGATTTCGCCGCTGAGCGGAAGGTGGTTTTCCTGCTCAACGAGTTTCCGCACAGCTACGTCGAAATCTACCGGCAACGCCGCTACATCGAGCACGATCCGATCGTGCAGCGGGCCCGTCGATGCTGGCGTCCGTTCACCTGGAGCGCCACCGCGGACGACCCGTCCAGTCCGCGCGCCGGCGAAGTGCTCGGCGAAGCGGCGCAGCATGGGCTGGCCGACGGTATCTGCGTGCCGGTGCAGTGCTTCAACGGAAGGCGCGCCTTTCTCACCCTGGCCGGGCCGTCCGCGGCGGTTTCCGAGCATGACCTTTGGCTGTTCCAACTGATCGCCCTGCACGCGCGCAACCGGCTCAGCGATGTCGAAGCGGAGCGGTTGCAGGCTGACGGGACCAAGCTGTCGGGGCGTGAAGCCGATTGCCTACGATGGGCGGCAGAAGGCAAGACCAGCTGGGAGATCGCCCAGATCCTTGCGATTTCGCAGCACACGGCCGACTGGTATCTCAACACGGCGGCCCGCAAGCTGAAAGCCACGAACCGCATCCAGGCGGTCGCCGAGGCCTTCCGGCGCGGCATCATCAATTGAGCTTCTTCAGGATGCCCCTGGCGCAATGCAGGCATGCATTTCCTGCATTCCGATGCCGGATTCCGGGGCCTTGGGCCGCTGCCGGCGCCAGCCGACCTGCGGATCTGTCGCGTTCCGCGCCATGCCGTCTTTCCGTGCAGGCGTCCGATCGTGTAAACGATCTAAACCGATCCAGACCGACATCCCAAAGGGGGCATCAGGGTGCCGATCACAAAGCTGCTCGTCGCAAACCGGTCGGAAATCGCCATTCGCGTTTTCCGGGCCGCCAACGAACTCGGACTGAAGACCGTCGCGGTCTTCGCCGAGGAGGACAAGCTGGCCCTGCACCGTTTCAAGGCCGACGAGGCCTACCAGATCGGTCGGGGGCTGGGCCCGATCGAGGCGTATCTCTCCATTCCGGAGGTTATCCGGGTTGCCAAGGAGAGCGGGGCCGACGCGATCCATCCGGGCTACGGCCTTCTGTCGGAGAGCCCCGAGTTCGCCGAGGCTTGCGCGGACGCCGGAATCATCTTCATCGGCCCCTCGCCGGAGACGATGCGCCAACTCGGCAACAAGGTGGCCGCCCGCAACCTGGCGATCTCCGCCGGTGTCCCGGTGATGCCGGCGACCGACCCGCTGCCGGACGACGTGGCGACGATCAAGGCCGAAGCCAAGCGGATCGGCTATCCGGTGATGCTGAAGGCATCCTGGGGCGGCGGCGGGCGCGGCATGCGCGTCATCCGTGACGAGGCGACGCTGCTGAAGGAGGTCACCACGGCCAAGCGCGAGGCCAAGGCGGCCTTCGGCAAGGACGAGGTCTATCTGGAGAAGCTGGTCGAGCGAGCCCGGCATGTCGAGGTGCAGATCCTCGGCGACCAGCACGGCACCATCGTGCACCTGTTCGAGCGGGACTGTTCGGTGCAGCGGCGGCACCAGAAGGTGGTGGAGCGGGCGCCCGCGCCCTATCTCAACGACGCCCAGCGGGCCGAACTCACCGACTATGCCGTCAAGATCGGCCACGCCACGCATTACTACGGCGCCGGCACTGTCGAGTTCCTGATGGATTCCGACACGGGCGCCTTCTACTTCATCGAGGTGAACCCGCGCATCCAGGTCGAGCATACCGTCACCGAGGAGGTGACCGGCATCGACATCGTCAAGGCGCAGATCCACATCCTGGAAGGCGCCAGGATCGGCACCCCCGCGTCGGGCGTCCCGCCGCAGGAAAGCATCAGCCTCAACGGCCATGCCCTGCAGTGCCGCATCACCACCGAAGATCCGGAACAGAACTTCATCCCGGACTACGGCCGCATCACCGCCTACCGCGGTGCGACCGGCTTCGGCATCCGGCTCGACGGCGGCACCGCCTACGCCGGCGCGGTGATCACGCGCTTCTACGATCCGCTGCTTGAGAAGCTGACGGCCTGGGCGCCGTCGCCGGAGGAGGCGATCCACCGGATGCAGCGGGCGCTCCGCGAGTTCCGCATCCGCGGCGTCGCCACCAACTTGACGTTCCTTGAGAACATCATCGGCCATCCGAAATTCCAGTCGAACCGCTACACCACGCGCTTCATCGACGAGACGCCGGAGCTGTTCGCCTCCGTGAAGCGGCGCGACCGGGCGACCAAGCTGCTCACCTACATCGCCGACGTCACCGTCAACGGCCATCCGGAGACGCGCAAGCGGGCGCGGCCGAAGGCCGACGTGCGTCCGGTGGTGCCGCCGTTCAAGGGCTCGATCCAGCCGGGCACGCGCGATCTCCTGAAGGCGCGGGGGCCGAAGGCGCTCGCCACCTGGATGCGCGAGCAGAGCCGGGTGCTGGTCACCGACACCACCATGCGCGACGGACACCAGTCGCTGCTCGCCACCCGGATGCGCACCTACGACGTGGCGGAGATCGCCGAGGCCTACGCGCGGGCGCTGCCGGGGCTGTTCTCGCTGGAGTGCTGGGGCGGCGCGACCTTCGACGTCGCCATGCGCTTCCTCACCGAGGATCCGTGGGAGCGGCTGGCGCTGATCCGGGACAAGGCGCCGAACATCCTGCTGCAGATGCTTTTGCGCGGCTCCAACGGCGTCGGCTACACCAACTATCCCGACAACGTCGTCCGCTACTTCGTCGCCCAGGCGGCGGCGAACGGCGTGGACGTGTTCCGCGTGTTCGACTGCCTGAATTGGGTGGAGAACATGCGCGTCGCCATGGACGCGGTGCTCGACGCGGACAAGGTCTGCGAGGCGGCGATCTGCTATACGGGCGACATCCTCGATCCTGCCCGGTCGAAGTACGACTTGAAGTACTACGTCGCGCTCGCCAAGGAGCTGGAGCGGGCCGGTGCGCATGTGATCGGCATCAAGGACATGGCGGGGCTCCTGAAGCCCAACGCCGCACGGGTGCTGTTCCGGGCGCTGCGGGACGCGACGGACCTCCCGCTTCACTTCCACACGCACGACACCTCCGGCATTGCAGCGGCCAGCGTGCTTGCCGCGGTGGAGGAAGGCGTCGACGCGATCGACGCGGCGATGGACGCCTTCTCCGGCAACACCTCTCAGCCCTGCCTCGGCTCGATCGTGGCGGCACTTGAGGGCGGCGCGCGCGACACCGGGCTGGACCAGGCAGCGATCCGGCGGATCTCGTTCTACTGGGAAGCCGTCCGGCAGAAGTACGCGGCCTTCGAGAGCGACCTCAAGGGCCCGGCGTCGGAGGTCTATCTCCACGAGATGCCCGGCGGGCAGTTCACCAACCTCAAGGAGCAGGCCCGCTCACTGGGGCTGGAGACGCGCTGGCACGAGGTCGCGCAGATGTATGCGGACGTGAACCGCATGTTCGGCGACATCGTCAAGGTCACCCCGTCGTCCAAGGTGGTGGGCGACATGGCGCTGGTGATGGTGTCGTCGGGTCTGACGCCGGAGGACGTGCTCGATCCGGCCAAGGACGTCGCCTTCCCGGAAAGCGTCGTGCAGATGTTCAAGGGCGACCTCGGCCAGCCGCCCGGCGGGTGGCCGTTCGACCTTCAGCGCAAGATCCTGAAGGGCGAGGACCCGATCACCGTACGGCCGGGCTCGCTGCTGCCGCCGGCGGACCTCGACGCGGTGCGGGCCGAACTCGCCGCCAAGCTCGGCGAAGCGCCGAGCGACCAGGATCTCGCCTCCTACCTGATGTACCCCAAGGTGTTCTCCGACTACGCCAAGGCGCGCGACACCTACGGCCCGACCTCGGCGCTGCCGACCTCGGTCTACTTCTACGGCATGGCGCAGGGCGACGACCTGTCGGTCGAGCTGGAAAAGGGCAAGGCGCTGATGATCGTCTGCCAGGCGATCGGCGAGGCCGACGAGGACGGCATGGTGCGCGTCTTCTTCGAGCTGAACGGCCAGCCGCGGATGGTCAAGGTGCCCGATCGCAGCCGCGCCGCGTCCGGCCGCACGACCCGCCGCAAGGCCGAGGAGGGCAACCCGAACCACGTGGCCGCGCCGATGCCGGGCGTCGTCTCCACCCTCGCGGTGAAGGCGGGCCAGACCGTCAAGGCCGGCGACGTGCTCCTTTCCATCGAGGCGATGAAGATGGAGACGTCGATCCACGCCGAGCGCGACGGCACGATCGCCGATGTGGCCGTCAGCGCCGGCGCGCAGATCGACGCCAAGGACCTCCTGGTGGTCTATGCTGCGTGAGCCGAGGCGGTGAAGCCGGGGGTCAGCCTTCGACCTTCGGCTCCACGCCGAGCTTGGAGAAGATGCCGTCGACGCCGCGCTTAAAGAAGGCCTCGACCGGGATCTTGGCGTCGGCATCCGTGGTGCCGGCCTTCGGCTCGAAGGTGCCGACCCACTTGACGCCGGCGCCGCCCTCGTCGTCTGGCTTGGTGGAGAGCTTGGCCATCATCCACTGGATCGGCCAGGGGCTTTCCACCGTGCTGATCACGTAGGTCAGCGTCGAGGGGTCGTAGGCATCGAGCTTGTCGACGATCACCCCGCCGTCCTTCAGGGTGACGGTGCGGGCCGGCTTGCCGTCGCGCTCGCCCATCACGCAGGTGGCGACATCCGGATGCCAGGTCGCGATGGCGCAGAAGTCGCCGATGACCTCCCAGGCCTTGAGCGCATCGGCGCTCTGGGATTCCGCGCGATACTTGGCCCCGGCCGCCGCCGCGGGGGCGGACATGGCAACAACGAGCATCCCCGACACAACGAGCCATTTCATGACCGGTCTTCCCTCCCACCCCTGTTGGTTTCACCAGGATGGCAGAACCACCGGGGGTGCGCCGAGTGAATTATTCTTCATGTCGCAGCGGGGCCGTGGGCCGCGCCCGATCCGGTCCGGAAAACACTCGCAACGGTTCTCCCGTCGCCTATAGTGCGCCGGAACCGGCGGAGCCCGTCCGTCGTTGTCGAGCGTTCTTGCGAGGAGCTTCCATGTCCGACACCGACCTGCATCCGCTCGATGGCCTCCGGGTCGCGGTGGTGGGCGCCGGCATCGCCGGGCTCACCGCGGCGCGCAAGCTGGCCAAGGCGGGCGCGGAGGTCAGCGTCTTCGACAAGAGCCGCGGCCTCGGCGGGCGGCTCGCCACCCGGCGCACCGAGGGCGGGCCGGCGGACCACGGGGCGCAGTACTTCACCGCCCGCGAACCAGCCTTCAAGGCGTGGGTGGCGCGGGCCAAGCTGATCGGCGCGGCGGCCCCCTGGGTGCCGCGCGGCAAGGACGGCGAGGAGGAGTGGCTGGTCGGCATGCCCGGCATGAGCGGCCTCGTCACCGCCCTCGTCGACGGCTTCACGGTGGCGCAGGAGCGCACGGTCACCGCCATCCACGAGATCGAGGGCCGCTTCACCCTCTCGTTCGCCGACGGCGCCGAGGCGGCCGGCTTCGACCGGGTGGTGGTGGCGGTCCCGGCGCCGCAGGCTGCAGGCCTGCTCGGCGCCTACGGGGCGCCATTCGATCGGATCGGGCTCGCCGCGATGGCGCCCTGCTGGACGCTGATCGCCGCCTTGTCCGCGCCGATCGATCCGGGCTTCGACGTGGTGCGCGACCAGGGCGCGCTGCAGTGGGTCGCCCGCAGCGCCTCCAAGCCCGGGCGCGAGGGCGAGACCTGGATCGCCCAGGCCAATCCGCAGTGGTCGGCCGAGCACCTGGAGGACGACCCGGAGAGTGTCCGCGCAGCCCTTGTCCCCATGCTGGAGGCCGCCGTCGGCCCGCTGCCCGCGCGCCTCTACGAAGCGGTTCACCGTTGGCGCTACGCCCTCGTCGACAAGGCCGTCGGCGAGACTTTCCTGCTCTCCCCGGACGGGCGGATCGGAGCCGCCGGCGACTGGCTGATCGCACCCCGCGTGGAGGCCGCCTGGACATCCGGCGACGGTCTCGCCGAGGCGATGGTCGCCAAGGCCGCAGCCTCCGCCGGCTGAGACCTCAACCGATGCGGCGGCCGGTCGGCACCGTCATGGCCGGCGCAAGGGGCGACTTCTCCACATGACCGACATCCTTCCCTACACCACCCGTGGCGAGGCGGACGGCCGCCCGCCGATCGTGCTGCTGCACGGCTTTGCCGGCGATGCGCTCGGCTGGACCAACGTGCAGCTGGCGCTGGCCCGCCGCCGTCGCTCGATCGCCTTCGACCTGCCGGGCCACGGCCGCGCCTTCGACTGGCCGGAAGCCGGTCACGCTGGGGTCGCCGCCAAGGCGGTGACGGAGAGCCTCGACGGGCTCGGCCTTCCCCGGATCCATCTGGTCGGGCACTCCATGGGCGGCGCGGTCGCCAGCCTGATCGCCTTGCGCACCCCGCAGCGGCTCGCCAGCCTGACGCTGGTCGCCCCAGGCGGCTTCGGCACCGAGATCAACCACCGGATCCTCCGCCGATTCGCAGTGGCGCGGTCGGAGGCGGAGATCGCCCCGCTGCTGGAGCAGTTCTTCGGCTTCGAGCACGCGCCGCCGCGCCGCATGGCCGCGCAGATCGCCGCGGACCGGCAAACGCCCGGCAAGGTGGAGCTGCTGGCCGCCATCGCGGAGGCGATCCTCGACGGCCCCAAGCAGCGCACCGTCGACCGCCGCGCACTCGGCGACCTCGACATCCCCGTCAAGGTGATCTGGGGCACCCAGGACCGGATCCTGCCCACCCGCCAGGCGCACGGCCTGCCCGGCCTGATCGCCACCCACGTCTTCGACGGCGTCGGTCACATGCCCCACCTGGAAATCCACCGCGAGGTCGCGCGCCTGATCGGCGATCAGATCGCTGCCGAGTAGCGGCGCGCCGACGTCGGAGACCGCATGTCCCCACGCACCCTCCCGCCGTCATGGTCCGCGCAGGCGGACCACCCACGATTTCGGCCCGTATCGGCCTTGGCTTTGCCCGCGGCTACTGCTGCGGCAGGAGCTGCTGGACGCCCTGTTGGATCAGGAGCTCCATCGGGTCCTGCGGTTCGACGGGCTCGCCAGGGAGCGGTTCGAGGCCCGGATCGGCCAGCGGACCCGGCTCGTCGGGGAGCGGTTCGAGGGAAGGCTCTGCCGGTGGTCCCAGCGCGTCGGGCAGGGGGCCAGCCGCGACGGGGGGCTCCTCCACCGGGTCCACGTCAGGCGGGGGCAAGGCGACGGGCGCGTCGTCCAGCGCGGGGCGCGCCATCGGCAGCGGGGCGGGATCCGGGAGCGCCGGGCCTGGTTCGTCGATCGGTCCGCCGATGCCGGGATCGACCGGCGTGCCGAGGCTCGGCTGGGCATCCGGCTCGGGCGCCTGCAGACCGGGCGCAACCGGTTCGCCTGGCAGGGCTTGCCCGGGAAGGTCCGAAAGCGGCTGCGGTTCGATACCGGGATCGTCCAGGCCGGGGGGCTGCCCGGCCGGCCGGCGGCCACCCAGGACACCCTCCAGGATCTGGTTCAGCGGGTCGGCTTCACCCTGGCCAGGGCCGGCTTCGCCAGCCCCGCCGCCGCCGATCGCAGCTCCGAGGCCGGGCGCGAGGCCCTCGAGCACGGCGCCGAGGTCGCCGCCTTCCCGCCCGATCCGGCCGAAGGCGCCGCCCAGCTTGCGCAGCTTGTCGTAGGCGGCCTTCGGATCCTCCAGGATGCCGGCGATGTCAGGGTAGATCCGCGGCGCGTCCCAGCTTCCCTCGATGATGACGGGCACCTCGAAGCTCACCTCCCCGGTCCCGTCCGGGGCGGCCAGCGTGGGCACCACGCGGTAGCCGATCTGCCGGTTCGGCACGTCGATGCGGCCGGCGCCGGTGGCACGCACATAGGGGCCGTCGAGCCGGAGGTCGTCGTTCGTCACCTGCCCGTTCTGGATCGCAAAGGTGGCGGTCAGTGCGTGGAAAGCCGTCTTGGCCTCCGGGTTCTGGCCGAAGCCGGTGACCACGTTGAGCGCGGCTGACTGGAGCAGGCTGGTGATGTCGATGCCGCGGAGCGCGCCGTCGCGGAAGGCGACCGAGGCCTTTCCGTTCAGCCCTTGCGCCAGCGCCCGTTCGGACCCGCCGGCTGCCGTCAGGTCGATCTCCATCGCTGCCTTGCCTTCGATGCGGGTGAAGCCCGCCGCGCCGGAAAGCAGCGGGAGGGCGGACACGTCCGCCAGCCGGAAGCTCGCGGCCAACGCCGGCACCTCGCCGGCTCCGTCCAAGGTCACGCGTCCGGCGCCCTCGCCGTCGTAGAGGCCCATCCGCGGCAGGTCCACGGTCAGCTTGCCTCCCTCGTTGACGACGGTAAGGCGCGCCGGTCCCGCCTCGACACCGCCGAAGAGCACGCGGTTTGCGCCGATCGCGACGTCGGCGTCGAAGCCGCGCAGGCCGGAAATGTCCAGCGGTTCCTCGCTCCAGCCACGCCGCGGGGCCGGTCCCCCGCCGGCGTTCCCGCCGCTGGACGGGGCGTCGGGTGCGCCGGCTCCGCTGGCGCCGCCGATCAGCGAGCCTAGGTCCACGGCGTCGCCCTCCAGGCGCGCGGTGATCTTCGGCCGGCCGGCGAGCGCGACCGCCACGTCACCGGCCAGATGCGTTTCGGCGAGGGTGAAGTCGGCGTTGGAGAAGCGGACCGCGTCCCGCGCCACGTCCAGGGTGCCGAAGATCGCGACCTTGCCGGGCGGCAGGTCGCCGGCCGAGCGGCCGAGCACCGCCAGCGCCGCGCCCAGCGACGGCGAGTCCAGGCCGAAGCCGCCGGAGACCATTCCCCGCGCAGGGTCGACCGTGCCGTCGAAGGAGAGCGCCAGCCGCTTGGAGGCGGCCTTGGCGGTAAGGGCGAAATCGCCGCCGGCGATCAGCCGGCGCGGATCCACAGTGACGTCCAGCGTGAAGGGCTCCTTGCGAAAGGCAGCCGATCCGGTCAGCCGCACCGGTGAGTTCAGCGACTTGAAGGCCGCCTCGACCTCCAGGTTCGTGAGCCGGTCGGCCGCCGGGTCGCCGAAGGCGTCGGAGAGACCGAGGCCGCTGACGACGCCCTTGCGGAGCGCCACCGAACCGGCCGCGCCCAGGCTCGCCCTCAGGGCGTCCGGGGTTTCGCCGACCGCTGCGAAGGCCACGTCGGCGGACAGGACGCCGGTCACCGGAAGCGCGGCGCCGCGGAGGGCGGCCAGCGCCTTCAGGTCGAAGCCGCCTGCCTTCACCCGACCGTCGACCCGGACGCCGGCCTTATCGGGCTTCACGCCGAGCCGCAGGTCGGCCGATCCGCCGACGACGGTCATCGGGCCGATCGCGGCATCGAGCGTTCCGTCCTTGACTACGGCTATCAGCGTCGCATTGGTCAGCGGGCCGATGTCCGCGAGCGCCGATCCGGTGATCTCGCCCACCTTCAGTTCGACGCCGCCGTCGAAGCGGGAGAGGGGCGAGAGGTCGATCGCGCGTTTCCCGCCGACGGCTTCTCCCGAGGCCGGTCCACCGGCCGGAGCATCCGGCGCCGGCTCCGCGCGCGCGGCGTTCAGCCGATCGAGGTCGAGGCGATCGACGGCGAGGCGGAGGTCGACCCGCGGCTTGGCGCCGGCGAAGGCGAGGGCCAGTTCGCCCTTGCCCGTCATTCCGTCGAGCGTGAGGTCCAGGCCTGTCGCCTCCAGGCGATCGGCCGCGGCATGCACGGCCGTCTGGAGCTTCAGGTCGGTAAAGGGCGGGCGGCCGCCTGCGCCAAACGCGGAGGCAAGGCCCCTCAGGTCCTTGCTGGCGATACCGGCAATCCCGTCGAAACTCTTCGCCGAGAGGTCGAGCGAACCTTCGAGGCTGAGGAAACTCAGGGCGGAGGTGAGGTCGAGCAGGATGTTCGCCCGACGGCTGTCGATCAGACTCGACGGGGAAGCGACCTCCAATGTCAGGGTCTGGGGCAAGCCGCGGGCTGTGAAGCCGCCTTCGATCCGAACCGGCGCGGACAGATCGGAAATCGCGGTTTCGAAGCTGATGTCTTCGACCCGTTCCTCGGCGCCCGTCCGGTCGTCCGCCCAGGAAAAGCTTCCCTCGCTGACGGTCAGGCGACGAACGGCGAGTGAAAACCCGGCGGCTTCGCCGGTGCCCGACGATGGGTCGACAGCAACCCCTTCAGCCGGCTCAGCATCGAGCGGAACGGTTTCTTCGCCGGATTCGGATCTGGTCCAGCTCGGCTGACCGTCCTGGTCGAGCGCGAGGTCGACGGTCGGGCCGATCACGTCCAGGCCGGTGATGTCGATCTGACGATTGAGGAGCGGGGTGAGCGCAAGGCCGAACCGGATCTCGCGGACTCGGGCGAACTCCGTCGCGTCTTTCAGAGCCAGCCCGACATCCTGGGCCTCCAGGGCGAGCGAGGGAAACAGCGCCAGCGAAACTGGGCCGTCGAGAGACACCGTGAGCCCGGTCGCGGCCTCCACTTCGCGGACGATGCGGTCGCGGATCCAGTCGGAGGCGATCAGCGACGGCAGTAGCAGGACGGCCCCGATCGCAGCCAGCAGTAGGAGCCCCAAGGCGGTCAGTAGCCGTCGCATGCCGTTCCCCCCGCGTCGCGGCGTCTGTCGCGATTCGCCCGGTGATTATGGCGTCGAAAGCGGCGGATTGTCGGCTCCGGTCGCGCTCGGGCAGAAAGCTCTCCCGCGGCCCGCTCGCCGCTCCGTGAAGGAACCTCCCGCCCTCTCCCGGCGTCTTCCCTTCGACGAAACGATGGAGGAGCACGTTCCATGGACGCCAAGACCGACGCGGAAGCCAAGGCCAAGATCTGGTCGATGATCAAGGAAGTGAAGGTGGCGATGATGGTCACCCACGCCGGTGCGGACCGGATGCACGCCCGTCCGATGGTGGCGACAAGCCAGGAGTTTGACGGGGCGTTGTGGTTCTTCACCGACAAGCGGTCGCACAAGACCGACGAGATCGAGGAGAACCCGCGCGTCCTGCTCGCCTACTCGGACTGGGACAGCCAGACCTATGTCGCCATCGACGGCACGGCCGAGATCTATGAGGACCGGGCCAAGATCGACGAGTACTGGCAGGAGAGCATGCGCACCTGGTTTCCGGAGGGCAAGGACGACCCCAACGTCGCCCTGCTCCGGGTGGAGGCGGACGGCGCCGCCTATTGGGATGCGCCCTCCAGCGCCATGATCCACGCCTATGGCTACGTCAAGGCGCTGGTCACCGGCGAACGACCGAAGGCGGGGGACGTCGGTCGCGTCACCTTCTGAAAGGGACGTGCTCCCCGTGTTCGGGGAGGGGGAGGCTGGCTCGCGCTGTGAGCCACCTCTCCGGGCGCTTGAAACGACTACGTAGCGGGGGCGACGCCCGAAAAAGGCGACTACACCGCACCGGAAAAGCTATCCGATAAATCGTCAGGCGGCCTTGCGGCTGCCGGCTTCGACGATCCGCACGATGTCGGCCATGATGTCGGTGAGCTGGAAGTCCTTCGGCGTATAAACGGCTGCGACGCCCATGGCGCGCAGGGTTTCCGCGTCGTCCGGCGGGATGATTCCGCCTACGACCACAGGAACATCGTCCAATCCATTGTCGCGCATCCGGGTCATGATTTCGCGAACGAGCGGAACATGGCTGCCGGAGAGAATGGACAGGCCGACTACGTGCACGGATTCTTCAAGCGCGGCGTTGACGATTTCGGCGGGCGTGAGGCGGATGCCTTCGTAGACGACTTCCATACCGCAGTCGCGGGCGCGGACCGCAATCTGCTCGGCGCCGTTGGAATGACCGTCCAGTCCGGGCTTGCCGACCAGGAATTTCACCCGTCTTCCCAACAGGTTAGACACTTCATCGACGCGCGCGCGGACGGTTTCGATCTCGCCGGCCGAGGCGGAAGCGGCGGCGCCGACCCCGGTCGGAGCGCGATATTCCCCGAACACCTCCCGCAGGGTCCGGCCCCATTCTCCGGTCGTTACTCCCGCCTTGGCAGCGGCGATCGAGGGCTCCATGATGTTGCGGCCCTCAGACGCCGCTTTCTTCAGTTCTTCCAATGCTTTAGCTACGACCTTGGCGTCGCGGGCGGAGCGCCAGGCCTGCACCGCCTCGACCGCTTCCGCCTCCACATGCTCGGGAACGGTGAGGATTCCGCCGTCTGCTCCAGCGGCCAGGGGGGACGGTTCGGTTTCGGTGAACTTGTTGACGCCGACGACGATCTGCTCGCCACTTTCGATGCCAGCCAGGCGGCGGGTGTTGCTCTCCACCAGGGCGCGCTTCATGTAGCCGGATTCCACGGCGGCGATCGCGCCGCCCATCGCGTGGATGCGCTCAAGCTCTTGTTTTGCTTCGGCTTTCAGCGCCTCGACCTTGGCCGTCATGACGGTCGAGCCGTCGAAGATGTCGCCGTATTCCAGGAGATCGGTTTCGAAGGCCATGATCTGCTGCATGCGCAGCGACCACTGCTGGTCCCACGGGCGGGGCAGGCCGAGCGCCTCGTTCCAGGCCGGCAGCTGGACCGCGCGGGCGCGGGCATTCTTTGAAAGAACGACGGCCAGCATCTCGATCAGGATGCGGGAAACGTTGTTCTCCGGCTGCGGCTCGGTCAGGCCGAGCGAATTGACCTGGACGCCGTAGCGGAAGCGGCGGAGCTTGGGGTCCTCCACGCCATAGCGGCTCTCCAGGATCTCGTCCCAGAGCTCGGTAAAGGCCCGCATCTTGGCGATCTCGGTGATGAAGCGCATCCCGGCGTTGACGAAAAACGAAATCCGGGCAACCGCTTGCGGGAACTCGGCGGGCGGGATTGCGCCGGAGGCCTTCATCCCGTCGAGGATGGTGCAGGCGGTGGCGAGCGCGAAGGCGAGCTCCTGGACGGGCGTCGCGCCGGCTTCCTGCAGGTGGTAGGAGCAGACGTTCATCGGGTTCCACTTCGGCATCGCCGTATAGGTCCAGGCGATGATGTCGGTGGTCAGCCGGATCGACGGCGCGGGAGCGAAAACATAGGTCCCGCGCGACAGGTATTCCTTGATGATGTCGTTCTGGGTGGTGCCGTTGAGCTTGGTCCGGTCGGCACCCTGCTCGTCGGCGACCGCCACATAAAGCGCCAGCAGCCAGGCCGCGGTGGCGTTGATCGTCATGGAGGTGTTCATCCGCTCCAGCGGGATGTCGCTGAAGAGGCGGCGCATGTCGCCGAGATGGGCGATCGGAACGCCGACCTTGCCGACCTCGCCGCGAGCCAGGACGTCGTCCGGGTCGTAGCCGGTCTGGGTCGGCAGGTCGAAGGCGACCGACAGGCCGGTCTGGCCCTTGGCCAGATTGGACCTGTAGAGCGCGTTGGAAGCGGCCGCGGTGGAATGGCCGGCGTAGGTGCGGATGATCCAGGGCTGGTCCCGCTTCACGCCCCCGGCGCTCTTGTCCGAAGTCTCGGCCATGTCAGGCGATCTCCACGCGTTTGGAGCGCGCCGGTCTCCTCCCCGAACGCGCGCACGAACCTCTCCCGCCATGACGCTGGCGCGAGACGCAGTTGCAGCGAACCTAAGCCTTTCCGGCCGGAGGCGGGAACCACGCCAAAAGTCGCGGCAGCGAAAGTCGAATGAGACAGGTACCGGCTGCCGGCCCGCGGAAATCCGCGCTTCCGGCCGTCACCGCAAGCTTGCCTGAAGGCTGTTTTCGAAAAAAGTGACGGGCGAATGCTGGGATTGTCGTTCATCACCTGACGACGATCGACCTTGGACGCGGCATGCGACGAATTGGTGGGGTCAACCGCCCGTGGAATACCAACAAAGTCCTATTGGTGAGACGGGAGCCCTCGCCGAATAATCGCCGCACTGCAGCATCAGGCGACCTGAACGAGTCAGGTCAATCGATTAGATGGGTCACGGCGGCCAAAAAGAAGCCGCCGGAAGAACCAGAGGAAAGGATGCCGAAGCGATGAGCGCGGTTCAGCAGACGACAAGCGGGCCGGTCCTCAAGGACCTTTACGACGTTGGAGAGATCCCGCCGCTCGGGCATGTGCCGGCGAAGATGTGGGCCTGGGCCATCCGCAAGGAAAGGCACGGCCCGCCGGACACGGCCATGCAGCTCGAGGTCGTTCCGACCTGGGAGATCGACAGCAACGAGGTGCTGGTGCTCGTGATGGCCGCGGGCGTCAACTACAACGGCGTCTGGGCGTCCCTCGGCAAGCCGATCTCGCCATTCGACGGGCACAAGCAGCCCTACCACATCGCCGGGTCCGACGCGTCGGGCATCGTCTGGGCGGTCGGCTCCAAGGTGACCCGCTGGAAGGTCGGCGACGAGGTCGTGGTGCACTGCAACCAGGACGAGGGCGACGACGAGGAGTGCAACGGCGGCGATCCGATGCTGTCGCCGACCCAACGGATCTGGGGCTACGAGACCCACGACGGGTCCTTCGCCCAGTTCTGCCGAGTGCAGAGCCGCCAGCTGCTGCCGCGTCCCAAGCACCTGACGTGGGAGGAGGCGGCGTCCTATACGCTGACGCTCGCCACCGCGTACCGGATGCTCTACGGCCATGCGCCGCACACGCTGAAGCCGGGGCAGAACGTGCTTGTCTGGGGCGCCTCCGGCGGCCTCGGGGTGTTCGCGGTGCAGATCTGCGCGGCGGCGGGCGCCAACGCGATCGGCGTCATCTCCGACGAGAGCAAGCGCGATTACGTGATGAGCCTCGGCGCCAAGGGCGTGATCAACCGCAAGGACTTCAAGTGCTGGGGCCAGCTGCCGAAGGTGGGCTCGCCGGAATACGACGAGTGGTTCTCCGAAGCGCGCAAGTTCGGCAAGGCGATCTGGGACATCACCGGCAAGGGCAACAACGTCGACATGGTGTTCGAGCACCCGGGCGAGGCGACCTTCCCGGTCTCGTGCTTCGTGGTGAAGCGCGGCGGCATGGTGGTGTTCTGCGCCGGCACCTCCGGCTTCAACATCACCTTCGACGCCCGCTACGTCTGGATGCACCAGAAGCGCATCCAGGGCTCTCACTTCGCTCACCTGAAGCAGGCCAGCGAGGCCAACCGCTTCGTGCTCGATCGCCGCGTCGACCCGTGCATGTCGGAGGTGTTCGCCTGGGACCAGATCCCGGCCGCGCACATGAAGATGTGGCGGAACGAGCATGCGCCCGGCAACATGGCCGTGCTGGTGAGCGCCCCGAAGACCGGGCTGGTGTCGTTCGAGGACGTGCTGGAAGCGAGCGCGCGCTAAACCGGCAATCGCGACGATCGTGACATCCGGCCCCGAGGACGGGGCCGGATCCGTCCGGTTTCAGAGATCAAGGCGGGCCAGCTCGAAGTGCATGCCGTCCTCGTAGGGCGGCGAGAAATAGCCACCCCAGGCGAAACCGTGGCGCTCCAAGATCGGCACGAGGTCTCGCACCGAGCCTTTGGCGCCGAGCGGCGCCGGCTGGACGCCGTAGCCGTTCCATTGGGCGTTGAGGTCGATGGCGATACCCCAGGAATGGGAACTCAGCCCGCGGTCCGGATCCCATCCCTTGTGGCGGGGCACGAAAGTTCCGGCACAGGAGAGGATCAGGTTTTCCAGCCCCGCGGCTTCAATGTCCTGAAACGCCGCCATCAACGAGGCGACGGCCTTGGCGTGGACTTGGACGGCAGGGAAACCGACAGGTTCCAGAATCGGGGTGCGGAGCTTGATGAGGTTGGCAGAGGCCCAACCGTCCAGGATCCGGATCGCGCCTCTGCGAGCGCCGGGTGCCCACCGGAAATCTCCGAAAACGCGCTTCAGGTCGTTATCCCCAAGCGGCAGAATGCTCCCGTCCGGACGGCGGCGGACCATCTTGCCGGGCGTCCCAGAGGCGGAAGACGGGTCCAACTCGTCCAGTCGGCAAGCACCGGACCAGAAGTAGCAGTCCGCTTCACCGGCATACCAAGTGTCGTTGCCGCCGACGCGCTGGCCCGGGCCGATGCCTAGCACGCGCAAGCGCGCTCCGCTCTCCACGGTGCGGCCAACAGGGGCGGTGGTCAGCGGCGCGCCGGTGCGGATGTTGAGGCGGGCCGTCGTCGTCGCCCAGCCCGTATGGGGCGTGAATCCCTGCTGCATGACGCTCCATCCGACGTCGCTCGTCCGTCAGGGCTGACGGATGAGCGACACGGTACGGCGGCCGCGGCGAGCGGGAATAAATCTCGGCCTGGATCGATCGGGCTCTTCAGGTTTCCGGCGATCAGACTTCTTCGGAGAGCTGGTCGATCTCGATCAGGAACAGGATCGAGCTGCCGTCGTCTTCGAACTCGCCGAATTCCGCGTCCTCGGCTGACGATTCGACCGGCTCTTCGCCATCCTCTTCATCCTCGAGGTCCTCGTCATCGAAGTCGTCGTCGTCGAGCGCCGCCTCTTCGAAGTAGTCGATCTCGTTCTCGTTAGCGGGTCGGACGGTGAAGGCGGAGGTTCCGTTCCAGACCGGATTGCCACCGCTGGTGAATTCCTTCAGGTCCTGCTTGAAACCGGCACTGGCAAACAGCTCGCGCGCCTCGTTCTCATCCGCATCGGTGACCGCGACGGGCGTGCCGTCGATTTCGAGTGTGAACATCGTGAGCTCCTGATCTTGCCTCTTGCCAAACGCGCGAGAGGCCGATCGGCTCCCCCGGTCGCCGTGGATCGACTGTCCGCCGTGCGTTGTCAACCGTTGTCGCCGGGGATGACGGGCAGGCCGTCCGCGGGCGGGCGGCGGCGGCGCACAGGAGCGTTCAGCCAACGATCGACGAAGCCGAGGCCTGTCGGGGGCAGTCCGTGGACCACTTCCCCCGGGGCGTCGGCCGCATCGGTCATCTGCTCGGCCATCGCCCGCTTGGCGCGCATCTCGATCCGAGCGGCGTTCAGCGAAGCGCCGAACAGGAGGATTGCTGCGATCAGGTAGAGAAAGACGAGCGCCGTCATGACGCCAGCCAAACCGGCGTAGGTGGAGGCGTAGTTGGCGAAATTGGAGAGGTAGGTGGCAAAGCCGATGGCGCCCAGGAGCCACGCGGACAGGGTGAGGCCGACGCCGGGGAGCACGTCCTTCAGCTGGCGGTGGCCGGAGGGGAGCCAGAGGTGGGCGATGAGAAGCGCGCCGCCGAGGATGGTGAGGGTCACGGAATAGCGCACGACGTCGAAGGAGCGTTCGAATTCGTGAAGGAGAGGCGCGTAGTTGGCGGCCGTCGACCAGATGACCGGCATCAGGACGACCAGGAACGCAAGGGTCAGCAGGACGATCGTCCCCACCACGACGAAAAGCATGCTTTCCAGGCGCAGGAGGATGGTCGAGCGGTTCTCCGTGCAGCCATAGGCGCGGTTGAGGCCGACGCGCAGCGCCTCGACGCCGCTGGAGGCGAACCAGATGGCCAGCGCGACGCCGATGGTGAGAAGGTCGCCGCGCGGAATGAGGAGGACGCTCTTGACCTCCCGGGCGATCGGGCCGGCGATGGTGGCCGGAACGGCGTTGAAGATGAGCTCGACGACGGTGTTGGACAGGTCGGTCAGGTCGAAGAAGGCGGCGACGGCGGTCAGGAAGATCAGGAACGGGAACATCGCCATCAGCGACGTCAAGGCGACATGGCTGGCAATCGCCCAGCCGTCGGTGCGATTGAACTGGTCGATCGCGTACCATAGGGTTGCGATGGACCGTCGCAGCCTCTTCATTTGGTGCGTTCCGCTCTATTTAGGTCCATTGCGTCGGCTCCGGGATTGCTTCGCGTTCAACTTTAGTCGCTTCAGTGTTTCTTTCGGTCACCCTTACGAAAGATGCATTGAGCCATCGCGGGTTTTCACGGAGTTTCTGCACCGCCGAAAAGCCTTCCAGGGAGACTTCCGTTCCATGAGCGCTGCCGCCGATATCAGCACGTCCATCGCCGAAGCGCACCTCCGGCTCGCCGATGCCATTCCCGCCGTCGACGATCTCATGAAGATTGCGACTTCCGCCGTCGCCGGCAAGGTGACCGTCGGCGGAAAGATCTCGGGCGAGGCGCTGGAGCGCGAGCAGCATGCGGCGCACGGCCTCGCCTGGCTCGCCACCTACGTGGAGAGCCTGCGCCAGCTGCACTCCTACGCGGAGCGGCTTTCGGGCGAAGGACGCTATGGGGCGACCGAGCGGCTGCTGGTGGAGATCGGTGCGGGCGAATACCTGGCGCAGATCTTCGGCGGCATCCCGATGAACCAGAGCGAGTTCGTGCGGCTGGCCGATCTCGGCGTCGATGCGCGGTCGATCGCCAAGGCCCGCACGGCGGCGGTGGAGAGCCTGATCGAGACCGGCACCCGGCCGGCGCTCCGGGCCGCGCTGGTGGAATCGATGAAGACGAAGACGCCGGCGGAGATCGTCGGCGACAGCGGGCTGGATGAGACGCTGGAGGCGTTCCGCTCGGAGATGCGCCGGTTCGCGGAGGAGGAGGTGCTTCCGCATGCGCACGAGTGGCACCTGAAAAACGACTACATCCCGCTGGAGGTGATCGGCAAGCTGGCCGAACTCGGCGTGTTCGGGCTGACCATTCCGGAGGACTTCGGCGGGCTCGGGCTCGGCAAGGAGAGCATGTGCGTGGTGTCGGAGGAGTTGTCGCGCGCCTACATCGGCGTCGGCTCTCTCGGCACGCGCTCGGAAATCGCGGCTGAGCTGATCATCTGCGGCGGCACCGACGAGCAAAAGGCGGAGTGGCTGCCGAAGATCGCGTCCGGCGAAGTGCTGCCGACGGCGGTGTTCACGGAACCGAACACCGGCTCGGACCTCGGCTCGCTGCGTACCCGAGCGGTGAAGGACGGCGATGTCTACAAGATCACCGGCAACAAGACCTGGATCACGCACCCGGTGCGCGCGGACGTGATGACGGTGCTTGCCCGCACCAACCCGGAGACGAGCGACTACCGCGGCCTTTCGATGTTCCTGGCGCCCAAGCCGCGCGGAACGGACGCCGAGCCCTTCCCGGCCAAGGGGATGTCGGGCGGCGAGATCGAGGTGCTCGGCTACCGCGGCATGAAGGAATACGAGATCGCCTTCGACGGCTTCGAGGTGCCGGCCGGCAATCTCTTGGGCGGCGTCGAAGGCCAGGGCTTCAAGCAGCTGATGCAGACCTTCGAGAGTGCCCGCATCCAGACGGCGGCGCGGGCCGTGGGCGTGGCGCAGTCGGCGTTCGACATCGGGCTGCAGTACGCGCAGGACCGTGTCCAGTTCGGCAAGGCGCTGATCAACTTCCCGCGCGTCGCCGACAAGCTGGCGATCATGGCGGTGGAGATCAACATCGCCCGCCAGCTGACCTATTTCTCCGCGCGCCAGAAGGACCAGGACAAGCGCTGCGATCTGGAAGCCGGCATGGCCAAGCTGCTGGGGGCGCGCGTCGCGTGGGCAGCGGCGGACAACGCGCTGCAGATCCACGGCGGCAATGGTTTCGCGCTGGAGTATGCCATCAGCCGCGTGCTCTGCGACGCCCGCATCCTCAACATCTTCGAGGGCGCTGCGGAGATCCAGGCGCAAGTAATCGCCCGGCGGCTGCTCGACGGGCGGTGAGCCTGCCACCCTTATCGCGATCGATCCAGTGGTGACGGCGGGGCGTGTGACGTCGCGCCGTCATCGGCTTCGTGGTAAGCCGGCCCGGACCTCTCCATCCGGGACCGCACCATGCCGTTTTCCTCCGAAGAACTTGCCGACCTGATCACGATCCTGCGCGACGCGGCCAAGGCCGAGGTGCTGCCGCGCTTCGCCCGGCTCGGCGCGGACGACGTCAAGGCGAAGAGCCATGCGTCGGACCTGGTGACGATCGCGGACGAGGCGGCGGAGCGCTTCATCGAGGCACGGGTGAAGGCGCGCTACGGCGACGTTCTGTTCGTAGGCGAGGAGATCTTCGAGCGGGACAAGTCGATCGTCGACCGGCTTGCGACGGCGGAACGGGCGATCGTGATCGATCCGATCGATGGCACGTTCAACTACGCCAACGGCATCCCGGCCTTCGCGATGATCGCGGCGGTGGTGGAGGGCGGCGAGACGGTCGCCGGCGTGCTCTACGATCCGATCCGGGACGACTGGACCTCGGCGATCCGGGGCGGCGGCTCCTTTCTGGAGGGGCCGAACCAGCCCCGGCGGGCGGTCCGCGTTGCCATGCCCGCTCCGCTCGGCGAGATGCACGGCGCCGTGTCCTGGTCCTACACGGAGGAGCCGGAGCGCAGCCGCATCCTCGCCGGAATGGGCCGGTTCTGGGGCACCTATCAGTATCGCTGCGGCGGCCAGGAGATGAAGATGATCGTGGAGGGCGGCGGGCACTTCGCGCTCTACGGCAAGCTGTCGCCCTGGGATTTTGCGGCGAGCGCGCTGATCCACCGGGAGGCGGGCGGCTATTCGGCACGGTTCGACGGCAGCCCCTATCGGCCGGAACATCGTACGGGCGGGCTGATCCTGGCGCCGGACGAGGCGAGCTGGCATCTCATCCGGGAGACGCTGCTCGGCTGACCGGCCCGTCGCGATCGAGCGCCGGACGGCGGCGTGAGCCGAGGGAGCTTTCAGCGAGCTTCAGCGTTGACTTGGAAAGGGATCAGAAAAGGAACCTTGCGCATGTCCGCAACCCAGTCCTCTCCGCGGGGCAGCCTCCCGAGCGAACCGCCGGCGATGCGGCCGCGGCCGTTTGCGCCGCTCGCGCTCGTTCTCTGCCTGGCACTCTGTTTCGCTGCCGCGGGGATCGGCGGGGCGGTGACGACGCCGGAGATCGACGGCTGGTACCGGACGTTGGCCAAGCCCTCGTTCAGTCCGCCCGACTGGGTGTTCGGGCCGGTCTGGACGGTGCTCTATGCGATCATGGGCGTCGTGCTCTGGCAGATCTGGCGCACGCGGGCTCCCACGCCTGACTCGCAGGCCGCCCGGTCGCGGGCGCTGCTCGCCTTCATCGTTCAGTTGATGCTGAACGTCTCGTGGTCGCTGGTGTTCTTCGGCCTCCATGCGCCGACGGCGGCGCTTGTCGTGATCGTCCTGCTCTGGGCGGCGATCGTCTGGACGATCCTCGCCGCGCGTCCGGTGATCGGCGGCTTTGCCTACGCCTTGCTCCCGTATCTGGCGTGGGTCAGCTTCGCCACGGCGCTCAACGCTGCGATTGTGATGCTCAACGGCTAATCAAGCGTCCGGAGTTGCGGTTTCCAACGGGTGAGGAGCCCGGCGTTTGTGACGACCGACACCGACGAGAGCGCCATGGCCGCACCGGCCAGCGCCGGCGTGAGCAGCCCGAAGGCGGCGAGCGGGATGCCGATCACGTTGTAGGCGAAGGCCCAGAAGAGGTTCTGGCGGATCTTGGCGCGGGTGGCCCGCGCGATGTCGAGCGCCGCCGCGACGAGGCGTGGATCCGGCCGCATCAGAGTCACGGAGGCGGTCTCCATCGCGACGTCCGTGCCGGTTCCCATCGCAATGCCCACATCCGCCGCAGCCAGCGCCGGTGCGTCATTGATGCCGTCTCCGACCATGGCGACGACCTTGCCCGCCTTCTGCAGCGCCTGCACCTCGGACGCCTTGTCCTCGGGGCGGACGGGGCCGCGCCAGCCGGACAGCGACAACTCGGAAGCGACCGCTGCGGCGACCCCGGCATTGTCGCCGGTCAGCATCCGGCTCTCGATGCCGCGTTCGCGGAGATCGGCCACGGCTTGCCGGGCTTCCGGACGCACGGGATCGGCAAGGCCGAGAACCCCGATCACGTGATCTCCCTGCGCGACGAAGACGGCGGTCCGGGCTGCGGCCTCGAACTGTCGATGCGCACCGGCCAAAGGACCGGGCTCGATGCCGAGTTCGGAGAGCAGGGCCGCGTTGCCGACGGCGACGCGTCGCCCTTCGACAGTGGCCAGAACACCGCGGGCGGTAAGGGAGCGGAACCCAGTTGCGCGCGGCATGTCGATCGCGCGCGCTGCGGCGGCCTCCGTCACGGCCTTGGCGAGAGGGTGCTCGCTGAAGTGCTGGACGGCGGCGGCGGCGGCCAGAACGGTTTCCTCGGTCTGCCCGGATGCCGCAGCGATGGAGACGAGTGCGGGGCGGCCTGCTGTCAACGTGCCGGTCTTGTCGAAGATCACCGCGTCGACCGCGACGGCGCGCTCCAGCGTATCGATGTCCTTGATTAGGATGCCGGCCCTGGCCGCCGCGCCTGTGCCGGCGACGAGGGCGGTCGGTGTCGCCAGCCCGAGCGCGCAGGGACAGGCGATCACCAGCACCGACACCGCCGCCACGAGTGCGGTTTCAAGGCCGGCGCCGGCAATCAGCCAGCCGACGAGAACGACGACGGCGATGCCGAGGACGACGGGGACGAAGATCGCGCTGATGCGGTCCACGAGCATCTGGATCGGCGCCTTGCCGCTCTGGGCGCTTTCCACCAGCCGCGTTATGCGGGCAAGGGCGGTATCCTCGCCGGTGGCCGATACGCGCAGCACCAGCGCTCCCTCGCCGTTGATCGAGCCGGCGATCACGGCGTCGCCGGGATGCTTGACCACCGGAACGCTTTCGCCAGTAACCAGGCTTTCGTCGGCATGGCCTTCGCCGGTCTCCACGCGGCCGTCGACCGGAATGCGCTCGCCCGGCCGAACGAGAACGAGATCGCCCGCTGCGACAGCCTCGATCGCAACGGTCTCCTCGACGCCGTCGCGAAGGCGCGTCGCCTTGTCGGGGCGCAGCGCCATCAGGGCGCGTACGGCGGCCGTGGTGCCGGCCTTGGCGCGTTCCTCCAGCAGCTTGCCGAGGAGGACCAGGGTCAAGACCGTGGCGGAAGCCTCGAAATAGAGGTGACCGGCCGCGTGGTGTCCGCGGGCGATCACCATCCAGGCCGAGAAGGCCCAAGCCGCCGTGGTGCCGAGGGCGACGAGCACGTCCATGTTGGCAGAACCGCCGCGGAGCGCCTTGGTCGCGCCCCTGTAGAAGCGCGCGCCGGCGACTGCCTGGACCACGGAGGCGAGGGCGAACTCCAACCAGGGCGACATCCAGTGACCGCCACCGGTTGCCATCGCCACCATCTGGCCAAGAAAGGGGGCGGTCAGCAGGGCGGATACCGTAAAGATCGCGAGCGTGCTTCGGTAGGCCGCCCGTCGCGCAACCTCTTCCGCCTCGCGCTGCCGGCGGCGTTCCGCCGGGTCGGAGGCCCGGGGCGTCGCCTCATATCCCGCCCGGTCCACGGCCTCGACAACGACGCTGTCATCCGTTCCGGGATCCAACAACACGTCGGCTCGCTCCAGGGCCAGGTTCACGGTTGCTCCTGCAACGCCAGGCGTCTTTGCAAGCACCGTTTCGATCCGCGCTGCGCAGGCGGCGCAGGTCATTCCACGCACGTCGAACACGTGGGGCCGTTGCTGCTGGAGGGGGAGAGAGTTCATGGTGTTTTTCCTTCGGGCCGATCCACGGACCTCTGAACGCGGAACGGTGATGGCGCTTCCAGCAGCTGGAAGGTCAAGCCATTCTTCTCACGTTTCCGTGATCCCTACGCCCATTCTTATGTTCTTCCTATGTTCCCATAGCTCTTGGACTAACGATTGGCGGGGCTTGTTCTTCCAACAGGGATTGGAAAAGCATTAAGTTTTCGAAATGTGTGAGCCGAACTCGTACGATCTTTGATCACTCGGTAAATTTACTAGCCGTCACGAGTTTCATTGATCGTATAATTTATGGCTCAGTCGGACAAGGAACTCATCCGGAAGCGTTCGACGTCGTGGAGAAGATCGACAAATCCCTGTGCGGCATGATCCAGGGATTGGCGCCCTTTCTCCGCAGTTGCGGCTGCAGCATTTCCGACCACCCCATGCGGGTTCAGGTCTCCCGCTTTCCAGCCGTACTGGATCGCTCCATGGACCCGCAGATGCTTCATCGTCTCGATCATGGTGTGCTGGGTAGAACGAAAATCCTCTGCGTGATCCATTCGCACGAGGTCAGGCCTCAGGTGGAGCATCAGCGAGGTTTCAACGTCGCCGCCGTGGATGCCGTAGACGAACTCCTCGGCCGGGAAGACGCCCTCCGGCTGGCCGAAACGGGCCCAGGACGTGGCGACGACGAGCATCCCGTATCGAATGCGGAGTTCGCGCGCGACGATGTCCATGATCGGCACGTTGCCGCCGTGGGAGGTGACGATCACCAGCTTGCGCACGCCGGCCCGGGCAATGGAGTCGCCGATCTCCAGCCAGACCTTCGTGACGGTCTCCCAATCCAGCGTGAGGGTGCCCGGTGCCGAAATGTGCTCGTTGGACTTGGCGACCGCCTGGACCGGCAGAACGGTGAACGGCAGGTCGGCCGGGGCCAGTTCGATGACCCGGCGGACCTGGCCCTCGGCCACGCAGGTATCGGTGAACACGGGCAGGTGAGGGCCGTGTTGCTCGATCGCAGCGACGGGCAGGACGGCAATCCAGGAGGACGTGTCGGCGTCGCGAAAATCGACGGTCGTCATCTCGTGCCAGTAGCGGCGGGGCAGGGCAGGCATGGTGTCCTTCTCGGTCGAGCCGCGGATCAGAGCGGCTCCAGGAATCGCCGCGCGGCCTGCCCATGTTCATAGCGCAGTCGGGCGACGTCGACACCTGTCGGCATGCCGTCGACGACCTTCCAGTCGCCCTTCACCATGACGCGGTCGGCCCGGTGGGCGCCGCAGAGAACCAGCGCGGCCAGCGGGTCACCGGCGCCGGAGAAGCGGAGTTCGTCGAGGGTGTAGAGGGCCAGGTCCGCCTGCTTGCCGACCGCAATGGTGCCGATGTCGGAGCGACGCAGACACTTGGCCGAGCCTTCGGTTGCCCAGCGGAAGACGTCGAAGTGGGTGACGGAGGCGGCGTCGTAGGTCAGACGGTTGATCATCAACGCGTGCCGGACACCCTCGATGAGGTTGGAATTATCGTTGGAGGCCGAGCCGTCCACGCCGAGGCCGACCTTGCCCCCGGCCGCTTCCAGTTCCTTGGTCCGGCACTGACCGGAGGCGAGGACCATGTTGGAGGTCGGGCAGTGACAGACCCCGACGCCGTGACGGCCGAGGCGACCGACCTCCTCGTCGTTGAAGTGGATGCCGTGGGCGAGCCAGGTGCGGTCGGTGAGCCAGCCGCAGTCCTCGATGTAGTCGACGGTGGTGCAGTTGAAGCGCTCGCGGCAGTAGGCCACCTCGTCGCGCGTCTCGGCGAGGTGGGTGTGGAGGGCGCAGTCGAAGCGTTCGGCGAGGGCGGCGGTCTCCACCATCAGCGCCTTGGTGACGTTGAAGGGCGCGCAGGGCGCGAGCGCCACCTGCAGCATCGAGCCTTCGGACGCGTCGTGGTAGCGGCCGAGGACGCGCTCGCAGTCGGCAAGGATGGTGTCCTTGTCCTGCACGGCGCCCGCGATGGCGTTGCCGCCGTCCTCCACGGTCATGTTCAGGGAGCCGCGGGTCAAGGTCATCCGCATGCCGAGAGCCGTGGCCTCCTCGGCCTGAATGTCCATGGCATCGTCGAGGCCGGGCGGGAACAGGTACTGGTGGTCCGACACCGTGGTGCAGCCGGACATCAGGAGCTCGGTCAGGCTGAGACGGGTGGCGAGCCTCAGGTTGTCCGGATTGACGTTCCTGGCCCAGATCGGAAACAGCGCTTCCAGCCAGGGAAACAGCTCCTTGTTGATCGCCTTGGGGTGAGCGCGCGTCAGTGTCTGGAACATGTGGTGATGGGTGTTCACCAGACCCGGGATGACCACGTGCCGGGAGGCATCGAAGACGGAGTCGACCGGCGACGTGGGGGCGGTTCCGGAGGCGAGGCATTCGACGATCCGGCCGTCCTCGACGACGATGCCGCCGCCGGCTCCGTCGGCGAGGATGGCGAGAGGGTCCTTGATCCAGAGACGCATGGTGGCTTTCTCGCTGGGAGGAGACGGGTCGACGGTCAGGCAGGAATGCGAGCGGCCGTGGCTTCGACCTCGACCAGGAATTCGGGGCGGGTGAAGCCGCCGACGATGACGAGCGTGGAGGCCGGAAGCGGGGCGCCGACATAGCGGTCGCGTACGGCCATGTAGGCTTGAAAATCCTCGCGCCGGGTGACGAAGGCGTTGAGGCGGATGACGTCGGCGAAGGTCATGCCGGCTTCAGCCAGGATGGCGCCGATCGAGCGGAAGCAGATCTCCGCCTGCGCCTCGACCCCGTCGGGGATTGTGTCGTTCGGATGGATGCCGAGCTGCCCCGAGGTCACGACGATCTCGGCTCCCGGCGGCACGCGCAGGCCGTGGCTGTAGCGGCCGAAGGGAGGCCTGATTCCGGTCGGGTTAAGGCTTTCGGCCATGCTTTCCGGCTGTTGGCGAAGAGGGTCAGATCGGCCCACCCTAGGGCAGCCTCGCCATTGGGCACAAGCTCAAGAAGATGTCAGGAAAAGTCGTGTCGCGGCATGCGATTGCCGCTTTTAGCGGCATGCGATCCAGACTAGCATCCCGGTCCGTAGAGAGGGCGTCGGGTTCGATACGTCGGCACCGACGTATGTCAGGTGGCATGCGTCTTGCCACCGGCTGCCGGACCTAAACCACAGCACCGCTTTCGCAATCGCGGGCACGTTCGCAGAGGGGCTCATGACCAAGACCGTTCCCATTCTTGCCGCAGCCGCGTTTGCCGCCATCGGCGTGCAGCCGGCCATCGCCCTTGATGAAGTCTCGTTCGGCACCAACTGGCTCGCCCAGGCGGAGCACGGCGGCTACTACCAGGCCGTCGCGGACGGCACCTACGAAAAGTTCGGCCTCAAGGTGACGATCCGCCAGGGTGGCCCGCAGGCCGCCAACCGCTCGCTGCTGGTGGCCGGCCAGATCGAGTTCTACATGGGCGGCAACATGCTGGAGTCCTTCGATGCGGTGAAGCAGCGCATCCCGACTGTTACTGTGGCCGCGATCTTCCAGAAGGATCCGCAGATCCTGATGGCGCATCCCGACCAGGGTATCGAAACCTTCGCGGATCTCGCCAAGCTGCCGACGATCTTCCTCGGCAAGGACCTGTTCATCAGCGGGTTCCAGTGGATGAAGTCGGCCTATCCCGGGTTCAAGGACGAGCAGTACAAGCCCTATACCTTCAACCCGGCGCCGTTCATCGCGGATCCGCAGTCGGCGCAGCAGGGCTACCTCACCTCGGAGCCGTTCGAAGTCGAGCGGCAGGCGGGCTGGAAGCCGAAGATCTTCCTGCTGGCCGACGAGGGCTTCGACACCTATTCGACCACGATCGAAGCGCAGCAGAAGCTCGTCGACGAGAACCCCGATCTCGTGCAGCGCTTCGTCGATGCGACCGCGATCGGCTGGTACACCTATCTCTACGGCGACAACAAGGCTGCCAACGACCTGATCAAGACCGACAATCCGGAGATGACCGACGAGCAGATCGCCTTCTCGATCGCCAAGATGAAGGAATACGGCATCGTGGAGTCCGGCGCGGCGCTGGAGAAGGGTATCGGCTGCATGACGGACGAGCAGCACAAGTCGTTCTTCGACAAGATGGTGGCGTCCAAGGTGGTGGAGGCCGGCGTGGATGTCTCGAAGGCCTACACGCTGAAGTTCGTCTGCAAGGGCGTCGGACTGGACGTAAAGAAGGCGCTGGGCGGCTGACGATCTGGCGAGACCAGCGGGGCGCGGCCTGGACGGCCGGGCCCCGTGTCCATGCGTAACGGAAGGGCGGCCAGGGCCGCCGAGGTAATCATCGATGTCGTCCAGTGCGAACACGGCCACGGCGGACACCCTCCCGACGTCGCCGACGGTGGTGCGCCTTGCGGGCGTGAACAAGACCTTCTCAAACGGGACCCTGGCGCTCTCCGGCCTGGATCTCGACGTGCACGAGGGCGAGTTCCTGAGCCTGCTCGGCCCATCCGGGTGCGGCAAGTCCACGGCGCTCAGGATCATCGCAGGGCTGGGTCAGCCGTCCTCCGGGTCGATCGAGTGGCCGCGGACGATGCATGATGCGACAGGCAGTCCGGAACGGTCGATCGGCTTCGTGTTCCAGGAGCCGACGCTCATGCCCTGGGCGGACGTGTTCCACAACGTCTGGCTGCCGCTTCGACTGAAAGGGCAGTCGAAGGCCTCGGTCCGCGCCAGCGTGATGGAGGCGCTCGATCTGGTCGGGCTCGCGAGCTTCGCGAAGGCCTACCCGCGCGAACTCTCCGGCGGCATGAAGATGCGGGTGTCGATCGCGCGCGCGCTGGTCACCCGGCCGCAGCTGCTCCTGATGGACGAGCCGTTCGCGGCGCTGGACGAGATCACGCGATTCAAGCTCAACAACGACATCCTGCGGCTGAAGGCGCAGCTCGGGTGGACGGTGGTGTTCGTGACCCACTCGGTCTACGAGAGCGTCTACCTGTCCAGCCGGATCGTGGTCATGGCTGCCCGGCCGGGGCGGGTGGTGCGGACGGTGACGGTGGACGGGCCGACGGTCCGCGACGAGGATTTCCGGACGTCGGACACCTACAACGCGACCTGCCGGACGGTTTCGGAGGCGCTGCACTCCGCGATGGGTGCGGGAGACCACCTTTGAGCACGCCATCATCGACGCCCGACACCGGAGGCACGCCGTCGGACCCGCCCTATGACCGCGCGCGGCGCCGGGAACTCATCCTGCGGGTGGCGGTGCCCCTCGTGATCCTGGTCGCCGTGCTGCTGCTGTGGGACTGGTACGTGCGGGCCTACGACGTGAAGCCCTACATCCTGCCCGGACCTGGGCTGGTGGCGAGCACCCTGGTCAAGGACTGGGGCACCCTGTCCAGCGCCCTCGTCGTGACCGTCCGCATCACCTTTACGGCCTTGTTCCTGGCCGTGGTCGGCGGGTCGCTGCTGGCGATCCTGATGACGCAATCGAAAATCTTCGAGCTGGCGCTGTTTCCCTACGCGGTGATCCTGCAGGTGACGCCGATCGTCGCGATCGCGCCGCTGATCATCATCTATGCGCCGAGCACCCAGTCGGCGGTGCTGCTCTGCGCCTTCATCGTCACGTTTTTTCCGATCCTGTCCAACACGGTGGCGGGGCTGAAGTCGGTCGACCACAACCTCCTCAACCTGTTCGAGCTCTATGGCGCCAGCCGCTGGCAGACGCTGTTTCTGCTCAAGATTCCGGCCGCGCAGCCCTATTTCTTCGCCGGCCTTCGCATCGGCGGAGGACTGGCCCTGATCGCGGCGGTGGTGGCGGAGTTCGCAGCCGGATCCGCAGGGGCAGGCTCGGGGCTCGCCTTTCGAATCCTGGAGAGCCAGTACCGGCTCAACATATCGCGACTGTTCGCCGGCCTGATCATGCTGTCGGCAACGGGCGTGGTGATCTATTGGCTGGCGAGCCTCGTCTCCTACCTGGCGCTGCGCCGGTGGCACGAGAGCGCGCTCAACCGGGAGAATTGAGGACATGGCCGATGTATCGGGCCTGCTTGAGCGCATCGCAGGTTCGCACCAGCGCTATCTGATCGCTAACGCCACCGTTCCGGTGGCGCTGGTCGACGGCGCGCCGCTCTCGGGAGACGTCGACGGTCTGGCGCGGGTGGATATCCTGGTCGAAGCCGGGCGGGTTGCGAGCGTCACCTCGGCCGGGGGCGCAGACGAAGGGGCCGACCGGCTGGAACTCGACCGCGGCATGGTGCTGCCGCTGTTCGTCGACATGCACACACACCTGGACAAGGGGCACATCTGGCCGCGGCGGCGAAATCCCGACGGACGCTTCATGAGCGCCCTGCTCTCGGTGAAGGCCGATCGCGAGGCGGCATGGACGGCGGAGGACGTCCGGCGACGAATGGATTTCTCCCTTCGCACCGCCTACGCGCACGGCACCCGAGCGATCCGCACGCACCTCGACAGCATCCCGCCGCAGCACGAAATCTCCTGGCCGGTGTTCCGCGAGACACGGGATGCCTGGGCCGGGCGCATCGACCTGCAGGCCGTTTCCCTGGTCGGGCCGGACACGATGATGGAGCCCGCCACGCTCGACGTGCTCGCCCGGACGGTCAAGGCGGCCGGCGGCAGCCTGGGCGGTGCGATCGGCACCTTCCCGACCGCCCGGGAGGCGGTGTTCAACGTGGTGCGGGCGGCGCAGCGGCATGGGCTCGACATCGATCTGCACCTCGACGAGACCGAGGATCCGAACTCGACGTCCCTCCGTTTTCTGGCGGAAGCCATCATCGAACTCGGCTTCGAAGGGCGGGCGATCGCCGGCCACTGCTGCTCACTCGCCCGGCAGGGTCCTGAGGCGATCGACTGGACGCTCGATCTCGTAGCCAGGGCGGGCATCGCGATCGTCAGCCTGCCGATGTGCAACATGTTCCTGCAGGATCGTCACCTGGCACTGGACGACGAAGCCACGGAGGGACCGCGGCGGACGCCGCGCTGGCGCGGGGTGACGCTGATCCACGAGATGAAGGCACGCGGGATCCCGGTGGCGGTCGCGTCCGACAACACGCGCGACCCGTTCTACGCCTACGGCGACCTCGACGGCCTGGAGGTGCTGCGGGAGGCGGTGCGAATCCTCCATTTCGATCACCCCATCGGGGACTGGCCGGGCGTGATGACGCGCTTTGCGGCCGACATCATCGGGCTGCCCGCGCGCGGCCGGATCGCGCCCGGCCTCCCGGCCGATCTCGCCCTGTTTCGTGGCCGGACCTGGACCGAGCTGTTCTCGCGTCCGCAGTCCGATCGGGTGATCCTCCGGGACGGCGCGGCCAGCAAGGCCGAGCCGCCCGACTACCGCGAACTCGACGACCTCTTCGGAGCCGAAGCATGACGACCGCCATCGAAGCCTTGAAGCGTGACCTCGAAGGGCTCTCCATCGAGGACAACCCGGCGATCGTGCGGCAGAAGAGCCGGGACTTCTACTGGTACTCGCCGATCCTGAAGCGTCAGCTCGACCACGTCACGGCGGACCTGATCGTGATGCCGAAAAGCGAGGCGGAGGTGGTGCGGGTGGTCAAGGCGGCCTTCGCCCACGGGGTGCCGATCACCACGCGCGGCGCCGGCACGGGAAATTACGGGCAGGCGATGCCGCTGTCCGGTGGAATCGTGCTGTCGCTCCTGGAGCTCGACAAGGTGAAGTCGATCAGACCCGGTGTGGTCGTCGCGGAAGCCGGCGCCATCCTGGAGAAGATCGACGGGGAGACCAAAACGCATTCGGGCCAGGAACTCCGGCTGCATCCGTCCACCTACCGCACGGCGACCATCGGAGGCTTCATCGCGGGCGGTTCGGGCGGAGTCGGATCGATCCGCTGGGGCGGGTTGCGCGACCTCGGCAATGTGATCCGCGTCCGGGTCGTCACCTGCGAGGCGGAGCCGCGGATCCTCGACCTCACCGGCGAGGACATCGCCAAGGTGAGCCACGCCTACGGGACCAACGGAATCATCACCGAGGTGGAGGTGCCGCTGGCGCCCGCCTACGACTGGGTGGACGTGCTCGTCGGCTTTGATGATTTCCTGGACGGAGCCGCCTTTGCGGACGCGCTCGGCAACGAGGACGGGATCCTCCTGAAGAACCTGGCGGTGATCGCGTCGCCGCTGCCGCACGACTATTTCCTGCGGCACCAGAAGTTCATACGCAAGGACCAGTCGGTGGTCGCGATCATGGTCGCACCCTTCGCCGTCGACGCGCTGATGGCCTTCACCGGGCGTTGGCGGAAGGGAAGCGTCCTCTACCGCTCAGACACGGCTTCCGCGGAAGAGCGCAAAGGTCTGCCGCCGGTCTACGAACTTGCCTGGAACCACACCACGCTGCGCGGGCTCCGGGTCGATCCAGGCATCACCTATCTCCAGGTGCTCTATCCCTTCCCGCACCAACTGGAGCGGCTCGCCGCGGTGACGCGGCTGTTCGGTGACGAGGTGCCTGGGCACCTGGAGTTCGTGCGCTTCGATGGCAAGATCACCTGCTTCGGGCTGCCGGTGGTGCGCTACACCACGGACGAGCGGCTGGAAGAGATCATGCGCCTCCACGAAGAAAACGGCTGCCCGATCTTCAACCCTCACCGCTACACGCTGGAGGAGGGCGGCATGAAGCAGACCGATGAGACCCAGCTCTCGTTCAAGCGCGAAGCCGATCCGAAGGGTCTCCTCAACCCCGGCAAGATGATCGCCTGGGAGGATCCGAGCTACGATTACAAGTCGGACAAGGTATTCCTGTTCAAGGGCCTGGAGCAGGCGGGGACGCAGGGATGACGGTCATCGGCGGGGCTATGCGCGCGATGCCGAGGCACGGGGCGGCATGAGAGTTCTCGTCATCCATGCCCACCCGGTCGCGTCGAGCTTCAACGGGGCGCTCCACCGGACGGTGGTGGATGCGCTGCGAGTGGCCGGGCATGCGGTGGACGACTGCGATCTCTATGCCGAAGGTTTCGACCCCGTGCTCAGCGAGGCCGAGCGACTGGCCTACCACGACATTCCCGCCAACCGTGGTCCGGTCCAGAACTACGTCGACAGGGTGATGGCGGCCGAGGCGCTCGTGCTGGTCCATCCGGTGTGGAACTTCGGGTTTCCGGCCATCCTGAAGGGCTTCTTCGACCGTGTGTTCCTGCCGGGCGTGTCCTTCCGCATGGAAGACGGCAAGGTGGTTCCGGCGCTGACGCATGTCCGTCGGATCGTGGCGGTGACGAGCTACGGCGGAACCCGGTGGCGAGCGATGCTGGCGGGCGATCCGCCCCGCCGGCTGGTGACGCGGGTGCTGCGCGTGACGGCCGGCATGGCCCCGGTGACCTATCTCGCCCACTACGACATGAACCGATCGACCGACCAATCCCGCGCGGCCTTCCTCGCCAAGGTGGAGCGGGTCATGAAAACCCTCTGAAGCAGCATCCCGGCGGAGCGCATCTATCTTGAAGGTACTCGTCGTCTATTGCCATCCTTGCGAGGAAAGCTACGTCAGCGCGGTGAAGTCATCCGTGATCTCGGGTCTTCAGGAAGGCGGGCACGAGATCAGGCTGATCGACCTCTATGCGGAAGACTTCCGGCCGCAGATGAATGCGGAGGAACGGCGCCGCTACCACGATCGTGGCGTCAACGTCGAAACGGTGTCGGAGCATGTGGACCGGGTGCTCTGGGCGGAGGGGATCGTCTTCGTCTACCCGACCTGGTGGTATGGTCTGCCGGCGATGCTGAAGGGGTGGATCGATCGGGTCCTGGTGCCGCACGTCGCCTTCACGATGCCCACCGAAGCGCAGGGGATCCGAGGCAAGCTGCGGAACATCCGCCGCATGGCGGTGGTCACGACCTGCGGAGCGTCGTGGCTGCTGTCCAAGTTCGTCGGAGAGCCCGGGCGGCGGACGCTGCTGCGCGGCGTGCGGTCGATCTGCCACCCGCTTTGTCGGACGAGCTATCTCGCCCTCTACAAGATGGACACCGTGAGCGCTGCCGCGCGCGGGGCTTATCTGGAGACGGTGCGGGCGCGGATGCGGAGCCTGCGCTGACGGCGGGCGCTCAGCGGATCCAGTGACGGCCGTCGAGTTGAACTCCAAACCGGGTCGGCGTGCGCGCGAAGCTGACGAGCCCGGCGAGGGCCGGCCGCTCGTGCACGACGATGGCGGTGGCCATCGACTTCATCAGCACCTCGTGCGGCCACTTGTCCTCAAAGGCACGACGGAAACCGCCGTTGTGGAGGACGTGGGCGATCCGGGGCGCGATCCCGCCGGCGAGGTAGACGCCGCCATGAGCCAGGAACGTAAGCGCCAGGCTGCCGGCAACACGACCGAGGTGGACGGCGAAGAGGTCGAGCGTCTCCACGGCCCGGGGATCGCCGGCTTCGGCCGCGGCCGTGATCTCGGCGGGGGAGGCATAGGTGGGCTCGACACCGTCGGTGATGGCGATCGCGCGATAAAGCCTGAGCATGCCGGAGCCGCAGACGATCGTCTCGCCGGACACGCGGTCGCCGTGGCGCTCGATGGCCGGCCAGATGGCCTGGTCCCGGGCGCTGACAGGGGCAAGATCGATGTGGCCGCCTTCGCCGGGGACCGGCACCCAGGTGTGGGAGGCATGCACGAGCCCGGCAGCGCCGAGACCGGTGCCCGGGCCGATTACCACCTTCGTGCCCTCGTCGGGAGGCAAGGCCCCGCCGACGGCGATCAGGTCCTTCGGCTCCAGCGAGGGAAGAGCGAGGGCGAGCGCCTCGAAGTCGTTGAAGAGGATCACGTGGTCGAGGTCGAACCGCTCGATAAGCGCGCGCGGCTCCACCACCCACGGACAGTTGGTGAGGGGTGTCCGCTCCTCCTGGATCGGGCCGGCGACGGCGAAGATCAGCGCCCTCGGGCGGACGGCCGTCCGGGCGATGACGGACTGCTCCAGGGCGTCTTCTACGGTCGCGAAGAGCCGGGTCTCCACCGTGGGGAAGTGGCGGAGCTCGGCATGGGCGTCCGACAGGATGGCGAAGCGCGCGTTGGTCCCGCCGATGTCGGCGAAGAGGACGGGGAAGGGAAGCGCCTGAAGGTCTACGTGCGGCCGGGGCATCGAAGCGTTCTCGTGTTCGCAATCTCGGGCGTCATGGAGCCGACCCGGCGACGGGCGACCCATCGCACAAGCCCGCCTTGATAAGATACTCGGCCGTCCGCCGGTTGAGAGCCATGGGAATGTCGTAGACGACCGCAAGGCGGGTGAGCGCCTTTACATCAACGTCATGAGGCAACGGGGAGAGCGGATCAATAAAGAAGACGAGGCCGTCCAGGCGGTTCTCCGCAATCATTGCGCCGATCTGCTGATCCCCGCCCAGCGGGCCGCTCTTGAAACGGTGGACGGAGAGTTCGGGGAGGGCTTCCTGGATCCGGCCTCCGGTGGTCCCGGTGGCGTAGAGGTCGCAGTGGAGGAAGCGCGCGACGTGAGCGCGTACGAAATCCACCATCTCGTCCTTCATCGCATCGTGCGCAATGAGCGCGAGCGCCGGCCTGCGTGCCATCCTCTCAATCCCTCCCGCCCCGGGGCGACTGGAGCCATTTATTTCGACTGCCGCATGAAACCGGTCCCCCTGCGCCTGCATAGCTCTTTTTTCGGCGCCGACAAAGGGGTGAATACCCGATCGGGCCTGGAGGGAGCGGGAAACAGCGCTCTGAACGGGTGTTTGCATTCCAAGCCGGTGCGATTTTCCCACATGGTAAAAAACCAAGAAAAATCCGGTGCGCGCAAAAAAAATCCGTGCTTAGGTAAGGCCCACGGGACGGCATCGGGCCCACCACGAGAGAACCTCGAACCGTCGCGATCAACCTTCCACAGGGGCGGAGCTTCTCATGCTGAAGAAATTGCTGGTTGCAGCCGTGGCCGTTTCGGTCCTTGCGGCGCCTGCGGTCGCCGCGGACGTCAAGCCGGCTGTCGTCTACGGAACGGGCGGCAAGTTCGACAAGTCTTTCAACGAGGCCGCGTACAACGGCGCCGAAAAGTTCAAGGCCGAGACCGGGATCGAGTATCGCGATTTCGAGCCGACCGGCGACACCCAGGGCGAGCAGGCGCTTCGTAATTTCGCCAGCCGCGGCTTCAACCCGGTGATCGGCGTCTCGTTCGCGTGGACTTCCGCGATCGAGAAGGTCGCGGCCGAGTTCCCGGACACCAAGTTCTACCTGATCGATTCCGTCGTGGAGAAGCCGAACGTCCAGTCGGTGGTGTTCAAGGAGCACGAGGGCTCCTACCTCGTCGGGTTGCTGGCCGGCATGGCCTCCCAGACCGGCAAGGTCGGCTTCGTCGGCGGCATGGACATTCCGCTGATCCGCAAGTTCGCCTGCGGCTACGCGCAAGGGGCCGCTGCCGCCAAAAGCGACATCCAGGTGTTCCAGAACATGACCGGGACGACCGGCGCGGCCTGGAACGATCCCGTCCGCGGCGGTGAACTGGCCAAGAGCCAGATCGACCAGGGCGCCGACGTGATCTACGCGGCTGCGGGCGCTACCGGCCTCGGCGTGCTGCAGACGGCGACCGACAACGGCAAGCTCTCGATCGGCGTCGACAGCAACCAGAACCACCTGCACCCGGGCAAGGTTCTGACCTCCATGATCAAGCGCGTGGATCTGGCGATCTACAACGCGATGATGGACGTCAAGAACGACAAGTTCGCGGGCGGTATCCAGGCGCTCGGCGTGGCCGAGGACGGTGTGGGCTGGGCGCTCGACGACAACAACAAGAGCCTGATCACCGCCGACATGCAGGCGGCCGTGGAGAAGGCCAAGGCCGACATCATCGCCGGCACCGTCAAGGTGCACGACTACATGTCGGACAACAGCTGCCCGAAGTGAGCTGAGAAGAGCCGGTCAAGGGCGTGGCGCGTGGCATCCCGCGACACGCCCTCATACCATCCGGCGAACGGACCCGGTCTCCCGGGGCGAAGTGAACCATCCCCGTGTGGCGCGAGAAGGCGGACCGGCATCGGTGATGCCGAACTCCCTTTAAGGCGTCGCCGGAAATTGCCGTGCCTACGATCCGCTCCGTGGCCGCCGATCATGTCCGCGACCGGGGGGCAGGCTTAGGGCTGGACCTGACCCATGCAGGTCGTCCTGGAGCCGGCTGCCGCATAGCTTTCAACGCATCCCAGTGCCCGCGTTCGATCGGAGCCAACCGTTGTCCCAGTCGACACCCGCCATCGAACTCATCGGCATCGACAAGCGCTTCGGCGCGGTGCATGCCAACAGGAACATCAACCTGACGGTCGCCAAGGGTTCGATCCACGGGATCATCGGGGAGAACGGCGCCGGCAAATCAACCCTGATGTCGATCCTCTACGGCTTCTACCATGCGGACGCGGGGGAGATCCGAGTGGACGGCAAGACGGTCACCATCAAGGACAGTCAGGCGGCCATCGGCGTCGGCATCGGCATGGTCCATCAGCATTTCATGCTGGTGGAGAACTTCACGGTGCTGGAGAACGTGGTGCTCGGCGCCGAGGGTGGGTTGCTGCTCGCCAAGGGCGTCTCGCGGGTTCGCAGCGCACTGAAGCAGCTTTCCGAGGACTACCAACTGGAGGTCGATCCTGACGCGGTGATCGAGGAACTGCCGGTGGGTCTGCAGCAGCGGGTGGAGATCCTCAAGGCGATGGTACGCGGCGCCGAGATCCTGATCCTGGACGAGCCGACAGGCGTGCTGACCCCGGCGGAAGCCGACCACCTGTTCAAGGTGCTGCGGGTGCTTCGCGACCAGGGAAAGACGATCATCCTGATCACCCACAAGCTGCGCGAGATCATGGCAATCACGGACACGGTCTCGGTGATGCGACGCGGCGAGATGGTCGCGACCCGCAAGACCGCGGAAACGACGGTCGAGGAACTGGCGGAACTGATGGTGGGGCGGCGAGTGCTCCTGCATGTGCAGAAGGGCGCCGCCCATCCCGGCGCGGTGGCGCTGTCGGTCAAGAACCTGACGGTTAAGGACAGCCGCGGCGTCACCATGGTCGACAACGTGTCCTTCGACGTGCGCGCCGGAGAGATCGTCGGGATCGCGGGGGTGGCCGGCAACGGGCAATCGGAGCTGCTGGAGGCGATCGCCGGCATCCGCAAGCCGGTGTCAGGGACGATCACCATCAACGGCCAGGAGGTCTCCACGCGCACGGATCCCGGGCTTCTGCGCGACCTTGGGCTCGCGCATATCCCGGAGGACCGGCACCACATGGGGCTGGTGCTGAAGTTCGAGGAGTACGAGAACTCGATCCTCGGCTACCACAAGGACGACAAGTATCTCTCCGGGCCGTTCCTCGACCTCGACGCCATCCAGGAGGATGCGAAGGCCAAGATCGAGAAATACGACATCCGTCCGCCGAATTGCCGGCTGAAGACGGCCAACTTCTCCGGCGGCAACCAGCAGAAGATCGTGGTCGCCCGCGAGATCGAGCGCGATCCCAAAGTCCTGATCATCGGCCAGCCGACGCGCGGCGTGGACATCGGTGCCATCGAGTTCATCCATCGCCGGATCGTGGAGATGCGGGACGCCGGCAAGGCCATCCTGCTGGTCTCTGTCGAGCTCGATGAGATCCGATCCCTGTCCGACCGAATCCTCGTCATGTTTGCCGGGCACGTGGTCGGCGAGAAGACGCCGGATACCGGCGAGCAAACCCTCGGCCTGATGATGGCCGGCATCGCAGCTTGAGGTCTCCATGAGCGCCCAGCCCGGACAGCTGCCACCCTTCGTCAACTACGGCGTGATGCCGCTGCTCAACCTCGTCGTCGCGTTCCTGATCTCCGGCATCGTGGTGTGGTTCATCGGGGAGAGCCCGGCAGAAGCCTTGCGGACGCTGCTGGAAGGGGCGGTCGGAACCGGCGAGGGAATCGGGTTCACGCTCTTCTACGCGACCAACTTCATCTTCACCGGGCTCAGCGTCGCGGTCGCCATCCACTGCGGGCTGTTCAACATCGGATCGGAAGGGCAGGCCTATATCGGCGGTCTCGGGGCGGCGCTTGTGGCGCTCACGCTGGGGGATGTGATGCCCTGGTATGTGACGGCTCCCTTCGCGGTGGTCGGAGCCGCTCTGTTCGGGGCGCTCTGGGCCCTGCTGCCCGCCTATCTGCAGGCTACCCGCGGCAGCCACATCGTGATCACGACGATCATGTTCAACTTCATCGCCGCCGCGCTGATGGTCTACCTGCTCGTCAACGTTCTGCGCGTGCCGACGGCGATGGCGCCGGAAACGCGGATCTTCGCCGAAGGCGGCCAGCTGCCCAAGCTCGGCTGGCTGCTTGCGCTGTTCGGCCTGAAGATCGGTGCCGCGCCGTTCAACGTCTCGTTCCTGATCGCGCTCGCCATGTGCGTTGTGGTCTGGGCGCTGATCTGGCGCACGCGGATCGGCTACGAGATCCGAACGACCGGCATCAACCCGACCGCCGCCACCTACGCCGGGATCAACTACACCCGGATGGTGGTGATCGCGATGCTGTTGTCCGGGGGGCTTGCCGGCATGATGGCACTGAACCCGGTGATGGGTGCCTCGGCGCGCCTGCAGGTCGAATTCGTGGGTGGAGCGGGCTTCGTGGGGATCGCGGTGGCGCTGATGGGGCGCAATCATCCGGTCGGGATCGTGCTCGCAGCGATCCTGTTCGGGGTGCTCTACCAGGGCGGCAACGAGCTGTCGTTCTGGATACCGACCATTTCGCGCGACATGATCGTGGTGATCCAGGGTCTCGTGATCCTGTTCGCCGGAGCGCTGGAATACATGTTCCGCCCGGCGCTGGCCCGGCTGTTTTCACGAACGCCCCGGTCCGGCGAACCGGCCGTTGCGAAGGCCTGAGGGAGTTCTGCCATGACGCTGACGGACTTCCTGCTCCTGCTTCGCGACTCGATCCCCGGCGGCGTGCGGCTGGCGATCCCGCTGATCTTCACAGCGCTCGCCGGGTTGTTCTCCGAGCGGTCCGGCATCTTCGACATCGGGCTGGAGGGCAAGATGCTGGCCTCGGCGTTCGCCGCGGCTTGCGTGGCCTTCGTATCCGGATCGCCCTGGCTCGGACTTGGCGCTGGCATTCTTACGTCGATGCTGATCAGCCTGTTGCACGGGTTCGCCTCGATTACCAACCGGGGCAACCAGATCGTCTCGGGCGTGGCGATCAACTTCATGGCGTCGGGGCTGACCGCCGTCCTCGGCCAGGCGTGGTTCGGGCAGGGCGGGCGCACGCCTCAGCTCGCCAACGAGGCCAGGTTCGAGCCATGGGAGTGGCCCGGACTGGAAGCGATGGACCAGATCCCCGTGCTCGGGTGGATCTACCGATTCATCATCTCGGGGCAGAATTCGCTCACCTACCTGGCGTTCCTGGCTGTACCGATCTCCTGGTGGGTGCTCTACCGGACCCGGTTCGGGCTGCGGCTGCGCGCGGTGGGCGAAAACCCGGCCGCGGTGGACACGGCCGGCATCTCGGTGACGTTCCTGCGCTACCGCGCGGTGCTCTGCGCGGGCTTCCTCTGCGGCTTTGCCGGGGCCTATCTGTCGATCGCGCAGTCGGCCGCCTTCATCAAGGAGATGTCGGCCGGCAAGGGCTATATCGCCTTGGCGGCGCTGATTTTCGCCAAGTGGAAGCCGGTTCCGGTGCTCGGCGCGTGCCTGCTGTTCGGCTATCTCGACAGTGTCGCCATTCGTCTCCAAGGCAAGTCGCTGCCGGGCGTCGGCGAGGTGCCGGTGCAGATCTTCCAGGCGCTGCCCTACATCCTGACGGTCGTGCTGCTGGCCGGCTTCATCGGTGTCGCCAACCCGCCGAAGGCTGGCGGCGTCGCCTATACCAAGGAACGGTGAGGACGGCCGCCATGTCTACCTTCGAGACCCTGTTCGCCGCCGCATCGGCCGCCCGCGAGAAGGCGCACGCGCCCTATTCGCGGTTCCATGTCGGAGCGGCGCTGCTGGACGAGAACGGCGTGGTGCACGCCGGATGCAACATCGAGAACGCCGCCTACCCGGAAGGGTGGTGCGCGGAGACGACTGCGATCGGCCACATGATCATGGGCGGCGGGCGCGCCATCCGGATGGCGGTGGTGGTCGCACCGCGGATCGACTTCGAACGGACCCCGGGCGGCCAGTTCTGTACGCCCTGCGGGGGATGCCGGCAGCGGCTGGCGGAGTTCGCGGCCGCGGACGTTCCGGTCTATGCCTGCGATCCGGAGGGAAGGAACGCGCTTTTCCTGATGCAGGACCTGTTGCCCGCGGGCTTTTCCCTGGAGACCGATCGATGACCGCCGCCGCCGACGTGATCCGGGCCCGCACTGTTGTGCGCCCATCTATCGGCCTCGTGCTCGGCTCGGGGCTCGGCGATTTCGCGGACCGCGTGGAAAAGGCCGAACGCTTTCCCTATTCCACGCTGCCCGGATATCCAGGGGCTACAGTCTCCAGCCACCGGGGCGAGCTCGTCGTGGGCGAGATCGCCGGGGTTGGGGTGATGGTGATGGCCGGGCGGGGCCACTATTACGAGCACGGCGACGCGGCCGTGATGCGGACGCCGATCGAGACCATGGCGGCACTCGGTTGCACGGCGGTGATCCTGACCAATGCGGCCGGCGGGCTGGAGCGGGAGACGCCGCCGGGCAACCTGATGCTGATCACCGACCACATCAATTTTGCCGGGACCAATCCGCTGTTCGGGGAACCGACGGACAAGCGGTTTGTGGGATTGAGCCAGGCCTACGACAGGGGTCTCATGGGCCACTTCCGTGCTGCGGCTGCGGCCGAGCAGGTTCCCCTCGCCGAAGGGGTCTACATGTGGTTCAACGGACCGTCTTTTGAAACGCCCGCCGAGATCCGAGCCGCACGGATCCTCGGGGCCAACGCGGTGGGCATGTCGACGGTGCCGGAAGTGATCCTCGCCCGCTTCTTCGGGCTGAAGGTGGCGGCCGTTTCGACGATCACCAACTACGCTGCGGGGATGAGCAACGTCGAACTCAGCCACGAGGACGTCAAGGAGATGGCGCCGCTCGGTGCGGAGAAACTGATGCGGATCCTGCCGCGCGTGATCTCGGCCTACGGGCGAGGTTGACGCCACGGAGCCGAAGACAACAAACGGGGATAACGCCCATGAGCTTCCTGCCGCAGGAGATCATCCGGCGCAAACGCGACGGGGCGGTGCTGGAGGCGGACGAGATCCGCTTCATGGTGGACGGCCTCACCAAGGGCAGTGTCACCGAAGGCCAGGTGGCGGCGTTCGCCATGGCCGTGTTCTTCGCCAAGATGACCCGCGACGAACGCGTGGCGCTGACGCTCGCGATGCGCGATTCCGGTACGGTGCTCGACTGGTCGCATCTGCCGGGCCCTGCGCTGGACAAACATTCCACCGGCGGGATCGGGGACACGGTTTCGCTGATGCTGGCGCCTGCGGTCGCCTCCTGCGGCGGCTACGTGCCGATGATCTCCGGACGCGGGCTCGGCCATACCGGTGGCACGCTGGACAAGCTCGACGCAGTGCCGGGGTACACCAGCCAGCCGGACAACGCGCTGTTCCGGGAAGTGGTGCGCCAGGTGGGTTGCGCGATCATCGGCCAGACGGCGGATCTCGCTCCGGCCGACAAGCGCGTCTATGCGATCCGGGACGTGACGGGCACGGTGGAGAGCATCGACCTAATCACGGCGTCGATCCTTTCCAAGAAGCTGGCGGCGGGGCTTCACGGGCTGGTGCTCGACGTGAAAACGGGGTCCGGCGCGTTCATGGCGACTCTTGAAGACAGCCGGGGGCTTGCGGAGAGCCTGGTATCCGTTTCCAACGGGGCCGGGCTGCCGACGGTCGGGCTGATCACCGACATGAACGAACCGCTGGGCACGGCTGCCGGCAACGCGCTCGAAATCCGCCTCGCGATCGATTTCCTGACCGGCTCCCGGATCGACCCGCGGCTGATGGACGTCACCGTCGAACTCGGCGCCGAGATGCTTGTGCTCGGCAAGCTCCGGAGCGACCTTGCTGCCGCGCGGTCGGCGATCCGCCAAGCCTTTTCCAGCGGGCGGGCTGCGGAAGTGTTCCAGCGCATGGTGGCCGCCCTCGGCGGTCCGATCGACCTCGTGGGGAAGCCGGAGAAGCATCTGGCGGCCGCGCCGGTCGTCCGCGCCGTCCACCCGGCAACAGCCGGAACCGTTTCAGCAATCGACACGCGGGCGATCGGCGTCGCGGTGGTCGGGCTCGGGGGCGGGCGCACGAGGGCGGCGGATCCGATCGATCCGTCGGTCGGCTTCTCCCTGCTGGCCGGTCTCGGCGAGACGGTGGACGGGGAGCGGCCGCTCGGAATGGTGCATGCCGCGAACGAGGGGGATGCCGAACGGGCAGCCGCGGCGCTGCAGGCCGCCTACCAGCTCGGCGCAGCCGGACACCGCGGACCGGTCGTCATCGAGCGTGTGACATGAGCGGAACTTCGTCCCCCGCACGCCGGGCCATCCTGGTCGTGCTCGACAGTTTCGGCATCGGCGGCGCGCCGGACGCGGATCGCTTCGGCGACGCGGGCGCGGACACGCTCGGCCATATCGCAGAAGCCTGTGCCGTCGGGAAGGCTGATGTGCCGGGGCTGCGGGCCGGGCTGTTGATGCTGCCCAACCTGGACCGGATGGGACTCGGACTTGCGGCCGAAGCCGCAACGGGCCGCCGCCCGCCAGGGCTGGACACCGACGGGGTGACCGGCCGTTATGCCGTCGCCGCCGAGGTCTCGAAGGGCAAGGACACGCCGTCCGGACACTGGGAGATCGCGGGCGTGCCCGTTCCTTTCGAGTGGGGCTACTTCCCGCACACGATCCCGGCGTTCCCGCGCGATCTCGTCGAGGCGTTCGTCCGGGAGAGCCGCGTCCCCGGCATTCTCGGCGAGAAGCATGCATCCGGGACGGAGATCATCGCCGAGTTCGGGGAGGAGCATGTCCGCTCGGGCAAGCCGATCCTCTACACCTCGGCGGATTCGGTGCTGCAGATCGCGGCTCACGAGGAGCATTTTGGGCTGGCGCGGCTCTACGCGGTCTGCGAGATCGCGAGGAAGCTTGTCGATCCACTCGGCATCGGCCGTGTCATCGCGCGGCCCTTCACGGGAGAGACGGCCTCGACCTTCACGCGAACGGCGAACCGGCGGGACTACGCGGTTCCGCCGCCGGAGCCGACACTGTTGACGCGGGTGGAGGCGGCCGGGCATCGGGTGATCGGCGTGGGCAAGATCGGCGACATCTTCGCCCACGTGAACGTCTCCGAGGTGCGCAAGGCCGCCGGCAACGACGCGCTGGTGGACGAGACGCTGAAGGCGATGGACGCGGCAGGAGCCGGAGACCTGATCTTCGTCAACCTGGTCGACTTCGACAGCAGCTACGGGCATCGCCGGGACGTCGCAGGCTATGCGGCGGCGCTGGAGCGGTTCGACGGGCGGCTTCCCGAGATCCTCGGCCGCATGCGCGACGGCGACCTCCTGGTGCTGACCGCCGACCATGGCTGCGATCCGACGTGGCGAGGCACCGATCACACGCGCGAGCGGGTTCCGGTCCTGATGACAGGGGCGGGTGTCGCACCCGGTTTCGCCGGCGTACGTTCCACGTTCGCCGACATCGGCGAGACGATCGCGGACTGGCTCGGCCTTCCTCCCGGCGCGCACGGCACGCCGATGCCACTCACCCGTTGAAGCGAGGCTGATCGATGCCGCACCCGTCCGTGGCGAAGGCCGAACTGCATTGCCATCTGGAGGGCGCGGCGGATCCGGCGTTGGTCCGGCGGATGGGCCGGAAGTACGGACTGGATCTCAGCGGCCTTTTCGCTGCCGACGGCAGCTATGCGTGGACCGACTTCACCAGCTTCATCAAGGCCTACGACGGGGCGGCGGCGGTCTTCCGCAGCTTCGAGGATTTTTCGGAACTTGCGGAAACCTACCTCGCTGCTTCGGCGGCGGAGGGGGTGATCTACACCGAGGTGTTCGTCTCCCCGGACTTCGCGCGGCGTGCCGGGATTTCCTATGCGGACTATCTCGGAGGCGTTTCGGCCGGGATGGACCGGGCGGAGGCCAATTTCGGGATCGTCGGACGGATCATTCCACTCATCGAGCGGCACCACGGTCCCGAAGCGGCCGTGGCGGCGGCGCAGACCGCCGTTGCCAACCTGCTGCCACGGGTGTGCGGTTTCGGCATGGCGGGTGACGAGCGGCTATTCCATCCGCGCGAATTTGCGCCCGCGTTCAAGATCGCAAACGAAGCCGGGCTGCCGCTGACGTCTCATGCCGGCGAGCTCTGCGGGCCGGAGAGTGTTCAGGATACGATCGACAGCATCCCGGTGAAGCGGATCGGGCATGGGGTGCGCTCCATAGAGGATCCCCATCTGGTCCGGCGGTTGGCCGAGGAAGGGATCGTGCTGGAGTGCTGTCCGGGTTCGAACATCGCGCTCGGGGTGTTTCCCGATTTCGCCAGCCATCCCTTCGTGCGGCTCCGCGATGCCGGCGTGAAGGTGACGCTCAACGCCGACGATCCCCCGTTCTTCCGGACAAGCATGGGGCGGGAGTATGCGATCGCACGCGATGCCTTCGGGCTCGGCGAGGACGACCTGTTGGCGGTGACGGCGACCGCGATCGAGGCGGCGTTCTGCGACGAGGCGACGAAGGCGCTGTTGCGATCCCGGGCCGGTCTGCCGCGGGACTTTGCAAGAGACTGAAACTGCGTCATCTTTTCTGTCCGGCCGGTTGCCTGTCCTGCCGGTGCATCGAGAGAAGACCATGGCGCCATCGGACAACCGGCCCGGCCATATCCGTCTCACCTCCCATCCGGGTGCGGGCCTGCCTACGCGCTTTCCGATCGCATGGGGCGAAAGCGATGCGCGACGCCGCGGACCGGTGATCGGCACGGTGTCCCGCGCCGCCGACCGGAATGCGATCGGGACGCACGGGGGCTCCTATTCCCTCTATCGGGCGCTGGCGGTTTCCTCCGGGGCGCTCAACCCGATCCAGCGGCCGGACCTGACGAACACGGCGCCGGTGGTGCCGATCGGACCCCATCCGCAATGGTCCGAGCCCGGCCGGATCGTTTCCCTGGACCCCTTCGGCCACCTGGTCGCCAACCACTTCTCCGACCTGATCGGGGAGGGCGTGGACATCCGCCCGACCATTGCGATCACCAAGGCCAGGCTGACGCTGCACGAATTGCAGGACGCGATGCGGTCAGGTCGAATGCGGGTGGACGGCAGCATCGTTCGGGACGGCGGCGACATCTCCGTCATCAAGGCGGCAATCGATCCGGTCTGGCACCTGCCGGGGATCGCCGCCCGGTTCGGCGTCTCGGAGGAGCGGCTGCGGCGCACCCTCTTCGAGCAGACCGGCGGCATGTATCCGGAACTGGTGACACGGCCGGATCTTTCGGTGTTCCTGCCGCCCATTGGCGGCATGACGCTCTACATCTTCGGCGATCCGTCCGAGCTTGCGGATCCCAAGGGACAGATCACCTGCCGGGTGCACGACGAATGCAATGGGTCGGACGTGTTCGGTTCGGACATCTGCACCTGCCGGCCCTACCTCCTGCATGGGATCGAGGAATGCGTGGCGGCCGCCCAGTCCGGCGGCGTCGGTCTGGTCGTCTACAACAGGAAGGAGGGGCGTGCGCTCGGCGAGGTGACGAAGTTCCTCGTCTACAACGCCCGCAAGCGTCAGGAAGGTGGGGATACCGCAGCGAAGTATTTCGAGCGGACGGAATGCGTCGCCGGCGTCCAGGACGCCCGCTTCCAGGAATTGATGCCGGACGTTCTCCATTGGCTCGGGATCAAGCGCATCGCCCGGTTCATCTCGATGTCCGACATGAAGCACGACGCAATCGTCCGATCGGGCATCGAAATCGGTGAACGGGTGCCGATCCCGGACAATCTCATCCCGGTGGATGCACGCGTGGAGATGGAGGCCAAGAAGGCGGCCGGCTACTATACGCCGGATCCGGCGCCTGCTCCGGAGGTTCTTCTGGACACCCAGGGGCGGCCGTTGGAAGAGTACTGATCCTGCACGGACTCATGCTCCCTGGTCCGCTGCAACGACCGACCGTCCCGTCTCCATGACTGGTGCCTGTGAATGAGTGAAGACATGCCGGACAGCCAAGCCGCCCGAACCCTGCTGTCGGCTGCGGCGGTGCGGGAACGTTCGAACCGCATCCTCAATGCGGGCCTTGAGGGGCGGCTCGCGCACTTCACGGTTCATCCGGAAGCGATTCCCGAGGCGGCCACCTTTGTTCTCGGCGAGATCCGCCGGAACTACCCGTCGCTGGAAATTCCCTTCCATGCGCGCTGGCGCCACTTCGAGGCGGGCGGGATCGACCGTTGGGGTGTCTACGAGGAAGCCGTCGGGTTCGCCGACGTCGGAGCGGCGGGGCGAGCGGCCTATGATCTTGCGATCATCTCAGTGCTCCTGGACGCGGGCGCCGGGGCTTCCTGGCGCTACCACGAGGGCGTGACGGGAGAGACCTACTCCCGGTCGGAGGGGCTGGCGGTGGCGAGCTTCGCGATGATGACGTCCGGTCTCTTCTCCAGCCGCCCGCTCGAACCGTTCCGTGCGGACGCGGCTGCGCTCGCGGCTCTCGGCCGCGACGAACTCCAGAGCGGGTTCCAGGTGAGCGAGCAGAACCCGATCGTCGGGCTCGACGGTCGCCTGGCGCTCCTGCGCAGACTGGGGGAACGGGTCGCTTCGGCTCCAGACCTCTTCGCCATTGCAGATGATCCGCGGCCGGGCGGGCTGTTTGACCTGCTCCTGTCCCGGGTCGAGGCGGGGGCGATCAGCGCGCCGACCATTCTGGAGACCGTCCTCACCGCCTTGGGCCCGATCTGGCCGGGGCGGATCAGCGTTGGCGGCGTTGACCTGGGGGACACGTGGCGCCACCCGCTGGTGACCGCGCCGGATGCCACCGATGGACTCGTTCCGATCCACAAGCTCTCACAGTGGCTGAGCTACTCGCTGATCGAGCCGCTGCTGTGGGCCGGCATCGAGGTGACCGATATCGACGGGCTGACGGGGCTCGCAGAGTATCGCAACGGTGGTCTCCTGATCGACACTGGCGTGATCGCGCTCAAGGATCCCACCGATGCCGCGCGGCCGCAGCCGGTTGGCAGCCTCCTGGTGGTGGAGTGGCGCGCGCTCACCGTCGCGCTGCTCGACCGGCTGGCGGACGAGATCCGACGACTGCTCGGGCGGGACTCAAGGAGCCTGCCGCTCGCCATGGTTCTGGAGGGCGGCACGTGGTCCGCCGGACGGGCGATCGCAGCCAAGCTCCGACCTGGTGGCGGTCCGCCGATTACGGTGGAGAGCGATGGAACGGTGTTTTGATCCGCGCCGGTCTCGGCTAGGGTCGGTCGGTTTTTCAAGGGCTTTGCGAGAGGGGTCCCATGGAGGGCGTCAAGGTCATCGATCATCCGCTGGTGCAGCACAAGCTGACGATCATGCGCAACAAGGAGACCTCGACCGCCGGGTTCCGGCGCCTGCTCCGCGAGATCGCGACACTTCTTTGCTATGAAGTGACGCGCAATCTCGAACTCACCACGGTGGAGATCGAGACGCCGCTCTGTCCGATGACGGCGCCGACGCTGGTGGGCAAGAAGCTGGTGTTCGCCTCGGTGCTCCGCGCCGGAAACGGCCTCTTGGAGGGCATGCTGGACCTGGTGCCCGCCGCGCGCGTCGCCCATGTCGGCCTCTACCGCGATCCGAAGACGCTGCAAGCGGTGGAGTACTACTTCAAGGCGCCGGACGACCTCGCCGACCGGCTCACCATCATCGTCGATCCGATGCTGGCGACCGCGAACTCGGCCGTTGCCGCCGTCGATCGCCTGAAGGAGCGCGGCGCGAAGGATCTTCGCTTCGTCTGCCTGCTGGCGGTGCCCGAAGGCATCGAGCGGTTCCGCGGGGCGCACCCGGACGTGGAGATCTATACCGCCGCCGTCGATAGCCATCTCAACGAGAAGGGCTACATCATACCGGGGCTCGGCGATGCCGGCGACCGGATGTACGGCACGAAGTAGACACACCGCGGGCCGTCATGCCCTTCCGCACCCGCCTCAAGGTCTGTTGCATCATGTCCGCGGAGGAAGCGCGGCTCGCGGTCGCGCACGGAGCCGACGCTGTAGGGTTGGTCGCGCAGATGCCGTCCGGGCCCGGCGTGATCGCGGACGCACAGATCGAAGCGATCGTCGCCGACGTTCCACCACCGGTCGCCACGTTCCTCCTGACCAGCGAGACCACGGCAGAGGGCATCGCGGATCATGTCCTGAGGACGCGTCCGTCGGCCGTGCAGTTGGTGTCGCACGTCGATCCGGCGGTGCATGGCCAATTGAAGCGACTGTTGCCGTCGGTGCGGATCGTCCAGGTAATTCACGTGGAGGACCATGGGTCGGTGGCGCTGGCACGCGACTATGCGCGGCTGGCGGACGTGCTTCTCCTCGACAGCGGGCGGCCAAAGGCCGCGATCGCCGAACTCGGCGGGACCGGACGCGTGCACGATTGGTCGTTGAGCCGATCGATCGTGGAGAGTGTGGAACGGCCAGTGTTTCTTGCCGGCGGCCTCAATCCGGTCAATGTGGCCGAGGCTGTCGCGCTTGTCCGGCCGTTCGGACTGGACCTTTGTTCCGGCGTCCGCACGAACGGCCGGCTGGACCCGGGCAAGCTCGGCGCGCTCGTCGCAGCCATCCTGGCGGCGGACAGGGGAGGTCTCGAATGATCGTGGTTTTCGGCTCCATCAACGTCGATCTGGTCACTGCGGTCGATCGCCTTCCGGGACCCGGAGAAACCGTCAAAGGACCGGACTACCAGACCTTTCCTGGCGGCAAGGGCGCCAATCAGGCGCTGGCGGCGCGCCGCGCCGGGGCCGAAGTCGCGATGGTGGGGGCCGTCGGCCGTGACGGGTTCGCGGACACGGCCCTGGCGCTTCTCAAGGCCGACGGCGTCGACCTGTCCGGCGTGAGCGTCGTGGATGCGCCGACGGGGATTGCGATGATCGCCGTGGATCGACGGGCCGAGAACCAGATCATCGTGGCGAGCGGTGCCAACAGCCGGGCGGATGCCGCCACGCTCGGGCGGAGGCTCGGAGCGGGCGACATTCTGCTGCTCCAGTTTGAGGTGCCCGAGGGAGAGGTGCTCCGGGCCGCGGAGATCGCGAAGTCCAGAGGCGCCCGGGTCATCCTCAACGCCGCACCGGCCGGGCCTGTCGACCCGTCGCTGATAGCCCTTCTGGACGGCCTGGTCGTCAACGAACACGAGGCAGCGGAAGTGGGTGCGGCGGCCGGGTTGCCGACCGAGCCGACGGCCTTCGCCGCTGCCTTCGCGGACGCGACCGGCGGGTTCTGCGTGGTCACCCTCGGTGCCGAGGGAGCCTACGCGACGGTCGGCAGTGCGGCCTATCGCATTCCGGCCGCCGCCGCGACGGTGGTGGACACGACCGCTGCGGGGGATGCCTTCGTCGGAAGCTTCGCTGCAGCTCTCGGCCGCGGTCTCGAATTGCGGGATGCCGTGATCGAGGGGGTTTCGGCCGGCAGCCTCGCCGTGGAGACAACGGGGGCACAGCCAAGCCTGCCGCGGCGGGCAACGATCGCGGAGAGAGCGGACAAACTTCGCCGCAGTCTTGGCGAAGCATAAACCGTCTTCAGCAGCGTTTCGGGACCATTAAGGCGGGCGCAAGCCTCGGCGGCCGATCGTCGGGGAGGTCCATCCATCCGGTCCCTGCACCCATGTTGAAACTTGCCGCCTCTGTCCTCGTGCTGGCTCTCGTCGCGACCGCTGTGGTGCCGCGCCTCGACGCGATGACGGCGCCGAGCGCTGCGCCCGGCACCGTATCGGCGGTCAACGAAACCACGGCGCCGAAGAAGCGAGCGGGCGCTGCGCTCGGCGATGTGGTGATCGAAGCCGATCGGGACGGCCACTACCGGGTCAACGCCCGCGTCAACGGGGCTTCGGTGCTGTTCCTTGCCGACACCGGCGCGACGGTCGTGGCGCTTCGCCAGAGCGAGGCGAACCGGATGGGGCTCCATCCTGCGCCCGGGGACTTCACGGTGCCAGTGCAGACGGCCAATGGCGTTGTCCAGGGCGCGCCGGTAAGCGTTCCCGAAATTTCGGTAGGCCGAATCCGCGTGGGCTCCGTTCCGGGCCTCGTGCTGCCGGACGCCGTGCTGGCCACCAACCTGCTCGGGATGAGTTTTCTCGGAAAGCTCGACAGCTTCCAGGTGGTCGGCGGCCGGTTGATCCTCAGCGACTGAGGGTCATGCCGAATTGAGCGGCAGGCCGAGATCGCGCAGATCGCGCCGCAGATCGTGCGCGCCCGTGAAGTGGATCGCGTTCATCCCCGCAGCCAGCGCGCCCTCTACGTTCTTGACGGAATCGTCGATGAAGACGGTTCTTCGGGGATCGAGATCGTTGCGGTCCAGAAGCCGCCGGTAGATGGCCGGATCCGGCTTCAGCAGGCCCTCGTGCGCCGAGACGACCGTGTCGCGGAAGATCGTCAGGAACGGGAAGCGGTCCGTTGCCTCCGCGTACTTCTCGGCGGAGAAATTGGTGATGGCGAACAGGGGCACGCCGGCGCCGTGGAGTTCGTCGAGGATGCTTCGAGTGCCGTCCACCTCGCCTGGCACCATCTCGTGCCAGCCGGTGTCGTAGGCGGCGATGAGATCCGCCTTGTCGGGAAACAGGGCGACGCGTTCGGCGACGGCTTCGGTCCAGGTGCGGCCGCGATCCTGCTCGAGGTTCCAGGCGTCGGTGCAGACTTCAGCGAGGAAGCGCTCCATCTCCGCGGCATCCGGGATCAGGCGGCGATAAAGATTGCGGGGATCCCAGCGGATCAGGACGTTCCCGATATCGAATACGACTGTGTCGACGCGTGGCATGTCGGCTCCGGGGCGTGTGGGTGGAGCGGACGTAGCTCTCCAGCGTGACAAGACTTTGACGCTCAGCGGGTCGCGGCCTTGATCGCGGTCTGCATGCGTTCGGCGGCCCCGCGGAGCACGAACTTCACCGTCGTGCCGTCCTCGCCCGCGGTGAACTCGGAAATCTGTCCGCCGACCTTGCGGAGAGCGGTTCGGAAAGCTGCCATGATGAGTTGCCAATCGGCCGCGACGGCATGCTCCGGGCCACCGTCGCCTCCAGCAGCCTGTGCACGGATCGTGAAACCGGCCGTCTCGAAGTTGATGCCGCGGCCCTCGATGACCATGGCTGCCGGCGCGGATCCGGTGCGGGCGTAGGCGAGCAGGAGGCCGAGGCGGATGACTGCGCGCAGTTCCTCCTGCGGTCCGGCGATGATGGGCGATTCATTGCCGATCGACGAGTTGACGACCAGATCGGACTGGCGGGCCATGGCAAGCCACTCCTCGACGAAGGGCAGCACCTCGATGTGCACTTCGGGGTGCTTCTCACCGCCGCCCAGCAGGCTGAGGCAGGCCTCTAGGGACAGTTTCAGCTCCATGTTCCGGCGGTTGGTCGTTCGGGTACCGTACTCGGCGCGTTGCCGTGCATCCTCGGCAGCCACCTTGCCCTCATAAAGCGGGCTGATGTCGGTGAAGAGAACGAGGTAGCTGGGCGATCGCGTGTCGCGACCGATCACGAGGCCGCCGCACATCGCATAGCGCGGCCCCGAACTGGTCATGATCTCAACGAGGCGGCATTCGGAACCGTGCTTCTCCAGGTGCTCGCGGATGACCGCCCGCTCGCCTGACGCCAGATCCCGAACCACCAGAGGCGCGGTGTTCTGGGTCTTGACCACGTCCCGATCGAACAAGGCGGTGGCGACCGAGTTGCAGAAAGTCGGGGTGCCTTCCATGGCGAGCTGCACGACGCCGACGGGGGCTCGTTCCAGAAGATTCTCCGCCACGATGACCTTGCTGCGCCAGGTGCTCGCCAGCATGGTCCGGAAGCGATCAAGGGCAATGCCAAGCGCGCCGATCTCGTCGCGGCCCGTGGGCAGGATCATGGCCGCGTCCGCGCTTGCCGGATCGGAGATCACGCGGTCGACGACGGCGAGGATCTGGCGCATCGGGCGCGCCACGCGCAGCCATACGACGATTGCGATTATCACGGCCGCCAAGGCGCCGGACGCCAGCGCCAGCATGGTGACCCGCTCGCCGGAGATGGTCTCCAGGCGAGTCATCTCGGTGATCTCGATCCGAGCGATCAGGTGAAAGGGCGTCCCGGAAACTTCGGGCGGAATGTAGAACTCCACACGGTACGGGTCGAGTGTGCGGAAGATCCGGCTGGTTCCGTGCTTGATAGCCTCGAACCCGGTGACGGCCTTCTCGCCGAAGCTCTCGACGAGGTGCCCGGTGGCATCGAACATCGCACCGCCCTTGAGGATCTCCATCATCACCAGGCGGTTTGTGACCCGACCGACCTCGGTCGACTTGGTCTGGAAGCGCGGATCGATAGCCGCGCGGACGGTCTGCTCGGTCTCGGTATAGAGGCGTTCGAGGAAAGCGTTCGGATCGTCACGGGTGATAAGGGCCGACACACCCACGACGGCAAACGCGGTCGCGGCAAAGGTCGCCAGGGTCGTCAGAAGGACAACCGAAAGAATCAGGACGGATCGCTTGTCGCGTCTCACCACTGAACTGCCTTGTCATAGCAATCGCAAATGCGATAGCCCCCTGATAACCATGCGCCCGGAACATGAAATGTGCGTTAAGGCGGCCGACCTCAGGTGTGAGAAGCCCAGGTGAGACGGCGAATTCCTCACGAAAAGACTTACGGTGTATAAGTGACCGTGTTTCCAATACGCGGCCGCATCATGAAAACATGAGACAGATCGTATGAAGTCTTGCCGGTGATGCCCTTCATGAAGGACGAGAACGGCGAGGTGAACTGGTAGGTGGTCTGGGCCACGATCACCTGGGTTCCATCGACCGCGATGTTGGCGGGAACAGGAATGGGAGTGGTCGGGGGGGTGGATCCGTCGCTGGTCTTCACCCACGCGATCGTCTGTTTGCCCGATTTGATGTCGACAGCCATCACAACGGTCTTCAGCGTGTTGGCCGTGTAGGGTTCGATGATCGACGTCGCCGCGGCGAAGATGTCGGTGAGCTCGCTTGCGGTTAGCGTTTCCTTCTGCGCGACCAGATCACCGAGCGTGCTCGCCACGCGGTTGACCTTGCGGTCAACGGCGAGTGCTTCGCTGAGTTCGACGCTGCCGGCATAGAGGAGCAGCATGATCGGCAGGATGAGGGCGAATTCCACCGCGGAAACGCCGCGATTTTCCCTGCCAAAGACGTGCGCCCAACGGCCGAGGCGGGCAAGCGTGGCTCTCATCTGATCACCACGGGAAGGGTTCGTTTCGGAAGGCGACCACCGCGCCGAGCAGCTTGCGGCCATCGGCGAGCGTGGAAGTCTTGTTTCCGAAGAAGCCGAAGAAAGTCGGCCACGGGTAGAAGGCCCGGACCACGACGATATCGCTCTTGCCGCCCATGTCGTAGGTCATCAGGCTGGCGTCCAGCTTGTTGTCCTTGTCGATCGGCGAGGTCTGCGTGACCTTGCTGAAGTCGGAGTATTTCCGCACATCGATCATCAGGTTGCCGCTGCAGTTCACCAAGCCGACCATGCCGTTGCAGACAAGGGTCTTAAACTGCGCCCCGGTCATGGCGGCCTGTTGCGCCTGACCAGTCCGGATCTGACGCGATGCCTTGGTCACAGCTGAATCGAGGATCTGCCCCACGAAGAACATGAGGGCGGTTTCGATGATCGCGAACAGAAGCGCGAAGAAGGGGATCGAAACGATCGCAAATTCGACGGCGACAGAGCCCGAGGATGCGCGACCGAACCGCAGGCCCGCTCCGAGCCATCGGCGGGCCGACTTGTTCCTGTTCTTGTCATCCTCAGACATTGTCCGTCGTCCTAGCGACCAAAGTGCCCACGATCGGCGGCCATTCATCCTGGTCAGTCGAACATGCGAGGGTTTATGAAGGGTATAGACGACGGAGGTGAGGGGTTTCGGTCCGCGGAACCCCGTCGAACTGGTTACCTGACCGTAAAGCCCGTCAGCCACCCGTCCGGTTACTGAGCCTGTGTGGCCTGGCCGCTCGCGGCGCCGCTGCGTGCGCCCGCCTGGCTCTGGATGTTGCCGAAGAAGTCGGCGGCGTCACCGGGCACCACGCTCGCTTCGCAGCTCGATGCGCAGGAGTAGCTGAATCGGTTGGTCGCGCGGTAGACGGTGACGCGATTCTCGGTGGGACCTTCGACCACCAGATTGGCGTCGGCGATCGTCTCGCCTTCGGAATCCAGGATGATCATGTTGGTGGTTCCGTAGGTTCGTCCGGTGATCACCAGCGTCTGCGCGTCCTGCATTGTCGCATCGGCGATCGCCGGGTTGCCGATGATGATGGTGGATGCCGGCGCGGCGATCCGCATGATCTTGGCCTGATCCATGACAATGGTCACGGATTCCTTCTCCAGACCTGTCGACTGAGCACCTGCTGAAAAGGGCAGAGCCGTCAGCACACCGACCATGAGAAAAATCTGATAACGGGTCGCCATCTCGGCCTCCGAAGTCGCGTTGGCCGAAACATTGCGCGCGGTTGGTAAACAAAGGGAAAACAGGGTTCGCTGGAGAGCGCCCACCCTTTTGGCGAGCAGCAGACGCGTCCCCGGCCAACTGTTGAGAAAACCTTGCAGCCGGAGCTTCGTGCTGGGGAAAAGAACGATTGAGCGTTGTTTTTGGACCACCTTTCGCGGCGTTTGATGAACAACACGATTAGAAGTCTGGCTAACAAAGTGTAATTTTTCCAGATAGTTCTATTTCTTGATGGATTTTGCTTATTGAATGCAACACTCCGGTAATTTTCCTCATTAACATGTTCGAAATTGCTTCTTATTAGGTTCGACATCGGTTCAGCTGGTCGGGGACAAGACCTACGAACCCCCGTGCTGTCAGAATAGATCCAGGAGATATCTTATGAAGAATCTCGCTTCCCGCTTCCTCAAGGACGAATCCGGCGCCACTGCGATCGAATACGGCCTCATTGCTTCGCTCATCGCCGTTGTGATCATTGGCGCGGCGACGACTCTCGGCTCGAAGATCAGCAATACCTTCAGCCAGGTCTCGAACCAGCTGCGTTGATGCGCTCGTGCCGGACCCGTTCTCCGGCACGATCCGCCTCGAATTCAAGATAGCGGTCCGCACTGCGGGCCGCTTTCTTCGTTTCCTGTCAAGTCCGCGGGCCGGACATGGTGGATTCGGAGGCGGGCGGTAACGCGGGGGCAACCTCTCCATTGTTGAATAGCGTTTCCCGCGCTGTTCGACGCGAGCAAGAGATCTGCCATGACGGACTGGATACTCCTTCCCAGCATCTTCGCCTTTCCGGTCCTGGCCGCCTATTCGGCGGCAAGCGATCTCCTGACGATGCAGATCCCCAATCGCATCTCCCTGATCCTTATTGCCTGCTTCCTGTTGGCGGCCGCTCTCAGCGGGCTGGACCTCACCACGATCGGTCTCCACGTGGCGGTTGCGGTCGGAACGCTCGTCGTCACCTTCATCCTATTCGCCATCGGCCAGATCGGGGGAGGCGACGCCAAGCTCGCCGCAGCGATCGCCCTATGGATGGGTCCGGAGCACGTCTTCCCCTTCCTTGTCTACACATCCGTTTTCGGTGGACTGCTGACCCTCGGCTTTCTGGGGTTCCGGAGTATGGCGCTTCCCATGTTCGCCTTGCGCGAGCCGTGGATCGCGAGGCTGCACGAGAAAGGGATGGGCATCCCCTATGGGATCGCGTTGTGCATCGGCGGACTGCTGATCTTCCCGGACACCATCTGGTTCAAGGCGCTGGTTGCAATGCCGCTGATTTAGCCTATGCAACCCTGAAAAAAACGAAACCTGTCGTTAACCATAAATTCAGGGCTTTGCCGTGTACTGACGTCGAACCTTTGTTTCGACTAACAGGACACGTTCATGCGCCCGATCCAACTGCTCATCCTGCTGGTCGCGCTTGGCGCGGCAGGTGCCGCCGGGCTGCTCGCCATGAACCTGGCGACACCGGAACAGACAGCAGCGCCGGTCCAGATGGAAGCCGCACCGGCCATGGAGACCGAGGACGTTCTTGTCGCCTCGGCCGACATCGGCATGGGCACCCAGGTGAAGGGTGACGTGCTCGCCTGGCGGACCTGGCCGAAGGAGGGGCTCTCCGAGGGCTACATCACCCGGACCATGAGGCCGGATGCGATGACCGAACTGGAGGGCACGCTGGCGCGCAGCCCGTTCCTGTCCGGCGAACCGATCAAGGAAGCCAAGCTCGTCCGGACCGACCGCGGATTCCTTTCGGCCATCCTTCCGAAGGGCAAGCGCGCCGTCGCCGTGCGGGTGAACGCCGCCTCGACGGCCGGCGGCTTCATCCTGCCGAACGATCGGGTCGATATCATCCTCATCCGCCAGGCGGTTTCCGGCGGAAATCCGATCAGCGAAACGATCCTCTCCAATATTCGCGTGCTTGCCATCGACCAGACGGTCGACGAGGTGCAGGGCGAGCAGCGATCGGTCGTCGCTCAGGATACCGCCACGTTGGAGCTGACGCCGGAGCAGGCGGAACTCATCATTCAGGCTCAGCAGATGGGTACGATCTCTCTCATCCTGCGGTCCATTGAGGATCTCAATGTGACAGCAGCCGAGAAACAGCAAGAAAAGCCTTCAGGCGTGCGCACCGTAAAGTTCGGAGTTCAGTCGCGCATCATGGCGAATGAAGTCAATTGAGCACCCATGTGCGACTGGATACATTCCGAGGACCAGAAATGAAGCGCTCTTTTTCGACAGCCCTGGCCATCGTTGCGGGACTTCTGCTGGCCGGCACCGCGGCGCCATCTTCGGCCGCAGATGCTGACATCATGACGATCAACTCGGTCAGCGAGATCCGCGGCGAAGTTCTGCATCTGCCGCTCAACAAGTCGATCGTGATCGATCTGCCCGAAGAGGTTCGGGACGTTCTGGTCTCCAACCCCGCGATCGCGGATGCCGTGCTGCGGTCGAACAAGAAGATCTACCTGATCGGCGCCTCGGTGGGCGAGACGAACGTATTCCTGTTCGGCGCCGAAAACCGTGAGATCGCCCGTTTCGAAGTGGTGGTCAGCCGTGACACGATCGGGGTGGATGCCCTGATCCGCGAAGTGGTTCCTGGCTCGGCGATCAAGGTCCAGACCATCGGCGACTCCATGGTGCTCTCTGGTACCGTTCCGACGCCGGAGGGCGCAACGAAAGCGGCGGAAGTCGCTGCAAAGTTCATCGGCGACCCCTCCAAGGTGGTCAACATGATGACCGTTGCCGGATCCGACCAGGTGAACCTGCGTGTGGTGATCGCGGAAGTGCAGCGCACAGCGGCCAAGCAGATCGGCGTGGATTTCAACATCTCCGCGTCGGTCGGCGGCGTCAGCTTCAACCCGATCACCAACAACCTGTTTGGCGTCGCCGGGTCGGCGGTGAACAACACCCGCACACTGCTCTCCGGTGGCGACTTCTCCGCCACGATCCGCGCCCTCGAGCGCGACGGCATCCTGCGTTCGCTGGCCGAGCCGAACCTCACCGCGGTGTCCGGTGACGATGCGAACTTCCTTGTCGGCGGCGAGGTTCCGGCGGTGTCCGCGGTCGAGAACGGCGTGGCGACCTACACCTACAAGCCCTATGGCGTCGGGCTCGGCTTCACGCCCGTGGTCCTGTCACCCGGCCGCATCAGCCTGCGCATCAAGACCGAGATCAGCGAACTCGATCCCACCACCTCCCAGTCGGTGTTCGTCGGCTTCAAGACCCGGCGCGCCGAGACCACGGTGGAGCTGCCGTCCGGCGGATCGATCGCCATCGGCGGACTGATCAAGGACGACGTGCGGCAGAGCTTCGACGGCGTGCCCGGGCTGATGAACGTTCCCATCCTCGGCACCCTGTTCAAGAGCCGCGACTTCCAGCGGTCGCAGACGGAACTCGTGATCTTCGTGACCCCGTACATCGTGGATCCGGTCGCGACTTCGGCGCTGACCCGTCCCGACAAGAACTTCGAGGCCCCGAACGACGCGCAGGGCATCTTCCTCGGCCAGGTGAACCGGGTCTACCGGACCAGTCCGAGCGCGCCCGGCGCGACGCCCTACTACGGCCGCTACGGCTTCGTCTACGAATGAACCCTCCGTCGCAGGAAAACAGAGCGATGAACAACCGGCTTAACCCTGCCCGGCGCCACCTGCCCTTCGGATCCGCACGCGCTTTGGGACGTCTGCTCGTTCCTGCGGCCCTCGGAATGGCGGCGTTGATGTCCGCGTGCACCAGCCCGGAAACGCTGGAGACAGGCTCGATCCGCTCCGACGGGTACCGGACGCGCTATCCTATCGCGTTGGCGGAGGCACCGGAGACGCTCGACATTCCGGTCGGCTACTCCACCAGCGGCCTCGATCCCATCTCGCGCGACAGCGTACGATCCTTTGCCGCCAATGCAGCGCGCAAGGGGACCGGCAGCCTGGTCATTCTCGCGCCGGCCGGATCGGCGAACCAGAAGGCCGCCGCCTACATCGCCCGCGAGGCGCGAAATGCTGCCGTTGCCGGCGGCCTTCCGTCGACGCTCATCGAAATGCGCACCTACCCGGTGGCCGACGGCAAGGCGGCCGCCCCGATCCGTCTCAGCTACAATCGGCTGAAGGCTGTGAGCCCGCCGTGCGGGGAGTGGACCGGGAACGCGCTGATCGGGCACAGCAACGACGACCCGGTGGAGTTCGGCTGCTCCACCCAGGCAAACCTTGCAGCCATGGTCTCCAATCCCAACGACCTGATCACGCCGCGCGTGATGACGGCGGCGTCGGCTACGCGGCGGGCCGGCTCGATCGGCAAGTACGAGGCCGGCACGGATCCGACCGGCGCCTGGAAAGACACGAACATCACGGCCGGTGGGAGCTGATCCAGATGAGCAGTTTCACGATGAACTTGCCCGCCGAGCCCACCACGTCGGAACGGATCGCCGAGACAGCGGATCTGCGGCCGATACCCCGCATCGCCATCCAGGCCTTCTGCGAGACGCCGGAGGTGGCCTCCGTGCTGGAGCGGGCGGCCGCGGACCGCCGGATGGCGAAGACGCACGTCAAGATCCACATGGGCGGGATCGAGGCCGCGACCGACTTCTACGGCAGCGCGCCGACCCCCAACCTCCTGTTCGTGGAATCGACCAAGGGCCGCGATGCGGTCCTCGACGCGGTCGACCGGCTTGCCGGCGTCTGCGACCCCGGAACCAAGGTAATCCTGATCGGCACGACCAACGACGTGCTGCTCTACCGCGAGCTGCTGCGCCGCGGGGTGAGCGACTACATGGTCGTCCCGTTCGATCTGTTCGACGTCATCCGGGAGATCGGTGAGATCTATCTCGATCCGAGTTCCGGCCCCATCGGGAAGACCATCGCCTTTCTCGGGGCGAAGGGTGGCGCGGGCTCGTCCACAATCGCCCACAATGTGGCATTCGCGCTGTCGCGGCAGTTCGAGGCCGAGGTGGTGATCGGGGATATGGACCTGGCCTGGGGCACGGCCGGGCTGGACTTCAACCAGGACCCCCCGCAAGGCATCGCCGATGCGGTGTTCTCGCCGGATCGCGTCGACGACATGTTCCTCGACCGGATCCTCGCCAAGTGCGCGGACAACCTCAGCCTTCTCGCGGCGCCGGCCACGCTCGATCGGACCTACGACTTCAGCGAGGAGTCCTTCACCGGCATCGTCGACGTGATGCGCGCCGGTGTGCCCGCGATCGTGCTCGACGTTCCCCATGTCTGGACGGCCTGGGTCCGGCGGGTGCTGACGCTCGCCGACGAGGTGGTGATCACGTCCGTTCCAGACCTCGCGTCGCTGCGGAACGCCAAGAACATCGTCGACCAGCTGAAGCTGATGCGCCCCAACGACCAGCCGCCCCGGCTGATCATCAATCAGGTGGGCGTGCCGAAGCGTCCGGAGATCAAGGCGGACGACTTCAAGAAGGCGCTCGGCATGGATCCCGTGGCGATCATCCCGTTCGAGCCGCACCTGTTCGGATCGGCGGCCAACAACGGCCAGATGATCGCCGAAGTGAACGGCAAGAGCCCGGTGGCGGAGATCTTCGAGGAGATCGCCCGCCTGGTGGTCGGCCGAACCGTAGCGCGCAAGGTCCGCAAGTCGGCGATCGCGCCCTTGCTTTCCCGTTTCTCGATCGGCCGGCGCAAGGCCGGTTGAACGCTCTGATTTGGAGGTCGCAGGTAGATGTTCGGAAAACGCGGCAACTTCGGTTCGGGCGAGGCGAAGCAGACCCCGGCTGCGGTGGCGGCGGCTCCCAAGCCGGTCGCTCAGCCGGCACCCCAGGCTTCGGCCCCGCCCGCGCAGCCCCGCCAGGACACGACGCCGGCCGGCGAGCGTCGCAAGTCCGACAACTACTACGATGTGAAGTCCTCGATCTTCTCCGCGCTGATCGAGACGATCGACTTGTCGCAGCTGGCCAAGCTGGACGCGGAATCCGCGCGTGAGGAAATCCGCGATATCGTCAACGACATCATCGCCCTCAAGGCGGTGGTCATGTCGATCTCCGAGCAGGAGGAACTGCTCGACGACATCTGCAACGACGTGCTCGGTTATGGTCCGCTCGAGCCGCTGCTGGCGCGCGACGATATCGCGGACATCATGGTCAACGGCGCGGACACCACCTTCATCGAAGTCGCGGGCAAGATGCAGAAGACCGGCATCCGGTTCCGCGACAACATGCAACTGATGAACATCTGCCAGCGGATCGTCAGCCAGGTCGGCCGCCGCGTGGACGAAGCCTCGCCGATCTGCGACGCGCGTCTTCCCGACGGATCGCGCGTCAACGTGATCGCGCCGCCACTGGCGATCGACGGGCCGACGCTCACAATCCGCAAATTCAAGAAGGACAAGCTGACGCTGCCGCAGCTGGTGACCTTCGGGTCGATCAGTCCGGAAGGCGCGACGATCCTGGAGATCATCGGGCGGGTCCGCTGCAACGTCATCGTCTCCGGCGGTACCGGCTCGGGCAAGACGACGCTGCTCAACTGCCTGACGCGCTACATCGACACGACCGAACGCATCATCACCTGCGAGGACGCGGCGGAGCTCCAGTTGCAGCAGCCGCACGTGGTTCGCCTGGAAACGCGGCCGCCCAACCTGGAGGGCGAGGGCCAGGTGACGATGCGAGACCTGGTCAAGAACTGCCTGCGCATGCGTCCAGAACGCATCATCGTCGGCGAGGTGCGCGGACCGGAAGCCTTCGACCTCTTGCAGGCGATGAACACCGGTCACGACGGCTCGATGGGCACCCTGCACGCCAACTCGCCGCGCGAGGCACTTTCTCGCGTGGAGTCGATGATTACGATGGGCGGATACTCGCTGCCGTCCCGCACGATCCGCGAGATGCTGGTCGCTTCGGTCGACGTCATCGTGCAGGCCGCCCGCCTGCGCGACGGCTCGCGCCGCATCACCCACATCACCGAGGTGGTGGGGATGGAAGGCGACGTGATCGTGACGCAGGATCTCTTCCTCTACGAGATGCTGGGCGAGGACGAGCACGGCAAGATCATCGGCCGGCACCGGTCGACCGGTATCGGCCGGCCGCGGTTCTGGGATCGGGCGCGGTACTACAATGAAGAGAAGCGGCTGGCAGCCGCCCTCGACGCGGCGGAAGTGGACGAGCGCAATCCGTTCGCCTGATCGGGGGGATATCGATGCAACTGTTCGGTTTTGATGCGACGATCCTGGCGCTGGTGGCGCTGGTCGGCTTCGCCGTGGCCGGCGTCGCATACTCGCTCCTGTTCAACCGGATCAACGAGACGGCGAGCCGCGAAAAGCGTCTGGACCGGGTATCCGGCACCGCCGCCGTGGCGAGCAAGAAGTCGAACGAGCCGGTGTCATCACGTCGTCGTTCGGTGCAGGACACGCTGAAGGACATCGAGACCAAGCAGAAGTTCAAGGCTTCCCGTTCCACCAATCCGCCGATGGTCCTGCGGCTTCAACAGGCCGGCATCGCGGCGAGCATGTCGCAGTTCATCATCGCCAGCGTGGCGACGGGCGTCGTCTTCGTACTTGCCGGGCTCTACATGGGCTTTCCGTTCGCCTTGACCGTGGGTCTCGGCGTGGTCGGCGGATTGGGGCTGCCGCGCTTCATCGTCAACTACAAGCGAAAGAAGCGGCAGAAGAACTTCATCGACGAACTGCCGAACGCGGTGGAGGTCATCGTGCGCGGCGTCAAGGCCGGCCTGCCTCTCAACGATTGTCTGCGCATGATCGCGTCGGAGGCGAAGGAGCCGGTTCGCGGCGAGTTCAAGAACATCACCGACGCGCTCGCCATCGGCATCCCGCTCGACGAGGCGGTATCTCGGCTGTTCGAACGGATGCCGCTGGCGGAAGCGAACTTCTTTGCCATCGTGATCGCAATCCAGTCGAAGGCCGGTGGTAATCTCTCCGAGGCGCTAGGCAACCTCGCCCGCGTTCTGCGCGACCGTAAGAAGATGCGCGCTAAGATCCAGGCGATGAGTACAGAGGCCAAGGCCTCGGCCGGCATCATCGGTTCGCTGCCGATCATCGTGATGGGCCTCGTCTACATCACCAGCCCCGACTACATCACGATCCTTTTCGTCGACCCGCGCGGGCAGGTGGTGCTGGTCGGCTCGGGACTCGTCATGGCCGCCGGCGTCTTCGTCATGAAGCGAATGATCAACTTCGACATCTGATCGCGAACGCTTTCCACCCGACCACAGGCACCAAGGATCCGACGGATCATGATCGATACCATCCGAAATCCGATCTTCCTGCTGTCGGTGTTCGTCGCCGTCTCGATCTTCTTCACCATCGTCTCGTTGGCGATGCCGATGCTGGCCACCGACAAGCTGCAGAACCGCATGAAGGCGGTGGCGCTGGAGCGGGACAAGATCCGTGCCCGCGAACGTGCCCGCCTGCAGGCGGAATCCCAGCGGCCGGTGCTGCGCAAGGAATCGCGCCGCTACATGAAGGATCTCGTCGAGCGGCTCAGCCTGAAGAACGCGCTGGCCGACGAGAAGACCCAGATGAAGCTGACGCAGGCCGGCTTCCGGGGAGAGGCCCCGCTTACGGCCTTCCTGTTCGCCCGCTTCGTCCTGCCGTTCCTGTTCCTTTCGGTCGCAGGGTTCTACATCTTCGTGGTGATCGAGCTCGACCGGCCGCTGCTGTTCAAGATCGCGCTGACGCTGGTAGGCGGCTACTTCGGCTTCTACGCGCCGATCATCTACGTCAACAATCTGATCTCCAAGCGGCAGCTCTCGATCAAGCGGGCCTTTCCGGACGCGCTCGACCTGCTGCTGATCTGCGTCGAGTCGGGTATGTCGATCGAGGCTGCGATGCGGCGGGTGGCCGAGGAAATCGGCATCCAGTCGGTGGCGCTCGCCGAGGAGTTCAGCCTGACGATGGCTGAGCTCTCGTTCCTCCCCGATCGGAAGACGGCCTATGAAAACCTTGCCACGCGCGTCGGCCTCGACGGCGTCAAGTCGGTCTGTCTGGCGCTGATCCAGTCGGAGCGGTACGGCACGCCGCTCGGAACCACGCTGCGCGTGATGGCGCAGGAGAACCGCGACATGCGCATGAACGAGGCGGAGAAGAAAGCCGCGGCGCTGCCGCCGAAGCTGACCGTGCCGATGATCGTGTTCTTCCTGCCCGTGCTGTTCGCGGTGATCATGGCCCCGGCGATCATCAAGATCATGTCGATCTGAGGCGCACCGGGTCTTCGCCTCGCCCGAGCCGGCCGGCTAGCGCGCAAGGGCCTCCTCGGCAAGGGCCACCCACCAGCTCGACCCGTAGGCGATCGCCTCGTCGTCGAAGTCGTAGGCGGGGTGATGAAGCCCGGCCGAGGGGCCGTTGCCCATGAAGATGTAGGCGCCGGGCCGCCGCTCCAGGAAGTAGGCGAAATCCTCCGCCCCCATCATCGGGTCGGCCGTTTCGCTGACCGCCGCGTCGCCGACCACCTTTCGAGCGACGTCTGCCGCGAACCGGGCGGCGCGGGGGTCGTTGACGGTCACCGGATATCCGCGGCGGTAGCCGACCTCGGCCGTTGCACCGAAGACGGCGGCGGTCGATGCCACTATGTGGCGCAGCCTTTCCTCGATGAAGGACCGGACGCCGGCATCCAGGGTGCGCACCGTTCCGCCCAACCAGGCGGTCTGCGGGATGACGTTGCTGGTGTCGCCGGCATGGAATTCGGTGACGGACACGACGGCGGCCGACAACGGGTCCACGGTCCGCGATACGATGCTCTGGAGCGCGGTGACGATGTGCGAGCCGACCAGCACCGGGTCAATCGTGGCATGGGGCTTGGCGGCGTGCCCGCCGCGCCCTTCCAGATCGATCCGGAACACGTCGGCGGCCGCCATGATGGGGCCCGGGCGGATGGCGAACCGGCCGACGTCGAGGCCCGGCATGTTATGCAGACCGTAGACCTCGTCGAAGGGGAACCGGTCCAGAAGGCCGTCCTCCAGCATCGTGCGGGCGCCGCCGCCGCCTTCTTCGGCCGGCTGGAAGATGAAGACGATTGTTCCTTCGAAAGCACGGGTCTCGGCCAGCTGGCGCGCCGCGCCTAGCAGCATGGCCGTGTGTCCGTCATGTCCGCACGCATGCATCTTTCCGGGAACGGCTGAGGACCATGGCTTGCCGGTGATCTCGTGGATGGGCAGTGCGTCCATGTCGGCGCGGAGCGCGACGGTTCTCGTCCCCGCTCCAGCCCGGCCGTGGAGAACGCCGACAACGCCGGTGCGGCCGATCCCCGTTTCCACTCGGTCCAGTCCGAACGCGCGAAGCTTCTCGGCCACGACCGATGCCGTCCGGTGGACGTCGTAGAGCAATTCGGGGTTGCGGTGAAAATCGCGGCGCCATTCGGCGATCTCGGGGGCCGCCGCACGGATGCTGTTGGAAACGGGCACGGGCAAGGAGCTCCAGCGGACTTGGGTGGCGCTATGACGGTTAGCGCGGGAACGCGTGGCCGGGCGCACAAGATTGAAGCGCACGGTAGGACGCGGCCGGAGGGCGATGCAAGCGTCAGGCCGACCTCGCCCTGGTGATCGCAGAAATGCCGCGGAAGCCATGCTATCTCAATCCAGGTTCCGCGATTCGTGCCGATTGGGTTCAGCCTCCATGATTTTGAAGCCTACCGCCCTTGTTCTCGCCGCCATCTGTCTCGCCTTGGCGGGGTGCGAGAGCGCCCCCAAGCCGCAAGCCTCGCAGCCGTCGTTCTACCGGGACCTGGCCTCGCCCTACGCGGAGGTGGACGCGGTCAAGGCGCTCGCGATGATCAACGAATACCGGGCGCGCAGCGGGTCGGGACCGCTGCGCCTGGACCCGGGGCTGAACCGGATCGCCAAGGCCTACGCCGAAACCATGGCTAGGGCCGACAAGATGGGCCACGCAGTGGCGCCGGGCGAATCCATCATCGAGCGCCTGAACCGCAACGGCTACAGCGCCCTCACGGCCGGCGAGAACGTTGCCGCGGGTTATCGCACGCTGGCCGAAGCCTTCTCCGGATGGCGGGATTCGCCTCGGCACGACCGGGGCATGAAAGATCCGCAGATGTCGCTGATGGGGATCGGAACGGCCTATAATCCCAACTCCAAGTACAAGGTGTTCTGGTCGCTAATCTTTGCTGCGCCCAAGGACGGGGCGGTCGGAATGCCTGGCGTGGGCGGCGTTCCGTCTGTCGTCTCAGTGGCCGGCGCGCCCGTGCCCAACTGACGCGGGTTGGCAGAAAATCAACGGTTCAGGGATCTAATCGCACCTGTTATGGTGCGAAGCGCAATTGCCTTGTGCAGCGCACGCGTCCACACTTCGGCAGGTTCCTGCCGCTCCGGTGACCGTCCCCGTGTCCAAGCGTTCCGCCTTCGACGATCTTGCCGCCACGTTCCGGTGGCACCTGCCGCCGCGCCTCAATATGGGCGTCGATGTCTCGGACCGCTGGGCGGCGATCGATCCAGGCCGGCCTGCGATCATCTCCCACGGGGGCGGTCCGGAGCCGGAGATCGTCACCTTCGGAATGCTGTCGGCGCAGTCGAACCGGCTCGCCAATGCCCTGAGGGCCTATGGGGTGGAACGCGGCGACCGGGTTGCGATCCTCCTGCCCCAGTCGGTGGAGGCAGCGGTCTCCCATATCGCAGTCTACAAGCTAGGGGCTGTGGCTCTGCCCTTGTCGATCCTGTTCGGCATCGACGCGCTGGAGTATCGGCTGCGCAGGTCGCAGGCGAAGGTGATCGTGACGGTGGTCCACTCGGCCGATCGCATTACCGCGTTACGCGACCGCTGCCCGGATCTCCACACCGTCATCACGGTGGACGGACCGGCTCCGGGCGCGCTTGCCTACGGACAGCTTCTCGCGCGAGCGTCGGATCGCTTGGTCGCCGAAGCGACGGGGCCGCGGGATCCTGCCCTGATGATCTTCACCTCCGGTACGACCGGCATGCCGAAGCCGGCTCTGCACGGCCACAGCGTGCTGGCGGGGCATCTGCCGGGCATCAACCTCGCGCAGGAGACGCTCGGCCGTGCCGGCGACATCATGTGGACGCCGGCCGACTGGGCCTGGGCCGGGGGGCTGCTCAACGCGATGCTGCCCGCTCTCCATGCGGGGGTGCCGGTGCTGGCACATCGCTTCGAGAAGTTCGATCCGGAACTGGCTTTCGACCTGATGTCGCGGCACGCGGTGACCAACGCGTTCCTGCCACCGACGGCGATCAAGCTGATGCGGCAGGTGGAGGGCGTGCGGTCACGCTTTTCGCTTTGCCTGCGAGCCATCGGCTCGGCCGGTGAGTCGCTCGGGCGCGAAGCCTACGAGTGGTCCAAGGCCGAACTGGGTCTCAGCGTCAACGAGTTCTACGGACAGACCGAGTGCAACGCGGTGATCGGCTCGGCCCATGCGCTCGGCGTCGGGCGTGCGGGATCGATGGGCTGCGCGATCCCCGGACACCGGGTGGCGGTGATCGATCAGGATGGACAGCCGGTTGCACCCGGCGTGATCGGCCAGATCGCCGTGCGTCGGCCGGATCCGGTGATGTTCCTCGGCTATGCCGGAGACCCGGCCGCGACGGACGAGAAGTTCATCGGTGACTGGATGACCACGGGCGATTCAGGGGTCATGGACGAGGAGGGCATCTTCACCTTCGTCGGCCGGGACGACGACGTGATCACCTCGGCCGGCTACCGGATCGGGCCGGGAGAGATCGAGGACTGCCTGCTGTCTCATCCGGCCGTCCAGCTTGCCGTGGCCGTCGGGAAGCCCGACCCGGTTCGGACGGAGATCGTCAAAGCGTATGTCAAGCTGAAGCCGGGATTCCGTTCGGATCCGGAGGTCGAGGCCTCGATCAAGGCCCATGTGAAGGGCCGGCTGTCGGGGCACGAGTACCCCCGCGAGGTGGCGTTCGTTCCGGAGATCCCGATGACGACGACGGGCAAGCTGATCCGCCGCGGCTTCCGCGACCTTGCCAAGGCGGAGGCCGAACGCGCGGTCAACGCCTGATGCGGTCGCGAAGGCTTCGTGCCGCGGCCCGGAGGCGGACGTGCGCGTCGTGGATGGCCGTGACGCGGGCGGCCTGGCGGTTGGCGGAGGCCGTGGTTGCGAAGATCAATGTTCCCATCCGAAGGCGGCCCGCCCAGAGCCTGTTGATCATGGGGTGATCGGCGGTGGCTAAGCTGTCGACGTTCTGCAATGTCGGGTCTGCCAGGAAGTCCTCGGTTGCGAGCCGAACGATCTGGACGCCCGGGGAATACGCGGCGAATGCCTCGTCATAAGCGATTTTCCAGAGGTACGCGGTGTCGCCGGTGCGGTGGGTGATCAACGAGGCGATAGGCTTCTCGGCGACCGAAAGGGTATCGATGCGAACTGCGCCGGCGGCCGCCCGGGCAGAGACGAATGCGCGCGCGAAGCGGCGCCGCGTCTCCTCGGCAGCGAAACTGGAGCCGCCCTCGCCCTTCCAGCCTGCATGCTCGATGCGGATGTAGTCTTCCAGCGCCGCAGTGACATCGCTCGGAGCCGTCGCTACGGCATGACTGACGGGGCCGTGGTCGCCAAGGCGGCGGTGAAGGCGGGCGAGTTCCTTCCTTCGCTTGGATTTCAGCGCTGGTCCCAGCGCTTCCTCCGGGTCGGTCGACGATACCAGTTGCGCCCGCTCGTGGACGTCGGTCACCTCGAGAGCAATGCCTCGCTGTTCGGTCGCTGCCGTGAGGGCCGCGACGAAGGGACCGTCCAACCTTTGATAGCGCATTCGGACGACAGAGCCGCACCTGCCCAAAACGTCGATCAGCCGGCCGACCAGCGCGGGTGAAGCGTTCCGCAGCAGCGGCGTGCCGACCGGGCCGAAATCGCTCCAGAACGTCTCGATCACGGGCGGCCCGATCAGGGGAACAGCCCGCATGGTGCGAAACGGAGCGACGGCCTCGAAGCGATCTCCCGAACCGGCCACCGCGATCTGCCAGTCGTCGGGTGCAACGCTGCCGGCGGCCGCGCCGATCATCTCCGGTCCGGCAAAGACGTTCGGCTCGGACGAGACGTCCATCAATTCCCGCCAGGCTTGCTCGTGTTCCGGGTGGGCGGCCTTCGGTGCGACGAAATCGTCCGGTGAGGCGGATCGCGTAGCGCGGTCGGGCGTCATGAAGGCTGGCCCTCGGGTGGTCCGATCCGGAAGATGAAGGCCGTGAGGTGAAAGTGCCGGCGGACAGCCAGAAAGAGAAGCAGGGTCTCAAGGATCATGGCGAGCGCCATGCCGCAACTGGCGCCATAAAGGCCGAAGAAGGGGATCAGCAGGGCGTTCAGGGACACGTTGGCAAGGAAGACGGCGCCGAAGATCCAGGCGACTGTCGTCTGGTGACCGGCCATCGTGAGGAGCGATTCAACGGGGCCGATGGAGGCGCGGGCGAGGATTCCCAACACCAGGATCGTGAGGATGCCGACCCCGTCGGCGAATTCGGAACCGAACAGCGAGAGCAGTGGCGTTCCGAAGCTCAGCACGACCACCGAGACGGCGACGGAGGGCCAGAACGTCCACCGCACGGACGTCCGGACCATGGACTCCAGCCCGGCGCGGTCCCCGGCATGGAAGCTGTAGGAGTAGCGCGGTCCGCTCGCCGCCCGCACCGCGTAGTAGACGAAGTGCACCAGGGCGAGTGTCTTCGTCGCCGCGTAGTAGACAGCAACGTCGTGGGGCGACTCGAAGTGCGCCACCATCAGGACGTCGACGGACGTCAGAAGCGCGAAGAAGCCGTCGGAGAGGAGGATCGGCAATGACACGGCGAACCAGGTCCGCCAGTCCGTCGCGCGGGGGTGCCGCTCGACCGTGACTGTTGTCCGGGTGTGGAGCACGAACAACTGGATCAGAGCCGTCGCCCAGGTCGCCACGATGGTGGCGCCGCAGGCCGTGGCCGCGGTCATCGGGAATCCGGCCTCATGGGCGAAGGCCATCGCCAGCAGGATCCCGATCGGCCGCCAGAGGTAGGTCGGGCCGAAGGCAAGATCCGGCCAGTCGAAGGACCGGGCGATGCCGTCCTGCACCTCGGTGAGGCAGAACAGGGGAAGGCAGATCGCGCCAAGATAGATCGGCCAGACGAAATGGCTGTCGACGAGCCCGGGAAAGAGCCAGATGGTTCCAACGCCCACCGCGGACAGGACGGTCGCGAAGCCGCCGGCGGCGATCCGGCTGGCGCGCATGATGCCCCATAGCCGCCCGAGGTCGGCCTTGGCCCGGTACTCCGGGATGAAGCGGATCACGGAACTGGAGAATCCCAGATTGCCCAGCTGGCTCAGGATGGTCAGCCAGACGTAGACCACGACGAAGACGCCGTACTCGAAGATGCCCATCCATCGTGCCAGAAGGATCTGCGTGAGGTAGGCGATTGCGGCGCCGACCACGCGCAGGCTGAAGGCCGTGATGGCCGTACGACCCGCCAGAACCTGGTCGGACGAGAACCGGTCGAGCGCGGTTTCGATCCGCGTGCGAACGGATGCTGGCAGGAACGGTACGGCAAGATGGGCGACACGAAAAAGCACTGTCCAACCATGCGCGACGTGTGTGTTGCGGCGCAGTCTAGGTGAGACCCCTTAAATTTCCGTGGGGCAAAAACCGACCCGTCGGCGGTTGTCGATCGCACTGCCCATGCAATCCCAGCAATGTTGCTCAAGTTTTCTGCAACCGCTCTTTCCGTCACTTTACCGCGCTTTAGTGATTATCGTTTCTGATGAAGGGGCTTGGAACTAGTGTTTTTCGTATATGAAACGGAGGGATGATGACGATTGCCCGGGCTGTTCGCCCTTCCCGAGATGTGTCTCTCCCGATCGGCACCCGCATCGCCGCCGTTTCTCTGGTCTGGTTGTTTGGTCTTTCGGCCGTTGCTGCTGTTTCGTGGTACGGCTCGCGCCAATTGGCCGCCGCCCAGGTAACCAATGAAGCTGCCGTGCGGCTGCAGATTCTTGCCGAACAGACGCGCGCCATCACCGCCGCCCTGGCGGCCGAGCAAAGTGACTTCGTCGCGGAGCCACTGAAGACGCGAATCGCAGCCATGACTTATCAGATCGCCGCAAGCGAGGAAAAGGTCGCTGAAGTCTCGGCGGCGGCTGCGACACTCGGCCTGGACCCGGCTCCGATCGTTCAGCTTCGGGACATGCTGTCGACCATCAAGACCCATGTCGCGACCCTCGAAGCACGGCAGGCCGACATGGGCTTCGGCTCGGAGGATGGCGCGATCGGTGCCATCAATGCCGCGAACCAGGCCATCAAGGTTGCCGTCAACAAGGTTTCGAAGAGCGGGCAGAACCCGGAAACCGTGCGGATCGTCCAGGCCTATGCCCAGATCAATCAGGCGCGAGCCGAGTTCCTGCTCTCCCGCGACGACATCAGCCGGGGCGCCTTCGACGCGGCGACCACGCGCCTGAAGAAGCAGTTGAAGGACGCCGCCATTCCCGACGACGTGAAGGTGACGATCTCCGGGCTTGCCGACCAGCAGGCGGAAGCCTTCGCGCTCTACGCTGAAAAGGCGAAGGAGCGGGCCTCGGCGCTGGACCAGATCAGTCTCGGGTTCGACCTGGTCGGACCGGCGACCGCTGCGATCAGCAAGGCGGCCGGAGAAACGCGGTCCGTCGCCGACGCTACGCAGCGGTCGGTCGCAGCGGTGACGAACGGCGTCCTCGCAGTCATGGTGCCGCTGACGCTCGTGCTGGGGCTGGGACTCAGCCTGGTGATCGGACGCGGGATCACGCGTCCGCTCAAGCGCCTGGAAAACACCATGTCCGCGTTGTCGAAAGGGGAGAAGATCAGTGTCGACGGCGTCGAGCGTCGGGACGAGATCGGCTCCATGGCCCGCGCCGTCGCCGTGTTCCGGGACATGTCGCTCCACCGCGAGCAACTGGAACTGGAGGCGCAGGCTGCCACGGCCGAGCGCGAGGGCCGGCAGGCCCGGGTCGACCGGGCGGTCAGTGAATTCCGCCGCGAGGTGGAGATGCTGACGGCTGCCGTCGCAGAGACGATGGACGAGATGCGGACGACAGCGAGCACGCTGTCCGGCGTCGCAGAGAACAGCGCCAGGCAGGCATCCGACGCCGGCGCCGCTTCCGGGGCGGCGACCCGCAAGGTGGCCCTGGTGGCATCGGCGGCGGAAGAGCTGGCGAGTTCGATCGCGGAGATATCGTCCCAGCTCGGTCGCACGTCCGGCATCGTGGCCCGCGCCACTGAAGGCGCCCGCGCAACTAACCATCAGGTGGAGAAGCTGGCGGAATCGGCGAGCAAGGTCGGCGAGGTGGTCACCCTTATCCAGACCATCGCGGAGCAGACCAACCTTCTGGCGCTGAATGCCACGATCGAAGCCGCCCGGGCCGGGGAGGCGGGGCGCGGCTTCGCGGTGGTCGCCCAGGAGGTGAAGAACCTCGCCACCCAGACCGCGCGCGCCACCCAGGAGATCGCCGGCCAGATCACGTCGATCCAGACCTCCACCGCGGGCGCGGTCCAGGCGATCCAGGCGATCGCCGAGACCATGGAGGAGGTGAACCAGACGACGGCATCGATCGCCGGCGCCGTCGAGCAGCAGGGTGCGTCGACGGGGGAGATCAGCCTGAACGTCCAGGAAGCGTCAGCAGACACGGACGTGGTGTCGAGGAGCCTCGACGGCGTGACGATGGCAATCGGCCAGACGACGCAGTCGGCGGAGCGCGTCGAGACGGCAGCCGCGCAGGTGGTCGCCCGGACCCGGGACCTGCAATCTTCGATCGGGCGGTTCCTGGAGGAGGTATCGGCCGCCTAAGTGTGGCGGCCACCGGACCGATCAAGCGCCGGCGTTCACCGTAGCGCCGGTGCCGAACGCGGCCCGTTCGATCGCCGCGTAGAGTTCGCGCGGCGTGAAGGGCTTGGTCAGCCAACCCGCCAATCCCTCGACGCCCGTCGGGCGGAGATTTCCGGAGACCGCGATCACGGGCGGCAAGCTGTCCACAGTCCCGGCAAGGCTTTCCAGGACGTCGGCCCCCGATTCGTGAGCGAGAGTCCAGTCGAGCAGGATGATGTCGGGCTTCGCGTTCGCCAGCGCGTGGAGCGCCTGCACTCCGTCGGCGCACGCCTCGACCTCGATGCCGAAGGATCCGAGGATGGTCGACATCAGCATCCGCGAGACGGGGCTGTCGTCGACGACGAGCGCGCGGGCTACGACCGCTGCCACCGGTACGGTCTTGCGGTCGGTCGCCCGCCTGCGCCGCCGGGGGGAAGCCGGCCGTGCCGAATCGGGGACGATCCCGGCCGCGGCCGGTTCGGTAGACGCGATCGGTGCCGCAGCGCCGACGGGCACCTGGAGAGACGCAGCCGTGCCACCTTCCGGCCGGCGTTCCAGCCGTAGGTCGCCGTTCAGGGCAGTCGCGATGCGCGCCGAGATCCAGAGGCCAAGGCCCGCTCCCGGAGCCGAGGCGTCTTCGCGACCGGCAAACGGCCGGGGGACGAAACCAACGGGAATTCCGGGTCCTTCGTCCAGCACCTCGAAGACGACCGTGTCCGCGCCGCCCCGCCGCAGGCGAAGAAGGATGCGACCGGCCGACATGTACTTGCTGGCGTTGGAGACGAGATTGAAGAGCACCTGTCGGACGCGGCTCTCGTCCGACACGATCATGCCCGGCAGATCGTCGGCAATTTCCACATCGAGTTGCTTGGCCGTCCCCACCGTGAGCGGCGCGTAGAGAGCCGCGATGGCGCGGAGGGTGTCGGCTGGCGCGAAGGGCGCCGGAAGGGTGCGGAAGCTGTCGGCGCCCAGGCTCGCTTCGGCGACGAGATCTTCGGCCACGGCTGACAGGTGATGGCCGGCAAGCCGGATCAGTTCGACGACATGCCGATCCGCGGTTGGAAGGTCCCGCGTGAGCAGGAGTTCACTCAGCGCGGTAATGACGCCGAGAGGACCTCGGATCTCGTGACTGACGACCGCGGTTCGATCCGGCCGCCGTCCGGCCGCCTTCGTGCGGAGGCTGGCGCGCCGTTTCGGCTTCGGCTGATCGGGGGGGAGATCGGGCATCGGCACTCTCGGCGGGACATCGACCGAGCCGAGGATAGAGATGGGCCGTAAAGAGCCCGTTTAGCCGGTGCGGTGGAATGCACCCTCGACGCTTTCCTCCACGCGAGGCCCGAAGCTTCCCATTGACGCTTGCCGCGTCGTCACTATAGTCCCCGCCGCTGCCCCAGTGGCGAAATGGTAGACGCACGGCACTCAAAATGCCGCGTCCGAGAGGACATGCTGGTTCGAGTCCGGCCTGGGGCACCAAACGGCTTGGCTGTGGCCGACATCACCGGGGCTGGAGCAGAACGATGAGCCGGAGAGACATCTCGCACCCGTTCTATCGTCCGCTCTGGCGGCGGATCGCTATCGTCGCGGTGGTCGCGCTCTGGCTCGGCTACGAGGTGACGTTCGGAGGCGACCCGATGTGGCTAGTGCTGGCCACCGGCATGCTCGCCTATTCGGTGTGGGCGTTTCTTCTCACCTACAGGCCACCGGCCGACGCTCCATCGGCCGAACCCGATCAACAATAAAGGCCGCCCCGCCGGGGCAGCCTTTAATGGTTTTTGCTGACCAGGGCGGTAGATCAGCCGTTGGCGATGTACTGGCCGCCGTTGATGGTGTGCACCGCGCCGGTGAAGAAGCCCGCCTGCTCGCCGGCGAGGAACACGACCAGCGCCGCGATCTCCTCCGCCTTGCCGAGACGGCCCACCGGAATGCCCTTGATGATGCCCTTCAACACGTCTTCGGGGACGGCAGCCACCATGTCCGTGTCGATGTAGCCCGGGCAGATGCAGTTCACGGTGATGCCCTTGAAGGCGTTCTCCTGGGCGAGCGCCTTGGTGAAGCCGATCACGCCCGCCTTGGCGGCGGAGTAGTTGGTCTGGCCCATCTGGCCCTTCTGGCCGTTGATGGACGAGATGTTGATGATGCGGCCGAATCCGCGATTGCGCATGCCGTCGATGACGGGCTTGGTCATCGTGAACATCGAATCGAGGTTGGTGGAGAGCACGGCGCGCCACTGGTCGAAGGACATCTTGTGGAACATGCCGTCCTTGGTGATGCCGGCGTTGTTCACGAGGATCTCGACGGGGCCGAGCTCGGCCTCGACCTTGGCGAGGCCGGCGGCGCAGGCCTCGGCGTCCGAAACGTCCCACTGGTAGACGTGGATGCCAGTCTCGGCCTTGAAGGCCTCGGCCTTCTCGACGTTGCCGGCAAAGGTGGCGGCGACGGTGTAGCCGGCCTCCTTCAGCCCCTTGGAGATGGCGGCGCCGATGCCGCGCGTTCCGCCGGTGACAACTGTAACCTTGGACATGCGAGGATTCCCCCTGGATCATGGCTGGATCGTTTTGCAGGCAAGCACAGGCCCGCCGATCCGATCTTGATGGTGGTGATTGAGATCGGGCCGCCCGGTCCCTCCCAGAAGCGGACGGCCTTCAGGTGTTTCCGGTTCAGCGCTCGACGGTCAGGGCGACGCCCATGCCGCCGCCGATGCAGAGCGTGGCGAGGCCCTTCTTCGCGTCGCGACGCTGCATCTCGTGGAGCAGCGTGACGAGGACGCGGCATCCCGAGGCGCCGATCGGATGGCCGATGGCGATGGCGCCGCCGTTGACGTTGACGTTGTCCGTGTTCCAGCCGAGGTCCTTGTTGACCGCGCAGGCCTGCGCGGCGAAGGCCTCGTTGGCCTCGACGAGGTCGAGTTCACCGATCGACCAGCCGGCCTTCTGCAGCGCCTTCTTGGACGCGGGGATCGGGCCGGTTCCCATGACGGCGGGATCGACGCCGGCCGTAGCCCAGGAAGCAACGCGGGCGATCGGGGTCAATCCCCGGCGAGATGCTTCGGCGGCCGTCATCAGGACGACGGCGGCGGCACCGTCGTTGAGACCGGAGGCGTTTCCGGCCGTGACGGTCCCGTCCTTGGAGAAGGCCGGCTTCAGCTTGGCGACGGCATCGATGGTGGTGCCGGCGCGGATGTACTCGTCGGCATCGACGGTGACGTCGCCCTTGCGCGTCTTGAGCACCACCGGGATGATCTCGTCCTTGAACTTGCCGGCCTTCTGAGCGGCTTCGGCCTTGTTCTGCGACGCGACAGCGAAGGCGTCCTGCTCGTCGCGGGTGATCTGGTAGGCCTTGGCGACGTTCTCGGCGGTGGTGCCCATGTGGTAGCCGTGGAAGGCGTCCCACAGGCCGTCCTTGATCATGGAGTCGATCATGGCGTAGTCGCCCATCTTGACGCCGGCACGCAGATGCTGGACGTGGGGCGACAGCGACATGTTCTCCTGGCCGCCGGCGATCACGACCGAGGCATCGCCGTTGGCGATCTGCTGCATGCCGAGCGCCACGGCGCGCAAGCCCGAGCCGCAGACCTGGTTGAGGCCCCAAGCGGTGGTCTCGATGGGCAGCCCCGCCTTGATCGAAGCCTGACGGGCCGGGTTCTGTCCCTGGCCGGCGGTCAGCACCTGGCCAAGGATCACCTCGTCGACGTCACCAGCTTCCAAGCCGGCCTTCGCCAGAAGACCCTTGATCACCTCGGCGCCGAGATCGTGCGCGGCCGTGCCGGCGAAGGCGCCGTTGAAGGATCCCACCGCCGTGCGGCCGGCGGCGACGATGACGATATCGGTTGCAGGCATTACGCGTGGCCTCCCGAGCCCAATCCTTGAGACGCCGGCGGCTGTGGATCCGGCCACCGTTGAGGAGCGTCTTCTTGCGTCGCACTACAGTCGGCAGGGCAGCGCGTGTCAACTCGGCCAAGCGGATAACAGTCGCGTCAAGACGTCCCCCGCCTTTGGTCGCATTCCGGTCCGAACATCGCGGAAACCTTGTCTTCCATGCGTTGCGAAAGACTATGGCCGCGCCGCACAAAAGCTCGTAACATCAGGCTTATGGGAGGCGGGCACGACTTGGGAGCGGTCGGGCGCGCGGGGGCAGGCAACGCCTTAAGGGGGCGGACAATCAAATGGCCAAGACAGAAGAGCCGACTATCATCAAAAAGTATGCGAACCGCCGTCTCTACAACACGGGGACCAGCACCTACGTGACGCTGGAGGACCTGGCGTCGATGGTGAAGGGCGGCGAGGACTTCGTTGTCTACGACGCGAAGTCAGGTGAGGAAATCACACATTCCGTACTCACCCAGATCATCTTCGAGCAGGAGAACAAGGGCCAGAACCTTCTGCCCATCACCTTCCTGCGGCAGTTGATCCGGTTCTATGGCGACAGCATCCAGACCCTGGTGCCGAGCTACCTGGAACATTCGATGTCGCAGCTGACGCGCGAACAGGAGAAGTTCCGCCAGCAACTCGGCCAGGCCTTCGGAAGCGCCAACGCGTTTGAAGCGATGGACGAGCAGATTCGGCGCAACACCGAAATCTTCGAGCGGGCGTTCCGGATGTTCATGCCCTTCGGAGCCGCGGAAAGCGATGCGGCGAAGGCCAACGAGGCTGCCGGCAAAACCGCGGCGCCCGTGCAGCGGTCGGACGATCTGGATGCCCTGAAGAAGCAGTTGGAAGCCATGCAGCGCAGGCTGGACCAGCTGGCGCCGGAAAAGTAATCAGGCGGCTGCGCTGGCGGCGGGCTTGACCTGCCCGACGCCGAGCGGTCCGCGGGACAAGCCGGTGAACGAGAACTCCCCCGCCGGCGCGCGCGGCGGCGGATTGCCCGGGCTGACGAGGACGGCCTCGGTCAGGGCGGTGACCCGCAACATCGGATCGCCGGCGAGCCGGCCCTGGAGGGCGTCAACGCCCAGGGCGGCGAGAACCTCCGCGGATTCCTCGTCCTGCACCCATTCGGCGACCGTTCGGATTCCGAAGTGGTTGGCAAGGCTCACCAGGGTCCGGGTGAACACCTGCGAATCCGGGTTGGTCTTGAGGTCGCGGATATAGCTTCCGTCGATCTTCAGCCAGTCGAAGGACAGCATCCGCAGCGTGTTGAAGGAGGTGTGGCCCGTGCCGAAGTCGTCGATGGCGACCTTGCAGCCGAGGTCGCGCAACGTTTGAGACAGGTTGGCCATCTGGTCGAGGTTGTTCATGGCCGCCGTTTCGGTGAACTCGACGGTCAGCCGGGGGGCGATCCCGCGATTGGTGCGGATCGCCTCGACCAGGGTCGCGAACCAGACGGGATCGATGACCGTCTCCACGGAAACGTTGACGGCCAGTTTGAGATCCGGGTTCTCGTCGAGGTCGGCGAGCACAAGTTGCAGCGTTCGCTCGTCGATCCGCTTGACCAGACCCAGGCGCTCGGCCGTGGCAATCAGCGGGCCCGCCGAGATGACGGTGCCGTCCTCCGTGACCAGGCGGGACAGGGCCTCGTAGGAGATGATCCGGCGGGTGCGTGCATCGACGACGGGCTGGTAGGCCAGGACGAAGCGGTTGCGGGCGAGGCCCCGGACGATCTCGTTGGCGAGTTCGAGATTGCGGCGCCGCACAATGTCACGTTCGGGGGAGGGCGAATAGACCTTGAACCCTCCGCGCCCGTGCGCCTTCACCTCTGACAGACATTCCTCCGCACGAAGGGCGGCCGTATCGGCGTCGGAGGCATAGCGCGGCACCACGACGGCACCGATGGAGATACTGGCCTGCACCTCCGCGTCGGGGGTCACGATCAGTTCGTCGTCGATGGCGGCCCGGAACCGGTCTGCAGCGACGGCAAGTGCGGTCTCCGAGCAGTTGCGGATGATGGCGCCGAACTTGTGTCCGGAGATGTGGCCAAGCGTGTCACCGTTCCGCATCCGGCGGGAGATCCGCTGCGCGACGGCCAGGATGATGCGGTCGCCGGTCTCGTATCCGAAGTTGGCGTTGATGCGGGTCAGGTCGTCGATGGCGATGACCATGAAGCCGGCAGACCCCTGGCGGTCGCGCCGCATCTCCACCAGGGTGATGTCCAGCGCGGCGAGCAGGCTGTCGCGCTGCATGATGCCGGTGACCGGGTCGTGGGTCGACTTGGCGTCGGAGATCTGCTGGTCGAAGACGGCCACGGGCCGGATCACGCCCTCGGCGCCGACCACGACACCATCGGTGCCGATGATCCAACGGCCGTGTTCCTCCAACTGGCACGGCAATCCGGAAATCACGACCTGCGGTTTGAGGCCGTAGCGGACCTTATACCGGCCATCGCCAAGCAGGCCGGGGCTTTCCAGCGAGGCAATTGATTTCGGCGTGCGGACCCCGGACGACTCCGCGGTCAGCAGCCGGTTGAAGGCGCGCGCGGTTCTCGGAAGGTCCTCTTCGCGGATGCCGAGTGTGGATGCGGAGTGGTGCGACCACAGGAGACTGTCGTCGCCGGCGTTCCAGCGGAAAGCGGTGACGCCCATGTCGGCGAGGATCCGCCGGGCGGCATCCTGGTCCAGACAGTCGTGATCCTGAGCGGCGTATGACGACATCGGCAATCAGGTCCTGGCGGGGGCGTCTGTCCTCAAGCGAACTGACAGGTGTCAACTCTAACCGTCTCTCCTTAAGGAACGCCGAATCGCGGCGGGCGTTGAGACATCAGCTGGCTGGCTTGCGCCTTGCGAGGGAAGGCCGATGGCAGGCGACGCTGTTCCGATCCGGAGCAGAATGCCGGAGGAACGGCCCATGATCGGCGGCATCGGACAGTCCAGTGGCCCGGAACGGCACAAGGCTTTCAAGGTCGACCCGACGTCCAGCGCGCCGGACAGCCGACAGCGAGACGATTCTCAGACTGCGCCGCAAAGTCGTGCCCTCGTTCCCGTCCAATCCCTGCAGCCGCGCGAGCGGACGTTCGTACGGCTGCAGACCGGCGCACCCTACCTCGCCCAGTTGATCGCCTCGAATCTCGGTGCAGGCGCTTCCGGAGAGCGCAGACAGCAGCGGCGACCCGATCTGGTGGCGGGCCGGGCGGTGGCCGCCTACCGCTCGGCGGACCGGCTTGGCAGTGAAATCGAGGCGGGCTTCCTGCTGCAGCGGAGCGCCTGATCCGGCTTCCGGTCAGAAATCCCGGCCGAAGCCGACGTCGCGGCGCGCAGCGCGGATGGTCACCGAGAATCCGCCGACGACATCGATGAAAGCGATCACCGTCAGGATCAGAAAGACGGAATGAGCCGCGGCGGAAACCGTCAGGAACTCGATCAGATAGACCACGAACACGATCATGGAGAAGAGATGGTCGGCGAGAGCCGGCCCGATGCGAGTCGCCTTCAGGATCTCAACGAACAAAAGGACGATCGAAGCCGCGATGAGAAGATCGCCCGACGTCAATGTGAACCGGGCGCCGGAGATCATCTCCACGGTGATCAGGGGAGCGAGCCAGGGGTCGCCAGGCTCGGCGCCGAGCATCTGGAACGCGAAGATGTTGAAGACGATCAGTGGAACCAGTGTGAGCGGCAGACTGCGGACCATCGTTGCCACGCTCCTTCGGATCAATCCTCGTGCTGCAGCCACAATATCCATTTCGGTGGCGGCCACAAACGCGAAAAGCCGGCGCGGGCGCCGGCTTCCTTCATCAAGATACGACCCGAAGACGGATCAGACCGTCTCCTTGGGCTCCAGGATCTGACGGCCGCGGTACATGCCCGACTTCAGGTCGACGTGATGCGGACGACGCAGTTCGCCGGAGGTCTTGTCCTCGACGTAGGTCGGCTGCTTCAGGGCGTCGTGCGAACGGCGCATGCCGCGCTTCGACGGCGAGGTCTTTCGCTTGGGGACTGCCATGTTTCCAACTCCAATCGCCACCCTCCGTCAGGTCACAGGCGACCATGGCGGCAGCGGTGGCGCTCGCTCGCTCAAAAAGATGGGGCCTTATACAGACAACGACCCGGTTTGGCCAGTGCCGCGGCCCTCAAAAAATGAAGTCCATGCTCAGCCCTCGAAAATGCATTTGGTATAGGCGCCCGATTGCGCCGCGCGGCGTTCGATGACCGTCGCGATCCGCCGCTGGCGTTTGGTCGGCTTGGATGGACTGCGCAGGATGGGATTGGGCAGGGCTGATGCCATCAGCGCGGCTTCGCGCCTGCTCAACTCGTTCGCCGATTTGTTGAAGTGGTGACGGGCCGCGGCTTCGGCGCCGTAGATGCCCGGCCCCCATTCGGCGACGTTGAGATAGATCTCCATGGTCCGCCGCTTCGACCAGATCAGGTCCGCGTAGAGGGCGAGCGGTATCTCAAGGCCTTTGCGGATGTAGCTGCGCGAATTCCAGAGCAGCAGGTTCTTCACCGTCTGCATTGGGATCGTGCTGGCGCCTCTCGTGGGGCCATCCTCGTCGGCCGCCTCCAAGACGAGGCTGATCGCCTGCCAGTCGACGCCGCCGTGCTCGCAATAGCGGCCGTCCTCGCTCATCACGACGGAACGGATGAGGTTCGGGGAGATCTCCTCGATCGGAACCCAATCGCGGTCGAAACCTCGGAGCGTGAGGAGGTCCCAGATCATCAGCGTGGAAACGGGAGGCACCACGGCATAGACTGGAACCAGGATGAAGGGCAGCAACACGATGCCCACGGCGATGCGGATCGCCAACCGGACGCGTCGGTGCGTTCGACAGCGGGCAAGGCGTTGTCGCCATGTAAAGGGTCCAGCAACACCGTCCGCCTCGACCATCCAGATCCTCCGCGCACCATCCTCTCCCGAGTCCGGTAAACTTCATATCCTGTCGAGGGGTTTGTGGGCAGGGGTAGCAGAACTGCGTGCATTTCGAGCGTCTGCATAAAATTTGCGCAGGCTCTGCTCAACTTTCGCCGTGGTGGAAAAACAGGCAGCGTGAGACTCTTGTCTCGAGAGTTGCTGCTGACGTCGATCCTCGAAGCCAGCATTCCCCAGCGGACCGCGCTTCTCTTGACCTTTCCTCCCAAACTCAGGCCGGTTCACCGGCCTGTTTTTTTGCCCGCTTCGCCCGGCGCACTGTCGTGTCGCATGGCGGGGCGCAGCTTTTCGTGTTTCCCTCCCGGCATGTGCGGAGGGGACCGGAGCAGAAGTCTCCCCGCCCGGAGGACGACAGACGGGGAGAAAGGACGCACGGGGTCCGGCAACGGACGTGCACCGCCCAATCACCAGTCTGCCAGGGATGCTCATCGAGCGCGACGTCCGGCATAGCAGCCGACGCCGCAGGAGGGACCGCCGCTGTGAGCTCGGTTCAGACGGAACGTTTCAATCGCAGGACCGACCCCGAGATTCCGGGGCTCGATCGGATCGATCGCAAAATACTCTCCGCGCTGCAGGCGGACGGGCGCATCACCAACCTGGAGCTGGCCGACAAGGTTGGGCTTTCACCGACGGCGACTGCCGAGCGTGTGAAGCGACTGACGCGGGACGGCTACATCACCGGCTATACGGCCAAGCTGGATCCGGGGCGGTTGCAGCGGGGGCTGCTCGTCTTCGTGGAGATCAAGCTCGACCGGATGAACCCGGAAGTCTTCTCCACCTTCGCTGCGGCTGTCGCGCGGGCGCCGGAGGTGCTCGAATGTCATCTGATCGCCGGGGGCTTCGACTACCTGGTCAAGGCGCGCGTCCGGGACATGGAAGCCTATCGGTCGTTCCTGTCGGAGGTGCTGATGGCGCTACCGGGCGTGCGGGAGACGCACACCTATCCGGTGATGGAAGAGGTCAAGCACACGACCGCGCTGCCGCTCTGACAAACGGCTTGACGGCCGGTGCCCGGTTGGGGCACCCACCGCCGGACAGGTCGGCGGAGGCAACCTCATGATCAAGACGGAGTTCGAGGGTCGCCTGTCGTCTTTTGCTGTGGCGATCGAAGAGCGGCTCCAGGACGTGCTTTCCAACGCAGCTCGCTCCGACGAAACGGTCCGGCCGGAGCGGCTGATGCGCGCCATGCGACACGCGGTTCTGGCAGGCGGCAAGCGGTTGCGCCCGTTTCTCCTGGTGGAGACCGCCCAGGCGCTCGGCCGGGAACCGGGCGATGGCCTGGGCGACCTCCTCTATCCGGCCGCCGCTCTGGAGTTGATCCACTGCTATTCGCTCGTGCATGACGACCTGCCGGCCATGGACGACGATGACGTGCGGCGTGGCCGGCCGACCGTCCACAAGGCTTTCGACGACGCGACGGCGATCCTGACGGGGGATGCGTTGCAGACGCTGGCCTTCGATCTCGTGGTCGATCCTGCCGGACATCCCGACGCCACCGTCCGCTGCCGCCTCGCCTCGGCGCTGGCCCGCGCCTCCGGTCTCGGTGGCATGGTCGGCGGTCAGGTGCTTGATCTGGCGGCCGAAGGACGCTTCGGGGACGGACGGCCGCTAGCGTTGACAGAGCCGGAGATCCGCCGGCTGCAGGCGATGAAGACCGGGGCGCTGATCCGGTTCGCCTGCGATGCCGGTGGCCTGCTGGCTGGCGCCGCGCCGGACGTGCTGAAGCTCGTGCGTCGATACGGCGAAATCGTCGGGCTGGCGTTTCAGCTCTCGGACGATCTGCTCGATGTCACCGGGGACGCCGTGACCGTGGGCAAGGCCACCGCAAAGGACGCCACGCGCGGCAAAGGCACGCTCGTGTCGCTCAACGGGGTGGAAGCGGCGCGGGCAGAACTCGCCGCGCTGGTCCGGGAGGCGGAAGAGACGGTCGCTCCGCTCGGAACACGCGGCGCCATGCTGGCCGAGGCGGCGCGGTTCGTGGCGCGGCGGCAGAGCTGACGGCCGGCGACGAGCGGTTCAGCCGATCTTCTCGATCGAGATCTCGTGCAGGGCGCGCCCTGTCTTTTCGAAGGCGGTCAAGTTGCCGATGGTGGTCTCGGCAATACCGGAGAGCGCTTCCCTCGTGAAGAAGGCCTGGTGCCCGGTGATCAGCACGTTCGGGAATGTCAGTAGGCGGGCGAAGAGGTCGTCGCTGATGAAGCGGTTGGAGAGATCCTCGAAGAAGAAGTCGCCCTCCTCCTCATAGACGTCGAGCGCCACCGAGCCGATCTGGCCCGATTTCAGTCCGTCGAGAACCGCGGCGGTGTCGACCACCGCGCCGCGGCTGGTGTTGACCAACATGATGCCCGGCTTCATCAGGGCGATCGTGTCCGCGTCGATGAGGTGGTGGGTCTGCGGCGTCAGCGGGCAATGCAGCGTGATGAGATCGCTGCCGGCGGCCAGTTCCGTGAATGGGACGTAGGTTGCGCCCATCGACACGACCGCTTGGTTCTGCGCCACGTCGTGCACCAGCACCCGGCAGCCGAATCCAGTCAGGATGCGAACGACGAGTTCACCGATCTTGCCGGTCCCCACCACGCCGGCCGTCTTGCCGGCAAGGTCGAACCCCAGGAGCCCTTCCAGAGCAAAGTTCCCTTCCCGTACACGGTTGTAGGCGCGGTGAATGCGGCGGTTGAGGGCGAGGATGAGAGCCATCGTGTGTTCTGCGACCGCATGCGGCGAGTAGGCCGGCACGCGGGCCACCTTGATACCCAGCGCCTTCGCCGCGCTGAGATCGACGTTGTTGAAACCGGCGCAGCGCAGGGCGACGAGGCTGACACCGACGCTGTTGAGCTTGTTGAGCGTCGCGCCATCCAGCCGGTCGTTGACAAAGGCGCACACGGCCGTATGGCCGGCGGCGAGCACGGCGGTCTCTTCGGTGAGGTGTGGTTCGAGGAAGGTCAGCCTGTGGCGCCCGTCGCCGTTCGCTTCACTCAGAAAGGTACGGTCGTAGGACTTGGTGTTGAAGACGGCGACGTCCATGTAGGTCCTGCTCCGGTTCAGGCGGCCGTCCCGTCCACCCTGTCGGCGGCTGCGCCACCACGGCCGTAGCGCTTCTCCATGTAATCGATGACAAGCGCGCGGAACTCTTCTGCAATCCGCGGGCCACGCAAGGTGACGGCCTTCTTTCCGTCGATGAACACGGGAGCCGCCGGTGTCTCCCCGGTTCCCGGCAACGAGATCCCGATGTTGGCGTGCTTGCTTTCGCCAGGTCCGTTGACGATGCAGCCCATCACGGCGACCTGCATGGCCTCCACGCCCGGATAGCGCTCGCGCCAGACCGGCATCTCGTCGCGGATCTGATCCTGGATGGACTTGGCCAGCTCCTGGAACACGGTGGACGTGGTGCGGCCGCAGCCGGGGCAGGCGGCGACGACGGGGACGAAGGCGCGGAAACCCATGACCTGCAGGAGCTCCTGCGCAACCTGGACCTCTCGTGTGCGGTCGCCGCCCGGTTCGGGCGTCAGCGAGATCCGGATGGTGTCGCCGATCCCTTGCTGCAGCAGGATGCCCATCGAGGCGGACGAGGCGACGATACCCTTGGTGCCCATGCCGGCCTCGGTCAGCCCGAGGTGCAGCGCATGGTCGGATCGCCTTGCGAGCTCGACGTAGACGGCGATCAGATCCTGGACCTGGCTGACCTTTGCGGAGAGGATGATCCGCGACCGGGGCAGACCGATCTCTTCCGCGCGCTCGGCGGAAAGCAGCGCCGACTGGACGATCGCCTCGCGGGTGACCTCCTGAGCCGACAGCGGAAAGCCGGCCGCCTGGTTCTCGTCCATCAGGCGGGTGAGGAGCTCCTGGTCGAGGGAACCCCAATTGACGCCGATGCGGACCGGCTTGTCATAACGGATGGCGAGTTCGACGATGTCGGTGAACTGGCGATCGCGCTTGTCCTTGAAGCCGACGTTGCCGGGATTGATGCGGTACTTGGCGAGCGTCTCGGCGCAGGCGGGATGATCGGTGAGGAGCTTGTGTCCGATGTAGTGGAAATCGCCCACGAGCGGCACCGTAATGCCAAGCCTGTCCAGGCGTTCGCGGATGCGGGGGACGGCTGCTGCGCTCTCGTCACGGTCGACGGTGATGCGGACGATCTCGGATCCGGCCCTTGCCAGATCCGCCACCTGACGAACCGTCGCGTCGATGTCGGCGGTGTCGGTGTTCGTCATCGACTGGACGACGATCGGGGCGCCGCCGCCCACGGTGACGCCGCCGACGTCCACCGCCACGGAGCGGCGGCGGGGCAGCGGAGCCGTCAGGAAGGTCATGCATGGTCTCCGTGATCGTGATGGTGGGCGAGCGGCGCGGTCCGGCCAGCCTCCTGGCAGAGAGCGCAGGTCCCGCGCATCTCCAACACAGCCGACTTGGTCCGGAAACCCGCGCGTTCGGCGACATCGTCGAGCATCGCGGCCAGCCGCGGCGGTTCGGCCTCGGCGGCCGCGCCGCAGGCTTCGCAGAGCAGAAAGACGAGCATCGGCTCGGCGGCGGCGGTGCCATGGTCCTGACTGCACGCGAGGAACGCGTTGCGGCTCTCGATGCGATGGGCAAACCGGTTCGCCAACAGGAAATCCAGCGCCCGGTAGACCGAGATCGGGCTTGGACGGCGCCCGTGCTGGGCGATCCGGTCGATGATCTCGTAGGCGGACACTGGGACGTGGCTGGACAAGAGAACATCCAGCACCTGACGTCGCTGCGCGGTCATGCGGAGCCCCATTGCCTCGCAACGGGCTTCGGCCCGGGCGAGGCCGTCGCGCCGGCAGGCATGGTGATCGTGTTCGTCATGTCCGAGCACGGGCGGGTCCGATCCGTCAGTTCATCCGGTCTCCCATATAGCTTCGGAAGACGCCACACAAAAGGGCCGGCAGGCGACAGGGCGCAGCCGGCCGCTTCGGAGAGAGCGTCCATTCCCCGCCTTCGTTCCGCCGCAGCCGGCCGCGAGTGTGGTCACACGCAGCTGTGACGATCTCGCGGGGCTTCTCGCCTTGGCGGCATGGCCTCCTATGTTATCCTCGCGAGGCACGTCGGGGGTCGAGGCCAGAATTCGAGGATATCCGAGTGGCGGATCCAGTGAAGACTTCCCCAGAGGCTGCCGGATCGGGCGATCCCCTTGCGAGCCTTGTCGCGAAGCGCCGGATGGCGCGGTTCGCCCTTGCGTGGGAGCGGGTGTGGCCCCGCCTCGTGACGGCCCTGGCTATCGCCGGGCTCTTCGCGGCAGCGGCCTGGCTTGGTTTCTTCCAGCTGTTTCCTGACGTCCCGAGGTTGATCGTCGTCGGCCTGTTCGGGCTCGCCTTCCTGGTGGCACTGGTCCGGCTGGCCCGCACCCGACTTCCGGAAGAACGGGACACCCTTGGCCGCCTCGAGCGGGACAGCGGTTTCCAGCATCGCCCGCTCACCGCGCTCGCCGACCGGCAGGCCGCCGGCGAGAGCGACCCGATCGGCCAGGCGCTCTGGCGGGCGCATCGGCGGAGGGTGGCGGCGACCCTCAGCCAGGTGCGGGTCAAGGCTCCCTCTCCGCGCGTTGACCGTCGCGATCCTTATGTCCTGCGCGCCCTTGCCGCCTTCATCTTCGTGATCGGCCTCGTCGCGGCGCGCGGGGATCTGGTGCGGCCGCTCGCCGACGCTGTCCGGCTGCCCGCTCCGCCGCCCTCGAACCTGCGGATCGATGCGTGGGTGACGCCGCCGAGCTACACCGGCCGTGGTCCGGTCTATCTTTCGATGCCGGTCGTCCCGCCCGATGCGGAGGAAGCGGCCGCGGCGGCGCCGCCGCCGCTCGCCGGCCCGGACAATCCGCTGGAGGTTCCCGAAGGCAGCGTCCTGGCGATCCGCGTGACGGGCGTCGATACTCCGGTCGCTCGCTTCACCGGTGAAGGTGATCCGGCGGAAGCCGGGCTCGACATCGGCGGCAAGGCTCCCGAAGCGACGGCCGCGGCGGCAACGCCCGGGGATGCGATCGTACGGCCGACGGCGTTCGAATGGAAACTCGACCGCAGCGGTTTCGTCACTCTCGCCTCGGGGGAGGAGACGCTTCGGCAATTCCGCTTCGCGGTGGTGCTCGACCAGGCACCGGTCATCAAGTTGACGGAAGAACCTGCCGCCACGGTTCGCGGGGCGTTCCGGCTCGCCTATTCCGTGGAGGACGACTACCGGGTCAGTTCCGCCCGCGCGGTCTTCGACGAGCCGAAGACGGCGCTCACGCCCTCCATCTATGTGGGATCGGGCGAAGCGCGCCCCCTGATCGGGGCGCCGGATATGCCGCTGTCGCTGCCGAGACGTGGCGCCAAGGAACCAACGGGGCAGACCTTCCGCGACCTTTCCGCCCATCCCTGGGCGGGCGCGGTGGTGTCCATGCGCCTGGAGGCCAAGGACGACGCCGGAAAGATCGGGCGGTCCGATCCGGTCGACGTGGTGATCCCGGCAAGGCCGTTCCGCAACCCTGTCGCGCGCATGCTGATCGAGCAGCGGCGCGTGCTGGCCCTGGACGCCAACGCGGCACCATTCGTCAGCGACGTACTCGGAACGGTTCTGGTCGGTTCGGAGCGCTACGTGGCGGATGCGTCCATCCATCTGGGGCTCAGCGTGCTGAAGTCCCGCATCCAGAACGCGGCGACGGACGATGAGCTGAAGGAAGCTCTCGACCTGATGTGGGAAATGGCGCTCGCCATCGATGGCGGCGATGCGTCGCTCGCCGAGCAGCGGCTGCGCGAAGCGCGCGAGCGGTTGCGCGAGGCGCTGGAGAACGGCGCTTCTCAGGAGGAGATCGCAAAGCTGACGGAAGAGCTCCGGCAGGCCATGCAGGAGTACATGCAGGCGCTGCAGGAGCAGATGCAGAACAATCCGAACCTGTCGCAGAACCAGCAGCAGATGCCGCAGAACGCCCAGGAGGTCTCTCCGGAGGACTTCCAGAAAATGATCGACCGCATCGAGGAACTGTCGAAGCTGGGCGATCGGGAAGCGGCCGAGCAGTTGCTGTCGCAGCTCGACCAGATGCTGGAGAACCTGCAGACCGCGCAGCCCCAGCAGGGTCAGCAAGGCCAGCAGGGGCAGCAGGGTCAGATGAACCAGATGATGAACGAGCTCGCGGACATGATCCGCCGTCAGCAGGAGCTGATGAACGAGACGTTCAACATGTCGCCTGACGGCCGTCAGCAAGGTCAGAACGGTCAGATGTCCGAACAGGAGATGCAGGAGGCGATGCGCCAGCTGCAGCAGGGTCAGGCGGATCTGCAGAAGCGCCTGCAGGAGCTGCAGAACCAGATGCAGCAGAATGGCATGAACCCCGGCGAGCAGCTGGGCCAGGCTGGCGAGTCGATGGGCCAGGCCCAGGAATCGCTCGGGCAGGGCCAGAGCCAGGATGCGCTCGGGCAACAGGGCCAGGCGCTCGACCAGCTCCGGCAGGGCGCACAGCAGCTTGCCGAGCAGATGGGCAACGAAGGCGAGGGGCAGCAGGGCCGCCCCGGCGGTCAGCGGTCGTATGCGGAGGATCCGCTCGGTCGCCCGCAGCGGCGCGAGGGGCCGGATTTCGGCGACAGCGTCAAGGTGCCAGGCGAGATCGAAGTGCAGCGGGCACGGCGCATCCTGGAAGAACTGCGGCGCCGGTTCTCCGAGCCGAGCCGTCCGTCGATCGAACTGGACTACCTGGAGCGCCTGCTGAAGCCGTTCTGAGGCTTCACCCAGCCATTCTCCGGACGCCGAGCGGGCGCACGGCTATCGCCTCGTCGACCGCGCGGCGAATGTCCGCCAGGGAGAACGGCTTCGGCACCACGTCGTGGACCAGGGCATCCAGTCCGTGGGCGCGTTCGCGCTGGTCGGCGTAGCCGGTCATCAGCAGGATCGTCAGATCAGGCCAATCGCGCGCGGTCGCCAACGCCAGCGCGATGCCGTCCATCACCGGCATCGTGATGTCTGAGAGGAGAAGATCGAAGTCGCCGTTGCGCTCCTGCAGGATCTCGAGCGCCATGCCGCCGTCATCGGCTGTGGTGACGGCGTGACCATCCAGTTCCAGGGCGCGCTTCACGAAGGTGCGGACGCTGTCGTCGTCCTCGGTGAGCAGGATGTTGGCCATCTCCTCCGACCCTTTCGTCACGCGCCGCTGCCGGCGTCCTTGATCACGCCGACGAACGGCAGTTGACGCCATGCATGGGCGGCGTCCATTCCGTAACCCACCACGAACTCGTCGGGACACACGAAGCCGACGTGATCGGCTTGGATCTCCGCCTTGCGCTTGCCCGGTTTCTCCAGGAGCACGGCCACCTTGACGCGCGAGGCGCCGCGCTCGGCGATGAGGCGGCGGGCGAAGGCGAGCGTGCGCCCGGACTCCAGGATGTCATCGACTATCAGGACGTCGCGCCCCTTCACGTCGGTGTCAATGTCGCGAACGATGCGCACGGTCCCTGACGAAACCGTCGCTTCGCCGTAGCTGGAGAGCATCATGAACTCCACCTGCGGTTCCAGGCCGACCCGGTGCAGAGCACGCATGAGGTCGGCGGCGAACATGAAGCTGCCCTTGAGAATGGCGACGACGAGAAGCCGCTCGGGCCTGTCCTCGGCGATCCGGTCGGCGATCGCGGCGACACGCTCCGCGATCGCTTCCTCGGAGTAGAGGACGTCGATGGTCCTGGTCGTCATGCAAACTCCACTCTTTCGACGCTCAGGATCCCGCACGATCGGTAAATCGAACCTGAACGTCCGTCGCAGCATCCGGAGGTGCCGGAAGCCGACTCTTGAAGGGCAGGCGCTCGCCGGGGTCCAATTCGTTCTTGCCGGGCGCCATGGTCCAAGCATAGACCTCACGGCCGGCGGCGGAACGCAAGCCGAAACGAAGCGTCGGAACGCTTCTGATCTTCATATCGATGTTGGTGACTTCTCCCTCCACGACCAGCACGGGTGTGGCGCCGTCGACCTCGCGGTAGGTCTTGACGTCGACGATCTCCAAGCCGCGAAGGTTGACCTTCATGCCGACCATCTCGTAGAGGCCGGCGAAATCGGGCTGGAGGCTGACCACCACGTCGCGCCATGCTATCGCGCCGGCGACGGCACCACCCGTGATCAGGAGGATGATGAGAGCCAGGACGCCGGATGGCATCGGGGTGGACTTGCGGCCCGGCCGCACGCGCTTGGGCGCCTTCTTGTTCCCCCGGATCGCCGCGCGCTTCTCCTTGGAGAATCCGGCGGGCTCCTGGTCGATCACATCGGCCTCTGCCGTCGCCGTCGGTTCCGCGGCGGTGACATCGGATGCCACGTCCTCTTCGGTCGGGTCAGGATCGGGGATCGGCTTGAAGGGGACCACATTGCTGCCGGTGGTCGCGTCCGGTTCCGCGTCGTCGGGATCTTCGCTGGCCGCGGCCTGTTCGTCGTCGCTGAGAGCGGCGCGCCACGCATCGACCTCGGTGTCATCCGCAGAGCCGCGGCTGCGTGCCGCGTCAGCCCAGGAGGGGGCATCGTCCTCGTCGGGCTCCGGCAGGGTCGGCAGGGCATGCCAGATCGTGCCGCAGCGGGTGCAGCGGACCTTGCGGCCCGTCGCGCCGATCGCGCGGTCCGCCAACTGATAAGTCGCCTCGCAGTTCGGACAGCTGATCTTCATGGCTTCCGATCGGTACCGTCCCCGTGACGCTGCCCCAATGTCCAGGCATTGTCCGCCGGAGGTGCGAATCACATGCGGCGGGACAGACCTCCCTGTCCCGTTGCAGGACTAGCGGACGCTGACATTGATTAACGATCCGTTAACGCTACGCTTTCACGATGAGACCGGCCGCTCCGCCCGCCGCGGGCCGGATGCCGGGTGCGGGGTGATGTCGTGATCCGCTTCGAGAATGTTGGCCTCAGGTATGGCATGGGGCCGGAAGTGCTGAGCGACCTGACCTTCGCCGTGGAGCCGCGCTCGTTCCAGTTCCTGACCGGTCCGTCCGGTGCGGGCAAGACGACGCTGCTCCGCCTGCTGTTCATGTCGCTGAAGCCGACGCGCGGGCTGATCAGCATGTTCGGGCGGGACACGATGCGGATCGTGCCGGGCGAACTGCCGAAGATCCGCCGACGCATCGGCATGGTGTTCCAGGACTTCCGGCTTCTCGACCACCTCACGACCTATGAAAACGTGGCGCTGCCGTATCGCGTGCAGGGAATCGACGAGAGCAGCTATCGCACCGATGTGGTCGAGTTGTTGCACTGGGTGGGCCTCGGCGAGCGGATGCACGTGCTTCCGCCCATCCTCTCCGGTGGCGAGAAGCAGCGGGCGGCCATCGCGCGCGCCTTGATCACCAAGCCGGAGATTCTGCTCGCCGACGAGCCGACAGGCAACGTCGATGCCCCCCTCGCGCGGCGCCTGCTCCGCCTTTTCGTGGAGCTCAACCGGCTCGGCACCGCCGTGGTGATCGCCACGCACGACCTTACGCTGATGAATCAGTACGAAGCGCGGCGGCTGGTGCTCGCCGGCGGACGGATGGAGATCTACGAATGAGCGCCGCCGCCCCCGCCGAGGACGACGCGGCGACGCGATCCGAGCCATCGCGGACCCGCACTCCGATCGTTCCACCGCAGACGATCGCCGGACGGGCACTCACCCTCGTGATCGCCATCATGACGTTTCTCGCCAGCCTGACGATTGGCGCCGTCACGATGGTGGACGCGGCGGCTCGAGCCTGGCAGTCGGACATCGGCCGGGAAGTGACTATCGAGGTCAGGCCGCTCGATGGGACCGACATCACCGCAGAACTGAGCAAGGCCGCAGCGCTGGCGGGCGAATTTCCGGGCGTTGCGTCGGCGCGCGCGCTCAGCGACGAGGAAACGCGACGCTTGCTGGAACCGTGGCTCGGCGCAGGGGTCGATCTGGCGGCCTTGCCCGTGCCGCGTCTGGTTGTGGTGACCGTGGACGATCCGGCTCTGTTCGACGTCGCCGGCCTGAGCGAAGCCGTTCGCACCCAGATCCAAGGTGGCAGTCTGGACGACCACGCCGCCTGGGTGGACCGGTTGCGCGCGATGGCGGGATCGATGGTCGCGGTCGGCATCGCGGTGCTGGTGCTGGTGCTCGTCGCCATGGTGCTGTCCGTGGTGTTCGCCACACGCGCTGCCATGGCCGGCAACCGGCAGATCATCGAGGTCCTTCATTTCTGCGGTGCAGAAGATCGGTTCATCGCGGGCGAGTTCCAGCATCACTTTCTTCTGCTCGGGATCCGCGGCGGTCTGATCGGCGGCGGTCTGGCGCTGGTGCTCTTCATCGCGCTCGCGATCCTGTTCCGGGAGTCCTCGGGGCTACCCGGCGCCGCGCAGATGGACACCCTGCTCGGCGGCCTCTCGATCGGGCTGCCCGGGTTTCTCGGCATCGTCGTGCTGGTCGGCGCTGTGGCGGTGCTGACGGCTGCAACCTCCAGGCTTGCGGTGCGGCGTTCCCTCGCCACCATCGAGTGATGCGAAAACAGGCGGCAGAGTGCCTCAAACTGGGACTTGCCCAGAGGCGGCCGCAATCGCATAGAATGGTTCCGCGATGAAGCCGAGTTCGACGCCCTTCCTGGCCGCCGTCTACGAGGCCCCTCATACCGACGCCTCCCGGCCGTCGAAACCCTCGCGCGCGCGCAAATACCGGCATCCTTCGATGCGCGATCCACTGATCCCCCGCTGGGTTCGCCGCGCGTTCGGCTTCCTTCTCATCGGCGCCATCGTCTCAGGCATCCTGTTCGCGTGCGGTTTCCTGGTTTTCGCTACCTATGTCGGCAGCCTCGCACGGCCCGACCGGCCGGAGGCGGACGGGATCGTCGTGTTGACGGGAGGAGCTGAACGCGTCTCCGGGGCGATCGATCTCCTCACCGACGGCGCGGCCCAGCGGCTGCTGATCTCCGGCGTCCATCCGGACACCAGCGCCCGCCAGATCGGCAAGGTCGTCGACGCGGGGCCCTCCCTCTTTGACTGTTGCGTCGATCTCGACCGGCGCGCGGCGAACACGATCGGCAATGCGCAGGAGACCGCGAAGTGGGCCCGGGCCCACGAGTTCGGTTCGCTGATCGTCGTCACCAGCGCCTATCACATGCCGCGGGCGCTCGCAGAGCTCGGTCATGCGATGCCGGAGATGCGTATGGTGGCCTATCCCGTGGCCAAGAACCGACTGGACATTGCTCACTGGTACGCCAACCAGGAGACCGCGACGCTGCTGCTGGAGGAGTACGTGAAGTACATTGCGACGCGTGCGCGATTGTCGCTTGCCGGCAGCGACCAGGCCCCGGTCGGACTAGCATCGATCGCGCGCTGACGGTAAGCGTCTCTGCGTCGAACGTTCTCGCGCCGGTCGCTCCATGGTCCTCCGTACCTTTATCTTCAACGTGCTCTTCTACCTCGTGACGGCCGGCGCGCTGATCGTCTGCTCCCCCGTCGTGCTGTTCCTGAAGCCGCCGCAGATCATGTCGATCGTGCGCTGGTGGGCGAACACTGTGATGGCGCTGCACAGGGCGGTGCTCGGCATCCGCCATGAAATCCGCGGGCGCGAGCACATTCCCACCACCGGTGCGATCGTCGCGGCAAAACATCAGTCGACCTGGGAGACGATGGCGCTGATCCCGCTGGTGCCGGATCCGGTGTTCATCCTGAAACGCGAACTGATGTGGTTGCCGCTGTTCGGCTGGTGGGCGTCGCGGGCTCGCATGATTCCGGTAGACCGCGGCAAGGGCAGCCAGGCGCTGGCCGACATGACCGAGCGTGCCCGGGAGGCGGTCCGCGGCGACCGCCAGATCATGATCTTCCCTGAGGGGACACGACGGGAAGCGGGTGCGGAGCCGCGCTACAAGATCGGCGTTGCCTATCTTTATCGCGACCTGAAGGTCCCGATCGTACCGGTGGCGCTGAACTCCGGGGTTTTCTGGCCGCGCCGGACACCCTCGCACGTCAAGGGAACGATCGTGATGGAGTTCCTGCCGCCGATCGCGCCGGGGCTGGAACCAAAGGACGCGCTCGTAAAGCTCCAGTCCGAGGTGGAGGCGGCCTCCGATCGCCTGCTCCTGGAGGCCGCCGACGGAGGCGCCGCCTTGAGGCCTGAGGCTGCGGCCCGCGTCACCCGGCTCCGACAGTCCGCCGCCGCCTAGGCCTCGGGTATCGCCAATTCACGGACCAGCGCTTGCACGCGATGATCGCTGATCCCGAGTTCGCGCAGATGGGCGGCCGTGGAGCGGACATAATCGGGATTGGCGCCGGAGCGCCCGACGCCGTTGCGGACCAGCCTCACCTGCTCCGCATGGTCGAGTCGGCCGGCGTATTGCGGATGGGAGCGGTCGACCATGTAGGTGAGCGCCTCGACCGTTTCGCCGGTGAGCAGGCGGACCGGGCGTACGGCCTCGATGTAGACGCTGGTGACCTGCTCGCGTTCGCGCAGATAGGCGATCACAGCGTCCCGATCGGCGGGAGCCACTTCGAAGGCGAGCCCGCGGCAGGAGCCGCCGCGGTCCAATCCGAACACTAGGCCCGGCCGCTCCGGCGTGCCGCGATGGACATAGGAGTAGACGCAGAGCGAACGATGGGCGCCGCGCAGGAGGCCCTGCAGGGAGCGCAGATGCGGGAAACCGGGGTTCCACATCAAGGAGCCGTAGCCGAACACCCAGAAGGCCAAGCCGCCGCCCTTTCCTTGTCGACCGGAAGCGGGTAGCAGAGGCAGGCCCGTCCGGGCAAGCCCGGCACGTGCGCTGCTTGATCCCGACCGCCGACCTTAGCCACGGACCCTCCGAATGCGCGGAAGATTCATCGCCCTGCTCGTCGTCCTTGCGGCCATCGTCGGGGGGTGGACCTATGCATGGACGCAGGTCCGCGACACCGTGATCGGGAACGTGGACCGCGGCATCGGCGATCTCGCATCCCAGGGCATCACCGTTATCTGTCTGGACCGGAGCGTCGGCGGCTGGCCGTTCAGGGTCTCGGTTTCCTGCAGGAACCCTGAGATCACGCTGCCGGACGGGACCCACATGAGCGCCGCCGGCCTGGAGTCGAACGGGTCGGTCAATGATCCGGACCTGATCGTTTCCCGCTTTGCGGCCCCGATCACCTTCCGCGCGCCGACAGGCGAGGTGTTCGAAGGCACCTTCTCGGCGCTGACGACGAGCTTCCGACCGGACCCGAACGGCGGTTCGGTGCCGCAGGTCTCGATCGCGGCGGAGGATCTGGCGGCCAACGTCACCGCGGGGGGGCTGGACATCGGCCGGGTGACCGCGCGGCACGTGGAGGCCCACCTGCGGTCTCCGGCATCCAGCACCGCGGACGTGGAGTTCTCGGCGACACTGAATGGCGCCGCAGGCCTGGTTGGGACGACGGATCTGCTTCCCGAGGAAGCCGATGCGGGCGTCCTGCTGCGGGTCAGGAACGGGACCATGATCGACGGCACGCCGGACGGGCTGGCAGCCTGGGCTGCGGCGGGCGGCGGCGCGGAGGTTGCGCAGGTCGCCGTCGAGATCGGCGAGACCCGGATCGAGGCCGAAGGGTCCGCCACGGTCGCCTCTGACGGTGCCGTTGTCGGCACGCTGACGGCGACTGCGACCCGAATCGACTGGCTGACCGCCCAAGCGGCGGCCGGCAAGCCGCTCAACCCGGTCCTGGCAGCACTCGGGTCTGCCTTCGCGCTGATCGGAAGGGCCGGCGAGGGGGAGGGCAATCCCCGCACGCTGACAATCGACATGTCCAACGGCGCGGTGACGGCGAACGGCCTGCCGCTCGGGTCGGCGCCGCGCCTCTTCTGAAGCGCCCGGAGCTCAGGATCCCTTGCGGCGGCCGAAATCGGGCGCGGGCGTCTCCTGCCCCATGCCGATGATGCCGCGGCGGATCGCACGGGTGCGGGTAAACAGGTCGAAGAGTTCGTCGGCCTCGCCCCAGCGGATGTGGCGCTGCAAGGCGATCAGGTCTTCGGTAAACCGGCCGAGCACCTCGATCACCGCTTCCTTGTTGTGGAGGAAGACGTCGCGCCACATCGTGGGATCGGAGGCGGCGATGCGGGTGAAATCGCGGAAACCTCCGGCGGAGAACTTCATGACCTCGGACTGGGTCACCTCCTCCAGGTCGGCGGCCGTTCCCACGATGTTGTAGGCGATGAGATGCGGCACGTGGCTGGTGATGGCGAGCACCAGGTCGTGGTGGTCGGCCGTCATCGTCTCCACGTTGGCGCCGAGACCGCGCCAGAAGCCGGTGAGCCGCGCGATGGCGGTCGGGTCGGCCGTCTCGTCCGGGGTCAGGATGCACCAGCGGTTCTCGAACAGTTCGGCGAAGCCGGCATCCGGACCTGAGTACTCCGTGCCGGCGACGGGATGGCCGGGTATGAAGTGTACATGCCCGGGCAAGTGCGGCCGCATCTGGCGCACCACGGAGCCCTTTACCGATCCGACGTCGGTGACGATGGCGCCGGGCTTCAAGTCCCGTGCAATCAGCTTGGCAACGTCTTCGCAGGCGCCGACGGGCACGCAGAGGATGACGAGATCGGCATCCTCCACGGCTGCGTCCGCCCCGGCATGCAGGCTGTCGCCGAGGGCGAGCGCCTCTGCGCGTTCCAGGTGGTCGGGCGAGGTATCCGCGATGGCGATCCGACGGACGAGACCCTTCACCCGGGCGCCCCGGGCGATGGACGAGCCCTGCAGGCCGATGCCGACGATGGCGAGCTTGTCGAACAGCGGCTCGATCATGCCGGCCTCGCCAGGAAGTCGGCGAGCGCGGCCACCGTGGCGCGGTTGGCCTCCTCGTCGCCGATCGTCATGCGGAGCGCGTTCGGCAAACCGTAGGCGGTGACGCGACGGAGCACGATACCGCGCCCGATGAGGAATTCGTCGGCGTCGGCTGCGGTCCGCCCCGCAGCTTCGGGGAAGTGGATCAGGATGAAGTTGCCGACCGACGGCGTCACGGCGAGGCCGAGCTTGCGAACTTCCTCCGCGGTCCAGGCGAGCCAGTCGTCGTTGTGGCGGACCGCAGCGTCGACGAAGGCCTTGTCGCGAACGGCGGCCGCTCCGGCTGCAATGGCCGCTGCGGACAGGTTGAACGGGCCGCGCAGGCGGTTGAGCACATCGACGACATGCTCCGGGCCGTAGAGCCAGCCGACGCGCAGGGCAGCGAGCCCGTAGACCTTGGAGAAGGTGCGGGTCATCACGACGTTCTCGGCCGATGAGACCATCTCGATCCCGCTCTCGTAGTCGTTGCGCCGGACATACTCCGCGTAGGCCGCGTCGAGCACCAGCAGGACATGGGGCGGCAGGCCGGCGTGAAGACGCCGGACCTCGGTGATCGGCAGGTAGGTGCCGGTCGGGTTGTTCGGATTGGCCAGGAAGACGACCTTGGTGCGCGGGGTGACTCGGGCAAGCAGCGCGTCGACATCGGTGGTGTGGTCGGTCTCCGGGGCGATCACGGGTGTGGCGCCGGCCGCGAGAATGGCGATCTTGTAGACCAGGAAGCCGAACTGCGAGTAGAGCCCCTCGTCGCCGGGCGCGAGATAGGCGGAGGCGAGCAGCGTCAGCAGTTCGTCCGAACCGTTGCCGCAGACGATGCGGTTGGGGTTGAGGCCGTAGGTGTCGGCGATCGCCTCCCGCAGCGCCGTCGATGCGCCGTCCGGGTAGCGCTCCAGGTGGTCCCCGACGGCGGAAAAGGCCTCGATCGCCTTCGGCGACGGGCCGAGCGGCGTCTCGTTGGAGGAGAGCTTGTGCAGCTTGACGCCCGGCGCGGCCTTGGACCGTCCGGGGACGTAGGCGTCGATCTCAAGCAGGCTCGGACGGGGCTGGGGACGGGCGGCGGTGGACATGGGTCAATCCGAGCGTGAATGCGGGAATGGGAATCAGCGGGCGCGAAGTTCGATCGGCGCGGCATAGCCGCCGATCAGGCGCACGTCGGCGAGTATGATACCGGCATCGTCGCGGGCCTTGTCGGCCGTGGCCGCAGCGACGGTGGCCGGGTCGCGGTTTTCCGCAGGGACGGCGACGACGAGGTCGGCGCCGATGGCTCCGGTGTGCCGGCCCCAGGGCGCGTGCCAGGCGATCACCTCGACACCCCGGTTGCGCAGCCAACGGTGAGCCGACGTGTCTGCCGGTCCGCGGCAGGCGAAGACGACCACCTCGGGGGCAACGGGGTCCTTGAGCGGCATCGACACGACCACGGCCGGCGTCGAGACCGGACGTTGCTCGACCCCGATGAAGGGCAGTCGGCCGATGATGCGCGGCGCCGGCGCGTCCGCGTCGAGCGGCGCCCACCACGGCGTCGGGGCTTCACCGAGGCGGATCACGGCAAGGTCCGACGTCGTGCGCGAGACGGCCGCGATGGCGTCCGCAGCCTGGTCGACGGTCTCGAAGGGAACGGTGAAGCCGAAATAGAAGCGCGCGACGTCGCGCGTCTCGGCGGCGTCGCCCGTTGCCACGTGAACGGTGTAGGGCGCTTGCAGCCAGGTGAAGGTGGAGATGATCTCGCGCCAGACATGCTCCACCGTGACGAGGGGAAGATGGCCGCGATGGCGGTCGACGAGCGCGTGCATCATGGACGCTTCGCGGGCCGGGCGGAAGGCCGCGCCGGGCTCGTCGGTCCGCTTGACGCTGATCAGCTGGTCGATGATCTCGCTGCGCTCGATCAGGAGCTTGTGCAGCTCGGCGTCGATGGCGTCGATCTTGGACCGGAGGTCGGACAGGCCGCGCGGCGAGGAGAGGTCGTTCAGGGACATGGATCCGGACGGGTCACGAGGGGGCGGGCGCCGCCGGGCGCCCTTGCGCGAAAGCGCGGTATTCATAGGGTGGAGCGCCGCTGAAGGCAAAGGAAAACAGGGTGCCGCGCGGTGCGCCTTGACAGCGCCCGGGCAGCATCCCTAGCTAGCGGCCTTCATCACGGGTTCCCCGAAGGTTTCAGTCCCATGTCGACCGTCGATACCGCAGAGCTGGAGCGCCAGGAGCGCTTGCGCCGTCACGAATCCGACGCGCCGTCCAGCCCGGTCATGCGGTTCGGGCCGGACCAGCCGCTCCGGCTCGACGGTGGTTCGTCGATCGCTCCATGGCAGATCGCCTACCAGACCTACGGCACGCTCAACGAGGCGCGAACCAACGCCATCCTGATCTGCCACGCCCTGACCGGCGACCAGCATGTGGCGAACGACCATCCGGTGACCGGCAAGCCAGGCTGGTGGACGACGATGGTCGGCCCGGGCCGGCCGATCGACACGGACCGGTTTTACGTGATCTGCGCCAACGTGCTCGGCGGCTGCATGGGAACGACGGGCCCGGCCAGCACCAATCCGCAGACCGGGCGGGCGTTCGGGCTCGACTTTCCCGTGGTGACGATCCGCGACATGGTGCGAGCGCAGGCCATGCTCGTCTCGGCGCTCGGCATCGACACGCTGTTTTCGGTCGTGGGCGGTTCGATGGGCGGCATGCAGGTGCTGCAGTGGGCGGCCGATTATCCGGCCCGCGTCTTCTCGGCCATCGCGATCGCCACCAGCCACCGACACTCCTCGCAGAACATCGCATTCCACGAGGTCGGCCGGCAGGCTGTCATGGCCGATCCGGACTGGCGCAGCGGCCGCTACATGGAAGACGGGGTCAACCCGAAGAAGGGCCTTGCCGTCGCCCGGATGGCGGCGCACATCACCTACATGTCGGACGCCTCGCTGCACGCCAAGTTCGGGCGGAACCTGCAGGATCGCGAGCGGCTGACCTTCGGGTTCGACGCCGATTTCCAGATCGAGAGCTACCTCCGGCACCAGGGCATGAGCTTCGTCGACCGGTTCGACGCGAACTCCTATCTCTACGTGACGCGGGCGATGGACTACTTCGATCTGGCTGCCGACCACGGCGGGGTGCTGGCACAGGTTTTCCGCGGGTCCAAGACCCGTTTCTGCGTCGTCTCGTTCACCTCCGACTGGCTGTTCCCGACCTCCGAGAGCCGGGCCGTTGTCCACGCGCTCAACGCGGCGGGGGCCAGCGTGTCGTTCGTGGAGATCGATACGGACCGGGGGCACGACAGCTTCCTGCTCGACATACCCGAGCAGTACCGGATCGTCCGGGGGTTCCTCACCGGGGCGGCGCGTCAGCGCGGCATCCCCGGTCCGGCGAGCGCCGTGGCGGGAGAGTGACGATGGTGGTCCCGACGCTTCCCTCCGCCGACGTCCGCGTCGACTTCAAGCTGATCGCCGACCTCGTCGCTCCCGGCAGCCGCGTGCTCGACATCGGCTGCGAGAACGGCGCGTTGCTGGAACTCCTGGAGCAGACCCGCGGTGTCGACGCGCGAGGCCTGGAGATCAGTCCTGCAGGCGTGCGGAACTGCGTCGCGCGCGGTCTTGCGGTGATCCAGGGCGACGCCGACAGCGATCTCGACCAGTATCCGGATCAGGCGTTCGACTACGTGATCCTCAGCCAGACGATCCAGGCGACACGCAACCCCCGGCACGTGCTGGAAAACCTCCTGAGGATCGGCCGCAAGGCGATCGTGTCGTTCCCCAACTTCGGGCACTACGACGTGCGGATCCGGCTGCTTCTCGGCGGCCGGATGCCGGTGTCGTCGCGGCTGCCCTACAGCTGGTACGACACGCCGAACATCCACTTCTGCACGATCCGCGACTTCGTCTCGCTGGCCGACGAGGTGGGCGCGACGGTGGAGAAAGCGATCGCGCTCGACGTCAACGGCGTCAAGCTGCCGTTCAACGCGCCGTGGTGGGTGTGGAACCTGATCGGGGCGCAGGGCCTGTTTCTGCTGTCGAAGTCCTGAGGCGGATCAGGGCGCCGGCGAACCGTCCAGCGATCCGGGCGTGAGCGTCGACACGCCGGCGGGGGCCGGCAGCAGCGCGGGGCGGAAGCCGGTGACCACCTTGGCCCGGCGGCGGATCGGCAGGCCATGGTAGAGCTGCTTGGTCGCCTCCACCATGATGACGCCCGCAAAGGCGGGCCAGAGGCCATGCCCGATGCGCTCCCATGTGGATGCGGAGCGTCGGAAGCGGCGGCGTTTCACCGGCAGCATGTGGAGCGCCTCGTCCCAGGCGACAGGCGAGAACAGGCTGTCGCGCAGGAGGTTGGTGAGCTGGCTCCTGGAAAACGGCCGTCCGTAGCCGAAGGGCGAGGTGTCGACGCGCGCCCAGAGCCCGCGTCGGTTCGGCACGATGAGGAACAGGCGCCCGCCCGGCGCCATCACGCGCCAGATCTCCCGAAGCACCTCGCGCGGGTCGTGCGACATCTCCAAGGCGTGGACGAGCAGCACGCGGTCCACGGCGCCGTCGGGGAGCGGAAGGGTGTCTTCGACCACGAGGGCGGACGACGAGGGACCGTCGGCCGGCCAGTTCACCACGCCCTGCGCGGCCGGCATGAAGGCGAGCAACCGTTCGGCCTCGCCGCGGAACAGGCTGAGATAGGGCGTCGTATAGCCGAAGCCCATGATCCGGTCGCCGCCAACCGCGCGCCAGTGGTCGCGAATGCGCGTGGAGAGTATCTCCCGGACGGTGAAGCCGAGGTCGCCGGTATAGAAGTCACGCAGGTCGACCACGTCCAGATGCATCGGGCTGGGGTCCGGTTTCCAAATGGGTTGGCCGCGCTCGGGTCCGACCCTATGGTGGGCGGCAACCCGACACGCTTTCGTTAACACGCAGAAGGCGCAGAGTCCCGTACGAGGTCCTGCTCATGGCCAGTCCCGAGATCGAACTTGTCCCCTGCCGCTCCGATAACTACGCCGTTTTGCTGCACGATCCGGAGAGCCATGCGACCGTTCTCGTCGATGCGCCCGACAGTGCCGCGATCGCGGACGTGCTGAACCGGCGGGGCTGGCGGCTGACCGACATCCTGATCACGCACCATCATCACGACCATGTCGCCGGTCTCGCCGACCTGAAGGCAGTGAGCGGCGCGCGTGCGATCGGCCCTGCCGCCGAGGCCGACAGGATCCCCGGGCTGGACGTCACCGTCTCGGGCGGCGACAGCCTGCAGGTCGGACCCTACAGGGTCGAGGTGATCGCCACGCCCGGCCACACGCTCGGTCATGTAGCGTATCATCTTCCCGATCAGGCGCTCGTCTTCTCCGGCGACACGCTGTTCGCGCTCGGATGCGGACGGCTCTTCGAGGGAACGCCGGAGGCGATGTGGCAATCACTGTCGACACTTGCCGGACTGGCCGATGAGACGGCGGTCTACTGCGGGCACGAATACACGCTTTCCAATGCGCGGTTCGCGCTGACGATCGAGCCGGGCAACGCGGCCCTGATCAAGCGGGCGGAGGCGATCGCCGCCGCACGCGAGGCGGGCCGGCCGACGATCCCGACGACGATCGGACTGGAGCGGGCAACCAATCCGTTCCTTCGGGCGGGGCAACCTGCCGTGAAGGCTGCGGCCGGTCTGCCGAACGGATCGGACGCCGACGTGTTCGCCGCGCTTCGGCGGATGAAGGACCGGGCATGAACCGGCTCGGGGCGAAAGAGATCATCCGGCTGTTGAAGATGGAGCCGCACCCGGAAGGCGGCTGGTACGTCCAGACGTTCCGGGACGAGCCGCCCGGCGGCGGGCGGCCGTTCTCGACGGCGATCTACTTCCTGCTCGACGTGGGCGACGTCTCTGCCTGGCACCGGGTCGATGCCGCCGAGGTCTGGCATTGGTATGCCGGCGGGCCGCTGGCGCTGACGATCTCGCCCAACGGGCACGATGCGACCTCGCTGCGGCTCGGGCCGGACCTCCTTTCCGGGGAGCGTCCGCAGGCGGTGGTTCCGGCGGGCCACTGGCAGACCGCGACCAGCCTCGGGGCCTGGACGCTGGTCGGGTGCACGGTCTCGCCGGGGTTCACCTTCGACGGTTTCGAGATGGCTCCGCCCGACTGGCGGCCGACGCCAAGGCCTGCGAGAGGCTGATGGTCAGGCCGGTTGCCGGTCGGCGCGGCCCCTCAGGAAGAGGTCCTTGGCCGCGAGCAGCGCACCGCCGGTGACCAAGAGGCAGGCGATGCCGGAGACGAGCGTCAGCCGGCCGTAGCCGGTGGCTACGAGCATCAGCGTGGAAAGGACCGGGGCGGCATAGGCTGCGGCGCCGAGCACCTGGATGTCGCCCCGCTTGACACCAAAATCCCAGACGAAGAAGGCGAGGCCGACCGGGAAGACGGCGAGCAGCCCGACCATGGTCCACTGGAAGGCGCCAACGGGCCAGACAGTTGTCTCCAGGAACACGTGGCAGACGAGGCTGAGCGCCGCCGTCGCGAGGCAGAAGCCCGCGACGGCCTCGGTCGGCACCGACGCCATGCGCCGGGAGACCACGGAGTAGATCGACCAGGTCAGGGCGGAGGCGATTGCCGCGGCATAGCCGAGCCCGTGCTCCGGTCCGAGGTCGAAGCCGCCGCCACCGCCGACCAGGAGCGCCGCCCCGACGAAGCCGATCGCGACACCCGCGACGTGATGGGCCTTCAAATGCTCTCCGGGAAGCAGCCCGGAGAAGAGCACGATCAAGAGCGGCCAGAGGTAGTTGATGAGGTTGGCCTCGACCGGTGGGGCGTTCCGGAGCGCTGTGAAATAGAGGGCGTGGAATCCGAACAGGCCGCCGACGCCCACGATCCAGACCGATAGCGGCTGCCGCAGTGCACCGAAACCGCGGCCGCGCAGGCCCATGGCGATGATGGCCGCCAGCCCGGAAATGCCGAAGCAGATCCCGTTCAGGAGAAAGGGAGGCACCTCGCCGGATCCGGCCGTGAAGACTCCCAGCATCGACCACATCAGCACAGCGGTCAGCCCGACCAAGGTGGCACGCGTTCGATCCAGCGACACTGAAAAGCCTCTCCGCTCACCCAGCCGAAAGGCCCGACGGCCCCGGCGAACCCGGTTCCATCAAACGCTGCCGCGGGCATGCGTCAAGCGTTAAGGGCTTCGGTCCTATGATCGCGGTCATCGCAACTTGATGACGACCATGCAAGTCCGACGAACAGACCCGCACAGTCTCGCGCATTTCCTGGTCCGGATCGCCGTTCCGGTGTTCCTGACCCTTGGCCTGACGATCGGGATCGTCTTCCTGGCGCTGCATCGTATGGGCGACGCCGTCACGCGGATCGACACGGAGTACACGGCGCGGACCGTTTCGCAATCGCTCGCGACGCTTCTCGATCGGTTGCGGACCACACAACAGGATTACGCCATCTGGGACGACGCCGCGGAGAACCTCTACGGCACGCCAGACGCCGATTTCGTCAACGAGAACATCCGCGATTCCACCGCAAACGAGAATATGTTCGATACCTCGCTGCTGTTCGACGAAAACGGTCGGACGCTGTTCGTCTTCCACAAGGGCGTGAAGGTCGAGGCGCAGGCCGAGCAGCTTCTCGGGCCGGCCTTCGGGCCACATCTGAAGCGCGTGCTCGCCAACAAGGAAGTGCTGCCAACCGCGCACTTCGGTGGGTCGCACTGGGGGCTGATCGGCTACTCCGTCGGACCGGTTCTTCCCTACGACCAATCGGTCGAGCTGCCCGAGGGCGAGAAGCGCTTTCTGCTCGTCGGCAAGCTCCTTTCTCCGGAGGCCATCAGCGAACTGGGCCGGACCTACTCGGTGGACGACCTCCACGCTGTCCCCGACCGGGCGGAAGCCCAACCCGGCTACGGCGTGGTCGATGCCGATGGGAAGGTGCTGACCCATCTCGTCTGGACGCCGCGCGAGCCCGGCACGGTCGCCTTTGCCGAAGCGAGCACGCTGGCACTCAGCGTCACGGCCGTACTCTTCGTCCTCGTCGGTTTCCTTCTCGCCGGCATCTACCGGATGCTCCGCGCGATCCGGGTGGGTGAAGAGAAGGCGCGCAAGGATTCGTTGCACGACGCTCTCACCGGGCTTGCCAACCGGGCGGCATTCCACGCCGACATCGACGTGCGGCACCTCGGAACGGCGAAGGCCCAGCCCACGATCGTTCTCTTCATCGACCTCGACGGCTTCAAGGAAGTCAACGACATCTACGGCCACGAGATCGGCGATCGGCTCCTGAAAGCCGTTGCGTCGGGCTTCAGCCGCATCATCGGCGCCGGCGGATTTCTCGCCCGCCTGGGCGGCGACGAGTTCGCCGTCATCCTTCCGGGCACGCTCAGCGACGGGGAAGCCGAGCGGGTCGGCGCGCAGCTGATCGCGTTCCTCGCGCACCCCATGGAGTTCGACGGGCGTATCATCCAGGTCGGCGCCTCGATCGGCATGGCCGGGGTGCGGGACGGGTCTATCAATGCCGTTGAACTCGTGCGCCGGGCTGACGTTGCGATGTATGCGGCCAAGGAGGGCGGCAAGAACCGGCTGGAGCGCTATGATCCGGTCCTCGACGAGGAGCGGACCGAACAGCACGCGATCGCTGTCGCGCTGAGGCAGAGCCTGGAGGATGACGCGTTCGACCTGGTCTACCAGCCCGTGATCGATGCGCGGTCCGGCCTGGCGACGTCCGTGGAGGCGTTGCTGCGATGGACGCGCCCGGGTGTCGGACCGGTTCCCCCGCGCGACTTCATTCCGATCGCCGAGGAAACCGGCGTGATCGGCCAGATCGGCGAGTGGGTGCTCAGGCGGGCCTGCCGCGACGCGCGCAACTGGCCGGATCTCAACGTGTCGGTCAACGTCTCTCCGGCCCAGTTCAGCGACCCCTCCTTCGACCGTCAGGTTGCCCGGATCCTGCAGGAGGAGCGCTTCGATCCGAAGCGGTTGGAGCTGGAGATCACCGAAACGTATCTTGTGGCCCACCCCGACCGGGCGCAGCGAACCATCGAGGCGTTGCGGGCACTGGGGATCTCCGTGTCGCTCGACGATTTCGGTACCGGCTTCTCGTCGATCGGATATCTGCGGCGCTTCGCCTTCGACAAGCTGAAACTGGACCGTTCCCTGATCACCGGCGTAGCGACGAGCGACACCTCTCAGAGGCTCGTGCATGCCACCGTGGCGGTCGCCGATGCGCTCGGGATCCGGGTGACGGCCGAAGGGATCGAGGGAGAGGACGAGGCGATGCTGCTCCGGATCGCCGGATGCCAGGAGCTGCAGGGCTTCCATTTCGCCCGGCCCAAGCCGGCGCGGGAAATCGACGCCATGGTGCAGCAGCGCGGCGGGATGTCGTTCATGGTCGCCTGAGGCGGCGAGGGACGATCACGGATCGAGTTCGGTATCCCAGTAGAGAAAATCGAGCCAACTGTCGTGCAGGTAGTTCGGCGGGAAGAACCGGCCGTTGTTGTGGAGATCCTGCACCGATGGCGCAAAGGGATGGAGGTGCAACTCCATCCCGGCCTCCTGAACCGTCTTGTTGGCCTTGCGCAGGTTGCAGGGCGAGCAGGCGGTGACGACGTTCTCCCAGGTGGTCTGTCCACCCTTGGAGCGCGGCAGCAGGTGGTCGAAGGTCAGGTCTTCCTTCGACGCGCAGTACTGGCATTGAAAACGGTCGCGCAGGAAGACGTTGAACCGCGTGAAGGCGGGGTGACGCGACGGCCGGACGAAGGTCTTCAGCGACACGACGGACGGCAGCCGGAACTCGAAGCTCGGGCTGCGGACGACCAGATCGTATTCGGAGACTATGTTCACGCGGTCCAGGAACACAGCCTTGATGGCGTCCTGCCACGACCAGAGTGACAAGGGATAGTAGCTGAGCGGACGGTAGTCCGCGTTGAGGACCAGCGCCGGATGGGCGTCCGGCGAGACGGCAATCGTCACCTACGCTCTCCTCGACAGAATCCCGATGCGGGTCACCGGGATCGCGTCGCGGATAATGTATAGCGTCTGTGTCAGGCCTGTGAAGCGGCTCCGGCAGGATTTAACAACACCTTGCACCGAATCGTGAACGGCTACTGCTCCGCGTCGGACGCCTTGGCCAGGAAGGCGTGGAAGGCCCGTGTGGGCAACAGGCGCTTCAGGATCCACAGCGCCTTGGTGGGAGTTGTCACCCGGTAGGCGGGGCGTGGGTTGGGGTTTTCGCAGGCTTGGATCAAGCAGGCCACAACCGCCTCGGGCGGCAGCTTGAAGCGGTTGGCGCCACCGCGCTTCATGCGCTCCAGCCGGCGCAAGTAGACCTCGCGGTGGGGCGAGCCGTCTATGTCTATGTTTTCGTGGAACTTCTTCATCGATGATGGGACGAAAGCCGTGGCGATCGGGCCCGGCTGGATCGAGATCACGTCGATCCCGGTACCCCTCAGCTCCAACCTGAGCGTGTCGGTGAGGCCTTCCAGAGCATGTTTCGAGGCGTTGTAGGCGCCGCGGTACTTCATGGCGATGAAACCGAGAATCGACGAGCATTGGACGATCCGACCGTGACCGCGGGCCCGCATGGCGGGGATCAGGCGGACGGTGAGGTCGTGCCAGCCGAAGACGTTGACCTGGAACTGGGCGCGCAGGACATCCGGGCGCAGATCCTCCACGGCCCCGGGCTGGCCGTAGGCGCCGTTGTTGAAGAGGGCGTCGATCCGGCCCCCCGTCGCCTGGAGAACGGTGTCGGCACAGGCGGCGATCGAGGCAGGATCGGCGTAGTCGAGATAGACCGGCGTGACGCCCGGGACTGCGGCAAGGCGCGCGAAATCCGTTTCATTCCGGACAGTTGCGAACACCCTCCAGCCGCGCGCGGCCATGTCCCGGGCAGCGGCGAAGCCGATCCCGGTGGAGGTGCCGGTGATCAGGATGACACGCTGGTCCGCCAAGTCGGCCATCCGTTCACCTCTGCGGTCAGTCGAGCCAGGGCGGCAGGCGGTCGAGGCCGATCAGGTCGTCGTAGGTCGGCCTGGGTCGGACCACGTGGAAGCAGTCGCCGTCGACCAGGACCTCCGGGGCAAGCAGGCGCGAGTTGTAGGTCGAGCCCTGGACGGCGCCGTAGGCACCGGCGGAGAAGATGGCCAGCATTTCACCCGCGTGAACATTTGTCAGGCTACGTCCGAGAGCCATGTAGTCGCCCGTTTCGCAGACCGGACCGACTACGTCGCCTACAAATCTCTCCGAGCCGGGGAGCGGCTCGATCACCGGCCGGATCTCGTGCCAGGCCTCGTAGAGGGTCGGGCGGATGAGATCGTTCATGCCCGCGTCGATGATGACGAAGGTGCGCTCGCCGCCCTTCTTCAGGTACTCGATCGTGGAAACGAGGATGCCGGCATTGCCGACGATGAGGCGGCCCGGCTCGAACAGCACCTCGCAGTCGAGTTCCTCGACGTGGCGGCGGACAACATCGGCGTAGGCGCGGGGATCGGGCGGCGGGGCATTGTCGTCGCGGTAGGGAATGCCGAGGCCGCCGCCGAGGTCGACATGGTCGATGGCGTGTCCGTCGGCCCGCAAGCGCCTGATCAGGTCGCCCAGGCGGCCGAAGGCACTGTCGAAGGGACCGAGTTCGGTGATCTGCGAGCCGATGTGCATGTCGATGCCGGTCACCCGGATCCCCGGCAGGGCAGCGGCGCGGGCGTAGACCCTCGGTGCGTCGAGGAAGGGGATGCCGAACTTGTTCTCCGACTTGCCCGTGGAGATCTTGGCGTGGGTCTTGGCGTCCACGTCGGGATTGATGCGGAAGGAGACCGGCGCTTCGAGGCCCTTTCCGGTCGCCACGGCGGAGATGCGCTCCAGTTCCGGCTCGCTCTCCACGTTGAAGCACTTGATGTCGACGTCGAGCGCGAAGGCGATCTCGGCGGCCGTCTTGCCGACGCCTGAGAACACCACCTTGGATGCGGGGATGCCGGCGGCAAGGGCGCGCCGCAGTTCGCCTTCCGACACGATGTCGGCTCCCGCGCCGAGCCGGGCAAGGGTGCGGATCACGGCCTGGTTTGAGTTCGCCTTCATGGCATAGAAGACATGCGCCTTCATGCCGGAGAAGGCTTCGGAGAAGACGCGGTAGTGCCGGACGAGGGTGGCGGTGGAGTAGACGTAGAAGGGCGTACCGACGGCCTCGGCGATCGCCGGGACCGGAACGTCCTCGGCGTGGAGGACGCCGCCTCGATAGTGGAAGTGGTGCACCGGTCGGGCTCCTGGATCGTCCGCAGGGACGATCGATCAAGGGATCTGACGATCAGATCAAGGGATCGAGGACGAAAGGCTTGTCCGGCTTGGGGGCAGCCTCCTCCTCGCTGGAGGCGGGCGTCGCGATGACGCCGATCAGCGAGCTCGGCGGATTGGCGGCCTCCGGCGCGCCGCCGGGGGGCTCCAGCGCGCCCTTGCGGCCGCAACCTGCCGCGGCGAAAGCCACGCAGGTGAGGATGAGGACGCTTTTCAAAGCCGAACTCGACATCAGGGCCGTCCGATTCTTCTCCGGTGCGGGGCGATCATACCCAAAGGGCAAGCGTCGTCACGCAAAAGTCGCTGCTATTCAGCTGGAAGCGAGTTCCCGCCGCCAGCGGGCGACCTCGCGGCGGACGTTCTCGGGCGCGGTGCCGCCGTGACTGACGCGACTGGCGACGGATTTCTCCACCGAGAGCACGTCGAACACCGCATCGGTGATGCCCGAATGGACCGCCTGCATATCGGCCAGCGGCACCTCATCCAGCGTGATCCCGCGCTCGGCCGCGATGGCCACGATGCGGCCGGTAACGTGATGGGCGTCGCGGAAGGGAATGCCGAGAACGCGAACCAGCCAGTCGGCGAGATCCGTGGCCGTCGCGAAGCCGCCACCGGCGGAGGCGCGCATGCGCTCCACATCAGGCTTCATGTCCCGGACCATGCCCGTGGTCGCGGCGAGCACGAGGGACAGCGTCTCCAGGCTGTCGAAGATCGCTTCCTTATCCTCCTGCATGTCCTTCTGGTAGGTCAGGGGCAGGCCCTTCATGACCACGAGGAGAGCGTTCAGGTCGCCGATCACCCGGCCGGTCTTGGCGCGCACCAGTTCGGCCGCGTCGGGATTGCGCTTCTGCGGCATGATCGAGGAGCCGGTGGAGAAGGCGTCCGACAAGCGGATGAAGCCGAACTGCACGGTCGACCAGATCACGATCTCCTCGGCGAAGCGAGACAGGTGAACCGCGCAGATCGCCGCCGCCGACATGGCCTCCAGGGCGAAGTCGCGGTCGGAGACGCTGTCGAGCGAGTTGGCCGTGGGTCGGGCGAAGCCGAGAGCCTCGGCCGTCCTGTGGCGGTCGATCGGGAAAGAGGTGCCGGCGAGCGCCGCCGCACCGAGCGGGCACTCGTTGAGCCGGGCGCGGGCATCGCGAATGCGGCCGCGATCGCGGGAAAGCATCTCGACATAGGCCATCAGATGGTGGCCGAAGGTGACCGGCTGGGCCGACTGAAGATGGGTGAACCCCGGCATCACCGTGGCAATATGAGCCTCGGCCTTGTCGACCAGCGCCACCATGAGTTCGGTCAGTTGCCCCTCGATGTGGTCGAGGGTGTCCCGGACCCACAGCTTGATGTCGACGGCAACCTGGTCGTTGCGCGAGCGGGCGGTGTGGAGACGGCCGGCGGCCGGGCCGATCAGCTCGCGAAGGCGCGCCTCGATGTTCATGTGAACATCTTCCAGGGATCGCGAGAACGTGAAGGTGCCCGCGTCGATCTCGGCCTTGATGGCGTCGAGGCCTTCAGCGATCTTCGCGGCGTCGTCGGCGGAGATCACGCCTTTTTCCGCCAGCATGGCGGCATGGGCCTTGGAGCCTCGGATGTCCTGGGCGTAGAGCTTCCGATCGAAGTCGATGGAGGCGTTGATCTCCTCCATGATCGCGGCGGGACCGGTCTCGAAACGGCCGCCCCACATGCGGTTGCTCATCAGGGTACTCCAGAGGTCGGGCAGTTCAATGGTGCAGAAGCAGGGACTCGGGCTGATCGCTGCAGCGGCAGTCGCGGGGTTGGCCGCGGGTCTTGCAGGCGTATACGTGACGGGGTGGGGTCAAGGCAACGACGAAGCCGGGATCTGCGCGCCTTCGACGGCACAAGCCGCGGCGCTGAAACCGTTTGCCAGCGGCGATCTAGCCGCATTCCTTCCCGCCGAGACCCCCGTTCCGCTCGGCAGCCTGGCGTTCATGAGCCCGGATGGCGCGCCGATGACGTTGGCCGACCTGGAGGGCCGGACCGTGCTCCTCAATCTTTGGGCGACCTGGTGCGGCCCATGCCGCAAGGAGATGCCTGCACTCGACCGCCTGCAGGCCGAACTCGGCAGCGAGCGCTTCGAGGTGGTGGCGGTCAACGTCGATCTCGGCGGGCCGGAGAAGCCGGACGCCTTTCTGGAGGAGACGGGGATCAAAGCGCTGGCGCGCTATCGCGATCCGACCATGAAGATCTTCAACGACCTGAAGACCCGGGGCCTTGCCTTTGGGATGCCGACGACGCTGCTGATCGATGCGAAAGGCTGCCAGATCGGTGCGCTGCACGGTCCGGCGGAGTGGGATTCCCCGGCTGCCAAGGCCCTGATCGGAGCGGGGCTCGGCTCCTGATCCTTGCAGCCAAGCTCCCCAGAGACGTGGATCAGGCCCGGTTGCGGGCGCCGCGACGGAAGAAGGACGACAGCCACTTGCCGAGTTCGGTGACGTGGTCGCGCTCGCGGGTGGACATGCGCACCACAACGCTTGCCCGCTTCTGCCGCAGGGTCATCGCGTCGAAAGTCGCCTTGGCGTCGTCGTAGGAGGATCCGGGAATGCGGACGGCAAAGGTGTCGCCGTTGATCGTGATCGAGAACAGATAGGTCTCGGGCTTCGACAGGTCGATTGGCACGAACGAGCATCCCTCGGTTCGCCGGACTGGGCATCAGTTCGCGGTTGCGAACGCCCCTGTCTTAAGCCGTCGCAGTGTGGCGAAACATGGTTAACGAGGGGTTAAAACGGCGGCATGGTCGATTAAGGGGCGCTGTGTTGCATGAGGGGTACAGGTCGTCACTGCCGCATACCCGGATTCGGACCAGTTGACGACAGGGCCCGGCAAGACCGCGGTGCGGATTCGTCGGTTCGGGTGAGGATCAGACCGTAACGTCGAGCGCGCCGCCCATTCCGGGAGGCGCGGCGGCCTGGATCGACTGGGCGTTGGAGGTGGCGGCAGCGAGCAGATCCACGACCGCTGCGTCCGCGGAGGCCTGCTGCTTCATGACGGCCACGCTCAGCGCCTGGCGGGTGGTCTCCGCCTGAGAGGCGACAAAAGCGGCTGCGATGCTGGCGGCGTCCATCGGTGCTGATCCCCGGCCCCTCGGAATGGGCCGCCTCGTGAGACTGACCGGAGCACTCTGCCGTCTGCAGGATGAGGAAAGGCTTAACGCCGGGCGGACGGTGCGGTGAACCCGGACAGGGCGAGCGGGTTCTCGGTCATCGACTGCCGGTCCGGCGTGTCCGGACGGAGCACCCCGGCGAAGGCGTCGAACAGGCGACGGACAAAGCCCTCGGGAAGGTCGCGGGTGATGAAGACGAGCCGGGTGCGGCGGTCGCCATCTGGCCAGCGCTCCAGCCGGACGGGCGGGTGAAAGACCTCCTGGACGCCGTGGATGACCAGCGGACGCTCGGGATCCTCGGCGATGCGGACGATGCCTTTCATTCGCAATACCTTGGGGCCGTGCGCCGAGCGCAGCAGGTCGAGAAACATCTCCAGGCTGCCGGCCGGCAGGGCCTGATCGGCCGCCAGGGTGAAGGACCGGATGTGCGCGTCGTGGCGGTTCACGTCGTGCGCATGATCGTGGCCATGATGGTGGCTCTGGCCGTGATTGTGATGGTGGTGGTGACCGTGGTCGTGGTCGTGGTCGTCAGGGCCGTGGGATGTGGCGGGGCGCCGGTCCAGATAGGCCTCCTCGTTGAGCCAGCGGGCGACGTCGGCGGACTTGGTGTCCGGGTTCCAGAGGCCGGTGTCGGTCAATGCGCGGCCCTCGGCCTCGCCCTTTGCGGCATCCAGGATCGGGGCTGCCGGGTTGAGGGCGCGAAGGCGGGCGATCAGCGCGGGCGCCCGGGCCGCGCCCGCGGCAAGGTCGGTCTTGGTCAGGACGATGCGGTCGGCGACGGCCGCCTGCTTCACTGCTTCGGCCTGGGCGTCGAGGGTCGCGTCGCCATTGACGGCGTCGACGACGGTGATGACGCCGTCCAGGCGGTAGCGCATCACCAGGTAGGGATGGGCCATGATGGTGTGGAGCACCGGGGCAGGATCGGCGAGACCTGTGGTTTCGATCACCACGCGGTCGATGCGCTCCAGGCGGCCGTTGTCGAGCCCGCGCAGGAAGTTCTCCAGGGTGGCGACGAGATCGCCGCGGATGGTGCAGCAGAGGCAGCCGGAGGCGAGTTCGACGATGCCGTCGTCCTTGGCTTCGACGAAGAGATGGTCGAGGCCGATCTCGCCGAACTCGTTGATCACGAAGGCGGCGTGCTGGAAGGCCCGGTCCTGGACAAGGCGATTGAGCAGGGACGTCTTGCCGGCGCCGAGGAAGCCGGTGAGCACGGTGACGGGAATGGGCGCTTTCGGCTGACGGGTGGGCTCGGCGCTGGAGACCGATGCCTGGTTGTCGTGGGGCGCGCTCATCAAGGCCATCCATTCTCGCCGGCCGGGAACGGCCGGCGGTCGATGGCCGGATATGGATCAGCCGCTGTTGCCGCGCAAGCCCAGGATCTCGATCGGGGGCGGGGCGGGCGGCAGCACGCCGACGGTGGCGCCGGATGGCGCAACGGTCGTCGGGGCCGGGGCGGCGGTGGGCGCGAGCTGGCTGCGGCGGGCCGGGTTGGGCAGCGGCAGCGGCGGCAGGTCGGCATCGAGCGGGACGCCGGATCCCGCGGGGGACGGCACGAGGTCGACCGTGCCGCCAAGCGCCACGGGGACCGGGTCCATCAGCTTGAATGGCGGCACCAGGTAGGAGCGCGCCTCGCCCTTGCCGACGCCGGCGGTGGCCACCGACTGGTCGTCGGCATCCTCGCCTGCGTTGCGGTTCTTGCCGCAGACGAAGTCCCGCATGTCGGTGGGCAGGGATGGCGGCGCCACGTCCGGGCGGAGCGTGTCGAGCTTGACCTTGCGGCTGAAGAAGCCGCCGGTGGCGCGGAAGCCAGCCTCCAGGAGCTGGGCCGCCTTTTCGGCACGGACGCGGGCGTTGCGCTCGCCGAGCACGACCGCGACCAGCCGGCGGCCGCCGCGGGTGGCGCTTGCCACGACATTGTATCCGGAAGCGCAGATGAAGCCGGTCTTCATGCCGTCGGTTCCGGGGTAGCGCTCCAGCAGGTGATTGTGGGACTTGATCACCTTGGCGCCCAGGGAGAGCGCCGTGATGCGGAAGAGCTCGGAATACTGCGGGTATTCGGCGATGATGGCGCGGGAAAGGACCGCGAAGTCGCGCGCGGTGGACCACTGGCGCGGGTCGGGCAGGCCATTGGGGTTAACGAAGCGGGTGCCGTCCATGCCGAGGCGGCGCGCCTCCGCGTTCATCAGGGCGACGAACTCGGCCTCGCCGCCGCCGACCGTCTCGGCGAGCGCGACGGCGATGTCGTTGGCCGACTTGACGATGAGCATCTTGAGGGCGGTGTCGACGGAGAGCGCCGTGCCGGGCTTGAAGCCCATCTTGGACGGCGGTTCCTTGGATGCGTTGGCGGTCATCACCACAAGCGAATCCGGCCTGAGGCGGCCCTGCTCGATGGCGCGGAAGGTGACGTAGGCCGTCATCATCTTGGTGAGGGAGGCGGGGTACCACGGATCGAAGGCCTGGCTCTCGGCAAGGACCTCGCCGGTGCGCGCGTCGAACACGAGGTAGGGTCCGGCGGCCGCGGGCAGGGCGGCGGCGATCGCGAGGGTGCCGGCCAAGGCGGCGGCGGTGACGCGGCGGGACAATCGGCGGAAGGCGGCGGCGGTCTTGGTGCGAACGGTCACGGGCGGATCGGGCTCTTCTTCAAGGAGGGGCGCGGAGGCGGCCTGGTCGCGCCGCTGCCGGCGAAGTGCGGGATGGGCGAATCCGGTCCGAGCGGCTCACGCCCCTTTTAACGCAAGGCGAGGGTGCTTCGCAAAGGCGCCGCGAGTCCAACGATGGATGCGCGGTCGGGTTTCGGCTAAAGCCGGAAAGTGGCGGGAGTGTGGGCGGGTTGCACAGGAAATAGGCAGCGCTTGCGCTGACGGTTGCAGCGGTCTGCCTGCTTTCGGCGAGGCGTATGTGGCCCCGGCCTTGCACGGTGATGGTGAGACAAGAATGTCCATGCGGGGAAGCGTCCGAGAGCCGATGAATGCCGTCCTGCCGATCGCGGCCGAGGTGCCGATGCCGATCGTCCGCATGCAGCGGGCGCGCGGGATTGCGCGCGTGTCGTTCAAGCAGGCGGCAGGCCGGACGCGGCTCGACGGGCTGTTCCAGGAAGGGTCGTGCAAGGTTCGCCTGCCGCGCGTCCACGACGGGCGCGGGCCGATGGCGGTGTTCATCAACACGGCCGGCGGGATCACCGGCGGTGACGAGATCACGCTGGAGGCGGCGTGGGGCGAAGGCACCCGCGCGACGGTGACCAGCCAGGCAGCCGAGCGGATCTACAAGCGATCGGACGGTGCCGGGACGATCCTCAACAGGCTGACGGTGGGCGCCGGCGCCGACGCGCTCTGGCTGCCGCAGGAGACGATCGTGTTCGACCGCGCCGCGCTGTCGCGCCGGCTGGAGGTGGATCTCGCGTCGACGGCGCGGTTCACCGGGGTGGAAGCGATCGTGCTCGGTCGGACGGCGATGGGCGAGGACGTGCTTGCGACCGAGGTCGCCGACCACTGGCGGGTGCGCCGGGGCGGGCGGCTCGTCTATGCGGACTCGCTGCGGCTCGTTGGCGATACGCGTGCGATCCTGTCCGGCGGCGCCACGGGCCGCGGCGCGCGCGCCTTCGCCACGGTGCTCCACGTGGCGGACGACGCGGAAGCGCGGGTGGAGACGCTGCGCGACCTGCTCGACGGCGCCGAGGGCGTGGAGGCGGGCGTCAGCGGCTTCGACGGGATGGCCGTCGTCCGGCTCATCGCCGACGACGGACGCCGCTTGCGGACGGCGCTGGAAACCGTGATCGTCGACCTTTCCGGCGGCCCCGTGCCGCGGGTCTGGTCCATCTGAAATCACTCACGAAACGGCAGGGCAACTGACCCCATGAACCTGACGCCTCGAGAAAAGGACAAGCTCCTGATCGCCATGGCCGCGGTCGTCGCCCGTCGGCGGCTGGAGCGCGGCGTGAAGCTGAACCATCCGGAAGCGATCGCCTTGATCACCGACTTCGTGGTGGAAGGCGCGCGCGACGGCAAGACCGTAGCGCAGCTTATGGCGGAAGGCGCGACGGTGCTCTCGCGCGACCAGGTGATGCCGGGCGTGCCGGAGATGATCCACGACGTGCAGGTCGAGGCGACGTTCCCGGACGGGACGAAGCTCGTCACCGTCCACGAACCGATCCGCTGAGGAGGCTGCCATGATCCCGGGTGAAGTCATCGCTGCCGACGGCGAGATCGAGCTGAACGCAGGGCTGCCGACGGTGACGCTGGAGGTGTCCAACACCGGCGACCGGCCGATCCAGGTCGGGAGCCACTATCATTTCGCCGAAACCAATCCGGCGCTTGCTTTCGATCGCGACGCGGCGCGCGGATGCCGGCTGGATATCCCCGCCGGCACTGCCGTCCGCTTCGAGCCGGGGCAGACGCGGAACGTGACCCTGGTGCCGTTCGGCGGCAAGCGCGAGGTCTACGGCTTCCGCCAAGAGGTTATGGGAGCGCTCTAGCCCCGCCGAGGCGCAGTCTCCGACAGCTTCGTATCAAAGATCCCTGCCAGGAAGATCCCATGTCCTATCGCATCTCCCGAGCCGCCTATGCCGACATGTATGGACCGACCGTGGGCGACAAGGTTCGCCTGGCGGACACCGAACTCCTGATCGCGGTGGAGAAGGATTTCACCACCTATGGCGAGGAGGTGAAGTTCGGCGGCGGCAAGGTGATCCGTGACGGCATGGGCCAGAGCCAGGCGACGCGGGCGCAGGGCGCGGTGGATACGGTGATCACCAACGCGCTGATCGTGGACCACTGGGGCATCGTGAAGGCCGACGTCGGGATCCGGGACGGGCGGATCGTCGGCATCGGCAAGGCCGGCAACCCGGACGTCCAGGCGGGGTTCGGCAACATGGACCCGGCCATCGCCATCGTGGTCGGGCCGGGCACCGAGGTGATCGCGGGCGAGGGCAAGATCCTGACGGCGGGTGCCCTCGACACCCACATCCACTTCATCGCGCCGCAGCAGATCGACGAAGCGCTCTATTCCGGCGTGACGACGATGCTCGGCGGCGGCACGGGGCCGGCGACGGGCACCGCCGCCACCACCTGCACGCCGGGGCCGTGGCATCTCTCCCGTATGATCCAGGCGGCCGACAGCTTCCCGATGAACTTGGCCTTCTCCGGCAAGGGCAACGCGGCGCTGCCGGCCGGGCTCGTCGAGCAGATCGAGGCGGGGGCCTGCGCCCTCAAGCTGCACGAGGACTGGGGCACCACGCCGGCGACCATCGACAACTGCCTTTCGGTCGCTGACGACTACGACGTGCAGGTGATGATCCACACGGACACGCTGAACGAGTCCGGCTTTGTGGAGGACACGGTGAAGGCCATGAAGGGCCGCACCATCCATGCCTTCCACACCGAGGGCGCGGGTGGCGGGCATGCGCCCGACATCATCAAGGTCGCGGGGCTCGCCAACGTGCTGCCCTCGTCGACCAACCCGACGCGGCCCTACACGCGGAACACGCTCGACGAACACCTCGACATGCTGATGGTCTGCCATCACCTGGATTCGTCGATCCCGGAGGATGTCGCCTTCGCCGAGAGCCGGATCCGCAAGGAGACGATCGCGGCGGAAGACATCCTGCACGACATGGGCGCCTTCTCCATCATCGCCTCCGACAGCCAGGCGATGGGGCGCGTGGGCGAGGTGATCATCCGCACCTTCCAGACCGCCCACAAGATGAAGGTCCAGCGCGGGACTCTGGCGGAGGATGTCGGCACAGGCGCCGACAATTTCCGCGTCAAGCGCTACATCGCCAAGGTGACGATCAACCCGGCGATCGCGCACGGTCTCGACAGACACGTGGGGTCGGTCGAAGTCGGCAAGCTCGCCGACCTGGTGCTCTGGTCGCCGGCCTTCTTCGGCGTGAAACCCGACCTGGTGCTGAAGCTCGGCACCATCGCCGCGGCGCCGATGGGCGACCCGAACGCCTCGATCCCGACGCCGCAGCCGGTGCACTACCGGCCGATGTTCGGCGCCTTCGGCAAGGCGATGACCGCCTCGCGGATCACCTTCGTGTCCAAGGCCGCCTACGAGAACGGCATCAAGGACCGGCTGGAACTCGACAGCCTGGTGCTGCCGGTGGAGAACGTGCGCGGCGGCATCTCAAAGGCCTCAATGGTGCACAACGCAGCGACGCCCCATATCGAGGTGGATCCGGAGACCTACGAGGTGCGGGCAGACGGGGAACTGCTCACCTGCGAGCCGGCCGAGGTGCTGCCGATGGCGCAGCGGTATTTCCTGTTCTGAGTTCGGGAGGCTCGGGGCAAACACCGTTCGATGGCGGTTCGACGGGCGCCCATGGCGCATTATCGTCTGCTGATCTAGATTGGTTCCATGGCCAAGCTGCTCGACCGTCCGACTATGCCGGACACCTATGAGGAAGATTTCTACGCCTGGACGCAGGAACAGGCGGCGAAACTGCGCGCCCGTTCCCACAACGACATCGATTGGGAGAATCTGGCGGAGGAGATCGACAGCGTGGGGGGGCAGCAGAAGCAGGAAATCGAGAACCGGCTGGATCAACTGCTGATGCACCTCCTAAAGGCCCGTTTCCAACCTGAGCAATGGAAAGGCGGTTGGCAGGCGACCATCAAGGTTCAACGGCTCGGCATCCAGAAGGTTATCCGCAGGAATCCTAGTCTGAAGAAGTATCCGGCCGATGTGCTCGCGGAGGAGTACGAGACCGCTCGCCTGCTGGCGATCGCCGAGACCGGACTTCCGGAGTCCACGTTCCCCGAAACTTGCCCGTTCACGATCGAGGAGATCATGGACGACGGGTTCTTCGGCTGATACGGCAGCCGCACGTCCATCGCTGACCAACGAGAGTTTCATGATCACCGCCACACGCATCCTTCCCGCGGGAACCTGGACCGGCGCGCCGGCCGATACGCTGGTTCTCGAGCGCGACGACCGGCACCGGCGGCGGCTGGTGATGCGCTGCGTGGGCAAGACGATCTTCCTGCTCAACCTGCCGGAGGCGCAGGTGATGAAGGAAGGCGACGCCTTGGAGCTGGAGGACGGCCGGCTGATCGCCGTGAAGGCCCAGGCGGAACGGCTTCTGGAGGTGACGGCGCGCGACCCGCTGCACCTTGTGCGGATCGCCTGGCACCTCGGCAACCGCCACCTGCCGACACAGATCCTGGGCGACCGGCTGCGGATCCGCGAGGATCACGTGATCGAGGACATGCTGGTGAAGCTCGGGGCGGAGGTCCGGCACGTCGCCCACGGGTTCGACCCGGAGGGCGGTGCCTACGGCCTCGGCACGGTGCATGGTCATGCGCATGACGACGATCATGCCCACGGGCACGAGCACGGTGCGGACTGCGGTTGCGGGCACGACCATGACCATGGACACGGTCACGACCATGGACATGATCACTCGGCCGAACACGCCCATCCTGGCCACGAGCACGCGCATGGCAAGCAGGCCGGACATGCCCATGACCACCGTGGACATGCGCACCATGAGCACGGTCCCGACTGCGGCTGCGGGAATGACCACGGCCATCGACATGGCTGATGCGATGACGGGTGAGGCCGCCACGGGAGAAGCGATCGTCAAGCTGATGACGTGGCTGTCGCCGGCCTTTCCTGTCGGCGCGTTCACCTACAGCCACGGGCTGGAGTGGGCGATCGAGGACGGCACCGTCACGTCGGCCGACGATCTCCGGGCCTGGCTGTCGGACATCCTCAGGCATGGGGCCGGCCGGTCGGATGCGATCCTTTTCGCCCATGCCTACCGCGCCTCGGCCTCAGGCGACATTGGCGCGATGCGCTCCGTCGCCGAGCTTGCCTATGCGTTGCAGCCCTCGCGCGAACGGCGCCTGGAAGCCGGGGCGCAGGGCAAGGCCTTCGTCACCGCCATCGGTGCGACCTGGGATGCGCCCTCGCTTGCTTTGCTGGCTAAGGATCTGGCGCCGACGCCTGTCGCCTATTCCGTGGCGGTGGCGGTTGCCGCGTCGGATCATCGGCTCGGGCTGCCGCTTGCGCTGGAGAGCTTCGTCAGCGCCTTCGTTGCGAACCTCGTCTCGGCGGCGGTGCGCGCGGTGCCGCTCGGGCAGACTGACGGGCAGCGGGTGATCCGCGACATGGCGCCGATCGCCTCGGCCGTCGCAGGGGAAGCGCTCGCGGCTACACTCGACGACGTGGGCGGAGCGGTGCTTAGAGCCGACATCGCATCGATGAAACACGAAACCCAGTACACGAGACTGTTCCGGTCATGACAGCCAAGTCCCACGGTCCTCTTCGCGTCGGTATCGGCGGCCCGGTCGGGTCGGGAAAGACGGCGCTGATGGACGCGCTCTGCAAGGTGCTGCGCGAGCGCTACGACATCGCCGCCATCACCAACGACATCTACACCAAGGAGGACGCGGAGTTCCTGACGCGTTCCGGGGCGCTGCCGCCGGAGCGGATCGCCGGCGTGGAGACGGGCGGGTGCCCGCATACCGCCATCCGCGAGGACGCCTCGATCAACCTCGCGGCCGTTGCCGAGTTCAACGAGCGCTTTCCGGACCTCGACGTGATCCTGATCGAGAGCGGCGGCGACAACCTCGCGGCGACCTTCTCGCCCGAGCTCGCCGACATCACGATCTACGTCATCGACGTGTCGGCCGGCGACAAGATCCCCCGCAAGGGCGGTCCGGGCATCACACGGTCGGACCTCCTCGTGATCAACAAGATCGACCTCGCGCCCTACGTCGGGGCGTCGCTGGAGGTGATGGACCGGGATTCCAGGCGGATGCGCGGCCAGCGGCCGTTCGTCTTCACCAACGTGCGGGCCGGCCACAACGTGGACCAGGTGGTGGCCTTCATCGAGGAAGCCGGCGGCCTCAAGGGGTGAGGGGAGAGGGCGACGCGGCGGACAGCACGTCGCCCAAACGATCGAGGGCGAAGGCTGCGGCCTTGTCCTTCAGCCTGTGGTGGAGCACCACCTCGCTCAACGGGAGCGGCGGCAGGCCGTGTTCCTCGCCAAGACGGCTGGTGCCATCCGGCCGGTGCCGGGCACCCAGGCAGGCGATCCCGAGGCCGGCGGACGTCGCGGCTTGGATTGCGGCCACCCCGCGTGACAGGAAGGCCTCGAGGTAGGCCAGTCCCGCGCCTTCCAGGGCCCCAATCGCGGCCATGCGTGCGTTGCAGGGACTTTCCAGAGTGACCAGGGGAACCGGTTCGCCGGGCCGCCAGCCGAGGCTCGGGGCGGCGAACCAGCAGAGATCGTCGCGGTAGAGGACGCGGCCATCGGTGGGGCCAGTGTTGCGCCGGATGACGACCGCGTCGTGGCGGCCGTTCTGGAAAGCGGCGAGCAGGTCGTCGGAAAGGCCGAGGAAGATCCGCAGTTGCAGGTTGGGTACGAGGCGGCGGAGTTCGGCCAAGGCCGGCGCCAGCGAGAGACCGCCGGCGTGCTCGCTGATCCCGACCGAGAGCGTGATCGCGGGCTCGCCGACCAGGGCGCGTCGGAGGGCGTCGTCGTGGGCGGCCAGGATGCGACGGGCGTCGGCGAGAAATGTTTCGCCGAAGGGCGTCAGCATCACCGATCGCGGCGTCCGTTCCAGGAGGGTCCGGCCGATCCGCTCCTCCAACTTCTTGAGGCGAACGCTCACGGCGGACTGAGTGGCGCCGATGCGCGTTCCGGCGGCGGTGAAGCTGCGGGTGTCGGCAATCGCGGCAAAGCTGCGGAGGAGGTCGATATCGAGATCCATCATCATTCTATTTCAGCATTTCTGATATTCTGTCAATTCGTTTTCCGAATGACTCACACGGTTCTAGGCTCCTGGGGTGTTCAATCGATGGAGATCGCCATGCCCCTCGTCAGCGTCACTTTTTCGACCCCTGCCAGCGAGACCGATCAGCGGGCCCGGGTCGCCCGACTTATGACACGCCTTGCGGCCCGGGTTCTGAAGAAGCGGGAGGATCTGACGGCCGTGATCGTCGAACAGGTCGACGCCAGTGGCTGGACCATTGCGGGCCGGTCGCTCGCAACCTTGGGGCTGGCGAGCTATGCGGTCGAGATCAAGGTCACCGAGGGGACCAATACTGCCGCTGAGAAGGCCTCGTTCCTGGCGGAAGTGCATGCCGGGATGGGTGAGATCCTTGGCGCGCTGCATCCGGAAAGCTATGTCCACGTGCTGGAGGCGCGCGGCGACGCGTATGGCTACGGCGGGCTGACGCAGGCGTTCCGGGCCGACGAGGCCGCCATCGAGCGCAAGCGGCGTGACGACCTCGCGACAGCTGCGATCGCGCGGTACGGTGTCCGGTGAGGGTTGTCCGATGACTGGTCAATCATCGGACAACTTCGATCTTGCCGCGGCGTTGACGGGGATCTAGGAAGGGATGTCGGCGTGCCGCGGAACGGTTCGCCCCTCCCGCCGAAGCGAAGCCCGTCCGCCTTGTCCCAGATCGTCGACAACGTCATCCCCATCTTCGCGCTGATCGCGATCGGCTGGGCGGCCGTCGCGCTCCGCCTTCTCAAGGCGGAGGTGGGCGATGCGCTCGGCGACTTCGTGTTCAAGCTCGCGGTGCCGGTGCTGCTGTTTCGCACGATCGCGGAGGCCGACCTCGACGGATCGTCGCCATGGACCCTGTGGGCCGCCTACTTCTCCGGCGTCGCGGTGACCTGGACTGTGGGTCATCTCCTGGCGACGCGGGTGTTCAAGCGTGATGCGCGGCTCGGCGTGGTTGCGGGGGTGTCGTCGGCCTTCGCCAACAACGTCTTCATCGGCCTGCCGCTGGTGGGGCGGATGCTGAGCGACCAGGGCGTCGCGGCTCTTTCGATCCTGCTCTCGGTGCACCTGCCGGTGATGATGATCGCGGGGACGCTGATGATGGAGCGGGCCGAGCGGGCCGTCGAGGGGAAGGCCGGGCAGGGGATCGGCGCCATCCTGCGGCAGGTCGCGCGGAACCTCGTCCGCAATCCGCTGGTGATCGGCCTTGTCGCCGGATCGCTGTTCCGGCTGACGGGGCTGCCGATCGGCGGCATTCCGGAGGTGGTGATGGATCAGATCGCCGGGCTCGCCGGGCCGGCGGCGCTGCTGTCGATGGGCATGGCGGTGCGCAAATACGGCGTGCGCGGCCATCTCGGGCCGGCCGTGACGATGAGCGCATTGAAGCTCTTCCTGCTGCCGGCCTCCGTCTACGTGGCGGCGCATCTGCTCGAGCTCTCGCCGGTCTGGACGGCGGCAATGGTACTGACCTCCTCGGTGCCGACCGGCGTCAACGCCTACCTGATCGCCAACCACTTCGGCGTCGGCCATGGCCTCGCGTCCTCGACGATCACGCTGACGACGGCGCTCGGCGTGTTCACCGTGTCGATCTGGGCGGTGATCCTCGGCGTCTGACGCGCCCGGCGGGGTTGCCGGCCTATCGGTTTTGACGCCTGATTGGCGCGCCGTGCGAATCGACGGCGCCTGCCCGCCGGAGATGTCATGGCCACTGTCGCATCCCGACCCCAGGACGTGCCGCGGGCCGGCATCCTCGGCTGGCTGCTGTTCGATTGCTCGACCCAGCCGTTCTACACGCTTGTCACCACCTTCGTGTTCGCGCCCTTCTTCGCGGCGGCGGTGGCGTCGAGTCCCGTCGAGGGCCAAGCCCTCTGGGGCTATGCGACGGCTGCCGCGGGGCTGGTCATCGCGCTGACGGCGCCGCTCCTCGGCGCCGTGGCGGACGCGGCGGGCCGACGCAAGCCCTTCGTCGCCCTGTTCGGGTTCATGATGGCGGCGGCGTCCGCCGGCCTCTGGTTCGTGGTGCCGGGGGCGCCGATGGCCGTGCCGCTGGCGCTGCTGCTGTTCGCGATCGGGACGATCGGCGTGGAATATGCGGCCGTGTTCAACAACGCGATGATCCCGAGCCTCGTGCCGCCGGAGCGGATCGGTCGGCTGTCCGGAACGGGTTGGGCGGTCGGCTACATCGGCGGGCTGGTGAGCCTGGCGCTGACGCTCGCGCTCATGGCCGGCGACCCGGTCACCGGCAAGACCCTCGCGGGGCTGGACCCGATCTTCGGGCTCGACCCGGCCCTGCGGGAGGGCGACCGGGCGGTCGGGCCGCTTTCGGCGCTCTGGTTCGCCGTGTTCGTCACGCCGCTGCTGTTGTTCACGCCGGACACGCCGGGTCGGATGCGGGTGGGGGAGGCGGTCCGGGCGGGCGCAGGATCGCTCCTGGAAACGCTCAGGTCGTTGCGCCAGATGAAGGATGCGGCCTTCTTCCTCGCCGCGAACATGATCTACACGGACGGCCTGATCGCCCTGTTCGCCTTCGGCGGGGTCTATGCCGCGGGCGTGCTCGGTTGGGGAACGATCGAGATCGGGATCTTCGGCATCCTCCTTACGATCACCGGCACCATCGGAGCCTTCGTCGGCGGGCGGCTCGACGATCGCTTCGGCTCCAAACCGGTGGTGCTCGGCGCGCTCGGCCTGCTCACCGCGGCGGCGGTCGGGATCCTCTCCATCGATCCCGCGCATGTGCTGTTCGTGGTGCCGGTGACCCCTCCCGCCCCGGGCGACGGCCTCTACGCCTCGTGGCCGGAAAAGCTCTACCTGGTGCTCGGCGGACTGATCGGGCTTGCCGCCGGGCCGGTGCAGGCGGCCTCGCGCACGCTGCTCTGCCGGGTGGCCCCGGCGGACAGGATCGGCCAGTTCTTCGGGCTGTTCGCCCTGACGGGCAAGATCACCAGCTTCATGGGGCCGCTGCTGGTGGGTCTGACCACGCAGTTGTCCGGCAGCCAGCGTTTCGGGGTGGTGCCGCTGATCGGTCTGTTCCTGGTCGGGGGAGTGCTGCTGCTGAAGGTCCGGGTGCGCCGGCCCTGACCCGGTCAGCGACCGCGTTCGATCAGGAAGCGGATGAGGTCCCCGTCGCGCTCGGTCGCGAGCAGCGTGTGACCGTTCTCGTTGCAGAAATGGGGAACGTCGATCGCGGCCATCGGGTCGGTGGCCTCGACGAGAAGGCGACCGCCGAGAGGCAGCCGCCCGATCGCCTTGCGGGCCTTCAGGACCGGGAGCGGGCAAAGGAGACCACGGACGTCGAGGATCTCGGCGTTTGCCGCGTCGAAAGCTTCCGAAGCGGACGGCTTTCCGGCTGACATCAGCGGATGACGGACAGGCAGATGTCGACGAGGGCGTTCAGGCCGCCGCTCGCCTCGGCCGACAGGGCGACGCCGAGACCCATGACCGCAAGTGGGAGAACCACCGATGCGACCAGATCCATGCGCGAAGCTTGCGTCCGGCTCGGCTTGGCGGAGTGCGGGTCGGTGTCCATGCCCATCTCGTCAGAGGCAGCCGGCGAGGCCGGCGAGGAGGCGCGCCGCGAAGACGGACTCGCCCTGCAGGATCTGCAGCGCAAAAGCGAGCACGCCGGCAGCCAGGATGAGACCACCCCCGCCCCACGTCACCACCGTCGCCAAGCGCGCGTTCATACCGAATTCCATTTCCCGGACGGTGGGACCGTCCACTGACGAACTATACGCCCGGTCGCCAGGGCTTTCCATTGCCATGGATCAAACGCCTCGCTCTCAGCCGGCGACCAGACGCTGGAGCTTGGCGAGCGCGTCGGCCTGCGCCTCGCCGTAGGAGATGGTCCCGCGGAACCGTCCGTCGGCGCCCATCAGGAAGACGGCCGCCGTGTGGTCCATGGTGTAGTCGCCGCCTTCGGTTGGAACCTTGCGGCGGTAGACCCTGTACTTGGCAACGACGTCGGCGACCTGATCCTCGGTGCCGGAAAGGCCGATCACCTTGTCCGAAAAAGATGACAGGTAGCTCTTCAGGCTTTCCGGGGTGTCCCGTTCCGGATCGACCGTGACGAACACCACGTTGAGCTTCTCGGCGTCGGCCCCCATCTCGCCCATCAGCACGCTGAGTTCCGCCAGCGTGGTGGGGCAGACGTCGGGGCAGTGGGTGAAACCGAAGAAGATGGCGTAGGGCTTGCCGGCGAGATCCTTCTCCGTGATCGTCCGGCCATTGGTGTCCACCAGCGTGAACGGCCCGCCCACCGCAGCCTCGCCGCTGCCGACCACGTCTTGCGGTCCTGCCTGCCGGCCTTGCCAGACGATGTAGCCGGTCACGCCGGCCAGCACCACGACAAGGGCCCAGGTGAGCAGGCGGACCACTCTCAAGGCGTTCATTGCTTCATCACCCGGACCATGCCGACGTCCCAGACGGCCGCCTTCAGGGCGGCTTCGGTGCCGTCGGAGAACTTGAGCGTCACGTCGTAGGCCTTACCGATGCTCAACATCGTGTTCAAGCCCAGGAGCATCAGATGGTAGCTGCCGGGCTGGAATTCGACTTCGCTCTTGGGCGGTATCTCGATCGCGTCAATCGCCGTCATCTGCGGAAAGCCGTTCGGCGCCTTCATTGTATGGAGCACAACGGATCCGGCGACGGGCGAGGAGGCCCCGATGAGCGAAATGGGTTTGTCGGACTTGTTGCGGATCAGGAAGTAGACGGCGCTCACCTTCTGGCCGGGCGGCGTCGCGCGGGCCCAGGGAGCAGCGATCTCCAGGTCTCCCACGGTCACCATGGGAACCTCGACCTCGGCCTCGGTCATCGCCTGCGCCAGAGCGGGGGGAGCGGCGAACGGTGGGATAATGAGAGCAGCCAGGAGAGCAGCGGCCGAAAGGATGGTTTTCATCTGGGGCGTTCCTCACACTTCTTGTGCTTTTCTGCGGTTGGCCGATCATCACATAGGCGGACGGAGGAAAGGTTTAATCCCGCCTATGGTCGCAGGCCAGCAGAAGCAGCGGCGGCAGACCGTTTCCGGTTGACGCTTACGTTCACGTAACATATGAGCCAATGCAGGGGGCCGTCAGAGCAACCCAGTCCGGGAGGAGGACACGCAGGCATGAGCTTCGGCGAGCGAGCACGCAGCGAGTGGGCGTATCTGAGCGGCGCGGTCCGCATGTTGAAGCGGGTGACGCGGATCGCGAGGACGCCCGACCTGACCTGGCCGCGGGTCGTGGAGGATCTGGCCGCCCGGTTCGGCGAGCGTACCGCGCTGATGGGTGAAGGCGAGCATCTCACCTATGCGCAGTTCCATAAGCGCGGCAACCGATACGCACGCTGGGCGATCGCCAACGGCATCCGCAAGGGCGACGTGGTGGCGCTCATGATGTCGAACCGGCCGGAGTACCTGGCGGTTTGGCTGGGGATCACACGCGCCGGCGGCGTCGTCGCGCTGCTCAACACCAACTTGGCCGGGGTATCGCTTGCTCATTGCGTCGGGATCGCGAAGGCCCGTCATGTGATCGTGTCCGGCGACCTGATCGAAGCCTGGCAAAGCGCCGAGGGTTTCGTGCCGTCAGCGCCCAAGGTGTGGACGATCGGTGCCGATACGGTGGGGACGCCGCTGGAACCCGTGCTGGACGGCCTGTCGGACGCCGATCTTGCGCCGGGCGAGGTTCCGGCGCTCACCTCCAACGACCGTTGCCTCTTCATCTACACGTCCGGTACCACGGGCCTGCCCAAGGCCGCGAACATCAACCACTACCGGGTGCTCGCCATCATGAACGGCTTCTCGGCCGCGATGAAGGCGACCGCCGAGGACCGGATGTATGTCTGCCTGCCGCTCTACCACACGTCGGGCGGCGTGCTCGCCGTCGGCACCGTCCTGACCGTGGGGGGATCGGTGATGATCGCCAAACGGTTCTCGGCCCGGCAGTTCTGGGACGACATCGTCGACAACAACTGCAGCATGGCCCAGTACATCGGCGAGCTCTGCCGCTACCTGCTCAACTCGCCGCGGCATCCACGGGAGCGCGCCCACCGGCTGAGGATCATGAGCGGAAACGGCCTTCGGCCCGACGTATGGTTGCCGTTCAAGGAGCGGTTCGCGATCCCGCAGATCCTGGAGTGGTACGCCTCGACGGAAGGCAACGCCGTGCTGTTCAACCTCGACGGCAAGGCAGGCTCGATCGGGCGGGTGCCGAAGTATCTGGAGCGCAAGTTCCTGCTCAAGGTGATCAAGTACGATGTCACCGCCGACCGGGAGGTGCGCGACATGGACGGGCGCTGCGTGGAATGCGCGCCGGACGAAGTGGGCGAACTCGTCTCCGAGATCGTCAACGACCCGAAGAAGCCGAGCCAGCGCTTCGAGGGATACGCGGACCAGGCGGCGACGGAGAAGAAGATCCTCACCGACGTGTTCAAGACGGGCGACCGGTGGTTCCGGACCGGCGACCTCGTGCGCAAGGACAGCCTCGGCTATTACTTCTTCATCGACCGCATCGGCGATACCTTCCGCTGGAAGGGCGAGAACGTCGCGACCTCCGAAGTGGCGGAGGCGCTCGGCGTGTTTCCCGGCGTGATGACGCCCAACGTCTACGGCGTGCAGGTGCCCGGGAGCGAGGGACGCGCGGGCATGGCGGCCATCGTGGCGGCCGACGACATCGACCTGAAGGCGCTCTCCCGCCACCTGGACCAGCAGCTGCCTGCCTATGCCAAGCCCCTGTTCCTGAGGCTCAAGAGCGAGATCGAGACCACCGGAACGTTCAAGCTGAAGAAGGTGGACCTCGCCTCCGAGGGCTTCGATCCACACCGAATCGAGGATCCGCTCTTCTTCCTCGACCCGCGCGAACAGTGCTACGTGAGGCTCGATGCCGCCGGCTACGATGCGATCGCGCGGGGAGACGTGCGGCTCTGAGGCAACCTGCCGGAGGATCTGAGATGACCGACGCTGCGATCGACGTTCTGAGCTTCTGGTGGGACGCCGGACCGGCGGCCTGGTTCGCGGGCGGCGCGGACTTCGACGCGCGCTGCGCGGAGGCGCTCGGCGCGCTGCACGAGCAGGCGGCCGCCGGCGATCTCGACGATTGGGAGGCGACGCCGCACGGAACGTTGGCCCTCCTGATCCTGCTGGACCAGATCCCGCGCAACATCTTCCGGCGGACGCCGCGGGCGTTCGCAACAGACGCCAAGGCTCTCAAGATCGCGGAGCGGGCGGTGGAGAAGCGCTTCCCGGAGGCCTTTCCGGTGGATGTGCGGGCCTTCTTCTACCTGCCGTTCGAGCACGCGGAGGACATCGCGGCCCAGACGCGGTCGGTCGACCTCTTCCGCGCGCTGAAGAACCGCGAACTCGACTACTACGCGCTCGTGCACATGGACGCGATCCGCCGGTTCGGGCGGTTTCCCCATCGCAACGAGATCCTGGGGAGGACCTCGACGCCGGAGGAGATCGCCTACCTCCAATCCGGCGGCTTCCGCGCCTGAGATCAGAGAACGGCCTTTTCCGAGGCGAAGGCGCCCCGCAGGGCCAGCAGCGCCACAGCGAGCGATGCGACGACGTTCCACCCGGCGAAGGACAGGCCGAACAGGTCGACCGAGGCCTCCGAACACGAGACGAGGCGGGTGTTCTTCATCTGCGACAGCAGATCGGCCGCGTCGGTGACGGGCGCGACGCCGCCGCCGCAGTCGGACGGGCCGAGCCAGAAATCGTATTCGGCGCCGGCATGGTAGCCGCCGAGGCCGACGCCGGCGAGGAAGACCAGTCCGGCCAGGAGCGAGAGAAGGCGCGCCGCCCGCGGCATCCAGCGGCGAAGCAGGATCGCGAGCAGCAGCAGCGGCAGGCCGGCATAGTAGAAGAGCCGCTCCTGAAGGCAGAGCTTGCAGGGCACGTAGCCGCCGATGATCTGGAACCCCCAGGCGCCGAGGATTGCGGCCAAGCCGATGAGCAGGGCGAGCAACGGCGCGCGCAGCGGAGCGGGCTGGATCGACGGGCTTACGGGGGCGGTCATCGGGACGGTCTCGGCGGCGAATGGGGCTTGCGAGTAGCATTCCCCGCAGACGCGGGCAACGCACCTTCGTGGCGATCCGTCAACGAGGGGAAGGAGGTTGTCTCGGAACGCGGGGGGTGAAGCCCGCGATGCCCTTTCGAACGCGACCCCGGGGGGCTGGGGGGCTGGAAAAGCCGGGATCAGAAGAAGGGATCCCGAGACAACCGAGGCTTAAGCTGCCAGCGTCGCATGGTCCCGGATGGGCGAGACCGTGGCGAAAACAAGGATTCTCGTATCAGGATGTGTCCGCCTCCCGCGATGGTGGCGCTACGCGAAACCCCCGCCGTCGTGATGACGGCGGGGGCCTGCCCGTCCGGGGTGGTGGACGGCCGGGGTCTCAGACCGAGAGGCGGAGGCGCTGGATCTGGTTGGCGATCGCCTTGTAGGCGGCGAGCAGTTCGGCGCCGTTCTTGGCGTCGAAGAAGAGCGGGGCGCCTCCCTCGACAGAGGCACAGTCCTTCAGCGTCTTCTTGGCGTCGGCGTCGGCGAGTTCGAAGCCAACGGCGTAGACGGTGATGCCGGCGCTCTTCATCGCGGTGCAGGTGGCGACAGCCTCGGCCATCGACTTGGCGACGTTGGCGCCGCTCATGGTGCCGCCCCAGGTGTTGTAGAGGCCGTCCGTCATCAGGATGGCGATCTTCTTGACGTCCTTGTCGCCGTAGGAAGCCGGCTCGCTGCCGACGAGCACGTCGCTCCAGACCGGGGAGAGGAGGCCGAAGGCCCAAGCCGTGCCGAGGTGGCCGGCGGTGGTGCCGCCGGTGGTCAGCTTGTCGAGGCGGGTCAGCAGCGCGGCGCGGTCGTCGGTCAGCGGCATGACGGCGCGGGTGGGGCAGCCGCTGCCCTTCTTGAAGGGCGAGGCGATCGGCGAGGCATCGGTGGCGGTGGTGCCGGAGGCGCGCTCCAGGACGCAGGAGGCGCTCTTGCCGCCGGAGACCTTGGCAGCGAGCGAGCCGGCGTTGACGCCGGCGCTGAAGGGCGCGAGGCTGATCCGAACGTCCTGCGTCGGCTTGCCGGTCGCGGGCAGCAGCGTCTTGACGAGGTCCTTGGCGGCCGCCTCCAGGACGGTGATCTTCTTGCCCTTCTTGTCGGCGGTGATCTCCTCCATGGAGCCGGTCAGGTCCAGCATCATGGAGATCTCGATGACGCTGCCGTCGATCTGCGAGGTCGAGGCGATATTGATCGGCAGGGTCTTGATGCCGGCAAGGCCCATGAAGGCGGTCGGCATGGTGCCGCCGGCAGTGACCTTGACCGCGTTGGTGGTGAAGTCCGGGACGGCGTCGAAGGTCTCGGTCTTGAAGCCGCGGTTGGTCTCGATCAGGAAATTGGCGTCATAGGCGTCGCGCGCGGCCTTCTTGATCGTCGCGGTGTTGGTCTCGCCGGAGGCGACCAGCTTGGCGGCGACCAGGGAGGCCGCGTCGGCGGCGCCGGTCATCGTCGCCTGGATCTTCAGCGACTGGCCGAAGTCGACGGAAGCGCCAACGGTGAGAAACACACCGGCGCTGGCGATGGCGAACAGGCTCGCCATGGAACCGCGGGCGTCGGAGCGGAAACGGGTGATCGAGGACTTCAGCTTGGAAACGGTGGTGCGCATCGTGGCCTCCGGTGCGTGAACCCGCCGTGCCGCCGGCGGGGTGTCGTGCCCGGAGTTCCGCAGGAGACGTGCCGAAGCGCGCCAAAGCGCCTCCGCGAGCCCTGTCGCGGATGCCAAGTGATTGATTCAAAATGAAGGGATTGTCTGCCAGGGTTACCGGCCAACGGGCCGTCCAGGGGCTTGTTCACCGCTCGTTTACGGTGGGCCGTCCGGTTCGCTACAGATCGGGATGCGGGGTCGCGCCTGCGGGACGACCCTCGGTCCCGGATCGGGACACGTCCCGTTTCAGGACACCCTCAGAAATCGGCCGTCAGTCCCTTGATCTCCCAGTCGCCGTAGCGGACCGGTTCCAGGCCGCCGCGGCCTTGGATCTCGCGCGGGGCCTGCTCCGCCGCCGCGGCGGCGGCCCGGCGCTCCTCGGCCTCCCGAAGGGCGCGCTGTGCCGCCGGGGGCAGGTCTTCCAGACGGCGCTGTTCGGAGGCGGGCTGGTGGGTCGTCTCGTCAGGTGTCATCGTGCGATCCGGTTCAAGGTCCCGCTGGTGCTTGCTTGATGGCGGGCATCCAGATCCCCATCATATAGTCAATCTGCGGGCGTCTTGTCCCGCGCCGGGACATGACGACCTCCCCGGCTTTGGTCGAGGTCGGGAAGGCCTGAAAGCGCGATGAACATCCTGAAGACCGCCATGCTGCTCGCCGCCCTGACGGCGTTGTTCATGGGCGTCGGCTACCTGATCGGCGGCAACCAGGGCATGGTGATCGCCTTCGTGGTGGCGGCGGCCATGAACCTGTTCAGCTATTGGAACGCGGACAAGATGGTGCTGCGCATGCATCGCGCCCGCGAGGTGGACGCACGCACCGCACCGGAGTTCTTCAGGCTCGTGCAGGGGCTGGCGGCGAACGCCAACCTGCCCATGCCGCGGGTCTACGTGATCGACAATCCGCAGCCGAACGCGTTCGCTACGGGACGCAATCCGCAGAACGCGGCCGTCGCGGCCACCACCGGCCTGCTGGAGATGCTGACGCCTGAAGAAGTGGCCGGCGTGATGGCGCACGAACTTGCCCACGTGCGCAACCGCGACACGCTGATCATGACCGTCACGGCGACCATCGCCGGCGCGATCTCGATGCTGGCCAACTTCGGCCTGTTCTTCGGCGGTTCGTCGCGCGAGAACAACGGCAATCCGCTCGGCTTTATCGGCGTGATCATCGCGGTGTTCGTGGCGCCGCTGGCGGCCGCCCTGGTCCAGATGGCAATCTCGCGCACTCGGGAATACTCGGCGGACAGGCTGGGCGCGGAAATCTGCGGCCATCCGGAGTGGCTGGCCTCGGCGCTCGGCAAGATCGCGGGCGGTGCGGCGCACATTCCCAACATGACGGCCGAGGCGAATCCTGCTACGGCCCACCTGTTCATCATCAATCCCCTGTCGGGCCAGCGCATGGACAATCTGTTCTCGACCCACCCGGCGACCGAAAACCGGATCGCCGCGCTGATGGAGTTCGCCCGCGGTGGCCTGGCTTCGGCCGGTAGCTTCGTGGAAAGCGCGCCGTCGGCCGGGCCCGCACCGCGCGGACCGTGGGGACGGCGCAGCGGCGCACCCGGACCGGGCCAGCGACGCGGACCTTGGGGATGAAGCCTCCGACAAGACAGGGACCAGGAAACGGAAGCGGCGGCGGCAAGGGCGGGCCCACGGGTCCGCGCAAGCCGTCGCGGCCGTTCGGCGGCGGCAAGCCCGGCGGTGCACCGCGTGGGGAACGCCCGGCTTCCGGAGGGGCGCCGCGTGGCGAGGGCCGGCCGGACCGGAACGTCGAGGCTCGCGGGGATCGCCCGCAGCGCAGCGGCGACGCCCGGCCTCAAGGCGGGGGTGATGCTCGCGCCGATCGCGGCGGGGGCAAGCCCGGCAGCTTCAAGGCTGGGCCGAAACGGCCCGGCGGCGGTGGCGGCTATGGCTCCGGGCGGCCTGGCGGTGGAGGCCGGAAGGGCCCGCCCGCGGCGGCCATCGTGGGCATGCCGGCGCGTGCGCTCGCGGCGGATCTCGCCGCGGCGGTATTCAAGGGCAAGATCCTCGACCAGTTGCTCGACACGGGAAAGCTCGCCGATCGCTACCAGCTCCTGGAGCCACGCGACCGTGCGCTCGCACGGGCGATCGTGGCGACCACGCTTCGCCGCAACGGCCAGATCTCGGATGCGATCGGCCGTTTCCTGGAGCGTCCGCTGCCGGAAGACCTGCTGCAGCTGAAGGCCATCATGCACGTGGCTGCGGCGCAGGTGCTGTTCATGGGGATCGCCGACCACGCGTCCGTCGCCATCGCGGTGGAGCAGGTGGACGCGGACCGCGACTGCCGGCCGTTCAAGGGCGTCGCCAATGCGATCCTGCGCCGGGTCGCACGCGAGAAGGACCTGATCCTCGCCGACCAGGATGCGGTCAAGCTCAACACGCCGGAGTGGCTGCTGAGCCGCTGGACCGAAACCTACGGCGAGGAGACCGCACGCGCGATTGCCGCGGCGCATATGGTCGAGCCGAGCCTGGACCTCACCGTGAAGAGCGATCCGGAAGGCTGGGCGGCTCGGCTCGGTGGCATCGTGCTGCCGACAGGCTCGGTGCGCGTCGTCGTCCAGGGCGCCGTGGAGAAGATCGACGGCTACGACGAAGGCGCGTGGTGGGTGCAGGACGCGGCGGCCACCTTGCCGGTGCGGCTGCTCGGCGACGTCAAGGACAAGAAGGTCGGCGATCTCTGCGCGGCCCCGGGCGGGAAGACCGCGCTGCTCGCCCATCTCGGCGCCAAGGTGACCTCGGTGGACAGCTCGGGTCATCGCCTGCAGCGGCTTCGGCGCAATCTCTTCCGGCTGGAGCTTCCGGCCGACACGGTGATGGCGGATGCCACGGAGTGGATGGGCTCCACCTTCGACATGATCCTCTTGGATGCACCGTGCACGGCGACCGGAACGATGCGGCGGCATCCGGACGGCGCGTTCCTGAAGGGGCCGGAAAGCATCGCCACGCTCGCGGGGCTGCAGCGGAGACTGCTGGACCATGCGATCCGCATGCTGCGGCCGGGCGGTCTTCTCGTCTATTCCACCTGCTCGCTGGAGCCCGAGGAGGGACCGGACCAGATCCGCCGGCTCCTGCTGATCGACGCACCGGTCGAACGGGTGCCGGTTTCGGCCGACGAGGTGTTCGGGCTTTCCGAACTCATCACGCCGGACGGCGACGTGCGCACGCTGCCGATCCACCTTCCGAACCCGGACCCGCGGCTTGCCGGCATGGATGGGTTCTTCGCGGCGCGGCTGCGCCGCAAGGCGTGAGGCGAACCGCCCGCGCGATACGAGAGTAAGGTCAGGCGTTTGGTGTTTGTTGCCCGGCGGCAACGTTGCTGCCTTTTTCCTTGTCGCACTCACTCTTTGGTAACCAAGGCGCGCGTCCCATGGGGTGCAGCGTGGGTGCTTCTGTCCCGCGTCCGACGGCATTCCGCACAACACTCCGACAGGAGGTCGGGGTGAGGCGGATGGCGCCGAGATCGGGGCCAGCGGGCGAGGAGGCGCAAGGAACCATGGCGTGGGAGTCGGTCAGCGGGATCGCCCGGCTCTCCTCCTATGCGGTGGGCGTGCTCACGCGCCGCGCCATCGTTCGCCTGGAAAGCGGCCCGTTCGGACGCTGGCGCTGGCCAGGGCCTACGCCGGAGCGGCTGGTGATCGCGCCGCAGGATATCCGCACCGCCGATCCAACGCTCGCAGCCGATATCTATGCGGGGCTGTTCCCTTTCGCCGGCCAAGTGGTCGACACCGGCGGCCGATCGCCGTTCGAGGTCAAGCCGGCCTCCGACGCCTGGGCGCGCGAGCTTCACGGCTTTTCCTGGCTGCGGCACCTGCGCGCCGCGGACAGCGCGCTGAACCGGCAGAACGCGAGGGCGCTGGTGGCGGACTGGATCGCGCAGGAGGCCAAGGCCCCGCCGCTCGCTTTCGAACCCGATGTGCTCGCCCACAGGGTGCTCGCCTGGATCACCCAGTCGCCGCTGATCCTGGAGGACGCGGACCGGACCTTCTACCGGCGGTTCCTGAAATCCCTGGTCCGCCAGGTACGACGCCTGCGGATGCGGTTCCTGGATGCACCCGGGGGCTACCCACGTCTGCTTTCGGCCGTGGCGGTGGCGGAGGCGGCTCTCTCCATGGACGGTCAGCAGCGGTTGGTGCGCCAGGCGACCCAACGCCTGGACCAGGAACTGAAGGAGCAGGTGCTGCCGGACGGCGGGCATGTCAGCCGGAACCCGGGCGTTCTCCTGGAACTCCTCGCCGAGCTGCTGCCGCTGCGCCAGGCCTACACGGCCCGGGGGATGTCGCCCTCGCAGGAGCTGATCGGCGCTATCGACCGGATGATGCCGATGCTGCGCTTCTTCCGGCACTCCGACGGGACCTTCGCGCACTTCAACGGCATGGGCTCGACCCCGGCGGACTTGCTTGCCACGGTGCTCGCCTACGACGACATCCGCGGTACGCCCGTGAAGAACGCCAGCCATTCCGGCTACCAGCGGATCGATCACGGCGGCACGGTGGTGCTGATGGACACCGGCGGCGTCCCGCCGCTCGGGATGAGCCGGACCGCGCACGCCGGGTGCCTGGCCTTCGAACTGAGCGGTGGGGCGCATCGGGTGATCGTCAACTGCGGAGCGGCCGATGACGAGCGTTGGCGGCAGGTTTCGCGGGCGACGGCGGCCCATTCGACGTTGACACTGGAGGACACCTCGTCGGCCCGATTCGTCACCTCGCCCGTGCTCCGGCGGCGGATCGGCAACCTCATCCTTTCGGGGCCGAGCGCGGTCTCGGTAGACCGGCGCGATATGGCGGAAGGCACCATCGTCACCGCCAGCCACGACGGCTACCTGAGGGGGTTCGGGCTGGTGCACGAGCGTACGCTCAGGATCGCCGCCGACGGCGGGACGATCCAGGGCCTGGATCGGCTGACCGGCAAGGCGTCCGGCACGCGGGACCGGTTCACGATCCGCTTCCACCTGCATCCGGCGATCCGGGCCAACCGCACCACCGGCGGCGACATCCTGCTTGTCGCGCCCGACGGGGAGGCCTGGATGTTCTCCTGCCCCCTGATCGAGCCGGAACTGGCGGAGAGCATCTACCTGTCCGATGTGCATGGTCGGCGGCGGACGGCGCAGGTGGTGATTTCCGGGCGGGCAACGATCACGCCCGACATCGGCTGGACGCTGACCCGGACCGCGCCGGGCAACCGGGCCCGCATGCCGCGGGTGCGGGGAACGCTCGGCGGCAGCCTGTTCGATTAAGCTCCGGGATAGTGCTGCCAGCGGGTTCCGGCGACGGGAAAAGCGTGCTATCGGCGCGACGTCCCGCCCGACCGGAGGTTTCCCCATGACTGGCCATCCCGACCGCATCATCCCGAAGCGGGCGCTGATCTCCGTTTCCGACAAGTCCGGTCTGGTCGCCTTCGCCAGGGCGCTGACGGAGCGGGGCATCACGGTGCTGACGACGGGCGGCTCCAAGAAGGAGCTGGCGGAGGCCGGGGTGCCGGTGACCGAAGTCGCCGATGTGACCGGTTTCCCGGAGATCATGGACGGGCGCGTGAAAACGCTGCATCCGAAGATCCACGGCGGCCTGCTCGCGGTGCGCGACGAGCCGACCCACGCGGCGGCTATGGCGGAGCACGGGATCGAGGGCATCGACCTCCTGGTGGTCAACCTCTATCCCTTCGAGGCGACGGTGGCGCGCGGGGCGGGGCTCGACGAGACGATCGAGAACATCGACATCGGCGGGCCGGCGATGATCCGCGCAGCGGCGAAGAACCACGGCTACGTGGCTGTGGTGGTGGAGCCGGGCGACTACCAGGCGGTGCTGGAGGGAATCGATGCCGGTGGCATCGCCTTCGACACGCGGCGGCGGCTGGCGGCCAAGGCGTATGCCCGGACTGCGGCCTACGACGCGGCGATCTCGACGTGGTTCGCAGGCGTCCTCGGGGGCGAGACGGGTGACTACGTGGGCATCGGCGGGCGTCTTCAGGAGGCGCTCCGCTACGGCGAGAATCCACACCAGTGGGCGCGGTTCTACCGCACGGGGGAAGCGCGGCCCGGCGTCTCGACGGCGCGCCAGCTGCAGGGCAAGCAGCTTTCCTACAACAACATCAACGATACGGACGCCGCCTACGAGCTCGTGGCGGAGTTCGACCGCGAAACGCCGACGGTCGCCATCATCAAGCACGCGAACCCGTGCGGTGTTGCGATCGGGGACAGCCTGGCTGCGGCCTACACCAAGGCGCTCGCCTGTGATCCGGTCTCAGCCTTCGGCGGCATCGTGGCGCTCAACCGGACGCTGGATGCCGAGGCGGCCGCGCGGATCGTGGAGATCTTCACCGAGGTGATCATCGCGCCGGACGCGACCGAGGAGGCCGTGGCTATCGTGGCGGCAAAGAAGAACCTCCGCCTGCTCACCGCCGGCGGGCTGCCAGAGCCGCGCGCGCCGGGCCTCACCGTGCGGACGGTGGCCGGCGGGCTGCTGGTCCAGTCGCGCGACAACGGCGTGGTCACGGCCGGCGATCTCCGGGTGGTGACGAAGCGGCGGCCGAGCGAGGCGGAGCTTGCCGACATGCTGTTCGCCTTCAAGGTCGCCAAGCACGTGAAGTCGAACGCGATCGTCTATGTGAAGAACGGGGCGACCGTCGGGATCGGGGCCGGGCAGATGAGCCGGGTGGACTCCTCGCGCATTGCGGCCCGCAAGGCGGAAGACGCTGCCGCCGCGGCCGGCCTTACCGGGCGCCTCACGGAGGGCGCGGTGGTGGCCTCCGACGCCTTCTTCCCGTTCGCGGACGGGCTGCAGGCTGCCGTGGAGGCAGGTGCGACGGCGGTGATCCAGCCGGGCGGCTCGATGCGCGACGACGAGGTGATCGCGGCCGCGGATGCGGCGGGGCTTGCGATGGTGTTCACCGGGATGCGGCACTTCCGCCATTGAGGGGCAGGGCGGCAGGAAGTCGAATGCGGTGATGAGCCGACGGCCGCCGAGATTCTTCTTTTCCACCATCCAGCGTCATGGTCCGCGAAGGCGGACCAGCCACGCATTTTTCCGAAAGGGTGCATCTGCGGGACGCGTAGCGGCGCGGCGCTCACAAAGTCGTGGGTGGTCCGCCTGCGCGGACCATGACGGTCGATGAGGAGATATTCGATGGCTATGCCGCGAGCGAGCAGGCGTCACCTTCGCCCACTGCCCAACGTCGCAATCCAACTACCGACAGCCAGCTGCCTCACCGCGTCGGGACGGGGTTCTCGCCGCGATAGTCGTAGAAGCCGCGCTGGGTCTTGCGGCCGAGCCAGCCAGCCTCGACGTATTTCACCAGCAGCGGGCAGGGGCGGTACTTGCTGTCGGCGAGCCCCTCATAGAGCACCTGCATGATGGAGAGGCAGGTGTCGAGGCCGATGAAATCGGCGAGTTGGAGCGGTCCCATCGGGTGGTTGGCGCCGAGCCGCATCGCGGTGTCGATGGCATCGACGGTGCCGACGCCCTCGTAGAGCGTGTAGATCGCCTCGTTGATCATCGGCAGCAGGATGCGATTGACCATGAAGGCCGGAAAGTCCTCGCTGACAGCGATGGTCTTGCCGAGCTTGGCGACGAACACCTTGGCGGCGTCGAAGGTCTCATCCTCGGTGGCGATGCCGCGGACCAGCTCGACGAGCTGCATCACCGGCACCGGGTTCATGAAGTGGATGCCGATGAAGCGCTCCGGCCGGTCGGTGGAGGCGGCGAGGCGGGTGATCGAGATCGAGGAGGTGTTGGTGCCGACCATCGCCTCGGGCTTCAGCACGGGGCAGAGCGCCGACAGGATCTTGCGTTTGACCGTCTCGTTCTCGGTGGCGGCCTCGATGACGAGGTCGTGGTCGGCGAAGCCTTCGACCGAGAGCACAGGCTTGATCCTGTCGAGGGCGGCGGTGCGCACCTCCTCGCTGATCTTCTTGCCGGCGACCTGCCGGGCGAGGTTGCCGTGGATGGTCGCAAGACCCGCTTCGATCCGCTCCATGGACACGTCATGTATCCCGACGGTGAAGCCGGCGATGGCGCAGACGTGCGCAATCCCGCTCCCCATCTGCCCGGCACCGATCACGCCGACCGACTTGATCTCGACCATCCTATCCTCGGAAATGTTGGCCCACGCGACTGATCCGTTGCCAGCCGCCGGCAGCATAGACCACCGGCGGCCCGCCGTCAGCTACAGGGCTTTCGTAAGTTCGGGTACGATCTCGAAAATGTCGCCGACGAGGCCGTAGTCGGCGACCTGGAAGATCGGCGCCTCCTCGTCCTTGTTGATGGCGACGATCACCTTGGAATCCTTCATGCCGGCCAGGTGCTGGATCGCTCCGGAGATGCCGAGCGCGACATAGAGGTCGGGCGCGACGACCTTGCCGGTCTGGCCGACCTGCCAGTCGTTAGGGGCATAGCCCGCGTCGACCGCCGCGCGGGATGCGCCGACGGCAGCGCCGAGCTTGTCAGCGAGCGGGATCACCACGTCCTTGAACTTCTCGGCCGAGCCGAGCGCGCGTCCGCCGGAGACGATGATCTTGGCGGAGGTGAGCTCGGGACGGTCGCTTTCGGAGAGCGCTTCGCCGACGAAGGTGGAGAGCGCGGGATCGGCGGCGGCGGAGACGGTCTCCACTGGGGCCGAGCCGGATGCGCCTGCAGACTTGAACGAGGCGGTGCGGACGGTGATGACCTTCTTGGCATCGCCCGACTTCACCGTCTGGATGGCGTTGCCGGCGTAGATCGGCCGCTCGAAGGTATCGGGCGCCACCACGGCGGTGATGTCGGAGATCTGCATCACGTCGAGGAGGGCGGCGACGCGGGGCAGCACGTTCTTGCCGGAGGAGGTGGAGGGCGCGACGATCGCATCGTAGGGCCCGGCGAGCGCCACGATGACGGCCGCGAGCGGCTCGGCGAGGCCGTGCTCCAGCGCGGGCGCGTCGACGTGGAGCACCTTGGCGACGCCATCGAGCTTGGCGGCCTCGGCGGCGGCCGCAGCCGCGTTCGATCCGGCGACGAGCACGTGGATCTCGCCGCCGATGGCGGCGGCGGCGGTCAGCGCCTTGTTGGTGGCGTCCTTGACGGAGGCGTTGTCGTGCTCGGCGATGAGGAGAGTGGTCATGGGTTTGAACTCCTTCAGAGCACGCCGGCTTCGGTCTTCAGCTTCATGACGAGGTCGGCCACCGAGGCGACCTTGACGCCCGCGGTGCGGCCCTTCGGCTCGGCCGTCTTCACGACCGTGAGGCGGGGCGTGACGTCGACGCCGTAGTCGGCCGGCGACTTGACGTCGAGCGGCTTTTTCTTCGCCTTCATGATGTTGGGCAGCGAAGCGTAGCGCGGCTCGTTGAGGCGCAGATCGGTGGTGACGATCGCCGGAAGCTTCAACGACACCGTCTGCAGGCCACCGTCCACCTCACGGGTGACGTCGACGGTGCCCTCGGCGAGCGCAACCTTGGAGGCGAAGGTGCCCTGCGGCCAGCCCAAGAGTGCAGCGAGCATCTGGCCGGTCTGGTTGCAGTCGTCATCGATCGCCTGCTTGCCGAGGACCACGAGGCCGGGGGCCTCCTCGGCGACGATGCCCTTCAGGATCTTGGCGACGGCGAGCGGCTCCACGGTGCCGTCCACCTGGACCAGGATGCCGCGGTCGGCGCCCATGGCAAGGGCGGTGCGCAGCGTCTCCTGAGCCTGCGCAGGCCCGATCGAGACGGCGACGACCTCCGTCGCCTTGCCGGCTTCCTTCAGGCGCAGCGCCTCCTCGACGGCGATTTCGTCGAAAGGGTTCATCGACATCTTGACGTTGGCGAGATCGACGCCCGAGCCGTCCGGCTTCACGCGGATCTTCACGTTGTAGTCGACCACCCGCTTCACGGGCACGAGGATCTTCATCTCTCAGACCTCCCGACCCCGGTTCTCCACGACCGGTGTCTTCTTCTATATTGCAGCGCAACAGGGTTCGGACCCTAGTGTCGGAGCCTTTCGCCTGTCAACGGAGACGGTGGTCGCATCACTAACGTGGTTGACGTTCGCGTCAAGCTTCCGACGTTGCGGCATCCGGCCCTCACCCCCCGACGGGCAGGTCGCGATCGAACAGGGCGACGCCCGGCCGGCGCATCACGAAGACCAGGATGATGCCTGCGGCCAGGCCGCCGACATGGGCCCACCATGCGGTCTCACCCTCCTCCTGGAGGAGAATCGAGCCGAACTGGATGGCGACCCAGGCGAGCAACGGCCAGCGCGCGGTCAGGCGCAGCGGAATGCGCCCGAGCACAAGGATCCACAGCTTGGTGCGCGGATGAAGGATGAGGTAGGCGCCAATGACGCCGGCCACCGCTCCGGAGGCGCCGACCAGCGGCATGTCGCTGTCGGCGAGCATCCAGGCGTGGGCGAGGCCTCCTGCCGCGGCGGTGAGCGCGTAGAAGGCGGCATAACGGACATGGCCGAGCGCGTCCTCGACGTTGTCGCCGAAGACCCACAGGAAGATCATGTTGCCGAGGAGATGCCAGAGATCGCCGTGGACGAGGGCGTAGGTGACCAGCGTCGCCCATTCCGGCACCAGGGACATATCCGGCGGGGGCGGCAGGCCATCGAAGAGGTAGACCGGCGACAGGCCCAGGCCGAGGATGGAAGCGTTGTAGGCAGGGACCACGAAGTCGGATTGAAACACCAGCCAGATCAAGGACGTGAGGAGGATGATCGTCCAGTTCACGTAGGGTCGCGGGATGTGTTCCAGCGGGTTGTGGTCGTAGAGCGGAACGAACATGCCGATGGCCCCCTCGCCGCCCGGCGTCAGCGGTTCTGGCCGGGTACCCAGAGGACGTCCGTGGCGCCCTTGTCGTTCACCCAGCGGCTCGCCACGAAGAAGAAATCGGACAGGCGGTTGAGATACTTCACCGCATCGGCGCTGACCGGCTCTCCCTCGGTCATGGAAAGCTCCACCACGAGCCGCTCGGCGCGTCGGCACACGGTGCGGGCCTGATGCAGGAAGGCGGCGGCGGGCGAACCGCCCGGCAGCACGAAGGAACGGAGCGGCGACAGGTCCTTGTTGAGAAGGTCGATCTCGGTCTCCAGGCGCGTCACCTGCGCGGCGGAGATGCGGATCGGCGTCCAGGCGAGCGGCTCGCCGGTCTCAGGGGTGGCTAGGTCGGCGCCTAAGTCGAATAGGTCGTTCTGGATGCGGGCGAGCATCGCGTCGACGTCCGGCAAGGCGCCGGTGTGGAGGCGGACCAGACCGACCGCCGCATTGGTCTCGTCCACCGTGCCGTAGCTTGCGACGCGCAGGTCGAACTTCGGACGGCGCTCTCCGGTGGAAAGGGCGGTGGTGCCGCCGTCGCCGGTGCGGGTGTAGATCCTGTTGAGAACGACCATCGCAGCCTCGTGTCAACCTCGTGTCCGATGTCCGGGCTGTATCTAGAACGGATAGCCCGGTTCGTCACGCGAGGACGGCACAATGCCACGGCCCGGATCAGAAGCGATAGCCGACCGTGGCGCTGACGCTGGTGATGCCCGGGTTCGAATCGCCGCAGAGGCCTGCATGCGACAGGTGCTCCACACCGGCGAGGATGCGCCAGTTGGCGTCGAGCGCCATGCCGATGGCGGCCGATTCGCGGAAGCTCCAGTCGCAGCGGACCGGGCCATCCTCGCCGCCGTCGTTGAGGGAGACGCCGAGCGCGCCCTCGACGAAGAAGGTGTCGCCGAGCGGCACGGTCCAGGTGAAGCCGGTGTAGACGTAGTTCGGCTCGGCATCGACCGCCGCGACGCCACCGAAGTGGATCCGCGGTCCGAAGATCGCGTCCACGAGCATGTTGCCGCTGTTGATCGGAATGTTGGACGTCAGCAGTTCGCCGCCGATGCCCACGCCGGTGTCGTTGCCGAAGGCGTCATGGCCGAGGACGGAGGCGCGCACCTCGTCGAACAAGCGGAAGCCGCCAGCCGTCGTTCCCGCATCCGGCGCGATCGCTTCCGGGGAGAGTAGATCGGCGGCCGAAGCCGGCGTGAGCACGAGAGCCATCATCAACGCGCCGGCCCCAGCGCGGATCCCCACGGACATGTCCCCGATCTCCAGCGAATCGCCCCTTTCATGCAAAGTGTCGCGTCAGGTCACGCTCCACAATTGCGATACGGCGGGTTGGTTGATGAATTCGCTCGGCGTTGCAGAGAAGCCGCATCTGCCGCTGTGCGGGGACGGATCAGCGGCCCAACAGCCAGAGCGTCACCATGATGATGAGAACGGCGATGAACTGGAGGCCGATACGCCAGCGCATCAGTTTCTGCGACAGGTTGGCGTCGCCACCGCGGGCCATGTTGCGCAGTCCCATGAGGAGGACGACGGCCACCGCGGCGACCGCGACGGGTACGAGAAACTGGAAGACGGTCAACATCGGGGGTCCTTGGCGAGGCTTGCGTCGGATATGGGTCGGTCGGACTGGCTGGCAACGGCTCAGCGCAGGCCAAGCGCGGTGCGAATCGCCGTGAGGCCGAGCATCAGGCCGCGCTGGTCGATGCCGTGGGCGGTGCCCGGACAGACGTGGAACTCCACCGGGATGCTCTTCTCGGCCAGGACGTTGGCCGCCTGGAACATCATCTGCACCGGGATCACGTCGTCGCGGTCGCCGTGGATGAGGGTGACAGGCGGACGGGCGATCGCCTCGCCCAGATGCTCGGGGCCGGCCAGCATGCCGGAGTAGCCAACGATAGCGCCCGGCGCAGTGGCCCGGCGCAGGCCGACGTGGAGCGCCATCATGGTGCCCTGGCTGAACCCGACGAGCACGATCCGGTCGTCGGTGATCTGCAGGCGGTTGCGCTCCGCATCCAGGAACGCGTCGAGCGCCGGGGCCGCGTACTGGACGCCGCGCCAGTATTCCGTCGGGTCGCGAAAGCTGATCGGGAACCACTCGCGGCCCATCGGCGACATGCCGCAGGGGTCCGGCGCGTGGGGGCTCACGAAGGCGACGCTCGGCAGATGGGGCGCGAAGCTGCGGCCGATGTCGATCAGGTCGTTGCCGTCGGCTCCGTAGCCGTGCAGGAAGACCACCAGGGCATCGGGCGCGGCCCCGGAGGCGGGCGCGAGGCGGGGTCCGTCGATGAGCGTCATGAGCGGCAGGCTCCGGGCAGTCGGGATCTGTCAGACCGGGACGGCGTTGCGGCCTTCCCGGCAGGCCTTGTGGTAGGCCCAGAAGAGCTTGGCTGCAACGCCCCGCCACGGCGCCCAGTCCTCGGCCATCGCTCGCAGCGCCTTTTCGCTCGGCCGCTCCGGGAGCCCGAGGCCTTCGGCCGCGGCCACCTGGAGGGCGAGGTCGCCTGCGGGGAAGACGTCCGCGTGGCGGGCGCAGAAGAGCAGGAAGATCTCCGCCGTCCAGCGGCCGATGCCGGGCAGGGCAGTCAAGGCGGCGACCGCCTCGTCGGCGGGAGCCGTGGCGAGGCCGGCAAGGTCGAGGCCGTCGATGGAGGCTTCGGCCACCGCGGTCAGGGTGCGGATCTTGCCGCCGGACAGGCCGGCCCGGCGCAGCGTGGGCTCGTCCGCGGCCAGAAAGGTCTGCGGGGTGACGGTTCCGAGTTCCCGCTCCAGCTTGGTCCAGATGGCGTTGGCGCTGGCTACGGACAGCATCTGGGCGACAACGATTCGGGCGACGCCCTCGAAGCCGGGGGCGCGGTAGCGGATCTCGACCGTGCCGCCGCAGGTCTGCCGGATCAGAGCCAGGCGCGGATCGGCGGCGACCAGGGCGTCCAGGCCTTCGTCGATGTCGGCGGGGGATAGAAGGAGGCGCATGGCTCAGACCTTGCCTGACAGGCCGCGGGGCGTCCAGCACCCGGGCCGAGGCGAGCGGATTTCCTGGACCTTGGAAAGCCGGAGCCCGGCGTTTGTCTTCGACGCGGGCATGCCGTTGAATGGCGGGCATGTCCCGCCCGGTCTTCCGCTTCGCGCCTTCGCCCAACGGCGATCTCCACCTCGGTCATGCGCTGTCCGCCATGCTCAATGCCGAAGCGGCCCGTACGGCCGGCGGACGGATGCTGGTGCGGATCGAGGATATCGACCTGGACCGGGCCCGGCCGGCCTTCGTGCAGCGGATCCTCGACGATCTCGACTGGCTGGGAATCGACTACGAGCGACCGGTGCGAAGGCAGTCGGAGCATCTGGCGGACTATCGCGCGGCGCTCGACCGGTTGGCCGGCATGGGGCTCACCTATCCGGCCTTCGCCAGCCGGGCGGAAATCCGGGCGGCGGTGGCGTCGCGGGAAGCCGAGGACGGGCGGGCTTGGCCGCGCGATCCGGACGGTGCGCCGATCTATCCGGGCCTTGATCGGGACCTTCCGGTCGAAACCGCAGCGACGCGAATCGCGGCGGGCGAACCGCATGCCATCCGGCTTCGGATGGACGCGGCGGTGGAGCGGACCGGGCCGCTCTCCTGGACGGAGGAGGGCGAGGGGCCGGCGGGCGAGACGGGACTGGTGCGGGGCGATCCGGCCGCGTGGGGCGATGTCGTCCTCTTCCGGAAGGATGCCCCGGCAAGCTACCATCTCGCCGTGGTCGTGGACGACGCGGCGCAGGGTGTCAGCCACGTGATCCGGGGGCGCGATCTCTTCCACGCCACAGCCGTCCACCGGCTGCTTCAATCGCTGCTGGACCTGCCTGCGCCGGTCTACCGGCACCACCGGCTGATCCTCGGGCCGGACGGGCGCAAGCTGTCGAAGTCGGTCGCCTCGACGAGCCTGCGCGCGCTGCGGGCGGAGGGTGCGACGGCGGAGGACATCCGCCGTCTGGTCGGGCTCAGCGGCTAGCTCTTGGCGAGATCCTGCAGCAGACCCGCCGCAACCGTGAAGCGGGCCACGGTGGGCGTGCCGGAGAGCAGGCTTTCGATGGTGGCGACGGTGCGGTCGACCTCCTCGCGACGGGCGGCGTGCCAGGCGTCCAGGCCGTCTCCGCGGGCGGTGCGTTCCGCGACGCCGGCGGCCATCGCCCGGTGGGCCTCGGCCAGGGCGCGGCGGGCGCGGTCGAGCGCGAGACCCTCGTAGTAGTCGGCGGGGGTCAACTGGCGGGCGAGATTGTCGATGGTGGCGATCCTGAACAGCCCGGCGATGCCTTCCGCGGCGGCAGCGGCGATCTCGATCGGCTGGCGAGCGATCCCGGCGATCTCGATGACGTCGAGGGCGTCGAGCAGCCGCCGCAGCCAGGCGCACTCCGCGGCCAGGGAGGCGGGCACGCCGGCCTTCTCCAGCCGCTCGCGCTCGGCGGCAACGGCGTCCGCCCCGCCTTCGGCGCCGGACCAGGATCTGAAGCGGGCGATCCCTTCCCGGTAACGGGCGGCGGTCGACGGGATGTCGCCGGCGATGTCGGCGTTGCGCACGAACCAGAGCGTGGCGGCGGTCAGAACGTCCTGCACCCGGGCGTAGAGTTCGAGCTGCACGGCGCCGGATACACGGTTGTCGAGCTCGTCGATCGCGGCCTCCAGGTCGGCGAGACCGAAGCTCTCGCTCGCCATCAGGAAGCCGCGCACCACCTCGGCCATGGAAACGCCGGTCTGGTCGGCGATGCGGATCGGGAAGGTCGGCCCACCGCGGTTGACGACGGCGTTGGCGAGCACTGTCGCGATGATCTCGCGGCGCAGGCGATGGGCGCGGATGTCGTCCGGGAAGGACGCCTGCATCTCCGCCGGGAAGTAGGCGAGCAGGTCGGCCTCGAGGGCGGCGTCGTCCGGCAGCGTGCTTTCCAGCAGGTCGTCATAGAGCACGATCTTGGCGTAGGCCATGAGCACGCCGATCTCCGAGCGGGTCAGCGGCTGAGCGGCCTTCTCGCGCCGGGCGAGGGCGGCGTCGTCGGGCAAGGTCTCCACCACGCGGTCGAGACGGCGGCGGCCTTCCAGCCACTGCATGAGCCGACGCTGGTAGCCGAGGTCGCCGAGGCCGCGGCGCTCGGCCAGCGAGACGCAGAGGGACTGGCGGTAGTTGTTGGCGAGGACCAGGCGCGCGACCTCGGGCGTCATCGCGGCGAGCAGGGTGTTCCGGTCGGCGATCGCCAGGCGCCCTTCGCGGACGGGCCGGCCGAGCGCGATCTTGATGTTGACCTCCACGTCGGAGGAGTTCACGCCGGCTGAGTTGTCGACGGCGTCGGAGTTGCAGCGGCCGCCCTTCAGGCCGTAGGCGATGCGCGCCTTCTGCGTCATGCCAAGGTTTGCGCCTTCGCCGATGACCTTGGCGTGGATGTCGGTCGCCACCACGCGGATGGCGTCGTTGGCGCGATCGCCGACCTCGGCGTCGGTCTCGTCGGGGCCGCGGACGTAGGTACCGATGCCGCCGAACCAGAGCAGGTCCACGGGAGCCTTCAGGATGGCCGTCATCACCTCGTGCGGGGTGGCGCGTGCCTTCGGCAGCTGGAGCAGGGCCTGCGCCTCGGGCGACAGGGTGATCGCCTTGGCCTGACGCGAGAAGACGCCGCCGCCGGCGGAGATCTTCGCCGCGTCGTAGTCCTGCCAGCTGGACCGGGGCAGGGCGAACAGCCGCTCGCGCTCTGCGAAGGAGACTTCCTCGTCGGGTGTGGGGTCGATGAAGATGTCGCGGTGATCGAAGGCGGCCACCAGCCGGATCTTGCGGGACAGCAGCATGCCGTTGCCGAACACGTCGCCGGACATGTCGCCGACGCCGGCCACGGTGAAGGGCGTCGCCTGGATGTCGATGTCCTGCTCGCGGAAATGCCGCTTCACGGCCTCCCATGCGCCGCGGGCGGTGATGCCCATCTTCTTGTGGTCGTAGCCGACCGAGCCGCCGGAGGCGAAGGCGTCGGAAAGCCAGAAACGGCGGGCGTCGGCAAGGCCGTTCGCGGTGTCGGAGAAGGTCGCGGTGCCCTTGTCGGCGGCAACCACGAGATAGGGATCGTCGGCGTCGTGGCGGACCGTCGCCGCCGGCGGCACGATGCGCTCGCCGTCGATGTCGTCGGTGAGATCGAGGAGCGTGGAGACGAAGAGCTTGTAGGCCTCGGTGCCCTCCTGGAACACGGCGTCGCGGCTGCCGCCGGCCGGCAGCTTCTTGGGAAAGAAGCCGCCCTTGGCGCCGACGGGGACGATCACGGCGTTCTTGACCTGCTGGGCCTTGACCAGGCCTAGCACCTCGGTGCGGAAATCCTGCGGGCGGTCGGACCACCTGAGCCCGCCGCGGGCGACCTTCCCGAAGCGCAGGTGGACGCCCTCCACGCGGGGCGAGTAGACCCAGATCTCGGCGAAGGGCCGCGGCTCGGGCAGACCTTCCACCCTGTGCGGGTCGAACTTGAAGGCGATCACCGGGCGCGGCCGTCCGTCCGGCCCCAGCTGGAAGAAGGTGGTGCGGACCGCGGCCTGCACCAGATTGGTGAAGCGCCGCAGGATGACGTCGTCGTCAAGGCTGGTGACGGCTTCGAGCGCCTGCTCGATCTCGTTGGCGGCTCGGGCTTCGGCAAGCGCGCGGTCGCCGTGGAGCGTCGGGTCGAAGCGGGCCGTGAAAAGCGCGACGATCGCGGTCGCGACATCCGGATTGCGGTTGAGCGTGTCGGCGACGTAGCCCTGCTCGTAGGGAATGCGGGCCTGCTGGAGATAGCGGGACAGGCCGCGCAAAAGCGCGATCTCGCGCCACGCCAGGCCGCCCTTGACGAGCAGCGCGTTGAGCCGGTCGCTCTCGGCCTCGCCGAGCCACACGGCCATGAAGAGGGCGCGAAGGGCTTCGCCGGATGCGGCGAGGTCGATGGCTCCGCCGTCGGCCCTGAGCAGCCGCATGTCGTGCAGCGAAACCAACTGGCCGTCGACGATCAGGTCGAAGGACTGCTCCTCGATGACGCGAAAGCCCATGGCCTCCAGCACCGGCACGCGCTCGGAGAGCGGCACCGCGCCGCCTCGGTGGTAGAGCTTCAACGCGATCTCGCCAGGCGCCGTGGCATCCTTGGGCACGCGGAAGGCGATCACCGTGGGGCGTTCGGTGGACAGCCGGTCGATCGGGCCGGTGTCGTCGAGGGCCTCGTCGGGCGCGTAGCTGTCGCGATAGGCCGGCGAGAAGATCGCCGCCCAGCGCGTCGCCGTCGCCCGAGCCTTCTCCAGCGGCAGCCGCGCACGGGCGACCTCCTGAAAGGCGTCGCCCCAGGTGCGGACGATTGCGGTGACCGCCGCTTCGAGCTCGGCGCGCGAGGGGTCGGGGGTGGCGCCCTCGTCGCGGCCGATGATGAAGTGGATGCGGGTCAGGCTGCCTTCGGGGAAGGACGGGTAGAAGGCCGAGACTCGTCCCTCGAAGACGGTGCGCAGGTAGTCGCCGATGCGCAGGCGAACCTCCGTGGAGAAACGGTCGCGCGGCACGAAGACCAGCACGGAGACGAAGCGGTCGAACTTGTCGCGGCGGGCCAGAACGCGGATGCGCGGGCGCTCGTCCAGCTCCAGGATGGCGATGGCGAAGTCGTAGAGCGTTTCGAAGTCGATCTGGAAGAGATCGTCGCGCGGGTAGCTCTCCAGCACGTTGAGGAGCGTCTTTCCGGAGTGGCTTTCCGGATCGAAGCCGGCGCGGGTCATCACCCGGTCCACCTTGTGGCGAAGGTAGGGGATGGCCTTGGTCGAGCGGGTGTAGGCGGAGGCCGTGAAGAGGCCGACGAGCCGGACCTCGCCGACGAGACGGCCGTCGGGGTCGTAGCGCTTGATGCCCACGTAGTCCATGTAGGCGCGGCGGTGGACGCGGCTCTTGACGTTGGCCTTGGCGACGATCAGCGGCTCGGGCCGCATCATGAACTCGCGGATCTCCGGCGTGACCTGGACGAGTTCCTTGCCACGGCGAAGGACGCGGACGTCCGGGTCGGCGAGGAGGCCGAGGCCGCTTTCCGGCTTCAAGGCAATGCGGTCGGCGTCGCCGTTCGCCATGGTGACGTCGTAGTCGCGCAGACCGAGAAAGGTGAAGTTGTCCTCGGCCAGCCAGGACAGGAACTCGATCGCCTCGGCCAGCGCGTCGACGGGCAGCGGCGGCGGGTTGTCGCGGTAGTCGCTGATGATCTCGGTCAGGCGCGCGCGCATCGCCGGCCAGTCCGACACGGCGTTGCGGACATCGTTCAGCACCCGCTCCAGCCGGGCGCCGAGGTCGTTGCGCTGGCCGGCGTCCGGCAGGCGGGCGACGTGGACGTGGATCAGGCTCTCGCGGATCGAGCCCGGCGCGTCCGGCTCGGCGAAGCCGGTGAGGGCGCCATCGGCATCGCGGGTGACGCTGAGGATGGGATGGACCAGAAGGCGGACGTCGACGCCGGCCTCGGTCAACTCGTGCATCACCGAGTCGACCAGGAAGGGCATGTTGTCGTTGAGGATTTCGATGACCGTGACGGACCGGTGGGCTTCGCCGGCCACCGGCTGGTCGGGATCGTAGACGCTGACGCGGTGGCGGCCGACGGTACGGCGGGCGAGGTCGGCCATTGCCGTCTCGGCGAGGGCGAGCAGTTCGCCGCTCGTGGAGGCGGCCAGGTCCTCGGCGGCGCCTCGGGCGAAGAAGACGCGCAGGAAATCGCCGAGCTCGGGGTTGCCGCGAGTCGCGGCTGCAGCTGCGGCCTCCTCGATGCGCGCCTCCTTCAGGACGTCCTGCCGCTGAAGGCTGTACTTGGCCAGGGGCGCGTCGTGCATTCTTTCCGTCCTCTGCTCGCTCGCGTCCGATCGGCGCGTCGGCGGCCTCCTTGTAGCGCGCGAGGGGGCGGTGCGGAAAATGCCGAGATCGGATGGGGCTTCGAAATTTGGAATGAGACCGCGCTCAAGCCTCGAGCGTGGCGATGAGCCTGGCCAGGAGGTCGGCCAGGGCCGTCCGATCGGATGGAGAGAGGCCGCCCAACATGCGGTGCTCGTTGTCGACGTGCGCGGTGACGGCCTCGTCGATGAGCGCCAATCCCTTGGGGGTGAGGCGGACGACGGTGCCGCGCCGGTCTTCCGGGTGGGGGGAGCGGGCGACCAGTCCGGCCGCCTCCAGGCGATCGATCCGCCCGGTCATCGCGCCGGAGGTGACCATCGTCGCCTCGTAGAGGGCGGTGGGTGTGAGCGCATGGGGCTGGCCTGATCGACGCAGCGTCGCCAGCACGTCGAACTCGCCCGGCTGCAGGCCGAAGCGGGCGAAGACGGCGGCCTGCTGCTCACGGGCAAGGGTCGCGGCTTCGCTGAGGCGGCCCAGCACGGCCATCGGGCTGGGGTCGAGGTCGGGCCTCTCGGCCTGCCACTGCATGATCGCCCGGGCGGCGCGGTCCATGGTTCTCGCCTTCATGTATCTTGACGCTAAGATTCTTTATGCTAAATCATAGCCTGCGCGATGGGGGTCGCCAAGCCGGAAATGCCGCTGCCTGCGGGCTGAGAGCATGGCCGCCGATCGATCGAGACGCATGATGACCCGCCTCTGGCATTCCACTTTCGGCCTCCTCCTCGTCACCGGCATCCTGCTCGGGGCGACACCGCCGTTCGGCAAGCTGGCGACGGCTGCGGGCATCCCGGCGCTGCTCTGGGCCCTGGTGATCTCGGGCGGCGTCGGCGGGGTGCTCGTCCTCGTTCTGGCGGTCCGCAAGATCCGACCGGCGCTGACGGTGCGGGTGGTACGCTATGCCCTGATCGCGGGTGCGATATCCTTTGCCATTCCGAACGTGCTGATGTTCGCCGTGGTGCCCCATCTCGGCGCGGGCTACACCGGGATCATGTTCACCCTCTCGCCGGTGATCACGCTCGGCCTGTCGATCCTGTTCGGGGTGCGGCGGCCGAATGCGCTGGGGATCGCCGGGATCGCAGTGGGGTTCGCGGGCGCGGCCACGGTGGCGCTGACGCGGGGCGAAGCCGGGCAGCCTGCGGAGGCCGGCTGGGTCCTTCTCGGCCTTCTCATCCCGGTGTTCCTGGCTTCCGGCAACATCTACCGGACGGTGGACTGGCCGACGGAGGCGGGATCGGTGGAACTGGCGGCCGGCAGCCACCTGGCGTCGGCAGCCCTGCTTCTGTCGGCTCTCATCGCCACGGGAGATATGGAAGCAGCCGAGCTCCTTGCGGGATCGCCGCTCCTGGTGCTCGGACAGGTCGCGACGGCGTCGGCGATGTTCGCGTTCTTCTTCCGCCTGCAGGCGGTGGGCGGCCCGGTCTACCTCAGCCAGATCGGCTATGTGGGCGCGGCGGTGGGGCTGCTGATCGGCGTGGCGGTTCTCGGCGAGCGCTACGCGCCGCTCACCTGGATCGGGGCGGCGGTGATCACCGTCGGCGTTCTGATGACGACGCGCGCCCAGGGGCGAGCCTCGACCGCGGCGGCCGGCACGCCGGCTCCCGCGGGGCGCTGAGGCAGCGGGCGATCAACAAGAAAGGCCCGGTCGCCCGGGCCTTTCGTCAGGCGGACCGCAAGGCCTCAGGCCTTGGTCTTCTCGGCCTTGGCGGCTTCGATGGCGGCCTGGATCATCTGCTTGGCTTCTTCCGCATCGCCCCAGCCGATGACCTTCACCCACTTGCCGGGCTCCAGGTCCTTGTAGTGCTCGAAGAAGTGCTCGATCTGGTGCAGCGTGATGTCGGGCAGGTCGGTGTGGCTCTGCACCTTGTCGTAGCGCTTGGTGAGCTTGGAGGAGGGAACCGCGATGATCTTCTCGTCGTGGCCGCTCTCGTCCTGCATCTTCAGGACACCGATCGGACGGCAGTTGATGATGGCGCCCGGAATGATCGCGCGGGTGTTGATCACCACCACGTCGATCGGGTCGCCGTCGTCGGAAAGGGTGTGGGGGACGAAGCCGTAGTTCCCGGGGTAGCGCATCGAGGTGTAGAGGAAGCGGTCGACGTACATCGCGCCGGCCTCCTTATCCATCTCGTACTTGATGGGCTCGCCGCCGATCGGCACCTCGATGATGACGTTGACGTCTTCGGGCGGGTTCTTGCCGATGGGAACGGCGTCGATGCGCATGGCTTGTCTCTCCGGTCTGGTCCCGCCACGGGCCGGGCCGCATGGCGTCGCCCGCGTGTTTAGCGGGTTCGGGCGGGCTCGCCAAGTCATCCGTTTGTGCGATGCAGCAAAAGGGTGAACGGGCGAGGGTGCCGGAGGTCACCGGCGGGTGCTTTCTTCGCCGGGCTCCGGCGGCCGGCCGGCTACGCTGTTTTCCCATTCGCCATCCCCGGCCTTGACTCTTGGCGCGGGTTTCGGAATCCATAGGAACATAAGTAGAACATCAGTTCGGGTTTTCAGTGTGATGCAGCCGCGCGTCCGTCCTTCGGATGCGGGACGGGTCCGTGCGTTCCTGCGCAGGCCCCGACCGCCCCTCGCCGCCCTTTCGGCGGAAGCCGTTCCGCCTGGCGGAACGGGGGAGAGCGCACGGGCTCCGGCCGGCGGGGAGGGATGCCTGTCGCTGGCCGATCTTCGCCAGGTGGTGGCGGCGATGGAAGGCCGGATCGAGGCTGCCGCGCGGTTGGAGAAGGCGGGGGGAGCCGGGCCGGGGCGGCTGACCCTCGGCGTGCCGGCCTTCGACGGGCTGTTCTCCAAGGGCGGGCTGCCACTCGCCGCCCTCACCGAGATCCGGACGGCCGAGACGCGGGCGGCCGGGGCGCTGGCGGGCTTCCTCGCCGGGCTGGCGGTAGCGGTCGGGGCGCGGCGGCGCGGGCCGGTGCTCTGGGTGCGCGAGGCGCGGGTCGCCTACGAGGCCGGGCGGCCGGCGCCGCTCGGGCTGGTCCACCTCGGTTTCGACCCGGCCCGGCTGCTCCAGGTGGAGGCGCGCGATGCGGCGGACGTGCTCTGGGCGGTGGAGGAGGGGCTCGGTTGCGCCGGGCTCTCGGCGGTGGTGGGCGAGGTGCAGGGGCTGCCCAAGGCGCTCGACCTCACGGCCTCGCGGCGGCTGGCGCTGCGGGCGCGGGAGAGCGGGGTGCCGGTGTTCCTGGCCGCCCTCGGCGCGGCGGAGGCGGCGTCGGCGGCAGCGACGCGGCTTTCGGTGCGGCCCAGCCTGTCGATGCCGATCGAGGGCTACGGGAGCGGTCCGGGGCTGCCAGCCTTCAGCGTGACGGTGGAGAAGAACCGCGACGGCCGCACCGGCGTCGCTGAAATGGAGTGGAGCCATGACGACCGCTGCTTCCGTGCCGCCGCGCCGCGCCTTCCGCTTCCTCAGCCTGTGGTTGCCGCGGCTGGCGACCGACCGGCTGGCGCGGATGCGATGGGGGCGGTCGTGGCGTTCGCAGGCGGGAGGCGGCGGACGGCCGGCGGATGAACCGCCGCATGCGGTGGTGGTCAAGGCGGGCGGGGCTGTGCGCGTCTCGGCTGTGGACGAGGCGGCGCGCGGGCTCGGCATCAAGGTGGGCATGGGTCTTGCCGATGCCCGGGCCATGGTGCCCTCGCTCGCGGTCGACGAGGCCGACGAGGCGGCCGACGCGGGTCTGCTCGCCGCCGTGGCGGACTGGGCCGACCGCTACACGCCGCTGGTCGGGCTCGATCCGCCGGACGGCCTCATCCTCGACATCACCGGCTGCGCCCATCTCTTCGGTGGGGAGGCGGCGCTGCTGGCCGACTGCCTGGAGCGTCTGGAGGGGCAGGGCTTCGCCGCGCGTGGGGCGGTGGCCGGCACGGTGGGGGCGGCCTGGGCGGCCGCCCGCTTCGATCGCGGCGGCGTGGTGGCAGAGGGATTGGAGGCGGAACGGCTGATGCCGCTGCCGATCGCCGCGCTCCGGCTGTCGGCGGAAACGGTCGCCGCGCTCGCCCGGGTGGGGCTGAAGACCGTCGCCGACGTCGCCGGCCAGCCGCGGGCGCCGCTCACCGCCCGGTTCGGGCCCGACCTCGTCCGTCGTCTCGACCAGGCGCTCGGCCGGCTCGGCGAATCGATCACGCCGCGGCTGCCGGCGCCGCTGGCGATCGCCGAGCGCCGCTTCGCCGAGCCGGTGTCCCGGCTCGACGACGTGGAGGCGGCGGTGGTCTCGCTGGCGGCCTCGCTCGCCGCCGGGCTGGACGGACGCGGGGAGGGCGCGCGGCTCCTGGAGCTTTCGCTGTTCCGGGCCGACGGCCACGTGACGCGCGTGGAGGTGGGAACGGCGCGGCCGATCCGCGACCCCTCGAGCATGGTGTCGCTGATCGGCGAGCGGCTGGCGACGCGGGTCGGGGGCGGGCTCGACCCGGGCTACGGCTACGACCTGGTGCGGCTGTCCGTTCTCCTTGCCGCCCGGCTCGACGGGGCTCAGATGGACCTTTCCGGCGAGACCGACCGGACCGCCGACGTGGAGCGGCTGGTCGACCGGCTCGGGGCGCGTTTCGGGCTTGCGGCGGTGACACGGGCGCTGCCGCTCGACAGCCATGTGCCGGAACTCACCGCCGCCCTGGTGCCGGCGGCCGCGGCGGCGGAGAAGGCGCTCTCCTGGGCCGCCGCGCCGCGGCCGGACTTCGGCGAGCCGCCGCGCTTTCCCGCCCGGCTGCTGGCCGAGCCGGAGCCGGTGGAGACGGTGGCCGGCGTGCCGGACGGGCCGCCGCTGCGCTTCCGATGGCGGCGGGTGCTCTACGACGTGATGCGGGCGGAGGGGCCGGAGCGGATCGCGCCGGAGTGGTGGAAGACCGGCGAGCCCGGCTTCACGCGCGACTATTTCCGCGTGGAGGACGCGGAAGGCCGGCGCTTCTGGATGTTCCGCGATGGTCTCTACGGGCGGGAGGTGGACCAACCGCGCTGGTACCTGCACGGGCTGTTCGCGTGAACCGCGCCGCGCGACGATGCTCCGCCGCGGGCCTCAGCCTGCCTGCCAGCCGAACACCAGCACCGGAAGGATGGTGTCGCCGATGCGCTCGCCGGTCTCCACCACCGTGTGGCCGCCGAGCCGGCGATAGAAGCCGACCGCGCCGTCGTTGGACCGCAGCGCACGCACCGCGAGGCCGTCGAACTTGAGGTCGGCGAGCATGCGGCGGGCCGACTGGAACAGGCGACGGCCGAGGCCGATGCCCTGGTACTCCGGCAGGACGTAGATTTCGTAGATCTCGCCCTTGTAGGGCAGCGTGCGCATCCGGCTGGGGCCGAGCGTGGCGTAGCCGACCACGCGGCGATCGACCTCCAGGACCAGCACGATCACATGCCGGCGGATGGCCTTGGTCCACCATGCCGGACCGCGCCGCTCCACCATGCGCTCCAGGTCAAGGCCGGGAAGGATGCCGCGGTAGGCGAGGCGCCAAGCGGCATCGTGAACGGCCGCGATCCCGGCCGCATCCTCCACCCGAGCCCTGCGAACATCGATCGACAACGTGCTCATGAGGCAAGCTTAACCCGACCCGTCCCTGTTATGGAAGGCCGAAACGGCTTCGGTTCCCGCCTGCGACGAACGCGAAAACGTGAGCGGGCGCCGCAACGGGCGCCCGCATCGCCAAAGCTTGTGCGTCAGCGCTTCAGAAGAGGCCGCGGAGCGGCCACCAGCCGGTGTCTTCGCCATCGTGCCGCTCGACCACGGGCGCTTCCGGTGCGCTGGCGGACTGGACCTCCGGCGGCGGCAGCGCCACCGGATCGGACTTCTGTGCGGATGCGGTCGTGCCAGCCACCGGGGCGGCGGGCAGCGCGGGAACCGTGGTGGTGACCGACGCCGTCGCGGCCTCGGAGCCGGCCGTCGGTGCGGCAACGGCCGTCGCCGCAGTCGGCGCGGGGAGAACCGGCGTCTCGTCACCGAAGGAGAACAGGCGGGTGAACATCGAGCGGCTGCCGCGGGACTGACCGGCCTCCGCCGGGGCCATCGCCAAGGCCGTGCCGTCGCCGGCCGCAGCCGGCAGCGAAGCGGTGGTGGCGGTCGGATCGGCGCCCCAAACCGAGGCGATCAGGCCGTCTCCGGCGCCAGTCGCGGCCTTCTGCTGGCGCTCCAGTTCGGCGACGCGCAGCTGCTCCGTGCGTTGGGCAAGCATCAGCTTGTGCTCGTCGTTCGCCTTTTCCTCGGTTTCCAGCCGGGCGGCCACAACGATGGCCTTCTGCTCGTCTTCTGTCGCCTTCTTGCGCAGAGCCATCAGGAGATCGGCAGGCTGCTCCAGCGCCGGGCAGGCGTCGACGGGGCTCAGCGGCTCCTTGGTGCCGGCGTTGAACACATACTGGCGGCCGCAGACGTCGACCTTGGGTTCCTGGCGCGTCAGCTCGAAGGTGTCGTAGCCCTCCTTCAGCATCTTCCAGAAGCCCATGTGCGGGCTCTTCCAGTGGCGGCCCATGTTCTCGGCCGTCATGCGGAAGGGATAGGCCTGCAGCTGGAAGGAGCGCTGGCCGCCGCGGAAGGCGTCGCGGGCGAGCGCGTAGATCTCCTGGATCTGCGCGTCGGTCATCGCGTAGCAGCCGCGCGAGGAACAGGCGCCATGGACCATCAGCGCGGTGCCGGTGCGGGCGTTGGCGCGGTCGTAGGCGTTGGGGAAGCCGGTGTTGAAGGCCAGGTGGTACTGCGAGTTCGGGTTCATCAGGCCCGGTGTGATCGTGTAGTAGCCTTCCGGGGCCTGCCGGTCGCCTTCCTTGATCTTGGGTCCGAGGTTGCCCGACCACTTGCAGATGTCGTAGCTCTTCAGGAGCGCGTAGCGGCCCGTGCGGTCCTTCTTCCAGACCTCGAACTTGCTCTCCTCCTTGAAGATCCGCATCAGGACCGGAGAGGTCTCGCTCATGCCGAGCTCCGACATCTTCTCCCTGGTCGCCGCGGAAACCTCGCGCAGGTGCTTGGGGCCGTAGCCGAGCTCGTCGGCGGCCTGGCAGCCGACAAGGGCAAGGCCGAGCACCGCGGCGCCGGCGATGCGGACGACGGTCCGCTTGAAGGAGGTGGTACGCTTCAGTTCGCGCATGGTCGACGTATCGCCGTTCTGAAGGCCGTGGCCGCTCCGGTCGAACCGGAGTCCAGCCCATCTGGCCGCCCTGATCAAGCCTGCCGTCGCAAGGCGGCCGGAGAGGCAGCGCGCCGTCCGGCCATGCTTTGCAGGCGCCCCCGCCCGCACGGGACCGGCGCAGCGCCGCTCCTCGTGACCATATCCTTGACGAGTAGAGTTACCGATTGGTTACCGCAACGCAGACAAATCATGGAAAAACAGGGGGCAATGGGCAAGGGCGAGCAAAGCTGTTGCCTGCTCAGAGCTTGAGTTCGCGGCCGATCGCCAGGAATTTCTGCCGGCGGGCCAGCTTGATCTCGGCGGGCGACTTGCCGTCGAACTCGGCGAGCGCAGCGGCAATCACGTCGCCGGCGGCCTTGAGCACGACGTCCGGATCGCGGTGGGCGCCGCCGACCGGTTCCTTGATGATGGCGTCGATGATGCCGATACGGGCCAGGTCCTGCGCCGTGATGCGCATGTTGCCGGCGGCATCCTGCGCGCGGGCGGAATCCTTCCAGAGGATCGAGGCGGCGCCTTCCGGCGAGATCACGCTGTAGATCGAGTGCTCCAGCATGTAGACGCGGTTGGCGGTGGCAATGGCGATGGCGCCGCCGGAGCCGCCTTCGCCGATCACCAGGGCCACGTTGGGCACGGAAAGCTTCAGGCAGGCCTCGGTGGAGCGGGCGATCGCCTCGGCCTGGCCGCGTTCCTCGGCGCCGATGCCGGGATAGGCGCCCGCGGTGTCGACGAAGGAGATCACCGGCAGGCCGAAACGGTCGGCCATGTCCATCAGGCGGACGGCCTTGCGGTAGCCCTCGGGCTTGGCCATGCCGAAGTTGTGCTTCAGCCGCGTCTGGGTGTCGTGGCCCTTCTCCTGGCCGAGCACGGCGACGGGACGGCCCCGGAAACGGCCTAGGCCGGCCAGGATGGCGGCGTCCTCGCCGAAGTTGCGGTCGCCGGCAAGGGGCGTCCATTCCTCGATCAGGGCGGCGATGTAGTGGATCGCGTGCGGCCGGTCCGGGTGACGGGCGACCTGCGTCTTCTGCCAGGGCGTCAGCTTGGTGTAGATGTCGGCGAGCGCCTGGGCGGCCTTGGCCTCCAGCTTGGCGATGTCGTCGCCGATCGAGACGGCGTCGCCGTTCTGGCCCAGCGCCTTCAACTCCTGGACCTTGCCTTCCAGGTCGGCGACCGGCTTCTCGAACTCCAGGTAGCTGCGCATCCGTCTCTCAAGGGCTCTCGCGGGGCGCCACCCTGCGCGCCGGAGGCGCTTGCAAAGGGTGGTCCGCGAAGGGGGATCGCGATCGCGCGGCACACTGGCGACTGGGCCTCGCCCTGTCAAGCAGGGCCGGAAACCCGCGTCAATGGCCGGAAGCGACCTTGGACAGGGGGTGATGGTCGACGACGAGCGCCGTCAGCCGGTCGCCCTGCACATGGGTGTAGATCTCGGTGGTGGCAATATCGGCGTGGCCGAGAAGTTCCTGGACCACGCGCAAATCCGCGCCGCCCGCCAGCAGGTGGCTGGCGAAGGCGTGGCGCAGCACATGCGGGGTGACCTGGAAGGCGGTGATGCCGTGGTCGCGCGCGAAGTCGGCCAGGGCCCGGGCGAAGGACTGGCGGGTGACGTGGCCGGTCTCGCTCGACGCCGGAAAGGCGAAGGCGCTGCCGGCGTGGCGTCCACTCTCCTTCAGGACGCGGCGGTAGTGGAGCATCGCCCCTCGGGCCTTGGCCCCCAGCGGCACGATGCGCTCCTTGTCGCCTTTGCCGCGGACGAGCAGCGTGCGGGTGTCCGGCCGGACAGCCGAGGCCGGCAGCGACACCAGTTCGGAGACACGCAGGCCGGAGGCGTAGAGCACCTCAAGCATGGCGCAGAAGCGGGCGGCCCGGACCGCTTCGGCCGCGTCCTCGTAGACGCCGTGGGCGAGGGCGTGCGCCGTTTCAAGCAGGCGCTCGACCTCGTCGAGCGTGAGCACCTTGGGGAGCGGGCGGTGCGAACGCGGGCTTTCCACGGTGGTGGTCGGGTCGTCGCCGCGCAGCCCTTCGGCGTAGAGGAACTTGTGCAGCTGGCGCACCGCCGACAGGCGCCTGGCCTGCGTGGAGCGGGCGTTGCCGCGGGCGGCGAGTGCCGCCATGAAGCCGGCGACGTCCTCGCGGCTCGCGGTTCCGACGTCGCGGCCGCGGGCGAGCAGATAGCCGCGGTAGTCCTCCAGGTCGCGCGTGTAGGAGACGAGCGTGTTCTCCGCGGCAGCGTGTTCCACGCTCATCGCTTCGAGGAAGCTCTCCACCCAGTGTCCGTCAGCCATTGGTGCGTCCCCCGGGCCGGGCGCCCGGCTCGGCCGCGCCGACCGGGACGGCGGGCTGGCGGCCGGCGTCGCGCAGGATGCGGCTCTCGATCGGCTCGCTCATCGGCCGGATGCGCGGCTCGACGAGGTTGGCGAGCGACCACAGCACCGCATAGACCAGCGCCGCGGCAAGCGCGACGGTTCGGACGAAGCGGAAGAGCGTGGGCATGGAGCGGACGATGCATCGGCAAGGGTTAACGAAGCACTGGACCAGCGTGCCTTTCCGGGCCGGCAATGCCAAGGATTTTCGGGGCGGCAGCATCGATCCGGACCGTGCCCTCGCTTGACAGGGCACCGGCTCGGCCGCAAGACATCGGGAAATGACGGAGAACGAGCCCGCCCTTGTCGCCGAGCCGCAGCAGGTCCAGGACCTGAAGCGCGCCCAGGCCATCAACGCCGCCCTCAGGGACCGGTCGATCGTTCTCGTCGGCATGATGGGCGCGGGCAAGACCAGCGTCGGCAAGCGCCTCGCGGCGCGCCTGTCGCTGCCCTTCGTCGACGCCGACCACGCCATCGAGGAAGCCGCCAACAAGACGATCCCGGAGATCTTCGCCGAACATGGCGAAGCCTACTTCCGGGACGGCGAAAGGCGGGTGATCGCGCGCCTCCTGAAAGAACGCCGGCAGGTCATCGCCACGGGCGGAGGGGCCTTCATGAACCCGGAAACGCGCGCCGCCATCGCGGAGCGCGGCGTGTCGATCTGGCTGAAGGCCGACGTGGAGGTCCTGTTCGACCGGGTCCGGCGCCGCTCCAACCGGCCGCTCCTCCATACGGAGGATCCGGAGGGCACGCTGCGCCGGCTTGTGGAAGCGCGCTACCCGATCTACGCGGCCGCCGACATCACGGTGATGAGCCGCGACGTTCCGCACGAGCACGTGGTGGAGGACGTGATCTCCACGCTGGAACGCTGGCTGGCGCTCCCGCAGCCCGAGGACCCTCAATGACATCCGACCAGACTGGTGACGTTGTCCGCGTGCCCGTGGCGCTCGGCGAGCGGTCCTACGACATCCTGATCGGGTCGGGGCTGCTCGCCCGGGCCGGCTCGCTGATCCGGGAGGTGCTGCCGAAGGCGAAGGCCGCGGTGGTGACGGACGCGACGGTGGCCGACCTGCATCTCGCAACGCTGAATGCGTCGCTCGCCTCGGCGGGCGTTGAGACCAGCGCGTCGGTGATCCCGCCGGGCGAGTCCTCCAAGAGCTTCCCCGTCTTCGAGCAGGTGGTGGACCAGGTGATCGGCGGGCGGTACGAGCGCGGCGACGCGGTGGTGGCGCTCGGCGGCGGCGTGGTGGGCGATCTCTCCGGCTTCGTCGCCGGGGTGGTCCGGCGCGGCATGCGCTTCGTGCAGATCCCGACGTCGCTGCTCGCCCAGGTGGACAGCTCCGTCGGCGGCAAGACCGGCATCAACGTCAGCCACGGCAAGAACCTCGTCGGCGTGTTCCACCAGCCGGACCTCGTCATCGCCGACACGGACGTGCTGGACACACTGTCGGAGCGCCATTTCCGCGCCGGCTATGCCGAGGTCGCCAAGTACGGGCTGATCGACGACGCCGGCTTCTTCACCTGGCTGGAGGCGAACTGGCAGGCGGTGTTCGCCGGCGGTGCTGCGCGGACCCACGCGATCGCGACGTCCTGCCGGTCCAAGGCGGCGATCGTCGCGCGCGACGAGCGGGAGACCGGCGACCGGGCGCTGCTCAACCTCGGGCACACCTTCGGCCATGCGCTGGAAGCGGCGACCGGCTATTCCGACAAGCTGGTGCACGGCGAGGCGATCGCCATCGGCATGGTGCTGGCTCACGATTTTTCCGTTCACATGAACCTGATGGGGCCGGACGACGCGACCCGCGTCCGCCGCCATTTCGAGGCGGTCGGCCTGCCGACGCGTCTCGACCAGGTGCCCGGCGACCTGCCCGACGCTGACGGCTTGCTGGCGCTGATCGCGCAGGACAAGAAGGTCGTGCGCGGCACGCTGACCTTCATCCTGACGCACGGCATCGGGCAGAGCTTCATCGCCAAGGACGTCCCGGGCGAAGCGGTGAAGGGGTTCCTGGCGGGGGCGTCGGAGCGGGGCTGAGACGCGGCGGACTGTCACCTGTCAATGGCGGCGGGGGTGAACCTCCGCCCCAACATCTCAATCCAACAGGCGCGCCCTCAATCCAGAGGCGCCCGCGCTTCGATGGCCAGGGCGTGCATGCCGTCGTCGAACTCTCCCTTAAGGGCGTCCGTCACGAGGCGGTGGCGGGCGACGCGAGTCTTGCCGACGAAGGCTTCCGACACGATTTTGATGCGGTAGTGGGTCTGGCCGCCGTCGCGGTATCCGGCATGGCCGTGGTGGCGTTCCGATTCGTCCTCGATCTCCAGAACCACCGGCGACAGAGCCTCGGTCAGGGCGAGGGCGATCCGGTCCTTGCGCGTCGTCACTGGCGTTTTCTCCGTTCCGGGGACCGATCGCCGTCGAAACCGGCCGTCAATCCGTTCTGCTGCACATCTCATCCGCGCGGTCAACGCCTTGCCGCCGCACGGCCCGAACCCCATACTCGCTCGACGATGAAGCCGAATTCGAAACTCTTCGACAAGATCCGGATCCGTCCCGACGCGGAGGACGAACTGCGCGAGCAGTTTCCGCCCTGCGAATGGGAGGGGTGCGACCAGCCGGGTCCCTACAAGGCACCGAAGGGCCGGGGGCGCGAGGGGCAGTACCACCAGTTCTGCATGGACCACGTGCGGCACTACAACAAGTCCTACAACTACTTCGCCGGCATGGGCGACGAGGCGGTCGCGGCCTATCAGAAGGACGCGCTGACCGGCCACCGGCCGACCTGGTCTGTGGGCGTCAACCGGTGGGGCCAGGCGCAGCCACAGGCGGCGCGGCGCAAGGGCGAGGCTTGGACGGAGACGGTGCACGACCCGTTCGGCATGTTCCACGGCGCGCGCGCAGCCAGCGCCCAGACGCGGATCGAGGAGCCGAAACGCAAGGTCTCCTCCGCCACGCAGAAGGCGCTCGACACGCTCGGCCTCGACATCGAAGCGACCAAGGTGGAGATCAAGGCGCGCTTCAAGATGCTGGTGAAGCGGCACCATCCGGATGCGAACGGCGGCGATCGTTCGACCGAGGAACGGTTGCGGCAAATCATCCAAGCCTATAACTACCTGAAGACGGCGGGCTTCTGCTAAGCTCGGAACCCGCCCTTCCCCAAGCGCTTTCCGTCGGATGTTCGGACGCGCGCGTATCCAACGCGAATTGCAAGGCGCGTCTTCTGGAGGTTCCATGGTTCAGACTGCGATCGAGGCCGCGCCGCTGCCGGACATGAAGATCTCGGTCCGTCAGGTGTTCGGCATCGACAGCGATATCGAGGTTCCCGCCTATTCCGAGCCGAGCGAATACGTGCCGGACTACGACCCCGACTATCTCTTCGACCGCAACACGACGCTCGCGATCCTCGCTGGCTTCGCCCACAACCGCCGCGTCATGGTGTCCGGCTATCACGGCACGGGCAAGTCGACGCACATCGAACAGGTGGCCGCGCGGCTGAACTGGCCGCTGGTGCGCGTCAACCTCGACAGCCACATCAGCCGCATCGATCTCGTCGGCAAGGACGCGATCGTGATCCGCGACGGCCGCCAGATCACCGAGTTCCGCGACGGCATCCTGCCCTGGGCGCTGCAGACGAACACCGCGCTGGTGTTCGACGAGTATGACGCCGGCCGGCCTGACGTGATGTTCGTAATCCAGCGCGTGCTGGAGGTGGCCGGCAAGCTGACGCTGCTGGACCAGAACCGCGTGATCCGCCCGCACCCGGCCTTCCGCCTGTTCGCGACGGCGAACACGGTCGGCCTCGGCGACACGTCGGGCCTCTACCACGGCACGCAGCAGATCAACCAGGGCCAGATGGACCGCTGGTCGATCGTCACCACGCTTAACTACCTGCCGCACGACAAGGAAGTGGACATCGTCCTTGCCAAGGCGAAGGAGTACAAGGGCGAGGAGGGCCGGGCCACGGTCTCCAAGATGGTGCGCGTCGCCGACATGACCCGCTCAGCCTTCGTCAACGGCGACCTGTCCACCGTGATGAGCCCGCGCACGGTGATCACCTGGGCGGAGAACGCCGCGATCTTCGGCGACATCGGCTTCGGCTTCCGCGTCACCTTCCTCAACAAGTGCGACGAACTGGAGCGCCCGCTGGTGGCGGAGTTCTACCAGCGCTGCTTCGGCAAGGAACTGCCGGAGAGCGCCGCGAACATGGTGTTGGGATGACCTGAGGACCGGACACCGGGTGTCGGGCGACTGCAATCCCCGCCCGCCCCCGACCGGGACTTCTGAAGCAGAACAGAGATGGCACGCGAACCCTCCTCCCCGACCAAGACCCAGCCGCCGACCGAGCCCTTCAAGAAGGCGGTCGGCGTCGCCATGCGGGCGATCTCGGGTGATCCGGAGCTGGAGATCGTCTACGCCACGGACAGGCCGTCGCTGGCCGGCCATCGCGCCCGGCTGCCGGAGCCGCCGCGCAAGCCGACGGCCTACGACCTGGCGGTCACGCGCGGACTCGGCGATTCCATCGCGCTGCGGCTCGCCTGCCACGATGCGGGCGTCCACCGCGACCTGGTGCCGGAGGGCAAGACGGCGCGCGCGGTGTTCGAGGCGGTGGAGCAGGCGCGCTGCGAGGCGCTCGGCGCCCGGGCCATGCCGGGCGTGTCGGAGAACCTCTCCGCCATGCTGGAGGACCGCTACTTCCGAGGCAACTTCCACGAAGTCACGGACAAGTCGGACGCGCCGCTGGAAGATGCGGTGGCGCTGATGGTTCGCGAGAAGCTGACCGGGGCCAAGCCCCCGAAGAGCGCCGAACCCGTCGTCGAGATATGGCGGGAGTGGATCGAGGAGAAGGCGGGCCGCGACCTCGCAGGCCTCGAAAACGTCATCGGCAAGCAGCGCGACTTCGCCCGCGCGGTGCGGCATCTCCTTGCTTCCCTCGACATGGCCGAGGAACTCGGCGGCGAGCCGGAGGAGCCCGAGGACGACGGCGACGGCGACCGCAACGACACCTCCGACGACCAGTCGTCCGGCGAGACCGACGACAGCGAGGCCGCCGATCAGGCAGCGCCGCAGGAGCAGGAGGCGACGGGCGAGGAGCAGGAGGCCGGCGAGACCGAGGTCGATGCGGAAGCCTCCGAGGAGACGCTCGACGAGGACGCGTCGGACCAGTCGCGGGAGGCGGGCGAGAGCAAGCGGCCGGACCTGCCATTCAGCAACCAGCCGCCGCAGAACGACTACAAGGTGTTCACCACCCGTTTCGACGAGGTGACCCGTCCGGAAGACCTCTGCGACGCGGCGGAACTGGACCGGCTGCGCGCCTATCTCGACAAGCAGCTGGTGCATCTGCAGGGCGCGGTGTCGCGCCTCGCCAACCGGCTGCAGCGGCGGCTGATGGCGCAGCAGAACCGCGGCTGGGATTTCGACATGGAGGAGGGGCTGCTGGACACGGCGCGCCTCACCCGCGTGATCACCGATCCGATGCAGCCGCTCGCCTTCAAGGTGGAGCGCGACACCAACTTCCGCGACACGGTGGTGACGCTCGTCATCGACAACTCCGGTTCGATGCGCGGCAGGCCGATCACGGTGGCGGCGGCCTGCGCCGACATCCTGGCGCGGACGCTGGAGCGGTGCGGGGTCAAGGTTGAACTCCTGGGCTTCACCACGAAGGCGTGGAAGGGCGGCCAGTCGCGCGAGGCGTGGCTGGCGGCCGGCAAGCCCGCGCAGCCGGGCCGGCTCAACGATCTTCGCCATATCGTGTACAAGGCCGCCGACGCGCCGTGGCGGCGGGCGCGCCGCAACCTCGGCCTAATGATGCGCGAGGGCCTCCTGAAGGAGAATATCGACGGCGAGGCGTTGGACTGGGCGCACCAGCGGATCCTGGCGCGGCCGGAGAACCGCAAGATCCTGATGATGATCTCCGATGGCGCGCCGGTCGACGACTCCACGCTTTCGGTGAACCCGGGCAACTACCTGGAACGGCATCTCCGGGCCGTGATCGAGGACATCGAGACGCGTTCCCCGGTCGAGCTGATCGCCATCGGCATCGGTCACGACGTGACGCGCTACTACCGGCGCGCGGTGACGATCGTGGATGCGGAAGAGCTCGCCGGCGCGATGACGGAGCAGCTCGCCTCCCTGTTCGAGGAGGAAAGCCGCCGTCGTGCCGCCGCGAGCGCCCAGCCTGCCAAACGGCCGGCACCGAAGAGCCCGGCGACTGGGCCAACCCGTGCGCCGGCGCGGATGGGCCTTCAGTGAGACGGCGGATGGCGGGTCTGCAGCGGGGCATCCTTGCGGCGGTGGCCACGGTTCTGTTGGCCAGCAGTTCGGCCTCCGCCGATCGCACGCCGAGTACGGTCGCGTTCGAAACCCACGTCATCGATCATTTCCAGATCGCCGATCCCAGCGTGGTGCGGTTTCAGGACCTCGTCTTCCGAGGCGGGCTGGAGGTGGAGAGCGCGAGCCGGGCCGTCGGCGGGCTATCCGGACTCGTCATGCGCAACGGTGGCGCCTCGTTCATCGCCATTTCGGACGACGGGTTGGTGCTGCAGGCGGATGTCCTGCGCGACGGCGCGGGCCGGCCCGTCGGGCTGTCCAACGGCCGAATGGAGCCGCTGACCGCATCGAACGGCGAACCCGTCCGCAGCAAGATCGGATCGGATACGGAATCGCTCGACATCGTGGAACGGGACGGCAAGGAGATCGCCCGGCTCAGCCTGGAAGGGTTTCCGCGGGTGATCGAGGGTGAGGTGCGGCAGGATGGCTTCTTTGGGCGGATGCACGAAGTGCGGATCCACCCGGGCGCCCGCAACCTTCGCGCTTCGAAAGGACTGGAATCGCTGGCGCTCGGACGTCCGGGCGGCCCCTTCGAGGGATCGACAGTGGTGATCGCGGAGCGGCCGCCGCGGACGCTGACCGTTGAGGCGCGGCCGGGCTGGTTGTTCGGAGGTCGGGTCGAAGGGCGGTTCCTGCTCACCGACGACGACTTCGACATCACCGACGCCAAGTTCGGACCCGGCGACGACCTGTTCGTGCTGGAGCGGGCGTTCACGATCGGAGACGGCGTGCGGGCGCGGATCCGACGGGTGGCGGCGGCCGAACTGGTGCCGGGGGCCTTGATCAATGGCCGGACGATCTTCGAGGCTTCGCTCGCCCACCAGATCGACAACATGGAAGGCCTGGCGATCTGGACCGAGCCGTCGTCCGGCAAGACGATGATCTCGCTGATCTCGGACGACAACAGGTCGTTCCTGCAGCGGACGCTCTACCTTGAGTTCGAGCTCATCCCGTGACGGCCACCGGTCAGGTGGCGCGGGCGGCGCCGTAGGGCTTCACCCGGTTCATCAGTTGCGCATAGGGCAGCAACGATAGAACGGCGATCGCCATTTTCACCGCGAAGTCGCCGAGCGCCCAGGTATCCCAGGGAAGCCCGGTTCCGGCGAAGGCGATCGAGAAGAAGAGGGCCGTATCGACCGCCGAACCGACGGAGGAGGAGACGAGCGGAGCCCGCCACCAGGACCCGGCGCGAAGCCGGTTGAACAGCGTGACATCGAGGAGCTGAGCCGCCAGGAAGGCCGTGCCGGAGGCGACCGCGATGCGCGGATCGGCGAGGGCGAGCGACAGGAGGACGGCGAGGGCGAAGCCGACGTAGACAACCAGCCGGGTGCGGGCGGGGCCGAACCAGCGGTTGGTGAGGTCGGTCACCAGGAAGGCGAAGGGATAGGTGAAGGCGCCCCAGGTCAGAACCTCGGCCAGGCCGAAGGGCTCGAAGGGGTACTGGACCAGGATGTTGCTGGCCACCACGATCGCCGCCATGGCGGCGATCGATGGAATCAGGCGTCGGTCGAGAACGGTCATCATCCCGGGCTCCCGCCGAGGCGCGGAACGTCTGCTCAGGCGGACGCCGCTTCTGCCTGCTTGGCCGCGACCTGCTTCTTGATCAGGCGAGCGCGCGGGGAGAGTTCCTCGTCGTGCGCCTTCTTCAGGAAGGCGTCGAGGCCGCCGCGGTGCTCGACCGAACGCAGGGCGTTGGCGGAGACGCGCAGACGAACGCTCTGGCCGAGCGCGTCGCTGAGCAGCGTCACGTTCAGCAGGTTCGGGAGGAACCGGCGCTTGGTCTTGTTGTTGGCATGGCTCACGTTGTTTCCGTACAACACGCCCTTGCCGGTCAGTTCGCACCGCCGAGCCATCGTGGTCATCCTTCTCTCATCTGACCGGAGCCGATCGACGCCTCGCAGCGGACCGAACCCCCTAAACCATGCGAAAGCGCCGCCCGGCATCCGAACGGCGCGCCTCGAAAAGTGGCCTTGCTATACTGAGAGGGCCTCGCCACGTCAACCCTTCGCGGCATTCGACGGCCCTGCAAAGCGCGCGCGACGCGGGCCGGACCGACGCGATCGTGACGCTCGTCGACCGTTGCGGCCGGGACACAATCGATTTCCGGCTGACGCGCGTTAACGATGCGGTTACCATATCGGCAAATGATTGGTGCGTGGCAGGTGGGCGAACAGCAGGTGGCCCGCGTTTCCCGGCCGACATCGTTTCTCGACGACTGGACCATCGCCGACCGCGGGCGCATGCTCGCGGGCCATGGCGGACTCCAGCTCGAGGCGGTCGTCCGTGCGGCGGCGTCTGGAGGCAATGAAGTGTCCGTTTTCGGTTTCCGTGTTCTCTCCAAGGCGGTCCGGCCCCTGGTCGCCACATCGCTGATGGCGGCGCTGCCCGCCATCTCCTTCGCCGAGGCCGCAGCCCCGGCCGCAGAGACCAAGGCGGTCTATGACGTCTCCTTCATGGGATTCGGCATCGCCAAGGGCTCGCTGGCGGTCCGGATCGACCGCGGGGCCTATGCGGCCAAGCTCCATATCTCCACCTCGGGCCTTGCGCGCATCATCTCCTCGGAGGAGAGCATCGCGACGGTGAAGGGGCGGATCGGCAGCAATCTTTCGCCCGCAAGCTACGAGCTGATGAGCCGCGGCGACAAGGTCACGCAGGTGACCATGGGCCTTTCCGGCGGCCGTATCGGCAAGCTGCGGGCGGTTCCTGAACTCTCGCAGGCCGACGACCGGGTGCCGATCACTGCCGCGTCGAAGCGCAATGTCATCGACCCGCTCTCCGCGGCGCTGGTGCCGACCGAGGGAGGCACGGGCGCCGATGTGTGCGACCGGACGCTGCCGATCTTCGACGGCTGGACCCGCTACGACATCCGCCTCACCTACAAGTCGACCGAGACCATCAAGGTGCCGGGCTACCAGGGCGATGCGATCGTCTGCGGCGCGCGCTGGGTGCCGGTGGCAGGTCACCGCGAGGGGCGGGAATCGACCAAGTTCATGCGGGACAACAAGGACCTTGAGGCCTGGTTCGTGCCGGCCGGCGACGGGCGCCTGATGCTCCCCTACAAGATCTCCGTGCGGACCATGAAGGGCATGCTGGTGGTCAAGGCGCGGCAGTTCGACGATGGATCCGACATCGCCGAGGCCGCCGCCAACTGATCGCCAACCGCGTCCCCTGAAAGGCCGTCCGGAGCTTCAGGCTCCGGGCGGCCTTTTGCCGTTCGGCCCCCATCCCCGCGATCGTCCCGACCCAATTCGGGACGAAGGGCTTAACGCGATCCTCATCCCGATCCCTGCATGATCGATTCACCGGCCCAGAGCTGGTGGGTGCCCCGCGTCGCCTACCACATGTGGCCGTGATCAAAATCAGAACATCGCCCCATCAGCGATTCGTCCGTTCTTCGTTCCCGCTTCGTCGAATTCGTTAACGCCACCCGCTTCTACTTGGCCCGGGCAAGTCATGGTGCGTTAACCTTTACGCGCAACCGAGTCGCGCCTCAGAATAACGCTTGACAGCGATTCGGGTGTGGAGTCGATGACTCCGGGCTCCGAGTCTAGAGATTCAAGATCGAGCGCTCGAGACTCCGAACGGCACCATATTTTGTGAGAACGAATCCAGAATCTCTTGTCATCACCGATTCGACCTTGTTTCGTTCCCGTTTGATTCCTATGTGCCGGTCTGCCGCGCGGCAGCGGCCGTTGCGGCGGCAGAAAAGGGGAGCGCGGGCCTGCCGGGCGTGCTAGAGACGGGGCGCGGATGGAAGCGCACCCGTTGCGATGCCGGATGCCCTACGCGATCTCGAGACGACGTTTCCCAAGCGCCGGCCGAACTTGATGAATGAAGCTTCCTTCCTGCCGCCGGTGTCGGTCCGCTCTCGCAACGTGACGGCGGTCCTCGGGCCAACGAACACCGGCAAGACGCACCTGGCGATCGAGCGGTTGCTCGGCCACGACAGCGGTGCGATCGGCCTGCCTCTGCGTCTGCTGGCCCGCGAGGTCTACACCCGCATCTGCGCCCGGGCCGGGGTCAACCAGGTCGCGCTGGTCACCGGCGAAGAGAAGATCGTCCCGCCCGGCGCGCGCTACTGGGTCTCCACCGTCGAGGCGATGCCGCGCGACCTGATCGTCTCCTTCGTCGCCATCGACGAGGTGCAGCTCGCCGGGGATCTAGAACGCGGCCATGTGTTCACCGACCGCATCCTCAACGTGCGCGGCCGCGCCGAGACGCTGCTGCTCGGATCGGCCACCGCGCGGCCGCTGATCGAGAAACTCCTGCCGGGCGTCAGCGTCACCAGCCGGCCGCGGCTCAGCCAGCTCGTCTACACCGGCTCCAAAAAGATCACCCGGCTGCCCCGCCGCTCGGCTGTCGTCGCCTTTTCCGCCGACGAGGTCTACGCGATCGCCGAGCTGATCCGCCGCCAGCGCGGCGGCGCCGCGGTGGTGATGGGCGCCCTCAGCCCGCGGACGCGGAACGCGCAAGTGGCGCTTTTCCAGAACGGCGACGTGGAGTTCCTGGTCGCGACCGATGCGATCGGCATGGGGCTCAACCTCGACGTCGACCACGTGGCCTTCGCCCAGGCGCGCAAGTTCGACGGCTTCCAGTACCGCAACCTCAACCCGTCCGAACTCGGACAGATCGCCGGCCGCGCGGGCCGCCATCTCAACGACGGCACCTTCGGCGTGACCGGCCAGGTGCAGCCGTTCGACGAGGACGTGGTGCAGGCGATCGAGAGCCACGACTTCGATCCGGTGCTGACGTTCCAGTGGCGCAACACCGCGCTCGACTTCTCGTCGGTCGACACGCTCCGCCGTTCGCTGGAGCGTCCGCCCGGGCTCGACGGGCTGTCCCGCGCGCTGCCATCGGACGACGTGCGGGCGCTCGAATACGCGCTCCGCGATCCGGCCGTGCAGGACGCGGCGGATCGTCACGAGCGGGTGTCGCTGCTCTGGGACACTTGCATGGTTCCGGACTTCCGCAAGATCTCGCCGTCCCACCATGGCGATCTCGTTGTCTCGCTGTACCGGTTCCTGACCGCCCGCGGGGTCATTCCGGACGATTGGTTTGCAAGACAGGTCGCCAACTGCGACGGTACGGACGGGGACATCGACGCCCTCTCCAACCGTCTCGCGGACATCCGAACCTGGACCTATGTCGCCAACCGTCCGAACTGGCTTTTCGATCCTGTCCATTGGCAGGAGCGCGCGCGCGATATAGAGGACCGTTTGTCCGATGCTCTTCATGAACGGTTGACGCAGCGCTTCGTCGACCGTCGTACTTCCGTCCTGATGAAACGCCTGAGAGAGAACGCCATGCTCGAAGCCGAAATCACAGAGACCGGCGCCGTGCTCGTCGAGGGGCAGCACGTCGGCGAGCTCCACGGCTTCCGCTTCGTGCCAGACCAGTCGGCCAGTGCCGAAGGCCCGGACGGAAAAGCCGTGCGGACCGCCGCCGCCAAGTCGCTGGCCGGCGAGTTCGACAAACGCGCCGAACGGATCACCAAGGCCGGCAACGAGGAGATCGTGCTGTCCTCCGACGGCGCGATGCGCTGGCTGGGGCAGCCGGTGGCCAAGCTCGTCGCCGGCGACGATCCGCTGACGCCCCGCGTGATGCTGCTGGCCGACGAACAGCTGACCGGCGCTGCCCGCGACAAGGTCCAGGGCCGGCTGGATCTGTGGATCGGCGCGCATATCGCCACCCTTTTGAAGCCGCTGCTCGACCTGAAGACCGCCGCCGACCTGGAGGGCATCGCCCGCGGGGTGGCCTTCCGGCTGGTCGAGGCGCTGGGGACGCTTGAGCGGGCGGAGGTTGCCGAGGACGTCAAGGCGCTCGACCAGGCGCAGAGGGCTGTGATGCGCAAGTATGGCGTCCGCTTCGGCGCCTACCACATCTACGTGCCGGCGCTCCTGAAGCCGGCGCCGGCCAGCCTCGTAGCTCTGCTGTGGGCGCTGAAGCATGGCACTCTCGACATGCCCGGCCTCGTCGAACTGCCGCAGCTCTCCTCCTCCGGCCGCACCTCGATCAAGGTCGATCCGGCCTTCGACAAGACGCTCTATCGTCTCGTCGGCTTCCGCGTCGCCGGCGAGCGGGCGGTCCGCCTGGACATCCTGGAGCGGCTCGCCGACATCATCCGCCCGCTGATCGCCTGGAAGCCGACCGGCGACGGGGCGCAGCATCCGGACGGCGCGATCCCGCAGGGCGGTGGCTTCACCGTCACCGTGTCGATGACGTCGCTGCTCGGCTGCTCCGGCGAGGACTTCGCCTCGATCCTGAAGGCGCTCGGCTATCGCGTGGAGAAGCGGAAGATCCGGGTTCCGCTCAAGCCGGCTGCTGCGGCGCCCGCCGACGCCGCCCTTGCGGCGCCGGAAGTGGATACTGTCGTTGCCGAAGCCGAGGCACCGACCGCCGATGCACCGAGCACCGACGTGGAGGCGCCGGTCGCCGCTGCGGTCGAGGCCGCTGGGGAGCCTGTCGTCGCCGATGCCCCGGAGGCTCCGGTGGAGATCCCGTCGGACTCCCCCGCCGAAGTGGAGGTCACCGAGCCGCCCGCCGAAGTGGAGGTCGTGGACGCGGACAGCGCCGAATCTCCGGCCGAACCGGAGCCCGTCGCCGAAGGCGAAGCCGCGGTTGCCGCTCCGGCGAGTGCCGAGGTTGCGACCGAGGAGCGCGAGATCGACGTCTGGCGTCCGGGACGGTTCGACCGTGGTCGGCGCCCCGAGCATGGCCGATCCGACCAGCGAGGCCAGCGGGACAACCGATCGGGCCAGGGCCAGGGCGCGCCGCGCCCGCAGGGCGAAGGCCGCCAGGGCGGTGGTCCGCGCGGTGACCGGCCGGGCGGCGAACGCCAGGGTCAAGGTCACGGCGGCCCACGCCGCGACGACCGGGGGCCGCGCCCGGAGCGCCGCGACGATCGCCGTCCCCAGCGCGACGAACGTCCGCGCCGGCCGGAGAAGCCGGTCGATCCCGATTCGCCGTTCGCCGCCTTGCTCGCCCTGAAGGCGAACATGGAGCAGAACAAGAAGAAGTGACGGGATCCGCGTGGCCGAAGACCGCCAGCGCATCGACAAGTGGCTGTGGTTCGCCCGCGTGGTGAAGACGCGGCCGCTGGCCCAGGCTCTGGCCGAAGGCGGCAAGGTGCGCGTCAACGGCCGCAAGGTCGACACCGCGCACCACCCTGTCCGCCGCGGCGACGTGCTGACCATTGGCGTCGGCAGCCGTGTACTCGTGCTGGAGATCGTCGACTTTGCGGAACGGCGGGGCTCCTACCCCGATGCCGTGAAGCTCTACATCGATCGTGCGCCGCGGGAGATGCCCCCGGATGCGGGGGAGGAGCCGGCGGGCAGTGCCCCGCCCGTCGAGGAGGCGCCGGCCCCTCCATCCGGGCGACCCACGGTCCATCGGGGTGAGGGCCGCCCTAGCAAGCGCGACCGCCGCCGGTTCGACCGTATCGGCGGCGCGGGGGAGGACTGACGCCGTAGCAGCGCACGAGCGCTGTCGTCGTTGCGCTCCCTCGGGGCCAGAACGACGCTCGCCCGCCGACGGTCGCGTTGTTCCCCCTCTTGCACGGGCCGGCGAACTCCGCTACGCAGCGCTCGAGAACCAAACGGAGACCAGCCGGCGTTCGGTCCGGAGCACCGCCATGACCTATGTCGTCACCGACAACTGCATTCGCTGCAAGTACATGGACTGCGTGGAAGTCTGTCCGGTGGACTGCTTCTACGAGGGCGAGAACATGCTCGTCATCCACCCGGACGAGTGCATCGACTGCGGCGTGTGCGAACCGGAGTGTCCTGCCGAAGCCATCAAGCCGGATACCGAGCCGGGGCTCGACAGCTGGCTGAAGCTCAACGCCGAGTATGCGGACAAGTGGCCGAACATCACCGCCAAGCGCGATGCGCCGTCGGACGCCAAGGAGATGGACGGGGTGGCGAACAAGCTGGACAAGTTCTTCTCGCCCGAGCCCGGGCAGGGGGACTGAACCGCAGGCCCGACGGTTCGACGGGCTGTCGCCGGGATGCGAAAATTGCAGAGCTGCCATGACGGACGACGCACCTCACGGGGGTGCGGCGGCCGATCGGGGCTTTGATCTTTCGCCGAGGTGTGCTATACAAATCCTCGACAGTCGACATATCGTCCCGATCGCGCGGAAGTCCCCTCTGGGGGCTTTTTTATGGCCGGTAGCGAGCCCTCCTGCTCCTTTCGCCATCTGTACCGGATCCCCTCCGGCTCAAGTCCGCAGCATCGGGTCATCACCCAGATCGGCTGAAACAACGCGAGAGCGTGTCGGCATTCTCGGGCCGAAAGGCCCGGCGACCCTGCGTACCCTCCGCCCGTGCGGCATCGGTCATCCGACCGTGCGGCCGAGGCGGCGTCCGCATGGCCTCCGTGCCGGCACCGGGAGTGGATGGACCGAATGGCCACTACGAAGAAATCCGCCGTCCGCAATGGGTTCAAGACCAACGAACACATCGTCTATCCGGCCCACGGCGTGGGCCAGATCGTCGCGATCGAAGAGCAAGAGATCGCCGGGCTGAAGCTCGACCTGTTCGTGATCGTATTCGAAAAAGACAAGATGACGCTGCGTGTCCCGACCGCGAAAGCGGAAACCGTCGGCATGCGCAAGCTCGCCGAGACGGAGACGGTGGATAAGGCTCTCGAGATCATCAAGGGTCGTGCCCGCGTGAAGCGCACCATGTGGAGCCGCCGCGCGCAGGAATACGAAGCCAAGATCAATTCCGGCGACCTGATCGCGATTTCCGAGGTGGTGCGCGACCTGCACCGCGCGTCATCGCAGCCGGAGCAGTCCTATTCGGAGCGGCAGCTCTATGAAGCCGCCCTGGACCGGATGGCGCGCGAGATCTCGGCGGTGAACCGCACCACCGAGACCGAGGCGATCCGCAAGATAGAGGACAGCCTGAACAAGAGCCCGCGCCGGGTTGCCGCCCGCGGCGACGCCGAAGGCGCGGAGGCCGAAGAGATCGACGAAGACGAAGCCGAAGCCGCCTGATCGCCTTCCGCTTCGACCGTTGCACCTGAACACCGCCCGGATGCCTCCATCCGGGCGGTTTTTCTTCGCCCGGCTGCCGCAAGTCGGCCCGGGGCGCGCCATGATCGACTGTCATGCTGTTTCGGCTGCTTCACGGATCAGGTCGCGGTTCTTCGATGGTACATTCCTCTCGCCGGTCCGACGCGGCCGGTGTCGCCTCTCTCAGGACCGCCGCGATCGCGACGGTCCTCTTCGCCATGTCGACAGGGCTTGTCGCCGGCGAACCGGTCGCGCCGCCGGTCGATCCCCTGCCTGCGCCGGCCGAAACGAACTCCGCCGAGCCGCCGCTGACGCCTGCCACCTGCCCCGACCTGAGGGATCTCGTCGCCGCCTGGCGCGACCGGCCGCCGTCGCGTCCCGGCATCCGCCTGGAGGGCACCGTCGCCAAGGTCGAGCACCAGGGCCCGCTCGCCTTCACCTATATATGCGAGCAGCCGGACGCGGTTCTCGTCTGCTTCGAGTACGAGCGGCGGGAGCTGAGGCCTGGCGACCGCGTGGTGGTGGAGGGGATCGTGGCGGGAACCTGGGACAAGGGACCCGTGTTGGACCCTTGCGGGACGACGCGTCTGGAGTAGCGGCGACAGCTTGTCGTCCGGCGTTCCCCTGATCACGATCGCGTGCGGGTGGCCGTGCCGGCGCGGAAAAGCAAATCCGGACGCCGGCTCGTCCCGTATTCTCCCCAGAAGGAGACGGACGAGGCCCGAGGGAGCTGCCCGATGTCGAGGACACCGACTGCCAACCGCTCTTTTGTACGAGCCGCGATGAAAGCTCCCTACCTGGAACGGGAAGAGGAGCACGATCTCGCGGTGCGCTGGCGGCAAGACCGCGACCAGCAGGCGCTCCATCTGCTCACCCAGGCCCACATGCGGCTGGTGATCGCGGTCGCCGCGCGTTTCCGCAACTTCGGCCTGCCGATGCAGGACCTGATCCAGGAAGGGCACGTGGGCCTGCTGGAGGCGGCCGCCCGGTTCGAGCCGGAACGGCAGGTGCGCTTCTCCACCTACGCCACGTGGTGGATCCGGGCGTCGATCCAGGACTACATCCTTCGCAACTGGTCGATCGTGCGGGGCGGTACCTCGTCGGCGCAAAAGGCGCTGTTCTTCAATCTGCGTCGCCTGCGGGCCAAGCTGGCGCAAAGCGGGACCACGCGGTCCGACGAGGAGATGCACCGCGAGATCGCGTTGGCGATCGGCGTCTCCAGCAACGATGTCGCGCTGATGGCCGCGCGGTTGGCCGGGCCGGACACCTCGCTCAACGTGCCGGTCGGCGAGGCGGAGACGGGCGGCGGATCCGACCGGATGGACTTTCTGGTCGACAGCCAGCCGCTGCCGGACGAAGCGGTCGGCGAGTCCATCGACAGCGAGCGGCGCCTGAAGTGGTTGCGCCAGGCGATGGGCGTGCTGTCCGAGCGCGAGATGCGGATCCTGAAGGAGCGCCGGCTCAAGGAGAACGGCGCGACTCTCGAAGCGATCGGCGAACGCCTGGGCATCTCCAAGGAGCGGGTCCGCCAGATCGAGAACCGGGCGCTCGAGAAGCTCAAGATCGCGCTCATCCGCGAGCATCCGGAGATGGCCGCCTCGGTGTGACCGGGGCGGGGTCAGCCGTCCGTGACGATCTTGACCTTGGATCCGACCACCGGCTGCTGGCCTGGACCGAGCCCGTTGAAAACCCTGAAGAGATCCACGGGCCGTTCCAGCGGCGGCATGCGGCTGGCGAGCACTTCGGCAGTTTCGCCGGGGCGCACGGTCACAACGCGGATACGCATGGGCTTCAGCCCGGTCTTCTCGTCGGCCGACAGCGAGCGGAACGACCCCACCGTGTCGACGAAGGCCTGGTCGAAGGCCGGTGTCGGGGCCTTGGTGGCGAACAGGAACCGGAAAGTCTGCTCCCCGAGCCGCACCACCGCGATCCGGTAGGCGTAGCCGCGGGCGGATGCGGAGGCCACCGCGGCAGGCAGGCCGTTCAGCGAGATCGTACGGACGCTGGCGGGGTCCAGGCCGTTGATCCATCCCGACGTGAGATAGCCGACCAGGTCGCCGCCGGCCTTCACCTCGGCCCCGTCGAAGCGCATGGCGGTACCGCCACGATCGGTGGCGAGCACTGCGCGCGCGGTGTTCTCCAGCTGGAAGCCGGCCGGCACGGTGAAGCCCAGGCCCAGCTTGGCGTGCAGGAACTCGCGGCCGCGTACGTAGCCCTCCACCGGATCATCGCCGAACATCAGCCCGTCGACGCGGGCGAGATAGGCCTCCTTGTCGCGAACGCCCTCGGTCGGCCCGGCCGCCTCCGCCACCGCCGAAGCCTGAACGATGCGCTCGGGCGTGGACGGATGGGAGGACAGGAAATCGGCGCCGGCGTCATCGCGGGCAGCCGTCTTGTAGCTCGCATAGCGCTGCATGGAGGTCAGGAAGCGCGCAGCTGCGAAAGGATCATAGCCGGCGCGGACGAGGGTTGCGATGCCGACCGCGTCGGCCTGCAACTCCTGGACCTGGGAGAAGCGCGCCAGGGACATCTGCGTGGAGGCGAGCGCCATGCGGGCCACCGCCGGATCCTGGACGATGTCCTGGACGACGCGCGTCGCGACGGCGGCCGCTTCCGCGCGCTCGGCACGAGCGAAGGCATGGCGTGCGGTGACGTGCGCCATCTCGTGGGCGATCACCGCTGCGACCTCCGAGGTGTCGTTGGCCAGCGCGAGAAGGCCGCGGGTGACGTAGACGTAGCCTCCTGGCAGCGCAAAGGCGTTGATCGCGGGCGAGTTCAGGATGGTGACGCGGTAGCTGCGACCGGGCGAGTCGGAGGCGGCGACGAGCCGGCCGACGGCGCGGGCGATCGCGATCTCCGCCTCGGGATCCTCGTAGGTGCCGCCGAAGCTCGCCAGGATCTTGGGATGCTCGCGCTCGGCGATTGCGACTTCGCGCGGATCCGGCTTCGGCACCGCGGAGTCGACCGCGGGCGTCGCCATCAGCTGGTTCGCCGTAACGTTCTCGTCGGCGCTGCCCCACATGGACGCACTGCAGCCGGACAGGAACACGGCCGCGATCAGGGCCGTCACGACCCTGCCGACCCGCGCACGGCTGACCTCAGCCGATCCGCTCATCCGAATGCCCGTCTTCTCGCCCATGATGCCAGCGGTCTCCCCGCCTACTCCTTGATCACATCCAATGCCGCCTGGTCTTCCAGGCGAATGTCAGCGCCGGCCCGGACCTCGGCCCATCCGCGCACGCGTACGGTCCGGCCCTGCAGATCCGCCACCGACTTGTCGGGCGGAAAGCCGGCCAAAATTCGACCACCGATCGACACCGTCAGGTCGGACGAGAAATCCCGCCCGAAATTCAGATAGGTCGTCGTCCCCGAACTTCCCACCGAAAAAACGTCGGATTCGACAACAACGAAGTCCGGCAGGTCCACGTGCGCCGCTACATGCGTCGCCGACATCGGTCGCGCCGCCGCCCAGATGCCCCGCCGAGCGGCCCGGGCGCGGTCTTCGGCGGCCGCCAGCGCTGCGGCGCAAGGCCCGCCGGATCCGTCAAAGACGACCAGACCATCCTCCAGCAGCCTCTGCTGGATCCATGTGCCACCCGCCTCCGCCTGCCCCACACTGCGTCCGCGCCGGTCAAGCGCGGGGTCACTGGCGTGGACGCGGATCTCACCGCCGGCGTGGCGCGAAACCGCCGCATCCAGTCGGGTGCGCACCGCGGCGGGGCTCCAGGACGGCACCAGGACGCTCTCCAGGCGGACACGCGACGTCCGGCTTTCGCCGAAACGCACGTCCACCCGTGCAGCGCCTGTATCCGGAACCGCGGATCCAGCCTCTCCGACGATCCCGCTCGCAACCACCGGCCCGCCGCATGACGCGTCCGTCGCCATGGCCGGCGACGGGGCGGCCAGGCTTGCGTACAGCGCAACGCTCATCCGGAACCGTCGACGAGCCATGTGTTCTCCGGATCAGAGCGACGCTCTTTTCTGATCGGGAACCATACCACGGGCAAGCACTGATGTGCACTGCGAAGAATTGGCGAAACCCACGTCGGCCGGTCCGGCAGCGGCAGAACGCCGGCTTTCGGGGCCGAGGCAAGATCCGTTCTTGCGAAGCGGGGGCGGTCCGGTTAAACGCTTGAGCTGTTGGTTTGTCCGCGTAGCTCAGCAGGATAGAGCACAGGATTCCTTGTAATTGGGCGCTGCGCTCGGAAACGGCGCAGTGGATCCGCTCAAAGTCGGGGAAAGCTCCGCCTCTCTCGCGGCGGCTGCCGATCCCGAGCCAAGCCCTCTTCGGAGGGAAGGTGTAGAGACTGGACGGGCGGCGCCTACCGGTCCTTTCGGGGACCCACGGTGAAGGGACAGTCCAGACCACGAACGCCCCGGTCGCATCGGCCCGGGCGGCGGCGAAAGCCGAAGTGGTATGAATCCTGGGGTCGTGGGTTCGAATCCCGCCGCGGACACCAACATCGGCCTGTCCATGCCGGACACATGGGTGACGGCTCGACGCCGCAGCGGGTGCGGGCGTGCCGCCCGGCCGCAAACCTGGAGGTCCGCGTGGCCGCTTCCGTCGAAATCCGCGAAGAGGCACCCGGCGACCGGGCGGCGATCTCCAGCCTCACCACGGCCGCCTTCAAGGATGCACAGCACAAGTCGGGAACCGAGGCCCGGATTGTCGACGACCTGCGCGCGGCGGGTGCGCTGTCGCTGTCGCTCGTGGCGGTCGACAAGGCGGGCGAGATCCTCGGACACGTCGCCTTCTCGCCGGTGCTGATCGACGGCCGCGACATCGGCTGGTACGGGCTGGGGCCGCTGTCGGTCGCGCCGGCGCGGCAACGCACGGGTATCGGTTCAGCCCTCGTCGAAGCCGGCCTTTCCCGCCTCACCGCCAGGGCTGCGGCCGGGTGCGTGCTGGTCGGCGACCCCGCCTACTACAGCCGGTTCGGATTCTCCTCCGAGGGAGCGCCGACCATGGCGGGTGTCCCGTCGCAGTACGTCCTCGCGCGCCGGCTGACAGGCAGCGGGCGCGTCGAAGGGGCCGTCCGGTTCCACGAGGCGTTCGGCGTCTGACGCGGGATGCGGTCCGACTTTCCACCCAAAGAGGCCGCGGTCGACTTTCCGGGCGGCCGATCGGCGCAGGGTTAACCCCGCGCTAACCATAACGGAGGAGATTTTTAGTCGATTGCCAGCGACCCGCGAACGGACTGCACGGCAAGCCGTTTTGTTTGCATGAGCGGGGTCGAGACCATGTCCTATCTGAACCTACAGCCTGCAGTGATCCGTCTGGCGCCCGTGGTGGCCGAGATGGATCGGTCCATCGGCCGCCTGATCGAGCGGTGCATCGCCGAGGCCGTCGCCTTCGATGTCGCCCGCACCTCCTTCGCGGCAGCGATGCGGACCTATGCCGACCAGCGAACCGCCGACGATCTCAAGGCGTGGGCCCGTGCCCAGGGCTTCGAGGCAGCGGACGACGTCGACTATGCGCGCCACGCGCTGGTCGCCTACGCCCAGGCGCGAATGGCCCGGGCGTTGCGGATGATCATGTCCTGACGACCGGAGAGGGCGGAGCGTCGTTTCAGACCCGTCCGCTGAACCACCTGCTTTTTGTGATGGTCTTTTCGCTCCTATAAATTCAAGTTTAAGCATGTGCCGGCTAGATTTCTCAGACTAATGTCAAGTCCAACGCCGGTTTGCCGATGGCGCGTCCCGTTTCGTCCGTGTTTTCCTCCTTGCGCATGACGCTGTCGCGGACGAGAGGGATTGCGAACGTCCCTGCGCTCCTGGCGCTGATGGTCATCGTGCTGCTCGGGTTCTTTGCCGACTACCAGAACCGCGTTCTGTTCGAGCAGCGGCTGAGATCCGATGTGCTGCAGCAGGTCAGCCTGATCCGCGCCAAGCTGGAAGGCGAGATCAGCAGCAGCATCCAGCTTGTCCGCGGCCTGGTCGCCACGCTCGCCACCGAACCCCAGATGTCGCAGCAGCGCTTCTCCGAACTGGCGGAATCCTTGTTCGCTGAGCGTTCGCTGCTTCGCAACGTCGCCGCCGCGCCCAACCTCGTCGTGCGCCTCATCCATCCCCTGCAGGGCAATGAGAAGGCCATCGGCCTGGACTACCGGCGCTCGCCGACGCAGCGCGACGCGGCATTGCGGGCGAGGTCCAGCGGTGAACTGGTGCTGGCAGGACCAGTGGACCTGGTGCAGGGCGGGCAGGGACTGATCGGACGCTATCCGGTCTATACGCGAGAGGCCTTCGGCGGGCGCACCTTCTGGGGCATCGTTTCCGCCGTCCTGGAACTGGAGCGACTCTACCAGGCCAGCGGTCTGCGCGATCCCGACCTGCCGCTCGATATCGCGATCGTCGGCAAGGACGCGCTCGGTGCGGACGGCGTCCGCTTCTTCGGGACGGACGACATCGCCGCACGCGATCCGATCACCGCCGAGGTGGTGCTGCCGTCCGGTCGGTGGCTGATCCAGGCGGTGCCGAAAGGCGGTTGGGACGTCACGCCGGACGGCGCCTGGCTGCTGCGCTTCCTGATCGCCGTCGCCGGCGCGCTGGTGGTGGTCCCGACCTTTCTCGCCGGCCGCCTTCTGACCGAGCGGCAGGCGCATGTCAGTGAACTCCACCGCCGCGAAAGCGAGCTCGCCCGTATCTCCCGCCGCCTCAAGCTGGCGCTGGACACCTCGGAGGTGGGCGTTTGGGAGATGGACATCGTCACCGAGGATCTCGCATGGGACGACCGGATGAACGAGCTCTACGGCTATCCGACCGACGGCGGAGAACGGTGGTACGAGCACTGGTCGTCGCGGCTCCATCCCGACGACCTGGACCGCGCCTCCGCCGATTTTCGCCAAGCCTTCTCGTCCGGTTCATACCATTCCGAGTACCGCCTGTTCCTGCCGGACGGCTCGATCCGACACATCCGGGCGATCGGCTCGGTCTACGAGGAGCCCGGGCGGAATGCGCGCATCGTCGGCGTCAACTGGGATGTGACGGCGGACGTGGAACTGGCCGACACGCTCAGGCGGACACAGGCCCTCACGGAGGCGCGGAACGCCGAATTGGAAGCGGCCAAGGCGCGGATCGAATACACCTCGCTGCACGATTTCCTGACCGGGCTGCCCAACCGGCGCTATCTCGACGACCTCCTGGAGCGGGTGGCCCGGCGCTGCGCGCGCACCGGGGAGAGCGCGTCGCTGCTTCACATCGACCTCGACCGGTTCAAACAGATTAACGACACCCTCGGCCACGCCGCCGGCGACGCCATCCTGGTGGAGGCGTCGCGGCTGATGCGGGCGATCGCCCGGCCGGAGGATTTCGTCGCGCGGATCGGCGGCGACGAGTTCGTCGTGGTCTGCGTCCACGATGCCAAGCCGTCGCCTGCCCAGTCGCTTGCCGAACGGCTCGTGGAAGCGATGCGGCAGCCGTTCCGATACGAGAACAGCCTCTGCCGCACCGGCGTCAGCATCGGCATCGCCGAGGCCAAGGGCGCTGCGGTCGGCCGCAGCCGCCTGATGGTGGACGCGGACATCGCCCTCTACCGCGCCAAGAGCCTCGGCCGCGACTGCTTCGCCGTGTTCACCGAGGCGCTGCAGGCGGAGATTGTCACCTCCAAGCGGATCGCCGACGAGATCCTCGCGGGGCTGGAGGAGCACCAGTTCGTGCCCTACTACCAGATCCAGGTCGACGCCCGGACGCTCGAGCTCGCAGGTGTCGAAGCGCTCGTGCGCTGGAGGCACCCGACCGAGGGGGTGCTGTCGCCGGACCGTTTCCTGCAGATCGCCGAGGAGATCAACGCGGTCGGGGCCATCGACCGTCTCATGCTGGAAGCCGTGCTGAAGGACCGGTCGCGCTGGATCGCCGCCGGCTACACGGTGCCGCGGATCAGCGTCAACGTGTCGGCGCGCCGGCTGCACGACGACGCGCTGATCCAGCACCTGCGGTCGCTCGACATCCGTCCGGGCAGCATCGGCTTCGAACTGGTGGAGTCGATCTACCTCGACGAGAGCGACGATATCGTCACCTGGAACCTCGACCAGATCAAGGACCTCGGCATCGAGGTTGAGATCGATGATTTCGGGTCCGGCTACGCCTCGATGATCAGCCTGATGAAGCTGAAGCCGCATCGCCTGAAGATCGACAAGCAGCTGGTCCTGCCGGTGCTGCAGTCGAGCGCCCAACGCCAGCTGCTGCAATCGATCGTGGAGATCGGACGGGCGCTCGGCATCGGGGTCGTGGCGGAGGGCGTGGAGACCATGGAGCATGCCCGGCTGCTCGCCGAGATCGGCTGCGACTACCTGCAGGGCTACGCCTTCTCCAAGCCGGTGTCGGCCCGGGATCTGGTTCCGCTGCTCGCCGCTTCGGACCGCCCGCTGAAGAAGCCTGCCGGTTTCTGACGATGTTCACAAACGCTTGAATCGCGGCGTGGGCTGTCCGATATCAGCGGCGCGGGCGCTGCCGCGCCCAAGCCCCTTTGCATTCAACGAGAGCTGAACGGCCATGACCACGACCGAAGAGCCCGCCGTGCGGAGCCACGCGTTCGAGGCGGAGGTGTCCCGTCTTCTGCACCTGATGGTGCACGCGGTCTACTCCGACAAGGACATCTTCCTACGCGAGCTGATCTCCAACGCGGCGGACGCGTGCGAGAAGCTTCGCTATCTGGCGATCGCCGAACCCGCGCTTCTTTCCGGCGACGCGGAGTTCGCGATCACCGTCGCTGGCGATCCGACCGCCCGGCGGTTGACGGTGTCCGACAACGGCGTCGGCATGACCGCTGACGAGCTGAAGGACAATCTTGGCACAATCGCGCGCTCCGGCACCCGCGCCTTCCTCGACAGCCTGGAGCAGGCCAAGGCCGGGCAGCAGCTGATCGGCCAGTTCGGCGTCGGCTTCTACTCCGCCTTCATGGTGGCGGAGAAGGTCCGCGTGGTCTCGCGCAAGGCCGGAACCGACGAAGCGCACGCCTGGACCTCCGACGGAAAGGGCACCTTCACCATCGAGCCGGTGGCGCTGGAGGAGGCTCCGGCGCGGGGCACGCGGGTAGAGCTGTCGCTGCTGGAGGACGCGACTGCCTATGCCGAAGAGGACACGGTGGAGCGGATCGTGCGGGCCTATTCGGCGCACGTGCCGGTTCCGATCCGCTGGGTAGGGACGGACGGCGACGAGACGCGCCAGCTCGCCGACGGCTCGGCGCTCTGGGTGAAGCCCAAGGCGTCGGTGACCGCGGAGGAATACAAGGAGTTCTACGGCACGCTCGGCGGGGTGTTCGGCGACCCGGCCGTCACGCTGCACTACCGGGCGGAAGGGCGGCACGAGTATTCCGTGCTCCTCTTCGTGCCGGACATGAAGCCGTTCGACCTGTTCGATCCCGCCCGCAAGGGCCGTGTGAAGCTCTACGTCCGCCGGGTGTTCATCACAGACGAGGCGGAGATTCTGCCGGCCTGGCTGCGCTTCGTGCGCGGCGTCATCGATTCGGAAGACCTGCCGCTCAACATCTCGCGCGAGATGCTGCAGAAGAACCCGGTGCTCGGGTCCATCGGCAAGGGCGTCACCAGCCGGGTGGTCACCGAACTCGCCAAACTGGCCGAAGGCGACGCGGAAGCGTTCGGCAAGGTCTGGGACGCGTTCGGCGCGGTCATCAAGGAAGGTCTCTACGAGGCCCCCGACCGGCGCGACGAGCTGTTCAAGATCGCCCGCTTCCGGACCTCCACCTCGGGGGACGGCTGGCGCACGCTCGCCGAGGTCGCCAAGGACCTCAGGGAGAACCAGACGGCACTCTACTACGCACTGGGAGAGAGCCGCGAGCAGGTGCTCGCCTCGCCGCACCTTGAAGGCTATCGGGCGCGCGGCATCGAGGTGCTGCTCCTGACCGATCCGGTGGACGCGTTCTGGGTGCAGACCGCGCTCGGCTACGACGGCAAGCCGTTCAAGTCGGTGACGCAGGGTGCCGCCGACCTCGACGCCGTGCCGCTCACCGAGGCGCCTGCCCACGACGGAGCCGCCGCGGGCGACGTCGTCGTGCTCGCCGCGCAGCTGAAGGAGGCGCTGGAGGGCAAGGTGTCGGACGTCCGGGCCTCGGCGCGCCTCGCCACCAGTCCCGTCTGCCTCGTCGCATCGGACTTCGGGCTCGACAAGCTGACGGAAAAGCTCCTGTCCCGCCACGAGGGCCGCCGTTCCGGCGCGGCGCCGATCCTGGAGATCAACCCGCGGCATCCGCTCGTCAAGGCGCTCGCCGCCACGGCGACGGCCGGCGGCGCGGACCGGGTTCGCGAGGCGGCGCTGCTGCTGCACGGACAGGCGAAGATCCTCGACGGCGAGGCGCCGGACGATCCCGCGGCTTTCGCCAACGCGGTCGCGAGCCTGATGGAGAAGGCGCTCGGCTGACGGGGTCTTCACGTTCGGGAGAGCGGTGCAACGGTCCGGGCGATCCGCGGGTTGCGGGTGCGGGGGCTCGTCCACCACTCTCCCGGAGCACCCATGTCGCTTTCCGTCACCGCGCTCAACTGCACCCTGAAATCTTCCGGTCCGTCCTCGACGGATCGTCTCCTCGATCTCGTCATGGACGCCTTAGCCGCGGAGCAGGCGACCGGTTCCCGCTTCCGTGTCGCCGCCGAGGCGGTGAAGCCGGGCGTCAGTTCGGACGAAGGGGACGGCGACGGCTGGCCGCGGATCCGCCAGTCGATCGTCGCCTCCGACATCCTCCTGATCGGCACGCCGATCTGGATGGGACAGCCGGCGAGCGTGTCCAAGCTGGTGCTGGAGAGGCTGGACGCCTTCCTCGGCGAGACCGACCAGAACAACCGGACGCCGGGCTACGGCAAGGTCGCGGCGGTGGTCGTCGTCGGCAACGAGGACGGGGCACACCACGTCTCGGCCGAGCTCTTCCAGGCGCTCGCCGACGTTGGCTTCAGCATCCCGGCCGGTGGACCGGCCTACTGGGTGGGCGAGGCGATGGGCTCCACCGACTTCAAAGATCTTCCCGCCGTGCCGGACAAGGTGTCGGCCACCGTGCGGATGCTCGCGCGCAACACGGCCCACCTCGCGCGGCTTCTGAAGGCATCGCCCTATCCGGGGTATTGATGAGGGTCGCGCGCCGCCGTCAACTGCCGCTGAGGTCGATCTTGGTCGCGCCGAGGATGGCGCCAGGCTTGCGGTCGCGCTTGGACTGGAGGATCACCGCGCAGCCGGCGGTGTCCTCCTGGACGATGTCGGCGAGCGGCAGTTCGACCGTCATCGCCTGACCGTCCCACATGCCGAGCACCTGCCAGCGCTCCACCACGTTGGTGTAGGTCACCTTGCGTCCGGAGTTCTCGCCTTGGCCGATCTCGACGCTTTCCGGCGCGCGATAGGCGGCGATCCAGACGGCGGAGACCCCCTGCGCGGGTGGGGTGCCCGCCGGGATCTCGACGATGATCCGGTCGCCGGCCACACGGGCCTTGACGTCGACCGTCAACCCGCCGCCGCTCGCCTTCAGGCTGGCGATCGTCTTGCGGATCTTGTCGCCGTCGGAGCCCACCACGTCCGCCTGACCGTTGATCACGGCCTGGGGCGTATAGACCGCGCTGTCGCCGCGGGCGGCGGCGTACTGGCGCTGACGCTTGGAGAACTCGGGTCGGGCGAAGGTATCCTTCCAGCCAAGATAGTCCCAGTAGTCGACGGCGAAGGTGAGGGCGAGGACCTTTGGATCGCGGGCGAGTTCGGCCATCGTGCTGTCGGCCGGCGGGCAGGACGAGCAGCCCTGGCTGGTGAAGAGTTCGACGACCGCCTCGGTCTCGCCGGCAAGGGCGACGGGGCCGGAGAAGACCAGGGCGGCGCAGCATAGGGACACGGCCCTTGTGCAGGTCGTCACGGTCCTCGGCAGGTCCTCGATCATCATCCCTTGTCCATGGCGTTCCACGAGCCCCGATCTCGTGCGTTTCGGTCGTCCATGCATACGGGAAAAGATCAATGACGCGCCACTCACATGTCGTTGAGACTGCCGATGGCGGGGGGTGCGCCGGTCATGCCTCGTCGAAGGCGGAGATCGGGCGTCGCTTGGCGGTCACCTCGATCTCGATCTTCATCTCCGGCTTGACCAGGCCGCAGACGACCATGGTCGCGGCGGGCCGGATATCGGCGAAATAGCTGCCGACGATGGGGAAGACGGTGTCCATCATATCCGCGTCGGTGATGTAGTAGACGACCCGCACCACGTCGGAGATGTCGAAGCCGCCCTCGGCGAGCGCCTTGCGGATGGTGTTCATGGCGTTGCGGGTCTGGTCCGACACACTGTCCGGCATCTTCATGGCGGCGTAGTCGTAGCCGGTGGTGCCGGAGACCCAGCACCAGTCGCCGTCGATCACCGCGCGGGAATAGCCGGCGACTTTTTCGAAAGGGGAGCCGGTGGAGATCAGGTGACGAGCCATGAAAGGGTTTTCCTCAGGTTGAGCCGAGCGCCGGCCGGCGGGCGAAGGCGAGCATCACGCCGGCCATCACCAGGGCGCCGCCGGACAGCCGGTTGACCAGTGTGAGGCCGCGGGGGCTTTTCGTGAAGCGGCCGATACGGGCGCCGGCGAAAGCGTAGACGGCGACGGCGATCACCTCCAGCACCAGCGCAACGCCGCCAAGCAGCAGGATCTGCCCGAAGGCGGGGCTGGCTGGGTCGACGAAGGGGGCGAAGAAGGCGGTGAAGACCAGCATGGCCTTCGGATTGGTGATGGCGGTCAGGAACTCGCGCCGCACGAGCACGGCGCGGGGCACGGTTCCGTCCTCCACCTTCAGGTCGGCGGCGCCGGACATCATCATGCGAATGCCGAGGTAGAGGAGATAGACCGCGCCGACGAGCTTCAGCACGGTGAAGAGCTCGGCGGAGGCGGCGAGAATGGTGCCGAGGCCGACGGCGGCGCCGAGGACGAAGGAGCCGAAGGCGGGAAAGCGGCCTGAGGAGGCCAGCATCGCGGTGCCGAATCCGTAACGCGCACCGTGCGTCATGGCGAGCAGGTTGTTCGGCCCCGGATAGAGCGTCAGGGCGAAGGCGGCGGGCAGGAAGATCGCCCATGTTTCCAGGGTCATCGCAGGGTTCCGCGGACGCTTCGGCTTCTCAGGGATGGCCCCCGCAGGAGCAGAGGGCAGGGCCGACGGGGCGACGCACGGCCGCCCGCAAATTCAGGCCCAGGGGCGCTCGGTGCCCAGCTTCTGCTCGAAGCCGGCGATCGCCGGGGCCTTTTCCATGGTGAGGCCGATGTCGTCGAGGCCGTTCAGCAGGCAGTGCTTCTTGAACGGGTCGATCTCGAAATGAATGGTGCCGCCGTCCGGACCCTTGATGGTCTGGCTTTCCAGGTCCACCGTCAGCGTAGCGTTGGCGCCGCGCTCGGCGTCCTCCATCAGCAGCTTCAGCTCTTCAGGCTTCACCACGATCGGCAGGATGCCGTTCTTGAAGCTGTTGTTGTAGAAGATGTCGGCGAAGGACGTGGAGATCACGCAGCGGATGCCGAAGTCGAGCAGGGCCCAAGGGGCGTGCTCGCGCGAGGAACCGCAGCCGAAGTTGTCGCCGGCCACCAGCACCTGCGCGTTGCGATAGGCCGGCTTGTTGAGCACGAAGTCCGGGTTTTCCGAGCCGTCGTCGTTGTAGCGCATCTCGGAGAAGAGCCCGACGCCGAGGCCGGTGCGCTTGATGGTCTTCAGGTACTGCTTGGGGATGATCATGTCGGTGTCGATGTTGATGATCGGCAGCGGAGCCGCGACACCGGTGAGCGTGGTGAACTTCTGCATGGCAATCCCCAAGGTCGTCCGACGGCGCCTGTCGAGCGGCACCGAAATCCGCTGAAGTCCTTCCGACTTTGCGCGCCAAAGGTCAAGAGAGAAGGGCGATCAGGCCGCCATCACCAGCCCGGTCGTCTCGTCCCGACCGAGCATCAGGTTGAGGTTCTGCACCGCCGCGCCGGACGCGCCCTTGCCGAGGTTGTCATAGACGGCCACCAGCAACGCCTGCTCACGGTCGTCGTTGCCGAAGACGTGGATGCGCATGCGGTTGGTGTCGTTGAAGATGCGCGGGTCGAGAGTCGGGATGCGGTCCACTGTCTCGTAGGGCGCGACCGAGAGGAAGGTTTCGCCGTCGTAGCGGTCGGCGAGCACGTCGAAGAGCTGCTTGGCCTTCGGCCGACCGGGCAGGCTCCAGAGCTGCAACGGAACGAAGGTCAACATGCCTTGCGCGAAGGCGCCGACGGCCGGCTGGAACAGCGGATCGTGGTCCAGCTTGGCGTAAGCACGCATTTCCGGCAGATGCTTGTGCTTCAGGGTAAGCGCGTAGGGCATGAACGGCGCCGGATCCTCGGCGGCCTCGTAGTCCTCGATCATCTTCCGGCCGCCGCCGGAATAGCCGGAGAGGGCGTTGAGCGTCACCGGGGTGCCGGCGGGGAGCAGGCCGGTTTCGACCAGCGGGCGGACGGTGGCGATCAGGCCCTGCGGATAGCAGCCCGGATTGGCCACGAACCGCGCCTCGGCGATGGCTGAGCTCTGGGTGCGCGTCATCTCGGGAAAGCCGTAGGCCCAGCCCTCCTTCACCCGATGGGCGGAGGAGGCGTCGATGACGCGCGTCTGCGGGTTCTCGATCAGCGAGACGGCTTCGATCGCCGCCTCGTCCGGCAGGCAGAGGATGGCGACGTCGGCGTCGTTGAGCAGGCGGCGGCGCTCGGCGGCATCCTTGCGCTTCTCCGGCGCGATGGAGAGCAGCTCCACGTCGGAACGGCCTTCCAGCCGCTCACGGATCTGCAAGCCGGTGGTGCCGGCTTCGCCGTCGATGAAGATCCTGGCCGTGGTCATGCGTCGATCCTGCCGGAAGCGGGGCGCGATCGGCCCCGAAGTCGCGCGCTCATAGCACCAACGCACGGCGCTGTCATGAAGCTCCCGCGCTGTTGATCGCTCAGCCGGCGGCCGCCTCGATCGCGTCGATGTCCTCGTCGGAGAGGCCGAAGTGATGGCCGATCTCGTGCACCAGCACGTGGGTCACCACGTCGCCCAGCGTCTCCTCGTGCTCGGCCCAGTAGTCCAGGATCGGGCGGCGGTAGAGCCAGATCCGGTTGGGCATCCGCCCCGTCTGCGGCACGGCGAGGTCGTGGGCGAGGCCGACGCCCTGGAACAGGCCGAGAAGGTCGAAGGGACTTTCGAGTTCCAGCTCATCAAGGGCGCGATCCTCCGGGAAGTCGTCGACGCGGATCTCGATCGTGCCGGTGAGGTCGCGGAAGGCCTGCGGAAGCTCGGCGTAGGCCTTGGCAGCTAGCGCCTCGAAATCCTCCAGGTCCGGGGCCCTGGTGCGGTGCCAGCGATCGATGCGGGTGGTGTCGGGCATGTCCATGGCGACGTTCCGGCTCCTGTTTCGTCAGAAATAGGTGACGCCGAGCCAGACGAGAAGCCCGGCTACCGCGATCAGCGACAGGACGCGGGCGATCCGCCGTCCGGCGATCTCGATCGGATCCTTGGCATCGTTCTCGTCGTTCACCATCCAACCACTCCCGGTCGTTGTCCCCAGCCGCGCGACGGCCAGGCGTTGGCGAGGGACTTGCATCGGTTTCCGGCAGCGCCCAAACTTCCCCTCGACGGCCACTCGCGAATCCGGAGGTCGCCCATGACGAGACTGTTCACCGCGCTCGAGATCCCCTCCAACGTGGCCATGCATCTCTCGCTGCTCAAGGGCGGTCTGCCCGGAGCTCGCTGGATCGATCCCGAAAACTATCACGTCACGCTGCGCTTCATCGGCGATATCGACGGCCGAACGGCCGACGAGGTCGCCCATGCGCTCGACCGGGTCTACCGGCCGCCGTTCAAGCTGACGCTGTCGGGGCTGGACTGCTTTGTTTCCGGCAAGACGCCGCATTCGCTCTACGCCCGGGTGGAGCCGACGCCGTCGGTGCTGGAGCTCCAGGCCGAGCACGAGCGCATCCTGCAGCGGATCGGCCTGCCGGCGGAGGGGCGGCGCTACATCCCGCACGTGACGATCGCCCGGCTGCGCGGCGCCTCGTCCGCCGACGTGGCCCGTTGGCTCGCCATGCACGGGGATTTCCGGGGCCCCTCCTTCGAGGTGGACCGCTTCGTGCTGTTCTCGTCGCGCAACTCCGTCGGCGGCGGGCCCTACCTGGTGGAGGAGGCCTATCCGCTGGCGGCGTGAAGCGGTGCCGATTCCGGGCCACTTCCCGAATTGCGCAGCGGTCAGCAAATCTGTATAAGCGCGCCATCCCCAGGATCGCCGGAGCGAGACGAGGGCCGCGGACCTGAACCCCCGCGGACCAGACGAAGAGGATTTGCGAAATGTCCACCACGCCGCTGATGCCCAAGGCGACCGCCGTGTGGCTCGTGGAGAACACGGCCCTGTCGTTCGAGCAGATCGCACAGTTCTGCCGGCTTCACCCGCTCGAGGTGAAGGCGATCGCGGACGGCGAGTCCGCGCAGGGCATCAAGGGCCTCGATCCGATCCTCACCGGCCAGCTGACCCGCGAGGAGATCGAGAAGGCCGAGAAGAACCTGGAGCACCGGCTGAAGCTCGCCGACCCCAAGGTGCGGGTGCCCGAGGCCAAGCGCCGGGGGCCGCGCTACACGCCGGTGTCGCGCCGCCAGGATCGTCCCAATGCCATCCTCTGGCTGGTGCGCAACCATCCGGAACTGAAGGACGCGCAGATCATGCGGCTGGTCGGCACGACCAAGTCGACGATCGCGCAGATCCGCGACCGCACCCACTGGAACTCCAACAACCTGTCACCGATGGATCCCGTGACCCTCGGCCTCTGCTCGCAGATCGAGCTGGACATGGAAGTGGAGAAGGCCGCCAAGGCCAATCCGGAGAAGGTGCTGGAGCCGGCGCCGACGCTCATCCCCGTGGAAGAGACGACCTCGGAGGACGCGCTCGCCACCTTCCGCGCCCCGCGCAAGGAAGAGGAAGAGCGGATCGACGCGGACAGCGTCTTCGCCAACTTCTCCTCGAAGCGCTCCCAGGACGACGACGAGGACGACGGCCGCTGAGCGGCCGCCCGTCCGCGTTCCGTCGCGACCCGGGCTGCCCGGCCGTCATGCACGGTGCGAGGGAGCCGGACAGGCGTCCGGCTCGTCTCGGCAGCAGGATCACCCGACGACCCGTCCCGTCACCGCCGTCCTGATTTCGTCCAGGATGGACGGATCGTCGATGGTCGCCGGCATGCGGAAGTCCTCGCCGTCGGCGATCTGGCGCATGGTGCCGCGCAGGATCTTGCCGGAGCGGGTCTTCGGCAAGCGGTCGACCACCACCGCGGTCTTGAAGGCGGCGACGGGGCCGATCTTGTCGCGGACGAGCGTGACCAGCTCCTTCTCGATCGCCGCGGCCTCCTTGGTCACTCCCGCCTTCAGCACCACGAAGCCGCATGGCGCCTGGCCCTTCAGCGCGTCGACGACACCGATGACGGCGCATTCCGCCACGTCGGGGTGGCTCGCCAGCACCTCCTCCATCGCGCCTGTCGAGAGGCGATGGCCGGCGACATTGATGATGTCGTCGGTGCGGCTCATGATGAAGAGATAACCGTCGTCGTCCATCATGCCGGCGTCGGCCGTCTTGTAGTAGCCGGGGAACTCCTCCAGGTAGGCCTTGCGGAAGCGGTCGTCGGCGTTCCAGAGCGTCGGCAGGCAGGATGGCGGCAGCGGCAACTTGACCACGATATTGCCGAGCTTTCCGTTGGGCACGGGGTGTCCGGCGTCGTCCAGCACCTGGACGTCGTAGCCGGGCATCGGCACCGTCGGCGAGCCGTGCTTGATCGGCAGGAGGCCGAGGCCGACCGGATTACCGGCGATCGCCCAGCCCGTTTCCGTCTGCCACCAGTGGTCGACCACGGGCACGCCGAGCTTTTCCTCCGCCCACTTCACGGTATCCGGGTCGGCGCGCTCGCCGGCCAGGAACAGCGTGCGCAGGCTGGAGCGATCGTATTTCGCCAGGAAGGTGCCGTTCGGGTCCTCCTTCTTGATGGCGCGGAAGGCGGTCGGGGCGGTGAAGAGCGCGGCGATCCTGTATTCCTCCACCATGCGCCAGAAGGCGCCGGCGTCGGGCGTTCCGACCGGCTTGCCCTCGTAGACGACCGTGGTCGCGCCGATCAGCAGCGGGGCGTAGACGATGTAGCTGTGGCCGACCACCCAGCCGACGTCGGAGGCCGCCCAGAACACCTCGCCCGGCTTGATGTCGTAGATCGCCGACATCGACCAGCGCAGCGCTACCATGTGCCCGCCGGTGTCGCGGAAGACGCCTTTGGGCTGGCCCGTGGTGCCGGAGGTGTAGAGGATGTAGGCGGGATCGGTGGCGGCCACCTCTTCGCAGGGGACGTGCCGGCCGGCGGCTGCGTCGGCCGCCGCGCCGAGGTCGACGTCGCGGCCCGGCTGGAGGGCGGCCGTCACCTGCGGGCGCTGGAACACCAGCACCTTGTCCGGCTTGTGGGCGGAGAAGCCGATCGCCTCGTCGAGCAGCGGCTTGTAGGCGATGATGCGGTTGGGTTCGATGCCGCAGGAGGCGGCGATCACGGCCGTCGGCTTGGCGTCCTCGATGCGGGTGGCGAGCTCGCGGGAGGCGAAGCCGCCGAAGACCACCGAATGGATTGCGCCGATGCGGGCGCAGGCGAGCATGGCCATCACCGATTCCGGGATCATCGGCATGTAGACGATCACCCGGTCGCCCTTCTTCACCCCCTCGTCCTTGAGGACGGCCGCAATGGCCTCGACCCGGGCGAGCAGCTCGGCATAGCTGTAGCGCGCCTTGGTGCCGGTCACCGGGCTGTCGTAGATCAGCGCGGTGCGGTCGCCGTGGCCGGCGACGACATGCCGGTCCAGGCAGTTCCAGGCGGTGTTGCAGGTGGCGCCGGAGAACCAGCGGCCGTAGACGCCTTCGTCGGGCGCGAAGACGCGGGACGCGGGCTTGATCCAATCGATGTCCCTGGCGGCGTCGGCCCAGAAGCCCTCCGGATTGGACTTCCAGCGTGCGTAGACCTCGCGGTAACGGCTCATCCTCGTCCTCCTCCCAGGAAACACGGATTTTGCCGGGAGTTTTCCGCCCCCGGACGCGGCAATGCAAGCGATCGGCGCTCACACTTTCGGTGTGAGACTTTCGGCGGTCAGGGAAACGGCGTAGGAAGGCGAGCCGGTCCCGCCGGTCCCGCCGCGTCTTCAGTCCAGGCCCTCAGCCCGTCATGCTCTCCGATCCCCTGTTCTATGCGGCCGCGATCCCCGCGGTGGCGCTGACTGGCCTGTCCAAGGGCGGCTTCGGCGGTGCGTTCGGCTTTGCGGCCGTGCCGCTGATGGCGCTCGTCATCTCGCCGGTGCAGGCGGCCGGGCTGATGCTGCCGATCCTCGTCATCATGGACGTAGTGGGCGTCACCGCCTACCGGCGCACCTTCGACCGGCGCACCGTCCTGCAGCTGCTGCCCGGCGGGCTGATCGGCACCGGGATCGGCTGGGCAACGGCGTCGCTCGTGTCCGACGACGCGGTGCGGCTCCTGGTGGGGCTGATCGCCTTCATCTTTCTCGCCCGGCTGTGGTGGTTCAACCTCAGGGCCCGGCGACGGGCTGCCGCGTCGCAGGCCGAGCCGCCGCCGGCCCGTCCCAATGCCGCGAGTGCCACCTTCTGGGGTACGCTGGCCGGCTACACCAGTTTCGTGGCGCACGCCGGAGGCCCGCCGTTTCAGACCTACGTGATCCCGCTTCGGCTTTCCCCGGTGCTCTATGCCGGCACGTCGGCGATCTTCTTTGCCATCATCAACGCCGTGAAGCTGATCCCCTACGCCGAACTCGGCCAGTTCGGCACGGAGACCCTGACCGCTGTGGCGTTGCTGGCGCCTGTTGCGATCGCCTCGACCTATGTCGGCGTGAAGCTTGTGCACATCATCGACGAGCGGCTCTTCTACCGGGTTCTATCCGTGTCGATTTTCCTTATTGCCGTCAAATTGATATACGACTCTGTCGTAAGCTTGACCGCGTCGTGACCTGAAGCCGCGCACGGCCAGAGACAAAAGACAAGAACACGGGGGGTCGCCCAATGGCGGTCAAGAGTCTCGGTGCGCGGGATCACCGCATCGATATCCTGCGCGGTCTCGCGCTGATCTCGATTTTCATCAACCACGTCCCGGGCAATGTCCTGGAGCCGATGACACACAAGAACTTCGGCCTCAGCGACTCCGCCGAAACCTTCGTGCTGCTGGCCGGGATCGCGGCCGCCTTCGCCTATTTTCCGCGGTTCGCGCAAGGGGCGCGCCTGCTTTCCATGGCCAAGGTGGTGAAGCGAGCCGGAACGCTCTATGTCGCCCATCTCGCCTCGATCGTGGTCGGGCTCGGGATCATGTCGTTCGGGGCTGTCCGGCTCGGCGCGCCGGATCTCCTGGAGACGATCAACATCGCCCCGCTGCTGGCCGAGCCCGCCAAGGGGCTGATCGGGCTTGCGACGATGACGCACCAGATCGGCTACCACAACATCCTGCCGATGTACGTGTGCCTGCTGCTGTTCCTGCCGGTGTTGATGTGGCTGGCCAGCCGAAGCCTCGGCCTGATGTTGGCCACCTCGGTCGTGATCTACTTCGCCACCAACGTCTACGGCTGGAACGTGCCGAACTACCCGACCGAGGGCGGCTGGTTCTTCAACCCGTTCGCCTGGCAGATCCTGTTCGCGATCGGCTTCTTCGTCGGCGCGCGCGTGCTGGCGGGGCAGACGCCGGTGCCCTATTCGCGCCCGCTGTTCTGGGTGGCCGTCGCCTATCTCATCGGCGCTGGCCTCTATCATCGCTACAATCTCTACGGCCTGATCCCGGAAGTGCCGCTGTTGCCGCACAACATCCAGATCAACGAGAAGCCCTGGGTGGCGCTTGGGCGGCTGACGCACGTCCTGTCGCTGGCCTACGTGGTCGGACACAGCCCGCTGATGGGGTGGCTGCGGTCGGTATCGACCGCCAACCCGCTGGCGCTGATCGGCCGCCACGCGCTGGTGGTGTTCTGGGTGGGGACGGCGTTGTCGATGACGGGGCAGGTGGTGATGCGGGTGTTCGCGCCCTCCGTCACCGCCCAGGTGGGGCTGCTCGCCGCGGGCATCCTGATCCAGGTCGCGATCGCGTGGGGGCTCGACTGGGCCGTCCGCGCCGAGAAGAGCCATCGCACCGGTATGGCGGCTCCCGCTCCCGCGGATCCGGTCCGCGAGGTCGCACCGACAACCGCGCCAGCCCTCTGAAGTCGCAGGGCGCGGCTCAAACGCAAGAACGCCCCGGGCGCGAGGTCCGAGGCGTTCGGTGATGTGCTTCCCTTTGAAAGCAGCACGTCGATCCGTGCCGGCATCCGCCGGCTACCCGCCGCCGTGGCGTTTGCGGGCCTCTCCGGTCGTCAGTGCAGTGAAGCGGGTTCTCCCACGACTAGGCGTGCGATCTCGTCCTTGAGATGAAGTTTCCGTCGCTTGAGCTCTTTGACCTGGATCGGGTCCACACTGGGGTGTTGCGACGCCTCTTCGAGTTGCCGCTCCAGTGCGGCATGACGACGTTCAAGCTCAGCTATGTGCGACTGGATCGACATCTGGAACCTCCTTCCGTTGATCGCATGTCCAACGTGACAATGATGTCACGGAAATGAGATGGAGTCGACACGGAAGGCGTTCAAGGCGCAACTTTCAAAATAATCCACAAGCAGCACGGTAAGAATATTTCAATAATTTGAGCAATCGCAGAAGGCTCCGGGCGGTGGATGCCGCCGGGCAGGAACGCGCTGCTACCTCCGGATCGGCTCCCCGCGGGCGCGGTGCGCACCTGGGCGCGTTGCGGGCGAAAGGGTAGCCGACACGGTCATGGTGCCATGCGGCCGACCGGTTTGGTAGCCTCCGTAAGCTGCAATCCCACGCAACAAGGACGGAGCATCGAGCGACCGGGCCGGTGCAAACAAATCGGCAACCCTGGAGCGCGATCGGCTTGAGACGGTGGTTCTACCTTCGCTACTTTGACGAGGCCTGCCGCAATCGAACGGCGTCACTGGCGCCTTTTCGTCTCCATGTCCTTCGATCGCCACGAACGCTTTGCTGGAGACCAGCGGGCAGGTCGTCTCGGCGGGGCGCGAGCGGCTCCGTGTGCTGGCGCCGGGAGCCGACGCGCAGTTCGGCGAGGCCATCGAGGCGCTCTTCATGGGGAGGCTGACGGCGGCGCGATCGGAGGCGATCCCGGGCCGGGAGGGGCTTGCGCCCGCTATCCCCGGCAAGTGGGTCGCCGGCGCGTCGGCCGAAGCCAGCCGAACGTCAGGCTCGGGCCGGATTTCTGCGCCGCCAGGCGAGGAAGCTCAGAAGGAGCGCTCCGACAGCTGATGCTCCCGTACCCATTTCAGGTCCTGGCACTGCAACCGGCTCGGCGACGCCGGCGAAACGGGCGATGCCCAGACCCCCGAACGGCTGACTGACGGTGAAGGAGGTCACCCCCGAGCCGCCGGACCAGCCGAAGAAGGTTCCCGAGCCCTGGGTCATCTGCGATGTCGCATTCGCTGTCAGGGCCTCGCCCGTTGAGAGCATGAGCTTCACAGGAGCCGTGTAGAACGTGAGTCCGCCGGGTACGCCCTGAGAGATCGGCGCGATCAGAAATGAGAAGGCCTTCATCGGCGCACTGAAGTTGAATGTGAAACTTTGCGGACTGGCGCCCCCGGACCCGAACTGGTTACTCCCTGTCGACCAAAGCTGCCAAACGCTGCCGGCGTATCCGCCGAGCCAACGATCGCTCGCCCAACCGTCGAACGGGACGGCAAAGATCCAACGTGGGATGTTCGACGACACCGTTCCGCCACCGGATAGCGTGACGGTCTGCTTTGCCGAGCCGATCGCTCCGAAACCGTTCGTGACCTGCGCCTGCGGATTGGCGGCTGTCCAAGCCGCCCTGTCGTTGGTGAGCGTCGCCGCGGCCCATGATCCTTGCGATCCGGAGAGCAAAACAGCTGCGGCAAGCAGTATTTGACAACGAGTTTTCATAAGGAGCCTCGAAGACCGCAAAGGGCTGAAATGAGAACTAAAGCGCAAGCCAAGCCTTTGCATGCCCAGTTCTCGGTATGGCTTCCCGTGTCGAGCCTCTTCGGGGGGCGGGCCCCGCGTCGCTCAGGTCTGACCGGCATCACCCGTTTGGGGGTTGCGGCCGCTCCAACCGCGTCGCAGCGTCGCCCCGTTCGGCCGACTGTCCTGCCTGCGGAACGGCTCCACCTTGCCGGCAGCCCGGACACCCGGCCGAACTCTCGACCGCCTCCTTGAAGCGACCTTGCTCCCATCGGGGGGAGGTCGCTTCTCTTCTTCCCCCATGAAAAGGGCCGCGGCTTCTGCTATAGAAGGGCGATTGACCACGGTCGGGAACGCGAGGCCGGCGGTTCCCGCGGGGGTAGGGCGTGTTCGCAGGGGTAGGCGGCGTATGACCGAGCACGATGAGCAGGCGGTGCGCGTGGAATTGGCGCGCCTCAGGCAGGAACACCGGGATCTCGACGCTGCGATCTCGGCCATGGTGACGCTCGGTACCAACGACACCATCCAGATCCAGCGGCTGAAGAAGCGCAAGCTGGTGCTGAAGGACCGCATCCAGTTCCTGGAAGACCAGATCGTCCCCGACATCATCGCCTGAGCGGCCGGGCCCTGCGGCCTGCGGGCTTGCCAAGCCGGCGTGCTGCGTCTAGGCACCGACCTGCGTGCCGTCGCGCCCGACGGCCCCCTCTCCTCACCGGGACCTGAAGCGCCCATGACCGCGACAGAGACACCGCCTCCGCCCGTCGCCATCATCATGGGGAGCCAGTCCGACTGGGCCACCATGAAACACGCCGCCGACACGCTCGACGCGCTCGGCGTCGCGCATGCCGCGCAGATCGTGTCGGCGCACCGGACGCCGGACCGACTGGTCGCCTTCGCCAAGGGCGCCAAGGCGGCCGGGTTCAAGGTGATCATCGCCGGCGCTGGCGGCGCGGCGCACCTGCCGGGCATGACGGCGGCGATGACGCCGCTGCCGGTGCTCGGCGTACCCGTGGAAAGCCACGCGCTCAAGGGCGTCGACAGCCTCCATTCCATCGTTCAGATGCCCGGCGGCATACCCGTCGGCACGCTGGCGATCGGCAAGGCGGGCGCGATCAACGCCGCGCTGCTGGCCGCGGCCGTGCTCGCCCTTTCCGACGAGGCGCTCGCTGGCCGGCTCGACGCCTGGCGCGCGGCGCAGACCGCCGCCGTCGCGGAGGTGCCCGTCGATGGCGCGTGATCCGCTGCCCCCCGGCTCCACCATCGGCATTCTCGGCGGCGGCCAACTCGGCCGCATGGTGGCGCTCGCCGCCGCGCGGCTGGGCTTCCACGTCCACGTTTACTGCCCGGACCCGTCGAGCCCGGCCTTCGAGGTCGCCGGCGCGCACACGATCGCGGCCTACGAGGATGCCGAGGCGCTCGACAGGTTCGCTGGTCTCGTCGACGTCGTCACCTACGAGTTCGAGAACGTGCCGGCCCGCACGGCCGAGATTCTCGGTCTGCGCCAGCCGCTCTACCCCGATGCGCGGGCGCTCTCCACCACGCAGGATCGCGTTTTCGAGAAGACCTTCCTCCGGGAGGCCGGTGTCGACGTCGCCCCGTTCGCCGCGGTCGACAGCGCGGACGATCTGGAAGCCGCGATCGCGGTGACCGGGCTGCCGGCGATCCTGAAGACGCGGCGCTTCGGCTACGACGGCAAGGGCCAGGCCAAGGTGGCGACGATCGAGGAGGCGCGCGCCGCCTTCAGGCACTTCGCCTCGCCCGCGATCCTGGAGGGGTTCGTGCCCTTCGCCGTAGAGGTCTCGGCCATTGTCGTGCGGGGGATCGGTAGGGAAACGCTGGTCTACGAGATCGGCGAGAACCGGCACGAGCACCACATCCTGAAGGAGACGACGATCCCGGCGGGCATCGGTGCGGAGACCCGCGCGGCGGCGCGCGATCTCGGCCGGCGGATTGCCGAGGCGCTCGACTACGTCGGGGTGCTCGGGGTGGAGATGTTCGTGGTGCGCGATGGGGCCGGCGAGCGGCTGGTCGTCAACGAACTGGCGCCGCGGGTGCACAATTCCGGGCACTGGACGGAGGACGGGGCGGTCACCTCGCAGTTCGAGAACCACGTCCGGGCGATCGCCGGCTGGCCGCTCGGCGCGGTTGACCGCATCGGCGACGTCAGCATGGTCAACCTGATCGGCGACGAGGCGCACGACTACGCCGCGATCGTTTCCGATCCGCAGGCTCGGCTGCATCTCTACGGGAAGGCGGCGGCGCGGCCGGGCCGCAAGATGGGGCACGTGAACCGGGTCACGCCCTTCGCGCGCTGAACGGCGGACTCCGGTCATGACAGGCGGATTTTCGTCCGCGTGCGGTGGACAGCGGCGCGGTCTTTTGCTAGACACCCACCACTCGTGCGGTGGCATCACCGCGGCGGAGGCTGAGGCGCCTCCCCAAGATCACAGTTTCGATTGTCGCTTCAGGTGATCGACCATCCGGACGGCCAAGCCGCCCCTGGACACGGACACCGCTTGAAGAGACGGGCTACGGGAAGATCACGCGTGCAGGTACTCGTTCGCGACAACAACGTCGACCAGGCTCTCAAGGCGCTCAAGAAGAAGATGCAGCGTGAGGGCATCTTCCGCGAGATGAAGCTTCGCGGCCACTATGAGAAGCCGTCCGAGAAGAAGGCGCGCGAAAAGGCGGAAGCCGTTCGCCGGTCGCGCAAGCTGGCCCGCAAGCGCGCCCAGCGCGAAGGCCTGCTGACCGTCAAGGGCCGCGCCCGCTGATCGCGGCGCCCCGACACGGCTTCGACACCACGCTTTCTGCGAGACGACGAGAGGCGGCCCCTGCGGTCGTCTCTTTTGTCGTGTCTGCACCTATGCGATGAATGCACCCTTTCGTAGCCGGCGGCGGTCGAATCATCTGCCGGTATTGGTCTGCACGCGTCGTGGGGCCGCGGCGCCTGGAACGAGGAGATGCTGGCAATGACGTCGACCCAGGTATCTGTGCGGGGCGCCGCCATCCGAACGGCCGCCCTCGCCGTTGCGCTCGGCCTGGCGGCCTGCCAGAGCGGCGGTTCGCCCTCCAGCCTCGACACGGTGCCCGCCGATCCGAGCGCGGGGTCGGAAGCCAACATCGGCTCGCTGACAGCGGTGATCCAGCGCAATCCGCAGGACGCGGGCGCCTACAACGTGCGCGGCACGGCGTTCGGTCAGGCCGGACGTCTGGAGGAGGCGGTCGCCGACTTCACCACGGCGATCCAGCTCAATCCCCAGTTCCATCAGGCCTACGCCAACCGGGCGCTGGTCTATCGGCGGCTGCAGCGGAACCAGCAGGCCCTCAACGACTACAACCAGGCGCTCCAGCTCAACCCGTCCTATGCACCTGCCTATCTCGGTCGCGGCACGCTCTACCGCCAGGCCGGCCAGCCGCAGGTGGCGCTGGAGGACTTCAACAGCGCGATCCGGCTCAACACGTCCGATCCGTTCGGCTACTACAACCGCGGCCTGATCTATCAGGCGCAAGGCGACCATGTCCGCGCCATCGCCGACTTCGACGTCGCCATCGCGCTCAATCCGAATGCCTCCGAGCCCTACTATTCGCGGGGCAACAGCCGGCTTGCGATCGGGTCGGACAATGATGCGCTGACCGATTTCGCCGCCGCGGTCAATCGCAACAAGAATTCCGCGCCGTTCTGGACGGGTCTCGGGATCGCGCAGATCCGCACCGGCGACGTGTCCAGCGGGCGCAACTCGATCACGCGCGCCACGGTGCTGGACCCCAGCTACCAGCCTGCGCGCGAGGCCCTCAGGACCACCCCGGTGAGCTGAAGACCAGGCAGGGATCGTCCGATACGATCGACTCCGGTTCGTTCGAAGTCGACGTCGTGGCCGTTCCGGGTCTGGAAATCGGCTTCGGCATCCCGGCCGTGCTCGTGTTCGGTTTCGGGTTCGGCCGCCTCTACACCCGCCGGCTCTCGATTGGCGCAGCGATGCAGCAGGGCCGCCCCTTCCCGCAGAATCTTCCGGTTCGCAACGTCGCCTTAACGCGCACGGCTCAGTATTTCCGGCAGAACCCTGTCCCGGAGCCCCGCCATGCTTGCCTATCTCGATATGGTAGTGCTTGCCGTGTTCATCACGGGCATCCTCGTCGGGTTCTTCCGTGAGACCACCGGGTTGGCGGCCGACTGCTTCTACCAGTCCTATCTCAGCACGCTGCGGCTACTGTTTGCCAGCGTGCTGGCCATCCCGCTGTTCGTCGGCGTAGGCCTGGTGCACGGCGCGGAAGACGGCTTTGGTCTGGCGGCGCTCTACTACTTCACGGCGGTCTACTGGCTCGTGGCCATCTCCGGGGGGCTCGTCGGCCGGCTCCTCAGGGTGGCGACCCTCACACAGCGGCCGCCTCAGCCGGTGACGCTGGCCGAAGCGCGGCGGAACAGCATGGGCTTGCGCGCGCCGCAAAGGCTGCCGGAGGATCGGGAGCCGATCCACCTGGAGCGGCGCTGACGGCGGGCGGCATGCAAAAGGCCCCGGTCTGCACCGGGGCCTTGCCTGATCAGTCGGCCTCGAGCGGCGGACAGCGTCCGTTCACTCCAGGTTCTTGACGATGCTCTCGACCATCTTCTTGGCGTCCGCGAACAGCATCATGGTGTTGTCGCGGAAGAACAGTTCGTTCTCCACGCCGGCGTAGCCGGAGCCCATGCCGCGCTTGATGAAGAGCACGGTGCCGGCCTTCTCCACGTCCAGGATCGGCATGCCGTAGATCGGCGAGGACTTGTCGGTCTTGGCCGCCGGGTTCGTCACGTCGTTGGCGCCGATCACGAAGGCGACGTCGGCCTGGGCGAACTCGGAGTTGATGTCCTCCAGTTCGAAGACCTCGTCGTAGGGCACGTTCGCCTCGGCCAAGAGCACGTTCATGTGGCCGGGCATGCGGCCCGCCACGGGGTGGATGGCGTATTTCACCTCCACGCCCTCGTGCTTCAGCTTGTCGGCCATCTCGCGGAGCGCGTGCTGGGCCTGCGCCACCGCCATGCCGTAGCCCGGCACGATGATGACCTTGGACGCGTTCTTCATGATGAAGGCCGCGTCCTCGGCCGAGCCCTGCTTCACCGGACGCTGCTCCACCGCCCCACCGCCGGGGCCGGCGGTCTCGCCGCCGAAGCCGCCGAGGATGACGGAGATGAAGCTCCGGTTCATGCCCTTGCACATGATGTAGGAGAGGATCGCGCCCGACGAGCCGACCAGCGCGCCGGTGACGATCAGCGCCGTGTTGCCGAGCGTGAAGCCGATGCCCGCAGCCGCCCAGCCGGAGTAGCTGTTCAGCATCGAGACGACCACCGGCATGTCCGCGCCGCCGATCGGGATGATGATCAGCCCGCCGAAAACCAGCGAGGCGATGACGATCAGCCAGAAGACGAAGTGGCTTTCGGTCTGCACCAGCACGATGATCAGGATCACGATCAGCGCTGCGAGGCCCGCGTTGATCGCATGCCGGAAGGGCAGCATGATCGGCTTGCCGCTCATGCGTCCGTCGAGCTTGGCGAAGGCGATGATAGAGCCGGTGAAGGTGATCGCGCCGATGGCGACGCCGAGGCTCATCTCGACGAGGGCCTGAGCGTGGATCTCGCCGGGGGCGCCGATGCCGAAAGCCGTGGGCGCATAGAGCGCGCCGGCCGCCACCAGAACCGCCGCAAGACCGACCAGCGAGTGGAAGGCGGCGACGAGCTGCGGCATCTGCGTCATCGCGATCTTGCGCGCGATGTAGGCGCCGATGCCGCCGCCGATGGCGAGGCCGATCAGAATCAGGGAATAGGCCCCGAAGGACGGCGTGATCGAGAACAGCGTGGTCAGGATGGCGATCGCCATGCCGGCCATGCCGAGGATGTTGCCGCGGCGCGACGTCACCGGGCTGGAAAGGCCGCGCAGCGCCATGATGAACAGGACGCCGGAGACCAGGTAGAGGACGGCAGCTAGGTTGGCAGACATGACCCGTCCTCCCTCACGATTTCTTCTTGTACATCGCGAGCATGCGGCTCGTGACGAGGAACCCGCCGAAGATATTGACGGAGGCGAGGATGACGGCCAGGAAGCCGAAGCCGCGGGCGACGCCCGTTCCGGGCGCCAGCAGCTCGACGCCGACGGCGAGCAGCGCGCCGACGATGATCACCGAGGAGATGGCGTTGGTGACGGCCATCAACGGCGTGTGCAAGGCGGGCGTCACCGACCAGACCACGTAGTAGCCGACGAAGATCGCCAGCACGAAGATGGAGAGGCGGAAGACGAAGGGGTCGATCACGCCGCCGGAGATGGCATGGGCGGCAGCTCCGGCGCCGTCGGCGACGGCGTCGAACTGCGACTGGTGGAGAGCGCCGGAGGCGGCGTTGACGGCCTCGCGAGCTTGGGTTGCGGAGTTCAGCGCGGCATCCGCCGCCTGCCGGGCCTGCTCGATGGCGAGTTCGGCCGGTGACTTGTCAGCCATGGGTCAGCCCCCTCAGCTCTGGAAAGCAGGATGAACGACGGCGCCGTCGCGGGTGAGCACGGTCGCCTTGACGAGTTCGTCGTCCCAGTTGACCGCGAGCGACTTCTCCTTCTTGTCGATCAGGGTCTCCAGGAAGGCGAAGAGGTTCTTGGCGTAGAGCTGGGACGCGGTGGCGGCGATGCGGCCGGCCGTGTTGCGATGGCCGACGATCTTGACGCCGCCGGCGGTCTCCACGACCTCGCCGGCCTTGGCGCCCTCCACGTTGCCGCCGCGCTCCACCGCGAGATCGACCAGCACTGAGCCGGGCTTCATCGACGCGACCATGTCGGCCGTGACGAGGCGCGGCGCGGGGCGGCCTGGGATCAGGGCCGTCGTGATGACGATGTCCTGCTTCTTGATGTGCTCGGCGACGAGGGCGGCCTGCTTGGCCTGGTATTCGGCCGACATCGGCTTGGCATAGCCCGCCGCGGTCTCGGCCTGCTTGAACTCGTCGTCCTCGACGGCGACGAACTTGGCGCCGAGGCTTTCCACCTGCTCCTTGGCGGCCGGGCGGACGTCGGTGGCGGTGACCACCGCGCCGAGGCGGCGTGCGGTCGCGATCGCCTGCAGGCCGGCGACGCCGGCGCCCATCACGAAGACGCGGGCGGCGGGAACCGTGCCGGCGGCGGTCATCATCATGGGCATGGCGCGGTCGTACTCGCCGGCGGCGTCGAGCACCGCCTGGTAGCCGGCCAGGTTGGCCTGGCTGGAGAGCACGTCCATCACCTGTGCACGGGTGATGCGCGGCATGAACTCCATGGCAACGGCCGTGATGCCGGCGTCGGCCAGCGCCTTCACCGCGTCGTTGTTGCCGTAGGGGTCGAGCGCACCGATCAGGATCGCGCCGCGCTTGATCGCGGGGATCTCGTCCGACGTCGGGCGACGGACCTTCAGCACGACATCGGCGCCGCCCACGGCCTCGGCCGCGGTCGGCACCACCGTTGCGCCGGCAGCGGCGTAGTCGGCGTCGGGGATACGGGATTTCAGGCCTGCGCCGGCTTCCACGAGCACGGTCGCGCCAAGGCCGACAAGCCGCTTGACCGTATCGGGCGTAGCAGCGACACGCCCCTCCTCCCCGTCGATCTCACGGGGGACAGCAATCTTCATGGGGTTCTCCTCTGGACGGCGGCATGGCCCGACGCGGCTCCCCGGGGGACGCGTCAAGGCGGTGCGGGCCAACACTCTTCGCGCTGGCTTGTCCGTCGCGCGGCGGTCATGGCCCCCGGGTGGGACTCTTGTCGACCGCCTGCGTGATCAGACGAGGAAGAGGGCCATGAGTGCGAGGAGGACGACGATCGAAATCGTCGAATACTTCACGAAGGCGAGGAAGCCGGTGTAGGTCCGCTCGTGCTCGTTATAGTCCATCGCGTTGTCGTGATCAGCCACGGGTATCCCTCCCAGACAGGACTAGTCTTCCGTCGAATGCGGCTTTAGCGCAATCGCGGCAACGCAGCAATGCGTCCGAAGGGAGCATCCGCCGAAAGTTCGCTTTCAGCGCAGTCCGACGGCCTTGAGGGCCTCGTCCTGGCGCATCGTGAGCGTGGAAAGGTCGAAGTCCTCGATCTCCGCCTCGAAAAGGCGATGGAAGTTGAGAGCTGCGTCGAGGTGGAGAAACACCCCCCCGAGGCCTATCGCGGCGCGGTCCATGAACACGAACTCGCGCGGCACGGTGACCGGTCCCTTCTCCTTCAGGGCGGTGTGAACCCGGAAGGCCTCGGCGCGGCCGTAACTCCCCGGGCTGACGCCGTCCGCCACCGTGCGGACCCGGTCATCGAGGAGGGGGCCGTAGATGAAGCGGGCCCAGATGTTGAGGGCTTCGATCAGGTCCTTGGTCAGGCCGCGGAAGCCCCAGGTCTCGTAGGCAGAGACGATGCGGTCCATGTCACCGGCCTTGAGGCCGCGGTAGAGTTCCACCACGCCCAGGACGAAGCTCGGCGGGAAGATGCGGATGCAGCCGTAGTCGAGCAGGTTGATACCCGCGGGCTCGCCATCGGCGTTCCGGAAGGCGGTGTAGTTGCCCAGGTGGGGGTCGCCGTGGATGATCCCGACATGGGCGAAGGGATGCCACCAGGCCTTGAACATGGCCGTCGCCAGCCGGTCGCGGACGTCCTGGCCGGCGGTCTTGAAGTCGAGCAGCTTTTCGCCTTCCAGCCAGTCGAGCGTGATCAGTCGGCGGGTCGACAAGTCGGCGTGGACGCCGGGTACGCGAACGAGGTCGCCCGAACCGAGTATCTGAGCGTAGAGCCGCGCGTGACGGGCCTCCCGCTCGTAGTCCAGCTCCTCGCGGATGCGGTCGGCGATTTCCTTGAAGATCTCGCGGGTGTCGATCGCCGGCCTGAAGCGGCGGTGCACCGAAAAGGCGATGTCGAGCTGCCGCAGGTCGGCTTCGACCGCCGACTGCATGTCCGGGTACTGCAGCTTGACCGCGACGTCCCGCCCGTCGTGCAGGCGCGCGCGGTGAACCTGGCCGAGCGAGGCCGCGGCGGCGGGCGTACGGTCGAAGGCGGCGAAGCGCTTCTCCCAGTCGGCGCCGAGCTCTGCCGCCATACGGCGCTTGACGAAGGCGGCGCCCATCGGGGGGGCGTTGGACTGGAGCTGGGACAGTTCCTCGGCGTATTCGGCGGGCAGCGCCTCCGGGATGGTGGCGAGCAGCTGCGCCACCTTCATGATCGGGCCCTTGAGATTGCCGAGCGCCGCGGTGAGGGCGGCGGCGGCGGCCCGGTCGTCGTCGGCGCCGAACAGGCGTTGGCCGGCCATGCGCAGTGCCGCGCCGCCGAGGTTGGTGCCCACACGGCCGTAGCGGCTGGCGCGGGCGGCAAAGCGGTTTCTTTCCGTGTCCGGGGTGTCCGACATGAAGCGTCCAGAAAATGCGTCCGCAAGGACGCGACCGAGGTTCTGCCTTTCATGTAGGGCGGCGGCGGCGGTTTGTCCTGCATCCGCCAAACGCATCGGCCGGATGAGGCGGACGCTAACCGTTTGGCGGTGTATTCTCGCCATGATGGACGGGGCGACTCAACGTCGAGATCGCTTCGCGGGGAGGGACGTGCGCGATGACCGAATTCGATCCTGAAACCGAGATCGAGGCCCTGGTCGAAACCTATGCAGCCGGGTTCGACGACTACGACAGCGAGGCGATCGCCGCCTGCTTCGCCTATCCGGCCGTGATCTGGCAGATGGGCAAGGGACACGTCTTCGCCGACGCGGAGGAGATGATCGAGAACACGTCCGCGCTCCTGAAAGCCTACGAGGAGGCCGGCATCGTGGCGTCCGCCTTCGACCTCGTCACGCTCACGGTGTCAGGCGACGCGGCGCTCGCGACCGTTACCTGGGAGATGGAGGACGGAGAGGGCGTGGTCGTCATGGAGACGGCCTGCCACTACCAGTTCCTGCGCCACGGCGGCGACTGGCGCATCGCCACGATCGTCAACGTCGACGAGGAGGACGAAGGCGACGAGGACTGAGGCGGGACGGGGCCTCAGCCGTCCTCATCCTCCAAAGGTTCGGCGATTCGATCTCGGATCCAGGCGGCGTAACCGTCCTCGTCTACTTCTCCGGCCGCCAACGCCAGCGTTATGACGACGACTTCGGCGTTGGGTGCCTGCAGGTCGATGCCGTTGATGCCCAGAAAGACATAAGCCGCCAAGAACGCGACCCGTTTGTTGCCGTCGACGAACGGGTGGTTCCGGGCGAGGCCGAAGGCATAAGCGGCGGCAAGCCCAGGGAGATTGCCGCCCCCGTAGGCAAATTTGTTCTGAGGTCTGCCGAGTGCCGACTCCAGCATTCCGGCGTCGCGGAGACCCGACGCTCCGCCGAAGAGACGGAGTTGCTCGTCATGGATGGCTTCAACGATGGTTCGGTCCAGCCACAGGGGCTCGTTCACTTGGCAAGTTCCCGAAGGGCTCTGGAATACCGCTTCATCCCCTTGCGGGCGATTTCCATGGCGTCTTCGAAATCCGGACTGGTCCGGGTGAGCTTGACGCCGCCGTCGGGCAACTCGCTCACGTAAAGCCAGTCGCCCTGGTCCAGGCTCAGGCGGGCGAGCAGTTCCTTGGGCAGGATCAGGCCGGTGGAGTTGCCGATCTTCTTGAGTTCAATCTTCATCGCAAGCACCTCATGTTATACGAACCGTATAACACATGGCGAACCCATCGATCAAGGCTGTTGTACATTCCGTCTAACGCATCAGCCAGCCATCGCGCCTCAACTGGCGAGGGTCGCGAGACGGTCGGCCATGACATCGCGATGGTTGGTCAGTGACTTGTAGGCCAACTGGTCCGGATCGAGCGCGAGCAACTGCTTGCGCAAACCAGCCGCGAGGGCAGGGCCGTCCGGATGCGCGGAGAAGGCTGCGACCGGGTCGACCATCACCTTGATCGTGAACAGGATGTCGCCGCTCTCCGGCATCCGCCGCAGGGTCTGCCGTTCCACCCGCACGAACAGGTCGCTGCCGGGCTGCTCGAACCATCCGCGCGGCAGTTGCTTCGGCTCGGGATGGTGCAGGTCGTCGTCCGGGTAGAGCGACCAGTTCAGCCGCCAGACCGGGATCTCGACCCGCAGGCTGTCGAAGATGCGGTTCATCCGCTCGGCCATCTTCGGATAGCCCGGCACCGGGGCGTGGATCTCCTCCATCGTCCGGCCGTACTTCTCCTTGAGCGACCAGGAGGAGGGGAAGCAGAGGGCGGCTGCGACCAGCCGCCACCCGGCGTCGGTCCGGCGCATGATCACCAGGTCCTCGGCGACAAGACGTGCGGCAGTCAGGAGCGGTGGCTCGCTTCCCCCCAGCGGTACGTCTAAGCCGGCCGAGTCCACCGCGATGCCCGCCGCGGTCCGGCGGTAGGTGCCTGGCTGCCGGCCAAGGACGTCCGCGACGATGGCGTCCAGCACCTCCGCCTGGGAGGCCTCGGTGCCGGCCTCCGCGGCAAAGACCGCGTCGCGGCTGCCGGCGAAAAGCCGCGCCTTGTAACCGAGGTAGTCGGCCAACCGGTCGTCCGGCTCGATCCAGGTCGCGGGATCGAGCGGAGCGAGGCCGATCGAGAAGGGTTGCTTGGATCCGTCGTAGGGCGTGTGGGCGAAGGCGGGCATGATCACTCGGGAGCGGGGATAAAGTCCGCCTTCTTACCACCCGCGCCCTGTCGCCAGAAGCCGTTCCAAAGACCCGGCGTTCACCCCTCCATCGCCTCCAGTTCGTCGATGAGTCGGGCGATGAGCCCGAGGCCCATCTGCCAGAAGCCGGGGTCGCTGGCATCGAGGCCGAAGGGGGCGAGAAGCTCGCCGTGGTGCTTGGTGCCGCCGGCCTCCAGCAGGGCGAAGTATTTGTCCTGGAAGCCCGGCTCGGCCTTCTCGAACACTGCGTAGAGCGAGTTCACCAGGCAGTCGCCGAAGGCGTAGGCATAGACGTAGAAGGGCGAATGGATGAAGTGGGGGATATAGGTCCAGAAGGTCTCGTATCCCGGTCCGAAGCTGATCGAGGGGCCGAGGCTTTCCGCCTGCACCTTCATCCAGATCGCATTGATCTGCTCGGCGGTCAGCTCGCCCTCGCGGCGGGCGGTGTGGATCTCCCGCTCGAAGGTGTAGAAGGCGATCTGGCGGACCACCGTGTTCAGCATGTCCTCCACCTTGGAGACGAGCAGCGTCCGCTTCTCCGCCTGGCTCGCAGTCCGGCCCAGCAAGGCCTGGAAGGTCAGCATCTCGCCGAAGACGGAGGCGGTCTCGGCCAGCGTCAGCGGCGTCGGCGCCATCAGCGCGCCTTGCCGGCCGGCCAGCACCTGGTGCACGCCGTGTCCGAGCTCGTGGGCGAGCGTCATCACGTCCCGGGTACGGCCGAGGTAGTTCAAAAGCACGTAGGGGTGGGCCGAGGGCACCGTCGGATGAGCGAAGGCGCCTGGCGCCTTGCCGGGGCGGACCGGCGCGTCGATCCAGTTCTCGTCGAAGAAGCGGCGGGCGATGTCGGCCATCCGCGGGGAGAAGCGGCCGTAGGCGGAGAGCACGGTGTCCTTGGCCTCCGGCCAGGGCACGGTGCGGGTCACGGCGCCTGGCAGGGGCGCGTTGCGGTCCCAGCTGGCCAGCGTCTCCTTGCCCATCCACTTCGCCTTCAGGGCGTAGTAGCGGTGGCTGAGGCGCGGATAGGCGTCGCGCACGGCCGCGACGAGCGCCTCCACCACTTCCGGCTCGACCCGATTAGAGAGGTGGCGGGCGGCGGCGATGTCCTTGAAGCCGCGCCAGCGGTCGGCGATCTCCTTATCCTTGGCGAGCACGTTGGTGATCAGCGTGAAGACGCGCAGGTTCTCGCCGAATGTCTTGCCAAGGGCGTCGGATGCAGCCTTCCGCCTGGCCTCGTCCGGCTCCTGCAGCAGGTGGAGCGTCGGCTCGATGGCAAGCTGTTCGCCGTCCACCTCGAAGCGCAGGCTGGCGATCGTCTCGTCGAACAGGCGGTTCCAGGCGGAGTAGCCGGTGATCGACTTCTCGTGGAACAACTCCTCCAGCTTGTCGTCGAGCTGGTAGGGCTTCTCCAGGCGGATGTCGGTCAGCCAAGGCCGGTAGTGCGCCAGCCCGGCGTCGGCGGCCATGGCGGCGTCGATCAGCGCGTCGTCGATGCGGTTGAGCTCCAGTTCGAAGAACAGCAGGTGGGAGCTTGCCGCGGTGATCTTCTCCTGGACGTCGCCGTAGAATTTGGCGCGCTTGGGATCGGTCGTGTCGCCGGAGTAGAGGAGGCCGGCGTAGGACATCAACCGTCCGAGCAGTTCCTGCAGCGCCTCGTAATCGCGGATCACCCCGGCGAGCTTCGCGCCACCGCCGTCCGACGCCAGCAGCCCCGCGATGGTCCCCTTGTGCGCCTTGGCGAATTCTTCCGCGCCGGTCAAGGCTCGAGACAGGTCGGTCGCCACCTCGGGCGCGTCGGGGGCGGCATAGAGGGCCGACAGATCCCACTCGGGCAGCCCGGCGAGGTTCGACGCTGCGCCCTCGGCCGTGGCGGCGATGAGGGTCGGCGTGGAAACGGTCGTCATCGGCATCGGGCAAGCTCCGGGGTGGTCTCTGGAAAAGCGCCGAGCACCGCGCAGGTTTTCGGCTGGAGCCATCCATATTGGGTCGGCACCCCTCCGATCAACCGCCAACGGTGCCGAGCGGACGATTGCCGCCACGATCGAGGTTGGCTTGTCGGCCCGTTCGTCGTGGCGTATCCCGATGTCATGACGTTCCTGCCCGACCTTACCGTTCTCCTCGGCTTCACCGTCGCGGTGGTGTTCCTGACGCTGACGCCAGGGCCGGACATGGCCCTGTTCCTGGGCAAGACGGTCGCACAGGGTCGGCCGGCCGGGTTCGCCGCCTTCATGGGCACCAACGCGGGTCTGCTCGTCCATTCCACCCTCGCGGCCGTGGGCCTGTCAGCGGTGCTGGCCGCGTCCGAGACGGCATTCACGGCGCTGAAGGTCGCGGGCGCGCTCTACCTCGCCTATCTCGCGGTCGAAGCCGTCCGCAAGGGTGCGGCCTTCTCGATCGATCCAGCGAAGGCCGTGCGCGAGCCGCTCGGCCGGATCGCGCTCAAGGGCTTCCTGGTCAACGTGCTCAACCCGAAGATCATCGTCTTCTTCGTGACCTTCCTTCCCCAATTCATCGACGCCGGGGATCCGCATGCCGCCGGCAAGCTCATGTTTCTCGGACTCTGGCTGATCGCCGTCGCCTTCCCGATCACCGCCGCGATGATCCTCGGCGCGGAGCGCATCGCCGGTTTCCTGAAGCGAAGCCCGCGGGCGCTCCGGGCGTTCGACTGGATCTTCGCCGGCGTGATGGGCGCGTTCGCCGTGCGGCTGCTGCTGGCGAAGGCGCGGGGGTGAATCGGCCGAACGGTTACCAGATCCGTTGGACGCCGAACTGATCGAGTTTCCGGTCAGCGGACAGGATGGGCATCGAACCCGTCAATGCCTGTGCCGCAAGGATCCTGTCGAAAGGATCCCGATGGACTTCAACGAGGTTCCCAGCGATCTGCATGTGCTGAAAGCCGACCGGCAACTCCGTGAAGTCAGCTGCTTCGACCTCCCCGGCAACGTCGGCGGCGAGCAAAGCGATATCCGGCCAGAGTCCTTTTCGGTGTTTGAAGACGATTTCGTAAGCGCTTGCAGCGCTTACGAACACCACGTTGTCGGGATCTTCGATCAGCGGCAATGCCCGCGCTCCGATCTCGATCGTCTCGCCGGATACCCACCACACAAAGGTGTGCGTATCCAGCAGGAGATTCATTCGCCTGCCCAGGCCTTGGCTTCGTCTGCGGGGATCACGTCGTGGTCGAGTATCGCGCGTCCGACGGGTGGCATCTTGCCCATGAGGTGACCGGGTTGCCGACGCACCTTTATGGCGTCCGGGAGCGGCTGGACAGCGCGGCCGGTCGCGCCAGACCGTCCGGAAGGAAGCTCTTCGGAGGAACCGCTCTTGGAGGTGACGGCGCTGCCTTCAGTGACGCGATCGCTCTTTGCCGGCGATGCCACCTGCTTTGCTTTCTGCGGACCTGTAGGCTTCATCGGCTTCTCCTGGAGTGCAGTATAGCCGCGATCAAGGCCTTGTTCAAACTACGAAGGCCCGGGTTCCCGGTCGCCCAGAGCATCGTCCCCCAGCCCCGCGAACCGGCCGCTCAGCGCCCAGAACACCAGCCCGCCCACCAGGCCGGCCGCGATGAGCACCGTCGCGTCCATGTGCAGGGTGGTGTCGCCGGCGCTGAGGCCGCCCACGGTCATGCTCGCGGCGAGGGCCATCAGCCCGCCCGCGCCGGCGTACCAGACGAAGGAGCGCAGGCCGAGCCATTCGGCGACGATGACCAGGACGACGAAGGGCACAAAACTCATGGCGCCGATCAGGGCGGCGGTCAGCCCGCCGTAGACGACGAACTGGGCCCAGAACCAGCCGGCCGTTTCCGTATGCTCGGGCTCGATGCCGGCCTTCGCAGCCACCACCAGCAGGGCGGCGGCGATCACGGCCGCGATGTAGCCGAGGATGTCGGCGAAGATGCGCCCCACCGCGCGCATGGCGCGTCAGTCCTCGCCGTGGCCGGCGACCATGGCGCGCATGGCCAGGTCCGCTTCGTCGGGCACGAACTCGATGCCGAGGCCGCGCGGGTCGCGGCCGGCTTCCAGGGCGTCGCGGTCCTTCTTGCGCATCCGCTCGGTCTCGCTCTTCAGCTGGCCGCAGGCGGCGAGGATGTCGCGGCCGCGCGGGGTGCGGATCGGGGAGGCGTAGCCGGCGGCGTTGACGTGGTCGGCGAAGGCCTCGATCTGCCCCCAGTCCGAGCACTCGTAGGGCGAGCCCGGCCAGGGGTTGAACGGGATCAGGTTGATCTTCGCCGGGATGCCCTTCAGCAGGCGTACCAGTTCGCGCGCGTCGGCAAGACTGTCGTTGACGCCCTTCAGCATCACGTATTCGAAGGTGATGCGGCGCGCGTTCGAAAGGCCCGGATAGGTCCGGCAGGCGTCCATCAGGTCCTTCAGCGGGTACTTCTTGTTGAGCGGCACCAGCACGTCGCGAAGGTCGTCGCGCACGGCATGCAGCGAGATCGCCAGCATGACGCCGATCTCGTTGCCGGTGCGACCGATGTTCGGCACCACGCCCGAGGTCGACAGCGTGACGCGGCGCTTGGAGAGCGACAGGCCGTCGCCATCGGTGGCGATCAGCAGCGCCTGCTTGACGTTGTCGAAATTGTAAAGCGGCTCGCCCATGCCCATCATCACGATGTTGGACACGAGGCGTCCCTCGCTCGGCACCATGGCCTCTGCGTTGACGGCGGCGTTCGGATAGTCGCCGAGCCGGTCGCGGGCGACCAGGATCTGCGCCAGGACCTCCTCGGCGGTGAGGTTGCGGACGAGCTTCTGGGTGCCGGTATGGCAGAAGGAGCAGGTCAGCGTGCAGCCGACCTGGCTGGAGACGCAGAGCGTGCCGCGGCCCTCCTCGGGGATGTAGACGGTCTCGATCTCCACCGGTCGGCCGGCGCCGCGCGGTGGGAACTGCAGCAGCCACTTGCGCGTGCCGTCGCGGGAGACCTGCTCGGTGACGATCTCAGGGCGGGCCAGGGAATAGGCGTCGTCCAGCGTCTGGCGAAGCTCCTTGGCGACGTTGGACATGGCGTGGAAGCTGTCGGCGCCGCGCACGTACATCCAGTGCCAGAGCTGGGCGGTGCGCATCCGCACCTGCCGCTCCGGCACGCCGACGGCGGCGAGCGCCGCGCCCAGGTCCTCGCGCGACAGGCCGACCAGCGACGGGCGGTCGCCGGAGTTGTGGCCGAAGCCGGCGGCGGCCGCGGGGCGGCGCGTGAGGTCGAGCGTGGTGGTCATGAAGCCTGTCCGGATCGCGAGGATCGCCGGCGCTGCCGTGCGATCATCCAAAACGAGCGACGACGGCCGGAGACTTCCGAAAAGTCACCGGCCGCTCGCTCGGGCTTCATATAGCAAAGGATCGCGCCAAACCCAACCCTTTGAGGGGCTGCATCGCCCGGGGCGGCGGCTCCGAGAGGTCGTCGGAGCGGCGAGCACGCGTGCATGGCACTGGCGGGCAACCCTGCACTCTTGCCCATGCGCCACCCCGGACGATGCACCACCGATCCGTCGCGGATGAGGTGCGACAGCCGGCATTCGATGGCGCTTCCTTCTCGCCGGGGATGGGCAGCGCGCCCGCCCTTCAGGACGGGTCGGGTGCCGACGAGAAGATTTGTGCGGCCGCCCCACCCGAACGGCGGTCGGCCGCTGCCGCAAAGCGGCGTCGTTCTCTCAAATCGACTGCAAAAGGCCGAGCGACCCCGCAGGGGCGGACCGGCCTATCAAATCCGTGCTTTCGGCTTCCAACGTCCCGAACAGGAGCGCGGAAAGCGAAAGGGCAATAAGGGTCAGTTTGAACATGGCTTCTTCCGGAAAGCCGTCGGCCGGCAGACCTGCCGTGAACCGGCGACTCGTGAACGGCCTGTTTCTAACCCCGATCGCCTCGACAAGCGTCATCAGAATGGATGAAGCCACAGAATTTTTTGCCAAAGCCACAAAAAGTGAAGTCTTCCTATCATAAAAATATCAAAATGTCACAAATTGCAGGGGCATACAAAAGGCCCGGGGATCTCTCCCCGGGCCCGTTCCTACGCTCAATGCTGTCAGCGACCTGGCCGCGTCACTTGCACTCGGCGTCGATCCGGTTGATGGCGGCGGTGACGCCCGACAGCGAATAGGTGTCCACCGTCACCGTGCCGCGGCGGGAGGTGCCGGTTACGACCATGTCGGAGCCGGCCCGCATGGCCGCGATCAGGCGCGACTCGTCGGCGGAGTTCTGCACCCAGGCGCTCTGTTCCTTGGTGAACAGGGTGAAGGTGTCCGATCCCACCTTGGCCTCCGTCACGGAGCCCTCCTTGTAGGGATAGCCGGTCTCCACGCTCACCTCGCGCTGGACGCTCTGCTTCGGTCGGTTCGTGATGAACAGGTAGACCGGGTCGCGCTTCACGCCGGCCGGTTCGGACTTGGTCGGCTGGGTGATGGCGTAGCACACCTTCTCCTCGCCGTTCGTGTAGGTGTAGGTCGACCAGCGGCTGAACTGCTCCAGCAGCGTGGGCGTCTGCGCACCGGCGATCGTGACCGTGCCGAGCACCATGGTTGCGGCCAGGCCGAGCGTGCGGACGTACTTCATCTTGCACCTAGTCTCCACAGTGGCGGACGATCCGCGGCATTCCAGCCGCTCGAAAGGATCGCCCGGCGTAAGGGGCCGTTAAGGTTACCGCAAAGCTACGGCGGGACGGTTACCAAACCGTTGCCGGTCCTTATCAGGCTTGGGTCGAAAGCGGAATTCCCTGGACAAAAACAGCCAGCAGCGTTCCGCCTTGGCGCACCCGGAGGAGTTCGTCTATGATCCGCCGGGCGACCCGAACGCTTTGCCGGAAATTGGGCGAGAGTTGGGCATCGGCGACAAGGACCGTGCCGGCCCGGGTCAAGAACAAGGTCGAAGCGCCCGACGCACCCTGCCAACGGCTCACGCTGGCTCGGGGGAACGGCGGGAAGCAAGCGACAGGGGCGGGGATGCCGGGCGACCGGCCACCTCCGATCCTTTGAGGTGGGGTGTTTGTGGCGCAGCATGACGAACTCGCCGATCTCGTGGACCTGGTCGCGCGCAACCGCGACCAGAGCGCATTCGTGCAGCTGTTCGACCACTACGCGCCGCGTCTCACCGCCTACCTGATCCGGCTCGGCACCGAGAACGGCGTCGCCGAGGAGATCGCCCAGGAGGTGATGGTGACGCTCTGGCGTAAGGCCGAGCTGTTCGACCGCTCCAAATCGTCCGTCGGCACCTGGCTGTTCCGCATCGCGCGCAACCGGCGGATCGACGTGCTCCGCCGCGACCGGCTGGGCGACCTCGATCCCAACGACCCGGCCTTTTTGCCGTCCGACTTCGATGATCCGGAATCGGGCCTCGACATCGCCGTTCGCGAGGAGCGGGTGCGGGTGGCGCTCGCCACGCTGCCGGCCGAGCAGCTGTCGCTGGTCGAGCTCGCCTTCTTCAAGGGGCTGTCGCACAGCCAGATCGCGGACGAGACCGGGTTGCCGCTCGGCACCGTGAAGTCGCGGATCCGGCTCGCCTTCTCCCGGCTGCGCAAGATCCTGGAGGCGGACTCGCAGGTCGACGTCGACTGACGTCCCCGCGACACCGCGCCATTGCCGCATCGCCCTTCGGTGGATTTGCAGGCCAGCGCGGTCGGGGCATGCTCGCCGCCCCTCGATGCTTGCGGAAGGTCCTTTGATGCGCGCGCTGCTTTCGCTCCAGACCGGCGGACCGGAGACCCTCGTCGTTCAGGAGGTGGACCGTCCGGTCGCGGGCCCCGGCGAGGTGGTGATCGCGGTGGAGGCGGCCGCGCTCAATTTCATGGACACCCTCATCATCGCCGACCGCTACCAAGTGAAACCGGAACGGCCGTTCTCGCCGTCGGCGGAATGCGCCGGCCGCATCGAGGCGGTGGGGGATGGCGTTGAGGGGCTCTCCGTCGGCGACCGCGTGGCCGCCTACCTCGGCCATGGCGCGGCGCGGGAGGCGGTCGCCGTCGCTGCGGACACGGTGGTGCCCGTTCCCGACGCGGTGCCGTCCGACGTCGCGGCCGGGCTGATCGTCGCCTATGGAACCACCGTCCACGCGCTGAAGGACCGGGCGCGGCTCGCGCCGGGCGAAACGCTCGTCGTCACCGGGGCGACCGGCGGCGTCGGGCAGGCGGCCGTGGAGATCGGCCGGATCATGGGCGCGCGGGTGATCGGCTGCGTCGGCTCCGCGGAGAAGGCGCCGGAGGTGCTGGCGCTCGGGGCCGATGCCGTGATCGATGTGTCGGCAGGCGACCTGAAGACCCAGGTGCGCGACCTCACCGGCGGCCTCGGAGCCGATGTCGTCTACGACGCGGTGGGGGCCGATCTCGCCGAGCCGCTGGTCCGGGCGACCAACTGGGGCGGGCGCTACCTCGTGATCGGCTTTGCCGGCGGCGACATCCCGAAGATCCCGCTCAACCTGGTGCTGCTGAAGTCGATCGACATCGTCGGCGTCCACTGGGGCGCCTGGACCAAGCGCGACCCGGCCGGACACATCGCCAACACCCGTTGGCTGCTCGGCCAGGTGGCAGCTGGAGCGCTCGCCCCGCGCATCCACGGCCGCTACCCGCTGGAACAGGCCGCGGAGGCACTGGCCGAGATCGCGGCGCGGCGGGTCAAGGGCAAGGTCGTCCTGGTGCCCTGAGCCGGCGCGGGACGACCCGGCGAAGCCTTCGCCTTAGGCTTACGTGGAACTCCTCTTCCGCTCGGCGCTTCCAAGCCTATCTTCGGAACAGTCGTCCCATGAGGAATGCTGCATGTCCTGGTCCATCCCGCTCGGCCGCGTCTTCGGGTCGGAGATCCGCATCCACCTGACGTTTCTGATCCTGCTCGCCTGGATCGGGCTGGCGTCCTACGCGGCGGGCGGCTCGGCGGCGGCGATCGACGGCATCGCCTTCATCCTCGCGGTGTTCGCCTGTGTGACGCTGCACGAACTCGGCCACGCCGTGGCGGCCCGGCGCTACGGGATCACCACGCCTGACATCACGCTGCTGCCGATCGGCGGCCTCGCCCGGCTATCGCGGATGCCGGAAAAGCCTGCGGAGGAGATCGTCATCGCGGTCGCCGGGCCGATGGTGAACGTGGTGATCGCGCTGCTCCTGATCCTGATCGGCGCCCGGCTCGATCCCGGCGTGATGGCCAACGTGGAGCAGCCGCAGGCTTCGTTCATCGACCGGTTGGCCGGCGTCAACATCTTCCTCGTCGTGTTCAACCTGATCCCGGCGTTCCCGATGGACGGCGGACGCGTGCTGCGGGCGCTGCTCGCCCTCAAGCTCGGCCGCCGCAAGGCAACGGAAATCGCCGCCGGCATCGGCCAGGGCGTCGCCTTCCTGTTCGGGGCCATTGGCCTCTTCGGCGGCAATGCCATCCTGGTCTTCATCGCGATCTTCATCTTCCTCGCCGCCACCGGCGAGGCGGAGGCGACCACGATGGTGGAGCGGGCGCGCAAGATCCGCGTCTCAGCGGCGATGGTGAGCAGCTTCGAGACGCTCGGACCGGCCGCCACGGTCGACGACGCGGCGGAGGCGCTGATCCGCACCACCCAGCGGGAGTTCCCGGTCGTCGACGGCGGCGGTCGGCTGCGCGGTATCCTCACCCGCGACGGCATGATCCGCGCCCTGAAAGCGACCGGACCTGGCACGCCCGTGCTCAACGCCATGAACGCGGACATCCCGCTGGTGCGCGACGACGGCTGGCTGGAGCCGGCTCTCCGCCTGATGCAGGAAAAGGAAGCGCCGGCCGTCGGCGTCACCGACGCAGACGGCCGCCTCGTCGGCTACCTCAGCCACGAGAACATCGCCGAGTTGATGATGCTGGAGCAACTCGACTGGCACGGCCAGGGTCGGGCGGCCGGCGGACGGGTCTGACAGCCGTCCGCCGTCCCCGGATCGGAAGCGCCCGTCCCTTGACGCGCCTTTGCGGTTCGGGTCGGATGGCGCTCCCACCGGAGCCGGTTCCACATGTCCTTCGCGTTGCTTCTCGGCGCCTTCGGCGCAGCCGCCGCCTATGTGCTGATCCCCGGGCCGGCCTTCCTGGCGCTGCTCGGCATCGGGGCCGGGCAGGGCCGGCGGGCCGGCGCACTCTTCATGGGCGGGCATCTGGCCGGCGACCTCGTCTGGTCGGCCCTGGCGCTGGTGGCGATCGTCGGGGCGCGGAGCATCGGCTCCTTCGTGTTCGACCTGCTCGGCTTCCTCTGCGGGCTCTATCTCGCCTGGATCGGATGGACCGCGCTCACCGCCCGGCCGAAGGGGACCGGCGAAGCGGTGATGACGGTGCGCAACCCGCTCCGGCGCGGGCTGATCTTCGGGCTCACCAATCCCAAGGGCTACCCGGTCGCGCTCGCCACCTTCACCGCCCTGCTCGCCGGCCAGTCCGACCAGCTCGACTTCGACGCGCTGCCGGTGCTGCTCGGGGTGTCTCTGCTCGGCTTCCTCGTCGCCGACGTGATCCTGATCGCGATCATCGGCGCCGGTGCGGTGCGGCGGTTCTACCGGGCGCACGAACTGGCGATCGTCCGCGCCTCCGGGCTCCTCTTCTGCGGCTTCGCCGTCCAGGCGATCTGGCACGCCGCGCCCGGGCTCCTCGGCTGGCGCCGCACGTGACAGTTGCTCCGCGCCGCCTCCCGTGAGAAGCAGATCGACCGACAGCCGCGTCGATCCCGTCCGCCGTCCTCCGGAGCTTTTCCGTCCATGACCGACTCCGCCCTCAATCCCGCCCTTACCGTCTGGGACGGACCGCACGGCCTGCCGCGGTTCTCCGCCGTCGCCGACACCGATTTCGCGCCGGCGTTCGACGTCTATCTTTCCGCCCACGAGGCGGAGATCGAGGCAATCGCCGGCAATCCCGAGCCGGCGAGCTTTGCCAACACGGTGGAGGCGCTGGAGGTGGCCGGCGAGGCGCTGTCGCGGGTGTCGGCACTGTTCTGGAACCGTGCGGGGTCGGACACCAACGACACGATCCGCGCGCTCGAGCGCGATATCGCGCCCAAGCTGTCGCGACACTACTCCAGGATCGGCACCAACCCTGCCCTGTTCGCGCGGATCGACAGCCTGTGGGAGGGCCGGGACGCGCTCGGGCTGACGCTGGAGCAGACGCGGGTGCTGGAGCGGCACTGGAAGGGCTTCGTCCACTCCGGCGCAAAGCTCCCCAAGGACGCGCAGGACCGCCTGACTGCCGTGCACGAGCGCCTTGCGGGCCTCAAGGCCTCGTTCGGTCAGAACGTGCTTGCCGACGAGGAGGCCTGGGTGCTGTTCCTCACCGAGGCGGACGAGCTTGCCGGCCTGCCCGCCTCGCTGGTCGAGGCGATGGCGGCCGAGGCGCGCCGCCGGGGCCGCGAGGGCGCCTATGCGGTCACGCTGTCGCGCTCCCTGGTGGAGCCGTTTCTCACCTTCTCCACGCGCCGCGATCTGCGCGAACAGGCGTTCAAGGCCTTCGTGGCGCGCGGCGAGAACGGCGGGGAGACCGACAACCGGGCGATCATGGCCGAGATCCTGGCGCTGCGGTCGGAAGCTGCCAACCTGCTCGGCTATCCGCATCACGCGGCGCTCGCGCTCGATGACACCATGGCCAAGACGCCCGAAGCCGTCGGACGTCTGCTGATGGAGGTGTGGACCCGCGCCCGCGACCGTGCGGCCGACGAGGAGGAGGAACTCGCCCAGCTCGCCTTGGAGGAAGGGCAGAACCACCCGATCCTGCCGTGGGACTGGCGGCACTACGCGGAGAAGCTGCGCGCCCGCCGCTTCGCCTTCTCCGAGGAGGAGCTGAAGCCCTATCTCTCGCTCGACCGGATGGTGGAGGCCTGCTTCGAGGTGGCCCGCCGGCTGTTCGGCATCACCGCCACGGAGCACAAGGACGTCCCCGGCCACCACCCGGATGCCCGCGTGTTCGAGATCCGCGACGCCGGCGGCGCGCTCGTCGCGGTGTTCCTCGGCGACTACTTCGCCCGGCCTTCCAAGCGCTCCGGCGCGTGGATGAGCTCCTTCCAGGGCCAGCACAAGCTCCAGACCGGCGGCCGGCACGGCCGGATCCCGATCGTCTACAACGTCTGCAACTTCGCCAAGCCGGCCGAGGGCCGACCCGCGCTCTTGACGCTCGACGAGGCGCGGACGCTGTTCCACGAGTTCGGCCATGCGCTGCACGGCATGCTGTCAGACGTCACCTATCCCTCCGTCGCCGGCACCAGCGTGCCGCGCGACTTCGTTGAACTGCCGTCGCAGCTCTTCGAGCACTGGATGACGGTGCCCGCCGTGCTGGAGGCCTACGCCCTCCACGTCGAGACGGGCGAGCCGATGCCGCGTGCGCTGCTCGACAAGGTGCTGGCGGCGCGCACCTTCAACGCCGGGTTCGCCACGGTGGAGTTCACATCCTCGGCGCTGGTCGACATGGCCTTCCACACCCGCGCGGCGGTCGCCGACCCGATGGCGGTGGAGGCGGAGGTGCTGGCCGCGATCGGCATGCCGAAGTCGATCGCCATGCGCCATCGCTCGCCGCACTTCGGGCACATCTTCTCCGGCGGCTATGCGGCCGCCTACTATTCCTACATGTGGTCGGAAGTGCTCGACGCCGACGCTTTCGCCGCCTTCCAGGAGACCGGCGATCCCTTCGATGCCGCGACGGCCGCACGCCTGAAGGCCAACGTCTATTCGACGGGCGGCTCGGTCGACCCTGAAGCCGCCTACATCGCCTTCCGCGGCCGCCTGCCCAGCGTCGATGCCATGCTGGCGAAGAAGGGCTTGGCGGCGTGAGTGGGTCCGCTCCTCAGCGGGCGCCGCGGTCGGACACGGTGTAGAGCAGGAACCCCGCCACCGTCATCACCGGCGTGACCGTCGCCAGCGCGAGTACCGGGTCGGAAAAGCTCGCGGCCACCACCGACCCGGCAAAGCCGCCGCCCATCTGGAGGAAGCCCATCAGCGCGGAGGCGGCGCCGGCGATGGTCGCGAACGGGGCGAGGGCGTCGGTCGTCATCGAAGGCGTGAAGAAGGCAAGAGCGTAGGCGAAGATCGCCACCGGCACCATCACGCCGAGGAAGCTCGGCTCGGCGATCCTGAGCGTCACGGCCAGGAGCACGCCGCCGAAGGCGCAGAGCGCCAGCGACGGCAGCACCAGCCGGCGGGCGTCGAAGCGGCGGAGCAGCAGCTTGGTGGTGATCCCGCCGAGGATGTAGCTGCCGGACTGGAACAGCATGCCGAGGCCGAACTGGGTCGGGGTCAGGCCGACGCGGCCGATCAGCACGAAGGGCAGCATGGTGCCGAGGGCGTAGAGCGCGCCGATGGTCAACCCGATGACGAGGCTCGGCATCAGGAAGCGCCGGTCGGCGGCGAGCGTGCGGTAGGCCGCGATCAGGCCCGCCGGGCGTGCGCGCGCCGGGTCGGGCGCCCGGTTGGTTTCCGGCAGGGCGATGACGATGACGGCGAACAGCGCCACGCCGTAGACCGCCATGGCGACGAAGATCGCGTGCCAGCCGAAAGCGGAGAGGATCAGGCCGCCGATGGTCGGCGACATCGCCGGACCGATGGCGAGCCAAATGCCGATGGTGTTGAGGATGCGCGCGGAGGCCTGCCCGGTGAAGCTGTCGCGCACGATGGCGCGCGAGATGGCGACGCCTGCCGCCGCGCCGATGCCCTGCACCAGGCGGGCGAGGATCAGCGCGTCGACCGTGCTCGCCAGCACGGCGCCGATGCTTCCCACCACGTAGAGCGCGATGAAACCGGCGGCGACCGGCTTGCGGCCGTAGGCATCGGAGAGCGGACCGACGAGGAGTTGAGCCAAAGCGAAGCCGGCGAAGTAGGCCGTGAGCGTGATCTTCACGGCCGCCATGGTGGTTCCGAAGGCGTCCACCAGCGCCGGCATGGCCGGCGTGTAGAGCGCCATGGAGATCGGGCCGAGCGCGACGAGGGCGGCGCCGAAGGCGGTCGTCAGGCGCTCGGAGAGCATCACGGCGGGCTGGTCGGTTCCGGGCAGCACGCTCACCGGACGCGCTCCAAGGCCGGCGTCGGCGCACCGCCGAGGTTCCGGCGCATCAGCGCGAGCTGGTCGCGCAGTGCCGCGATCTCGGCGGGAGAAATCCCGTGCGTGGCCTGCTGGCGGACGGCGGCGCCGACCTCGCCGATCTTCAGGAGCACGGGTGCAGCCGCCGCGGTGGGAGTGACCAGCTTGGCGCGGCGGTCGTCGGGGTCGGTCAAACGCTCGATCAGACCGGCGCGCTCCAGACGGTCGAGGTAGCCGACGACGGTCATCGGCTCCACAGCCATGCGCTCGGCGAGAAGGGTCTGGCGCAGCGGGCCGGCGACGGCGGCATGGTGCAGGGTGCGCGCTTCGCCCGCCGTCAGCCCGAGCCCGGCGTTCTCCAGTGCGCTGTCGAACTGCTGGCGCAGCAGCCGCGCGACATCGACGATCACGAAGCCGAGGGTTTCCTCCGCCGCCATTGCCGTCACTCCGAATTGTAAGGCGACCTTAGTATGTAGTGGTCCGGTCAAAGGTCAAGGGGGCGAGGCGATCGGGTCGCGGGCAAACGAAAGCCCCCGCCGCCGGCGGGGGCTCGAGGTCGCGCAAACAGCGGCGTCGCGTCAGATCCGGCGGCGGCCGATCACTTCGCCGGAATAGCGGTCGACGGTGACCTGCAGGTCCTGGCCGCCGCGGTCGATGCCGGTGACGCGGTAGGAGTTGCGACGGCGAACCACCTGGTCCACCTCATCAATGCCGGCGTCCTGGGCGATGGCGGCGGCTTCGCGCGGGCTGATCTCCTCCTGGACGATCACGTCGCGGTCGTCGTAGCGACGTTCCACCTCGGGCGGGTTCACACGCAGGCCGTTCGGGCCGAGTTCGATGCTCTGGGCCGAAACGCCCGTCGGAGCGGCCAACATAACCGCGGTCGTCGCAGCAAGAACAATTCGCTTCATGATCATTTCGACGTCTCCTGTCAGTGAAGTCGTCCGTTGCTTCGGACCGTACTTTTCGATGGCAGGGTAACGCGGAAAATGATTGCCCGTTCCATGTCCGGCCACGCTTCAGCTTGGTGGAAATATTATCGCTGGTCGCGTTTCAACTAGGCCGCGATCTGATGTGCTCGTCGAAAGGTGCGGGCGGAACTCGCCGGTTCTGAAGGCCATCCCGACCGGAAATGCGCAGCACTGCCTATTCCGCCGGGTGGCAGCGGCATGCTAGCTACGGCCAATGTGACAGTTTGCTGACGTTTTTGTGACAGGTCGGCGTTGTCGCTCCGGAAGTCGGGTTCGGGATCGGTCCGTGCATTGCTTTCCGGCATGAACGATCGGGCGGGGTGAACGCATGTTGGGCTTGTTTCGGGCGCTGCTGCCCCGGGAGGACCGGTTCTTCGATCTCTTCGAGCATCATGCGAGGACCATCGTCGGCGGCGCGGAGGCACTGCAGAAGCTGCTGGAGGGCGGCGAGGGGGTGGAGCGGCATTGCCGCGCCATCGTCGACCTGGAGAACGAGGCGGACGGCATCACCCGCGAGGTGCTGCAGGCGGTGCGGCGCAGCTTCATCACGCCTTTCGACCGCAATGACATCAAGGACCTGATCCAGTCGATGGACGACTCCATCGACATGATGCACAAGACCGTGAAGACGGTGACGCTGTTCCAGCAGCGACAGTTCGACCCGCTGATGCAGGACATGGGCGCGGTGATCGTCGAGGCGGCGCGGCTGGTGGCCGAGGCGGTCCCGCTGCTGCAGAAGCCGGGCGCCAACCTGCAGCGGCTGACGGCGATCACCGAGGAGGTGATGCGCGTCGAAGGGCGAGCCGACGAACTCCACGACGAGGGTCTCAGGGACCTCTACCGCCGGCACGGCCACGGCGATGCGATGGCGTACATCATCGGCTCGGAGATCTACGGGCAGCTGGAGAAGGTGGTCGACCGTTTCGAGGACGTCGCCAACGAGATCAGCGGCATCGTGATCGAGAACATCTAGGCCATGGATGCCACGCTCGCCTTTCCGCTGCTCGTCGGGCTTATCGCGGTCGCGCTGCTGTTCGACTTTCTGAACGGCCTGCACGACGCGGCAAATTCGATCGCGACCATCGTCTCCACGCGCGTGCTCAGGCCACATTACGCGGTGTTCTGGGCGGCCTTCTTCAACTTCATAGCCTTCCTGTTCTTCGGCCTGCACGTGGCCGAAACGCTCGGCAAGGGCATCATCGACGCGGCGATCGTCGATCCCACGGTGATCTTTGCCGCGCTCTCGGGCGCGATCACCTGGAACCTCGTCACCTGGTACTACGGTATCCCCTCGTCCTCGTCGCATGCGCTTGTCGGCGGCATGATCGGGGCGGGGCTCGCCAAGACGGGGCTCGAGGCGATCGTCTGGCAGGGCGTCCTGAAGACGGCCTTTGCGATCGTCCTGTCGCCGCTCACCGGCTTCGTGCTGGCGCTGGTGCTGATCCTCCTGGTCACCTGGATCTTCGTGCGGCAGACGCCGTTCGCCGTCGACAGCACCTTCCGCGTGCTGCAGTTCATCTCGGCGTCGCTCTACTCGCTCGGCCACGGGGGCAACGACGCGCAGAAGACGATGGGCATCATCGCCGTGCTGCTCTATTCGCAGGGCTATCTCGGCGGCAGCTTCCACGTGCCGTTCTGGGTGGTGATCTCCTGCCAGGCTGCGATGGGCCTCGGCACCCTGTTCGGCGGATGGCGGATCGTGCAGACAATGGGGTCCAAGATCACACGCCTCAACCCGATGCAGGGGTTCTGCGCCGAAACCGGCGGCGCGATCACGCTGTTCATGGCAACCTATCTCGGCATTCCGGTCTCCACCACGCACACCATCACGGGCGCGATCGTGGGCGTCGGCGCAGCCCGGCGCACGTCGGCGGTGCGCTGGGGCCTTGCCGGCAACATCGTCATCGCATGGATCGTCACGCTGCCCAGCGCTGCCTTGATTGCAGCGCTCACCTACTGGATCTCCGACCTTGTCGGCTGAGCCGAACCACCCCGTTCGCCGCCCTTTGGCGGGGGAACAGCGCAGCGGAGGCCCGCGTTCATCCTGATGGGAAAGAAGAAGCACCGCTCCAAGAAGGTCCGGCAGGTCGCCGCGCTTCCGTTCCGGCGGGACGAAGACGGCCAGACGCGCGTGCTCCTGATCTCCTCGCGCGAGACGTTGCGGCCGGTGATCCCCAAGGGTTGGCCCATGAGAGGGAAATCCGACGCCAAGTCCGCCGCGATCGAGGCCTTTGAAGAGGCCGGCGTGCGGGGCCGGATGTCCCGCAAGCCGATCGGCTCATACCGCTACTGGAAGCGCAAGGACGACCACTTCGAGCTCGCCAACGTGGACGTCTATGCGCTGGAGGTCCGCAAGATCTCCAAGAGCTGGAAGGAGCAGGGCGAACGGGCGCTCGCCTGGGTGCCCCAGGCCGAGGCGGCGGCACTGGTCGACGATCCGGAGCTCGGCACGCTGATCGCCATCGTCGCGCTCTGATCGGACGGTCTCACGCAGCCTTCGCGGGTGCTCGGACGGCTGCCGGCATCCAGGGCGCCAGCGCCTCGAGGCGGTAGAAGCCCTTGATGCGGTTCGTCTCGCAGGTATCGCCGGGGGCGCCATAGGCGGGCGTGGTCAGCGCGGCGAAGGCGGCAAGGCCGGCGGCGGCGGTCAGGGTGGTCATCGGTCTGTCCTCGTCTTTCGCCGGCGCGGGTCGCGCGGGCTCACGAGGACCGTTCTAGGGCGGACCGGACCGGGCGGATGTGCGGTTTCGCACATGTGCCCCTCCGTCTTCACGGACCGTCCGCGAGGGGTTTCGCGACGGGCCGAGGCAACGGGTCCGGGCGGATCCATCATCCGCCCGGACCCGATCTTCACGTCAGACGAAGTCGCCGTTGGAGAACGGCAGCTTCAGCGGGTGCTTGCCGGTCGCCTGGAAGATGGCGTTCGCCACCGCCGGTCCGATCGGCGGCACGCCCGGCTCGCCGACGCCGGACGGCGCTTCGGCCGACGGCAGGATGTGCACTTCCACCTCCGGCATGTCGGAGATGCGGATCGGCTCGTAGGTGTCGAAGTTCGCCTGGTCGACGGCGCCCTCGGTCAGCGTGATGCCGTTTCGCAGAACCGCGCCGAGGCCGAAGCCGATGCCGCCTTCCATCTGCGCTTTGATGTTGTCGGGGTTGACCGCGATGCCGCAGTCGACCGCGCAGGTCACCTTCTCCACCTTGACGCTGCCGCCGTCCATGGAGATCTCGGCGACCTCGGCCACATAGGTCCCGAAGGACTTGTGGACCGCGACGCCGCGATAGCGCCCTTCTGCCGGCTTGTCCGACCAGCCCGCCTTCTCCGCGGCCAGCTTCAGCACGGCCACCTTGCGGGGGTCGTCCTTGATCAGCTCGAGCCGGTAGGCGACCGGGTCCTTGCCGGCCTCCCGGGCGAGCGCGTCGATCATCGTCTCCATCACGTAGGCGGTGTGGGTGTGGCCGACCGAGCGCCACCAGAGCACGGGCACGCCCACCTTGGGCGAGTGGAGATCCACGCGCATCTTCGACACGCCGTAAGTGGTGTCGCGCACGCCCTCCACGGACGAGTCGTCCACGCCATCCTTGACGACGTAGCTCTCCATCGCCGTGCCGGCGAAGATCGACTGGCCGACGATGGCGTGCTTCCAGCCGACCACGGTGCCGTTGGCGTCGATGCCGGCCTTCACCTGGTGCAGGTACATCGGGCGGTAGTAGCCGCCCTTGATGTCGTCCTCGCGGGTCCAGACCACCTTCAGCGGCTGCGGCTTGCCCCAGGCCTTGGCGACCAGCGCGGCTTCCGCCACGTAGTGGGCGTCGAGGATGGCGCGGCGGCCGAAGGAGCCGCCCGCCCAGCGGGTCACCACGTCCACCTGCTCGGGCTTGAGGCCCAGGATGGCGGCGGCGGTGCCCTGGTCCACCGTCGGCATCTGCGAGCCGGTCCAGATGGTGGCCTTACCGTCCTCCACCAGGATGGTGGTGTCGAGCGGTTCCATCGGAGCGTGGGCGAGGTAGGGGAAGGCGTAGGACGAGGAGATCACCTTCGCGGCGCCGGCGAGCGCCTCGTCGATGCCGCCGTCGTCGCGGGCGATCGCCCCGGGCTGCTCCAGGAGAGCCTTGTACTCGGCTTCCAGTTCGGCGGTGCCGCGGGTCTCGGCCTTGGCGAAGTCCCACTCCACCTCCAGGAGATCGCGGGCCTTCATCGCGGGCCAGGTCTTGTCGGCGAAGACCGCGACGCCGAAGGGGCCGGACTTGACGTCGACCACGCCCTTGACGGCGCGGGCGGCGGCATCGTTCACGGACTTCACCGTCGCACCCCACTTGGGCGGCCGGGCAAGCACGACCACCAGCATGTTCTCCTGGTGGATGTCCATGGCGTAGGTGTCGGGCGCGCCGGACGACTTGTTGGGCACGTCGACGCGCGGGAAACGCTTGCCGATGTAGACCCACTGGTCCGGGCTCTTCAGCGCCGGCTTCTCCGGCGCGGTCAAGCCGGCCGCGGCGTCGGCGAACTCGCCGAACCCACCGGACTTGCCCGAGGCGTGGGAGAGCTTGCCGGCGGCGACGGTGACCTCGGCGGCCGGAACGCCCCAGGCCTTGGCAGCGGCCTCGATCAGCATCGCCCGGGCGACGGCGCCGGCGGTGCGGTACTGCTCCCAGGAGTTGGCGATCGAGGTGGAGCCGCCGGTGCCCTGCATGCCGAACATCAGGTTGGCGTAGCGGGCGTTGTCGGCCGGGGCGAAGCGGGTCTTCACCTGCTCGATCGCGGCGTCGAGTTCCTCGGCGACCAGAGTCGCGAGCCCCGTGGCGATGCCCTGACCCTTGTCGAGATGCTTGATCACGACCGTGACGACGCCGTCCGGTGCGATCTCCACGAACGGGTTGAACACGGCATCGGCGCCGTTCGCGGCCTTCGCCGCGCCGACGAGGCTGCCGGGCGGCAGCATGGCGCCAACGATCAGGCCGGCGCCGGCGCCGCCCAGGATCTTCAGGAATCCGCGACGGGAAGCCGCCACGCCGCGTGCCGCTTCAAGCGGCTTGTCGAGATAATGCAGCATGGTCAGCCCTCCATGATTTCGGCGGCCCGATGGACGGCGGTGCGGATGCGCTGGTAGGTGGCGCAGCGGCACACGTTGCCATCCATGGCGGCGGTGATGTCTTCGTCGGTGGGCTTCGGCGTCGCGGCGAGCAGGGCCGCGGCGGACATGATCTGGCCGGACTGGCAGTAGCCGCACTGGGCGACCTCGATCTCCGCCCAGGCCGTCTTGACCGCCTCGGCCGCCTTGCCGGCGACGCCTTCGATGGTCTCGATCTTCTCGGTGCCGGCGAGGTCGCCGACCAGCGTCTGGCAGGAGCGGACGGCCTGGCCGTCGACGTGGACCGTGCAGGCCCCGCAGAGGCCGGCGCCACAGCCGAACTTGGTGCCGGTCATCTGGAGGTCGTCGCGCAGGATCCAGAGCAGCGGCGTGTCGTCCTCGACGTCGACCTCGCGGCCGACGCCGTTGATCACGAGCGTTCGCATGGAAATGAACTCCCTTGGGGGTCGCTCTTCGTCGGAGCGGTCCTCGATGTGGTGAGCTGGAAAGGTCGAGATCGGTCGCCGACGCGGTCCTTGGGCCTGGCGCCCCAATCCTCCCCCCGACGAGAGAGAACCGCCCGTTCAGCCCGGTGCCGGTTCCCCAATCGCCAGAGCAAAAGGCTAGCGAGGAAACCGGGGACCGGGAAAACACATAGTTGTGAGATCCGAGATGTGACCGCCGGCGCCCGTCCCGGCATGCAAAAAGGCCCCGGGACGTTGGCCCCGGGGCCTTTGTCGCGTGGAACAGCGGCCCTTGCGGCGGGCCGGCGAAGCTTACTGCGCCGGCGCCGGAGCGGGAGCCGCCGGATCGGCGGGGGCGGCACCCTCGGCCGGGGCGGCAGGCTGGTTCAGCATCTCGATGGTGGCGGCCTTCTTCAGGTCGCCGATCACCTGCTGGTACTTCTCGCGCTGGACGACCTGGGCGATCTGCTCGCGCACGTCGGCGAAGGCCGGGACCGGCTGCTTGCGCTTCTCTACCGTCTTGATGACATGGAAGCCGAACTGCGTCTTCACCGGGGTCTTGGTGTAGGCGCCGGCCTCCTGGCCGAAGGCGGCGGTTTCGAACTCGGGGACCATCTGGCCCTTGCCGAAGTAGCCGAGGTCGCCGCCGGTGGCCTTGGAGCCCGGGTCGAGCGACTTTTCCGAGGCGATCTTGGCGAAGTCGCCGCCGGCGTCGAGATCCTTGATGACCTGCTTGGCCTCGTCCTCGGTCTTGACCAGGATGTGGCTGGCCTTGACCTCCTCCGGCGGCTCGTAGCCGGCGACATCCTTCTCGTAGCGGGCCTTCAGCTCGTCCTCGGAGACGGCGTTCTGGATCTTCTCCTCGATGTAGGTGTTGCGCAGCGCCTGCGCGGTGAGGAACACCATGCGTTCCTTATAGGTCTTGCTCTCGGCGAGGCCGTCCTTCTCGGCGGCGTCGGCGATCACGTGCATCTCCACCAGCGCGTCGAGCACGATCGACTGCCGCGCGTTCTCCGGAACCTGCTGCAGCTGCTCGCCGAACACGGTGGCGGCGAGGTCGACCTCGGTCTTGGTGATGTCCTTGCCGTTGACGCGGGCAAGCACCTCGCCGTCCGCGGCGAAGGCCGCACCGGAGGCGAGGAGGGCCGCCAGAGCGGCGGCGCCGAGCGGGGCCACCGCGCGGCGAAGAAGTGCGATCGTCATGTCTGGTCCGGTCCTCTTCTTAATTCGGCATGCCCCGGGTCGGCTCCTGTCCGGCGGGTCCGCCGCGGGCCGGAGCGTCCTTCACGTCTCGCAGAGGCGTATACAGTGCCTTTGGGGCACGCGAAAGGCGGGTTCGTCACAGGCCGTGCGGACCTTTGGGCGCGGGCGAAAGTTCCCGCCCGTCTGGAAACCGGCGGAAGTCCGGCGACGTTGACATCGCGAGGGCCCCAACATAGGTAGGTTCGGGCCGATGAAGCGGTCGACAGACCGGTGGCGCCCTTGCCCGACGCTCCGGCCCTCCCGCCTCAAGCGGCCCGGCGTGTCCGGTCGCCGGCGGTTCTGTCCGTCAGCGGATCCTTCCGACATTGCCGAAGCACAAGGTTTTTTGCGGACGGCCGCCGCCCATCGGTGCGCCGGGTCCGCCTAGTCACGAAGGGATTGGCTGCCATGGTCGGCCTCGGCGCAATCGCGCGTAAGCTGTTCGGATCGGCGAATGATCGCCGCGTCAAGGGTTACCGGCCGCGGGTGGCGGCCATCAATGCGTTGGAGCCCGAGGTCCAGGCGCTCACCGACGAGCAGTTGAAGGCGCGCACCGCCGACTTCCGCCAGCAGATCGCCAACGGCGCCAGCGTGGACGACCTGCTCGTCCCGGCCTTCGCCACCGTGCGCGAAGCGGCGCGGCGCGTGCTCGGCCAGCGGCACTTCGACGTCCAGCTGATCGGCGGCATGGTGCTCAACGACGGCGACATCGCCGAGATGAAGACGGGCGAGGGCAAGACGCTCGTCGCCACGCTCGCCACCTACCTCAACGCCCTCTCCGGCAAGGGCGTCCACGTGGTCACGGTCAACGACTACCTCGCCAAGCGCGACAGCGAGTGGATGGGCCGGATCTACGGCTTCCTGGGACTTTCGACCGGCGTCATCGTGCACGGGCTCAACGACGACGAGCGGCGGGCGGCCTATGCCTGCGACATCACCTACGCCACCAACAACGAGCTCGGCTTCGACTATCTGCGCGACAACATGAAGTACGAGCGCAACCAGATGGTCCAGCGCGGACACAATTTCGCGATCGTCGACGAGGTGGACTCCATCCTTGTCGACGAGGCGCGGACGCCGCTGATCATCTCCGGCCCGCTGGACGACCGCTCCGACTTCTACAACACCATCGACACCTTCATCCCGGGCCTGACGCCGGAGGACTACGAGGTGGACGAGAAGCAGCGCACGGCGATCTTCACCGAGGCGGGCACCGAGAAGCTGGAGAAGCGCCTCAAGGAGGCGGGGATCCTGAAGGGCGGCGCGCTCTATGACGTGGAGAACGTCTCCGTCGTCCACCACATCAACCAGGCGCTCCGGGCGCACCGGCTGTTCCAGCGCGACAAGGACTACATCGTCAAGGGCGGCGAGGTCGTCATCATCGACGAGTTCACCGGCCGCATGATGCCGGGCCGGCGCTATTCGGACGGCCTGCACCAGGCACTGGAGGCCAAGGAGCACGTCCGCATCCAGCCGGAGAACCAGACGCTCGCCTCGATCACCTTCCAGAACTATTTCCGCATGTACGACAAGCTTGCCGGCATGACCGGAACGGCGGCGACGGAAGCGGACGAGTTTGCCGACATCTACGGCCTGGAAGTGCTGGAAATCCCGACCCACCGGCCCGTCGCGCGCCAGGACGACGACGACGAGGTCTACCGGACGGTCGAGGAGAAGTACAAGGCGATCATCGAGACGATCAAGGAAGCCAAGGGGCGCGGCCAGCCGGTCCTCGTCGGCACCACCTCGATCGAGAAATCCGAGACGCTCGCCCGCATGCTGTCGCAGAGCGGCTTCACCCAGAAGGAGTTCGACGTCCTGTTCGACGGGGACGACGGCGAACTGGTCTTCCAGGTGCTGAACGCCCGCTACCACGAGCAGGAGGCCTATATCATCGCCCAGGCCGGTGTGCCGGGCGCGGTGACCATCGCCACCAACATGGCCGGCCGCGGCACCGACATCCAGCTCGGCGGCAACGCCGACATGCGGATCGCCCGCGAGCTCGCCGAGGTGCCGCCCGGTCCGGAGCGCGACGCCCGCGAGGCGAAGATCCGCGAGGACGTGTCCAGGCTGAAGGACAAGGCGCTCGCCGCGGGCGGCCTGTTCGTGATCGGCACCGAGCGGCACGAGAGCCGGCGCATCGATAACCAGCTGCGCGGCCGCTCCGGTCGCCAGGGCGATCCCGGCCACAGCCGCTTCTACCTGTCGCTCCAGGACGACCTGATGCGCATCTTCGGCTCCGACCGCATGGACGGGATGCTGCAGAAGCTCGGCCTCAAGGAGGGCGAGGCGATCATCCATCCCTGGATCAACAAGGCGCTGGAGAAGGCGCAGCAGAAGGTCGAGGCGCGCAACTTCGACATCCGCAAGAACCTTCTCAAGTTCGACAACGTGATGAACGACCAGCGCAAGGTGATCTTCGAGCAGCGCATCGAGCTGATGACCGACGACAACGTGTCGGAAACGGTCGCGGAGATGCGCCACGACGTGATCGCCGACATCGTCGCCAAGCGGATCCCGGAGAACGCCTACGCCGAGCAGTGGGACGTCGACGGCCTCAAGGAGGACGTCAAGGCCCAGCTCAACCTCGACCTTCCCGTGGACGAATGGGCCAAGGAAGAGGGGATCGCCGACCAGGAGATCGAGGAGCGGCTGAAGAAAGCCTCCGACGAGCTGTTCGCCGACAAGGAACAGCGCTTCGGCGGCGAGGTGATGCGGCAGGTGGAGAAGGCCTTCCTTCTTCAGACGCTCGACCATCTCTGGCGCGAGCATCTGGCCCATCTCGACCACCTCCGCTCGGTGGTCGGCTTCCGCGGCTACGCCCAGCGCGATCCGCTCAACGAGTACAAGACCGAGGCGTTCACGCTCTTCGAGGGGCTGTTGACGCAGCTGCGCCAGAACACCACCGCCCAGCTGTCGCGGGTGGAACTCGTCCAGCGCGAAGCGCCGCCGCCGCCGGCCTTCGACGATCGGGGGATGGCGCCGCACCACCTCAACCCGGACACCGGCGAGGACGAGTTCGCGCTCGCCGCCGCGCCGCTGCTGCAGACCATGTTCGAGGAAGAGGGCCGCGCTCCCGCCCGCGATCCCAACGACCCCTCCACCTGGGGCGTCGTCGGCCGCAACGAACCCTGCCCCTGCGGCTCCGGCAAGAAGTTCAAGCACTGCCACGGCCAGTTCGTGTGAGGAACCGGTTCGGAGCACATCAGGCCTAAATAACTCCAGCGGCGCAGTTGCCGACGTATCCACTTGTCGTCCTCTGGGCAGCGAACATCTGGCGCGGACCTCGGCAGGTCGCGTATCCTCTATCGAGGCTGTGAACGGCGCGGGGGAGCGAAGTGGCGGCATCAGGCGACCGGCGGCCGATCGCGAGCCGCGACACGCCTTGGGCAAAGGCCTTCGCGGCCCGGCTCGCCGCGTCCGGGGTCACGCCCAATCAGGTGTCGCAGGCGAGCATGGCGGCGGCTGCGCTGGCGGGGGGCGCGTTCTGGTTTGCCGGGGAAACGGGCGGCTTCGGACGGGCGGCGTTGCTGGTGCTCGCCGCGCTCGGTTGCCAGCTGCGGCTGCTCTGCAACCTGTTCGACGGGATGATCGCGCTGGAGGGCGGCAAGGCGGGGCCGGACGGGCCGTTCTGGAACGAGTTCCCGGACCGGGTCGCCGATCTCCTGATCCTCGCCGGCGTCGGGCTCGGCACCGGCGAGCCGGCGCTCGGATTCGCGGCGGCGGCGCTCGCGATCTTCACCGCCTATGTGCGTGAACTCGGCCGGGCGGTCGGCGCGCCGGGCGACTTCTCCGGGCCGATGGCCAAGCAGCACCGGATGGCGGTGGTGACGGCGGCGGCCCTCGCCAGCCTGCTGGAACCGCTGTTCGGCGCGCACGGCGCGGTACTCACCGTCGCGCTCTGGGTCGTGGCGATCGGTTCGGCCCTGACCGTGGTCCGGCGCTCGGCCCGACTGGTCGGCCATCTCAAGGCGCGCTGACGATCCCCCTTCCTTGTTGCAGTGCGGATCGCATATGTCGGAGCGAACCGTTCGCCGCTTCGTGAGACAAGGACGCATCCCATGGCCGATCAGCATCCCGCCTTCACCCGCGACGGCGTCGCGGTCATCACGGGCGGGGCGAGCGGCATCGGCCGCGCCGCCGCCGAGCGCTTCGCGGGTCTCGGCCTCAAGGTGGCGCTCGCCGACATCAACGAAGTCCTGTTGGAAGAGGCGCGGGCCGCTGTCGCGGCGGCAGCCGGGTCGGCGGACCGGGTGACCGCCGTCGTCACCGACGTATCGAACCGCGCCGCCGTGGAAGCCCTCAAGGACGCCGTCGAGGCGCGGCTCGGGCCAGTCACCGTGCTGATGCCGAACGCGGGGCGGGAAGGCGGCGGCGCGCTTTTCGCCGATCCGGCGCGCTGGCAGGCGACGATCGACACCAACCTCTTCGGCGTCGTCAACATGGTGCAGGTGTTCGTGCCCGGCATGATAGAGCGCGGCGCGGCGGGTGCGGTAATCGTCACCGGGTCCAAGCAGGGCATCACCACGCCGCCGGGCGACACGGCCTACAACGTCTCCAAGGCGGGCGTGAAGGTGGTGACGGAGGCGCTCGCCCACGAGCTGCGCAACCGGCCGGACTGCCCGGTGACCGCGCATCTCCTGATCCCCGGCTTCACGTTCACCGGCTTCACCCGCGTGCATACGCAGGTGAAGCCTGCCGGCGCCTGGATGCCGGAGCAGGTGGTCGACTTCATGCTCGACGCCATGGCGGCCGGCGACTTCTACATCCTCTGCCCGGACAACGACGTGGCGCGGCCGCTCGACGAGAAGCGGATCCGTTGGGCGGCCGACGACATCGTGCTCAATCGGCCGCCGCTGTCGCGCTGGCACCCCGACTATGCGGAGGCCTTCGCGGCGTATCTGAAGGACGGTCAAAAATAACGGTGGTCCGGTGCCAGTTTGGAACGGGTCCAACCTTGACCTTGCCGCTCAACTAATCCTATCTGTCGGTCATGCGCCTGACCCAAGCGACCAACTACTCGATCCGCATCCTGCTCTACTGCGCGGCCAATCCGGACGTGCCGAGCCGGGTGGCGGACATCGCGTCCAGCTTCGACATGTCGGAGACGCACCTGTTCAAGATCCTGAAGGTGCTGGTGGACAACGGCTTCGTGCAGACGCTGCGCGGCCGTCACGGCGGCCTGAAGCTCGCCAAGCCGGCGGAGGACATTACCGTCGGCGCGGTGGTGCGGGCGGCGGAGGAGACCTTCATCCTCGCCGACTGCTTCGACGAGAACGGCCACGACTGTCCGCTGACGCAGAGCTGCGAGTACAATCGCATCCTGCGTGAGGCACTCGGCGCGTTCTTCCAGGTGCTCGACAGCTACACCATCGCCGACGTTGCGAAGGACCGGCCGGATCTGCGCTTCCTGCTCGGCATCGACGGTTACGGACGCCCTGCGGCCGGTGCGGCCTGAGGCCGGTCGTGCCCGACGTCCTGCGCAAATCTTGCGCAGGAGCCCTCAAGGTCTTGGAAAATCGACCGCCGCGGCGATCCTCTTTACCGCGACGGGGCTCTTTTCCTACCTTTCATTCCAATTTTCTTGCTCCCGTCACGAAGATTCGTATAGTGCGGCGCAACAGGACGGCCCGGTGACGCACTCCCGGGCCGTCGCCCATTTTTCCGGAACCGTCATGAAGCTTCGCAACATCGCCATCATCGCGCACGTCGACCACGGCAAGACCACGCTGGTGGACGAGCTGCTCAAGCAGTCCGGCTCCTACCGGGAGAACCAGCGCGTCGCCGAACGCGTGATGGACAGCAACGACCTTGAGAAGGAGCGCGGCATCACCATCCTCGCCAAGGCCACCTCGGTGGTCTGGAAGGACACGCGCATCAACATCGTCGACACCCCGGGCCACGCCGACTTCGGCGGCGAGGTGGAGCGCATCCTCAACATGGTGGACGGCGCGATCGTTCTGGTCGACGCGGCCGAAGGCCCGATGCCGCAGACCAAGTTCGTGGTCGGCAAGGCGCTCAAGGTCGGCCTCCGCCCGATCGTGGTGATCAACAAGGTCGATCGCTCCGACGCCCGCGCGCAGGAGGTGATCAACGAGGTCTTCGATCTCTTCGCCAACCTCGACGCGAACGACGACCAGCTCGACTTCCCGATCCTCTACGGTTCCGGCCGCAACGGCTGGTTCGCCGAAAGCCCGGAGGGTCCGCAGGACCAGGGCATGGCGCCGCTGTTCGACTTGGTGCTTCGTCACGTGCCGGAGCCGACCGTGGAGGAGGGCGCGCCCTTCAAGATGATCGGTACGCTCCTGGAGGCGAACCCCTTCCTCGGCCGCATGATCACCGGCCGCATCACCGCCGGAACCGTCAAGCCGAACCAGGCCTTCAAGGTCCTGGCGCAGGACGGCAGCCTCGTCGAGCAGGGCCGCATCTCCAAGATCCTCGCCTTCCGCGGCATCGAGCGGACGGCCATCGAGCTCGGCGAAGCCGGCGACATTGTCGCGATCGCCGGTCTCACCAAGGGCACCGTGGCCGACACCTTCTGCGCGCTCGAGGTCACCGAGCCCCTGAAGGCGCAGCCGATCGACCCGCCGACCGTCACCATGAGCTTCATCGTCAACGATTCGCCGCTTGCCGGCACCGAGGGCGACAAGGTCACCAGCCGCGTCATCCGCGACCGCCTGTTCAAGGAGGCCGAGGGCAACGTCGCGCTGAAGATCGAGGAAAGCTCGGAGAAGGACAGCTACTTCGTGTCCGGCCGCGGCGAACTGCAGCTCGCGGTGCTGATCGAGACGATGCGCCGCGAGGGCTTCGAGATCGCCGTGTCGCGTCCGCGCGTGGTCTACCAGAAGGACGAGGCCACCGGCGAAACGCTGGAGCCGATCGAGGAGGTCGTGATCGACGTCGACGAGGAATACTCCTCCGTCGTCGTGCAGAAGATGAGCGAGCGCCGCGCCGACATGGTGGAGATGCGCCCGTCCGGCGGCAATCGCCAGCGGCTGGTGTTCTACGCACCGACCCGCGGCCTGATCGGCTACCAGTCGGAGCTCCTCACCGACACCCGCGGCACCGCGATCATGAACCGCCTGTTCCACGCCTACGCCCCCTTCAAGGGCGAGATCGCCGGCCGCCGCAACGGCGTGCTGATCGCCAACGAGGCGGGCGAGGCGGTCGCCTATGCGCTATGGAACCTGGAAGACCGTGGTCCGATGATGATCGAGCCCGGCTGGAAGGTCTACCAGGGCATGATCGTCGGCGAGCACACCCGCGAGAACGACCTCGAGGTCAACGTCCTCAAGGGCAAGAAGCTCACCAACGTCCGCGCCGCCGGCAAGGACGAGGCCGTGCGCCTCACCCCGCCGATCCGCATGACGCTGGAGCGCGCACTCTCCTGGATCCAGGACGACGAACTGGTGGAAGTGACCCCGAAGTCCATCCGCCTGCGCAAGGCCATCCTTGACCCGAACGACCGCAAGAAGGCGGAGCGGTCCAAGGAAGCGGCGGCCTGAGGGCGGTTCACCGAGCCTGATGCACGAAGGGCGGGAGTGATCCCGCCCTTTCTTGATTCCGAACCCTTGCGGCTGGTCAGCTCGCCCGCTTCGGCTCCAGATCGATCGACCAGAGGTCCGCGTCGGCGACGTCGCGCAGCGTGACCGTCATCACTTCGCTGTCCGGCGCGATCCTCACGTGGCCGTAGAACTGCAGGCCCATCGACGGCGGCAGGTTGGCGCCCTGCTCGGGCGTCGGCGCCTTCACGTAGCGGACTTCGGGGCCGAAGGTCATGTCGAGGTCGTTCGGACCGAAGGTGCCGGCATGCAGCGGGCCGGAGACGAATTCCCAGAACGGTTCGAAGTCCTGGAAGGCCGCCTTCTCCGGGCTGTAGTAGTGAGCGGCCGTATAGTGCACGTCCGCCGTCAGCCAGACGGTGTTGAGGATCCGCTCATCCTTGATGAACTTCAGGAGATCGGCGAACTCGAGTTCGCGACCCGCTGCCGGCCCGTTGTCCGCATTGGCGATCGCCTCGGAACCCTTCTTGTTCTTGCCGTCGTCCCAAACGATCAGGCCGAGCGGCATGTCGGCCGCGATGACCTTCCAGGTCGCGCGAGAAGCCTTGAGCTCCTGCTTGAGCCAGGCGCGCTGATCGGCGCCGAGGAACACCGTCTCCGCGCCTTCCTGCGGCTGGGTGTTGTCCGAGTTGGCGGCGCGATAGGTCCGCATATCGATGAAGAAGACGTCGAGCAGCGGGCCGTAGGCCACCTTCCGGTAGATGCGCTGCGGCTCCGAAAGGCTGGTGGCGGTGGGCATCATCTCGTGGAAGGCGCGGGCGGCGCGGGCGGCGAGTACGTAGACCGACTTCTCGCCATAGCGCTCGTCGAGCGTCTTGGACGGCGACCAGTTGTTGGTGACTTCGTGGTCGTCCCACTGGGCGAGCATCGGCACGGCCGCGTTGAACGCCTGCACGTTCCTGTCCATCATGTTGTACTTGTACTGGCCGCGGAAGTCGGCGAGCGACTCGGCGACCTCCGCCTTCTCCTCGATCATCACGTTCTTCCAGACCGTGCCGTCCTTCAGGTCGACGGTCTCCTTCATCGGGCCGTCGGCGTAGACGGTGTCGCCGGAGTGGATGAAGAAGTCGGGGCGGTGCTTCAGCATGGTCGCGTAGATCGTCATGCCGCCGCGGTCTTCGTCGATGCCCCAGCCCTGGCCGGCCGTGTCGCCGGACCAGACGAAGCTGACCTCGCGCTTTTCCGTCGGCGCGGTCCGAAACGACGCGGTCATCGGCTCGGACACCGCATTGATGTCGGCGAGATCGTGGAACTGGACGCGCCAGAAGACCTGCTGATCGGCCGGCAGGCCCTCGGCGAGGATCTTCACGGCGTAGTCGGTCTCCGGAAGGGCGTCGAGCGCGGGCAGGCGACGGGCATCGGCGAAGCTTTCCGTGGTCGACCATTCGATGATGGCCTTGGACGGGCGGTCGGCGCGCGCCCACATGACCCCGTGCGTTGCGCCGATGTCGCCCGACTGCAGGCCGTGGGTGATGATCGGTCGGGACTGGGCTCGCACGTAGGCCGGCATGGCGAGCGTGCCAGCGAGGGCGAGCGTGCCGGTCGCGGCGCCGCGCAGCAGGCCGCGACGCGTTATCTCGTTCTGGATGCGGATGGTCATTGTCGGTCTCCCCGTTTCTGTCCGAGACGGGGAAACTACGGATCGTCGGTGAACCTGCTTTGGCGAATGCACGTCAACCGAATGAACAGCCAACGAACCTTGACGGATCCGGTTGCTGGGGATGCGAGCCGGCCCAGCGAACGCGCTCCGCCGACGGTCAGCTACCCCCTATTCCGCTTCGCCAGCGTCCTGAGCCTGAGCGCGTTCAGCTTGATGAACCCTGCCGCGTCCTTCTGGTCGTAGGCGCCCTGGTCGTCCTCGAAGGTGACCAGCGTGTTGGAGTAGAGGCTCTTGGGGCTCTCGCGGCCGGTCACCATCACGTTGCCCTTGTAGAGCTTCAGCGTGACCTCGCCCTCCACGTGCTCCTGGCTCTTGTCGATCAGGGCCTGCAGCATCTCGCGCTCGGGGGAGAACCAGAAGCCGTAGTAGATCAGCTCGGCGTATTTCGGCATCAGCTCGTCCTTGAGGTGAGCCGCGCCGCGGTCGAGCGTGATGCTCTCCATCGCCCGGTGGGCGGCGAGCAGGATGGTGCCGCCCGGGGTCTCGTAGACGCCGCGGCTCTTCATGCCGACGAAGCGGTTCTCAACGAGGTCGAGGCGGCCGATGCCGTTGTCGCGGCCGTAGTCGTTGAGGCGGGCAAGCAGGGTCGCCGGCGACAGCCGCTCGCCGTTGATCGACACCGCGTCGCCGCGCTCGAATCCCACCTTGATCACCGTCGCCTTGTCGGGCGCGGCCTCCGGCGAGATCGTGCGCATGTGGACGTACTCGGGCGCCTCCACGGCCGGATCCTCCAGCACCTTTCCTTCCGAGGAGGAGTGCAGCAGGTTGGCGTCCACCGAGAAGGGCGCCTCGCCCTTCTTGTCCTTGGCGACCGGGATCTGGTGCTTCTCGGCGAAGTCCAGCAGGTCGGTGCGGCTCTTGAAGGCCCAGTCGCGCCAGGGCGCGATGATCTTGATGTCCGGGTTCAGCGCGTAGGCGGAGAGCTCGAAGCGGACCTGGTCGTTGCCCTTGCCGGTGGCGCCGTGGGCGATGGCGTCGGCGCCGGTCTTCTTCGCGATGTCGATCAGGTGCTTGGAGATCAGCGGACGGGCGATCGAGGTGCCGAGCAGGTAGACGCCTTCGTAGGCGGCGTTGGCGCGGAACATCGGGAACACGAAGTCGCGCACGAACTCCTCGCGCACGTCCTCGATGTAGATCTCCTTGATGCCGAGCATCTCGGCCTTGCGGCGCGCCGGCTCCAGCTCCTCGCCCTGGCCGAGGTCGGCGGTGAAGGTGACGACCTCCGCTCCGAGTTCGGTCTGCAGCCACTTCAGGATGATGGAGGTGTCGAGGCCGCCGGAATAGGCGAGGACTACCTTCTTGATGTCGCCCTTCTTCATGGGATCTCCGATTGGAACCGCGCAGCGGCGGCTTCCGCTCTGGTCTGGGGTCTCGGGAGTTGACCGGGGCGCGGCCCGGCCGGATCGGCGCGCACTTTAACCGGATAGCCTTCCGGCGCAAGGCCGATCGGACCCGGAAAACCGCTTAGCGGAAGCGGCCGGCGAGACGTCGCACACGGTCCGCGGCGCGGCCGGCGAATCCGACCAGAATCCGGCGCGTGCGGTCTCCTGCCGCGCCCAGGGCGCCTGCGATCCGCTCGTCGGTGAAGGGGCTCGACGGGGCGTAGACGATCCGGTGGGCGATGAGGATGACGAGGAGGGTCAGCGCCCAGGCCAGCACCACGTCGGAGAAGAAGTGCCCGCCGAAGGCGATGCGGTTGAGCGACATCACGATCGAAAAGACCACCGCGGCCGTCGCCACGGCCGTGCGCCAGGCGCGCGGGCCGACGAGGGCGAGGGCGACCAGGAACATGGACGAGGACGCCTCGCCGGAGACGAAGGAGCAGTTCCAGTCGCAGTTGCCGGCGATCACCCAGGGCGCGGAGAACGGATGGTCCCCGCCGAAGTCGATGACCTGGACGGGCCTGGCGCGGCCCCAGAAGCCCTTCAGGAGCACGTTGACCAGCAGTCCGGGTCCCAGCACCAGTCCCATCGCCAGGAACACCGCGGCGCGCGGCTTGAACAGCACGCGCTGGCCGGAGAAGAGGAAGGGGCCGATCAGCGAGACCAGCACGGCGATCACCAGGAGGCGCATCGTCTCCGTGCCGAGCGCGCGAAGGTCCTTCAGGAAGGCGATCTCGGCGGCTGGAAACTGGGGCTGGCCCGGCCCGCCGTGGAAGAGGCCGGTGATCCAGAGGTCGACGCCCGGGAAGAGAAAGAGGACGAGGCTGAGACCGGCCGTGCCGGCGAGCAGAGTGCGGACCGGGCGGCGCCTGGCGGCCGCGGCGAGGCGCGCGCGCCGGCGTCCGTTCGCCGCCGGGTTCCCGTTGCCGCCGTCCGCCTTGTGGTCCGTCACGCCGTCGCCCTTTCGTCCGCCGAGCCGCTGATGTAGCGGCAGCCTGCGCTGCCGCCAAGCCGGAACACACCTTGCGGGGCGGCGGACGGCGACCCATGTTGGACGTCGGCAGGTCTTGTGAACGGGAAGGACGGACGGGATGGCGACGCGGCACTACGACGATCCGGAGATCATCGGCCCGGAAGGCACCCGCGAACGCCGGGTCCGGCGCGATTTCTGGCGCGTGGCCAAGAAGGCGGCGCGATCGGTGCCGTTCATGGACGAGGTGGTCGCCGCCTACTATTGCGCGATGGATCCGAAGACCCCGGTCAAGGTGCGCGGCACCCTGCTTGCCGCGCTCGCCTATTTCGTCGTGCCCTTCGATATCGTGCCCGACTTCATCCTCGGGCTCGGCTTCGGCGACGACGTCACCGTGCTCGCCGCGGCGATCGCCATGGTGCGCTCGCATATCCACGACCGGCACCGGGAGGCGGCGCGCAAGGCCCTCGCCGAGGACGGCGGCGCCTGAGCGCCGGTCGTCACTGCGTCAGGTAGGGCATCCAGGCCACCGTCTCGATCGGCGGGTAGTTCTCACTTTCGAAGATCGTCTCGAAGACGATGTCCGCGGTGCCGGCGATATCCACGTTGGCGGCGATGATCTGCGTCACGCGGGACGGGTCGTCGCTGCGGCTGTTGCCGCGCCAGACCAGCGACTGCTTCGGCAAGTAGACCGAGCCGGCAAGGTCGAGCGAAGCGCCGCCGCTGATGCGGGTTTCCAGGTTGTTGCCGGTTTGGGCCCGATCGGAGGCGAGGACGATGCCGGCCATGGGTCCGGCGTCCGAGGCGGAGAGGTGGACGTCCGCCTGGCCGGAGATCTCGCCCGTCGCCTTGCTGCCGGTCAGGAACAGGCCGATGTTGTCGCCGGTCACGGTCACGTCCGCGGTCAGCTTCATCGGGCCGTTCTTGATGATGTAGATGCCGGGGTTGAGGGTGATGTCGCCCTTGGCCGAAGCACGCAGGCCGCCGCAATAGGTGCCGGGATTGAGTGTCACGCTGCCCTGGCTGACGATCTGATAGTCCTTGTAGTCGCATTTTTCGTCGGTCGGTTGCGTGGTGGAGGCGAGCGGGTCGTCGAGGGCGCCGCAGCCGTCGCGCCGGGTCCCCTCGATGGTGGCCGAGGATCCGTTGATCACCGTCTTGCCGGCCGCGCACATGTTGGAGACCGTCACGTCGGCGTCGCCGCCGACCACGATCGACTGGTCCGACGTCGCGTTGGAATGGACGCGGCACCCGACGGCCTTGAAGGTGCCGCTGCCGGTTATGGAAACGCCCGTCTTGGCGTCCTCGTCGAGAGCCAGGATGCAGGTCCGCGCCTTGGCGAGGCCGACCTCGGACTTGGCAACGGCCTTGAGGTCGAACGGCCGGATGCCGACCACCGAGCCGAAGGAGATGAGGGCCGGTTCGGTGACCTCCACCGAAACCTTGCCGGTGGCGGGGTCGGCGGTCGGGACCGCCGTGGCGCTGGCGCTGATTGCCGTTGCGCTGTCCCGTGCCGCCTGCAACGCAGCGGCCTGCAGGACCGTGGACGAGCCGGAGCCGTTCAGCGTCCGTGCCGCGGCCAGGGCGGCGGCGTCCGCAACAGCCTGGAGGCCGTCCCGCTGCTTCACCCACATGGAGACGTCGACGGCCATGCCCACCGTGCCGAGCAGGACGGGCATCACCAGGCTGAACGACACCAGAGCATTACCATTCTTCTTCTTCGCGAAGCGAAACAACGCGGCCCTGACCATCGAAAACTCCCCCTGGTTTCGAGAGCGTGAACGACAGTGTCATACAAATCCATATGCGACGTTTCGTATGCAGCAATAGATCTATTCAAAAGTTGCCGTCGTTTCCCGAGTAAATGGGAATTTTTCCCACATATATACTTGATCCTCATTCGATTTTAATTGTATCGATATATGGCTCAATCATGGAGGCGTGCTGTCGCCTGCAGCCTCGGCACCGTCACAGTCGACGCCAGCCGGTCGATGCAGCCAGCCTTCGATCCGTCCAGCAGCGGCCTTGCATAGGCGGGTGGCATGATGCAAACCGTGGGCTCCCGTTTCGATCCCTGGAAAGCTCCCATGTCGCACGCTGTTTCGCCGCTTGCCCCCAAGGTCACGCCGGATGCTCCGGCCATCGAGGGCGTGCGCTTCGCGACCGCGGAGGCGGGCATCAAGTACAAGAACCGGACCGACGTGCTGCTGGTGGAGCTGGCCGAAGGCACCGAGGTCGCCGGCGTCTTTACCCGGTCCAAGTGCCCGTCCGCGCCGGTCGAGTGGTGCCGGCGCAACCTTGCGGGAGGCAAGGCGCGGGCGCTGCTGGTCAACTCCGGCAACGCCAACGCTTTCACCGGCATGAAGGGTCGGGAAACCGTCGAGATCTCGGCCAACCACGTCGCCCGGGCGCTTGGCATCTCCCCGTCCGAGGTGTTCCTGGCCTCCACCGGCGTGATCGGCGAGCCGCTCGACGCCGGCAAGTTCGGCGCCGTTCTCGACGAGACCGCGCAGCGGTTGTCGCCGACGCCCTGGATCGAGCCGGCCAAGGCCATCATGACGACGGACACCTTCCCCAAGGTGGCGACCCGCACGGTCGAGATCGGCGGGGTGCCGGTCACGATCAACGGCATCGCCAAGGGCGCCGGCATGATCGCGCCGGACATGGCCACCATGCTCTCCTTCGTCTTCACCGACGCGCCGATCGCCGCTCCGGTGCTGCAGGACATGCTCTCGCGTGGCGTGGAGGGCTCGTTCAACGCGATCACGGTCGACAGCGACACCTCCACCTCGGACACGCTGATCCTGTTCGCCACGGGCAAGGCCGCAGGCAACGGCGCACCCTACGTCGACCAGGTCGGCGACGAGCGGCTCGCCGGGTTCGAGGCGGCGCTGCGCGATCTCCTCACCGAACTCGCCCAGCTCGTCGTCAAGGACGGGGAAGGGGCGACCAAGTTCGTCGAGGTCACCGTCACGGGCGCCGTCACCGACGGCTCGGCCAAGCGGGTGGCGCTCTCGATCGCCAATTCGCCGCTGGTCAAGACGGCGATCGCCGGGGAGGATGCCAACTGGGGGCGGGTGGTGATGGCGGTCGGCAAGGCCGGCGAGCCGGCGGACCGGGACCTCCTTTCCATCTGGTTCGGCGATGTCCGGGTGGCCGTCGCCGGCGCCCGCGACCCCGGCTACTCGGAGGCCGCGGCGACCGCGGCGATGACGAGCCAGGACGTCCGGGTGCGGGCGGACCTCGGTTTGGGGGACGGCAAGGCGACGGTGTGGACCTGCGACCTCACCAAGGAGTATGTCGCGATCAACGGGGATTACCGGAGCTGAGCCCGGTCTTCCCCGGCGGGCAGGACGGGTGATGCGAACCGAATTGGCGGTCGTTTGCCGCCGGCCGCGCGTGTAGCCGTTTATCGGCTACGTAGCGTGGTGAACCGCCGGAAAACACGACTACACTTTCTCGAAGAATCCGGGTGCGGGAGACGGTCCGATGAGGATGGTTCTGGTGGTGGCCTGTGCCCTGGTGGATGCCGACAACCGAGTCCTTATCTCGCAGCGACCGGAGGGTAAGTCCTTGGCCGGGCTATGGGAATTCCCCGGCGGCAAGGTCGAGACGGGGGAGACGCCGGAGGATGCGCTGATCCGGGAGATGGACGAGGAGCTTTCGGTCACAATTCGTAAACCATGTCTGGCGCCACTTACTTTCGCCAGCTTCAGTTACGACTCGTTTCATCTTCTGATGCCACTTTATGTCTGCCGTCGATGGGAAGGATCTATTTCACCGCGGGAGGGTCAGGCTGTCGCCTGGGTTCGGCCCAACAGGCTTCGGGACTATCCGATGCCTCCTGCGGACGAACCGCTGATCCCCCACCTGATCGACCTCCTGTGACTGTTCGAGTGGGGCAACCCCATGGTCGTAAAGACGAAATCGTTTTGGGTTCGGTGTCTCGCCGAACGCTTCGTCGATGACCGGAGCGGGGCTACGGCCATCGAGTACGGTATCCTGATGATGATGGTCGGCATCGCCCTCGTCGGTATCATGACGCTTGGCGGCGTCTCGGGAAAGATGAGCACCACCTTTCTGACCATCGCCGACCAGTTACGCTGAAGTCATTCCGTCAGGTCGGATCGAGCGGCTGTTCCGCCGTCTTCAATGCGTCCGCCAACCGCATCTTCGCCGATCCAGGTTGCAACGGCTTCTGCTGGCTCTCGTGCGGCTTCCAGCCGGAGATCGAGACCAGTGTCAGGGTGGCGCGGACGCGGCCGTCCGGGTCGGCGAAGCCGGCCTGGTAGCGCTCCGCCGCGCGTGTCAGAAGTTCCTTGCCGGTCAATGATTTGCGGCGTTCCACCAGGGGGTTCGAAGCGCCCATCCGGGCGAGTTCGCGCATCAGGTGGAAGGGCGTCGCGTAGCGCAGCGGGATGCGGTCCTGGTCGGTCACGGGAAGTGCGAAACCGGCCCGCTGGAGCAGGCCGCCGAGATCCCGGACATCGACGAAGGGCGCAACCCTGGGGGATGCTCCGGTTGCAAGTTCGCTGTCGGCGGCCAGCCACGCCTGGCGCAGTTCGGTGAGGCTATCCCCGCCGACGAAGCTCGCCAGGAACAGCCCGTCCGGCTTCAACGCCCTCCTGACCTGCACCAGCGCGCCCGGCAGGTCGTTCACCCACTGCAGCGTCAGGCCGGAGACGACGAGGTCGAGGCTGTCGTCGGCGAAGGGGAGTGCCTCGTCGTCCAGCACAACCTGAGGCGCGGGATCGGTGCCGATACCAGGGACGAAGAGGTCGGCGCGGATCACGCGGCCGACCTTGCCGCTGTCCCGGACGGCACGGGAAAGCGCCTCTGTCGGCCCGCCGATGACGACGGCGGTGTCGAACGGACGTACAATCGTCGACAACCTTTCCGCGATGTCGGCGGCCACCAGATCCACAAGGAAATCTATGCCCGGTTCGGCGTCGGCAATGGCCCGCGCCCTTCTGAGGGCGATCAGGCGGCGGTCGAAGAGGACGGGATGCATCGCGTTCGGCTCGTCGCTGGTGTGGTCGGGGTTATGGGTCGCGGACCGGCTGAGGTCAACAGCCCCACAGGAATCCGCGGGGTGTGCCGCCGCCCGGTCCGGCCTAGGATCGGGGGCGAAGAGGTGAGCGATGTGGTGGCCCGAGGGCATTCCAAAGTCCCGTTTTTCCCGGTTTTCAGCGGTGTTCAGGGATGTTCCTCCCGCTGTCGGCCGCCGTTTGCGGGCAGTCGGGCCCGCGCTTCTCGATGCGGCGCTGCCGATGTCGTGTCCGGTCTGTCATCAGCCGACCGGCAACAGCCGCGGGCTCTGCCTGTCCTGCTGGCGGTCGATCCGTTTCCTGGAGGAGCCGTGGTGCGAACGGCTCGGGACGCCGTTTCCGTATGATCTGGGCCCGGGGACGCTGTCGGCGGAGGCGATCGCCAATCCGCCTGTTTTCAGCCGTTCACGAGCCGCCGTCGCCTATGACGACACGACCGCGGCGCTCGTCCACGCGTTCAAGTACGCCGACCGGACCGACCTCGGGCCGCTGATGGCGACGTGGATGGCGCGGGCCGGCCGGGACCTGCTCTCGGCCGCGGATCTGATCGTGCCGGTCCCGTTGCACCGCTGGCGCCTTTTGTCGCGGCGCTACAACCAGTCCGCACTGCTGGCCGGTTCGTTGGCGGAATTCGGCGGAAAACCGCACGTTCCGCTGGTTCTCGTCCGCAAACGCGCCACGCGCCAGCAGGTGGGGCTTTCGCGGGAGGGGCGGGCGGAGAACGTCCGCGGCGCTTTCCTGGTGCCTCCAGGGCAGAAAGCGACACTGCAAGGGCGGTCGGTTCTTCTGGTCGACGACGTCATCACGACCGGGGCGACCGTGGAGGCGGCGACCCGCGCCCTCCTGCGCGCCGGTGCCGCGGAGGTGAACGTGCTTGCCTTCGCAAGGGTTGTCGGAGGACTGGCCTAGACCCTATATCCGGGTGATGATTGGGAAATTGCGGGGTTCTGGGATGGTCGACGTCGTCATCTATACGCGTGATCTCTGCGGCTACTGCTCGGCGGCCAAGGCGCTGCTCGACCGCAAGGGCGTGGCCTACACGGAGTTCAACGCGACGGGAGACCCGGACAAGCGTCGGGAGATGATGGACCGCTCCGGCCGGACCACCTTCCCGCAGATCTTCATCGGCGCCAACCACGTGGGCGGCTGCGACGACTTGCATGCGCTGGAACGGTCAGGAAAACTTGATACGTTGCTTGAGGCGTGAGCCTTGTCGGTTGCAATCTTTGATGTCCGGAGCCTCCTTCCATGACCGTTCGCCGCGTCGCTGTCGTCCAACTGAGATCCTCGCGTGATCCCGCGGCAAACCTTGCCGCGACCGAGGCGCTCGTGCGGGACGCCGCCGCGGCTGGCGCCAGCTTCGTGCAGACGCCGGAGATGACAAACATCCTGGAGCGTTCGCGCGAAGACCTGTTCGCCAAGATCGCCCTCGAGAAGGACGATGCTTTCCTCGCCCGGATGCGCGTCGTGGCCGCCGAGTTGAAGATCCACCTCCATCTCGGCTCGCTGGCCTTGAAGCGGTCCGACGGGCAGGTGGCAAACCGGGCTTTCGTGATCGGTCCGGACGGCGGGATCCTCGGCTCCTATGACAAGATCCACATGTTCGACGTCGATCTCGCCAACGGCGAGAGCTGGCGGGAAAGCGCCACCTACACCCCCGGCACCGACGCCGTGGTGGTGGATGCCGGCGGGCTCAGCGTGGGTCTCGGAATCTGCTACGACATCCGCTTTCCGCACCTTTTCCGGGCCTACGGCCATGCCGGCGTGGACGTCATCACCGCGCCCGCGGCCTTCACGCGGCAGACCGGCGAGGCGCACTGGCACGTGCTTCAGCGGGCCCGTGCGATCGAGAACGGCTGCTACCTGATCTCCGCAGCGCAGGGTGGCCTGCACGAGGACGGCCGCGAGACCTTCGGGCACTCCATCGTCGTGGATCCCTGGGGCCGCGTGGTCGCAGAGGCGGCCAGCGACGAGCTTGGCGTCACGATCGCCGATATCGACACGGCCGAAGTCGCTGCCGCGCGCGGGCGGATCCCCGGCCTCAAGAACGACCGGCCGTTCGGCGTGGTGACCGCCGAGCGGGCCCGGCTCAGATCGCTCGGCTGACATGATCTCCTTCACCCTCTGCTGCTCCAAGGGTCATCACTTCGATGCCTGGTTCCGGTCATCGGAAGACTACGACGTGCAGCGGGAGCGGGGATTGCTGTCGTGTCCGTCCTGCGGATCCGGCGAGGTGGGCAAAGGCCTGATGGCGCCGGCCGTGCGCACCGCGGAGCGCGCGGAGGCCGTAGTCGCCCCCCTGCAGCTCGTCCCTGCGCCGCCGCAGGCGCCGGTCTCCGCTCAGCCCAGCCCTGCAGCGTCCGCGTTCATGCAAGCTGCCATGGCTTCACCGGAGGGCCAGGAGATCCTCGGGCGGCTGCGCGAACTCAAGGCCAAGCTGACCGCGAATTCCGAGGACGTCGGTTCCCGCTTCGTGGAGGAGGCCCGCAAGATCCACTACGGCGAAGCGCCCGAGCGGGCCGTTCACGGCCAGGCGTCGCTCGACGACGCCCGCGCGCTGCTGGAAGAGGGTGTGGAGATCATGCCCCTGCCGGTGCTGCCGGAAGAACGAAACTGAAAATCGGCATCGGCCTGACCAGAGCCTGTCCCCTCAGGCTGGCCGGGCGGCGAGGACCATGTAGTTGACGTCGGTGTCGCGGCTTTCCTTCCAGAGATCGCGAAGGGGGTCGTAGACGACGCCGGTGCGGTCGAGAAGGGCGAGACCCTCGGCCTGCAGGGGGCCTTCGATCTCCTCCGGGCGGACAAGCTTATCATAGCTGTGGGTGCCGCGAGGAAGCCAGCGGAGGACGTATTCGGCGCCGATGATCGCAAGGCCGAGCGCCTTCAGCGTCCGGTTGATGGTAGCGACGACCATCAGGCCGCCGGGCCGGACCATCGCGCTCGTCAAGCGCAGGAACTCTTCGACGTCCGCCACATGCTCAATCACCTCCAGCGCAAGGACCACGTCGAAGGTTTCACCGGCGGCGGCGAGATCCTCTGCCGTGGCCGCGCGATAGTCGATCGAGACGTCGGACTGTGCGGCGTGCAGGCGGGCCACTTCGATGTTGGTGGTTGACGGGTCAACGCCGACCACGTCGGCGCCGAGGCGGGCCATCGGTTCGCAGACGAGGCCGCCGCCGCAGCCGATGTCGAGAACGCGCAGGCCGTCGAAAGCCGCGGGGCTCTTGGCATCGCGGCCGAAGTGGGCGGACACCTCCCGCTTGAGGTAGCCGAGCCGGACCGGGTTGAACTTGTGGAGCGGCTTGAACTTGCCCTTCGGGTTCCACCATTCCGCAGCCAGACGGGAGAAGCGTTCCACTTCTGTGCGATCGACCGTGCTGCTGGCGGGAGCGTCGGGGGCGGTGGCCGTCATGACTTTCGGACCCTTTCAAGCGTGTGCACGGGGATGTCGACCGCCGGCCGTCCGAAGTCAAGGCGTGCGAAGGGTGCGGGGCGGCGGCGTCCACCCCGGCCGGTATCGCGAACACCGGGAGAGGAGGGCGCGAGGGCCGGCGTCAAGCCCGGCCAGTCGCCGTTGCCGGCAAAGTTCCGGACCGGCATTCCCCGGCGATTGCGGGCGGATGCACCTTCCTGTATGGAGGGCGCGCCCCGCTGCCGGCAGGCTCAGGGTCTCCATCCATCGCCCACATTCCGGGTCATGTTTCCAAAGGGTCGACGGCGCGTATGGCACGGCTCGTGATGAAATTCGGCGGCACGTCCGTCGCGGATCTGGACCGCATCCGCAATGTGGCCGCCCATGTGAAGCGGGAGGTCGACGCGGGCCATCAGGTCGCCGTCGTCGTGTCCGCCATGTCGGGCAAGACGAACGAACTCGTCGCCCTCTGCCGCGGAGCAAGCCTGCTGCACGATGCCCGGGAATACGACGCCGTGGTCGCCTCGGGCGAACAGGTGACGTCGGGTCTGCTGGCGATCACGCTGCAGGCGATGGGCGTCGATGCGCGCTCCTGGCAGGGCTGGCAGCTGCCGATCCGGACCGACCAGGCGCACGGTTCGGCGCGGATCATGGAGATCGACGGCAGCCGCGTGGTGGAGCAGATGAACGACGGCCGTGTCGCGGTGATCGCCGGTTTCCAGGGCATCGCCCCGGACGGGCGGATCTCCACGCTCGGCCGCGGCGGATCGGACACCTCGGCGGTGGCCATCGCGGCGGCCGTCAAGGCGGACCGCTGCGACATCTACACCGACGTCGACGGCGTCTACACGACCGATCCGCGGGTGGTGCCGAAGGCGCGGCGGCTCGACAAGGTCTCCTTCGAGGAGATGCTTGAGATGGCCTCGCTCGGCTCCAAGGTGCTGCAGGTGCGCTCGGTGGAGCTTGCGATGGTTCACCGGGTGCGCACATTCGTGCGATCCTCCTTCGAAGATCCCGCCAATCCCAAGACCATGCCGAACGGCGATCCGTTCGGGACCCTCATTTGCGACGAGGACGAAATCGTGGAACAGCAGGTCGTCACCGGCATCGCCTACTCCAAGGACGAGGCGCAGATCTCGATCCGCCGCGTCGCCGACAAGCCGGGAGTCGCGGCCGCCGTGTTCGTCCCGCTGGCGGACAACAACATCAACGTGGACATGATCGTCCAGAACGTCTCGTCGGACGGCAAGGAAACGGACATCACCTTCACGGTGCCGGCCGTCGACTACGAGCGCGCGGTCAAGGTGATCGAGGGAAACCTGGCCGAAATCGGCTATCAGTCGATCGAAGGCGCCAAGGACGTCTGTAAAGTCTCGGTGATCGGAATCGGCATGCGCAGCCACGCGGGGGTGGCCGCGGACTGCTTCCAGGCGCTCGCTTCCAAGGGAATCAACATCCGGGCGATCACGACCTCCGAAATCAAGATCTCGGTTCTGATCGATGCCGCGTATACTGAACTTGCGGTCCGGACTCTCCACTCGGTATACGGACTCGACAAGGCATAAGAAGGATCTGTTCGCGAGACGCCACCCGGTCCCATTCGCTCCGGGGAGCACTTACGCCGCACGGACTTTCAAGGTTGTGGTGCGGGACATCCGGGGGATATAGGCCGCCGCCGGAACCCATGCCCTGGGGAAGCGGACGATGCGGGGGTCACTCTTCGGTCCGCGCGTGTTGCTGCGCCGCCTCCGCGAGGTGATGGCGGAGCCGATCAGCGCGCAGGAACGACTCGACAAGATCGTCGTGACCATCGCGGCCAATATGGTCGCGGAGGTATGCTCGGTCTATGTCCTGCGCGCCGACGACGTGCTCGAGCTGTTCGCGACCGAAGGCCTCAACCGGGAATCGGTGCACAAGGCGGCGCTGCGGGTGGGGCAGGGCCTCGTCGGCCAGATCGCGGCGGAAGCGCAACTTCTGAACCTGCCCGACGCGCAGTCGCATCCGGCGTTCGCCTACCTGCCGGAAACGGGCGAAGAGGCCTACCACTCCTTCCTGGGCGTGCCGATCCTCAGGGCCGGCCGAACCCTCGGCGTCCTGGTGGTGCAGAACCGGGCGCGCAAGCACTATTCCGACGAGGAGGAGGAGGCGCTCCAGACCACCGCGATGGTGATCGCGGAGATGATCGCCTCCGGCGAACTCGCCACGCTGGCGGCGACGCAGGCGACGGGGTTGGATCTGTCGCGGCCGATGCACGTGGAGGGAACGGCGCTCTCCGACGGCGTCGGTCTCGGCTACGTGGTGCTGCACGAGCCGCGCGTGGTGGTGACCAACCTGATCGCGGAGGATCCGGACAAGGAGATCCTGCGTCTGGAGCAAGCGATCTCGGCGCTGCGGCTGTCCGTAGACGACATGATCGAGCGCGGCGAGGTCGCCCACCACGGCGAGCACCGCGACGTGCTGGAAGCCTACCGGATGTTCGCCTACGACCGCGGCTGGGTACGGCGGATGGAGGAGGCGATCGTTCGCTCCGGCCTGACCGCCGAGGCGGCCGTTGAGCGGGTCCAGTCCGACACGCGCGCGCGCATGCTGCGGCAGACGGACCCGTATCTCCGCGAACGGCTGCACGACTTCGACGACCTGACGTTCCGGCTGCTGCGCGAACTCGTCGGCAAGGACGAGAAGAAGCAGGTGCTGCCGGAGAACGCCATCATCGTGGCGCGCAACATGGGTGCCGCCGAACTGCTGGATTACGACCGCACGAAGGTGCGGGGGCTGGTGCTGGAGGAGGGCGCGCCGACCAGCCACGTGGCGATCGTGGCGCGGGCGCTCAACATCGCGACCGTCGGCCAGGTGCCGAATGTTGTGTCGCTGGCCGAAAGCGGCGATGCGATCATCGTGGACGGCGAGACGGGCCTGGTGCATCTGCGCCCGCCGGGAGACGTGGAATACGCCTACGCGGAGAAGGTGCGTTTCCGGGCCCGCCGGCAGGAGCGCTTCCGGCGCCTGCGCAACAAGCCGGCGGTGACGCGGGACGGAGTGGAGATCTCGCTCAACATCAATGCGGGACTGCTGTTCGATCTGCCGCATCTCGACGAATCCGGCGCCGACGGGATCGGCCTGTTCCGCACCGAGCTGCAATTCATGATCGCCTCGGCGTTCCCGAGGATGGGCGAACAGCACCAGCTCTACAGCAAGGTGCTGGACGGCGCCGGCGGGCGGCCGGTGACCTTCCGCTCGCTCGACATCGGCGGGGACAAGGTTCTGCCCTACCTCTCGCGCTTCGGGCACGAGGAGAATCCGGCCATGGGCTGGCGGGCGATCCGGCTGGGGCTGGATCGGCCGGCGCTGCTGAGGACACAGATCCGGGCGCTTCTGAAGGCGGCGGCCGGGCGGGAACTTCGGCTGATGTTCCCGATGGTGTCGGAAGTCACGGAAGTCCGGCTCGCCAAGGGGCTGGTGGAGCGCGAGCGGCGCTTCCTGGAGCGGCACGGATACGAGCGACCGACGGCCGTCAAACTCGGGGCGATGATCGAGGTGCCGGCGCTTCTGTTCGAGCTGGACGAGCTGCTCGAGGAGGTGGATTTCGTCTCGGTGGGATCCAACGACCTGTTCCAGTTCATGTTCGCGGCCGACCGTGGCAACGCCCTGATGACGGAGCGGTTCGACGCGTTGTCGCCGAGCTTCCTGCGCGCGCTGAGGCTGATCGCGCGCAAGGCGGCGGAAAGAGGCAAGGGCGCGACGTTATGCGGCGAGCTCGCCGGCAAGCCTCTGTCGGCGATGGCCTTGATCGGCTGCGGCTTCCGGTCCATCTCCATGGCGCCGGCATCGGTCGGCCCGGTGAAGGCCATGATCCGAGCCGTGGACGTGGCCGCCCTGGAAGCAGCGCTGGACAGGGCGTTGGCCGCTCCGGCCGAGACCTCCATGCGCGGCGTGTTGGAAGCCTTTGCATCGGACCATGACGTACCGCTTTCCTGAATTCATCAGCCCATGACCGCTTTGGACACCAAACTCGAAGGCGTGCTCGATCGCTTTGCGATCATCGAAGCCCGGATGGCAGGCCATCCGGACGCGGACACCTATGTGAAGCTGTCGCGGGACTATGCGGAACTGGAGCCGCTGGTCGCCAAGATCCGCAGTCTGCGCGCCGCCGAGCGTGAACTGGCGGATCTCGACCATCTCATCGAGGACGATGCCACCGACACTGACATGCGGGCCCTCGCGGAGGCGGAACGGCCGCATGTGATCGATACGCTGGAGCAGTTGGGCCAGGAAGTCCGCCTCGCGCTGCTGCCGCGGGACAGGGCCGACGATCTCGGCGCCATCCTGGAAGTGCGGGCCGGTACCGGTGGCGACGAGGCGGCGCTCTTCGCAGGCGATCTGTTCCGGATGTACCAGCGCTACGCCGACACTCGCGGCTGGAAGGTGGATGTGATCTCCGCCTCCGACGGCGAGATGGGCGGCTACCGGGAGATCATCGCGGCGGTCGAGGGGCAGGGCGTCTACGAGCGGCTGAAGTTCGAATCCGGGGTGCACCGGGTCCAGCGGGTGCCGGCGACGGAATCGAGCGGCCGCATCCACACCTCGGCGGCCACGGTGGCGGTGCTGCCGGAAGCGGAGGACGTCGACATCGCTATCGACGAGGGCGACCTCAGGGTGGACACCTTCCGCGCCTCGGGCTCCGGCGGACAGCACGTGAACACCACCGACAGCGCGATCCGCATCACCCACGTGCCCACCGGGGTCGTGGTGGCTGTGCAGGACGAGCGCTCGCAGCACAAGAACCGCGCGAAGGCGATGAAGCTCCTCCGGGCGCGTCTCTTCGAGGCTGAACGCGCTCGGGTCGACACCGAGCGCGCGGCGCAGCGCAAAGGCCAGGTGGGATCCGGTGACCGGTCGGAGCGGATCCGCACCTACAATTTCGGGCAGGCGCGGGTTACCGACCATCGCATCAACCTCACGCTCTACAAGCTGCCGCAGGTGATGGAAGGCGATCTCGACGAACTCGTCGACGCGCTCCTGGCGGAACATCGTGCCCAACTGCTGGCCGATGCGGACGTCTGACGTGGCGACCGTCGAGGCCGTTGTCCGGTCCGCTCGCAAGCTGTTGGCGGAAGCGGGCGTGGCGACCGCGGCTGTCGATGCGCGGATGCTGGCGGGAGAGGTACTGGCACTCGACGCGGCGGGACTGATCGCGCGCGGGCTTGATCCGGTCGGCACCGACGCGCAGGACCGGATCGCGGCGCTGGTGGCGCGGCGGATCGCCGGCGAGCCGGTCGGACGGATCCTGGGCCGGCGCGAGTTCCACGGGCTTACCTTTGTGCTCGGGCCGGACACGCTGGAGCCGCGTCCGGATACGGAGACGCTGGTCGACCTTGCCATCAGCCGCGTTCGGCAGGGGTTGGTACCGGGCGCCGAGCCGGACGGCGTCGGGCTCCTCTTTGCGGATATCGGCACCGGGAGCGGGGCGATCGCCATCGCGCTGGCGGCGGCGTTGCCCGGGGCGAAGGGCATAGCGACTGACGTGAGCACAGGTGCCCTCGCCGTTGCGCACGACAACGCCGAGCGGCTCGGCGTGGGGCAGCGGTTGGAATTCCGGGAGGGGAGCTACCTGGCGCCGGTGGACGAGACCTTGGGGCTCGTGGTCTCAAACCCGCCCTACATCGCGTCCGCCGTCATCGAGGAGCTCTCCACCGAGGTGCGGGCGTTCGACCCGCGCATCGCCCTCGACGGAGGGGCGGACGGCCTCCGGGCCTATTGCGCCTTGATCGCCGATATCGGCCGGGTGCTCCGCCCGGGCGGAACCTTTGCGGTGGAAATCGGTTTCGATCAGGGAAATGCGGTTCGCTCGCTCTTCATCGAAGCCGGGCTTGTCGATGTCGCCGTGCACGCCGATCTGTCAGGCCTCGACCGAGTCGTCGCTGGCCGGCAACCCGACGGTTCGATGGTCGTCCCTGACGAAGCGGACCGTAAACGCCAGTAGACAGCCCGTCCGCCTGCTCCCGATCTGCCGCGTGTTCCAGGCAACTTTGAAAAATTGCTTGGAAATTCGGGGCGAAGCGGATACGCTCGAAGAGCCGAGCGAAGGGCTTCACGACAATCACGCCGACTCATCGATCGAATCGGCCTTGAACTGAAGCTCCCACTGGGGGGTGGATCGGACACTTCCGGATGAACGGAATGGGACGTGGCGCGAGAGCCGAGGCTCGATCGGTCTGAGCCGTGAGACACGTCGTACCCTGTCAGGGACTGTTTTCTCAATGACTCGTTCTCTTTACGGAACGTCGTGAAGGATGGCGCAACGGAAAGCATCCGGCTTTGCAGCGGATCCGGCGAGTGATGCCGGACAGGGCGTGCAAGCTGAACGGAGCAGCCTCCAAACCCTCGTCGACTTGGAAGCGCCGCGGACCGCGATCGGTTCAGGACGCTCAAGCGCATTTCGCCGGTTCGCCGGCACCCATCGCACCTGACGGCCAAGGCCGTTCTACCGCTCAAGACAAAGAGACAGCGGACATATGAGGCAAGGTCAACAGAACAACAAACGGATGCGCGGGCGCAACCGCAAGGGCCCGAACCCGTTGACCCGGAGCTACGAGTCGAACGGTCCGGACGTGAAGATCCGCGGTACGGCCCTGCATGTCGCGGAGAAGTATACGCAGCTCGCGCGTGATGCTGCGTCATCCGGTGACCGGGTGATGGCGGAGAACTATCTCCAGCATGCCGAGCACTACTACCGGATCATCGCCACGGCGCAGCAGGCACTGCTTCCGCGCGAATTCGGCCAGGAAGCACCCGACGACGACGACGACATCGAGTCGCCGTTCGCGGACCGCTACGAGCCGCGGCAGATCGAGATCCGAACTGCGAACGGGAACGGCAACCAGCCCTACGGCGGCGGTTCCTATGCCGGCGGCGACGGGCAACCCGGGGGCGGGCAGCAGGGCGGCGGCCAGCAAGGCGGCGAACGCCAGGAACGCTACGATCGCAACCCGGAGCAGCGCGGCGAACGCTATGACCGCGGTGAGCGGCACGACCGCGGCGACCGCCAGCAGGGCGGCGAACGGCAGCAGGGCGGCGACCGGCCTCAGCACGACAACCGCGGCGAACGCCCGCACGACAACCGCGACCGTCAGGATCGTGGCAACCGCGACCGCAACGACCGGCGCCAGCGCTTCGACCGCCCGCAGTTCGACCGACGTCCCCAGGGCGAAAATCGCGACCGGGGCGAGAACCGCTATGAGCCGCGCGATCGCGGCCCGACCGGTTCGGCTCCCATGCCGCTGGACGCTCCGCAGCCGGATGTGAAGTTCCCGGAAGCCGTGATTGCGGCTGTTCCGACGGCAAGCCCTGCACCGATGCCGGTGGTGGAGCCGGTCGTGCCGATGGCAGCCGTGGCGACCGCGCCGGTGACCCCGGACGCGGTGGGCGATGCGGGTGGCGAACGTCCGGCCCGGCGTCGGCGGACGACCCGTCCGCGGACCCGTCGCGGTGAAGGCGGCGATGAAGCAGGGGCGGATTCGCCGGCTGATGAAACCGTGAGCGATTGATCCACGGACAGCGTCGCCACCGTCGGTGAGTGTAGATTTACGGAACGGAACCCCGCCCATGTGGCGGGGTTTTCTGTTATCGGCTTCATTTCCCCGTTGCAAACCGTTCTGTCATGACGTTTACGTAAGATGCAGGTTAGACGCTGGCTTGGGCCCCGCTCAGGAGGTTGGGTATGACGCTTTCGGACGTGACGGAGACGGTGCGCCAGAAGATCGGCGACAACAGCGGGCTTGCCGCAACGCTCAAGTTCGATCTGGGGTCGGATGGCGTGATCCTGGTGGACGCGAACTCGGTTCCGAACCGGGTCACCAACGAGGATCAGCCGGCAGAATGCACGATCGCGCTTTCGCTGGAGGATCTTGCCTCGATGCTGAACGGCAGCCTCGACCCGACGAGCGCATTCATGATGGGTAAGCTCCAGGTCGAGGGTGACATGAGCGTCGCCATGCGGCTGTCGCAGGTGGTCTGAGCCTGGCGACAGGTCGGAAGGAGCGCGTCATGATGATGAGGTTGCTGTTTGCCGCGACGGTCGCGGGTATGTTTCTGCTGCCGCCCGTGGCGGGGGCTGCTGCCCCGATCGAAGGCCTCTGGAAGACGGAGTCCGGGGAGAACGCTGCGTTCTACGCGTGCGACGGCGGTGCGATGTGCATCAAGGTGACGACCGGCCTTCACGCCGGAAAGGTGCTGAGCAGCGATCTTCGGGACGCCGGTGACGGCGTCTACGCCGGCTCTCTGTTCAATCCGGAGGACGAGCGGACCTATTCCGGCCGGGCGACCTTGAATGGCGACGGCACCCTGAAACTGAAGGGGTGCGCCCTCAAGATCTTCTGCAAATCGCAGACCTGGACGCGGGTCGACTGAGGTCGATCGGCACGCCCGCCGATCCTAGTCCGGATTCGCCCGGACCCCCTTCCTGTGACGGATCTGTCACACCATATTCGGTGCGCGGACGGCTTCGACGAGGAGCGCCCGCGAGACTGGGACGCTCTTCGCGCGCTTCGGGCGGAAGGGCGGGCTCACGGAGGGATCGACTGATGAACATCGACAAATACACGGAACGGGCCCGAGGCTTCCTGCAGTCCGCGCAGACCTATGCGCTGGGTCAGGGCCACCAGCAGTTCCTCCCGGAACACATTCTGAAGGTTCTGCTCGACGATGCGGAAGGCATGGCCGCCGGCCTGATCGAGGCCGCGGGCGGCCAGCCGCGCCTGGCGCTTGCCGCCGTCGACAAGGCGCTGTCCGCCCTGCCCAAGGTGGCCGGCGGTGGCGCGGGGCAGCTCTATCTCGCCGGGCCGACCGCCAAGGTATTCGCGACGGCGGAGAAGATCGCGGAGAAGGCCGGCGACAGCTTCGTGACGGTGGAGCGGTTGCTGATCGCGCTTGCCATGGAGCCCGATGCGGCGACATCGAAGATCCTGCGCGATGCCGGCGCTACCCCGAACAACCTCAACGCGGCGGTGAACGAGTTGCGGAAGGGCCGCACGGCGGATTCGGCGTCGGCCGAGAACGCCTACGACGCCCTGAAGAAGTATGCTCGCGATCTTACGAAAGCCGCGCGGGAGGGCAAGCTCGACCCGGTGATCGGCCGTGACGAGGAGATCCGCCGCACGATCCAGGTGCTGTCGCGCCGGACCAAGAACAATCCCGTGCTGATCGGCGAGCCCGGCGTCGGCAAAACGGCGATCGCGGAAGGTCTGGCGCTCCGCATCGTCAACGGCGATGTGCCGGAGAGCCTGAAAGACAAGGATCTGCTCGCGCTCGACATGGGCGCTCTGATCGCGGGTGCGAAGTATCGCGGCGAGTTCGAGGAGCGGCTGAAGGCCGTGCTCCAGGAGGTCACCGCGGCGGAAGGCGGCGTGATCCTGTTCATCGACGAGATGCACACGCTGGTGGGCGCCGGCAAGTCGGACGGGGCTATGGACGCGTCCAACCTCCTCAAGCCGGCCCTCGCCCGCGGCGAGCTGCACTGCATCGGTGCGACCACGCTCGACGAGTACCGCAAGTACGTGGAGAAGGACGCGGCGCTGGCCCGTCGCTTCCAGCCGGTCTTCGTAAGCGAGCCGACGGTGGAGGACACCATCTCCATCCTCCGCGGCATCAAGGAGAAGTACGAGCAGCACCACAAGGTGCGGATCACCGATTCCGCGCTGGTGGCGGCTGCAACGCTCTCCAACCGCTACATCACCGACCGGTTCCTGCCCGACAAGGCGATCGACCTCGTCGACGAGGCTGCCTCGCGGCTGCGCATGCAGGTGGACTCCAAACCGGAAGAACTCGACGAGATCGATCGGCGGGTGATCCAGCTAAAGATCGAGCAGGAGGCGCTAAAGAAGGAAAGTGACGCGGCCGCCCGCGACCGGCTCGCCCGGATCGAGAAGGAGCTCGCGGACCTGGAGCAGCGCTCCTCCGAACTCACCACGCGCTGGAAGAACGAGAAGGACAAGCTCGGCCGCGCGGCCGAACTCAAGCGTCAACTGGACGAGGCGCGCAACGAGCTCGCGGTGGCGCAGCGCAAAGGCGAGTACCAGCGGGCGGGCGAGCTCGCCTACGGGGTCATTCCAGGTCTGGAGCGCGAGTTGAAGGACGTGGAAGCGGCCGGTGCGACGGTCGGCATGGTGGAAGAGGCTGTGACGCCCGACCACGTGGCCGGAGTCGTCTCGCGCTGGACCGGCGTTCCTGTCGACAAGATGCTGGAGGGCGAGCGCGACAAGCTGCTCCGGATGGAGGACGAGCTCGCCCGGCGGGTGATCGGCCAGGCGGAGGCGGTGCACGCGGTCTCGACCGCCGTGCGGCGCGCCCGTGCGGGGCTGCAGGATCCGAACCGGCCGATCGGCTCGTTTATGTTCCTCGGGCCAACGGGCGTCGGCAAGACGGAGCTCACCAAGGCGCTCGCCAGCTATCTCTTCGACGACGAGCACGCGATGGCGCGCATCGACATGTCGGAGTACATGGAGAAGCATTCCGTCAGCCGCCTGATCGGAGCGCCTCCCGGCTACGTCGGCTACGACGAAGGCGGCGCGCTGACGGAAGCGGTGCGGCGGCGGCCGTATCAGGTCGTGCTGTTCGACGAGATCGAGAAGGCGCATCCGGACGTGTTCAACGTGCTGCTGCAGGTGCTCGACGACGGCCGCCTGACGGACGGGCAGGGCCGGACGGTGGACTTCAAGAACACGCTGATCATCATGACTTCCAACCTCGGGTCGGAGTTCCTGGCGAACCAGCCCGACGGCGAGGACGTGGATGCGGTGCGTGAACCGGTGATGAGCGTGGTCCGCAGCCACTTCCGGCCGGAGTTCCTGAACCGGCTCGACGAGATCGTGCTGTTCCATCGCCTGAAGCGGACCGAAATGGGTGCCATCGTCGAGATCCAGCTGAAGCGGCTGGAGACGCTGCTGGAGGATCGCAAGATCGTCCTGAAGCTGGACGACAGCGCGAAGGCCTGGCTCGCCGACAAGGGCTATGACCCGGTCTACGGGGCACGGCCGCTGAAGCGGGTGATCCAGCGCCATGTGCAGGACCCGCTGGCCGAGAAGATCCTCGCCGGCGAAGTCAAGGACGGCGATGTCGTTGAGATCACCGGCGGCACGGACCGGCTGCTGTTCACCAGCGTCGGACGGCCCTCTGCCGAAGCGGCGTGACCGGAGCCGTGCCAGCGTTTTTGAACCGATAGCCCCGCCCGCGTGAGATCCTGACGCGGGCGGGCGTTCAAGTTGCACGCCCGTCTCGACATGGGGCATGCTGGACGCTGCGCGGTGCCTTCATCGGCCTGCCGAAGACCTCCGGCGCAATCCGATCGCTCAGTTGACGACAGCTCACCCGACCTCCGCCTGCCTTATCTTCGTGCAGTGCAGCGTCTTGCCGGCGAGGCAATGGTCAGTCATACTGACCTAAATTGCAGTCCCGCTCTCCAGTAAGAGGCCCGGCCATGAGCATGGTCACGTCTCCGTCGCTTGCGCATACCCGCCTGGAAGATGCCGTCGCGCTTCTGACGGGCACGCTGTTCGTTGCGCTCGGGTTGCTGCTGCTCAAGGCGGCGGGCCTGGGGACGGGCGGCACCGCCGGCATCGCGTTCCTGATCTCGACGTCGACCGGACTGGCCTTCGGCCTGGTGTTCTTCATCGTCAACGTACCGTTCTTCGTGTTCGCCTTCCTGGCGTTCGGGCGGGCTTATCTGCTGAAATCGATCGTTGCGACCGCGCTTCTCTCGGCTGAGAGCCTGCTGCTTCCCTCGATGATCGCCATCGGACATGTGGAGCCGATGCTTGCGGCCGTGCTGGGCGGCCTGCTGGTCGGCATGGGCCTGCTGGCGCTGATCCGGCACCGGACCGGGCTCGGGGGCTTCGGCGTGATGGCGGTCTGGTGCCAGGAGCGTTTCGGTTGGCGGGCCGGCAAGGTGCAAATGGCGGCGGACTCTCTGGTCGCCACGGCCGCGATCTTCGTACTGCCGCCGGCACAAGTTGCCTATTCAGTGGTCGGCGCCGTGGCGCTCAACCTGGTGCTGGCGCTCTATCACAAGCCAGGTCGGTACATGGGCGTCTGAGCCGGACCGGGCCCGGCCTCCAGGATCAGCCTCCGCTCGCCGTACCGGCGTCGGCCAGCTTGGCCGGGGCGCCGACGCCGAGCAGCGTGTCGATGCGCTCGCGCTCCGATTCGAAGGTGGCCAGTACGTCTCCGTCCAGCGCGCGGCCCTTGGGCAGCTTGATGCGCATGGGGTCGACGAAGTTGCCGTTCACCTGCACCTCGTAGTGGAGATGCGGCCCGGTGGAGAGGCCGGTGGAGCCGACATAGCCGATCACCTGGCCCTGGCGGACCCGGGCACCTTCGCGGATGCCGGACGCAAAGCGCGTCTGGTGGGCGTAGGCGGTCTCGTAGCCGTTGTTGTGGCGGAGCTTGATGAAGTTGCCGTAGCCGGATTTCCAGTCGGCGTAGACCACCACGCCGTCGCCGGCGGCCATGATCGGCGTGCCCGGCGGGGCGGCCCAATCGACACCCGTGTGCATCTTCACGTAGCCGAGCAGCGGGTGGGTGCGGGCACCGTATCCGGAGCGGAAGGTGCCGCCCGACATGGGCTTCCGCAGCAGGAACTTCTTGGCGCTGTTGCCCTGCTCGTCGTAGTAGTCGACTGAACCGTCGTCGGGCGCGCGGTAGCGGTAGTAGCGCCGGGTCTTCCCGGCCACGGTGACCGAGGTATAGACGATCTCGGTGACGTCGGCGCTCTCGCTCTCGTCCTCGTCCAGCGAATAGACCACCTCGATCGAATCACCCGGCGCGACGCGCGTGTTGAAGTCCAGGTCGAAGGAGTAGATCCGGACCAACTCGTCGATCAGCTGGGGCGACATGCGGTTGGCGAGCGCGGTCTGGTAGAGGCTCTCGTAGAGGCGGGGACGCGGGGCATCGTTGGCCTCGATCTCGCCCGAGGCGCTGAAGAGATCGTCGTTTTCGATGCGCGGCTCTTCCGCCGCCACATAGCCGTCATGGTCCGACAGGGCGACCGTGCCGATGTGGTTGGCCTCGCGGTAGAGCGACACCCGGACAGGTCGGAACCGGCCGGACTCGTCGCCCGCGGGGGCGAGCACGATGCGCAGCTTGTCGCCGGTCTCAACACTGGAGACGCTGAAGTCGCGGCGGAAGCGGATGGCGATTTCGCCAGCTTCCTCGTCGGTCGCCTCGTTGGAGGTGAGGACGCTCGGCAGGTTGTCGCCGTCGCCGATGGTGACGACCTTCTCCTCCGAATAGGCGCTCGCGGCCTCGCCGGCGTTCTCGTCGGACCCGCGCACGAAGGAGACGTTCTCCGGGATGATACGGACGCCGTATTGCTCAAAACTGCCCTGGGGGGAGAAGCCGAAGTCGAAGCGGGTGGGGTCGACGAGCGGCAAGGCGGCGACCTGGACGTTGGTTCCGTCGAGAAACTGCGCTGCCTCGCGGACCGAGGCCTCGATGGTGGCGACGTCGGACGGGGATTCGGCGGCCATCGAGCGGTCGTCGACCGGAAACTCGGTGACGCGCATCGTCATCTGACCATCGACGTCGGCGCCGTAGAGCGTATCGCGCATGCCGTCGGTGGATTCCACGTTCGCGTCGGCAAAGATCCGGAGCGGGTCGAAATCCGGGATCCGGTCGACCACGTCGGCGGCGCTGGAGACGAGCGGCGCCGACACGCGTGCGAAGGGGCGGACGCGCACAAGATCGCGCTCGCCATCGCGCATGATGGTGGAGACGCGCAGAACCTGCCGGCTCGGCGCAGGGCCGGTTTCCGGCTGGATCAGGTCGCCGCGGGGAATTTCCGTGTCGTCGAGCGACGCGGTGATCAGTTCGCCGGAGCCGTCGGGGCCGGCTACGGGCATGGCCATCGATTGCTGGCCATTGAAGGCGACGACGAGCGCGCCACCCATCAGGGATGTGGATGCCATTGCCGCGAGGACGGTCCCCGCCAACCAGCGAATGGATACGCGACGGCGACTTGGCGGGCCGGAGCCATGGTCCGCTGTCATCAGCGGCGGCTCGTCACCCAGATCGACATCCGCTGAGGCATGGTCGTGCCAGACCGCGTTCATGGATACGCCAGAACTCCCCCATCATGCAGGCACCGCCCATACGGAGCCCGCCCATCGGCATC
>NZ_JACDIT010000001.1:512125-1279210 GCF_013839445.1 Chthonobacter albigriseus | reverse complement strand
TCGGGGCCATAGCTCAGTTGGGAGAGCGCGTGCTTTGCAAGCATGAGGTCGTCGGTTCGATCCCGTCTGGCTCCACCAAATCCTTGGAAAGGGGTTTGGCTGACGAGGCCGGCGGACAAGACATCTGGGTTGAGAGAACGGTTTTGCGGACCGGTCGGGTTGATCCCGCCGGTGCGCCTGTTCGCTTGTCATCGTGAAGAGAAGGCATGTCCGATGGTTCGGGTCCCCTTGGGGGTTCGGGCCGGGTCGGCGGGTCCGGTTGGTTCGGGAGCGATCCCGGGGCGGCTGGAGCTCGTTGGTCCCACGGCGTTTGACCGCACCGTGGTCGAGACGACATGCCTCGTGAATTGACTGGTCTTAAAGGGCCGGGCCGCCTTGCCGAGTTTTGGTGGTCTGGCCGGAAGAAGAGATCGTGTCGACGTCCGGACGAAAGTCCGGAGGTTCTTGGGCGACTCCGGCAAATCGCTTTGCGATTTGCCTCGATCGCCGCGAGACAAACGCCTTTGGCGTTTGCTCGGGAATAAGTGTCGATAATGAGAGCGATCAAGTGTGAGAAGGGCATCTGGTGGATGCCTTGGCGCTGAGAGGCGATGAAGGACGTGGTACGCTGCGATAAGCCCCGGGGAGCCGCGAACAGGCTTTGATCCGAGGATTTCCGAATGGGGAAACCCACCTTCGACGATTGGAATTGCGAGGCCGGCTTTGGGGAGCGATCCCTTGGGCTGGTTTGGCACTTCCAATTGTCAATTGAAGGTATCTGGCTCCTGAATCCATAGGGGGTTAGAGGCGAACGCGGGGAAGTGAAACATCTAAGTACCCGCAGGAAAGGACATCAACCGAGACTCCGTTAGTAGTGGCGAGCGAACGCGGACCAGGCCAGTGGTCATTGAAGGCAAAGCCGAACCGTCTGGAAAGTCGGGCATTACGGGTGACAGCCCCGTAGGCGTAAAGTGTTCAATGATCCTCGAGTAAGGCGGGACACGTGCAATCCTGTCTGAACATGGGGGGCCCACCCTCCAAGCCTAAGTACTCCTCAGCGACCGATAGCGAACCAGTACCGTGAGGGAAAGGTGAAAAGCACCCCGACGAGGGGAGTGAAAGAGCACCTGAAACCGGATGCCTACAAACAGTCGGAGCCCAAGGTTCGTCCTGGGTGACGGCGTACCTTTTGTATAATGGGTCAGCGACTTATTGTTGCGAGCAAGCTTAAGCCGGTAGGTGTAGGCGCAGCGAAAGCGAGTCTGAACAGGGCGTTCAGTTCGTAGCAATAGACCCGAAACGAGGTGATCTAGTCATGAGCAGGTTGAAGGTGCGGTAACACGCACTGGAGGACCGAACCCACGCCTGTTGAAAAAGTCGGGGATGACTTGTGACTAGGGGTGAAAGGCCAATCAAACCTCGAAATAGCTGGTTCTCCGCGAAATCTATTTAGGTAGAGCGTCGGATGAACACCTTGAGGGGTAGAGCACTGGATGGGCTAGGGGGTCCCACAGACTTACCAAACCTAACCAAACTCCGAATACTCAAGAGTGCTATCCGGCAGACACACGGCGGGTGCTAACGTCCGTCGTGAAAAGGGAAACAACCCTGACCTACAGCTAAGGTCCCGAAGTCACGGCTAAGTGTGAAACGATGTGGGAATCCCAAAACAACCAGGATGTTGGCTTAGAAGCAGCCATCATTTAAAGAAAGCGTAACAGCTCACTGGTCTAAACAAGGGTTCCTGCGCGGACAATGTAACGGGGCTCAAGCCGTGCACCGAAGCTTAGGATTCGAGATCCTTGCGGATCTTGAGTGGTAGCGGAGCGTTCCGTAGGCCGATGAAGCGGCAGCCGCGAGGCGCCGTGGAGGTATCGGAAGTGAGAATGCTGACATGAGTAACGATAAAGGGTGTGAGAGACACCCTCGCCGAAAGTCCAAGGGTTCCTGCGTAAAGCTAATCTGCGCAGGGTTAGCCGGTCCCTAAGGCGAGGCCGAAAGGCGTAGTCGATGGGAATGGGGTGAATAGTCCCCAGCCAGCAGGTGGTGACGGATGCCTTATGTTGTTCCTCCTTATCGGATTGGAGGGGCTGCGACGGCGTTCCAGGAAATAGCCCCTGCATCAGACCGTACCCGAAACCGACACAGGTGGACTGGTAGAGCATACCAAGGCGTTTGAGCGAATTGTGCTGAAGGAACTCGGCAAATTGCCTCCGTAACTTCGGGAGAAGGAGGCCCCGGTCTTGGGCAACCAGGATCGGGGGGCACAGACTAGGGGGTGGCGACTGTTTAACAAAAACACAGGGCTCTGCGAAGCCGATAAGGCGACGTATAGGGTCTGACGCCTGCCCGGTGCCGGAAGGTTAAGAGGAGGGGTGCAAGCTCCGAATTGAAGCCCCGGTAAACGGCGGCCGTAACTATAACGGTCCTAAGGTAGCGAAATTCCTTGTCGGGTAAGTTCCGACCTGCACGAATGGCGTAACGACTTCCCCGCTGTCTCCAGCACAGGCTCAGTGAAATTGAATTCCCCGTGAAGATGCGGGGTTCCTGCGGTCAGACGGAAAGACCCCGTGCACCTTTACTATAGCTTCACACTGGCATTCGTGTCGGCATGTGTAGGATAGGTGGTAGGCTTTGAAGTGGGGGCGCCAGCTCTCATGGAGCCATCCTTGAAATACCACCCTTATCGTCATGACTGTCTAACCGCGGTCCTTCTAGCAGGATCCGGGACAGTGTGTGGTGGGTAGTTTGACTGGGGCGGTCGCCTCCCAAAGAGTAACGGAGGCGCGCGAAGGTGGGCTCAGAGCGGTCGGAAATCGCTCGACGAGTGCAATGGCATAAGCCTGCCTGACTGCGAGACTGACACGTCGAGCAGAGTCGAAAGACGGCCATAGTGATCCGGTGGTCCCTCGTGGACGGGCCATCGCTCAACGGATAAAAGGTACGCCGGGGATAACAGGCTGATGATGCCCAAGAGTCCATATCGACGGCATCGTTTGGCACCTCGATGTCGACTCATCACATCCTGGGGCTGGAGCAGGTCCCAAGGGTTCGGCTGTTCGCCGATTAAAGTGGTACGTGAGTTGGGTTCAGAACGTCGTGAGACAGTTCGGTCCCTATCTGCCGTGGGTGCAGGAGTATTGAGAGGATCTGTCCCTAGTACGAGAGGACCGGGATGGACGTACCTCTGGTGGACCTGTTGTCGCGCCAGCGGCACAGCAGGGTAGCTAAGTACGGACTAGATAACCGCTGAAGGCATCTAAGCGGGAAACTAACCTCAAAACCAGTACTCCCTATCAGAGCCGTGGTAGACCACCACGTCGATAGGCCGGGTGTGGAAGCGCAGCAATGCGCGAAGCTTACCGGTACTAATAGCTCGATCGGCTTCATCGCTCTCATTATCAAGACTTATTCCACCGCAAAGGCCAAAGGCCTTTGTCGGTCGAGCGATCGAGGCAAACGGCCATGCCGTTTGCCGGAATCGCTCCCAGAACCCGGAAAAGGCTCCAAAAAGCCGCTCCCGGTGCCGAAAGGGGCTCCAACAAGCCTCCGCCGACACACCCTCTTCTCCCCCCGCGCCACCCCGCGCGGGCCAAAAGACCAGCCCCTTCTGATCTTCGCCGGCCTGGTGGCTATGGCGGGGAGACAAGCACCCGATCCCATCCCGAACTCGGACGTGAAACTCCCCAGCGCCGATGGTACTCCGTCTCAAGACGCGGGAGAGTAGGTCGCTGCCAGGCCTGCAAAGATCAGAAAACCTCACGAAACCTCTTCACATACACCGAACACAAACACAAAAACCCCCGTGCAAAACAAAGCACGGGGGTTTTTGCGTTGTGCGCTCAGCGCGTTCTTGCGTTCTACGGACAGCGCCGGTCAACCGCCGTCGCCCGACCGCCTACGACCCTCGCCGCCCCTCCCAGTCCGCCCGCGCGATCCGGTACACCATGCAGTCGTCGTCCGCGAACCGCCGCGGCCCCACCGCCTGGAACCCGAGCCGCTCGTAGAACCGGCGCCCGCGGTGGTTCGCCTCCAAAGGATCGATCCAAACCTCTCGGGTTTCCGGATCGGCGAAACAGCGGCCGATCGCAGCCGTCATCATCTCTGTCCCGAAGCCGCGTCCGATCGCGTCGGCCTCCCCGATCCAGATGTCGATCGCCTTGACGCCTGCCGGCGCATCGCCCCAGTAGTGGCTTTCCTCGCGCGCGGCATCGATGATGATCACCACGCCGATCGGGCGCCGGTCCTCCTCGGCGATCAGGATCTCCCGCCAGTCGACGGTTCTGGGCAGTTCGAATGCCCAGTCCATCCCCCCGTCGGTGCCAGCGTTCTCGACGACATGCGGGGCCTGATCCCAGGCTTCCAGGAGAAGACGGTCGGAGGGCGCGGCGGTTCGAAGACGGATGTCGGTCATGCGATCGATCCTGCCGGACCGCGTGACCGGTCGCCACCCGTTTCCCGCAGGAGAGCAAATCGGCCGGGCACGGCGCGTCCTCGGCCGCGATCAGTACTGCAGCGTGTCGAGAAGCGCCCCGATGCCGTCCTCGTCGTAGGCGGCAGCGTACACGGGGGCCGGCGGACGGATCGCCCCCATCGGCGCCAGAGCCGCGGTGGCGGGGGCAACGGGCATCGGCGCCTGCACGATCATCATCTCCGCCGCCGGATCGGCTTGCGGCACCGGCCTGCCGCCCGAGCGGCACCGACCCTGCAGGCCGAGACGTCCGGCATCGCGCGGATCGCAGCCGGTCGCCAGGAAGGTCGCCCAGTCGCGGTCGGAGCCGTAGAACACGTTTCGGTCCACCTCCCCGCGGATGCCGGGCACCGTGCCGGTCTGCGTCCACTGCCAGAAGGTCCAGCGCCGGTTGGCGTAGCGCTCCCGCGGATGGGCCGCCGTGGAGCGCAGCCAGAACGCATTGTCGAAAGGCTCGCCGGCAAGCACGTCGCGGTGGAAGTTGATGTCGGTGTAGATCACCGGGACCTTGCCGGTGTGCCGCTCCATGGCGGCGAGCAGGATCCGCGTCTTGGCGAGGGCGTCCTCCCGCGAGACCTTGCGCGAGCAGGTCCGCGAATGGTTGTTCCATTCCAGGTCCAGCACCGGGGGGAGGGCGTCCGGGTCGCGCGGCACGTTGCGGATGAACCAGGCCGCCTGTTCGCCCGCCGGCCGGCACCAGTAGACGAAGTGGTAGGCCCCGCGCGGGATGCCCATCGCCTTGGCGGTTTCCCAGTTGCGGCGGAAATAGGGGTCGACGTAGTCGCCGCCCTCGGTGGCCTTGATGTAGGCGAAGCGCGTGCCGGCCCGTTTCACCGCGGTCCAGTCCACGGCGGACTGGTAGCGGGCGACGTCGATGCCGTGAATGGCGTGCGCATGCGCTTCCGCCACGCCGGCGTGGGGCTTGTTGTCGCCCTTCAGCGGGTATCGCATCGCCGCGCGCGTCGGCACCGCATCCTCGTCCGCGTAGATGGCCCCGCACCCGCTGGTGAGGAGCGCGGACCCGAGGGCGAGGAGCACGACGGCAAGACGGCGAACCCGTCCGATCATCACGGCAGACATGGGCGGATACTTCAAACGCGAGACGAACATGATCCATCTCTCGCTGACGCCGATTAACAGCGTGTAAACCGTGCGGCCGTCCGGACCCGGTTGTCCACATCTCCCGCCTCGGAGGCCGGCATCAGAACGGACGCAGCCTGTCGCCGTCCGCCAGGTGCACCAACCGTCCCGCTGCGATGGTCGCGACCACCGTCGGCGCGGACCGTGCATTCCCTGCATCCACCAGGACGAGGTCGGCTCTCAGCCCTTCTGCGATGCGGCCCCGGTCGGCAAGGCCGAGCACATGCGCAGGACCCCCGGAAACCAGGTCCCACGCGTCTTCAAGCGGCAGGGTTCGGTTCGCGGCCAGCCGGAATGGCGCTTGCAGCATTGCAGGGTAGTAGTAGTCGGACGCGAGCACCTGGCAGAGCCCCTGTCCGGCCATCGCCTCGGCGGAGGGGCACCCGGTGTGGCTGCCGCCGCGCACCACGTTCGGAGCGCCGAACACGATCGCATCGCCCGTTTCCCGTGCGGCGCGGGCGGTCTCCTCGTTGACGGGGAACTCGGCGATCCGCACTCCGAGGCCATGGAACCAGCCGCGCATCTCGGGCGACATGTCGTCGTGCGACAGGGTCGGCACGCCGGCCGCCACCGCCGCGCGGGCAAGCCGCTCGATCGAGCCGGCCACTTCGCTTTTCCGGTCGTAGACGCGCTCGACAAGCTCCCAGAACGCCGCCTCGGAAAGCCCTGTCCGTTCGCGCATCTTCGCCACCTTGTCGGGGCGGTGCCGAGCCTTCACGGTCCCCTCCATGTGGTCGTTGAAGGCGAGGCAGCCGACCGCCTTGGCATCGATCCAGGAAAGGATCTCGTCCTCCGCGGCAACGTTGAAGATCTCGTGACGGAGGTGGTAGCGGGTGTCCGCCGCCAGCCGTCCGGACAGCCGGTCGAGCGCGTCCTTGAGACCGATCGCGGTTTCCCGCCCGCGCAGGCCCGGCTCCCAGCTCCAGGTCACCCCGTGATAGGCGGTGGTGATGCCGTTGGCGACCAGCTGGCGATCGGTGTCGATCAGGGCGATCTCGGGGTCGAAGTCGACACCGGGGCGCGGATGCAGCTGTCGCTCGAAGGCGTCGCCGTGGATGTCGACCATGCCGGGCAGTACCAGGAGGCCCCCGGCATCGAGCACCGGTCCGTGACCGCCCGGCTCGCCGACGCGGGCAACGAGCGGTCCGTCGGTCGACACGTCGGTCTCGGCGAAGCCGCCCGCCGTCAAGGTCTGTCCGCCGATCAGGCGCATGCCTCCCTCCTGTCTGAAGCGATCTCTCCGAGGGGCAGCTTCCGACCTGACTGAATCGTCGGGTCGACGGAAGATCGCCCCCGGAGTGATGAGCCTCTAGCGCGTGCAGATGACAGATCGACGACCGTCCAAGTCATCTAGAGGTCTGGACGTCGAGTTCATTAAAACTTCATCGCTCTGCAATCGACCCGTCACGCCGCTGCAATCATCCTGTCGTGGAGGGATGACCTTATCGGTGGGCCTGGGCTGTGGCGAACGGCTCGACCTTTTTCAGACACAAGAAGGCTCCGACACATGCTGAAGAGCATCCTGGCTGCCGCCGCGATGATGGCCACCGCCATTGCGGCACCCGCGCACGCCGCCGAAACCATTCGCTTCGCGGTGACCGACGTCGACGGCCTGGAGGCGCTCCAGCGCGAGTTCGGGCCGTTCAAGGCCGCCTTCGAGGAAAAGTCGGGCCTTGCGGTCGAGTTCTTCCCGGTGTCCGGACGCACGGCGGCGGTGGAGGCCATGGCCGCCGACCAGGTCGATTTCGTCCTGACCGGCCCGGCCGAGTACATCGTCTTCCGCTCCCGCCTCGGCGCCGAGCCGGTGGTCGGCTGGCAGCGACCGGACTACTTCGCCCAGATCGTCGTCCTGGCCGACGGGCCGATCCAGTCCGTCGCCGACCTCAAGGGCAAGACCATTTCGTTCGGCGAAATTGGCTCCACCTCGCAGCATCTCGGCCCTGCGCAGACGCTGAAGGACTTCGGGCTCGTCTACAATACCGACTACACGCCCGCTTTCGTGAAGCGGAACGTCGCCGTGGAAGCGCTCAAGCGCGGCGATCTTGGCGCCATCGGCATGAACTTCACGCATCTCCAGACGATCCGCGAGAAGATGCCCGACGTCGGCCTCAAGGTGATCGCGCGCGGCCCCGATCTTCCCAACGATCTCCTGCTCGCCAGCCCCAAGGTCGCGCCCGAGGTTGTCGCGAAGGTCCGCCAGGCCTTCCTCGATCACGGCGCCGAGCTGATGAAATCCGTCGTCGAGAACACCGACGACAACCGCAAGTACATGGGCGGCGTCTTCCTGCCGACCGTGACGGACAGCGACTACGAATACGTCCGCGCCATGTACACCACCATCGGCATCACCGAATTCAACGAGTTCGTCGGTGAATGACGTGGAGCGGACCGCGGTCACGACTGCAACGTGGCCAGCGGTTGGCGCCGAGCCGGCCCCGGCCTTGCAGGTCGAGGCGCTCGTCAAGAGTTTCCCGGGCGGGCGGCGGGTCATCGACGGACTGGATCTCACGGTCGCCGCAGGCGAGGCGGTGGCGCTGATCGGCGCCAACGGCACCGGCAAGTCCACCCTCCTGCGCATGGCCGTACGCCTCGTCGAACCCGACTCCGGGGCCATCCGGCTGTTCGGCGAGGACGTCTGCGCGGCGCGCGGCCGGACCTTGTCGCGCCTTCGCTCCAGGGTCGGCTTCGTATTCCAGAAGCACAACCTCGTCACCCGCCTGTCGGCCCTGTCCAACGTGGTCCACGGCGTCCAGGCCAGGCGATCGGGCCCCCGCACCTGGCATCAGGCATGGGCGCGTCGGGTGGACCGCGAGGAGGCGATGGCCTGCCTGGAGGCAGTCGGACTCGCCGACCGTGCGATGCAGACAGTCGGCTCCCTTTCCGGCGGCCAGTCCCAGCGCGTTGCCATAGCCCGCATGCTGATGCAGCGGCCTGAACTCGTGCTTGCCGACGAACCGGACGCCAGTCTCGACCCCCGCGCCGGCGAGGAGATCATGGGCCTGCTCGCCCGTCTCGCCCGCGACAAGGGCCTCGGCCTCGTTTTCGTTTCCCACCACATGGAGCATGCGGTCGGCTTCTCCGACCGGGTCGTCGGGCTGGCCGGCGGCCGGGTGGCGCTCGACAGGCCCGCGGCCGGCACGGATCCGGCCCTGCTTGAAGCCTTCTTCGATGGCCCGCAGGCAACGGAACGCGTCGTGCCGCTCCGGCGCGTTGCGATGGGAGCCGCATCATGACGCCTTCCACGCTGCGGACCGGTCTGCCAGCCCGCTTCGAGCGCCCGCCGGTCAGCAGGGCCGTCCTCCTCGTCGCCGCCATGGCATTCCTGGCCTGGGCCTTCGCCGGTTCCGGTCTCGACGCCGGCAAGCTCGCGCGCGGCATCCCGGCCGTGGGCTCGATCCTCGACAGGATGATCCCGCCGTCGCTCGAGCGGCTGGACAGCATCCTTCTCTCTCTGCTGGTCACCTTCCAGATGGCGGTGGCGGGTTGCGTGCTCGGGCTCGTCCTCAGTCTGCCGCTGGCCGTTCTGGCGGCGGACGGCCTGTCGCCGCACCCTCTCGTCAGGGTAGCCGCGCGGGGACTGATCGCCCTCTTCCGCACCGTTCCCGATCTGGTCTGGGCGCTTCTCTTCGTCATCGCCGTCGGGCTCGGTCCGGCCGCCGGCGTGCTCGCCATCATGGTCGATACGATCGGCTTTGCCGCGCGCTTCTTTGCCGAGGCGATGGAAGAGACTGACAAGGGCCCCCGCGAGGCGCTGACCGCGCTCGGCGCGCGCCGGCTCGGCCTCATCGCCTCCGCCGTGGTGCCGGACGCCATGCCCGCCTTCGTCGCCACCTCGCTGTTCTGCCTGGAGAAGGCAACACGGGCCTCGGTGGTGCTCGGGCTCGTCGGCGCCGGAGGGATCGGCGTCGAGCTGAAGGTCGCCTTCGACCTTTTCGACTACGATACGGCCTCCACCATCATCCTGGTGGTCTTCGCCCTCGTTGTCCTGGTCGAGCAGGCCGGCGCCTTCCTGCGGCGCCGCCTGATCTGATCGGCTCAACCGGCCGTCCAGTCGGAAAGCAGCGCCACCGCGGCCTCATAGCTTTCCACCAAGGCGGTCGGCGCCGCGGCGGCCAGCAGCGCGCGGTGGGTGGCGTCCGCGTGGCTGGCCCCCGCAAAGCCGATCACACGCATGCCCGCGGCCTTCGCCGCGGTAACGCCGGCGACCGAGTCCTCGATCACGATGCACCGCTCGGGTGGCGCCCCCATCTGCGCGGCGGCGAATAGGAACAGATCCGGCGCCGGCTTGCCGTGCTTCACCTGGTGCGACGAGAACACGGCCTCGTCGGCGAAGAAGTGCGCCAGGCCGGTGATCTCAAGGCTTTCCCGGATGCGTTCCGGGTGGGACGACGAGGCCACGCAACGCGGCAGGTCCAGCCGCTCCAGGAAGGCGGCGACACCCGCGACGGCGGTCAGCTCCTCGCGGAACAGCGCCTGCATCGCTGGCCACAGCCGGCCTGGCACGTCCGGATGGATCTCGCTCGCCGTCTCCCGCGCGATGCCGGCCAGGATGTCGGGCTGCTTCATGCCGGTGTAGGGCGTCACCATGTCCGGCGTCGCCGGCACGCCGGCCGCCTGCAGCACGTCCGCGAAAGCCCGCCGCGAAAGGATCTCGCTGTCGACGAGCACGCCGTCGCAGTCGAAGATCACCAGATGCTTCAGAGATGCCAAGTCAGAGGTCCTGTTTGCGGGAGGGCGGGCAGCGTCGTCACGCAGCGGCCAACATGGCGACGAGCGCCGGGTCCGTCCAGTGCGGCATGTGTCCGGCGTCCTTGAAGAAATGAACGGCGGTTGTGGCCGGCAGCGCGGTCGCGTGCTGCCAGGGCACGATCGTGTCGGCGAGCCCGAACACGGCCGTGATCGGGCAGGTCAGCCCAGCGAGGTCGCCCGTGATGTCGGCCTGCTGGACGCCCTCTACCGCGACCGCGCAGGCGATCGCGGAGAGCACCGCATGCCGCTCCGCCAGCCGTCCGACTTGGCCGGCAAGCCAGCTTGCCGAGAGCGCCTTCGGATCGGCGCCGAGCTTCACGAGCTCCCGGGCGAGGGCCTCCGGCGTGCGGGCCCCGAGCATCCCGTCGAGGAAACCCTGGTCCAGTTCGCGGCCAAGGCCCGCCGGGGCGAGCAGCACCAGGCGCTCCAACGCGCTGCCGAGCGCCAGCCCCGCCCGCACCGCCGCCACCGCGCCCATGGAGTGCCCGACGAGCCGGACCGGCCCGCTGGTGATCGCGCGCACGGCGTCCGTCACCGCCACGGCGATCGCCTTCATCGTGCTCGCCTCCGAGGCGGAGCGCCCGTGTCCGGGCAGGTCCAGCGCGAACACCGGGCGGCCCGATGCCGCGACCCGGCGCGCGAGCTCCGTCCAGGTATCCGCGTCGCCGAAGATCCCGTGCACCAGCACGACCGGCGTTCCGGTCGTACCCGCCCCGAAGCGCTTCACCGCGATCGGTCCCTGCGAGGTTTCGACGATCGCATCGTTGCCCTGGAGCATGATCGTGCCCCGGGCAAGGAGCGCGCGGACGTCGTCGCCGGTGATCCGCCCACGGCGCCCGGTGCCGGTGAGCGCAGCAAGGTCGATGCCGCCGGCCCGTGCGAGCCGGCGCGCCACCGGGCTCGCCCGCAGCGGCTCGCCTTCCCGACGGGGTGCGGCGGCGAAGGCGGCCGGAGCCGCGATCGGTGCATCCGCCACGGCGGCAAATTCGGACGCCGCCGAATCCGACGCGACCGCGGCCGCATCCGCGACCCGCGCCACTTCGATCCGGGCCACCGGCTGGTCGATTGGCACCAGCGTATCGGGCTCGGCCAGGATCTCAACGAGTATTCCGTCCTGGAGAACCGGCACTTCGACGACGGTCTTGTCGGTCTCCACCTCCAGGATGGTTTCCCCGCGCCGGAACCGCTCGCCGGGCTTCTTCAGCCAGGCGACGATCCGCCCCTCCTCCATCGTCTCGCCCAACCGCGGCAGCAGGAAATCCACCACCGTGACGTCCGGCGCAGACACCTCGGCGGCATCGCCGGCCACCTGCAGGCGCCCGATCGGCGCATCGACGTCCACCATCTCGTCGGGCGCCGCCAGCGTCTCCAGAAGCACGCCGTCCTGCAGGGCAGGGACCTCGACCACGGTCTTGTCGGTCTCCACCTCCAGAACGGTCTCGCCCCGGCGGATCGCATCGCCCGGCTTCTTCAGCCAGGCCACGATCCGGCCCTGCTCCATCGTCTCGCCGAGACGCGGCAGCGTCAGGTCGATCACGCGGTCGCCCATGACGGGGTCCTCCGGCGCACGAGCAAGTCGGCCGTCTCGGCGATCAGCTGCGCCGAGGGAATGCTGCCCCGCTCCAGCGCCGGAGACACCGGGATCGGGATGTCCTCGCCCGCGACCCGCACCACCGGCTCCTCCAGGAAGTCGAAGCAGCTCTCCTGGATCCGCGCGGCGAGTTCGGCGGAAAGGCCGCCGGTCATCACGGCCTCGGTCACCACCATCGCGCGCCCGGTCCGCCGCACGGACGCGGTCATCGTCTCCTCGTCCATCGGGTTGAGGCAGCGCAGGTCGATCACCTCCGCCTCCAGCCCGCTGGCGGCGAGCGTCTCTGCCGCGGCGAGCGTCTCGAAAAGCATCCGCGAGTAGGTGACGATGGTGAGGTCCTTGCCCGGCCGGCGCACCACCGCGCGGCCCCAGTCGGCGTCGGGCGCGTCCTTGTCCAGCGTGCCCTTGCGCGTATAGAGCCCCTTGTGCTCGATGAACACGACGGGATCCGGCAGCGTCAGCGCGTGGCGGAGCAGGTGGTAGGCGTCGTTCACCGTCGCCGGCATTGCGACCCGCAAGCCCGGCGTATGCACCATCCAGGCTTCCAGGCTCTGCGAATGCTGCGCCGCCGCCGACCGGCCGGTGCCGCCCTGCGTCCGCAGCACCATCGGCACGCCGATCTGCCCGCCGAACATGTAGCGGATCTTGGCCGCCTGGTTGGCGAGCTGGTCCATCACCATGCCGGCGAAGTCCACGTACATCAGCTCCGCCACCGGCCTCAGCCCGGACATCGCCGCTCCCACGGCCGCGCCTATGATCGCCGGCTCAGAGATCGGCGTGTCGATCACCCGGTTCGCGCCGAAGTCGGCGATCAGGTTCTTCGTCACGCCGTAGGCACCGCCGTAGAGCCCGACCTCTTCGCCCATGATCACAACACACTCGTCGGCGCGCATGGCGTCCGCCAGCGCCTCGCGGAGGGCATCGCGGTAGGTGGTCTCGATGGCGGTCATGCGCGGGCCTCAGAAAGAATGTCGGCGATGCGGGATCGGACGGGCGTCGGCCGCGGCTCGCCCGGGCCGTAGACGTCGTCGAACATGATGTCGAGTGCCGGCGGCGCGGCCTTCACCGCGTGCTCCAGCGCCGCGTCCATCTCGGCGGCGACATCCGCATCGATGCCGTCCAGCGTGGCGGCGTCGGCGATGCCGCGGGCGGCGAGCGAACCACGCGTGAAGAGAACCGGGTCCTTCGCCCGCCCGGCCTTCTCCTCCTCCTCGCTGCGGTAGGGGCTCTTGTCCATGCGCGCATGGCCGAAGAAGCGGAACACCTCCAGCGAGATGAACCCCGGCCGCCCGTTGCGCGCGCCGTCCACGATCCCCGCCGCGGCGGCGTTCACCGCCTCCACGTCCAGCCCGTCCACCACCACGCCGTCGAGCCCGAAGGCGCGCGCCCGCTCGTCGAAGGCGAGCCGCCCGGCCGAACGGTCGACGCGCGTGCCCATGCCGTACTGGTTGTTGATGCAGCAGAACACCACGGGCAGCTTCCAGAGCGCCGCCATGTTCATGCTCTCGTAGAGGATGCCCTGCTGCATCGCCCCGTCGCCGAAGAAAGCGACCGAAACCCGCCCCTCGCCGCGGTTGCGGTAGGCGAGCCCCGCCCCGATGATGTGCGGGATGCCGCCGCCGACGATTGCGTTCGCGCCGAGATGGCCGAGCCCCATGTCGGCGATGTGCATCGACCCGCCCTTGCCGTGGCAGTAGCCGTCCGCCTTGCCGGCAATCTCCGACATCATGCGCTTCGGGTCCGCCCCGCGGGCGATGAAGATGCCGTGGCCGCGGTGGTGCGTTGTGAAGGTGTCGCCTTCCGTCATGGCCGCGCAGACGCCCGCCACGCTCTCCTCGCCGATGGAGAGGTGCAGCATCGACCCGGCGCTTTCCCCGCGCACGAACAACTCGCCCACCCGCTCCTCGAACGAGCGGATCCGCCGCATCGTCGTGTAGAGCCGGAGCGGCCCCTGATTGTCGCCGAAACTCATGAATGCGTCTCCCTGAGGGGCTTGAGGGCGTCGTAGGCCGAGCGGTAGCGCGCGTAGATGGGGGCGTAGGCCTCGACCGCCCGCGGATCCGGATCGATCGTGGTGCGCACGCGCACCATCGCCCGCGCTCCCTCCTCGATCGAGGCGAAGCGTTTCACGCCCGCCGCGGCCAGCACGGCGGATCCGAGCGCGCAGGCATCGCTCACCTCCGTCAGCTGGATAGACACGCCCAGCGTGTCCGCGTGCGTCTGCAGCCAGAACGGCGAGTTCGTCGCGCCACCCGCTGCGACCACGCGGCTCGCCGGCAGGGCGCTGCCGAAGGTGTCGACGATCAGACGGGTGCCGAAGCAGACGCCCTCCACGATAGCCCGGTAGACGTGCGCCGGCGTATGGCTCAGCGTCAGCCCGGTGATGGCGCCGCGAGCCAGCGGATCGGTATGAGGCGTCCGGTTGCCCTGGAAATGGTCTGAGACGATCAGCCCCTCTGCTCCAAAGGGGATTGCGCCGGCCGCGGCGTTGAGCTCGTCGTAGGAGAGATGCGGCGCGAAGTTCCGCTTGAACCAGGCGATCACCGACCCCGTCGAGGTCTGCCCGCCCTCCAGGATGGGCTTGCCCGGGTAGACCGCGCCCTGGTAGGTGCCCCAGACCCCGGCCTTGTGCACCTCGCGCTCGGCGACGCCCAACTGCAGGTGCGACGAACCCGTGATCAGCGCCAGCTCGCCCGGCTCGGTCACCCCAAGCCCGATCATCCCGATGAACGCGTCTGCGCCGCCCTGGACCACCGGCGTATCGGGTCGGAGCCCCATGTGCGCCGCCGCCTCGCGGGTCAACCCGCCGACGATCTCGCCGGGCGCCAGCACTTCGCGCGGCCACTTCTCCTGCAGCGCCTCCAGCCCCATCCGCGCCAGCAGCGAGATCGGCCAGCCGCCGTGGGCGCTCTGGTAGTGCCAGCGGATCGACACGTTGTCGAGCGAGGCGACCCAGCGGCCCGTGCAGCGCCAGTTGAGATAGTCCTGATACTCGCAGATCCGCGCCGCCCGCTCGAATACCTCCGGCTGGTGCCGCTTCAGCCACAGCGCCTTCGGGATCATCCACTCCGCCGACACCGGCCCGGCGCCGCCGCCGTTGATCCGGAGCGCCGGATCGCCCGAGGCCGCCACGTCCGCCGCCTCGCGCGCCGCGCGCACGTCCATCCAGATCATGGACGGCCGCAGCGGCCGGCCCTCGCCGTCGAGCGCCACCACCGTGCAGGACGTCGTGTCGATCGCGATCGCGATCACGTCGCCCGCGTCCACCCCGGACGCCTTCAGCGCTCCTTGCGTGGCCGAGCCGACCGCGGCCCACCAGTCGTCCGGGTTCTGCTCCGCGCGGCCCGGCTCCGGAAACGCGGTCTGGTAGGGCGTTGCGTGGCTGCCGCGCGGCCGCCCCTCCAGGTCGAACACATGCGCCCGCAGGCTCTCCGTCCCGCCGTCGATGCCGATCACGTAGGCCATCGGTCCTGTCCTCCCCTTCGAAAGGAGCGATGCGTCAGACGATGCCGCCGTTCACGTCGAGGGTGGCGCCCGTCACGTAGGAGGCGCCAGGTCCGAGCAGGAAGGCGATCGTCTCGCCCACCTCGTCGATCGTTCCCCATCGCCCGAGCGGCGAATTGCGCGCCTGATCGTCGCTCCCCTTCACGTTGTGAGACATCACGGTGTCGATGATACCCGGAGCGACGGCGTTGACGCGAATGCCCTTTTCTCCGAAGGCGCGCGCCAGCCCCTTGGTGATAGAGATCACCCCGGCCTTGGAGGCGGCGTAGTGCAGGCCGTTATGCTTGCCCCCTGTCCGCCCGGCCATCGACGAGAGATTGACGATCGATCCGCCCCGCCCCCGATCGAGGAGCCGCTGCACGAAGCCCTGCGCGACGAAGAAGGTGCCCTTCAGGTTGACCGTCATCAGCCGGTCCCAGGCGTCCATGGTGATGGCGAGCGGCGGCGTCGGATCGGCGATCCCGGCGCAGTTGACCAGTCCGTCGAGCTCGGGCGCCGCCTCGAACGCCACGTCGAGCAGCCGGTCGATCGATGCCGCGCTCGCCACGTCCACGGTCTCCGCCACGATCCGCGCGCTCGTCTCCCCCCGGATGGCGGCGATCAGCGCCTCCGGGATCGGCCGCACGTCCGCGATCACGAGCGTCTGCGCATCGCGTGCGATCCGCCGGGCTGCCGCGAAGCCGATGTTGTCGCGCCCGACGCCGGTGATGAGAACGGAGGTCATGCTATGCGCCACTCACAGGAGCTTGAGCTGAGTCTGGCGGGAGATCACCGACACGGCGGCCAGGATGATCGCGCCCTTGAAGATGTCCTGGATGAAGGTGTCGAGCCCGATCAGGTTGAGGCCGTTGTTGATCACGCCGATGAACAGCGCGCCGAACAGCGTCCCCATCACGGTCGCGATCCCCGGCCGGATCATCGTCATGCCGATGAACACCGTGGCGAGGCCGTCGAGGAGATAGCGCTCGCCGGCATTCGGCTGGCCGGACCCGAGGCGCGCGGCAAGGAGCACGCCGGCGCCGGCCGCGAACACCGCGCAGAGCACCAGCGAGATCGCCTTCAGCCGCCGCGCCGAAAGCCCGGCGAGCTCCGCCGCCCGCGCGTTGCCGCCGACCGCGTAGATGTACCGTCCGAGGAACGACCGCTCCATCACGAACCAGGCGACCGCCACCACCACCAGCATCACGATCGAGATCGCCGGCAACCCGCCCAGATTCGTCGCCCCGATTGCGGTGAAGCTTTCCGGGATGCCGCCGTAGATCGCCTTGCCGCCTGAGACGAGGAAGTTCACCCCGAACAGGATCGACCCGGAGGCGAGCGTCGCGATCAGCGACGGGATGCCGACGACCGTCACCATGATCGCGTTGAACACCCCGACGAGCAGCCCCGCCAGAAGCCCGACCGCCACCGCCAGCGCCGGCGGATAGCCCCACACCATCAGGAGCGGCGCCAGCAGCCCGGCGAGCCCGCAGGCGTATCCGACCGACAGGTCGATCTCCTTGGCCGCGAAGGCGAAGGTGAGCCCCACACCGACGATGGTCAGGATCGAGATCTGCTGCAGGATGTTGGTGAGGTTGCGCACCGACAGGAAGCGGTCGACCCCGATGGCGAAGGCCAGGAAGATCGCCAGGAGCACGATCAGCGTCGAGTAGCGCCTGAGGAAGAGGCCCTTCGATCGCGGCTTGCGGGTCGGGCGCGCGCTCTCGCTGGCTGCCATGGTCATCCCATCCTCCCTGTCGCGCGGCCGGCCATGGCCGCCACGAATGCATCCTCGTGGAACCTGTCGCGGCCGAGCGCGGCGGTGGTTGTCCCGTCGCAGAAAACGCTGACACGGTCGCAGAGGTGCGAGATCTCCAGGAGGTCGGACGACACCACGACGATCGCGACGCCCGCATCGGCGAGCTTCAGGATGATGTCGTGGATCTCCGCCTTGACGCCCACGTCGACGCCCTCCGTCGGTTCCACGAAGATCAGCACCCGATAGGCCGCCCTGGCATCGACGCCGTAGAGCCAGCGGCCGATCGAAACCTTCTGCTTGTTGCCGCCGGAAAGCTCGCCGACGGCCTGCTCCAGCCCGTTCGCCTTGATCCGGAGCTGGGCGAACACGGCCGCCCCGTTCGTCCGCTCGCGCGCGCCCGCCACGATCGGCAGGCCGCCCATCCCGGTGCTCGGCAGATTCACCACGGCCAGGTTCTCGCCGATCGAGTACTCGGCGACGAGCGCCTTCGCCATCCGCTGGTCCGGCACCAGCCCGATCCCGAGTCGCCGCGCCTCCCGCGGATCGTCGATCCTCACCGTCCGGCCGTCCACGGCGATCGTGCCCGTCGTCCGTCCGCCGGCGCCGAACAGCGCCTCGGCAAACGCGATCTGCCCGGCCTCCGACAGGCCGATCAGCCCGACGATCTCCCCTGGCCGCACCTCGAAATCCACGTCGCGGAAACCCGCCCCGGACAGGCCGCGGACCGCAAGCCGCGCCTCGCCCGGCGGCACCGGCGCCCGGTGCCGTTCCTGGAAGGCCTGCGCCGTCGCTCCCAGCATCCGCTGCACCAGATGGGCTTCGTCGAGCCCGCCGGCGTCGGAGGTCTCGACTTTCCGCCCGTCGCGCAGCACGGTGACCCGGTCCGACAGGGCGAGCACCTCTTTGAGAAAATGGCTGATCAGGATGATCACCAGCCCGCGCGCCTTCAGCTCGCCGATCGCGCGGACCAGCATCTCCTTGTCGGCCGCCGGCAGGCTCGCCGTCGGCTCGTCCAGGATCAGCACGGTCGCCGCTGCCCTGAGCGCCCGCACGATCTCGATCACCTTCCGCTCGGCGTAGTCCAGGTCCTCCACCGGGCTCTGCAGGTCGAGATCCCGGTCCGGAAAGAAGTGCGCCGCCGCGCTCACCGCGTCCGCCAGCACGCGCCGCCGGTCGATCACCCCGAGCCGACCCGGCTCCGCGCCGAGCATGATGTTCTCCGCCCCGCTGAGGAACGGCACCAGGGTGCCCTCCTGCGAGACGTACCCGATCCCCGCGTCGAGCGCGGCGCGCGGCCCGTCGAAGCTGCGCGCCGTCCCGTCGATCTCGATGTGGCCGCGGGTCGGCCGGTTCGCGCCGGAAAGGATGGAGACCAGCGTCGTCTTGCCCGCGCCGTTCTCCCCGACGATGGCATGCACCTCGCCAGGCCGGAAGTCGACGCTGACGCCCGAGAGCGCCGTCGTCCCCGGATACTCCTTCACGATGTCGACGAGGCGGATCGTCATCGCCGCTCTCCTTGCGCAAAAAGGCGGGGCGCGAAAAGGCGGGCCGGTGCGGCGGGGCAGGGGAGTGCGCCGCCCGCTTGGCGGACCGGTTTCCCGGTCCGCCCCGGTCCCTCGGCCGCGATCACTTGGTGATCAGCGGCGCGTCCATGTAGGTGGTCTTGGTGGTGAACAGCGTCGCCGGGTCGGTCTTGTCCACGACCACTGCCTGGATCCACTCGCCGACCTGCTTGCCCATCCCCTCGAACGGCTGGGACACGGTGGCGACCATCATGCTGTCCGGCTTCTTCACTGCTTCCACGGCCTGCGGATGCCCGTCGATGCCGGTCACCATCGCCTTGATGCCGTTCTTCTCCAAGACGCCGACGGCCGCGGCCGCCGGCTCGTCCCACGGCGCCCAGACGCCGTTGATCTCTGTCCCGAACCGGGCCGCGTAGTCCTCCATCGTCTTCACGGTGTCCTCGAAGAAAGCCGTGTAGTCGATGTTGTGCTCCGCCAGCACCTTGATGTTGGGGTATTCCTTCAGGATAGCGGCCATCGTCTCGCCGCGCTTGCGCGTGCCGTGGTGCTCGGCCATGCGCAGGAAGATGATGTTGCCCTTCCCGCCCAGGCTGTCCAGCAGGTAGACCGACACCTTGGCCGACATGTCCCAGTTGTTGGTCGTCACGTCCTGGATCACGCCCGGCACCCAGCCGCTGTCGATCGTGAAGATCGGCACGCCGTCGGCCGCCGCCCGCGTGATGATCGCCTCGGAGGCGCGAAGGTCCGCCATCGACAGGATGACGGCGTCGACGCCGCGCTGAACGGCGTTGTCGAGGTTGTTGGCGGTACGCTCGCCCGAGCCGTTGCTGTCCAGGAAGGAGACGTTCCAGTCGCTCTTTCCGCTTTCCTTCAGCCACGCCTCGAAGCCTGCTTTCGCCCGCTGCTCCGACTGAGCCGCGGCGTTGGAGTGAACCCAGGCGATTTCCACAGCCCAGGCAGGAACGGCCGTCACAAGGCAAGCCGCCACCGCTGCGGCGCCCATGAGGGCCCGCGTCATCGTCGTGATCGTCATGTTTTTGTTTCCTCCCCGGTTTCCGCGCTGCGGGACCGTCTGTACTGCGATGCAACAACATTTGTGCATCCACTGCACAGATGTGAAGATTGCTCTTGCCCGGCTGTCGTGTCAACACTTTTGCAAGGACTGCACGGATGTGCTCGAACGCGCGGGACCAGGGGATTCCGGATGTTGGAAAGCGTGCGCGACGATGACCTGCTCGTACAGGTCGCCTGGCTGTACCATGTCGGCGGTCAGAGCCAGGAGGAGGTGGGCCAGGCCCTCGGCATCTCCCGCTTCAAGGTCACCCGTATGCTGGCCGACGCCCGCGAGCGCGGCATCGTGCGCGTGGCGATCGAGCACGAGACCACAGAAACGCTGCTGATGGCCGATCGCCTGCGCCAGCGCTACGGCTTGACCGAAGCCATCGTCACCCCCGGCCTCTCGGTCACGGCCGAGGCCGCACCGTCAGCCGCCCGCAGCGACATCGCCCGCCGCGGCGTCGGCATCGCTGCCGCCGGCCTGCTCAGCCGCATGCTCGCCGCCGAGGACCCGGTCACCATCGGCATCGGCTGGGGGCGCACCATCGCCGCCATGACCAACGCCATCACCGGCGTGCGCAAGAAGGACGCCCGCTTCGTCTCGCTGATGGGCTCGCTCACCCGCACCGCCGCCACCAATCCCTTCGACGTCTGCACCCGCCTGGCCGCTATCGTCGGCGGCGAGGCCTACTTCCTTCCCGCGCCCTTCATCCTCGACAGCGAGGAGGCCTACCGCGTGATCATGGACCAGCGCATCGTCAAGGAGACGCTGGAGGTCGCTCGGGGGGCCGACGCCGCGTTCGTCAGTGTCGGCGAGTGCAAGCCGGACGCGTTGCTCTTCTCCAGCGGCATCATCAGCCCGGAGGAGTTCCAGCGCCTCAAGGCCGCCGGCGCCGTCGCCGACACCACCGGCAAGTTCTTCGACGCCCGCGGCCGGATCGTCGACAGCGACCTCAACCGCCGAACGCCGTCGATCGGCCTGGAAGACCTCCACCGCCAGGACGTCGTCCTGCTCGCCGCCGGCGAGGAGAAGCAGGAGGCGACCCGCGCCTTGCTGCTCGGCGGCTTCGTCAAGCGTCTCGTCGTCGATGGAGACCTCGCCCGCACGCTCTGCTGACCCGGATTCCTCGAAACGCCGCCTTTACCATTCAGGTCCACCCTCAGGGGACTGGCGCGCCCGACCGGCGCTCCTCCGACGGGACGACCCGCATGTCCACCGTATCGCTCTCGGCCAGCTACGCCAGGTCGACCAGCCTCTCCGTCACCGCCTCGGCTCCCGAGGATGGCGCCCCCGCGGAGAACGTCATCCCGAAGTCCGATCCCGTGGCCGACATGCGCCAGAAGGCGCACGACGACGCCAAGGTGATCCGCCGGCTCGACAAGGCGCTGGAGTTCCTGCGCGACGACAAACCCGCGCTCGCCCTCAAGGTGTACAATCGCCTCGGCCGCATGGATAAGGACAACGACAAGGACACAGCGGAGACTTCGCTCTCGCTCCAGTCCGCCGAAATGTCCCGTACCGAGATCTCCATCGACGCCGACGGCATCGAGATCACCCGGTCGAGTTTCTCGTATGCCAACCTGGAGACGGACGACGCCTCGGCCTCCACCCTCAGCCTCAACGTCAGCCGCGCCTACATCGGTTTCGGCAACGCGACCGGCAAGGCCGCCGACCGCGCCGCCTGAAACCGCTCGCTTCAGGACTTGTTCGTCTTGGCGCCCGCCGCGGCCAGGTCCTTGAAGCCGCCGATGTTGTAGACCGACGTGTAACCCATCTCTTTGAGGACCTGTCCCGCCAGCGCGGAACGACCGCCCGACGCGCAGTGCAGCAGGATCGTCTTGTCCTTGGAGAAGGCCGGGTTGTAGTAGGCGCTATCCGGATCCGCCCGGAACTCCAGCATGCCGCGCGACACGTTGACGGCGCCGTCGATCAGCCCGCTCTCCTGAACCTCTGTCGGATCCCGCACGTCGACGACCAGGGTGTTGGCGTCGTTCATGCGCTGGACCGCCTCGTCCGGCGTGAGCTTCGGCACCGCCGCGTTCGCGTCGGCGAGCATGTCCTTCACGGTCTTGGGCATCTTTTCCTCCCGTCCTGGCACCCCCACCGGCGAACGCCAGGATAGCCGAGGTCGATCCGAAAACGTACCAGAAGCTGCAATCGTCACCCCTCCACCAGCAGCGCCGCCATCTCCGCCCGGCTCGGGCAGGACGCCAGCGCCCCCGGACGCGTCACCGACACCGCCGCGGCCCGGTTCGCCCCCGCCGCGGCCCGGTCGAGCGGCCAGCCCATCGCGATCAGCCCCGCGAGCACCCCGGCAAACACGTCGCCGGCGCCCGTCGTGTCGGTCGCTTCGACGGGCACGGCCGCGATGACGCGCTGTCCCGCGTCGTCGGCGACCACCGCGCCATCCGCCCCCAACGTCAGCAGCACGCGACCCGCGCCGCGTGCCATGAGCGCCGCGAGCGCCCGGTCCGGGTCGCTCTCCCCCGTGATCACCCGCGCCTCAACCCGGTTCAGCACCAGGATGTCGACGAGGTCGAGCGGCGGCACGCCCTCCGCCCCGAGCGGGCTCGGGTTGAACAGCACGCGCGCGCCGGCGGCACGTGCCGCGCGCATCGTGCCCGTGGTTGCACCGAGCGTCAGGTTGCCTTGTAGGACGACGATGTCGCCGCTGCCGACGGCGTCATCCAGCAGACCCGCGCCGGCCGGATCGAAGCGTCTCGCGCACTCGACCATGCTCGCGATCAGGTTCTCACCGGCGGGATCGACCAAGATCGCGGACCGGTCGGTCGGCAGATCGAGCCGCGCGAGCCGGGCGGTGCCGATGCCTTCGACGTCCAACTGGGCGGCGATCAGGTCGCCGTCTGCATCCCGCCCCACGGCGGTCCAGAACACCGTCGATGCACCCGTCCGCGCGGCCGCCACCGCCTGGTTAAGCCCTTTGCCACCGAGGCCCACGAAGCCGTGCCGCGCGTTCAGCGTTTCGCCCGGCGCCGGAAACCTGTCGAGCACGAAGGTGAGGTCGACATCGGCATTCCCCACCACGTGCACGGCCATCGCCTGGTTCTCCGGTCTTCTGCGGATCGTCGCGCGACAAGCCTAGTGGCGGACGCACCCGCCCCGCAACAAGGCGCTTGCCCACCGCCCCCGTCCCGGTGTCTCGTTGGGCGTCCGAATAACAACCATACCCCGAGGAAACCCCCGATGCCTTCACGCCCCGACAGAATCCGCGTCGGCATGCACACCAGCCTCTGGGCCTCCGAATGGACCCGCGAGGCGGCCGAGATCGCCATCCCGGAAGCCGCCGAGCACGGTCTGGAGGTCCTGGAGATCGCCCTGCTCAACCCGGCCGCCGTCGATGCCGAGCACAGCCGCCGCCTGTTCGAGAAGCACGGCGTCGAGCCGACCGCCTCGATCTGCCTGCCGTTCGACGTGACGGCGCCGCTCCATCCGGAAAAGGCTGTCGACTTCCTGATGCCGGCGCTCGACAAGGCGCACGCGCTCGGCTGCTCGATCCTCTGCGGCGTCACCTATTCGACGCTCGGCTGGAAGTCCGGCGCGCGTCCTACAGACAGCGAATACGCCAACATGGCCAAGGCCCTGAAGCCCGTCGCCCGCAAGGCTCGGGACTACGGCATGCTCATCGGCATCGAGCCCTGCAACCGTTATGAGACCCACCTGCTCAACACGGCCGCCCAGTCGCTCGCCTTCCTGGAGTGTCTCGACGAGCCGAACGTCACCATCCACCTCGACACCTACCACATGAACATCGAGGAGAAGGGCATCGGCCACGGCGTCCGCGTCGCCGGCGAGCACTGCAGCTACATCCACCTGTCTGAAAGCGATCGCGGCGTCCCGGGCTCCGGTACCATCGACTGGACCGACGTCTTCCGTGCCCTCGCCGAAACCGGCTTCAAGGGCGACCTGGTGATGGAGAGCTTCGTCACGCTGCCGCCGGAGATCGCCTCCGCGCTCTGCGTCTGGCGCGACGTCGCCTCCGGCCGCCAGGAGGTCCTGGAGAAGGGCGTGCCATTCCTGAAGAGCCTGGCGAAGGTCCACGGTCTCGCCTGACCGTGGATCGGGGGCGCGGCGGACTACGCCGCGTCCTCGATCGCCGCCCGGCTCGCCCGCTTGCGCACGGCCAGCGTCACCAGCCCCCGGATCAGCTGCGTGGCGATCGGATCGGCGCCGGCCGCGTCGCGGAACAGCCGGAAGGTCGAGGCCACCACGTGGCCGTTGCCGTAGCCGCGTTCCACTGTCAACGCCACGGGCTTGTGGATCCAGCCGACCACCAGCCCGGCATGCACCCGCGCCTGGAAGTCGATCAGGTTGCAGCCGGAGATCACGTGTGTCGGGATCACCCGGTCGAAGCTCTCGTCGATCAGCGGCCCCCCGGGCAGCGCTTCGAACGGGCCGGTCCGCCGTTGCCACGCGAAGGACGACGCCCAGTCGCCGCCCCAGTGCGTGCCGTTCCGCTCCTGCACACGCACGTTCTGCCAGTGCGGAAACAGCGGCTCCAGCGCCATCTCCGTTTCCGCGACCAGGATCATCGAACCGCCGCCGCGCACGAACCGGCGCAGCCGGTCGTCATGGCCCCGCGCAACCGCCACCTCCGCGTCCTCAAGCCGGTCCACGGTCCGGTAGCCGAGCGCCTTCATGTGCTCCGCGATGTCGGCGTCCCCAGACCAGACAGGGCAGTCCGCGTCGGCCGGCGTGCGCTGCGGATGCAGCGACAGCGGAACGGTGTTCGTGGCGATCTCCGCGCCGTCGGGACCGACCAGCCGCAACGACAGCTCCCGCGTTCCGGCTTCCTGCAATCGCGGCGCGATCACCTCGATCGCGCCGAGGTCGACCACGGCGCCGGGCTGAACTGCCGGCACGTCCACCCGGTGGACGTCGGAGAGCCCGAACTCCAGCCGTGCCCCCTCGATCGGTTGCTTGCCGCCATGCGCGATCGCGCAGCCCAGCCGGATCGTCTCGCCGCCCCAGTAGGCCGTCCGCTCCCACTGCGGCACGATCACGGTGTCCGCGTTGATGGTCGAAAAGCGCTCGTGGAACACCCGCCGGTTCCGCCGCATGTCGAGCAGGCCGTTGGATTCCCAGTGGCAGTCGGTGAACTCGGTGATCACGTAGCCGGCGAGCTCCGGCCGTCGCCGCATCGCCTCGATCTCGTATTTCAACGCCCGGAACTGCTGCCACTGCGCCGCTTCGATGAACGCCTTTAGCGAACCGAAGAACCGGTCGAGACTCCAGTCGGAGAAGCGGATCTCCACCCCGTGCGGGTACATGATCCCGTCGCCCCAGTCGTGCCCGGTCTCGAACCACCAGGGCTCGTTGCCCGCCGCGTCCCGGAGGTCGCGCGGGTCGGGCAGGCCCCAGTTTCCGAATTCCGAGCAGATCACCGGCTCTTGGCCCGTGATCACCGCGTCTCCCTCCTGGCTGTAGAGGAAGGCCTCGCGGCTGGCCAGCCGGTCCACGAAGGCGTCCCAGTTGGCCCGGTGGTCGGGGATGTTGGCATAGTAGTGGTAGTCGGCAATGTCGGTCTCGACGTGGAAGCTCGGCGCCAGCGGCGAGTTGTCGACCACCAGCCGGGTCGGGTCGTAGGCCTTCAGCCACGCGAACGTCCGCTTCAGCCAGGCCCGGTGGTCCGCGTCATGGACGAGGTCGACGCCCCAGTTCTCGTTGATGATCGTCCAGATCACGATCGAAGGGTGGTTGCCGTCCCGATCGACGATCCCCTTCAGGAGCGCCTCCTTCCGCCCGCGCGACCGCTCGGTGGAGAGTCCCCCGTTCGGCAGCTCGGTCCACACCAGAAGGCCCAGCCGGTCCGCCACCTCGTAGTAGCGCGGGTCGGCCGCCTTGATGTGGATCCGGAGGCAGTTGAGCCCGAGTTCCTTGGCCTTGCGGAACTGGTCCTCCAGGAACTCCACCGACGGCACGGTGCAGATCATGTCCGGATAGTAGTCCTGGTCCAGCGCGGCGCGCAGGTAGAGCGGCTCGCCGTTGAGCAGGAAGCGCCCGTCGCGTGTCTCGATGGTGCGGAAGCCGAACGCCTCGCTCGTCCCGTCCGCCTTGGCCCCGCCGCGCAGCGTCGTCACCACCAGCCTGTAGAGGTTCGGCGCATCCGGCGACCACGCACGGACGCTGTCCACCGCGAAGGAAAGGTCCACCTCTTCGCTGTCGGCCTTCGCCGCCACCACCGCCGCCGCGACCGGCTTGCCGTCCGGATCCAGGATCACCGCGTCGACCTCGGTGTCCGCCGGCAGCGGGCTGGCGAAGAACACGCGCGCCTGGACCTCCCCGGTCCCGAGCTCCGGCCGGATCCGCATCCGCGAGATGCGGTCCGCGACCCGGCATTCCAGGTGCACCGACTGCCAGATCCCCGACAGCGGGCCGTACCAGCTCTGCTTGCCGAACGGGATCTCGCCCAGCGGGCTGTCCGGGAACTCCGCCGGATTGTCCGTCGGGCTCTCCACCCGCACCTTGATCTCGTTCTCGCCTTCCACGACCTGCTCGGTCACGTCAAAGGCGAACGGCAGGAAACCGCCCTGGTTGCCGCCGACCGGCGTGCCGTTTACCCAAACCTTCGTGTTGTGGAACACGGCCCCGAACACCAGCCGCACCCGGTCGTGCTTCCAGCCGGCCGGCAGCGTGAACGCGCGCCGGTAGATCCCCACGCCCGCGCGCATGCGAAGATCGGCGAACTGCGCCTGCCAGGGCCCCGGCACGGTGATCGATCGCACCTCCATCGGCCCCGGAACCTGATCGTCCGACACGTGGAGGAATTCCCACGTCCCGTCCAGTGAGATGCGCGCGTTGGTCATGGTCGAAGTCGCGGGTTCTTCCCGCCCCCTTGGATGGTCCGCTACGCCTGCTCGTTCGCGTCCCGCTCCACCGAGATTCAGACCGTGGATCGCGGGCGTCTGCGTACGCAGGTCAATCAATCTTGTCGACGCTTTGCGCCACCGATGATGCCGATTCGCGGCTGAACGATGGCGTCACGACTTCACGAATCGTGAATACAGATGGCCCTTCGGCAGATCTAGACATCATCTGTCGACAAGCTTGCGCTCCAGGTTTGCAAAGCGCAGGAAATACGATCGAAAAACGGTGAATGATGCGCGGCTACAACATTCCTGGACCGCATCATGGCAGGATTCGCCCGCTGCTCGCCACGAAGCGCCCGAGTGCGCTCTCCCGGCTCGGCATCACCTGTCCTCGTTCGGAGGCGAGCCGCACCGCGGCCCGCGACGGCCTCGCCCGATCGGTGTCGCGCCAGCCTCCGAGATCCAGCCCGGCGCGTTGCGCGGTGCGCTCCACGATCTCGTTCCAGTCGTCCTCGTCGTCGTTGACGAGGTGCCAGAGCCCGCTCGCCCCGTCGATCAGAAGATCCAGCGCGGCATGGGCGAGGTCCGGTCCGTAGCTGAACGAGGCCGCCGGCTGCGCCCCGGCGAGCCCCGCCCCGCGACCGAGCAGCGAGGCGATCGTCCGGTGCACCGGATGCGACGGCGTTGCGGCCGACAGGATCGGGCCGCAGCGCACCACCAGGGCCGCCGGATGCGCCGTGAGGCTGTCCCGCTCCAGCGCCGCCAGGAAATGCCCGTGGTCGCAGCGCGGCGCCACCGGGTCGCTTTCCACATAGGGCCGTGCCAGCGACCCGTCGAACACCTTCTCGCAGGAGAACAGCAGGTAAGGCACGTGCCGCCGGCCGCAAAGATCGGCTAGCCGCGTCCCGTCCGCCTCCACCTTCTCCGGCGCGCGGATGTCGACGACTGCCCAGATCCGGCCCCGGGCGAGGTCGCCTGAAAGTCCCGCGTCGTCGCTCCGGAAGACATGGTGGAGCCCGCGCACCTCGCAGACCTGCGCAAGGCCCGCGCCGAACACGCTGGTCTCCGCCCCGACGATCAGGATCCGCCGGCCTGCCGATGCGAGCACCGGCTCCGGTTTGGGCACATGGCCGTAGAGCCGGTTCGGCCGATGCCACCAGCCGGTTCCCTCCAGCACCGGATGCTCGTCGCCGCTCCGCCCGGCAAGTCGCCGGATCAGCCCGCCGATCGCCGTTCGCCGTGGCGGATCATGCCGGACGTCGAAGGCGCCGGGTTCGTAGTGGCCGTTGCGCCGGGTCAGGAGCGAGCTCCAGTCCACCACGCCGAACAGCGCCCACGCCGTCACGGCCCGCACGTCCGCGCCTTCGGCCTTCACCGAAACCGCGGCCGCGTGGCATTCCTTCAGCCAGCGCAACTGCTCTTCCCGGCTGCAGCCGTGGTGCGCCTCGGTGATCGCGCAAGGCCGCCCGTATCGCCTCCAGAGGTCCCGCAGCCGGGCTTTCGGTCCGATGTCGTCGTCCGGAATGCCCGATCGCACCGCCTCCACGTCCGCATAGCGCTGGAAGGCGTTGCCGCCGTGATGATGCGCGGCATGCAGGTCGAGCCGGTCGTCGAGGAAACGCTCGCTCGTCAGGTAGTGGTTCATGCCGAAGATGTCAGGCGGCGAGGCGTTCTCCTCGAAGAAGTCGAGCTCGGCGTCCCCGATCCCGGCGAGGCCGAGATCGTGCCGGAGCGGGTGGTCCCGCCTCACCATTCCGGTCAGGAGATCGAACGACAGGAACCGCCGCTCGTTCTCGAAGTCGGCCTGGTATGCTAGCCCGGGCCGGGCGAACGTCTTGCCGAGATCCTCCGTCTGGATCAACCGCGCGGCGGGGTTCACCGCCCGGATCGCGGCCATCGCCAGCACCACCGCTCGGCACTGGTTGAGCGTCGCCTTCAGGAACAGCCTGTGGTCCCGGGCATGCGGATACCAGTGGCCGTAGAGCGCGCTGAATCGCGCCGTGGTCAGGGGCTCGTTCACCGGCGTGTAGTCGCCGACCCACGGATACCGCGCGGCCACCGCCGCCGCATGGGCGGCCAGCTTCTCCGGGAAAGCCGGGTCGAGCAGGTCGGTCCCGCGCGGCCCGCTGCCATGGTGGACCAGCCCGACGATCGGCCGGATGCCGAGCGCCCGCAGCCGGTCGAGCCGCGCGTCGTGCCAGGCCCAGCCCCGATGGTGGGGGTGGCGCGGGTCGAGGCTCTCCCACAGCACGGGATAGCGAAGCGCGCTGATCCCGAGCTCGGCCACCGCGTCGAGGTCTTCGATCCGGTGCTGGTGCCCGGTCTCGAACACCTGATCGCGCCAATCGTCGCCGATCCGGGCGATGGTGGATTCCACCCCTCCCCAGATCTCGATACCCTCGGGTGCGGCTGCGCCGTTCAAGGCGCCTACTCCGCCGCGGCGCGGATCGGCCGCTCCAGGCCGTCCTCGATCCGCCGGAAGGTGGCGAGCGCCTGCCCGACCACCTGGTCCATGTTGTAGTAGCGATAGGTCGCCAGCCGCCCGACGAACCAGACGTCTTGTTCCGCGTCGGCGAGGGCTTCGTAGCGTTTGTAGAGCGCAGCGTTCTCCGGCCGCGGTACCGGATAGTAGGGGTCGCCGTCGTCGCTCGGGTATTCGTAGGTCAGCGACGTCCGCGGGTGGCTCTGCCCCGTCAGGTGCTTGTACTCGGTGACCCGGGTGAAGTCTTCCGTCTGCGGATAGTTCACCACGGCCACCGGCTGGTGCCATTCCCGGTCCACCGTCACGTGCTCGAAGCGCAGCGATCGGTAGGGCAGCTTGCCGAAGCGGAAGCCGAAGTACTCATCGACCGGCCCGGTATAGATCATCCGCCGGAACGGCACGCGGTCGCGGATCTCCTTGAGATCCGTGCCGAGCCGGATCTCGATGTTCGGGTGGTCGAGCATCCGTTCGAACATCCGCGTGAACCCTTCCGCCGGCATCGCCTGGAAGCGGTCCCCGAAGTAGCGATCGTCCTCGTTCGCCCGCGTCGGCACCCGCGCGGTCACCGACTTGTCGAGCTCCGACGGGTCGACGCCCCACTGCTTGCGGGTGTAGCCGCGGAAGAACTTCTCGTAGAGGTCCCGCCCCACGCGCGCCAGCACCACATCCGCCGAGGTCCGGATCTCCTCGATAGGCTCGACCCGTGCGGCGAGGAATGCCTCCACCTCCGCCTCGCTGGACAGCGAAAGGCCGTAAAGCCGGTTGATCGTGGTCCGGTTGATCGGGATCGGCAGCAGCTGCCCGTCCACCATCGCCAGCACCCGGTGTTCGTAGGGCCGCCAGTCGGTGAAATCGGACAGGTAGGCGAAGATCGCCTCCGAGTTCGTATGGAAGATGTGCGGTCCGTACTGGTGGATCAACACACCCGCCGCGTCGGGTGTGTCGAAGGCATTGCCCGCCACGTGCGGGCGGCGATCGATCAGGAGCACCCGATCGCCGCGCACCCGCGCCAGCCGTTCGGCCATGACGCTGCCTGCAAAGCCAGCGCCGACGACGAGCCAGTCATGCACTGATCGCCACTCCCGTCTTGAGCGCGGGCGTCTCGGTGTCCTCGTCGGCGGCGAACCCACCTGCGGTCGCCATGATCCGGCTCATCTCCGCCCAGGTCTTGTCCCAGGACATGTCGGAGAGGACGCTGTCCACCCGCGTCCGCCAGTCGGCCTTGGGCCCGGCGAGCATTCGCTCCAGCGCGCCCACGGCCTCCTCGGCGGTAGCCGCGATCTCCACCAGGCCCCGGTCGCCGTAGGGCGCGACCACGTCGCGGATCGGCGTCGACACCACCGGAAGGCCGGCGGCCAGGAACTCCGGCGTCTTGGTCGGGCTGATGTAGCGCGTCGCCTCGTTCATCGCGAAAGGCATGAAGCCGACGTCCCAATGGCCGAGGTAGGCCGGCAGGTCGTCGTAGCGCTTGCTGCCCAACCAGTGGATGTTGGCCGCGCGCGGCAGGTCTGCCGGGTCGATCTTCACCACCGGCCCGAGGAACACGAACTGCCAGTCCGGCCGCGCCGCTGCGACCGCGCCCACCAGGTCGATGTCCATCCGTTCGTCCACCACCCCGAAGAAGCCGATCCGTGGCCGGCCGATTCCGGCCTGATCGGCGGGATCGGCGAGCGTCGATTTCCGCGCTGCCGCGAAGTGCTTCGCGTCGATGCTGCTGGGGAAGGCGTGAACGCTGCGGTGCTTGTCGCGCTTGGCCTCGAACAGGCTGCGCCCGCCGGTGAACACCAGGTCGGCGCGCGTCATCAGCAGCTGTTCGAGCCGGCGGAGTTCGACCGGAGCCCCGCGGAATGCCGAGAGCTCGTCCATGCAGTCGTAGACGATGAGGTCGGCATCGGCTTCCGCACTGAACAGCAGCGCCATCGGCGTGTAGTACCAGAAGATCGAGGGCTTTCCGCGGTGGGCTGCCTGCACCCGCTCCAGTGCTCGCCGCTGCACCTCGATCGCCATCCGCTCCGAAGTGCCCGGCGGCAGAACCGGCACGACGACCGTAACGCCCTCCGGCTGCAGCTTCATGTCGATGCGTGGTGCACGGACCGAAGCATCAATTTTGGGCTCCTCGATAAAATAAACGTCATTTTTCCGCGCTGCGCGCGTCAATAAATGCTGTGGCCGCTGAAAAACAAAATCCCATCGAAGATGTGAAAAACAAATGAGTACGGAATCTTTTCGATGAGACGTTTGATACATGGTGGCCTCCGGCCCGGACGATGCTTCGCTCTAAAACTGGCGAAATCGTCCTGTGTTCCATCCTATCGATATTATCCGTCATTTTGATAGCGCTTTGCACATGGCAACAGCCAGATCGGCAGGCAGTGCGGAATCGCGACCCTCAGGATCTTCTCGTCAGCCGATGCCTGGTCGGTCCGCAGCCCGGCTCCGAGGGCCATGTCGAAGGGGCGCTCCGGGTGGTCATCCGGATCCAGCTTGAAGCCTCCGATGAGGGAGCGGAGTCCCAAGTGGCGGGATCCGGCAGACCAACAGGATTGGCGGCAGCTTGTTCCTGGATCGGTCGGAACGGGCTTGGTGAAGGGTCCGTTAACAGCTCAGGCAGTTTCGACGACGCCGCGGATGCTTGATCCACGACCTCGGCAGATCGCCGCGGTCGTCGCCCTTTTCGGCAAGGCCGCGGGCCGGCCGGCGATGTATGCATCGCTCAGCAGACAGTGAGGCTCATGATGAAGACGCTGAAGCGGCTCGCCCGATGCCGCCGGGGAACCACCGCGGTTGAATACGGCTTGCTCTCCTCGATGCTGGCACTAGGCTTGCTGCTCGGAGTCGGAGAGGCTGCCCGGTCGCTTGACCGCAGCCTCGAACAGCTCGCGTCGGCCTTCGACCAGGCTTTCGCCCCGGGAACTGGCACCCACATCGATCCGTCCCGCTGCGAAGCGGGGGAGAGCACCCCTGGCGCCTGCCGCTGAACGGCCGCACCATGGCGCCGGAGGGCGTCAGCTCTCCCAGTATCCGATCAGTCGGCCGGCGACGATCGCCCCGGTCCACGCGAGAAGCGAGATCCCGGCGGCAAGCGCAGGCACCCGCCGGCCCAGTCCGCCGAGCCGCATCGCGACCGCATTGAACGTCCCCACCGCCACGAAGCCGACCTTCACCCAGAACACGCCAAGCGCCGCGTACTCGCCGGCCCGCACGCTGAACAGGAGCGCGCCTGTCGCGATCGCGACTGCAAGTCCCGCGGCGGCCACCGCCACGGCAGGCCGCTCGATCGCGACCGCGTCGGTTTCGCGCCAGGCGCCGAGCAGCCGCAGGTCGAGCACCAGGATGGCCCCGAACAGGGCGGCAAGTCCCAGCACATGACCGACGTTGACCAGCGGATAGGCCCAGCGGGAGCCGCGCAGCGCCTGCACCGCCTCCAGCCCCTCGATCGCGGCGATCAACCCGTCCAAGACAGTCAGTCCCGGTCCGGGTAGAGGTCGTGCAGCGTGCCGTTGATGGTGATGCGCTCGGCTTTCATCAGCGTCTTCGCCGGATCGCTGGAGCGATGCCCGCTCGCCGTCAGCTCCGTCCCGGGCTGCAGCATCGAATCGGTCAGGCCGGCCCGCTCGTTGCGCCAGGGCTGCCCCACCTCCACGGTCCAGGTCGCGCCGTCGCTCTCCACGGTGAGCAGGCCGTGCGGATTGCCGAGCCGGGCCTCGCGCACCACGCCTGTGAGCTCGAAGGTTTCGTCCTCGGCCCAGAGCCAGCCGTGGTGTGCCATCGCCGGGGCGGCCGCGGTGGCGGCGATCCCGGCTGCAACAAGAAGTCCGAAGCGTGTCATCCTGTCTCCCTTCCCGTCTGGCGGCTCATTGCGGTTTGATCCGGCCGCGGACCTCCACCTCGCCGGAGCGTCCCAGCCCGATCACGACGATCTCCCCGGACGCCGGAAAGATCCCGGTCAGCGCGGTGATGTTCACCTGGTGCGTCACCAGCATGGCCTTCCGCGTCCCGAGTTCCTCCAGCCGCCGCTTGAGGTCGGCCGTCGCCTGCTCGGCCGTCGACCGGTCCTGGAAGAACGAGTTGAGCGACGGCTCCTGTTCCACGGGGCCGAGGTCGAGCAGCCGGGCCGTTTCCTCCGCCCGGCACCACGCGCTGGTCAGCACCACGTCCGGCGCGATGCCGGCGGAGCGGGCCGCCTCGCCGATCCGCTGCGCCTGCGCCCGACCGCCGTCGTCCAGGTTGCGCTGCGTGGAGCAGTCGCCCAGCTTGAATTCCGGCGGATCGCCGGTCCCGGGCGCGCTGGCGTGCCGCATCAGCCCGTGCGATCCAGGCGCCTTCAGCGCGGCCCAGCCGGCCGGGTCCGCGACGGCCTGAACCGCTCCGGCAAGCAGCAAGAGAAAGGCGAGCAGCGTTCGCAACGGGAGCCTCCGGGCAGTGGGCGTTCGTCCCTTCACCAGATGGTGCGATCGGCCGCCGCGGAAAGGGCAGGGCATATCGAACCGCGATCGGGTTCCTCCGCAGATCCGCGCTCGCTTTTCATCGCTGTCGAGAGCACTCGTTTACTTCCTACATATTAGAGTACTTGCATCTATAACGCGCTCTTCGCGAAGTTGCAGTTCCGATGTCAGTAGCAACAGGCCAGGGTGTTTCCGCGCGGGACGATTGGCTCGCGGTCGTCCTGGAGAACACCTCCTGCGCCGTGTTCCAGCTCGACCGGGACGCGATCATCCGCGACCTGCGGGCGCCGCAACGAGCGTCGGTGCTCGGCATCCGGCCGGGCGAGTCCTGGTTCGACCTCTTCGCCCCCTCCGCCCTCGCAGATCTCCGCGCCGCCTTCGCCCGCGCCCTCACCGGCGAGCCGGCCGAGGTCGAGGCGCCCCTTTCGGCCGGCGACGGTGCCGTGGTCCTGCGTGCCGCGTTGTCCCCAGCAAGCGTCGCCGGCCGGGACGCCGCCGTCCTCGCCGTCGTCCGCAACGTCACTGAGGAACACCGCCTTCGCGCGTGCCTTGCCGAGCAGTCCCGCCTGCACCAGGCCCTGCTGCAGGCCGTCAGCGACATCGTCTGGCACTACGACGTGCGCGGCGGCACCTCCGAGCGGCATGGCTGGGCCGCCTACACCGGCTGCGATCTCGACCCGGGCGATCCCTACGCCTGGCTCGACGTGGTCCACCCGGACGACCGCGATGCCGTTGCCGACGCGGTCCGTCGCGCCGCGGCCGCCGGCATGCCCTACGCCGTCGAGCACCGGCTGCGGCGTGCCTCCGGCGACTGGCGCTGGGTGGAGAACCGCGCCGTTCCCTTGCGCGATGCCGCCGGTGCCATCACCGACTGGATCGGCCTCGTGTCGGAGGTTCACAGCCGCCGGGCGGCCGAGCACGCGCGCGGCGAGAGCGAGGACCGGCTGCGCCTCGCCATCGAGGCGACAGGTCTCGGGATCTGGGACGTCGACCTGCGGACCGGCGAGCGCAACTGGTCCGACGAACTCAAGCGCATGCTGGGCCTGGCGCCGGACCTTCTCCCGACCGAAGGGCTGCTCCTGGAGCGCGTCCATCCCGACGATCGCGCCGACGTCGCCCGCCACAACCGCACCACGCTCCTCCAGGCCGACGGCACCCCGAGCGTCACCTTCCGCATCATTCGCGCCGACACCGGCGAGACGCGCTGGATCCGCTCGCAGGGCCGCGTCGTGACCGCCCCGGATGGCGAGCCGCTGCGCCGCATCGGCACCTTCCGCGACATCACCGAGCAGCATCAGACCCGCCAAGCGCTGGACCGGGCTCTCCGCCGCTACGAGGCGCTGATTTCCGCCACGTCGGAGATCGTCTGGCAGGCCGATGCCACGCAGGAGGTGAGCGAGGGCATCGGCTGGATGGAATTCACCGGGCAGCGCCCGGACGACGCTGGCGGCGCGGCATGGCTGGCCTCCGTTCACCGCGACGATCGCGCTCGGGCGCGGGAAACCTGCACACAGGCGATGCAGGCCTGCCTGCCCTACATCAACGAGTACCGTCTCTTCCATGCCGCCAGCGGCGGGTGGCGGTGGGTGGTGGATCGGGCGGTTCCCCTCCTCGATGCCGCGGGCCAGGTTACCGAGTGGGTCGGCATCATCTCAGACATCCACGACCGCAAGACCGCCGAGGAGCGGATCACGCGCGCGGCGCACACCGATGCCCTCACCGGCCTGGCCAACCGCAGCCTGTTCCAGGCGCGCCTCGACGGCGCCATCGCCGCGGCAGGCGCGGAGAGCCATATCGTCGGCCTCCTGCTGATCGATCTCGATCGCTTCAAGGAGGTCAACGACAGCCTCGGCCACGACGCCGGCGACGCCCTCCTCTGCGAGGTCGCCGCGCGGCTGGAGCGCGTCTGCGGCGACGCGGCCACCATCGCCCGCCTCGGCGGCGACGAGTTCGGCGTCATCGTCGAGGCGCGCCGCCGCGACGACGTGGAGCGCACCGCCGCCGCGCTCCTCACCGCGCTGAAGACACCTTTCACCCACGCTGGCCTGGAGATCGGCTGCGCCGCCACCATCGGCTTCGCCATCCATCCGACGGCCGACGAGGTGCCGGCCGAGCTCCTCAAGAACGCCGACATCGCCCTCTATGCCGCCAAGTCGGCCGGCCGCGGCCAGGCCTTCGAGTTCGCATCCGGCATGCGTGACGAGCTCAACCGCCGCGTCGCCGTGCTGCGGCGCGCCAAGGACGTGCTCGCCCGTAGCGCCGTCGTCCCGTTCTACCAGCCCAAGGTTTCGCTGGTGGACGGTCGCCTGATGGGCTTCGAGGCGCTCCTGCGCTGGAGTGACGGTACCCGGCTCTGCGGTCCGGGCGACATTCTCGCCGCCTTCCACGACCACGAACTCGCCCCGAGGTTCGGCGCGGCGATGCTGGCGGCCGTGGTCGCCGACATGCGCGGCTGGACCGCGGCCGATCTGGCCTTCGGCCATGTCGCCCTCAACGCCGCGGCGCCGGAGTTCATGGTGCCCGGCTTCGCCGACACCCTCCTCGCGACTCTCCGGGCCGCCGGCCTGCCGCCTGGCGCTCTGGAGCTGGAGGTGACCGAGACGGTGCTCCTGGAGAACGGCACCGACCGGGTCGAGGCCGCCCTTCGTCAGCTCCACGCCGCCGGCATCGTCATCGCCCTCGACGATTTCGGCACCGGCTATTCCTCGCTCACCCATCTCCGGCGCTTCCCCGTCTCCCGCCTCAAGATCGACCGCTCCTTCGTGGCCAGCCTCGGCGTCGACCGCGACGCCGGCGCTATCGTCGAGGCGGTTCTCGGGCTCGCCCGAAGCCTCGGCCTGTCGGTGGTCGCCGAGGGCGTGGAAACACTCGCCCAGGCGCTCTTCCTCGGCGAGCGTGGCTGCGGCGAAGCGCAGGGCTTCCTCCTGGCGCGCCCGATGGCCGCCTCCCGCGTCCCCCATTTCGTCGAAAGCTGGGACACTCTTCGCGCCGAACGCCTCCCCTGGACCGCCCCCGTTCCTCGCCCGGCCCGCCTCGGCGACAGGCGCGTCTGATACCGACCTCGTGAAGTCCTGACCCTCTGCGTTCGGCAGGTTCGCCGATCCGGGCAGGAGCTGGTCGCAGCTCGACCGTCCGGTCGAGCAAGAGCAGCGACAAATCCGGGCGGATGAACCTGCCGAACCCGGAGGGCGGGGGCGATTTTGGCCGACTGCGGCGTCGAACTCAGGGCATGGACGGACGTCCATGTCCCCTCGCTCTCCTGGCATTCGGCCAAAATCGCTCCCGCGCAGAGGGTCAGGACTTTACGAGGTCGGTATGACCCTTCGCGCCAACGCCGTCACGCGCCGGATGCAAACCCAGGCCGATCGCGCTAGATTGTCGCTGATCCGGAAAAGAGGCCGCTCGGAAGGCCCGTGATCGGAAGGGGGAGGAGCCCGGTATGAGTCCGTCGCACGAGCCCTGGCTCGTCGCGCTGTCCCTGCTGATGGCCTTTCAGGGCAGCTACGTCGGTCTGAACTTCGCACGCGGCATCGAGGGGGCCGGCGGCACCCGCCGCCGCCAGCGCATCACCATGGCCTCCCTGTCGCTGGCGCTCGCCATCTGGACCATGCATTTCGTCGGCATGCTGGCGGCCCGGCTCCCGGTGGCCGTCGACTTCCTGGTTCTGCCCACCCTCGTTTCCTTCCTGGTCTGCGTTCTCGTCGTCGGCTTCGCGGTCTTCTTCGTGGGCTCCGGCCGCCCTTCCCGCGGCCGGCTCGTGCTCGCCTCGCTCTTCATGGGCGCTGGCATCGTGTCGATGCACTACCTCGGCATGTCGGCTCTCCACACCGGCCTGCACATGGTCCACCAGCCCACGATGGTCGCCGCCAGCGCCGTGATCGGTATCGCGGCCTCCGGCGCCGCGCTCTGGTTCGGCTTCGGCGCCCGGGCGCCCGGCTCGCTCATGCTGGCCGCCGCCATTCTCGCCGCCGCCATCTCGGCCATGCACTACACTGCCATGGCCGGCACCGAGGTCCACGTCCACGCCGCCGTTCGGGCCGCCACCCAGCCAGCCCTGTCGCACGGTCTCCTTGCCGTCGTCGTGTCGGTGGTGGCCTTCCTCGTCTCCGGCCTGTTCCTGCTGACGCTGGTGCCGGATCGCGGTGATGCCACCCCCGGCGAGGTCGTCGACTTCCCGCCGCTGGCGCAGGCGGAAGCTGTGCAGCCGCCGCCCGCAGCCCCATCGGCCAACGTTCGGCTTCCCATCGAAAAGGACGGCATCTCCCGCACCCTGGATGTCGCCCGCCTCGTCGCAGTCCAGGCGCAGGGTCACTACACCCAGCTCTTCGACGGCGAACACAGCTGGTTCTGCCCCCTCACCATCTCCGAGGTCGAGGCCCAACTCGATCCGGCGGTCTTCGCCCGCATCCACCGCAGCCACATCGTCCGCCTCCTTGCCATCGCGTCCCTGCACAAGGCGGGAGACGCCGCCACCGTCGTGCTCGCCACCAAGGTCGCCTACCGCGTGCCCGTCGCCCGCTCCCGCAAGGGCTGGCTGAAGGATCGCCTGCGCACCCGGTCGGTGGCCGCCTGATACCGAGGTCGGTATGACGCCAAAACGGCGTCAGCAGGGAGCGAAGCGGAAATCGCCTTGCCGCAAAGCAGCATGATTGGGGGCTGCCGCGCAGCGGAAACCCCAACCCTGTCGAACCGGACCACGAGATGCGACAGGGAAACTGACGCACTTCGTGCGAAAACGGCCCATGTCGTGCGTTTGTCCGGCCCCCCGCGCACCCGCCATTGATTGTGCGCCGCACCCTCGAAGACCCTCTCTTCAATCGATTGAAAAGCCGGAAGCAACTGGCTGCTCTCTATCGGAGAAGGGGGAGGAACGTGATCCCAGGACCATTCGTCTACCACCGGCCGGCCTCGGTCGGCGAAGCCGTCGGCCTGCTCGCAGCGCATGGCGAGGATGCCCGTCCCTTCGCCGGCGGCCACAGCCTCATCCCCATGATGAAGCTGCGCATGGCCGCTCCCAGCCACCTCGTCGACCTCGCCGGCATCTCCGATCTCGCCACCATTCGGGACGAGGGTTCCACCGTCGTCATCGGCGCCACGGTGACCCAGGCCGCGCTGATCCGCTCCGACCTGCTCGCGGCCCGCCTGCCGATCCTGCGCGAGACGGCCCTCCAGATCGCCGACCCGCAGATCCGCACCAAGGGCACCCTCGGCGGCAACGTTGCCAACGGCGATCCCGGCAACGACATGCCGGCGCTCATGCAGTGCCTCGGCGCCACCTACGTCCTCGCCGGCCCCGACGGCAGCCGCGAGGTCGCCGCCCGCGACTTCTACGAAGCGGCCTACTTCACCCTCCTGCAGCCCGGCGAGATCCTGACGGCGGTCCGCATTCCCGTGCCACCGGCCGGCCACGGCTACGCCTACGAGAAGCTGAAGCGCAAGATCGGCGACTACGCCACCGCCGCCGCTGCTGTCGTCCTCACGCTCGATGGCTCGACGGTCGCCTCCGCCGCGATTGCCCTCACCAACGTCGCCTCCACACCGCTCTTCGCCGAAGAGGCGAGCCGCCTCGTCGTCGGCACCAGCCTGGACGCCGCAACCGTCAAGGCCGCCGCCGAAGCCGCCAAGGCGATCACCGATCCAGCAACCGACGGCCGCGGCACGGCCGAGTACCGCCGCGAGATGGCCGGGGTCATGGTCGCCCGCGCCCTCGTCAAGGCGGCCGACCGCGCCCGCACAGGAGCCTGAACCCCATGAGCGAGATCGACACCATCCCCGTCTCCCTGACGGTCAACGGCAGGAAGGTGCAGCGCTTCGTCGAGCCGCGCACGCTTCTCATCCATTTCCTGCGCGAGGAGTTGAACCTCACCGGCGCCCACATCGGCTGCGAGACCAGCCACTGCGGGGCCTGCACGGTCGAGATCGACGGTGCCTCGGTGAAGTCCTGCACCATGTTCGCCGTCCAGGCGAACGGCGCTTCGGTCACCACCGTCGAGGGCCTCGCCAACGCCGACGGCACCCTGCACGCGCTGCAGGAGGGCTTCCGCCAGATGCACGGCCTGCAGTGCGGCTTCTGCACCCCCGGCATGCTGATGCGCGCCAAGGTGCTCCTCTCCGAGAACCCGGACCCGACCGAGGAGGAGATCCGCTTCGGCATTGCGGGCAACCTCTGCCGCTGCACCGGCTACCAGAACATCGTCAAGGCAATCCAGTACGCCGCCGCCAAGCTGAACGGCCGTACCTACCAGGAGGCCGCGGAATGAACGAGATGGTCATCACCCGCGCCGAGCGGGAAGCGCGCCTCGAGGGCATGGGCTGCAAGCGCAAGCGCGTCGAGGACGTGCGGTTCACCCAGGGCAAGGGCCAGTATGTCGACGACATCAAGCTGCCGGGCATGCTGCACGGCGACTTCGTGCGCAGCCAGTACGCCCACGCGAACATCAAGCGCATCGACGCCTCCAAGGCGCTCGCGCTGCCCGGCGTCGTCGCCGTCATCACCGCCGAGGAGCTGAAGCCGCTCGGCCTTCACTGGATGCCGACGCTCGCCGGCGACGTCCAGGCCGTGCTGGCCGACGGTCGCGTCTCCTTCCAGAACCAGGAGATCGCCTTCGTCGTCGCCGAGAACCGCTACATCGCCGACGACGCCATCCAGCTGATCGAGGTCGAGTACGAGGAACTGCCCGTCATCGTCGATCCCTTCCGCGCGATGGATCCGGACGCCCCGGTCCTGCGTCCGGACCTCGCCGGCAAGACCACCGGCGCCCATGGCCCCCGCAAGCACCACAACCACATCTTCGAGTGGACCATCGGCGACAAGTCGGCCACCGACGACGCCTTCGCTAATGCCGAGGTGACGATCAAGGAGCTGATCTCCTACCACCGCACCCATCCCTCGCCGCTGGAAACCTGCCAGTGCCTGGCGAGCTTCGACAAGATCAAGGGCGAACTCACCCTCTACGGCACCTTCCAGGCCCCCCACGTCATCCGCACGGTGGCCTCGCTCCTCTCCAAGATCCCGGAGCACAAGATCCACGTCATCGCCCCGGACATCGGCGGCGGCTTCGGCAACAAGGTCGGCGCCTACGCCGGCTACATCTGCTCGATCGTCGCCTCGATCGTCACCGGCTTGCCGGTGAAGTGGGTCGAGGACCGCATGGAGAACCTCTCCACCACGTCGTTTGCCCGCGACTACCACATGACCACCGAGATCGCGGCCACGAAGGACGGCAAGGTCACCGGCCTCAGGGTCCACGTCCTCGCCGACCACGGTGCCTTTGACAGCTGCGCCGACCCCTCCAAGTGGCCCGCCGGCTTCATGAACATCGTCACTGGTTCGTATGACTTCCCCGTCGCCCATCTCGCGGTCGACGGCGTCTACACCAACAAGGCGCCGGGCGGCGTCGCCTACCGCTGCTCCTTCCGCGTCACGGAAGCCGCCTACTGCATCGAGCGGGCCATGGACATCCTCGCCCAGAAGCTCGGCATGGACCCCGCCGACCTCCGGATGAAGAACTTCATCCGCCGCGAGCAGTTTCCCTACCAGTCCGCTCTCGGCTGGGAATACGACTCCGGCGACTACCACCTCGCCATGCAGAAGGCGATGGACGCGATCGGCTACCGGGAACTCCGCGCCGAGCAGAAGGCGAAGCAGGAAGCCTTCCGACGCGGCGAGACGCGCGAGATCATGGGCATCGGCGTCACCTTCTTCACCGAGATCGTCGGCGCCGGACCGTCCAAGAACTGCGACATCCTCGGCGTCGCCATGTTCGACTCGGCCGAGATCCGCATCCATCCGACCGGCTCGATCATCGCCCGGATGGGATCCAAGTCTCAGGGCCAGGGCCACGAGACCACCTGGGCGCAGATCATCGCGACGGAACTCGGCATTCCCGCCGACGACATCATGATCGAGGAGGGCAATACCGACACCGCCCCCTACGGTCTCGGCACCTACGGCTCGCGCTCCACGCCGGTCGCCGGCGCGGCGATCGCGATGGCGGCGCGCAAGATCAAGAACAAGGCGCAGATGATCGCGGCGCACCTGCTCGAGGTCTCCGAGTACGACCTGGAATGGGACATCGACGGCTTCCGCGTGAAGGGCAACCCTGAGCGCGTCAAGACCATGAAGGAGATTGCCTGGGCGGCCTACAACAGCCCGCCCCCCGGCCTGGAGCCGGGCCTCGAGGCGGTCAACTATTACGACCCGCCGAACATGACGTACCCCTTCGGCGCCTACTTCTGCGTCATGGACATCGACGTCGACACGGGCGTCGCCAAGATCCGCCGTTTCTACGCGCTGGACGACTGCGGCACTCGCATCAACCCGATGATCATCGAGGGCCAGGTCCACGGCGGTCTCACCGAAGCCTTCGCCATCGCGATGGGCCAGGAGATCAAGTACGACGAGATGGGCAACGTCCAGGGCGCGTCCTTCATGGACTTCTTCCTGCCGACCGCGGTCGAGACCCCGCACTGGGAGACCGACTTCACCGTCACCCCGTCGCCGCATCACCCGATCGGCGCCAAGGGCGTCGGCGAGAGCCCCAACGTCGGCGGCGTTCCGGCCTTCTCCAACGCCGTCAACGACGCCTTCGGCTTCCTCGGCACCACCCACATCCAGATGCCCCACGACGCCTGGCGCGTCTGGGAAGTGGCCCGCAGGCTCGGCCTGCACGGCTGAGGCTGAGACACCGGCGGCACCCTCATGCCGCCGGTGTCGCCCCTCCCGCCCCACCGCCGTCATGGTCCGCGCAGGCGGACCACCCACGAATTTGGGCGGCGGTGCGGCTTAGGCACCCGTAGAGCCACCGTAAAGCCCGCGACTGTCGTCGGACGGGACGGCTTCCAGAACGAGATGGATTGAGGGGAAGATGCTCGACCGGCAGACCATCGCGGACCGCCTCGCCACCGTCGGCTACGTCGCCGACGCCGGCCTGTCGACCGCGCTGGCGCTGATGGACCTCCTGAAGCGCCCGCTTCTGCTGGAAGGCGAGGCCGGGGTCGGCAAGACCGAGGTGGCCAAGGCGCTCGCCGCCGTCCACGGCGTCGAACTCATCCGCCTCCAGTGTCACGAGGGTCTCGACCGCGCCGACGCCCTCTACGAGTGGAACTACCAGCGCCAGCTCCTCGCCATCAAGGCGCGCGAGGGCCTGGATGCCGACGAGACGGAGGCCCACGTCTTCTCCGAAAAATACCTCCTCGAACGCCCTCTGCTCGCCGCCATCCGCCGCCCGGTCGCCCCGGTTCTCCTCATCGACGAGATCGACCGCTCCGACGAGGAGTTCGAGGCCTTCCTCCTGGAGATCCTCTCCGACTTCCAGGTCTCCATCCCGGAACTCGGCACCGTTCGCGCCACCGCAATCCCTCGCGTGGTGCTCACCTCCAACGGCACCCGCGAACTCTCCGACGCTCTCCGCCGCCGCTGCCTCTACCACGCGCTCGACTTCCCCGACGTCGACCGCGAGGCCCGCATCATTCTCGCCCGCCTGCCGGACATCGACGTGGCGCTCGCCCTCCAGATCGCCCGCCTGATGGAGCGGATCCGCAAGGAGGACCTCTCCAAGCTCCCCGGCGTCGCCGAAACGCTCGACTGGGCGGCCGCTCTCGTCGGCCTCGGCGTCACCCGCATCGACGCCGAGCGCGAGGCGCTGTTCGACACGCTCGCCTGCGTCCTGAAGACCCGCGAGGACCACGCCCGGATGACGCCGGAGGTCCTCGGCCGCCTCATCGCCCGGGTCGCCTGAGATGGCGGCAGCGCGCCTTTCCACCCGCGACGACATCGGCCCGGCCGTCCGTCGGCGGCTCGCCGGCTTCGTCCGCACATTGCGCGACGCCGGCTTCAACGTCGGCCTCGCCGAAACGCGCGACGCCCTCGCCTTGCTCGCGTCGGCCGATCGCGCCCGCCTCGCCGAGGTCCGGCCCGCCCTTCGGGCCCTTTTCTGCGGCCGCCGGTCCGACTGGGACGCCTTCGACGAGATCTTCGACGCCTTCTGGACCGGGAGCCGCGTCAAGTCCCGGGTCGCCATGTCAGGCACATCCGCCCTCGCCAGCCAGAAGACCGCCCGCACGCTGGCACCCGCTTCATCCGCCGGTGGCGAACCCGGCCCCGCCGCCGACGTGGAGCGCGGCGTCGACCAGCCGGAGGCGGACGCCGCCCCCGAGGGCCGACGCGAAGGCGCCAGCCGCGCCGAAAACCTCGCCCGGACCGACTTCCGCCGGATCGCCGATCCGGATGCCCTTGCCGAGGCCCATGCTCTGGCCGAGCGCCTCGCCCGGCGCATGCGCGTGCGCCTTACGCGACGTGACCGGGCCGCCGCCCGTGGCCGCCGGCTCGATCTTCGCCGCACCGTCCGCGCCAGCCTGGCGACCGGCGGCACGCCTCTCCGTCTCGTCCTTCGCCGTCCGCGCTACCGGCCGCTGCGCCTCGTCGTCCTGGTCGACGCCTCCGGCTCCATGAGCCTCTACACCGGCGTCTTCCTGCGCTTCGTCCACGGCATCCTCGACCACTTCCGCGAGGCGGAGGCCTTCCTCTTCCACACCCGCCTCGTCCACGTCTCCGACGCGCTGCGCGAGAAGGACACCGCCCGCGCGCTCGATCGGCTCGGCCTGATGGCCGAGGGCGTCGGCGGCGGCACCCGGATCGGCGACAGCCTCGCCACCTTCAACCGCTGGCACGCCGCCCGCGTCATCCACTCGCGGACGGTCGTCATGATCCTTTCCGACGGCTACGACACCGGCGAGCCGGACCGCCTCGGCGCCGAGATGGCCGCGCTCGCCCGCCGCTGCCGGCGCATCGTCTGGCTCAACCCCATGATCGGCTGGGACGGCTACGAGCCCTCCGCCCGCGGCATGGCCGCCGCGCTGCCGCACGTCGACCTCTTCGCCCCCGCCCACACCCTCGAGAGCCTCGCCGCGCTCGAGCCCTACCTCGCCCGCCTCTGAGGAGCCCCGCCCATGCGCCCCGAGCCCGACCTCCTCGACCGCATCGCCGACCTGAAGGCCCGCGGCGAGGCCTTCTGCCTGGCGACCGTGGTCCGCACCGTCTCCGTCACCGCGGCCAAGGCGGGAGCCAAGGCCATCATCCGTCCCGACGGCACGATCTCGGAAGGCTGGGTCGGCGGCGGTTGCGCCCGGGCGGCGGTCCTCAAGGCGGCCCGCGAGGCGCTCGCCGACGGCGCGCCGCGCCTCGTCTCCGTCATCCCCAAGGACATCCTCGCCGAACTCGGCATACGCCCCGGCGAGGAGCGAGACGGCGTCCGCTTCGCCCGCAACATGTGCCCGAGCCGCGGCACCATGGACGTCTTCGTCGAGCCGGTGCTGCCGCGCCCCGCCGTCGTCGTGCTCGGTGCCAGCCCCGTGGCGGTCGCCCTCGCCGACATCGCCCCGCGCTTCGGCTACCGCGTCGTGGTGGCCGCCCCCGAGGACGACCAGCTGCTGTTTCCCGAGGCCGACGAGCGCATCGTCGGCTACGCCATTCCGGCCGAAGCCTCAGGCCAGCGCTTTCTGGTCGTCGCCACGCAGGGCCGCGGCGACGAGGCCGCGCTGAAGGCGGCGCTGCTCGCCGATGCCGACCACGTCGCTTTCGTCGGCAGCCGCCGCAAGGTTGCCGCCCTGCGCGAAAGCCTCGTCGAGGACGGCCTCTCGCCGGAACGCTTCGACCGCCTGAAAGGCCCCGCAGGCCTCGACCTTGGCGCCATCACGCCGGAGGAGATCGCTCTTTCCATACTCGCCGAGATCGTGGCTGTGCGCCGTCGCGGCCAGCGTGCGCCTGCCTGAATCAATCCTGGATTTCGAACCGAAGGGTCCCCGCCGATGCAGATGAACGACAGCCAGCGCATTCCCGCCCCACGTGCGGTGGTCTGGGCCGCCCTCAACGATCCGGAGGTGCTGAAGGCCTGCATCCCCGGCTGCGAGAGCCTGGAGATGACCTCGCCGACCGAGATGACGGCGAAGGTTCAGCTCAAGGTCGGGCCGGTGAAGGCCACCTTCGGCGGCAAGGTCACATTGTCCGACCTCGACCCGCCGAACGGCTATCGCATCACCGGAGAAGGCTCGGGCGGTGTTGCCGGCTTCGCCAAGGGTGGCGCGGTCGTCCGCCTGGCCGAGGACGGGCCGGACACGACGATCCTCTCCTACGAGGTCGATGCCCAGATCGGCGGCAAGCTTGCCCAGCTCGGCTCGCGCCTGATCGATTCCACCGCGCGCAAACTCGCCGGCGAATTCTTCGCCACCTTCTCCGCCGTCGTCGCGCCCCCGCAGGAGACGGCTGAATCCCCGATCGAGGAGGCCGCTCCTGCAGCCGAAGGACAGGCGCCTACGAAGGGTTGGTTCAAGGGCCTGTTCGGCCGCGACACCGCGGCGGGCGTCATCCTCGGCCTCGCTCTTCTTGCCGGCGCCTTCAGCTGCTGCCTCGACGGCACGCACGCCCACGCGGCGGACCTGTCGATCTGCACCGGCGCGTCCGCGGTCTGACCCGAATGCAAGGGCGGCGGGGCAGGGCGAATGCCGGCTCCGCTCCCGCCTCCTTGCCGACGAGGATCAATCGGCCGGCATCAGGCGGATGATCTGGCCGTTGCTGTCGTCGGTGATCACGTAGATCGCCCCGTCCGGACCTTCGGCCACGTCGCGGATCCGGTTGCCCTGGTCCTCAAGCAGCCGCTCGGCCTCGCGAACGTCCTTGCCGTTCACCTCCAGCCGCACCAGCGCGGTCGACCGGAGCCCGCCCACGAACACGTCGCCCTTCCAGTCCGGGAAGGCGTCGCCGCCGTAGACGATCATGCCCGAAGGCGCGATCACCGGCGTCCACTGGATGATCGGCGGCTCGAAGCCCTCGCCCTCGGCCTCGCCCTCGTTCACCGGGGTGCCGCTGTAGTTCTTACCGTAGGAGACCAGCGGCCAGCCGTAGTTCTTGCCCGCCTCTGCAATGTTCAACTCGTCGCCGCCCATCGGCCCGTGCTCGATCTCCCAGAGCGCGCCGGTTTCCGGATGAAGCACGGCCGCCTGCACGTTGCGGTGCCCGTAGGACCAGATCTCCGGCCGCGCGCCGTCGCGCCCGACGAACGGGTTGTCCGCCGGCACCGAGCCGTCCTCGTTCAGCCGGACGATCTTGCCGAGGTGGCTGTCGAGATCCTGCGCCTGACCCCGGAACTCCTCGTCCGACCGCTCGCCGAGCGTCACGAACACGTGCCCCTGGCCGTCGAACACGATGCGCGACCCGTAGTGCTTGGTGCTGTCCACCTTCGGCTGCTGCTGGAAGATCCGCTCCACGAACTCCAGCGACCGGCCGTCCGCGCTGAGCCGGCCGCGTGCGACGGCCGTCGAGGTGCCGCCCTCGCCGGCTTCGGCATAGGAGAAGTAGACGAACCGGTTGTTGGCGAAATCGGGATGCAGCGTCACGTCGAGCAGCCCGCCCTGGCTGCGCGTGTCCACCTCCGGCACGCCCGCGATCGGCTCCGACACCGTTCCGTCGGCGGCCACCAGCCGGAGCGCGCCGCTCTTCTCGGTGACGATCATCGAGCCGTCCGGCAGGAAGTCCAACCCCCAGGGCTGGTCCAGCCCCTCGGCGACGACGGTGGTCTCCACCGCTCCGGCCGCCGCGGCGGGACCGGCGATCAGCGTCAGCGCCACGGCGCCGGCGAGCGTAAGGCGAGTATCCATGCTGGCCTCCAGAACAGGTGCCCATCACCAGCCCGTGATATGGGGCTTGCCGGTCCACGCGCCATCGCCCGGCCGTTCACGCTTCGGGGAGACGGCCGTGAGCGGCGGACGGCATCGGATCATCATGGATAAAGTGTCGCCATCCCAATGATTTCGGAGGTATGGCCGGCCGAACTGGTATATGGTCCGCTCCCTATGACCTTCCACACCCGTCAAAACCCTTCCGCTGGCAATCCCGCTGACGCGCGCCGCTGGCCCAAGATTCTCGCCGCTTATCAGGCGCCGAGCCACGCCAGGAGCATCCTGGAGATCGTCGTCACGGCGGCCCCGCTGGTCCTGCTCTGGGCCGCCATGTGGGCTTCGCTGCAGGTGGGCTACTGGCTCACCCTGCTGCTCGCCGTGCCGGCCGCCGGCCTTCTGGTGCGGCTGTTCATCGTCCAGCACGACTGCAGCCACTACGCCTTCTTCCGCACGCGCGCGCTCAACGACTGGGTCGGCCGCGTCCTCGGCGTGTTCACCCTTACGCCGCACGACTTCTGGCGCCGCACCCACGCCATCCACCATGCCTCCTCCGGCAATCTCGATCTGCGCGGCATCGGCGACGTCGATACCCTCACCGTCGCCGAGTATCGCCAGCGGACCTTCATGGGGCGGTTGCGCTACCGGCTCTATCGCCATCCCCTTGTGATGTTCGTACTCGGCCCGACCTACCTCTTCGTCGTCCAGCATCGCCTGCCGATCGGCCTCATGCGCGCCGGCTCGCAGCCCTGGATCAGCACCATGGGCACCAACGTCGCCATCGTCGCCGTAGCCGCCGCCCTCATCTGGCTGGTCGGCTGGAAGGACTATCTCCTCGTCCAGGCTCCGATCACCGCCATCGGCGCCACCATCGGCGTCTGGCTCTTCTACATCCAGCACCAGTTCGACGAGACGCTGTGGGAGCGGGACGCCGACTGGAGCCATCCCGTCGCGGCCCTGCACGGCAGCTCGCACTACGACCTTCCCCAGCCGCTGCGGTGGTTCTCCGGCAACATCGGCGTGCACCACGTGCATCACCTCTGCAGCCGCATCCCCTTCTATCGGCTGCCGGAGGTTCTCAAGCACCATCCCGAGCTCGCCGACATCGGCCGCCTGACGCTCTGGGAAAGCCTCGCCTGCGTTCGCTTCGTCCTGTGGGACGAGACCAGCCGCCGCCTCGTCTCCTTCCGCGAGGAAGCGGCCCTGCGCTGAGACCTCAGTCCTCCTGCGTGCGCGCGATGCGCGCCTGCAGGAGCACGAAGGCGAGCAGGAACAGGCCACGGATCACCGATTGCCAGTAGGCGGAGAGGCTGATCCACCCCTTGCCGTTCTCGAAGTTCAGAAGGTTGAACAGCAGCGCCAGGAGCATGGCGCCGGCGAAGGTGGCCCCCACCGATCCGACGCCGCCGGTCAGCAGCGTGCCGCCCACCACCACCGAGGCGATCGCGAACAGCTCCCAGCCCACACCCTCCGTCGGCTGGCCCGCGCCGAACTGTGCGGCGAGGATCGCCCCGGCGAGGCCCGCCAGCGCCCCCGAGGCCGCATAGACCCCGAACTTCAGTCGCTCCACGTCGAGCCCCATCAGCCGCGCCGCGTCCTCGCCGCCGCCGACCGCCAGCACCCGCCGGCCCGTCGGCAGCCGCTCCAACACGAACCAGCCGCCGAGGGTGACCACGATCATCACGATCGCGGGGATCGGGAACCCCATCAGGTCGCCCTGTCCGAACTCGGTGAAGGCCGTGTCGTAGGACACCGACACCGACTGGTTGCCGCTGAGAAGCAGCGCCGTTCCATAGGCGGCGAGCATCGTCGCCAGCGTCGCGATGAACGGCGCGATCTGGAGCCGCGTGATCACCACGCCGTTCACCGCCCCCGCCGCGAGCCCGGTGGCGATCCCCGCCGCCACGCCCGGCACCAGGCCGTAACCGGAGGCCTGCGCAGCCACCACGCTGCCGAGCGCGGCCACGCCGCCCACCGACAGGTCAATCCCGCCGGTGATGATCACGAAGCACATGCCGAGCGCGATCAGCGCGAACATCGCGTTGTAGCGCAGAAACGACAGGATGTTGTAGCTCGACAGGAAGTTGTCGTAGCGCGCCCAGCCGAACAGGATCAGCAGCACGAGCGCGGCCACCACGCCCGCCTTGGCCAGCGTCTGCGGCGAACGCGTCCGGCGCGCCGGCGCGGCGGCTTCGATCGTGCTCATCGTCACTCTCCCTTGGCCTGCTGCTGGATCCACACCGCGAGGATGATCAGCCCCGCCTTCACCACCAGCGCCGCCGCATCCGGCACCCCGTTGGCGAGCAGCGTGTAGCGCACCAGCTGGATCACCATCGCCCCGAGCAGGGTGCCCACAACGAAGGCCCGCCCGCCGGTCAGCAGCGTCCCGCCGACCGCCACAGCCGCGATCGCGTCGAGCTCCATGCCGAGCCCGACCAGATTGGCGTCGCTCGCCCCGTTGCGCGCCACCACCACCAGCCCGGCGAGCCCGGCGAGCGCCCCGCTGATCCCGTAGACCGCCAGCGTCACCCGCCGCGCCGGCACGCCCGCCAGCCGCGCCGCCCGCGGGTTGCCGCCGACGGCGAGCAACTGCCGGCCGAACAGCGTCCGGCGCACCACGAAGGCCGCCGCCGCCACGATGATCGCCATCAGGATCACCTGCACCGGGATGCCGGCGATCCGGCCGAGCCCTATCACCTGGAATGCCGGCTCCTTGAAGACCTGCAGGTTGCCGTTGGTCATCACCTGCGCGATGCCGCGCCCGGCGATGAACAGCACCAGCGTCGCCACGATCGGCTGGATCCGGAACGCCGTCACCAGCCACCCGTTGAAGAGGCCGAGGATGGCCGCCGCGATCACCGGCAGCACGAAGGCGAGCCCGATCCCCACCGCCGTGGTGGGCAGATGAAACAGCGCGCCGGTGAAGATCAGCGGTGCCAGCGTCCCGGCGATCGCCATCAGCGACCCGACGGACAGGTCGATCCCGCCCGCCGCGATCACCAGCGTCATGCCCACCGCCACGATCACGATGGCGCAGACCTGCGTCAGGTTCACGTTCAGCGTCTGCCAGGTCAGGAAGTTCGGCGTCGCTGCGATGTTGAAGAGGATCAGCGCCAAGAGCGCCACCACCACCCCGTAGCGTTGCGCCGCCGCGGCAAGGGAACGGGAGGTGCGCTTCGGGGCGCCAGTCTTGCCGTCGATTGTCTGGTCAACCATGGCCGCTCCGGGGCTCCGCGTCGGCCGCCATCGCGGCCATCATGCCGTGTTCGCTGATCGCTTCGCCGGAAAGCTCGGCCACGTCCCGACCGTCGCTGAGCACGACGACGCGGCTTGCTAGGCTGATCACCTCTTCCAGTTCCGACGAGATCATCAGCACGCCAAGTCCCTGGCCGGAGAGGTCGCGGATCAGCTTCAGGATCTCCGCCTTGGCGCCCACGTCGATGCCGCGCGTCGGCTCGTCGACGATCAGGAGCTTGGGATTCATCGCCAGCCAGCGGGCCAGCAGCACCTTCTGCTGGTTGCCGCCCGACAGCTCGCGGATCTTCTGGTCCGGCGACGCCAGCTTGACGCCGAGCTTTCGGATGAAGGTCTCTGCCACGTCGCGTTGCGCCGCCCGGTCGATCACGCCGGCCTTGGTCAGCCGCGGCATCAGGGCGAGCGTCAGGTTCTCCACCACGCTCATGTCCGGGATGATGCCCTCCACCTTGCGGTCCTCGCTGCAGAAGCCGAAGCCCGCCGCGATCGCCTCGGCCGGCTCGCGGAACTGCCGCTCCTCGCCGCCGACCGTCAGCCGCCCGCCGTCCGGCCGGTCCGCGCCGAACAGCAGGCGGGCCGTCTCCGTCCGCCCCGATCCGAGCAGCCCGGCCAGCGCCACCACCTCGCCCTCGCGCACCGCGACGCTGACGTCCCGAACCCGCCGTCCGGCGGCAAGGTGCGCCGCCTCCACCACCGGCGCCCCCGCGCCCTGGCCGTGCGACGCGGAAAGGTCCCGCTCCGCCGCGGCGAGCGCGCGCCCGAGCATCGCCGTCACGAGGTCCATTTTGCTGACCGCGTTCATCGCATGGACGCCGATCGTCCGCCCGTCGCGCATCACGGTCACCCGGTCGCAGACGGCGTAGAGCTCGTCCAGCCGGTGGCTGACGAAGAGCACGCCGACCCCCTGCGCCTTCAGCGTCCGGATCGTCTGGAACAGCGTCGCCACCTCCCGCTCGTCCAGCGAGGAGGTCGCCTCGTCCATGATCACCAGCCGCGCTTCGCGCGCCATCGCGCGGGCGATCGCCACCATCTGCCGCGTTGCCGCGTTGAAGCCGGAGAGCGGCGTCCGCACGTCCACCGTGATGCCGAAGCGGGCGAGCGCCGCCTCCGCCTCGCGGTTCATCCGGCCGATGTCGATCATCCCCCAGCGCTTCGGCTCGCGGCCGAGGAAGATGTTCTCCGCCACCGTCCGGTGCGGAACCAGGTTGATCTCCTGGTAGATCGTCGAGATGCCCGCGTCCTGGGCGGCCCCGGGGCTGGCGAAGTCCACCTCCCGGCCGGAAAGCGTCACGGTGCCGGCGTCCCGCCGGTAGGCGCCTGTCAGGATCTTGATCAGGGTCGACTTGCCCGCGCCGTTCTGGCCGACCAGGGCCATCACCTCGCCGGGCTCGATCTCCAGCGACGCGTCGATCAGCGCCGGCACCCCGGAGAACGCCTTCGTCACGCCGCGCATGGAAACAAGTGTCATGCCGCGTCCCTTCCGAGGATCGGAGAACGGGGTGGGCCGGCGCGTGTCGGCGCGCCGGCCCGGATGCCGCCGGCGGCGGGGAGGCGCGCCGGCCTGCACGGCAACCGCCTCAGTAGGCGTTCGCCACTTCTGCCGCCGCGTTGGTGGGATCGTAGAACTTGTCCACGTTCTTCACCCACGCCTCGATCGTCTCGCCGTTGGCGTAGCGGGCCAGCGTCTCGAAGGCCTTGGGTCCGAAGCGCGGGTTGCACTCCACGACCGCGGCGATCTTGCCGTCGACCACCGCCTGCACGGCTTCCTTGCCGCCGTCGATGGAGAGCACCAGCACATCCTTGCCCGGCACCTTGCCGGCCGCTTCCAGTGCCGCGATCGCGCCCATCGCCATCTCGTCGTTGTGGGCGTAGATCACGTCCGCGTCCGGATGCGCCTGCAGCAGAGCCTCGGCCACCTGCCGGCCCTTGTCGCGGGCGAAGTCGCCGGACTGCGAGGCCAGGATCTCGAAGCCCGCCTTGCCGGCCAGTGCCTCGTCGAAGCCCTTCTTGCGGTCGTTCGCGGGCGACGATCCGGTGGTGCCTTCAAGCTGGATGATCTTCGCGCCGTCCGGCTTGTTCTGCACCAGCCACTCGGCGATCCGCTTGCCTTCGTCGATGAAGTCCGAGCCGATGAAGGTCACGTAGTCCTCGCCGGCCTTGGCGAGCGACTGGTCGACGTTGCGGTCGAGCAGGATCACCGGGATACCGGCCTTCTTGGCGGCCATCACCGCCGGGATCAGCGGCTTTTCCTCGCGCGGGGCGAGGAAGATCACGTCGACGCCCTGCGCGATCATCGAGTTGACGTCGGCGACCTGCTTGGCGGCGGACCCGGCGGCGTCGGTGTAGACCAGCTGGTAGCCCAGCTTCTCGGCTTCCGCCTTCATGCTCTCGGTCTGGGCGATCCGCCATGGGTTGTTGGACTCGGTCTGCGCGAAGCCCACCTTGTAGGTGTCCTTCTTCTCCAGCTTGGGCAGACCTTCCTGGGCGAACGCGACCGTCGACAGGGCGACGGCGGCGGCAGCGGTCGCCATCAGGGCGACCCGGCGCGTGATTCCGGTCATGTGGTGCTCCTTGTTCCTCCCAGCGCCCAGTTTCCTCCCGGACGCCAGATATGTATGGATCATTTTTATGGATACGTCGCGCTAGCTAGTCCCTCGTCCTCTTCGTGTCGTGAACCTCCCTTGGCTCTTGGTCTCGGTCGCGGTCACGCCGCACCGGACGGTGAGCGGCGGACCTTCTGCCGCTCAGTCCCGGTCGCCGGCGTGGGCCTCCTCCAGCATCGGCCAGTTGAACCGGACGCCGGTGCCCGGCTCGTCCGGTGCCACCGCCAGCCCGTCCTCCATCACCAGCGGCCGGTGGGTGTAGCGATCGATCGGAAAGCTGTGCACCTCCAGCCAGCCCGCGTTCTCCTGCGCCGCAACTAGGCTCACGTGCAGCTCCTGCATGCCGTGGCTGCAGGCGGGGATGCCCTTGGCCTTGGCGAGCCGGGCCGCCTGAAGCCAGCCGGTGATGCCGCCGCAGTTGGAGGCGTCCGGCTGCACGTAGGAGAGTGCGGAATGGTCCAGCGCGAGCTCGAACTCGTGGATCGTGTGAAGGTTCTCGCCCATGGCGAGCGGCATGCCGGTCTCCCGCGCGATCCGGGCGTAGCCGAACCAGTCGTCGGGGATGATCGGCTCCTCGAACCACAGGAGGTCGAACGGCTCGAAGGCACGCGCCGCGGCGATCGCCTGGTCCACCGACAGCCCGTAGTTGGCGTCCACCATGAAGGTGGTCTCCGGCCCGATCCGTTCGCGCACCGCCGCCACGCGCCGCACGTCCTCGGCCAGCTCCGGCCGCCCCACCTTGATCTTCACGGCGTTGAACCCGCGCTCCAGGTGCTGGCCGACGCTCGCCACCAGCTTCTCCTGCGGGAAGTTGAGGTCGACGCCGCCGCGATATGCCTTGGTGGTCCGCCCGGCGCCGCCCGCCATCCGCCACAGCGGCTCGCCGCGCGTCTGGCCGCGGATATCCCAGAGCGCGATGTCCACCGCCGAGATCGCGAACGAGGCGATGCCCCCGCGGCCGACGTAGTGGATCAGCCACCCCATCGCCTCGTAGAGCCCCTCCACGTCTTCCGCGTCCTTGCCCAGGAGGAACGGCGCGAGGTCGTGGTCGATCATCGCCCGGATCGCATGCCCGCCTTTGCCGCCGGTATAGGTGTAGCCGGTGCCCTCCCGCCCGTCGGCAAGCCGCACCGTCGCCGTCACCAGCTCGAAATGCGTGTGGTCGCCGTGCTTGGCGTCGGAGAGCACTTCGTCGAGCGGCACGCGGAAGAGCCGGGTGCTGACGTCTCGGATGGTGCCTGAAGCGGATGCGGGCATGGTCCTCACCTGGCGGAATGGCTCAGCCGGAAACCGCGGCGCGCACCGGGACATCGTCGTCCCCGCCGCTGTCGCCCCAGTTCACGTACATGGTCTTCTTGCGGAAATAGCCGTCGAGGCCGTACTTGCCGTCCTCGCCTCCGAGGCCCGACTGGCCCCAGCCGGTATGGAAGCCCTGCACCAGCTCGCCGCAGGTCCGATTGAAGTAGATCTCGCCGAAGTTCAGCCCGTCGATCGTCCGCATCAGCCGCTTCAGGCTCCGCGAGTAGACATAGGCCGACAGCCCGTATGCGCTCTCGTTGGCCAGCGTCAGGGCCTCCTCGAACCCGTCCACCACCATCGCCGGCACCACCGGCCCGAAGATCTCCTGCTGCATCGCCGGCAGGTCGTTCGACCTCGCCAAAAGCACCGTCGGCGCCATCCAGTGCCCCTTTGCGAAGGCCCCCTCGCGAAGCCGTCCGCCCGGCAGCAGCACCTCGGCGCCCGCCTCCACGCTCTCGGCCACCAGCGCCTCCACCTTGTCGACCTCCGGCCCGCTCACCTTCGGCCCCATGTCGGGGCTTCCCATCGGATCGCCGATCCGGATCGCCTTCGCCCGCGCCACGAACTTCTCCAGGAATTCGTCCGCGATCGCCCGGTGCAGGTACATGCGCTCGTTGCAGGTGCAGATCTGCCCGCAGTTGGTGAAGCCCGCGGTCACCGCGCTCGCCACCGCCGCGTCGACGTCCGCGTCGTCCATCACGATGAACGGCGCCTTGCCGCCGAGCTCCAGCCGGAGCACCTTGATCTGCGAGGCCCCCGCGGCGTAGATCTCCCGGCCCGCCCGCGTGCTCCCGGTCATTGTCACCAGGTTGGAGAGCCGGCTTTCCACCAGCGCCTGGCCCACCGTGCGGCCCGCCCCCGTCACCACGGTGACGACGCCCGCGGGGATCCCGGCCTTCTCGGCCAGCGCCGCGATCATCAGCCCGGAAAGCGGCGTGAACTCGTGCGCCTTCAGCACGAACGTGTTTCCCGCTACCAGCGCCGGCCCGAGCTTGCGCGCCGTCAGCGCGGCCGGGTAGTTCCAGGCCGTCAGCCCCACCACCACCCCATGCGGCACCCGGCGGATCCACACCTCCTCGTCGGGGGCGTCGGAGGGAACGATGTCCCCTTCGATCCGTCGCGCGCTTTCCGCCGCATAGCGGAGGAACAGCTCGGTCGCGCCCACCTCGCCGCGGGCCTGGTCGAGCGGCTTGCCCTGTTCCAGCACGACGACCCGCGCCAGCAACTCGGCATTCTCCCGCACCGCGTTGGCGAGCGCGGAAACCGCCCGCCCGCGTTCGGCCGCCGGCAGCCGCGCCCAGCCCGGCTGCGCCCGCCGTGCTGCTTCCAGCGCCGCCACGGCATCATCAGCGGTCCCGTCCGGGATCGTTGCGACGACGCGCTCGTCCGCCGGGTTCTCCACCTCGATCGTTCCGCGCGCGGTTCCCGCCGACCAGACCCCCCCGATCAGCATCGCCCCGCGCGCGGTTGCCCCGTCCCGCACCATCCCATCGAGCTGTTCGAGCATCCTCATCCTCCCCGACCAGCTTTCAATTTTGGTATGACCAAAAAAATCGTCGCAGGCATCCAACATGAATCCAGCATGCGTGTCAACACGGACCCCGCAGGGCGAAATCCCCCCGGAATGCCAATCGATTTTCGCCTGCATCTTGATTTCGAGCCCCGTTGTCCGGCATAGAAGGGCGAGCATGGTTAGACCAAAACGGGTGGGGGACGATGCAAACATCTTTAGGAGCGGAGGACGCGCTCGCCGACGATCTGGAACCGGCCGCCCTGCGCGCAGCCGACACCGTGGTCCGCGAACTGGAAATCGAGATCGCCAGCGGCCGGCTCGCCGACGGCGAACACTTGCCGGCGGAGCGGGAACTGATGAGCCGCTTCGGCATCTCCCGCACCGTAGTGCGCGAGGCGATCGCCCGGTTGGCGAGCCAGGGCCTGGTTGAAAGCCGCCCACGCTTCCGCCCCGTCGTGCGCCGCCCCGGCTACGACACCGCGCTTTCCGCGGTCGGCGGCGTGGTCGCCCACCTCCTGCGCGAGCCCGGCGGCGTGAAGACGCTCTACGATGTCCGCATCTTCCTGGAGGCGGCACTGGTCCGCAACGCCGCCCTCCACGCCCGCAAGGACGACATCGCCGCCCTGCGTGAGGCCATCGAGGCCAACCGGCTGGCGATCGACGATTCCGAGCGCTTCTACGCCACCGACGTCGCCTTCCACGCGGTGTTCTACCGGATCCCGCGCAACCCCGTGTTCCCGGCCGTCCATATCGGCTTCACCGAGTGGCTGTCCGACCACTGGCGGCGGATGCCCCGCTCGCCCGAGCGTAACCGGGTCAACTTTTCCATGCACAAGGCGATCTACGACGCCGTCGTCGAGCGCGACCCGGACGCCGCCGAGAAGGCGCTCCAGTCGCACCTCCACGCGGCCTGGGAATACGTGCGCGGCACCTTCGAAACGGCCTGACGCACGACGAGAAACGATTGGGGACGAGGCATGGCGCGTGAGGAGTTCGACTACATCGTCGTCGGCGGCGGCTCCGCCGGCTGCGTGGCGGCCGCCCGGCTGGTCAGCGAGGGCGGCCACCGCGTCCTCCTCCTGGAGGCCGGCCATTCGCACCGTCACCCCTTGCTCGACATGCCGCCCGGCATCTTCAAGATGATCAACGGCTCCAAGTTCATGCGCTACCACACCACGGTGCCGCAGGAGCATCTCGGCGGCCGTGCCCACGACATCCCGCAGGCCAACGTCCTCGGCGGCGGCTCCTCGGTGAACGCGCAGGTCTACATGCGCGGCCGTCCCTCCGATTACGACGCCTGGGACGCGCTCCTGCGCGGCAACAACGACGGCGCCGACTGGAGCTGGAAGGCGGTCCTCCGCCACTTCCGCCGCATGGAGGGCAACAACCGCCTCAACGACGAGCGCCACGGCGTCGAAGGCCCGCTGCTCGTCTCCGACCCCGGCCACATCGACGACATGTCCCGCTGGTTCGTCCAGGCGGTCCAGGGCCTCGGCGAGCCCTACAACCACGACTTCAACGGTCCCACCCAGCGGGGTGTCGGCTTCTACCAGTTCATGAACCGCCGCGGCCGCCGCTCCAGCGCTGCCTATGCCTTCATCGAGCCCCTGAAGAACGACCGCCGCCTCACCGTCCGCCTCAATGCCGAGGTCCAGCGCGTCGTCGTGGAGAACGGCGCGGCCGTCGGCGTCGCCTATCGCGTCAATGGCGGACCGGAGCAGGTCGCCCACGCCTCGGGCGAGGTGATCGTCGCGGCCGGCGCCCTGGTCACCCCTAAGCTGATGATGCTCTCCGGTCTCGGCCCGGCCGCGCACCTCGGCGAGCACGGCATCCGCTGCCTCGTCGACCTGCCCGGCGTCGGCGCCAACCTGATCGATCATCCCGAGGTGCCGATCACCGCCATCGCCAACGGCCCCTACGGCTACTACCGCCAGGGCGACGGCTGGCGGATGCTGCGCAACGGCATCCACTTCAAGCTCTTCGGCACCGGCCCGGTCACCTCCGCCGGCGTCGAGGCGGGCGCCTTCGTCAACCCCGAGGATCCGGACGCCGAACCCTCCATCCAGGCCTTCTGCGTCCCGATCGTCTATCTCGACCGCGACACCCGCAGCCTCCTGCCGGAAACCTTCGGCCTCACCGTCACCACCGTCGTCGTCAAGCCGAAATCGCGCGGCACCGTGCGCCTGCGCTCGGCCGATCCGGCTGCGATGCCGCTGGTCTCGCCCAACCTCTTGAGCGAGGAGGCCGACATGCGCGCCATGGCCGCCGGCCAGCGCTTCTTCCTGCGCGCTTTCCGCGAACCACCGCTCGCCGGACGCATCGAACGCGTCGCCATCCCAGAGGGTGACGACCCGTCCGAGGAGGCCCTCCGCGCCCACTGCCGGCGCTTCGTGAAGACCAATTACCACCCGGCCAGCACCTGCCGGATGGGCGCCGACGGTGACCCCATGGCCGTGCTCGACGCGCGTATGCGCGTCCGCGGCATCGCGCGCCTGCGCATCTGCGACATGTCCGCGGTGCCGGACATCAACGCCGGCAACACCAACGCCCCCGCCATGATGCTCGGCGACCGCTGCGCCGATTTCGTCATGAACCGCGCCGAGGTCTCCTCCGCCGCCTGACCGATCCGGAATTCCGCCAGGGCGAGGTCGACGGACGGCGTCCGGCGGTATAGGAACGGCCGGCGCGCCGCTTCCGCGCCCGCCGTCCGGCGGGCCGCCTGGCCGATCGGGGATCACGTGATGTCAGCCGACGACGACGACTACGTCTACGACGAGGAAACCGGGGAGTGGATGTCCGCCGCCGAGCACCGGGCCAAACTTGCTGCGGCCGCAAAGGACGGTGAGGTCGTCGTGCGCGATTCCGTCGGCAACGTCCTCGCCGACGGCGACCAGGTCACCGTCATCAAGGACCTCGAGGTCAAGGGTGCCGGCCAGGTGATCCGCCGCGGCACCGTCATCCGCTCCATCCGCCTCACCGGCGATCCCCAGGAGATCGACTGCCGCCACGACACCATCCGCGGCCTCGTCCTGCGCGCCGAGTTCGTCAAGAAGCGCTGAACCCGGGCGGCGGTCCTCCGGCCCCGACGCCGAGGTCGGCGTCAGACCGTGAAGGCGTCACGAAACCGGGCAAGCGCCGCCTCCGGATCACCGGAAGCCCAGGCCTCCAGCCCGACCGGGCCATTGTAGCCCATGGCCGCCAGCGCCCGCGCGATCCCCGGGTAGTTGATCTCCCCCGTCCCCGGCTCCATCCGGCCGGGAACGTCGGCAACCTGGATCTCACCGATCCACGGCAACGCCTGCCGGCAGAGGTCGATCAGGTTCCCCTCGCCGATCTGAGCATGGTAGAGGTCGAGGTTGAGCCTGAGGCGGGGATGGTCGATTGCCGACACCAGCGCCAGCGTGTCCCGGGCCTCTCCAAACGGAACGCCCGGGTGGTCCACCGCCGCGTTCAGGTTCTCCAGCGTGAAGGTGACGTCCAACTCCTCGGCGAGCTCCACCACCCGGGAGAGGGTGTCCCGCGCCTTCAGCCACATGGCGCCGGTCACCACCTCGACGGGCGTCACCGCCCGTCCATGGCCGTCCAGTCCGGTCCCATGCACGTTGAGCCGGGCGACGCCGAGCCGCTTGCCCACCTCGGCCGTCTGGCGCGCGGTCCTGAGCAGTTCGGCTGCGCCATCGTCGTCGGTCAAGCGGCCGGCGAGATAGCCGTTCATGATCGTGAACGTCGCGCCTGTCGCCCGGAGTTCCGCTAGGTCGTGGTCGGGCCAGTTCCACAGGCCAACCCCGAACCCGAGCTCCTTGAGCCGGCTCGCCCGCCAGGCGATCGGTCGGTCGCGCCAGAGCATCTCCGCGCACGCGGCAAGGGCGAAGGTCATCGGCTTCTCACTAGGCTTCGCGCTCCGGCTTGATGCCGGACCGCTCGCCCGGGTTAGCCGAGGTGCCGGCCGGCTGCAAGCACCGCGCCCGCCGCCGACAAAGCCCTATGGGCGAAGCCCGCACTGCGTAGCCTGCACGAAGGACGTCTGAGACTCCATCGTGGAGCTGCAAAATCATGCCTTTGTCTTCTTCTCCGCTGCGGCAAGGGCATCTCTCGTGACGCGGAAGCCGGCGGATGGCCCTGAGGCGAGCAAGCCGCCCCCTCGGCTCGCTCGCTTCGGTTCCCATAAAGGCCGCGTGGGTTCCCCAGATCCGACTGCCCGCAGGGCGGCAGCCGTACGATCCCTGTCACAAAAGCGGAACCCGTGGCTTCCCGCGGCTTCGACCTTCAGTTCGTTGCAAAGCAGTAGAACAGGCCATCCCCGCCTGTTCCCCGGAGGGATTCCTGCGAACAGCCGCGGGACGGATGAGATGAATTCCACGACTGCGCCTCAGCCGAGTCGTTCAAGCCCATCCGGTCATGATGTCCCACCATTGCACTGCCATCGCCGCTGGAGGTCCAGTTCTCACAGGTTGCTTCATGGGCAGTCCCGTCCGGCAGGGAGCCTGTCAGAATGTCATGCCGGTTTGGCTGGTCGCCACGCCCATTCACGACCTCACCCTTCTCGTTCAACGCTCTCTGCTTCGAGATTCCGTTCTGTCCTCCGTGAAGAGCGTCCACGTTCTCGGCGATCACCTCTCCCTTGGCATTCACCCACGGCCCGCTCCCGATCCGGTCACGCGCATCTACATCGCTGGTGCTGAGGTAGGCGGCCCAGGTCTTCCCGGTGACGCCGGCTGCCTCGGCCAACGTCGAACAGTGCGCGTCCGCGCCTTGCAGTCCGCCGAGGTCGGCACCCTGTCCGGGACCTTCGCTGGTGACGAAAAAGCTCATTCCGGACTCTTGGGCAACCGACACCGCGGATCCGGTACAGGCCAGAACGAGTGAGAGCGAAAGTACTGTTGCGCGCATGGTAGTCCTCCCAGGCCCCCACGCTTGCAGCTTACATTCAGAAGCCGGCCGGCCTTTTCAAAACACCGTGTCGACAGTCAGCTCATCGGATGAGCCAGCAGATGCGCGAGCAGCCTTCTGCCCGCGCGATATGGCGGACGTGTTCGTTGAGCCGTTTTCCCACGCCGGCTCCGCGCCGCTCCGGGTCGATCCGTAGGCCACGACCTGAACAGCTGCAGACAGCACACCACGCCTTGCTTCATCATGGTATTCGCTAGGAGCCGACCTTCGCGGCGGTCATTCTCTGGCCTCCTGGCAGCAGGTCGGCAAGGAGTTGGACATGACTGACATTCGCGAACGGCTGGCAGGTCTGCTCGACGCTTTCAATGCCCACGATCTCGACCGGATCATGTCGTTTTTCGCCGAGGACTGTGCCCTTGACATGCCGCGAGGACAGCATCCGTGGGGCACTCGGTTGGAAAAGAAACCTGCGGTACGCAAAGCGCTCGCCTCAAGATTCGAGGGCCTGCCGGACGTCCGCTATTCCAACGAAGAGCACTTCGTCGACGAGCAACAGCAAACAGGAATGTCGAAGTGGACGCTCACCGGAACGACCCGGGAGGGGCGACGTGTAGAGCTCCGGGGCTGCGACTTCTATAGCTTCCGGGATGGCCAGGTGACGCGAAAGGACTCCTACTGGAAGATTGTGGACGAGGCCTGATCCAAGACCTGCAGACCGGGTTTCGGCCTGCCAGCGGGCAGCGCCACGGCGCTCGAGTTCGATCCTCAAGGAAACTTCCGCGAAACCCGCGAAAATCGCGACTTCGACGATCGACGCCACCGTCGCTGATCAAGAGGTGTCGCTGAAGCAAGGGCGGATTTGAACCTGGCGCGGACAGCCATCAGAGCGTTTCGCGCCGCCGCTCACGTCACGCGTGCCGCGGGCTTGTGGGGTAGCGAGATGGCGAGGATCGCCGCTGCGATCGCGAGCAGGGCATTCAATACCATCGCGGCGCGAAAGGCCGCGGAAAAGGCCTGCTCTACCGCGGAGCGGGAAGCGTCAGCTCCGGGCATACCGTCGGCGGCCTGCAGAAGGCGGTCAGCTCTCTCGGCGATTGAACTCAAAACGCCGGGGTCGACCCCCGGCGTGAGAGGCAATGAGAGGAGCTCGGAAGAGAAAACACCGACCATCAATGCACCTGTGAGGGCGACCGCCAGCAATCCGGCGATCCGAGCCGCCGCGTTGTTGATCCCGGACGCGGCCCCGCTCTCGGTCTGGTCGACGGCGTTCATGACGGTGGTCGTGAGCGGAGCGATCGCTATGGACATGCCGATCCCGATGCCCAGGATCGGACCGAACAGCCCCGTCCAATAGGATCCGGCCGCTTCTGTTGCGCCCAGCCATCCGATCGACACTGCGACGACCATTGCCCCGATGGCCATTGGTAGCCGTGTTCCGACCCTATCGCCGATCGACCCGAAGAAGCGGGTCAGCAACCCGATTGCGAGTGCAAGAGGCAGCAGGGCAAGGCCGGCCTCGGCTCCGGTGTATCCGCGTAGACCGGTCAGCGTGTAGGGCACCACAAACAGCGCTCCGCCCAACGCACCGTAGAGCAGCAGGGTCAGGAGGTTTACGCCGGAGAAGATGCGGTCGCGGAACAGCCGAAGCGGCATCATAGGCGCCGCCGTTCGCGCTTCCCAGGCGATGAAGGCCGGTGCTGCCACAGCGAAGACAAGGAATCCTCCCCAGACCAGCGGATCGGTGATGGTGCGGTCGGGCAAGTAGACCAGCGCGATAGTCAATGCCCCCAGCCCCCCGGTTGCGAGCAGTCCCCCGAGAAGATCGGCCGGTCCAGCGTTTGCCGCCCGGCTCTCCGGGACCCCGCGCGACAGCCACAACACCACGAGGCCGATGGGAAGGTTGACCAGGAACACCGCCCGCCATGACAGCGTGTCCATCAGGAATCCCCCAAGCGGCGGCCCGAGCGCGGTGGTCAGCGCGGAGGCACCGGCCCACGTGCCGATCGCCCTGCCGCGCGTCTCTTCCGGAAAAGTCGCCGCGATCAGCGCAAGACTCTGCGGGACCATCAGCGCGGCGCCCACTCCCTGCGCCGCCCGCGCGGCAACGAGCGCGATGGCGTTCGGCGCCAATCCGCACGCCACCGACGCCGCAACGAAGAGGATCGTGCCCGCAAGGAACACACGCCGGCGGCCGAGCCGGTCACCGTAGGCCCCGCCCACCAGGACAAGGGCACCCAGGAAAAGCGTGTAGATGTTGACGATCCACTGCAGCGTGGCGAAATCGGCCGACAGATCGCGTTGAATCGCCGACAGAGCGATAGGAACCACGCTTCCGTCGATAAAGGCCATCGACGATGCGCCGATGGTCACCGCTAGGACGACGGTTCCCCCGATCGGCGGTGTCGATGCGATGCTCGTCCGAGACCCAGTCATTCTCGAAGTAGTCGCTCTTATTGATGCTTAGTCAATTGTTGGGACAGGCCGTCTTGTTTTTGATGCCTGGTGCGGTCTCCTCCAGCATTGCCGTTGGCTTCAGGCCCGGCAGGTTCGAGCCATGAACCTGCCTAGGAGACAATCGAGCCGGGTTGGGTTCGAGCCCGTTGGATTGGCGGGTCTGTCTGCGCCTTTCAGCTCCTGGCCGCGTTGCATCCGGGGTGTGTTTGCAACTCGCAAACGGACTGAGCGTGGGAGACATCGACCGGACGGTGACCCGAGCCGAAGCGCCGCGTCGCTCGGCCGAAATGACGGCCAATCGGAAGAAATTCCGACGTACTGCGCTGCCAACGCCGATGGGATCTCGATCGTGAGCCCTTCTCGCGCCGGGGTTCAATGAGTCTTGACGCGAAGAGTGTGAGCTGAAAAGCTGACAGATGTCAGACCAATTTAGATGGTGATCCGCGCAGGTGGGCAACCTCCCTGCTGCCGGTCGGGTTCACACGGGGAGGGAGAACATGGTCGACGGGCATGTCGCTTTGACGCCCTTGCCACGGCCCGACCGGGCGGCTGCGGTCATGAAGGCTGTGGCCGATTTCGTTGATCGGGCAGGGCTGAAGCCGGGCGACAAGCTGCCCACCGAACGGGAGCTTTGCTCCGCTCTCGACGTCGGCCGGTCCACCGTCCGCGAGGTCATCCGGCAACTCCAGGCCTTGGGAATCGTGGAGTCTCGAAAGGGAAGCGGCACCTACCTGCTGCGCATGGTTTCGGCCGGCACCATCCACGTGCCGCTCACCTTCAACACCACGCATCTGCGCGACGTCCTGCTCCAGACCCTCGACGTTCGCCGTGGCGTGGAAGCCGAAGCCAGCGTCATCGCGGCCCGTCGCCGGATGCCGGAGGATCTCCGCGTCATCGAGGAGAAGCTGGACGAGATGGAGCGGGTGCACCTTGAGAAGGGCACCGCCGGCCGGGAAGACCTGGCGTTCCACCTGGCGATCTACGACGCGACCCACAACCCTCTCTTCCGGCAGCTCCTGGAGCAGATGCGCGAAGCTTTCGAGCGCTTCTGGGACAAGCCGTTCGACCGACCGGATTTCGCCCGAAGGTCCTTTCCGTTCCACCGCCAGCTGTTCGAGGCCATCCGCGATGGCGACGAAGCGGCGGCGCGGGCCACAACCATCGCCATCCTCGACATCGTGGAAGAGGACATCAAGGACATGTCTCGATGATCCCGGACGATCCCTACGACCTCGCCCGGCTGACCGTCGCCCACGACGGGGCGCACGCCTTCGACGCAGTGGTGCCGCCGATCGTGCAGACCTCGCTGTTCACCTTCTCCTCCTACGCGGAGATGGAGGAGACCTACCGGGGCCTGAAGGTCCGCCCGACCTACTCCCGCGGCCTGAACCCGACCGTGCGCCTCTTCGAGGAGATGATCGCGCGCCTGGAGGGCGCCGAGGATGCGATCGGCTTTGCGAGCGGCATGGCCGGGATCGCCTCCACCGTGCTGACCTTCCTGAAGCCCGGTGATCGCATGGTCTGCGTCCGCCACTGCTATCCCGACGCCTACCGGCTGTTCCAGACGCTGCTCGCCGGACTGAACGTTCGGGTCGACTACGTGGATGGCCTCGACGAGGGGGCGGTCGCGGACGCGCTGCCCGGCGCGAAGCTCCTCTACCTGGAAAGCCCGACCAGCTGGACCATGGAAGCCCACGATGTCGGCGCCCTCGCGGCGCTCGCCAGGAGACACGGCGTCCTCAGCGTGATCGACAACTCATGGGCAACGCCGATCTTCCAGCGGCCGGTGACGCTCGGCGTCGATATCGTGCTGCACTCCGCGTCCAAGTACATCGGCGGGCACTCGGACGTGGTGGCGGGCGTCGTCGCCGGGTCGGCGGAGCTGATCGGGCGAATTCGCTCGACGACCTATCCCTATCTCGGCGGCAAGCTCTCGCCGTTCGACGCCTGGCTGCTGATCCGCGGCCTCAGAACCCTGCCGATCCGCATGAAGGCGCACGAGGCGGACGCTCTCGCGGTCGCAAGATGGCTGCGCGATCACCCCACAGTGGAAGCGGTCCTTCACCCCGGCCTCGCTAACGCGCTCCCGCCGGGACTGGCCGGGACATCGGGCCTTTTCAGCTTCCGCTTCCGCGACGGTGTCGACATCCCAGCCTTTGCCGATGCCCTCGCCCTGTTCAAGCTCGGCGTCAGCTGGGGTGGCCACGAGAGCCTCGTGGTCCCGGCCGAGGTCGTGCGGAAACAGGCGGCCGGACCCAATTCGGCGATCGACTTCGGCGTCGATGCCCGGGTCCTCCGCCTCCACGTCGGCCTGGAGGGCGCTGGCGCCCTTGTCGCCGATCTCTCCGCGGCGATCGAGGTCGCCTCGGCCAAAACCTGATCCTCAAAAAAAGCATCTCTAAGGGACAGAAGGGGACAAGCCATGATCAAGTCGCTGATCGCCGCCTCTGTGGCGGCCGTGCTGATGACCGGCACGGCACTCGCGGACACCACGCTGAAGCTCGTCGAGGTGATTACCAGTCCGGAGCGCACGGAGACGCTCCGCGGCATCGTGAAGACCTTCGAGGAGGCCAACCCGGGCACCACAGTCGAGATCATCTCGCTGCCTTGGAACGAGGCGTTCGAGAAGTTCGCCACCATGTATTCCGCCGGGGAGATCCCCGACGTCATGGAGATGCCGGACACCTGGCTCGCCCTCTACGGCACCAACGGCGCGCTGGAGGACTTGGAACCCTACCTGAAGGATTGGGAACACACCGCCGACATGTCCGACCGTGCGCTGGAGTTCGGCCGCCAGGTGGGTGGCAAGACCTACATGCTGCCCTACGGCTTCTATCTCCGGGCCATGTTCTACAACAAGAAGCTGCTCCAGGAGGCCGGCGTCGCCGAGCCGCCGAAGACACTCGACGATTTCATGGAGGCCTCCAAGAAGGTCTCCGCCCTGCCGGGCAAATACGGCTACTGCCTGCGCGGCGGCCCCGGCGGCCTCAACGGCTGGATGATGTTCGGGGCCTCGATGGCCGGCACCGACCAGATGTTCAAGGAGGACGGCACCTCCACCTTCACCGATCCGGGCTGGGTGAAGGGATTCACCTACCTGATCGACCTCTACAAGAACGGCTATGCCCCGAAGGACAGCGTGAACTGGGGCTTCAACGACATCGTGGCCGGCTTCTATTCCGGCACCTGCGCCTTCCTGGACCAGGACCCGGACGCGCTGATCGCCATCGCCGAACGGATGAAGCCGGAGGACTATGGCGTCACCACCATGCCCAAGGGACCGGACGGAAAAACGTTTCCGACTATAGGCTTCGCCGGCTGGTCGATGCTTGCCAACTCGGCCAACAAGGATCTCGCCTGGAAGCTGATCGCCACCCTGGAGGGTCCGGAAGGCAACATCGCGTGGAACAAGCGCACCGGCGCGCTGCCCGCCCTGACCTCCGCGTCCAAGGACCCGCACTTCGCGACGCCGCAGTTCGAAGGCTGGTTCAACGAACTGGCGGACCCGGACGCCAAGCCGCTCTCCATGCCGACCTACCTTGAGGAATTCGCCTTCTTCAAGGACAGCCTCGTCATCAAGACCAGCCAGCAGGCGCTTCTCGGCGAGATCACGCCGGAAGACCTCGCCAAGCAGTGGGCGGACTACATGACGGCCGCCCAGCAGAAGTGGCTCGCCAACAAGAAGTGAGCCGATCGCTTCCGATCCCCGCGCCAGGCCGGTGCGGGGATCGAGCGACCCTGGGGAGGGGCGCGCTCGTCCGGTCGTCGTTGAACGCATCAAGCATTCGAGCCGGCCCGACAACGCCTCTCCCGCCTTCGGGGACGACTTCCTGCAGCGGAAGATCGCGACACCCTTTCAATCATGTGGACCGCCCATGACAGCCTTGGTGGCCTCGCGCCGACGCCCGTTCCTGCAGCGCCTCGCGCAGGCCAGCGAGCCGTGGCTCTACACAGCGCCCGCGCTGATCCTGATCGTCGCCGTCATGCTGGTGCCGCTGGTGCTCGGCGTGTCCTACGCCTTCCGGGACATCAAGCTCCTGAACCCGTTCAGCGGCGGCTTCGTCGGGCTGAAGCATTTCGAAGCCTTGGCAACCGACCAGGCGTTCCGCACGGCGCTCGTCAACACCCTCTGGTGGACCGGCGCATCGGTGCTGATCCAGTTCGTGTTCGGCCTCATCCTCGCTCTTCTCCTGAACCAGCCGTTCCGCGGCCGCGCGGTCGCGCAGGCGCTCTGCTTCCTGCCATGGGCGGTGCCGAGCTTCCTCACCGGCCTCGACTGGGCGTGGCTGTTCAACCCGGTGATCGGCCCTCTGCCGCACTGGTTCGTCGCACTCGGGCTGATGGAGACGCCGCAGAGCATCCTCTCCGACCCGGACCTTGCCATGTGGGGTCCGATCGCCGCCAACGTCTGGTGGGGGATCCCCTTCTTCGCCATCACGCTGCTCGCGGCTCTGCAGGCGATTCCGAAGGACCTCTACGAAGCCGCCGCCATCGACGGCGCCGGCCCGATCGAGCGTTTCCGGTCGATCACCCTGCCTTTCCTCGCCCCGACAATCGCGATCACGATCCTTCTGCGCACCGTCTGGATCTCCAACTTCGCCGACCTCATCGTGGTGATGACCAACGGCGGCCCAGCGGACCGCACCCAGATCGTCGCGAGCTACATCTTCACCACGGCCTTTCGGCGGCTCGACTTCGGCTACGCCTCTGCGATCGCCCTCGTCCTCCTGGTGCTGCTGCTCACCTATTCCATGCTGATCGTGCTGCTCCGGCAGTCGTTCCTGAAGCGAGGCTGACCCGCATGCGCCGCAATCCGGTTCTCACCGTCCTGCACCGCCTGGCGATCGGCCTTTACATCGCCTTTGCGCTGTTCCCGCTCTACTGGCTGCTGAAAGTGAGCGTGACGCCCAACGACCTCCTCTATTCGGAGGGCGTGCGCATGTGGCCGTCTCGGACCAGCTTCGAGCACTATGCCTTCGTGATCGCCAACAGCGAGTTCCCGCGCTTCTTCCTCAACAGCTTCATCGTCTCCGGCTCCACCGCCGTGATCGTCACCCTGGTGGCCGCGGTCGCCGGCTATGCCCTCTCGCGTTTCGCGTTCCGCGGGAAGTACTGGATTACGGCCCTGATGCTCCTGACCCAGATGTTTCCGCTGGTGATGCTGATCGCGCCGATGTTCAAGATCCTGTCGCCGCTCGGCCTCACCAACAGCCTGACGGGCCTCATCGTCGTCTACACGGCTTTCAACGTGCCGTTCGCGACCTTCCTGATGCAGTCGTTCTTCGACGGGATCCCGCGCGACCTGGAGGAGGCCGCCATGATCGACGGAGCGACCCGCTTCGTGGCCTTCCGGCAGATCATCCTGCCGCTGACGCTGCCCGGGATCGCGGCGACGCTCGGCTTCGTGTTCACCGCCGCCTGGAGCGAGCTCCTGTTCGCCCTGATGCTGATCTCCGGCAACGCGGCGGCGACCTTCCCGGTTGGCCTGCTCTCCTTCGTGTCCAAGTTCTCGGTGGACTTCGGGCAGATGATGGCCGCCGGCATCCTGGCGCTCATCCCCGCCGCCCTCTTCTTCCTCTTGATCCAGCGCTATCTCGTGCAGGGCCTGACGGCCGGCGCGGTGAAGGGCTGAGGAGATCTTCATGGCCGCCATCGACATCACGTCCGCGCGAAAGAGCTACGGATCCGTCGACGTGCTGCACGGCGTCGATCTGGCGATCGGCGACGGCGAGTTCGTCGTCCTCGTCGGCCCGTCCGGCTGCGGCAAGTCCACCCTTTTGCGCATGATCGCGGGGCTGGAAGAAATCACGTCCGGGGAGATCGCGATCGGCGGCCGGCGGGTGAACGACCTGCCGCCGAAAGACCGCGACATCGCGATGGTGTTCCAGTCCTACGCCCTCTACCCGCACATGACCGTTGCGGAGAACATGAGCTACAGCCTGAAGCTTCGCCGCACGCCGAAGGAGCGGATCACCGCCGCCATCACGGTGGCGGCTGCCAAGCTCGGCCTCGACCAGCTGACCGAACGTCGCCCGAAGGCCCTTTCCGGCGGCCAGCGCCAGCGCGTCGCCATGGGACGCGCGATCGTGCGAAACCCGAAGGCCTTCCTGTTCGACGAGCCGCTTTCCAACCTCGACGCCCGCCTGCGCGAGCAGATGCGCGTGGAGATCAAGAAGCTGCACAAGGATCTCGGCGCGACCTCGATCTACGTGACCCACGACCAGATCGAGGCGATGACGCTCGCCGATCGGATCGTCGCGATGAACGGCGGCGTGGTGCAGCAGGTCGGCAGCCCGCTCGACCTTTACGACCGGCCGGCTAATCTCTTCGTCGCCGGCTTCATCGGCTCGCCCGCCATGAACATGATCCCTGCCATCTATCGGTTGGTCGACGGGACCGGCGTCGCGGCGGTCGCCGGCGGGCACCACCTCCCGCTCGCGGGGCCTTTTTCCATCCCCGATGGAACTGCCGTGGTGATCGGCGTCAGGCCAGAGCACGTCACGGTCTCCCCGCCCGGCAGCGGCGGACTGCGAACCGCCGTGGATCTCGTCGAGCCGACGGGGTTCGGCTCCATCCTCCACCTCGGGCCTTTCGGCCAGCCCGTGAAGGCCTTCACGCTCGACCGCGCGCTCGGACGAAACGGAGCCGCGGTGGACGTGACCTTCGACCCTGCTCAGCTCCACGTGTTCACTGAGGCGGACGGGCGGCGAATGGATCCGGCCGCTTGAGGTCCAAGCCACGTCGAGATCCCGGCGCTACGCGCCTGCTGCATCGTATGGGGCCGTCCGGGTCGTCTCCACAATCCGCCACGTTGCGCACCGCCGATAGGCAATGTGAAGCGATCGAGCGGCAAGGTTGGTCATCGCCACCGACCGGAGACGACACCGTCCGCGGCCGCCGGTCCGGCGCATTCGGCCCTGCCTTCACAAGCGGCGCCCTCATTCACTCGTATCAGCGGCCGATCGCCTTTTCGCGACCGTAGAGAAGCAGCATCAGCACGATGACCGCGCCGTAGAGAATCTGCCGCCCGAACTCCGGCATTTGCATCACCGAAAGAATGGACTGCAGAAGCGTGACCAGCAGCACGCCGGCGATCGTGCCAAGGTAGCTCCCGCGGCCCCCGAGGATCGACGTTCCGCCAAGCACGACGGCAGCGATGGCCGGAAGCAGGTAGGCGTCGCCCATGGACTGAGCCGCCTTCGATGCATAGCCGGCGAGCAGCACGCCGCCAAAAGCCGACAATCCTCCGGAGATCGCGAAGACAGCCATCACCACCCGTCGCGTATTGATCCCGGACAGATAGGCGGCCCGCTCGCGATTGCCGATGGCGTAGATCGACCGGCCGAAGGTCGTACGTGTCAGAAGGAGCACGACGGCAACGCCGACCACTGCCCAACAGACCAGGGCGTTCGGCACGCCCGGAATGGCAAACCCCGTTGCGAGGTAGCGCATGGCGGGTGAGGCCGTGTCCTTGGGTGAGAAGCCGCCGGTGTAGAGCACCATCAACCCTTGCGCGACCGCATTGGTGGCGAGTGTGATGATCATCGACGGGATGCGCATGTAGGCCACCCCGATCCCGTTGATCAGGCCGATCGCAAGTCCGCAGGCCACGCCGAAGGGGATCGCGAACACCTCGCCGGCTCCGCCGTACCCCGCGAGGGCGCTGGACATCATGGCGCCGACGGTCAGCACCCATGGCACCGAAAGGTCGATCTGGCCAAGCAGGATCACCAGCATCATGCCGCTCGCGACCACGCCCAGAAAGGCCGCCACCTTGAGCTGCTGCAGCAGATACTCGGGCGACAGGAAGTTCCGGGAGTAGAGGCTGCCGATCAGGAGCAGAATGACGATGCAGGCGAAGGCCGTCGCCACGGCGGGGTCGAGGCGTCCGCCAAGGCTGAACTTGCGAAGTGGAGATGCGAGTTCCTTCATGCAAACCAGTCCAATCGGTTGCGGACCCTGAACAGTGCGACGGCGCCGACACTGACGGCGAACAGCAGGACCAGGCCCTGGAACAGCGGCTGCCAGAGCGGGTCGAAGTCGAACACGAAAAGCAGGTCACCGATGGTGCGGAAGGCGAGCGCTCCGAAGATGGCCCCGATCGCGCTGCCTCTGCCGCCGAACAGCGAAACGCCGCCGAGCACGACGGCCGCGATGGAAAAGAGCGTGTAGGCGTTCCCGCTCGCGTAGGCCGCGTCGCCCGTATAGGTGAAGAACGTCAGGAAAAGCCCACCGATCGCGGCCAGCAGGCCCGACAGCGTGTAGGCCACGAACTTCGCCCGCCGGATCGGCACGCCGGACATGTAGGCGGCCGCTTCCGAGGAGCCCGTTGCATAGGCGGCGCGGCCCGTCACCGAACGGCTGTACGGTATCCAGATCATGGCAACCACGGCGACCAGCACGAGGAGGCTTGCCGGCACGAGGCCGAACACGCGGCCGGTGAGCGCGTCGGCCAGGGTCTCGTCGACGCTTCCACCGGGAAACGGCCGTAGGGCGAGGGCGATCCCGAAGTAGATCGCACCCGTCGCGATCGTCGTGACGATCGGCTGCAGCCGACCGAAGATGACGATCGCGCCATTGATCGCACCGCAGGCCGCCCCCGTCGCGAGCACGGCCAGAACACCGAAACCGACCTCGAGCGGCGTACCCACCACGAGCCAGGACGCCAGGCAGTTGGTAAGAACGAAGATCATCCCCACCGAGAGATCGATGCCGGCGGTGATCACCACCAGCGCCTGCGCCATCGCCACGAAGGCGAGCAGCACGGCCTTGTTCGACGCGGTCTGGACCACGTTGGCCGTCAAGCCGGCGGGGTGGTTGGAAATGTAGAGAATGAACATCACGACGAAGATGGCCACCGCGAGCAGGGTGCTGCGGTTGTCGGCCAGCCGGAAACGCCAGTCGCTCATGAATGCACCGCCTTTGCGGCCGGACCGGCAGCGTCGATGTCGAGCGCGCTCGCGATCAAGGCGTGTTCGGTGATCTCGTCGCCCACGAGTTCGCGCTTCACGGCGCCGTCGTAGAGAACGAGGACCCGATCGCAGCAGCCGATCAGCTCGTCGTAGTCCGTGGAGTAGAAGAGGATGGCGGCGCCTTCGGCCGTGAGGCGGCGGAACAGCACGTAGAGCTCCTGCTTGGTTCCGACGTCGATGCCGCGCGTGGGGTCGTTGAGCAGGATGATGCGCGGCCGGTTCATCAGCCACTTGGCGATGACCACCTTCTGCTGGTTTCCACCGGACAGCGCTCCGACGGGTATGTCGACGCCGGCGGACCGGATCGCCAGGGCGCGGACCATGTCTTCGATCATGGCCTGCTCGCGCGCACCGTCGATCACACCGTGGCGGGAGATGCGTTCGAGGGCTGCGAAGGAGAGGTTGTCGCGCACCGTCATCGGCAGCATCAGGCCTTCGGTCTTCCGATCCTCCGGGATCAGCGCCATCCCGATCGCATCGCTCTTGGCCTGCGACGGGCTAGCGATCGAGGTCGGCTTTCCGTCGATGAGGATCTCGCCGGTGGTGCCGCGCAGGACGCCGAAGAGCGCGAGCATCAACTCCCGCTGGCCTTGGCCGTCCAATCCGCCGAGCCCGACGATCTCGCCCGGCCGCACGGTGAGCGATATCTCGTGCAGCCGTCCGCTCCAGGACAGTTTCCGGCATTCGAGCACAGGTGGTCGATCGGCCGGGACCGGCGGTGGCTTGGGCGGAAACACGTTCTTGTACTCGCGGCCGATCATCAGTTCCACGACCTCGGCGTTGGTCTTCGACCCGGCCGGATAGGTCGCGACCTTTCGGCCGTTGCGGAACACCGAGCAGTCGTCGGCCAGTTCCGCGATCTCGTGCATCCGGTGCGAGATGTAGAGGAGCGCGAGCCCCTCGCTGCGCAGCCGCTTCAGCACCACGAAGATGTTCGAGACGTCCGCGGCGGTCAGCGCGGAGGTCGCCTCGTCGAGGATGAGCACACGCGGGCGGCGGGCGAGCGCCTTGGCGATCTCGACCAGTTGCCGGCGCGACAGCGACAGATCCTTGACCAGCGCCAGCGGGTGGATGTCGGATGCGCCGGCCCGGGCCAGGGCATCGGCTGCGATCCGGCGCTGCTCCCGCCGGTCGATACCCCCGAAGCGGCGTGGCGGATTGCTGATGACGATGTTGTCCGCCACCGAGAGATCGGGGATCAGCGAGAGTTCCTGGAAGATGCAGACGATCCCCGCCGCGTTCGCCGCGGCCGGCGACGGGAAGGATATCTCGCGCCCGTCGAGGATCATGCGGCCCTGGTCGGGCGCGACGACCCCGGCCATGATCTTGATCAGCGTCGACTTGCCCGCGCCATTCTCGCCCAGGATGGCGTGGATGCGACCGGCACGGACGTCGAGGTCGGCATCTTCCAGAGCACGGACGCCGCCGTAGCTCTTCGAAACGCCTTCCATCCGGAACAAAGGCTCGTTCAACGGCACGGAACCACATCCCCCGTTCGGTTGTCCCGCGATTGGTCCGAGGCACGGCGTTCGGGTCCGCGCCTCGGACCGAGCTGAGGCCTACTGGTTCTCTTGCGTCTGGCCCATGATCTCCTGGGCCGTGAAGTTGATGCCGCACGTCGGGAAGGAGTTGCCGACGAAGAAGTTGTCGGACTGATCGGGGAAGTAGTCCTCGCCTTCCTTGAAGTTCGGATGCTCGACGATGGCCAGCGGCAGCTTGACGGACTGCGGCACCACGTTTCCTTCCAGCGCGGCGATCGCCGTCTTGATGGCGACGGCCACCTGAGCGGGGCCGGTGCCGGCCGACGAGCACTTCAGGCCGTCGTCGGCGTGGGCGGCGCAGAACTTGCGGAAGCCGTTCTCCGTTTCGCCGCCGAACGGCACGAAGGGATGCTTGGCGTCGATCATCGCCTGCACGATGCCGGTGTCGCCGCCCTGTCCGGTGATGCCGTCGAACGGCCCGTTCGTTGCGATCGCATCGGCGGTGGCCTTCTGGGCGACGCCGTCGTCCCACTTGCCCACGACTTCCGTCACGTCCCAGGTCTTGCCGGACGCATTGAGCGTTTCCATGACGCCGTTGTGGCGGTCGGTATCCACCGACGTGCCGGCGACGCCGCGCACCTCGAGCACCTTGCCGCCGTTCGGGACGTTGTTGATGAGCCAGTTGGCCCAGAGCACCCCGAGACCCTTCTGGTCGACGTTGACGTTGATGGCATCCTGCGTGTCGAGGATGTTGTCGAAGGCCACCAGGATGACGCCGGCCTCCTTGGCGCGCTTGATCACCGGGCCGAAGGCCGTGGGATTCTGCGCATTCACGACGATGGCGTCGTAGCCGCTGTCGATGAAGTTGTTGATGGCGGAGATCTGGGCCGGCACATCCTCGCCGGTCGACACCACCTTGAACTCCTTGAGCTTGGCCGCGACGTCCGGCTGCGCGGCATAGGCCTTCGCCGTCTGGATCATCTGGATGCGCCAGGTGTTGGCGATGTAGCCGTTGGCCAGCGCGATGCGGAACGGACCCTGCTTGGCTTCATACTTCAGGAACTTCGTATCCGCCGACCAAGGCGCGAAACACTCCGGCTCCGCAGCGGGCCCGGAAACGACCTCAGGGCCTGCAGCCACAGCCGGCGGTGCTGAGAACATTCCCGCGGCGAGGAGTATGCCGAGACAAGATGCACGACCCAAATAGGATGACGTTTTCATAGCTGAGTTCCTCCCGTTGAGTTCCAGCTCCCACTGGAACGGCCTTTATTTTGCTCATTCGTCGCACATTGTGAGCATTATACTTAAACGGATGGTATTCTCATAAACAAAGCGCCGATGATTAGGATTATTTGAATATCTATAAAGTGTCAACAACTGATTTATACTGCGATGCAGCAGACTAGATCGTTTATCTACATGCTCCTCCAAATGTTCAAACCTCGACGGAATAGCCGTGCGATCAACCGACTGACCGAACGACGACCGAGGATTGTCTGGCCTGCCGCCGGGTGTGGTTCGGACGCGTGGAGAGATGCCGATCGGCGAGGACGCCGACCAGGATCACGGACCCCATAACGGCGAAGTTTAGCGAGCTTGGCACACCCAACAGGTTGACGAGATTCTGGAGGACCTGCAGCAGCACGGTTCCGAGGACGACACCGGCGATCGACCCCTCGCCGCCGCGCAGCGAGCAACCGCCGAGCACGGCCGCGGCGATGGCGTAGAGTTCGTAGAAGTTCCCGTGCGACGACGGCGAGATCGAGCGCGTGTACATCGCGATGAAAACGGCCGCGATGGCGGTGAGGGCACTGCAGATGAAGTAGGCCGCGATCGTGACGCGCCTGGTGTCGATCCCGCTGTAGCGTGCCGCTTCCTCGTTGCGACCGACGGCGAAGAGATGACGGCCGAACACCGACTTGTGGAGCACGACGGCCATGACGACGGTGATCGCTGCGAATGCGATCAGGCTGTGCGGGATGCCGTAGAGGCGGCCGGACGTCAGCCACTCCAGCCACGGGAAGCTCGCGTCGAAGGGGAAACCGGCCGTGCCGTCCTCCGTGTACCAGCGGGCGATGCCGCGGTAGATCAAAAGGCCGCAGAGCGTCACGATGAAGGGCTGGAGGCCGACCCTGGCGACCAGGAAGCCGTGGATGGCCCCGATCGCGCAGCCGAGAACGACGACGAGCAGGAACGCGAAGCCGGGCGGAAGAGTGCCGCCGGCGACCAGGTCGACAAACAGAACGCCAAGCAGCGCGATCACCGATCCCGCCGAAAGGTCGATGCCGCCGGAGATGATCACGAACGCCTGCGCGACCGAGAAGATGCCGAAGAGGCCGATCAGGTTGGCCGTGTTCGACAGGTTGATCGGCGACAGGAAGCGCGGGTTGATCAGCGCGACGGCGGATCCCACGACGAGGATGAAAACGAGCAGCCACAGGTCGCTCTTCTTGATCATGGGTGCTTTCCTCGCGTCATTCGGAATGGACCGGTTCGCGGCCGACGGCTCGGGTCAGGACGGCATGTTCGCTGAGCTCTTCGCGGCCGAGGATGCCGGCGATCGCGCCCTCATGCATGACCGCGACGCGGTCCGAGACGCCGATCACTTCCTCCATGTCCGAGGAAATCATCAGGATCCCGACGCCGGCATCGGCGAGATCGCGCATCCGATGGTAGATCTCCGACTTGGCGCCGACATCCACGCCGCGCGTCGGCTCGTCGAAGATGAGAACGCGGGGCGCCATCGATAGCCACTTGGCCAGAACCACCTTCTGCTGGTTGCCGCCGGAAAGTGAACCGCAGGGCATGCGGACGGATCCGGCACGAATGTCGAGCCCGTCGCGCTGCCGGACAGCTTCGACGTCGACGGCGTCCTCGTCGACCATCCAGAGGCGGGCGAAGCGGCGCAGCGAGGGGAGGGCGATGTTGTCGCGGATGGGGAATTCGAGGATGAGGCCGGACAGCTTGCGGTCTTCCGGCACGAGGTAGAGGCCCGCCGCGATCGCCGCGCGGGGGCTGTCGATGGCCACGGCCTCCCCATTGATGCGGATCGTCCCGCCCAGGAGAGGGTCGAGGCCGAACAGCGCACGGGCGAGCTCGGTGCGACCGGAGCCGATCAACCCCGCAAGGCCCAGGATCTCGCCGCGCCTGACGTCCAGGCTGACCGTCCGGTCGGGCCGCCCGACCGTCCGGATGTCGACGAGTTCGAGGATCGGATTGCCGGGCGCGGCGGCCGGCGGAACATAGAGGGCCTTCAGGTCCCGCCCGATCATGTGCCGGATCATGGTCGGCGCTGCGATGTCGGTGCCGACGAGTTCGGCGACGAGGCGCCCGTCGCGAAGCACGACCACCCGGTCGGCCAGGCGCTCGACTTCGCCGAGCCGGTGCGAGATCAGGATGATCGAGACGCCTTCGGACCGCAGGCGGTCGACGGTGACGAGGAGCCGCTCGGTTTCCGTCGCCGTGAGGCTGGAGGTCGGCTCGTCGAGGATGAGAAGGCGGGCGTTCACCGAAAGCGCCTTGGCGATCTCGACGAGTTGCCGCTCCGCGAGCGAGAGGTCGGCGACCCGCGCGTCCGGCGAGAAGTCGGCGCCGAGTTGGGCGAGCAGCGGAGCGGTCCGGCGCACCAGCTCGGCCTCGTCGACGAGGTTGAGCAAACCGCCTTTCCGCGGCTCTCGTCCGATGAAGACGTTGGCGGCGACCGACAGGTTGTCGAAGAGGTTCAGCTCCTGGTGAACGAAGGCGATGCCGGCGCGGTTCGACGCGGCGACGGTGAGGCGGGGATGGGCTTCGCCGTCAAAGTCGATGCTTCCCGCCGTCGGCGCTACCACGCCGCCGAGGATCTTCATCAACGTCGATTTGCCTGCGCCATTCTCGCCGACCAGCCCGACCACCTCGCCCGTGTTGATCCGGATCGACACATCGTCGACCACCGTCACGGAGCCATAGGTTTTCGAGATCCGGTTGAGGGTCAGAAGGAGATCGGACATGGATCGGCCTTTGGTGGTGCCGTGCAGGCCGGCCAAGGAGGAACTTTGGCCGGCCTACCGGCTTCGAGACGTCAGCCGCCGATACGCGACTTCAGTTCCGCCTCGAATGCATCGACGTTGGACTTGTCGATGATCTTCGTCGGGACGATCACCAGCTTGTTCTCCGGAATGCCGGACTGGTCGCCCTCCAGGAAGGCCGCCATCAGCTTCATGCCCTGGTAGCCCCACTCGTAGGGCTGCTGGACGACGGTGCCGGCGATCGTGCCCTCGCGGACCCCGCCGAGCGTGATCGGATCCTCGTCGAAGGCGATCACCGTGACGGCGCCGAGCTTTCCGGTTTCCTTCAGCACCTCGTAGATGCGCGGCGGATTGTAGGAATAGAATCCGACCATGCAGTCCACGTCCGGGTTGGCGGCCAGCGCGTCCTCCACGTTGCGCTTGGCGCGGGTCATGTCGATGTCGTCGCCGCGTACGTCGACGAGCTCGACCTTGGAGCCCTGAAGGACGGACTTCATGCCCTCGATGCGCTCGCGAGCGTTGTCTGCGCCCGGCAGGCCGACGAAGCCGATGCACTTGCCACCCTCCGGCAGGGCCTTCAGGGCGATCTCGCCGGCCTGTTTGCCGGCGTCCGTGTTGGACGAGCCGATGTAGGCGATTCGGTTGGTGTCGGGCGCGTCGCTGTCCGTGGTGAAGAGCGGGACCTGTCCGCCGATCGCGTTGAGCGATGCGGTCGACGACTTCGGATCGACCGCGCTGACCATGATGGCCGAGACGCCGGCCGCGACGAGGTCCTCCATCAACCGTTGCTGGACGGCCGCCGCCGCCTGCTCCGGATACTTGAACTGGAGGTCGTAGGCCGGCAATTCGGCCTGTGCCTTCTTGACGCCGGCTTCCGCCAGCTTCCAGAAGTCGGATGCACCGTTGACGACGAAGGCGAGCGTCTTCTTGTCCTGCGCCTCCGCGGATCCGGTGGCGAGAAGGGCGGACAGGGCGAGAATGCCGAGAAGGGATCTGGTCATCGTGTCACCTCGGGATTGAGGACGAGCGACCGCCGGCGCGTGAAACACCGGGACGAGGTCGGTCGGCGATTGAAGGGTGCGAGCCGCGGCCGGCCGTGCCGGCCGCGGGCGGGAAGCTCAGCCGCCGATGCAGCTATCGGCGTTCTCTTGGGTGCACTCGTCGAGGCCCGTGTAGATGATCGGCTCGACGGTCTTCCCGTCGAGGAGATCCCGCATCACGGATGGGGCGCGATAGCCCATCTCGAACGGGCGCTGGCCGACCTGCACGTGGCTGCGCCCGGCCTTGAGCGCCTCCATCTGCGGCGGCAAGGTATCGCCGGCGACGATGACCAGCGACTTCGACTTGAGCTTGTCCATCACCTGATCGGTGACCTGCGCGTAGGCCTGCGGTGCGAACTGGGCCCAGCCGCCGATCAGCATGAAAGCCGTGAGATCAGGATGCGCCGTGAACGTGTCGGCCATCTGCTGGTTGGCGAGATCGGCCTGGTCGTTGGTGAAGACGGGGCAACCGTCGATCTCCGTCCAGCCGCCCTGGCCGGTGAGCTGCGCCACGCCCTTCTCGCCGGCCAGCGTGTCGCGGGTGCCGGCAGCGCGCTGGTTGATGTTGTCGGCCGCCACATTGCCGAGCTGCAGGCACACGGTGCCGCCCTCGGGCTTCAGCGTCTTCAGATGCTCGGCGAACTTGACCCCCATCAGGTAGTTGTCCGTGCCGAGGTAGGTCTTGCGCAGGTCCGCATCCGCGGCGGAGAGGTCGGCGTCGATCGTCATGACTGGGATCGAAGGGGCCTTCTCGCGGAGCAGCTTGGCCATCAACGGCGCATTCGAAGGCGAGATCGCGATCGCGACGACGTCGGGGCGGTTGAGAAGATCCTCGACGATCTGGACTTCGCCCACCTCGTCGGCACTCGACGCAGGGCCTGTGTAGAGGCAGGTGTAGCCCGAGCCCTCGTTCTCGGCGTTCCACTTCTGGCAGCCCTTGTTGATCTGCTCGAAGAAGGGATTGTCCAGGCCCTTCACGACGATCGCCAAGGTCTTGTCCGCCGCGATAGCCGACCCGGTAAAGGCGGCAAATGCTACGATAGAGGCGAGCAGTGTAGATCTATGCGACATGATCTTCCTCCCTGTTGGACGAAAAGGCGGATCCTCTGGATTTATTGTGCAGTTAAATCCGCCTGCTTCAGCCGGGGTACCAAACCTTTCGCGGATCTTCAGGCGTTCGGATGTGGTCCCAAGCGGAATCAATGAGTTTCTTGGCGTCGTAGACAGGGCGCCAGCCGAGTTCGGCCTTGGCGCGCGTGTTGTCCATCCAGTTGCCGAAGAACGGACCCTTCACCACCGTCGCGGGGATCCCGCGGGTTTCGGCGAGGTAACGGGCGACCAGGGCGTAGTCGACCGGTTCGTCCATGGCCACGTTGTAGAGCTTCTGCCGCGCCGCCTTGGACGTCAGCGCCGCGAGGATCGCCGATACGAGATCATCGACGTGGACGAAGTTGCGGCGGACGGGCGTGCCGTCGGTCTCGACGAGGAGCGGCACGGCCCCCTTGCGCCGGCTCTCTGCCAGCACCTCGGGCGTGACCATGGTTTTCCAGTCGGGTCCGCCAAACAGGTCGTCGCCGAAGGACAACGTGTAGCGGAAGTCGTCTTTCTCCATGATCCAGGGCGCGCGAAGGCAGCACCAGTCCAGGCCGTACTGGATCCCGCACTGGGCGACCAGCACCTCCTCGAGGACCTTCGACAGCGCGTAGCAGCCTGGGTAGGCCGTATGCGGCGTCGCCTCCGTGATGGGAACGGCGTGGCGATAGTAGAAGTGCCCGACCGCGGCATCGCCGCCGATCAGAATGAAGCGCTCGGCGGTCGGGATCTGCCGGAACTCCTCCAGCAGCCAGAAGAGCCCCTTCACCGCAACGTCCATCACCTCGCTCGGGCTTTCCTTGCAGGTTGCCATGTGAACGACGTGGGTGACGCCCGCCACCGCTGCACGGCAGGTCTCCCGGTCCGAGATCGACCCGCGGATCACCTCCAGCGTTGCGCTCTCGGGGAGCACGCGGTTGTGGCAGAGCGCGCGGACCGGCACGTCGGGCCAAAGACGCCCGAGAGCTGCGATCAAAGCCCCTCCGACCTTTCCCGTTGCTCCAGTGACCAGGATCCGCATTGCCATCCTCCTCCCCGGAAAGGAACCGCATGCGACTTTTCCTGTCAACCAATATATCAGATAAAACGTAATATACATATAATAGGGGGATTGACCGAAGGCCACTGCCCCGCTCTTATCCAGGCAGGGCAAAGGGAGGACAGCGATGACGGTGTTGCGCCTCGATGGCGTGTCCAAGCATTTCGGGGCGATCCACGCCCTCGACGACGTCTCGCTGTCGCTGTCGGCCGGCGAGGTCGTCGGGTTGATGGGCGACAACGGCGCAGGCAAGTCGACGCTGGTGAAGATCGTCGCCGGCAACTTCCGGCCAACCCAAGGGCGGCTCTACCTCAAGGATCGGGAAACGGTGTTTCACGGGCCGCTCGACGCCCGCCAGAACGGTATCGAGATCGTCTACCAGGACCTCGCGCTCTGCGATAATCTAACGGCCGCGGTGAACGTGTTCCTGGGGCGCGAACTCACACGCCGCTTCGGGCCGTTCCGGATTGTGGACTACGCCGCGATGAACCGGCGGGCGGCGGAGCTCTTCAAGGCGCTCCGCTCGGAAACCCGGCCCAAGGATCTCGTCAAGTCCATGTCGGGCGGCCAGCGACAGGCCGTGGCGATTGCACGGACACGGCTCTCCAACGCCGACATCGTACTGATGGACGAGCCGACTGCCGCCATATCGGTTCGGCAGGTGGCCGAAGTGCTGGCCCTGATCCGGGAATTGAAGTCGCACGGGGTGGCGGTCGTCCTGATCAGCCATCGCATGCCGGACGTGTTCTCGGTCGCGGACCGGGTGGTCGTCCTGCGCCGGGGCCGCGTCGTTGCCAACAAAGCGACGCAAGCGACCTCTCCGGAGGAAGTCACGGGTCTGATCACGGGGGCCATCGACCATGCTTGAGAAGACGGATGCCACCGAAGACGGCCGCCTCGAAGCGGTGATCGGCCGACAGTCCCATACGTTCGTCGGTCGGATCGTCGGTCATCAGGCCTTCTGGGTGTTCCTGGCGATGGTCGCCGCGGGCCTGTCGCTCACGCTCCTGACCGAAACGTTCGCGACACCGCAGAACCTCTTCAACGTGACCCGCAATTTCGCTTTCGTCGGCATCGTCGCGCTCGGCATGACGGTGGTCATCATCTCCGGCGGTATCGATCTGTCCGTCGGCTCCGTGCTCTGTCTGAGTGCCATGGTGCTCGCCATCACGATGAATGCCGGCTGGGGGCTTGTGCCGAGTGCGGCGCTTGCACTGGCGGTGTCCGCGTTGGTCGGGCTCATCAACGGCGCGCTGATCGCCTACGTGCGCATTCCCTCCTTCGTGGTGACGCTCGGCATGCTGTCGGTCGCGCGCAGCCTTGCGATGGTGATCTCGGGAAACAGGGTCGTCTTCCAGTTCGGGCCGGACGAGAAGCTCCTTTTTCAGCTCGGCGGCGGTTCCACGTTCTCGATCGCCAACCCGGTCATCGCGCTGTTCCTGTTCGGCGTGGCGACGGCCCTCCTCCTTCGGTGGACGCGATGGGGAACCCACGTGTTTGCCATCGGTGCGAACGAGCGCGCGGCGGGGCTGACCGGCATCGCGGTCGCACGGGTGAAAGTCTCTGTCTACGTGTTCTCCTCTCTGATGGCCGGGATCGCCGGGGTGCTCGAAGCCGGATGGTTGGGTGGCGTGACCACCAACCTCGGTCAGTCGATGGAACTGAGTGTGATCGCCGCGACCGTGATCGGAGGAGCGAACCTGCTTGGCGGAGCCGGGACGGTGTTCGGTTCGGTGGTCGGCGCCGCCCTCATCGAGGTGATCCGCAACAGCCTGATCCTGCTCGGCATCGGAACCTTCTGGCAGGGCGCGTTTGTCGGCAGCTTTATCGTTTTAGCAGTTGCGTTTGACAGGATCCGCGCCTATCGCGACACGGAGAGTTGACAATCGGAGCGGATGACGATGGTGAAGCGGCGGGACGGCGAAACTACGGAGTTGGTGCAGACCAAAGTGGCTCCGATTCCGCTGTCTCCCAGAAGCCGCCGGACGCCTCTCGGGGCGGCAGGTCCGATCGCCGTTGCCGGGCAATCCGTGCACGCGGCGGTCGTTCAGGAGATCGGCCTCCGGATCGTCCGCGGCGACTATCCGCCCGGCACGATCCTGCCGAACGAGGCGGAATGGTCGGACAGTTTCGGCGTCAGCCGCTCGGTCGTCCGGGAAGCGGTGAAGACGCTGACCGCGAAGAACCTGATCGCCTCCCGCCAGAAAATTGGAAGCTGGGTCGAGCCTCGCGAATACTGGAACCTCCTCGACCGGGACGTGCTCACCTGGTACGCCGCCGCGCCGGGCAACCGGACCTTTCTGAAGACGGTGCAGGAGTTTCGAGCGATCATAGAGCCTGAGGCCGCGGCCTTGGCTGCGGAACGGCGGACCGAAGCGGAGATGGAAACGATCAGTGCGGCGTGCCGCGAAATGGGTACGGCCTCGACGCTGTCCAATCGCGCGGCCGCTGATACCCGCTTTCATCTGGCGATTCTCAAGGCGGCCGGCAACGACCTTCTCCTCCCGCTGGGAGCGATGATCGATTCGGCGCTGCTCCAGCTCTTCACGTTCATCACGCGTGAGGCGAACGACATCCGGCACGCCCAGAGCCTCCACGAGGATATCGAGAAGGCGATCCGCCTGCAGCGGCCTGAGGTCGCGCGGCGAGCCGTGAAGCGGCTCCTGGCCAACACGGATGAGTTCATCAACCGACCCTCGGCGGATTGAAGGGAAGAGCCACCCCTCTTCCTCCGTCCGTGGCAGGGCCTCGCTGGTGGCCGTCCGGCTCCGCCGGAGGTTTCCAACCGGTCACGCTGCACCGCTCCCGCGTAACGGAAACGGCCACCGCTGAAGCGGTGGCCGTAGCATGGTCGGAGCACTGATGGTCCATGCCATCGCGATGAGCGCTTGGCGCCCGAACCCAATTGCTCATGGATGATCATGAGCCAGTTTTCTTCCCTCGATCGGTGCTCAGAACGGACTGTCGGGGAAGTAATACTCCGCCGCGTTGTCCTTGGTGACGAGCGGGGCTGCCAGGATGTAGCTCCCGCGCACCGGCACCTGATCGTAGAGCCCGGCGGCCGTGAGATCCATGGCCGTCGCGATCATGGACGGCGGATAGAGCACGTTGACCGGGATCATCGGATCGCCGTCCATCACGCGCTTGATCATGTCCTTCATGCCGGCGCCGCCCACGACGAACTTGATGTCGCTGCGGCCAGACTGCTGGATGGCCTCCAGAACGCCGACGGCCATGTCGTCGTCCTGGCACCAGACCGCGTCGATCTTCGGGTGCTTGGTCAGGAAGTCCTGCATCACCTTGAAGGCGTCGTCGCGGGACCAGTTGCCGTACTGGCTGTCGAGCACCTTGATGCCGGACCCTTCGATCGCCGCGTTGAAGGCGGTGACCCGCTGTTCGTCGATCACGATCGGCAGCCCGCGGATCACGACGATGTCGCCCTGGCCGAGCTCCTTCTTCATGTACTCGCCGGCCACGCGGCCGAGCTCAGGATTGTTGCCGGCGACGTAGAGATCCTGGATCGTGGGATCGGAGAGGGCGCGGTCGACGACCGTGACGAAGACCCCGCTTTCCTTCACGCGGCGCACGGGATCGGTGAGTTCGTCTGAGTTGTGGGGCAGGGTGACGAGCGCGTCGATCCCCTGGGCGGACAGGTCCTCCAGCGCATTCGCCTGCGAGGCGCCGTCCGGCGAGGTCTTGAGGATGATCTTCAGGCCGGGATAGCGCGCCTCGAGGGCCGCCTTCTCGCGTTCGGCATGGTAGACCACGCCGCCCGTCCAGCCATGGTCCGCAGCCGGAATCGACACGGCCATCGTGACCGACTTCTCCTGGGCGAAGGCCGAGCCGCCGACCACGGTCGCTGCAACGGCAAATCCCAACATCAAGGTACGCATCAGTCCATTCCTCCACATGCGGAGCCGGTTCTTCGTCGGCCATCGGGTGGCTCCACCCCTCTGGCTCCGTCGACAGGCGCGTTCAGGTCCGGCGCGACATCGAGCGCTGGACCAGCATGGCGACGATGATGATGGCGCCCTGAACCGCGCCGATGAGGTATTCGGAGACCAGGTCGGACAGCACCATGATGTTGCCCACCACCTCCAAGATCAGAGCCCCGCAGACAGTTCCCCAGACCCGGCCGGTGCCGCCCCGAAGCGCCGTGCCGCCGATCACCACGGCGGTGATGGCCTGGAGCTCCCATAGCAGGCCGGTTGTCGGCGTCGCAGCGCCTAGCCGCGGCACGTAGACCAGCACCGCGACAGCCACGCAGAGACCCTGCACGACATAGGTCAGCGTGCGGACCCGGCCGACGGGGATGCCGGAATAGCGGGCGACCTCCTCGTTCGATCCCACGGCGAGCACGTGTCGCCCGAAGCGGGTTTTGTAGAGAACGAAGGCGGCGATCGCCGCGACGGCGAGGAACACGAGCACGGGAATGGGGATGCCGAAGACATTGCCGAAGTAGACCGGGCGATAGAGGGCACGCAGCTCCTGGTCCTTCATGGCGATCGACCCGCCCTCGGCAAGCCAGATCACCAGGGCGCGGAAGATGCCCATGGTCCCGAGCGTGACGATGAAGGGTTCTATTCGACCGGCAGTCGTCACCACCCCGTTCGCCAGTCCGCAGAGCGCCCCGATCCCAAGAGCGATGAGCATGGCGAGCGCGATGGTACCGATGGTCGGGTCGCCGCCCATGCCGTTCATGATCAGGATCATCGAGCCGGCGATGAAGGCCGCCATCGAACCGACCGAGAGGTCAAGGCCGCCGGAGGCGATCACGAAGGTGGCGCCCACCGCGATGATCGCGATGAAGGCGCAGCGGGTCAGCACGTTCAGGAGATTGGCGGCCGACACGAAGTTCGGGTTCAGCAGCGCGCCGAACACCAGGAGTACCGCGAGCGCTATGAATGGCGCGGCCGCTTTCAGGTCTATACGGAAGCCGCCGCCCGGCCGCGGCACCGTGGTCTCGGAAGCATGGGTCATGTGTTCGGTCCTTCAGGCAGCTTGGGCGGCAACGCCGGTGGCGAGCACCACGATCTCGGCTTCGGTCATGCGGGCTCCATCGACTTCTCCCGCGATGTGTCCGCCGCGCATGACGACCACGCGGTGGGAGACGCCGATCAGTTCCGGCATCTCCGAGGAGATGACGATGACGGCCTTGCCATCCGCTGCCAGCTTGGCGATGAAGCGGTAGATCTCGGCCTTGGTGCCGATGTCGATGCCGCGGGTCGGCTCGTCGATGACGACGATGTCCGGCTCGATCAGCATGGATTTGGCGAGCAGCAGCTTCTGCTGGTTTCCGCCGGAGAGCTGCCCTGCATTGATGTCGCGACGGCGCGTGCGGATGTCGAACGCGGTGATCGCCCGATCGAGGGCGGCCCACTCGCGGGCCTTGTCGATGAGCGGCCCGCGGCGGAAGCGGTCGAGCGCGGACAGCGTCAGGTTGGTACGCAGGTCCTGGCCGACGAGCAGGCCTTTGCCCTTCCGGTCCTCGGACAGGTAGACGATCCCCGCCTGCATGCTGTCGTGAACCGTCCGGAAACGGACCGCCTTGCCATTGACCCGCACCTCGCCTGTCGATGGCCGGAGCCCGAGCACACCTTCCAGAAGTTCCGTGCGCCCCGCTCCGATCAGGCCGCCGAACCCCAGGATCTCGCCCTTCCTGAGCACGAACGAGGCGTTCTCCACAAACCCGGGGACACTGACGTCCCGCGCCTCCAGAACGATGTCCGCGGCGGCTGGCGGCGGCCTGCGCTCCGGATAAAGGTTCGACATGTCGCGGCCCACCATCAGGCGAGCCATGTCGAACGGTTCGAGCTCTGACGCGTCGTGATGCGCGACGAGACGGCCGTCGCGCAGCACCGTCACGACATCGGCGATCGCCTTCACTTCGGCCAGGCGGTGCGAAATGTAGAGCACCGCTATCCCGCGCTCCCTGAGGCGTGCGATCACCCGGAAGAGTGCGTCGGCTTCGACCGGCGTCAGGGAGGCGGTCGGTTCGTCGAAGATGACCACGCGATGGTCGACCGCTAGCGCCCGGGCGATCTGGACGAGCTGACGCTGGGCGATCGAGAGCCGCTCGACAGCGGTCGTCGGGTCGATGTCTGCGCCGAGGTCCAGGACGGCGGCAGCCGCTTCGCGGTTCATCCGCCGGTCGTCGAGGATGAGCCCGCGGCGCTTTTCGCGCCCCAGGAAGATGTTCTCGGCCACCGTCAGATGGGGTGCGAGCAGGATCTCCTGGTGGACGAGAACGATGCCTCGATGCTCCGCATCCACCGGGCCGCGGAAAGTGCAGGGCACGCCATCGATGGCCACCGTGCCCTTGGTCGGTTCCAGATGGCCGGACAGGAGCCGCATGAGCGTCGACTTGCCGGCACCGTTTTCACCAATGACCGCATGGACCTCGCCGGCCCTGAGCACGATGTCGATTCCGCTCAGGACCTCCACAGGGCCGAAGGATCGGAACAGACCCCGGCCCTCGAGAACAATATCGCCGGAGCCCATTCTTCCTCCTGCACCCAGCACCGTCAGGAACAGCCTTTGGGGTCGCTTCGGCGGAAAGGCCGGGGCGCAGCCTGAAGGCTGATCCCCGGCCAGCCGGCCGATCCCGACCCGATCAGGCGTGGCGGATTTCCGTACCGAGCACCTTGAGGCATTCGCGCATGAAGGCTGCGAGCGCCGTCCAGCCCTTGGCGGACACCATGGTGCCGTCGACGAAAGCTTCCGTCGGCGACAGGTCCACGTAGGTGCCGCCAGCCAGAGTGACCTCCGGTTCGCAGGCCGCGAGCGCCGCGACCTTCTTGCCGCGCACCGCGCCCTCCACGGCGATCAGGATCTGGACCCCGTGGCAGATCGTGAAGATCGGCTTCTTCCGGTCCACGAAGTGGCGGACCATCGCCTGGATCCGCTTGTCCGTCCGGATGTACTCGGGGCCGCGTCCTCCGGCGCAGTACACTGCGTCATAGGCGTCGACATCGACTTCCGAGAAGGTCTTGTTGATGACGAAGTCGTGCCCTGGCTTTTCCGTGTAGGTCTGGTGACCCTCGAAGTCGTGCAGGGACGTCTTGATGATGTCGCCCGCCTTCTTGTCGGGGCAGATGACATGCACGGTATGGCCGACGGCTTCCATGCCCTGCTGGAAGACGAAGATCTCGTATTCCTCGGTGAACTCGCCGGTGAGCATCAGGATTTTCTTGCCTGGCATTGGCTTGCGCCTTCTTTTCGATGGAAAACGTGGTGCTGGACGCGCCTGGCGCCCAGCGCCGGGGGTTGGGATCAGAACGGCGAGTCCGGGAAGTAGTATTCGCCGGCGTTCTCCTTGGTGATGAGCGGAGCGTCCAGTTTCACCGTGCCGCGGATCGGCGCCTGGCCCGTGAACTGCGCCGCGGTCATGTAGATCGCGGTCTTGATCATGGACGGCGGATACGGCGTTTCGATCGGGGTGACCGGGTCGCCGGCCATGACCTTCTCGATGATTTCCTTCATCCCGTTGCCGCCAAGCGCGTACTTGATGTCGGTCCGACCGGACTGCTTCATCGCTTCGAGAACGCCCAGCAGCATGTCGTCATCGTTGGCCCAAACCGCATCGATCTGCGGGTACTTGGAAAGGAAGTCCTGCATAACCTTGAAGGCGTCGTCGCTGTTCCAGTTCGCGTACTGGATGTCGAGGATCTTCAGATCGCTGCCCTTGATCCCGTCCTCGAAGCCCTTGATGCGCTCGTCGTCGATGACCGTCGGGATGCCTCGCAGAACGACGAGGTTTCCCTTGCCGCCCAGCTTTTCGACCAGGAACTTTGCCGTGGTATGGCCCACGGCGATGTTGTCGCCGGCCAGGTAGAGATCCTGGATGGTCGGGTCGGTGAGGCCCCGGTCCACGACGGTGATGAAGGTCCCGCTCTCCTTGATCTGCTTGACCGGAGACGTCAGTTCCTCGGAGCTGTGCGGCAGGATGACCAGGGCGTCCATGCCCCTGCCAGCCGAGATATCCTCGATGGCGCTGACCTGGGCGCTTGCTGACGGCGAGGTCTTCACGATGACCTCGACGCCTGGAAATGCGTTGTTGATCTCCTCGGCCGCCGCGTTGGCGTGGTAGACGACGCCGGCGGTCCAGCCGTGGTCGGCAGCGGGTATGGACACCGCGATGACCTTCTTCTCCTGGGCATGGGCTACGCCGCCGAGTAGAAGCGTGGCTGCGAGTGCAGCCGTCAGATTGGCCGTTGTTTTCATAGTCTCCTCCCAAAAATCCGATCTTCGTCCGCATGTCCCGCGGCACGGGTCTGCGGGTTGGTCCAAGACATCCGCCTCCCTGCGGCCGTCTCGAAAAGTGGAGGTGCATCCGTCGACAGGGCGCAGGTATCCCCTCGGAGACCGGTTGGACCGGATCGTCCGTCTCACCTCGTTCTTCGGATGTCCTCGATGCCAGGCGGCCCGGTCCGAGAAGCACGCCGCAGCGGCCGCCCGGAAAGCCGCCAGGCGCTAGTCGAAGGCTGGCAGGAGCCGGTCTCTCGACCGCTCGATATGCCGCCTCATCGCCATTTCCGCCGCCTCACCATCTCCAGCGGAAAGGGCGTTCAGGATCGCATCATGTTCGTCCAGGGCTTCCTCGGTGACCCGCGCGTGAAACATGAGGCGGAAGATGTGGAAATGCGTGTGCTGGTGGGCCAGCGTTTCGCGGATCAACTCGTTGCCCGCGATCGCCAGGATATCGTCGTGGAAGATCGCGTCCTGGCGAGCAAAGGATGAGTACCGGGCACGCTCGTCACCGGTCGTACGCTGCATCATCACGCCGGCCGCGTCCCGGAGAGCGGCCAGGCCGTCAGCGTCGATCCGGCCAGCGGCGCGGCGGGTCGCGTCCGGCTCGAGCAACAGCCTTAGTTCGTAGAGTTCGTCGAAACGACGGCGCGTGATCTGTGGGGCCGCGCTGTAGCCGACGAGGTGGGTCTTCACGACGAGGCCCTCGCCCTCAAGTCGTCCTAGCGCTTCTCGAATAGGTGTGTGCGAGACGTTCAACTCCCGTACAAGATTATCCACTGTGATACGAGCTCCTGGAGCGATCCGCAAAGCCATGAGTTGCGCAAAAATCGCTTCGTAGACTTCTTCAGCAAGGCCGCTGGATCGGTGGATCGGACCGGTTGATCCATCCATTCCTATCTTGTTGCCTGGTTTCTGCGTGACCGCGTTCCGCATATCTTTTGCCCCTTGACACAGGGCAGTCGTATCATGATGCTCGCATACATTCAATCCTATATCGTATAGGATTTTGGAGGCGGGCCGTTGAGAGTCTGTGAGCGGGACGCGCAAGACCTTGCCGTAGGGCTTCTTCGCGGGTACGGCGTCCCCGAAAAATCGGCGCAGATCCAGGCCGGCATCCTCGTGGAAGCCGAGCTGAGAGGCCACCCGTCACACGGTCTTCAGCGTCTGCCCAGGCTGCTCCGGCGCATCGAACGCGGCCTGGCGGACCCGGTGTCGCAAGGCGAGTTCCGGTGGCGATCGGAGGGAGTGCTCGAAGGCGACGGGCTGCGCGGACTAGGTCCTGTCGTGGCTTTCGCAGCGCTCGACCGCCTGCTGGAGCGGGTCGGCCGGACCGGCGTCGCACTCGCCGCCGTGAGCAACGCCCAGCATCTCGGCATGCTCGCCCAGTACGTCGAGGCGATCGCTTCGACCGGACGCATCGGGATCGCGATGTCGTCCAGCGAAGCGCTCGTCCACCCTCACGGCGGCACGAGCCGGGTGCTTGGGACGAACCCGATCGCGATCGGCGTGCCTTCGGCCGACGGCGCTCCATTCGTCGTCGATCTGGCCACCAGCGAAGTGTCGATGGGGAAGATCCATCATCACGCCGCGATCGGCCGGCCGCTGCAGCCCGGTTGGGCCACCGACGCCGACGGGCGGCCTACGACCGATGCCGTCCGTGCCAGGGACGGGGCCATCGCACCCTTCGGGCAGGCCAAGGGCTACGCGCTCGGCTTGGCGATCGAACTCATCGTGGCCGCCGTCGCCGGAACGCCGTTCGCGCCCTCGATACGCGGAACGCTCGACGCGGAGGCGGTCTGCAACAAGGGCGACATCTTCCTCGTCCTCGACACCTGCGGTTCGACTGATCTCCTCCGGCGCATTGCCGACTACCTGGATTTCGTCCGTGCGGCGCCTTCCGCCGACCCCGAAACGCCGGTGAGCATACCGGGCGATGGGGCACGCAGGCGCCGGACGCAGGCCGCGAATGCCGGCTTCGAGGTGGATCCCGGGCTTTGGGCCCGGCTCAACGACCTATCCCTACACAAGAACCTCAGCCGACGGGAAACGCCATCATGAGCCTCTTCGCAGCCCTCCGCCTTCCGCGGGAGATCCTGTTCGGTAAGGGACAACGCGCCGCCCTCGGGGCCGTCGCCGCCCGGGTCGGATCGAGGGCCCTGATCTGCACCGACGAGCGTTTTGCGGGAACGGCGGCGTTCGAGGAACTCGTCGCGATCCTGCGGTCGAGCGCGGTGGACGTCCATGTCTTCGCCCGGGTCGAGCCCGACGTCCCGCGTGACAGCGCCGCCGTCTGCGCCGAGGAGGCGCGGGCCTTCCGCCCGGAGATGGTGATCGGGATCGGCGGCGGCAGCTGCCTCGACATGGCCAAGTGCGCCTCACTCCTCCTCAGCCACGGCGGCCGGATCCAGGACTACTACGGCGAGTTCAAGGTTCCCGGACCGACGCTGCCGGTGATTGCCGTGCCGACCACCGCCGGCACCGGTTCGGAAGCCACGCCCGTCGCGGTCATCTCCGACCCGGACCGGACCTTGAAGGTCGGCATCTCCAGCCCGCACCTGATCCCCGCCGCGGCGATCTGCGACCCGGACCTCACGCTCTCCTGCCCGCCGGGCCTCACCGCCATCGCCGGAGCCGACGCGCTGACCCACGCCATCGAGGCCTTCACGGCCGCCCGGCGCGATGCGACCGCCGATCTCCCGCAGCGGCACGTGTTCATCGGCAAGAGCGCCCTCACCGACCATTTTGCCCTCCTGGCGATCCGGCTTCTCGGCCGAAGCCTGGAGAGGGCCTGCCGGGACGGCTCGGACGAAGCGGCGCGCGCCGACGTCATGATGGGAGCGCTCGCCGCCGGCTGCGCCTTCGGCACGGCGGGAACCGCGGCCGCCCATGCGATCCAGTACCCGGCCGGCGCACTCACCCACACGCCGCACGGCCTCGGCGTCGCGACCCTGATGCCCTACGTCATGGCCTACAACCGGTCCGCGGCGATGGCCGAACTGGCCGAGGTGGCCGACGCGCTTGGTCTGGACACCGCAGGGCTGTCCGAAGATGCCAGGGCGGATGCCGCGATCGGGGAGGTGGCGCGCCTGTTCGCTGCGATCGGAATCACGCCGAGCCTCGATAAGCTCGGACTGCCGGAAGACAGGATCGCCTGGACCGCGGAGCAGGCGGCCGGGATCGAGCGCCTGGTCAAGAACAATCCCCGACCCATCGACCGTGACGCCATGCTTCGCCTGGTCGGCGCGGCCTGGCGTGGCGACCTCGCCGCCGCCGCCGTTTGAGCCCTCGTCCATCCATCCGTCAGGATCCACCGCGATGACAGCATCTCTTCAGTCCGAGTCAGGCGCCACAGACGCCGACATGCCCACGCCGGCTTCCCGTCACGCCCGCGGGCTGTACATCGCCGGTCGCTGGTGCGACGGCGAAGCCGGCGGCAGGATCGCCGTGACAGACCCGTCTACCGGAACGGTGCTGGCGCATGTACCCGACGCGACCGTCGCCGATGCGGCGGCCGCGGTGGAAGCTGCCGCGGCCGCCGCTCCGACCTGGGCCGCGACGCCCCCCCGGCGCCGGTCGGAGATCCTGCGCCGCTGTTTCGAGCTGATGGTGGAGCGAGCGGACGCGCTGGCTGCGCTGATCTCCCTGGAGAACGGCAAGGCGCTCCGCGACGCGCGCGGCGAGGTCGCCTACGCCGCGGAATTCTTCCGCTGGAACGCGGAGGAAGCCGTCCGCATCCCGGGCGACTTCGCGCTCGCCCCTGCCGGCGCCAACCGCATCATCGTCGATTACCAGCCGATCGGCATCGCGGTGCTGATCACGCCCTGGAACTTCCCGGCCGCGATGGCGACCCGAAAGATCGCGCCCGCGCTGGCCGCCGGCTGCACCGTGGTTCTCAAGCCGGCCAGCGAAACGCCGCTGACGGCCTATGCGCTTGCCGACCTTTATGCCGAAGCCGGCGTTCCGCCCGGCGTCGTCAACGTGATCACCACCTCCACCCCGGGCCCTGTCACGGCAGCCATGCTCGCCGATCCGCGCGTGCGCAAGCTGTCCTTCACCGGCTCCACCGGGGTCGGTCGTCTTCTGCTGGCAGAGGCGGCGAAGAACGTGATCAGTTGCTCGATGGAACTCGGGGGCAACGCACCGGTCATCGTGTTCGACGACGCGGACCTCGACGTGGCGGTCGATGGCACGATGCTGGCGAAGATGCGCAACGCCGGCGAGGCCTGCACGGCGGCCAACCGGATCTTCGTCCAGGCCGGCGTACATGATGCCTTCGTCCGGCGCTTGACCGAACGCATGACGGCTCTGAAGGTCGGCCCCGGAATCGACCCCCTCACCGAATGCGGCCCCATGATCACGGCAGCTGCCGTTTCCAAGATCCATCGTCTCGTCGAGGATGCCAGGCAGCGGGGCGGCAGGATCCACTGCGGCGGGACGCCCACTGCGGGTAGCGGACACTTCTACCCGCCGACCGTCATCACCGATGTCCCGACGACCGCCGCCATGGCCCGCGAGGAGATCTTCGGTCCGGTCGCGCCGATCTACCGGTTCGAAAGTGAGGACGAGGTCGTCGCTGAGGCGAACAATACTGAATACGGGCTGGCGGCCTATATCTTCACCCGGGATATCGGGCGTGGGCTTCGTGTCTCCGGCCGCATCGAGGCTGGGATGATCGGGCTCAACCGTGGTCTCGTCTCCGATCCCGCGGCCCCGTTCGGCGGGGTCAAGCAAAGCGGTCTCGGGCGTGAGGGCGGCCACCATGGCATTCTGGAATTCCTGGAGCCAAAATACATCGCCGCCGCCTTCTGACCGGCGGACCGACGGAAGGGGAAGGCGTGGAGAAGGATCTGTTCCGGACGCGGGATCACGTCGCCGATTTCGATGGCTACCTGACCGCCTATGCCTCGCGGAGCGCCGAGGCCCGCCAGGCCGGGCCGGCGGTGCTCGATGTTGCCTACGGCGGGTCGCCGGACGAAACGCTGGATCTCTTCATGCCTGATGGCGCGGCAAGGCCTCGGCCCGTGCACCTGTTCGTGCACGGCGGCTATTGGCGCATGTTCTCCAAGAGCGACTTCTCCTTCGTCTCCCGCACCGTCACCGCTGCGGGAGCCATCGCGGCGGTGATGGACTATTCCCTGATGCCGGCCGTCCGAATGGCTGTCATCGTCGATCAGGTCCGTCGCGCAGCCCGCTGGCTTCAGGATCATGCGCGATCCTATGGCGGCGATCCGGATCGGATCACCGTCGGCGGACATTCCGCGGGGGCGCACTTGTGCACTTTCCTGCTCGACTCCGATCGGGGGAAGAGCCTTCGCGGCGCGTTCCTCCTCAGCGGGGTCTACGATCTGGCACCGCTCCAGTCGTCCTTCCTGGCGCCGCTGATCGGCATCACCGACGAGGAAGTCCGGTCCTTTTCCCCGCTGGCCCGCCACCATGCCGCTGGCGGCCCGGTGAGAATCATCCACGGCGATCAGGAGACCGAACCCTTTCACAGCCAGGCGGCGGCGTTCCGGTCACGGCTCGTCGCGCAGCATGTCGACGCGACACGAACGATTCTTGCGAACGCCAACCACATGAGCTGCGTGCTGCAGCTCGACGATCCCGCCAGCGAGGCGGGCCGGAGCTTGACCGAGCTTCTCCGGCCCGCTTGAGAGCGTCCAAGAACCGGATTGCACGCCGACGGAGGAGCGAGCCGGCGAGAGAGCGGATGGCCGACGCCGGTTAGAGGCAGGGCGTCTCCTCCTTCAGCATCCCGTGCGTCCGGACGCCGACGAGGCCGCGCCGGCAGCGGGATCGTCAGCAGAGCCCTACGCACAGAGACGGGAGTTGCCCCGAGGCTGCAACGAGACATGAAGCCGGACCAGCCGGAAGGCTTCGGTTCAGCAGCGCAGCGGAAGGGGAGTTGGTGGAGCCAAGGTCCACCGTACTGCCGTCTCAGGCCGTCTCTGTGGGTGTCGGAGAACCGCCAAATGCCGAGGACTAATACCAGTTTGCTTCTCCACGTGTCCCACAGAATGTCCTACAATCCCAGTTCAGGAGTGGGGCCGATAGTGGGGCCGAATAATGCCGAGGACATCGAAGCGGTTGACCGCGCGTGAGGTAGCGACGCGCACAGAGCCCGGCAAGTACGCCGACGGCGACGGCCTGCACCTAGTGATCAACCGCGACGCGGATGCCGTCCGGAAGCGTTGGCTCCTCTACTTCACCTGGAACGGAAAACGGCGGGAGATGGGGCTTGGGTCGGCTCGCGATGTCTCGCTGGCGGAGGCGCGTGCCCGTGCTGAGAGCGCAAGGCGGTTGGTCAGAGATGGAGTCGACCCGATTGCGAACAGAGCCGCGATTGCACCCGTCGTACTCACATTCGGCCAGTTCGCCGATCAGCTTGTCGATGAGATCGAAGTGGGTTTCCGCAACGAGAAGCATCGCTACCAGTGGCGCCAGACCCTAACGACGTATGCGGCGCCGATCCGAGCCAAAGCGATCGACGCAATCACGACAGACGACGTTCTCGCTTGCCTCAAGCCCATCTGGTCTACGAAGCAGGAAACGGCTTCTCGCCTTCGTGGCCGAATAGAGCGAGTTCTCGATGCCGCCAAGGCCCGTGGCTTGCGGCAAGGAGAGAACCCGGCGCGATGGCGGGGGCACCTGCAAAATCTCCTGCCGAAACGCATCAAACTCCAGCGCGGACATCACCCTGCTCTGCCGTTTGGTGAGGTGCCGGCGTTTGTTGCCAAACTCCGCAACCGGAACGCCATTTCTGCACTGGCGCTTGAGTTTACGATCCTGACTGCTGCTCGAGCCGGCGAGGTTTTCGGGGCGACCTGGCGTGAGATCGATTGGGATAACGAGCTCTGGACCGTTCCGAAGGAGCGCATGAAAGCTGGACGACTGCACCGCGTTCCTCTCAGCAGCCGCTGCATCGAGATCCTCAACTCAGTGGCGGCACTCCGGCACTCAGCCGATCCTGGTGCTTACGTGTTTCCGGGCGCAAAACGAGGTCGTCCCTTGTCGAACATGGCCTTCAAAGCTCTGTTCACGCGCATGGAGATCAACGGGATTACAGTCCACGGCTTTCGATCGAGCTTTCGCGACTGGGCGGGTGAGTGCACCGACTTCCCCAGAGAGATTGCCGAAGCCGCCCTCGCGCATGTTGTTGGAGACGCGACGGAGCGTGCCTACCGGCGCGGTGACGCTCTGGAAAAGCGGCGCGAGCTGATGGATATGTGGAGAGCCTACTTGACCTCGTCAGATCCGAATTAGGAGACGCCCCATGAGCGTTGAAGATCTGCACATAATATCTTTGCTCTTCGGAAAAGGTTTTGATCTGAAGGGGCTTGATAAGCTTTGGTCAATGCGCCTGGAAAAGATTGAGAATAAGATCTACGCGAATTTACGCAATAGGAGATCCCAATCCGTAGACTGGATGCTGAGATATAATATTAATTCATCCATGCAGTCCCTTATAGATCGACCGACTAATAGAAGGATTATTAAGTTTTTTGATGATTTCTGTGCGTCCGACATAACAAAGTTCGCATCTGATCTGAGGCTCCGTGATGGCTCAGACAAGGGCGGCCGCGGAGAAGCAAAATGGCACTACAGTATTCTGCTCCACATCATGATAGATCTAATGAGAAAGGACGGTTTGTGTGACTCGGCTATAACTCGTTATATTTTCAGCGATCTGACCGACGATCGACGACTGGAGCTATTCGGATACCTTATATCGCCGGCTGCTTTCAGGAACTGGATATCAAAAATGAGGAAGGTTGAAGCACAAGAAGGGTACGACCGTTTCCATAAGCAACAACAACTGAGAGGCATTCCGCCGGCGCCAAAGCCAGAGCCTTGAGTTTCTGTGAAAGACACTCGACATGGGGTGTGATTGATAGGGGGCCACCTAGCGACATCAAGGTGGCTCATGACCCAGGAAGACTATTTCACCCGTTCGCGGACGCTGCCGGCTACCACCAGCTTGTCTCTGCCCTACTCGCTGTCAGTGAACGAGGCAGTCCGCTACTCGGGGCTTTCGAGGTCGACGCTCTATCGGATGCAGGCCAAGGGCTCACTGCAGATGGTCCGCGTTGCCGGCCGGACTCTGATCCTGCGTGAAGAGCTCGAGCGTTTCATCGCAGCTGAAGCCGCGGCAGCGTCGAGCGGAAAGGGCCATCGGTGATGGTCGCCGCGACGAGCTTCCGCAGCGGCGGTAGATGGTCTCGCGGAGATCGGCTCACCGGCGAACAAGTGTTCTCATCCGACGATATTCTCTTTCAGAACACCGGCGAGGAAGACTCGCCGGCCGAGTGGAGCCGTAAACAAGCACGCCGCAAACGTATCCTTGACGCTTCTCATACCTGGGCAGAGCTGCTGGAGAAAGCCGGCCTTGAGGTAAGGACCGAGTCAAAGCTGACTGAGTACGGCATCCTCACAGGTCACCACCGACGCGTAGAGGCCTACCGCGCAGTCAATATGCTCCCCGTGATTGCGCAGCGCGAACGGGCGCCGCTGGGCCTCGCTGCACAGTACTTTTGCGACAAGCTCCTGCCACGTGGCTCCGCGGTTGCGCAGCTCGTCGTGACTGCCGGTCCGCCCACGCCAGTTTCCGGTTTGAGAGAGGCTAGTGGTGATCTCCATCGCCTGCTCTCCCGCTTGGCTCCCGAGATGAAGAAGCGCTTCGGCGTATGCGTCCTTCTACGCTCAACTCATTGCCCGTCATCAAAAGACCGCCCCGCCGGTACAACTGTCGAACACCTGGTGCACCTGCACGCCCATGTGCTTCTTCAGGTTTGCCAGGCCGATGCGGAAGACGAGGTCTGGTGCCTCGGTGTGCAAGAATGGTGTCGCCGATTTCTGAAAGCTGCGGTGGCGGGCCCGAGGCTGGAAGCCGATCCAGCGGCTGCCGTCCGATACGTGCTCAAGCCGGACTGGATGGGCCCTCCGCCGTCCTGCCCTAAAACGGCTCTGGCCCTGTTCGAAGCAACAGGACGGCTGAAGTTTGCCCAGCCGATGGGAGATCTCGCCAAATTCCTCCGAGAATTGAGACAAGCCGGTGAGGCGATCGTCGGGCTTCGGCGAGATGGAAAAGTCGAACTCGTACGTCAGCTTAGGAGCCGGCGGTCTCCTGCAAATGGTAACTGCAGCAATGCGGCCGGCAGGCGCCCGCCGCGCACCAATGTTGTTGTTGCCGTCACCAACCCTCGAGCCAGCTTCTCGAGGCGATATGAGCCGGTCGCCATTGTCCGGAACTTCGACGAAACCACAATAGACCCAAGCCGCATCATTGATCCGTGGACGCTCTCAATCTTGCGCGACGTGTTTGAGCGGAAAGCAGACGCCAGACGCAGTCGCCGTGGCTCCCCTAACGGCGCGTCTGTTGCAGATCCTCGTTTCAAACGACCACGGTTTGATCCGAAGCACCTGGTCCATCCTGGTAGGTCAACTGTCCGAGGGAACGACGATCGCCAGTCTCAAGCAGGCGATGGCGGACTTGGGCGACGTTGTCGTGCCGCTTCGGTCGTCGCCTCCGACACGCTCAATACCTCGATCGCTGCGCGGCGGTCTTACCCAGCGCCCCCCAGATCGAAGCAGAAGCGCATCCAGCAGATTGCCCCGTCATCGCCGGTCTCCGCATCGGGAGAAGGGACCGAAGTTTAACACGCGTCGGGTGGACCGGCGCTGACGTCGAACAAACATCTAGATCGGAGCTGAAATCATGGCTACCAATGCGACGCCCTTGCTCCCGGAACAGGATCAGTTGAGGAATCCGAAGAGTGTTCCGGCAGAGCTGATACGTGCCGCCGTTCTCATCCTCGACGTTGAGAAGGCTCAGCCAGATGTATCGCGCAGCATCCAGTCCGTTCTAGAAAGCGCGGCGTCGTTTAGGGCGCGGTACGATGCAGTTGCGAGGCTGTTTGCACCAACGCAGCAGCCTTTAGCGGTAGCGTTCGCGACGGTGGCGGCTTTCGGCAAAACCGGTTCGAAACTCCTTCGTAAGCTGCGCCGCCTAATCAGCACTAGCGAGAAACTCGGCCTTTCGGTCCCTATGCTGTTGGACGAAATCATCCGCAGCCAGGATGAGGCATTCGGCAGCAGTCCTGCGATTAGCGATCGTTCAAATCAGCAAGCGGGTGAGGCGCTCGATCTTGACCGACAGGTCGCACAGGGCCGCACCTATAGGGAAGCCGTCGCGTTTTCTCCAAAGGACGATTCCTCGTCGAACGCACTGTCATCCGTCAGCGACGTCCTGGATGTTCCCGTTGCGCGGACCGCTCCTGCTGGAGCCATGCGAGATCAAGGTAAATCCGCGAGCCGTGGACAAGTCCTTAGCTCGTCACCCACGCTTGGACCGGATCACGGGACGGAACCGGGGAGAGATCAGCCTGACCTGACAGCGAACCGCGATGCCGATCTCCGTGGATTGGTCACCGGTTCGAAGCGCCGCGGAAGCTCGAAAGCAACCGCTCAGGCCGCTACTCACCGTGGCGTAGAACATGAGTCGCCTGAACTACAGGCACGTCGTACGTCGCTCGCTAAAGATGGAACGAGGCAGTCGGCAACTGGCTCGCCTGGCGAACTACGCGAGCCAAGTCTTTTCGATAGTCAGTAATGGCTAGTCCCGAGATCCTCGTGGTGGGGGGTGCCGATGACGAAAATGAACTCAACCTCCGATGTTCTCACAACGGAACTGATCGGCGATCGACTTCCTGAGCCAGTCACCCCTCGCGGCGAGACCTCCACGCCGGGCGGAGCGCCAACCGGAGTGCTCAACGGGCGATACACCGATGGCCGCTACACAAAGGAGGCGAAAGCGCGGCGCACCTGGGTTCGGCGGCAGCTACTCAAGCACTCACAACACTTGGCGGGCGCCGGATCAGCTGTGGAGCCGCAACTTGCCGCGGCGGTGGAAACGCAGCGCGCCAACTACCGTGTTGCAACTGCGCCAGTTGGAACAGATGAAGAGGCCTGGCGGACGACCTTGCGCAGTTCGCTGGGCGGCGGCTCGGACGCCTTTGTAAACACGATGCTCAATCAGCTGATCGACGCGGCCGCCATAAACCGGGACCACGTGGCAACCTCGGAAAGCTTATCTGCTGCTCTGGAACTAATCCGGGGACTTGCTCCGAGCAATACAGCCGAAGCCGCACTGGCCGTGCACGTGGCTCAGCTTCACATGGTTGCCGCCGCCCTGAACGGGCGGATCCTCCTTTACGGCTCGACGCGCGCAACGCGGGATCAGGCAAATGCCGCGGCGCGATTGGAGCGCGCCTTCTTAGCTGCCTTCCAGACCTATCACCGTATCCGTTACGGTACACGGCATGTCGTTCAGATCGAGCGCATCACAAAGATGCAGCAGAGCTGAATCGGGACATCAGGCCCAACGCATCCCCAGCTAAGCCCTGCCCTCGGAAAGCAGTTAAAAGGGCACGGCGGCTATGATGCATGGCGCGTGAACCAAAGCGGCTTTCGAGAGCCGCACAGGTCAGCTAGATTCCTCGGCCAGCTTCTGCCAATCTAATGGTTTACGTCTGCCTCGAAGGCGTCGACGATGCTTTGGTTCGGCTTAATCACGCCGGCTGCCGAGTTGGGCATTGCGCTCGCGGGACTATCCTCGGCTCGCGCACGGCGGCGGCGGGTCTTTCCGGTGCTGCTCACATTTGATCCTTCCTCTGAAAGCTTGCGGATCAGCGAGGATCGAGGGCCAGTCGCCGTTGAAGTGCCGGCCCAAGGCGATTGGTCTCCCACCGGTGCAACAGTGGACCTTCATCTTCTAAGCCGGGCGGCGCGGAGTTGCGCTTCCAGCGGCGAGGTAGCAATTCGGATGTTGGAGGATGCACTACTGGTGAGCGACGGCCGCTTGAGCTTCACGCTGTACCTGCTGGAGTACGGGCCTAGAAGTTCGATTCATGCCCCGAACCCGGCAGCTCCGGTCTGGACGCTCCCGCTTTTTGCGTGGGCAGCGCGGCAGGATCGTCGACGCTCCTGAATGGGCAGCAATTGGTCAGCCGCCTTTTACACATGCTCAAACTCAGCATCACGGTCCAACCAAGTAGTCCTGCCGCCGCACAACTTATTCCAACTGGAGAACGAACAGCATCTAAGGTGGACATGGTGTCGGTCGATGCGTCCAGCGGTCGACCGCCGGTCTCCATCCTTCCGCCGGCGATGCATCCATCGACCTAAGCTGCTTCGAAAAAGAGTCCCTCGAAATGACGGCCGGCCGGTTCGTCGAATCTGAGGAAAGTCCGATCGTCGATCGAGCGAAGTTCAGAAGACCCCGGCAGATTGAACTCACTGCCGAAGCGCAGTGTCCCGCCGGCATCGCGTTTGTAGGCGAGAAGCCGTAGGCGTGGTTGCATTGGTGGCGAGATTGCCGGCGACGTCGGCCATCAAGACGGCGAGTTGTCCGTTGGCTCCGCTCAGGTCCGGCTGTCCAAGGCTAACGGTAATCCGGGGCACGCCAACGAGGCGCGTGTCAAGGATGCAGGTTAAGTGCCGAGATCGAGCAGCGGCCCGCCAGCAAACTTCGCGTCGTAGAGTCGAAGCGGTGGTGGCAAATGATCAGAACAGTTCGGCCAATGTCGACCGCAGAAATTTCTTCAGGCATGTTTGCTCGGTGTGGATCTTGAGCGCCAACAGGGGCTCGTTGAGCAAAGCACGGCCGACGGCCATCAAACGAAGGCGACGAGTGAGTACAAACTCCGTAACCTCGTTCGGGGTCGTTCACGCGCCCACCGGTCCGGCAACGATTACCGTCTTCGAGAACGGCACCGGTGCTTACCTAGTCTAGATCACGTACTACGTTTTCCGAGCAGTACAGGCCAATAGTTCTCACTGTTAAGAAATTAGCCGATCAGCTGGGAAGTTGGCAATGCGGCGATGATCGCCACCTCGACGGTCATCATGTTTTTCCTGATGTACCAGCTCGTCTACGCCTGGGACCACGCGCTGTTCAGCCTGACGCGGCTCGACTCGTGCCTGGTCATGGGCAGCGTCATGACCGCCGTCATGCTGGCCTTCAAGTGGCGCATGTACAGGCCGGCGGCCGCGAAGCTCGTCGTGCTCCTTGTAGCGATCGTCGCCGGCGCAGGGCTCCTCGTCGCGAACCGCGACCAGACCTTCATCAACGACAGTAGCTTCGTGAAATCGATGATCCCCCACCACTCCATCGCCATCAACAACGCCCAGCGGGCCGACATCCGTGATCCGCGCGTGCGGCATCTGGCGGACAAGATCATCCGCGACCAAGTGAAGGAGATCGCCGAGATGAAGATGCTGCTCGGGGACATCGAGCAGCACGGCCGTCGCGGAGACACGCCCCTCGACGCCGGTCCCGCGAACCTGCGGGACGAAGGCGCGAGCGAGGCAAAGGAGCTCGTGAACGGTAAGCTCCTGGAGGACAAGCCTCTGTAAGGGGATCGAAGAAGCGTCGGCGAGCGCGGGCCGTCCTTTCGGCCCGACCACACGAAGAAATCGCCCGGCCCAGCGCCCTCGCCGCGGCTCGGGCTACTCGGTTCACGTGATCTCAAGGACGACTTGTTACACTTCCTGGCATGACCACCGGCTACTCACTCCTCCAGATAGTCCTTCATTGGCTCGTCGCCGGCCTGGTGCTCGTCCAGTATCTGACGGGCGGCAGCATCGAGCGGACCCACCACGCTGTGCATCTTGGGCTCGCGCCCGATCCCTTCGACCTCCTGCCGCACGCTGTCCACAACTGGTCGGGCATGGCGATCGGTGCGCTGCTGGTGGGGCGGCTCGGGCTGCGCTGGTGGCTCGGAGATCTCAGCCTCCGCGTCCTGTCCGGCGGAAACGTCGAGCACGCCGCCCGCGCCCTCCACCTCGGCTGCTACGCCGCGCTGGTCAGGCGGCCCTCGGGTTCACGGCGAGCTACCTGACGTTCGCCGTGGCGCCGCTCCACGCGATGCTGGCGCTGCACGTCGCTGCCGCCGTCGTGCATGCGGTGCGGAGGAACGGAGTGCTGGGCTGCATCCTCGTGCCCGGCCGGGCCCGTCCGCAGCGGCAATAGCCGGCGGCGATGTCGCTCGTCGCCGCTCCGGCCAAGCCGGGCGCTCGGCATCGATCACCACGTCGTGGACGTGGCGGCCGTTCGTCGTCGCGGCGAGATGCGGATGGTGCGCCGGCAGGTCGGGATGGCGGTGCTCGAACGCGTCCGGATCGTCGGCGGGCCATGCTGCACGGGCGGCGATCATTCCGAGCACCGGGACTGCGCGAGTGTATCCCCGCCTGTGGAATACCGCTCCCACGGTAGCGCTTGCTCAGCCCACAATTTCAGAAAAATTTCAGGGCGTGTTCGGGACGGCGCTCCCATGCCTGCGAGACCATGGGAGCAGGTCAGGAGAACCTCCCATGGATCTTACGCTCGAACTGGTCGCCAGCACGCTGCGCACGATCGCGGACCCCGGACCGTTGGCCTCTTCCGCCTCGATGGACGACGGTGATTACGAGGCGATCGCCAATCGGCTCATGGCCGATGCAGAGGGACCGATCGAGGTGTTCGCCTACGGCTCTCTTCTGTGGAAGCCTGCCTTCCAGCCGTCGACAGAAGCCCCGGCCGTCGCGCGGGGCTGGCATCGGGCGTTTCGCCTACGCCTGACCCGGTGGCGGGGAACGCCCGAGCGACCGGGCCTCATGATGGTCCTCGACCGAGGGGGAAGCTGCCGGGGCATCCTCCAACGGCTTCCCGAGACGGAGCTGCGGCCCGGGCTTCTCGCCCTCCTGCGCCGCGAGATATCGAGCCGAACGAGTTCGAACCTGCCCCGCTGGATTTCCGTCGAGTCCGGGGGGCAAACGCGACGGGCGATCGCCTTCTGCGCGCGCCGGGATGGTCCGGCCTACACGGGTCCGCTTCCCGATCATGAGGTTGCGGACGTGCTCGCAACGGCCGTGGGACATGCGGGCTCCTGTGCAGAGTATCTCTACCGCACCGTCGAGAGCCTCGAGCGGCGGGGCATCCGCGACGGCAGGCTCTGGTCTCTACAGGCGATGGTGGCCCGCCGCATCGCCGCGGGTTCCTTGATGGAGAGGGGGACGGAACGATGACCGCGACCGGGCACGACGTTTTCGAATTGCTGGCAGCGCCCATGGCAGACGCCGTTTGCCACGACTGGAACGCCCATCTGGAGCATCTGTGCTGCACGAGCGCTGTCGGCGCTCCAGCGCCGAATACGAGGGCCCATCAGGCCAGCGCCTCTGCACCCACGTGCAAGGTTGACCAACCGCTCAAGCTGAGGCGACTCTTCAAAGGATAAACGGTCAGGTCTGGGGGACAGGATGCCACCGGATGCGGACGCTACGCTTCACTTTCGGGGATTCGTCCTGAACCTCTCCGCCGGTCGTTTGCAGAGGCAAGGTGAGGACGTTCCTTTGCGCCGCAAGGCCTTCGATCTCCTGACGGTTCTGGCGCGCCGTCCCGGGCGTGTAATGCCGAAGGGCGAGCTGTTGGACGCGGTCTGGCCCGATGCCATCGTGACCGAGGACTCCCTGACACAGGCGATCCGGGAAATCCGAAAGGCGCTCGGGGAAGCCGGCTTGGCGACGATCAGGACCGTTGCCGGACGGGGCTACTTCTTCGACCCCGGCATGCCAGAGGCGTCCTCGGCTGGCCCGGGTGGCGACGAAATGGCCATTGTCGTCCTGCCGTTCGACGATAGGACGGTCGGCGCCAGCGACAGCTTCGCGCTCTCCCTGTGTGACGAGATCATCAACGGGCTCGCCCGCTTCCGGATGGTGCCTGTGATTGCGCGCGCGACGGCGGCGGCGGTCGCTGAATCCGACCGTTCGGACCCGCGATTGCTCGGCCGCACCTTGGGCGCGAGCCATATCGTAGATGGGCATGTCGAGCGACGCGACGGCACTGTTCAAGTCGGCATCCGGATCATCGATACGGCGGACGGCAGCCTGGTTTGGGCCGACCGCATCGAGGCTGTGGATCCTGATCCGCTGGCCCTGGAAGACCTGATCGCAAGGCAGGTCATCAGCCGCCTCGTGTCGCGCGTCGAGGATGCTGCACTACGCCTCGCTGCCCGTAAGCCGCCCGCGGATCGGCGTGCGCACGATCTCCTGCTGCAGGGCATGGCGTTTCTCCGCGGCTATGGTGCCGATGACAACCGGATCGCACACCGGGTGCTGTCCGAAGCGCTCGTCCTCGATCCCCTCTACGGACTCGTTCACTCCTATCTGGCCCTCGCTACCGTGATCCTCGGTCGGTACGGCCTGAGCCGCCAGACGGAACTGGTGACGGCTCTCAACCTTGCTTCGACCGGGGTGAACCTTGCGCCCGAAGAAGCGCGAACGCACCGCATCCTGGGGCTGGTCCGCCTCTATCTCCGGGAGCATGCGGCTGCCGAGCACCATGTAGCGCGGTCTTTGGAGCTGAACCCGTATGATGCGGACACCATCGCCCAGATGGGTTACCTGCTCGTGCTGCGCGGGCGGATCGAAGAAGGCATCGCATGGATGGACCGGGCCGTCCGTCTGAACCCGCTTCATCCCGACTGGTACCACTTCGATCGGTCCATGGCGCTCTATCTGCGCGGCGATTACGCCGGGGCAGCCGACCGACTCCTCAGGATTCCGCGGCTCGGATCATGGGGCCTCGCTCGTCTTGGAGCGTCCCAAACCCTTGCCGGAAACCTCGCCGATGCGCGGGAGACCCTTGCCCGGATGCGCATGCTCGACCCGGGATTCGACCCGATCGACTACGCCACCCGGGGCATCGCCTTCGAGCGCCAGATGGAACTCGATCATGTCGTGACCGGGATCCGAGAAATGTTCAAGGCGGATTTATGAACGGCTGGTGCGGCTCCTTGGGCGCCTTGCATTGCACCTGCCGCCGTGCTTTTGCCGTTCCAGATCACGGAACAGCGGGGTTCCGGGTTCCCCGCTGTTGCCTACGAAGTTTGGGTTGGCGCACTCTTATTTGACTTTAATCAGACGATTGGTAATTTGTGGCAGACGATCGATTATAGATCGTCCGTGGCGGGTTCGTTACCGTGATCTCGTCGAATAACGAGGAGATCCCGATGAAGACCGTGCTAATCACCGGCAGTTCCTCCGGCTACGGCCTGGAGACCGCCCGTCACTTCCACGACTGCGGCTGGACCGTCATCGCTACCATGCGCCGGCCGCGTGCCGGCATCCTGCCGCCCTCCGACCGCATCCGGCTCGTCGCCCTCGATGTGACCGATCCCGCGAGCATCGCCGCGGCGCTTCAGGTAGCCGGGCCGATCGACGTCCTCGTCAACAATGCCGGGATCGGCGTGGTCGGCGCCTTCGAGGCGACGCCTATGGCCCACGTCCGCAAGGTGTTCGAGACCAACACCTTCGGTGCGATGGCCATGACCCAGGCGGTGATCCCGCAGTTCCGGGCACGGCGGGCCGGCACCATCGTCAACGTCACCTCCAGCGTGACGCTGGCGCCGATGCCGCTCGCAGCGGCCTACACCGCCAGCAAGATGGCGATCGAGGGCTTCACCGGGTCGCTGGCGCACGAACTCGCTGACTTCGGTGTCCGGGTGAAGCTCGTCGAGCCCGGCTACGCCCCGACCACCCGCTTCGCTGAGAACACCGAGGTGCGCGTCGAGGACCTGATCCCGGAGGCCTATGCTGCCTTCGCCGCACCGATCTTTGCAGGCTTCGCCGAGCCCGCCTTAACGACGCGGGAATTGGACGTCGCAGAGGCGGTCTTCGCCGCGGCAACGGACGGCAGCGACCGGCTGCGCTACCCTGCAGGCGCCGATGCGGTGGCCCTCGCGGAAGCCTCCTGACCGTTGCACAGGGCAGGGCTGCCGCGGAAGCCGCGCCCTTGACGACAGCCGCGCCGGACGGCGCGGCCGGAGTCGTCAGCCGACCCCGGACCTTTCGCCATGGAACCCCTCACGGCTATTATCACGCTCCTCCGGCCCCAGGTCGTCCGTCCCAAGCTGATCGCGGCCGCCGGCCCGTGGGCCGTGCGCTATCCGCGGGTGGACGTCGCCGGCTACGGCCTCGTTCTCGCGGGTTCCTGCCATCTGATCCCGGACGGCTCGCCGCCGGTCGTCCTTTCCGCCGGCGACTTCGTGCTGATGCCGCCGGCGCCCGGCTTCGTCATGACGAGCGATCCGTCCGTCGAACCGATCGACGGCGACCCCGACCCGTCCGGGCGCCTAACGGAAGTCCGGCACGGGGGGCGGGACAGCGCTCCGGATTTCGAGATGCTCGGCGGCTACTTCCGCTTTGAGTCCGCGAACCTTTCCCTCCTCGCAGACCTTCTTCCGAGCCTCGTCCACGTTCGGGCCGGCGATCCGACGGCAAAGCGCCTTTCGGCCACTATCGACCTCACGACGGAGGAGGCCCTCTCCGGCCGCCCGGGCCGGGATCTGATCCTCGAACGGCTGATAGAGGTGATGCTGATCGAGGCGCTGCGCCATGCCGGCGGCAAGCCCGACGCCTCTGGCGGGCCGAGCCTCCTCCGCGGCCTGGTCGATCCAAATCTCTCCCGGGCGCTCCGGTGCCTGCACGCCGACCTGAAGCGCCGCTGGACCGTCGGCGACCTCGCGCGGGAGGCCGGCCTCTCCCGGTCGGCATTCAGCGAACGCTTCTCGGCGATGGTCGGCCTGCCGCCCATGGAATACGTCATCCAGTGGCGGATGGCCGTTGCCAGGGATGCGCTCCGGAAGGGTGACATGCAGCTGGAGGAACTCGCCCTGGCGATCGGCTACGAATCCGCCAGCGCTTTCAGCACCGCCTTCCGGAAGAATGTCGGCCGGCCGCCGCGCAGCTTCGCCCGGGAAATGCGGCTGGGCGCCGCCGAGGACGAGGGGCCACTGCCAACGGTCGCCTAGCGGAGCCCGGCGGGCGGAGCATCCGCCGGTACCCTCCGCACCGGCCACGGGCACCGCCGGGCCGCCTTCGGCCGCCCTGACGAATCCTGGACGATTGATAATCATTCCCGGACGAAGGTGATCAACCTCTCTTCCACGCAATCTCACAGGTCTATTGGCCCGTCAACCGTTTCCCATCGGCCAGCGACCCGGATACGATTCGAAAGGCGTGCTGGAAAGAGAATGCTCTCATCATTCAATACACCGATAATGGTCATTCCGTTACCGAGCGGGCTATCCTGCCACTTGAGGTAATGTATACGGAAGGAATGCTGACCGTGTTAGCGTGGTGTTGTTTGTGAGAAGCGCTTCGCATGATTCGAACAGATCGGATCATCGAGTTCTCCCTGACCAATATGAGCTTCCGCCCAAGACGTGCGTCAATGCTTCGGGTGTATCTGACGCATCTGAACACTCGGAAGTCTGAAAATTCGTCAGTGTCGCCAAAGGTGGGCTGAATCGCGTGGTTCGCGTCTGCATGAGTAAGTCGACCCGGCCTTTGACCCAAAATCAACTTTGAGCACTGGTCCCAGGCCGGTTGCCAGGGGGAGCGGCTCGCAAGTGCCGTCTCGAACACAGGCCAAATCTTCCAGCGGACAAGGATGGTTTCCATCTGATCTGGAAGCACGGGTCGGAAGCGGCGCCGGCCCGTGTGGCTGAGCATCCCAGGTCAGGTAGTCACCGCATCCCCGAGATGTTGTAGCCGCCATCCACCACGATGCTCTGCCCTGTTATGAACCGGGCTTCGTCCGTGCACAGCCAAACGGCGACGTCGCCGATGTCTTCCGGATCCGCAATCCGCTTCAGAGCTGTATGACGGGCGACGGCGTCCCACATCTGGTCCGGGGTTCCGTCTGTCATCGGGGTCCGGGTGAGCCCCGGACTGACGTTATTGATCCTGATCCCGTCGCCGCCGACTTCGAGGGCGACATGCCGGATCATGGCGTCGAGCGCGCCCTTGCCGGCACCGTACGCCGACAGCCCGGCGTTGCCGCCCGTAGCTGCGATCGAGGACGTGTTGACGATAGCGCCACCCCTTCCGTGAGTGCGCATTGCGATGACTTCCTGCTGGATCAGCAACCATACGCCTCGGACGTTGGTCGCCATCACGCTGTCGAACTCTGCGGCGGTCACCTTCTCGATCGGGCCGTAGCTGGTTATCGCCGCGTTGTTGAACGCTGCGTCGAGCCGACCGAACCGCTCGACGGTGCCTTTTACCAATGACGACACTTGTGCCTCGTCCGAGATGTCGGCGGCGATAGCCGCGGCTAACCCGCCGAAGGCGCCGATCTCCGCGACGACCCCGTCGAGTTCCCTCTGCCTGCGGCCTGCGACGACGACCGATGCACCCTTCCTTGCCAGGCCCAGCGCGGCGGCGCGGCCGATCCCCGTGCCTCCCCCAGTAACCAGGACGACCCTGCCCGCCATCGGTCTCCAATCTTTCCGCTCGCTCATCTGCCTCACTCCAGGATGACGTGATGAGCCGAAGTTGGATCTGGCTCGATCTGTAAACAATGCAATACAATCAGCATGGGTTGTTGAGCAGGACGCAGCAATGATGCGGGGAACGGAATTCGCGGAACTCAGGGCGTTCGCCGCCGTCGCGGAAGCGCGCAGCTTCCGCAAGGCAGCGGCTGTCCTCGGGGTCAGTCCCTCTGCGCTTAGCCATGTCGTCCGGGCCCTGGAGGATCGGCTAGGAGCCAAGCTCCTCCACCGAACCACCCGCAGCGTCGCGGTGACCGAAGCGGGTGCTGCATTGCTCGTCCGCGTGACGGCTGCGATCGCGGACTTGGAGGCCGCGGTCACGGCCGTGGGCGCCTTTAGCGAGCGGCCGCGCGGTCGGCTCCGGATCAACCTGCCGCGACTGGCGGCCGACGTCGTCTTCGCCCCGCACCTTCCGAGGTTTTCGGAGCTTTACCCCGAAATCGCTCTCGACCTTGTCGTCGAAGACAGCCTGACCGACATCGTTGCGGGCGGGTTCGACGCTGGCGTCCGGCCCGGTGAACGCGTTCAGGGCGACATGATAGCGATCCGTCTCACTCCGGACCTTCGCGGCGCTGTCGTTGCGTCGCCGGAATACCTGGCCAAGCGGCAAATTCCGGAAACCCCTGACGACCTGCGACAGCATCGGTGCATCAACTATCGATGGGCCCACAACGGCTCAACATATCGATGGCGGTTCCAGCGACAAAGCGAGGATGCCTTCGAGGTGCCCGTAGAGGCGCCGCTGACCGTCAACGACACCAACCTGATCGTCGCGGCCGCTCTTGGCGGTGCCGGGGTGGCTTACCTGCTTGAGGACGTGCTCGCCGAGCACATCGCCGCCGGACGGCTGGTGAGGATGCTGGACGGGTGGTGCCAGCCAACGCCCGGCTTCCACCTCTACTACTCCGGCCGCCGCCACATGTCCGCTCCCCTGCGGGCACTGATCGATCACCTTCGTCATGCTGCGGTCAACACGACCGCAGTGCTGCCGCGAGGCTAGCGGCGAGCCGCTCAATGTGGGCGCGATCCACTCGACCTCCGGTCACCACCATTCGCCAATACAGCGGTGCGGCGATCAGGTCGGCGGCGGTTTCCCGGTCGCACGACACCGACATGTCGCCGCGCGCGACAGCGCGATCGATCATTCCGTTGATGCGGGCGCGGCGGTCTCTCTGGAACGGCCGAATGGCTTCCTCGAGCGCCGGGTTTCGCCCGATCTCGGAATGCAAATCGGCGACGATTCGACGTATCCGGGGGTGGCGAAGCACGCGGCGGATCGCGAAGAGCAGGACCCGCAGGTCGTCCGTCAGCGACGACTGCGCAGGGACGTCGGTCAAGAGCAGTCCAACCTTCGAAAGGAGTTCGCTGGCCATCGTCGCCTTGTCGGGCCAACGACGATAAAGCGCGGCCTTTCCCGTGCCAGCCCGTCGGGCGACTCGTTCCAGGCTGAGGCCGGCATATCCGTGGCGTGCCCACTCCTCGAAGAACACCCGTGTCAGCGCATCGGTCACCTCAGGCCGCCGGATGGCAGCTCCGGTCGGACGACGGGCCGGCATATCGAAGTCGTCGGAACCCTTGCGTTCCATCCAGCGCTTCCTATCTAACGTCGAGACACGAGCGTCTCGACGACAAGGAGATAGGTGATGACAGTCGAAATTGGAAGCTTCTCAGACATGTTGCGCAAGGGTCTGGGCAATAGACTGGACGCGAGGGCAAACAGCTTCGTGGACATGGTGGCCGACGATGTCGTGATGGAGTTCCCATACGCGCCGCCGGGAATGGTCACCCGGTTGGAGAGCAAAACCGCCATCGCGGAGCATCTGCGGAACCTCGGCGGCATGCTTGCCTTCGATCGCATGGGTGAGCCGGTCGTTCACAGTTCGACCGACCCCGACGTCTTCATTCTGGAATTCACCGGCCACGGCAAAGGTGTCGAGACAGGCGAGCCTTACGATCAACAGTATATCTCGGTGATCCGTCTCAGGGACGGCAAGATCGTTCACTACCGCGACTACTGGAACCCGCTTGTGGTGCTGCGGGCGCTACGGGGCTCCACGGTTGTCGACGCGCTGATCGGTGATGGTGCGGACCATGGTTGAGCGGGTCCTTGTCACGGGCGGCACGGGAAAAACAGGCCGACTTGTCGCTCAGCAGCTCGCCGAGTGCGGTGTGCAGCCTCGCATTGCTTCGCGACGACCGACTGGCGCGAACCAGGTTCGATTCGATTGGAGCGACCCCGGCACCTTCGAAGCAGCACTGAACGGAACTCAGGGCGTCTACCTCGTCGCCCCGACCGACCGCACAGATCATTTGAGCGCGATGCTGCACTTCCTGGAACTCGCCGTTCAGCGTGTGCCGGGTCGGCTGGTCCTGTTGAGCGCATCCTCGCTTGTAATGGGCGGCCCCCTCATGGGCGAAGTCCACGCATGGCTGCACGACCACGCTCCTCGATGGAGCGTACTTCGGCCGAGCTGGTTCATGCAGAACTTCGTGACGGAACGACTCCCGTCCATCTTGCATGAGGACTCGATCACTTCGGCAACGGAGGACGGTCGCGTGCCGTTCATCGACGCCTGGGATATCGCCGCCGTGGCGGTCGCGGCCCTGACCCGGCCGCACATCGACTCGGGCGAGCACGTCCTCACTGGCCCCGAAGCACTGAGTTACGACGATGTTGCGGCCAGGATATCGGCAGTGGTTGGCCGCCCCATCCGCCATCGCAAGCTGTCAATCTCGGAACTGACCCGGCTTTACGTCGGCATCGGTCTTCCGGAGGACTACGCACCCATGCTTGCAGGGATGGATGAGGCGATCGCGAGTGGATCCGAGGATAGGGTCACCAACGAGGTTGCGCAGATGACCGGACGTCCGCCGCACTCCTTCCAGTCATTTCTGGAAGCACATCGCGTGGTCCTTCGCGGAGAGTGACAAGCGGTTGCTTCATACAGCCGGGGTCGCGTCAGTCTTGTGGCTGCATTGAGGTGGTCCCGAAAACCGGACAGCCCGCCAAGCTCGGTTTCGGTTGCGAGAAGACGGACCCGACGACGGGGAAGAGGAAGCGTCATTCTACGGAGTTCAAGGCGAAGGCGGCGCTGGAGGCGTTCCGGGGCGAGATGACGGCGGCGCCACTGGCTGCCAAGCACGGCGTCCATCAAACGGTGATCAACGCTTGGAAAAGGCAGGCGAGCCAAAGCTCTGCTGGCAGGCCCTTCGCCATCTGCAACACTCACTACAGGAATGTTGGAGTAGCACTTGCGTCCGCTTCGGGTCAGGAGCAGCCATGGACGCGACTAGCTCAACGACAAGCTCGGAGCACCACCGGGTCCGCATCATCCGGAACCAACGAGCCAAGTGGCACACATCTCCCGTTTGTGTAGATGGTCCAGTCACCCGTTCCGGGAGCGCCGGAACGGCGCAGGACGATCTCCGTTCGGGTTCCACTTCGGGGAGTCCAGACGATCCAGCCGCCCTCTATCCAAGCGTTGTCTCCCGGCTCGATGCCGGCGCCCGAACCTTTAATGCGGCTCTCAACGACGCGAAGATCGTTGCCTTCGATGACCCAGGCGTCCTCGATCGGGGTCTTCTCGATGCTGTGGATCCACCCGAGTGTGAAGGAGGCGGCTGCGATCCGACCCACCACCCCGCCCGCGATGATGCAAAGCGCGGTCATGGCGCCGACATCTCAACCGGCCGGCGTCGTGCGGCATTCTAGCGCCAGACCAGGAAGACGGCCGATGCGACAAAGCCTGCCTCGTCAGTGACCGGCAGAGCCGTAATCAGCAGCGCGGCGGCGCCGAACGCCCAAAGGCGCTCCCACCAGGCGAGCCGGTCGTCCATCCAGCCGACCGCGACCGCACCCCAGAGCACGATAGCGATCACCGCCTTGGTCACGGTGTAAGCGACGGCTGGCCAGAAACCGATACCCTCGGCCAGCGGCCCGCCGTCCTGCAGCATGATCATGGGTGAATAGACCGCCATGAAGGGCACGACGAAGCCGGCGACGGCGATCCGAACCGCCTGGATTCCGATCTTCATCCCGCTCTCCTTCGCAATCGGCGCCGCGGCGAACGCCGCCAGCGCGACCGGCGGCGTGAGGTCGGCCATGATACCGAAGTAGAACACGAACATATGGCTCACTATCAGCGGCACGCCGAGGTCGAGCAGCGCCGGCCCCGCGATGGACGAGGTGATGATGTAGTTGGGGATGGTCGGGATTCCCATTCCGAGGACAAGACAGGCAACCATCGTCAGTAGCAGCGACAGGAACAGCGAGTTCTCACCGACCGAGACGACGAGCCGAGCGAAGGTGGTGGCTGAACCGGTGAGCACCAGCGATCCGATGATCACGCCGACGAGGGCGCAGGCAATGCCGACCGGCAGTGCGTTGCGGGCGCCTTCGGCGAGGCTTGAGAGACAGAGCTGCAGGGTCGCGCGGCCGCCCCGAAACAGGAAATTGACGAGGATGAGGACGACCGTCAGACCTAGGATCGCGGTGACGCCGCGGATCTCCAAGCCGAACACGCGAAGGCTCGTCGAGAAGCCGGCCGCCGAGAGGAGGCCGAGTGCGATCCAGAACAGCACGCGAAGGGGGAGCGTCATCGTTCCCGCGAGCGACACCGAGAATGATCAGCGCCGTCAGGCCGAGGCCGACCGTTCCGGCGAAGAGCGGCGTGTATCCCGAGAACAGGAGCCAGACGAGCGCGATCAGCGGCAGGATCAGGTACCAGCGCGCGCGCAGCGCTCCGAGCGGGCTCGGCAGATCCGCCTTCGGCAGGCCGGCAAGGCCGAGGCGGCCGGATTCCAGGTGCACCATCCAGAATTCCTGAGGTCTACGGTGCTGCCCTACTGGATAGTTGTTGGATGCAGCCGCAGACCTCTTCTTAGCAAAGGGTGTGGAAGCCACGGGATCGACGCTATCGCCGCCAGTGCCGGAAACCGGCGCCGCCTAGCTGCGGGGCGAACCCCTCTCCAAACCGTCGAACCGCTGTGGCCTCTGCCCCAGTCGAGCCTCAAGCTAGTGACCGCGCCGCAGCAGGCGTTTCGGATCACGTGGGAGCCAGGGATATGCGACATCGCACTCGAGAAGGACGGCCGCATCGTGCCGGGACCAGAGCGGAGCGTCCGCGTGATCCCGCAGGCCGGTCGCGCCACACTGGTTGCCTACGACGTCCCGGAAGAACGGTGGACGCGGCCGCTTGCCTCCAACATGGAACAAGCACGGATCTTCGCGCGACCCGGAGCGACGATCTACATGACGCTGTTCGAAGCTGCCCGCTTCCACGAAAGCGAGTATCTGCCTTTCGTCAGCTCACAATCTTCGCCCGATCCGGACTGTCGGTCTTCGTGCGCCGTCATCTGGCGACGGTCGATCGCCTGCAGGTCGTCTGGAACGGCAACACCTCCACGACGGTTAAACGCCAGCCGTTCAAGGTTGGACAGACGACAGGGTCGAGCTTCGGCTATTGCGTGCGTCCGACAGCGGCCGGCGAACACTCCTATCTCGATGCGTTTGCCATCCGGGTTCCAAACGATGGAGTCTTGCATAGCGGCGTCATCGAAGTTGTCGGATAAAACCAGCATTCTTTGAATCGATCCATCATCGTTGTGAGGCCGCGTCGATCCTCATTGCCGCTGGCCCTAGCCTTTGCCGCTTGCAATCGGGCTATTCTTGCGCGCGATGAGGCATGGGCAGAGCAGGAGACTGTGACTGGATCCCGTTGGAAGCAATGCGGCGGCGCTAGACAATTGGATCGCATTGCAGGCTCAGCGGCTAGAGTTCGTAGCCAATCTAAATGATCAATTCGTTGGTGCTGCGCCTACAGATCAAAGGATCGAGCCTCATCTGTGTCTGCGGAGGGCTTTATCGCTCGAAACTCTTCTATTTTTCTGCACTACGGCGAAGATGATCAGAACGAAAGCCGATAACCGAAGGAGATAGAACCAACTCCGTTCTTCAGTTGGTAGGTTGGAGAGAGCGACCATTGCTTGGTTCAGGGCCAGAAGCCAGAAGGCGGCGCCGAATGCGGCGAAGAGCCCGTCATTCGTTCTGAACCAGAACCGAATAAAAAATAGGCCCGCCACGAGAAAACCCATCGTAATCAGGCCGGAGACGAACTGGAACATGACGACTCCTGTCAGGATTCCCACACAAGTCCGATGAGCAGGATGGAGACGGCGAGCAGCGACGCCGCATGACGGGCCGGAAGCAGGTTCACGTCGGGGAACACCACGATGTCGAGCACCACGACCAGGCTGTTCACCGCGAGCAGCAGAAAGCTGACCGCACTCCAAGCGAGAAGACGCATCCGGGTCTGTAGGAAGCCGCGCAACAACAGGTACGAACAAACAGCCGCGGTGCCCAGGCACAGGATATAGATAGCGACCTTGAGCAACTCGATCATTGCGGTGGTTTCCTCATTCTGAACGCGTCCGCAAAGATGCGAAGCCTATCGCTGCCGGTCTGTATGATCGCCCTTCGGACTGCGCTCGGCATTCGCCGGTAAACGTCATCGACTTGGATGACCAGGTCGTGCAGCTCTGGCGACGCGGCGCTGTAGCGGACCTCGTCCTGCGGACCGACGTCGACCAACCCGGCTACCACCAGCGACCGGATGCTGTCCGAAATCACCTGCGCGCTGCTGCGCAACTCCGCCACGAGTTCACCCGGCGCCCAACGCCGGTCACCGGACCGGTAGAGAAACAACAAGACCTCCAACGACCAGACACTCCTGAACGAAGCGCGGACGAAATCCAGCAGCTCGTCAGTCATTGGGCTCAGGCGGCCCGTAGTTAGATAGCAACATCGTATTCTCCCGAATCTCTCACTCGCGAACTGTGGACGATCGACGACCAGAAGGGTGCACCGGAACTGGAACCTATGTCTACGTCATACGTTTATGGCTCGGCTAATTGCGGCTCTCGTCCGGGTACGGGGATTACGGGTGTCTCCCGGCGTGTCGCAAAACGGAATAGTCGATCGAAAAAATAGACTAATTTACGTCCGTGCACGGACGAGCGGGATACGGGGGGCGCATGAACATCGAGGTTCCACGCGAGCAGCTAGACCGTCGTGAGCTGCTGAACGTTCTGCGTGCATTTCGCAGGGGCGATTTTTCGGTTCGTCTCGGCGACGACTATGGAGGCGTCGATGGCGAGATCGCCGCGGTTTTCAATGAAGTCGTCGAGGTCAACGAGCAGTTGACGAGCGAATTCGAGCGGCTGAGCCGGGTGGTCGGCAAGGACGGCCGGATCGGCGAGCGCGGCCATATCCGCAGCGCGACGGGTGGTTGGGAAAGCTGCATCCGATCGGTGAACGACCTCATCGAGGACATGGTGCAACCGACCGCCGAGGTCGCGCGCGTGATCGGCGCTGTGGCCAAGGGCGATTTGTCCCAGTCCATGATGGAGGAGATCGACGGCCGGCCTCTGCGGGGCGAATTCCTGCGCATCGGCCGGGTCGTGAATACCATGGTGGAGCAGCTTGCATCCTTCGCATCGGAGGTGACGCGCGTCGCCCGCGAGGTGGGCACGGAAGGCAAGCTCGGCGGCCAAGCCCGGGTGGAGGGCGTGGCCGGCACATGGAAGGACCTCACCGACAACGTGAACGCGATGGCGACCAACCTGACCGGGCAGGTGCGCAACATCGCCGAGGTGACGACCGCCGTCGCGTCCGGCGACCTGTCCAAGAAGATCACGGTCGATGTTAAGGGGGAGATCCTGGAGCTGAAGAACACCATCAACACCATGGTGGACCAGCTCAATTCGTTTGCGTCGGAAGTCACACGCGTGGCGCGCGAAGTCGGCACCGAGGGCAAGCTCGGCGGACAGGCCCGTGTGGAAGGCGTGGCCGGAACCTGGAAGGACCTCACCGACAACGTCAACCTGATGGCTGAGAACCTGACCGGTCAGGTGCGTAACATCGCCGAGGTGACCACCGCGGTGGCGTCGGGCGACCTCTCCAAGAAAATCACCGTCGACGTCAAGGGCGAAATCCTGGAGCTGAAGAACACCATCAACACCATGGTGGACCAGCTCAATTCCTTTGCCTCGGAAGTGACGCGCGTCGCGCGCGAGGTGGGCACCGAAGGAAAACTCGGCGGCCAGGCTCAGGTGCGCGGGGTCGCCGGCACCTGGAAGGATCTCACCGACAACGTCAACCTCATGGCCGAGAACCTCACCGGGCAGGTGCGCAACATCGCCGAGGTGACCACCGCGGTGGCGTCGGGCGACCTCTCCAAGAAGATCACCGTGGTGGTGAAGGGGGAAATCCTCGAACTGAAAAACACCATCAACACCATGGTGGACCAGCTGAACGCCTTCGCCTCGGAAGTGACGCGTGTGGCGCGCGAGGTGGGCACCGAAGGAAAGCTCGGCGGCCAAGCCCAGGTGCCTGGCGTCGCCGGCACCTGGAAGGATCTTACCGACAACGTGAACTCGATGGCGCAGAACCTGACCGGACAGGTGCGCAACATCGCCGAGGTGACTACTGCGGTCGCCCGCGGAGACCTTTCCAAGAAGATCACCGTCGATGTGAAGGGGGAGATCCTGGAGCTGAAGGACACCATCAACACCATGGTGGACCAGCTCAACTCGTTCGCCTCGGAAGTGACGCGCGTGGCCCGCGAAGTGGGCACGGAAGGAAAGTTGGGCGGCCAGGCGCGCGTGGAAGGCGTCGCCGGCACCTGGAAGGATCTCACCGACAACGTGAACGCCATGGCGGCGAACCTGACCGGCCAAGTGCGCAACATCGCCGAGGTGACCACTGCGGTCGCGTCCGGCGACCTTTCCAAGAAGATCACGGTGGACGTGCGCGGCGAGATCCTGGAGCTGAAGAACACCATCAACACCATGGTGGACCAGCTCAACTCCTTCGCCTCGGAGGTGACCCGCGTGGCGCGCGAGGTGGGCACCGAAGGAAAGCTCGGAGGTCAGGCGCAGGTGCGCGGTGTCGCCGGCACCTGGAAGGATCTGACCGACAACGTCAACTCCATGGCCGAGAACCTGACCGGTCAGGTGCGCAACATCGCCGAGGTGACGACCGCGGTGGCGTCGGGCGACCTTTCCAAGAAGATCACCGTGGACGTGCGCGGCGAGATCCTGGAGCTGAAGAACACCATCAACACCATGGTGGACCAGCTCAACTCCTTCGCGTCGGAGGTTACCCGCGTTGCACGTGAGGTCGGAACAGAGGGCAAGCTCGGCGGACAGGCGCAGGTGCGCGGTGTCGACGGCACCTGGAAGGACCTGACCGACAACGTGAACTCGATGGCCCAGAACCTGACCGGCCAAGTGCGCAACATTGCCGAGGTGACCACCGCCGTTGCCCGCGGCGACCTTTCCCGAAAGATCACGGTCGACGTGAAGGGCGAGATCCTGGAGCTGAAGAATACCATCAACACGATGGTGGACCAGCTCAATTCGTTCGCCTCGGAAGTGACGCGCGTGGCCCGCGAAGTGGGCACGGAAGGAAAGCTGGGCGGCCAGGCGCGCGTGGAAGGCGTGGCCGGCACCTGGAAGGACCTCACCGACAACGTCAACCTGATGGCGACCAACCTCACCAACCAGGTGCGCGGCATCGCCGACGTCGTCACCGCCGTGGCGCAGGGCAACCTCAAGCGCAAGCTGTCGGTGGATGCCAAGGGCGAGATCGCGGCGCTGGCCGACACCATCAACGGCATGATCGAGACGCTGGCCACCTTCGCCGACCAAGTGACAGACATGGCCCGCGAGGTGGGCATCGAAGGCAAGCTCGGCGGCCAGGCGCGCGTGCCCGGGGCCGCGGGGCTTTGGCGCGACCTGACCGACAACGTCAACCAGCTCGCCGCCAACTTGACCAACCAGGTGCGCTCGATCGCCGAAGTGGCGACCGCCGTGACCAAGGGTGACCTCTCCCGATCCATCGCGGTCGAGGCGTCCGGCGAGATGGCGGCGCTCAAAGACACGATCAACGAGATGATCCGCAACCTCAAGGACCAGACCTTGAAGAACGCGGAACAGGACTGGCTGAAAACGAACCTGGCCCGCTTCTCCCGCATGTTGCAGGGCGAGCGGGACCTCACGACCGTTTCCACGCTGATCATGTCCGAGCTGGCGCCGCTGGTGAATGCCCAGTACGGCGTCTTCTACGTGACAGGGCGTGAGGAGAACGAAACCTACCTGGAGCTCGCTGCCAGCTATGGCGCCGAGAACGGCAGCAAGGTGAAACGTCGGTTCGGCATGCGTGAGGGCCTGGTCGGACAGGCCGCGGCTGACAAGCGTGGTATGCTGCTTAACAACGTACCGACCGACTATCTCAAGATTTCCTCAGGCCTCGGCGACGCTCCGCCGGCAAACGTGATCATCCTCCCCGCGCTTTTTGAGGACGAAGTCAAAGCAGTGATCGAGCTCGCCTCCTTCGGCGAGTTCCGCGAGACGCACCAGTCGTTCCTCGATCAGTTGATGGAGTCGGTCGGTATCGTGCTGAACACGATCGCAGCGACGATGCGCACCGAAGGCCTTCTGAAGCAGTCACAGCTGCTTACTGCGGAGCTCCAGGCCCGACAGTCGGAGCTGACCAAGAAGCAGGAAGAGCTGCACGCCACCAACGAGGAGCTGCAAGAGAAGGCCCAGTTGCTCGAGAACGAGAAGAAGCAGGTCGAGAACAAGAACCTCGAGATCGAGATGGCGCGTCGCGCACTGGAGGAGAAAGCGGAGCAGCTGGCGCTCACGTCCAAGTACAAGTCGGAGTTCCTGGCCAATATGAGTCACGAACTTCGGACGCCGCTCAACTCACTGCTGATCCTCTCAAAACTCCTGGCATCCAACCAGCAGGGCAACCTCAACGAAAAGCAGGTCGACTTCGCCCGCACGATCAACTCTGCAGGAACCGACCTGCTCAACCTCATCAATGACATCCTCGACCTCTCGAAGATCGAGTCCGGAACCGTCTCCATCGAGATCGGCGAGGTGCCGCTGTCCAACCTTCGCCAGCATATGGAACGGACGTTCAGGCAGCTCGCCTCGGACAAGGCGCTGGCCTTCACGATCGAGATGGACGAGCGCCTGCCGGCCTCCATCCGCACCGACGAGAAGCGCTTGCAGCAGATTGTCCTCAATCTTCTGTCGAATGCCTTCAAGTTCACTGCCGAGGGCGGAGTCGTGCTGGAGTTCCGCTATGCAAGCGAGGGCTGGTCGGCTACGAGCGCCACCTTGAAAGGGACCACCAACGCGCTCGCCATTGCGGTTTCGGATACGGGCATCGGTATCCCCGAGGACAAGCAGAAGCTGATCTTCGAAGCCTTCCAACAGGCCGATGGCACGACGAGCCGGAAGTACGGCGGCACCGGCCTCGGCCTCTCCATCAGCCGCGAAATCGCACGCCTTCTCGGGGGCGAGTTGCACGTCCGCAGCCGCCCGGGCGAAGGTTCCACCTTCACCCTCTACATCCCGCTCGACGCCGTTCCGCAGCAGATCCTGCTACCGTCCAACCCCTCGCCGTCCCGGCAGAACAACAGCGGAGGGGAGATCGTGCCGCTGGTTTCTGGTCCGATCGACATCGTCGACGACCGGGACGGAATCCAGTCCGGCGACAGAGTAGTCCTGATCGTTGAGGATGATCCGACGTTCGCCAGGATCCTTCTCAATCTGGCCCGCGAAGCTGGCCTGAAGGGGGTCGTTTCGCTCGCTGGAGCAGGAACTCTCGCGTTGGCCCGCAAAGTTCGTCCTGACGCCATAAGCCTGGACCTGGGTCTTTCCGACATCGACGGATGGGTCTTGTTCGATTTGTTGCGCCACGATGCGAAGACGCGCCGGATCCCGATCCATGTGATCTCCGGTGCGAGCGACGTGAACATCCTGATCAGCAAGGGCGCTGCGAGCGCAACGGTCAAACCCGCCGCGCAGGACCAGCTCTTCACCATCTTCGAGGGCATTCGAAACGGAAATGGCAGGATCCAGCGTCGTGTTCTCGTGTGTGACGCCGATCCCGACCAGCGGCTGATGCTGATCAACGCGATTCGAGACGGCGTGACGTTGGTCAGCGCTGTTCCGTCGCTGGCGGAGGCCGCGGAAGAACTGCGCCTCGACGCTTTCGACGCACTCGTCCTTGGTCTGGGACGGTCGGTGAAGGCCAATGCCCACGTGCTGGCGGAAGTCCGCCGGCGGGAAGAAATTGATCCGATCAAAGCCCTGGTCATCTATGGCCCGCACAGCGACGCGGTCGACCAGGCTACCCAGCAGAACCCATTTACCGCGCCAGTCTATCGGGCGGATACCATTCAGCATCTCTCAACAATGCTACCGGCAGCGCTCGGCGAGCAGGCTGGTATCATTGGGGACATGCCGGACTTCGTCGACATGTCGGACCTATCCGGCGCGAAAGTGCTGATTGTCGATGATGACATTCGCAACATCTACTCGCTCACCAGCGTGCTTGAGACCTACGGGATCGAGGTGCTCCACGCCGAGCGCGGGCGTGAGGGCATCAGCATCCTGGAGACCACACCAGGCATCGACGTCGCGCTCATCGACATCATGATGCCTGAGATGGACGGCTACGAAACGATGGGCGAAATCCGTAGAAGGGCCTCGCTGGCCGAGCTTCCGCTCATTGCTGTTACAGCCAAGGCGATGAAAGGGGACAGGCAGAAATGCCTTGATGCCGGCGCGTCCGACTACGTAGCCAAGCCGGTCGACATCGACCTACTCCTGGCGCTGCTACGCGTCTGGATCCGGCGCTCCAGGCATCGCACCGGCATCGCGGGGTCCACCCTGTCAATGCCGCAGTGAGGAGAGAAAAGTGCCCTTTCCTCAAAGCTCGGAAGCGGAATTGTCTGACCTGTTCGCCCAGCCCTCGCCGCGGGCCCGTATTCTGGTCGTCGATGACGACGACCGGAACCTCATCGCTATCGAAACCATACTCGATCCAGTCGGCCAAGTGGTCAGTGCAAACTCCGGCGAGGAGGCTCTACGGTATCTCCTGAAGCAGGACTTTGCCGTTATCCTGCTCGACGTCTTCATGCCCGGTCTGGACGGTTACGAAACCGCCCACTTCATCCGTCAGCGGGAGCAGAGCCGGTACACCCCCATCATCTTCCTGACCGCGATCAACAAGGAAGACGCGCACATGCTCCGCGGCTACGACATGGGCGCGGTGGATTACGTCTTCAAACCGTTCGATCCGACGATCCTCAAGTCCAAAGTCTCTGTTTTTGTCGACCTCTATGACAAATCGCAGGAGATCCGCCGCAGCGCCGTCCAGCAGCAACGTCTCCTCGAGGAAACGCTGCGTGCCAATACCGAGCGCCTCGAGATGGAGAAGGCGCTACGCCATGCGGAGGAACGTCAAGCCTTGATCCTCCGCTCTCTTCCGGTGGCGCTCTACGAGGAAAAGATCGACGACGTCGGACGCATACCCCGTTTCGTGGGTGGCGACCTATACACCCTGACGGGATACCAGGCGACCGAGCTCAATACTCAAACCGTCTGGACGGATCGTATCCATCCAGACGACCAGATACTTCGCTCGAACACTCTTGCAGCACTGCTCAACAGCGGTGCCGCGGTCTGCGAATACCGCTGGCAGGGTCCGGACGGGCGCTACAGACACTTTCTGGACCAGGCCGTACTGCTGCGGAACGAGGATGGAGAACCCATCGGGATTGCCGGCACCCTGCTCGACGTGACGGAACGGCGGCAGCTGGAGGACAGCCTGGTTCAGTCCCAGAAGCTGGATGCCGTCGGAAAGCTTACCGGGGGTGTCGCCCACGATCTCAACAACCTCCTTGCATCGGTACTTGGCGGCCTACGCCTTGTCGAGCGCCGTACGCCCCTGACGGACGACGTGCGCCAGATCGTCGAAATGACCCGCCACGCCGCGGAACAAGGTGCGGAGTTGATACGCCGCATGCTCGCCTTCTCGCGCCGCCAGCATCTTCGGCCCGATGTCGTCCACCTGAACGAGCTGCGCGGCAACATGGAAGGTATGGTCAGCCATATACTGGGTGGCCTCGTCCGTTTCGAGTGGGCGGTCGGCGAGAACCTCTGGCCCGCCTACGTCGACGCGGGCCAACTGGAACTCGCGCTGATGAACCTGATCGTCAACGCGCGAGACGCCATGCCCGATGGCGGCACGGTTCGGGTCTCGGCGGAAAACCGGTCCATCGTTCGCGAGACCGCGGCTGGGGTCGGGGCTGGCGACTACATCGTGGTTTCCGTATCGGACACAGGCTGTGGGATATCCTCGGAAAACCTCGAGAAAGTCATCGAGCCGTTCTTCACGACCAAAGATATAGGGAAGGGCACCGGCCTCGGGTTGAGCACGGTCTACGGCTTCGCGCGTCAGTCCGGCGGCACGCTTTCTATCACGAGCCTCGTGGGCAGCGGGACGAATGTCGAGATCTGGCTGCCCCGATCTCCTGTCGAAAAAGTAGATCTCGACAAAACCGGGCCCAAACAGCAATCCCGGCCGAAGCCCAAGCGGTCGGTCGAGAAGTACGAAATCCTTCTGGTGGACGATACCCCGCTCGTGCGAGACACCACAGCCGCCATTCTAAGCGAGAACGGCTTCAGCGTCGTTGCTGCCGCCGGTGGCGGGGAGGCGCTGGCACTCCTTGAGAAAGAACCACAGCGGTTCGATCTGATCATCACGGACTTTGCGATGCCGATCGTTTCCGGGCTTGAAGTGGTGCGATTTGCCCGCAACCTCCGCGCAGATATGCCGGTTCTGATCATCACCGGCTACGCTGACACCAGCGAGATCTCAAACCGGCCGAGCAATGTGCCCGTCATCGGAAAGCCGTATGACGAGCGCGAATTCCTCGCCACGATTCATCGGCTGCTGAGAACGCGACGCGCTGCCGTTCCACGTATCTGACGCGGACGGGGTCTGGGGCGGGGACGAACGCGGCGACAGGGCGCTGCGAACGTCTGCCGGCAAGCATCAGTCTTTTCTCTTCAACATCGTTGAAAGAACGGCTTGGAGTTCATCGATCATGAAGGGTTTTCGCAGGAGCGGAACAGGCGTTCCAGTGACGGCTTCGATGGCCGCCGTGTCCGAATAGCCGCTCGCAAAAACGATGGGCGCGTCAGGATCGGTCGTGCGGATCGCGTCAGCCACCTTAGCGCCGTTCATACCCGGCATGGCATAATCCAGAATGACAATATCCGGATTGGTCCTTGCGAATTGGGCTAAACCGCTGGGTCCGTCGGGCGCTTCGAAAACACGGTAGCCCAGGACATCCAAGACTTCGCAGAGCATGCGCCGGACATCCTCGTCGTCGTCAATCACCAGAACCGAATACGTCTCGACGATTTGCAGCTCCTGCGGCTGGGGGCCTTGGGGCGCGCTGACCTCATCCTCCGTCGTCGGCAGTAGGAGCAAGACGGTCGTTCCTGCACCGGGCACCGTGTGGATGCGTGCGCTGCCGCCAGCCTGACGGGCGATGCCATACACCTGCGACAGTCCGAGTCCGGTCCCCTGTCCGATCTCCTTGGTCGTGAAGAACGGATCGAACGCCCTGGCCGCGACCTCCGGCGGCATGCCGACGCCGTTGTCGGCGACTGCGAGTTCCACGTATGGACCCTCCGGCAGTTCCGGATCGGCGACGAGGTTCACCACGGACGTCCGGATGACGAGTTCGCCGCCACCGGGCATGGCGTCCCTTGCGTTGATCGCCAGGTTGAGCACGGCCATTTCCAGCTGCACCGGATCGGACAGCACCGCGACAGGCCTTCCGTCGAGTTCGAACCGGACGCGCACCTGCGGGCCCAGCGTGTGGCCGAGCAAATCCCGCATGCCTTCCACCAGAGCCGAGACGAGGAGCGGGCGGATGTCGATCTTCTGGGAGCGCGAGAATGCAAGCAATTGGGCCGTCAGCTTCGCCCCGCGTTCGGCGGCAGCAAGTCCGCTCTCTGCAATCCGCAGGACCCGGCCGGGCTCGTCCGGTCTCCGGCGAATGAGATCGAACCCGCTTACAACGGCTCCGAGCAGATTGTTGAAGTCGTGGGCGATGCCCCCCGTCAACTGGCCTACCGCCTCCATCTTCTGAGCCTGTCGCAACCTCTCCTCGGCGGTGACCTGCGGCGTGATGTTTCGGCTGGAGCCGATGATCCGGCCTATTCGCCCGTCCGCCTCCCGCACGGGAACTAGGGATGTGTCCCAGTGCTGCTGCTCGCCCCGCAGCTCGAACGTCTCGCGGTACTGGACGATACCGTCCGTCGACAAAACCTCGCGGTACCGGCGGAGGACGGCTTCCGCGGCGGCCGGCGGCAGAAAGTCCTCGATCCGGCGGCCGCGTACCTCGGACAGCTTGAAACCCACGCCGGCCTCGTGCGCCGGGTTGATCTGCTCGACGAAGAAGCCGCCATCCGATTCAACACGGATGACGAACAAAGCCTCGGGCGAGTTCTCGAAATAGGCGCGATAGAGAGCGTCCGACTCACGGCGGGCGGCTTCGGCGGATACGAGCTCGGCCTGGCGGGCCCACTCGTCGGAAACATCGCGTCCGTTCGCGTAGACCAGGCCACCTTCCGGCGCGGCGACCCACGAGATGAAGCGCGAACTCCCGTCCCGATGACGATAACGACTGATGTGGGGCGGCAGTGTACCCGTCCGGGCAATCGCAAAGGCGGACAAGCTCGATTCCTGGTCGTCTGGCAGCACGAAGTCGAGATAGAAACGCCCGATCACATCGTCGGGGCTGTAGCCCAGGATCGTCGCCCACGCCTCGTTGGCGGCCGTCACGCGTCCGTCAGCGTCGAGAACCACCTGCAAATCTCTGGAGTTTTTCCACGCCCTGTCCCGTTCCGCTGTCCGTTCCTCCACGCGGCGCTCAAGCGTCTCGTTGAGTTCGATCAGCCGCGATTCGATCTCCTTTCGCGCCGTGATGTCCATCGCGGTCCCAACTACCCGGACGCAACGACCGCTGTCATCGAACACACCCTTTCCCTTGGCTGCAACCCATCGGATGACACCGTCCGCTTTGCCGATCGTCCGGTACTCCACGTCGTAGAGCGCGCGCTGCCGTGGGTCGGATGCGGCTTTGTACGCGGCGGCCACCGCATCCCTTTCGTCGGGGTGAAGCCCTGCGTAGAAATCGGCCATCGACACGGTCTCGTCAGCCGGAATGCCGAACATCCCCTTCAGGATCGGCGGCCAGTGGAGGATGCCGTTGATCTCGTCCACGTCCCAGAAGCCGACCTCGGCGTGTTCCGTCGCAAGCCGGAGGCGCTCCTCGCTTGCCCGGAGTCGCTCCTCCGCAGCGCGCCTATCGTGGATATCGATGACCGTTCCGACGTAGCCGAGAAATTCGCCGTTCTCTGCAAACCGCGGATTCGCCGCGTCGATCGACCAACGGTAGACGCCGTCGAACCGTCGTAAACGATACTCGATCTGGAAGGGCTCTTGCCTCGCATTTGCCTCCAAGAAGATTCGCTCTGCCGCTGACCTGTCGTCTGGATGCGTGGCTCTGAGCCAACCAGATCCCAACGCTTCATCCGGTGGCTGACCTGTGACATCGAACCATCTGCTGTTGAGGTAAGTGCACTGGCCGGCCGGGTCGGTAAACCAGATGGCCACCGGCACGAATTCGACTATCTGGCTAAACAGCATTTTTCGGTCAGAAATTCGCAATCAATCCCCCGAGACCTCGTGCCGTTTTTTGCGCTTGGATTTTTACTCCCAAGGCGGCAGCCCATTCACAAACGGGAGCCCGTTCAGTCCTACAAACCCTCACAGATCACGGAAAGTTGCCGACCGGTCGCTCACGATAGGGGAGATACCGGCGGTTCCGTCTCCAGCGCACCTGTCCACGGTGCTGAGACGTTCCGGATGACTTGCAGCGGCGGCGGTGTGAATCTGGTCTGGACTGCTTCTGGTTAGAAGCCGATCTCGATATATCTGCAAGTCGCGATTACCTCTATAAATCGCATAGCCGCAAAAGCAGCAATTGATGACGCGCGACGAATGATTGTCGGCAAAGCGCCAGAAGGAGACGTCCTGTTTCAGGGATCCGAGTGTGGTGAGGCGCAGCCTGTCAACTTATTCCTCATACATCCATTTGCATTCTGGGTTGCAGGGCTCTGGAGTGCGTTTTTATGGACTGCAAAGTTTGCCGCAACGGCGTCGGCTTCGAGATCGCTATGGCTTTCCAGCCGATCGTGGACATCCGGTCGGGGGAGGTCCACTCTTTCGAGGCTCTCGTCCGCGGCGCGCAAGGCCAGTCGGCGTGGGAAGTGCTCCACCAGATCACGCCAGAGAACCGCTACGCATTCGACCAGAAGTGCCGAGTGACAGCAATCGAAACGGCGTCGCGGCTGGGTCTCGCCTGCAAGCTAAACATCAACTTCGCACCAAATGCAGTGTACGAACCACGCAATTGCCTTCGCGCCACGCTCGACGCCACACGCCGCACGGGATTGCCCCAAAGCCGTCTCGTGTTCGAGTTGACTGAGGACGAGAAGATCGTGGATCACGACAAAGTCCGCCAGATCTTCCAGGAGTACAAGGCACAAGGGCTGGGGACCGCAATCGACGACTTCGGCGCCGGGTACTCACAACTTAATCTGCTTTCGGAAATCATCCCGGACTACGTGAAAATTGACATGAAGCTCGTCCGCGATATCGACAGCGATAGGGCAAAGCGGGCAATCGTCAACGGCTTGCGCGTGGCCTGCGAGGAACTCGGGGTACGGGTGATAGCCGAGGGGATTGAGACAATGTCCGAGGCGCAGACCATCGCGGAAATGGGGATTACGCTGCTGCAGGGCTATCTGTTTGCCCGGCCTGGGTTCGAGGCTCTGCCAGCCCCAAGCATCCGACTTCCTGCCGCCTGAAAATCCGTTCGCTTTTGGTCGACGCAAGGCGACGTGACCTGGCGCCGTGAAACTTTCCCCGACCAATCCTTCGTTATCCCAGGAAAATGCCGCGGCAGCGAACCAGCGATTTTTTCTTGACTCAACGGCCTGATCGCATCGGCCAGACGCAAACCCTGCAGGACCCACTGTATCGAAACGATCTAGCGCTGCTATTGCGTCAGATTAGGAGAGCACGGACACCAGCGGGCACAACCACATCAACACGGACCTGGTTGCCACGATGATCATGTGACAACCCCAGCACCGCCACTCGCAAGTGGCTTTTGAGCATTTGGGCGATAGTTCAATCCTGGCCGTTCTAGCCACACCATCGGTCCTGAAAAGTGTAAGGAGCCGCCTCTTAGTGGGGCGGCTCTTTGCAGGGAGGTGCCAATTTGACTGGTTTCCAATCGGCCCGACTCACAATTGGCCCGAATCTTCGGCCCAAGTTTGAAGCGAGGATAGAGCCGAATCTGGACCGGCCAAAATCGGACTAAAAGAAGAATAGCTTAATAAAATGTGCTGGCGGCGCCGAACGCCGCCAACCCTTCTCCGCCGTACCTTTTAAGCTGCCCGGATCTGGGAAAAGAAGTCTTCTACCTTAGATTTCAAAGCGTCCGATTGCCGCGCGAGTTCTTGTGATGAGGAAAGTACCTGAGCGGCGCCGGACCCTGTCTGGGTGGCGGCATAGGTCACGGCCTCGATATTGGATGACATTTGCTGCGTACCGGCGGCGGCCTCATTGACGTTGCGCGCAATTTCCCGCGTCGCCGCCCCCTGCTGCTCGACAGCCGCGGAAATGGCCGCCGAGACCTCAGAAATGCGCTGGATAACGTCGCCGATGCTCCGGATTGACTCGGCGACGCGCGACGTTGCTCCCTGCATCTCGGTAATCTGAGACTCGATCTCCTCAGTCGCTTTCGCCGTTTGGTTGGCCAGCGACTTCACTTCTGTCGCCACCACAGCAAACCCTCTACCTGCCTCACCAGCCCGCGCGGCTTCGATAGTGGCGTTGAGCGCAAGCAGATTCGTTTGCCCGGCGATGTCGCTGATCAAGTTCACAACGCTGCCGATCCGGTCAGCCGAGGCCACGAGTGTTTTCACAGTACTTTCCGTCTTGCTTGCGGCTTTCAGGGCTTGGTCGGCAATAGTCGCCGAGGCATGCACCTGACCGGTGATCTCTGAAATCGACGTTGCAAGCTCCTCAGATGCGGCTGCAACAGTGTGAACATTCGAGGACGCCTGCTCAGAGGCCGCTCCAACGCTCGTTGCGCTCGTTGCGCTCTCCTCGGCGGTGGCAGACAGTGAGGCCGCTGTGGCCTCCAGTTCCGACGAAGCCGACGCGACAGTCTTCAGAACCATGCTGACGTCGCTGTCGAAGCCGTTGATAAGCTGCTCGATGAGGGCAGCGCGCCGCTCGCGGGCTGCCCGCAGTTCGGCCTGCTCGGCCTCCAAGCGCTGTCGCTCGATGCCGTTCTCCTTGAAGACCTGGACAGCTGCCGCCATCGCGCCGATTTCATCCTTGCGGCCGATGCCAGGGATAGTGGTGCCGAGGTCCTGGCCTGCGAGGCGCAGCATGGCATTCTGAATCGCGGCAATCGGCCGGGTTACTCCACCCAGAACGGTCCAGCCTGCAAACGCGACGACGGCGAGCGAAACCGCTCCGATGCCCAGCATGGTGATGATCGATGCGTAACGAGCATCTTCCGCGGCAGTGAATTCTTGCTCAGCTACGTGGATTTGAAGGTTGATCAACTCTCTCAACGGCTTCTCGATGGGATCTACTGCCGGGTAAAGTCGCTCAGTAACAAATGACGCAAGCGCAGCCGAGTCTTTGTTCGAAACAATAATCTGGTACTCAGATATCGCTTGCTCAGACTTGGACATCGCCTCGGTAACCTTATCGGCCAAAGCTTTCTCGTCCGGAACCATGTAGGTCATGGAGTATGCAGACCAATGGTCGTCCACCGCCTTCATCGCATCACGCAACTCCAGCTCCGCAGCATCCCAGCCCAGCCTTCCGAGGTGTAGCTGGTGGGCCGATCCGACGACGTCCACAGCGTAGGCATCGGCAACCGCCTTCAGCTGTTCCATAGGCTTGACGCGGTCTTCGACTATAGTACGTGTTTTCTCTGATAGCTGTGCTAAAGCATGGAAACCCTCAAGGCCTACAGACGCTAGCGCAACTGTTAGTAGTCCGAGCGCTAAGAAAAGTTTATTCTTGATAGACATCTGACTGCCCCCAATTACAAGGCGCCACACATACTTGTCAGGCGTTAAATCTCCCAAAACATGTACGACTTATGTTAGGCGTATCTGATAAGAAGAAATACGCACCAAATTAACGTGACACTAACGGCCGCTTTGATGCGGACACAGTTTACTGCCCGGCGGCATTCTTCCGGATCCAAACCCACCAGTTGCCGGAGGCTTGTGGTCTTGCGAAACTTTTCAACTTGGTGGACGCGCGCTTGGCAATCCGCCATCCACCACTACCCGCGTGGCATGTCGGATCATGAGGCGTTTGCCTGGATATCGCCGCACTCCTTCGTTGTACGCTGCCCGGGCGAGCGGGAAGTTGCCTGCAGTTGCAAGCGTCTCCAGGAGCTTGCTGCCATCGTCGGACCAGAGCTCGACGGCGAACACGTTCTGCGGTTTGGAAGAAGGAACCGTTCTCATGCCCGAGTGATGGCACGGGAACACATGGGGAACAACTGACGGTCTGTGACAGCGGACATGCTGCTGACAGACACACCGGAGGCGGGCATATGCACGAGAACAGAGTGCTAGGCTGTGCGAAGTGCAAGCGAGCTGTTGGCATCAGCATGGACCCTGAGACGGCCACCTGTATGGGTTGCGGGGAGTCTGAGGACCTATCCATCGCCTATGCTGAGGCTCGTCGAGTAGCCGCGGGGGGGCGGCCTGAAGGAGCACCCAGCTTGCGGTTCATTTTCCTCTAGGGCCGAGCCACGCCGTGCATCTAACAATTTGAGTATCTGACTGGGAGCCGCTGAGCAGAATCGGGGTGAGAACGTGGGGAGGAGGCAGCTAGGAACCTTGGGTCCGATAACAATTCCGCAGACATTGGGAGAATATGGTCGTGAATATAGATTAACTCTACGTCCATCTCGTTTCTTGCTTGCGCCTGCCCTAACGTCTACAGAGCAGGCTTGGACGTGGACTCAGAAATACAAAAATTCAGATCCATGTTCGGATTCGGAGCAGCCCCCGTCGGCGAGGGCTGCTCTTTACAGATCGGTCGGCCACTGGGGCCATTCTGGTCCACTCAATCGTAGCTAATGGCCGGGTCAATAAATGGCGCGTAGGTGGATGTCGGCCTCTCGTTCGACACCATACCTCGCTTCATGATCTGAAGGTCCTGCGGCCGGTTCGCAGCGTCCCAGATGCCTGGGGTATAAGTGCTCGCGGCACCGCTCATTCCGATTGCAGATCCCGTGACATTGGCCTGCCGATCAAGCTTCATCAGGTCCGCATCGCGACTGTCATATGCCGGGTCGGACAAATATCCGCTGGAAGCGGCCAAAGCTGGCGATGCCGCGACGCTGACACAGATAGCGACAAAGGATGTAGCGTAGGTTCTCATCGGTCTTCCTCCACAATCTACCTGGGCTCTCCAAGCAGTTGCGAGGATCTACGGCCGCTCAGCCCACCGAGTTTTGACCGGCACCATCACGAAACCGCAAGCTCGCCGTGATCTACGGCACTGCAGCCCCAAATGAGGCGCATATGAAGATCGAAGTCAATGTGCATGGTCGCTTTACTCGTTGCGGCCGCCAGAACTCGGCTTCGCCATCCGCACGCCCGCACCCCCGCCGTTCTCTGCGATAATGACACGCCGGCCGCTTCCAACGCTTCTAGGATGTCCGACAGCGTCCGGTCATACGGCGTCCGTTTCCTCGCCTCTAAGTCGGCGAGCGTTGCCATTAATACCTTTAAAACAGCTAACATCTCAACGCGTGACGATCCGAGAAGCCCGCGTGCTGCGACCGACTGGCCAGCGTGGCGCTGCGTCACCGCCACGTGCGGTACTTCGAGGTCATGCACGAGATTTGCCCGATGCAGACGGCGGAACTCCCTCGCTCGGCAGGATGGGCCGTCATTTGTTTAAGATCCGGCGGGGAGCGAAATTCCGTCAATCTCGGAACGAAATGGCGAGTTCGCAATGGCCCGCATATTGATGTTTTTATCGTGGCAATTAGAATAAGACAGACAAGCTCGGCAGGGGTTATCGATGCCATACACCAAGCGGCCCTGGCGCATTGCGCGACGAGGAACAACTCCTACGGCCGTCGATATCGCTGATGCTGAACACCGCCTAGCCGACCTGATTGCTAACTTGGGAATGCGTGAGCAGAGCCCTAACCAGCATCGTGCAGCGGTTATTGCCGCTCGCTTTCTATTGGACCGATTGCGAGATGAGGCCGCCGGAATCAACGCTTACCTTAAAAGAGTTCCGCAAAACCGGCAGGTTCGGAAAGATTCGGGCACCGATCAATCTTGACCGATGCCATACCTGTCTCCAGGTACCCATTGTTTGGATCACGGCTGGCCTGGCGTAGAAGATAGGCAAGGCCATACCGGGTAAGGAGACGCTATGGGTCATCCAGTCCAGACTTCCGGCCTAGCATTACTCCTCCTCGGCGCCGTGCGGGCCTATGCGGCCGACGAGCTGCAAGGTCCTCCAGGCATTACTGTACCAGCGCAGTTCGCAGCTTTCGATGCTAACGCTCCGCGCTGCAGCGCGCCCGTAGGACTTCATCCGGTTTTGGCCTTCATCCAGGAGAACGACCGCAAGTTCCTCGAGGGAGTAAATCACGGCCTTTCCCTTGCAGCCGCGGATCGAGGACTAATGTACGAACGCGTTCTGGCGAACAGCGACGCGGAAACTGCGGCCACAGAAATTCAGCGCATGGTGGATGCAAAAGTCGGAGCGATGGTCGCCACGTCCTCCAACCCGTCAGTCGTGAGGCAGAGTGTCACGAGGGCTATCTGGTCCGGTGCATTCGTCGGTTCGGTCGTCCCGCCGCCAGCGACATTGATTTTGAATGCGCCGCAGTACCAGACGGGAAAGATCCTTGCGGAAAAAGCCGTCGCCCACATAAAGGGCAAGCTGAACGGCAATGCCAAGGTGGTGATCCTGACACAGGATACCCTTCAATTCCTGGCCCCCCGCTTCCAGGCCATGCGGGACGATCTGAGCCAACTGCCCGGAGTGACAATCGTTGCCGACATTGCTCCAAAAACCGTGACCGAGCAGGGCGGCTACGAGGTTATGGTCAGGGTCCTTGCGGCAATTCCCGACATTGACGTCGTGCTTGGCGCGGACTCCGTTGTTCTCGGCGCTCTGCGCGCTCTCCGGGAGGCAAAGAAGGATCGTCCGGACCAGTTCCTCGGCGGCATCGACGGAGAGCCAGAGGCGATTGCCGAGATCAAGAGCGGCGTCGGCCCCTACAAGGCGAGCATCGCGCTCAACTCCCCTGTGTTTGGCTACGCCATTGGGCAGTTCGGGGCCGACTGGCTGGCCGGGCGCAGCGTCCCGCAGGCGATGGACATACTGCCTATGGCACTGGACGGCGACAACCTTGCCGCCTACGAAGCCGATCTCGAGAACCCGGCCCCGGCGTTCAGTGATCCTGTCCGGCGGGATTCTTATCTCAGAATGTACGGCAACATCTGCTATGACACTCGTGACCAGTACGTCAATTTCCCATGGTCATCCGAGAAGCCTTAGGTGTCCGGGGCGCACCTGACCTGCAGCGATCGACAGAGATGAATGCGACCGTCCCACCTCTCGCTCGGATGCAGTTCCTCTTCATCACAGTCGGCTTAATCGCGTTGGCATCGATCGTGTCCGTAGCATTCTGGCTAGATCGTCGGTCATCCGAGCTTGCCGTACAGACCCTTGCTGCACGCGACCTGAAGACGGCGGCCGTCGTACTGCGGGAAGCCCTTCAAAGGGCGGAATCGAGCCAACGTGGTTTCCTCTATACAAACAATGAGGTTTACCTCGCGCCATTCTCGTCGGCCCGAATCGAGGCGAGGCGGGTGATCGCCGACATTCCATCCCGCGTTGAGGGCTACGAGACGCTCGAGCCCCTTATTCCGAAGCTGCGCTCAATCATCGACGACAAATTCTTGGAGATCGAGGAGACCATCGACCTCGCCCGCTCGCAGCGGTCCCGGGAGGCTCTGGACGTGGTGCTAACGAACCGCGGCAAGGCGCTGATGGACGAGTCTAACATCTACATTACCGGAGTTAGTCTGGCCGCCGACCAACGCCTGTCGACCTTGGTGGGAGAGCAAGCCCGCAATGCGGAATTGCTACGGCTTGTGTCCGTGACGGGCGCTTTGGTAGCAGTTCTTTCGGTAGGCGCGGCACTCCTGACCCTCCGGCGATACGCCGCCGAACTTGTGCGTGCCCGCGACGCGCTGAGCGCGATCAACGGCGAACTCGAGCACAAAGTTGCACTGAGGACGGCCGACCTTATAAGGCGGACCGAACAAATGCGAGAAGCCAAAGACCGCGCGGAGCTCCTAATGCGGGAGGTCTATCACCGCGTTGCGAACAGCCTCGGCATGGTGTCGGCTCTGGTGCGCTTGCAGTCAAATGCCCTGGAGGATCAGACGACCAAGGCGGTGCTGGAGGAAATCCAGTCGCGTATTCAGGCCGTGGCGATGGTTCACCAACGACTCTATCAGTCGGATGACGTCTCCGAAGTGGCACTGGACGACTACCTGCGCAGCATGCTCGAGCAGTTCCAATCGATGATGGGCCAACACAACAGGATCCGCCTCAAGTTTCAGCTCGAGCCGCTCGCGCTGAAGACCGATTCCAGCATCAACCTGGGTGTGATCGCGGCCGAGTGGGTCATGAACGCCGCTAAGTACGCCTATCCCGACCGCAGCGGCGAGGTGAGGGTTTCGCTGAGCAGGACCCCAGATGGAAAGGCTCTGCTCGCGGTCGAAGACGACGGGACCGAGAGCTGCAAGGGCGAGATCAAAGGAACTGGGCTAGGGACCCGCATTGTAAAGGCGATGGCCCGTGCAATTGACGCGACCATTGACTACGAGTACCGCCAACCCGGCTTCACTGCCCGACTTGCGTTCCCATTGAATAGCTCGTAAGCCGGGATGCCGACCAAAGTAGATCGCCTGAACAACTGTCAACGTGCTCTGCTTTACCAAAGCTAAGGCTTGAGAATACGTGAGAGCTATCGAGACTGGCTTTTCCGATCCGGTGCAGCCCTAACTCAAACGCTTCGGGTCTGATGAGGTAGCAGTTCTGTGAACACGGCCGCCGTTTCGTTTGGGTGCACGCCGAGTTTCGGTTCGGCTGTCACGAACTGCAACCGCGTCGACTGATCTGAAGGGGTAAGTGCCGCGTTGCTCCTTGAATCCACTGGACATGCTAAGTTAATCGATTTACGTGGTCACAAGCTTAGCATCGACTACAACGCGCGAGCAGAATGCATGCAAGCAGCCCGCATTTACGCTGGCAGCAAGCAACTTAGTCGGAATATTGCGAAATTGTTGGCTGCGCGACGAAGACGCCCGCTCGATCAGCAGGATCCACTATGTCAATGTGGATTGAGAACTCAACCGCGTCAGCTCAGGACATCAAGGGCACCAGCAGGCACAACCACATAAACACGGAAGTGGTGACCACGATGGCCATGTGCCAACCGCGCGGCATGAAAACGCTGTCGGATATTGGCGCCTCTTTCATAGCCTGCCCTCCTAAAACTCAGGCAAGGCTGCGCCGGATTGATTAACGAGCTGTTAACAGCTAGGACCACTTCGGATCAACGCTAGAACTGGCTTCAACAAAACCCAATGAGGCTAATTGGCAACACTCCGAAGCAGTTACTGACTAGGCGAAACGTGGTTCATCAGCCGATGTTGTTCTATTGCCGTTGGGGCGTGCTGATCTTTCCAGCACCGCCACCGTCGCAAGTGGCGTTTTGAGAACTGAACGATACTCGAATTCCGGCCGTCTTCGGCCTCAACATACGCGACCAGCTCCATATCCAGCGCGCCGAGACAATCGAGCGCTTCGGCAGAGCCCTGACCGTGCACGTGGCTCAGCTACATCGGTCTAGCACCGGACCCGGCGAGCTCTCAACAACGGAGAGACGCTGGCGGCTCCGCCTCAGATGCGGGTCACCCGGAGCCGCAGCGCATTCACGATCACGCTGAAGGAGGAGAGTGCCATGGCCGCCGCCGCAATGATCGGCGACAGGAGGAGCCCCGTCACCGGATATAGCACACCCGCCGCCACAGGTACGCCCGCCGCATTGTAGACAAAGGCGAAGAAGAGGTTCTGGCGGATGTTGGACATGGTCGCCCGGCTGAGCTTCCGGGCCTGGACGATGCCCATCAGGTCGCCGCGCAGAAGCGTCACGCCCGCGCTCTCCATGGCGACGTCGGTCCCCGTGCCCATGGCGATGCCGACATCCGCCGCCGCCAGCGCGGGCGCGTCGTTAACACCGTCGCCGGCCATGGCGACCACCTGGCCTTCGCTCCGGAAACCAGCGACGATGTTGCCCTTGTCTTCTGGCAGTACCTCGGCCTTCACCTCGTCAATTCCGAGCTTGCGGGCGACCGCTTCTGCACTGGTCCGGTTGTCGCCCGTCAGCATCACGATGCGGATGCTGGCGTCGTGCAGGGCGCGGATGGCATCCGGCGTGGTCGGCTTGATCGGGTCGGCGATCGCGAGCACGCCCGCCGGCCGTCCATCCACGGCGGCCAGGATGGCGGTGGCGCCGTCGCCGCGCAGGCGATCGGCTTCCGCCTCGATCGCCGCCGCGTCCGCCCCGGTCTCGGCCAGATAGCGCGCGTTGCCGAGCACGACGGTGCGGCCGCCGATCCGGCCGATGACGCCCTTGCCCGTCGGGCTGTCGAAGTCCTTCACCGGATCTAGCGCGAAGCCCCTCTCCTTGGCGGCCGCCACGATGGCGGCGGCGAGCGGATGCTCCGAGGCCTGCTCCAGGCTCGCGGCAAGGCGCAGCAGCTCGTCCTCGGTGAAGCCAGGCGCCGGGCGGAGGGCGGTCACCCGGGGCTTGCCTTCGGTCAACGTACCCGTCTTGTCGACGACGAGCAGGTCGACCTTTTCCATGCGCTCCAGCGCCTCGGCGTTCTTTATCAGGACGCCCGCCTGGGCGCCCCGGCCGACGCCGACCATGATCGACATCGGTGTGGCGAGCCCGAGGGCGCAGGGACAGGCGATGATCAGCACGCTGACCGCCGCGATCAGCCCGTAGGCCATCGACGGCTCCGGCCCCCACACCGCCCAGACGACGAAGGCGACGACGGCGATCAGCACCACGGCGGGCACGAACCAGGCGGACACCTGATCGGCGAGCCGCTGGATTGGTGCGCGGGAGCGCTGCGCCTTGGCGACCATCTGGACGATCTGCGACAGCATGGTATCCGCGCCGACCTTCTCGGCCTGCATCACGAAGGAGCCCTGGCCGTTGATCGTCCCGCCGATCACCTTGGCGCCGGCCGCCTTCTGGACGGGCAACGGCTCGCCGGTAACCATGGACTCGTCCACATTCGACCGCCCCTCCAGCACCTCCCCGTCGAGCGGCACCCTGTCGCCGGGGCGGACGCGGAGCCGGTCGCCGACCTGCACGTGGCCGAGCGCCACCTCCTCATCCGAACCATCCTCCCGGATGCGCCGCGCCGTGGCGGGGGCGAGGTTCAGAAGCGCCTTGATCGCGCCCGACGTCTGCTCGCGGGCGCGCAGCTCCAGCACCTGTCCGAGCAGGACCAGCACGATGATCACCGCCGCCGCCTCGAAGTAGACGGCGACCGATCCGTCGTGGTCGCGGAAGGCGGACGGGAAGACGCCGGGCACAAGGGTCGCCACCATGCTGTAGAGCCAGGCGATCCCGGTGCCCATGGCGATCAGCGTGAACATGTTGAGCGAGCGGACGACCAGCGAGTTCCAGCCGCGCACGAAGAAGGGCCAGCCCGCCCAGAGCACGACCGGCGTCGCGAGCAGCATCTGCAGCCAGTTCGAGGTCCGGCCGTCGATGATGTGGTCAAGGCCGAGGAAGTGCGCGCCCATCTCCAGCGCGACGATCGGAACCGACAGGCCGAGCCCGATCCAGAAGCGCCGCGTCATGTCGCGCAGCTCCTCGCTCGGGCCCTCCTCGCCGGTGGCGATCTCCGGTTCGAGAGCCATGCCGCAGATCGGGCAGCTGCCGGGGCCGACCTGGCGGATCTGCGGGTGCATCGGGCAGGTGTAGATCGTGCCTTCGGGCAGCGTCGTGGCGACGGGCGCGGGCTGCGGCTGCGTATAGCGCTCGGGAGCCGCCTTGAATTTTGTCTCGCAGCCGGCGGAGCAAAAGAAATAGGTCTGGCCCGCATGCTCGGCCCGATGCGTCGCCGTCGCCGGATCGACGTCCATGCCGCAGACGGGGTCCTTCACCGTGGAGGGTCCGTGCGCGTGATCATGACCCGAATGAGCATGGCCATGGTGGCCGTCGTGGGCCTGCCCGGGCCGGTGTCCGTGGGAATGCTGCATTGACATGTCCGCCTCCGGGTTGATGCTGATGATCGACCCTGGGCCTTCCAGTGACGGGAAGGTCAAGGGCCAATTTCGCTCGGATCGGGATCACGGAGATGGCCGGATCGCTGGTCAGGCATGAGGACGTGCGGATCCGCTCGCGCGCCGCGCCCGGCGAGGTGTTCGACGCCCTGGATGAGCATCGGAACCTCGCCGCGCACATGGGACGCGGCTCCCTGATGATGGGCGGCGGCGGCATGGTGACCACGATCGACGAGCGCGGCGGACGTGCCGTCGGCTCGAAGATCTCCATGGTTGGCCGCGCCTTCGGGTTTTCGCTCGGCCTCGAGGAAGTGGTGACCGAGCGCGAGCCGCCGGTGCGGAAGGTCTGGGAGACCGTCGGCTCGCCCGCTCTCGTCGTGATCGGCGGATACCGCATGGGCTTCGAGGTGACCTCCAATGGACAGGGCTCGCGGGTGCGGCTCTTCATCGATTACGACCTGCCGATCCGGAACCGCTGGCTCGGGGTTCTGTTCGGCCGCCTGTTCGCGCGTTGGTGTCTCGGCAGGATGGCGCAGGCGGTGCCCGAGCCCGTCCGTCCGCAGCCACCGGCCGACGCATGGGTCGTCCTTCTCGGCCTCGGCGTCCTGGCCATGATCATGGGGCTGGCTTTCATCCTCGTCCGCCCGTCCTTCGTCCTGCTGCCGGAGGACAGCGCCTTTACCGGGCTCACCCCGGACCAGCTCCGCACCTTCAGCCCGCAGCTGTTCGCCTGGATCGGGATGGTGTTCCGATCCTGGGGCGGCTTCGCCCTCGGCCTCGGGACGATGACGGCGGCCACGGCCGCGACCGCCTTTCGGGCCGGCGAGCGCTGGGCCTGGTGGACCCTCGCGGCGACCGGCGCGCTGACGCTCGGGACGTTCGCCGCTGTGAACGCGGCGATCGCCTCCGACTTCCTGCCCGTGATCCTGGCCGCCGCCGCGGCTTGGGTATTCGCCCTCTGGCGCGGTCGGGTCGCACTTTAGCTGCCGGTGCTCCTGCCCCGGCCGTGGCCGGCATGGCCGCCGTGGCCTCTGTGCATGACGACATGCATCAGCGGGCAGGCGAGGATCACGAGATAGGGCAGCACGCCGAGCACATGCGTCCAATGATCGATGACCGCGAGGCCGACACCAATCGCGAAGACGGTCGCGACGATCCACCCGGACGTAGTCCGGGGAACGAGGGACGCGGGCGTCATCGGGCTGCGCCCTTGTGATCGAGCAGCCACTTGCGCATCGTGGCGACCTCCGCCTCCTGCGCGGCGATCACCTCCTCGGCCAGCTTCCGGATCTCGGGATCCTGGCCGTACTCGAGCACCGTTTCCGCCATCTCGATCGCGCCCCGGTGGTGGGCGATCATGCCGCGTACGAAGTCGGCGTCGGCATCGCCCGAGTAGGCGATTGCCATTCCTGCGTGCATGCGCTCGCTGGCGATACGGTAGGCCGCCGTGGACGGCGCTGCGGGCGCGGGCATGGGCATGCCCCCGCCCATCGCCATTCCGCCGGACCCCGACCCGTCCGGCCCGGCCATCGCGCCGCCCATCATCGGCATGCCGCCGCCCATCATGGACTGCAACATTCTCATGCAGTCCATGCCCCCGGGCATTCCGGCCATTCCGGACTTGCCCGCCATGGGTGGGGGTGCCGGCATCGCAGCGCCGTCCGGCGCCGTCACCGCCGGTGCTTCGAGGGGCGCCGCGGGCGTCTCGGCAGCGGCACCCGCTCCGTCGGGGTGATGGGCCGAGTGGTCGGCGTCCTGCGCGAACACGGGCGTGGCGATCGCGAGGGTCGCGGCCGCAAGAACGCGGATCAGGGTCTTCGTCATAATGCTCTCCTGGAATTTAAGGGAACTCGGCCACGTGGGACGGCCGGGCCGCTGTCGTCAGGCCACGTCCACGTAGGCGAAGCTGGCCATCGTGCCGGCCGCCATGTGGTAGAGGTGGTGGCAGTGGAAAGCCCATCGGCCGGGGTTGTCGGTATCCACGGCGATCGTCACCGCCCGCATCGGCGGCACCAGCACCGTGTCGCGCACCGCGCCCGCGAACCGCTGGCCGTCCACGGCGACCACCTGGAGATGGTGGCCGTGCAGGTGCATGGGGTGCGCCATCATCGACATGTTCATCATGGTGATCTCGACTCGCTGGCCCTTGCGGACCGTCAGGCCGTCGATCCCCATCATCCCCCAGCGATAGGTCGCCATGTCGCCTCCGAGGTGGACCATGGCGGTCTGGTCCGGAGCGCGCTCGATGAGCGGTTTCGCCGCGCGCAGCCCCATCTCGAACTCCGCCCCGAGGACCGGTCCCGAGACGTCGCCGACGCCCGGGAGCTTCGCCACGGCGGCCCCGGCGGTGGCGAGCACGATGCCCGTCCGTTCCGGCGCGCCTTCGCGCAGCGCCAGCACCGGGAAGGCCCCGCCGCCCACCGGGATGCGGATCCGCAGGTCGATTCGCTGGCCCATGGTCGTCGGGAACCGCCGGCCGCGCACGGGAACGACGGCCTGGCCGTCCACGGCGATCAGATCGCCCTCGATCGCACCGAGGTCGATCGTGAAGGCCGTCGCTGTCGCGCCGTTGATGATCCGCAGCCGGACGACGCCCGTCTCGATCCTCACGACCTCCGGATCGTCCAGCGTCCGGTCGTTGGCGAGGTAGGCGTCGTAGGCGATGTCGTTGAAGTCCATCGCGCCCGTCCCGCCCATGGCGCCGTGGTCCATGCCGGGCATCGACATCGCGCCTATGTCCGTGGAGCCGTGGTTCATCGGAGCCATCCCGCCGTGGCCGGCCGCTCTGTCGCCGCGCTGGAGCCGGGCGAGCAGTTCGGCCGCCGGCGTGAAGGAGAAGTCGTGCAGAAGGACGACGACCTCCTGCTCGTCGGCCGCCCGGTCCTCGGCCGTGCGGACGATCAGCGGCGCGGCGAGCAGGTTCTGCTCCTGAAGCGTGTGGGCGTGCATCCAGTGGGTGCCACCGACCCCGACCGGGAAGCGGTAGCTCCGCTCCGCGCCCCCGCCGAGGATGGGCGTCGGCAGGCCGGGTACGCCGTCCTGGTCCCACGGCGGGGTGAGCCCGTGCCAGTGGATCATCGTTTCCTCGGACAGTCCGTTGCGGAGCACGACGTCGAAGTCCGTGCCGGCGTCGAGCGTCAGGCCCGGCCGCCCGTCCGGCCCGAGCAGCGAATGGACTGTCGCCGCGCGGCCGTTGACGTCGAGCGTGCGGGTGCCGATCAACAGCACGGCCGGTGCCGCGAAGGCGCGGTAGTTGGGAAGCGACAAGGTAGCGGCGCCCGCAAGCGCGGCCTTCAGAAAGTCTCTGCGGTTCATGGTGATCTCGATCCGACGAGCGCCCGTCGTCTGACGACGGCGCAGGAAAGCCCAGCCGCCGGCCGGAGCCGCGCGGCGCCTCGAGTTCAGGCAAGCGGTCTGGGAGGATCGAGCAGTGGGGCAATGTCTAGGCCGTCGGGACGGTCCGCGTCCGCAGCGGGCATGGCCGGACCAGCGGCCGGTGACACAGGGGCCATCGCCACTGGAACGGGTCCGCCCGTCACGCAACCGAGGTGCCGACAGCCGTTCGCGTCCATGCAGGTCGCGCCGCCGTCGTCGCACGGGCCATGGGCCGTCCCCGGCTTGAGAGCACCGACGTGCAGGCCGTGCCCGCAGTCGGATTCGGTCGTGCCGGTCGCCGAAACGCCGACATCGACGGCATGCGCCGGCACCGGCCCGGAAACCGGGCCGACGATCATCGCCAGGAGGGCGAGGATGATCACGGCGAAACGCACGGCGGACGACTCCTCCATTGGGGCCAGGATATTGTGGCCGGGCCAGATGATCCTTGACCCGGATCAAATGTCGGACGGATCTTGCATCGTCCGGCGCTGGCAAGGTCGAGCGGCATGAATTCGAGAGGTGAAGGGGACGCGGGCGCGTGGCTTCCCGCCTTTCGCCGCTATTTGGCGGCGACGCTCCTGCTCGACCTCGTCTGGGAGTTCGCGCAGATGCCGCTCTACGCAATATGGCGCGAGTCCTGGGGAACGGTGATCTTCGCCGGACTGCACTGCCTCGGCGGCGACCTCCTCATCGCCTCCAGCTGTCTCTGGATCTCGCTCGTTGTTCTTGCCGACGGACGATGGCCGGGCGCTCGATTCCGCCGGGTCGCCGCGGCCACTCTCGTTCTCGGGATCGGCTACACCGTCTTCAGCGAGTGGCTGAACGTCCATATCCGGCGCTCCTGGGCCTATACGGACCTGATGCCGCTGCTGCCGCCCTTCGGCACGGGTCTCGCGCCGCTCCTGCAGTGGATCGTCGTTCCCGCCGTGGCCCTGTGGGCGGCGGGCCGGAGCAGGGTGACCGATGCGCCCCGCGTCGGTGGACCATCTTGATCGGCGGCCCTGAGCGCCCGATCTTCCCGGCAAACCACCGGAGCGCCCCATGAAGTTTTCCGCCGTTCTCGCCGTCGCCCTGCTCGCCGCCCTTCCGGCCGGCGCCGCCTCGCTCGACGGCACCCACGTCCACGGCCTCGCCTGGGATCCCGCCGATCCAGGCCGCCTGCTTGTCGCCACCCATCACGGGTTGCTGGCACTGGAGGACGGCGAACTCGCAGCGGTCTCCGAGCGCCGCGACGACTTCATGGGCTTCTCCGTGCATCCCGCCGGTGGCGGCGTCTTCTTGGCGAGCGGCCATCCGGAGGGCGGCGGCAACCTCGGCGTCATCGTGAGCCGGGACGGCGGCCGGACCTGGGAGCCACTGTCTCCCGGAGCGGACGGTCCCGTCGACTTCCACCAGATGGACGTCGGCAAGGCGGACCCGGCGATCATGGTTGGCGTCTTCGGCGCGATCCAGGCGAGCCGCAACGGCGGTCGGACATGGGCGGTCACCGGACGGCCGCCGGCCCCTATGATCGGCCTCGCGCTGTCCGCCATCGATTCCGAGAAAATCTATGCGGCCACACAGGCCGGGCTGTTCGAAAGCCCGGACCTCGGCGCATCCTGGTCAAAGGCGGGCGACACGGAGGCCCCCGTGACCATGGTGACCACGACGGCCGACGGCACGGTCTGGGCCTACGACGTCCAAAATGGCCTCACCCGCAAGGTCCCCGGCGCCAACGAGTTCGCGGCGGTCGGCCCGACGCTCGCTGACGACGCCATCCTGCACCTCGCGGTCAAGGACGGCGAGATGGCTGCGGCGACCTACAACGGCGCGATGATCCGGTCGACCGATGGCGGCCGGACCTGGATCCCGCTCCTCCAGTAAGCCGCCGCGGGTCGCTCACGGCGGTGACCATCAGGTGGCCGGGCGGCCCTGGTCTGGCCGCCCGGCGCAATGTCATTTCTTGATCGTGGTCACCGTGATGGCGCCATTAACCCGGTCGGCCTCGAACGTGACCTTGTCGCCGACCTTCACCTGCTTGAGGAAGGCGGGGTCGGCGACGCGGAACACCATGGTCATGGCGTCCATGTCGAGGTTCGGGATCGGCTCGTGCTTGATCGTGATCTTCCCGGCGGATTCGTTGATCTTCTTGATCTCGCCGGAGACTGGCTCGGCGTGGGCGGTCGCAACCGAAAGCGCAGCGAGCGACAGCGCGAGGATGAGCGTCTTCATGGGTTCCGTCCTTTCTGGTGGGGGATGGGAGTGGACCGACTCAGTCGACCGTGACCGAGCCGTGCATGCCGGCGTCGCGGTGGCCTGGGATCAGGCAGGCGAAGTCGAATGTGCCGGCCTTGCTGAAGTGCCAGACAATCTCGTCGCTGGTCCCCGGCGCCAGGCGACGGCCGTTCGGATCGTCGTGCTCCATGTCCGGGTTCTTCATCATCTCGATGGCGTGCTTGTCGTTCTCCTCGCGGGTGGCGAGCACGAGCTCGTGGTCCATCTCGCCCTTGTTGACTAGCTTCAGGCGGACCGTCTCGCCGCGCTTCACGGCGACGTCGCGCGGCTCGAAGATCATCGCGCCGTCGGCGGTCTCGCCCATGGCGATCTCGATCGTGCGGTCGGCCTTTGCCGGATCGCCCGGCTCGCCGAAGGCGAACTCGTCGTCATGGGTATGACCCGTGCCGGTCGCGAAGGCGGCAGAGGTAGCAACGGCGAAGGCGGTGAAAGCAACGATCAGTCTCATGGCAACTCCCGTTTCGATCATGGGTCTGGGGCTTCCCAGCGCTGGAAGGTCAAGGGGTTTTTTCGGTCAGTGGTGGCCGGCGTGGGCCGTGGCTCCGGGCTTGACGACGCGGACCTCCGCGTCCGTCGGCTTCACCGGGTCGGCGGGCGCGAGAACCGCGTTCTGGCTCTCGCCCGTCCATTCGTAGGACACGGTCCCGGGCGGGTGCTCGTACCAGCCCGGGTCCTTGTAGTCGCCGGCGGCGAGGCCCTCGCGGACCTTCACCACCGAGAACATGCCGCCCATCTCCACGGGGCCGAACTGGGCGAAGCCCGTCATCATCGGCAGCGTGTTGTCGGGAAGCGGCATCTCCATCTCGCCCATGTCGGCCATGCCGGCGGTGCCCATGGGCATGTAGTCGGGCACCAATGCCTGGATGCGCTTGGCGATCTCGCGCTTGTCGACGCCGATATAGTTGGAGAGGTCGTGGCCCATGGCGTTCATGGTGTGATGCGACTTGTGGCAGTGGATCGCCCAGTCACCCGGCTTGTCGGCTATGAAGTCGAAGGCGCGCATCTGGCCGACTGCGCAGTCGATCGTCACCTCCGGCCAGGCCGCAGTCTCCGGCACCCAGCCGCCGTCCGTGCACGACACCTTGAAGTCGTAGCCGTGCATGTGGATCGGGTGGTTGGTCATGGTCAGGTTGCCGAAGCGGATCCGGACCTTGTCGCCCTTGGCGCAGACGAGATGATCGATGCCCGGGAAGACGCGGCTGTTCCAGGTCCAGAGATTGAAGTCGGTCATCTCCGCGACCCGGGGCACGTAGGCGCCGGGCTCAATGTCGTAGGCGCTCATCAGGAAGACGAAGTCGCGGTCGACCCGGCGGAAGGCGGGGTCCTTCGGATGCACCACGAAGAAGCCCATCATGCCCATGGCCATCTGGACCATCTCGTCAGCATGGGGGTGGTACATGAAGGTGCCGCTCTTCTGCAGCACGAACTCGTAGACGAAGGTCTTGCCCGGCTTGATGTGCGGCTGGGTGAGGCCGCCGACGCCGTCCATGCCGCAGGGCAAGAGCTGGCCGTGCCAGTGGATGGTGGTGTGCTCCGGCAGCTTGTTGGTCACGAAGATGCGGACCTTGTCGCCCTCCACCGCTTCGATGGTCGGCCCCGGCGACTGGCCGTTGTAGCCCCAGAGGTGGGCTACCATCCCGGGGGCGAACTCGCGGACGACGGGCTCAGCGACGAGATGGAACTCCTTCCAGTCGCCGTTCATGCGCCAGGGCAGCGTCCAGCCGTTGAGCGTGACCACCGGGTTGTAGTCAGGGCCGGTGGTCGGCACGAGCGGCGGCTGCATGGTGGGCTCGGCCATGGTCGGGGCCTCGGGTATCGAGGCGGCCTGGACGCGCCCGGAGACGACGCCCGCGCCGACGAGGGCGCCCGCGCCTGAGCCCCCGAGGAGGGACCTGGGGGATAGGGCCTTGGGTTCGTCCCCCCCCAGTGTCCGCCGGGGTCGGCGACGGCGCCCGCGCCGCCGGTCTCCGCCCCGGAGCGGCCGCCGCTTCCCCCGCCGCCGATCAGCGCGGCCTGGAAGTCAACCTCTGCGATGAAGAAGTCGCGCTTGGCTTCGATGGCCGCGACGTTGCTATCGATCGTCTCACGCTCCGTGTTCAGGAGGTCGAGGATGTCGATCAGCATGCCGTTGTATTCGAGGAGAGACTCCTCCTCGATCAAGTTGCGGAGCGGGATCACCCGGTTTTGGTACTGACGGGCAATGTCGTGGGTGGCCCGGTAGGCGCGGTAAGCCTCGCGCGCTTCGGATCGGACGTTGACGGCCTGCTCCACCAGGCGATTGACCGCCTGCATGTAGGTTTCCACTGCGCGGCGGCGGCCGGTCTCACCAAAGTCCCAGATCGGGATCTCGACGTGGAGCTCGAGCGAACCGGTCTCCTCCCGCTCCGTCTCGCCGTCGTCCCGCACCCATTCCGTGGTGCCCGTCCCGGTAAGTTCCAGCACCGAGAGGAAGCGTGTGGCGTTGGTAAGGCCGAGCTCCTTGGCCGTGGCGTCGAGCTCCAGCCGCGCCGCGATCAGATCGACCCGCCTGCGAACCGCATCGGCCTCGACCTCGGCGACGCTGCGGATCTTCGGCAGCTTCGGAAGGCTCGACGGCAGCTTGAAGTCGGCTGCGGCGGTTCCCCAGAGCCCCATCTGCCGCGTCAACGTCTCCCGGGCTCGGTCGGCGTCGAGCCGGGCCTTGGCGAGTTCCGCCGAGACCTCGGCGTAGAAGGCGCTCGCGCGGGCCTGGGCGCCCCTCGTCGCGGCCCCGGTCTCGCCGAGCTTGGTGGTGAGCTCCGCGGCGAGCGAGGCCGTCTGGCGCGCCCGCTCCAGGAAGCCCGCCCGCTGCCGCGCGCCGACGGCCTCGTAGAAGGCCCGCCGGGTGTCGGCGGCCGTCCGGAAGGTCGCCTCGATCGCGCGGTACTGGGCCGCCTCGAAGCTCGTGGCCGCGATCGCCCTGCGCTTCGGCCAGGTGGCGAGCTTGACGAGTCCGACCGCGAGACTGCGCTCGATGCCGAACTCCCACTCCGTCAGCGCTCGTTCGAGCGAAACGGCCGGGTTGATCGGCGGCAGCGTGGCGGCGACATAGTCCGCCTCCGAAATGCCCAGCGCGTTGTACTCCGCTTGCAGACCGCGGTTGTTGAGGAGCGCGACCTGGACGGCCGCGTCCACCGTCAGCGGCTTGGCGAGGAGCGCCTGGACGCGCTCGCCGGCGCCGAGCTCGTCGGCGGCGGACGTGATCTTGACGGTGTCCTTGCCGAGTTCGAGCGACACGCGGCTCGCCACCGGGGCCATGCCGCCGTCGGGCGTGAAGGAGGCGCAGGCGCCGAGCAGCAGCGCGGCGGCAAGGCCGGGGAAGATCCGGAAGGTCGTCGGACGGGGGATCATTCATCCCCTCCCGGCGCCACGCGCATGTTCACGTCGCCCCAAGGGCGTGGATCGACAGGGCGGTGGTCCGCGGTCCCTGACATCACCGGAACGGCAGCAACGGCGGGAACGGGGGCGAACGGATCGGCGACAGCGAGCGTCGCAGCACCTGGCGGCTCGGCGGCACAGGCGGACAGCATGGCGGCGGCTGCCACCACGATCGGAAGCTTCATGGAATCCTCGAGGGCGAGGAGGGATCGGTCGGACCGTCGTTGGAGGCGATCGGCGTCGAGGCCGGAAGGCTTCGCACGCGATCGACGGACGCGGTCATAGGGCGACGGGTGTCGGCAGGTCTCCGCCGACGGGAGGCGTCAGGCCGTTCTCGGCGGACGATCGGGCTCGACCGGCACCGAGCCCAGGAGGGCGGCCGGATCATCAACACGATGCCGCCAAGCCTCGGCGGAATGGCTCAGGACCGCACCGCAGGGAAGGTTTGCAACGACGTGGCACGCGAACGCGCAGCATGCGGATTCTGCATCGTGACCGTGTCCCGCGAGGTCCGAGCAGCCATCCGCGTCAAGACAGACGGCGTCCGCATGCGAATGCACGTGATCGCCATGGTCTGCCGAAGCGGCAGCGGTGGCGGGCTGTAAGGGATCTCCGTAGCCCGCCCAAGCGACGGACGCCACCGCGAAGAACGCGGCGACGAACCAGGTCGTCAGGAGGCGGGCGAATCCGTGCATGTACGTACCTAATGCCGAAGAAGCACGCGCGATGCAAGGGCCGACTCGTCTCGCTTCCCGAATGGAGCGGTCCCTGAAAAGGAAACACGCGGCGCTCGGAGGAATGGTTGGCCGGGTCCACCACGGGCGGCAGCATTTGGGGCATCATCAGGCTATGCGAGCCATTGTCGAGCACCTCACTATCGGAGGTGGAATTGAGGGCGGCCGCATAACGCCATCAGGTATTGGACGAAAGCCCCGAGCTGGTGCTTGCGACGTTTGCTAAGCTTGTAACAGCTGGGATTCATGACCGATAGAGAGCCGTTCTCGTAGCGAGCTCTCGATGACCAACCCGTCCAATCCGATGTCGGCCTCCTACCTCTAAGGTTCATGTGGGGACAGACCTGCGCCGGCCCGAAGATGGCGCTGACTACAGTCTCGCTCTAGCCGTGAGGAACGCCCGCACAGTGCGATCGCCTTCAAGCCTCCGATCACCTGCCGAGATTGATAACGGCAATAGACCTCAGTAGACGTGTGGGGCCCAGATTGGGGCCGCAAGAGCCCCCTTCCGGAAAGGCCTTTATTCGCAATATGTTAGCAAGGGGAGTTGGTGGAGCCAAGGGGAGTCGAACCCCTGACCTCTTGAATGCCATTCAAGCGCTCTCCCAACTGAGCTATGGCCCCACACGAGGTCGCCGGCTTTCGCCGGTGAAATGTCCGCCGTTCGGGGTTTCCGAAGCGGCGCCGGCTTGGGTCCGGCTCGACGCGGCCGGATATACGGGGCATCCGACCGGCGATCAAGTTCTTTTTTCCATGCCTCGCCAACTTCCACGCCGCCGCCCGGCAAAGGCTTGGCCTATAAAGCGGAAACCCCGCCGCGGCGAGGCCGGGCGGGGTTTCTGGAAACAGCCGGCCGGCGCACGGCCGGTCGGCGAAGGGCAGGGCGCCTCAGCGCTCCTCCTCGTCCTCCACGTCGCCGATGATGTCGGAGACGTCGCCTTCGTCGTCTTCCTCTTCCTCCAGGAACGTGTCTTCCACGTCCGCGTCGTCGTCGATGTCGGCCTCTTCGATGTCGGGCACGTCGTCGCCGTCAGCGTCCTCGGCATCTTCCAGCGGCACGAACTCCGGCGCCACCACGTCGTCCTCTTCGTCCTCTTCGTCCTCTTCCTGCACGGCGGCCGCGGGGCGGGCCTTCAGCGCGAGATGCGGATCGAACGGTGCGCCGCAGCGCGGGCACAGGATCGGATTGCGGTTCAGGTCGTAGTACTTGGCGCCGCAGTTGGGGCAGAGGCGCTTGATCCCAAGCTCGGGTTTCGCCACGGGTCCACCTCGTCATCAATGGGTGTAGAAGGACGGGAATTCGGGCACCGGACATAGACGTGAAGCCCGGCCCTGTCAAAGGTGAAATCTCTGGCCGATTCCAGCCGCCGTGCGGCCCGCCGCCACCATGGCGCGCCGGCTTGGCCTGTGCTAGATGCGGCCCCACCGAAGCGACGCCCTCCGGCGGCCACGCAGCGCGCCGCGCGGCGCGACCGGCCGCCCTGAAAACCCGGAGTGACCCGATGGGTTCCCATGCCTCCCGCAGCCGTCCCCTTGCCGCCGGAAAGAGCGGCCCGTTGCAGGGGCGCGTCCGCGTGCCCGGCGACAAGTCGATCTCCCACCGCTCGCTGATGCTGGGTGCCCTGGCCCTCGGCGAGACCACGATCGAGGGGCTTCTGGAAGCCGAGGACGTCCTCAACACCGCCGCCGCCATGCGCGCCCTCGGGGCAACCGTCGTCAAGGGCGCCGACGGCGTCTGGCGCGTCAACGGCCTCGGCGTCGGCGGACTGCTGGAGCCCACCGGCGTGATCGACTTCGGCAACGCCGGAACCGGCGTCCGCCTGACCATGGGCCTCGTCGCCGCCCAGCCGATCGCCGTCACCTTCACCGGCGACGCCTCGCTGGTGAAGCGGCCGATGGGCCGCGTGCTTAACCCCCTGCGCGACATGGGCGTCGAGGTGATCGCCCGCTCCGGTGACCGGCTGCCCCTCACCATGCGCGGCGCGGCGACGCCGGTGCCCGTCACCTACCGCGTTCCGATGGCCTCCGCACAGGTGAAGTCCGCCGTGCTGCTCGCCGGCCTCGGCACCCCCGGCGTCACCACCGTGGTCGAACCGGTCTTCACCCGCGATCACACCGAGCGCATGCTGGCCGGCTTCGGCGCCGCCATCGACATCGCCACCGACGCTGCCGGCGTGCGCACGATCCGCCTGGAAGGTCGGCCGGAGCTGAAGCCCCAGGCCGTCACCGTGCCCTCCGATCCCTCCTCGGCCGCCTTCCCGATCGTCGCCGCAACCGTCGTCCCCGGCTCTGACATCATCGTGGAGGGCGTGCTGATGAACCCGGCGCGCATCGGCCTGATCGAGACGCTGCTGGAGATGGGTGCTTCCATCGAGGTGGTCGCCGAACGCGAGACGGGGGGCGAGCGCCTCGCCGACCTCCGCGTCCGTCATGCCGAACTGAAAGGCGTCGACGTCCCTGCCGTCCGGGCGCCGTCGATGATCGACGAATACCCGATCCTCGCCGTCGCCGCGGCGGTCGCCGAGGGCGAGACGCGGATGAACGGCCTGGAGGAGATGCGCGTGAAGGAATCGGACCGCCTCTCCGCTGTCGCCAACGGCCTGAAGGTCAACGGCGTCGACTGCTCCGAGGGACACGACTGGCTGGTCGTGCGCGGCGGCCCGGTGCCGGGCGGCGGGCTGGTCACCACCCACCTCGACCATCGCATCGCCATGAGCTTCCTGATCCTCGGCTTCGTCGCCAACACGGCGGTTGCGGTCGACGACGCCGCGATGATCGCCACGTCCTTCCCCACCTTCGAAAACCTGATGACCGGCCTCGGCGCGGCCTTCCAGGAGCCGGAGCACCGCGCCGCCTGACCCGGCGGCCGGTCGGGAGCCCTCAGGCCAGCGCTGTCGCCCGCACCCGGTCCCGCGCGGCGGCCTTGGCGATAGCGCGGGCGGCCCGCTCCGCCGCAAAGGCGAGGGCGACGCCGGCCAGCACATCGGCGAGATAGTGCGATCCCTCGATCACGGTCGAGAACAACATCAGCGCGTTGATCGCCACGAAGGGCCAGCGCAGCACCGGCAGGACCAGGCCTGCGCGCATCAGCAGCACCGCCGAAGCCGCGTGAAGGCTGGGCATGCAGATCAATCCTTCGGTGCCGAGCCCGACCAGCGTGCGGATCGATCCGTCGCGCAGTCCTTCGAACACGGCCACATGCTGCGTGCCGGTGGCGGTCTTGAGGGCGAGCCCCAGCGCCTCGATGTTGTAGTGGAGCGGAGGGCCCACGGCCGGCACCACGGCCGAGGCGGCCACGGTCGAAAGGGCCGCCAGCGCGAAGGCCAGGAGAAACAGTCTCAGCTCCAGGTGCCGGCCGAAGAAGCCGAGGGCGAGCGTCATCACCGCGATCTGCGGCAGCATCGAGCCGTAGGGCACCGAGAACAGCGGCTGCAGCGCGCTCCACCGGTCCATCACCTGGAACAGCCACACCCAGTCGAAGCCCAACGCGGCGTCGATCGCGGCGAAGACGTCGTCCTGGAGCGGCAGGCCCGCGGATGCCGCGATGTAGGAGAGTGGCGCGCCCGCCGCGGTGAACGCCACCAGCTGCGCCGTCCCCATGCAGGCGGTCGCCAGCCGCTCGTCGGGGCGCCACCGGCCGTACACCACCGCGCCGGTCAGCGCCGCCGCCGTCGCCAGTGCCGGAATACCGAAGGTCGTCCACTCCACCCGGAAGCCTAGCGCGGCGCCGAGCACGACGTCGAGCGCGATCACCGCCGCGATCAGCGCAGAGATGGCCGCGTCCAGGCGTCGGATCACGCGGGCATCCTGGTCGGTGCGATAGGTCATGGGCGCGGCGGGTCTCGTCCGTTGCGGGGTTGAGGCGGCAGCCTACCCGCGACCCGCTTAACATCGGCTTGCCGCCGCCCGCCCCGCTTGCCGCCCGCCCACCCCGGTGCTAGGTCCCTGCCGAACGGCATACCGACGCGGGACCAGCGCCTCATGATCATCGCCATCGACGGGCCGGCGGCCGCCGGCAAGGGCACCCTCGCCGAGCGCCTCGCCGCCCACTACGGTCTGCCGTATCTCGACACCGGGCTGCTCTACCGCGCCATCGGCCGCCTCGCCCACGACCGCGGCATCGACCTCGACGACGCCGCCGCGACCGGCGCCATCGCCCGCGCCCTGACGTCCGGCGACCTCGCGCGCGACGACCTGCGCGGCCGGGAGGCCGGCGAACTCGCTTCCCGCGTTGCCGTCCACCCGCCGGTCCGCGCCGCGCTCGTCGACTTCCAGCGCGACTTCGCGGCCCGCCCCGGCGGCGCCGTCCTCGATGGCCGCGACATCGGCACCGTCATCTGCCCCGGGGCCGACGTGAAGCTCTTCGTCACCGCCTCGGCGGAAGTCCGCGCCCGCCGCCGCACCGACGAGCTCGCCGCCAAGGGCCGCGACGTCGACTACGCCCGCATCCTCGCCGAGGTCCGCGAGCGCGACGAGCGCGACAGCACCCGCGCCACCGCGCCGCTCCGGCCGGCCGCGGACGCCGTCATCATCGACACCTCCGGCCTAGACCGCGACGGCGCCTTCGCCGCCGCCGTCGCCGCGATCGACGCCCGGCGCTGAAACCGCGCGGATCCGTTCATCAAGCCGTCCGTTCGCGCCGGTTCGCGCCGTTTCGCCTTGCTCCGCGGGCGCTCTTCGCCTATATGAGCGCGTCGCGTGGGCGGTCTCCGTCCGCGCGGCTCCATGGAAAAGCCTGGGTAGTCCCGCCGATCTCTCGCGTCGGCACCCGCCTCTTCGGCGGTCGTCCGGCCATATCGGCCGGCATCGGTGGGATCGCCCGAACGCCAACACGAACCCAGCCGACGCGGCCGGTCATCCGGCATCAGGAGTTTCAATGTCCGCTATCAATCCCTCCCGTGAGGATTTCGCCGCCCTTCTCGCCGAGAGCCTGACCGCCTCGGACGTCATCGAAGGTGCCGTGGTCAAGGGCACCGTCGTCGCCATCGAGAAGGACCTCGCGGTCATCGACGTCGGCCTGAAGGTCGAGGGTCGCGTTCCCCTCAAGGAATTCGGCGCCCGCGCCCGCGACGGCGAGCTGAAGCCCGGCGACATCGTCGAGGTCTACCTGGAGCGCATCGAGAACGCGCTCGGCGAGGCCGTCCTCTCCCGTGACAAGGCCCGCCGCGAAGAGAGCTGGGTCCGCCTGGAAGTCGCCTTCGAAAAGGGCGAGAAGGTCATCGGGCACATCTTCAACCAGGTCAAGGGCGGCTTCACCGTCGATCTCGACGGCGCCACCGCCTTCCTGCCGCGTTCCCAGGTCGACATCCGCCCCGTGCGCGACGTCGCCCCGCTGATGCACTCGCCGCAGCCGTTCCAGATCCTCAAGATGGACAAGCGCCGCGGCAACATCGTCGTCTCGCGCCGCGTCGTGCTTGAAGAGACCCGCGCCGAGCAGCGCTCCGAGCTCGTCCAGAGCCTCGAAGAGGGCCAGGTCGTCGAGGGTGTGGTCAAGAACATCACCGACTACGGCGCCTTCGTCGACCTCGGTGGCATCGACGGCCTCCTGCACGTCACGGACATCGCCTGGCGCCGCATCAACCACCCGACCGAAGTGCTCAACATCGGCCAGCAGGTGCGCGTCCAGATCATCCGCGTCAACCAGGAAACCCACCGCATCTCGCTGGGCATGAAGCAGCTCGAGGCCGATCCCTGGGACGGCATCGAGGCCAAGTACCCGGTCGGCGTCAAGTTCCATGGCCGCGTGACCAACATCACCGACTACGGCGCGTTCGTCGAACTGGAGCCGGGCATCGAAGGCCTGATCCACGTCTCCGAGATGTCCTGGACCAAGAAGAACGTCCACCCGGGCAAGATCGTGTCCACCTCGCAGGAGGTCGACGTGATGGTGCTCGAGGTCGATCCGGTCAAGCGCCGCATCTCGCTCGGCCTCAAGCAGACCCTGCAGAACCCCTGGGAGGCCTTCGTCGAGAAGTATCCCACCGGTTCCGTGGTCGAGGGCGAGGTCAAGAACAAGACCGAGTTCGGTCTGTTCATCGGCCTCGACGGCGACGTCGACGGCATGGTCCACCTCTCCGACCTCGACTGGAACCGTCCGGGCGAACAGGTCATCGAGGAGTTCCAGAAGGGCGACGTGGTCAAGGCGGCCGTGCTCGACGTCGACGTCGAGAAGGAGCGCATCAGCCTCGGCATCAAGCAGCTCGGCAACGACCCGATGGAGAGCGCCGGCGAGATCCGCCGCAACTCCGTGGTCACCACCGAGATCCTTGAAGTCAAGGAAGGCGGCCTCGAGGTCAAGATCGTCGACACCGACATGACGGCCTTCATCCGTCGTGCCGACCTGTCGCGCGATCGCTCCGAGCAGCGTCCGGACCGCTTCGCCGTCGGCGAGAAGGTGGACGCCCGCGTCACCCAGTTCGACCGCAAGACCCGCAAGATCGGTCTCTCCATCAAGGCGCTCGAGATCGCCGAGGAGAAGGAGGCCGTGGCCCAGTTCGGTTCGTCCGACTCGGGTGCCTCGCTCGGCGACATCCTCGGCGCGGCCCTGAAGGCCCGTCAGGACGGCGACGAGTGATCGGCCGGGCGCTGTCCGCAGCGCCCGTCTTCGCAGGATCGGGAAAGGGTCCGCCGCAAGGCGGGCCCTTTTTCTTTGCGCATCGGCGGTCGGCCCTGCGCCGGCGTCGCCTTGATGACCCGCGGCCTCGCCCGCTCGCCCCACCTGCTCCGCGGGGCAGTCCCGTCGAACGGTTGGCTCAAGTAACGCCCGTCACGGACGTTAATCATAACTTTTCATCTTAATAATCGGCAATTTAGGACAAAGCAGAAAGCCCGCTTGAGCCCCGACGGGCTCTCGTGTTTGATGATCTCCATCGGCGGCGGATTTCAAGCCTTCGAGCTGAAGCGAAACTGATACTGACTTGAAATACCAAGACATCGAGATCGTTTGATCCGGGTCGGAATATTTAGGCTCTGTTTTTCGTTGAATTCATCGGGTGTTGTTTTCAAGGACACGAACCCTCCGGGTTCGCGTGAGCGACCGATATTGCCGGTCATTCACGATCCGAATTTAATCACGAAAGCATACTGCGGACCGTTTTGCGTGGACTGACAGACATTGCCGAGCATTCATACTTGACGCGGGTGGGACGAGGAAGGATACTCTCCGAAGTCCCACCCGCACTCGGTTTGGGATACTAGACTGGCTTCTTGATCGAAGCTGGCCGGCTCTCTCGACGACATCGCGCAGAGCCTGAACAGGGGCGTCGCTTCGCGCGGCGCCCTTTCTCTATTACCTCTACCTCTACCTCTACCTCTACCTCTACCTCTGCCTCTACCGCTCGACCCCCGACCGTCATGGTCCGCGCAGGCGGACCACCCACGCCGCCGTCCCGCCGCTCCCCCCTTCCGCCGTCATGGTCCGCGCAGGCGGACCACCCACGCCGTCGTCCCGCCGGTCCCCCTTCCCGCCGTCATGGTCCGCGAAGGCGGACCACCCACGCCGTCGTCCCGCCGCTCCCCCTTCCGCCGTCATGGTCCGCGCAGGCGGACCACCCACGCCATCGTCCTGCTTCCAACCCCTTCCCGCCGTCATGGTCCGCCTTCGCGGACCATGACGGATATTGAACTGCCGAACCCCATCTGCCGACCCCATCGCCGTGCCCCTCACCCCCAGCCCACCCCCACCCATTTGCGGGCGCCGCTCGGTATCCTGCCCACCGACAGTGCGCCGTCCTGACCAAGGCGTGGGTGGTCCGCCTTCGCGGACCATGACCGGGAATGCCGACCCCCGACAGTCGAAGCCCGACCGCCCTGCCTCCCACTCCCTCCCCCTTCGCGCCGTCCGGCCGCGCCCTTTCCCTGGCGCGCGGCTCTCTCCCCGGTGTATACCCACCCCGAGAAGAGACCGGAGGCCCGTGATGTCCCTTGACGCCGACGCGATCGTCGATCGCCGCCGCATCCGCCGCAAGCTTGCCTTCTGGCGCATTGCCGCCTTCCTGCTCGCCGTCCTGGCCGTGCTCGGCGCGATCGCCTACGCCGGCGGCTTCAGCGATCTCGGCCGGTCTTCTCCCCACATCGCCCGCATCACCGTCGACGGCGTCATCATGGAGGACCGGCAGGTCACAGAGATGATCGAGCGCATCGGAGACAGCGACTGGGTGGAAGGCGTGATCGTCGCCATCGACAGCCCCGGGGGCTCCACCACCGGCGGCGAGGCGCTCTACGATTCCCTCCGCAAGCTCGCCGAGAAGAAGCCCACCGTGGCCACTATCGGTACGCTCGCTGCCTCCGCCGGCTACATGACCGCCATCGCCGCCGACCACATCGTCGCCGGCCGTACCTCGATCACCGGCTCGATCGGCGTCTATTTCCAGTACGGCAGCGTGGTGGGCCTGCTCGACAAGATCGGCGTCGAGGTCAAGACGGTGAAGTCGGCGCCGCTCAAGGCCGAGCCTTCGCCCTTCACCGAGCCGGAGGTTCCCGGCGCCCGCGAGATGATCGGCCGGCTCGTAGACGACACCTACCAGTGGTTCGTCGACATCGTCGCAGAACGCCGGGGCCTTGATCGCGCCGAGGCGCTCCGTCTGGCCGACGGGTCCATCTTCAGCGGCCGCCAGGCGCTCGGCCTCAAGCTCGTCGACGAGATCGGCGGCGAGACCGAGGCCGTGGCATGGCTGGAGAAGGAGCGCGGCGTCACCGCCGACCTGCCTGTCGAGGACTGGAAGCCCCGCTCGGCGACGGATCGGCTCGGTCTCGGCTCGCGTGCCGTGCTGGCTGCCGGTCGCGCCGTCGGTCTCGATCTCTCCTTCCTCGTCACGGTCCCGACGCTTGACGGTCTGGTCTCCGTTTGGCACCCTCAACTATCGGACACGGAATAGGAATTGGCGGAGAGCAAGGGCCGGGCCTGCGAGCGGGTTCGGTTCGGTGGGCAGCTGCTCCAAGACCCGGAGCGGCTTGTCCCAAGCGCCGGACGGCAGGGCGCCATGCATCTCCGTTGCGGCGGTCCGACACCAGGGGGGCCCGATGATCAAGTCAGAACTCGTCAGCCGGATCGCGACGCAGAATCCGCATCTCTACCAGCGCGACGTCGAGAACATCGTCAACACGATCCTCGACAAGGTCGTCGAGGCGCTTGCCAACGGCGACCGGGTGGAACTGCGCGGTTTCGGCGCCTTTTCCGTCAAGAGCCGGCCGGCCCGCGTCGGTCGCAATCCGCGCACCGGGGAAAAGGTCGAGGTTGACGAGAAGTCCGTCCCGTTCTTCAAGACGGGCAAGGAAATGCGGGAGCGGCTGAACGGCGGCTGATGCGGGCCGGCGGTCGCCGGGGCTGCAACGACCGGCACCCGACCTGCGTTGTGGTGCATCGTCCGGAACGCCCGCTGCGCCGGACACCATGCCCGGCAGGTCAGACTGGCCGGACCTGTCGGCGGACCGGCCGCTTGGCTCGGTAGAGGAGAGACGCGCTTGAGAACCCTCGTGTGGCTGCTGATCGGCGCTCCCGTCGCGCTGGTGATCGTGGCGTTGGCCCTGGTCAACAACCAGTCGGTGACGATCGTGCTCGATCCCTTCACGCCGGCGACGCCCTTCCTCTCCCTGTCGGTGCCCCTCTACGTGGTCTTCTTCGCCGCCCTCTGGGTGGGGGCGCTGCTCGGTGGCGTGGCGGTCTGGGCCAACCAGCATCGCTTCCGTCGCGCCGCCCGCGTCAATCGTCGCGAAGCCCGCCGCTGGCAGGGTGAGGCCGAGCGCCTCAAGGAAGAGGTCCATCCCGCCGGACCCGCCGGCGTTCCCGCCAGTCTCGGGCTGCCGGCGCCTCGCCGCCTCTGATCTTGAACGTTTCCTCCGGCCGCGGGGATTGCCGGCCACCGGGCGGACCGGAACAACCGGCCGCCCGAGCTCCGTTGAGACAGGACCGTCATGCGCATCTTCTCCGCCGCCGATATCGCCGCGGCGCTGACCCCGGCCGCCATGGTCGAAGCTCTCCGCGAGGCCTTCCGCGCCCCCATCGAGACGCCGCTCCGCCATCACCACACGGTTGACCGGCCCCACGGGGAAGCCGCCACGCTCCTCCTGATGCCGGCCTGGGACGCCGCGTCCGAGGTCGCCGCCGGCGGCGGCTGGATGGGTGTCAAGATCGTCACGGTCTTCCCCGGCAATGCCCACCGCGGCCGACCCACCGTGGACGGCATCTATCTGTTGATGCGCGGCGCCACGGGGGAACCCGTCGCCGTGCTCGACGGCCGGGCGCTGACCCTTTGGCGCACGGCGGCGGCCTCCGCGCTCGCCGCCTCCTACCTCGCCCGCCAGGATGCCGCGCGTCATCTGATGGTAGGTGCTGGCGCGCTGTCCCGCTTCCTCATCGAAGCGCACGCAAGCATCCGCCCGATCGCCGAGATCGCGGTCTGGAACCGGGATCCGGCCAAGGCCGAGGCGGTGGTGGAAGGCTTGCCCGCCTCGATCGCCGGTCGGCCGGTACGCGCCGTCGTCGCTCGCGACCTGGAGGCGGCCGTTGGCGAGGCCGACATCGTCTCAGCCGCGACGCTCGCGTCCGAACCGCTCGTCCGCGGCGCCTGGCTGAAGCCAGGGGCCCACGTCGATCTTGTCGGCGGCTTCACGCCCGACATGCGAGAGGCCGACGACGAGGCCGTCCGCCGCTCCAGCGTCTTCGTCGACACCAGGGCCGGCGCCGCCCATGAGGCGGGCGACATCGTCCAGCCCCTGCAGTCCGGCGTGCTCGCGGCAACGGGCATCCGCGCCGATCTCTTCGAGCTCTGCCGCGGCGTCCACCCCGGGCGCGGCTCTGAAACCGAGATCACCTTCTTCAAGTCCGTCGGCACTGCGCTGGAGGACCTCGCCGCGGCGAGCCTCGTCTTCCGCCGCTCATGAGCACGCCCGACCTCCTCGTCACCGAACCGGCCGGCGAACCCGCCGGAACGCTGCTGCTGGCCCACGGGGCCGGCGCCCCGATGGACAGCGCCACGCTCGAAGCCGCCGCCGCCGCGCTGGCGGGGCAGGGCGTCCATGTCGTCCGCTTCGAGTTCCCCTACATGGCCGCCCGCCGCACCGGGTCTCGCCGGCCGCCGCCGAAGGCCGAGACCCTCGTCGACGACTACCGCGCCGCTGTCGACGCGACACTCGCCCGCTTCGGGGGACCGCTCCTGATCGGTGGGAAGTCGCTGGGCGGCAGGGTCTCCGTCCTCGCGGCCGGAACGGTCCTCGACTCCCGCGTGCTCGGCGTCGTCGTCTACGGCTATCCCTTCCATCCGCCCGGCAAGCCCGAGGCGACCCGCCTCGCGCCACTCTCCGACTGCCGCCTGCCGGTCACGATCCTCCAGGGCAGCCGCGATCCCTTCGGCACGGCCGAGGACGTCGCGGCCTATCCGCTCCCGGCCACGGTGACGGTGCGCTGGTTCGAGGACGGCGATCACGACCTCAAGCCTCGCAAGGCGAGCGGCCGAACCCTCTCCGGTCATCTGGAAACAGCCGCAGCCGTCGTGCGCAGGCTCTTCGCATGATCGACACTCCTCTGCGATCCGAGGTCGAACGGTCGACCCGGTGGAGCGCCAATCTAACCCGGCCTGTCGGTGCGGGGATAAACCGTTCGGGCGGTGTCGGCGCGCCGGACGGCGTCGTGGCGCTTTCGGGCGCTACGTAGCCCCGATGCGCCACGAAAAACGCGACTACACCGCGTCGGAGGATTCGAACGGCGCGGGATCGAAGTCGTAGACCGTCGAACAGAACTCGCAGGTCACCGTGATCCGCCCGTCGACGGTCATGTCGCGGCGCTCTTCCCCGGTGAAGCTGCGCAGCATGTCGTCGACCCTCTCCCGCGAGCAGCGGCACTGTTCGTGCAACGGTTGGCGCTCGAAGACCCGCACGCCCCGTTCGTGGAAGAGCCGGTAGAGCAGCCGCTCCGCCGTCACCTCCGGATCGGTTAGCTCAACGTCTTCAATGGTTTCCACAAGGCTGCGGGCTTCCGTCCAGGCGTCGTCCTCGTCGTCGCCGAGGTCGTCCGGCGTCCCCTCCGGGGCATCGCCGGGGTGAAGATCGCGCACCCGGACCCGCTCCGGCGCCTCCGGCAGGAACTGCACCAAGAGCCCGCCGGCCCGCCATTCCCGCCTCAGGCCGTCCTGGTCGCGGGTCATCAACTCCCCGACCGCCAGCCGGACCCGGGTCGGGATCTGCTCCGACTGGGCGAAATACTGGTGCGCCGCATCCTCCAGCGATCGTCCGTCGAGCGGCACAACCCCTTGATATCGCGACATGTTCGTGCCCTGGTCGACGGTCATCGCGAGATGTCCGTTGCCCAGGAGATGCTCCGGCCGGTCCCGCCCTTCCGCCACCGAGGCCTCCACCGCCGCCCGGTCGAAACGGGCGCAAGCCCGGATCCGGTCCGGCGTCTCGAAGTCCACCACCAGCATGTGGACCGGCCCGTCGGACTGCGTCTGGACGATGAAACGTCCCTGGAATTTCAACGAGGTACCGAGCAGCGCGGTCAGCGCCACCGCCTCGCCCAGCAGCCGCGACACCGACGGCGGGTAGTCGTGTCGGCCCAGGATCGTGTCCAGCGCCGGCCCCAGGGTGACCACTCGCCCACGCGCATCCAGCGCCTCCACCTGGAAGGGCAGGACGCTGTCGTCGCCGCCCGGCGCCGCAGCCGCTTCGATATCGTTCATCAGCCGATCGCTCCGAGGCACCACGCCAGGATGCCTTTCTGGGCGTGCAGGCGGTTTTCAGCCTCGTCGAACACCACGGACTGCGGCCCGTCCATCACGCTGGCGGTCACTTCCTCCTCGCGGTGAGCGGGGAGACAATGCATGAAGATGGCATCCTTGGACGCCTGAGACATCAAACGGTCGTTCACCTGATAAGGTTTCAGGAGGTTGTGCCGCCGCTCGCCGTCCTCGTCCCCCATCGACACCCAGGTGTCCGTCACCACGCAGTCGACGCCGTCCACCGCCTCGTAGGGGTCGTTGGTCACGGTCACCTTGCCACCGTTCGCCCGCGCCCAGTCGATCGGCTCCGGCCGCGGCGCCAGTTCCGGCGGCGTCGCGATCCTGAGCTCGAAGTCGAACCGCGCCGCCGCGTGGACCCACGACGCCAGCACGTTGTTGCTGTCGCCGGTCCAAGCCACGGTCCGCCCCGCGATCGGCCCACGGTGCTCCTCGAACGTCAGCACGTCAGCCATGATCTGGCAGGGATGCGACAACCGCGTCAGGCCGTTGATCACCGGTACGGTGGCGTTCTCCGCCAGTTCGGTCAGCGCCGCATGGTCCAGGATGCGGATCATGATCGCGTCCACATAGCGCGACAGCACCCGCGCCGTGTCGGCGATCGTCTCGCCGCGGCCGAGCTGCATCTCGTCGCCGGTCAGCATCAGCGTCTCGCCGCCGAGCTGTCGCATCCCGACGTCGAACGATACCCGGGTCCGCGTCGAGGGACGCTCGAACACCATCGCGAGCACCTTGCCGGCGAGCGGCCCGTCGCGTCGCGCCGTCCCCTTCGCCGCTGCCTTCATTTGGGCGCTGGAGGCCAGGATCGAACGCAGGTCCGCCGTCGAGACGTCGGTCAGGTCGAGGAAGTGCCGGATAGGGCTTTCGCCGTTCAGGGACATGGCCGAACTCTCCTCACGCCTTGCCAGCCGACTGCGCGGCCTCGATCCGGGAGGCTGCCGCCTCGATCCGGCGCACCGCCTCGCGCACTTCATCCTCGCCGACGATCAGAGGCGGCAACAGGCGGACCACGTTGTCGCCGGCTCCGATGCCGATCATCGTCTCCGCCCTGAGCGCGTTGACCACGTCCCCCGACGGCACCTTGCACTTCAGGCCGAGCATCAGCCCTTCCCCGCGCACCGTCTCGAACACGGTCGGATGGTGGTCGACCACCTGGGCGAGGCCCTGCTTCAGCCTGAGGCCGATCTCGCGGACATGCTCCAGGAAGCCCGGCGCCAGCGCAACGTCCAGCACCGCGTTGCCGACGGCCATCGCCAGCGGATTGCCGCCGAAGGTCGTGCCGTGGACGCCGGCAACCATGCCGCTCGCCGCGCTCTCCGTGGCGAGGCAGGCACCGACCGGGAAGCCGCCGCCCAGCCCTTTGGCGGAGGCCAGGATATCGGGCGAAACGCCGGACCACTCGTGGGCGAACAGCTTGCCTGTGCGGCCGATGCCGGTCTGCACCTCGTCGAAGATGAGGAGAATACCCTCCCGGTCGCAGAGCTCCCGGAGCCCCTTCAGGCAGACTGCCGGCACCGGCCGGATGCCGCCTTCACCCTGGATCGGCTCGATCAGGATGGCCGCGGTTTCCGGTCCGACGGCGGCCTTCAGGGCCTCATGGTCGCCGAACGGCACCTGGTCGAAGCCTTCGACCACCGGACCGAAGCCCTCCAGGTACTTCTTCTGCCCGCCGGCGGCGATCGTCGCCAGCGTGCGGCCGTGGAAGGCGCCCTCGAAGGTGATGATGCGGTAGCGCTCCGGGCGACCCGCAGCATAATGGAACCGGCGCGCCGTCTTGATCGCGCACTCCAGCGCCTCGGCGCCAGAGTTCGTGAAGAACACCTTGTCGGCGAAGCTGGCGTCGACCAGCCGTTGCGCCAGGCGCTCCTGCTCGGGGATCTCGAACACGTTGGAGACGTGCCAGAGCTTCTCGGCCTGCGCCTTCAGTGCCTCGACGAGATGCGGATGGGCATGCCCCAGCGCGTTGACGGCGATGCCAGCCCCGAAATCCAGCCATCGCGACCCGTCACTCGCCGTCAGCCACGCACCCTCGCCGCGCTCGAACGCCACGTTCGCACGCGCGAAGGTGGAGAACAGCGGGGAGGACGGGGCCGGGTCGGCAGGCGCCGCGGCCGGGCTCTTGATGGCGGTCATGGTGTCACCCGAGGCACGTTGGTCCGGCATCGGTAAAGCCCGTGCTGGACGTGAAAAAACAGGAGACCGCGCCCCCAAGTCGGCAGGCGCGGCCCTCGTCTCCTATACCATGAACGACGGCTTGACTGTCAATGCTGCAGGTCCCGTCTGGCAACCCCTGGATTCATCTTGTGTGGTTCTACGAACACTCGCGCGAAGAAAAGATGAGCCCACCGATTCGCTGCCCTGCAAGCGCCACGATATTTGGGGAAAAGTTCGCCCGACCGAGCGCCGGGCACCGACGCGGCGTTGCCTGCGAGTCTACCGGTATTGTAGCTTGGTCGAAGCCGCTACGAGATGTCGTAGGGAAATCAGGTACAGGGGAGTTTCGCTGCGTGCGTTTCCGGGCGTTCAGTCCGGGCGAGGCGAGACGGATTCTGCCGCTTTTGCGGCGCGAGCGAAGGATTGGATCATGTCCTGGACGGATGAACGCGTGGAGCGACTGAAGTCGTTGTGGTCGGAAGGCCTTTCGGCTAGCCAGATCGCGGCCGAACTCGGCGGCGTCACGCGCAACGCGGTGATCGGCAAGGTGCACCGCCTCGGTCTTTCCGGCCGGGCCAAGCCGCAGGTCCAAGCCGCGCGCCCGGTGGCCGCACCGCGCCACAAGACGGCGGCGCCGTCGCGCCCTGTCGCCCAGGCGCCGCGCTCGTCGATGCCGATTACCATTGGCAACCTCGTCATCAAGTCCGACGAGAACCTGGAGCTCGCTCCGGCCCCGCGCATCCTGCCGGCCGAACCGGAGACCATCACCTACGAGCGGATGAGCATCCTCAACCTCACGGAATCCACCTGCAAGTGGCCGATCGGAGACCCCGGCCGCCCTGACTTCTTCTTCTGCGGTCGCAAGTCCGACAACGGCATTCCCTATTGCGCCTATCACGCGCGGATCGCCTATCAGCCTTCGGCCGAGCGCAAGCGCGACCGCCGCGTCGCGGGATGATCGACGCCACCGCGGACGCGGACAGGCAGGCCGCCGGCCTGCCGCCGGTCCGCTTGCGCGGCCATCACCTGCTCTGCGTGCTGACCTTCGTCGGCAAGGGCTACTCGCCGGCCTTCGTGGCCGGCATGGTCGGCGTGGTGAACCGGCTCTCGGCGGGTTCGGCGATCCGCATCGTCGATGGCCCAGACGATATCTGCGCCGCTCATGTGGCAGAGGAGAGCGAGCCCCACTGCCTCTTGCCGCGCGCCCAGGCCCGTGACGCGGCCGCGCTCGCCGATGTGGGAGCGCTTTTCGGCGTCGATCTCCGGCCGGGCTCGATCTTCGTGTCGCCTGCCGACTGGATCGAGCGCCTGCGCAAGGCCTTCGTCGAGGGCCGGATTCGTGCAGCCTGCGCCGGATGCGAATGGTCGGACCTTTGCACCGCGATCGCGACCGACGGTTTTCCCGGCGTTCAACTCGCCAGCGGGGCTAAACCTGAACCTTCTGGAACGTGAGATAGGCCGGCACCCGCCCTTCGCGCAGCGCCTTCGCCTCGTAGCGTGTCCCGGGCCAGCCCTCCCACGGCAGCCGCCAGTCTCCAGGGATGGTCGCCGTCCAGCGGAAGGCCGGGTGGCGGCGGACGTGGAACAGCGTCCAGTCCACATAGGTGTCGATATCCGAGGCGAAATGGAACGCCCCGCCCGGCTTAAGGACGCGCGCGAACCGATCGAGGTTGTCCGGACCGACAAACCGCCGCTTCCAGTGCCGTCGCTTCGGCCATGGGTCGGGATAGAGCAGAACGATACGGTCGAGGCTGGCGGTCGGCAGCCAGTCCAGCACCTTCACGGCGTCTTCGCTGCAGAGGCGGACATTGGAAAGCCCGTGTCCTTCCACGGCCGCGAGCGCCTTGGCCATGCCGTTCACGAAGGGCTCCACGCCGATGAAGCCGACGTCGCGCCGTTCCAGGGCGCGATGGATCAGGTGCTCGCCGCCCCCGAACCCGATCTCAAGGCGGATCTCCGCGGGCCGCTCCGCGAAGAGATCGGCCAGATCGGCCGGTGCTTCCGTTTCCAGCGGAAGCGCCAGCCGGGGCAGGAGTTCGCTCATCCTCCCCGCCTGGTCGCGGCGTAGCGGCTTGCCCTTGCGCCGCCCGTAGAAGGCGGCCTGGCGCGCTTCGCCTCCCGGCGATCGGGGTGTATCGCCATCGGAATCCGTCATCGTTGCAATCGCCCTGTCGTCCAAATGAAACGGCGCCGGTTGACCGGCGCCGCATGTTCGTTGCCAAGCCGGTCCGAGGACGGCCTGATCAGGCCAGAGCCGCCTTCAGCGTGTCGACGAGGTCGAGCTTCTCCCAGGAGAAGCCGCCGTCCGCGTCCGGTTCGCGGCCGAAATGGCCGTAGGCGGAGGTCCGGGCGTAGATCGGCTTGTTGAGGCCGAGACGTTCGCGGATGCCGCGTGGCGACAACCGCACGATGTCGGGGTTGGACAGGACCGCTTCGAGCTTCTCCGGATCGACCCGGCCGGTGTCGTGCAGGTCGACGTAGATCGACAGCGGGTCGGCGACCCCGATCGCATAGGAGAGCTGGATGGTCGCCTTGTCGGCAAGACCCGCGGCGACCACGTTCTTGGCCAACCACCGCGCCGCATACGCGGCAGAGCGGTCGACCTTGGTCGGATCTTTGCCGGAGAAGGCGCCGCCGCCGTGCGGAGCCGCGCCGCCATAGGTGTCGACGATGATCTTGCGGCCGGTCAGGCCGGCGTCGCCGTCCGGGCCGCCGATCACGAACTTGCCGGTCGGGTTGACGTGCCAGATGGTCTCGTCGGTGATCCAGCCGGCCGGCAGCGTCTCGCGGATATAGGGCTCCACGATGGCGCGGACGTCGCCCGAGGAGAGCCCGTCGCGATGCTGGGTGGACAGCACGATGGAGGTCGCCTCGACCGGCTTGCCGTCGACATAGCGCAGGGTCACCTGGCTCTTGGCGTCGGGTCCGAGGTCGGCTTCCTGGCCGGACTTGCGCACCTCGGCGAGCCGGCGGAGAATCTGGTGCGCATAGAAGATCGGCGCCGGCATCAGCGTCGGCGTTTCCGTGCAGGCATAACCGAACATGATGCCCTGGTCGCCCGCGCCTTCGTCCTTGTTGCCGGAGGCATCGACGCCCTGCGCGATGTCGGAGGACTGCGCGTGCAGGAGGATCTCGACCTGGGCGGTCCGCCAATGGAAACCGTCCTGCTCGTAGCCGATGTCACGGATGGCTTCGCGCGCCAGCTGCTCGATCAGGTCGGAGGTGATGGAACCGGGGCCGCGCACCTCGCCCGCGATCACGACGCGGTTGGTGGTGGCGAGCGTCTCGGCGGCGACCCGGGCTTCGGGTTCCGCTCCGAGGTAGGCATCGACGATGGTGTCGGAGATGCGATCGCAAACCTTGTCCGGATGACCTTCGGACACGGATTCGCTCGTGAAGAGATAGTTCCGTCGAGACATAGGGTGAACCCCTCAAAGTAGCGTAACGCCACTGTGCGTGCGGCACTGCAGCGTGATCCTTCTCGCAAGGGTTCGGCAAAAGATCAAGCGGCGCGCACGGTCGCGGTAAATGCCGGCGCGCCGCAGGTTGTCGGGGCCGCAGCCTCAGGTGACGGGCTCTTCCTCGCCGGCCAGCGACTGCACGAGATCCACGATCCGACGGCGGACGCGGGCATCCTTGATGCGCACGAAGGCCTTGTTTAGCGAAAGGCCTTCGGAGGAGGAGAGAAAATCGACGACATAGGAATGCGGCTGGTTTTCCGCGAATCCAAAGGCTTCATCCGGCGTTCCAGGAGCATCTTCGAAGAAGAAGGAGACCGGGACCTTCAGCACGGTGGCGATATGCTGAAGCCGGCTCGCGCCAACGCGGTTTGTTCCCTTTTCATACTTCTGGATCTGCTGAAAGGTGATGCCGAGAGCCTCACCCAACTTTTCCTGGCTCATCCCCAACATCATACGGCGAAGACGAACGCGACTGCCGACATGAATGTCGATCGGGTTTGGTGATTTTTTGCTGGCCATTTTGTTTCTCGTTCGCGGTTTGACCTGTGAGTCTCTTTTTTTTTTACCGAAGGCGCGGTCTTTTTCTGTCCATCCGGTAGTGTCGAGTTGAAACAACCAGTAGTTATTTCTCGACTGTTCGGATAATCAGCCTGGGTTTAGTGGTTGTCAACTCTTCCACGGTTACTTGCGCGCGCCTGCGGCTATGAAGATGGCCGAAAACAGGTAGAACGTTAATAAGAAATATGAGCCATAGTCGGAAAAAACAGTCGCAAGGATAGGACTGGGAACGGTGGAATCGACTGTTCCGCGATTGCCGAGTCCTTCCTGCGCAACCACACGGCCGTAAGGATCGACCACCGCGGAAATGCCGGTATTTGCTGCCCGTAGAACGGGTATTCCTTCTTCGATTGCACGAAGCCGCGCCTGGTCCAGGTGCTGGTACGGCCCGGAGGTTGCACCGAACCACCCATCGTTCGTCACATTGATGAGAATGGACGGCCGATCTTCGGCCGCGGTGGCCGCGCCGGGAAAGATGATCTCGTAGCAGATCAGGAAACCGACCTTGATCGCGCCGGGAATCACCAGTGTTCGCAAGCCAGGCCCGGAGGAAAAACCTCCGACGGATTGCACCAGTTGCTTCAGGCCGATGCGGCCGAGGACATCCTCCATGGGCAGGTATTCGCCGAACGGCACGAGGTGCGCCTTGTCATAGGCGTCCACGATCCGGCCGCGATCGTCCACCACGTAGACGCTGTTGAAATACTGTTTCGCCCCGTCGCCGCCCGGCACGACGCGCGGCGCCCCGGTGATCAGGGTCGTGCCGACCGGCAGCATGTCGCCGATCTGCGACAGCGCCTGCGGCTCCTCGGTCAGGAAGAAGGGGACCGCCGTCTCCGGCCAGATGATGTGCGTGAAGCTGATCGCGCCGAGTGTCTCCGGGCCGGTCTTCAGGTCGGAGAGCTCGACCAGCGTGTCGAGCGTCTTCTTGGCCTCGTCCGGATCCCACTTCAGCGATTGCGCGATCGCCGGCTGCACGATCCGCACCCGCATGTCCGGGATCACCGCGTCTCCGGGCGCACCCGCATGGGCGAGCCGCAGCACGCCATAGCCGACATCCGCGGCCAGGAGGAGCGCCGCGATGCCGAGCGCCGCCTGCCGGGTCCAGCGTCGCCGAGGGGCGTCGAGCAGCACGACAGGGGCAGCGGCGACCACCAGCGTAAGGGCGGTGAGGCCATAGACGCCCACCACGCTCGCTGCCTGGGCCGTCACGTCGGTGAAGCCGGCAGCCTGGCCGAGGAGGTTCCACGGAAACCCGGTGAGCACATGCCCCCGCAGCCACTCCGCCGTGGTGAGGCCGACGGCCAGTGCGAAGATCCGCATCGGGCTCTCCACCCAGAGGAACCGGGCGATCAGCGTGCCGAACGCGAAGAACAGAGCCAGACCCGCGGGCAGGGCGACCACCGCGAACGGCATCATCCACCCGAAGGCCTCGGCGTCGACCAGGAAGGCTGCTCCGACCCACCAGAGGCCGGCCAGGAAGTAGCCGAACCCGAACCACCAGCCGACCGCCGCCGCCGGTCGGGCCCGCCGGACGCCGTGCGCCGCTGGCGCGATCGCCCCGTCTAGGAGCAGCACCAGCACCGGGATCGTCAGGAGCAGGATCGGCGCCGCGTGGATCGGGGCCAGCGACAGGGCGGAGAGGGCTCCGGCGACGAAGGCGACGAGAAACCGCCGCCACCCCCAGGACAGGATCACGGCATCCGCGACCGATCGCATCGTCTCTCCTTCAGGAAGCAACCCACCTCGTCCGCCCCCGGGCTGGTCGAAGCCGAATCAGCGGATTCGACCGGAGCGTGGTCGGCTCCGATCGGTCAGGTCAAGCTTGGGTCGCTCGGGAAACGGTTTGTCCGCCGGTTCTGCGAAAAACCGGCTGGTCCGCGTCACCCCGGATGGGGCGGGACCGCGTCCAGCACATGGCTGCGGCCGCTTACCTCGCCGTCGGCGAGCTTCAGGATCCGCACCTTCTGCAGGCGCCGCGGATCTGCTTCCACCACCTCGATCTCGAAGCCCGGCAGCTCGTCCGCCGTCACCACCTCGCCCCGGGCCGGGATCCTGCCGAGCAGCGCGAACAGCAGGCCGCCAAGCGTGTCCACTTCGTCGTCGTAGTCGTCGACCTTGAACTCGGGCCCGATCACCGCCACCACGTCGTCGAGGTCTGCGCGCGCGTCGGCGAGATAGACGCCCTCGCCGGTCTCCGTGACCATCGGCGCGTCCTCTTCGTCGTGCTCGTCGTCGATCTCCCCGACGATGGTCTCCACCACGTCTTCGATGGAGACGATGCCGTCCGTTCCGCCGTACTCGTCGATCACCAGGGCCATCTGGATCCGCGCCGCCTGCATCTTCGCCAGCAGGTCGGTGGCCGGCATCGAGGGCGGCACGAAGAGCACCGGCCTGACCAGTTCGGCCTGCACCAGCGGCAACGACAGGTCCACCAGCCCGAGGTCGAGGGAGATGTCCTCTCCTTCGCCTGTCTGGCGCCGGCCCCGCGTGGTCACGTAGGCCATCAGGTCCTTGATGTGGACCATGCCCACCGCGTCGTCGAGCGTCTTGCGGTAGACCGGCATGCGCGAATGGCCGGACTGTTCGAAGGTCAGGAGCAGGTCGGACAGCGGGATCTCCTCGGACACGGCCTCGATATCCGCCCGCGGCACCATCACGTCGTCGACGCGCGTTTCGCGCAGCCGGAGGATGTTGCGGATCATCGCCCGCTCTTCCGGCGAGAAGGCCGCGTCGAGCGCGTCCTCCTGGCTGAGCGCCGTCTCCAGGTTCTGCCTGAGCGAGGCAGGTCGGAAGCCGAAGGCCTCCCGCAGCCGGTCCAGCCAGCTGACGATCGGAAGCGGCGTCCCGTTCGTGTCCACGCCGGTGCCTGCTGGGGGCATGCCGGGAGCCACGAAGGAGGCCGCGCTGCTACTCTGTGTGTCGCTGTCGCTCATCGGTCCAAAGAATCCCGCCCCGGTCCCTCAGTGGCCTGCCCCGTCCATCGGCGGCTCGGCGTAAGGGTCGGGGATGTCGAGCGCCGCGAGGATGTCGGTTTCCAGCCGCTCCATCTCCTCGGCCTCGTCGTCCTGCATGTGATCGTAGCCGACCAGATGCAGAAAACCATGCACGATCATGTGGGTCAGATGATGACTGAAAGGAAGCCCGCCGTCGATGGCCTCCCGCACGACGGTCTCATGCGCCACGACGATGTCGCCCAGAAGCGGGCCATAGGCGTCCGCATCCGGATCGTCTTGGGGGAAGGAAAGCACATTGGTGGGTTTGTCGATGCCGCGGTGCTCGCGGTTGAGCACCCGCACGCTCGCATCGTCGGTGAGAAGCACCGAAACCTCCGAGCCCGGCATGATCTCCGCGTCGGCTCTGGAGGCGGCCAGCGCCACCGCCCCGGAGATCATCGCCTCCAGGATCTCCGGATCACCCCAGTCGCCCGCTTCGATCCGAATGTCGGCGATCACCTCGGACCCGATCACGCGCCGCCTTCCTTGCGCGCCAGCTTGTCGCGCGAGTCGTCGTCGTAGGCCTTGACGATGCGGGCGACCAGTTCGTGGCGCACCACGTCCTCGTGGGTGAAGCGCACCTGCACGACGCCCGGCGTCTCCTTCAGGATCCGCGTCGCCTCGACCAGGCCGGACACCTGGCCGGGCGGCAGGTCCACCTGCGTCGGGTCGCCGGTGACGATCATCTTGGAGCCATCGCCGAGGCGGGTCAGGAACATCTTCATCTGCATCGACGTGGTGTTCTGCGCCTCGTCCAGGATCACCGCGGCGTTGGCGAGCGTGCGCCCGCGCATGAAGGCGAGCGGCGCCACTTCGATCGCTCCGGAGGTGAGCGCGCGCTCCACCTTTTCCGGCTGCATCATGTCGTAGAGTGCGTCATAGAGCGGCCTGAGGTAGGGGTCGATCTTCTCCCGCATGTCACCGGGCAGGAAGCCGAGCCGCTCCCCCGCCTCGACCGCCGGCCGGGACAGGATCAGCCGCGCGACATCGCCCCGCTCCAGCAGGGCGGCCGCGTAGGCGACGGCGAGATAGGTCTTGCCAGTGCCGGCCGGACCCAGCCCGAACACCAACGACGAACGATCCATCGCACGGATGTAGGCGTCCTGTGCCGGGTTGCGGGCGACCACCGTCTTACGGCGTGTGGCGATCTGCGCCAGCTTCAGCCGCGTCTTCGGCTCCAACGTCGGCAGCGCCAGCTGTCCCTCGACGGCGATGGCCATGCGGATCGCTCCTTCCACGTCGCCGGTCCCGACTTCCTCCCCGGCCTGCAGCCGACCGTAGAGCGCCTCCAGAACGTCCCGGGCCCGTGCGCAGGCGTCATGGGGCCCGCGGATGGTGACCTGGTTGCCCCTGGCGGTGGCGTCCACTCCGAGCCTCTGCTCCACGAGGGCGAGGTTCTGGTCGAACTGACCGTAGAGATCGCCGATCAGACGGTTGTCGTCGAAAACGAGCACCACGTGGGTCATGTCCGAGGCGTGGGTCATTCGAGCTCCGGAACGGCGAGGAAGGGAAGGTCGGCCGCCGTCATGCCGATTTCCGAACGGGGTCCTGGGCGGCCGGTTCCAGCCGCCCGAACAGGCTGTGATGACCGGTGCCTTCGATCAGCACCGGAGCGATGGTGCCGATCAGGTCGGGAGAGCCCTGCACGTGGACGGGCTGCAGGTAGGGCGACCGGCCGACCATCTGCCCCGGCATGCGTCCGGGTTTCTCGAACAGCACATCCAGCGTACGGCCGACGAGACTGGCCGAGAAGGCCGCTTCCTGTGCGTTGATGAGGGCTTGGAGACGCTGCAGACGCTCGTCCTTCACCGCCTCGGGGACTTGAGCCTCGATCTCCGCGGCCGGCGTCCCTGGCCTCGGCGAGTACTTGAACGAGAAGGACGCGGCATAGCCGGCCTGCCGGATGATCTCCAGCGAGGCTTCGAAATCGGCGTCGGTCTCGCCGGGGAAGCCGACGATGAAGTCGCCGGACAGCGCCAGATCCGGCCGCGCAGCGCGGATCCGATCGACCAGGCGCAGATAGTCGCTCGCCGTATGCCGCCGGTTCATCGCCGCCAGGATGGTGTCCGATCCCGACTGCACCGGCAGGTGAAGGTAGGGCATCAGCTGCGGCATGTCCCGATGCGCGGCGATCAGCTCGTCGTCCATGTCGCGAGGGTGGCTGGTCGTGTAGCGCAGCCGGTCGAGCCCCGGAATGTCAGCGATGCGGGCGAGCAGGCGGGCAAGGTTCACCGGCCGCCCGTCAGCCCCCTCACCGTGGTAGGCGTTGACGTTCTGGCCGAGCAGGGTCACTTCCCGGACGCCTGCGTCAGCCAGCCGGCGCGCTTCCTCAAGGATCTTGTCGGCCGGTCGGGAGACTTCCGAGCCACGTGTGTAGGGCACCACGCAGAAGGTGCAGAACTTGTCGCAGCCTTCCTGGACGGTGAGGAACGCCGAAACGCCGCGAGACCGTGTCCGGGCGGCGGTCGCCGGCGTGAGGTGGTCGAACTTGTCCTCCGCAGGGAATTCCGTCTCCACCACGCGGGACCGGCGCGCGGGCTTCGGCGCCTCGGTTTCCGACGGCCGTTCGCCGCCCGCGACCCTGTCGAGCAGCGCAGGCAGGCGGTGATAGGTCTGCGGTCCGAACACCATGTCCACCACGGGCGCCCGGCGGATGATCTCTTCGCCCTCCGCCTGGGCGACGCAGCCGGCGACGGCAACCACCGTTTCGCGGCCGGTCTGGGCCCGTTCGGCCTTCATCACGCGGATCCGGCCGAGTTCGGAATAGACTTTCTCGGCCGCCTTCTCGCGGATGTGGCAGGTGTTGAGGATCACCAGATCGGCGTCGGCCATCTCGGTGGTGGGCACATAGCCGAGCGGCGCCAACGTGTCCGACATCCGTTCGGAGTCGTAGACGTTCATCTGGCAGCCGTAGGTCTTGATGAAGACAGTCTTCTGCGCCGTCACGTGATGGAACCATTGCTCCTGGACCCGGCCGCAAGGGCCGGAGGTTTTCTGAAGGGCAGACGTCTATCCGGTTTCGCCTCCCTTGAGAATAGCGCCTCCTTCAACCCCGCGCGACTGGCTTGTCCCGTCATCCCCCGGTGCGAAGGGTTTCGGCGAGAAGCAGCCGGACGCTGGCCTCGGCTTGGGCGGTCACCCGCTTGCGGTCGCCGTCGCGGTCGAACGAGATCGGCTCGCCGAACAGCACGGTGACGTCGACTGCACCCTCGCGGGCGATCTGCATCAGGTGGGGCGGCAGCTCGATGTCCCCGATCCACGAGACCAGCGGACGCCACTGGCGCCCCATCGGCAGGCCTTGCAGCCGCGTGTAGGCCACCGCGACCGGCTGGACGAGCACGTGGCTGTGGCCGCCTGCATCGATGGCGGCCCGGGCTGCGCCGATCAAGGACGACCGGAACGGCAGCAGCATGTTGCCGTCCCCCGTGGTGCCCTCCGCGAACAGCACCATCGCATCGCCGTCGGACAGCCGTTCGGCGATCTCGCGCGCCTGGTCCTGCGTCTTGCTTCGGCGTTCGCGCTCCACGAACACGGTACGCTGCAGTCTGGCCAGCGACCCGAACAGCGGCCAGGTCGCGACTTCGCTCTTGGCGATGAAGCACACCGGAAACAGCGAGCCGATCACCACGATGTCGAGCCAGGAGACGTGGTTGGCCGCGATCAGCAGCGGGCGGCCGGTTTCCGGCGTGCCCCGGACCGTGACGCGCACGCCGAGCACACGGCAGGCGAACCGGTGGAAAAAAATCGGCAGGCGATGGCTGAGCCGCCAGCCGAAGCGCAGCGCCAGCATCTGCACGGGGATGACCAGCAGCGCCACGAGCACGAAGGGCGGCAGGACGACGAAAGGTCTGAGCCGCGCCCAAGTCACCCCGGTCAGGCCCTTTTCTTGGGATCGTCGAGCGGCACCGCGTAGAGCTCCAGGCGATGATCCACCAGGCGGTAGCCGAGCCGCTTGGCGATCAGATCCTGCAGCGCCTCGATCTCTTCGTTGCGGAACTCGATCACCTGTCCGGACCGGAGATCGATCAGGTGGTCGTGGTGCTCGTCCGGAACGGTCTCGTAGCGCGAACGCCCGTCGCGGAAGTCGTGCCGGGCGATGATGCCCGCATCCTCGAACAGCTTGACCGTGCGATACACCGTGGAGATCGAGATCTTGTCGTCGATTGCCGAGGCGCGCCGGTAGACCTCCTCCACGTCGGGGTGGTCGGTCGAGTTCTCCAGAACGCGCGCGATCACCCGGCGCTGCTCGGTCATGCGCATGCCCTTCGACACGCACTGGTCTTCCAAGGTCGCAGGCTTCGGATCGTGGTTCACGGGCATCTGTCTCGACTGGCGCCGTTCGGCCTCGGGAAATGCGATTAGGTGAGATCGGCTCGCATGACAAGGGCCGCGGAGGCCTTGGCGCCCGGCGCCGCATAGTACTGGCCGCGTCGCCCGACCTGCAAGAAGCCGAGCCGGCCGTAGAGCGTCAGGGCCGGGACGTTGCCCTCGTCCACCTCGAGGAACAGGGCCTTGACGCGGTCGTGGTAGAGCCGACGGATCGCCTCGTCCATCAGCCGGCGGGCATGGCCCTTCCCGCGATGGCGCGGGTTCACCGCAAGCGTCAACACTTCCGCCTCGTCGGCGGTGGCGCGGACCATCACGAAGCCGATCGGGCTCCGCGTTCCGAACGGCGAACTGCGACGGAGCACGACCGTGATCACCCGGTCTTGGACCAGCAGCGCCTCGATCTCGGCAGGTGACCAGCCGCGATGGAAGGACGCCGCATGGATCTCGGCGAGATCGTCGACGTCGCTGAGCTTGGCGCTGTCCAGCATGGCGGGATGAGGTTCATACCAGAAGATCATCGTCAACCGGCCTCTTGTCGGAGGAGGCCCGCGATGCCGGCCTGCGGTTTGGCGTCAGGGGGCCGGAGGTAGAGCGGTGCCGGCGGACGAGACTCGGGTGTGAGGCCGGCGGCAAGCCGCGCGATCGCTCGCGGATCGGGGCCCGCGAGGTCCACCGTTGGCGGAACACGAAGCCCGGAGGCGACCGCGTGATGGGCGAGAATGGCGGCACCGGAGCCGACAATCACGCTCGCCCGATCGCCGACCGCCTGGAAAACGCCGTCCGCATCGGCTGCAAACGGCGGAATGAGCACCCTGCCGTGCGCATCGAACAGCCCGGCGTAGACTTCGCCGCGCCGGGCGTCGACCGCGGCAAGGACGGGGCCGTTCGGTTTCTCGGCCAGCGAAGCGGCAAGAGCGGTCAGCGTATCGACCCCGACCACGGGCTTGCCGGTGGCCAGCGCGAAGCCGCGTGCCGCTGCAATCGCAACGCGGATCCCGGTGAAGCTGCCGGGACCGATCCCGACGGCGAACCGGTCGACGTCGCCGATCGCAAGGCCCGCCTCGCGAAGCACCGCGTCGACGAGAGCGAACAGGCGTTCCGAATGGCCGCGTTCCATCGGCTCCGACCGGGCGGCATCGACGCGTCCGCCGTCGCAGAGCGCGACGGAGGTCTGGCTGAGGGCGGTGTCGAGGGCGAGGACCAGCATGGTCGGAGCGCTTATCCCAAAGGCGGTCGCCGTGTCGAGCCGGCGGGTTCACTCCGACCCTCGTCCGTGTATAACGGCTGCAAGTTAATGTTCCGCGCAATGCGCCGTTTGGGGAACCGACCCGTGGCGAAGAACCGTCCGCCCGCCCGTGGCGGCAAAACCAGCCGGCCGACCCGGACCGACGAGCCCTGGCGAACGCGCAGCGAGCCCGCGCGGCCCGAGCGTCCGGCGCAGGGCCGCGTTGAGCCCGACCGCCGCCCGCGTCCCGATCCCGCACGCGGCCCGGCCCGCCCCTCCGCGGCGGCGCCGCCGGTTCGCCCGATGCCGCTACCGGAGGGTCCGCGGCGAGTGACGGAGGTCGTCGGCACGCTCCTGGAGACCACGGGCTGGACCGACTACGCCCTGCTCGACATGGGCGCCGGCGAGAAGCTGGAACGCTACGGCGAACTCACGGTCGTCCGGCCCGAACCGCAGGCCATGGGTCCGCGACGCCTGTCGGCCGAGACCTGGGCAGCCGCCGGCGCCGCCTTCACCGGCGACACCGAGGAGGAGGGCCCCGGCCGCTGGCGCACCACGACGCGCCTCTCCACCTGGGAGATGTCGGTGCTCGGCCTTCCCTTCATCTGCCAGCTCACCTCCTTCCGCCATGTCGGTGTGTTCCCCGAGCAGATCGTCCACTGGTCCTGGATGGCCGACCGGATCCGCGCCCGCGTCTCGGCGGGCGGCGACAGGCCCCGGCTTCTGAACCTGTTCGGCTACACCGGCCTCGCCTCGCTGGTCGCGGCATCCGCGGGCGCCGAGGTCACCCACGTCGACGCTTCCAAGAAGGCCGTCCAGTGGGCGCGCGACAATCAGGCGCTCGCCGGTCTCGACGCCGCGCCGATCCGCTGGATCGTCGACGACGCCGTCAAGTTCTGCGAGCGCGAGGTCCGTCGCGGCAAGGCCTACGACGGGATCCTGCTCGATCCGCCGCGCTTCGGCCGTGGCCCGGAGGGCGAGGTCTGGAGCCTCAACGAGGACCTTCCGCACATGCTGGACCTCGTCCGCCGCATCCTGGCGCCGGGCCCGTCCTTCATGATCCTCACCGCCTACGCGATCCGCGCCTCCTTCCTGTCCATCCACGAACTGGCGGCCGATCTCGTCGGCCACCGGCAGGGACGGCTGGAGTCCGGCGAACTCGTTCTCGTCGAGACCGGCGACCCCACCCGCCCGGGCCGCCGCCTCTCCACCTCCATGTTCTCCCGCTTCGAAGGCGCGTCATGACCGATCGGCCCGACAAGGCCCCGCCCCGCCGGCCCGACATCGCCGCCCCCGGCGCCGTCAAGCAGATCACGTCGCTCGCCAATCCGATCGTCAAGGACATCCGCGGGCTGGCGCTGAAGAAGCACCGCGACGAGACCGGGCTTTTCCTCGGCGAGGGGCTGAAGCTCGTCACCGATGCCCTCGAGGAGGCCTGGCCGGTCCACACCATCTGCTTCGCCGGCTCGGTTCGCGCCCAGAACGTGGTCGCCCAGGCGGCCGCCACGGTCCACGCCCGCGGCGGGACTGTACTGGAGGTGTCCGAGCAGGTGCTCGGCAAGATCACCCGGCGCGACAATCCCCAGATGGTCGTCGGCGTGTTCAAGCAGCGCCTGACCCCGCTCGCCGACATGAAACCGGGGAAGGGCGACGTCTGGGTCGCCCTGGAGCAGGTCCGCGATCCCGGCAACCTCGGCACGGTGATCCGCACGATCGACAGCGTCGGCGCCAGGGGAGTCATCCTGGTCGGCGAGACCTGCGATCCCTTCTCCATGGAGGCCGTGCGGGCCACCATGGGCTCGCTCTTCCACGTCCCGCTGGTGCGCGCGTCGCGCGACGCCTTCATCGCCTGGAGCCGGACCTCCGGCGCGCGTCTGGTCGGTACTCACCTCAAGGCCACAGCCGACTACCGCGCCGTTGCTTCCGACGCGCCGACCGTTCTTGTGATGGGCAACGAGCAGCAGGGGCTGAGCGAGCCGATGGCGGAAGCCTGCGCCGTCCGCGTCAAGATCCCGATGGCCGGCCGTGCCGACAGCCTCAACCTCGCCGTTGCGACCGGCGTGATGCTCTACGAACTGCGCCGGGCAGCGCTCTAGCCGTCGGACGGGCGTGTGACCTCGGCCAGTGCTTCGCGATCGTCGATGTCGATCGCAACCGCCGAACCGATCTCAACCTCCGCGATCGCCTCCGGATGGCGCTTCAGGATCTCGCGCCCGCCCTTGTCGCCTTCGATCTCCGCAAGCGCGCGGAAGTAGCGCCGGGACCAGAGCACCGGATTGCCGCGCTGGCCGCCGTTGGTGGGGATCACGATCAGGCTGCCGCTCTGCGGCCGATATCCGTCGATCACGCGGTCGACCACGTCGGCGGTGACGAAGGGCATGTCCGCCAAGAGGACCACCGCCGCTTCGCAGGTGTCCGGAACGGCGGCGAGCCCGGCCTTCAGCGACGTGGACTGCCCCTCCGCGAAAGCCGGATTGTGGACGAGGCGGAGATCGTCCAGCCCGGAGAGGGCGGCCGTCACGTCCTCTCGCCGATGACCGGTGACGACGATGACGCTGTCCGCCTTGGAACCGAGCGCGGCTTCGGCGGCGCGCCGCACCATCGGCGATCCCTCCACGGCAGTGGTCAGCTTGTCCCCACCGGCAAACCGGCTGGACCGCCCGGCCGCGAGCACGATGGCCGCCACCTTCGGCTGGTCGGGATCCTCGCGCAGGGCCTCGCCGCTCCGCGGCGCCGGGCGGCTGACGATGTCCATCAGCAGGCCGCCGACCCCCATCGACACGATGTCGTCGGCAGTGACGGTGCGGCCCGCGAGCAACCTCTCCAGCACGAAATCGAAGCCGTTCTCGCGCGGACTTCGCGCACAACCAGGCGCTCCGAGCACGGGCTTGCCCCCGTGCTCCCCGAGGATCAGCAGGTTGCCGGGGTCCACCGGCATGCCGAGGTGCACGACACGGCCGCCCGCCAGCCTTACCGCTGCGGGGATCACGTCCTCGTCGTCCACCACGGCCGAGGCGCCGAACACGATCGTGATGTCCGACCCGGGTTCGGCCTGCCGGATCGCCTCGGCAACCGCGCCTTCGGCATGCGGCACCCGGACGTCGGCGACAATGGTGGCTCCGGACGGCGCGATCCGCTCCGCCATCACTTTCAGCGTCTTGTCCACCACTGTCGGCTTCAGGGTTGGAAGCAGCGTCGAGATCACCGAGATCCGAAGCGGCCGGAACGGCTCCACCGAGAGAACGGCTTTCCCACCGGCGTAGGCGAGCGCCCGCTCCAGAACGGCGCGCGGCACGGCAAAGGGGATGATCTTCACCGTCGCGATCATCCGGCCGGCTTCGACGCCACGCAGGGCAGGGCGGGTGGCGACGGTAATCGCCGGATCGATCCGGTTGATGGCGTCGACGACGGTCGGATCGACGGCAAACAGGCCCGCGGTCACGGCGAACAGGTTCGACCGGCCGGTTGCGGGCGGTTCCACCCGCACGTTGGGACCGGCCAGTGCGGAGGCGAGAAGACCCGCAGCCTCGTCTTCATGGACGTCGTCCGCCTCGAGCCGGGCGGCGATCACGCTGTGATGGCCGGCATCCCGGATCGCCGCGATCGCCTCCGCGTCGAGCCGCGTGCCCTTTCGAAGCGTCCCGCGCGCCGACGCCACCGCATGCGCGAGATAGGCGCCCTCGGCTTCGGTGATCGGCGTCGGACCGAATTTCAACGGGGCGTCCCCGTCACGTCGATCGGCCGCCGGCGATAGGCCTCAATGATCTCGGCCATCACGGCCACGGCGATCTCCGCTGGCGTGGAGGCGCCGATGTCCATCCCGATCGGGGCGCGGATCGCCTCGATGTCCGCTTCCGGAACGCCCGCGCCGATCAGCCGCTCCCGCCGCTTGGCATGGGTCTTCCGGCTGCCGAGCGCACCGACGTAGAAACATCCGCGCTCCAGCGCGTGGCGCAGCGCGAAGTCGTCGATCTTCGGATCGTGCGTCACCGCCGCCACCGCGGTGTGCGGATCGAGGCCGAGGCCGGGAAGCACGTCCTCGGGCCACTCGGCGAACAGCCGGCAGCCAGCGAAGCGCTCCGGTGTCGCGAAAGCGGTTCGCGGGTCCACCACGATCAGGTCGAAGTCGGCGACCGCGGCGATCGGGATCAGCGCCTGCGTGATGTGGACGGCGCCGATCGCGACGATCCGCGGCGGCGGCAGGTGCGCAGTGAGGAAGTACTCCTCGGTGTCGTGAACCACGACGCCTGATTTGCCGGAGCGGAAGGCGCTGGCGATCTCCACGCGGAGCGGGTCGCCGTCCAGGCCGTCCCCTTCGGCGACGAGCCGATTGGAGGCGTCTGAGACGCGCGTCACGACCACTCCCGCCTTGCGGGCGCGCCGAAGTCCGTTGAGCCGTTGCAGCAGAGCGATGTCCATCGGGTCAGCCGATCCGCTCGACCATTACGCGGATCCGTCCCCCGCATGACAGCCCGACGCGCCAGGCGGTCTCGTCGGCGACGCCGAATGAGAGCACCCGCGGCTTGCCGTCGGCGATCACCTCGGCGGCCTCCGAAACGACCGCGCCTTCCACACAGCCGCCCGATACGGAGCCCTCGAAGTTGCCGTCGGCGTCGATCACCAGATGGCTGCCGACCGGACGAGGGGCCGAACCCCACGTTTCGATCACCGTGGCAAGCGCGAGCGGCCGACCGGCCGCGGCCCAGGCTTCCGCCGTGGCCAGAACGTCGATCGGGGAGGACGAGGGGGATGCAGTGGTCATGGGCTCTTTTCCTTGTCCGGCTATTGTCGACCGAAGTGCCGGGTTCCGCCATGGCACTTTCGTCAAGCTCAACTCTTGAGGCCCACGGTCTCCCGTCCCGAGAGCCGCCGGCGCGCCCGGACGTCCTTGTAGACGTGGACCATGAAGGCGGTGGCGAACAGCGGCGTCAGGATGTTGAGGATGGGGATCGCCAGCAGGGCCGCGATCACCAGGCCGGCGAAGAACACCCGAGGCGCCGACTCCTCGCGCAGCACGCGCACGCCGTCCGCGTCATGAAAGCGGAAGGCGACCAGCTCGAAGTACTCGCGCCCGAGCAGGTAGGCGTTCGCCACGAAGAACAGCAGGATGTTGACCCCGGGCAGAAGGATCAGCAGCAGCACCACGATGTTCACGGCGATCACCAGCAGCGTGAACCGGATCGCCGACAGCACCGACGGCAGCATCGCCATCGGCCGACCTGGCGGATCGCCGGGGTAATGGACCCGCTCGACTTCCGCGGCGATTTCGTCCAGGAAAAGGCCGGCGAACAGCGCGGTCACGGGCGCGACGAGGAAACCGAGGCCGATGACGAGGCCGATGCCGGTCACCACGTCGACCAAAGTCTGCGCCCAGGGCGTGTCCACGGTGACATAATGGGTGATGCCGCCGTAGATGATGGCCCAGACGAAGGCGAGCATCGCCAGCGTCAGGCCGAGCGACTTGAAGAAGACCCCTCTGAAGGGGGGCGACAGGACCTGGGAGAGGGCGCGGGACGCCGCAGAGAGCATGAACGGGCTCCGTTGGAGCGGGTGTGGGACGATCGTCCCGCGGATCGCTCGAGGTGACGCGCTCATGAGATAGTCACGATCGGCGTCCGTGACGAGAGCCAATTGGAGAACGGTCCCGGTCGGACGTCGTTCGCTTCAGGGGAACTGGTGGGTATGGCGAAGACCTTTGATGTGCTGACGATCGGAAACGCGATCGTCGACATTCTCTCGCGCACCGAGGACGACGTGATCGTCCGCAATGGCTTGACCAAGGGCATGATGCGCCTGATCGACGCGGCGGAGGCCGACCGGCTCTACGAGTTCATGGGCCCGGCCGTCGAGGCTTCGGGCGGCTCCTCGGCCAACACGGCGGCGGGCGTCGCGTCCTTCGGAGCGCGTGCGGCTTACATCGGCAAGGTCGCCACCGACCAGTTCGGCGCGATCTTCCGGCATGACATCCGCGCCCAAGGCGTCCACTTCGAAACGACGCCGCTGATCGGCGGGGCGCCTACCGCGCGCTGCATGATTCTCATCACGCCCGACGGCGAGCGCACGATGAACACCTTCCTCGGCGCCTGCCAGGCCCTGAGCGAAGCCGACATTGACGAGGCGACCGTCGCCGCCGCGGCCATCACTTACCTGGAGGGCTACCTCTGGGATCCGCCGGAGGCCAAACAGGCCTTCCGCAAGGCCGCGGCGATCGCCCATGCCAACGGCAACAAGGTCGCCATCACGCTGTCCGACAGCTTCTGCGTCGACCGGTGGCGCGGCGAGTTCCTGGAGCTCATGCGCTCGCGCACGGTGGACATCGTCTTCGCCAACGACAGCGAGGTGAAGGCCCTCTACGAGACCGGCGACCTGGATACCGCGGTCGCGGCCTTGCGCGCCGACTGCGAGCTTGCCGCCGTCACCCTCGGGGAGGACGGTGCTCTGGCCGCGAGCGGCAGCGACGTCGCCAAGGTGCCGGCCTTCCCGATCGAAGTGCTTCAGGACCTGACCGGGGCCGGCGATCAGTTCGCCGCGGGCTTCATGGTCGGCTTAACGCGCCGGCTTTCGTTGGCCGAGTCCGCCACGCTCGGGTGCCTTGCGGCCGCCGAGGTGATCCAGCACATCGGACCCCGCCCGTCGGTGTCGCTGAAGGATCTGGCCGCGGCGGAAGGAATCGAGCTCGGCGTGCCGGCCTGACGATCACCAGACCGCCGAGATGGCGAGTGCGGCGAGCGAGATCGCCACGATCCACGCGGGCCAGACTAGGCGTTCCAGGCTCCAGCGCTGCCGTTCCAGGTACAGATTCCGGTCGCGCTCTGCCGCGGCCGCCCGCTCCAGGTCGACCGCCAGCATCGGCAGCGTCGAGACGAGCTTGACGAGCGAGGACAGCGTCCGTCCGGCGTCCTCGATCCGGCCAACCGGTCCAAGGTTCCGGGTGATCCATTCGGTCACGACCGGTTCCGCCGTGCGCCACATGTCGAGCTGCGGATCCAGCGTGCGCGCCACGCCCTCCACCACGACCATGGTCTTCTGCAGCATGATCAGTTCGGGCCGCGTCTGCATGTCGAAGAGTTCGGTCACTTCGAACAGCTGCGTCAGGAGCCGGGCCATCGAGATCTCCGAGGCCGTGTGTCCCTGCAGCGGTTCGCCGATCGCCCGCAGCGCCTGGGCGAAGGTGTTGACGTCGTGCTGTGCCGGCACGTAGCCCGCCTCGAAATGGACCTCGGCAACCCGACGGTAGTCGCGCCGGATGAAGCCGAACAGGATTTCGGCGAGGAAGCGGCGCTCCTTGGCCCCGAGCCGACCCATGATGCCGAAGTCCACCGCCACCACCGATCCGGCTGGATCGATGAAGAGGTTGCCCTGGTGCATGTCGGCATGGAAGAAGCCGTCACGCATGGCATGGCGGAGGAACGACTGGATCAGCGTCGCTGCCAGCCGCTTGAGGTCGTGCCCTTCGGAGGCGATGCCGGCGACATCGGAGAGCTTGCGCCCGTCGATCCACTCCATGGTGAGCACGGTCTTCGCAGATCTCTCCCAGTCCACGGACGGAACCCGGAAGCCTTCGTCGGCCCGCGTGTTCTCGGCCATCTCCGAAAGCGCGGCCGCTTCCAGGCGGAAGTCCATCTCCAGCGACACCGATCGGGCGAGCGTATCCACCACCGCGAGCGGCTTCAGCCGTCGGGAGGGCGGATGGAAGCGCTCGATCAGGCGCGCGACAATATAGAACGCGCGCAGGTCGCGCGCGAAGCGCCGGGCGACCCCCGGACGAAGCACCTTTACGGCCACCACGCGGGTGTCGCCGGTCAGCAGGTCGGTGACCTCCGCGCGGTGCACCTGGGCGATCGAGGCGGCGGCGATCGGCGGGCCGAAGACGGTGAAGACCTGCTCGGCGGGCAGCCCGAAGGCCGCCAGCACCTCGGCGCGCGCACCGACGTCGCCGAACGGCGGTACGTTGTCCTGCAGCGCCGACAGGTCGTTGGCCATCCGCCTCCCGACCACGTCCGGACGGGTGGCGAGGAACTGGCCGAGTTTCACGTAGGACGGTCCGAGCCGGTTGACGGCCCGCGTCAACCGCTCCGCCCCGCCCCGGTCCCCCGCGGCCCGCCGCTCGATCAGCCGCGCGAAGCCGAGCAGCATCCGGATCGGCAGGGGGATCGGCTCCGGCAGTGGAAACGCCGTCGCCACGCCTTCCCGCGCCAGGACGTATCCGGCACGCGCCAGTCTGAGGAGATCGCCGATGGCCATTCCGGTTCGCGTCTTTCGTCAGATCTTCACGCCCACGTGGAGGCAGGCGACCCCCATCGTGAGGTTCGTATAGGTCACGCGGGAAAATCCGGCGTCCTCGATCATCGCCTTGAACCGCTCCTGGTTCGGAAAGCGGCGGATCGATTCCACGAGATAGCGGTAGCTGTCCTCGTCCTTGGCGACCACCTTGCCCATCAGCGGGATGAGATTGAAGGAGTAGAGGTCGTAGAGGCGGTCCACCACGGGGGCTTCGACTGCGGAGAACTCCAGGCAAAGGAACCGTCCGCCCGGACGGAGCACCCGGTACGCCTCCTTGAGCGCCTGATCGATTCGCGGGACGTTCCGAATGCCGAAGGCGATCGTGTAGGCGTCGAACTCGCCGTCCTCGAAGGGCAGGGCCTCCGCGTTGGCTTCGATGAAGGTGACGCCCCGCACACCCTTGGCCTCCGCCCGCTCCCGGCCGACCGCCAGCATCGACGCGTTGATGTCCGCCACTGTCACGGTGGCGTGCCCGTCCGACCGGTCGACGATGCGGAAGGCGATGTCGCCCGTCCCGCCGGCGACGTCGACCACCTTGTAGGGCCGGCGTCCGTTGCGGGGCGGCGCCAGCCGGGACACCATGGCGTCCTTCCAGACCCGGTGCAGGCCGGCGGACATGACGTCGTTCATCACGTCGTAGCGCCGGGCGACCCGGTGGAAGACGTCGTCGACGAGATCCTGCTTTTCCGTCAGCCCCACGGTGCGGAACCCGAAGGAAGCGTCGGATGGGTCGGTCATGGCGGTCTACTCCTGCGGCCGGGTCTGCCGGTGCGGCGGGACCATAGCCGAACGTCGGGGCCCGCGCTATTCTCCGCGCGGGCGTAGACAAGGTGGTCGGCGCAGCCCCGCCCGGATGCCGTCGCAAGCAGGATCCCGATGCCCGAACTCCCCGAAGTGGAAACGGTCCGACGCGGCCTTGCCCCGGTCATGGAAGGCGCGATCATCCAGACGGTAGACCTGCGCCGCCCGGATCTCCGGTTCCCGTTTCCGGCAGACTTCGCCGCCAGGTTGATCGGCCGCCGCATCGACGGCCTGGGCCGCCGGGCCAAATACCTGGTCGCCGACCTCGACGACGGGGCCGTGCTGCTGATGCACCTCGGCATGTCCGGGTCCTTCCGCATCGAACGCGCCGACGATACCGCGTCGCCGGGCGTCTTCCACCGCGCCCGGTCCCGCGACATTGCCCACGACCATGTGACCTTCCACCTCTCCGGCGGCGTCGACGTCGTCTACAACGACCCGCGGCGCTTCGGCTTCATGGCGCTGACCGACCGCGAGCACTTGCCCGATCATCCGCTGATGCGGCATCTGGGGCGCGAGCCGACCGGCAACGACCTTGATGCCGCTTTTCTGGCCGGCGCCTTCCGAGGCAAGGGAACCAGCCTGAAGGCTGCGCTGCTCGACCAGACGCTGGTCGCCGGCCTCGGCAACATCTACGTCTGCGAGGCGCTCTGGCGCGCCCGCCTGTCGCCCAACCGCACGGCGGGCACGCTGGTCCGCAAGGACGGCCGCGCCACCGAGCGATTGGACCGGCTGGCGGTGGCGATCCGCGCGGTGATCGCCGACGCCATCGCCGCCGGCGGCTCGAGCCTGCGCGACTACATGCAGGCGGACGGGGCGCTCGGCTACTTCCAGCACCGCTTCGCGGTCTACGACCGGGAGGGCGATCCCTGTCCTAGAGAGGACTGTTCCGGCGTGGTGCGCCGGATCGTGCAGTCCGGTCGATCGACCTTCCACTGCCCCGTCTGCCAGAAATGAGCCTCCACGTCGAAACCGCGCGCGATGCGTCGTTGACGAACCTGCCCGGACGGACTATAAGCCCGACCCGAAGATGGCGGCGGACAACGGTTCCGACGCTGACATTTTTCGTCCGCAGCTCAGGATAGGCGTGGAGATCGCCACACGCGATCGCCTCTCTCCTTCGTTTCGGACCGCAAACGACCGGGCTGAAGCCCGACAAGGAAAGGCGCGTTCATGGCCAACACTCCTTCGGCCAAAAAGGCGACGCGAAAGATCGCGGCGCGTACCGAGGTGAACAAGTCCCGCCGCAGCCGCGTGCGGACCTTCCTGCGCAAGGTCGAAGAAGCGATCGCCAGCGGCGATGCGACGGCCGCCAAGCAGGCCTTCAGCGCCGCCGAGCCGGAGCTGATGCGCGCAGTCACAAAGGGCATCGTTCACAAGAACACCGCGTCCCGCAAGGTCTCGCGCCTGGCGAGCCGCGTGAAGGCGATCGCCACCTCTGCGTGAGCCTGCCCGGCGCGTAAGGGTTCATCCGGATATTTGACAAGGCCCGGTCTCACGACCGGGCTTTTTGTTTTCTTTTGGCTTCGCCGGCTAACGTCGGCAGGTGTTTCCCATCTGTTTCCGTGTCAAAAAAATGCGAACGGAAACAAAGACTTGTGGATACGTCGCCGGAGTCGCCCGAATGCGGAGGCGGCAGCAGCCGGTTTTTCGCCGCCGTGACGAACCGGTGTCGAAATGATGTCGATTCGCCACACCGGGAGGTTCCCGATCCTGAATCTGAGGAATCCCAAAAGCTTCCAACAACCCTTCCCCGCCTGTCGGCCGGGATTGCCCAATCGGGTTAAGATCGGGTTACGGAGACCCGGAGATTCACGTCTTGCCCGCTCTTAGGGGGCTGTGTATGGTCTGAACACCGTCGGCCGGGGGGCAGTAAACGACGGTCAGCGTTCGAGAGAAGTCTGGCGAAGTTGCAGGCGTAGGCCAAAATCTTGAGTTTACGTGAAGTAAAGTCACCGGTTATCTCGTTGGATCGCTCAGGCCGATCGAACTTCCTCCTGGAAGTGGCATCTCGGATCTGAAGTTCACACATTGTGTTGTTGGCAGGACGAACAGGCCAATCAGGCTTGTCGATGGGGTGCTTATGTCTTCAGCATTCGGTTCCTATCGGGGCGACATTGATGTGCGCGATGCGTGGTCGATGCTCCAATCAAACCCGCGAGCCGTCCTAGTCGATGTCCGGACTCGCGCCGAATGGACCTTTGTTGGTATCCCCGACCTCCAGCCGGTCCAGCACAAGCCTGTCCTGTTGGAGTGGCAGACCTACCCCGCCATGGCGGTGAACGGGGCGTTTGTTGACCAGCTGGCCAGTGAGTTGAAGGCGCGCGGTCTCGACGAGAGCGTACCGGTTCTCTTCCTGTGCAGGTCGGGCGTGCGCAGCCAGGCAGCGGCCATGGCGGCGGTGGCCGCGGGCTTCACGGAAACCTACAACATAGCGGGCGGCTTTGAAGGCCCTCTGAGTTCCGGCGGCCACCGCGGCGAGGTTGGCGGCTGGAAGGCGAGCGGGCTTCCTTGGATCCAAAATTGACGGCAGGTCCTCAAGGGATCACGGCAGACCGAACCCTCGTGGTTCGGATGGGGACGGTGTTGTCCCCTGAAGGTGGGAGCAGCGGCGTTCGTGCGGCGAAGCGCTGTTGCAGTGGCAGAGGTAAGGGCGATGAGGAGGCAAGAGATGCTGGACGCGGACTTCGGTGGACAAGAAGGAGACAAGCCGCGCCAACGGGACGCCTGGACGCGTGTTCGCAATCGTCTGAAGGCTGAACTGGGCGACGAGGTCTTCTCCTGCTGGTTCGCCGGCATGAACCTGGAAGGTCTGGACGGCGGTACGGTGATGCTGTCGGTCCCGAGCCGGTTTCTCAAGTCCTGGATCGCCACCCACTATCGGGATCGTCTCACCGCCCTCTGGCAGAGCGAGAGCGGCAGTGTCCGCAAGATCGAGGTGACCGTCCGCAGCGCCATCCGCGCCCGTACCGATGGACCGACGCGCTATGTGCCGCCCCAGTCCGGTTCGTCGACGCCGCCGATGATCGCCTCCACCATCCGCGTCGAAACCGACGCGCCGCGCCGCGAAGCGCCTCGCCCCACGCAGACTCCCGCTGCACCGGCGGTCTCCAACGTTTTCGAGGAGTGCTCCTCGCCGCTGGATCCGCGTTTCACATTCGCGACCTTCGTGGAAGGCTCGGCCAACCGCTTCGCGCTCGCCGCCGCCCGCCAGGTGGCCGATGGACCGAGCGCTGGCGGCGTCAAGTTCAACCCGCTCTTCATCCATGCAGCGGTCGGGCTGGGCAAGACCCATATTCTCCAGGCCGTCGCGCATCAGTTCCGGTCCGAACACCACGGCAAGAAGGTGCTCTACCTCACCGCCGAGCACTTCATGTACCGCTTCGTCCATGCCCTGCAGACGCAGAGCGCGATCGCCTTCAAGGAGGCGCTGCGCACCATCGACCTCTTGATCATCGACGACATGCAGTTTCTGCATGGCAAGCAGGTTCAGCAGGAGTTCTGCCACACCGTCAACTCGCTGATCGACGGGGCCCGGCAGGTGGTGGTGGCAGCCGACCGGCCGCCGATCGAACTGGAGATGCTCGACGAACGCGTGCGCTCCCGGCTTGCCGGCGGGCTTCTCGTCGAGATCGCCGCCCCTGACGTTGCGCTGCGCCGCCAGATCGTGGAACGGCGTATCGAGATCGCCCGCGGCCAGCACCCGGCTTTCCAGGTGCCGGAGGACGTGGTCGACTTCATCGCCCGCAACGTCGCCACCAACGGCCGCGACCTTGAGGGCGCCATCACCCGCCTGATCGGCCACAACCAGCTGACGGGGCTGGCGGTCTCGCTGGCTATGGCCGAAACCACCCTGAAGGACCTGATCCGCGCCCCTGACAGCCGCCGGGTCAAGATCGAGGACATCCAGCGCATCGTCGCCAAGCACTACAACGTGTCCAAGCAGGACCTGCTGTCGAGCCGGCGCACCCGCTCCATCGTCTGGCCCCGGCAGATCGCCATGTACCTGTCCAAGGTGCTGACGCCGCGTTCGCTGCCGGAGATCGGCCGCCGTTTCGGGGGCAGGGATCACACCACCGTGCTCCACGCCGTCCGCAAGGTCGAGGAGAACCTGACCACCGACGAGGCGCTTGCCCAGGAGATCGAAGTCCTGAAGCGCATGCTCGAAGCCTGATCGGGTCGGGCGACGCGCGAAAGGCCGGTCCGATGAAACGGCCGGCCTTTTTGACGTTCAACGACCGGCTTTGCGCAGCCGGTTGTGGATGTCGGTTCCCGCAATCGCCGCATGGCCTGCCGCCACCGCGATCTGGTTGAGCTCGTTGACGACGTCGCCGACGGCATAGGCTCCGTCCACCACGGTCCGCTGATGGGGATCCGTGACCAGGCATCCGGCCTCGTTGACCGCAAGCCCCAATCGGATCGCCAGCTCGGAACGAGGCGCGGTGCCGAGGGCGGGGTAGATCGTGTCGAACGCGTACTCCGCACCCGTGTCCGTTCCGACCCGCACCTTGCGACCGATGGTTTCGATGAAGGTCAGCAGCCCGTGCCCGAGTTTGACCGGGGGCTCGGGGGCGACGACATCGGCCGGCTCGGTGAAAACCACCGTTACATCGCTGCTGAACGTGGTCAGATAGGACGCCTCGGGGAGGGCCCGCCCGGCCGGACCGATCACGCCGACGGCCTTGTCGATGGCTTCGAAGCCGTCACAGACGGGACAGAACCGGAGCAGGCCCGCATCGACCGCTTGCTCAGGTCGGGTCATGTCGGGAAAGCAGTCGACGACCCCGGTTGCGAAAACGACCGTGGCGGCCCGGATGTCGAATCCCGGCCCACGGACCACGAAGTCAGTGCCGTCCCGCTCGACGGAGTGTACCCGCCCCGTCCGAAGATCGGCTCCATACCGCACCGCCTGGGCCCGTAGGCGGTCCAGGAACTCCGGCCCGCCGATCCCGTCCGGAAAGCCGGGCAGATTGTGGCTGGTCGGGATCCATCGTGCGCGGCTCTCGCCTGCATCGATCACAACCGCCCGTCGTCGGAACCGACCGAGATAGACGGCGGTGACCAGACCGGCTGGTCCACCGCCGACGATGACGCAATCGCCCCCCGCCTCGGTCATCCGCCGGAGCCGGAGCCGCCGGCCCCCGCGCCGCCCGCGCCGGCGCCGCCCGCTCCCGCCCCGGTCGAGCCGGCGCCCTCGGAACCCGCACCTTCGGAGCCGACGCCCTGCGATCCGACTCCTTGCGACCCGAGGCCGGACGATCCTGCCCCGGTCGTCACCAGGCCGGTGGAGCCGGTGTCGCCCATCGTCCCGGACCGGACGCCTGTCTGCTGACCGTCCGTACCCACGACACCGCTGTTTGCGCCACTGTTGGCGGCCGCGCCGGGCGCATTGGCTCCTGCGCGGCAATCCACGTCATCGGTCATCACTTGAGCGCGGTTTTCCACCAGGGGCCGGTTGCCGCTGCCGGTCTGATAGGGGCAATCCGCGCCGGTGGCCCCCGGTGCTCCAGCGTTCGAGCCGATGGCGCTTGCGCCGCCGGCATTGTTCTGTGACAGCGCCGGACCGGCGCCGGCCAGGAGAAGGGCGGCTGCGAACGCACCGCCGACAACGGGGGATATCTTCATGGTGATGTCTCCGAAGGCGCCGCGCGTGCGTCGCCGTGTGGCTATGGATCAACGGATGGTCGGAACGCCGGGAATGACACCCGGCACGAGATCTGGAAGCGGGCTGGGGATGTCGCTGTCCGGGTCGTCTTCGAGGAACTTCTCCAACTCCAGGTCGGATGCGTCCTCCGGATGCTTTTCGGTGCCCGGGTTGATCGGCTTTGGCGCCCGCGGCGGAAGTTCGGTCGGCATGACGGCCTCCTCGCTGATTTCTTTGGTCGCAAGGTCAACGGACGGCTGCACGGAAGGGTTCCCCGCGGGGGTGGCTTGCTGCAAAACTGCCGGGGCGAATCGAACTGCTGGAAGGATCGGCCCTTGGCCTACGAGACGATCACCACGGAGAACCGCGGCCCGGTTCTCCTCGTCCGCATCGAGCGCCCCAAGGTGCTCAACGCGCTGAATGCCACCGTGATGACCGAGTTGGCCTTGGAAATGGCCCGGGCCGACGCCGATCCGGCGGTCCGTGCGATCGTGCTCACGGGGTCCGACAAGGCCTTCGCCGCTGGCGCGGATATTGCGGAGATGGCCGGCCGCACCTACGCCGACATGTACGGGACGGAGGCGTTTGCGGGCTGGGACCGTTTCGCCGCAACCCGGAAGCCGGTGATCGCGGCCGTCTCGGGCTACGCCCTCGGGGGCGGGTGCGAAGTCGTGATGATGTGCGACATCGTCGTGGCGTCCGACACGGCCAAATTCGGACAACCCGAGATCAAGCTCGGCATCATGCCGGGCATGGGTGGCACCCAGCGCCTGACCCGTGCCATGGGCAAGGCGAAGGCCATGGACCTCATCCTGACAGGTCGAATGATGGATGCGGCGGAGGCCGAGCGCTGCGGCCTGGTCTCGCGCATCGTGGCTCCGGAGAAGGTGCTCGACGAGGCCATGTCCATCGCCGAGACGATCGGGGCCTATTCCTTGCCTGCTGTGATGATGGCCAAGGAGACGATCGGCCAGGCCTTCGAGACCGGGCTGGAGGCGGGAATCCGGTTCGAGCGGCGGCTTTTCCACGCCATGTTCGCCACAGAGGACCAGAAGGAGGGCATGGCCGCCTTCCTGGAAAAGCGCAAGCCTGGCTTCAAGGACAGCTGACGGGGCGCCCGGTCAGCTCTGCTGGATCAGTTCGCGACCGATCAGCATGCGTCTGATCTCGCTCGTTCCGGCGCCGATCTCGTAGAGCTTGGCGTCCCGCAGCAACCGCCCTGTCGCGTAGTCGTTGATGTAGCCGTTTCCGCCGAGGAGCTGGATCGCATCGAGCGCGACCGCGGTGGCCTTCTCCGCCGCGAAGAGGATGGCGCCCGCGGCGTCCTCCCGCGTGACCCGGCCGGCGTCGCACGCCCGCGCCACGGCGTAGACATAGGCCCTGGCCGCGTTCAGCCGCACGTACATGTCCGCGACCTTGCCCTGCACCAGCTGGAAGGTGCCGATCGCCGCTCCGAACTGCTTGCGCTCGCGCACGTAGGGGAGGGCGATGTCGAGCGCGGCCTGCATGATCCCGAGCGGCCCGGCGGCGAGCACCGCGCGCTCGTAGTCCAGGCCGGACATCAAAACCGACACGCCGCGATCGACCGTGCCGAGCACGTTCTCCTCCGGAACCTCGCAATCCTGGAACACCAGCTCCGAGGTGTCCGATCCCCGCATGCCGAGCTTGTCCAGCTTCTGCGCCGTGGAGAAGCCGGCAAAGCCCTTCTCCACCAGAAATGCCGTGATGCCCTTCGGACCGGCGGCCGGATCCGTCTTTGCGTAGACCACCAGCGTCTCGGCGTGCGGGCCGTTGGTGATCCACATCTTGGTGCCGTTCAGGATGAAACGATCGCCCCGTCGTTCAGCGCGGGTTCGCATCGACACGACGTCCGACCCCGCGCCGGGCTCCGACATGGCGAGCGCGCCCACGTGCTCGCCGGAGAGCAGCTTCGGCAGATAGCGGCGCTTCTGGTCCGCCGTGCCGTTGCGTCGGATCTGGTTGACGCAGAGATTAGAATGCGCGCCGTAGGACAGTCCCACCGAGGCCGACGCCCGGCTGATCTCCTCCATCGCGATGCAGTGTTCCAGATAGCCGAGCCCCGACCCGCCGTCGGCCTCCTCCACGGTGATGCCGAGCAGGCCCATGGCCCCGAGCTTCGGCCAGATCTCGCGGGGAAACTGGTTGCTCCGGTCGATGTCCTCGGCACGGGGGGCGATTTCGCGCGCGGCGAAGGTCGCAACCGCATCGCGCATCATGTCGGCGGTCTCGCCGAGGCCGAAGTCCAATCCAGCGGTCGCCATGGGTCGTCCTCCCAGGATGCGGATCCTTGCCGGCCCGCCTTCCCTCTCTTCATAATCGAACGATAGTTCGATTAAAAGACCCTCCCGCTAGGATGCGATCCGCCCGCCGTCGACGGCAGGCGCATGCGTCTCGGCAAAGCGGCGAATCCTGCGGCATCCCTCCAGGATGGTCGCTTCCGACGCCGCGAACGAAAGCCGCACGAATCCGTCCGTCGGCGGCCCGAAGGCCCCGCCGTCCAGCACCGAAACGCCGGTCTCCCGATAGAGCCGCTCGACGAACGCCTGGCTGGTGAAGCCGACCCCGCGAACATCGATCATCATGAACATGCCCGCTGCAGGGGCTTTCGCGTCGAGGCCCGGCGCTCCGTCCAACGCCTGCATGGCAAGTCGGCTCCGGCGATGGTAGATGGCGGTCATCTCCGCAGGGGTGTCTGCGGCCTCCCGCAGCGCCGCTTCCGCCGCCTCCATGACGAACCCGGGCATGCCGTAGAGCATGGCCAGGGACAGGCGTTCCACATGGTCCGTGAACGCCGGCGGGCCGATCGTCCAGCCACTTCGCCATCCCGTCATCGCATGCGACTTGGAGAGACTGCCGACGGTGATCACCCGGTCCGGCGTTTCCTCCAGCGCACCCATGGGAATGAAGGCGCCGTCATAGACCAGATCCCCGTAGACTTCGTCGGAGATGATCCAGAGGTCGTGTTGTTCGGCGATCGCGTAGATCGCCGACAGCTCGTCCCGGTTCAGGACGACTCCGGTAGGATTGTTGGGATTGGCGAGGACAATTGCCCGCGTCTCGGGGCGGATCGCTGCGGCAAGGGCGTCGACCTCGAGCCGGAAGCCGGCTTCGGCGGACGCCGTGACGTAGTCGATGACGGCGCCGGTCTGTTCCACCGTGGCAGGGTAGGTGACGTAGGCCGGTTCGATCACCGCCACCCGGTCCCCAGGCGATACGAGGCAGGACACGGCGAAATAGAGTGCGTTCTGCGCGCCGCTGCAGCAGGCGACGTGTTCGGCCCCGACCCGTTGGCCGGCAAGCCGCGCCTGCCTCTCGGCGACGGCAGCCCGCAAACCCGGACGGCCGATCACCGGCGTATAGTGCGTGTCGCCCGCCCGGATCGCCGCGATGGCGCGTTCGGCGATGACGGTCGGGGTGTCGAGGTCGGGATCACCGACGCTGAGCACGATCACGTCTTCGCCGCGCTGCGCTGCATCCTTGGCCTGCGCATGGATCAGCCATGCATCGGCCCCGCGGCCGGCGATACGGCCTGTCAGTTCGGAATAGTTGCGGCTCATCAAGGCCATCCTGCAAAAGGTGTACGGGAAGCGGCGCGGTCTCAGTCGATTGGTATGCCGGCTTCACGGATCTCGATCAGCGTCGGTCCGTTTCGCCCCAAGGCGACGCGGATCGCCTCTTCCACATCCGCCAGCCCCCCGGGCGCCTCATAGGCAATGCCGTAGGCGGCGGCGAGCAGCGCGAAGCTCGGGTTCTTCAGCGAAACGCCGATCTCCTGGATGCCGCTGGCCACCATGTCGTCGCGGATCTGACCGAGCCGGTCGTTGTTCCAGACCAGGATCGGCAGGCACAACCGTTCCTCGGCAGCCGTCCCGAGATCCTGCAGCGTGAACTGGAACCCGTAGTCGCCGGCCAGAGCGAGAACCGGGCGCTCGGGCGCGGCAAGCTTCGCACCGATCGCCGCCGGCAGCGCGTAGCCGAGCGTCCCGAACCCGGAAGGATGGAACCAAGACCGGATGGCCCCGGCGGGGAACAGCCCGTTCCCGCTGTAGGCGATCTGCGTCATGTCCGTCGCAATGGCGCCGTCGGGCGGCAGCGCCCGCCGCACGGCGGACAGCACGGCCCGGTGTCTGCGGGTCTTCTCATCGAGGTCGCGTACCACGGAGGCCCGCAGGGCGCCGACATCGCACCACGCCGTCCGCTCACCGCCGATACGGGCCGCGAACGCTTCGAGGGCGGCGGCGCCGTCCGCGAGGACAGGGATCGCGGCCTGATAGCGGTCCGACAGCTTGACCGGATCGATGTCCACCCGGATCAGCGTTCCCGTGATCCGCAGCGTGTCGACATAGCTGTCCGTTTCGCCAAGCTCGGTCCCCACAGCGAGCACCACGTCGGCTTCCGCCAGACGCGCATGCACCTGCGGATATTGAAGGCCGGCGCCGACGGCGAGCGGATGATCTTCCGGCACGGCGCCCTTGGCCGCCACAGTGGTCGCGACAGGTGCACCGAGGGCGGTCGCCAGCCGCGCCGCGGCTTCCCCTCCGCCGATGGCCCCGCCCCCGATGATGATGAACGGGCGATGGGCCTGCTCCAATGCAGCGACAACGGCGGAGATCGCCTCTGTCCCAGGGCTTGGCCGCCCATGCACCCGCGGGAACCGGACCGGCTCCAGATCCGTCGGCACGGTCAGCCGATCGATCGGCACCTCGATGTGAACCGGCCGGGGGCGACCGGCGGCAAACAGCGAAAAGGCCCGGTGCAGGGCGTCGCGCACATCCTCGGCCGTCAGGCACGTCGTGCTGAAGGCGGTGACCGTGGCGGCCATAGCCCTCTGGTCGGTCATCTCATGCAGAACGCCGCGCTCCTTGCCCAGCGTATCCGACGCGGCGACAGAGGACACGACGATCATCGGGACGCTGTCGGTGTAGGCTTGGCCGATTGCGGTCATCGCGTTGGCAAGGCCCGGACCGGAGATCAGGAAACAAGCCGCCGGGCGGCCGGAGATGCGCGCATAACCGTCCGCCGCGAAGGCCGCGCCCTGTTCGTGCCGGGTCAGCACGTGGCGGACGGGGGCGCCGACCAGTCCACGGTAGAGTTCCAGCGTATGGACACCCGGAATGCCGAACACGGTGTCGACGCCGTTCGCCACCAGCAGGTCGACCAGATACTGCCCGAGCGGTCGGGATGTCGGCATAAAGGACCCTCCTGCGAGATAGCTATACGACCGTATAGCTAATTGGCTCGGCCCGGCAAGGGTCCAATGTCGGTCTTGAGTACCGAAGTGAGAAGTCTAGGCGGACATCGCGGCCGAATCCCGCATCCGTCCGATCGTGAAGCCGAAAGCGGCGTAGAAGTCGTCGAGCCGCTCCCGGTTCAGCCGGTAGTGGACGGCCTTGCCGCGACGTTCGCCGATCACCAGGCCATGATCCTTGAGGACGCTCAGCTGCTGGGAGACCGCGGGTTGGCTGAGCGCCAGCGCGTCGCAGATCTGCGTGACGTTGCGATCGCCCTGCGCCAGCACACCGATGATCGACAGCCTCTTCTCGCAGGTGAACGCCTTGAAGGCTTCACTGAGGGGGCGGGCGGAACCCAGCGCCTCGGAGGTCAGAATTTCGAAGTCGGCGGGAGAGAGGGCATCGAGGGAAGAGAGCGTGCTGTCCATGGCAAAGCCCCGTCAGGAAAGAGCGGCGACGCGCAAGGACTCACGCAGCCTGTCCGGAACCGGCAGGTCTGCCGCCTCTGGAGCGATCTTCAGGCCACCGAGCCTGGAGGTGAGGATCGTCAGATCCGTCTCGCTGGCGCGCAGTTTGCGGCGGATATTGGAAATGTGAACGTCGATCCGGCGATCGAATTTGTCGTAGGCCTTGCCGAACACCGACTCGGAAATCAGCTCCTTGGCAACGAACCGGCCCGGTCGGCTCATCAGCACGCCCAGGATCTTCGCTTCCACTTCGGTGAAGGCGATCTCCCGGCGATCCCCCAGGAACAAGGTCTTCCGGTCCTCGTCGAGACGGACATCCCCGAACGACACGGTGCGGCGCTGGCCCTGTTCCAGTTCCAGGAAATAGCGGCACTGCAGGAACAAGTGGAACGGGTCTACCGGTTGGGGGAACACCACTGCGGCTCCGGCGGAGTAGAGCCGGTTCACCGCCGCTTCGTCAGCGTCCGGCAGCACCACCATCGTGTGGCAGCGATCCCGTGTCGTGATGGCGTTGACCATCTGCTCCGCGCTGTCGATCTCCCCGGGAGCGACGATGGCCAGGTCGTAGGCCTGACCGTCCGCCCGCGGCTGCGCTGCGCTGCCGACCTCCGCATCGGCGCCCCGGGCCCGCAGCAGGGGACAAAGGCTCGTGTACTTCGGATCGTCTGAAAGGATCAGGATCTTCTGCATCGCGACGGACGCTTCCATGCCGTTGCCAAGGGGGAACCGGAAGGACCGAGCGGGGTGGTGCACGCTCCTTCCGGCCACTCTGGAGGTCGGATCAACAGATCCGAATATGTTGTAACGGCCTTGTGATTAGTGTGCAAATATTGACATGTAAAGAGATGTAAACTGAATATAGGTGCTTACTTCGGTCGGAGTGCCGTTCAACCAAAGCGGGAGAAATGGAAGGCCACTAGATTTAAAAAAATAATATCTACGCCAGGCCGCCAAACGAATCGCATCAAGAAAATAAAAAGGGCCCGGTTTCCCGGGCCCCTTTCAAACCACCATGAAGGTGGATCTTACCACTCGCGCGAGAGGCGGAGCAGGCCGCTGAGCTCTTCGTCGCCGTTCTCTTCGTCGTCGTAGCTGAGTTCAGCCGTCGCGACGAGGCCCGGAACGACCGTGTAGTCAACACCGGCGGTGACACCGAAGTTGTCCGAGTCGTCCTGGAAGCCGTATTCGGCGCCCACGTTGATCGTGAGGGCATCGGTGGCGGCGAACGAGACGCCAGCGCCGATGTTCCACAGCGAGTCCGCACCGTCGGTGTCGACGTAGTAGGTGCGGGCGACAACGGTCAAAGAGTCCGTCGCCTTGATGCGGGCGTCGGCCTTGACGGCCCAGAAGCCATCACCTTCGTTGGCGGTGTTGCCTTCGTCGCTGTACCACACGCCGAGGGCAGCGCTGCCCCAGGGCTGGCCGCTGATGCCGACGATCGCCTGGATGTCGGGGATCGAAGCCGGGCCGCCGGTGTCGTCGTCGCCTTCGAAGGCTTCGGCAAGGCCGTTGTCCGGAGCGAAGGCGCCGATGCCGGCATAGAAGCCGCCGCCGAGGTTGTCGAACAGGACCGACGCCTGGACGCGGGTCTCGCCACCGAAGTTGCGATCGTTGTCGCCGACCAGGGCGCCGAAGCTGTCGAAGTAGGTCGCCGCATAACCGCCGGTGAAGTACCCGAGCTGGATGAAGGCCTTGTCGATGCCGACGTCGCTCTGGCCGGTGCCGTCAGACGTGATGCGGAAGAAGGTCCGCAGCGTGCCGTACTCGGTCGCCGAACGGGTGTCGAAGTCGACGCGGCCGCTGGCGAAGAGTTCGATGTTGTCGGTGCCGGTTGCAGAATAGGCAGGGCCGGACGCAGCGCCGAAGCGAACGCGACCGCCGATCTTGAGGCAGGTGTCGCCACCCGGGATGTAGAAGAAGCCGGCGCCGAAAGCGTCGCAAACCTTCACGTAGTCGACGGCAGCCGGGACAGCTTCACCCGGAAGGTCGGCAGCCTGGGCGCCCGTAACGGCGAACAGGCCAGCGGCCGTGCCGAGAAGATAACCGCGAATCGTCATAGTAGACTCTCCATTTCTAAGTCTGCGTGAGGGGCCCTCTGCCATCCGCCGCCGTTTGCGACACGAAGACCTTAGAGATTTCACCCGCCCGCCATTCACACACACGCCGCAGTCTTTGGACGACCTGGAGGCCATGCGCTGACAAGGACATCATCAATTTTAAGGTCGCTGGTTCAATTGGAATGCATGTAAAGAAATGTAAAGCAGAACCCCGTGTGGCGTCATTACAACAGGTATTGCTCGCATTAAGACCTAATTTATTTTTGCAAAGGTTGGAAAATAGAAGAAATACGCGAATAGAAGGCGTCTATTCGAGCGGCATAGCTTACTAAGCAGCTATTGCACATCGAACAGCGTGTGAAAACTGAGAGAAGACAGTGCACCCCAGGCCGGTAGAGCCTTAGCTCAGGCGCCAAGACTCCTTCGCCGAAGCGGGCCTTGACGGTAATTCCATGCCGTATCGTGCAAATGTTCCGACTAAAGGCGCGTCCGCACGCTGCCAAGTCCACGCCGGGCAAGGCGAACTTGGTTTTTATCAACGCGCTGCCAAACCGACGTTGGTGCAATTCGCAATCCACAAGGCGGAGCGCCGGGACGGGCATTCCAGGCTTGAAATTCGCGGCAACCGCTCGATTCCGCCGCCGCCCCTCGTCCGGTTGCGACTTTCAGCTTTTGATTCGATGGGCTGTGGAGACGCGGATTCTGAAAGTGCAAGCCTGTCGCCTTCGAACAAGCGTAGGACTTCCAGGGCGCCGCGGGGCTTTCGCTCAGCCCAGTATCTGCCGGGGAAAGGTCAACGCGACCGTCAGGCCAGGGGATGCGTTGGAGAGGCTCACGGATGCTTCGTGCAAACCCGCGATGGCCTTGACGAGGGCCAGGCCCAGTCCGTTGCCAGACGCCGTGCGGCTTGGATCCAAGCGGTGAAACGGCTTCAGGACATCCTCGCGCTGATCCGCCGGAATTCCGGGTCCGTCGTCCGTCACGCTGAACCGGACCTGGCGGTCGTCCGCCTGAAGGCCGAGGACGATCCGGGTACCCGCTGGCGTGTGACGGAGCGCGTTCTCGATCAGGTTCGCCGCCGCCTGCGCCACCAGTGCCCTGTCGCCCGTGAGCATCACGCCAGGCGGCACCTCCAACGCGAACCGGTGGCCGGCTTCCTCCGCGACGGCCGCGTAGGTCTCGCCGAGATCGACGAGGAGCGCGCTGACGTCGAAGGGCGCGAAGGCCTCCCGCCGCGCCTTGGATTCGATCTCCGCGATCCGCATCAGTCCGGCGAAGACGTCGAGCAGACGGTCGATCTCGCTGATCGCCGCTTCGTTCACGCCCCGGAACTGCTCCGCGCTGGTCATGCTCTCCTGGGCCTCCTCCAGCTGCTGGCGGAGCCGCCCGAGCGGCGTGCGGAGGTCGTGGGCGATGTCCACCGTAACGTGGCGAAGGTCGCCCATCAGCGTCTGGATCCGTTCCAGCATGCCGTTGATGCTTTGCGTCAACCGGTCGATCTCGTCGTTGGCGCCGCGTAGGGGCACCCGGGCGCTGAGATCGCCGGTCATGATCTGCCGCGTGGTTGCGTGGATGCGCGCGATCCGCCCGAGCGCCGCGCGGCTGACCGCGACGCCTCCGAGGAGCGCGACGGCAGCTGCGATGCCGCTTGCGATAAAGAAGGCGTCGCGGATTGCCTTGCTCGTTCGCGCTGCCGCCACGTCGCTCTGCCCGGCGGCGATATAGGTTCCGTCGTCCACGCGCAGGCCCGCCCCGACGAGCCGGACCGGCTCGCCATTCTCCTCCGTTGTGACTAGGAACGCCCCTTGCCGGCCCAGGACCGCGGTAGGCAGGTCGCCCGCAATCGCCCGACCGACGCCGTCGACCACCAGGAAGCGGATCGTTTCGCCACCGATCGAGGGCGCCTGGCCCGAGGTCGCCGCCGCGAGCCCGGGAACGCCGAACCGCTCGTGGACCCGCGCGAGCCGCGTGACTTCGGAGGCGACGATCGCGACCACTTCGCGACGGACGGCGTTGACCGCGATTTCGTGCACGGCGAATCCGAGTGCAGCGAAGGACGCAAGAAACAGAACCGTGTAGCCCACGGCGATGCGGAAGCTGGTGGAGCGAAGGATCTCACCGAGGCGCGCGAAGGACATACCCGGCTCCGCGCACGGTGTGGATCAGCTCGGCATCGAAGCCGCGGTCGACCTTGCCGCGCAGGCGCGACATGTGAGTCTCCACGATGTTGGTCTTCGGGTCGAAATGGAAGTCCCAGACATTCTCCAGCAGCATCGTCCGGGTGACCACTTCCCCGGCCCTCGACATTAGGTACTCGAGCAGGCGGAATTCCTGGTTCTGCAGAGTAATCGGCTGGCCGGCCCGCTCCACCGTACGTTTGAGACGGTCGAGCGCGAGGTCGTGCACACGCAGAACGGTATCCTGGACCGGCCGGCTGGCGCGCCGCCCGAGGGCGTTCACCCGCGCTGCGAGTTCGGCGAAGGCGAACGGTTTGACCAGGTAGTCGTCCGCTCCGGCTTCCAGCCCCGCGACCCGGTCGTCGAGGCCGCCGAGAGTGGTGAGAAACAGGACTGGCGTCTCCACGCCGGCGCCGCGCACCGTCTTTACCAGCTTCAGCCCGTCCACGCCGGGCAGCATCCGGTCGACGATTAGAAGGTCGTATCCCTCGCCGGCGGCGAGGAACAAGCCGTCGCGCCCGTTCGCCGCCTTGTCCACGACATGTCCCTGTTCTTTCAGGCCGCGCGCGATGTAGTCGGCCGTCGAGGCGTCGTCTTCCACCACGAGAATCTTCATGAGAGGACCCCGCCACATTGGGAAGAATCAATCTTCGGTCGATCGGGTGACAAGGCTGGACCGTGTTTCATGGCGCCATCAGCCCTCCGGGGCTTTCGGACTGAAAAGCACGAAGGAAGCTAGCCATGCCGAATACGGTTTCCACCCGCCCCGTCAAGGGCCAGACCCCCAAGCTCCTGGTTCGCCTGGCGGCCGCGCTCGCGTTGTCCACCGCGGTGGCCCTGCCGATCGCCGCCCCTGTCCTGATGGCATCCACCCCGGCCACCGCCGGCCTGCCTGGCATGGATTTCTCCGAATTGGCCGCGCGGGTCTCTCCCGCGGTTGTCAATGTCGCCACCACCCAGGCCGTGGAGCAAGCCTCTGCCGACATGCCCGACCTGCCGTCCGGCACCCCCTTCGACGAGTTCTTCAAGGAATTCCGCAATCGCCCGGGCGCTCCGCAAGGCGGCAACCCCAGGAAGGAGAGTGCCCTCGGATCCGGCTTCATTGTCGATCCCTCCGGTGTGATCGTCACCAACAACCACGTCGTGGGCAAGGCGACGGACATCAAGATCACGCTGGCCGACGGCCGCACTCTGCCGGCGACGCTCGTCGGCACGGACGACAAGACCGACCTCGCCGTTCTCAAGGTCGACGCAGGAGGCCCGCTCCCGTTCGTGAACTTCGCCGCGGCCGACGAGATCAAGGTGGGCATGCCAGTGATGGCCGTCGGCAACCCATTCGGCCTTGGAGGTACTGTCACCGCCGGCATCGTCTCTGCACGCGGCCGCGACATCCAGTCGGGTCCGTTTGACGACTACATCCAGACCGACGCCGCCATCAACAAGGGCAATTCGGGCGGCCCGCTCTTCGACATGGCGGGCAACGTCATCGGCGTTAACACTGCGATCTTCTCGCCCAACGGTGGCAGCGTCGGTGTCGGCTTCGCCATTCCGGCGTCGCTGGCCGAACCCATCGTTGCAGCGATCCGCGACCACGGCAGCGTCGAGCGCGGCTTCCTCGGCGTCCAGATCCAGCCGGTGACGCCGGACATTGCCGAAAGCCTCGGCCTCACCGAGCCCTCGGGTGCTCTCGTCGCCGACGTCTCGAACGATACGCCGGCGCAGGCGGCGGGAATCCAGTCCGGCGACGTCGTCGTCAGGCTCGGCGACAAGCCCGTAAAGGACTTCAAGGACCTGACGCGCCTGGTGGCCGGCGTCCGCCCGGGCACCTCGGTCGATCTCAGGGTGATCCGTGACGGGACAGAGCAGACCATCTCGGTGAAGGTCGGAACCGCTCCCGGCCAGGAGCAGGCCGCCGCCGAACCGGACGACCACGAAGCCGCAGGCGGCTTCGGGCTCGCCCTGGGTCCGATCACGCCGGAGGCACGCGCCGGCCTGGAGCTTCCATCCGACCTCTCCGGAGCGCTCGTCATGACTGTGGAGCCGGGCAGCGCCGCTGACGAGAAGGGGCTGAGGGCCGGCGATGTCATCTTGAAGGTGGCCGGAAAGACCGTCGCCACCCCGGCCGACGCCAAGCGGCTGCTGACAGAAGCCAAGCAAGCGGGAAAACCGGTCCTCCTGCAGATCAGCCGCGAAGGCAACGTCCGCTTCGTCGCGGTCGCTCCCAAGCTGGCCTGACCGGGACAGGGCGTCGCTCTCTGATTGGCGCCCCCTTGTCCTGGATCAAGGGCGGATCCGTCTTCTCCCGTCATGACTGGGACGGATCCGCCCGCCCTCCACGCAGGCGGACGACCGGAGGTCCACATGCCTTCCGACCGTCAACAATCGGCAAAGGCCGAGCCCCGCCCTCGCTGCGGCGTGTGCGGATTGCCCTTCGCACCTGCGGGCGTGATCAGTTGCGACCTCATCCGTCCGGAAGTCGCCGCCATCATCGCCGTCGACGAACCGAACTGGACCCGCACGGGGTGGATCTGCCGCAATGATCTGGCCCGCTTTCGCCGCAAGACGGTCGAGGAACTGATCCGCAATGAGCGCGGTGAACTGGGAGCGCTCGAGCAAGCCGTCGTGGAAAGCCTGGCCCGCCACGAGACCCTCTCCAAGAACACCGCCTCGTCCTACCACGAGACCCGCAGCTTCGGGGACAGGCTGGCCGACCGCCTCGCGACCTTCGCCGGATCCTGGTTCTTCCTGACGATCTTCGGCCTGCTCCTGGCCAGCTGGGTTCTGGTCAACGGATGGCTGATTGCGCGAAACGCCTTCGATCCTTATCCGTTCGTTTTCCTGAACCTGATTCTTTCGCTGATCGCGGCAGTCCAGGCTCCGCTCATCATGATGAGCCAGCGGCGCCAGGAAGATCGGGATCGCCTGAGATCGGAGAACGACTACCGGGTCAACCTGAAGGCGGAACTGGAAATTCGCCACCTTCACGAAAAACTCGATCATTTGCTGATAAAGCAGTGGGAACGGCTCTCGGAGATCCAGGAAGTCCAGGTCGACCTCCTGGAGGAACTGACCCGCGACCGTCGAACGTGACGCCCTTTTAGCGGCCTGGAGCCGTCCGCATGGTCTGGAAGTATGCGCCTGCAGTGATCGGCGTCATCATCGCCGTCGTCGCCGTCTACCTGCTTCATGACGCGGTGGCTGCGATCCACCTGTCCGAGGTCGTCGACGCGCTGGCTGCAACGCCGGTCGAGACGGTCCTCCTGGCCATTCTGGCGACCGGCATCAGCTATGCCGCGTTGGCCTTCTACGACGTCATCGCGGTCTGGGCCGTCGCCCCGGGGAAGGTCTCCTTTCCTGTCGCCGCCGGTGCCGGAGCCGCCGGCTATGCCATCTCCAACGCCCTGGGCTTCCCACTTCTGACCGGAGGAAGCGTCCGCTACCGCATCTACGCCGCCGAGGGGCTGTCCAACGGCGACATCGGGCGCGTCTTCGCAACGTCGTGGATCGCGCTCTGGCTCGGTTTCGCCCTGGTGGTCGCGGTCGCCCTGATTGTGGACCCGCACACGCTGGCCGCGATCTCCGGTATTCCAGCATCGGTGGGTCGGTCGGTCGGCGTTGTCACCTTGCTGGCTTTCGCGGGGATCGTGGTCTGGCTCTCCACCGGCGATCGCATCTTCAATCTCTGGGGCATCACCTCGCCACTGCCGAGCGGCAAGCTCGCCATCTTTCAGGTGATCACCGGCGTGATCGATATCGCCGGCGCCGGCGCCACGCTCTGGATCCTGCTGCCGCCGGATGCCCTGCCGGGCATCGCTCCCTTCGCCATCTTGTTCGTGGCGGCCATCGTCCTCGGCATCGTCGGCCACACGCCCGGGGGCATCGGCGTCTTCGAAGCCACCATCATCACCGGCCTCTACCTCCAGGGTCGGGCGGATGTCGTAGCCTGCCTGCTGGTTTTCCGCGCCGTCTATACGGTGCTTCCCTTCGTGCTGGCGGTCGGCGGATTCGCCCTTTGGGAGATCTGGCGCAAGCGCCACCTCGTTGGTGCGCTCGGCCGTTGGACGCGCCAGCGCAACACCCGTTGAGTCATCCGGGTCGCCGGCATAGCGCCTCAAGCCAAGCCGCTGTCACAGATGTCATGCATTTCGCTCGTTGTATTAGTCCTGCGTTAACGCTGTATCTTGCAGATGGCGCGTATACTCCTAACGAACTCGTTATTATTGGCGACCAACAATGAGGACTATTAGTTAAGGACACAATTTGTTTACGATTTCAGGCCGGAGATGGGGCTGCTATTAGGGAAAGACCATCAATGGCAATGCTCAGTTCCACTTGGAAATGCACGATAGCCGCTGCGCTGTGGCTGTCGGCAATCGCTCCTGGCTCCGCTGAAACGTTGAAGGTCGTCGGTACCGGCGACGGGTTGGACATGCTCAGGGCCCTCGCAGCGCTCTACCGGGCCGAGGAAGGCGGGGACGTGACCTTGCCCGCCAGCATCGGCTCTGGCGGCGGCATAGCGGCTGTTGCGGCGGGAACCGAAAAGCTCGCCCGCGTTGCGCGCGCGTTGAAGGACACCGAACGCGCCGCCGGCCTCGAGGCGACCCCCATTGCGGAGGTCCCGTCTGCCTTCTTTGTCCACGCCGGGGTCGGCATTGATGGCTTGAGCGCCGCGCAGGTGGCGGACATCTTCTCCGGCCGCATCACCAACTGGTCGGAAGTCGGCGGGCCGGACCTGAAGATCAGGGTCGTGCGTCGCGAGGACGCCGACAGCACGCTCCAGGTGCTGCGCTCCAGCATGCCGGGGTGGGACACGCTCGAATTCACCCCGAAATCGAAGACCGCCGTCACCACCCAGGATGCCATCGAAACCGTCCGGACGGTGGAAGGCGCCATCGGCTTCGGGCCGTTTTCCGCCAGCCTCGCCCCCGACACCACCGTCCTGAAGATCGACGGGCGTTTCCCCACCGACCCCGGCTACCCGAGCGCGGTCCGGCTGACCCTCGTCTTCAAGAAGGACGCCGCGACGCCCGACGTCAAGGAGTTCGTCGATTTCGCACGTTCCGACCGTGGGATGCGCCTGATGGCGGCCTATGGCGCGGTCCCTGCGCGGGAGTGAGGCTTTTGGTGCGGCAGCGTTCGCTCTCCACCCGGTTCATCGTCACGGCGGTCCTTGCGGTCGCCGCCAGCTTCATGTTGTTCATCGGGCTGGTCTACACCCAGCACCAGAACAGCCTGAAGTCGCAGACGCAGGCCTTGGAGCGGATCACCGCCGCCGACATCTCGTCGCTGCTGGGCGCCGACCTCGGCCTCGCCGCCGCGCGCCTCCGGTTCCTCTTCTCCGACGTCGCTCGTCGCGTCCAGGCGATCGCCTCGCGCGCCGATACGATCGCGGCCGTGAACTCCCACAACGTCGTGGCCATTGCCGAACTTCTCGGACCGGCCGCACGCAACGCGGAGGTGGACGCCATCATCGTCGTGGACCGCGACCTCAACGTGATCGGCGGCTCGTCTGATTCGCTCGATATCGTGGCGGTCGACCGCGCGATCAAAGCGAGCTCGGAGCGCAGCCGCTTCGCGGACGCCCTGGCGGCCAGCGGTCCGCAGGACGAAGTCCGTGTTGTCGCCCTCGTCTCGGTCGATGAACTCCCGCCCTTCATCTCCGGCATCGCCAACCCGCGGATGCAGCAGATCGTCTTCGAACCTTTGACCGACGATTTCGGCGAGGTGACCGGCGCCTTGATCGCCCAGCGCTGGATCCGCCCGGTCGAGCCGACCCTCCAGGAATTCGCCCGCATCACGGACGTCGGGATCGCCGTCTATGCCAACAAGACCCTGATCTCCCAGGCCGGAACCGGATTTGCGTCGAACATCCAGACCCCGCCAAAGGACTTCCTGAACCCGGACCCGGGTCACCGCTTCGTTGCGCGGTGCGGTCCGACGATGACCCGCCTCGAGATCTGCGCCCTCAAGCCCATCGACGAGCTCTACCGCGCCCAGGACCGGCTGACCGAGATCGGGCAGGCTGAAGGTCTGAAGCTGGTTCGCTGGCTCGGGATCGTCGGCGTCGGCTCGTCGATCCTGCTGATGATCCTTCTGGCCCTCACCGCTCGTCCGATCACCCGGCCGCTGCGCCGCCTCGCCGAGACGGTGGGCCTGATCGCGCGTGGCATCTACGACGTACCCGTTCAAGGCACAGACCGCGAGGACGAGGTCGGCGCCATCGCCAGGGCGGTCGCCATCCTCAACGACAGCGTCCGTGAGCGCGACGAGTTGCGCGCCAACATCCTCGTCCAGAACGCGATCCTGGAGCGTCGCGAGGGCGAACTGCGCACCCAGAACCGCCTGTTCGACGCCGCGCTCAACAACATGTCGCATGGGCTCTGCATGTTCGATCGGGAGCGGCGGCTGATCGTCTCGAACCGCCGCTACGAGGAGATCTTCGGCTTCGAGCACGGCGACGTGCTGCCCGGCACCACGTGGGAAGAGCTCCACGCGCTGGAAAAGGTCGTCGCGGAAACGCCTGATGGCGATGATCACGGCGTGAACGACCCCGGCTTCGACGGCCCTGGCATCGGTCGCACGACCTCCAATGTCCGGCTGCATGACGGGCGAACCATCCTCTCCACCCGCCAGCCTCTGGTCGGCGGTGGCTGGGTGGTGATCTACGAAGACGTCACCGAGCGGCAGAGGGCTCGGGAAAAGCTGGTCCACATGGCTCGCCATGACGTCCTCACCGGCCTGCCGAACCGGATCACCCTGCGCGAGCATCTCAGCCGCCAGCTGGCCCGGCAGCGCCTGGAAGGCGGCACCTTTGCCGTCATCTGCCTCGACCTCGACGAGTTCAAGACCGTTAACGACACCTTCGGACACCCCGCTGGCGACCGGCTCCTCTGCGAGGTCACACGCCGGCTGCTGGCCTGCGTCGATGAGGTGGAGATGGTGGCGCGCCTCGGCGGCGACGAGTTCGCGATCGTGACCCGGCTCGCGCCGACCACCGAGATGATCGCCCTCCGCTGCGAGATGCTGATCAAGGCGATCGGCGAGCCGCACGCCATGGACGACCACGAGGCCGTGGTGGGGGTTTCCATCGGCATCGCCGTGGCCCCGACCGACGGGCGCGACCCCGACACGCTGCTGAAGCAGGCCGACCTGGCCCTCTACCGGGCGAAGTTCGAGGGGCGCAACACCTACCGCTTCTTCGAGACCGGGATGGAGGAGGCGGTCAAGGCCCGTCACGACCTCATCACCGACCTACGCTCGGCGCTGGAGAACGGCGAACTGGAAGCCTACTTCCAGCCGCAGGTGGATCTGGCAACCGGCGTGATCAGCGGCTTCGAGGCACTGATGCGCTGGCACCATCCCCGCCGCGGCATGGTTCCGCCCGTCGAGTTCATCCCGATCGCCGAGGAAACCGGCCTCATTGTTCAGATGGGTGAGTGGATCCTCCGCGAGGCGACCGCGGTCGCCGCCACCTGGCCGTCACCGGTCAAGGTCGCCGTCAACATTTCGGCCCGCCAGCTGCAGCGCCCGGGCTTCGTGATGACGGTGACGAGCGCGCTCGCCGCTAGTGGCCTGCCCGCGCACAGGCTGGAGCTGGAGGTTACCGAAAGCGTGGTGCTCCAGGACGACGACCACACCCGCAACAGCCTGACCAGCCTCAAGGACCTTGGCGTCAAGATCGCCATGGACGACTTCGGCACCGGCTACTCCTCGCTCAGCTGCCTGAGGAGCTTCCCCTTCGACAAGATCAAGATCGACCAGTCCTTCGTCCGGGCGATGCCGACCAGCGAAGAGGCCCGTTCGATCGTCACCGCCATCATCGGTCTGGCGCAGAGCCTGAAAGTCGCCACCACAGCGGAGGGCGTCGAGACAGAGGACCTGTTCGAGTTGCTCCGCGGCAGCGGCTGCACGGAAGGCCAGGGCTACCACATCGGCCGGCCGGAGCCGGCGTCCCACGCTGCCGCCCTGATCGCCCGCTTCTCCGCCCCGCCTCGTCTGCGCGCGCTCAACTGACCCGCGTCTCGCCGGCTTCGGTTGACTGCGGCATGATCCGCCGCAGTGGCTTCATCACCATCTCGGCAAAACTGCGCTTCTCCTCCGCCGCGTAGAACGGGTCTGCGTGGAACAGCGCACCGCGCGAGAGCGCCAGCCGCCGGATCACCTCCACCTGGGAGGGCGCGCCTGCGGCATAGACCACGTCCTGCGGCGAGACGAAGGACAGGAGCTCCGACGGGCGTTCGCGGCGAACGATCCGTCCGTCGCCGTCGCTTGCCGTCATCGCGACGGGAACACCGCGGGCAGTCAGCCAGTCGACGGCTTCCTTCATGTAGAGCTGCGATGCATCGCGCGCCCCGGCGATCACCGACAGGGCCCGCTTCGGCTGGCCGAGGACGGACGCGACCGCCATCGTCCAGATCGGCGCGAAGCCGGTTCCGGTCGAGACGAGCACGAGCCGCTCGCTCTGCCGGCGCAGGAAGGCGTTGCCGAACGGCCCGCGGATCGTCACCTTGTGACCGGGCCGGATACCGGACCCGAGCGCGCCGGAAACCGCTCCTCCCGGATAGCGGCGGACGTGGAAGGTCATCACTCCTTCCTCCCGCTTCAGGTCCATCGGGAAGGTCGGGCTGTAGTCGCGCGGCGGGTAGCCTTTGAAGGTCAGCCGCACATACTGGCCGGGCAGCCAGGTCACCGTCCGGGCGGGGCGAACCTTCATCTCCAAGAGGTCGGGGCCGATCTGCCGGATCGCTTCCAGCACAGCCTGGTTGTTGCGCACCACCGGCACTGGATCGAAGGTGATCTCGGCGTCGCCCTCCACGGTGGCGAGGCAGCCAAGCACCGTGTCCCGCTCGGCGGTGCCCTGGTCGTCCACGGCACCGGACACCAGCCGCACCCGGCAGGTCTCGCACTGGCCGGAGCAGCAATCGTGCGGCAGCACGATCCGCGCCGAGAGAGCCGCGTCGAGGAGGGTGTCCCCGGGGCGGGCCTTCACCTGTCTTCCATTGATGACGAGATTGAAGAACGACTTCGCCATGGCAGATACGCGCCTTTCAACACCTGATCCGGTCTGGATGGCCGGCGTTTATCGAAGCTGGATCTCGACGGGCCGCACATGTCGGGTGTGGCGGGTCTGGTTGTGATCGAAGACGGCGACCCAGAGGTAGATCCCGCTCTCGATCGGCAAGTCTTTCACGTCGTCGCCGGTGACCAGCGGACGCACGGTCTCCAGCGTCCAATAGCCGTCCGACCAGTGCGCGGCACCCTTCACGTCCGCCCGGCTGCCCTCGTAGGTGCCCTGGATCAGGACGCCGGGAATCACGGTCCCGACCGGAATGGCGGCGTCGACGGCAGGGTCGTAGGGGACGCTTTCGTCCTCGAACATCCACCACTGGCCGTTCGGGTCGTCGCTCACCTCCACGGAAAGATCGAGCGCTCCCAGCTTGGCGGTCGTCGCGCGCCAATCCTTCGGCAACCGCTCCACCTTCACCGGGCCGCGGTATCCGCCGGGCGGCTCGTTGCCGTAGTTATAGACGTAGAACTTCTTGCCCGCGTCCCCGTCGTAGCCCGCGCTGTAGCGGGCGGTACCATTCACCTGGGCTTCCTTCGGCTCGAGGGGCGGCCCGAACCACATGTCGTCCAGCATGCCGAGCATACCGCCGCGCGAGGCCTTCCACTGCCACATGTCCATATAGCTGCCGTCAGTCGTATAGTGCAGCCCACGCTTGTTCAGTGCGCCCGGCTTGTCGCCCAGCGGCTTCGGTCCCATGTGGGTCGATCCGCCTGATCCGTAGGTGTTCGACCGCGAGAACGTGACGGCGAACTTGTCCTCGTAATAGGCGGTCTCGTCCGCCGTGTCGGCGGCGTTGTTAAGCAGATGCCACCCGTCCTCGCGCTTGATCAGCGGCAGGCGCTTCAGCGAACGGGTCGGATCGTTCCAGCGGAACGCGAAGTAGACGTTCGCCGCGTCCCGCACGGCTCGGATCTCGACCGTGGATTCGCCGGTGCCGCCCAGATTCGATCCCTGCATGGTGTGCACGGTCGCGACGGACGCTTCGCTCCAGACCCCGTCCGACAGATCGCCGTCGATCTGCGGAGGCGTTGAAGTCGTGCCGATGGTCAGCACCGGATGGGTCAGACTGTCGCCCATGTAGAACCCGGCCATCACCGCGGCGCCGACCGCGGCTGCCGCCGCAAACGGCTTGGCCATCGCCCCGCGTCGGATCCGAAGCGGCTGCGGCCGGACCAGACGCAGCAACTGGCGGATGCCGCCCATCATGGTGTGGCTGAAGATGTGGACGCCGATGTAGCCCAGCACGACCAGCGCGGCCGAGTAGTGCACCGTGACCACGCCCCCGCCCCAGCCGAGGTAGAGCAGGATCCCGGTGACCGTCAGCACCAGGACGGCGGCGAACAATACCCAGTAGAGCAGGACATTGACGGCGCCCCAGCGCAGCTTCGGCGCCGTCGGAAGCGTGAACACCACCGTCTTGCGCAAGGAAACGCGCCGCTGCAGCTGACCGAGCCGCATGTAGACCGTGTAGGCCGCGATACAACCGACCACCAGGAAGGCGGCGATGAAATGCGGCGTCCAGATCTCGCCCTGAGGCAGGATCGGGTCGAGCGCCTTGGCGAACCACGACCCTTCCGCATCCGCGGACAGCCGTAGGCCAGTCGCCAGACTGACCAAAATGGATATCGTCAGCGTCCAGTGCAGCACGATCGTGCCGACGTCGCTGCGAGGCGGCGGACTGCTCGGCGCCACGTCTGGACGCACCTTTTCCGCCGTCTTTTCCCGCTGCCGTGTCAGGCCCCCTGACGCGGTACGCATCACTTCAACCCGTGTCTCAGGCATTACGGACCCTCCGCCGCTTTGGGTCTCTGGTTAATAAAGGGTAAACGAGGGTCGAGGACCAGAGCCAAGACGACATGCAGCCTGCAATCAGCTCACAAAAGTCGATTCATGGTTAACGGCCGCGGGCCCGCTTCAGCATGAAAGCGCGGCGCAATCCGTAATTGCATCACATCAGGCGATTTTTCGGGGAGAACGGGTGCCGGGCGTTGCCGCGCGCGACTAGGCGGGCGTTGCCGCGCGCGCCTAGGATTGGTCGGGAGCCAGCACCTTGAGGGCCGCCGGTCGCTTGGAGATCGCAAGCGGGAACTCCACCCGCACCAGTTCCCCGTCAACGGTCGCCTGGGCGGACGATTGTTGCGAGGGACCCGCGGAGATCGTCACCTGGTGAGCCGTTGTCATTTCCACGTTCGCGTCGCCTTGCCAGGTGCCGAGCACGATTTCGGCCGCCAGTTGCGCCAGATCGCCCCAACGGTCGCTGGTCACGTCATAGACGCCGAGCAGGCCGGTTGCCGGGCGATCCGCGTAGGGCAGGTGACCGCTGCCGTACGGATTGTTGGAGACCACGATCCCCGGCGTTTCCAGCCGACGTTCCTTCCCGTCGGCGACCAGCACAAGGTCCAGCGACGGCGGACGGCGCAGCACCAGGCCGAGCGCCCGTGCCGAAGCCAGGATCTTGCCGCCCTTCGAGGCATAGGCGCCCGCGCGCTCGCGCAGACGGACCATCCTTGGCTGGAGGCCGAGTGAAAGCTGGTGGATGAAGGGGCGGCCGTTCGCCATCGCCAGATCCGCATCCCGCCGCTGCCCGGAGGCGAGGGCGTCGGCGGCGGCATCGAGCTCGAGCGGCAGTCCCAGCGTGCGCGCGAAGAGGTTCATGGTACCGAGCGGCACGATCCCGAGTGCAATGCCCGTGTCCGCCAGGAGGGCGGCGGATGAACTGACGGTTCCGTCGCCGCCGCCGACGATGATCGCGTCAGGCTTCTCGGATACCGCGGCCCGGATAGCGTCTTCGAGGTCCGGGCCGGCGACAAAGGACACGGTGATCGCGTGCCCCTTGCTCTGGAACGCGCGAACGAGTGCGCGCTCAACGTCCTTTTCGCCGAGCGTGCGCATGGTGCCGCTGTCGCGATTGAAAAAGGCTCTGGCCAGCATGGGACGTTCCTCCGTCGGATGCGGGCCGCGCCCGATCATCCCTCAACCTGCGGGAGGCTGAAACGTTGCACGCTGGCAAGGGGGCGGCGCGCACGCCGCCCCCCCCCGAAAGGTCCGCCTCAGGCGGCGGCGGCGGAGGCCGCTTGTCGGCTGACGACATCCTCGGCAAGTCGGCCGGAGAGCTCCTGCAGATGGTCGAAGCGTCGGCGGAAGCTGGCCACGCCCTGCGAGGCTGACCGGAGCTCAACGATGAGGTCGCCGATCTCCGACGCCGGGATCAGCGTCTCCACGACGTCCCAGCCGGTCCAGCCGGGGCGAGCATCGAACCCGAGCAGTTGCCCCCGACGGCCCGAGACGATGGCGTTGACCCGGGCTGTCACGTCCGACGGGCAGGTGATCTCCACCCGCTCGATCGGCTCCAGCAGCACTGGTGTGCACGCGGCGAGTCCTTCGCGCATCGCCAGCCTTGCGGCCATCTGGAACGCCTGATCCGAGCTGTCGACCGAGTGGTACGATCCGTCCGTCAGCGTCACGGCCACGTCCACCACGGGGAAGCCCAAGGGACCGCGCTTCAGGCTGTCCCGCACCCCGGTCTCCACGCCGGGGATGTACTGACGCGGCACCACACCGCCGGTGATCTTCTCCGTGAAGGTGATCCCGCCCCCGCGCGGCTGGGCGCGGATCTCAAGGACGACATCGCCGAACTGGCCGTGGCCGCCCGACTGTTTCTTGTGCCGCCCCCGCTGCACGGTCGACCCCTTGATCGTCTCCCTGTAGGCGACGCTCGGCTTGGCGGTGGTGACCGAAACCCCGTACTTGCTGGTCAGCCGTTCCACCGTGACACGCAGGTGCATTTCCCCCTGACCGATCAGCAGGGTCTCGCTCGTTTCCGCCGTGACGACGACCCGCAGCGAAGGATCCTCCTCGCAGGCCTTGGCGAGGGCGGCGGAAAGCTTGACCTCGTCCTTGCGGTCGCGCGCATGGACCTGCAGTGTCATCACCGGATCCGGAGCGGCCATCTCCGCCAGTTGCCGGGCGGGCGTCCGGTTGCTGGTGAGGGTATCGCCGGTCCGCGCGCCATCCAGCTTCCCCAGTGCGACGGTGTCGCCCGGATGGGCCGTCTCGCGTTTGCCGGTCTGCGTGCCCAGCATGCGGTAGAGGCCGGAAACCCGCTCCTGCCGGCCGTCCGGCAGCGTCACCATCATGCCGTCTGCAACGTCTCCGGCCAGCACCCGCGCCACGGAAAGCTTGCCGCCGTGTCCGGCATGGATCGTCTTCATAACCTGGAGGACGCTGTCCGACCCTGGCGTGAAGCCGAGCCTCTTGTGGAGCGCCGACAGCCCGGGCGTTTCGTGGCGCAGCGCCTTGAGCAGCCGCAAAATGCCGTTTCCATGTTCCGCCGAGCCGAAGAACACCGGGCAGATCAGCCCGTCGCGCATCTCGGTCGCCAAGTCGTCGAACACCCGGTCGCGCGGCGGTTCGACCTCCTCCAGCAGTTGCTCCATTAGTTGGTCGTCGTAGTCGGCCAGGCGCTCCAGCATCTCGTAGCGGGCCGACACCTCCGCCGCCCGGACGTCGTCCGGGATCGGGACCATCTCGCTCGCCGCGTGCTCGCGGTAGACGAAGGCGCGCTCCAGGGCGAGATCGATGTAGCCGGTGACGGCCCCGTCCCTGGTCAGCGGAATCTCGCGCAGGACCAGCGGCACGGCGGATGATGGCTGCAACATCGCCAGGGTTTCACGGATCGGAAGATCGGAGCGGTCCACCTTGTTGAGGAACATGATCCGCGGCAGGCCGAGATCGTCCAGGCGCTTCAGGATCAGTTGCAGCGCCGGCACCTTGCGGGCATCGGCCTCGCACACCACCACCGCGCAATCCACCGCAGCCAGGATGCCGTCCGCCTCGCCCAGGAATTCGGTGGAGCCCGGGCATTCGATGAAGGTGTAGTCGTCTCCCATGAAGCGGGTCTGGGCGATCGTCGCCTCCACGCTCATCGCGTGGGCGCGCGCCTCGGGCGAAGCGTCGCCCACCGTGTTCCGGTCGGTGACCGTCCCCTGACGGGGAATGGCGCTTGTTCGCTCCAGGATCGCCTCCAGGAGCGTGGTCTTGCCGCTTGCGAACGGTCCGACCAGCGCGATCGTGCGGGCCCCTCCGCGGGGCCGGGGTTCTCTACCGCCGTCGTCTCCCATGATGTTTTCTCCCGTTCTTGACTTGTTCCAGCCATGTCACGGTGCTTGAAGACGGGTCTGCGTCAGGAGGCAGAAGCGCCCGAGCACCGCCATGGTCTCAGGGGAACGGGGTGGGCGCAAGGAGGCGATCGGCTTAAGCGGATCAACTTATTCTTCGGGCAGGGCGCACCGGGGGATCAGGCAACCGGCGCGGCGCCCTGTTTCATCAGGTCCTCGAAATAGGCGATCGTCCGGGCGAGCCCTTCTTTGAGCGGGGTTCTCGGCGCCCATTTCAGCACGGCGCTCGCTTGACCAATATCGGGCTTGCGCTGGCGCGGGTCGTCCTGCGGCAGTGGCTTGTGCTCGAATTCGGACCGCGACCCGGTGAGATCCTTCACCAGCAGCGCCAACTCCTTCACTGTGAATTCAGAGGGGTTGCCGAGGTTGATCGGGCCGGTCACCTCGTCCGGCGTCGCCATCATCCGGACCATCCCGTCGACCAGATCGTCCACATAGCAGAAGGAGCGGGTCTGCGCGCCGTCGCCGTAGAGGGTGATCGGCTCGTTTTTCAGCGCCTGCATGATGAAATTCGACACAACGCGCCCGTCCGCCGGATGCATCCGCGGCCCGTAGGTGTTGAAGATCCGGATCACCTTGACCTGCACCTTGTGCTGGCGGCGGTAGTCGAAGAACAGCGTCTCGGCGCAGCGCTTCCCCTCGTCGTAGCAGGAGCGCAGGCCGATCGGATTGACATTGCCCCAATAGCTCTCCGGCTGCGGATGAACGGCCGGGTCGCCGTAGACCTCAGACGTCGAGGCCTGCAGCACCGGCACCCGCAGCCGCTTCGCCAGGCCCAGCATGTTGATCGCGCCGATCACGCTGGTCTTCGTCGTCTGCACCGGATCGAACTGGTAGTGCACTGGTGACGCCGGGCAGGCCAGATTGTAGATCCCGTCCGCCTCCACGTAGAGCGGGAACGTCACGTCATGCCGCAGCAGTTCGAACCGCGTGTCCGCTAGGAGATGAGCGATGTTGCTCCGCGTGCCCGTGTAGAAGTTGTCGACGCAGAGCACCTCCTTGCCGTCCGCCAGCAACCGTTCGCAGAGATGCGAGCCGATGAATCCCGCTCCTCCGGTCACGATCATGCGGCCGGGCAGGTAGTCGGTTGTCATGAAGGGCATCTGTCGTCTCCGATCCGGCCGGTATCTTAGCAGGAACTCGTAGCCGAGTCGGAGACTGCGCGGCAACGCCGGGGCGCTGTCACTTGCGGACGATCACCCAGATCGCGTGGATGATCCCGGGGATGTAGCCGAGCAGCGTCAAGAGGATGTTCAGCCAGAAATGCAGGCCGATGCCGACCTGGAGGAAGACGCCGAGCGGGGGAATGAAGATGGCAAGCAGGATCCGAACGATGTCCATGAGGTTTCTCCACAGGAAGTATGCCGGCGGCCGGACCCGAGCGGATTCGACACAAGCCGACGGCTTTTCGGTGGAGACAACGCGCCGGGCGGATCTTCGTTGCAGCGCGAAGCTGCCGCCCGAGCTGGATCGGGACTACTTCGCCACGACCCGCTGGAGCTTGAGGATGCGGACCGACCGCTGGGCCAGCGCCATCGGAATGGCGACGTAGTCGGTCTTGGCCTTGTCCGGCGCCACCTGTTCGAAGCCGAACTTACGGCACCGCGCTTCCACGACGGCCAGATAGGTGGAAGGTTGCACGGAGAGCGACTTGCAGAGGAAACCCAGCGAGGTGGGATCGATCTTGTTGACCGCGGTGGCCCCGATGCTTTCCGGCAGTTGGACGAGTTCGGACAGCAGCCAGCCGAGGTCTTCCAGCCTCTGCTGCTGCGCCAGCATCAGGATCGACTGGTCGACGTTGCGGGTCTGAGCGTTGATCTCCTTCAGGATGACCTTCATCTCCAGGCGCTGACGCATGCGATCCTTGATCGCCTCTTCCGCCTGCAGCGCCGCGATGTCCATCGCGGCCGATAGCCTCTGATCACTGATCGCCGCCAGCGCAGGTCCGAGCTTGGCACGCAGTTCGTCGCCGAGCGCCTGGTGCAGCGAGCCGGCGAACGAAGCGTTGGCCGTGGCGCGACGGGCGAGCTGGCTTTGCACGACGGCATCATCGCCGCCCCGGCTCACCAACTGGCGAAAGCCGACCTCGGAGAAGGAAGCACCATCGTTGGCCGCTACGCGCTGCAGAACGATCTGCTCGCCGATCTCTGTCAGCGCGTCGGTGACCGCCTCGCTGAGGGTCGCACGGTCGGTGATCGCCAGGCGATGTTCCAGCGACTGCCCGCGTGTGACCGCGACGAGATCCTCGTCCGTCAGCATCGGCGAATTGCGCAGCACCGGGGCCGCCACCGCGATATCGCCCTTGGAAAGCTCCACGGCGAGGTCGCGGGTGATGCGGTCCGTGCCCGCCACCCGTTCGGCGATCTCCACCTGGAGCTCGGACGCGAGCTTGCCGATCACCAGCGAGACGATATCGCTGTACCGTGATCTCTCGACGGCGGTTGGCTGGTAGGACTCGTCCAGAAACAGATTCGTCACAGCCAGGATCACCTGGTCGCGCGAAAGTTCGTCGGGCGAACCGATCAGTTTCTGTAGGACGGCCTGGTCGACCATCGGAACCCCCTGAGAACACGGTATTTCTCATTGGACCGTAACAGCCGATCGGAAAAAAAGGCTGAACGCTGCACCAGTCAACGGATAAATTTGAAGAACAGCGGTTCAGGGACCAGCTTTTTACGGCATCCGGGATCCGGTGGCTGGGACCGGCTTTGCCGGATTGGTCTGGTGCGGCTGGAAAAGTTTGCCGCGTTCGGTCCAGGCGACGACCAGCAGAGTCCCGGCGCTGAGAACAAAGTAGGACACGGTGAGAGGGAGCACGGTTCCGTCGAACGCCTGTCCCACCGCAAGGCCGAGAAGCGCACCCATCAAGGTGGTGTAGAAACCGATCACGGAAGAGGCGGTGCCGGCGATGTCGCCCAGTGGCTCCATCGACATTGCATTGAAGTTGGGCAGGGTCATGGAGAACAGGAAGTTGCTGGCGGCCAGAAGCGCCCCGAACAGCCAGAGTGGCGGGTGCCCTTCGTAGGCGAGCGCCGCGAGCGTCTGCAGCAATGCGACGCCGACATAGCCGATCGTCGCGCCATGGGCGAGCTTGCGCATGCCCCAGCTGCCGACCAGCCGCGAGTTGACGAAGGATCCGAGGCCCATCAGGCAGGCGACGAGGCCGAAGGCCAGCGGGAACCACGGCCCGAGCGCATAGACCTCACTGCCGAAGATCTGCTCGGAGGAGCCGATGTAGCCCATCAGGCACCCGGACATCAGGCCCATCGCCGTCGCATAGCCGAAGGCGGTACGCGTCGTCACGCAGCGGGCGGCGGCGATTGCGATCCGACCCGCCGAAAGCGGCATCCGATAGTCCGGATGAAGCGTTTCCGGCATCCGCACGGCGAACCAGATCAGCACGGCCACGCTGGCGAATAGCATCACCAGGAAGATCAGGTGCCAGTTGCCCGCGAGCAGCACAACGCCGCCGACCGCAGGCGCGAACACCGGCACGATGATGAAGACCATCATGACGAAGGACATCACCCGCGCCATGTCGCGTCCGCCGAACCGGTCGCGCACGATCGAAATGGCAAGCACCCGGGATGAGGCCGCACCCATCCCCTGCAGCACCCGCGCGGCGATCAGGGTCTCGAAGCTGGGGGCGAACAGCGACGCAAGGCATCCGATCGCGAACACCACGAGCCCGATGATCACCAGGGGCCGACGTCCTGCCATGTCTGACAGCGGGCCGTAGACCAGCTGCATCAGGGCGAAGCCGATCATGTAGCAGTAGACCAGGAGCTGCAGGTCGTTGCTGTCGGAAACGGAGAATTCCGCGCCGATTGGGGGAAAAGCCGGCAGCAGGAAATCGATGCCGAGTGCGGTCAGCGCCATCAGGCAGGCGATGATCCCGACGAATTCGGCGAAGGCGGGGCCGGCCCGCTGTTCGGAGCGGATCGGGGCGGGGGCGTCCATGGAGAAGAACCTGGAAAGCGGCGTCGGTCTGACGTCTCGAATGGGCTTCTCTTATCGCAGCCTGAACCGGCTGTCGGCCACAAACTGCCCTCGCTCGCCGAAGCGTGATCGCCGATTACGCGGCTTTTTTATCGGTTGGTAGCGAAAACCAGCAGGCAAATGGTCCAAAGCCTGCAGGATGATGCTTCTCCACCCGACCGGCGCGGCACCCGTTCCAAGGAGCCGCGCCGTTGCCCAAGCCACCCTGATCGCACCAGTCAGGCCGTCCGGCAGGTCTTGATGCCGAACGGCACGTAGAGCGGGCACCATCCGATCAGCGCCGTTGCAAGCGGGACGATCCCCACCCAGCCGATCCAGTTGAACGTCGTCGCGGGCACGCCGGTGAAAGCGAACAGCAGCAGGGCGATGCCCAGGATGATCCGAAAGATCCGATCCACACTTCCCATGTTCTTCGTCATCACCGTGTCTCCGTCACAGGCCCGGTGCCACATGGTTCCGGCTGCCATGAGGAGAGACAATCACGGCCCGCTCCAGGCGTCTGTGATCTGGTCACACGTCTGCAAGTTTCTGCAGACCCGAACGGTCGGTAATGGCGATACGACCTCGGGCGAGGCTGACCAGGCCCCGTCGCTCGAAATCCTTGAGCGCGCGGCTGATCACCTCCCGCGCGCTTCCGAGTTCGATGGCGAGTTCCTGGTGGGTCGCGCCGAGCGGCTCGACGCCGCCTCGTTGCAGCAGCAACGCAGCGAGGCGGTTTGCGATGTGGCGAGACATGCTCAGGTCAAGCATCAGGAGAAGGTCGCCGACACGCCGGGCATAGTCGGAGAGCACGATCTCCCTGAAGGCTACCGAGATCCCCAGCAGATCCCGGAACGTCGCCACCGGAATGGCCACCGCCGTCACGTCGGTTTCACAGAGCCCTTCAGCCGCATAGGGCTCGTGACCGAACAGGCAGGATGTGGTCAGAACGCAGCTGTCACCCGGACCGACGCGGTAGAGAACCCGTTCCCGACCCGATTCCGTGACGATCTGGACGCGCACGATGCCGCTGGTGACCCAGAGATAGGCCGAACAGGCGTCGCCGCTCCGGAACGCCCGCTCGCCCGCCGGAAGCCTGACGCTCTGCCCGCGGCCCTGGAGCAGTCGCTCTGCCTCCGGTTCGAGCAGAGCAGGAAACGGAATCGTCGTGGACATGGGAACATGGAAGTCCTGAGGAAGCCGGTCCGGATCATGCGATCACCCGGACCGGCTTGTCCATGCGCCAGGATAAACCGTCAGGCTGCCCGGATCGCGGAGAAGAAGCGTTCCACCTGATCCTTGAGTGCCACCGACTGACGCGCGAGCTCGCCAGCCGAGGAAAGCACCTCGGCCGCTCCGACGCCGGTCTGGGTGGCCCCTTCGGTCACGCCGCCGATGCTCCCGGAGACTTGTTGGGTTCCTTCCGCAGCCTGGACGACATTCCGTGCGATCTCGCGCGTTGCGGCACCCTGTTCTTCGACCGCCGAGGCGATGGCCGTCGAGGTGCTGTCGATCTCGCGGATGGTGGCGCCGATACCCCGGATCGCTTCGGCAGCCTTGCCGGTGACGCCCTGGATCTCCTGCACCTGGCGCGCGATCTCGTCCGTCGCCTTGGAGGTCTGCCCGGCCAGGTTCTTCACTTCGGAGGCGACGACCGCGAAGCCCCGGCCGGCATCTCCCGCTCGCGCTGCCTCGATCGTCGCATTCAGCGCAAGCAGGTTGGTCTGCTCGGCGATCGCGCTGATCAGGCTCACCACGCTCCCGATCCGCTCCGCGGTCGAGACGAGCCCCTGCACCGTCTGGTCGGTGAGTTCGGCCGCTTCGATGGCCCGCTGCGTCACCGACAGTGACGTCTGCACCTGGGTGGAGATCTCGTCGATGGACGTCGCCAATTCCTCAGACGCCGAGGCGACCGTCTGCACGTTCGCGGTCGCCTGCTCGGAGGCAGCCGCCACCGTCGTGGCGTTCAGCGCGCTGCGCTCGGCGACCCCATTGAGATTGGCCGCGGTGCCCTCCAGTTTTGTCGAGGCCTGAGCCACGGTCTTCAGGATGGCCGACACGCCGGCATCGAAGTCGGCGATCAGCTGGTCCACGGCCTTGGCGCGTCGCTCCTTGGCATCCTGCTCCGCCCGCTGTGCGGCTTCCAGCGCGGCCCGCTCGATAGCATTGTCCTTGAACACCTGCACCGCTGCAGCCATGCCACCGATCTCATCGCGACGCTTGAGGTGCGGAACCGTGGTGGAGACATCGCCTTCTGCCAGCGCCCGCATCGCGCCCTGCATCTCCTCGATCGGCCCGACCACACCGCGGACGACCGTCCAGGATGCGAGGGCGACCACGCCCGCGGCGACCACACCGATGACCAGCATGAACATCGTCGAGCGGCTGTTTGTCTGCAGCGCCACGGCATACTCGTCCTGCGCCACACGGGTCTGGAGTTCGATCAGTTCGCCGATAGGCACCCCGATGGGATCGATGGTCGGATAAAGGTCGCGCGCAACGAACTGCTCCAGTTGGGCCTGATCCCTTCCGTTGAGCACGGCAGTCAATTCGGAGACCTTCTGGTTTGCGGCGGACATTGCGGCTTTGACATCGGCCGCCAGGGCCGCCTCCTCTTCCGTCATGGAGGTGGCCGCATAGGCGGTCCAATGCTCGTCCACCGCCTTCAGCGCCGCCGTGACCGATGCCAGCCCGGCATCCCAGCTGGCTGCCCCGCTGCGGACCTTGTGCGCGGTGTCGACGATGTCGACGGCGTAGGCGTTCGCCACGGCCTGCAACTGCTCCAGCGGCATCACCCTGTCTTCAACGATGGTCCGGGTTCGGTCGGAAGAAGCGTTGAGTGCGTAGAGTCCGATCAACCCGGTGGCGAGCAGCGAAGCTGCAAGCAAGCTCAATGACAACAGAAGCCGAAACTTGACGGTCATGGTGTGCCCCCAAAAAACATGCTCAAGTTATGGGCATACACGATTAAGACACTGTGGATTTTCGGGAGCCATTTCGCAATACAAATAGGGGGGTGGATAAGCGCTCCTAATAAGAGGTGAACAGCCCGCGCACCCGGCCGTGCCAACTAGGTCTCGAAGGACCGTACGATGTGCTCAGCGAGCAGATCCGCCGCTTTGGACGGGCGACCGGAAGCGCGGTGCAGCGCGATTTCCGCGTTGGCGAGCGGCGGCAGACCGAATGTGTCGTCGACGACTAGGAAATCGTCGAGCAGCATGTCTTCGGGAAGAATGGTGACTCCCAGCCCGGCCCGGACGGCAGCTTGGATGCCCGAGAGGCTCGGGCTCGTGTACACGATCCTCCAGCGCCGGCCTTGTTCTTCAAGCGCGTCCAAGGCTCTGCGACGGTAAAGGTCCGGGGTCGGCGCCAGCACCAGCGGAACCGTGCTGCCCTCATCGACGACGAGACGCCGGGATGCCACCCACACCAGATGCTCCCGCCAGACCCGCGTGCCGCCATCCGCGCCGCGCGGTTCCCGCTTGGTGAGAACCAGGTCGAACTCGCCCCGGTCGAAACCTCCCAACAGGTTCATGGTGAAGTCGCACCGGACATCCAGGGCGATCTTGGGGTGAGCCTGGGAGAAGCCCCAGAGGACATCCGAAAGGCGCGTGGTGGCGAAGTCCTCCGGTGTTCCCAGCCGGACCGTTCCTTCCACGTCGTGCTCGGTCAGTTGCACCTGCGCTTCGCTCGCCAGCGCCAGCATTCGCCGGGCATAGCTGAGCATCGTCTCGCCTTCCGGCGTCGGGGCGAAACCTCGATCCCGATCGAACAGCGTCCGTCCCAGCCCCGTCTCCAGACGCTTGATCTGCAGGCTGATGGTGGACTGCGTCCGACCCAGCCGTTCTGCCGCGCGCGTGACGCCGCCGCGATCGGCGACGGTGACGAAAGTGCGAAGCAGGTCGAGGTCGAACGGCGGCAGCGGCGGAGGCATGCTCTACCCTGCGACCATTGCCCTGGTCGCCGCAAGATAGAGCGGGATGCCGAACAGGATGTTGAACGGGAAGGTGATCCCGAGCGACAGCGGCAGCGACAATCCCGGGTCGGCATCGGGCAACGAATGCCGCAGCGCCGCAGGCACGGCGATGTAGGACGCACTTGCTGCCAGCGTCACGAGCAGCATGGCGTCGCCAAGCCCAAGGTCGAGAGCGAGGGCGGTGGCAAGGCCGATCACCGCACCCACAAGCGGCATCACGATTCCGAAGGCGATCAGGCGGGGGCTGAGGACCATCGCCTCCCGCAGGCGCGCTGCAGCCACATATCCCATCTCGAGCAGAAACAGGCTGAGGACGCCGTTCCAGGGCGCGACGAACAGACCGGACAGCGGCTTCATGCCCTCCTCACCGATCACCATTCCGACCACCAGCGAGCCCGCGAGAAGAAGGACCGACCCGTTCAGGGACGCCTCGCGAACGGCCTGTCCGATCGGACCGAGTGCCGCGCCGGGAAACGGAAGCGTTCCGGCCCCACCGGCAACCTGGCCGGAGAGCCGGGCAGTCCCGATGCCGGCGAGAACGAGGCCGGATACGATCGCAGGCGCTTCCATGATGGCCAGGGCCGCGACCATGTGGCCGCCGAAGCCGATACCCTCAACCCTGAGAACCTCGACTGCCGTAACGAAGGTGACCAGGCTGACCGATCCATAGTGTGCGGCGATCGCCGCTGCATTGGTTCTGTCGACCCCCACGGCCCGCCGGAGGAGGCCGAAGGCGAGCAGCGGCATTGTCAGGCTGAGCAGGCCTGCCGTCAGGAGAAGCGGGATGATCGGCTGCAGGTCCGTGCCGGACAGGGCCACCCCACCCTTCAGTCCGATCGCAACCAGCAGGTAGGCTGCGACCGCCTTCCCGAATCCATCCGGGATCGGCAGCTTGGCTCCCGCCGCTGCAATGGCCACGCCGACGGCGAAGAAGAGAATGGGGGCTGAAAGCAGAACGTCCATGCGAGGCGGGCTCCGGCGGCAACTTTGTGTGCGCCGCAATATGCCCAAACCCGGCTCATTGGGGAAATTGATAGTTCAAGGCGTTGTCATTGATGAAATCGAATAGGATACGCTGCTCTGAACCGGACATGCTGATGCAGTGGGCCGAACCGGTCCACCACCCTGCATCGGCCCTCAGACGTCGAGATTGGCGACGTTCAGCGCATTGGTCTGGATGAACTCGCGCCGAGGCTCGACCTCGTCGCCCATCAGCCGGTCGAAGATGTCGTCGGCTTCCACCGCTTCGGCGACCTTGACCTGCAGCAGCGAACGGACGTTCGGGTCGAGCGTCGTTTCCCACAGCTGTTCGGCGTTCATCTCGCCGAGACCTTTATAGCGCTGCATGGCGATGCCCTTGCGGCCGACGGCGGTGATGGCGTCGAGCAGGGCGCGCGGACCTCGGACGGCGAACTCTCCATCCTTTCGGCGCAGGAAAGCGGCCTTGCCGTAGACCTCTTTGAGGTGCTGGGAATGCCCATCCAGCTTGCGGGCGTCGGCCGAAGAGAGCAGCGCCGGGTCGATCGTGCTCACCTCCGTCACGCCGCGAACCGTTCTGGTGAACACCAGGGACCCGTCTTCGCGGGCCTCTCCGGTCCAACCCTTCTCGAACTCGTCCGCCAGGATGTCCAGCCGGCGCGCCACGAAGGTCGCCGCTTCCCGCGCCTTGTCCGGATTGGTGAGGATCTCGGCGTTCAGCGCGCCGTCGATCGCCGCCTGCTCCACCACGCTGCGATCGTAGCGGTGATGCAGACCGTCCAGAATGGCGCGCACCTGGCGGGCGCGGTCGATCAGGCCCCGCAGGTCCTGGCCGGCGCGTTCCTCACCGGAAGCGAGCTTCAGCACGGCCTCGTCGAGACCCTGGTCCACCAGGTAGTCCTCGAAGGCGCGCTCGTCCTTAAGGTACTGCTCGGACTTGCCCTTGGTCACTTTGTAGAGCGGCGGCTGGGCGATGTAGATGTGCCCGCGCTCGATCAGTTCCGGCATCTGCCGGAAGAAGAAGGTGAGCAGCAGGGTGCGGATATGGGCGCCGTCCACGTCGGCGTCCGTCATGATGATGATCTTGTGGTAGCGCAGCTTGCCCGCGTCGAACTCGTCGGGGCCGATCCCGGTGCCGAGCGCCGTGATCAGGGTGCCGATTTCCGCCGACGACAGCATCTTGTCGAAACGGGCCCGCTCCACGTTGAGGATCTTGCCGCGGAGCGGCAGCACGGCCTGGAATTCCCTGTTGCGGCCCTGCTTGGCGGAGCCGCCGGCCGAGTCACCCTCGACCAGGAAGAGCTCGGTGTTGGCCGGGTCGCGATCCTGGCACTCGGCGAGCTTGCCCGGCAGTGACGCCATGTCGAGCGCGCCCTTGCGCCGCGTGAGCTCGCGCGCCTTGCGCGCCGCCTCGCGCGCGGCGGCCGCCTCGACCACCTTGCCGACGACGATCTTGGCTTCCTGGGGATGCTCCTCGAACCACGTCGCGAAGGCCTCGTTCAGCGCACCTTCCACCACGGGGCGCACTTCGGAGGAGACCAGCTTGTCCTTGGTCTGTGACGAAAACTTGGGGTCCGGCACCTTGACGGAGAGAACGCAGGTGAGCCCTTCCCGGCAGTCGTCGCCGGTCAGCGTCACCTTCTCGCGTTTGGTGACACCGGAGCTTTCGGCATAGTTCGTCACCTGCCGCGTCAAGGCTCCGCGAAAACCGGCGAGATGGGTGCCGCCGTCCCGTTGCGGGATGTTGTTGGTGAAGCAGAGCACGTTCTCGTGGTAGCTGTCGTTCCACCACAGCGCCACTTCCACCGTGATCCCGTCGCGCTCCGCCATCAGTGTCAGCGGGCGCGAGATCAACGGCTTCTTGGAGCGGTCCAGATACCGCACGAAGGCTTCCAGCCCGCCCTCGTAGTGCAGCTCTTCCGACCGCGGCTCCACGCCGCGATTGTCGGTCAGAATGATGCGGACGCCGGAGTTGAGGAACGCCAGTTCACGCAAGCGCCGCTCCAGCGTCGCATAGTCGAAATCGGTCACGCCCTTGAACGTTTCCGAACTCGGCATGAAGCTGACTTCCGTGCCGGTGCGCGAGCCGGACTCGCCCACCATCGCCAGCGGCGCGTCCGCCACGCCATGCGTGAAGGCCATCTGGTGCTCGTGGCCCGACCGCCAGATCCTGAGCTTCAGCCAGACCGAAAGCGCGTTCACCACCGACACGCCGACGCCGTGCAGGCCGCCCGAAACCTTGTAGGAGTTCTGGTCGAACTTACCGCCGGCATGCAGCTGGGTCATGATGACTTCGGCCGCGGAAACGCCTTCCTCCTTGTGGATGTCGGTCGGAATGCCTCGCCCGTTGTCCGACACAGTGCAGGAGCCGTCCGCGTTCAGCGTCACACGGACTTCGTTCGCCCAGCCGGCCAGCGCCTCGTCGATGGCATTGTCGACCACCTCGTAGACCATGTGGTGCAGGCCGGATCCGTCGTCGGTGTCGCCGATGTACATGCCGGGGCGCTTGCGCACGGCGTCGAGGCCTTTCAGGACCTTGATCGACTCGGCGCCGTACTCTTCGGCGGTAACGCGGGCGGGTTCTGACATTGCGAATCGGTCGCTTTCTGATGAGGCTCGTCCGCGACCGTCTTAACGGCCCGGATCAGCCTGTTCAACATCGCCGGAATTCTAGCAGAATAGCTTGAAAATCCGGCCCTTTCGGGGCACGGCGGCGGCTCTGTCGAAGGTTATCCACCGCCTGTGTCGGCGGGAGTGAAGTCGAGGAAGAAGGCACGGTCCTCCAGGGCTGCGAAGGCGGCTCTGTCGGTACCTGTCATATAGGCCTGGACCCCCATGTTTTGAAGGATGTCGAACAGCGCCGCCCGCCGGCGCGCGTCCAGGTGGGCGGCCACTTCGTCAAGCAGCAGAACGGGCGTCTGCCGTGCAAGTTCTGTGACCAGCCGCGCCTGCGCGAGCACAAGGCCCACCAGCAGTGCCTTCTGCTCTCCGGTCGAGGAGAGCGCCGCCGGCATGTCCTTCGGGCCATGGTGCACAACGAGGTCGCTGCGGTGCGGCCCTGCGAGGGTTCGCCCCGCCGCGCGGTCGCGGGAGCGGCCGGCTGCGAGATCGGTCCGGTACCAGTCCTCCAGTTCCGCGGCGGATGCGCCGGCAAGCGCGTCTTCGAGCTCTCCGGACAGGGCGATCCGCGCGTCCGGGAAGGCGGCCTCCGGGTCGTGCGCATCCCCGATCAGGCGCGTCAGGCAGGCAACCGCCTCTCGCCGTGCTGCGGCCACGGCGACGCCCAGTTCGGCGATCTGCGCCTCGACGGCATCGAGCCAGCCGGGATCCGGCCGGATCTCCTCCAGGATGCGGTTGCGCTGGGTGAGCGCCTGCTCGAACGAAGCCACCCGCCGGCCGTGGACGGGATCGAGGCTGAGGACCATCCGATCGAGGAAACGCCGCCGATCCGAGGCCGGCCCCGTGAACAGCCCGTCCATGGCAGGCGTCAGCCACATCACCCGCAGGTGTTCCGTCAGCACGTCGGCTGACTTCTGGGGCTCGCCGTCGATCCGGACGTTCCGTGCGGCATCGCCCGGCTGCAGTCCAGTCCCGATCCGCACGCAGCCCCAGGGCCCCTCGACAACGCCGCTGACAGCCCAGCCGCCGCCGCCGCCGATCCGCGAAAGCTCCCGGTGCGCGGCGCGCCGGAGCCCGCGGCCGGGCGACATCATCGACACGGCTTCGAGGACGTTGGTCTTGCCCGCCCCGTTCTCCCCGGCGAGCACCACGATGCGCCGATCCGCAGCCACCGTCAGATGCGGGTGGTTGCGGAAGTCGGTCAGCATCAGCTGCGTGACGAAGACGCGGGTGGGTTCCGTCATGGAAATGCCGGCCAGGAGCGCGCGGCGTCCGCTCTCACACGCGCATCGGCATCAGCACGTAGAGCGTTTCGGCGTCGCCTTCGTCCTGGATCAGGGTTGGAGAGCCGGGGTCGGCCAGCCGGAACACAGCGGTTTCGGAGGTCAGCTGTCCAGTGATGTCGAGCAGGTAGCGCGCATTGAAGCCGATCTCCAGCGGATCGTCTTCGTACTCGACCACCAGTTCTTCGGTCGCCGTGCCGCTGTCCGGGTTGACGACGGTCAGCACCATCTTGCCTTCGGTCAGCGCCAGCTTCACCGCCCGTCCGCGTTCCGAGGATATGGTCGACACGCGGTCCACCGCCTCTGCGAATTCCGCCCGATCGACCTTCAGGTCCTTGTCGTTGCCCTGCGGGATCACCCGGCCGTAGTCCGGGAACGTCCCGTCGATCAGCTTGGAGGTCAGCACCACGTCGCCGACGGTGAGGCGGATCTTCGCTTCCGAGAGCTCCACCGTCACGTCGAGGTCGGGATCTTCCAGCAGCCGCTGGATCTCGCCGACCGTCTTGCGCGGCACGATCACGCCCGGCATCCCCTGACTGCCTTCCGGCGCCACCACATCTGCCCGGGCGAGCCGGTGGCCGTCCGTCGCCACGGCGCGGAAGCGCTTGCCGTTCGGCGTGTCCACGGCGTGCAGGAAGATGCCGTTGAGGTAATAGCGGATCTCCTCGTTGGAGATCGCAAACTGGGTCTTGTCGATCAGCGTCTTGAGATCGCGTGCCTTCAGCTCGAACCGGTGGCTGAGTTCCCCGACCGTGATGTCCGGGAAGTCGCTTTCGGGCAGCATCTGCAGCGAGAACTTCGACCGCCCCGACGCGATCGCCAGCGTCGCCCCGTCCGGCGATGTCGTCAGTTCGACCTGCGCACCGTCCGGCAGCTTGCGGACGATGTCGTAGAACATGTGCGCCGGCACGGTCGTCGCCCCCGGACGCTCCACCATTGCCGCGATGTTCTCGATCGCCTCCAGGTCGAGGTCCGTCGCCTTCAGCTGAAGGCCTCCGCCGGATGCCTTGAGAAGCACATTGGAAAGAATGGGGATCGTGTTGCGGCGCTCGACGACCCGGTGCACGTGGGTCAGCGACTTCAGGAGATGCGACCGCTCGAGCGTCACTCGCATGGATGGTCCCGTCTGGCGTGGAAGCACGGCCGTCCGGGGCGAAGGTCATCGACGCGGGGCAGGGGCCGGGCTTCTCTGCGTGAGAATGGAATTCGCCTGTCGAGAAAGGCGGCCGCGGCATCCGGCGAGGGCCACCGCGGTCTCGCACCATGGCCAACACCGGCAAGAAACGCAAGCGCGGAAAGCAGCTTTCCGGAGGTCTGCCCACGACCTTCGAAGCACGCTCCTCCGGGCTTGTGACGATTGATCTCAAGGCAGGCATCGCCTAATCAGGCGGCAGCTTCGAAGGCCCACGGCCATCGCGCCGCCGCCCCCGGCCTTCCCTCCTGCGTTCCCCGCATCCTGCCCATGAACGACGTGTCCCGTGAGCCCACCAAGCCAGTGGCCGATCCATCGGCCAGGTCTCGCGCCGGGCGATTCCTGCTCGGGCTCAGTCTGGTGCTGGTCAGCTTCAATCTGCGCCCGATCTTCTCCAGCCTCTCGGCCGTGTTGCCGGAAGCCGTTGCCGAGACCGGCGCAGGACCGCTCTTTTCCGGCCTTGCCACAACCTTGCCGGTGCTCTGCCTTGGCCTCTTCGCGCCGCTCGCGCCTATCCTCTCGCGCCGCATCGGTCCGGAATGGACGGTGTTCTGGGCGCTCGTCCTGATCGCCGCGGGCACCGGCCTGCGCGGCATACCGTCGGAGGTTGCGGTCCTTGCCGGACAGGTGATCGCCGGAGCCGCCATCGCGGTCGGCAACGTTCTCCTCCCCGGCCTCGTCAAGCGCGACTTCCCCGGCAGCGCCGCGCTCATGACCGGTCTCTACACCATGGCCCTCTGCGGCGGAGCGGCCACCGCGGCCGGCATCACGGTGCCCATCAACGAGGCATTCGGATCGTGGTCCCTTGCGCTTGCCGCCTGGGCGCTTCCGGCCGCCGCCGTCGGCCTGCTGTGGACCGTGCAACTGGCCCATGCGCGCACGGTTCCGGCGGTACGCCGCCCGCCGGTGAGGGGACTCTGGCGCGATCCGCTGGCCTGGCAGGTGACGCTGTTCATGGGCCTACAGTCGTCGCTCGCCTACTGCGTCTTCGGATGGCTTGCGCCGATCCTGCGCGATCGGGGTCTCGATGGCGTGACCGCCGGTTTCATCGTTTCGGTCTCGGTGCTGATCCAGACGGTGTCCTGTCTCGCCGCGCCCAACATCGCGGCCCGGCTGAAGAGCCAGAGTTGGATCAACGTGATCCTGCTGGCCTGTGCCGTCGTCGGCCTGCTCGGCTGCCTGTACGCGCCGCTTTGGTCCATTTGGTTCTGGGCCGTCATCCAGGGCCTCGGGCAAGGCAGCCTGATAGCCGTCGCCATGACCGTGATCGTCCTGCGCTCGCCCGATCCGTGGGTCGCTGCGCAGTTGTCCAGCATGGCCCAGACGGTCGGCTACATTCTCGCCGCCGGCGGCCCGCTGTTGGTCGGCCTGCTGCACGCGTGGTCGGGCGGCTTTGCCGTGACGGGGATCCTCTTCGCCGCGCTCGGCATCGCGGGCGCGATCGCCGGCTTCGGCGCCGGCCGCCCCATCCTCGTCCGTCCCGATCCTACGCCACAGGACAAAGGCTAATCGGCCAGCGCTGCGTCGCTCCTGATCGGTCGATCGCTACGGAGCTTATTCGTCGTCAGCATTATTTCATATTGCAATGTCTGCGCTGGAGGCTACGCTGCGTCCTGCAACACAAGAACTCACCCAACGGCTTGGAGGCGGGCCATGAAGGTGGAAACCATTGTTGCTGCGGGAAGCGTCTGCGCGACGGCCTGCGGAGCGGCCACTTTGTTCTTCACCGGCTTCGGCATGATCGGAGCGACCGCCCTGACCGTCGCTGTCATGGCAGCGACGGCGGTTGTCGTCATGCGGCACGATCCCGACTGAGGAAACCGAGGAAAAGGCCCCGCCGGAGGGTCGGCGGGGCATCAAGTCGGGCCCGCCGGGTGGTCGGCCGACGGACATGCCGTGAGATACGGATCCGGCGCGAAAGCGGTTTCGGGGCGGTCGCTCAGGTGCGACCAAGCTTCTCCCGAAGGGCATCGATGCGCTTGGACGCTTCCGCCTTGTCGAGATCGTCCGCGTAGAGCTCCGGCGCATCCGCCTCCTCCGACAAGGTCTTCAGGTACGATGCCTGCGCGCCTGTCATCGGGTCGTGCCCGGACACCCAGTCTTCGGGATCCTTGCGCTGGTTCGACTGCGGTTCGGCGTCGAGCTTGGGATTGTGATCGCTGTGCTGGTTCGACACGAGGGCGCTCCGTTGTTCATGGCTTGTTCACATGAACACGCGGCACCGCCAGTGGTTCCGCCCTCAGATCCGGACCGGCCCGAGCATCCAGGCTGGATCGAAGTATCGGTCCGCCGGACCGTCATAGGGCAGCCGTGTGACATCCCAGATCCGGATATAGGGAGCATAGGCCGCCCACACCGTCGGTCCGCCGCCCACGAAGATGCGCCGCCCCTCGAACCGGGCGATGACGTCCTCCGGGGCCATGTGCGAGCGGAGTTCGAAAACCTCCAGGTCGCGCTTGGCCCAGTCCGGCACCGAACGGGCGGTGACCGGCCCTGCGATCAACACATGACCGCGGGTCAGTTCGAAGAACCGCTCGACATCCTCCACGAAGGCGGGGTCCGTATTGCCCTCCCACGGCAGGACGCCGTGGTTGCCCAGTTGTCCCTGCATTCCGATCGCCAGCATTGCCCGCACATCCGCCATGTCCCGTATCCTCCTCGTGTGACGTCGAACAGCGGTCGAACCTCGACGGCTCGCCGCTGTTTCACCGCTATGTCCTTTTCGCGCCGCAAACATCCGATAGGCGTGCGCTGAAGTCACGTCGCTCATGGTCGCGCCTTGCTCCGTACCGTTCATCGTGCCGCAAGGCTGATCCTTCTCCTCGTCTCGTTTGCCGGCCTTGTCGCGGCCGGTTATCGCGTGCTGCCGCTTGCGGCCGATGCCTGGAGCTGGATCGAAGTCGCCGATGACCCCCTCGCCCTGGCTCGCAAGCAGCTCGACGTGGAAGCGACGCCCGCGCGGCTGGCCATCGAAATCGACTCGGCGCTCGCGGCCGACGACCCCGACCTCGCCGACAGCCTTGTCGCTTTGGCCGACACCGTGGGCGCTCCGATTTCGGCAAAGCAGCGGGCGGAGGTCGAGGCTGCCGGACAGCCGAACCTGCTTGCCCTGGGCGGTTCCTTCCTGAACGGTGCGGTGTTCGGGGAGACGGCCGATGTCCCGGGGTTGGCCGGCGCGGTCGCCGGGGATCTCGTGGGCATCGGCGACGTCAGGGACTTCTCCCGCGAAAGCTGGCGCTATGCCCGCGGCGAGGATGCCGACGAGATCGTCCTCGCCCTGTCCGCGGCCGGGCTCGCGGTGACGGGCGCGACCTGGGCGAGCCTTGGTTCGGCGGCGCCGGCCCGCGTCGGCCTCACCGCCCTGAAATCGGCCAAGCGTGCCGGCCGCTTGTCTCCCGTCCTCCTTGCCCGCCTGTCGAGGTTGGCGCAGCAGGCCATCGACCACAAGGCGCTCGCCCGGTCGGCCACCGCGATCGGATCCCTCGACCTGGCGGCGGCGCGTGTCGCGGCCCGTACGGCCGTCCGCTGGGATGATCTCGCCCCGTTGGCCGCTGTGGGCCGGAACACGGCACGCATGATGTCCCGGGCCGGCTACCGCGCCGCCGACGACCTCCTGGCGCTCGCCCGATCGCCGGCGGAGATCGCGCGCGGCGCCCGCCTCGCCGATCGCTATGGCGACGCGACCAGGGGCGTGGTCCGCGTTCTCGGACGCGGGGCGATCGTCCTCACCCGGGCGCTGTCCGAACTTGTCGGCTGGGTCATGGCCGCCGCCGGCTGGGGCCTTTCGCTCGCGTGCTGGAGCGCTGCCCTCGGCCGGTCTCTGGCCCGGATCATACCGAAGCGCCGGCCGAAGCGACCGGTGCCCAAGCCGCTCGACACAGCGCCGATGGCATTCTCCCCGCTCCTCCGCTAAGCGTTGATGCACGGGACGCCGAGCGGAGTGGCTGGGGCAGATGCGTGTCGAGATCATCGTCGATCCGGAAGCGACGCGAGAATGGCACCGCGCCTTGTATCTACGCCTGACCGAGCGCCGGAGATTGTCTGTCAGGTTCCGCTTCGAAAGCCGCGGCGGCGCGTCGGTCGGGCCTGCCATGCGCCTCCTGTTCCTGCTGGAGCGGCTGCTCTACCGGATCCCCGCCGGCCATCCGGCCGACCCGGCTGATCTCAGCGCCTATCCCACCGCCGCTCCGGATGACGACGCACCGGACCTGGTGATCGATCTTGTCAGGGCCGGTGGGCCGGAGAATGTACCGCGCCTGACGCTGGCCTGCTGCGGATCCCCGATCGATATCGGTGCGACTGAGGCGGTTCTTGCCCACGATGCGCCCGTCCTTTCGCTCGACCTCCACAAAAACGGCGAGGTCCGCCGGGTCGCGCGCTGGCGGCTGGCCCTGGAGCGATCCGACGTGGCGCTGACCTCCTTGGATGCCATCTTCGGCCGTTCCATCAACGTGATCGACGTCGCCCTGCTCAGGCTCGGCCGCGGCCTTCCCCTTGGCGGCGCGGAGCACCTATCCGGGCGCCGGGTCGGTGATCCGGCGGATGCCGACGGTCCGATACGCTTTCTTGCCGCGGAACTGGCCTTCCATGCGCGCCGATGGATCGATCGCCACCTCCGGCGGGCCACGGGGTGGTCGGTCGGCTGGCGGACCGCGATCGGCGAGAGCACCGACCTGCCGCGGTTCCCCGAGGGTCGCTTCCGCCGCATCCGCACCGACGGCCGCCGCCATCTTGCAACGCCGTTCCTGTGCACCCACGCCGGCCGGACGTTCGCCTTCGTGGAGGAGTTTCCCTTCGCCACCGGACGCGGTCTGATCGCCGCCTGCGAGTTCCGGGACGGTCGGTTTTCGGCGCCCGAGCCCGTCTTGGAAGCGGACTGCCACCTCTCCTATCCCTACGTGTTTGCCCACGCCGGCCACATCTGGATGGTGCCCGACACATCCGCACGGCGGTCCGTGGAGTTCTGGGCGGCGGTCGAGTTCCCTTTCCGCTGGGAACGACGCTATCGCATCCAGAACGTCGATCTCTCGCATGTGACGGTTCTCGAGGATGCCGGCCGGCTCTACCTCATCGGTTCCACGCGCTACGGCGACGGAGCGTCGGATCGCGACGCGATCGCCGTGCTGACGGCCGACCGCCTCGAAGGCCCCTGGCGCCCGGTCGGCGGGCCGGGGCCGGTGCTCGTCGATGCCTCCGCCGCCCGCCCGGCCGGACGGCCTTTCCGCTACTACGATGGTCTCGTCAGACCCGCCGAGGACAACCGCGGCGGACTGGCGGCGGGCCTGTCCTTCGTCGATATCGTAACCCTGTCCCCCGAGCACTACGGCCAGAGGACGATTGGCGCTTTCCGCCCGGCCCAGCCCCACAAGGGGCTGAGCCACTATGAGCGCGACGAGCGGTTCGAACTGGTCTGCGTGAACGCCCCGGTTCAGGGGCGATCGATCCAGCTGCGCCCGGATTTCGCCGATACCTAGTCGGCAACGGCGTCGCCCTGCGCCGGTCACCGGCGGATCAGGCGGCACTCCTCGCTGCGGACGCGAACCACCTTCCGCACGTTGCCCCAGTCGTCGTAGATCCGCTTGGTCCGCCAAACGGGCTCGCAGACCTCGACCACACGGCGCCGGTGCGGGCGATCCCAGCGTTCGCCGTTGTGCTCGCGCCACCAGCGGCGGGCGCGCCAGTCTTCCCGGTCGTTGTGCCGCTCCCAGCGCCGCTCGGGCACGTCGCGGCCGGAATGGGCCGGATCCCAATCGGCAAGCACGGTGCCGTTGCTGACGCCGACGGTCACGCCGCTCTGGCCGCCGCCGAAGCTGAAGCCGAAACTCAACTCGTCGGCCCGCGCGCCCGAGGTGGCGCTGGTGAGCACGGCGGCGGCAAGGCCGAAGCCGGTGATCGCTGAAAGAAGGCTCCTGGTCGCCATGATCGTGTTCCTTTCGGGTGGCGAGCGGTGCGTTCGACCGCTTCCATGGCGCCTGTTCTAACGTCCCTCCGCTGAACCGGATCTGAGACCCCCATTCATGTGTCGTTCAGCATTCCGGGCCAGGCTGGACCGGTCGGTTCTCCCCTGTGAATCCCGGTATCCGATGTCGAAGCCTGAGTTCCTGGTCATCATGGCGCCCGATCTGGCCGACGCTGTCGCCCGCTGGGCCGCGGCGTTGGCCGGCGTCCGGCGCGTGAGTCCGCGAACGGTGGAGGCCTACGGTCGCGACGTCGAGCAGTGGGTCCGTTTCCTCACCGGCCATCTCGGCGGCCCGCCGACTCTCGCCGACATTGGCGGACTGAAGCCGGCCGATTTCCGCGCCTTTCTGGCCGGGCGTCGGCGTGGCGGCGTCGGCACGGCGACTCTCGCCCGCGGCTTGGCGGGCGTCAGAAGCCTCGTTCGCTTCCTGGAGCGCGAGGGCCACGGCTCCAGCGCCGCCGTCTCGGCTGTCAAGACGCCCAAGACCGGCCGTCGCCTGCCCAAGCCGCTTGCCGTCGGCGATGCGCTGCAGGTGACCGACGAACGCCGCCAGCTGGCCGAGGATCCCTGGGTATCGGCCCGGGACGCGGCCGTCTTGGGGCTGCTCTACGGATCCGGATTGCGCATCTCCGAAGCGCTCGCCATCCGCCTGGCGGAAGTTCCGCCTCCGACCGGCGGGTTGCTGCGCGTGCTAGGCAAGGGCGGCAAGATCCGCATGGTTCCCGTGCTGCCGACCGTGGCCGAGGCGATCCACGTCTACCTCGGCCTCTGTCCATACCCCATGTCGGCGGACATGCCCGTCTTCCGCGGCGCGAAGGGCGGTCCGCTCAGTCCGCGGCTGATCCAACTTGCCATGCAGCGCCTGCGGGGCGCGCTGGGCTTGCCCGACACGGCGACCCCCCACGCGCTCCGCCACTCCTTCGCCACCCACCTGCTTGGAGCTGGCGGCGACCTGCGCGCCATCCAGGAATTGCTCGGCCATGCGAGCCTCGGCACCACCCAGATGTACACGGCCGTGGACACGGCCCGTCTGGTCCGCGCCTGGGAGGACGCCCACCCGCGCGCCCGCTGACGATTGCGGCAACTCCGGCGCCGTGCTACCTCGCGCTTCCGCCGCCTTCAGCGCCACGACCGCGGCTCATATCCAGTCCCGCCCTTCGACGTGATCGGTGAGAAGGCCTCCGCCGGAAGGCCTGACGAAGGCTTGAAATGACCGCAGAGACCAACCCGATCGCCGCCGCCAAGCTGCCGCCCGTTCCTTGGACCGGCTACAGCCTGGCCATGGCCGGGGCGGTGCTCTTCGCTTCGAAGGGCATCCTGATCAAGCTCGCCTACGCCGAAAACCTGGACGCCCTCACGCTGCTCGCCTGGCGCATGCTCCTTGCGACGCCGATCTACGTCGCCGTCGGGCTGTGGACGCTCGCGCGTGGAACGGCCGAGAGCCGCGGTGCCATCCGGACCGGCGACATCATCAAGTCCGCGATGGTCGGCGTCCTCGGCTACTGGTTCGCCAGCTACACGGATTTCAAGGGGCTGGAGACCCTGTCGCCCCAATTCGAGCGGCTGATCCTCTTCACCTACCCGTTCTTCGTCGTGCTGTTCGGCGCGCTGTTCTTCCGCCAGAGGGTGAAACCGGCGTCGCTCGGAGCCTTTGCGATCGCCTACCTCGGCCTTGCGGTGGTCTTCCTCGGCGACGTCTCCACCGATGGCGCCGCGGTCGCGGTTGGGGCGGCTTGGGTCTTGTCGTCGGCGATCGCCTTCGCCCTCTATCAGCTCTTCGCCAAGCCGCTGATCGCCCGCCTCGGCGCACCGCTGTTCACGTCGGTGGCGATGACGGCAGCCGGTCTGGGCGTCGTCGGCCAGTATGCCGCCACCCAGCCCCTCTCTGGACTGGCCATCGGCGGGCATGCCCTGTTCCTCGCCGTCTGGCTCGCGATCGGCGCGACGGTTCTGCCCACCTTCCTGATGAACGCGGCGCTCTCGCGCATCTCCGCACAGGCCAATGCCACCATCAGCACCTTGAGCCCCGTCGTCACGCTGATGCTGGCTGTCGTGATCCTCGATGAGGTCGCGACCGGGTCGGACCTCCTGGGCACGGCGCTCGTCATCGGCGGCATCGGCCTCTTCACGCTGATCGACCGCCGGCGATAAAACGACAACGGCCCGGCGTCGCCGCCGGGCCGTTCGGTCATGCCGTCAGGTCGCGTCAGATGTGGATCGGGCGCTTGTCCACCGCCAGCGCCGCTTCCTTCACCGCTTCCGACAGCGTCGGATGGGCATGGCAGGTGCGTGCGAGATCTTCCGACGATCCGCCGAACTCCATCAGCACGGCCACCTCGTGGATCAGGTCGCCGGCTCCCGCTCCCACGATGTGGGCCCCGAGCACCCGATCCGTCTTGGCATCGGCCAGCACCTTCACGAAGCCCTCTGTGGTCAGGTTCGCCTTCGCGCGGCCGTTCGCGGTGAAGGGGAACTTGCCGGCGCGGTACTCGATCCCCGCGGCCTTGAGTTCCTCCTCGGTCTGCCCGATGGCCGCCACTTCGGGCATGGTGTAGACCACGCCCGGGATGATGCCGTAGTTGATGTGCGGCTTCTGTCCGGCGAGGATTTCGGCCAGTGCCACGCCCTCGTCCTCGGCCTTGTGAGCCAGCATCGGCCCGACGATCACGTCGCCGATCGCGTAGATCCCCGGCACGTTCGACTGGTAGTGCGCGTCGACCGCCACACGCCCCTTGGTGTCGCGCTCGACACCCAGCGCCTCGAGACCCAGGCCGTCCGTATAGGGACGACGCCCGACCGCGACCAGCACCACATCGGCCTCCAGCGTCTCGGCTGCGCCCCCCGCTGCGGGTTCGAAGGACACCGCCACCGGACCCGCACCATTCGGCGTCACGCCCGTCACCTTCTGCCCGAGCTTGAAGGCGAAGCCCTGCTTCTCCAGCATGCGCTGGAACTGCTTGGCCACCTCACCGTCCATGCCCGGCAGGATGCGGTCCAGATACTCCACCACCGTGACCTTCGCGCCGAGCCGCGACCAGACGGACCCGAGTTCCAGGCCGATCACGCCCGCGCCGATCACCAGCAGCCGTTCCGGCACCTTGTCGAGGGCGATCGCGCCCGTTGACGACACCACGGTCTTCTCGTCGATCGTGATCCCCGGCAAGTTCGCCACGTCGGATCCGGTGGCGATCACGATCGCCTTGCCTTCCAGCGACTGCGTGCCGGATCCGTCGTTGAGCACCACGTCCACCTTGCCGGGCGCCGTGATCGTCGCCGATCCGAAGAACGGATCGATCTTGTTCTTCTTGAAGAGGAAGTCGATGCCCTGGACGTTCGACTTCACCGTCGCGTCCTTGTGCGCCATCATCGCCGGCAGATCGAGCTTCGGCGTCCCGACGTCGATGCCGAGTTTCTTGAAGCTATGGCCCGCTTCCTCGAACAATTCGGAGGCATGCAGCAGCGCCTTGGAGGGAATGCACCCCACGTTGAGACACGTCCCGCCGTGGGTGCCGCGCTTGTCGATGGCCGCCACCTTCAGGCCGAGCTGTGCGGCGCGGATCGCGCAGACATAGCCGCCCGGCCCGGTTCCGATCACGATCAGATCATAGGACATCGAAGTCTCCAGTCGGCAGCGGGGCCGGTCGGCGCCCGCGCCAAGGTCAGTTCAACGTGTGGGGATTGGCGCAGCCGCACTGGGCTGCGCCGAAACCATCCTCAGAGATCCAGCACGAGGCGCTGGGGATCCTCCAGGCTCTCCTTCACCCGCACCAGGAAGGTCACGGCTTCCTTGCCGTCGACGATGCGGTGGTCGTAAGAGAGCGCCAGGTACATCATCGGCCGGATCTCGATCTTGCCGCCGACCACCATCGGCCGCTCCTGGATCTTGTGCATGCCGAGAATGCCCGACTGCGGCGCGTTCAGGATCGGGGTCGACATCAGCGAGCCGTAGACGCCGCCGTTCGAGATCGTGAAGGTGCCACCCTGCATCTCCTCGATCTTGAGCTGGCCGTCACGGGCGCGCTTGCCGAACTCGCCGATCTTCTTCTCCACACCCGAGATCGAGAGCTGGTCGGCGTCACGCACCACCGGCACCACCAGGCCCTTCTCCGTTCCGACGGCGACGCCCACGTGGTAGTAGTTCTTGTAGATGATGTCGGTACCGTCGATCTCGGCGTTCACCGCCGGGATCTCCTTCAGCCCTTGGATACAGGCTTTCACGAAGAAGCCCATGAAGCCGAGCTTCACGCCGTGCTTCTTCTCGAACAGATCCTTGTAGCTGTTCCGGAGCGCCATCACGTTGGTCATGTCGACCTCGTTGAAGGTCGTCAGCATGGCCGCGGAGTTCTGCGCATCCTTCAGGCGCCGCGCGATCGTCTGGCGCAGCTTGGTCATGCGGACCCGCTCCTCGCGGGACGCATCGTCGGCCGGCGAGGGCGCGCGCGCCGCTACGGGGGCGGGAGCGGCCGCAGGAGCCGGACCGGCGGCGATCGCCTTCAGGACGTCCTCCTTCAGCACCTGGCCGCGCTTGCCCGAGCCGCTGTCGACCGAGATTCCGCTTTCTGCCATCATCTTGGCGGCCGAAGGGGCCGGCGGCATGGACGTCGCAGCCGGGGCGGGAACGGCGGCGGCCGGTGCCGCAACGGGTGCCGGCGCGGGAGCCGCCGCCTTCGGAGCCGGAGCGCTGGCGCCGGCAGCGCCTTCGGTCAGCGAACCGAGCAGGGCGCCGACGCCCACAGTCTCACCGTCGTTCACCAGGATCTCGCCGAGAACGCCGGAGGTCGGAGCCGGAACCTCGATCGTGACCTTGTCGGTCTCGAGCTCCACGACAGGCTCATCCGCCTTCACGGCGTCGCCCACCTTCTTGAACCACCGGCCGATGGTGGCCTCGGTCACGGATTCGCCGAGGGTCGGCACGCGGATTTCCGTCGCCATGGGGTCGCTCGTCTCTTCTGGTCTAAGGATGTGGGGGAAGGACGCCGGCTCGGAGGCCGGCGTCCGGATCGTGTCAGTCGCCGAGGGCTTCTTCCAGGAAGGCGTTGAGCTGCGCGAGGTGCTTCGACATCAGGCCGGTCGCGGTCGCGGCCGACGGTGCGCGCCCGGCGTAGCGCGGACGCGTGACCTTGGCCCCGATCTGCTTCAGCACCCACTCCAGGTAGGGCTCGATAAAGGTCCAGCTGCCCATGTTCTTGGGCTCTTCCTGGCACCACACGATGTCCGCCTGCTTGAAGCGGCCGAGCTCGTTCACCAGCGCCTTCGCCGGGAACGGATAGAGCTGCTCCACGCGCAACAGATAGACGTCGTCGACACCGCGCTTCTCGCGCTCCTCGAACAGGTCGAAGTAGACCTTGCCCGAGCAGAGCACCACCCGGCGGATCTTGTCGTCGGCCACCAGCTTGACCGTCGTCGATCCCGGAGCCGACTGCGCATCGTCCCACAGCAAGCGGTGGAACGAGGTGTCCGCGCCCATCTCGTCGAGCCGCGAGACCGCCCGCTTGTGGCGCAGCAACGACTTCGGCGTCATCAGGATCAGCGGCTTGCGGAAGTCGCGCGTCAGCTGCCGGCGCAGGATGTGGAAGTAGTTCGACGGCGTCGTGCAGTTGGCGACCTGCATGTTGTCCTCGGCGCACATCTGCAGGAAGCGCTCCAGACGCGCAGAGGAGTGCTCCGGCCCCTGGCCCTCGTAGCCGTGCGGCAGCAGGCAGACGAGGCCGGACATGCGCAGCCACTTCCGCTCGCCGGCCGAGACGAACTGGTCGAAGATCACCTGCGCGCCATTGGCGAAGTCGCCGAACTGCGCCTCCCACAGCGTCAGCGCGTTCGGCCGGGCCAGCGAATAGCCGTATTCGAAGCCGAGCACCGCCTCTTCCGAGAGCATCGAGTTGATGACCTCGTAGCGCGCCTGCGTCGGCGAAAGGTTGGCGAGCGGGATGTATCGCTCCTCGGTCTCTTGGTCGTAGAGCACCGAATGCCGCTGGCTGAACGTGCCGCGCTCGCAGTCCTGGCCGCTGAGGCGGATCTTGTGACCGCCCATCACCAGGGAGCCGAAGGCCAGCGACTCCGCGGTCGCCCAGTCGATGCCCTCGCCGGTCTCGATCGCCTTCGCCCGCGCGTCGAGGAAGCGCTGGATGGTCCGGTGGACCTTGAAGCCCTCTGGCACTTGCGTCAGCTTGCGGCCGATCTCGCGCAGCGTGTCGATGTTGACGCCCGAGTTGCCGCGGCGCTGCTCGTCGAAGCTATCGGCGACCTTGAGGCCGGCCCAGACGCCGTCCAGCCAGTCCGCCTTGTTCGGCTTGTAGGACTGGCCGATGTCGAACTCCGCGTCCAGCCTGGCGCGCCATTCGTTCTTCCAGCCCTCGACCTCCTCGGCGGTCATCACGCCTTCGCCGACGAGCTTATCGGCATAGATCTGCAGCGTCGTCGGATGGCTGCGGATTGTCTTGTACATCATCGGCTGGGTGAAGCCGGGCTCGTCGCCTTCGTTGTGGCCGAAGCGGCGGTAGCAGATCATGTCCACGACCACTGGCTTGTGGAACTTCTGCCGGAACTCGATAGCGATCTTCGCGGCGAACACCACGGCCTCCGGATCGTCGCCGTTCACATGGAGGATCGGCGCTTCGATCATCTTGGCGACGTCGGACGGGTAGGGCGACGAGCGCGAGAAGTGCGGGTTGGTGGTGAAACCGATCTGGTTGTTGATGATGAAGTGGATCGAGCCTGCGGTCCGATGGCCGCGCAGGCCGGACAGCCCGAAGCATTCGGCCACCACGCCCTGGCCGGCGAAGGCCGCGTCGCCGTGCAGGAGCAGCGGCAGCACCTTGGTGCGCTCGCGCAGCGGGATGACGTCACCTTCCCAGGTGGTCGCCAGCTGGTCCTGCTTGGCGCGCACCTTGCCGAGCACCACCGGGTTGACGATCTCCAGGTGTGACGGGTTGGGCGTCAGGCTGAGATGCACCTTGTTGCCGTCGAACTCCCGGTCCGACGAGGCGCCGAGGTGGTACTTCACGTCGCCCGAGCCTTCCACGTCGTCCGGGGCGAACGAGCCGCCCTTGAACTCGTGGAACAGCGCCCGGTGAGGCTTGCCCAGCACCTGGGTCAGCACGTTGAGACGGCCGCGGTGGGCCATGCCGACCACGATCTCCCGGACGCCGAGATTGCCGCCGCGCTTGATGATCTGTTCCAGCGCCGGGATCAGCGCCTCGCCGCCGTCAAGCCCGAACCGCTTGGTGCCGGTGAACTTGACGTCCAGGAACTTCTCGAACCCTTCCGCTTCGACCAGCTTGTTGAGGATCGCCCGCTTACCCTCTCGGGTGAAGGTGATCTGCTTGTCCGGCCCCTCGATGCGTTCCTGGATCCAGCCCTTCTCCTCGGCGTTGGAGATGTGCATGAACTCCACGCCGATGGTCGAGCAATAGGTGCGCTGCAGGATCTCCAGGATCTGTCGCGGCGTGGCGAATTCCAGGCCGAGCACGTTGTCGATGAAGATCCGGCGGTCCATGTCGGCTTCGGAAAAACCGAACGACGCCGGCTCCAGTTCGGTCGGATCCACTTTCTTGGCGAGGCCGAGCGGATCGAGGTTGGCGTGCAGGTGGCCGCGCATGCGGTAGGCGCGGATCATCATCAGGGCGCGCGTGGAGTCGCGCGTCGCCTGCTGCAGCTGCGCCTCGGTGATGCCGGTGCCCTTCTCGGCCACCTTGTCCTGGATCTTCTTCTCGACCTTCTTGGCGGTCTCGCCCCAGTTGCCGTCCAGCGCGGCGACCAGTTCGCCATTGGGCACGATCGGCCAGTCCGGCCGCTTCCAGGGCGCGCCCTGCGCGTTCGCGTTCACCGCCTCCTTCGCCTCGCCGAGGCCGGCGAAGAACTCCCGCCATTCCGCATCGACGGAAGCCGGATCCTTCTCGTAGGTGGCGTAGAGGTCTTCGATGTAGGCGGCATTGCCGCCGTAGAGGAACGAGGTCAGCGCGAAGGCGTCGTTCTGGTCTTGCCGTGCCATGACCGATCCGGGGTGGGGGACCCCGTCCTTTTCTGATGGGTGCCGCGGGGGTTCTTGGTGCGTGCGAGCCCGATGTGGGGTTTGGTCGGCGGGAATGGTACCCCACCGACCCTCTCGGAAACGTTGAAGCCGCTCAGCCCTTGAGGACGTCGACCAGCGTGGTGCCGAGGCGCGCCGGTGACGGCGAGACGCGGATGCCGGCAGCTTCCATGGCCGCGATCTTGTCCTCGGCGCCGCCCTTGCCGCCGGAGATGATCGCACCCGCGTGGCCCATGCGGCGGCCCGGAGGCGCCGTACGGCCTGCGATGAAGCCGACCATCGGCTTCTTGCGCCCGCGCTTGGCCTCGTCGGCCAGGAACTGGGCGGCGTCCTCTTCCGCCGAACCGCCGATCTCGCCGATCATGATGATCGAGTGCGTGTCGGGGTCCGCCAGGAACATCTCCAGCACGTCGATGAACTCGGTGCCCTTCACCGGGTCGCCGCCGATGCCGACCGCCGAGGTCTGGCCGAGCCCGACCTGGCTGGTCTGGAACACCGCCTCATAGGTCAGCGTTCCCGACCGCGACACGATCCCGACGTTGCCCTTGCGGAAGATGTTCGCCGGCATGATGCCGATCTTGGACTCGCCCGCCGTCACGATGCCCGGGCAGTTCGGTCCGATCAGCCGGGTCTTGGAGCCGCTGAGCGCGCGCTTCACCCGCACCATGTCGAGCACCGGAATGCCCTCGGTGATGCAGACGACGAGCGGGATCTCCGCCTCGATCGCCTCGCAGATCGAGTCCGCCGCGAACGGCGGCGGCACGTAGACCACCGAGGCATTGGCGCCGGTGGCTTCCTTGGCCTCCAGCACCGTGTCAAACACCGGCAGTTCCTCGCCGGTGGCCGCCGTCCACTTTGAGCCGCCCTTGCCCGGCGTTACGCCGCCGACCATCTTGGTGCCGTAGGCGAGGCCCTGTTCCGTATGGAACGTGCCCGTCTTGCCGGTGATGCCCTGGGTCAGGACCTTGGTGTCTTTGTTGATCAGGACGGACATCAGCGCACTCCCCGCACCGCGTTGACGATCTTCTGCGCTGCGTCGTCGAGATCGTCGGCGGCGAGCACGTTGAGGCCGGATTCGGCGATGATCTGCTTGCCGAGTTCCACGTTGGTGCCTTCCAGGCGCACCACCAGGGGCACCTGCAGGCCGACCGCCTTCACCGCCGCGAGCACGCCGCGCGCAATGACGTCGCACTTCATGATGCCGCCGAAGATGTTGACCAGGATGCCCTTCACCTGCGGATCCGCGGTGATGATCTTGAACGCCGCCGTGACCTTCTCCTCCGAGGCGCCGCCACCGACGTCCAGGAAGTTGGCCGGCTCCTCGCCGTAGAGCTTGATGATGTCGAGCGTTGCCATGGCTAGGCCCGCGCCGTTCACCATGCAGCCGATCGTTCCGTCGAGAGCGATATAGGCGAGGTCGTACTTCGACGCCTCGATCTCCTTCTCGTCCTCTTCGGTGATATCGCGCAGTTCCACGATCTCCGGGTGCCGGTAGAGCGAGTTGCTGTCGAAGCTCACCTTGCCGTCGAGGGCGACGATGTTGCCCTCGGGCGTGACGATCAGCGGGTTGACCTCCAGCATCGCCATGTCGGTGCCGACGAAGGCGTTGTAGAGCTTCTCCGCCACCGGGCCGATCTGCTTGGCGGCGTTGCCGGAAAGCTTCAGCGCCTTGGCGAGCGTGCGGCCGTGGTGCGGCATGAAGCCGGTTGCCGGGTCGATCGAGAAGGTGACGATCTTCTCCGGCGTGTCGTGGGCGACCTGCTCGATGTCCATGCCGCCCTCGGTCGAGGCCACGAAGGCCACGCGCGAGGTGACGCGGTCGACGAGGATGGAGAGGTAGAGCTCCTTCTCGATGTCCGACCCGCTCTCGATGTACATCCGGTTGACCTGCTTGCCCGCGGGCCCGGTCTGGATCGTCACCAGCGTCTTGCCGAACATCTGCCGGACGAAGGCCGCGGCCTCCTCGGCGGACTTGGCGAGGCGAACGCCGCCCTTCTCGCCTGCGTCGGCTTCCTTGAACTTGCCCTTGCCGCGTCCGCCGGCATGGATCTGGCTCTTCACCACCCAGAGCGGGCCGGGCAGCGCCTTGGCCGCGGTCTCCGCCTCGTCGACGGAGAGCACCGGAACGCCCGGATTCACCGGCACGCCATACTGCTTGAAGATGGCTTTCGCCTGATATTCGTGGATGTTCATCCGAACGTCCTCATGAGGGATTGGGGACGGGAGGGGAGGTCCCGTCCGGCCCCCCGGGACCGGTCGGGACGGATGGGGTCACTTGAGTGCCGGAGCGATGCCCTTGCAGGCTTCCACCAGGCCCTTGACGGCGCCGACTGACTTCTCGAACTGCGCCTTCTCGTCGCCCACGAGATCGATCTCGATGATGCGCTCCACGCCGCTCGCGCCGATCACCACCGGCACGCCGACATACATGTCGCTGACGCCGTACTGACCGGAGAGATGGGCGGCTACCGGCAGCACGCGCTTCTTGTCCTTGAGGTAGCTTTCCGCCATCGCGATCGCCGAGGCGGCGGGCGCGTAGAAGGCCGAACCGGTCTTCAGGAGGGCGACGATCTCCGCGCCGCCGTCACGGGTGCGCTGGACGATCTGGTCGAGCTTTTCCTGGCTGGTCCAGCCCATCTTGACGAGGTCCGGCAGCGGGATGCCGGCAACCGTGGAATAGCGGGTCAGCGGCACCATCGTGTCGCCGTGGCCACCGAGCACGAAGGCCGTCACGTCCTCGACGGAGACCTTGAATTCGTCGGCGAGGAAATAGCGAAAGCGCGCCGAATCGAGCACGCCGGCCATGCCGACGACCTTGTTCTTCGGCAGACCCGAAAACTTCTGCAGCGCCCAGACCATCGCGTCGAGCGGATTGGTGATGCAGATGACGAAGGCGTTCGGCGCGTATTTGGCGATGCCTGCGCCCACCTGTTCCATCACGCCGAGGTTGATGCCGAGGAGATCGTCGCGGCTCATGCCCGGCTTGCGCGGCACGCCGGCGGTGACGATGACCACGTCGGCGCCCTCGATGGCGTCGTAGGTCTGGGTCCCCGACAGCCTGGAGTCGAAGCCGTCGACCGGCGAGCTCTCGGCCAGATCCAGGGCCTTGCCCTGGGGTACGCCCTCGGCGATGTCGAAGAGGACCACGTCCCCGAGTTCCTTGAGGCCGACCAGATGGGCCAGCGTGCCCCCGATCTGTCCCGCTCCGACGAGAGCAATCTTGTTCCGCGCCATCGTTCCTGAGCCTTCCGTTTACGTAAGGGTCAACTCGACCTACTTCAGCCAGGAAGGCTGTAACCCGGTTGTTGCTGCGGTGCAAGCACGACGAAAGAAGGCAACACAAGAAAATCGACGCGCTCATCTTCAACTCTTGTCGAGTATCGCGCGCGCCGGTGACGTGTCGGCTCGGCCGCTTCGGTTCCGCTCGGGGAAGCGTCCGTCGGCGGTTGGGAACCCCTTGCGCCGGACCGCGGCGCCGGGGCTTGATGCAGACAAAGAGGAGACCGACCGATGACCGTCGAACACTGGCTCGCATTTACGCTGGCGTCGTCCGTGCTGCTCGCCATTCCCGGGCCGACCATCCTGCTCGTCATCTCCTACGCGCTCGGCCACGGACGGAAATCGGCCTCGGCCACCGTAGCAGGCGTAGCCCTCGGCGACTTCACCGCGATGACGGCCTCGATGCTGGGACTTGGAGCATTGTTGGCCGCGTCGGCGACCCTCTTCACGGTGCTGAAGTGGATCGGCGCGGCCTATCTCGTGTATCTCGGCCTCAAGCTCTGGCGGGCGCCTGTCGGCGACCTCGAAGGAGCAGCGGAAAGGGAGGCGCGGCCGCGCGCGATCTTTCTGCACGCCTATGCGGTCACCGCGCTCAACCCGAAGAGCATCGTCTTCTTCGTGGCGTTCCTGCCCCAGTTCCTTGATACGTCACGTCCGCTCGCACCGCAGATGATGATCTTCGAGGCCACATTCCTGGTGCTCGCGACGATCAACGCGTTTGCCTACGCCATGCTGGCGTCGGCGGCGCGCCGAACCATCCGCCGCCGGTCGGTCCAGCGCGCGGTGAACCGGATTGGCGGGTCGCTGTTGATCGGAGCCGGCGCGTTGACCGCGGCCTGGCGCTCGGCCTGATCAAGGATGGTCGGAGCGCGCCGACCGCCGCGGCTCCGCCAGATACTCCTCCGAGCGCATCTCCGTGAGCCGGGAAACGGTGCGATCGAACTCGAACGCCTCCGCCCCGTGGCTGGCGTGGTAGAGCGCGTCGGGTTCGGCCGCCGCCGAGATCACCAGCTTGATGCCCTCGTCGTAGAAGGTGTCCACCAGCGTGATGAAGCGCTTGGCCTCGTTGCGGCGCTCATGGCTCATCGTCGGAACGTCCTCGATGAACACCGTCGCGAAGGCCGCGGCGATCGCCTGGTAGTCGACAGCCCCGAGCGGCTTGTCGCAGAGGTCGGCAAAGGAGAAACGCGCGGCGCCGTCGAAGGCGAACGGCACCTCCAGCTTGCGGCCCTTCACCGACAAGACGCGCTTCTGGCCGGCATGGCCGCCCGTCACCCGCTCCCAGAGCCGGTCCATCTCGGCTTTCACCGCATCCGGCGCACCGGTGTGGTAGACGTCCGCCCGGTCCAGCTTCTCCATCCGGTAGTCGGTTTCAGCATCCAGCCGGATCACGTCGGTCCGCTGCTTCAGGAGCGTGATGAACGGCAGGAAGTGGCCCCGGTTGATCCCGTCGTAGTAGAGCCGGTCAGGTTCCACGTTCGAGGTCGCGACCAGCACGACGCCCCGCTCGAACAGCTTGGAGAACAGCCGCCCGAGGATCATCGCATCCGCGATGTCCGTCACGGAGAACTCGTCGAAGCAGAGCAGGCGCACTTCACTGGCGAGGCTCTCGGCCACGATCTCCACGGGGTCGCGGTCGGTTCCGCTCGCCAGTTGCTTGCGCGCCGCGAACACCCGCTCGTGCACGTCCGCCATGAACACGTGGAAATGCTGCCGTCGTTTCTTCTCCGCCGGAACCAGAGAGAAGAAGAGGTCCATCAGCATCGTCTTGCCGCGGCCGACGCTGCCCCAGATGTAGAGGCCCTTCGGCCCGTCCGCCGCGGGGGCCTTTTTGCCGAACAGCCAGCCGAGCGCGCTCTTCTTGGAGGCGAGCCGCTCCTCGCCGAGCCGCTGATAGAGGCGGTCGAGCGCCGCAGCGACGCTGCGCTGCGCCGCGTCGGGCGAGATCTCGCCCGACGCGGCCAGCCGATCGTAGGCTGCGACCACGCCTGCCGCCAGGTCGTCCGGGCCGTAGCTGTCGGGTCTGTCGTTGAGGTGGGACGTCAATCCGATCCGCCGTCGGGGAAGGTCGATCCGGGCTTAAGCCTCTTCGCGCTTTGGCGAGAAGGTGCCCGGATCGCCGCTCATCTGCAACCCGGCCGATGGTCGCTGGGCTTCGCGTGGATCAGCGGAAGAACTGCACGCCGCGCTTGCTGACTTCCGTCTGTCCGGAGAACCGGGTGGCCGCCGTTGCCGAAAGCCGGGCGACCGGCGAGCCGGACGCATCCTTCAGCACCACGTCGTTGCCGGCGAGGTCCCAAGCGCCGACCGACTTCAGTTCGTCGGAAGCGCAGCCGCGGGTGTTCGCGCGGAAGCCGCCGGACCACGTCGTCAGGCTCATGAACAGCTGGCAGCTCTCGCCGCTGGAGGCGAGCGTCCAGCCGCCGGAAAGATCGCCCTTGCGCACTTCCTTCGGCGCGGCGGCGACCGGCGCGGCAGCGCCCGGAACCGCCGGCGCGTTCGGGTCGGCGATGGCCACGTCCGTGGGTGCGCCCGGAAGGCTGCCCGGCAGGCCGGGAGGCGGCAAAGTCTGGGAGGCGACCGGAGCGACCGGCTGCGGGGCCAGCGGGGCGGGACCGCGCGGCGCCGGGCTCATGCTGTACCCGCCGCAGCCGGCAAGGGTCAGCGCGAGCGCGAGGCTGAGGATCGGGGTCGGTCGCAGGTGCGAGGTCGGGCGCATGGGGATCCTGGGCTCCTGGTCAGCGGGCGCGTGCAAATCAGTGTCGATCGCGTCCATACGCTTTAGAGATGGCCGAATTCGGGATCCGCAAGATCCTACTGCATCGGCCCGCTCCACCTGTGTCGGATTGCATGGACACCGTTGCTCTGGCGCAATACTTCTGGAAGCTCCAACAGCAGCCGAACTCATGACGGTGGCTTCATGCTGGCATTTCTTCTGCGCTCGCTCGGTCTCTTCGTGTTCGCCGCCGCCTTCGTCGCGCTGATCGCCGACGGTGTCCGGTCGCTGGCCGTTGACGGCGTCGTGGTCACCTCCCTTCAGACCACATGGGCTTTCCTGTCCCCCGCCACCCTGCAGCAGGTCGAGACGGTGGCGAAGGGCAGCCTGCCACCCTACATATGGACCGACATGATCGTGCCGGTGCTGGGCCTTCCCGCCTTCGCCGTCGGCGGCGTCCTCGGCATCGTTCTGCTGCTGCTCGGCCGCCGGCGCCCCCGCCACGCTCTCCTCGCCTGACGCTCTGAAAGGCCGCCATGTATCTGCTCAACATGCTCTCCAAGAAGCTCTCCATTCCGAGCCCCGCCGAGGCGCTCCCTGGGCGGGATTTCGAGCTCGAGACGGCCGATCGACACTTCGTCAACGGCAATCCGCTGAAGGGCCCCTATCCCGACGGCTTCGGGATTGCCTATGTCGGCCTCGGCTGTTTCTGGGGCGCCGAGCGCAAGTTCTGGCAGACGCCCGGCGTCTGGGTGACGGCCGTCGGCTACATGGGCGGCCATACGCCGAACGCCACGTACCAGGAAGTCTGCACCGGCCTCACCGGCCACAACGAGGTCGTCAAGGTGGTTTTCGATCCCTCCGTGATCACCTACGAAGGCATCCTGAAAGTCTTCTTCGAGAACCACGACCCCACCCAGGGCATGCGCCAGGGCAACGACACCGGCACCCAGTACCGCTCCGGCATCTACGTGGTGGATGCAGCCCAGAAGGCTGTGGCCGAGCAGGCGAAGGCCCGTTACGGCGAGGCGCTTGGCAAGGCCGGCTACAAGGCGATCACCACCGAGATCCTCGACGCGCCCCCGTTCTACTACGCCGAGACCTATCATCAGCAGTATCTCGCCAAGAACCCGAACGGCTACTGCGGCATCGGCGGCACCGGCGTGTCGTGCCCGCTCCCGACCGGCGTGACGGTCTGATCGGATGGCGCGTCCCCGGCCCCGCATCCTCGTCTTCGCCGGCTCCACCCGGGCCGGCAGCCTGAATGCCAAGCTTGCCGCCCTTGCGGTCAAGGCGATCGCGGCGCGCGATGCCGAGCCCACATGGATCTCGCTGGCCGACTACGCCATGCCGATCTACGACGGTGACTTTGAGGCGGCTTCCGGCGTCCCGGACGGCGCACGCCGCCTCCGCGACCAGATGATCGCCCACCACGGCATCTTCATCGCAACACCGGAATACAACCAGTCCGTCCCGCCGCTCCTGAAGAACGCGATCGACTGGGTGAGCCGTGTCCGGCCCGAGAACGCGAACGCGCCGTCTCCCTTCAAGGGACGCGTGTTTGCGATCGGCTCCGCCTCGCCGGGTCATTTCGCCGGCGTACGGTCTGCACTCCATCTCCGCCAGATCCTGGAACTGCCCCTCGGCGCGACCGTGATCCCGGACCAGATCTCCATCCCCAGCGCCAGCTCGGCCTTCGCCGGCGACGGTGGCTTTGCCGACGACAAGCAGGCCCGCCGCCTGGACGAAGTCGTCAAACGCTTGGTCGACGAAGCCTCGCGCTACGTGGTCTGACGCCCGACGGTACGAACGGCTTGGCGGGCTGGGGAACTCAGTCCCGCCAGTTCCCCTCCCGCCACATCGCGCCAAGCGCCTCGCGGTAAGTCGGGTAGCGATAGGTCATTCCCAACTCGCGCTTCGACTTGCCGTTCGCCACCCGCTTATTCTCGCCGTAGAAGCTGCGCGCCATCGGCGAAAGCGTCGCGGTGTCGAACGCCTGCTCCGGCGGAGGCTCCACGCCCATCAGATCGGCCGCGAAGCTCACCACGTCCTGCGGCGGGGCCGGCTCGTCGTCGGTGATGTTGAACACCCCGCTCGCCCGCCGCAGCAGCGCCTCTTCGATCGCCGCTGCGATGTCGTCCACATGGATCCGGTTGAACACCTGGCCTGGCTTGATCAGGCGCTTGGCGCTGCCCTCGGCGAGGTTCACGAACGCGTTGCGTCCGGGTCCGTAGATGCCGGATAGCCGCAGGATGCTGGTCGCCACGCCCGTGGTTTCACCATAGGCCGTCCACGCCTTTTCGGCTTCGGCCCGTGCCACCGAGCGGGCGCTGGACGGCTTCAGCCGGGTCCGCTCGTCCACCCACGCGCCGCCGTGGTCCCCGTAGACCCCGACCGTAGAGAGATAGCAGACCGCCATCGGCTTGCGTCCGATGGAAAGATCAGCGCCGTGCCGCCTCAGCACGCGGTCGCCGTCGCCGGCCTCCGACGGCGCGATCGAGACGAGCACATGCGTCGCCTGCCGGACGGCGTCGGCGACCCCTGCACCCGGCGCCGACCCGTCGAACAAGTAGGCCTCGATCCCATCGGCCCGCATCAAGTCGGCCTTCTCCGCGGACCGCGTCGTGCCGCCGATCCACGAGAAGCGCGACCTCAGCCGCCGAACGGCCGCTTCCGCCGAATAGCCGTAACCGAACACGAACAACCGCATATAGCCCTCCAGAGGTCGCCGTTTGCATAGCCGAGCCCGCGGCATACATAAAGGCTCGCAACCGGGCCGCATGAGGTCCGAGGGGCGGACCGGGTGCTTCGGGCCCGGGGCCGTCCGCTCAAGGAGCAACGGATGTCCGAACAGAACGCGATGCCGACCTGGCACGGGACGACGATCGTCACCGTGCGCAAGGGCGGCAAGGTCGTCGTCGCTGGCGACGGCCAGGTGAGCCTCGGGGCCACCGTCATCAAGCACACCGCGCGCAAGGTCCGCACGCTTGGCCGTGGCGACGTCATCGCTGGCTTTGCCGGGGCTACCGCCGACGCCTTCACCCTTTTCGAGCGCCTGGAAGCCAAGCTGGAACAGTACCCCGGCCAACTCACCCGCGCCTGCGTCGAACTCGCCAAGGACTGGCGCACCGACCGGTATCTCCGCCGCCTCGAGGCGATGATGATCGTGGCCGACAAGTCCGTCAGCCTCGTTCTCACCGGCACCGGCGATGTCCTTGAACCGGAGCACGGCGTCGCCGCCATCGGCTCCGGAGGCAACTACGCCCTGGCAGCCGCACGCGCCTTGGTCGACACCGACATGGACGCCGAGGCGATCGCCCGGCGCGCCATGAAGATCGCGGCCGAGATCTGCGTCTACACCAACGAGAGCGTCACGCTGGAAAAGCTTGACGGCGCGAACTGATCACCCGAGGCACTGGACCATGACTGACTTTTCCCCCCGGGAGATCGTCTCCGAGCTCGACCGCTACATCGTCGGCCAGAAGGACGCCAAGCGCGCCGTGGCGATCGCCCTGCGCAACCGCTGGCGCCGCCTGCAACTGGAAGGCCAGCTGCGCGAGGAGGTTCTGCCCAAGAACATCCTGATGATCGGCCCGACCGGCGTCGGCAAGACGGAGATCTCCCGCCGCCTCGCCCGCCTCGCGGGCGCGCCCTTCATCAAGGTGGAGGCCACCAAGTTCACCGAAGTCGGCTACGTCGGCCGCGACGTGGAGCAGATCGTCCGCGACCTCCTCGAGGTCGGCATCGGCCTCGTCAAGGAACGCCGCCGCAAGGACGTGCGGGCCAAAGCGCACCTGCAGGCCGAAGAGCGCGTCCTCGACGCCCTCGTTGGCGCATCCTCCAGCCCGGCCACCCGCGACAGCTTCCGCAAGAAGCTGCGCGACGGCCTCCTCGACGACAAGGAGATCGAGATCCAGGTCACGGCCGGCGGCGCAGCGCCGACTTTCGAGATCCCCGGCATGCCCGGCGGCTCCGTCGGCGTGATGAACCTCTCCGACATGATGTCCAAGATGATGGGCGGTCAGAAGAAGGCCCGCCGCGTTCTCGTCAAGGACAGCTACGAGACCCTGATCCAGGAGGAGAGCGACAAGCTCCTCGACCAGGACCAGATCGTCCAGGAGGCCATAACGGCGGTGGAGAACAACGGCATCGTCTTCCTCGACGAGATCGACAAGATCTGCGCCCGCGACGGCCGGGTCGGTGCCGACGTGTCCCGCGAAGGCGTGCAGCGCGACCTGCTGCCCCTGATCGAGGGCACCACTGTGTCCACCAAATACGGGTCGGTGAAGACGGACCACATTCTCTTCATCGCCTCTGGGGCCTTCCACGTGGCGAAGCCCTCCGATCTTCTGCCGGAATTGCAGGGCCGTCTGCCCATCCGCGTCGAGCTCCGCCCGCTGGAGCGCGACGATTTCCGCCGCATCCTCACCGAGCCGGAGGCGAGCCTCATCAAGCAGTACATCGCCCTGATGGCGACCGAGGGTCTTGCGCTCACCTTCACCGACGACGCCATCGAGGAGATCGCCTCCATCGCCGTCGACGTGAACGCGACGGTGGAGAATATCGGGGCCCGCCGCCTGCAGACCGTAATGGAGCGGATCCTCGACGAGATCTCCTTCGACGCGCCGGACCGGTCCGGCCAGTCGGTCACCATCGACGCCGCCTACGTCCGGCGCACCGTCGGCGACCTCGCCAAGAATGCGGATCTCAGCCGCTTCATCCTCTGAAGCGGCGGGCGGAGCGGGCTTGCCGTCCGCTCCGCCCTCTGCCAACCCTAGGACGCCCGGCCGAAGGCGACGAAACCTTCAGGAGCGCGCCGGGGGCGGAAACAGGAAGCAAGATCCGATGGTCACTCTCTCTCCTCAGGAGATCGAGCGCTACGCCCGGCATATCGTGTTGCGGGAAGTGGGCGGTCCCGGCCAGCAGAAGCTCAAGGCCGCGAGAGTCCTCGTGGTGGGCGCTGGAGGGCTGGGCGCACCGGTGATCCAGTATCTGGCCGCCGTCGGTGTTGGCGTCATCGGCATCGTCGACGACGATACCGTTTCGCTCTCAAACCTGCAGCGCCAGGTTATCCACGACACCTCGGCCGTTGGCCGCCTGAAGGTCGAGAGCGCCGCCGAGGCCGTTGCGGACCTCAATCCCCACGTCCAGGTGGACACCTACCCGGTTCGTCTCGGTCCGGAGAACGCGGCCGGCTTCGTCTCCCGCTACGACATCGTGGTCGACGGCTCCGACAACTTCGCCACGCGCTATCTGCTTGCCGATACCTGCGAGACCGAGCGGCGGCCGCTGGTGTCCGCTGCGATCGGCACCTTCGATGGGTCTTTGACGACCTTGCTCCCCTGTACACCGGGAGCCGACGGCAAGCTCAACCCCGGCTACCGCGACCTCTTCCCCGAGCCTCCGCCGGCCGGCATCGTGCCGACCTGCGCCGAGGCCGGCGTGATCGGCGCTCTCCCGGGGATCCTCGGCAGCCTCCAGGCGATGGAGGTCGTCAAGCTCGTCTGCGGTATCGGCGAACCGCTCGTCGGGCGGCTCCTGCTCGTCGACGCCCTCGCGATGCGCTTCGAGACGGTGAAGTACCGCCGCCGCTGACCTCCGCTACCGCTGCAGCAGCGCAAGCCGCAAGCCGAAGCCGATCAGCAGCGAGCCGAACAGCCAACGCTCCGCCTGCTCCACCAGCTTATGCCCGCTCACGAAAGCGCCGATCCGCGCGCCGGCGATGGCAAACGCCACATCGAACGCGGCGCCGGTAAGAACGACAACGGCCCCGAGCAGCCCGAACTGCAGCCCCATCGATCCCACCGAAGGATCGACGAACTGCGGCAGCAGAACCGAGCAGAACAGAAGTGCTTTCGGGTTGAGCAGATTGGTGAGCAGCCCCTTTCGGAAAGCGGCGAGATCGGATCCCGTGAACGCGGCAGGGTCACCGGTTTCCGGCGCAAGGCTCCTCGCCCGGAAGATCGACAGCCCCAGCCAGACCAGATAGGCCGCGCCGATCCAGCGGACGGCCTCGAAAGCCGCGTCGGAGGTGCTGACCAGCGCGGCCAGTCCCGCTCCCGACAGGACGACGTGAAGGCCTCGAGCGATCGCCAGACCTGCGGCCGCCGAAAGTGCGCTGCGACGCCCCTGCGCCGCGGCGGTCTGCAAGACCAGGATCATGTCCGGCCCGGGCACCAGGTAGGCGACCGCAAGCGCGCTGATGAAGAGAGGAAGGTCGGGCATGAAGCACCTCGGCGATCTGACGACAGGACCCAGTCGTACTGCCTGTCGCCCGGGCATGTCCTTGCGAAGTGGATCGCTCGATGGGAAAGTGGCGCAATAGTCTGCCAGTACAGCCCTATGAATGAGGCGGATCCTGCCAATGACCACTTTCGACGAGATCGACAGGAGGATTCTCCGCGCCCTTCAGGACGACGGGCGTCTCTCCAACGTGGAGCTCGCCGACAAGGTCGGCCTGTCCGCCTCACCCTGTCTGCGCCGCGTCCGTCGCCTGGAGGAGGCCGGGGTGATCACCGGCTACCGCGCTTCGCTGGACCGGGCCGCCCTCGGCCTCGGTCTCACCGTCTTCGTCAACGTCAAGGTCGAGCGGCACGACGAGGAGTATGCGACGGCGTTCCGCAACGCACTGCTGGCCCTGCCGGAAGTCATCTCCGCCCACCTCGTGTCCGGAGAGGCCGATTTCCTTCTCCAGGTCGTGCTGCCGGATCTGGCGGCCTACGAGATGTTCCTCGTCAAGACTTTGCTGCGGCTGCCCGGAGTGAAGGACATCCGCAGCAACTTCGCCATCCAGACGGTGAAGGGGGAGGCACTGCTCCCCCTTCACGCCCTCCGGGTATCCGAGCGGGGATCGTGACGCCGCACGCATCAGCGGCGGCGGCCGAGCAGGTCGACCGGCGTAGACGCTCCGCCGAGGATCGCGATCGTCGCGGCGACGCGGACCGCGTCGAGATCGTCGTGCGCCATCCGGCCATCCGACGGATTGCGGAGGGTCGACGCGCCGTTTGTGGAGCGGCGCATTGCCGAACGAATGAAACCACCGATAAACATCGAAATTCTCCATCGTTGAAACGATTCAAGATGGCTGCCTGCCGATAGCCTATCTCCGGCGCCGCATACCAAACTTGAATCGATTCAAAAATAGGTTCGCCCGGAGCCGTCGTCAAGCTGGTTGAACCGATTCAGCTTAGGATGTACAATTTGACTATGGCAAAAACAGTAAAGCTGGCCGACGTCGCCAAGGCTGCAAAGGTCAGCCAGGGAACGGTATCGAACGTCTTCAACCGCCCTGACATGGTCTCCCCGGAGATGCGCGAGCGAGTCATGGCGGCAGCGGATTCGCTCGGCTACCGTGGCCCGGATCCGCGCGGGCGTCTGCTCCGGGCCGGCCGCGTCAACGCCATCGGGGTCGTGACCTCCGACTACCTCCGGAACTTCTTCGAGAACGGCTACACCCGTCGTTTCCTGGCCGGGATCGCCGAGGAATGCGAACGCCACGGCGCCGGCCTCTCCCTCGTCTCGGCGCAGAACGACGAGATTGCGGACTGGAACATACGGACGGCGGTCGTCGACGGCTTCATCCTCAACTGCGTCGTCGAAGGCAGCCGGCTCGTCGATCTCGCCGCAAGGCGCGGTTTGCCCTTCGTGGCCGTGGAATTCCCGCCGGAAAGCGGTTTCAACGTCGTCGCCGCCGACGACGACCAGGGCGGGCGGCTTGCCGCGTCCCATCTCATCGGTCTGGGTCACCGCAGGATCGGTATCCTGTCGCTGGAATTCGACGACAGCGACAAGACGGGTATTGTCTCCGAGGAGCGGGCCGCACAGGCCCGTTATTCGCCGACCCGAAAGCGTCTGCATGGCTACCGCGAGACGTTCGCGGGGGCAGGCCTCGATCCGCGATCCATCCCCATCTACGAGACCTTCAACGACCGGGAAACCGTTGAGGCCGGTGTCGACGCCGTGCTGGAGGCTGTTCCCGGCCTTACCGCGTTCCTCTGCATGTCGGACGTGATCGCGATCGCGGCGGTTCATCACCTCCAGGCCCGTGGCCTGCGGGTCCCCGAGGATGTCTCCGTGATCGGCTTCGACGACATCGATGACGCAGCTTCGCTCGACCCGCCGTTGACAACCATTCGTCAGGATATCGAGGAGAAGGGCAGGGTGGCTATGCGCAAGATCCTGGGGGCGTCCGAAGGAGAGCCGGTTTCCTCGGTCATCCTCCCGGTCGATCTGGTCGTCCGCCGGTCCACCGGTCCGGCGCGTGAACCCTGAAGCCGTCCGCGACTGCCCGTCAGAGCATGCTCGGCAGAACGCGGTCGGGGGGCCTGTGCCCGTCCATGAAGGTCTTGATGTTGATGATGACTTTCTCGCCCATGTCGACGCGGCCCTCGATCGTCGCCGAGCCCATGTGCGGCAGCAGCAGCACGCGATCGGACTTCACCAGCTTCGGGTTCACCGCCGGCTCGTGCTCGAACACGTCGAGACCGGCGCCGGCCAGTTCGCCCGCTTCCAGCATCCGGGCGAGGGCGTTCTCGTCCACCACCTCGCCGCGCGCGGTGTTGACCAGGTAGGCCTCCTTCTTCATCAGCTTCAGTCGGCGGGCCGACAGCAGATGGTAGGTGCCTGGCGTATGCGGACAGTGGATCGACACCACGTCCATCCGGGCGAGCATCTGGTCCAGGCTCTCCCAGTAGGTCGCCTCCAGCTTGTCCTCGATGGACGAGGCCAGTCGGCGACGGTTGTGGTAGTGGATCGACATGCCGAAGGCGAGCGCCCGCTTGGCGACGGCCTGACCGATCCGGCCCATCCCGATGATGCCGAGGCGCTTGCCCCAGATCCGGTGGCCCAGCATCCAGGTCGGCGACCATCCGTGCCATTCACCCGTTTCGATCACCTTGATGCCCTGCGCCATGCGGCGGGGCACGGCGAGAATCAGGGCCATGGTCATGTCGGCGGTGTCTTCGGTGAGCACGCCCGGCGTGTTCGTCACCGTGATGCCGCGCTGCGTGGCACTTTCCACGTCGATGTTGTCGACGCCGTTGCCGAAGTTGGCGATCAGCTTGAGGTTCGGCCCGGCCTGGCTCAGCACGCCGGCGTCGATCCGGTCGGTCACCGTCGGCACCAGCACGTCGGCGGTCCGAACCGCCTCCACCAGTTCGGCCTGGGTGCAGGGTCGATCCTCATGGTTGAGGCGGGTTTCGAACAGCTCCCGCATGCGCGTCTCGACCACGTCGGGGAGCTTGCGCGTCACCACCACCAAGGGCTTTTTGCGGGCCATCGTCCCAACCACCTCTCGCCACTTATCCACCGCCGGGCCTCGCCATGGCACACAGCGTTGAGAACTCCTTAACCGCGGCTGCGGACAGTGCTATTGACGCCGCCGGCCGTCCGCGAACCCGAGTTTCTTCCTAGCAGATGGCTTGCCGTTTACAAACACGCCAAAAGGGGATGGTCTCCCGGCGGATCGCCGCAACCATGCCGCCGGCCGGTTCCACGCCAACCGTCAAGGGTCGATGAAAACGCCTTCCGCAGTCCTGTCGCGTCGCCTGTCGCTGGCCAGCCTGGGTTTCGCTCTTCTCCTGGCAGCCGTTCTGCTGGCCCTGCCCGTCCACGCCCAGGGCGTGAAGACAGGCCAGTCGGGCCTGCCGGTCCCCCGCTTCGTCAGCCTCAAGTCCGACGCGGTGAACGTCCGCCGTGGGCCGAGCCGCGAGCACGACATCGTCTGGCGCTATGTGCGGGCCGGGCTTCCCGTCGAGGTGACGCAGGAATTCGACAACTGGCGCCGGATCCGCGATTTTGAGGGCGCCGAGGGATGGGTCTTCCACAGCTTGCTGTCGGGCACCCGCACCGCGCTGGTGGCTCCGTGGGACAAGTCGGACGCCCCGATCGCCCTCTACGCCGATGCCGATCGGTCTGCGCGGATCACCGCCAAGGTCGAGCCTGGCGTTCAGGCTGTTGTCGAGGAATGCAACGGCCTGTGGTGCCAGCTGAAGGGTGTCGGTTTTTCCGGATGGATCGAGCAGCCGTCGCTATGGGGCGTCTACCCCGACGAGGTCTTCGACTGAGGGCACTGCTTCGGTATCAGCCCCGGGGACGGACCCGGACAACCACGTCGACCCGCACGATCTCCATGCCTTCGGGCGCATCCGGCAGACTGGCGATCGAGATCCCGCTGCCGGGGATGTCGTAGACGGCGTTCTCGCCCTCCACGAAGAAGTGGTGGTGGTCGTCGACGTTGGTGTCGAAGTAGGTCTTGGTCCCGTCGATCGCCACTTCGCGAAGCAGGCCCGCCTCGGTGAATTGGTGCAGCGTGTTGTAGATCGTGGCGAGCGACACCGGTACGCGTGCCGCCGCCGCCTCCTCGTGCAACTGCTCGGCGCTGACATGCCGGTGCCCGCGTGCGAACAGGATCTCGCCGAGCGCGACGCGCTGGCGGGTGGGGCGCAGCCCGGAATCGCGAAGCATGCCCCGCACGGATCCCCGGATCGGCCCGGCCTCCCGACCACGGTGGGCACGGGCGGCATGGGAGTCCGCCTCCGAAGGGCTGCGGGTGATGGCGACGGAGGTCTGGATCGGCGTCGGCTTCAAGTCGCGGAACCGTTTCTGATGCGGTCGGTTCGGACGCAGCGCGACCAACCGAACAAGACGGGGCGGCCCGTCTCTTGAAAGGCAGGCCGCCAGGGATCTTGGAGATAATAGGGTTCCGGTGCGGCCTAGGCAAGTTCGCCATCCGCAACGGCTGTCGAGAGCCTGCCGAATCCCCCCAAAAGGGGGCTGGAGGCAGGCTTTCGATGCGGGAACGACTGTGTTAGGACTGCACGCAAATTCCGTTGGGGCAGGCGCTGGCCTGTTTCAAACGGCCAAGGAAGAGGATCGCATAAGGGCATGGACGGTCGTCAGACGAGCTTCGAATATGAGGACCTACTCGCCTGTGGTCGGGGCGAGCTGTTCGGTCAGGGCAATGCTCAGCTCCCGCTGCCCCCGATGCTCATGTTCGACCGCATCTCCGAGATCTCGGAGGAAGGTGGCGAGTACGGTAAGGGCCTGATCCGCGCCACGCTCCGGATCAGCCCGGACCTCTGGTTCTTCCCCTGCCACTTCAAGGGCGATCCTGTCATGCCCGGCTGTCTCGGCCTGGACGCGCTGTGGCAGATGCTCGGCTTCTATCTCGGCTGGCTGGGATCGCCCGGCCGCGGTCGGGCGCTCTCTGTGGGCGAGGTGAAGTTCTCCGGCATGGTCACGCCGTCCGTCCGCACGGTCGAGTACGGTGTCGACCTCAAGCGCGTGCTCCGCACCAAGCTCGTCCTCGGCATTGCTGACGGCTGGCTGAAGGCGGATGGAGAGACCATCTACAAGGCAACCGACCTGCGCGTCGGCCTGTTCAAGACCGAGCCGTCGGCCGGCGGCTGACCGCCTCGGCGCTTGGGCATCCGCACCGCTTCCGCGGTAACGTCGAAAAAGAAGCCCGGCGCGGCGCCTTCGCCGGACCGCCGCCTGAGGCTCACCATCGAGGAAAGAGGGTTGTCATGAGACGCGTCGTCGTGACGGGCATGGGCATCGTCTCGTCCATCGGGAACAACACCCAGGAAGTTCTGGCCTCCCTGCGTGAAGCGCGGTCGGGCATCTCCCGCGCCGAACCCTACGCCGAGAAGGGTTTCCGCTGTCAGGTGGAGGGTCGTCCCTCGCTCAACCCCGAGGAGATCGTCGATCGCCGCGCCATGCGCTTCCACGGTGGCGGCACCGCCTGGAACCACGTGGCGATGGATCAGGCGATCCGCGATGCCGGGCTGGAGGAGACCGACATCTCCAACGAGCGCACCGGCATCATCATGGGCTCCGGCGGCCCCTCCACGCGCGTGATCGTGGAATCCGCCGACATCACCCGCGAGAAGGGCCCCAAGCGCGTCGGCCCCTTCGCCGTGCCCAAGGCGATGTCCTCGACCGCGTCCGCCACCCTCGCCACCTGGTTCAAGATCAAGGGCGTCAACTACTCCATCTCGTCCGCCTGCGCGACGTCCAACCATTGCATCGGCAATGCCTACGAGACGATCCAGTGGGGCAAGCAGGATGTCATGTTCGCCGGCGGCTGCGAGGACCTGGACTGGACGCTGTCCGTCCTGTTCGACGCCATGGGCGCCATGTCCTCCAAGTACAACGACCGCCCCGCCACCGCATCGCGCGCCTATGACAAGAACCGCGACGGCTTCGTCATCGCCGGCGGCGCGGGCGTGCTGGTTCTGGAAGAGTTGGAGCACGCCAAGGCGCGCGGCGCCCGCATCTATGGCGAGATCGTCGGCTACGGCGCCACCTCGGACGGCTACGACATGGTCGCCCCCTCCGGCGAAGGCGCGATCCGCTGCATGCGTCAAGCGCTCGCGACCGTTGACGGCAAGATCGACTACATCAACCCGCACGCCACCTCGACGCCCGTCGGCGACGAGAAGGAGATCGAGGCCATCCGCGCGGTGTTCGGCAATGACATCCCGCCGATCTCCGCCACCAAGTCGCTGACCGGCCATTCGCTGGGCGCCACCGGCGTGCAGGAGGCGATCTACTCGCTCCTCATGATGCAGAACGGCTTCATCTGCGAGAGCGCCAACATCGAGGAGATCGACCCGGCCTTCGCCGACATTCCCATCGTGCGCGAGCGGATCGACAACGCCAGGCTGAACACCGTCCTCTCCAACTCCTTCGGCTTCGGCGGAACCAACGCGACGCTGGTCTTCCAGCGCTACGCCGCCTGACGCACGCCACTCCTGTCTAGGGATAAACATTGATGACCGGGCTCCTGGCCGGAAAGCGCGGCCTCATCATGGGCGTCGCCAACGATCACTCCATCGCCTGGGGCATCGCCAAGGCGGCGGCCTCCCATGGTGCCGAACTCGCCTTCACCTACCAGGGAGAGGCTTTCGGCCGGCGCTTGAAGCCGCTCGCCGCCGAGATCGGCGCGACAAAGCTCTATCCCTGCGACGTCGAGGATATCGCGACGGTCGACCAGGTCTTCGACACGCTGAAGGCCGACTGGGGTTCGATCGACTTCCTCGTCCACTCGATCGGCTTTTCCAACAAGGCCGAGCTGAAGGGGCGCTACGCCGACACCACGCGGGAGAACTTCACCCGCACCATGGTGATCTCCTGCTTCTCCTTCACCGAGATCGCCAAGCGTGCGGCAGCCCTGATGCCGCGCGGCGGGTCCATCCTGACGCTCACCTACGGCGGCTCCACCCGCGTCATGCCCAACTACAACGTCATGGGCGTCGCCAAGGCAGCTCTTGAAAGCTCGGTGCGCTATCTCGCCGCCGACTACGGCGAGAGTGGCATTCGGGTCAACGCGATCTCCGCCGGACCGGTCCGCACGCTCGCCGGATCCGGCGTTTCCGATGCCCGCCTGATGTACAACTTCCAGCTCAAGAACGCCCCGCTGAAGCGGTCCGTCACCATCGAGGATGTTGGCGGCGCGGCGCTCTACCTTCTGTCGGACCTCTCCAACGCGGTCACCGGCGAGATCCATTTCGTCGACAGCGGCTACAACATCATGTCGATGCCGCGGATCGAGGAACTGAAGACGCAGGAGCGGCGCGAGGTCGCCGAATCCGGTTCGGGCGAAGACTGAACGCCTCACGGGGGCAGCGGCGTTCCATCCGGCGGCACCCGGCAGCCGCTTGCCGCGGTCGAGACCAGGCTTGCCAGGTCCGGGTCGCCGCCCCGCACCGTCCAGAACGATGTGCCGTCGAGTGACGCCGCAACGCAGCTGCAGAAGCCTTGGCAGGCCTCCGGATTGCCGGATTCGCGGGTACACTCCAGACGGCATGCCCCAACGAACTTTGCGCGCTCCACCTCCGGATCGGCGGGCATCAGCATGGCGAAGCCGGCGGTGATCCCGAACAGCAGAGGCTGGTGGACGAGATAGATCAGCAGGCTCCACCGCCCGAGCCAACGCAGGACCCGCCCCGCCGCCGTCTCCCCGCTCCAGAACGGGAGCGGCAGGCTTCCCCTGGCGATCAGCCGACCGGCAGCGACGCCCGCCAGCACGGCAGCCAGCCATGGAAACACCGGCACGAAGTCGTTGGCCGGCGGAACCGTCGCCTGCAGGCCGGTCCAGACCAGCAGAGGATGGTCGAACGCCTCCGACGTCAGATACCGCGGCGCGAGGAGAACCAGAACCGCGACAGCCAGGGTCGCCGCGGTCGGCAGCCGCGGAAAGGGGAGCGCCAGCACGCTGCCGGCGGCGATCATGTGGAGGATCCCGAAGCGCACCCAGGCGTCCGGGAAAAGGGCGTAGGTGGCAAGGCTCACCAGGACCGCACCGGCGGCGATCCTCGCCAGACGCGCCAGAATGCGCCGCCACGACAGCCCTTCCGCCGCCGCCAGCGACAGGCTCACGCCGACCAGCACCAGGAACGACGCCGCGATGCTCATCGCAAAGCCGCGCCAGACCGGGTCACCGACGACGTCCCAGGTCACGAAATGATGGTAGGAGAGGTCCCAGGAGAAATGATAGACGACCATCGCCACCACGGCGATGCCGCGCAGCGCGTCGATCAGCGGGATCCGCGGCACGCGTCGCGGAAGAGGGCGCGAATCGGACAAGGTCGTTCCTCCTGAACCGAGACGGTGTGCGGGACTTCGGGCGGCGAGGCAACCGCTCGCGCCCCGGCCGGCAGCAAGAGGGGACCATGAAGACTGCCGAACCGTTGTTCGAGTTCGAAACCGGCGGGCTCTCAGCCCGGGCCATACCGGCCCGCGGGTCTAGCGTGCTGGCCGTCGTCTTCTCCCAGGTTCGCGTACCTCGCGGCTCGTTCGGTCTCTCCCGCCTGTTCGCGCGCACGGCCCACGCCTGCCTCTTCCTGAACCAGCCGGACAACGCCTGGTATCGCGGCGCGGAAAAGGCGGTCGACGACGCGATCGCCCGCGCCGCCGACTTGTGCCGGCCGGATCGGATCGTTCTCTACGGCAGTTCGATGGGCGGTTGGGGCGCGCTGTCCGCCGCCGCCCGCCACCCCGGCGCCGACGCCGTCGTCTTCGCCCCGGACTTCCGGATCGGCGAGCCGGGCAGCCGTTCCGCCGAAGCCGGTCTGCGCCCCGAAGCAGCCGACCCGGATCTTGCCGCCCTTCTCGCCGTCCCGCGCACCGGGACGGTGGACATACTAATCGGCCTGTTCGATCCCTACGACGCCGGTGTTGCGGTGCGGGTCGCCGCCCTGCCGCTCCCCCGATCTGTCCGTCTCGTCACCGCTGCCAGCGCCCACGAAATCCACGACCACCTCTATTCCGTGAACGTCGTCCGCCGGATCATCTCCACCTTCACACGCGACCCGGCGGTCGAGGTCGCCGCGCGCGGCCTTGCGCTGCCGCTGGACAACTCGCCCGCCTACGCCGCCTTCGCCCGCCTGGCGGGCGAACTCGCCGCCGGCCGACCGCCCGACCCAGATGCCATCGACGCGCTCGGCCTGTCCGGCAACCCCGGCGTCGCCCTCCTCAAGGCCGAAGCGCTCGCCGCCGGAGGCCATGTTCGGGAAGCACTGGATCTGTTGGCGGCCCTGGATGTCGGCATCGAGGCAAGCACGGTTCTTTCGACCCTCCCGAAACGCTATCGCAAGCAGGTGCCCCGGCGCCGGATCGAATGGCTCGACGGCCTCGGCCGGCATGCCGAGGCGCAGAAGGTGGCCACCACCGCCGGTGCCGTCTTTCCGAACGATCAGGACTTTGCCGCCCGCGCACGGAACTGACTTGCATCGATGGAACGAATGCGGAACAATCCTCGCCCCGAGGAGCCGCATCATGACCGACGCCATCGCCATCGCCGTCCGCACCATCGAGGCCGTCATCGTCGACGGACGGCAGTCGGAGAATGCCCGGATGGTCCAGCGCGGCGTCGGCCGCATGCTCGTCGGCCTCGGTTTCTCCGTTCTCACCGAACTGCCGCTCGCCTCCGGCCGGCGGGCGGATGTGACGGCACTCTCACCAGCCGGCGAGGTGTGGATCGTCGAGATCAAGTCGTCGATCGAGGATTTCCGGGCGGACCGCAAGTGGCCGGACTACCGCCTTCACTGCGACCGGCTTTTCTTCGCCACCCATGCGGACGTGCCGCTGGAGATCTTCCCGGAGGAGGCAGGACTCATCCTCGCCGACGGCTTTGGGGCCGCCATCCTGCGCGACGCCACTGAGCACCGCCTCGCCCCCGCGACCCGCAAGGCGATGACGCTGCGCTTCGCCCACGTCGCCGCTCGGCGCTTCCACCAGCTCCTCGACCCCGGCGTCCAGGAGGTCGGTGGCTTCTAGGCAGCTGTGCAGGACGCAGGCGTCTCTCTGCTACTGCCTACTATTCTTCCTCGCCGAACCGGTTCCCCACCAGCGCCGTGATCGCGTCCATCGCCTCGCTCGCCTGCGGTCCGTCTGCCGTCACGTGGATCGACGACCCGATCCCCGCCGCCAGCATCATGAGGCCCATGATCGACGTGCCGGACACGGTGTGCCCGTCCTTTGTCACCGTCACGTCGGCGTCGAAACCCTCGACGCACTGGACGAACTTCGCGGAGGCCCGCGCGTGGAGCCCCTTCCGGTTGATGATGCTGATGTCCCGGGCCAGGAGGGCGGCGGGCGCTTCGTCGGTGTCGCTCATTGTCCGGACAGCACTTGGCTCGCGACGCTGATGTACTTGCGCCCGGCGTCGCGCGCGTCCGTCACGGCGTCGGTGAGAGGTTTGTCGCCACGCACGCTGGCAAGCTTGATCAGCATGGGAAGGTTCACGCCCGCGATGACCTCCACGTTGCCGTGGTCCATCACCGAGATCGCCAGGTTGGACGGCGTGCCGCCGAACATGTCGGTCAGCAGCACCACGCCTTCGCCGTCCTGGACGCGGTCGACCGCTTCCAGAATGTCGCGGCGGCGCTGCTCCATGTCGTCGTCCGGGCCGATGCAGATGGTCTCGAGCCGCGTCTGGGGGCCGACGACATGCTCGAGCGCGGATCGGAACTCGTCCGCGAGACGCCCGTGGGTCACGAGAACCAAGCCGATCATACGCGCTGCCGTCCCCCAAGCCGTCGGGCGGATGTGAACGAATCCGGGCCCGTCGAGGTCGCCCCGGCCAGGGGGCCGGAACGGGAGCACCATCTTCACCAGACGCGTTCGGAGTTCAAGAGGCAAATGTGCACCGCACTATCGCCATTGATACCGAAAGGCGCAGCCGAGTCGCCCCTCAGTTGCCGCTCAAGCCCGCCAGAGCGCCCAGCACCAACGGCACGGAAAGCTCCAGTTTCTGCCGTGGAACCCTGAGCAGCGGCACGTCGATGCCGTCCAGAACGACGCTCTCGCCCGCCGCCGGCATGCGGGTGAGGGACGCTTCGGTGGAAAGGCTCACCACCAGCCGGATCACGGCGGCCGCTTCGTGCGGCAGCTTGATCACACCCAGTCCCCACCGCTCCGCCAGTCCGGCGATCGAAGCCGGCGCGCGCGCCAGCAGCCGCCCACCTTCCGCGCCGAGAAACACCTGGTCGTCCGCCACCAGCGCCGCAAAGCGGCCGTCCTTCGCTGCCCGGTCCACCAGCGCCAGGGTGAGCAGCGACTTTCCAGACCCGGAGGGCCCGGTGATCAGCACGCCGGCCTCGCCGATCAAAAGGCACGATGCGTGATGGTTGGTCGCGCTCATCAGCCCTCCGCGGGCAGGCGGACCGTGAAGCGCGCGCCGGTGATGCGCTCGGCGTCGTCCGGATCGTCCATCCGGTTCTCCGCGGTGATCGTGCCCCGGTGGGCTTCCACGATCTGCTTGGAGATGGAAAGCCCGAGCCCGGAATTGTTGCCGAACCCTTCTCCCTCCGGCCGGTCCGTGTAGAACCGCTCGAAGATCCGCTCCAGCGCGTCCGGCCGGATGCCCGGTCCGTCGTCGTCCACCGTGATGACGATGGTGTCCTCGTCCCGTTCCGCGGTGACCCTGACCGTGCCGTCCACCGGCGAGAAGGAGCGCGCGTTGTCGATCAGGTTGTTGACCACCTGTCCGATCCGACTCTCGTGGCCGAGGGCGATCAGATGCGGACGCTCCGGATCGGGGATCAAGGTGAACTCCACCTTCACCTGCGTTCGCTTGCCCACCTCCCGGGCGATCGACACCACGCTGGCCAGCAGCTTGCCGACGTCCACCGGCGTCGCGTCCTCGCGCGCCAGTTCCGCGTCCAGCCGGGAGGCGTCCGAGATGTCGGTGATCAGCCGGTCGAGCCGCTTCACGTCGTGCTGGATCACCGCCATCAGCCGCGCCCGGCTCTCGTCGGTCTTGGCCAGCGGCAGCGTCTCCACGGCGCTGCGCAGCGACGTGAGCGGGTTCTTGAGTTCGTGGCTCACGTCCGCAGCGAAGCTCTCGATCGCGTCCATGCGGTTGAACAAAGCGTTGGTCATGTCTCGGAAGGAACGGGCGAGGTGCCCGATCTCATCCTCGCGGCCCGGGAAATCCGGAATGGCCTCCCGGTTCTTCACGCCGCGCCGGACCCGGTCCGCCGCCGCCGAGAGCCGGCGCAGCGGTGCCGCGATCGTCCCTGCGAGCAGGATGGACAGCAGCGCCGTCGTCACCGCCGCCACCAGGAACACGCGCATGATCGCCAGCCGCTCGGCTTCCACGATCGCGTCGATGTCGCCGCCTTGCGTGGAGAGCAGCAGGCTCCCCACCACCGCGCGGAACCGTTGGATCGGCACGGCCACCGAGACGATCATCTCGCCGCGCTCGTTGACGCGAACCACCGTCCCGGGTGATCCGTCGAGCGAAGTGGCGACCTCCGGATAGCCCTTGCCGTTCGAGCCGGCGAGCTCCTCGTAGACCGGCAGGTCCGCCCGCCGGATCAGGAACTTTACCTCGCTCCAGGCGCTCTCGATCCACGACGGCTGCTCCGGCTGCGGCGGCGGCAGGTCGAAGCGCAGCACCTGCCCGCGCGAATAGAGGAACCGGCTGTCCAGGATCAGCCCGCCGTCGCGGTCGTAGATCCGCGCCCGCGTCCGCGTCGGCGAGATCAGGCGTCGGAGGATCGGCGCCACCCGCTCGGGATTGATCGGAAAGTCCAGCCCTTGCGCCTCGTCCATCGGCGAGACGCTCTGTCCGGCCTGCAGCTGGAGCAGCTTCTCCGGGTCGATGGAAATCGCGTTGGTCTCAACGGTGGCCGACGCCGCGATCGCCCCGGCGATGATCTCGCCCTGGGTCAGCAGGCTCTCAACACGGGCATCGATCAGCCCGGCGCGGAACTGGTTCAGGTAGAGGATGCCGCTGACCATCGCGATCAGCGCCGCCAGGTTGAGGATCAGGATGCGGCGCGTCAGCGACGTGAAGATGAACGAGCCGAAGAAGCGCCCGATGCGCCCGAACACCACCCGACGGGTCCGCGCTCGCACGATCGGCCGCTTCCGTTCGCTCACCCGCCGGACGTCCGTTTCCGTTGCCATCGATCAGTGTCCGAGCCTGCGGCAAGCCCGCGGGCTCACATCTCCTTGAAGCGGTAGCCGACGCCGTAAAGGGTCTCGATCATGTCGAAGTCGTCGTCGATCGCCTTGAACTTCTTGCGCAGCCGCTTGATATGGCTGTCGATTGTCCGGTCGTCCACATAGACCTGGTCGTCGTAGGCAGCGTCCATGAGGGCGTTTCGGCTCTTCACCACGCCAGGCCGCTGCGCGAGCGCGAACAGGATCAGGAACTCGGTCACGGTCAGCGTCACGTTCTGGCCGTTCCAGGTGCAGGTGTGCCGCTCCTGGTCCATCATCAGCGGGCCGCGTTCGATCGTCTTGGCCGCGTCCACCACCTTCGGCGCCGAGGCATCGCGTGGCGCGGCGCGTCGCAGCACGGCCTTCACGCGCTCCACCAGCAGACGCTGCGAGAACGGCTTCCGGATGAAGTCGTCGGCGCCCATCTTCAGCCCGAACAGCTCGTCGATCTCGTCGTCCTTCGACGTCAGGAAGATCACCGGCATGTCGCTGCGCTGGCGCAGGCGGCGCAGCAGCTCCATTCCGTCCATCCGGGGCATCTTGATGTCCAGGATCGCAAGGTCGGGCGTCGATTGGGCCAGTCCGTCCAGCGCGGAAGCGCCGTCCGTATAGGTTTCGACGCGATAGCCTTCCGCCTCCAGAGCGATCGATACGGACGTCAGGATGTTCCGGTCGTCGTCGACGAGCGCGATAGTCGGCATGCCGTCTCCTCTTCTTGCCCCGGCTGCGGCCTCGACTGGCGAGCGACGCATCCGAACTTTGAACGATCATACACCGCGTGCGAGCTTTCTGCCGACAATGCGGCGGAAATTATGGCGAAGCGGCGTGACGCGTCATTCTCGCCTCCATCCGTTGGGAAACAACGCGGAAACGCAGCGACAGCAGCGCCAGCGAGGTGAAGATGCCCGCCCCGATCCCGTAGAACAGCCCGGGAGCGCCGAACCCCACCTCGATCGCCAGCACGTAGGCGAGGGGTATTGCGACGAACCAGAACGCCCCGCACTGGAGCCACAGCGACATCCACACGTCGCCCATCCCGCGCAGCGAGCCGAGCGTCACGCCCATCATGGAATCGAAGGCGGTCAGGAAACCGCCGATCCGCAGCGTCTGGGTGGCGACGGCCACCGCCGCCGGTTCGTCCACCACCCACCGCGCGATCACCTCCGGAAACAGCACCAGGAACACGCCGCAGCTGCCCGAAAGCAGGCCCCCCAGGCCGAAGGCGGTCCAGCCGGCCCGTGTCGCGTCGCGCGGCGAGCCGCGGCCGAGCGCGTTCCCGACCCGGATCGATGCCGCGCCGGCAAGTCCCACGGCGTTCATGTAGACCATCGACATTGCGGTCATCGTCGTCTGGTGCGCGGCGAGCGCCGAGGTGCCGATCAGCCCGGCGATGAAGATCAGCGACGAGAAGGCTGCCGCCTCCACGCCCTGCGCCAGCCCCATCGGCAGCCCCATGCGGCGGATCTCCCGCCCTTCCGCGCCGCCGAGCGTCAGCACCGAGCGGATCCAGGTGCTTGGTGTCGCGAGGATCCCGTGCTTGTCGCCGTCCCGCGCCGCAGTGTGGACGATCACCCCGAATGCGGCCGCGAACGTGCACCACCGGACGACCGTCGAGGTCGCCATCACCGTCACCGCGTCTCCATGGGCGTTGAAGCCGCCCCAGCCGAGCACCAGGATGCCGTCGAGTGCCAGGTTGGCGAGATTGGCGCCGAGCATCACCAGGGTCCCGACACGGGCCCGGTCGGTCGCCTCCAGGATCAGGTTGGCGGCGATGAAGAGCAGCAGGCCCGGCAGCCCGAGTGCGAAGACCTGCGCGACCCGCGCCGCCACGGCAGCCACTTCCGGCGATTGTCCCGTCGCAAGGAAGAACGGTCCGGCGCCCCAGGACAGCGGAATGGCCAGCAGTCCGAGCAGCAGCGCATTCGCAAAGCTCGCTCGGAGGATCGCGCCGATCGCTCGCGGCTCGCCACGCCCCATCGCATGCGCGGCGAGCACCACCGTCGCCTGCAGGGCGCCGAGGCTGATCATCATGGCGGTCAGCAGGGGCGCGACGCCGAGGCCGAAGGCGCCCAGGCTGAGTTCGCCGGCCCGCCCCGCCATGATCGTGTCCACCGTGAACATGATCACCAGCCCGGTCCGCGACAGGATGATCGGCGCGGCGAGTTCGATGGTCCGGCGCAGATGCCATCCGAGGGTTCCGGTCGGCTCTTCGCCGGGTCTGGCTGCCTCGGAGGCGGGCAAGTCTGGGGCTCCCTTCGGCCGGATCGGTTGTCAGCGGCCACCGTGACCGCTCAAGATCGCCGCCTTATATGTCACACGGCGGTGCCCGCCAATGCACCGCGCTCCAGAGAAGGAAAGCCGACATGCCCGCCGATGGCGACTTCGACCCGATCCGCGCCGCCGCCGTCACCTTGCGTGCGTCCGCGACGGGCGCTCTGGCGACCTTGGGCTCCGCCGGCACGCCCTTCGCCAGCTTCGTGACGGTGGCGACCGACCACGCCGGCGCTCCGCTTCTCCTGCTGTCCAGGCTGGCGGTGCACACCCGCAATCTCGACCGCGACGGCCGCGCCTCGCTCCTTCTCGTCGCGCCGGGCGGCGAGGGCGGCGATCCGCTCGCCGGCAGTCGCATCACGCTGGAAGGCGCCGCCAGGCGGATCGCTCCCGGCGAGGACCTGGACCGCGCCCGCGCCCGCTTCCTCGCCCGCCACCCGGAAGCGGAAGGCTACGCCGGCTTCACCGACTTCGGCTTCTTCCGGTTTCAGATCGACACCGCACACCTGGTCGCCGGATTCGGCCGCATCCACACCGTTCCGGCGGCCGATATCCTGGTCGAGGCAACGCTCGCGGGCGCCTTTTCCGATGCCGAACATGGCATCCTCGCGCACATGAACCAGGATCACGCGGACGCCGTCCGCCTCTACGCCACGCGCCTTCTCGGCCAGCCCGATGGCGATTGGCATGTCGTCGCCGCCGACGCGGACGGGCTCGATCTGTTCGACGGTCAAACCGTCGCACGCCTGCCCTTCCGTTCACGGCAGGCCAGCGTGCAGGCAGTACGTTTCGAACTGAAGGCCCTCTCGGAACGCGCACGGACCTGAGCACGGCGCCTGTCTGGCGGCGACTGTTCCGGTGACCGGGCCATCCCCCTTGGCGGCTTCAAAGTAAAACGTTTAAGCCGCCAATAGGACTTTGGTCTATTCCAGCGACTTTAAAAATTCGAAAGCCGAAGTAACTGGTTTTCGAAGCTGTTAACGCAGTTTTCGCCTCGATACGACCAAATGCTAATCGGTTTCAAACGATTGAAGCTGGTTCTAAGCGCTTTCAGTCCTTTTGCTCGTCTTGCCGGTTGCGCCTGCATTCCGTACCGTCTGAACGATCTCAGCGCGACAAGCGGACGGCGATCCCCACCAATCCCGTCTTCCGCTAACGTCAATCCGATCGCGCGGACGAGATGCCGGGCCGGACCGCCCATACTGCGGTTCGAAGCTCCGGCCGGCGAGGCGTGGCGTTTGAAATGGCTGACGTGAACGTCAGTCCGGCGCCCTGATGGGATTGTCCGACGTGAAACAGACAGGCATCTGGAATTCCGCCAAGGGAATCGAGACGACGGGTCTCTCCGGACTCGCCGCGGCGCACTGGAACCTGAGCGAGGCCGAACTGGTCGAGCTCGCCGTTCTGCGCGGCGAAGGCCAGATCGCCTCGGGCGGCGCCCTCAGCGTCGAAACCGGCGCTTTCACCGGCCGTTCGCCCCAGGACAAGTTCGTCGTGCGCGACGCAACCACCGACCGCAGCGTCTGGTGGGGCAACAACAAGTCGATGTCGCCCGCCCATTTCGAGACCCTCTACGCCGACTTCATCGAGCATGCCAAGGGCCGCGAACTCTTCATCCAGGATCTCGTCGGAGGCGCCGATGCCGCGCATTCGCTGCCGACCCGCGTCGTCACCGAATACGCCTGGCACTCCCTCTTCATCCGTAACCTGCTGATCCGCCCCCTGCGGGAAGACCTTCCCGACTTCGAGCCCTCGATGACCATCATCGACCTGCCGAGCTTCAAGGCCGATCCGGAACGCCACGGCTGCCGCACCTCCACCGTCGTCGCCTGCGACTTCACCCGCCGCATCGTGCTGATCGGCGGCACCGAGTACGCCGGCGAGATGAAGAAGTCCGTCTTCACGCTCCTCAACTTCCTGCTTCCCGCCGACGGCGTCATGCCGATGCACTGCTCGGCCAACGTCAGCGCCGCAGGCGAAAGCGCTCTGTTCTTCGGCCTTTCCGGCACCGGCAAGACCACGCTCTCCGCCGACCCGAACCGCATCCTGATCGGTGACGACGAGCACGGCTGGGGCCCGGCCGGCATCTTCAACTTCGAGGGCGGCTGCTACGCCAAGACCATCCGTCTCTCGCGCGAGGCCGAGCCCGAGATCTTCGCCACCACCGAGCGCTTCGGCACGGTGCTGGAGAACGTGGTGCTCGATCCGCAGACCCGCGTGCCCGACTTCAACGACGGGTCGAAGACCGAGAACACCCGCTGCGCCTATCCGCTGCACTACATCCCGAACGCCAGCCCGACGGGCCGCGCCGGCCACCCCAAGAACATCGTCATGCTGACTGCCGACGCCTTCGGCGTGATGCCGCCGATCGCCAAGCTGACGCCGGCCCAGGCGATGTACCACTTCCTCTCCGGCTACACCGCCAAGGTCGCCGGCACCGAACGTGGCGTCACCGAGCCGCAGGCGACCTTCTCGACCTGCTTCGGCGCACCCTTCATGCCGCGCCATCCCTCCGAATACGGCGAGCTCCTGAAGCAACTGATCCACGAGCACGACGTCGACTGCTGGCTGGTCAACACCGGCTGGACCGGCGGCGCCTACGGCGAGGGCCGCCGCATGCCGATCAAGGTCACCCGCGCCCTGCTCACCGCGGCGCTGGACGGCTCCTTGAAGAAGGGCAAGTTCTACACCGACCGGTCTTTCGGCTTCGCCGTTCCGACCGATGTCCCGGGTGTGGAGCCGCACATTCTGCATCCCCGCAAAACCTGGCGCGACAAGCTCGCCTACGACGCCCAGGCCTCCAAGCTGGTCGGCATGTTCGTCAAGAACTTCGAGCAGTATGAAGCCTACGTCGACGGCGATGTCCGCTCCGCCGCCCCGGACCTGCGCTCCGCCGCCGAGTGATCGCCAGACGCCTGTCCCGAAACGCACAACGCCCGCCGTCCCCGGCGGGCGTTTTCGTATGATCGTTCGGCTTGTTCGGCAGCCCCGGTCCGCCAAACGGTTCCCTACTGCCTGCTACCTACTTTGCCTCACCGCGGCGCGCGCTTGGCCAGGATCCGCTGCAGCGTGCGCCGGTGCATGTTGAGCCGCCGCGCGGTCTCCGACACGTTCCGCTCGCAGAGTTCGTAGACCCGCTGGATATGCTCCCAGCGCACCCGGTCCGCCGACATCGGGTTCTCCGGCGGCACGGCCCGCGTCTCGGGGTCCCGCGTCAGCGCCGCGTAGACCTCGTCGGCGTCGGCCGGCTTGGCGAGATAGTCCACCGCCCCCATCTTCACCGCTGTCACGGCGGTTGCGATGTTGCCGTAGCCGGTCAGGATGATCGCCCGGGAATCAGGCCGCTCGCGGCGCAGGCTTTCGATCACGTCGAGGCCGTTTCCATCCCCGAGGCGCATGTCGACCACCGCGTAGGAGGGAGCCGTGTCCTGCACCTTGAGCAGGCCTTCGGCAACCGAATCCGCCGTTTCCACGGTGAACCCGCGCGCTTCCATCGCGCGCGCCAGCCTTTGAAGAAACGGCTTGTCGTCGTCGACGATCAGGAGCGTCTTGTCGATATCGGCAGTTGTGATCTGCTGATCCATTTGTTCCGGCCCTTCCGAACCCAGCTCTCCCACGTCACCGTCAGACGAAGTCTCTGGACCGCGTCGTTGCGACGTTTAGTCTTCTTCTCGCAACGGACTTTATATGGCGAAAACCCCTGAGGGCAATCGTCCGTTGGGCTTGATTCGCGGCTTTTGGTTCGGAACTTCTGAAGACGGCTTTCAGCCTGACTCATGGTGGACTTCGTCCATCACCTCCCGCGGCCACCGCACCGTGATCACTGCGCCGGTCTCCGGCACCGCCCGGTTGGTGATCTCGACCCGCGCCCCGGTCCGCTCCAGCAAAGTCTTGGCGATGAAGAAGCCGAGGCCGAGCCCGCCCCCCTCCCGCGCGTCCGCCGGCAGCTTGCCCCGCGTCGTCACGTAGGGCTCGCCCAGCTTGTCGATCACGTCGGGCGCGAAGCCCGGCCCGTCGTCGCGGATCGTCACCACCACCTCGTCGTCCGTCCAGGCCGCGCCGATGTCGACGCGGCTGCGGGCGAAGTCGACCGCGTTCTCCACGATGTTGCCGAGGCCATAGAGGATAGCGGGGTTTCGGGTCCCAACCGGCTCCCGGTCTAGCGCCCCGTCCAGGTGCACGATCAGCGCGATGCCGAACTCGCGGTGCGGCGCGATCACGTCCTCCAGGAGGTGGGTGATCGGCTGCCGCGCGAGATGGTCGCCGAACTCGGTGGAGAGCGACGTCAGCTTCTTCAGGATCTCCCGGCAGCGCTCCGATTGCGACCGGAGCAGCGAGATGTCATCCCGCCAGGCAGCGTCGGGCGGGATCTCCCGCTCCAGTTCCTTGGCGACGAGAGCGATTGTGGCGAGCGGCGTCCCCAGTTCGTGCGCCGCCGCCGCGGCAAGGCCGTCGAGCTGGTGCAGATGCTGCTCGCGCGACAGCACCAGTTCGGTCGCCGTCAGCGCCGCGTGCAGCTGGCGCGCCTCCTCGGCCACCCGGAACGAATAGGCCGCCATGAATCCGAGCGCGCAGACGAGCGCGGTCCAGATCCCCGCGAGATAGGGGCTCGGCAGCCGGAAGTCGCCCTCCTCCGGGCTCCAGGGCAGCGGCTCGAACCAGAAGGCGAGCGCGGAGGCGATCGCAACCACCAGCACCCCGAGCGCAACGGTCCAGCGCACCTTCAGCGCTGTCGCCGACACCATCACCGGCGCGATCAGCAGGATCGCGAACGGGTTGGTGAGCCCGCCGGTCAGGTAGAGCAGGGCGGCGAGCTGCAGGATGTCGTAGGCCAGGAGCGCCGCCGCCGCCCAGTCGGCCAGCCGCTGGGTGGCCGGGTATCGAACCTTGAGGAACAGGTTCAGCCAAGCCGACAGCGCGATCAGCCCGAGGCAGAACCCGAGCGGCAGCGGGTACTCCATCCCGAGGGCCACCCCGACCACGGCGGCGGTCTGGCCGATCACCGCCAGCCAGCGGAGCCGAACCAGCGTGTCGAGTTTCAGGCGGGGCGCCGGGCTGGGCGCCAGGACGATGGAATGGGCCATGTCGCTGTTCTAGCCGCCCGCCAACCGCGCGCAAACCGCTTCGTGTGGTCGCAGGGCAGGTCTTGCAAGCACGCTGAGGCGATCCCCTCAGGTATTCACGGTTCCTGCGAGACTTTTGGCGGATAGGGCCGTCCCTTGCGTAAAAATCAATCCGCTGCCTATTCTCGGAATCCCATTGCGGTGGAACCCTCGGTCATAGAAGCCGCTTCCGTCTGTAGCGTACTCGTGAGTGCAGGGACCAGAGAGGATGAACGTGCCGTACTATCATCTGTACGAGTTCAACCACGCGGCGATGGGTCCGGCGAGAGCAGCGGCGGACATGACCCGCCTCTACTTCCAGAATCCGTTCAACCCGCTGTCGCAGACCCAGATGGGTCGCTCGATCGCCGCCGCCTGCGAACTTTTCGAGCGCACCACGCGCCGCTACGGCAAGCCCGAGTTCGGCCTCGACGCCACGGTCGTCGGCGGCGTCCGCGTTCCTGTCACCGAGAAGGTGGTGTGGGAGAAGCCCTTCGCCCGCATGGTCCATTTCGAGCGCGCGGTGCCTGGATCCCGCCGCCGCGACCCCAAGGTGCTGGTCGTCGCCCCCATGTCGGGCCACTACGCCACCCTGCTTCGCGGCACGGTGGAAGCGCTGCTGCCCAAGCACGACGTCTACATCACCGACTGGATCGACGCTCGGATGGTCCCGCTGACCGACGGCCGCTTCGACCTCGACGACTACATCGACTACGTCATCGAGATGCTCCACGCCCTCGGCGGCGACGCCCACGTCCTCGCGGTCTGTCAGCCCTCGGTCCCGGTGCTAGCCGCCGTCGCGGTGATGGAGGAGAACGAGGATCCTCTCGCGCCCCTCACCATGACCCTGATGGGCGGTCCGATCGACACCCGCCGCAATCCGACCGCCGTCAACAAGCTGGCTGAGCAGCGCGACATCGAATGGTTCCGCCGCAACGTCGTCATGAAGGTGCCCTTCCCGCACCCGGGCGTCTATCGCGACGTCTACCCCGGCTTCCTGCAGCTGACCGGCTTCATGAGCATGAACCTCGACCGCCACGTCGGCGCTCACAAGGACTTCTACAATCACCTCGTGAAGGGCGACGGCGACAGCGCGGAGAAGCACCGCGAGTTCTACGACGAATACCTGGCGGTGATGGATCTCACGGCGGAGTTCTACCTCCAGACCGTCGAGACCGTCTTCATGACCCACGCGCTGCCGAACGGTGAGATGCTCCATCGCGGACGGCTGGTGAACTGCTCGGCCATCCGCAACTGCGCGCTTCTCACCATCGAGGGCGAGAAGGACGACATCACCGGCATCGGCCAGACCTCCGCCGCCCAGGACCTCTGCGTGAACCTGCCGGAGGACAAGAAGGTCCACTACATGCAGCCGGGCGTCGGCCACTACGGCGTCTTCAACGGCTCGCGCTGGCGCGGCGAGATCTGCCCCCGCGTGGCGGATTTCATCCTCACCCACAACCAGCGCTCCGACACCGCCCGGGCGGACAGGATCCGCCGCGCGGCTGCGGCCGTTCCCAAGGCGGAGATCCACGACCTCAAGCGGATTGCCGGCATCGGGCCCAAGCTGGAGGAGATGCTCTATCGCGAGGGCATCTTCCTGATCGATCAGGTGGCCGAACTGACCGACGCCCAGGTCGACGACCTGGACAACCGGCTTTCCCTGCGGGGTCGCATCCGCCGCGAGGACTGGGTCGGTCAGGCCCGCAAGTTGATGATGGCCTGAGGCCGTCAGTCGCTGCCGGACGAGATCCGGCGGTGAACCGATTGGGACCGGCGCGGCTTGCAAACGAGCCGCGCCTTTTCTTTTGCGGCCGACGGACCGTCCGTCCCTCACGCCCACGTGATACCGGAGCCTGTTTTCAAGATCTCCCCGCCAGGATCTTTTTTGGACCGCCAACGTTGTTGATTCACATGCCATAATTCCGGCTCATGTCCGAAAAAGACTTGGGAGGCTCTTGAAGCTAGAACGGGTCGGGGCCACCTCGAATTCGTCAAAGTCGACACTTCGAGGACTAGAAATATGACACGTGGTTGCACACTTCGGCCTGGTTGGAACCCGCTTTCCACCGGTCTCATGGTGTTGGGCTTCATCATGTTCTGGCCACTCGGCCTGGCCATGCTTGCCTACATCCTCTGGGGCGATCGTATGAAGGCTGCGTGGGCGGAAGCGCGGCCCAACCTGGAGAACGCGATGCGCTCAACACCCTTCGGCGCCGCGGATTTCGGCCGCACCGGCAATGCGGCCTTCGACGAGTACCGGACGCGCGAACTGAAGCGTTTGGAAGAGGAGCGCGCCAAGATCGAGGCGATGCGCACCGAGTTCGACGAGTTCCTTCGCAACCTTCGTCGTGCGAAGGACCAGGAAGAGTTCGATCGGTTCATGGCGAGCCGGACAAACCCCGCCGGCTGATCCCCCGCCTGGACGTCAACGACGGTTCTTCCTGACCTCCGGCTGGGGCGGGCTCACCCGGTCCCGTCCCCAGCCAACCAGACGAGCCCCGGAGGCGAGGTCATCCTCTCTCCGGGGCTTCGTCATGCCGGCGGGTCCGGCTACACTTCTTCGATGCCGAATCGCTGGATTCCCCTGCTGTTCCCCTTCGCGCAGCCGTCTCCGCCGAAGCCGGAGGCCCGCAAGAAACCCGCTCCGCCAGGGTCGGCGCCGGCCGGGTTCACGGTCGAGGTCGGCGGGCGCCCTGTCGACGTCGCGCTCCGTCGCAACGCCCGCGCCCGTCGTTACACCCTCCGCGTCCACCCCAGAGGCGAGAGCGCCGTGGTCACGCTGCCCAAGCGCGGCACGGTGGCTGAAGCGAAAGCTTTCGTCGGCCGTCACCTGGATTGGCTGGAGGACAAACTTGCGCCGGCGCCGACGGTCCCAGGCCAGCCGCTGGAGATCGTCCATCTGAGGGGCGTAGCCCACCGAGTGCGGCTCACCGGAGTGGGGCGCGGCCTCGTCCGGCAGGCACGCGACGATAGCGGTCCGGTTCTCCTGGTCCCGGGCGCCGCCGAGCACGCCAACCGCCGCATCACCGATTTCCTGAAACGGCAGGCCCGCGCCGATTATGCCGAGGCTGTCGCCCGGCACGCCGCCGCACTCGGTGTGAAGCCCGTCGCGATCCGCCTCAAGGACACCACATCGCGCTGGGGCTCGGCCACATCGGCCGGAACCCTGTCCTTCTCGTGGCGCCTGATCATGGCGCCGCCCGTGGTGCTCGACTACCTGGCCGCCCACGAGGTCGCCCACCTCAAGGAGATGAACCACTCCGACCGCTTCTGGGCGATCTGCTACCGCCTCGCCCCGCGCACGGACGACGCCAAGGCCTGGCTGAAGGCGCACGGCCGCGACCTCCACAAGGTCGGATAAGCAGCCCGATCAGCCGAGCCCGGCCTGTATCGCGGTCCTTGCAAGGTCCAGGTCAGTCCGGGCACCCAGCTTGGCCTTGATCGCATAATGGCAGTTCCGCACCGTCTTGGGGCTGATGCAGAGCTTTTCGGCGACCTCGGCCACCTCCGACCCGGCGAGCAGCATCCGCAGCACCGTGAACTCACGCACGCTGAGCCGGTCCAGCGCGTCCGCCTCCGTCGCCACCGAACTGAGCGCGAGTTCGCGCGCGATGTCGTCGCCGATCCAGCGGCGCCCGCGCGCCACCTCTTTGGCCGCCTGGACGAGCTCGGCCGGCCCGCTGGACTTGCTGACGTAGCCCGCCGCGCCAGCCTGAAAGGCCTGCCGCACGAACACTGCTCGGGTGTGGATGCTGACCACCAGAACGCGCGCCGACCGGTCCCACTGTCGGATATGCCGGATCGCCTCGACGCCGCCCGCCCCCGGTATGGATAGGTCCATGATCGTAAGGTCCGGCTGGATCTCGCGGTAGCGTTTGTAGGCTTCCGCGGCGTCAGCCGCTTCGCCGGCCACCGCGAACTCCGGCAACCGGTCGAGCAGCCGCTGGTAGCCCTCGCGCACCACTGGATGGTCGTCCACAAGGAGGATCCGTACGGCGGTCATGCCGGCCCTCCCGCGCCGGAGGGGACAGACGCGCTGAGCCGCATTCCATGGGCGGAGCGTTCCACGCTGAACCGTCCGCCGAGCGCCATGATCCGCTCTCGCATGCCAGACAGCCCGAGCCCTGAGCCGGCCCTGTCGTCGGATCCGCCGCCGTCGTCCTCGATCAGGAGCGCGTAGCCCGCCTGCTGTTGCGCGGTTTCCCTCAAGAGTTGGATCCGAATGTGCTTGGACTGGCCGTGCCGAGCGGTGTTCGTCAGGCATTCCTGCACGACGCGGAAGAAGCTGAGGGCGATCTCCGGCGAGGCCTCCTCCACCGTTTCGTCGATCGAAAGGTCTACCTCGACCCGTTTGCCATCGCGGCGAGTCAGCACCCCGTCGCGGCCGAGCAGCAGTCCGCGAAGGCTCGCGGCAAGGCCGTAGGTGTCGAGCTCGGACGGTCTGAGCCGCTCCAGGGATCCGCGGACGATCTCCGAAAGTCTCGCCGCCACGCGTCCGATCAGGCGGGCATCCTCTATCGACGCCGTCTGGTGCGGCTCGGCGCCGAGTTCCACGGCCGCCGCCAGCGACTGGATGGCAGTCAGCGACTGGCCGAATTCGTCATGGAGTTCGCGCGCCAGGGTTCGGCGTTCCTCTTCCTGGACGGCGATCAGCCGGCGTGTGAGCGCCGCGCGTTCCGCCGTGATCTGCTCGAGCCGCTCGGCCAGACCGTTGAACGCATCGGCGATGGTGTCGAACTCCCGGACCCCGGACTGCGGCAGACGGGCGGCATAGTCGCCGGCCTCGAGCCGCCTCAGGCCGGCAAGGGTGCGCCGGGTCGGCAGGAGCGCATGGCCCACCAGGCCTATCAGGAGGACTGACGTCGCCAGCGCAGCTGTTCCGGCTACGCCCGCGATGATCCGGACCTCCGACCACGTCCGCACCGCCACGGCTGTCGGCTCGGTGCGGACCGACAACTGCCCGGCCCGGCCGCGTGGCCCGTTGACGGCGATCTCGACGGGAGTTCCGGACATGCCGACAATCTGCAGCAGACGGGGATACCACGTCGGTGCCACCGCCTCGGTCGCATCGCTGCCCCGGCAGAGTGTCCAGCCGTCTTCTGCCGACCGGTAGGTGAAGCAGCGACCGGTCCCGAGCGCGTCAGACGGAAGGGCCTCGACGGCTGCGAAGGTCGCCTCTGAGCCGTAGCCGCTCCCCGATCGCAGCAGCGCCGCCTCGATCTGCCGCCCTGCCAGGCTCGCTGCGGCCCGCGTCTCCAGCGAGACTGACCGGGCCGCTTCCGTCACGATGGCCGTCGCGGCAAGCAAGGCGCAAACCGCCGCCGCCACGGCAAATCGCAGGATCAGGCTGGAAACGAAGGGCATCAGGCTGTCTCGCGGAACCGGAAGGAACGGATCTGGCGAGAGTGAACCGGGTTCCCGGAGCGCTCAAGCGCTCCCGGTCACGTCGGGCAAAATGCCCGCGTCCGGTCGGGCCGCCTGGCCATAGCCGCCGGCCGACCGCTCCGGCAGGCTCGTCTTGCCTTGGAACGGGAGAGACCGATGACACTGATGTTCAAATCCGCGCGTCGCGCCGCCGTGGCGCTGACCCTTGCTGCCGCCATGCTCACGCCCGGGATCGTTACCGCCGCACCTCGGATCGCCGTCCTCGACTTCGCGATCGTTGATACGTCGGGCGAACCGCGCGACCAGACGGCCGATCACGCCCGAAGATTGGCGGAACTCCGCGACTTTGTCGCCGCGGAGCTGGCCCGCCGGACGCTCTACGACGTGGTCGACCTCGGCCCGATTCGGCCGGCCGTTGACGCTGCCCTGGGGCTGGAGAACCTGCACGCCTGCAACGGCTGCGACATCGTGCTGGGCCGCAAGGCCGGCGCGGACCGGGTCCTGGTCGGCTGGGTGAAGAAGGTCAGCACCCTGGTGATGAGCTTCGAGGCCGAAATCCGCGACACTGCGACCGGCCGTCCTCTGGTGCACAAGTCGCTCGATTTCCGCGGCGACAACGACGCCGCCTGGCAGCGCATGGCCAGCTATCTCGTCAACCGGCTGGCGGAGCTACCGCCCAGTGCGCGCTGACCGGACACGGCGCGTCACCCGTTAAGTGCGGAAGCACTGGGGTTACCCCCCGAACAGTCGCTCCAGCAGGCTGCGCTCCTTGTCGGTCGGACCGGAGGCCGTGACCCCCACGTCGACCGGCGGAACCGGCCGGCTCATCACCGGACCGTTCGGCCCCAGTGCCGGCAGACCGTCGGCATCGGCCATCGGGGTACCGATGGCGGGATCGAACACCGGCGGCGGCGCGAGCTCGGTTCCGGGCAGCGGCCGGACCGGAACGGCGACCGTCGCCTTCGTCATGAAGCGGTTCCAGACCACCGACGTCACACTTCCGCCCGTCGCTTTTTTCGTGGGGGTGTTGTCGTCGTTTCCGAGCCACACTCCGGCGGTGAGCCCGTTTACGTAGCCGAGGAACCACGCGTCGCGGAAGTCCTGCGAGGTGCCCGTCTTGCCGCCCGCCGGCCGATCGCGCAGCACCGCCTTCTGCCCGGTGCCGACCTCCAGGACCGTCTGCATCATCCGGTTCATGACGCCGACGTCGCGCTCGTCGATCACCCGGCCGGGTCCGTCGCCCTGCCGGGTGAACAGGATCTCCCCGTCCTTGCTGCGGATCCGGTCGATCACATAGGGGATCACGCCATAGCCGCCGTTGGCGAACGGAACGTAGGCGGCGGTGATCTCCAGCGGCGTCACCTCGGCGGTGCCGAGCGCGATGGACGGGTTCTCGTGCAGCCTGGAAACGATGCCGATGCGCCGCGCCGTCTGCGCCACGTTGGCCGGGCCCACCTCGGCGGCGAGCCGGGCCGCCACGGTGTTGATCGACTTCGCCAGCGCCGTGGTCAGCGTCACCGGACCGAGATACTCCCGCGAATAGTTCTTCGGCTGCCAGCCCTTGATCGAGATCGGCTCGTCGATCATCACATGCTCCGGCATGTAGCCGCGTTCCACCGCCGCCAGGAAGACGAACGGCTTGAACGCCGAGCCCGGCTGCCGCCGGGCTGCCACGGCACGGTTGAACTGGCTCGCGCCGTAGTCGCGCCCGCCGACCAGCGCCTTCACCGCCCCATCGTTGTCGATCGCGACCAGTGCCCCCTGGCTGACCTGGTGCTTCTTGCCCTCCGCCGCCAGTGTCTCGCGCAGGGCGCCTTCCGCCGCCTGCTGCATGCCGACGTCAATGGTCGTCTCCACCACGATGTCGCCCGTCACCGAGGCGACGTAGCCCGGCAGCAGCTCCATCACCCAGTCGGCGACATAGTTCTGCGCCGAGGTGTTCTGCGGCGCGATGACGAGCGGGCTCGCCCCGGCCTGGCGCGCCACCTTCGGGGTGACATAGCCTTCCTCGACCATGGCGGCGAGCACCGTCTTCGCCCGGTCCTGCGCCAGCTTGGCGTCCCGCGTCGGCGCATAGCGCGACGGCGCCTTCAGGAGCCCGGCCAGCGTCGCCGATTCCAGCAGCGTCAGCTCCCGGGCGGACTTGCCGAAATACCGTCGGGCCGCCCCGTCGACGCCATAGGCGCCCGCGCCGAGATAGACACGGTTGAGGTACATCTCCAGGATCTCGTCCTTGGAGAACTTCTGCTCCAGCCAGAACGCGAGCACCACCTCCTGCAGCTTGCGCTCCAGCGTCCGGTCCGGCTCCAGGAACAGGTTCTTGGCCAGCTGCTGGGTCAGCGTCGACCCGCCTTGCACCAGGTTGCCGCTGCTCAGGTTCACGAAGACGGCGCGGGCAAGCCCGATCGGATCGATCCCGAGATGCGATCGGAACCGACGGTCCTCGATCGCGATCACCGCCTGCGGCAGATATTTCGGCATCTGGTCGAGCGTCAGCGATTCCCCGCCGGTGTCGCCGCGGTTGGCGATCAGCGCTCCGGAGGCGTCGACGATCTCCACGTTGGGAGGCCGCTTGGGAACGGCCCAGGCCGACGTCGGCGGCAGCGTCGCTGCCGTGTAGCCGAGCACGCCGATCAGCGCGATGAACGCCCAGAGCGCCAGCGTCGCGCCCCAATAGACCAGACCTCGAAGGAGCCCGCGCTTGCGGCCCTTGCGCCGTCGGGCGCCGCGCGGGGCCGCCTCAGCGTCCGGGTCCGGCTGCCGCGATCGCCGCGGTCGGCTCGCCGCCCGTTCGTCGTCCTCCACCTCGACCGCCTTGCGTCCGCCGGCCGGGCCGCGCCTGCGGGGCGCCTCGTCCATTCGGGGCTCGCGGCGTTCGGCCGGCTTGGAACGGGCGGGCTCCTTGGCGCTTCGCGCAGGTCCGGTCAGCACCCGGTCTTCCAGCGTGACGCGCAAGCCCTCGTCGCCGGCTGTCCTGCCGAGCGACGGCTCGATGCGCGGTGGCCTGTCTTTCATCGCGGAAAACCTGGTTCAGGGTGGCGCTCCGGCCGTCGGCGGATGCCGTCCGGCCCGGGCGCTCATCCGAGGATGGATGGGCCGGTTTAAGGGGTGGTTAAGCTTGTGCCGCGCCCGCTCGGAGTCGTTATTGCTTGCGAAAAGGGCGGTTTGTGGATGATAACGGCCCCGCACAACGGAGGGCCTCACTCTTGCGCATAGCGATGATCGGTTCAGGCTACGTCGGCCTGGTTTCGGGCGCTTGCCTTGCGGACTTTGGCCACGAGGTGACCTGCATCGACAAGGACGTGAAGAAGATCGCCGCGCTGGAAAATGGCGAAATCCCGATCTTTGAACCTGGTCTGGATGCGCTTGTCGCAACCAACGTCGCCGCCAGGCGACTGTCCTTCACGACGGACCTGTCCGGCCCGGTCGCTGCGGCCGACGTGGTCTTCATCGCCGTCGGCACCCCGTCCCGCCGCGGCGACGGTCACGCCGATCTCTCCTACGTCTACGGAGCCGCCCGTGAGATCGCCGGCGCGGTCGACGGCTTCACGGTCGTCGTCACCAAGTCCACCGTGCCGGTCGGCACCGGCGACGAGGTGGAGCGCATCATCCGCGAGGCCAACCCGAAGGCCGACGTCGCCGTGGTCTCCAATCCGGAGTTCCTGCGCGAAGGCGCCGCCATCGCCGACTTCAAGCGGCCTGACCGCATCGTCGTCGGCCTGGAGGACGACCGCGCGCGCGAGGTGATGACCGAGGTCTACCGGCCGCTCTACCTCAACCAGAACCCGCTGCTCTTCACCGCCCGCCGCACCTCCGAGCTGATCAAGTACGCGGCCAACGCCTTCCTCGCCATGAAGATCACCTTCATCAACGAGATCGCGGACCTCTGCGAAAAGGTCGGCGCCAACGTCCAGGAGGTCGCGCGCGGCATCGGCCTCGACAACCGCATCGGCTCCAAGTTCCTGCACGCCGGCCCGGGCTACGGCGGGTCGTGCTTTCCCAAGGACACGCTGGCCCTGGTGAAGACCGCGCAGGACCACGACAGCCCGGTCCGCCTGATCGAGACCACGGTGGCCATCAACGACGCCCGCAAGCGCGCCATGGCCCGCAAGGTGGTGGCAGCCTGCGGCGGCGACGTGCGCGGACGCACGGTCGCGGTGCTCGGCCTCACCTTCAAGCCGAACACCGACGACATGCGCGAAGCCCCGTCCATCTCCATCATCCAGGCCCTGCAGGACGGCGGCGCGCTCATCCGCGCCTATGATCCGGAAGGCATGGAAGCAGCCGAAGGCATGCTGGACAACGTCACCTACGGCGAGTCCGCCTACGACGTCGCCACCGGCGCCGACGTGCTCGTCATCGTCACCGAGTGGGACGCCTTCCGGGCGCTCGACTTCAAGCGCCTGCGCGAGGTGATGAACACGCCGGTGCTCGTCGATCTGCGCAACGTCTACCGGCGCGAGCAGGTGGCCAAGTACGGCTTCCACTACGTCAGCGTCGGCCGGCCTGCGGAAGACATCCTGAAGCCGATCGGCCAGGCCGCCGAGTGATGCGTTTCCTGATCACCGGCACGGCGGGCTTCATCGGCTTCAACCTCGCCCGCCGGTTGTTGGACGAAGGGCACTTCGTCGTCGGCTTCGACGCGATGACGCCCTACTACGACGTCCGCCTCAAGGAGGCCAGGCACGCCGTCCTGGCCCGCTCCAACGGTTTCAAGGCCGTCGTGGCCCAGCTGGAGGATCCCGCGGCCCTCGCCGCCGCCGCGGAACTGGCCGAGCCGGATGTCATCATCCACCTCGCCGCCCAGGCCGGCGTTCGCTACAGCCTTGAGAATCCCAAGGCCTACGTCGATTCCAATCTGGTTGGATCCTGGAACGTGCTGGAGCTCGCCCGGCAGGCGAAGCCGGCGCATCTTCTGCTCGCTTCGACCAGCTCCATCTACGGCGCGGCGGAAACGGTGCCCTTCGCCGAGACCGACCGGGCGGACGAGCCGCTGACGCTCTATGCGGCGACCAAGAAGTCGATGGAGGTGATGGCGCATTCCTACGCCCACCTCTACGCGATCCCGACCACCGCCTTCCGCTTCTTCACGGTCTACGGGCCGTGGGGCCGTCCGGACATGGCGCTCTTCAAGTTCGTCGATGCCATCCTCGCCGACCGGCCGATCGACATCTACGGCGAAGGCCGGATGGAGCGCGACTTCACCTACATCGACGATCTCGTCGAAGCCATCATCCGACTGGTGCCGATCGCGCCGTCGGAAGCCAACCGCGCGGCGGGGGAGGGCGTCGCCGACACCCTGTCCCGGATCGCTCCGTTCCGTGTCGTCAACATCGGCGGCGGCCAGCCGATCGGCCTGCTCCCCTTCGTCGACACGGTCGAGGCCGCGGTCGGCAAGCCCGCCGTCCGCAACATGCTGCCGATGCAGCAGGGCGACGTGCCCCGCACCTACGCGTCGGCGGCCCTCCTGGAGGCGCTGACCGGCTACCGTCCGCACACCCCGGTAGAGACCGGCGTGAAGGCTTTCGTCGCTTGGTACCGGGCGTGGAAGGGGATCTGAGCGCCGCCTGAGCGGACCGGATGGCCTGCCTGCGTGGGTCAGTGCGCTTCTTCCCAGTTCGTCGCCGCCCGCGCGTCCACGCGAAGCGGCACGCTCAGCTTCAACGCTGGCTCAGCCGCCTGCTCCATCACCCGCGTCACGACGGGAAGCGTCGCCTCGATCTCGTCGTCCGGCACCTCGAACACCAGTTCGTCGTGGACCTGCAGGAGGAGCAGCGCCGAAAGGCCCGCTTCGTCCAGCGCCGGTTCCATCCGGATCATCGCCCGGCGAATGATGTCGGCGGCTGAACCCTGGATCGGCGCGTTGATCGCCGCCCGCTCCATGAAGGCTCGCATCGACGGGTTGGGCGCGTTGATCTCCGGATAGTGCGCCTTGCGCCCGAAGATCGTCCGCACGAAGCCGTTCTCCCGCGCGAACCGCTTGGTCGCGTCCATGTAGTCGCGGATCCCCGGAAACCGTTCGAAGTAGCGCTTGATGTAGTCGCCCGCCTCGTTGCGGTCGATGCCGAGCTGGTTGGCGAGCCCGAAGGCCGAGATGCCGTAGATGATGCCGAAGTTGATCGCCTTGGCGCGCCGCCGCACCTGCGGGTCCATGCCCTCGATCGGCACACCGAACATCTCCGACGCCGTCATCGCGTGGATGTCGAGCCCGTCCTCGAAGGCGCGCTTCAGCTGCGGGATGTCGGCCACATGGGCGAGCACGCGGAGCTCGATCTGGCTGTAGTCCGCCGACACCAGCTTGCGTCCGGGCGGCGCCACGAAGGCGGTGCGGATCTTCCGCCCCTCCTCGGTCCGCACCGGGATGTTCTGCAGGTTCGGCTCCGACGAGGAGAGTCGGCCGGTGGTTGTGGAGGCAAGCGAGAAGCAGGTGTGCACGCGGCCTGTCTCCGGGTGCATGTAGACGGGCAGGGCGTCCGTGTAGGTCGACTTCAGCTTGGAAAGCTGGCGCCAGTCGAGGATCCGCTTCGGCAGCGGATGGCCTTGCGCGGCAAGGTCCTCCAGCACGTCGGCCCCGGTCGCCCAGGCGCCAGTCTTGGTCTTCTTCGCCGCACCATCGCCGAGGCCCATGCGCCCGAACAGGATGTCGCCGATCTGTTTGGGGCTGCCAATGTTGAAGCTCTCCCCCGCCATCTCGTGGATGTCGGCCTCCATCCGCGCCATGCCTTGCGCGAAGTCGCCGGAAAGCCGCGACAGGATCTGCCGGTCCACCTGGATGCCGCGCTTCTCCATCCGCGACAGCACCGGCACCAGCGGACGCTCCAGCGTCTCGTAGACCGTGGTCATGCTCTCCGCCGGCAGGCGCGGCTTCAGCACCGTCCAGAGCCGGAGCGTCACGTCCGCGTCCTCGGCCGCATACTGCGTGGCCTTGTCGAGCGCCACCTGGTCGAAGGTGATCTGCCCCTTGCCCGAGCCGCAGACGTCCTTGAAGGCGATCGGCTTGTGGCCGAGCCACTTCTCGCTGAGCTCGTCCATCCCATGGCCGCCGGTGCCAGCGTCGAGGGCGTAGGAGAGCAGCATCGTGTCGTCGAACGGCGCGACGTCGATCCCGTAGCGCGAGAGCAGCGTGATGTCGTACTTGGCGTTTTGCGCCACCTTCAGGATCGCCGGGCTCTCCAGGATCGGCTTCAGCGCCGCGAGCGCGTCCTTCAGTTTGATCTGCCCGTCCACCAGACCGCCGCCGAGCAGGTCGCCGGCGCCGGAGCGATGCGACAGCGGGATGTAGCAGGCCCGGCCCGGCCGGGTCGCCAGCGACACCCCGCAGAGCTCCGCCCGCATCACGTCCAGCGACGTGCTCTCCGTATCGAACGCCACCAACCCCGCCGCGGCCGCCTCGTTGATCCAGACGGCGAGCGCGTCCAGCGTGGTCACCGTCTCGTAGCCGGCGTGATCCACCGGTAGCGCGCGCATGGCTTCAAGCGCCGACGCCGCGAGAGCCGCGGGCGTTCCTGCGCCGGGCGCAGCCGGTGTGCTGGGCGCAGGCGTCTTGGAGGCCGGCGCCGCTGTCCGGTTCGCCTTCGGCGCAACCGGGGCGCCCTCGCCGCCGTCTTCCGGCGCTGCGGCCGCGTCGCCTGTCGAGCCGGCGTCGGGTGGCCAGTGCTTCACCGGCACGCTGGAAGGCTGCACCTTGGCCGGATCCGCCCCGGTGGCGTCGGCGATCCGCCGGGTCAGCGAATTGAACTCCATCGCCTTCAGGAAGGCGATCGCCTGCTCGCCCTCGATCGCCCGGACGCCGAGCGTGTCGATCCCGTGCTCCAGCGGCACCGCGCAGTCGAGCGACACCAGCCGGCGGGAGATCCGCGCCTGCTCGGCGAACTGGATCAGGCTCTCCCGCCGCTTCGGCTGCTTGATCTCCGACGCGTGGGCGAGCAGCGTCTCCAGGTCGCCATACTCCAGGATCAGCTGCGCTGCGGTCTTCACGCCGATGCCCGGCACGCCCGGCACGTTGTCGACGCTGTCGCCAGCGAGCGACTGCACGTCGATGACCTTGTTCGGCGGCACGCCGAACTTCTCCATCACCTCGGCAGGCCCGATCCGCTTGTCCTTCATCGTGTCGAGCAGCACCACGCAGTCGTTCTCGACGAGCTGCATCAGGTCCTTGTCGGAGGAGACGATCGTCACGTCCGCTCCGGCCTTGCGCGCCAGCGTGGTGTAGGTCGCGATCAGGTCGTCGGCCTCGAACCCGTCCTGCTCCACGCAGGCGACGTTGAACGCCTTCACCGCCTCCCGGATCAGCCCGAACTGCGGCCTGAGGTCGGCCGGCGGCTCCGGCCGCTGCGCCTTGTACTGGTCGTAGATCGCATTGCGGAAGGTCACCGCCGAGGCGTCGAACACCACGGCGATGTGCGTCGGCTTGACCCGCGCCGCCGTCGCGTCGGCCTCCTTCAGGAGCCGCCACAGCATGTTGCAGAAGCCCGCCACGGCGCCGATCGGCAGCCCGTCGGACTTGCGCGTCAACGGCGGCAGGGCGTGGTAGGCCCGGAAGATGTAGCCGGAGCCGTCGACCAGGAACACGTGGTCCCCGGCGGCGACGGGACGGGAGGATGCGGCATCGTTCGACATGGCCGGGACTATGCCCGCACGGGCGAGGGGAGGGAAGAGGCAGGCAAAGCCTCTCCCGCCCGCAGTTCAGCCCGTCCCCCGCAAGCCCTGTCAGGCCACCGCGGTGGAGGCCGGTCGGGTCGCCGTCTCCGGCCGCTCGATCCGCGCCCAGCGGGGCCGTTCGAACAGGAAGGTCATCCCGGTCCGCATCGCCACGAAGTGGATGATGAACGGCACCACCACGGAGGTCACGGTCACGATCGCCGAGATCGTGCCGATGTCGTCGATCACGCCGGCCTTCAAGAGAACGGTGCGGGTCACCACCATCGGCAGGAAGAAGGCGAGGTAGACCACGATCGACTGCGATCCGACATGACGGGCGACATCGCCGAGCTTCGGCGTCATGCCGATCAGCACCGATGCCATCACGATTGCGACCGCCCCGGCATAACCGAGCGCCAGCGACAGCCCCGGCAGCGTCGAATAGCCCGCGAACACCGCCCAGCCGTTGACGAAGCCCCAGACCAGCAGCGCGGCGGCCGCCGCGAGAGGCCGGCCGGCCGCGGCGTCGGCAAGGCGGAAGATGACCGGCGCCAGCGCATAGCCGGAATAGAAGTAGACGAACCGCGACGCGAACTCGTCGATCGCCATCCAGCCGGTGTGGATCGGCAACATCTCCAGGACCGCCGCGATCGCCAGCATCACCGGCACCGGAACCTGTCTGGTCAGCCGCACGGTCAGCGCGAAGAACGGCAGGATCCAGATGAACCAGAGCGTCCCGAACGGCTGCAGGAACAGGCTCTCCAGGTAGAGGCTGATCAGACTCCGATCCGGGTAGTGGGCCTGGATGGAATCGAACTTGAATGCGAACTGGATCGTCATCCAGAGCACGTAGAAATAGAAGAAGTGGATGATCCGGCGGTCCGTGAACGTCCGCCAGTCGCGACCGACGACCCGCGACAGGAACAGGCCGGAGATCAGGAAGAAGTCCGGCATGCGGAACGGCGCGGCGAAGGCCACCACGGTGCCGAGCCAGCCCGTCTCGCCCGCGGCTTCCTGCACACCCAGCGTGGAGTGCATCATCACCACGAAAACGATGCAAAGCCCTTTGGCTGCATCGACCCAATCCACTCGAGAAGCTTGTGCCATGGTAACGCCCGCCGCAATTGCATGCCGATCGAAAGGCATTTGAGACGAATACGCGTTTTCCCCCGGTCCTGTCGGTTAATGCTCGCCAGGAACGCTATATATCGTTAACTCGCTATAGCATCCGAGTCACGTCCTCGCGGCCTGAAAACCGCCTGCGGCATGCCGCCCCCGCGACCAACGGCGGGGATGACAGCGCCGGACAGGCTTCTTACCACTCGGCGACATCGCGAAGATTGGCGATCACCACGGGAGGACGGGCGTGTCGAAGACGAACAGCGGTAACTTCTTCGAGGACTTCGCCGTCGGCCGGATCCTGCGCCACGCGACACCCCGGACGGTCACCGCCGGCGATGCGGCTCTCTACCAGGCCCTCTACGGTTCGCGCTTCGCCGTGCAGTCGTCGGACGCCTTCGCCCGTGCGATCGGCTACGACCGCGCCCCGCTCGACGATCTCGTGGTCTTCCACGTGGTCTTCGGCAAGACCGTCCCGGACATCTCGCTAAACGCCATCGCCAACCTCGGCTATGCCGGCGGACGCTTCCTCGCCCCGGTCTTCCCCGGCGACACGCTCTCCACGGTGTCGGAGGTGATCGGCGTCAAGGAGAACTCAAACGGCAAGACCGGCACCGTCTACGTCCGCTCCACCGGCAGCCGCGAGGACGGCACGGTCGTGCTGGAATACGTGCGCTGGGTGATGGTGCGAAAGCGTGATGAAAGTGCGCCGGCTCCGGAGGCGGTCGTCCCCGTGCTGCCCTCCGCGCTCGGCCCCGCCGACCTCGGCGGCGCGGTCCCGCGGATCGACCCGTCCCGCTGGGACGAGCTCCTGTCCGGCAGCCCCGATCGGTGGGGCGACTACGCGGTTGGCGAACGCATTGACCACGTCGACGGCATGACCATCGAGGAGGCCGAGCACCAGATGGCGACGCGCCTCTGGCAGAACACCGCCAAGGTGCACTTCAACCAGTACACCGAGGGCAAGGGCCGGTTCGGCCGCCGCCTCGTCTACGGCGGCCATGTCATCTCCATGGCCCGCTCATTGATGTTCAACGGCCTCGGCAACGCCTTCCACATCGCCGCGATCAACGGTGGTCGCCACGCCAATCCGTCGTTCGCCGGCGACACCATTCACGCCTGGTCCGAGATCCTCGACAAGCAGCCGCTGCCCGGCCGGGACGACGTCGGCGCGCTTCGCGTCCGCCTCGTGGCCACCAAGGACCGGCCCTGCCACGACTTCCCCGACAAGACCGGCACCGGCGAGATCGACCCATCCGTCGTGCTCGATCTCGACATCTGGGTTCTTCTGCCCCGCTGAACGGCCGGATAAGGCAACGGTAAGCGTAAGCTGCGACGATCGGCGCTGGGGGTTGTGACGGCATCGCATGCTTGCCGACAACGGGTGCCGGGCTAAGTGGTTCGGAGAGCCGTTTGCGGCGCGGATTAGACTATTGCACTGCGAGATGGGCTTTGACGCCACCCCTGGGAGAAGCTAGAAGAATTCCAGATGGCTCAAGTGCTTACCGCTGACGTAAACGGAATGCTGCATCGGCTCCGTGGCCGATCGGATCAGGGCTGAGGGACGCGAACACATGGCTGATGTCCGGACCAAGGCGAGGCCGCTCTCGCCGCATCTGCAGGTCTTCAGGCCGCTGCTGACCATGGTGATGTCGATCCTGCATCGCATCACCGGCGCGGCGCTCTACTTCGGCACGCTGCTGCTGGCCTGGTGGCTCGTCGCCGCAGCGTCCGGGCCGGAAGCCTACGCCACCGTTGCGGGCTTCTTCGACAGCATCTTCGGCCGGCTGATCCTGTTCGGCTACACCTGGGCCCTGGTCCATCACACCCTTGGCGGCATCCGGCACTTCATCTGGGACACCGGCCACGGCTACGGCGTGGAGGCACGCAACATGCTTGCCTCGGCCACCATCATCGGTTCGGTCGCCATCACGATCCTGCTCTGGATCGTCGGCCTGCTCGTGGGTTGAGGAAAAACGGACATGGCGCACGAAAAGTCGATCCGCACCCCGCTCGCCCGCGTCAAGGGGCTGGGCTCCGCCAAGGAAGGCACCGAGCACTTCTGGCGCCAGCGCGTCACCGCGCTCGCCAACCTGCCGCTGGTGATCTTCTTCGTCTTCCTGATCATCTCGGTCCAGGGCGAAAGCCACGCCGACGTGGTCCGCATCCTCGCCCATCCTTTCACCGCCATCGTCACCCTCGCCATGATCATCTCCGGCGTGTGGCACATGAAGATCGGCATGCAGGTGATCATCGAGGACTACGTCCACGAAGGTCCCAAGCTCCTCGTCCTGATGGCCAACAGCTTCTTCTGCTTCCTCGTGGGGCTCGCTGCCGTCTTCGGCATTCTCAAGATCGCATTCGGAGGCTGAACCGAGATGGCTGACGCATCGCAGACGGCGGGCAACCCGACCTCGTTCAACGTCAACGGCCGAGCCTACACCTTCATCGACCACACCTTCGACGTGGTCGTCGTCGGCGCCGGCGGTGCCGGCCTGCGCGCCGTCGTTGGCGCTTCCGAAGCCGGCCTGAAGACCGCCTGCATCACCAAGGTGTTCCCGACCCGCTCGCACACGGTCGCCGCCCAGGGCGGCATCTCCGCAGCCCTCGGCAACATGGGCCCGGACGATTGGCGCTGGCACATGTACGACACCGTCAAGGGCTCCGACTGGCTCGGCGACCAGGACGCGATCGAATACCTCTGCAAGAATGCGCCGGCCGCCGTCTACGAGCTGGAGCATTGGGGCGTGCCCTTCTCCCGCACCGAGGAAGGCAAGATCTACCAGCGGCCCTTCGGCGGCATGACCACCAACTATGGCGAAGGCCGCGCCCAGCGCACCTGCGCCGCCGCCGACCGCACCGGCCACGCCATCCTGCACACGCTCTACGGTCAGAGCCTGCGCTATTCGGCCGAGTTTTTCATCGAGTACTTCGCCATCGACCTGATCATGGAGGAGGGCGCCTGCCGTGGTGTGATCGCCATCTCCATGGAGGACGGCACGCTTCACCGCTTCCGGGCGCACAAGACTATCCTGGCGACCGGCGGCTACGGCCGCGCCTATTTCTCCTGCACCTCGGCCCACACCTGCACCGGCGACGGCAACGCGATGGTGCTGCGCGCCGGCTTGCCGCTGCAGGACATGGAGTTCGTGCAGTTCCATCCCACCGGCATCTACGGCGCGGGCTGCCTGATCACCGAGGGCTCGCGCGGCGAGGGCGGTTACCTCACCAACTCCGAGGGCGAGCGCTTCATGGAGCGCTATGCCCCGTCGGCCAAGGACCTCGCGTCGCGGGACGTGGTCTCGCGCGCGATGACCATGGAGATCCGTGAGGGCCGTGGCGTCGGCAAGGCCAAGGACCACATCTACCTGCACCTCGACCATCTCGACCCGAAGATCCTGCACGAGCGCCTGCCGGGCATCTCCGAGAGCGCCAAGATCTTCGCCGGCGTCGACGTCACGCGCGAGCCGATCCCGGTGCTGCCGACCGTGCACTACAACATGGGCGGCATCCCCACCAACTTCTACGGCGAGGTGCTGACCAAGGTGAACGGCGATCCCGACCAGGTCGTCCCCGGCCTGATGGCGGTCGGCGAGGCAGCCTGCGTCTCGGTCCACGGCGCCAATCGCCTCGGCTCCAACTCGCTGATCGACCTCGTGGTGTTCGGCCGCGCGGCTGGCGCTCGCTGCGCCGAGACGGTCGACCGCACCGCCCGCCACGCCGAGCTCCCGCGCGACGCCGGCGAGAACTCGCTCGCCCGCCTTGACCGCTTCCGCTACGCGAGCGGCGGCACCCCCACCGCCCAGCTTCGCCTCGACATGCAGCGCACCATGCAGAACAACTGCGCGGTGTTCCGCACCGGCGAAGTTCTGGAGGAGGGCCACGAGCTGATCCACAAGGTCTGGGGCGGCACCGACGACATCCGCGTCACCGACCGCTCGCTGATCTGGAACACCGACCTGATCGAGGCGCTGGAATACGACAACCTGATCATCCAGGCCGTCGTTACCATGGACAGTGCCGTGAACCGCCAGGAAAGCCGCGGCGCCCACGCCCGCGAGGATTTCCCCGACCGCGACGACAAGGAGTGGATGAAGCACACTCTCGCCTTCGTGGACGACGCCAAGCGGACCGTCTCGATCGACTACCGCCCGGTGCACACCTACACCATGTCCAACGAGATCGAGTACATCGCGCCCAAGGCGCGCGTGTACTGAGGAAGCGGCCTTGACCGGCGACGGCTATTCCGGGACGCCCCTCCCGAAAAAGCTTGGTCTGAAGGATGGCCAAGTGGCCGCCTTCGTCGGATTGCCCGAAACGCTGGCGGGGCTGGTTTCCGCGGCCGCCTTCGCGGACGTCGGACGGCGGGACGACTGGACGGGCTTCGCCGCCCCGGCCCGCTTCGATGTAATACACGCCTTCACCACGAGGCGGGCGGACATGGACGCCGGGCTGCCGGGGATGATGGCGGCGTTGAAGCCCGGCGGGATGGTCTGGGTGTCGTGGCCGAAGAAGGCCGCGAAGGTCGAGACGGACGTGACCGAGGACGTGGTGCGCGCCGTGGCGCTGCCGCTTGGTCTCGTCGATGTGAAGGTCTGCGCGGTCGACGCGACCTGGTCGGGATTGAAGCTGGTGATCCGAAAGGACCGCCGCTGACGGAACGAAGCGATAGGATACGCAATCATGGTCCAGCTGACGCTGCCGAAGAATTCGAAGATGGTCGAGGGCAAGGTCTGGCCGAAGCCGGCCGGCGCCACGCGCCTCAAGGAGTTCCGGATCTACCGCTGGGATCCCGATGACGACCGCAATCCGCGCATCGACACCTACTACGTCGACATGGACGACTGCGGGCCGATGGTCCTCGACGGGCTCATCTGGATCAAGTCGAAGATCGACCCGACGCTGACCTTCCGCCGCTCCTGCCGCGAGGGCATTTGCGGGTCCTGCGCGATGAACATCGACGGCATGAACACGCTCGCCTGCACCAAGGGCATGGACGAGGTGAAGGGCGCGGTGAAGATCTACCCGCTGCCGCACCTGGAAGTGGTCAAGGACCTCGTCCCGGATCTCACCAACTTCTACGCCCAGCACCGCTCGGTGGAGCCCTGGCTGCACACCACCACGCCCGCGCCCGAGACCGAGTGGAAGCAGAGCCGCGACGACCGCGAGAAGCTCGACGGCCTCTACGAATGCATCCTCTGCGCCTGCTGCTCCACCTCCTGCCCGAGCTACTGGTGGAACGGCGACCGCTACCTCGGCCCGGCCGTGCTGCTCCAGGCCTACCGCTGGCTGATCGACAGCCGCGACGAGGCGACCGGCGAGCGCCTGGACAACCTTGAGGATCCCTTCCGCCTCTACCGCTGCCACACCATCATGAACTGCGCACAGACCTGCCCGAAGGGCCTCAATCCCGCCAAGGCGATCGCCGAGATCAAGAAGATGATGGTGGAACGCCGCATTTGATCCGTAACGACGGCATGTCCTTCGCCGGCCGGTGCCTCCCGCCCGATTTCGACCCGGGCGTGGTAGAGCACATCGACCGTCGCCGGGGCGGTAACGCGGTGGCCGTCGAATGGGCGGCATCGCCGATCCGGAGGGTGTCCAGGCCCGTCGCAGCGGTGCTCGACGGAATCGTCGAGCCTTCCCGGATGGCGCGCGACTATGCCGGCCTGATGCACCGATATCGGCCCCTGGAAGGTACGTGGACCCTCCCAGTCAGGAAGCTGTTCGAGAGCGGGGGCGATGCTCGATAGGCGAGGCGGGGCCAATCCTGGGCCGAGGCATTCCTCGCCGGGATCCTGACTGAAGCGCCGGCCTGAAGCGCCATTGCGGATCTCTCTGGCCGCTTTCGACGCCACAACACCCAGCATATGCCGGAAGCCGGCCGCAATTCCTCCGCGCGAACGGCGCGATCGCATTCGACGATCCCAGGGTCGATTTCGACACGGGGATCTTTTCATATGTCCGAAACTGCTTTGCCGCCGGCGCGTCCGGCGCCCGTCCCGCCTGCCCGGTCCGTTTTCCGGAGCCCGGGTTTCAAATTTCTAGTTACCGGCATCCTGACGGTCGTTCTCGCCGTCCCCCTCTTCATGGTCTGGATGCTGAAGGATGAGCGCGAGATGCGCGCGCTGGAGGTCCGTGGCGACATCGCCCGCGACTGGGGCGGCAGCCAGACCATCATCGGCCCGATGCTGGCCGTGCCCTTCACGATCCGCGAAACCAGCGGCGCCGGCAGCAGCGAGCAGGTCCGCACCGTCTCCCGCACGGCGCTCTTCCTGCCCGACGGCTATTCCGCCAAGGCCGTCGCCGATACCGATATCCGCCGCGTCGCGATCTTCGACGTCCCGGCCTACGTCACCGACATCACCCTTCAGGCCAGCTTCGGAACGCTCGACCAGACGGTCTTCGGTCCGAACCTCCAGTCGATCGACTGGTCTGGCGCCAGGCTCGTGGTTTCCGTCGGCGATCTCACCGGGCTGGAGACGGCGTCGATCAGCTTCGACGGTGCCACCCTTCCGATCGGCCCGAACGATCGGCTCTCCACGTCGGTGGCCGCCACCCTGGAGGGCGTTTTGCCGGCGTCGGCCCGCAGCGCCGGGGCGTCGTCCGCCATCGCCTCCGGCTTCAAAGCCACGGCCTCCTTCCGCCTGAAGGGCACCGACCGCCTCGCTGTCGCCCCGATCGGACGCGACTCCGAGATCGCGCTGTCGGGCGACTGGCCGCACCCCGGCTTTCAGGTGGGGGCGCTTCCGTCCGAACGGGAGGTCCGCGCCGACGGCTTCGCCGCCGTCTGGCGCATCCCCTACCTCGCTCGCGGCTTCCCCCAGGCCTGGATCTTCGAGGACGACCCGTCCCGCCTCTCCAACCTGGCCGTCGGGGTCGACTTCAAGGACCCCGTCGATTTCTACGCACTCGTGGAGCGAGCGCTCAAATACGGCCTGATGTTCATCTCGGCCGTGTTCGGCGTGGTCTTCGTGCTGGAGGTGCTTTCGCCGCGCGGCATCCACCCGGTGCAATACCTCCTGGTCGGGCTGATCCAGATTTTCTTCTACGTCCTCCTGCTCGCCCTCGCCGAGCACATCGGCTTCGGCATCGCCTATGCCATCGCCTCCATCGCCACCATCGGCGTGATCTCCGTGTTCATCGGCCTGGCGCTGGAAAGCCGGAGGAGGGCGCTGGCCGCGGCCCTGTCGCTCGGGACGGTCTTCGCGGTCCTCTATGCGATCCTGCGCCTGGAGGACGCCGCGCTCCTTGCGGGAGCCGCGGTCGGCTTCGTCGCCTTGTCGGCAGCCCTCTTCGCCACCCGCCGTGTAGACTGGTCGGGCCGCGGCGCACCGTCCGTCTGATCCGTCACGGCAACCGGCGCGCGGCAGTCTCTGCCTCGCGCCGGTCCACCCGCCACCCCGGATGCCCAGTTCCGCGGCAGCCGCCGCCAACGCCGGCGCGCATCACGGGCTCTCGGCCCATCCGTTGAACTGGCCTGATCGATGCATGGCCTGGTTGCCCCGCCCGCGGTCGCCGCCCTGCTGGTGTCGCGCCGTCATCACGGCGACATCGGAGCGCGGCATCTGTCGGTGCGCCGTCGGGAGGCGGCGGGGGTAGTCAGGAGTTCGGGATGAAGCCGATCGACGTTCTCTTCCTGTGCGAGACGAATGCCGCCACCAGTCTGATGGCCGAGGCGATCGTCAATCACCGCAACGACACCCGCATCCGTGCTTTCAGTGCCGGTCGCGCGCCAACCGGCGTCATCCTGCCGGAAGCGCGCGCCGTTCTCGCCGCCAGCGCCATTCCCGCCGAGGGCCTGGAGCCCAAGCCCTGGACCATCTTCGCGCTTCAGGGCGCCCCTCGCGCCGATATCGTCGTCGACCTCGCCACGGTCACCTGGACCGCTCCGGAGGTGAAGCAACTGGCGGACAGTCCGGTGATTCGCTGGCCCCTGCGTGACGCTTCGCTGATCGAGTCCGCGCGCGAGCGGCGCCTGGTGGCCGAGGCGGTGTTCGACGCCCTGGAATCGCGCATCGGGCGCGATCTCCTGCCGCTCGTCCTGCGCTCCGCGGCCACTCTCGCCCCGCGCCGTGCCGCGGTCGGGCTTTCCGCCTGATCCGTCTCCCCGCCGCGTCGGCGTGCGTCGATCTCGCCGGCCCGTCAACCCCTTGCCATGCCAGCGGTTCGCCCCGCGGAAATATCCTGCCCCGCCACCTTGAACCGCGCCGCCCGATGAGTATAGTGCGCGCCGCGGGCCCTTGGCCTGCCTGGAGAGGTGGCCGAGTGGTTTAAGGCGCACGCCTGGAACGCGTGTATACGGGAAACCGTATCGAGGGTTCGAATCCCTCCTTCTCCGCCACTTGATTCCCCTAAGCCATTGTTACGACTCGCAAATATAAGTCGCCCTCTCCTGCGGCCCCATCCGTGGCCCCACTTTCGTTATTTGCTTGGGAGCACGGCCACTCGCCTAGGAGCAAGGTGCATGTGCAATCTCTACTCCATCACCAAGGGCCAGCAGGCCATACGCGAGTTCACCCGGGCAGTGTCCGACTCGACCGGAAACCTCCCGTCGCTTCCGGGCGTCTTCCCTGACTACATGGCGCCTGTTGTGCGCAACGGTGACGGTGGGCGCGAACTCACAATGATGCGGTGGGGGATGCCCTCGCCCCCGACCTACAACGGACCGCCGATCACCAACATCCGCAACACAAACAGCCCGCACTGGCGGCGCTGGCTCGGGCCGACGTCGAGGTGCATCGTCCCGTTCTCCTCGTTCTGCGAATACGAGGATACCAAGCCAAAAAAGACGCCCGTTTGGTTTGCAGGTGACGAGAGCCGTCCTTTGATGGCGTTTGCGGGGATCTGGACGAACTGGACAGGCTCACGCGGTCCCAAGTCAAATCCTGTCGAGGGCGAGCACCGGCTGTTCGGGTTCCTCACCTCAGAACCCAACGCAATTGTAGGTGCTGTGCACCCAAAGGCTATGCCGGTCATTCTGACCACGCCCGATGAGATGGACGTATGGATGCAGGCACCCTGGTCGGAGGCGCGAGCACTCCAACGGCCCCTTCCGGATGGTGCGCTGATCATCGTAGCTAGGGGTGAACGGCAGGATCCGTTGTGAGTGCCGCCGTCGCCTTCGGTGGTAATCGGAAGAAAGCCGCCCCATTCGCAACGAGACCTAACACCCATCAGATCGAAACAGTATCGCGGGACGGGGCGATGACTTTTTGCAAGGGATGATCGTGGATTGTCGCAACTTCAGACCGGCTGCGGGTCCTTAGTTTCGGCTTTGGTGGCAGAAGCAGTTGCTGACTTTCCAGCTTGCGTCGAACCTCATCAGCGATGAACGGCTTGAGAAGGATGACGTCACAAAGGCCTTCCCGGATCGCAAATAGACTGCCTCGATCAGTGGACGTCGCCATGAGCACGACAACGGCGCCATTGGCTCTCGCCTCTCCCGTGAGTTGGCTAAAGGAATCCAGATCCTGCCTTCCGTCACGAGCGTCGATCAGCAACGCGTCCGGTGGCAAGAAATCTTGCAGTGCCTTCGCAGAGGTGTCTCGGAAATTGACCCTGTTCAGTCCAGCGCGGGCGAGCACCTGGGCAATGACGGGATGGAGTGACCGCTGCCCCTCAACGACCAGAACCGATGGACCACTCGGCTGACCAGCCATCATGCCACCCGAGCGTTCTTCGAGGCGAGCACCCACAATTCGCCCGCGACCTCGTCCGCGAAGTCAGTCAGCATGTCTTCGTCGTCAAGCGTAAACTGGCGTGGCTCGGTGTCGATGATGCATATTGAGCCCAGCCGTATGTTCTCTCCGTACACAAGAGGGGCACCGGCGTAGAACACTATGTTTGGGTGGCCCGTTACGAGCGGGTTTTCGGCAAACCGGCTATCCACCCGAGCATCCGGAACGACCATGACCTGGTCGGAGAGAATGGCGTAGGCACAAAACGCTACGTCGCGCGGAGTACCATCGATCCCGAGGCCGCACTCTGCCTTGAACCACTGCCCTTCTCTGTCGACGAGTGTGATGGCAGCCATAGGCGCTCCGAAGTGCTCGGCAGCACGTCGACATATCGCGTCGAAGACCGGCTCGTGCTCCGTGTAGAGGACACCGATGCTGTAAAGGACAGTCAGACGTTGATCTTCATTGGCCGGAACCGGAGGCGACATAATATGCTCCTGTCATATGTTCGACAATTGAGCATCCAAGTACCTAACGCGTCGTTATCGGTTAGCCGCGTTTGAGGCAGACGCAAAAAGCCGCCCCACGAGGAGGCGGCTTCTTGCATTGATTAGGACGGAATGTTTTCAGCCGCAAAGGCCGGTTTTTCAATATCACGCAGTGCTCAACAGCCACTTGCGATGGTGGCGGTGCTGCATAGAGCAGCACGCCCTAACGGCACGAGGAAAACATCGGCTGATGAGCCCCGTTCCGCCCGGTCGGCAACTGTTCCCAGGTGTTGCCAATTAGCTTCACCGGGTCTGCTGAATTTAGTATTCGCACTGATCCGAAGTGGGTCTAACTATTAACGACTCATTAACCAATCCGGCGCAGCCTTGACTGAGCTTTAGGAGGCTAGGCTATGAACGAAGCGCCGAAATCCGACAGCATTTATGCGCCCCGTGGTTGGCACATGACCATTGTGGTCACTACGTCCGTGTTGATGTGGTTGTGCCTGCTAGCGCCCATGCTCATGTAAGGGGTCGCACCATCCCCGTTTAGACCCGCCACTGCGCCAGCAAAACAGGACGGCCACCCCCATCGGTGCCGGTTCGACGAGGGTGGGCTCCGCAGTCGCCAGGGGGGGCCGGGATGGCAGTTGCGCTCACAACGCCAGCCTTGGCAGCGAGCTTGAAGAACGAGCGGCGGTCCATATCAAGCTCCTACTGCAGGCATGAGGGCGAGGTCCTTGGCGATGCCGAGAGCGAGGTGGACGTCGGACGTGTAGTGGTCGTCGTCCGTCTCAATCTCCTCCGGCTTGCCGCTGTAGCACCACGCCACGGCGCGGACCTTCACCATCACCCCCGCCAGCGTTGTCGCCTGCAAGGGAATTATGCGATGGACAATTTCGCCGGCCTGGTCGACCAGTTTGTCCCAAACATCGTCCAGGTGGTCGGCGTCAGGTGAACCCGCCTTGTCGGCGTAGTCGGAAACCTCGTAGGCCAGCCTTTCGCGCTCCCATGCGGCGTCCAGTTCGGCACCAAGGGCGAGCAGTTCCGCGTCCGGGTTCGCCGCGAGGAAGTCACCGATGGCGTCGCCTGCGGCTGGCTGCACGGTCGTGCTCACGACGGCTGCCGTGGTGGCGGTGAGGGTTAGGGCAGATCCGATGCCGGCGAGGACGGAACGGCGGTTCAGGCTTTGCGTAAACATGGCTCCTCCGTGGCGGCTCCAGGCCGCGTTGCTGGTCAGTGGTGAAGGATCGTTCGGGTTAGGCTCCGAGTGCCGCAAGCCCCATGCGAGTGGAGTGGATGGCGGACACGGCGGACAGCTCACGATGTCCGCACTCGCTGGTCTCCAGGTCGAGCAAACGAGCTTGTAGAGCTGCACGAGCCTCGGCCGCGCGTGCCGCTGCATCGAGCGCGGCGACACGGGCACGCTCACGGCAGATCGACCATGCGGCCTTGAGCGCGTTGGACCACCGCTTGCGGCAGACAGGATGGCGGAAGCCCTTAGCGAGGGCCTTGCGCTCGCACTCGGAATAGCAGTGGCGGTAAACCTGCCACGCGGTGCGCATCACCTCGGATCTGTTGATTGCGGTCGGCATCAGCTTGTCCTCAACATCCAATGTTGATAGACATATGCTCGAGCAGGCCGCGTGTCAACATTCAATGTTGATTTGAGGTAACCGTGACACCAACTCTATGTCGAGCCGCCCGGGTGCTTCTGGAATGGCATCAGCCCGACCTCGCCGAAAACGCCGGCGTGGGTTTGTCGACAGTCGTCGACTTCGAGAAGGACCGACGTGCCGTCTCACAAGAAAAGATTGATGCAATGCGCGCTGCTCTCGAAGCGGCCGGAATTGAGTTCCTCAACCACGGCCGGCCGGGCGTACGGCTCATCAAGCCTACTGGCGACGGTACTTAAGTGTTTCCGTGTGAGCAAGTGGCGCTTTGAAAAGCGCCGCCGGTAAAACAGCCTTTAACTTTGGTCATCGTATACTTCAGGACCTGCAGGAAAGGGCGGGCCCACATGGACGCACTGCTGCACGCGCTACTCGCCAACCTCGCCGTAGTTGGCCTTATCGTCTTTGCGTGGACAAATACCCTCGATTGGGTGAAACAGGCAAATGGCATGAGCACTCGCCTAGCTTTTGGCGTCTTGACAGGCTTAGGCTGTGTGACGCTGATTAGCATGCCTTTCCGAATGGGGGACGGGATCCTATTAGACCTACGGTCCACGTTGCTGGCGCTCTCCGGTTTTTTCGGAGGCCCAACATCTGCAGCAGTGTCGGCAGCAATTGCTGGAACGTATCGCATGCACCTCGGCGGCGAGGGACTTCTCGCCGGGATAGTATGTATCGTTGCTGCCGCATCAATCGGCGTGGTTTCAAGGTTCCTGGAGCGGTCCCGCGTACGCGGGCTTCCGGCCATGACCTACCTGGGGCTTTGGGCTGCAGCTGGGAATGTCCTCTGTTTCCTTTTCCTACCAGCAAATGCAATAGGCCCGGCCTTCAACACGGCCGCGCTGCCGCTCGGCGCGATTGTATTCGCGTCCACCTTAATCTCGGGCATGGCGCTCGTTCAGGACGGCAGACGGCGCGAGGTAATCCAAGCTAACCATATGTACCGTGCGGTTATTGAAGCTCTCCCCGACTGCCTGAACGTAAAGGACGCCGAGGGCTGCTTCCTGATCGCCAATCCAGCCACAGCGCATCTTATGGGTGCCCGCAACACGTCCCAGCTCATCGGGCGGACCGATTACGACTTCTACCCTACTGACATCGCTGCGGAGTTCCGGGCGGATGAACAGGCCGTGTGTGCAGACGGTCGGCCGCGAACGATCGAGCAGCAGGTACGGCACCGCGACGGCAGGTCAGGATGGCTCAGCACTCTGAAAGCTCCACTGACGGATGAGCGCGGAAACTTCGTTGGGCTTATCACTCATAACCGCGATATCACCGAACTACGTGAACTCCAGGCCGAGTATGAGCGCCAGCGCACGCTCCTATCCGACGCCATGACGCACATGGCCGACGCGGTCGCAATGTTTGGAGATGACGGCCGGATTGTCTTTTGCAATGAGCGGTACCGGGAGTTCTTCCCACTCACCGCCGACATTCGGGTCCCGGGAGCCTCGATTCAAGAGGTTCTCCTCGCTGCGGCAGAGCGCGGCGAGGAAAAGTTACCCGAAGGGATGTCAGCTCAAGAGTGGGCGAACAAGCTGTCAGGCAACCTGACGCAAGCCGGCGATTTACGGTTTCAACTCGCCGACGGGCGCTGGCTGGAGGCGCGCAGCCGTCCAACCACGGACGGCTGCCTCGTGGTGCTTTCCGACGTAACGCAGAGCCAGCTCGCCGAGGAGGCTCTCCGAAGCCTCAACAACCATCTCAAGATCCTTGCCGATACCGATGGCCTGACTGGTCTTGTGAACCGCCGAGGCTTCGACCAGGCGCTCGAGCGCGAGGTACGGAATGCCCAACGGACTGGCAGGCCTGTCTCGCTGCTTCTCATCGACCTCGACCGCTTCAAGGCATACAACGACCTCTACGGACATCCCGCTGGCGATGAATGCCTTCGCGCGGTGGCTGAATGCCTCCGCTTAGTCCTCCGCCGACCGTTGGACGTGGCAGCGCGCTATGGAGGCGAAGAACTCGCGGCTGTGCTACCTGATACCGACCTCACGGGCGCCGTTGAGGTTGCAGAAGCCTTCTCGCGCGCTCTTCGTTCCCGAAGGCTCCCGCATGATGCAAGTGAGAAGGGCCGGGTCACCGCCAGCGTCGGGGTAGCGATGGGCGGTTCGAGCGTACGGGAGCTTCTCCTGCGTGCTGATGAGGCCCTCTATACCGCCAAAGGCGCCGGCCGCGACGCTGTGCGGGCTTGGCGGCCGGCACAGCGGGCGTCCGCCTGACCGGAACGAGTGGACGATTGAATGCCTCGCTAGCAAATCTCCAGCACACGCTGTGACTAGAAGGGGAGTGCATGATCATCGGGATGACTGTCGCGTCGTAAAGTGCGCCATCTGGCGCATTTTCTTTTCTTGATCACGGTTAGCTCGGCTCAATTTGCACGTGAGATCGGGCCGTTTCATGCGTCGAGCGCGTGGTTGAGATTGGCTCTGGTGCCCGTCCGAGATTGCGGCGTTGTAGGCTCATCGGCAGGAGTTCGGCCGGTGTCCGGCAACTCTCCGACGGGACATCGGCCCTAAACCCTCATCACCGTCAGGAGGATACTTCGGCGTCCTTGATCATCATGAAGAGCAATGCTTTTGCCGCCAATTCTGGGCCGATTTCGCCGGCGTCGCATACGCGAGTTTGGCAGTTATACTCGACTCTGATGGAGGCGCTGTCTTGCCAGTATCGCGCCACATAGACCCGCCCGTTGTAGGCCAACGCGAAATGAGTCGGTTTCATGTGCCATCTCCAGTTTGGAGAAATGCTTAAAGTCTGGCAGGTAAATGCAGCGTGAATCTTGGCCAAAAGTACAAGGGCCGAACTGGCACCCGTCGGCATACATTGACCGAGGGGGTTCTATGACAAGCAACAATGATGATAAGCGACGGAGCCCGCGCAAGTCTGTCCGATACAGGGCGGTGGCATATTCCGGTGACACTGGCGTTTTCTGTGACATCATCGATATCAGCGCGACCGGCTGTCAGATCATGGGGCCGAAGGTGCCGAAGCTTCCGGATGAGATTCGCCTTCATAAGATAGGGACGCCCGACTTTCGGCCGGCTTGGATACGCTGGCGAGACGGCTTCCGTGCCGGCGTGTCGTTCTCGGAACCAAATTGAACGGGCAAGCGGCTCGCTTCATGTAGGTGCGTCTGCGTAAAACGACCTTGCGCTCGGCGATCTGCCTGATGACAGCCGCCTGCTTCCCGGGTTCTGCGCGGGCTGCGCTGAGTAGAGCTGAGCGGTTGTCGTCTAGCCCGACCTCACGGGCGACGGCCTTGGCTTCAGGCGTCAGGCTGGCGACCTTCGTGGCGCGGGAGGCATCAGTACGTTCGATCCCCAGTTCGCGTTGAGCTGCACGAAGACCTTTCGCGGCGGGTTGCGCTCCCCCAGGTGGCGCAGATTGCGCCACCTTCTCATTCGTCAGCCTTACCCACTCTGCTACCTGCTCATCCCGCTCAAGCGCGGTGAGTTCGGCCCGATGCAGGTTCTCACTGATTTCCCACAGGCGGGCGTCGATCTCGTCGCCATCCATGTAGATGCAGGCGATGTCGATGTGGCCGGGGTTTGCATTCCTCGCGTGCAAACCTCCAGCCAAGGCTCAAGTAGCACCCTCCACGACGAGTACATGGGCGATATCCAGGGAGACTGTTGCTCGTGCGGCAACGGATCCGGGTCGTCAGCCGATCAGGGCGCGCGTAAACCTGTCCAAATGGGCAGGTTTGCATGACCATATGGACCGGCTTCTAGTTCAACCTTCCACTCGCTGGCGACGGTCCGGTGACGCTACCCGGGCTGCTCTCGAAATACCGCTGAAGCTTGCCGGCAAGCCGGTCCAGTCCGGTTTTCATCCTGGTCGCGGCGACGACATCGATTCTGTCTTGAACAACGCCGATTAGGAACGCTTCCGAGCACCGGGACACGAACCAGAGAAGCGCCATGACATCGTCGGGGCTCTCGCCTTCGGCGGTCATCATGGCATCGCACACCGTCTCAAACTCGCTCGCCAGCGCATCGCCATAGAGGGACAGCGATCCGTCCTGGTTCCGTCCGACCACCGAGTTCATGCGGTCGGTAATCTCCAACATCCGGCTCAACAGTTCGGCCGGGCGCTCGCCTTCCGTCATCGTCTATCCCCCTTGCTACGTCCCGCCTGATACGTGCCCACCGCCGCACCACTCGCCATCACGTTAGCCAGGACGCGGGCTATCGCCTCGTTACCGGGAATGACGCGACTTGCATCCGTGAGAAGGTCCATCGTTGCAGAGGCGTTCGGGCCGCGTCGCTGCGTCAGCACCTCCACGATATCGCGGTAGACCTCGTCCTTGCGCCGCAGCTTGTCCTGTGGCGTGCGGCCGGACAGGATTTGCGCAATCCGCTGCACGGCGTTGACCGGCTTTCCTTCAGCAAGCGTGCCGATGACACCCGGCGCCTGCATATCCTCCACCATCCTGTCGGCAGCCTGACGGGCGAAGGTGGCAGAGTTCCGAGACGTGCCGGCGCGGAGTTCGATGGCGCGCGACGCCTGGTCCAGCTGTTCGAACAGGCGGGGCGCCTGGTCACCAAGGATCAGGGACAGCTTGTCCCGAGCGGCGCGGCTGGACAGATCACGAAGGCCGCGCGTCGCTTCGCGGGCCTCAATGTTCGGATCGGACGCGGCGCGGGTCACGTTGGACAGCACCTCGTCAATCTGCGAGCGGACACCCTGTCGGACGGCTGCAAGTTCGGCCTGCGACATGCCCCTGATTTCCTCTGCAGCGGCGTCGCGCGTCACGGACGGGGATAGGAGCCCGGAACCGAATTCGGTCGCCTGTGAGGCTCTAATCGGAATTGCGGCGGTATCCAGGGCCTGCCCGTACTCAGGGACAGCCGAGCGCAGCGCGGTTCGAATGTCGCGGGCAAGGTTGCCATAGGCGCGGCCAACGTCCGTCTGTCCACCGAGGGCGCCCATCCCATCGCCAGACTTAGCCACGTCCCGTAGGGCGCGGGTCACATAGTCGAGTTGCCGAACGTCCGGCATCCGCATGTAGGACACCGTACCGTCGTCCGCGACGCTGGCGAGTATCTGTGCCGACTCCTGCCCTTCCAGCGCCATCAACTCGTTTGCCTTATTGAGCACGGCACGGGGAACGCGGCGCATCAGGCTTTCAACCTGCCGGCCGGCATCGCTGGCGTAGTCGATTGGCGCCGAATAGGCAGCGTCATAGGCTGCAGAGCGGGCGGGCTGCGAACCCTGCCTGATAGCGGCCTTCGTGGTCTCTACGCCTTGCGGGCGCCCCAACGTGTCGTCGAGGGCGGAAGTCATCCGCTGGTTTGCGCGGGCGGCTCTCGCCTCCACCGCTTCGTTGCCTACCCGTGCGGCCGTGCCGCCTCGCTGCATAGCCGTGTCGAGGAGCTGCCGAGCTGCCGGGCCTGCGTCGGCAAGCATGGCGTCGTCACCGGCCGATGCGATGTTGCGAGCACCGGAGCCGTTGAATGCGCCATCGGCGTTGAATGTCTCAATCAGCGTATCAGCGGCGGGCCTAGTGATGCCGGCGGCTGCCAGGTCGCGGTTGATGGTGGCGTTGTCGAGGATGTAGCGACCACCACGGCGGAGCCCTTCACCGACGACAGGGAGAGCGGCACCAGCCGCACCACCGATCATCGCGCCCATGCCAGCCTGCGAAAGCCGGTCATCGAGGCCGCTGCCGGCGCCGAAACCCTCAAGGGCTCCGTACCCTACACCAGCGCCCGCACCGGCTGCGATCCGACCAGCCAGGGGCAAGCCCTGCGATGCGGCAACGCCGCCGGCCAGCAAGGGCGCTTGTGTCACGGCGCCGGCAACCTGCCCCACCGTCGAGGCGAGCGGATGTTCGGTCCGCTGCCTGTCCAGTTCCTGCCGCTGGACTTCCTGCGACAGCGCATAGCTGTCACCGAAGGACGAATTACCGAGCGCGGCGTCCGTAGCACCCTTGAGCGCAGACACCGCCTCGTCACCGTAAGCGGAGCTGACACCCTGAAACACCGGCATAGCGGCGCGGCCGGCGGCACCCATCCCGCCCGTCTCGCCACGTTGCCGCAAGGCGGTCATCGCCACTGCGTTGTCGCGCTCCGATGCATTCGGGTCGCGGGCAACTCTCACGTCCGGCTTGTCGGACACGTAGGACTGTCCGTCCGATCCGTGGATGATGACACCGGGCGGGGGCGCGGGTTGGACATAGCCGGTTTGCCCCCCGATCAGCCCACGCTTTACCGCCTCGTCATAGAGCGGCTGCAGGTCACTCGGCAGCTTGCCGCGACGGTTCAGTTCCCGAAGGGCCTCGATACGGTCGACCATGTTACTGCCCTCCCTGAAGCACCTTGAGGAGTTCATCGTCACTCATTGTCGAGGGATCGGCCGGCGCGGTCGTCCTCGCACCTGTCGAGGGCAAGGCACCACCCAGGACGCTGCGAAGCTGCGGCGTCATGATCGACCGGCTATCGACTTGGCTAAGTCTCTTGCGGGCGTCGGCGGCGCTGATTTCCTCGCTCTCAAAGGCGGTCACAATCTGCGCACGTTCCACGTTGAGCGCGGCCTTTGACTTCATCATCTCGGCAATCAGACGGTTCGCAGCCGGGTCGTTAGAGAGGCGCGGCAGGCTGTCCAACATGCCCTGATACTCAATATCCGACGTTGCGCCGGAGCCGGGCGTGCGAAGGCTTGGCGCGACACGCTTCACAATGGATTGGAACGCATCGCCTGCGGTCGAAAAGCCCTTGAACATCTCAGCCAGGCGACCTTGGATCGGGCCTTGCGGCGCGACCGTCAGAAGCTCATCGAGGAGCTGGAAATCCTGCACAAGCGCACCGGAGGTCATCCCGGCGTCCTTCAGCACGGACCACCGCTCGCCCTCCTTCTCGCCAAGCTTGTTTCGCAGCTTGCCGTCCGCGCCATTCTCGCCAGCGACGTTGACGTTCGTAGTGGCACGAGCCGGGCCGAACGTCGGCTTGCCATCCGGCCCGATAAAAGCCGGAATGTCGCCGCTTACGCCGTAGCCTTGCCGCTCCTCCGGCGTCATCGGGCGATAACCACTCGGAAGATCCTTCGGCGTGATATCGCGGGCCTGTCCGTTCTCAATGGAGACCAGCCGGCCATTCAGTTCGCGGACTTCCGGTTTCTGGTTCGGCTTGTCGCTGAAGTCGGCAATCACTTGGTACGTGGTCGGGTCGATCAGCCGGCCATTCACCTCGATAGGCTGTTTCGGCTGCGAGGCTGCGAGCTGCTGCTCGTACATCATCATCGCCATTTGCCGGGTCTCAGGCGCGGCGGACGGGTCCGACAGGGCAGCAATGACAGCCGGGTCAATCCCGCCATTACCACGGGGCGCGGGCTCCCGTGTCTGCATCGGGGCGGGCTGCCCCATAGGCGGCTGCTGAGGCTGCATCTGCGGCGCGGCCTGCATCTGCCCCGACATTGCGGCGGGCGGCTGCATAGAGGGCTGCGAGGGCATCGGGGCGGGCGCCTGCGGGGTCTGTGCAAGGCTACTGGGCGCAGGGGCAGACGATGCGGGCGGCTGCTGCTGCGAGGCGTTGCCTGCGAGAAGCTTTGCAATCGTCTCACGGGGCGAACCACCCAAGAACGCGGCGGCTGCGGCCGGGGCAAGTGTGGCACCCTCGCCGAGCCCTGCAGCGGCTCCTACACGGCCGTTCGACGGGTCGTAGTTCATCCCGGCCACCGAAGCGGACGCGGGCGTCTGTATGGCCGCCTGCGGCGAAGGCGTAGCACCCTGCGGCGCCGGCTCGCGGATACCCACGGCATCGAACGCGCGCTCGACAGCAGCGCGGGGCGTAGCGGAATAGCCCATCGCAGTTTCAGGGGAAGCCGGGGCACTGCCACCCGAGCCACCCTTGCGCGCTGCCCAAGTCTTGAAGTCGCCGACCGTCATGCCATCCAGGAATCGGTTCGCCCGAATTACGTCGTCGGAGACGATCGAGGTGAGGCGCGTTGTATCAGGCTCACGCAGCACCATCGGGCCGTCGCCAGCGCCGAGGAAGTGCATCGCGTAGAGCGTGTCATTGTCGACCGGGAGACGGTTGCCCGTCAGGATCTTCGCATTCTGGTCCGTGAATGCGCGGATGGCGCGCTCTTGCTGGTTCGGATCGAGCCGGCCATCCGGAGTCAAGCCAAGGTCGGGGTTGGCGCGGGCAAGGTCGTTCCACGTCCCTTCCGTAAACTGATAGCGCCCCGTCGCCGTCGAGTTCGGGTTCTTCGCAGCATCGTTGCCGCTGCTCTCTGCCGAGCGGATCGAGGCGTAATAGCTGTCTGGAATGCCGCTGCCGTAACCGCTTTCAGCAGAGGTTCGGCCTGGCATCGCGTCGCGTCCAACGTGCGAACCGTTGTTCAGCGCGTCCGACCATCCGGACGTGTCTGTGGAAGCGCTTTTCGTATGTGGCGTGTCACCGAGGCGGGGCTTGCTCGACGCGGCGCCAAACAGACCCTCGCGAAGCTTCTGGTCCGCAGCCATGTTCGCGGCTTCGGCCTTGTCGGCTTTCGAGTTCTTGTAGGCACCGGCGAGTGCAGATGCCACGCGAGCTGCGCCCTGCGTCCAGTGTGCGACCGGCGAGAAGTCGACACCCTTCGCCATCATCGCCTCTGCGATCTGTCGTTCCCGCGCGATCTGTTCCGGCGTCTTTTTGGAGCCGCCAGCGCCCCAAACGAACGGCGTCGTCGTATCCGTAGCCATCAGCGCCCACCTCCGAAGATGCGAGAAAATGCCCCGGCAAGCGCTTCGCGGATTGTTGGGGCGCTCGGCTTGGTGAACAGCGTCAGATCGGTCGGGCGACCGGCTGCATGGTTCACGGCGTTGGCTGCCACCGCTGCCTGTCCGTGTCGTGCCGTTTCGGCCTGGTCGAACTTGTGCTGGCGATAGGCAGCGGCCGCATTGTTCGCGACGCGAGCAAGACCCTGAAGCGGATCGGCAACGGGCGAGAAGTCGAGCGAGTTCTCGGGGCGGTGCGACTGGTGCGGCGGCACCAGCAACGGCACGGCCGGGGCACCACCCGGGACCGGGTCACCGAGCTTGCCCAGGCCCGGAAGCGGGGCGGCGGTAAGTCCATTGATCGGCTGCAGGCGGCGCATCAGCGGGCCTCCTCAGAGAACACCCGTTCCTCACGCCTGGCGTCACGGACCTCACGCAACACCGCCTGCCGGACTAGCTCCGATACGGTCGTGCATCGATGCGTCGCCACCTCGGACAGAACCTCGCTGAAGCCGTGCGGCACTCGGACGTGAAGCAGCTCGTTAAACCGTTGTCGCACGGGAGAGTTCCTAATTTAATCCTCTCCATTCTGCCACATCGGCCCGTGCACACAACGTTATTACGTTGTTATTACATGGCAGTTGCTCGCGCTTCACACACCTACACACGGCAGCGAACACTGGCATACACAGTTAGACATGATCACTTTTCCGTGAACTGCTCGTTCATCTGCTTAGGGCTGACAAACACTATTGTAATCAGCTCATGAATGCTCGGGTCGTAGGGTCGACCCAGTCGCGTCTCTAGGGCTGCGATTTCGCGGGCCGTGTCGGCCTCTATCGTGTCCCGGTCCGCGAAGATCATGACGTAGTGTTTGGCGGCTCGGTCGCGCCGCTCTAACTCGTCCAGGCGCTGCGATAGGGCTTTGGAAAGCGTACGGTTCATCGTGCCTCCTCCAACTTGCGTATGCGGGCCTCAAACTCGGTCACTTCGATAATGCGTGCATGCGTATCCAGCAGCTTGGATATCTCGCCAGCTTCACCGGGCGTGAGTTCACCGGCGGCAACGGCAGCCAGAAGCGCGGCGGACGCCTTGCTTGCGTCCTCAACCGTGGTGATCGTCGGAAGCTCGAACGAGACGGGCCGATCCTTGCGGGGAGGGATGAGCCGTTCCAGGCAAAGCCGCATCGCCACCATGTCGCCGCCGAATGCCTTCTCAATGGCAAGCCCGGTTAGGGACTGCGCCGCTTCATCGATCAGTGCTTCCGCTATGCGGGTCGCACGGTGCCGCGTCCCCTTTGCCATGCCGGCCGGGTTGCCGGAGTAGCCAGGCTTGAAACGTCCGCGTTCGTCGCGGCCTTCCTGTTTTTGCCCTACGTTGACAGGATCGTCATTGAGGTCATCGGTCGTCATTCGTGGTCCTCATTTCGGGGAGCAATAGGCGCGTAGAAGTCCATCCAGAACGCCACATCGGACGGCTTAGGTGCTGTTTTCGATTTGCAGACTCGCTGACGGGCTTCTGCCTTCCAGGCCCGCTGCGTACCGGCCAAGCTCTCGCTTGCCGCCAGTGAGTCAGATTTTGGAAAAGACGGCCTATCTGTCATTGCGGATACCCCACAGAGCCATCAGGGCGGCTTCAGCTCGTCCGTGATCTTTCTTCCGGGCAAAGGTCGTGGCGTGTGCCGGCCATGTCTCGATTGCCCGTTGCCGGCCGACTTCCTTGTCGGCGCCGATGCCAGCCTCACGCTTCCACTTGGCCGGCGTTACCCACTGGACGGGCACCGAACAGGCACCGAGGACGCCTGCGACGGTTCCGAGCGATTGCCCGAACCGGAACATCGAGGAGACACCTTGGCCGGGCATGGCGTTGACGGCTTCCAGGATGGACCGCTCCGGAGAGAGGCGACGGACGATGGCAGCGAGGTTGGCAGCGTCGATCCGGCGTTGCGTGCCAGTTCCGATTAACGGGAGGTCGCCAACCTCCACAATGGCGCCGGAAGCGTCGAGGACGGCATAGGCGCCGGACAAGCCGGGGTCGATGGCAAGAACAGTTCGGGGCGTAACAGGCGTAACAATCGTAACACCCCCTATGGGGGGTGTGTTTACGTGTGTTACGGCCTTGCCCGTAACAGCCGTCACAGATGTTACACCTGTTACACTTGTTACGGTCGGGTTCATGCAAGCCATATCCAGGTATCCCCCTCTATGTCCGCTGAGTGCGCTAGATGACGATTTGCCGCCTGCGATACCGCACGACTGAACGCCATCTTCCGAGCCGTGTGATTGTCGGCAGGATGACGGCTGACGAACTCATCGCGGAGCAAATCGCGGCGGATCGCCTTGACCTTCGGCCCGTCTGCGTACGGGCGGATATCCTCGCCATGATCAACGAGGGCATTCGTCAGCGCCGACGTGAACAGCTTCAGAGAAGCCGGGACAGTTCGGGCTCTAGCCTTCGTTGCAACCTCGGTTCCGAACGCAACATCCGTAACGTTCTCGACCACGCACGTTGTTACGGGCTCGCCATCGGCATCCCTGCCCACTTCGACGGTCTTCAGATCGAAGCTGAAGGACAGGTTGTCCGCACCTTCCTTGGACTTGACGAGGCGGACAGTCCGCACGCCAGCGTCGACCGAGATGCACCATTCCGCGTCCGCCGCACCGTGCAGCGCGGACGAACCGCGCATGCCGGAGTCGACGTTCTTGCCGCTGTGATGAACCGCGATAACGGTGCACCCGAGGGCGCGGGCAAGCTTGTCGCAGTTGGCGACGAAGATGCCCATTTCCCGGCTAGAGTTCTCGTCCAGCCCTGGAATGGTGCGGGCGAGCGTATCGATCACCACGACACCCGGCGACCAGCCGAGCGTCTTCGCCTGCGTCCGGACATCCGTGATCAGGGATGCAATGTCCTTGTCCGCCGTACCGAGGTCGGGAGCGGCCGACACCAATGCGAACGGCGCATCAGTGATGCCGAGTTCGTCACGGGCGGCGACGACGCGACGCTTGAACCCCTCGCCAGCTTCAGCTGCGATGTATACGACACCGGCCGGGCGGGATCTCTTGCCGGCGAACATCATGCCACTGGCGAGACACAGAACGGCGTGCAGTGCCAGGAAGCTCTTGCCCGATCCGGGCGGGCCGTAGATCACGGAAAGCCCGGTTGCGGGGAGCAAGTCGCGAATGTGCCACGCGGGTAAGGCCGGCGCGGCGATCGATGCCAGCGGCTCGAGCCGGAAGCGAGGAGTTGGAGGCGACGCCTTTGGCGGGGCAACCGGATCGTCGGCCCAAAAGGCAGCTACGTCGTTCATCGCGTCGCCTCCAGAATGGCGGCGCCGATCGCGGACAGCACCCGCTGTGCGACTTCCTCCGTTATAGTGTCCGGAAAACCCCGGCGTCGGCCATCAGACAGGGCGAACATCGCCGTGTCGTGCATCCATTCATCGAGCCCCTGCATCGCGCGCTCGGCTGACTGGTGAGCATCGATGCGGGCGTGTTCCCGGTTTGCTTCGGTCCGGCGCGGCTGCGTTCCCTGGTAAGCTTCAAGGAACGCGCTGTGCCGCATGCGGCTGTCGAAAGAGGTGTGCATGTTCACGAGCGCACCCCCATCATGACTGCCAAGCCGGCAAGTTCCGCGATCAGCGCGGCATGAGCGGGCGTGATGGAAAACCGCGCCATCAGGTGCCGGGCTGCGAGCGGGAAATCTTGAGATTGTGAGGCAGCCGCGATAAGGTTCGAACCAGATCCGCCAAGATCGTAATTCGAGCCCTCGCCTGCGACATGCGGGCGGGGGTTCATCATTTAAGAGGCCCCCCCGACACGAGCCGTTCGAGGTCCGCTCGCAAGATCACCGAGCGACCACCCACTTTGCGGATGGACAGCTTATTCTCTTTCGCGAGGTCGTAGATTTTCCAGCGGCTCACGCCGATGAAGCTTGCGGCATCGTTGATCCGCAGTGCGAAGGCTTCAGACTTAGTCATTCCGACCGTCCTACTCTTAGGATCACACCGCCTATACAGTAAGCCGGTGTGGGTCCTTGTTTGCGACGGTTCGAGATTGCCTGCCTTAGCTTGATTGGACCAGTTACAGACCCCCAACTAGCTAGGGGGTGGGTCTGTCATCAATACCAGCTTGGCATTCCGGGAGGCTCGATTAGCTGGATTTCAGGCGGGTTGGCGAGCATCGACCGCAACTGCGAGGCGAAGCTGGTATCTGACGTTTGCCCAACATCTTCCCAAGCAACGGCACAGTAACGAAGGAATGGGTTGAGTTCCTTGTCCGTGCTTTTCCCCGGCATCTTCCCTGTGAGACTCAGCCATCCTTGGGCCATGTGTAAAACGAACGCCTGCTTTGCTGGTTCGCCAGGGTTATTCCGTCCAGTGGAGACACGGATCCCTTCCACCTCCATAACCGACACTATCTCGGCACAGATCCGTTGCGCTTCGATTAGTACCCGAGCCCTTTCGGCGGCTGCGTTCCAAGTCTCAACAGGGTTCGCAGCCGGATCGGCCTTAGCCGCTATGATCGAAAGCGGACGCTGCAAAACAGATGGGTTGTCGCCGGCGGCATGGTGCGGGCTCAATCTATTGAGAAGGTCTGCAAGTTCACGCGAGGCTTTCCTGGCCGGTGTCTCGATGTAATCAAGTTCAGTCTTGTAAGCGGATATTCTGTCGACGCCGTCGATTGCGTATCGGGTGGCGACTTCAAGCGCGCGTCTGGCAAAGCGTGTTGCGCTGTCTATGCTCGTCCATTGGGGACTAAGTTTCGGATGCCGTCCGCTTCCGTTGGCAAGCGCCATAACGATCGCATCGATCTTCGGCTTGTGCGTGCCGTCTTCGATCGCCTCAAGCCTTGCCACTGCCTCTGCAACATTCATCGCGAGCACCTTCGCGGCACCTGTCGGGTCGCAGGGGAAACCGAGGGTGCGTCTCGGCTTGTCGGCTGGCCGGCCTATCCCCTGCGAACTGGTTATGCCTTCCGGATCGGCACGACCTTGTCGGCGCCTTTCGGCTCAATGTATCCAGCCCACGCGATCATCAGCGCGCGGCGCTTTTCCAGGGCATCACCACGGCGGTAAGCCCGTTCGGTCTGGTCTCCGACGACGTGAGCGAGCGCGGCCTCTGCAATCTCGCGCGGGAAGGTCGACACCTCGCCACACCAATCGCGAAATGACGAACGGAAGCCATGCACGGTCACGTCGGAACCCATCCGCCGCAACACCATGTCCAGCGCCATGACGGACAACGGCTTGCCGCGACGGCTGCCAGGAAAGACGTAGCCGGCGGGGTCATCACCGAGCTTCGCCATCTCCTTCAGGATCGTCACAGCACGGGCTGAGAGCGGCACACGATGTTCGCGGCCTGCCTTCATCCGCCCGGCCGGGACGGTCCACACCTTGGCGTCGAGGTCGAATTCCCGCCATGTTGCCCCACGGACTTCGCCAGACCTGGAAGCGCAGATGATAACGAATTCCAGTGCCAACGCCGCGACGCCGTCGCGCTCACGTAGACGGGCGATGAAGGCGGGCACGTCCTGGTACGGCATGGCCGCGTGATGTCCACGCGTGAGCTTGTGTCGCTTCGGCAGTAGGTTCGCCAGATGCCCACGCCATGCGGCCGGGTTCTCTCCGTTGCGGTGCCCTTGCGCCTTGGCTGCATTCAGTACGCGTTCGATGCGACCACGGACGCGGGACGCGGTCTCCGGTTTCGTTGACCAGATCGGTTTGAGCACCGACAACACGTCCTCGGTCGTCACTTCCGAGACCAGCTTGTCACGGATCGGCTTGGCGTACTCGGTAAGCGTCATCGTCCATTGCGCGATGTGCTTGGCGTTCCGGAACTGCGGCTTCATCGCTTCGATGTAGTCATCAGCGGCCTTACCGAACGTAGGAATGTCGGCCGGCTTCTCATCTCGTGCCTTGATCGGGTCGACACCTTCACGGACCAGCTTGCGAGCCGCATCGGCCAACTCACGGGCGCGGGCAAGTGGCACGTCACGAGCCGAGCCGAGCCCCATCTCGCGACGCTTACCGTTCCAAGTGAAATAGAGAAGCCAACGGCGGCGTTCGTCTGTGACGACGAGGTACAAGCCGTCTCCGTCAGCGTGCTTGCCGTCACCAGCCGTCGCGACCGTCCGTGCACTCAGTCTCTTTGCCGCCCGCGCCATATCGGCCCCACTCTCGACCCCACTTGCGTTGCCTATTTATAGCAAACAACCTAACACAGTGGCAACTAAGCGAGCGCACGGTTGGGCGGTTTTCTGCTCGCTAATCAAACGTCGGCGATCATTCACAAACGCCAGTATGGCGGACTCCTTCTCCGCCATGTTCCGCGTTGTCCATGCCGGACACGGGTGACGGCTTGTTCCGATCACCGGGGTGACAACCTCCTGCTGAACGGGTTGTCGAGTGGCTGCAGGGTCCTCTGCTCGAGGTCCACATATCCCGGATCGCAGTGCGCGTAGGAGACGAGCCAGAGGCCCCGTCGGCCCGCTTGATGCCGAGCCTCTGCCCGCCCTCCGGTGCACGAAGCCATCCGCAGCGGAACGCGTCGCGCGCCCGGCGCGCCCAGAGGAGGCTCACCCGTGAAAAGGTGGCCTCCTGGGTTTTCCGCCTCAACGATCCGATGCCGATGTAACCCGCCCAAGGGCCGCGGCGACTCCGTGGACAAGGCAGGAGACATGGACACGCCTGGAGGCGAGCCATGGCGACCGCCGCGCCGCCAGTGCCGGGGAGTCGAAGCCTGCCGTCATCCGCGCCCCGGGCGGAGCATGCGCTTCAATGTCTCGTCGCGCAGCACGACGGCGTGGAACAGGGCAGCGCCGGCGTGGATCGCGATCAGCACGATGAACACGGGCTTGGAGACCTCGTGGATCTCGCCCCATGGGTCGCCGAGATAGAAGCCCATCAGCCCGGTCACCGGAACGAGGACGAGGAGCAGGTAGAAGAGATGGTGCAGGCCGGCGGCGATCTTGGTCGAAAGACCCTCGCCGATGGCATCGGGAGCGCCGGTGCGGATCCGGACCAGGAGGCGGACTGCGACCAACGCGAGGATCGCGATGCCGACCCAGTAGTGGGCGCTCGCCATCGTCTGGTCGACGGCGGACAGCGCCTCGCCCTCCTCGGCGGCCTCGACCGCCTCGGCCATGCTCTCCCCGAAGACGAGCTGGAAGAGGACAAGGGCGGCGATCGCCCAGTGGAGCACGATCTGGGTAAGCGAGTACCCGGTTCTGGTTGCGGTCTGCATGGTCGGCTTCTCCGATGAAGCCCGCCGGAAACGCGGCGGACGGGTTAGGCGAGCCTGAGACGGACTTCGGCGGCAAAGCCGACCGTTCGTCCCGGCGCGGGGGAATGAAGAACGAGGCGTGTTCCGGCGCCGCGTGCGATGGCATCGACGATGGCGAGGCCAAGGCCGGTGCCGTCGGCTGTGGTCGAACCCCGTTCGAAGGGCCGCACGAGTCGCACAAGCCGGTCCGGCGGCACCACGGGGCCGCCGTTCGTCACCGTCAGCCGGCCGTCCGGATCGAGCCGGATCGTCACGGGGTCGCCCACGGCACCATGCTTCAGGGCGTTCTCAACAAGATTTCGGACCAGGATCGACAAGGCGTCCGGATCCATCCGCGTGACGACCGGCCCCGCAGGCGGTTCCCAGGTCGGACGTCGGTCGGGGGCGGCTGCCCGGACGAGGTCCTCGCAGACCAGCCGGACGATCGGCACCGCGTCGACGGGCGTCTCGGCGAGGAGGCGTCCGCCTTCGGCCTTGGCGAGCTGCATCAGCTTCTCGGCGAGCCGGGCGAGCGTCTTCAACGTCGTCTCGATCTGCCGGGCGCGTGCGGTGACCCGCTCGTCCTCAGTTTCGGCGAGAAGGCGCTGGGTCTGCGCGAGCGCACCGGCGATCGGCGTCCGCAATTCGTGTGCGCTGTTGGCCGTGAAGCTTCGCTCGGCTTCCAGCGTCCGCCGCAGCCGCTCCATCAGATGGTTGACCGCCGCCGCGATCGGCTCAATCTCGCTTGGCATCGACCGGGCGGGGAGCGGCGTCAGGTCGCCCGTCCCGCGCGCCTCGATGTCGCCGCAGAGCCGGCGGATCGGACGCATCCCGGTCCGCACCAGCAGCCACACACCGCCGAAGGAGAAAGGGATCAGCAGAGCGAGCGGCATCGCCAGGGCTTCGGCGGCTTCGTGCGCCGCCTCGCGCCGAACGCTCCAGGGCTCAGCCAGCAGGATCGTCAGCGAACCCTGGAGCGCCGGCTCGGCATAGATCCGGTGCGCCGGTGTCATGGAGAAGCCGGGCGGCGCTTCGGCTGGGAAGATCGCCGGATCGGCGTCGTGCGAGGCGAGGATGACGGTGCCCGTCTCGTCTCGGACAACGTAGGTCAGCAGTTCGTCATGCGGACGGACGGAGGCGACACGCTGGAGATCGTCGGGGTCGCGGTCGATGATCTCCATCACGGCGAGCGGCAGGATCCGCTGGGCGGTCTCCTGGATCGCGCTGTCGAACACCTCGTCCATCTCGTGGCGCATCACGGTGTAGGCCGTGCCGGCCGCCGTCGCCCAGACCAGGGCGAGGCCCACGGAAAGCGCGAACGCCAGCCGCGCCTGCAGGCTGCGGAGCGCGATCATGCCGCCCCCAGCTTGTATCCGAGCCCGCGGACGGTTTCGATCGCCGCGGCCCCCAGCTTCTTGCGCAGCCGGCTGACGTGGACCTCGATGGTGTTGCTGTCGACCTCCTGATCGAAGGCGTAGAGCCGTTCCTCGAGCTGCGGCTTGGACAGGATCATGCCGGGGCGCTGGACGAAGGCTTCGAACAGCGCCCACTCCCGGGCCGTGAGCGGAACCGGCGAGCCCGACCGGCGAACCGCCTTGGCGGCGAGATCCACGGAGAGCGTGCCGACGGTGACGAGCGGGTTCGGGTTGCCGTGATAGCGCCGGGAGACGGCGGCGAGCCGGGCGGTCAGTTCGTCGAGGTCGAAAGGCTTCACGAGATAGTCGTCGGCACCCGCGTTCAGGCCACCGATGCGGTCGGAGATCTGGTCCAAGGCGGTCAGGATGACGACGGGCGTGACGTCGCCCCCCGCCCGGAGCGCCTTCAGGAAATCGAGGCCGCGGCCGTCCGGCAGCATCAGGTCGAGCAGGATGAGTTCGTAGGGCGCGGCGCGCACATGGTCGCGGGCCGCGTCGAGCCGGGTCACCCAGTCGACGGAATGACCGCCGTCCGCCACCTGATCGCGGACAGCCGAGCCCAGGCCAACGTCGTCTTCGATCAAGAGCACGCGCACGGACATCTCCTTCGAGATCTTGTCTGCACCCCGAAGCTGACAGGAAGCTGAAGCGAAATCTGTACGGGCTTCAGCTGACTGTCAGCTTCGACGACCACGGTGCTGCCAGCCGAGACGGCTTGGGAGTGCATGCGATGAAGACGAAGATTCTGATCCTGGCCGCCACCTTCGCCCTGACGGGCGTGGGCGTCGCCCTGGCCGACGACGACGAATGCGAGGCGCGGGTCGGCGAGTGGCAGCCGCGGAGCGCCGTTGTGAAGATGGCGGAGGCCCGTGGCTGGACCGTCCAGCGGATCAAGACGGACGACGGCTGCTACGAGATCCTCTGCACGGACGAGAATGGCCGCCGCTTCGAGGCGATCGTCGATCCGGCGACCCTGCAGGTATTGGCGACCGAGTTCGGCCGCGACGACGACGATCGCGGAAGCGACGGCAGACGCGGCAGTCACGCCGACGACGATGACGATGACGACGACGACCATCACGGGGGACCGGCCGTGCCGCGGAACCGACCTGCGGATCCGGACGCGCCCCTCCCCGACAACGGCCTCTTCAAGGGCAAGGTCCGCCCCAAGGTCCAGGTGCAGTGAGCGCCGACCTGATCCTCAACGCAAGGAACATCCGATGAAGATCCTCACGCCCGCGCTCGCCGCGGCCACGGCCCTCGTTGCGCCCACTCTGGTCGACGCACGCGAGGTCACCTTCGAGACGGTCCTGAAGAACTACGGTGGCGACGGTGCCTACCTCGCCCTCTACGTCGTCGATTCGGCCGGCACCTACCAGGGCACGCTCTGGATGGCGGGGGGCAAGGCGAAGTACTACCGCCACCTCTCCGACTGGCAACGCGCCTCCGGCGGCGCGCTCGCCGAAGTCGACGGCATTACCGGCGCGAGCGTGGGTTCGGGCCGGACGCTCAAGATCACGCTCGATCTCGCCGACACGCTGATCGACGGCGGCTTCGAGGTGCACATCGACACCGCCGTCGAGGACATGCGCGACAACCCCTCCGACGTCGTGGCGCCGCTCACCACGGCGGGCAACGGCAAGCCCGTCGCCGGGCGCGGATACGTCGAGAGCTTCACTTACGCCTTCTGAACCGGACCGAACCCATGTTCCGCACGATCCACTCGATCCCCGGCCTCCTGGCCGCATTCCTCGTCGCCGTGATGGCGGCGGCGGGCGCGGTGCTCTCCGTGAACCCGGCCTTGGAGCGTCTCCAGGTGGCCGTTCCGGCCCGCGGAGAGGTATCCATCGCCGATCTCGCGGGAAGGGTGCAGGCGGCCCTGCCGGGCGTCGAGCGGATCGAGCGCAAACCCTCCGGCCTGCTGGTCGCGACCTGGTTCGACCCGGACCGGCCGGGCATGGCGACCGTCGATCCCCGCACGGGTGCCGTGCTCGGCCCCTATGAGCCGTCGGCCTTCGCCCGCTGGATGACGAACCTCCACCGCAAGCTGTTGCTGGACGACACCGGCCGGATCGCGGTCGGCTTCGGCTCCGCCGCGATGCTGATCCTCACCGTCTCCGGGACGGCGATGCTGGCCCAGCGCCTCGGCGGCTGGCGGCGTCTCTTCGGCCCCATCCGGGGCACCGCGAGCCAGCGGATCCATGGCGAACTCGGCCGCGCGGCCATGGCGGGCCTCGTGCTCTCGACCTTGACCGGTCTCGTCATGTCCCTCTCGGCCTTCGAGTGGCTTCCCGACGGATCGCCCGCCGAAGCCCCGGCCACCGAAGCCTCCGCAGGCCCGGCGCTGCCGGTTGGCGACCTCGCGGCCTTGAAGGCGGTGGACCTCCGCGATCTGCGGGAGCTTTCCTTTCCCTATCCCAACGATCCGACCGACGTCTTCACCCTGACGACCGCGTCGGGCGAGGCGGCCGTCGATCCGGCGACCGGGGCGGTGTTGACCTCCGCGGAGAACGGCGCCTGGCAAACGGCGACCCAGTGGATCTACGCCCTCCACACCGGAGAAGGGCTCTGGTGGCTGGCCCTGGTGCTGGGCGCGAGCTCCGCCGTGGTTCCGGTCCTGACCGGGACCGGCCTCGCCATCTGGGTTGCCCGCCGGCGCGCTCGGCCGCGGATCGCCTGCAACGTCGGCGCCCAGTCCGCCGACACGGTGATCCTGGTCGGCAGCGAGGGCAATACCACCTGGGGCTTTGCCGGAACGCTTCATGCTGCGCTCACCGCCGCCGGTTACCGGGTCCACACCGGAGCGATGAACGACGTCGCCGTCCACCGCCAGGCCGAGCGCCTGATCGTGTTGACGGCGACCTACGGCGACGGCGAAGCGCCCGCCTCCGCGCGCCGGTTCCTGGACCGTCTGGACCGGCTGCCGGTGGCCCCTGCGCCCTCATTCGCCGTGCTCGGCTTCGGCGATCGCGGCTTCGCGCACTATTGCGGCTACGCGGCGGAGGTCGATGCGGCATTGGCCGAATCCGGCGCCACGCGGCTCCTCGATCTCGGGCGGGTCGACCGCCAGTCCGCGCAGGCCTTTGCGCAATGGGGCGCCGAGTTCGGCGCCGTGCTGAACCACGATCTCACTCTCGCCCACGTCCCCGTCCCTCCGAAGACCTGCCGGCTGCGTCTCGTTTCGCGCGAGGACTACGGCCTCGCGGTGGACGCGCCGACCGCCGTCCTGCGCTTCGCGCCGGCCGAACCGGGTCCGTCTCTTCATGCCCGCCTGTTCGGCGCTCGTCTGCCGCGCTTCGAGGCGGGCGACCTCGTCGGCATGCTGGCGCCGGGCAGCACGGTCGCCCGCTTCTATTCGCTCGCCTCCGCGACCCGCGACGGCGTGCTGGAGATCTGCGTCCGCCGCCATCCGGGCGGGCTCTGCTCCAGCTTCCTGACGGACCTGCCCGTCGGAGGCGAGATCGACGCCTTCGTCCGCGCCAACCCCGGCTTCCGTCCCGCTCCAGGCGTGGCCCCGGTGATCCTCGTCGGCGCCGGAACCGGCATCGGCCCGCTCGCCGGCTTCATCCGCCACAACGACGGTCTGCGGCCGATGCACCTCTGGTTCGGCGCCCGCAACCCCGCCTCCGACTTCCTCTATGACCGCGACCTGAAGCGATGGCTCGCCGAGCGGCGCCTGTCCGGCCTGCACACCGCCTTCTCGCGCGTCGCCGATCGCGCCCACGTCCAGGACCGCCTCGCGGCGGACGCCGAGACGGTGCGGGCGCTGGTCGCGAAGGGTGCGCAGGTCATGGTCTGCGGCGGGCGCGACATGGCGGCCGGCGTCGCCGACGCTCTCGGGCAGGTGCTGCGGCCGCTGGGTCTCACCGTCGAGTTGCTGAAGCGGGAGGGCCGCTATGTCGAGGACGTCTACTGACACGGCCGGCGGGGCCCGTCGGGTCAGCCTGAGCGGGCCGACCATGGGCAGCCGCTGGACGGCCGTCTGGTTCGACGACGGCCGCCTCGATCCGATGGAGATCGGTCGAGCGCTCGTCGGCGCGGTCGGGGCGGTCGACGGCCAGATGTCCACCTGGAAGCCGGACTCGGACCTGATGAGGCTGAACCGCGCCGCGGTCGGCTACTGGCACGACGTGCCCGCGAATCTTGCAGTGGTGCTCGCCGCGGCGCTCCGGATCGGGCGGGCGAGCAGCGGCGCCTTCGACATCGGCGTCGGTCGCCTCGTCGCGGATTGGGGTTTCGGCGCCCACGCCGGACGGGTCGACGGGTTGGCGGGCACGAGCGGCCCGCTCGGCATCGACACGCTGGAGATCGACGGCGCCGGACGCCGCGTCCGCAAGCTCGCGCCGATGTCGCTCGACCTTTCCGGCATCGCCAAAGGATTCGGGGTCGACGAACTCGCCGGCGTGCTCGACGAGGCCGGAATCGGCTCCTTCCTCGTCGGCATAGACGGCGAGATGCGCGCTCGGGGCCGCAAGCCGGACGGCGGCGCCTGGTCGCTTGCCGTCGAGCGGCCGGAGCCGGACCGCCGTTCCGTTCATAGCGTCGTCGAGCTGGAGGACTGCGCAATCGCGACTTCCGGTGACTACCGCCATGTCCGCGAGACCGGCGACGGGCGGATCTCCCACACGATCGATCCCCGCACCGGCGGCCCGTCGAGGAACGCCGTCGCCTCGGTCACGGTCCTCGCACCGACCGCCATGGTCGCCGACGCCATGGCGACGGCACTGATGGTCCTCGGTCCGGACGAGGGCACGGCCCTCGCCGAACAACACGGCCTCGACGCCCTCTTCATCCTGCGCGGCGCAGACGGGGCGTTTCAGGAGCGATCGACTCGCCGCTTCGCAGCAACGGACCTCACCGCGACATGCGCCCGTATCGGTGCTGACGGCCACCGCTGAAGACGCCGAGCAGGAAGCGGAAGACGGAACGGAACAGGCCACCCTCCGTCGGCCCGGACCGCGCCGTTGGCCGACTTGTGGAGGAGCTTGGGATCGGGAGCTTTCAGCCCCACATGGCGGCCGGTCGCCTCAGCCGCCGGCGCCCCGCTTCAGGCGGACGGCCAGCGCGATCGGCCCGGGCATCTTCCGCCGGCAGAAGGCGATCTTGCGGACGTGGTCCGGGATCGTCCAGACGGCGGACGTGCCGCCTTCGAAATAGCAGACGTCGCCTGCCGAAAGCACGCGCTCGCTCCCGTCCTCGGCCGTGACATGGACCGAACCGGAGAGGATCAGCACCGTCTCTTCCCAGACGAACTGCCAGCGAAAGCTGCCAGCCGTGCATTCCCACACCCGCGTCTCCGCCAGATCGTCCGCCGCGCGCGAATGAAGGCCGGAGCGCGCCACCGGATTGCCGTCCAGGATCCAGTCGGGATCGATCGGCGCCGGCTCCAGCACGACGTCGTCGAGGCCGGCCGCCACCACCGGACGGGACGGCGCCCGTGCCGGCAGGAAAGCCAGGAAGGCGAGGGCGAGCGGGGTCAGAAGCTTCAGCGGCAAGGTGTGGGTCCCGCGAACGTGCTCGGCGAACCGGGCGGTCGGGCCGGCCGGCGTCCGGATGGAGGAAAGGTCGGCGCGCCGGACGCTCGGTCGGCGCGGATCCCGGTCAGGTCTCCGACCCGGACGGCCGCAGCCCGAAGTTCTTGGCCGGCGGCGGAGTGCCTTTCGGCTTGATGGCCTGGACCGCCCGTGCGTTGCGCAGGATGGCGTCCACGCCCGACGACGTTTCCGACGCCTCCGGCGACAGGGGCAGCGGCGCCGGGGCCGGTGCCGGCTGCACGATGGGCTTGTCGACCTTCTTGGCCGCGCGGTAGAGGCCGAGATGTTCCGACCAGACCTCCACCGCCTGGCGCGGCACGCAATAGAGCGTGGCGAGACGGGCGAAGTCCGGATGGGCCGGCTTGAAGATGCGGCGGAAGCCCTGCTCCGGCACCAGCAGCTCCATGGCCTCGGTCAAGGCGGGATCGCTGCCGAAGTCCGACGCGGTCAACCGGCGCTGGGATTCCAATTCGAACCCGCGCGCCTTCGGATCGGTACGCGGCAGCTTGACCAGCGCTTTGGCGAGTGCGAAGCGGCGCCATTCCAAGCTTTCCCGCTTCTCCAGCCGAACCTCGGTGGAGTTCTCGTCCCACCGGATCATCATGGCGGAATACTTGCCGCGAAGATCTGTCATCGTGACCTTCACGCCGCGAGCAAGTGCGATCGCCTCCAGATTGACGGGTTCGAAGTCGGGCAAGTCAAGGCTCCACTACTGTCTGGTGGATGCCAAACTGGGTTCTAAAGGTTGATGAAGCCCGAAATTCCCAGGGCTGTCTCCGGTGAAGGTGCATAGAAGCTTAGTAAGAACTTAAACTTTGCCGAAGAATGCTCGCCGGCGCTGTCGGTTCTGGCAAGACCCCGGCAGGGGATTGCAAAGGGGCCGCGCGGCATCCGGCGGCTCCCCGAAAGCAGGCGACCGCCGACGATCCCGAAAGGATCGCAGCGGCCGCCGCCATGTCTCGTCGTCGATGGGCGGACCGGGCACGTCTCCGCCTGGAGCCTGCGCCCGGACGCAGCGTCAGTTCGCCGGCTTGTAGATCTGGTCGAACACGCCGCCGTCGCCGAAGTGGTAGGGCTGCGCCTTCTTCCAGCCGCCGAAGATCGGATCGTCGATCGACACCAACTTCAGCTCGGGGACGCCCTTCAGCAGCGCCTGGTCCGCCACCAGTTCGGGCTTGGACGGGCGGTAGTGGTGCTTGGCCGCTAGCGTCTGGCCTTCCGCGGAGTAGAGGTAGTCCAGGTAGGCCTTGGCGACCTTGGCCGTGCCGTTGGCCTCCAGGTTGCCTTCCACCAGCGCCACCGGCGGTTCCGCCAGGATGGACTGCGGCGGCACCACGATCTCGAAGCTGTCGGCGCCGAACTCGTCGAGCGCGAGGAAGGCCTCGTTCTCCCAGGTCAGCAGCACGTCGCCGATCTGGCGCTGGGCGAAGGTCGTGGTCGAGCCGCGGGCGCCCGTGTCGAGCACCGGGACGTGCTTGAAGAGCTCGGCGATGTAGTCCTTGACCTTGGCCTCGTCGCCGCCGAACTGGCCATGCGCCCAGGCCCAGGCGGCCAGGTAGTTCCAGCGCGCGCCACCCGAGGTCTTCGGGTTCGGCGTGATGACCTCGACGCCGTCCTTCACCAGGTCGCCCCAGTCCTTGATACCTTCCGGGTTGCCCTTGCGCACCAGGAACACGATTGTGGACGTGTAGGGCGACGACTGGTTCGGCAGCTTGCCGCGCCAGTCGGCCGGGATCTTCCCGGTCTTCTCGGCGATGGCGTTGATGTCGCTTTCCAGCGCCAGCGTCACCACGTCGGCCGGCAGGCCGTCGATCACGGCGCGGGCCTGCTTGCCCGACCCGCCGTGCGAAGTCTGGATGGTGACCGTTTCACCCGTATCGGCCTTCCACTTGGCTGCGAAGACCTCGTTGAACTCCTTGTAGAGCTCGCGGGTCGGGTCGTAGCTGACGTTGGTCAGCGTGATGTCGGCGAAAGCCGGCCCCGCCGCCAGCGGCCAGGCCAGCGCTGCTGCGAGCGCTAGGCGCTTGAAAGACTGGAGTGTCATCTTGATCCTTCCCTTCACCGTTCGGGCCGGCCCTCCGTCTGGGGGCGACGCGGACGCTCCCCGCGCCCCGGCTCTCTGACGACGAACCCTATCGGCTTTATAGATTACGGGAAGAAAGGAGAGATCCGTTCTCACGGGCGCCGGAGAAACATTTTTCCAAACCAAGCCCTGCGATTGCGAGATCGAGGGTAGCCGGCCGCAGCCTTTGCCCTCCGAACGAAATCCAATTCCGCATCGCTCTACATCCCCGCCGCCCGACACATGGCCCTCTGGATCATCAACCCTGAAGGGGCGGCCGCAGGCGGTCGGCTGCTTCCAGGGCGCGCCGGTCCGCCATGATCGCCTCCGACACGCTGCCGAACGGTCGGCGGCGCGGGAGGTCGACCATCGGAACGTCGGTGGATCCTCCGGTGTGGAATTCCGGCAATCCCCTGAACGGCGGACCCGGCCGTGTCCCGCGCGGCATCCGGCGCCGGCGCGCCGACGCCGCGGGTGATCGCCCGTCGGGAAAGAAATGGTGGAACGTCGCGATGGCGGCGCGTGCCGGCCCCGGTTTCAGTCCATGGGCGGGTTTTCCCTGAAGGCTGTCGCGCAGCCAGCCGTGCCCGAGGTGGAGCGCGAACGGCAGCACGATGCCGAACAGGATCCACACCATGTGGATGCCTTCGTAGAAGAGATTGATCCGCCAGAACTCCCAGAAGGCATAGCTGGCCGCGGCTCCGCCCACGATCATTTCCAGGCGGCGGGATCGATAGGCGCTGAAGAAGAACAGCGTGTTCACGCCCAGGATGACGCCGTAGTAGACCAGCAGCCACCACCGCATTCCCGCGCTCTGCATCACCGCCGAATTGGTGGTGAGCGAGGAATCGATACCCGATCGCCGCAGGTCGCCCCCCGCGACATAGTCGGCGCCGACGAGGCTGCCGTGGGCCGGCGACGCGAGATAGGTGAGCGTATCGGCGAGGCCCGCCAGCACGGGGCTGTCGACGCCCAGTTGCTCCTGGTAGAAATTGATGTTGCGGGTGTTGCTGAGAACGATCAGCGCCACGACGAGCGCCACGCCTCCTGCAACCGCCTGGCGGACTCGGATTTGGCTTCCATAGCGCGCCATCGTCATCATCAGCACCACGACAGACGCGATCAGCGTCAGCCGGGACGACAGCAGCGCGACGACCAGCATCAGGCCGACGTTTATCGCCGCAAGGAGAATGATCGGTCGCCGCCACCGCGTGATCAGGCCGATGGCGATGCTTGCCGGCGCGGCCAGCACCACGAGATAGCGCAGGCTCATAACACCCGCGGAGTAGTCCTCGTAGAGGGCGTGCTTCAGTTCATTGGCAAGCCCGCCGCTGATCAACGCCCACGCACCGGATATGCCGACCTCGGAGATCGCCTTGCCGACGGCGGCCGTGGTTCCGACAGCGGCCAGGGCCGTTACGATGACGAGCCAGACGGTGGTCAATCCATCGATCTGCCGGATCGCCGGCCGCAGCGGAACCGCGGCGCTTGCCAGCGCGCTGGCCGCCACCACGATCCCGGCGAGCACCAGGTAGATCACCGCCAGCGCCAGAACCGCATAGCCATGATCCACGTCGGAGGCGCCGAGCCACCGGCGGCCATACCAGTCCTGCGGTACGAAATAGGCCGCGAAGCTCAAGCCGATGGGAATCAGGAGCCATTGGACCGGTTTTCCGACCACCGCATATAAGCGCATAGAGGGTTCGCCGACGTGAAAACAACCAATTGTATCACGGCCGACATCGCTGGCAATCCGGTTGCAGGATGATCCCGATGCAATCGAACGCAGCAGGGCGGTCTGCCCGACGGTCGGCGTCGAATGCCTCTGATAATGCATGCTGCATGCTGACCGACGCCGGGTCCCGGAACGCCCCGGCGCGTCCGGGCGTTCTCCTGCCACACCAGGTGGGTGGTCGAAGATGGGAGCGTTGTCATGGTGTTGCGTTCGATGCTGGCGGCCGGGCTTGTGGCGGCAATGGTCGCGGAGGCTGCGGCTGCGGGGTCCGTTGCCCCGGGCGTGATCTCCTCGCCCGGATCCGCAGCGGCGGTGGAGATCCAGTTCCGCGATCGCTACGTCGTCGAGCGACGGGGCCCGATCGGCCCGCGCCAGGCGGCTCGGATCGCCCGTGATCATGGCATCCGCGATGTCGAGCGTGTCATCCGGCGTGGACGCACCTACCGGGTCGTCGGTGTCGATCGCGTCGGCCGGATCGTCCGCATGGACATCAGCCGTCGCACCGGCGCGATCCTCGCCGTCCGCCGCCGTTGAGCCGGACCATCCCGGCACGTTCCCGGCCCGCCGCATCGTTGGACCGGTTAGGCGCGACGAGGGGCTGCGAGGTCGTTCGCACGGAGAAGCACAGGAAAGTCGAGGCAAAGGTGATCGGCAAGATCGATCGACTTTTACTCGACACGGAACTTGCAAGGCTGGCGAGCGTTGTTTGGCCACGACACGCGACGGGATCCTCCCGCGTGGTCAGGACGGTGGCCTGCACAGCCCATGTCGAAGTCTTCCGATGAGATCCTGCGGCAGCTCCAGGAGCAGAGCCGGCGGCTCGAGAACGAGTCCTACGTCGTCGTCGCCAAGGCGCTGATCGCGGCCGAGCAGATCCGCGCCGACCTTCGCCCGATCGAAGGCGGCGCCGACCCCCTGGACCGTGTCATAGAAAGCCAATTGAGAAAGATCGACGACGGCGACGAATCCGTCGCCGGATCGTCCTCCACGCCCCCCTCGACGCGCGATGTCTGAACATCTCAGAAGTCATGCTGGCGGATGGCGAAGCTCGTCGCCCGTTCCCTGCTGCCGGCGCACGCCGACCGCGGTCCCCTGAACGCCGGTGCATCGGACGCTCTTCCGATGACGGGGCCCAGCACCCGCCCCACCCAGCCTGTTAGCCGCGCCAAACGGTTCCTCCGGCGGGCGTCTCGTCGTCCCTGCTTCGATCCTGCGCGATCCATATCCAGTCTCCTCCGAGCCTGGAGCAATAGCGCGCTTTTGTTTCCGTCGGACGTCGCGGCAAGCGCAATTAGGTTTCGTTTGTTTCAGTTTGGGGCGATTTGCGAAACCTGCAACTCGGAGCGGATCCCGCACGTCTAGACGATCACGCCGTCCCGAGCCGAAGCGGCGTGCTCCTCCAGCACCGTCAAGGTTCCAGGGTCGACCTCCTTCAGCAGCACGTCGTAGCCCCAGAGGTCGGCGAGGTGCTGCAGCACGCGAGCCGCTTCCTCCGGTTCCAGCAGGCCGCCGTCCAGCACCCGGTGATGCAGCATCAGCCGCCGGTTCCCGTCGAGATCCACGTCCACCACCTGGATGTCGGGCGTGATCCGTCCGATGTCGTGCTGCCGCGCCAGCATGCGCCGGATGTTGCGATAGCCCCGTTCGTCGTGGATCGCGCTCACCTCAAGGTGCGGCTTGTCCGGGTCGTCCTCGATGTGGAACAGCCGCCACTTCCGGATCAGCCGGGGGCTCAGGTACTGCGCGATGAAGCTCTCGTCGCGATAGTTCGCCCAGATGTCCTTCAGCGCCTCCGTCGCATCGCCCCGTCCCGCGAGATCCGGGAACCAGGCCCGGTCCTCCTCGGTCGGTTCATTGGCGATGCGGACGATGTCGCACATCATGTCGTAGCCGAGCGCGTAGGGGTTGATCCCGGAATAGTGCGGATCGGTATAGAGCGGCTGGCGCACCACGTTCGTGTGCGACGTCAGGAACTCCAGGAAGCTGCCGTCGTCGATCCGCCCGCGCTCGTGCAGCGTGGTCATGATCTGGTAGTGGATCCAGGTCGCGCAGCCCTCGTTCATCACCTTGGTCTGCTGCTGCGGATAGAAGTACTGCGCGATCAGCCGCACGATCCGGAGGATCTCGCGCTGCCAGGGCTTCAGCTTCGGCGCGGTCTTCTCCAGGAAGTAGAGCACGTTCTCCTGCGGCAGGCCGAGCAGCGCCCGCCTGCGGTCGTCGAGCACGCGCCGCTTGCTCGCCGGGCCCCGCGGCACCGTGCGCCAGAGGTCGTTGTACATCCGCTCCCGCTCGGCATCCCGCTCCCGCTCCCGCCGCTCCTCGTTCATAAGGTCGAGCGACTTCTTGCCGGGATAGCGGTGCACGCCCTGGTTCATCAGCGCGTGCGCCGCATCCAGCAGCCGTTCCACGGCCGCATGCCCGTAGCGCTCCTCGCAGGACGCGATATAGGCCTTGGCGAACGACAGGTAGTCCAGGATCCCGTCCGGGTCCGTCCATTGCCGGAACTGGTAGTTGTTCTTGAAGAAGTGATTGTGCCCGAACGCCGCGTGGGCGATCACCAGCGTCTGCATCGTGGCGGAGTTCTCCTCCATGATGTAGCTGATGCACGGATTGGAGTTGATGACGATCTCATAGGCGAGCCCCATCAGCCCCTTGCGATAGACGCTCTCGTGCTGGGCGAAGCGCTTGCCGAACGACCAGTGCTTGTAGAACAGCGGCATCCCGATCGAGGCGTAGGCGTCGAGCATCTGCTCCGCCGTGATGATCTCGATCTGGTTGGGGTAGGTGGAGAGCTTCAGGTCCTTCTCGGCGATGTCGGCCACCGTGTCGTGGATCCGCTGGATCGTCGAGAAATCCCAGTCGTTGCCTTGGAACAGCAGGTCGTCCGCCCCCGCGATCGTCGTCATGGGCTCGCCCCCTGCGCCGCGCCGCGCTTCTGGAACAGCTGCCGGAACACCGGATAGATGTCCTCCCGCCGCGACACCCGCCGCATCTCGAACTTCGCGCCCGCGGCAGCCAGCGCCGCATAGGTGTGCCAAAGGCTGGTCTCGCGTGAATGCTGCATGAACCCCAGCGGATGGCCCATCGGATCGCCCACCTCCAGGTAGGCGAAATACTGGCAGAGCGGCAGGATCTCGCGCGAGAGCAACTGCCCGGTCCTGTCGCTGTCGCTGGCGCTGTTGTCGCCGTCCGAAGCCTGGGCGGCATAGATGTTCCAGGCCGACGGATCGTAGCGTTCCGCCACCACCCGCTTCATCTCGGCCAGCGCCGACGACACCAGCGTCCCGCCGGTCTCGGTGGAATGGAAGAACGTGTCCTCGTCCACCTCCTCGGCCCGGTCCGTGTGGCGGATGAACACAACGTCGACGTGCTTGTAGCGACGCGTCAGGAACACGTGCAGCAGCATGAAGAAGCGCTTGGCGATGTCCTTCATGCCCTCTGTCATCGAGCCCGACACGTCCATCAGGCAGAACATCACCGCCTGGACGACCGGCTTGGGATAGGGCTCGTAGCGCCGGTAGCGCAGGTCGAGCGGATCGATGTAGGGGATCCGCGCCCGCCGCCGCTCCAACGTCTCCAACTCCAGCGATAGCGCCGCCCGCACGCCCGGTTCTTCGCCCTCCGCTTCCACCGAAGCTTCGGCGATCGCCCGCTGCAGCGCCTCCACCTCCGCCGACTTCGGCCGGCCGAGAGCGATCCGCCGCGCCAGCGAGATCTGCAGCGTCCGCTGCAGCGCCAGATTGGCCGGGGAGCCCGTTGTCGTGTAGCCGGCGCGCCGCAGCCCGTGCGTCTCCACCTCTGCCATCCGCTGCTTGGCGAGATCGGGCAGTTCCAGGTCGTCCAGGAAGATGTTGAGGAACTCCTCGCGCGTCAGCACGAAGCGGAACTGGTCTTCGCCGCCGTCGCCCGATCCGGCGCCGCTGCCGCCGCCGCGGCCCTTGCCGCCCGGCGAGCGCTCGATCAGGTCGCCCTCCACGTAGTCCTTGTTGCCCGGCAGCACGAGGTCGCGCTTGCCTCCGGCCGCCCGCCTGAAGCTGGGCTCCCGGATGCCATCGACCGGGATGGACACCTCGCCGGACTGCTCGATGTCCTCCACGCCGCGGTCCTTGGCGCTCTCTCGCACCGCGCGCTGGACCAGATCCTTGGCCCGCCTCAGGAAACGCTGCCGGTTCGCGAAGCTCTTCCCCCCGGGATTCAACCTGCGATCGATGATGTGCATCGGTCTTTCCGTTCGCCGGCGCCGAACCGCCCCGAACAGGGCCCGGCCGGATGCCGGACCCGTCGGAAGCGGGTCAGTCTAGCCAGCCTGCTTCACCCGCATGTACCACTCGACCAGGCGCCGCACTTGCCGCTCGGTGTAGCCGCGCGCGGTCATCCGCTGCACGAAGTCGTCGTGCTTCTTTTCCGTCTCGCTGTCCTTCTTGGACCCGAAGCTGATCACCGGCAGCAGTTCCTCCACCTGGCTGAACATCCGCCGCTCGATGACCTCGCGGATCTTCTCATAGGAGTTCCACGACGGGTTCTTGCCGCCGTTGGTCGCCCGCCAGCGCAGCGCAAACTTCACCACCTCGTTGCGGAAGTCCTTCGGGTTGGCGATCCCGGCCGGCTTCTCGATCTTGGTCAGCTCCTGGTTCAGGAGCTCACGGTCGAGCAACTGCCCGGTGTCCGGATCCTTGAAATCCTGGTCCTCGATCCACGCGTCTGCATAGTCGATGTAGCGATCGAACAGGTTCTGGCCGTAGTCGTTGTAGCTCTCCAGGTAGGCCTTCTGGATCTCGTTGCCGATGAACTCCGCGTAGCGCGGCGCGAGCTCGGCCTTGATGAACTCCAGGTACAGCTTCTCCGTCTCCGGCGGCAGCTGCTCGCGGCGGAGCGCCTGCTCCAGCACGTACATCAGGTGCACCGGGTCGGCCGCCACCTCCACCGTGTCGTGGTTGAAGGTCGCCGCGAGCACCTTGAAGGCGAAGCGGGTGGAGATCCCGTCCATGCCCTCGTCGACGCCGGCCGCGTCCTTGTACTCCATCAGGCTGCGGGCCCGCGGGTCCACCTCCCGCAGGCTCTCGCCGTCGTAGACGCGCATCTTGGAGAACACGTTGGAGTTCTCGTGCGCCTTCAGGCGCGACAGCACCGAGAACCGCGCCAGCATCTCCAGCGTCGACGGTGCGCACGGCGCCGCCGCCAGCTCCGAGCCGCGGATCAGCTTCTCGTAGATCCGCTGCTCCTCCGTGACGCGCAGGCAGTAGGGCACCTTGATCACGTAGATCCGGTCGATGAAGGCTTCGTTGTTGCGGTTCTGCTTGAAGGATTGCCACTCCGCCTCGTTGGAGTGCGCCATCACGATGCCGGAGAAGGGGATCGCCCCGATGTTCTCCGTCCCGATGTAGTTGCCCTCCTGCGTCGCCGTCAGCAGCGGATGCAGCATCTTGATCGGCGCCTTGAACATCTCCACGAACTCGAGCATGCCCTGGTTGGCGCGATTGAGGCCGCCGGAGTAGCTGTAGGCGTCTGGATCCGACTGGGAGAGCGTCTCCAGTTTGCGGATGTCCACCTTGCCGACCAGCGAGGAGATGTCCTGGTTGTTCTCGTCGCCCGGCTCGGTCTTGGCGATGCCCACCTGCCGGAGGCGCGACGGCATCATCTTCACCACGGTGAACTTCGTGATGTCGCCCTCGAACTCGTCCAGCCGCTTCAGCGCCCACGGGCTCATCAGCCCGGTCAGCCGGCGGCGGGGAATGCCGTAGCGGTCCTCCAGCATGGACCCGACACGCTCCGGATCGAACAGCCCGAGCGGGCTCTCGAACACCGGGCTCACATCGTTCCCGGCCTTCAGCACGTAGATCGGGTTGACCTCCATCAGCGCCTTCAGCCGCTCGGCAAGTGACGACTTGCCGCCGCCGACGGGGCCGAGCAGGTAGAGGATCTGCTTGCGCTCTTCGAGCCCCTGCGCGGCATGGCGGAAGAAGCTGACGATCCGCTCGATCGTCTCCTCCATGCCGTAGAATTCGGCAAAGGCGGGGTAGAGCCGGATCGTCCGGTTCATGAAGATGCGGCCGAGCCGCGAGTCCCGCGACGTGTCCACCATCTCCGGCTCGCCGATCGCCGAAAGGATGCGTTCCGCCGCGCTCGCATAGGCCCCCGGGTCCTCTTTGCAGAGGTCCAGATACTCCAGCAGGGTCATCTCCGAGGCCCGGCGATCACGATAGAGGCGCGCGAAATCCGAGAAGACGTCTGCCTGTGTCATGGTGGCTCCTGATACCGGCTGGTGAGCGTGGTCGAGCACTTGGCTATGGAACGGTCCCGAACTTGAATTGGTTTCCCTGCCCCCCGAGGACAAGCGTCAATGACGACGGTTTTACGGCGTCGCCGATGTGCGGTCGCCTTTGCCGCACCAGGATGACATGCAAGGGGAATGCCGCCAACGCGCAACAAGGCGAAGGATGCACCCGTCGTTGACGCGGATGGCGGCGGATGCGGCTCGGCCGCCGCACGAGGCGGCGCCCCGACGGTCTGCGGAGCGGATCAGCCGGCCTTCTTCTCGCCCCGGCTTTTCAATGCCTTCAGGATGATGCCGCCGAGCGGCACGATCAGCCCCGGCAGTGCGCCGTCGAGCGGGTTGCGCACCGCCTTGAGCAGGCCGCGTGCGTCCGCTTCCAGACCCTTCGCCTCGGCCGCGAGCGCTTCGGCGGCCGTTGCGTGGAGCTCCTGCGCCAGGACGAGGTCCCGTCCCGGCTGGATGCCGGTTGACACCCAGAACACCACGAGGGCGATGACGACCGCGGCAAGTCCTGTCAAGGCCGCCGCCAGCGTCGGGCCGACCCACGCCGACAGGACGAGGTAGGCGGCGATCCCGAGCATCACCAGCCCGAACATCAGGATGGACAGGGCAAGCGTTGCAAGGCCGGCGCGCACCAGCGCCACCCGGATGTGGATGTCCGCGATGATCCGGTCGGCGCGCCACAGCACGCGGAGCTGGCGGGCGATGTCCTCGCTTCTCATCAGAACCCCCTCGTGCTGCGCCCGATCAGGAAACCGAGCAGGAACGCCGACCCCACCGCCGCCGCGGGATGGTCCGCGACGAGGTCTTCGGCACCCTCGGCGGCCTCACCCAGCGCCTTGCGGATGTCCGCGATGACGGAGGCGACTTCCGCCTCCGATCCTCCGGTCTCCGGAGACATCGCTTCGGCGGCAGCCGTCGAACGCGCCTTGAGGTCGGCGCGCAAAGCCTCGATCTCCGCCATCAGTCGCTTGGAGCCGATCATGCATGCGCCCTCCGAAATGTGAAGCCTACGCTTACTCTCGGACGTGATCCGCGCCTTGACGTGCGTCAAGCGGGTGAGCTTCCCGCGGAACAATATGCATGAGGACAGGTTCTGACCCCCGTGACGCGGCGGCCGGACGAGCTACGAGCGCCCGCCGACCGACAACCCGCCCACGGACGGCAGACCATGATCCACCGGCAACGGCTTCCTGCGCTCTATTACATCCACCCCCTTCTTGCTGGCCCGCTTTCCGACTGGGATCCCCATCTCCAGCAGGCGGCCGCCATGGGCTTCTCTGCCGTGGCGACGGCCCCGCTGTTCGCGCCGGGAGAGACGGGCAACGTCCTCCTCGCCGCCGACGACGAGCGCTTGAACCCGTCCCTGGGGGAGAACGGTTCGGCCGATGAAGGCATCGCCGGTCTTGTGGAGAAGGCCGCCCGCCACGGCCTGGCACTCGTCCTCGATCTCGTCGCCGACCGGGTCGCCGCTGGCGGACCGCTCGCCGACCGCTTCGGATTTCGTGCCGACGCCCGCTTCGACGGCCTCGACCCGCGGGTCGACCCCGCCGAGCGCGGCGCCGCGGACCTCCCCGTCGACCGCCAGCCCTGGCTCGATCACCTCGCCGCGCGGCTCGCCCGCCTCGCCGGTCTGGGCGTCGCCGGCTTCCGCTGCCTCGGCCCTGAACGCCTCCCGGCCGATGCCTGGCATGGACTGATCGCAGCCGTGCGCGCATCCCGGCCGGACACGGTATTCCTGGCGGTCACCCCCGGCCTGCCGTTTGAGGCGCGTGCAGCCCTTTCCGGCGCAGGCTTCGACGCCGTCTTCTCCTCCGTACGGTGGTGGGACGCCCGCTCCGGCTGGATTGTCGACGAGAACGATGTCCACCGCCGCATCGCACCCGCGATCGGCTTCCCCGAAGCGCCCTTCGGCCGACGGCTGGCCCGCGAGGTCGACAACGACGAGGACACCCGCCGCGCGATGGGCCGCGCCCTCTGGCTCGCCGCCTCGCTCTCCGACGGCCTCCTGATCCCGATGGGTTTCGAATACGCCGCCCGGGATCCGATGTCCCCGCTCGCCGGCTCCCCGCGAGACTGGTCGCGGATCCGCGCGGAAGCGCCCTTCGACCTCTCCGAGGAGATCGCCGCCGCAGCAGCCTTCGTCGCCGAGCGCGCCGACGATTTCGACCGCGCGGAGATGCGTACGCTGACCGGCGCCAGCGCCCCGCTTACAGCCGTCCTGCGCACCAACACCGCCGACATCCGCCAGGCCGAACGCGCCCGCCTCGTGCTGGTGAACCCGGACCTGCGGCGCGCCGCCGAGATCGACGCCGACCACCTCCTCACCGACACCGGCGGCCGCTTCCAGCGCTTCCTCGATATCGCCGGTACGCTCGAGGTCGGCATCGACAGCCGCATCCGACTCGGTCCCGGCGACGTCCGGGTCCTGGAGGGCAACGCCCTCGAGCCCATCCGCATGCCTGGCGCCCTGGTCCCCGACGTCGACAGCGCCACCGCCGCCCCCCGCCTCGCCATCGAGGCGATCAACCCGTCGGTCGACGGCGGCCGCTTCCCCGTCAAGCGCACCGTCGGCAGCTCGGTCACCGTCACCTGCGACCTGATCGCCGACGGCCACGACAGGATCGCGGCGAGCCTTCTCTACCGGGCAGCCGATCGCCAGACGATCCACGAGGTGCGGATGCAGCCCCTCGGCAACGACCGCTGGACCGCCGACATGCCGCTGGAACGGCTCGGCCGGTGGTACTTCACGGTCGAAACCTGGCGCGACGAGTTCGCCACATACCTGAACGAGCTCTCCAAGAAGCACGCCGCGGGGCTGAAGATCGGCCTGGAGCTGGAGGAAGGCCGCCGCCTCGTCGCGGCCGCCGCCGAGCGCACGGCCGACGGCGAGCACGGTGCCCGCCTGAGGGCCATCCTGGACCGTCTCAACGATGGTAGCGACGCCGTCCGCGTCGACCTGCTGCTCGCCCCGGAAACCGCGGAGGTGATGGCGGCCGTTGACCACCGCCCGTTCCGCCTCCGGCACGAGCCGTGGATCCCGCTCGACGCGGAGCGCACCGGCGCCGGCTTTGCGTCCTGGTACGAACTCTTCCCGCGCTCCCAGAGCGGCGACCCCGCCCGGCACGGCACCTTCGACGACGTCATCGCCCAGCTCCCCCGCGTCCGCGACATGGGCTTCGACGTCCTCTACTTCCCGCCGATCCACCCGATCGGCCGCACCAACCGCAAGGGCCGCAACAACACCCTGACGCCCGGCCCCGACGATCCCGGCAGCCCCTACGCCATCGGCTCGGAGGCCGGCGGCCACGACGCCGTCCACCCCGAGCTCGGCACGCTGGAGGATTTCCGCCGCCTGGTCGCCGCCGCCGCCGAGCACGGCCTGGAGATCGCCCTCGACTTCGCCATCCAGTGCTCGCCGGACCACCCCTGGCTGAAGGAGCACCCGGACTGGTTCGCCTGGCGACCGGACGGCTCGATCCGCTATGCCGAGAACCCGCCCAAGAAGTACGAGGACATCGTCAACGTCGACTTCTATGCCCCCGGCGCCGTTCCCGCGCTCTGGATCGCGCTCCGCGACGTCGTGCTCTTCTGGGTCAACGAGGGCGTCCGCCTCTTCCGCGTCGACAACCCGCACACCAAGCCGTTCCCGTTCTGGGAGTGGCTGATCGCGGAAGTCCGCGGCCGGCATCCCGACGCCGTGTTCCTGGCCGAGGCCTTCACCCGCCCCAAGGTGATGTACCGCCTCGCCAAGATCGGCTTCTCCCAGAGCTACACCTACTTCACGTGGCGCAACACCAAGGCCGAGCTCACCGAGTACCTGACCGAGCTCACCTCCGAAGCGCCGAAGGAGTTCTTCCGCCCCCACTTCTTCGTCAACACGCCCGACATCAACCCGGCCGTCCTGCAGGCGTCCGAGCGCTCGGCGCACCTCATCCGCGCCGCCTTGGCCACCACGCTGTCCGGCCTCTGGGGCATGTACAACGGCTTCGAGATCTGCGAGGGCCGCCCCTATCCGGGCAAGGAAGAGTACCTCGACAGCGAGAAGTACGAGATCCGCGCCTGGGACTGGTCGCGCCCAGGCAACATCATCGCCGAGATCACCCGGCTGAACCGGATCCGCCGTGACAACCCGGCCCTCCACAGCCACCTCGGGCTGACCTTCCTCACCGCCTGGAACGACCAGGTCCTCTGGTTCGAGAAATCCACCCCCGGCCGCGAGAACGTCCTCCTCGTCGCGGTCAGCCTCGATCCCCATGCCGTCCAAGAGGCGGACGTGGAGATCCCCCTCTGGTCCTTCGGCATCCCCGACCACGGCTCGCTCCCCGTGGAGGACCTCATGCGCGGCCACCGCTTCGCCTGGACCGGCAAGCACCAGCGCCTGCGCCTCGACCCCCACGAATTGCCCTTTTCCATCTGGCGCGTCGACGCCGCGAAGGAGTTCTGAGACATGGCCGACGATCCGAAGCCGATGCCGCAAACCGGCAGCCGGCCGGCGCTCGATCCGCTCTGGTACAAGGACGCGATCATCTACCAGCTGCACGTGAAGTCCTTCTTCGATGCCAACGGCGACGGCATCGGCGACTTCGCGGGCCTCATCTCCAAGCTGGACTACATCGCCAGCCTCGGCGTCGACACCATCTGGCTGCTGCCCTTCTACCCATCGCCGCGCCGCGACGACGGCTACGACATCGCCGAGTACCGCGACGTCTCGCCCGACTACGGCACCATGGCCGACGCCAGGCGCTTCATCCGCGAGGCGCACGCACGCGGCATGCGCGTGATCACCGAGCTGGTCATCAACCACACCTCCGACCAGCATCCCTGGTTCCAACGCGCCCGCCACGCCAAGCCCGGCTCCAACCACCGTGACTTCTACGTCTGGTCCGACACCGATCAGAAGTACCAGGGCACCCGGATCATCTTCCTCGACACCGAGAAATCCAACTGGACCTGGGACCCGGTCGCCGGCGCCTACTTCTGGCACCGCTTCTATTCCCACCAGCCGGATCTCAACTTCGACAACCCGCAGGTCCTCAAGGCCGTCCTCTCGGCGATGCGCTTCTGGCTCGACCTCGGCGTCGACGGCCTGCGGCTCGACGCGATCCCGTATCTCGTCGAGCGCGACGGCACCAACAACGAGAACCTGCCCGAGACCCATGTCGTCCTGAAGAAGATCCGCGCCGAGATGGACGCGCACTATCCGGACCGCATGCTGCTCGCCGAGGCCAACCAGTGGCCGGAGGACACCCAGGAGTACTTCGGCGCCGGCGACGAGTGCCACATGGCGTTCCACTTCCCGCTGATGCCGCGGATGTACATGGCGATCGCCAAGGAGGACCGCTTCCCGATCACCGACATCATGCGCCAGACGCCGGAGATCCCGGAAACCTGCCAGTGGGCGGTCTTCCTCAGGAACCACGACGAACTGACGCTCGAGATGGTCACCGATGAGGAGCGCGACTACCTCTGGAACTTCTACGCCGCCGACCGGCGCGCCCGTATCAACCTCGGCATCCGCCGCCGCCTCGCTCCACTGTTGGAGCGTGACCGCCGCCGCATCGAGCTGATGAACGCGCTGCTCCTCTCCATGCCCGGCACGCCGGTCATCTACTACGGCGACGAGATCGGCATGGGCGACAACATCCACCTCGGCGACCGCGACGGCGTGCGCACGCCCATGCAGTGGAGCCCCGACCGCAACGGCGGCTTTTCCCGTGCCGACCCGGCGAGCCTCGTGCTGCCGCCGATCATGGATCCGCTCTACGGCTACGAGGCCGTCAACGTGGAGGCCCAGAGCCGCGACGCCCACTCGCTCCTCAACTGGACCCGGCGGATGCTCGCGCTCCGCAGGCAGCACAAGGCCTTCGGCCGCGGCACGCTGCGATTCCTCTACCCGGGCAATCGGAAGGCGCTCGCCTATCTCCGCGAGTTCGACGGCGATACCATCCTCTGCGTCGCCAACCTGTCCCGCACGCCCCAGGCCGTGGAGCTCGACCTGTCCGAGATGGCCGGCCGCGTGCCGATGGAGATGACCGGCGCCTCCGCCTTCCCGCCGATCGGCCAGCTCACCTACCTCCTCACGCTGCCGCCCTACGGCTTCTACTGGTTCCAGCTCCTGGAGGAGGCGGCGACGCCGACCTGGCACGTCTCGCCACCCCAGCAGCTTCTGGAATTCTCCACGCTCGTCCTGCGCCGCGGCCTCACCGAGATTACCGAGACCCGCAATCGCCGCGTGATCGAGGCCGATGTTCTGCCGCCCTATCTGGCCATGCGCCGCTGGTTCGGCGCCAAGAACGAGACGCTGGAGGGTGCCAGCCTCGCGCTCGTCACGCCGATGCCGGACGGCGAGACCCTCCTCGCCGAAGTGGAGACGCGCCTGCCGGGCCACACCGAGCGCTACGTGCTCCCGCTCGCCATCGCCTGGGAGGAGGGCAACCCCTCTCCGCTCCCGGCCCAGCTCGCGCTCACCCGCGTCCGCCAGGGCCGCCGCGTCGGCTATCTCACCGACGGCTTCGCTTCCGAAACCTTTGCTCGCGGCCTGCTGGACGCCTTGCGCAAGGAGACCGTTGTTCCGACCGACGACGGCGAACTTCGCTTCATGCCCACCCGACGGTTGGAGACGGTCGAGATCGCCCCGGACGCCCCCATCAAGTGGCTCTCCGCCGAGCAGTCCAACTCCTCCCTGATCGTCGGCGACGCTGCCGTGATCAAGGTCGTCCGCCACATGGCCGAGGGCATCAACCCCGAAGCGGAGATGACCCGCCGCCTCACCGAGCTGGACTACGGCAACAGCGCCCCCCTGCTCGGGCAGGTCGCCCGTGTCACCAACGACGGCACTTGCCGCGTCATCGCCATCGTCCAGGGCTTCGTCCGCAACCAGGGCGACGCCTGGACCTGGATGCTGGAAACGCTGAAGCGCTCGGTGGAGGAGGCCCTCCTCACCAGCACGCTAGAGGGCCCGCGCCCCGTCGGCGACCCCTTCGAGGACGAGGTCGGCTTCGCCCGCACCATCGGCCGCCGCCTCGCCGAACTGCACGCCGCGCTCGCCCAGCCGGTCGACGACGAGGCCTTCGCCCCTGTCGAGGCGGGCGATACGGAGATCGCCGCGTGGGCCGACAGCGCCCGCGGCCAGCTGGAGAGCGCCTTCGGTGTTCTCCAAGCGCAGACGGACGGCCTCGAGCCCGATCTCTCCAGCCCCGCCGAGCGCATCCTCGCCGAACGGCAAGAGCTTCTCGCCGCGCTCGACCGTCTCGCCGCCGCTGGCCGAGGCGCTCTTGTCACCCGCATCCACGGGGATTTCCATCTCGGCCAGATCCTCGTCGCCCAGGGCGACGCCTACCTGATCGACTTCGAGGGCGAACCGGCCCGCTCCCTGGAGGAACGCCGCGCCAAGTCCAGCCCCTTGCGCGACGTCGCCGGCCTCCTGCGCTCGCTCGACTACGCCGCCGCGGCCGTCGGCACGGAGGAGGAGGAACCCGCCTCCGGCGAGATGGCCGATAAGCGCCGCCAGTTGCTCGACCGCTTCCGTCGGGAGGCCGGGGAGGCTTTCCTCACCGCCTACCGCGAGGTTGCCGCGGCGGCCGAACAACCCTGGCTTCCGCCGGGCGTCGAGGAGCCGCTCCTCGGCCTCTTCCTCCTGGAGAAGGTCGCCTACGAGATCCGCTACGAAGCCGCCAACCGGCCGAAGTGGTTGCCGATCCCGCTCAGGGGCATGGCGGCGCTGCTTGATCGGATCACGCGGTCGGGAGCCTCGTCATGATCGATCCCGCTTTCGGACTGGACCATGCCGCCGTCCAGGCACTGGTCGAGGGACGTCATGGCGACCCCTTCACCTTGCTCGGCCCCCACCGCCTCGGCGACGCGGCGAGCGTGCGCGCCTTCCTGCCGGGCGCCCGCTCGGTGGAGGTTCGCGCCCGCGACGGCGGCGATCTTCTCGGCACCTTGCGGCTTGCCCACCCCGCCGGCTTCTGGTCCGGCCCGGTCGCGCGCATCGGCCCTTATCGTCTTGTGATCGACTGGCCCGACGCACGCCAGGAAACGGAGGACCCTTACGCCTTCGGCCTCCTCCTCGGCGATCTCGACCTGCACCTGATCGCGCAGGGCACCCACTACGAGCTCGGCCGCTGCCTCGGCGCCCAGGCGATGACCGTGGAGGGCGTTCCCGGCGTTCGCTTCGCCGTCTGGGCCCCCAACGCCCGCCGCGTCTCCGTCGTCGGCGACTTCAACAGCTGGGACGGTCGCCGCCATCCCATGCGGCAGCGCCGTGAGGCCGGCGTCTGGGAGCTGTTCGTCCCGCGCGTCGGTGTCGGCACTCGCTACAAGTTCGAGCTCGTCGGCCCGGACGGTGCCGTGCTGCCCCAGAAAGCCGATCCCGTTGCCCGGTCCGCCGAACCGGCGCCGGGCACCGCTTCGATCGTCGCGCGCACCGAGCCCTACGCCTGGACCGACCACGCGTGGATGGAGTCCCGCGCCGCCCGTCAGGCGCCCGACGCACCCATCTCCGTCTATGAGGTCCACGTCGGCTCGTGGCTCCGCATCGGCGAGGACGCCCGCAGCCTCGACTGGATCGAACTGGCCGACCGGCTGATCCCCTACGTGAAGGGCATGGGCTTCACCCATCTGGAACTGCTGCCGATCATGGAGCACCCTTTCGGCGGCTCCTGGGGCTACCAGCCGCTCGGCCTCTTCGCTCCCACCGGCCGCTTTGGTCGGCCGGAGGAGTTCGCCGCCTTCGTCGACCGCTGCCACGCCGAGCAGATCGCCGTACTCCTCGACTGGGTGCCGGCCCACTTCCCCACCGACGTGCACGGCCTCGCCCGCTTTGACGGCACTGCTCTCTACGAGCACGAGGATCCGCGCGAAGGCTTCCACCAGGACTGGAACACGCTGATCTACAATCTCGGCCGCAACGAGGTGAAGGGCTTCCTGATCGCCAGCGCCTTCGAGTGGCTGGAGCGCTATCACGTCGACGGGCTGCGCGTGGACGCCGTCGCCTCGATGCTCTACCGCGACTACTCACGCAAGGCGGGCGAGTGGATCCCCAACCGCTACGGCGGCCGCGAGAACCTCGAAGCCGTGGAGTTCTTCAAGCATCTCAACAGCATGGTGCCCCGCCGCTGCCCCGGCGCGGTGATGATCGCCGAAGAGTCCACCGCCTGGCCCGGCGTTTCCCGCCCCGTCGAGGAGGGTGGGCTCGGATTCGCATACAAATGGAACATGGGGTGGATGCACGACACCCTCCACTACATCGCGGAAGACCCGATCAATCGTCGTTGGCACCACGACGAGATGACCTTCGGCCTCGTCTACGCCTGGTCGGAGGCCTTCGTACTGCCGATCTCCCACGACGAGGTCGTGCACGGGAAGGGTTCGCTCCTTGGCAAGATGCCCGGCGACGACTGGCAGCGCTTCGCCAACCTGCGCGCCTACCTCGCCTTCATGTGGGCTCACCCCGGCAAGAAGCTGCTGTTCATGGGCTGCGAGATCGCCGAGCGCCGCGAGTGGAACCACGACGGCTCCGTCGACTGGGCGCTGCTCTCCGAGCCACGCCACCGCGGCGTCCGGGATCTCGTCCGCGACCTGAACCGACTCTACGCAACCGAAGCGGCGCTGCACCGCCTGGACGCCGACCCGGCCGGCTTCGCCTGGGCGGTTGGTGACGACCGGGAGAACTCCGTCTTCGCCTTCCTGCGCCAAGCAGGGGAGGGCGACCCCGCCGTCCTCGTCGTTGCCAATCTCACGCCCGTTCCACGCACCGCCTACCGCATCGGCGTCCCATTCGACGGACACTGGCGCGAACTGCTCTCCACCGACGCGGAGATCTACGGAGGCTCCAACCTTGGCAACGGCGGAGGCGTTGAGACCGAGCCGGTCCCGGCGCACGGCCAGCCTCGGTCCCTGTCCCTGGTGCTCCCCCCGCTTTCAACCGTCTACCTGCGAAGCGGTGGGTGATCCGCGGCCTGCGGATGGCGGCGAAACCGTGGCAGCGGCCGCCGGAAAAGGCGTTTTTGCCGTGTTACCTTCAAAAAAAGTCGCTCTGTGGCGATGGAATCGCAAAAAACGGGGCGATCAAAGGCGGGCGGTATGCTAAGACTAGTCCCTAGGAGCGGTTCTGGAATACGGTCAAGCTTGGATTTCGTCCTCCGCGAGGGGCAGCGAGCCGAGCTTTGAAGAATACGAAATCGGCGCAGAAGGCTCTGGCAAACAAAACAAGTCGGCGGAAGCTCCGCGGCCGCTGACTTGGGGCTCTCTATAGGCGGAGACGAGAAGACAGAATGGGTAAGGGTAAGGATTTCCGCCCCCCGCGTCGGCGTGGCGGATTTGACGACGACATCATGCCGTCCTTCGAGATGCCGCGCGAGCGTCCGCAGCGTTCCTTCGGCGGGCCGTCGCCCTTCGACAGCGCTCCAGCATCAGGCCCCGTGGTCGACGCCACGGTGTCTTGGTTCAACCCGGAGAAGGGGTTCGGCTTCACCGCCCTCTCCGACGGCTCCGGCGATGCCTTCCTGCACATCGGTCAGCTCCAGGCCATCGGTCGGGACAGCGTCCCGCCGGGTGCCACGCTCAAGGTCCAGGTTGCCCAGGGCGCCAAGGGCAAGCAGGTCGTGAAGGTTCTGGAAGTCGACGAGACGACCGCTCAGGCGCCGCAGTTCCGCCCGCGTCCCGCTGGCCCCCGTCCGGGCGGCTTCGGTGGCGATCGCGGTGGCTTCGGCGGTGATCGCGGTGGCTTCGGCGGCGGCGGTGGCGACCGCGGCGGCTTCGGCAGCCCGCGTCCGCCCCGGCGCACGGTGGACCTCTCCTCGGCCACGCCGCTCGACGGCACAGTCAAGTGGTTCAACCCGGACAAGGGCTTCGGCTTCGTGGCCGGCGAGGATGGTGGCAAGGACGTTTTCGTCCACATCTCCGTCCTTCAGGCCGCCGGCATGGGTCCGCTCGCCGATGGCCAGCGCGTCTCCATGAAGATCGTCGAGACCCCCAAGGGTCGCGAAGCGGTGCAGATCAGCGTCCTCGACTGATCCGGCTCATTGCAGACAAACAAAGGCCCGCGGCTTGCCGCGGGCCTTTTGTTTTCAAGGGCACGACCGCAACGCGTGCGGCAATCTGTACAGCACAATTTATGCAGCGTAGGGCATTAATTAATAATTATGGGTGCTTGATGTTTCTCCTATGATGACTGCGTAAAGTTGCTTGGGGGAGTCCTGATGTTCTCGACACTGAAAATCCGTTTGCCGGTGGCGCTGGTCGGGCTCGCTTTGGCGAGTGCAGCGGTCATGGGCGGGATTGGATGGTTCGGTGCCAAGGACGGCCTGGAGCGGGAAGCGCTGGACCGGCTCGCCTTCGCGGCCGACGCCCGGCAGGATCTCCTCGGCATGCAGGCAGCGCGCATTTCCAGCGACGTGCAGACCGTCTCGGAGATGACCGTCGTCTCAAGCAGCATCGCCGAACTCGACAAGAACCTCGCACTCAACCCGGCCGACTTCGAGAAGACGCTCGCCTACTTCAAGGCTGGCGCGCCGGCCGAGCGGCTCGCCCGCGACGGCGCGGACTCGCAGACCATGTACGGCTTCCGCCACGCCAAGGTCCACGCCACCTTGAAGTCCGCCATGGAGAAGGGCGGCTACGCCGACATCATGATCCTGGACGGCAACGGCCGGGTCATCTACTCCGTGGCCAAGGGCGACGATTTCGCGCTCTCCATGGACGATCCGGCGCTGGCCGGAACCGCGCTCGGCGGCCTCTTCAAGTCCATGCAGGAGGGCCCTGCCGACACCTTCGTCTTCGCCGACTTCCAGCCCTATCCGTTGGCCGGCGGCGAACTCTCCGCCTTTCTCGGCCATCCCATCGAGCGCAAGTCCAACGCGGCGATGAACACCGCCCAGGAGACGCTCCGCGTCGGCTACATGGTGTTCCGCCTGTCGCCGGCCGTGTTCGACACCGTCATGTCCGGCCGCAAGGGCCTCGGCCAGTCCGGCGAGACTTTCGCCGTCGGCCCGGACGGGCTGTTGCGCACCAACCCGCCGCTGAGCGGCGCCAAGGCCGGCGAGCCGGTCACGGTCGTCGGCATCGACGGCGCTGACATGAATCCGTCGGACGGCATCCACTTCCAGCGCGCCGATACGCTTTTCACCGCCGCCACCGCCGAATCCAAGGTCTTCGGCGCCACGTGGACGATCTACGCCACCCAGGCGGATGCCGAGGTCCTGGCCACCGCGACCACCATCCGCAACCAGATGACGCTGATCGGATCGATCATTGTCGCCGCCACCGTCGCCATTGGCTTCCTGACCGCCCGCAGCATCATCGGCCCCATCGCCAAGCTCACGCAGGCACTTCGCGCCATGGCCAGCGGCCACGACGTGGAGGAGATCGCCGGACGCCACCGCAAGGACGAGATCGGCGAGATCGCCCGTGCCGTCGAGCAGATCCGCGAGATGACACACAAGGATGCCCAGAGCCGCGCCGAGGCGACGGAATCCGAGCGGTCCGCCCGCGAGGCCGAGCGTCGGGCGCTCACCGAGAGCATGGCGAACGACTTCGAGGCCCGCGTCGGCTCCATCGTCGGCAAGGTCGCCGACGCCGCCCTCCAGCTGGAACGGGCCGCCGGCGACATGGCGGGCCTCGCCCAGCAGGCGAGCCAGCGCTCCTCCACCGTGGCTGACGCCACCGAAGCGGCCAGCGGCGACGTCCGCTCCGTGGCCGCCGCCGCCGACCAGCTCTTCGCCTCCATCCGCGAGGTCTCCGACCTGATCGCCCGGTCCGGGGAGATCGCCGGCGACGCCGACCGCCACGCCGCCTCCACCAACACGCTGGTCGCCTCCCTCTCCGAAACCGCCGCCCGCATCGGCACCGTGGTCGACATCATCCAGTCGATCGCAGAGCAGACCAACCTGCTCGCCCTCAACGCCACCATCGAGGCCGCCCGGGCCGGCGAGGCCGGCCGCGGCTTCTCCGTGGTCGCCGGCGAGGTCAAGGGTCTGGCCGGCCAGACCGCCAAGGCCACCGAGGAGATCGGCTCCCAGATCGCCGCCATGCGCGCCGCCACCACCAACGCGGTGGATGCGATCACCCGGATCCGCAGCGTCGTCGGCGAGATCGGCCAGGCCGTCACCTCCGTCGCCTCCGCCATCGAAGAGCAGTCGGCCGCCACCAGCGAGATCGCCCGCGCCGCTCAGAACGCGGCCCGCGGCACCAACACGGTCTCCACCAACATCTCCGACGTCCGCTCCGCCGTCGGCACCACCGACGAGGCCGCTTCGCGCGTCGTCGACCAGGCCCGCAGCCTCGGCAAGGACGCCGCCGACCTCCAGTCCGCCATGAAGAGCTTCGTCTCCCAGATCCTCGCCGCCTGAGAAGGCCGCATTCCGTCTGCCCAGGCTCCCGACGCCCCGCGCCGGGAGCCGATTTGCGCCGGGAGACCCGGCCGCAGCCCTGTCCCGCAGGGTCGGAGGGAAGCGAACGGGCTCAACGCGTCGGCCAAACCCAACGCGGTCTCTCCACGCCCTGTGCCAGCGTCTCGCCCAGGTCCTTCTCCAGCTCGAGATGGAGCACATCCGGTGCTTCCAGCAGCCGGTGCGCCAGCTCCGCGGCATGCGTCACGACCACAATCTGGCATCTTCGGCTGGCTGCGGCGATCAACCGTGCAAGGGGTGCTGCGAGGTCGGGGTGCAGGCTGGTCTCCGGCTCGTTGAGCACCATGAACTCGGGCGGCCTCGGCGACGTCAGGGCGGCGAGGAGCAGCAGGTAGCGCAGCGTTCCGTCCGAGAACTCCGAAGCGGCAAGCGACCTGAGAAGCCCTGGCTGCCGCAGCCGGATGGAAAAGAACCCGTCGCGCTCCTCGATCTCGACCTTCGACCCTGGAAAGGCGTCGTCCACCGCCTCCGCCAGCCCCTCCGGGTCGCCGATCTCGCGGATCGTCTGCAGCGCCGCCGCAAGATCGGCGCCGTCGCCGGCAAGCACCGGCGTGAACGTACCGATCTGCGGCGCCCGGCTTGGCGCCTCGCGGTCCGTGCGCAGGTGGTCGTAGAAGCGCCAGGCCTTCAGTCGCTCGCGCATGATCAGCAGATCCAGGCCATCCCGGCCGTCTGCGGCATGGGTCAGCATGCTGTCCACGGCTGCAAGGGATGTGAACGCCTGCTGCCAGATGTGGGCTTCATCGCGGATGCGGACGCTTGGGCCACGCCGCTCTGCCACGGTGTTGGCCCGACCAGGAGCCGAGCCTGTCCACAGCGTCTCCACTTTGATAGCCGGATCGAGGTTGAAGGCCGTCTTCCCCGGCACGGGATAGCCGAGGTCGATGGCGTATCCGCCCACGTCGCCGGAAAAGCCGAGTTTCAACGAAACGGCGTCGCGCCTGACCTGCCCCTGGACCGGCGCAGTCCCCTGTTTCATCGCACGGGACAGTGTCGGCGGTCCCGCCCACAGGGTCGATGCCAGTCCGCCTTCCGCCGCCAGCGTCTGGACGATCCGGCCTTGTCCGTTGTCAGCCAGCAGGCGCAACGCACGATAAAGGCTGGACTTGCCGCTCCCGTTTGCCCCCGTCACCACGGTAAGCTGCGCCAGCGGTACGACGAGGTCGCGGATTGAGCGATATCCGGAGATGGCGAGCGTCGACGGCATCGGTGAGAGACTACGGGAGCCGCGGCTGATTGCAACCTGCCCGCCGGAAATCCTGTCGACTGGTCGCCGTCACACCTGCGTCCCCATCTGAAGATCCGAATCGGATCTCGACGTATTGGTGCTGGCTGCGTCACGGATCAATTGCCACCGCCGAAGTCGGATAGTTGGCTCTTGACAGGGCAGACAGCGTGTCAAAGACTAATTCTGATGGAAACGAAAGCAAACAATAAAATGGATGCATATAGGAAATGCGATAACGTCTCTGGAGAACCAAGCGTGCTTGGAGGTACGTCTGTTTTGTGATTTTACGCCAGGATAACGCAGATCAGACTTATGTTTATCGATGAATTACTCTGAAGGGCGGGCGATGGGCGCTTGGGGAACTGGACTGTTCGAGAACGATGCCGCTTGTGACCTAGCCTCCGATGTTGCGGAGGGAGATCCTGCACGTTTGGAGCAGGCCATTGATGCTGTTCTGGCTTGCGGGGCTGGATATCTCGAAGCGCCGGTCGCGGAGGAGTGTTTAGCAGCTGCCGCGATCATCGCGAGGCTGAAGAGCGGGCCGGAGCGTGGAACCAAGTATCCCGAGGTCCTCGAACCCTGGTTCCGAAGCGCCGCAGCACCGCTCCCCGCCGGACTGGACCAGAAGGCGAAACGGGCAATCCAACGTGTTTTGTCCGAAACAAGGGACTCATCTTCGGCAACTGGCATCCTCGACCTTATCAAGCGGGCGCTTCGGCGTGAGCAGTCCGGACCCTCAGAAATACTTAAGGTTTGGTCGGACTCGACGGACTTCGAGGAGTGGCGACGCAATGTCGATGCAGTACGAGCCCGCCTGTAGACGTCAAAGACAGGTTCGACCCCTGCACGCTTGTCGAACCGTATGAAGGACTGGAACGTGAAGACTTTGACAGTGGACTTCAACACCCTGCACTACGTTGAAATGGTCGTTGTGAACGAAAACTTCAACGACATGTACGGTATAGAGGTTGGAGAAAGAGTGCTGCTTGTCGACGGAGATGATGACGTCGTTGCCGAGGGCTACCTGCGTCGAAGTGATTTCACGAAGTATGTTGTGGAGATCATTCACGGAACGATGCGGTCGACGCTTGGCGACACTTCCGGAACTAGTCCCGTTACAAATATCGAACCGAAATAGGGACCACCGGCCGGCTGGATCTCGACGAACACGACACCCGTCTGGGCAGAAAGGGCAGTCCGCCGATCGGTCGATCCGGGAGACTTGCAAACCCAGGCTGGAAACCGATCGCTCCCGCAATTCGCCGGTTGACTGCTATGGAGGGCCGACAACGTCGTTGCCGGCAGAGTAGCCACGCTCCGCATGGAAGCATCCGAGCGAAATTCAAAGGCTTCAGGCATCGGTCACCCGCGCAGCCGGGGTTTGCCCCCCAAACCTGACGTACCCGGCTCGCTCAATCCTCCACGATGATCGTGCGGCTGATCTCGATGCCGAAGCCCGCGAGGCCCACGTAGGCGCGTTGCTGCGTGGCGAGGGTGGCGATCGAGCGGATGCCGAGGTCGCGCAGGATCTGCGCGCCGACGCCCACCTCGCGCCAGCGGTGCATTCGCTTCAGCGCACTGCCGTGCTTTTCGCCGTCCTTGCCGTCCTGCCGCGCCTCGGAGGTTTCCCCGATGTCGTCGACCACCGGGTTCCGGAGGAACATCAGCACGCCCCGGCCGCCCTCCCGCTTGAAGGTGTCGACCGCCACGTCCACCCACGTCCGCTTGCTTTCCGTGCGGTCGAACAGGTCGAACACCGGCTGCTCGCGGTGGATGCGGCAGGGCACGTCCTCGCCGTCGCGCACGTTGCCGAACACGGCGACCACGTGCTGCATCGGATCGAATGGGGTGCGATAGGCGAAGACCTTCGCCTTCAGCCCGTTGACGGTCATCTCGGTCGCCGCCGCCTTCTCCACGAAGCGCTCGGTGCGCACGCGATAGGCGATCAGGTCCTCGATGGAGATGATCTTCAAGCCGTGCTCGCGCGCGAAGGGCACCAGCTCCGGCAGGCGCTTCACGGTTCCGTCGTCGTTGACGACCTCCGCCAGCACCCCCACCGGATCGAGCCCGGCGAGTCCGGCAAGGTCCACCCCCGCCTCGGTGTGGCCGGACCGGGTGAGGACTCCGCCCGCCCGCGCGATCAGCGGAAAGATATGGCCGGGCCGCAGGAAGTCGCTGGCCGCGGCGTTGTCGTTGGCGAGCGCCCGGACCGTGTTGGTGCGCTCCTCCGCGGAGATGCCGGTGGTCATCCCGATCTTGTAGTCGACGCTGATCGTGAAGGCGGTCCGGAGCGGGTCCAGGTTGTTGGCCACCATCGGCGGCAGGTTCAACTGGTCGGCCCGCGCCGCCAGTATCGGCACGCAGATGATCCCGCTGGTGTGGCGGATCATGAAGGCCATCTTCTCCGGCGTGGCCCGCGCGGCGGCCATGATCAGGTCGCCCTCGTTCTCGCGGTCCGTGTCGTCCACGACGACGACCAGCTCCCCCGCGGCGATGGCTGCGATCGCGTCTTCAACCTTGTCCAACTGCATCATGCACCCGACGACTGGAAGTCCGGCGGAACACCGGAATGCTGGCGCGTTTCTAGTCCCTCCGCCGATCCGGTTCAATCGCCCCCGCCCGCGTGCTGCGTTTCAAGGCATCCTGATCACGTAGAATTTTCGTGTCGTCTCCACCACTTCCCAGAGGCCGGTGAACCCGGGTCGGATGACGAAGGTATCGCCCTCGCGCAGGACGTGCGGCGCTTCGGCGCCATCCTCGTGCAGGATGGAGATGCCGGAGACGATGGAGCAGAACTCCCATTCGTCGTAGCTGACGCGCCACGTTCCGGGCGTCGACTCCCAGACCCCGGAAAAGAGCTTTCCGTCCTCGGCCTCTTCCACGCTCCAGGTCCGATGACGCGGCTCGCCCTTGACCACACGTTCCGGATCGGGCGCGCCGTCTTCCGGCTCGATCGTGCTGAGGTCGAACGGCACGAAGAACGGGGCACGCGACATGAGTTCAACCTTTCCTGGCTGGCAACGGAACCGACCTTAGGTCGCCCGGGGGAACGTGACCAGTCCGTGCAACTCCGTTGCCCTCTCTCCGGTCGGCGGCGGGCAGGACGGGCTCGGCGGATTTCTTCGGTTGTCCCGGCGCAGGGTCTGTCCGCGGGCCCGAGCCGACCCGTTCCGACCTCCGAAGGGTCCGGGCCGGCGCGCTTCTTGCCGTCGTGTTCCATCACGCGCGATCCGCCCCGAAGGACGGCTTGCCGGCGGGCCGGGATCGAAAATGGGTGCCGCCACTGCTCTGCCGATCGCCACCGGCGGGCCGTCGCCCACGTCCGCGGGACGATTCCGTCTGCGTCAGCCCGGGCGCCCTGGCGGCGAGAGTTCGCAATCCCCCACTGTCGTCGCCGGCGTCTGCAGGTCGATCCCGGTCGCTCAAACCTGAACGGCCTGGTGGCGAACGTTGGTTCACCCCACGGCCATCGCTCCCGTCCGCGGGTCGACCTCGCCCGCTAGAATCAGGGAAAGCTGGTTGCGCGAGCGGTTTTCCATTGCAGCCGTCGCCCCCCGTCCACAGGTCGGGCCGCCCGCTTCAGCCGCCGCCCCCTGGTGGCGCAAGGCAACCTGGAGCGCCTGATGACGCAAGCTGGTTTTCGTCCGCGGCCGCGGGTCGGTTCCCTCGCTTCAGCCGGGGCCTCCTTGGAGGCGAAAGGCAGCTGAGGCGCTTGATGACGCGCGCTGGCTTTCGCTCGCGGCTGCGGGTCGGTTCCCCCGCTTCAGCCGGGGCCTCCCTGGAGGTGAATGGCAACGGAGGCGCTTGATGACGCGCGCTGGCTTTCGCTCGCGGCTGCGGGTCGGTTCCCCCGCTTCAGCCGGGGCCTCCCTGGAGGTGAATGGCAACGGAGGCGCTTGATGACGCGCGCTGGCTTTCGCTCGCGGCTGCGGGTCGGTTCCCCCGCTTCAGCCGGGGCCTCTCTGGAGGCGCGAGCCGTCCCCCCGTGGGGTCGCGGCTGGATCCGCTCAGCCGTCCCCGCGTCGGCTGTCGCTGCGTGACAGCACCGCCCGGAGCGGCTCCGGCAGCAGCGGTTTGGCCAGCCACGCGTCGAACAGGTCGGCCTCGCAGGCCTCCCGGGTCTCCGGCATCATGTCGGCGGTCAGCGCCACGATCCGGGGCGGCGTGACACCGGCGCGGTTGGCGATGGCTCGGATGCCGCGAGCGGCCTCGATGCCGTCCATTTCGGGCATGTGGAGGTCCATCAGGACCAGGTCGAGCGGTAGCGCCCGGCCGGCGGCCGCTTCCTCCATCTGGACGATCGCACGCCTCCCGTCCGCCGCCGTCACCACCTCGTGGCCGAATTTCTCCACCATGCCGCGGCCGAGCAGCACGTTGATCTCGTTGTCGTCGCACACCAGCACGCGCAAACGGCGCACCGGCAGGACGACCCCACCCGCAGCGTCAGGCGGTTCGACGTCGCCGGAGCCGAAGCGCGCCTCACCCAGCAGCGCCTGTACCGCCAGGATCAGCGAGCGCGCGCGCACCGGCTTGACCAGATAGGCGCCGTAGCCGGACGCCTGCAGGTCCGGCAGCAGCGGGCGCTGCCGCGGATCGACCAGCACGCCCGCCGGCGCTTCGCACATCGCACGGATCCGGTCGATCACCGGCAACGGGTCCAGCGCCGTGGCGTCCACCAGGATCACGTCGGGCGTTCCGATCCGGGCCAGAACGGATTCGAGGTCCTTCTGCAGGACCAGCTCAACGTCGGCGCCGTAGTCGAACAGGCGGCGGAGCACCAGCGGCCCTTCCACCAGGGCATGCGACACCACCAGGATGCGCCGGCCGGCGAGGGCATCGCCCGCTGGATCGGCGCGGGATGTTGGCGCGATGGAGAGCAGGTCGCGCCCGAACGTCGCGGCGAGCGCGGCCTGCGCGGCCCGCGCACCGAGCCCGGCGGAGGCGAAGTCGACGGTGGGTTCCGCCGGCGCGATGCCGTGCGCACGAACGGCGAACGCGACCGTGAAGGAAAAGCAGGCGCCCGCGCCCGGTGCCGAATCGAGCCGGATGTCGCCTCCCATCAGGCGAACGAGGCGGCGCGCGATCGCAAGGCCCAGCCCGGTGCCCCCGTAGCTGCGGGCCGGCCCCGGATCGGCCTGCTCGAACTCGCCGAACACCCGCTCCGCGTCGTCGGAACTGATCCCGATCCCCGTGTCGCGCACCTGGAACTGGATCCGCACCGCGCCGTCCACCTCACCGTCGTCGGCGGGCGTCACTTCGATCGCAACGCCGCCCTCCGCCGTGAACTTGATGCCGTTGCCGGCGAGATTGAACAGGATCTGCTTAAGCCGCACCGGGTCGGCGACCACCTCCCGCGGAAGGCGCGGGTCCACATAGGCTGCGAGCTCGATTCCTTTGGCGTGGGCGCGCGGGGCCATCAACTCGACCAGTTCCTCGATCGTCTCGGCAAGTGCCACCGGTCGCGGCGCCAGGTCGAGCCGGCCTGCCTCGATCTTGGCGAAGTCCAAGAGATCCTCGATCAGCAGCAGCAGCGCTTCTCCCGAGGTCTCCACGGCGCGCGCGTAGGTGCGCTGCTCGGCCGTGAGCGGGGTCTGCAGCAACAGTCCGGTCATTCCCAGGATGCCGTTGAGCGGTGTCCGGATCTCGTGGCTGACCATGGCAACGAAGCGCGACTTGGCGGCGCTGGCGGCCTCCGCCTGGTCGCGTGCGACCGAAAGAGCCTCCTCGATCGCCTTCCGGTCCGTGATGTTGCGGCCGATCACCCGGAAGCCGACCACGGCGCCGTTGCGGATGACCGGCGTTTCGCTCCAGGCGAACCAGCGGACCCCCTCGGGGGTCCGGAGCGGCATGTCCCCTGCCAGCCGCGGCGCGGCCGATCCACCGATTTCCTCGAGATCCTGCGGCGTGTGCTCGGGCGTCGGGCCGAGCCGGGCGCGGAGCGCCGTCCAGGGGTCCGTGCCGTGGGCAGGGTCCGACGCCTGCGCGACCGCGGGGGCCCCGACCGCCGCGTCCGGAACGGTGGTGGCGGACGGGTCGGCATCGCCGTTGAGGGCCGCGATCCTGCCTGCGATGGCCGCGTAGGGGGTGCCGACGATGGCCGACAGCGGCGATCCCAACAGGGCGGCGACCGCCGGGCTCGCTTCGAAGACGCGCCCGTCGCTGGCCACCCCGAGCACCAGGTCGCCTGCATGGTCCAAGTCGGTCTCGTGCTCGGCGTCCCGGTCGGTGTGTGGACCGGGGCCCGAATGGTCCATGGACGCATGCGCTTCCCAGCGGGCGTCCTCGGCGGTCTCCACCAGCGGCGATACGGCCGCGGACACGGGCCGCCTCCCGCCGGCCGCGCCGATCCGCTTGCCGGCATCCGAGCGCAGGATCAACGCCGCCGTTGCCGCAAGCGCCGCAGCGAATGCGGCCCCGGCGACGAGCGCCACGTCCGCCGAGCCGCTGCGCGCGATCTCGATCGCCAGTGACAGCATCACCATCGCCGATGCGGCGCCGAAGGCGAACGGGATGGCCCGGCCGGAGCGCGTCTCCTCCCGGCCATGCACGGCAGCCTCCACGGAGCCGATCAGCCCGGAAGGCGGTTTCCGGTCATCGGCCGGAGCGGCGCCGGTCATTCGATCGGGTCCGGGCGGAGCGGCAGGGGTCATCGTCGATCCGGTTCGGTTCCTGGCGAACGGGATTGCGCGCGCGTCACCGCCGCCACCCGCAGGTTCGGGAACCCTACGCCGCCGCCGGTTTCCAATCCGTTGCCCGGACGGCCCGGAGGGAGCTTGCCCCCCGCCGGCGCTCGCCGATGCTCCCGGCCGCGGTGACGGGCGATGCCGCCCGCCCGCCGGCCGCTCGCAGTGCTCACCCCTCCGAACTTCGTCCATCGCCGCCTCCCCCGCCGGATCGCTTGTCAAACCCCGGGATCCTCGCTCGTCCGTCCGCAGGCCCGCCCGAACGGCGGGATCGCGGATCTCCGTCAGGCCGCCAGCATGGGCGCCGCCTCCATGGTCTGCCGGTAGGCGAGCGCCTCCGCCACGTGGATCCGGCCGACGCCCTCGACCGCGTCCAGGTCGGCCAGGGTCCGCGCGACCTTCAGCACCCGGTGGTACCCGCGGGCGGACAGCCGCAGCTTCTCCGTCGCGTCCTTCAGAAGCCGCAGGGCGGCGCCGTCCAGCGCAGCGATCGCCTCCACCATATCGGCCGGCGTGGCGGTGTTGGTGAGAACATCCGGCCGGCCAAGCGCGGCGAAGCGCTCCGCCTGGATCCGCCGCGCCGCCGCGACGCGGGCGGCGACCACCGCCGACGGCTCCCCGGACCGCCGGCCCGGCATGAGGAGGTCCGCCGCCGAGACGGCGGGCACCTCCAGCTTCAGGTCGAAGCGGTCGAGCAGCGGGCCTGAGATCCGCGCCTGATAGTCCGCGGCGCAGCGCTGTCCGCGCCGGCAGCTGAAGCCTGGCGTGCCCGCCATCCCGCAGCGGCACGGATTCATCGCCGCCACCAGCTGGAACCGGGCGGGGTAGGTGACCCGCGAGTTCGCGCGTGCGATCACCACGTCGCCGCTCTCCAGCGGCTGGCGCAGGCTGTCCAGCACCGCCGGTTGGAACTCCGGCAGTTCGTCAAGGAACAGCACGCCGTGGTGCGCAAGCGAGATCTCCCCGGGCCTGGCCCGCAGCCCGCCGCCCACCAGCGCGGCCATCGAAGCGGAGTGGTGGGGCGCGCGGAAAGGCCGCCGGTCGGTGAGCCGCCCGTCCGCCAGCGTTCCGGCGATCGAGGCCACCATGGAGATCTCCAACAGTTCACGCGGCCCGAGCGGCGGCAGCAGCGACGGTAGCCGCGCGGCGAGCATCGACTTGCCGGACCCCGGCGGCCCGACCATCAGCAGCGTGTGGCCGCCCGCTGCCGCGATCTCCAGAGCGCGCTTGGCGCTCTCCTGCCCCTTCACATCCGCCAGGTCGGGCAGCGCGCCGGAAGTCTCCGCCGTCCGCGGCTCGGGCCGCGACAGCACCTGCGTGCCCTTGAAATGGTTGGCGATGGCGATCAGGCTCATCGGCGCAAGCACCGGCATCGACGGATCCGCCCATGCCGCCTCCGCACCGCAGCCCTTCGGGCACAGGATGCCGCGTCCCTCCGCATTCGCCGCGATCGCCGCCGGCAGGGATCCGGCCACCGGTGTCAGCGTCCCGTCGAGGGAAAGCTCGCCGAGCACCACCAGACCGTCCAGCGCGTCGGCCGGCACGGCGCCCATCACCGCCATGATCCCGAGCGCGATCGGCAGGTCGTAGTGGCTGCCTTCCTTCGGCAGGTCGGCCGGCGCGAGGTTGACGGTGATCCGCCGGAGCGGCAGCGCAAGGCCCGAGGCCGTCAGCGCGGCGCGGATGCGCTCCTTGCTCTCCGCCACCGCCTTGTCGCCGAGCCCGACGATGATGAGCTTGGGATCACCCGGGCCCATGTGGACCTGCACGTCCACCGGCACCGCTTCGATCCCCTGGAAACACACGGTCCTGACGTGGGCCACCATGCCGAATTCTCCCGAGTTCTTCTGCAACCTTGCGTTATGCAGGGTTGAAAGTCAAGAACGGGAGAAGAACAAAAAAGGATCGTATGTTCCTGATCCGTCAGCCGCGCTTGGCCTCGATGGCGTCCCAGATCATCGCCGCCACATCCGGTCCGCCGAGCCGCTTGATCGCGCGCAGCCCGGTCGGCGAGGTCACGTTGATCTCGGTCAGGTTGCCGCCGATCACGTCGATGCCCACGAAGATCAGCCCGCGGCGCTTCAGCTCCGGCCCGATCGTCTCGCAGATCTCGCGCTCGCGCTCGGTGAGTTCGGTCGTCTCCGCCGCCCCGCCGCGCACCATGTTGGACCTGAGGTCGTCCGGCGCCGGCACCCGGTTCACCGCTCCGGCGAACACCCCGTCCACGAGGATGATCCGCTTGTCGCCCGCCCGCACGGCCGGCAGGTAGCGCTGCACCACCCACGGCTCGCGGAACTGGCTGGTGAACAGGTCCATCAGCGAGCCGAAGTTCTCGTCCTCCGGCTTCACGCGGAACACGCCCTGGCCGCCGTTGCCGTAGAGCGGCTTCATCACGATGTCGCCGAACTCCTTGCGGAAGGCGCGGATCTCGGCCCCGTAGCGCGTGATCAGCGTCTCCGGCATCAGGTCCGGAAAGTCCATCACGAACAGCTTCTCCGGCGCGTTGCGCACCTCCGCCGGGTTGTTCACCACCAGCGTCTCAGGGTGGATCCGCTCCAGGAAATGGGTGGTCGTCACGTAGGCCATGTCGAAGGGCGGGTCCTGCCGCAGCAGCACCACGTCCACGCCGGCGAGATCGATCGTCTCCGCCGCTCCGAAGCTGAAGTGGCTGCCCGGCTCGTCGCGCACGCGCACCGGCTCCACCTGGGCGGTCACCCGGTTGCGGCGCAGCGCCAGCCGGTCGGGCGTGTAGTGCAGCAGCCGGTGGCCGCGCCGCTCCGCCTCCAGCATCAGCGCGAAGGTGGAATCTCCCGCCACACGGATCGAGGCGATGTGGTCCATCTGGACGGCGACGGTCAGCGACATGGAAGCGGGGCTCCGGCGAGAAGGGCAGGGCGTCGGCGGAAGTTATGGTCCGAGCCGCTCCCCCTTGTCCACCGCCCGCCTGACATCGCGCAGGGCATCCGGTCTCAATCTAGCGGACTTTCGAAGGCGCCGGGCCGGTGAACGGGCAGCCGGCCCGGTGCCACGAACACGATGTCGAAGCGCCGGTCGAGCGTCGCCAGCCGTGGATGGCGGTTGAGGTAGAGCGAGGCCGCCCGGGCGATCCGCGCCTTGGCGGCCGGTGTCACCGCCTCCACCGCGCGCGCCTCGTCGCCGCGTGCCTTCACCTCCACGAACACGATCAGCTGGCCGCGCCGCGCGATCAGGTCGATCTCGCCGGCAGGCGTCTTGAATCGGGCGGCAAGCACGCGGAAGCCCTTCAGCCGCAGCAGCCAAGCGGCGACCCACTCGGCCCTGAGGCCCTTCCGGTACGCCGCGTGGCGGGCGTCCCGGTCGCGTGTCATGCCCCGTCGTCCTGGCCGTCCGCGTCGTCGCCGGCGGCGTCGAGCGTGGCGCGGAGCGCCAGGGCCCGCTGGTAGACCTCCCGGCGCGGCCGGCCGGTCGCCTTCGCCACCTCCGCGGCCGCCTGGCCGGGCCCGCTGCCGGAAAGCGCCGCCTTCAGGAGCGCGTCGAGGTCGTCGGCCGAAGCCTCCGCCCGTGCCGGTGGACCGGCGAGCAGCACGATCTCCCCGCGCGGCGGATCGCTCACCGCTCCGTCGGCGAGGCTCTGCAGCGTACCACGGCGCACCTCCTCGAACTTCTTGGTGATCTCCCGCGCCAGCACGCCCGGCCGCTCCGGTCCCAGCACCTGCGCCATGTCGGCCAGCGTCTCGGCGGCCCGGTGCGGCGCCTCGTAAAGCACCAGCGTCGCCGGCACGCTCTTGAATTCGGCCAGCCGATTGCGCCGCGCGCCGGATTTCGGCGGCAGGAAGCCCACGAAAAGGAAAGCGTCGGTCGGCAGCCCGGCCGCCACCAGCGCCGCGAGGATAGCCGACGGGCCCGGGATCGGCACCACGGTGACGCCGGCCTCGATCGCCTCCTCCACCAGCTTGTAGCCGGGGTCGGACACCAGCGGCGTGCCGGCGTCGGAGACGAGCGCGATCGTCTTGTCGCCTTTCAGGATCGCCAGCAACCGGGGCCGTTCGCGTGCGGCGTTGTGTTCGTGATAGGCCGCCATCGGCTTCTTGATGCCGTAGCGGTCGAGCAGCGTGCGCGTCACCCGCGTGTCCTCGCACACGATCAGGTCGGCGGCGGCCAGCGTCTCCAGCGCCCGAATCGAGATGTCGGAAAGGTTGCCGATCGGGGTCGCCACGGCGTAGAGGCCGGGCGCGATCGGCTTGGCGCGGAAGCCGACGCCGTCGATCGAGTAGCCGTTCGTTGGCGCGGCGCTGTCTGGAGAACTCATGGTCGAGCCGGTCGCATAAGGTGAGGAGGGGCTGGGCGGGGCCGACGTTGCCGTGCGGCCACACAGGCGCGGCGAACAAGGGGGCAGGGGGATCGCATTGTCCACGAAAATGTTGCCTGCACGCCACGTTGCACTTTGATATGTACGCGATGACAGACGTAGAAGTCGATCACCCCGAGCGGCACGGGCAGGTGAAGTCATGAACAGGGTCGGCGACGACGAACGCGCGTCCGAACAAGGACGGCGTCATTTCTCCAGGCGGCAGGCACTCTTCCTTCTCGGTGGTTCGGCGGCGGCTCTGGCCGGCTGCGCCCCCACCGGCGGCGGCATGACCTATCAGCCCATCGCACCGATGCAGAGCACCTTGCCGGTGCCCACCGGCGAGACGATCGGCACCGGCAATGTGCGCGTCGGCCTGCTGTTGCCGCGCACGGCGCAGGGCAACGCCGCGGCTCTGGCCACGGCCATGCGCAACGCGGCCGAACTCGGCCTGCGCGATTTCGTGGGCGCCGACATCACCATCCTCGTCAAGGATTCCGGCGGCACCGGGCCGGTGGCCGCCGCCGCCGCCCAGCAGGCCATCGCCGAGGGCGCCGAGATCATCCTCGGCCCGGTCTTCGCCGACGAGGTGCGCCAGGTCGCCCCGATCGCCGGCGCGGCGGGGGTTCCGGTGCTCTCCTTCTCCTCCGATCCCGGCGTCGCCCAGCCCGGCATCTACATCATGGGCTTCCTGGTCGACGACCAGGTCCGCCAGTTGCTGGCCCAGGCCTCCACCGGCGGTCTCCGCTCGATGGCGGCCCTGATCTCCACCGGCGCCTTCGGCACCCTCGCCGAGGCCGCGCTCCGTCAGATGGCGCCGCGCTACGGCATCCGCCTCGTCCAGGTCGAGCAGTACTCCGGCCAGGATCTGCCGCAGAAGGTGGCGGCAGTCGCTGCCAATGCCGCCCAGATCGACGGCATCTTCATCCCGGACGATCGCGCGGCGGCCGTCGTCCAGCAACTCGTGAGCGCGGGTGTCGACACCCGTCGCGTCCGCGTGCTCGGCTCAGGCACCTGGAACAATCCGGCGGTCTACGCCAATCCGGCGCTCGTCGGCGCGTGGTTCCCGGCCCCCGAGATCTCAGGCTTCCAGACCTTCACGGGCCGCTACCGCGCCGCCTACGGCAGCGAGCCGCAACTGACCGCCACACTCGCCTACGACGCGGTGGTGCTGGCGGCGAGCCTTGTCAAGCAGGCTGGAACCCAGCGATTCCAGCGCTCCGTCCTCGCCGATCCGCAGGGCTTCATTTCGGGCGTGAACGGCCTGTTCCGCTTCAACGCGGACGGCACCAACGATCGCGGCCTCGCCATCTACGAGGCCACCGGCGGCGCACCACGGCTGGTCCAGCCCGCGCCGCGCGCCTTCACCGGCTTCTGATCCACCCGGCCCCGCCGCTCAGGCGGCGAGGTCCGCGACCTCGGTGGCGGCAGCGCCTGCCGGTTGGCAGCTTATCTTAGGCGGCGAGGTCCGCCACCACCGCGTCGAGCACGAACCATCCCCCGTGTGAGGCGCGGATCCGCCCGTCGGGCAGGATCTCCACCATCTCGTGTTGGAGCAGGTCGGCGATCCGCTTCTCGTCGAACGAGCGGCCGGCAAGCCGCTCGTAGCGGGCCGGGTCGATGCCCTCGCGCAGCCGGAGGCCCATCAGGAGCATCTCGTCGCCCGCGCTCTCGCCGACGATCGTCTCCGTCTCGATCACCCCGTGGCCGCCCGCTTCCACCCGCTGCAGCCAGGCTTCCGGGTTCCGCTCGGTCATCGTGGCGAACCGTCCATCGCCGTCCGGCAGCACCACGCGCCCGTGCGCCCCGGCGCCGACGCCGATGTACTCGCCGTAGCGCCAGTAGACCAGATTGTGCCGGCTCTCCGCGCCCGGAACGGCGTGGTTGGAGATCTCGTAGGCCGGCAGCCCGGCGGCTTCCGTCACCCGCTGCGTCGCCTCGTAGAGGTCGGCGGCGAGATCCGGGTCCGGGATCTGCAGCTTGCCGGCGTTGAAGAGCGCCTCGAAGCGCGTGTCCGGCTCGATCGTCAGCTGGTAGAGCGACAGGTGGTCCGCCGCCAGCCCGATCGCGCGGGCGAGCTCCGCCTCCCAGGCCTCAACCGTCTGCCCCGGCCGGGCGTAGATCAGGTCGAACGACAACCGCGGGAAGGTCGCCCGCGCCGTCTCGATCGCCACCAGCGCCTGGTCGACGTCGTGCAGCCGGCCAAGGAAGCGCAGGTCCTCGTCGTTGAGCGCTTGCACGCCCAGCGACACGCGGTTCACCCCCGCCGCGCGATAGCCGCGGAACCGCTCCGCCTCCACGCTCGACGGGTTCGCCTCCATCGTGATCTCGGCATCGCCGGAAACCGTCCACAGCCGCCCCACGGCGTCCAGCACCCGGCCGACCACCGCCGGGTCCATCAGCGACGGCGTGCCCCCGCCGAGGAACACGCTGGTCACCGTCCGCCCGGGCGCCAGCCGCGCCATCGTTGTCAGTTCGGCGACGAGCCCGGCGGCGAACCGCTCCTGGTCCACCCCGCCGTGCCGGACGTGGCTGTTGAAGTCGCAATAGGGGCACTTGGCGGCACAGAAGGGCCAGTGCACATAGACACCGAAGCCCTCGGCCGGAGTTCCCGCCGGGTGCGGCGCGAGGCCGGAGAGGAGATCGCCCCGGGCGGTCATCGCCCGTCCGCCGGGTCCAGCACGTCGGCAGCGAACAGGGCGGCCGAGCGTGCCCGGTGCGAGCGCGGCGTCCCCTTGATCGAGCCGTGCTTTTCTTCGGCCGTCATCTCGCCGAACGTCCGCGTTTCTCCCTCCGGCATGAACACGGGATCGTAGCCGTAGGCGATCGGCCCGCGCCGCGGCGGCCAGACCAGTGTGCCGTTCACCTCGCCGAGATACTCCTGCGTATGGCCGTCCGGCCAGGCCAGGCAGAGCAGCGACACGAACTTCGCCTTGCGCTGCTCCGGCGCCACGGCGCCCACCTTGTGGAGTTCCTCCTCCACGAGCCGCATCGCCCGGTCCCAGTCGCGGGGCACGCCCGCCCAGTCCGCGGTGTAGACGCCGGGCGCGCCGCCGAGCGCCTCCACGCAGAGCCCGCTGTCGTCGGCCAGCGCCACCCGGCCCGAAGCCTTTGCGGCGGCCAGCGCCTTGATTCGCGCGTTCTCCACGAAGGTGGTGCCGGTCTCCTCCGGCTCCGGCAGGCCGAGTTCGCCCGCCGTCACCATGGCAAGGTCGTAGCCCTCGAACAGGAACTCCAGTTCGCGGATCTTGCCCTTGTTGTGGCTGGCGACCAGCAGATTCTTGTCCGGCAGCGTGCGGGTCATGGCCGATGTCCTTCTCAGGCGATCGCCTGCTTCTGCAGCGCCACCAGCGTCTCGATGCCGCCCTTGGCGAGGGCCAGCAGCGCGGCGAACTCCTCCTCGGTGAACGGCGTGCCTTCCGCGGTGCCCTGGATCTCCACGATCCCGCCCTTGCCGGTGATCACGAAGTTGGCGTCCGTCTCGGCGGTGGAATCCTCGGCGTAGTCGAGGTCGAGCACCGGCTTGCCGCCATGGATCCCGCACGACACCGCCGCCACGTGGTCCTTCAGGACCTTGGCGGCCGCCGGGATCATGTTGCGCGCGCGCATCCACTCGATGCAGTCGTGCAGCGCCACGAAGGCGCCGGTGATCGAGGCGGTCCGCGTCCCGCCGTCCGCCTGCAGCACGTCGCAGTCGATCACGATCTGCTTCTCGCCGAGGGCGATCGGGTCGATCACCGCACGAAGCGACCGGCCGATCAGCCGCTGGATCTCCAGTGTCCGGCCCGACTGCTTGCCCGCGGCCGCCTCGCGGCGCATCCGGTCGCCGGTCGCGCGCGGCAGCATGCCGTATTCGGCGGTCACCCAGCCCTTGCCGCCGCCGCGCAGCCAGGACGGCACCTTCTCCTCCACCGACGCGGTGACCAGCACGTGCGTGTCGCCGAACTTGACGAGGCAGGAGCCCTCCGCGTGCTTGGAGAAGCCCCGCGTCAGGGAGACGGCGCGAAGCTCGTCGGGGGCACGGCGCGATGGGCGCATGGCGGGGTCCTTGTCCTGTCTGGCGAAAACGATGGCACGGCCCGTTTCCCGGGCCGGCGCGAGCCCTTTTAGCGCCCGCTCGCAGACGGCGTAAAGGCCGACTTGTCCTGGCCTCCTTTTCCGACCACATTTCCCGTTTGATGACGGGTGCCTTGATGACAGGTGGGACGTGACGTTCGAAAGCTGGTCCGGCAGCCTCCGCGACCTCGACCAACGGTCCCGGGAGATCTTCCGCCGGATCGTGGACAGCTATCTGGAGACCGGCGAACCCGCCGGCAGCCGCAACATCGCCCGTCTTCTGCCGTCGCCGCTGTCGCCGGCCTCGGTGCGCAACGTCATGGCCGATTTGGAGCGCGCCGGCCTCATCTACGCCCCGCACACCTCCGCCGGCCGCCTGCCCACCGACCTCGGCCTGCGCTTCTTCGTCGACGCCCTCCTGGAGATCGGCGATCTCACCAGCGACGAGCGCACCGCCATCGAGGCCAAGGTCAAGACCGGCGGCGCCGGCAAGACCGTGGAGAACGTCCTCAACGAGGCGACCGAGCTCCTCTCCGGCCTCTCCCGCGGCGCCGGCGTGGTGGTCACCGCCAAGTCCGACCTCCGCCTCAAGCACATCGAGTTCGTCCGCATCGAGCCCACCCGCGGCCTCGTCGTCCTCGTCGGCGAGAACGGCATCGTGGAGAACCGGCTGATCGACCTGCCGCCCGGCCTGCCGGCCTCGGTCCTCACCGAGGCCGCGAACTACCTGAATGCCCATATCCGCGGCCGCACCATCGCCGAGGTCCGCGGCGAGATGGAGAAGCGGTCGGAGGCAGCCCGGGCGGAGCTCGACGCGCTCACCCACCGCCTTGTCGAGGCCGGCCTCGCCTCCTGGGGCCAACTGCCCGGCGAGCGGCCGGGCACCCTCATCGTCCGCGGTCGCGCCAACCTTCTCGACGATCTCCGCGCCCAGGAGGACCTGGAGCGGATCCGCCTGCTCTTCGACGACCTGGAAACCCAGCGCGACCTGATCCAGCTGCTCGGCCTTGCCGACAGTGGCGACGGCGTCCGCATCTTCATCGGTTCGGAGAACAAGCTCTTCTCGCTTTCCGGATCCTCGCTTGTGGTCTCCCCCTACCGCGACCAGGATGCCCGCGTCATCGGTGTCGTCGGCGTCATCGGCCCGACGCGGCTCAACTACGCCCGCGTGGTGCCGATGGTGGACTACACAGCCAAGGTCGTCGGCAAGATCCTCGGCTGAGCGGCCCCGGGGGTCGATCCGGCAACACCCGCCTTGATTTTCCAGCCGCAAACCCTCAAATCCGGGGCCGACACGTGGGGCTGCCCACGCCCGCCCTCGAAAGAGAGACCGGAATGACCGAAGAGACATCCAACGCCGCTCCGGATCCGGAAGCCGGCGCCGACGGCGCGGCCGATCCGCGCCTCCTCGCCCTCGAGACCCAGGTCGCCGAGCTCAAGGACCAACTCCTGCGCACGCTGGCCGAGATGGAGAACCTGCGCCGCCGCACCGAACGCGAGATCGCCGACACCCGCGCCTACGCCGTTACCGGCTTTGCCCGCGATGTCGTCTCCGTCGGCGATAACCTCGCCCGCGCCCTTTCCGCTGTGCCTGCCGACGTCCGCGAAGGCGCCTCGCCCGCGATCGTCGCCCTCCTCGACGGCGTCGAGATGACCGAGCGCGAGCTTCTCAAGGCGCTGGAGAAGCAGGGCGTCCGCAAGATCGACCCCACCGGCGAGAAGTTCGACCCGAACTTCCACCAGGCCATGTTCGAGGTCCCCAACCCCGACGTTCCCTCCGGCACCGTCGTTCAGGTCGTGCAGGCCGGTTTCGTCATCGGCGACCGCGTCCTCCGTCCCGCCCTCGTCGGCGTCGGCCGCGGCGGCCCCAAGCCGTCGGCCCGTCCGGAAGGCGAGGGCGTACGGGTCGACAAGACGGCGTGAGCCGCCTCTCGGCTAGGGCGGAAGCGCACCGCCCTCCGTCCCGGGGAGAGGTGCCGTCCCGGTCGGGCCCGCGCCCTCTCCACCTTCCGTCCGTGCCGGACGTCCGCTAGGCTGCGCCGCATGGTCGAAGCACCGGCATTCCTGTCGCTCCTGGACTATCTCGGCGTGGCGGTGTTCGCCGTCACGGGCGCGCTCGCGGCCTCGCGCAAGCAGCTCGACATCATCGCCTTCTGCTTCTTCGGCGTCGCGGCGGGGGTCGGTGGCGGCACCCTGCGCGATCTGCTGCTCGGCACCGTCCCGGTCTTCTGGATCCGCAACCCGACCTATGTGGTGGTGGCCATCGCCGTCTCGGTCGCGGTCTTCTTCGTTGCCCATTATTTCTACGAGAACTGGTCCCGCTACCGCCTGCTGCTCTGGCTCGACGCCGTCGGCATGTCCGCCTACGCGGTGATGGGCGCATCCAAGGCGCATGCGGCGGGCGCTCCCTTCGTGCCCGCCGTGATCATGGGCGGCATGACCGCGGCCTTCGGCGGCGTGATCCGTGACATCCTCGCCGGCGAGCCGTCGATCATCATCCGCCGCGAGATCTACATCACCGCGGCCATGGTCGGCGCGGCCGTGCATCTGGCGCTACTCGCGGTCCAGGTGCCCTTCTGGGTCTCCGCCGTCACCGGGGCCGTCATCGCCTTCCTGATCCGCGGCGGCGCGCTGGCCTACGGCTGGACCTTGCCGGCATATCGCAATCCGCCGGGGCGGGACCCCGACCTTCGCCGCTGAACCGCACCCGACCGCGTGATTCTCCCGACGTTGTCCGCTCGCGAGCCGACGCCTTCGCCGGTTGGGCCGGCGGATCGCGAAGTTTTGTGCACCGCCGTGGAACCGATCTTTAACCGGAACATTACCGTTCCGCGAGGCGAACCGGCTTCAACAGTTCAGCGTAGTCGTTGGGTTCAGGAGAACATCATGCGGGTGGTATGGGTCGCCCCGGCCCTTGTGGCAGCGATCGGCGCACTCGTCGCCGGCATCGTCCTGGTCGAACCGCGCGACGAGTCGCCGATGGCGCTTGCCGCTCCGGTCGTCGACGAGGCGCCGGCTGGGATCGACGCGGGCGACGCCCCTGTGCCGACCGCTCCGGACAGCACCGGTTCCGTTGCCGAAGCGCCGGTTGTCGCCGGCAACGACGCCGACCCGGACCTCTGGATCGGCAAGCCAGTGCTCAGCGCTGATGGTGTCGAGGTCGGCGAGGTATCCGACGTCCAGCTCGATGCCGACGGCCTGCCGATGTCGATCACCACCACGGTTGGCGGTTTTCTGGGTGTTGGCGGTACGCCCGTCCGTCTCCCCGTCGATACCGCCGGCTTCGACGGCGAGGAAGTTCGACTGGCGATCGTGGAGACCGACGTCGCCGCCTTTGCCGCCACCGAGCCCGCGCGGTGGTCGCTCGCGGCGCCTTGAGCGCGCCTGCCGGGGGAGGTGCGGCCAAACGGCCCTAGGGGTTTTTCCGGGTGGGGGACTTAACGACCTCTTCATCAGCAAAAGACATAGTGTCGACGGCATGATTTACCGTCGCGAACCCCTCCTTCCGTCCCAGCCCGGAACCTCCCGACTGACCTTGGGTGTCAGGTTCCTCGTCGTCATCTGCGTCGCTGTCCTGATCATGGGCGTCGGGACGGGTTTGGCGCTCTATCAGTTCCGCGAAAGCCTCTTCGAGGCCCGCGGGCTTGCCGTTCGGAGTGCTGCCGAAGTCGCCGCAGCGTCGGCCGGCGCCGGACCCGGAGCGTCCAATGTGGCCGGCGACACGCAGGTGGCCGTCCTGGATCGCAGCGGAAAGCTCGTCGCCGGGACGATCGCAGGTCCGGTCGAGGACTGGTTGGCGGCCGCCCGCGCCGGCGGCTCGCTCGTTCGCTACACCGGCACCTCGCCCTCCACGTCTGGTCCCGTGGAGATGATGGCCTATGCGCTTCCCGTGGCGGGTGCGGACACGGTGATCGTTGCGGCGTCGCCGGTTGCCGGCGTCGACATCGTGCTTCTTCGCATCGCCGTCACCATCGGCGCGCTTTGCGCCCCGCTTCTTCTCGGCTTCGTCTTCTATGCGTGGCGCCTGGGCAGTGGTGTCAGCCGCTCGCTCGGATCTATCGCCGATGCCGTCGGCCGCCTTGCCGGCGGAGACACCGGTATCGTCGTCGATGGCCAGGATCGCGCCGACGAGGTCGGCCGCATTGCCGGCGCCGTCGAGGTCTTCCGCCTGTCGATGATCGAGAACGATCGGCTGAAGCAGGAGGAGGCCGTCCGCGTGGCCGAGCGCCAACGCCGGGCCGCTCTCCTGGAGGAGGTGGTCGGCGCGTTCCGCGAGGAGGCTGGCCAGATAGTCGGCTTCGTCAAGTCCAGCGCCGAGACCATGACCAGCACCGCCGGCGAGTTGACCCGCGTCGCCTCGCTGACCCGCACCTCCGCCGCTGCCGCCGCGGGCGCGGCCGGGCGCGACAGCGAACACGTCGGAGCCGTCGCAGACGCCACCCGCCAGCTCTCCGAAACCGTCCGCGACGTCGGCCGCCAGATCGAAGCCGCCAACCGGGTCACCGCCGACGGCGCCGTCAAGGGTCGCGAGGCCCGCCGCCAGGTGGAATCGCTTGCCGCCAACACCGAGCGGATCGGCACGGTGGTCGATCTCATCCGCGGCATCGCCGACCAGACCAATCTCCTCGCCCTCAACGCCACCATTGAGGCGGCCCGCGCCGGCGAGATGGGCCGTGGCTTCGCCGTTGTCGCCAACGAGGTCAAGGTGCTCGCCGCCCAGACCGCAAAGGCCACCGACGAGATCACCGGCCAGATCGGTGCCATCCAGGCAGCAACGGCGGCAGTCGTCGATCAGATCGGCTCACTGACGACCACGCTTGACACGATCGAGCACTCCAGCGGCAGCATCGCCGCCGCCATGGAGCAGCAGTCCGCGACCACCTCCGGCATATCCCTCAGGGCAGGAGAGGTTTCCCGCGGCACGGCCGAACTGGGAGCGACTATTTCCGGCGTTTCCGGTGCGGCGGTGGATACGGCCCGGGTAGCCGATACGGTCTCCACGATTGCCGACGATCTGTCCCAGGCGGCGGCAGCCCTGGACGAGCGGATCCGCAAGTTCACCCGCGACGTCGCAGCCTGATCGGCGAGGCGGACCGGCGGCGGGAGCGCTACTCCCGCACTGCTCCGATGGCCGCCGTTTCCAGCTTGAAGGCGGCCGCGAGCAGCGCCTGCGTATAGGGCGCCTGCGGCCGGGCGAACACCTCGGCGGCAGGCCCAGCCTCCACCACCTTGCCGTCCTTCATCACCACGAGGTCGTTGGCCAGCGCCTTCACCACCTTCAGGTCGTGGCTGATGAAGAGGTAGGCGAGCCCATGCCGCCGCTGCAGATCCCGCAGCAGGTCCACCACCTGCGCCTGCACGCTCATGTCCAGCGCCGACGTCGGCTCGTCCAGCATCACGAACTTCGGATTGAGCGCCATCGCACGCGCGATCGCGATGCGCTGCCGCTGCCCGCCGGAGAATTCGTGCGGATAGCGGAAACGCGTCTCCGGATCGAGTCCCACTTCCGTAAGCGCGTTGACCACCCGCGCCTCGCGCTCCTCCGCTCGCATATCCGGCTCGTGCACCAGGAGCCCCTCGCCGACGATGTCGCCCACCGACATGCGTGGGCTGAGCGAGCCGAACGGATCCTGGAACACGATCTGGATGTCGCGCCGGAGCGGCCGGATCTCTGCAGATCGCAGCGTCTCGATCGATCGCCCGAGAAAGGCGATCCGCCCCTCGCTGCCGATCAGCCGCAGCAGCGCAAGTCCGAGCGTGGTCTTTCCCGACCCGGATTCGCCAACGATGCCTAGCGTCTGCCCCGCCCGAACCCTTACCGAGACGCCGTCCACGGCCTTCACGTGGCCCACCGTCCGGCGCAGGAACCCCCGCCGGATCGGGAACCACACCTTCAGGTCGCTCGCCTCCATCACCACCGGTGCTGACGCATCCGCCGGCGGCGGTTCGCCATTGGGCGCCGCGGAGAGCAGGTGCCGGGTATAGGCGTGCTGCGGGTCGGCGAACACCGCCTTGGTCGGCCCCGCCTCCACGATCTTGCCCCTGGTCATTACGCAGACCTTGTCGGCGAAGCGTTCCACGATCCCGAGGTCGTGCGTGATGAACAGGATGGCCATCCCGCGCCTGGCCTGCAGGTCCTTCAGAAGCCTCAGGATCTGCGCCTGCACGGTGACGTCGAGCGCCGTCGTCGGCTCGTCCGCGATCAGGAGGTCCGGCTCGTTGGCGAGCGCCATGGCGATCATCACCCGCTGCCGCTGCCCGCCGGAAAGCTGGTGCGGATAGGCCCCGAGCCGCGACTCCGGCGACGGGATGCCCACCTCGCGCAAAAGCTCGAGCGTCCGCACCCGTGCCTCGCCGTCCGACAGCCCCTTGTGTACCTTCAGGATCTCGCCGATCTGCCGCTCGATCGTGTGCAGCGGGTTGAGCGATGTCATCGGCTCCTGGAACACCATGGTGATCGCGTTGCCGCGCACCTGCCGGAGCGCCGCGTCCGACGCGGCCAGCAGGTCCTCGCCCTTGAACAGGATCCGACCGCTCGGATGCGACGCCGCCGGATAGGGCAGCAGCTTGACCACCGATAGCGCGGTCACCGACTTGCCCGACCCGGACTCGCCAACGATCGCCACCGTCTCGCCCGCCTCCACGGTGAACGAGATCCGGTCCACCGCCAGCGACGTCCCGCCACCCTGCGCGAACGCCACGCTGAGATCATCCACCACGAGAAGGGGTTTGGGTATCATGGCGACAGCATCTCCAGAAGCGTGTCGACAGTTTTCCTGTCAGGCCGAAGCATGATCAGGTTCATCGGTCCTCGGACGAGGCCGTGGGGATGGTGCGACATCGCAACATCATTCGGAAGTCGCTGATCGTCTGACAGAAAATGAGTGCATTGTGATCCGAAGGCCGTCGAAAGGTGGATCGCGTCGGGAAGTTTCAGCGACTTGTAGGTACTCCGCAAAACCGCCGCGTAATACAGACAATCAGGATCCAATGGACACACGTCCAGGACATTGTTGCCGGTTCGAAGCCAGTTTGAATAGAGGTCGATGAGCCGATCGTTTCGTTCCGCATAGGGCTTTTGGATCGCCTCAGCGTAGGTGAGTTGGCTGGTCACCAGGAGCGGACGCCCTTCGACACCGTAGAACAAACGTCTGATCCGGGCGGCCAGTTCGTCGGTTCCTTCGAACGCACGTATGAAGATGTTGGTGTCGAGGTACAGGCGACCGACGGCCTCCATCAGTCGTCCCATTCGTCTCGAAGCGCGCGGACCCGCTGTACGGCTTCCTCGCTGGTCACTCCAGGCTTGTCGGAAATCTGGTGGTACTCTTTGAGAAGCTGGATCGGATCTTTACGGTCATCGTGCGTGACCTCTTCCGAGACCGTGACCGTCACAAGCGCTGATGGCGGGATCTCCCCGCGGAGATCGGCGGGCAGTTCGGAAGCCCGGACGTGTTGTCGCGTCACCACCTTGTTCATCGCCTCATCCTCACCGGAACGTCTTGCGCGGGTCGAACGCATCGCGCACGGCCTCGCCGACGAACACCAGCAAGCTTAGCATGACCGAGATCACGATGAACCCGGAGAAGCCCAGCCATGGCGCCTGGATGTTGTTCTTGCCCTGCGCCAGCAGTTCCCCGAGCGAGGGCGATCCCGGCGGCAGGCCGAACCCCAGGAAGTCCAGCGAAGTCAGCGTGGTGATCGAGCCGTTGAGGATGAACGGCAGGAACGTCAGCGTCGCCACCATCGCGTTCGGCAGCATGTGCCGCCACATGATCGTCCCGTTGGAGACGCCGAGCGCCTTGGCCGCCCGCACGTATTCAAAGTTTCGCGCCCGCAGGAACTCGGCCCGCACCACGCCCACCAGCGCCACCCACGAGAACAGCAGCATGATGCCGAGCAGGATGAAGAATGACGGCGTCATCACCGCCGCCAGGATCAGGAGCAGGTAGAGCGTCGGGATCGACGTCCAGATCTCGATGAAGCGCTGGAACACCAGGTCCACCCAACCGCCGAAATAGCCCTGCACCGCGCCCGCCGCAACGCCGACCACGGACGAGATCACGGCCAGGATCATCCCGAACAGCACGGAGATCCGGAACCCGTAGATCAGTCGCGCCACCACGTCGCGGCCCTGGTCGTCGGTGCCGATCCAGTTGAAGTTGCCGAGCGTGCAGTTGGGGTCGTCCACCCCCATCGGGTAGCGCGAGCAGAGCTCCTCCCGCTCCATCATCCACCACGGCGGCGACGGCGCCGGCCGCGGCATTTCCGTGTTCACCGTGGAGTAGGAATAGCGGATCGGCGGCCAGACCATCCAGCCGTTGGCGTTGATCTCGTCCTGGATGAAGGGGTCGCGGAAGTTGGTGATCGCCAGGAAGCCGCCGAACTTCTCCTCCGGATAGTCCACCAGCACCGGATAGAGCGTCTCCCCCTTGTAGGAGACGAGCAGCGGCTTGTCGTTGGCGATCACTTCGGCGAACAGCGACAGGACGAACAGCGCCAGGAAGATCCAGAAAGACCACACCCCCCGACGGTTGGCCTTGAAGTTGTCGAGCCTGCGCCGGTTGATCGGCGACAGCTGGAACCGGCTGCGCTTGGCCACGAGCGGTTGGGCGGGCGGCGCCTGCGTGGTCGGCGGCGGGGGCGGGACGGTCATCTCCATCGGCTCAGACCTCCCGCGCCTCGAAATCGATCCGTGGATCGATCCAGGTGTAGGTGAGGTCGGAGAGAAGGTTCGTCACCAGCCCGATCAGCGAGAAGATGTAGAGCGTCCCGAACACCACGGGATAGTCGCGGTTGATCACGCTCTCGAAGCCCAGGAGCCCGAGCCCGTCCAGCGAAAAGATCGTCTCGATCAGCAGCGATCCCGTGAAGAAGGCCGAAATGAACGCCCCCGGAAACCCCGCGATGATCAGGAGCATCGCGTTGCGGAACACGTGCCCGTAGAGCACCTGCCGGTCGTTCAGCCCCTTCATCCGCGCCGTCAGCACGTATTGCTTGCGGATCTCGTCCAGGAAGGCGTTCTTGGTCAGGAGCGTCGTCGTCGCGAAGGCGGACAGCGCCATCGCCGTCAGCGGCAGCGCCAGGTGCCAGAAGTAGTCGACGATCCGCGCCGGCCACGACAGCTGCTCCCAATTCTCCGACGTGAGCCCGCGCAGCGGGAACCAGTCGAAGAAGCTGCCGCCCGCGAACAGCACGATCAGCAGCACCGCGAACAGGAAACCTGGCACCGCGTAGCCGATCACGATCACCGTCGAGGTCCAGGTGTCGAAGCGCGAACCGTCTTGCACCGCCTTGCGGATCCCGAGCGGGATCGAGATCGCGTAGGAGATCAGCGTCAGCCAAAGCCCAAGCGAGATGGAGACCGGCATCTTTTCCAGAATGAGGTCCACCACCGCCGTGTCGCGGAAGTAGCTGGTCCCGAAGTCGAACCGCGCGTAGTTCCACAGCATCAGCCCGAAGCGTTCCAGCGGCGGCTTGTCGAAGCCGAACTGTACCTCAAGCTCCTTGATGAACTCCGGGTCGAGCCCCTGCGCACCCCGGTAGTTCGAGGTGGTTCCGCCACCGCCGCCCGGCTCTGCCCCCGCGGCGAAGTCGCCGCTCCCGCCGGTGATCCGGTCGGTCGCCGACACGTCGGTGCCCTGCAGCTGCGCCAGGATCCGCTCAACCGGCCCGCCCGGCGCGAACTGCACCACGATGAAGCTGATCGCCATGATGCCGATCAGCGTCGGGATCATCAGGAGGATGCGTCGGAGGATGTAGGCTGCCATGGACGGGCGGTGGTCCTTCGATCTCGGTCAGAGCGGTCGGCCGATCGCCTCTGCCTTGGCGGCGTCGACCCACCAGGTCGTCTCCACCGGGAAGAAGTAGTCCGGCTTCCTTTCCGGCCAGCCGAACTTGTCCCAGAAGGCGGCCCTGATTCGGCCTGAATACCAGTTCGGGATCCAGATGTAGTGTGTCCGGACCACGCGGTCGATCACCTTCAGCAGCGTCACCATCTCCTCGCGCGTCCTGACGGCCCGCACCCGTGCCGTCAGCTCGTCCACCACCGGGTCCTTGAGGCCGGAGAGATTCGACCCGCCGGGAACGTCCGCGTTGCGCGAGGAAAACAGCTGCTCCACATCGTCGAGCGGCGTGGACGACAGCGACGTCGCCCGCCCGATGATGTCGAACTCGCGCTCCTCCACCCTCCGCTGGTACTGCGTCGCATCGACAAGGCGGATCGTCGCCTCCGCCCCAAGCGTCTTCAGCGCCTGCACCACGGGCGCCATCACCTTTTCGAACACCTGCGCCTCGATCAGGAACTCCACGGTCAGCCGCTCGCCGGCTTTGTCGACCAGCCCCTGCGGCCCGCGCGTCCAGCCGGCTTGCGTCAAGAGCTCGTTCGCCCGCCGCAGCATCGCCCGATCGCGGCCGGACCCGTCCGACACCGGCGGCACGATCGCCTCCCCGAACGCCTCCGGTGGCAACCGGTCGCGCAGCGGCTCCATGATCGCCAGCTCGTCCGGCCCGGGCTTGCCGGAGGCCTCGAAATCCGATTGCTCGAACATCGAGATCTGCCGGTCGTAGGAGCCGTAGAAAAGGTTCGCCCGCGTCCATTCGAAGTCGAAGCAATAGCCGAGCGCCTCGCGCGTCCGCGGGTCCGCGAACTTCGGCCGGCGCATGTTGATGAACCAGCCCTGCATGGTGGGGCGCAGGTTGGCGGGGAACTCCGCCTTCTTCACCTTGCCTTCGCCCACCGCCGGAAAATCGTAGCCGGTCGCCCAGAGCCGCGACGTCGGCTCCGTCCGCCACTCGATCTCGCCCTTGGTGAACGCCTGGAATTCCGGCTCCCGGTCCTGGAAGAACACGATCCGGAGCGTGTCGAAGTTGGCATGCCCCACCGACACCGGCAGGTCCTTGCCCCAATAGTCCGCCACCCGGTCGTACTCGATGAACCGTCCGGTCTCGAACCGTCCGATCCGGTAGGGCCCGGACCCGAGCGGCGGCTTCAGCGTGGAAGCGGTAAAGTCCTCGCCCGCATAGAAGGCCTTGGAGAGGATCGGCATCCCCGTTGCCGCGATCGGCACCGAGGCGTTCTGCTTGCCGGAGAACACGAGCACCACCTCGGCCCCCTCCGCCGTCGCGGAGACCAGCTCGCTCAGGCTTTCCCGGATCTGCGGATGCGCCTTCTCCTTCAGGAGCCCGTAGCTGAACGCCACGTCCTCCGCTGTCAGCGGCGACCCGTCGTGGAAACGTGCCTCCGGCCGCAGCCCGAAGCGGTAGGTGTTGCCGTCCTCCGAAACCTCCACCCACGCCGCGACGCGCCCGTAGACCGAGTCCGGCTCGTCCAGTGCCGACGACATCAGCGTGTCGAAGGTGTACTCCGTCCGCGGCGGCGCATCGCCGGAAAGCACCAGCCCGTTCAGCGTGTTGAAGGTCTGCGTCGACTGGTTGAAGTACCAGTAGGACGGCGAGAAGCGGAATGTTCCGCCCTTCGGTGCCGCCGGATTCACATAGCCGAAGTGCTTGAAGTCGGCGGCATACCTGAGCTCCCCGAACACCGACAGCCCGTGGCTGCGTCCGCGCCCCGCCTGGGCCGGACTGTGCGGAAGGGCGACGGCAAGCGCCCCCGCTCCGGCCAGTTGCAGGAAACTGCGGCGACCGATCGCCGCGCCGAACAGACCGGCCGGGTGCATCAGTTGGCCCCTCCGCCTGTCGCCTTGGCCTTCTCCGCGTCCCACCACCACACGGTCGGGAAGCCGAACGAGTATTCCGGCAGCTTTTCCGGATGCGAGAAGCGGTTCCAGTAGGCGTAGCGGTCGTAGTCCAGCGTCCACTGCGGGATCACGAAGTGGTTGGCTAAGAGCACCCGGTCCAGTGCTTTGGTCGCCGCCACCAGGTCCGCCCGATCCTTAGCGAAGATCACCCGTTCGATCAGGGCGTCCACCGCCGGGTCCTTGATGCCCGCATAGTTCTGGGAGTCCGGCGTGTCCGCCGCCTTGGAGCCCCAGTATCGACGCTGCTCGTTGCCTGGCGAAAGCGACTGGCCCCAGGGCACCATGATCATGTCGTAGTCGAAATCGCGCACGCGGTTCACGAACTGCGCGGACTCCACGATCCGCACGGTCATGGTGATGCCGATCCGCTTCAACACCTGGGCATAGGGCGTGACGAAGCGCTCGTCGTTCTGCGACTGGGTGAGGTACTCGATCGTGAATGGCTCGCCCTTGGCGTTCACCAGCTGGCTGCCCTTGAAGGTCCAGCCTGCTTCGCCCAGAAGCTTCACCGCCGTGCGCAGGTTTTCCCGGAGCTTCTCTGGAGAGCCGTTCACCGGGTTCTCGTAGGGCGTGGTGAACACCGCCGGCGGGACCTGGTCCTTCAGCGGCTCCAGGATCGCCAGCTCCTCCGGCGAGGGCAAGCCGCGCGCCGCCAGCTCGGTGTTTTCGAAGAAGCTCGCCACGCGCTTGTACTGCCCGAAGAACACGGTGCGGTTCAGCGATTCGTAGTCGAACGCCAGGTTCAGGGCCTGCCGCACCTTGGTGTCCTTGAACTTCTCCCGGCGAAGGTTCGGCACGAAGGCCTGCATCACGCCGGACGCCTTGTCCGGATAGGTGGCCAGAACCACCCGGCCATCGTTCTTGGCCGGAAAGTCGTAGCCCGTCGCCCAGTTCTTGGCCGAGTTCTCCACCCGGAAATCGAACCGGTCGCCCTTGAACGCCTCCAAGAGCACAACCGCATCCTTGTAGGTCTCGTAGATGATCTCGTCGAAATTGTTCTGGCCGACCTGGGTCGGCAGGTCCTTGCCCCAGTGGTTGGGATCACGCTCCATCACCACCCGCCGGCCGGGGTCGATCGCTTTCACCTTGTAGGGCCCCGATCCCATGGGGAATTCCAGCGTGGTGTTGCGGATGTTGCGCTTCTGGCCGCTGGCGTCGGTGCCTTCCCACCAGTGCTTCGGCAGCACGGTCAGCTGCCCCACGATATGCGGCAGTTCGCGGTTGCCGGGCGCATCGAAGGTGAATTTCACCTCCCGCTCGCCCACCTTCTCCGCCTTCGTCACGTGGCTGAAGTAGAACCCGTCGTTGGGATTGATCTCCTTCAGCGTCTCCATGCTCCAGATCACGTCCTCCGGCGTCACCGGCTGGCCGTCCTGCCAGCGGGCGTTCGGGTTCAGCCGGTAGATCACCCAGGAATAGTCGTCCGGATACTTCAGGCCGTCCGCCAGCAGGCCATACATCGACGAGATGTCGAGTTCGTCGAGCGACGAGGTCATCAACGTCTCGTAGACGAGCCCGACGCCCGGAGCTGGTTCGCCCTTCAGTCCGAGGTGGACGTTCGTGCTGTCGAATCCGCCCTGCACGCCCAGCCGCACCCGCCCGCCCTTCGGCGCGTCCGGGTTCACGTAGTCGAAGTGCTTGAAGTCCGCCGGGTGGCGCGGATCGCCGGTCAGTGCCGTCGCATGCCGCCAGGGCGGATCGGCTTGCGCCAGCGCGGGCGGGGCGGCGAGCGACACGGCCACCGCGACCGCGGCGGCAAGGCGAGACAAGAACCCGGACCGGACGATCGTCAATCTACCCTCCAGAGGAATGACAGCAGCCGACAGGTTTCCATCAACCGCAAGGGTTTGCAAACCCCGCCTGGGCCGCACCTGTTCCGTTCTCGTCATGAACCTAGCCCGACAAAGGCGCCGAAACAGGGACCTCCGCCACAATGACGAAAATTTCATGGTGGCCGGCTTGCTGGCGAGGTCCCTTGTGGTCGCGCCATGGCCGCTCTTGCGTTTTGGCCGCCGAGCCGCGATATGTGTCGCCGGGAGGTTGGCGGTGGACGTGCCACTCGCCAACCGGGTCAGGTCCGGAAGGAAGCAGCCCCAACGAGCTTCGGCTCGGGTCACTCGTCGGCCTCCCACCCTTTTCTCCGGGTCCGTCACTCCCTGAGCTCCGCGGATGATGCACCGGCGCCGAAGCGGGTCCCGGAGCGCCGGCCTGACGAACGGGGCGAGCGGCGGACGAGGACGATGGACGACATTTCCGAAACCCCGGCCCTGTTGCCCGCCGAAGCGCCCGCGCCCGGCAGCCCCTATCGCGTGCTCGCCCGCAAGTACAGGCCATCTTCCTTCGACGACCTGATCGGCCATGGCGCCATGGTTCGCACGCTCTCCAACGCCTTCGAGAGCGGCCGCATCGCCCAGGGCTGGATGCTCACCGGCGTCCGCGGCGTGGGCAAGACCACCACCGCCCGCATCCTCGCCCGCGCCCTCAACTACGAGCTCCCCGGCAAGGTGGAACGCCCCACCGTCGACCTCCGCGAGGAGGGCGTCCACTGCCGCGCCATCATGGAAGGCCGGCACGTCGACGTCATCGAGATGGACGCCGCCTCCCACACCGGCGTCGGCGACGTACGCGAGATCATCGAGGCGGCCCGCTACAAGCCGGCGACCGCCCGCTACAAGGTCTACATCATCGACGAAGTGCACATGCTCTCCACCCAGGCGTTCAACGCCCTCCTGAAGACGCTGGAGGAGCCGCCGGAGCACGTGAAGTTCGTCTTCGCCACCACCGAGATCCGCAAGGTGCCGATCACGGTGCTGTCGCGCTGCCAGCGCTTCGATCTGCGCCGCATCGACACCGGCCTGCTCGGCGCCCACCTGAAGCACATCGCCGAGGCCGAGAAGGTCGAGGTCGAGCCCGAAGCGATCGCTCTCGTCGCCCGCGCCGCGGAGGGCTCCGCCCGCGACGCCCTCACCATCCTGGACCAGGCGATCGCCTACGGCGACGGCGCCGTCACTGCCGAGAGCGTCCGCTCCATGCTCGGCCTTGCCGACCGCGGGCGCGTCATCGACCTTTTCGAATCTATCATGAAGGGCGACGTCGCCGCCGCGCTCGCCGAACTGTCGGACCAGTACGACACCGGCGCCGATCCGGCCGTCGTGCTCTCCGACCTCGCCGCCTTCGTCCACCTCGTCACCCGCCTCAAGCATGTGCCGGCGATGAGCGAGGATCCCGCCCTCACCGAGGGCGAGCGGGTCCGCGGCCGCGCCTTCGCCGACGCCCTCTCCGTCCGCGTCCTCAGCCGCGCCTGGCAAATCCTCCTCAAGGGCATCGCCGAGGTCCAGGCCGCCCCGCGCGCGCTTCCGGCCGCCGAGATGGTCCTCGTCCGCCTCGCCTACGCCGCCGACTTGCCCACCCCCGACGAGGCGCTCCGCCAGCTCCGCGAAGGCATCGGCGGCAGCGGCGCGCCCGCACCCGGCCCATCCGGCGGCGGAAGCGGCGGCGGTAGCGGCGGCGCGCAAGGAGCCGCCCGCGGCGGCGGTTTCGACCGGCCTGTCCGCACCGAAGCCCCCCGGGCCCAGCAGCAGCCCGCCGAAGCGCCCACCATGGCGCTCGCCTCCTTCGCGGACGTCATCGGCCTCTGTGCCGAACGCCGCGAGATCGGCCTGAAGATCGCGCTCGAACGCGACGTCCACCTCGTCCGCTTCGAGGATGGCCGCATCGAGTTCAACCCGGCGCCGACGGCCAGCCCCACGCTCGCCGGCGACCTTGGCCGCAAGCTCACCCAGTGGACCGGCCGCCGCTGGATCGTCGCCGTCTCTCGCGACGCCGGCGAGGAAACCGTCCAGGCCCGCCGCGACGCGGCGCGCCGCACGCTGGTCGACGACGCCCGCGCCGACCCGGTGGTCTCCGCCATTCTCCGCCGCTTCCCCGGCGCCGAGATCGTCGACGTCCGCATGCCCGGCGATCCCGCCCTCCCGATGACCGCCGACGCGACCGGCGATCTGCCGCCCTCCGGCGACTACCCCCTCGACCCCTCCGCGGACTGGCTCGAACCCGACTGGGTGCCGTCCGATTTCGACGACGACTGACTGAAGGAGCACCCCCATGTTCGGCGACCTCGGCAAGATGATGAAGCAGGCGCAGGAGCTGCAGGGCCGCATGGCCGCGGCGCAGGACGAGATCGCCCGGCTGGAGATCACCGGCGCATCCGGCGCCGGCCTCGTCACCGTCGCGCTCTCCGGCAAGGGCGACCTGCGCGGTATCAAGATCGACCCGTCGCTCCTCAAGGAGGACGAGGCGGAGATCCTGGAGGACCTGATCCTCGCCGCCCACGCCGATGCACGCGTCAAGCTGGAGACGGCGGTCGCCGAGCGCATGCAGGCCGTCACCGGCGGCCTCAACCTGCCGGCGGGCCTGAAGCTCCCCTTCTGACCGGGCGCCCCGCGCCCGCCCCCGGCGCGAACCGTTGAGGCCAGTCCCCATCCCATGTCGCGCCGCGTCACCGGACCCGAGATCGAACGCCTCATCCAGCTGCTCGCCCGCCTTCCCGGCCTCGGGCCGCGGTCGGCCCGGCGCGCGGCGTTGCAGCTCGTCAAGAAGAAGGACCAGCTGCTGGAGCCGCTTGCCGAGGCGCTCGTTCGCGTCCGCGACACCGTGAAGGTCTGCTCCGTCTGCGGCAACGTCGACACGGCGGACCCGTGTATCGTCTGCACCGACCCGCGTCGCGACGCCTCCGTCATCGTTGTGGTGGAGGACGTGTCCGACCTCTGGGCCCTGGAGCGCGCCGGCGCCATCGACGCCCGTTACCACGTGCTCGGCGGCGTGCTCTCCCCGCTCAACGGCATCGGCCCGGACGACCTGACGATCGCCGGCCTGATCGAGCGCGCCCGCGACCCGGCCGTCCGCGAGGTCATCCTCGCCGTCAACGCCACGGTCGACGGCCAGACCACCGCCCACTACGTCACCGACCGCCTGCAGGGCCTCGACGTCAGGGTCTCGCGGCTCGCCCACGGCGTGCCCGTCGGCGGCGAGCTGGACTATCTGGACGAGGGCACCCTCGCCGCCGCCATCCGCTCCCGCACGCCTTTCTGAGGGGCGATCAGGCCAGCCTGAGATACCAGTGGAAGTCGCGGTCGCTCACCTCGGCGAAAAAGCGGTCGCATTCCGCCTCCTTGATGGTGAGGAACACGTCGGCGTAGCGCTCCCCGAGCCGCCGCTTCAGGAACTCCGACGCCCGCGCGCGCCGCAGCGCGTCCGGCCAGAACCGCGGCAGGCTCGGCGCGATCTGCGCGTAGCCGTTGCCGACGATCGGCTTGGAGGGCTCCAGCTTCTGCTCCACCCCTTCCAGCATGCCGGCGAGCACCGTCGCCATCGCCACATAGGGATTGGCGTCCGCCCCGCACACCCGGTGTTCCAAGTGCCGCGTCTGCGGCGGGCCGGCGGTCACGCGGATCGGCACCGAGCGGTTGTCGATGGCCCAGGCCGGCCCCACCGGCGCGTAGGAGTTCGGCTTGAACCGGCGGTAGCTGTTGGCGTTCGGCGCGAACATGGCCATCGATTCCGCCATCGTCGCCTCCAGCCCGGCAATTGCGTGGCGGAGCAGCAGGTTGCCGTCCGGCTCTTCCCCGGCGAAGAGGTTCCGGCCGTCCGCATCGCAGAAGCTGACGTGGAGGTGCGTGCCCGACCCGGCGAACTCCGCGAAGGGCTTGGCCATGAAGGTCGCGGCGTAGCCGTGCTTTTCCGCCACGCCCTTCACCAGCCGCTTCCAGAGGATCGCGTCGTCGCAGGCCCTGAGCGGATCCGTCCGGTGCTCCAGCACGATCTCCAACTGTCCCGGCGAATACTCCGAGATCAGCGTGCGCGCCGGTAGCCCCGCCCCGTCCGCCGCCCGGTAGACGTCGTCGAGGAACGGCGCGAAGTCGGAAAGGTCCTGCAGCAGGTACGCCTGGAACTCGCTCTGCGCGAAGCCGTTCGGCGCCGTCGGCGGCACGGCCCGACCCTCCGCGGCCGCCTTGCCGTCGAGGAGGTAGAACTCCAGCTCCACCGCCGCAGCCGGGTAGAGTCCCGCCGCGTGGCAGTCCGCCACCACCCGCGCCAGCGCGTGCCGCGGATCGGCCAGCGACCCCGACCCGTCCTTCTCGTAGGAGGTCAGGATGAACTGCCCGGTCGGCGTCGCCTTCCACGGTGCGCGGGTCAGCGTGCCCTTCACCGGCCGGCACATCCGGTCGCTGTCGCCTTCGTCCCAGACCAGCCCCGTCTCCTCCACGTCGGCGCCCTTGATGTCGAGCGACAGGATGGAGCAGGGCAGGGGCCGCCCGTGCTTGTAGGCGCCGGGAAGCTCCGAACGGCGCAGGATCTTGCCCCGCTGCACCCCGGACGAGTCCGTCAGGAAGGTCTCGAACTGCACCACGTCAGGGTTGGCCTTGAGGAAATCCTCGGCTTCGGAGAGGTCGGCGATGAAGCTGTTGTCGGTCAATTCGGATCACCCGGAGAGCGCGTCGAGCGCCTGGTCGAAGGCCGTCACCAGCCGGGCCACGTGGTCCGGCGTGGTGGCGGGCGAGACGAGCGTCATGTTGTGGAACGGCGTGACGATCACGTCGCGGTTGAGAAGAAAGAGGTGGATCGCCCCTTCAAGGTCGTGGTCGACGGTCCGGTAGGCGTGTGCACCGTCCGTCAGCGGTGTCGGCGAGTGGACGATCTCCGCCCGCGCCCCGAGCCGCGTCACCGACCACGGCAGCCCGTACGCAGCGATCGACGCGGACAGCCCGTCCGCCACCTCCGTCGAGAGCGCCAGCATGTGCACATAGGCCGCCTCGGTCATCACCGCCTCCAGCGTCGCGCGCATCGCGGCCAGCTGCAGCATGTTGCCCGACAGCGTCGTGCCGATGCCGGAGTACCCGGCCGGCCGCTCAGCGTCCACCGCCCTCATCCGCGCCTCGATCGCGTCGGTGAAGCCGAACACCGCCGCCGGCAGCCCGCCGGCGATCGGCTTGCCCACCACCAGGAAGTCCGGCGCAAGCCCATGCGCCTTGGCGTAGCCGCCGCGCGCCGTGGAGATCGTGTGCGTCTCGTCGATGCAGAGGAGCGTACCCGCCGCCCGGCAGGCCGCCGCCAGCGCGTCCAGGTACCCTTCCTTCGGCAGCACCATCGCCGTGTTGGTCAGCGCCGGCTCCGTCAGCACCAGCGCCACGTCGCCGCCCGCCAGCGCCGCGAGCGCCGCGTCGATATCGTTGAACGGCACGCAGACGCTGGTCGCCGCAAGGTCGACCGCCTGTCCCAGCAGCCCCGGCCGTACGGTCGTCTGCCCGTCCGCGCCGATCGTCACGAAGGTGTCGTCCACCTGCCCGTGGTAGCAGCCCTGGAACACCAGGATCTTCGCCCGCCCGGTGATCGCCCGCGCCCAGCGGATCACCGCCCGGTTGGCGTCCGAGGCGGTTTGAGTTACCTGCCAGAAGGGCAGGGCGAAGATGTCGGCCAGCAGCGCCCCCACCGCGCCGGCATCTTCCGACGGCATCATCGCGGTCAGGCCCCGGGGCGCCGCGGCGGTGATCGCGTCCACCACCGGCCCCGGCGCATGGCCGAACATCGCGCCAGTGTCGCCCAGGCAGAAGTCCGCCATCACGTGGCCGTCCGCGTCGGTCACCTCGGCGCCCGCAGCGCGTTTCACCGCAAGCGGGAACGGCGTGCCCCAGTCCTTCATCCAGTGCAGCGGCACGCCGCCCGGAAAGTGCCGGGAAGCCTTCTCCGCCAGACCGGCGGAAACGGGGTTGCGGTCGCGGTAGAGTTGGCGCTCGGCTGCAAGCAGGCGCTCGATACGGTCGTTCGGAACGGGATGCGGCATGATCGTCTTGCGATTTGTGATCACAACAAGAGGCACGAGCGGCCCCGGCTTGTCCAGATCCCCGATCGGCGAAGTGCGCTGTCGGCTGGTCCTGCGCTGAGCGGGTCATGCATCCGTCGCTCGTCGGTGCTAGTCTTGCCAGCGTCCAACCTGACGGGGAGGCGGACATGCCCGGGCACGGAACCTTCTACTGGAACGAGCTGATGACCGACGACGTGGAAAAGGCCAAGGCCTTCTACGGCGACCGGCTCGGCTGGACCTTCGACGTCATGCCGATGTCGGAGGGGAACTACTGGCTGATCCGCCAGGAGGGCGTCGAGGGCCCCGTCGGCGGCATCATGAACTGGCCGGCCCAGAACGGCATGCCGACCAACTACTGGTTCGCCTACGTCCACGTCGACGATCTCGACGACGCGCTCGCCGGCGTAGCGGCGGCCGGCGGCTCGGTCCTGCGCCCCGCCTGGGAGGTACCCGGCGTCGGCCGCATCGCCATCGTCAAGGACGCCGTCGGCGCGGTCCTCGGCTGGATGACGCCCGCGGCGATGTAAGGCTCGGCGTCAGGGCTGCGGGCGCACTGCCTCCTGGATCGCCTGGCCGATCACGGCGGCGGCGCCTTCCACGCCCCCGCCGCCGGAGGTCACCAGCGTCTGCGGCACCAGCCGCCCGACGAGCTGGATGATGTCCGGCCGCTTCTCCAGTGTCGCCAGCACCTTTTCGAGCGCCTGCAGCATCGCCACGCGGTCCTGGCCGAGCACCCCGGCCTGGGCTGACTGGCCTTTCGCCAGCTCCTCCAGGAACTTGCGCTCGGCGCGGCCCAGCGCCTCGCGCTCCTGCTCGCGCTGCTGGGCGACCTGCACGGCGATCTGGCTTTCCACCAGCCGCGGTTGCTCGTCGGCGGTGGCCCGCGCCTGCTCGGTCTTGATGCGCTCATTCTGCGCCGCGGTCTCGCGGGCGTAGGCGTTGCTCAACTGGTCCGCCAGCTGCTGGCGGAGCCGCGTGATCAGGATCTCCGGCGGGATCGCCGGCTCGCCGAGCCGGATCTCGCGGACGTCCACGCCCGCCTTGCGGCCTTCCACCTGGATGATCGTCTCGATGGTCTGCTCAAGCGCCTCGCGGTTCTCGATCAGGTCCAGCACCCGCGACGGCCGCGTCTCGAACTGCGCCGGCGAAATCAGCGTCCCGTCCGCGTCGCGCACCGGAACGCGGATGTTGGAGCCCGCCACGTTGCGCACGATCGAGCGGATCGCCGGCACCAGGATGCGGTCCTCCACCTCCTTTAGCCCGCCCACCGAGCCCACCACGATCGGTGCGTCCGCGGGATCCACCTGCACCAGCACGCGCAGTTCCACCGGGATGTCCCAGCCCTCGATCTTCACAAACACCGCGCGGTCTGCCGCCGTGCTCGGAACCTCCTCGACCACCGACCGCGTGTCCTGCTGCAGCTTGCCCTGCTGGTCCACGGAAAGGTCCACGATCCGCTTGGTGTAGCCGCCCTTGAACTCCCAGGTCTGCACCCGCGTGTCCACCAGCTCCACCTCGTAGGCGCGCCGGTTGAGGTAGTAGGCGCCCGGCAGCAGCGGTTCCTTCCAGATGCCGACGCAGCCGCGCGGCACCAGCGGCACCGACAGCGAATCGCTGTCCCGGCTGCCCTCCGCCGCCACCACCTCCTCGCGGCAGGCGAGCCCCGGCGTCGCCACGTTGGACTTGACCACGCCCACCTGGCCGGCCGGCACCACCGTCGCGGTGGTCGCCTCGTTGATGGTCACATCGAACAGATATCGGTTCAGCCGGTAGGAGCCCGGCTTCAGCACCGTCTCCTGTGGCCCCCGGTAGCCGCCCGTGGAAAGAAACGCCGACGCGTCCATCATCTGGTCGATCCGGTCGTCCGGGATCGCCGGCGCCATGAACATGCCCGACGGCATCGCCGCGCCGTCCAGCGCGGTGATCTGCCCGTAGAAGCCTTCCGGCACCGTGACGAGCGGAAACTCCTCGTAGTCGTAGAGCACGCGCACGAACGGAATGAAGTGGAAGCCGGGCCCGAGCACCGCCGCCTGCGGACCCTTCTGGCCGGACAGTGCCACCACGTGGCCGGGCGGCAGTTCCTCGAAGCCGTAGATCCGCTTCAGGTGCCCCACCTGGTCGGCCGCCACGAACACGAACGACGTGTTCGCCACCATGATCACGCCCACGGCCGCAACACCTAGGCCGATCAGCCGCTTGCCGAGCGCCATCGCGGCACCCTTCAGGTCCTGCGTCCCGCCCACGCCGGCTCGCAGAAAGTAGCCGATGCCGCCGACGATGAGAACGAAACCGACGATAATCCAGCCCATGGTGCCCGTCCTGCTGGTTTAACCGACCGCAGGATACGCGCCGTTCCTGTAGAGACCATCAACGGCGCGGCTGAAATGCGCGATGACGGCCAACGTTTCACGCCGGCGTGAGGCCGCCGCCTTGCAGGGAATTCGCACCCCACTTATATAGCCGATGAAACTCGAACCGGGTGCGGGTCACCCGGAAATCCCAGTGTTTCGATGGGGGCCGGCCGGGGATCCCGGCTTGCCGGACGCCTCTCCGAGGGTCCGGACGGCCTGCCGAAAGGAGAGAGAGAATGGGTAAGGTCATCGGTATCGATCTCGGCACCACCAATTCCTGCGTCGCCGTCATGGACGGCAAGAACGCCAAGGTGATCGAGAACTCGGAAGGCGCCCGCACCACGCCCTCCATCGTCGCCTTCACGGACGGCGGCGAACGGCTCGTCGGACAGCCGGCCAAGCGCCAGGCCGTGACGAATCCGGAAGACACCTTCTTCGCGGTCAAGCGCCTGATCGGCCGTCGCTACGACGATCCGATGGTGGAGAAGGACAAGAAGCTCGTTCCCTACAAGATCGTCCGCGGCGACAACGGCGACGCCTGGGTCGAGGCCGAGGGCAAGAAGTACTCGCCCTCCCAGATCTCGGCGATGACGCTGACCAAGATGAAGGAGACCGCGGAGGCCTATCTCGGCCAGCCGGTCACCCAGGCCGTCATCACCGTTCCTGCCTACTTCAACGACGCCCAGCGCCAGGCCACCAAGGACGCCGGCAAGATCGCCGGCCTGGAAGTGCTGCGCATCATCAACGAGCCGACGGCGGCGGCGCTCGCCTACGGCCTCGACAAGGGCGACAAGTCCAAGACCATCGCGGTCTACGACCTCGGCGGCGGCACCTTCGACGTCTCCGTGCTGGAGATCGGCGACGGCGTCTTCGAGGTGAAGTCCACCAACGGCGACACCTTCCTCGGCGGTGAAGACTTCGACATGCGTCTGGTCAACTACCTCGCCGACGAGTTCAAGAAGGAGCAGGCGATCGACCTGCGCGGCGACAAGCTGGCGCTGCAGCGCCTCAAGGAAGCCGCCGAGAAGGCCAAGATCGAACTCTCCTCGGCCACCCAGACCGAGGTGAACCTGCCCTTCATCACCGCCGACGCCACCGGTCCGAAGCATCTTGCGATCAAGCTCACCCGCGCCAAGTTCGAGGCGCTGGTCGACGATCTCGTGCAGAAGACGATGGAGCCCTGCAAGGCGGCCCTCAAGGACGCCGGCCTCTCCGCCGGTCAGATCGACGAGGTCGTCCTCGTCGGTGGCATGACGCGCATGCCGAAGATCCAGGAGATCGTGAAGCAGTTCTTCGGCCGCGAGCCCCACAAGGGCGTCAACCCGGACGAAGTCGTCGCCATCGGCGCCGCGATCCAGGCCGGCGTTCTGCAGGGCGATGTCAAGGACGTCCTGCTCCTCGACGTCACCCCGCTGTCGCTCGGCATCGAGACGCTCGGCGGCGTGTTCACCCGCCTGATCGACCGCAACACCACGATCCCCACCAAGAAGAGCCAGGTCTTCTCCACCGCCGAGGACAACCAGACGGCCGTGACGATCCGGGTCTTCCAGGGCGAGCGCGAGATGGCGGCCGACAACAAGATCCTCGGCCAGTTCGACCTCGTCGGCCTGCCGCCGGCGCCGCGCGGCGTGCCGCAGATCGAAGTCACCTTCGACATCGACGCCAACGGCATCGTCAACGTGTCGGCCAAGGACAAGGGCACCGGCAAGGAGCAGCAGATCCGCATCCAGGCCTCCGGTGGTCTCTCCGACGCCGACATCGAGAAGATGGTCAAGGACGCCGAGGCCAACTCCGCCGCCGACAAGAAGCGCCGCGAGGCCGTCGAGGCGAAAAACCAGGCCGAGGGTCTGATCCACTCCACGGAGAAGTCGCTCGCCGAGTACGGCTCCAAGGTCTCGGCCGCCGACAAGTCGGCCATCGAGACGGCGCTCGCCGATCTCAAGTCCTCGCTTGAGACTGACGACGCCGAGGCGATCAAGGCCAAGACCAACACTCTCGCCCAGGCTTCCATGAAGCTCGGCGAGGCCATGTACGCCGCCTCGCAGGGCACGGCCGACGCCGCCCCCAACACCGAGGGCGACGACGTGGTCGACGCCGACTTCGAGGAAGTCAAGGACGACAAGAAGAGCGCCTGACACTCTTCTTGCAGGACGAGCATAACCCGGTGCGGAAACGCACCGGGTGTTTTCTGTGGTGTGCCCGTTTCCCCGTCATGGTCCGCGAAGACGGACCGCCCACGACTTTTTCCTTGCCGTGGTCGGCGGGTTGACGAGAAATGCGTGGGTGGTCCGCCTGCGCGGACCATGACGATTGAGAGTGCCGCACCACGTTGGAAGTCTGCCCGCGTCCGGCACGGAGCGGATGAGCGACCGTTACTGAGGGACCACGCCAGACATGGCCAAGCGCGACTACTACGAGGTTCTCGGCGTCGGCAAGACGGCCGACGAGAAGGAGCTGAAGGGCGCCTTCCGCAAGCTCGCCATGCAGCTCCACCCCGACAAGAACCCGGGCGACACCACCGCCGAGGCGCGCTTCAAGGAGGCCAACGAGGCCTATGAAGTTCTGAAGGACCCGCAGAAGCGCGCCGCCTACGACCGCTTCGGCCATGCCGCCTTCGAGAACGGCATGGGCGGACGCGGCCCCTTCGGCGGCGGCGAGGGCTTCTCCTCGTCGATGGCCGACATCTTCGACGACATCTTCGGCGAGTTCATGGGCGGCGGCCGCCGCGGCGGCGGGCGCTCCGGCGGGCGCGAGCGCGGCGCGGACCTGCGCTACAACCTGGAGATCAGCCTGGAGGAGGCCTTCTCCGGCAAGACCGTCGAGATCGAGGTCCCGACCTCCATCACCTGCACCAAGTGCTCCGGCACCGGCGCCAAGCCCGGCACCAGCCCGGTTCCTTGCCGCACCTGCGGCGGCGCCGGAAAAGTCCGCGCCACCCAGGGCTTCTTCACCATCGAGCGCACCTGCCCCACCTGCCAGGGCCGCGGCGAGACCATCGCCGACCCCTGCGACGCCTGCGCCGGCACCGGCCGCCAGACCCAGGAGCGCACCCTTTCCGTCAACATCCCGGCCGGCATCGAGGACGGCACCCGCATCCGCCTCGCCGGCGAGGGCGAAGCCGGCCTCCGCGGCGGTCCCTCCGGCGACCTCTACATCTTCCTCTCGTTGAAGCCGCACGAGTTCTTCCAGCGCGACGGAGCGGATCTCTACTGCCGCGTTCCGATCTCCATGACCACGGCTGCCCTCGGCGGGGGCTTCGATGTGCCGACGATCGACGGTGGCAAGACCCGCGTGAAGGTCCCCGAGGGCACCCAGACCGGCAAGCAGTTCCGTCTGCGCCAGAAGGGCATGCCGGTGCTCCGCTCCCGCGACACTGGCGACATGTACATCACGGTGGTGGTCGAAACGCCCCAGAGCCTCACCCGCCGTCAGCGCGAGCTCCTGGAGGAGTTCGAGCGCGGCTCCTCCGGCGAAAACCACCCGGAATCCACCGGCTTCTTCGCCCGGATGCGCGATTTCTTCGACGGTCTCGGCACGTGACGTGCCGGTGATCCGCCAGCTGCCGCGGCGCTTCGCCCGCGGCCCAAGTGCCGGATACCCCAGCCCGGTCGGTAGATTAGCCGACCGGAGCTGATTAGGATCAGTCTCGATCATTCCTCGGGAAGGAAGTGGGCGGATGCGGCAACAGCGGAGCGAGCGCTTTTCGAAGTCGGACATCAAGCGATTCAAGGCCCTGATGGCTGACGAGGTGCGCTTCCTCCGGACCTGGATGGGAAAGCCGCTCACCACCGGCGCCGTCTCGCCTTCCGGTCGCGGCCTCGCTCGCGCCATGGCCGCCCGCATCGAGCCCGATTGGCCCGGCCACGTCGTCGAGCTGGGACCGGGCACCGGCGCGGTGACCGCCGCGCTGCTGGAGCACGGCATCGCACCGGATCGGCTGGTCGCCATCGAGTACAATCCGGATTTCGCGGCCCACCTGCGCGATCGCTTTCCCGGCATCCACGTGATCGTCGGGGACGCCTACGCCCTGAAGACCACGCTCGCCCTGCACGGCATCACCAACGTGTCGTCGGTGATCTCCAGCCTGCCGCTGTTCACCCGGCCGCCGCTCCAGCGCACGCTGTTGATGCAGCAGGCGATGGAGATCATTCCGGACGGCCGGCCTGTCGTGCAGTTCTCCTACGCGCTCGTTCCCCCGGTTCCGGCGAGCGCCGGCGCCTGGACCCTGGAATCCAGCGATTGGATCCTCCGGAACCTGCCCCCCGCGCGTGTCTGGACCTACACCAACCGCAGCGGCCACGCCTGACCGGCGGGCCGCCTTCAGCCGGTTCGTTCAGGCGTCCACCGCTTCCGGGACGGCCTCGTGCAGGCCGCAATCGCACGCGCCGCGTCGGCACATGCGGCAGAACTTGTCCGGGTCCACCTCGCCCCGCCCGTGCACGCGGATCATCTTGTCCACAAGACGGTTCAATTCGTCCTGCTCGTCCGGGTCGAGCCCTGAAAGGAAACCCGTCACCGCCGCCAGCCGCAGCTCCTGCAGCTGCTGGGCGCGCCGGCGCCCCCGCGAGGTGATCTCCACCATCACTTCGCGTCCGACCCGCCGCTGCCGACGGACGAGCCAATCCTTCTCCAGCCGGTCCACCAGCCGAACGGCAGCCGAATGCGTCAGCCCGACCACCCGAGCGATGTCGCCGATCGAAAGCGGCTCCTGGTCGCGGATGGTGATCAGTGCGGCGACGGCCGTCGGGGCCAGATCGTCCGACTGAGCCAATGTGGCATCTGCGATCGCCAGCGACAGTGCGGCGACCTTGTTGGAAAGCGGCGAGTCATCCATCGCCTGAGCCCTAGGAGGCGGGCACCCCACCCGTCCGCCACCCCGGCCGCCCCGCCGCAGGTCGCGTTCAAGGCCCGCGTCGTCTGAACACGGCATGACCGCGACGCCGCCGGCTGGCGAGCGCCATGCCGTCCTCGGCGCGCCCGTCGCACGCTTCCTTCGGCTCGGTCGATGGCCGCCCTCAAAAGGCGAGACCTCTCTAGCAATTGTTACAGGACGGATTGCAATAACACCAGATCAAGCCAGCGTCCGAACTTGAATCCGACCTCCGGCATGCGTCCTACTTCGACAAATCCATTGCGTTTGTGCAGATTTAGCGATGCGGTATTACTGGCTTCAATGCCTGCTACAAGCACATGGACTCCACGGGCCCGCGCCGCGGCCATGAGAGCCTGCAGAAGCCCGTTCCCGATTCCTTCTCCTCGGAACCGTCCGTCCACGTAGACCGAGAGCTCGGCCGTGAAGCGGTAGCCATCGAAAGGGCGGAACGGACCATAGGATGCGTACCCTGCAACCGCGCCCTCGCGCTCCGCCACGAGCACGGGGAAACCGCCGCCCGTCCGCGTCTGGAACCAGCGCTCTCGGTCGGGGAGGTCGACCAGCGCGTCGTTCCAGATCGCCGTCGTGTTCGCCACGGCGTCGTTGTAGATCGCCATGATGGCGGGCAGGTCGCTTTCCCGCCCCTCGCGGATGGTGGGTGTGGTGGGCATAGGAGACGGTCCTTGCGACGGCGGCGGCGGGGCGTCGATCGTATCGCCGGCCCTCGGAGGGTTCAAACGGCCCGGCGCTCCCGCCCTTGCAAAACCGCCGCGCCGCATCAACCAAGCTTGGCGATCCCCGGTGCGGGTGCTATTTGAGCGCCCATGACCACGACCCCGATTTCCCACATCCGCAACTTCGCCATCATCGCCCACATCGACCATGGCAAGTCCACGCTCGCCGACCGGCTGATTCAGTCCACCGGCGCCGTCAGCGATCGCGAGATGAAGGAACAGATCCTCGACAGCATGGACATCGAGCGCGAGCGCGGGATCACCATCAAGGCGCAGACTGTCCGTCTCTCCTACAAGGCCAAGGACGGCGAGACCTACACCCTGAACCTGATGGACACCCCGGGCCACGTCGACTTCGCCTACGAGGTGTCCCGCTCGCTCGCCGCCTGCGAAGGCTCGCTCCTCGTCGTCGACGCCTCGCAAGGTGTCGAGGCGCAGACGCTCGCCAACGTCTACCAGGCCATCGACAACAACCACGAGATCGTTCCGATCCTCAACAAGGTCGACCTGCCCGCCGCCGAGCCGGAGCGCGTCAAGCAGCAGATCGAGGACGTCATCGGCCTCGACGCCTCCGACGCCGTGCAGATCTCCGCCAAGACGGGCCTCAACATCGAGGGCGTCCTGGAGGCGATCGTCACCCGCCTGCCGCCGCCCAAGGGCGATCCGGACGCCCCGCTGAAGGCGCTCCTCGTCGACAGCTGGTACGACGCCTACCTCGGCGTCGTCGTGCTCGTGCGCGTCATCGACGGCTCCCTGCAGAAGGGCCAGAAGATCCGCATGATGCGCACCGGCGCCGTCTACGAGGTGGACCGGGTCGGCTACACCACGCCCAAGCTCGTCCTCACCGACAGGCTCAACACCGGCGAGGTCGGCGTGCTCACCGCCTCCATCAAGGAGGTGGCCGACACCGCCGTCGGCGACACCATTACCGACGAGCGCCGCCAGACCGCCGAGCCGCTGCCCGGCTTCCGCCCGGCCCAGCCCGTCGTCTTCTGCGGGCTCTTCCCGGTCGACGCCGCCGAGTTCGAGGACCTGCGCGCCGCCGTCGGCCGGCTGCGCCTCAACGATGCAAGCTTCTCCTACGAGATGGAAAGCTCCGCCGCCCTCGGCTTCGGCTTCCGCTGCGGCTTCCTCGGCCTCCTGCACCTGGAGATCATCCAGGAACGCCTGGAGCGCGAGTTCAACCTTGACCTGATCGCCACCGCGCCGTCGGTCGTCTACAAGATGCTCCTCACCGACGGCACCGAGATCGAGCTCCACAATCCGGCCGACATGCCGGACCCGATGAAGATCGAGGAGATCCGCGAGCCCTGGATCCGCGCCAATATCATGACGCCGGACGACTACCTCGGCTCCATCCTGAAGCTCTGCCAGGAACGCCGCGGCGTCCAAGTCGACCTCTCCTATGTCGGCAACCGGGCCATGGTCACCTACGACCTGCCGCTCAACGAGGTCGTCTTCGACTTCTACGATCGCCTGAAGTCGATCTCCAAGGGCTACGCCTCCTTCGACTACCAGCTCACCGACTACAAGCCCGGCGATCTCGTGAAGATGCAGATCCTGGTCAACGCCGAGCCGGTCGACGCGCTCTCCATCCTGGTCCACCGCAGCCAGGCGGAGCGCCGCGGCCGCGGCATGTGCGAGAAGCTGAAGGACCTGATCCCGCAGCACATGTTCCAGATCCCGGTCCAGGCCGCGATCGGCGGCCGCATCATCGCCCGCGAGACCATCCGCGCCCTGCGCAAGGACGTCCTCGCCAAGTGCTACGGCGGCGACGTCACCCGCAAGCGCAAGCTTCTGGAAAAGCAGAAGGAAGGCAAGAAGCGCATGCGCCAGTTCGGCAAGGTGGAGATCCCCCAGGAAGCCTTCATCGCCGCCCTGAAGATGGAAGACTGAGCCGCTTCTCCTCGGAACGATCGGTCTGCGCCGTCGCTCCCTCCCGGCGCGCTGGACAGGCCTGATACATTCAATACACCATAAGCATTATCCCTTAGAGCGCCTCTTGAACGTCGCCTTGGCTTCGCCATATACGGTCCATCTCAGGCGGATCCGGGCCCCTCTGGCGAAACTGGTCGGCGTTTCGTGATGTCGGATCCGCAGGCGGAAACGAGCCGACGTCCGCGTGTTCACCCAAATGGAATTCCTGTACCTCGACTTCCTTGGAAAGCCGGGCTGGATGTGGCTGGCCTTTGTTTCGGTCGTCCTCGTCCTTCTCGTCTTCGACCTCGGCGTGCTGCATCGCAAGCCGCACGAGATCGGCATCCGCGAAAGCTTCCTGCTCTCCGGCTTCTACATCGCCCTCGGCCTCGCCTTCGGCGCCTGGGTCTGGTGGTCCCTCGGGCCTGAACTGGGCCTTGCCTACATCACCGGCTTCGTCATCGAGAAGTCGCTCGCGATGGACAACATCTTTGTCATCGCGATGATCTTCGCCTACTTCCACATCCCGCGGATTCATCAGCATCGCGTGCTCGTCTGGGGCATCATCGGCGTGCTGGTCCTGCGCGGCATCATGATCGCCGCCGGTGCGGCCATCGTCTCGGAGTTCAGCTGGGTCCTCTACATCTTCGCCGCCTTCCTCATCCTCACCGGCATCAAGATGATCATGATGGCCGACAAGGAGCAGGACGTCGGCAACAACCCGGTCCTCAGGCTCGCCCGCAAGTACCTGCCCGTCACCGACGAGCTGCACGGCGATCGCTTCCTGGTGAAGCTTCCCGATCCGACGACCGGCAAGCTGAAGACCTTCGTCACGCCGCTTCTCCTCGCGCTGCTTCTCGTCGAGTTCGCCGACGTGATCTTCGCGGTCGACAGCGTGCCGGCGATCTTCGCCATCACCACCGACCCCTACATCGTCTACACCTCCAACATCTTCGCCATCCTCGGCCTGCGCGCCCTCTACTTCGCCCTGGCGGCGCTGATGCACCGCTTCGTCTACCTGAAGTACGCGCTGGCCTCGCTGCTGATCTTCATCGGCTCCAAGATCTTCCTTGCCGACATGCTCGGCCTGGCCAAGATCCCGCCGGCCGTGTCGCTCGGCGTCACCTTCCTGATCCTGGCTGTCGGCATCGGCGCCTCGCTCTGGAAGACGCGCGGCCAGGATCCCCTGCCGCCGGACGCCGAGCCGGCCCGCGGCCACTGACCCCCGCCCGCCCGGCCGCAAAGGCCGGGCGGCCACCGCCATCCGCATCAGCCCGGCCCCTCGAAGGCCGGGCTTTTCCATGCCGCCCTGTTTGTCATACGTCCGTCCGGAAACTATGTTTTGAAACAGCGATGCCGGCGGATGGGCGCCGGTTTCGGTCGGGTCCGCCGGGCGGTCCGACGATGGGGCAGGGGAACTTGCACGTGTCACAGAATGCGCCATCCGATAGCGTGCGCGGCCGGGGCCTGTCGCCTCGTCGTCTGGTGGAAAAGGTCGGCCCACTCCTCCGGTCGCCCTTCCACCGCGATTTCCCGCCGCCTGGCATGGGCTCCACGCCGATCAACCTCCTGCCGGGGCTCTCCGTCCCGAATCCGATCGCCCGCCGCCCTGTCGAGACCTTAGGCCGCATCGGGCCGCTGGAGGTTCGCCTCGCCCGTTCCGCCGGCGAGGTTCGCCAGGCGCAGGCCCTCCGCTACCGCGTCTTCTACGAGGAGATGGCCGCGGTCGCCGACCCCGCCACCCTCGTCAGCCGGCGTGACCGCGATGCCTTCGACCGCATCTGCGACCACCTGCTCGTGCTCGACCACGATGCGCCCGAGCCGTCCCGCTTCGGGCGCCCGCGTCCGCGCATCGTCGGCACCTACCGCCTGCTGCGCCAGGACGTCGCAGAGGCTCACGGCGGCTTCTACACCGCCGGCGAGTTCGACATCGCCACGCTGCTTGCCCGCCACCGCGGCGCTCGCTTCCTGGAGCTCGGCCGCTCCTGCGTGCTCAAGCCCTACCGCAACAAGCGCACCGTCGAACTGCTCTGGCACGGCATCTGGTCCTATGTGCTCCAGCACGGCATGGACGTGATGATCGGCTGCGCCTCGCTGGAGGGCACCGACCCGGATCGCCTCGCCCTGCCGCTCTCCTTCCTCCACCACCACGCCCGCGCGCCGGAGCCGTGGCGCGTCGGTGCGCTTCCCGAGCGCCGGGTGGAGATGGATCGCCTGCCGAGAGACGCCGTTGATGCGAAGGCGGCGCTCCACGCCCTGCCGCCGCTCATCAAGGGCTACCTGCGCGTCGGCGCCAGCGTAGGGGACGGCGCCGTGGTGGACCGCCAGTTCGGCACCACCGACGTCCTTATCGTCCTGCCCGTTTCGGCGATCGCTGCGCGCTACGTCAACTACTACGGCACCGACGCCAGCCGTCACGCCGCCTAGAACGCGTTCCGACCTGTCGGGTTCGTCCCGTCGTCAGGAAACCGCTCAGGAGGCGATGCTCTAACGCGGCATCTGCCGAAACACGAAGCGCGAATACCCGAGGTAGCTGACCACCATCGCCACGCCCGATCCTGCGGCCACCGCCAGCATCGGCCGCAGTCCCGGCGCGGCTGTCAGCACCGCCGCGAACACCGCATAGTTGACCGCCATCGCGGCGAGGTTCACGGCCAGGTACCGCCCGCCCTCGGCCACCCGGCCGCCGGCCTCCCGCGCGCTTTTCCGGTCGGCGAAGGTGATCGCCCGGTTCAGGCCGTAGGTCACGCCGATCGCCACCGCGAACGCGAACACGCGCGCCACCAGCGGCGATGAGCCCGCAGCCACCAGGGCCTCGGTCAGCCCGGCGTCCACCGCAAAGCCGGTCGCACCGACGAAAACGAAGCGGACGAGCCGGTCGGCCATTCCTTGCCCGTTCCTTTTCAAGAAGGCCGCACGATCGCGGCGCGCCTTTACCCTTTCTCCATCCTGTTAAGGGCAGGCTAACCGGACGCGAGGAAGCCCTCCTCCTTCTCCCGAAGCTCGGTTCTTGGTCAATGGTCTTCAAACCCGGCGCCCTCTCCGCGGATGCCTTGCCAATGGCCGCGCGCCCCTCGTCCCCTGTCCTGTTCGCGCTCGCCAGTCTCGCGACGGCGCTTCTCCTGGCCCTCCACGGCTGGCACGCAACCATTGCGAATGGTTTCGACGATCCCGACAGCCTGATGCGGATCGTGGAGGTCCGCGACTTCCTCGCTGGCCAGGGCTGGTACGATCTCCTCCAGCCGCGCCTCTTCCCGCCCGATGGCGTCTTCATGCACTGGTCGCGCCTGGTCGATGCCCCCATCGCCGGCCTGATCCTCGCCTTGGAGCCGACTCTTGGCCCCGCCGAGGCCGAACGCCTCGCCGTCAACCTCTGGCCGCCGCTGCTCGTCGTGCCCTTCCTGGCCGGCCTCGCCGCCATCGCCCACCGCTTCGCCGGTTGGACGGGCGCGTTCTGGGTCATCCCGCTGTTCCTGGTTTCCCCGTCCGTGGGCGGCATCTTCCTGCCCGGCCGCGTCGACCACCACAACGTCCAGGCCATCCTGATCGCCTGGATGGTCGCCGGCCTCGTCCGCGCCGCAGGCGGCTGGCGCGCCGGCGCGCTGGCAGGGTTTATGGCCGGACTCAGCCTCGCCATCGGCATGGAGGTGATCCACGCCGTTGCCATAGCCGCCGCCGGCCTCAGCCTCGCCTGGGTGTTCGACGGACGGCGCTACCGCAGCGCTGCGACCGGCTTCGGCGTTGCCTTCGCGCTTTCCACAGCCGCACTCTTCTTCGCCACGGTCGGGCCGGACCGCTGGTCGGCCCTTGCCTGCGACGCCCTCTCGCCCGTCTACCTGGTCTCGGCCGGCATCAGCGGCCTCGGTCTGGCCGCGGTCGCTTCGCTGCTGCGCGGCGAACCGGGCGACGGTCGTGCCGGCATGCTCATCCGCGGCGGCGCGCTGGCGGCCGTCGGCGCCTTCGTGATCTGGATTGCCGCGCTCTATTTCCCGCTCTGTCTTGGCGGCCCGTATGCCGGCGTCGATCCGGCGCTCCAGCCGATCTGGCTGGATCTCACCACCGAGGCGCAGAACATCTTCATCGTCTGGAGCAACGACCCGACGACGGTTCCCATCCTCTTCGGCCCTCCGGTCCTTGCCTGCGTGGTTGCCGCTGTTGTCGGCCGCAAACTCGCCCGGTCCGACCGGATCGGCTTCGCCTGCCTTATCGGCCTGATCGCCGCCTGCCTCGCGGTCGGAACCTTTCAGATCCGCGGTACCGTCCCTGCCCAGTCGCTCGCCGTCGCCCTTGGTGCCGCGGCCGTAGGCCTCGTCTGGCAGCGCCACCGCGGCGAAACCGGCCTCCTGGCGGTGCTGAAGCGATCCATCTGGCTTCCTCTGGCGCCGATCGCTTGGTTCTTCCTGCTGTTGCCGTGGATCGACGAAACCGCGGACCGGCGCACCGCCGAATACGCCGATTTCGGCACCTGCCGCGTCGAACTCGGCGAAACCCTCTCCGCCGAGCCGCCCGGCAAGGTCGCAGCCACCGTCATGCTCGGCGCTTTTCTCCTCTTCCGCACCGAGCACAGCGTTTACGCCGCGCCCTACCATCGCGGCGGCGAGGGCATCATCGCCATGGAGGAGATCCTCACCGCCCCGGCGGGGCCGGATCGAACGCTGCTGTCCCGCCTCGGTGCCACCTACCTTGCCGTCTGCAGAGCCGATCGCGCCAACCCGCCGGTGACAAAGAAGGCGCCGGACGGCCTTCTCGCCCGCGTCCTGAACGGAGCCGCGCCCGCTTGGCTGCTACCCCTCCGCGTGACCGACAGCATTCTCGTCTACCGCATCGACGGCGCCGATCCGTCCGTACGCATCGACGCGCTCTCCGTCACCGGCACGCCTGGCCGGCTGGGATTGCGCCCATCCCTCTAGGTCAGCCTTGGCGGAGCAGTGCCCAGCGTTGATCCCTCGTCATTTTCTGCTAAACTGCAGGAGTGGGACGGGAAGCTGCGAACTCCCCGCCCCTATGCTCATCTCACCAGTGTGATGCGGACCGTTACAATCCAGCGGTCCGCATCTCTGGCCAGGTGAACCTCCAGCTTCCATCGCCTTCGCGACATGGCCGGACTCCTCCACGGAGGGCGAGGCCGTCGCCACGGCCGGGGTGGCCCATCCTCCCCGGGCGCGCCGCTGGATCGGCGCTGCTGCTTCCGCCTCCCTCGGCGTCAAAGCTGATGGAAGGCCGGAACATCGTCAAATATGCGGATCGATATCCGATGGTCCGTCCTCGGCGCTGCTGCCATGATCACCGGCGACTTGCACTTTTCCCCGTGTTCCGCTAGAACGCGCGCACTTCGGGTCGACCGGCTCGGGGGCGGTTCTCCGTTCCCAAGGGCATGCCGTGGCGGCCTCGAACGCTCAACCCCGGACGACCGGTCGGTTTCAGCCTCGGCAAGGCCGTGGCCGGAACGCGCCCATGGGTTCGGACAAAGGACAACCGGTGACGGCTTCGGCCGATCCCGATAGCACTCGGAAACGAGCAAAATGCCCAAGTTGAAGACCAAGTCCGGCGCCAAGAAGCGCTTCAAGATCACCGCCAACGGCCGGGTGAAATCCGCCCAGGCCGGCAAGCGTCACGGGATGATCAAGCGGACGACCAAGTTCATCCGCCAGGCGCGCGGCACCACGGTGCTCAGCGACGCCGACGCCAAGATCATCAAGAAGAACTTCCTGCGCAACGGCTGACCCCTCGCGCTATCGGACACCAATCAGGAGATCTGAACCATGGCGCGCGTTAAGCGGGGCGTCACAGCCCATGCCAAGCACAAGAAGGTCCTCGCTCAGGCGAAGGGCTTCCGTGGCCGTCGCAAGAACACGATCCGTACCGCCAAGGCGGCCGTCGATCGCGCGATGCAGTATGCCACCCGGGACCGCCGGGCCAAGAAGCGCAACTTCCGCGCTCTCTGGATCCAGCGCATCAACGCGGCCGTCCGTGACGTGACCGGCGGCGAGCTCACCTATGCCCGCTTCATCGACCTGCTCGCCAAGGCGGGCATCGCGGTGGACCGCAAGGTGCTCTCCGACATCGCGATCCGCGAGCCGGAAAGCTTTAAGGCGCTGGTCGAAAAGGCCCGTGCCGCGGCGGTCTGACCGTCGTGATGAGGACGGGCCGGTCTGAAGACCGGTCGCTGGAGATCAAGGGCGGCGTACCGGTCGGTGCGCCGCCTTTTTCTTGTCCCGGTCGATCGAAGAACGAAGTGGCAGGGTCGTGTTTTCCGCGATAGAACCCGCCCGACCAACACGAAAGCCAGCATCCGTCATGTCCGATCTCGCCAGCCTGGAAACCGAAATTCTTGCCGCCGTCGACGGCGCCGCCGACGAAGCGGCGCTGGAGGGCGTGCGCGTCGCTGCCCTCGGCAAGAAGGGCTCGATCTCAGAACTCCTGAAGACCCTCGGCGCCATGTCGCCGGACGAGCGTCGCACGCGCGGCGCCGCCATCAACGAGGCCAAGGATCGCGTCGCCGCCGCCATCGCCGACCGCCGCGGCGTGCTGAGGCGGGCCGCCATCGAGGCCCGCCTGTCCCGCGAGACGGTGGACGTCACGCTGCCCGTCCGGCCCGGCCCGCTGTCGGAGGGTCGCATCCACCCCATCAGTCAGGTCATCGACGAGATCACCGCCATCTTCGCCGACATGGGCTTTTCCGTCGCCGAAGGCCCGGACATCGAGACCGACCACTACAACTTCACCGCCCTCAACTTCCCGGCCGATCATCCGGCGCGGGAGATGCACGACACCTTCTTCTTCAACCCGAAGGAGGACGGCTCGCGTCTCCTGCTGCGCACGCACACGTCCCCGGTGCAGATTCGCACGATGATCAGCCAGCCGCCGCCGATCCGCGTCGTCATCCCCGGCCGCACCTACCGCTGCGACAGCGACGCGACTCACACGCCGATGTTCCACCAGGTCGAAGGTCTGGTGATCGACCGCTCCAGCCACTTCGGCCACCTCAAATGGATCCTGGAGGAGTTCCTCAAGGCCTTCTTCGAGGTCGACCACGTCAAGACGCGCTTCCGCCCGTCCTTCTTCCCCTTCACGGAACCGTCCATGGAGGTCGACGTCGGCTGCCGTCGCTCCGGCTCGGAGATCCGCATCGGCGAGGGCGACGACTGGCTGGAGATCCTCGGCTGCGGCATGGTCCACCCCAACGTGATCCGCAACTGCGGCCTCGATCCCGACGAGGTCCAGGGCTTCGCCTGGGGCATGGGGATCGACCGCATCGCCATGCTGAAATACGGCATGCCTGACCTGCGCGCCTTCTTCGACGCCGACGTCCGCTGGCTGAAGCACTACGGCTTCCGCCCCCTTGACCTGCCGAACCTCCTCGGCGGGCTGACGAGCTGATCGAACCGAACCGGACGACCGACCGATGAAATTCACCCTTTCCTGGCTCAAGGATCACCTCGACACCGAGGCCTCCCTCAATGACGTCGTCGAGGCGCTGACGATGATCGGCCTGGAGGTGGAGGGCGTCTCCGACCCCTCGGCCGCCATCAAGCCCTTCACGATCGCCAGGGTGCTCACCGCCGACAAGCACCCCAACGCCGACAAGCTGCGCGTCCTCACCGTCGACGACGGCCGCGGCGGCGAGCCCGTCCAGGTGGTCTGCGGCGCTCCCAACGCCCGCGCCGGCCTCGTCGGCGTCTTCGCCGCGCCGGGAACTCATATTCCCGGCACCGGCATCGACCTTGCCGTCGGCACTATCCGCGGCTTCGAATCCCGCGGCATGATGTGCTCCGAGCGCGAGCTCCTGATGTCGGAGGCCCACGACGGCATCATCGAGCTGCCCGCGGACGCCCCCGTCGGCACCTCCTTCGCCGACTACCTCGGCCTCGGCGATCCCGTCATCGAGATCGCCATCACCCCGAACCGGCCCGACTGCCTCGGCGTGCGCGGCATCGCCCGCGATCTCGCCGCCCGCGGCCTTGGCCGGCTGAAGCCCGACACCGTGGAGATGGTCCGCGGCGCCTATCCGTGCCCGGTGCCGGTCGCGCTGCGCTTCCCGGAGACGGCGGAGAATGCCTGCCCGGTGTTCGCCGGCCGCCTCGTTCGCGGGGTCCGCAACGGCCCCTCGCCCAAGTGGCTGCAGGACCGCCTGAAGGCCGTCGGCCTCCGCCCGATATCCGCGCTCGTCGACATCACCAACTATGTCTCCTACGACCGCGGCCGTCCGCTGCACGTCTACGATGCCGCCAGGCTCACCGGCACCGTCCACGCCCGCCTCGGCCGCGCCGGCGAGAGCTTCCTCGCGCTCGACGGCAAGACCTACGCCGTCGACGAGACGATGACGGTGATCGCCGACGACGCCGGTGTCCTCGGCCTCGGCGGCATCATCGGCGGCGAGGCCTCCGGCTCCACCGAGGCAACCACCGACGTCTTCATCGAGAGCGCCTACTTCGACCCGAACCGCACCGCCCGAACCGGCCGCAAGCTCGGTATCAACTCCGACGCGCGCTACCGCTTCGAGCGCGGGGTCGACCCGGCCTTCGTCCTCGCCGGCCTGGAGCTTGCGACCATGATGGTCATCGAGCTCTGCGGCGGCGAGCCGTCCGAGGCCGTGATGGCCGGCCAGCCGCCCGTCGTGGTCAAGGTCGTCGACTTCCCAGTTTCCGAGGTCAAGCGTCTCTCCGGCCTCGACCTGCCGATCGCCGAGGTCCGCGCCGTCCTGGAGGCACTCGGCTTCGGCGTCGCCGGCTTCGGCCACGACCTCGCAGTTACCGTGCCGTCCTGGCGCCCGGACATCGAGGGCAAGGCCGATCTCGTCGAGGAGGTGGTCCGCATCATCGGCCTCGACGCGGTCCGCTCCACGCCCCTGCCGCGTCTCGCCAGCGTCTCCGCCAAGGTGTTGACCCCGATCCAGATCCGCACCCGCCGCGCCAAGCGCGTGCTGGCCGCCGAAGGTCTCGTGGAGGCGGTGACCTGGTCCTTCGTCTCGGAGGCCCAGGCGACGCTGTTCGGCGGCGGCGCGCCGGCGCTGAAGCTTGCCAACCCGATCTCCGCCGACATGAGCGACATGCGCCCGAGCCTGATCCCCGGTCTCGTCGCCGCGGCCCGCCGCAACGCCGACCGCGGCTTCGGCGACCTCGCCCTCTTCGAGGTGGGCCAGATCTTCGCCGGCGACCGTCCGGAGGACCAGTCCACCGCCGCCACCGCCATCCGCCGCGGCACTGCCCGCCTTATCGGCAGCGGCCGCCACTGGAGCGGCGCGTCCGGTCCCGTCACCGTCTACGATGCCAAGGCCGACGCTTTCGCGCTCCTGGACGCCCTCGGCTTCGACGTTTCCAAGGCGCAGGTCGTCCGCACCGCCCCGTCCTGGTTCCACCCCGGCCGGTCCGGCACGATCCAGCTCGGCCCGCAAACGGTGATCGGCCACTTCGGCGAACTGCACCCCGCCGTCCTGGAGGCGCTCGACGTCGCCGGGCCGATCGTCGCCGCCGAGATCATCCTGGAGAAGATCCCGCAGCCGAAGGCCAAGGCGAGCAAGGCCAAGCCGGTCCTCGCCGCCTCCGACCTGATGCCCGTCCGGCGCGACTTTGCCTTCATTGTCGCCGACGACGTGGAAGCCGCCCGCATCCTCAAGGCGGCCGAGGGCGCCCGCAAGGGCCTCGTCGGCGGTGTCCAGGTGTTCGACGTCTTCCGCGGCGAGCACGTTGGCGAAGGCCGCAAGTCCGTCGCCATCGAAGTCACCCTCGTCCCGTCGGAGAAGACGCTGACGGAGGAGGAGATCGAGGCGGCTTCCCAGGCGATCGTCGCCGCGGTCTCCAAGGCGACGGGTGCGACGCTGCGCGGCTGAAGCTGAAGGGAACAGCGCCCGTCCGAGACCGTTCTCCCTTCAACGAGGGAGAACGGAGACTCGATCATGGACGGATATTCCTTTCTTTGGCTGATCGTCACTGCCGGCGGCGCGGCGCTGCTCGGCGCCGGGTTCGTCTACGGCATCATGCGCAACCGCCATCGCACAGTGGGCGAGAAGCGAGCCGGCGAGATCGGCTCGCACGAGGTCTACGAGGCGGAGAACCGCCGCAGCCACGGCAACTGACCCGGGTCAATTGGAGACGAGCACCTGGCTGCAGGCCGGCGGCAGGTCTTTCAGCGTCACCGGACGCGGCTTCCTGGCCGGCTTCTCCGGCTTCTTCGCCGGCTCCGGCGGCTTGAACCACTCCGCCAGTTCGTCCCCGCAGCCGTCTCCCGGCGGCGGGGCGTCCTGGTCTTTGCAGCCCACCGCACCCGACGGGCAGGCGAGCCGGACGTGGAAGTGGTAGTCGTGCCCCCACCAGGGCCGCACCTTGCGCAGCCAGCTCCGGTTGCCGCTCGCCCCCTCGCAGAGCGCCTTCTTGATCCCCGGGTTGACGAACACCCGCGCCACCGCCCGGTCGCTTGCCGCCGCGCGGATGATCGCCGCATGCGCCGCCGTCCACACCGCGGGGTCCACGTAGGGCCCCTTGCCCTTGCCGCTCAGCATCGACGTCGCCGAGATCGTTTCGCGCTCCTGCCGGGTCAGCTCCCGGTCCGGCATCGGCGTCAGCCAGATGTCCGCGTCGAGCCCGATCTGGTGGCTGGCGTGTCCGGTCAGCATCGGCCCGCCGCGCGGCTGCGCCATGTCGCCCACCAGGAGCCCGCGCCAGCCGACCGAGGGCGCCTTGCCGGCGAGAGTCTCCAGGTATGCCACCAGCGCCGGGTGGCCCCAGTTGCGGTTGCGCGACAAGCGCATCACCTGCCATCGCGCCCCGTTCACCGGCAGCGCCTGCGCGCCGGCCAGGCACCCGCGGGCATAGCTGCCGATCGACCGCGCTTCCAGCACGGCGGGCGTCCGCGCTGCGCCGAACAGCTCCTTGGCCGGCCGTTCGTCCACCGCGCCCGCCGGTCCCGGCAGCATGGCTACCGCAACGGCGACAAGCGCCAGCACCCGTCTCGTCGTCTGCCTCATCGCCGTCGTCCCGCTCCTGCTGCCGGCCCCCTTGGAAGGCTCCTCCGCCCTCGTTGACATCCGGTTAACCTTGGCCGACGGTGCGCGAAAGTCCCACCGTCACCGAAAGCTCGTCCATGTCTTTTCCCGTTGCCCGCCCGCGCCGCTCCGCGCCCCTTTCGGGTGCGGGCGCGCTGGTCGGCCTTTTCCTCGTCCTTGCCGGCTGCTCCACGCTCTCCAAGGAGCAGTGCCAGTCCGGCGACTGGTACCAGATCGGCGTCGTCGACGGCCGCAACGGCAAGTCCTCCGCCATCCTCGCCGAGCACGAGAAGGCCTGCGCCCGCTACAAGATCGGCGTCGATGCCATCACCTGGCAGCGCGGCCGGTCTGAGGGATTGAAGGATTATTGCACGCCCGTCTCCGGCTTTGCCAACGGGTCGGCGGGCAAGAGCTACGAGAACGTCTGTACCGGCCGCGCCGGCGCCGACTTCCTCACCGCCTATGGCCTCGGCACCGACGTCTACCAGGCCCGCAGCGAAGCCCGCGAACTCGCCGACGAGGCCAGACGGGCCGAGAACGAGGAGGATCGCATCGCCGACGAGATCCGCGACCTGCGCCGCCGCATGCGCGACGCCAGCGACGACGAGCGGGACGACATCCGCGACCGCATCGCCAATCTCCAAAGCCGCCGCTTTGGCTTCGACGATGGTTTCTCCGCCCGCATGGATGCGGCGAGGGCCGCTCGGGAGGCCGAGATCGCCGAGGCCCGGGCCCGCGCAGCCTTCACCGACATCTTCGGCTACCCGCCCTACTGATACCGACCTCACGAAGTCCTGACCCGTCTGCGCTCCCCGATTTTGGCCGAATGCCAGGAGCGGGAGGGGACATGGACGTCCGTCCATGCCCCGAGCGCGACGCCGCAGTCGGCCAAAAGCGGGGAGCCCGAAGGGTTTGTCAGGTTCATCCGCCCGGGTTCGTCGCTGTTCTTGCTCGACCGGACGGTCGAGCTGCGACCAGCTCCTGCCCCGATCGGCGAACCTGGCAAACGCAGAGGGGTCAGGACTTCGTGAGGTCGGTATGACAGCGAAAATGACCCGTCGCTGTCCCCGAAAAGCGAAACGGCGCCGGTTGGCCCGACGCCGTTGCAGAAATTCGACTGGGCGACGTTCGCTCAGCGCGGGGCGAGCACCATCACCATCTGGCGGCCTTCAAGGCGCGGCTCGCTCTCCACCTTGGCGATGGTCGCAGTCTCGTCGCGCACTTGCAGCAGAAGCTTCACGCCCAGGTCCTGGTGCGCCATCTCGCGGCCACGGAACCGCAGCGTCACCTTGACCTTGTCGCCTTCCTCGAAGAACCGATGCATGCTCTTCATCTTCACCTCGTAGTCGTGGGTGTCGATGTTCGGACGCATCTTGATCTCTTTGATCTCAACCGTCTTCTGGTTCTTGCGCGCTTCGGCGGCCTTCTTCTGCGACTGGTACTTGAACTTGCCCACGTCGAGAATCTTGCAGACCGGCGGCGTAGAGTTCGGCGAGATCTCCACGAGATCGAGCCCGGCCTCGTTGGCGGCGGCAAGGGCGTCCAGGATCGCGACGACCCCACGGTTCTCGCCGTTCTCGTCGATCAGCTGGACCTGCGGAACTCGGATTTCACGGTTGACGCGCGGACCTTCCTTGATCGGCGCAGTGGCTCGGAACGGGCGACGAATGGCTCGTGTCTCCTCTATTGTTTCAACGAACGGCGATCGGCTTCGAAGCGCCAAGGCATTTGCCGCAGACGAGCGCTTCGCCATGGAAGCATCGCTGCCGGACAAAGCCTCGATGAAAACGAAGGACCGGGGCGCCGGTTTCCCGCACGAAGCGGGCCGCCGCTCGGTATCCGGGTCTCCCTGGGAGATGTGGTGCCTGCAGGGGAACGCTGGAACGCCCGCCGGTCACCCCGGAGCCTGGGTCCGTGCGCTGCCGTCGGCAGGAGCCACTGGATCCAAGGAATCGATACGGCTGCCCATCGCATGGAGCAACGGGCCTCAAAGTCGTGCTTATCTGCCGAAAAGTCAATCCTCGGCTGGATACTGATTGGGCAACCCCGGCGGGATTCCGCCGTCATCGCTTCCTTTCCATGAACCCTTCCCTCACCGTTCCCACTGTCCCGCCCCCGTGCAGTCGGACCACGCCGGTTGAGAACGCCGAAGGTACTCGGTCGCCCGGCTGCCCACTCCGCATATCCCCGCCGTCCCGCCCTGTCGCGCCGTCTCGCTCGCTCCGTCCTCCTCCCTTCCCGCCTTCATGGTCCGCCTGCGCGGACCATGACGGGTATGAAAGCAGAAAGCGCCCGCTCGGCACCGGCTCACCACTTTGCAACATTTCCTCCTGCCCCCTTGATCGTCCTACCTATCCCTCGCTCCCGCTCTCCCCTTCCCGCCGTCATGGTCCGCGCAGGCGGACCACCCACGCTTTTTTCCCTCCCGCTCGGCGCCGGCGATCCTTCCCCGATCTCCCGCCTTTCCCGCGCGCGCCGTGAACAGCCCCGTTTTCCCACGCCGCCCATTCACAACACCCGCCCACCATGGCAAACGTCAAACCCGCACCCGCCGCACCCCATCCCGAGGTCCGCCCATGCCGTCCGCCCCCGAAACGCTCGTCGTCGGCTCCGGCCCGGACGCCCGCTCCATCGCCCTCCTCGTCGACGAAGGCGTCGGACCGGCGCTCCTCTGGCTCGGCGGCTTCCGCTCCGACATGACCGGCTCCAAGGCAGAGGCGCTGGCCGAGTGGGGCCGGCGGAACGGGCGCCGCGTCGTCCGCTTCGACTATTCCGGCCACGGCGCCTCCGGCGGCCTCTTCACCGACGGCACCATCAGCCGCTGGGCGGAGGAGGCCGAGGCCGTCCTCGATCGCTTCACAGAAGGCCCGGTCGTCCTCGTCGGCTCCTCCATGGGCGGCTGGATCGCACTCCTCCTCGCCCGCCGGCTTCAGGCGGCCGATCGGGCCGACCGGCTCGCCGGCCTCGTCCTGATCGCGCCGGCGCCGGATTTCGCCACCCGCCTCATGGAGCCCGCCTTCACCGAGGCCATGCGTCGCGAGCTTGCCGCAACCGGCTCCGTGCGCCTTCCCAGCGCCTACGCCGACGAGCCCACCGTCATCACCCGCGCCTTCCTGGACGACGGTGCCCGCAACACCGTCCTCGACGACGACATCCGGATCGGCGCGCCCGTCCACATCGTCCAGGGCATGCAGGATCCCGACGTCCCCTACGCCCACGCCCTTCTCCTCGTCGACCGCCTCGTCCACGACGACGTGGTCGTCACCCTCGTCAAGGACGGCGACCACCGCCTCTCACGCCCCGAGGACATCGCCCGCATCCTCGCCGCCGTCGCCGAGATGGGGCAACGCTGAGCGCCGATGCGGCCGCTGTGTCCGGTGGGAGGCCGCAGGCGGCATCCGCCGCTCCGGATGCGACCATGGTCGGAATCGCCGGCAGAGGCCGTCCTCGCCCTTTCCACCCGCCGCGCCCGCCTGCTATAGGCGAGGCCGCTCGGGATTTTCGCGAGGAACGGCTGGGATGACTGACATGAAGCTCGTCGTGGTGGGCGCAGCGGGCCGGATGGGCCGCACGCTGATCCGCGCCGTCGCCACCACCCCCGGCGTCGTCCTCTCCGGCGCGATCGAGCGGGAGGGCGCTGCCGATCTCGGCAGGGACGCCGGCCTTCTCGCCGGCGTCGGCGAACTGGGCGTGCCCGTCACCGACGATCCCTTGCCCGCCTTCGCGGCGGCGGAGGGTGTCCTCGACTTCACCACGCCGGCCGCCAGCGTCGCCTTCGCCGAACTCGCCGCCCAAGCCCGTATCGTCCACGTCGTCGGCACCACCGGTTGCTCGGCCGAGGACGAGGCGAAGTTCGACGCCGCCGCGCGCCACGCCGTGGTCGTCAAGTCCGGCAACATGAGCCTCGGGGTCAATCTGCTCGCCAGCCTCGTTCGCCGCGCCGCGAAGTCGCTGGGTCCGGAGTGGGATATCGAGATCGTCGAGATGCATCACCGCATGAAGGTGGATGCGCCCTCCGGCACCGCGCTGCTGCTGGGCGGGGCCGCGGCCGAGGGCAGGGCGATCCGCCTCGAGGACGCTGCCGTCCGCGGCCGCGACGGCCAGACCGGCGTCCGCCCGCAGGGCGCGATCGGTTTCGCGGCCCTGCGCGGCGGCACCGTGGTCGGCGACCACGCCGTCATCTTCGCCGGTGCCGGCGAGCGGATCGAACTCACCCACCGTGCCGAGGATCGCGCCTTGTTCGCCACCGGCGCCCTCCGGGCGGCGCTGTGGGGCCGCGGCCGCAAGCCCGGCCGCTACTCCATGGCCGACGTGCTCGGCCTCGATTGATTGCGTCCCGTCCGGCTGACACGCGGTAAACGCGGCAGCCGGAGAGTGTCAGGAAAGGGCGTCGGCCGGCAGCCGGCAGGCGCTTCCATCAGAAGGGAGTTCCCCCCGCATGAACCGCCTGCTCGTCCTCGTCCGCCATGGCCAGAGCGACTGGAACCTGAAGAACCTCTTCACCGGCTGGAAGGACCCCGACTTGACGCCCCAGGGCATCGAGGAGGCCAAGGCCGCCGGCCGCAAGCTCCGCGACCTGAAGCTCGGCTTCGACGTCGCCTATACCTCCGTGCTGACGCGCGCACAGCACACGCTCCGCCTCATCCTGGAGGAGATCGGCCAGACCGACTTGCCGACGGTCAGGGACCAGGCCCTCAACGAGCGCGACTACGGCGAGTTGACCGGCCTCAACAAGGACGACGCCCGCGCCCGCTGGGGCGAAGAGCAGGTCCACGTCTGGCGCCGCTCCTTCGACGTGCCCCCGCCCGGCGGCGAAAGTCTGAAGAACACGGCCGAGCGGGTCTTGCCTTATTTCGATCGTGAAATACTTCCTCGCGTGATGGCGGGCGAACGGGTCCTCGTTGCCGCGCACGGCAATTCGCTGCGGGCGCTCATTATGCAGTTGGAAGGGTTGACGGGCGAAGAGATTGTCGCCCGGGAACTCGATACGGGCGTTCCGATCGTATATCGTCTGAACGAGGACGGAAGCATCGCAAGCAAGGAAGTCCTGAAGGGCTGATCCTCCAGGCCGACCTGCCGACGAGCGGGCATCAACCGCCAGCGAACGACCGCCCTTATCCACCTGGGGAGGCGGACATGACGGTTGATGTGGCACGGCAGGTCTCCATCCGAAGGCTGACCCCGGAAGAGGTCCGCAACCGGGCTCACGAACTCGCGGACATGCTGATCGACGCTGTCGATGCCGGCGCGCAGGTGTCTCTCATGAGGCCGCTCGCGCCGCTGTCGGCGGTCCGCTTCGTGCTCGACGTTGCCGATGCGATGAAGCGCTCCACCCACCTGTTCATCGCCGAGGACGCCGAGGGTATCGTCGGCGCGGCCCAACTGGTCCGCGCCTCCGCCGCCAACCAGCCCCACCGGGCCAGTGTGGACCGACTGCTCGTCCACCGTCGCGGTCGGGGCAGGGGCGTCGGACAGGAATTGATGCAGGAGCTTGAAACCAGCGCGCGGGTGATGGGGATAACCCTCCTCACCGCCGATGCGGCGCCAGGCGGACCCGGCGAGCGACTCTATCGGCGGGTCGGCTTCCTGGAGGCCGGAACAATCCCCGGCTACGCCCTCGACCCCGACGGCGCCCCCACCGACGCCGTCATCTACTACAAGCCGCTACATTGAGCCTTTGGGCGCTACGTAGCCGCGACTTGCCACGATAAAGGCGACTACACACCCCCGAAAAACGGCGCGGAAGATCACCCTCCGCGCCGTGTCCGCAAGGTCGTCTCATTCCGTGCCGGACAGCTTGTTCACCAGCCCGGTCTCCCAGCCGAGGATCGCCTTCTTGCGCGTCAAGCCCCAGTGATAGCCGCAGAGATCGCCCTGTCGGCCGAGCACGCGATGGCAAGGAACCACGAACGAAATGGGGTTGCGGCCCACCGCGGAGCCCACCGCGCGCACCGCCTTCGGGTTCCCGATATGCCGGGCGATGTCGCTGTAAGTCGTTGCTTTTCCAAGAGGAATCCGCAGCAGCGTCTCCCATACCCGAACCTCGAAGTCCGATCCGATGAACACCAGGCGCAGCGGCCGGTCGTGGCTCCAGAAGCCCGGATCGAACACCTGCCGGGCATAGGGTGCGGTCACCTCCGGGTCGTGGACGAAGGCTGCCGCCGGCCAGCGGGTGGCCATGTCCTCGAACGACCGCTGCTCCTCGCCCGGGTCGGCGAAGGCCAGACCGGCCAGGCCGCGATCGGTCGCCATCACCACCGCCGTCCCGAACGGCGACGAATGGAACCCGTAAGCTATTGTAACTCCACCACCTCTTGCCTTGTAGGCGCCCGGGCTCATGGCCTCGTGGGTGACGAAAAGGTCGTGCAGCCGGCCCGGTCCTGACAGGCCCACCTCGTAGGCGGTGTCGAGAATCGAGGCGCTGTCGTTGAGCATCCGGCGCGCCTGATCCAGCGTCAACGCCTGGACGAACGCCTTCGGCGTCAGTCCAGCCCAACGTGTGAACACCCGGTGCAGATGGTTTGCATCAGTACCGACCGCCGCAGCGATGGTCTCGAGCTCGGGCTGATCTCTCCACCGTTCGGAGATATACTGTATGGTATCGCGCACCAGCGTGTAATCGGCCGCCTGACGATCCAGAACGACAGGCTCCGCCATCCGGAACTCCTTGTGAAGATAGCTGCCGTCGGTCCGGGATGTCGAGCCTTCGGAATGGGGCGTGAACACGGAATCCATAACATATCTCCGTCGTATCGATGCTGAGACGGTAGTGGGAGCTTTTCCGCGCCACCACCCGTTTCTCGCAACCGCCGCCGATACCCTTCGAACTGGTGTCAGATTGTGCCGTCGGCCAGGGCAGGTCCGCCGCGTCTGGCCGTAACCAGCGCATTTCCGAGTGCCTGCGCGAAGCTCTCCCGATCCGCCGGGTTGAGGAAAGCGCCGACAGGTTGTGATTTGCCGTGACTGACCAGGCTGACCTGCACCACGCCCTCGTCCTCCAACCGCACCACGTTCAACCGGACCCAGAACGGGTTGAGATGATGCTCCCGGATCTCTCCGCGGTGCGACACCCGGATGATGTGCACGTCTTCCGCGGAAACGTGGATCTCCTCGAATTCCCTTGCCTTGTCATAGCTTAGCCGGAACGCGACATAGACGATCAGGACGTCGAGCCCCATGAACCAGAACACCGGCCAGGCGCCCACCACCAGGAACATCACCCCCGACCCGAAGCAGAGCGCGCTGACGATCGCCATCAGCGCCACGAAGCCGCTCGGCCCGAGCGATCGGTAGGGCGTCAACCGCGCCGAGAAGAAGGGTTGCGCCGCTTCTGACCCGGCGGGCGAAACGGGTGGATTGCCTGTCGTCATCTCAGCTCATTATAGAGGAGCCATGACCCGCGCAAAGCCCTCCGTCCCCGCCTCCGCCGTTGCAACGCCCAAGCCCAAGCCGGCCGCCCGCAAGCGCCGGCCGAAGTCGGTCTACACGCCGGATGAGGTCGAGGCGATCTTCGCCCGCTTCCGCGCCGCCAACCCGGAACCGAAGGGCGAGCTGGAGCACGTCAACGCCTTCACGCTGCTCGTGGCAGTGGTCCTGTCGGCCCAGGCGACCGACGCCGGCGTCAACAAGGCGACTCGCCACCTCTTCCAAGTGGCTGACACGCCTCAGAAAATGCTGGAACTGGGGGAGGATGCGGTGCGCGAGGCTATCAAGACCATCGGCCTCTTCCGCAACAAGGCGAAAAACGTCATCGCGCTTTCCAAGGCTCTCGTCGACGGCTACGGCGGCGAGGTTCCGGCCGACCGCGCGGCCCTGGAGCAACTGCCCGGAGTCGGCCGAAAGACCGCCAACGTCGTCCTCAACATGGCGTTCGGCCAGCCCACCTTCGCCGTCGACACCCACATCTTCCGGCTGGGCAACCGGTTGCTCCTCGCCCCCGGCAAGAACCCGTTGGAGGTGGAACTCGCCTTCGAGCGGATCGTCCCGGAGCCCTACAAGCTCCATGCCCACCACTGGCTCATTCTGCATGGTCGCTACATCTGCAAGGCCCGCCGGCCCGAATGCGAGCGCTGCCTGATCTACGATCTCTGCAAGAGCCCGGAGAAGCGCCCGGTGTCGCCGCCGTCCGACCTGCCGCCGGCCGAATCGGTCCCGACCTGAACGGCGGATTCCAAGTGGCGCAGGCCACGGCGACTTATGCTTGGATAGAAAATATCACCCCAAAAAATAGACACTGCACTGTGATGCGTCAGTCGGGGCGGTTAGCGTCAGCGGCGGGCCAATGGCCTCGTCAGACCAACCTATAAAAATCGAATCCGGCCCAACTTGTTAAGCCTTGATTCAGCAACTCCGCGCAATTCTCCAGTTGTCGCACGGGCAGGAGCACCAGCCACGTCCTGCCGGCGATCAGGTTTTACGATCGGCAGCCTCTCTGTCGATCCACTTGCCGCCCCGGGAAACTGGGGCGGCATTTTTCATGTCTCCGGGTGGAACCGGTCATCCCACGGTGTCGAAAGCCGCAAAAGCGGCCATGTTGACGATGTCACTGTCCTGGCTTCCGAGCGGCATGATCTGGACCGGCTTATCCAAGCCGACCAGCAGCGGCCCGATCACGGTCGATCCGCCGAGCTCCTGCAGCATCTTGGTCGCGATCGAGGCAGAGTGGAACGCCGGCATCACCAGCACGTTCGCCGGGCCCGTCAGCCGGCAGAACGGATAGAGCGCCATCCGGTCCGGATTGAGGGCGACATCGGCCGCCATCTCGCCGTCGTACTCGAAATCCACCCGCTGCCGGTCGAGGATCTGCACCGCCTCCCGCACCCGCGCCGACCGTTCGCCCTCCGGATGCCCGAAGGTCGAGTAGGCCAGCATCGCAACCCGCGGATCGTAGCCGAGCCGCCGGGCGAACCGGGCCGCTTGAACCGCGATATGCGCCAGTTCCTCAGCCGTCGGCATGTCGTGCACCGCCGTATCGGCGATCAGCACGGTCCGGCCGCGGCAGAGCGCGATCGAGACGCCGATCACCTTTTGCCCGGGCTTCGGATCGATCACCTGGCAGACCTCTTCCAGAACCACCGAGTAGTTCCGCGTCACCCCCGACACCATGGCGTCGGCGTCGCCGAGCGCCACCATCAGCGCGCCGAAGTAGTTGCGGTCGGTGTTGACCAGCCGGACGCAGTCGCGGTGCAGGAAGCCCTTGCGCTGCAGCCGGGCGTAGAGGGTGTCGGCATAGTCCTTGGTGCGGGCGGACAGCCGGGCGTTGGCGATCTGCATGCCCTCGCGGTTGAGGTCGATGCCGGCCGCCGCCGCGGTCGCGCGGATCTGGTCTTCGCGGCCGACCAGGATCGCGGTGCCGAGGCCCTGTGTGGCGAAGCTCGCCGCGGCACGGATCACCTGCTCCTCCTCGCCTTCGGCGAACACGATCCGCCGCGGCTTCTGCTTCACCTTGGAGAAGATGCGCTGCAGCGTTCCGGCCGCCGGATCCCGGCGCGCGGAGAGCTGGTGCCGGTACTGTTCCCAGTCGACGATCGGCTTGCGGGCGACGCCGCTGTCGATGGCGGCCCGGGCGACCGCCTCGGGGATCGTGGAGATCAGCCGGGGATCGAACGGCACCGGGATGATGTAGTCACGCCCGAACCGGGGACGCTGGCCCCGGTAGGCCGCCGCCACCTCGTCCGGCACGTCCTCGCGCGCCAGCAGCGCCAGCGCCTCGGCCGCGGCGATCTTCATACGGTCGTTGATGGTTGTCGCCCGCACGTCCAGCGCCCCGCGGAAGATGTAGGGGAAACCGAGTACGTTGTTGACCTGGTTGGGATAGTCCGACCGTCCGGTGGCCACGATAGCGTCGCCGCGGATGGCGTGCGCCTCCTCCGGCGTGATCTCCGGATCCGGATTTGCCATGGCGAAGATGATAGGGTCCTTCGCCATCGAGAGGATCATCTCCTTGGAGAGCGCGCCCTTCGCCGAGAGGCCGAACACCACGTCCGCCCCGTCCATCGCTTCGGCGAGGCTTCGGGCCGAGGTTTCCACCGCGTGGGCGGACTTCCACTGGTTCATGCCCTCGGTGCGGCCCTTGTAGACCACGCCCTTGGTGTCGCAGAGGATGACGTTCTGGTGCGGCATGCCGAGCGCCTTGACGAGCTCGATGCAGGCGATCCCGGCGGCCCCCGCGCCGTTGCAGACGAGCTTCGTCGTCCTGATGTCGCGTCCGGTCAGGTGCAGCGCGTTGATCAGCCCGGCGGTGGAGATGATGGCCGTGCCGTGCTGGTCGTCGTGGAACACCGGAATGTCCATCAGTTCGCGCAGGCGGCTCTCGATGATGAAGCACTCCGGCGCCTTGATGTCCTCCAGGTTGATCCCGCCGAAGGATGGCCCGAGGTAGCGCACGCAGTTGATGAAGGTGTCCGGATCCTCCGTGTCGACTTCCAAGTCGATCGAATCCACATCCGCGAAGCGCTTGAAGAGCACGGCCTTGCCCTCCATCACCGGCTTGGAGGCGAGCGGGCCGAGGTTGCCGAGCCCCAGGATCGCGGTGCCGTTGGAGATCACCGCCACCATGTTGCCGCGGGCGGTGTAGTCGAAGGCGAGCGAGGGGTCCTCGGCGATCTTGCGCACCGGCACGGCGACGCCGGGCGAATAGGCGAGCGACAGGTCCCGCTGCGTCGCCATCGGTTTGGTCGGCATGATCTCCAGCTTGCCCGGCCGACCTTGCGCGTGGAACAGCAGCGCCTCCTGCTCCGTGAACGACAGCCCGGATTTGGTATTCTCGGCCATGACACAACCCCTCCGCCGCCGCGTCCTGTCGCGGGGTGGCGGACCATAGTTCAGGGCAGGGGTGGTGCCAACTAGCCGGAAGGCGGGATACGGCCTCCGATGAGTGCCGCGCCCCTTGGCATCTAGTCCGGCTTGCCTGTATCTCTTGCCCACCTCAAGGCAGGAGCCGCATTCGCCGATGAACCTTTTGAAGAACTTCGCGACCGTCGGCATGGCGACGCTCACGTCCCGCGTGCTCGGCTTCATCCGCGACGTGTTCATGGCGAACATGCTGGGCACCGGACCGGTGGCCGACGCCTTCATCGTCGCCTTCCGACTGCCCAATCTTTTCCGCCGCCTCTTCGCCGAGGGCGCCTTCTCCGCCGCCTTCGTGCCGCTGTTCGCGAGAGCCTTGGAGGAGGGTGGCCCGCCGCGCGCCCGCGTGCTTGCCGAGGAGATCCTTTCGGTCTTCCTGCTGGCGCTGACCCTGATCACCATTATCGCCGAACTCGCGGCGCCGCTGCTGGTCTACGCCCTGGCGCCAGGCTTTGCCTCCGACCCCCAGAAGTTCACCGACGCGGAACTGATGACGCGCATCATGTTCCCCTATCTCGCCTGCATGTCGCTGACGGCGATGGCCGCGGGGATGCTGCAGTCCTTCGGCCGCTTCGCTGTCGCCGCCTTCGCGCCTTCGCTGCTGAACGTGGTGCTCGTCGCCGCGCTGGCGCTGATCTGGTCGCAAGGCTGGGCGGGAACGCCCGACGCCGCCTACACGCTCTCCTGGGCCGTCTTCATCGCCGGCTTCGCCCAGCTCCTGGCAGTCGCCGGCGCGCTCTGGTTCATCGGTTTCCCCGTGTCTCTGCGCCGGCCGAAGGTCACCGCCAACGTCCGGCGGCTCGTCTCGCTCGGCATCCCCGGCGTGATCTCGGGCGGCATCACCCAGATCAACATCGTCATCGGCACCATCATCGCCTCCCTGCAGGCGAGCGCGGCGAGTTGGCTCTACTACGCCGACCGCATCTACCAGCTGCCGCTCGGCGTCATCGGCGTGGCGATCGGCGTCGTGCTGCTTCCCGACCTCACGCGCCGCGTGCGCTCCGAGACGCCGGAAACCGCGCTCCACACGCAGAACCGCGCGCTCGAGTTCGCGATGGCGCTGACCCTGCCGGCGACCGTGGCCCTGGTGGCGATCCCCTTCACCATCATGCGCGTGCTGTTCGAGCGTGGCGCTTTCACTTCGGCCGACACCAACGCCACCGGCTGGGCAGTGATGGCCTTTGCCTTCGGGCTGCCCGCCTTTGTCGCCATCAAGGTTTTCCAGCCGAGCTACTTCGCCCGCGAGGATACCCGCACGCCGACGGTCCAGGGTGGCATCTCGGTGGCCGTCAACGTCGGCATGTCGCTCGCCCTGTTCCCAACCTTCGGCCATGTCGGGATTGCCCTGGCGACGGCCGTCGCGGCCTGGGTGAACGCGGTGATGCTGTGGGTCGTGCTGGTCCGCCGCGGCCATTTCGCCGCCGACCGTCTCCTCGTCCGCCGTCTCGTCCTGCTCGCGGTGGCCAGCCTGCTGATGGGCGGGGGCCTGGTGGCGGGCGTGGACTGGCTGTCGCCGTGGCTTTCCGACGACAGCGAGATCGTTTCCGGCCTCGCGCTCCTGGCGCTCTGTGCCGGCGGCATGGCGATCTATGGTCTGGCAGCGGTGCTCACCGGCGCGGTTGACATCCGGCGATACGGCCGCGCGCTTCTGGAGCGCCGGAGCCGCAAGACGAAGCCTGCGGCGGAACAGCCGCCAGCCGACACTTGAACGCGGACGGCGGCTCGCGCATAACGCCGTCGGCAAAATAGGCCTCCCTCCAAAAGAGACCCCCATGGCGTTCAAGCCCCTCGTGTTTTCCGGCGTCCAGCCGACAGGCAATCTCCATCTCGGCAACTATCTCGGCGCCATCAAGCGCTTCGTGGAGATGCAGGCCACCCACGACTGCATCTATTGCGTCGTCGACCTGCACGCCATCACGGTCTGGCAGGATCCGGTCGAGCTGAAGAAGCAGATCCGCGAAGTCACCGCGGCCTTCCTCGCCGCCGGCATCGATCCGAAGGCCCACATCGTCTTCAACCAGAGCCGCGTGGTGGAGCACGCCGAACTGGCGTGGGTGTTCAACTGCGTCGCCCGCATGGGCTGGCTGAACCGCATGACGCAGTTCAAGGAGAAGGCCGGCAAGGACCGCGAGAACGCCTCGGTGGGCCTGTTCGCCTATCCGACGCTGATGGCGGCCGACATCCTCGTCTACCGCGCCACCCATGTACCGGTCGGCGAGGACCAGAAGCAGCACCTGGAACTCGCTCGCGACATCGCTCAGAAGTTCAACAACGACTTCTCGGCCGCGATCGCCGCCAACGGCCACGACCCGGAGGACGGCTTCTTCCCGCTGCCGGAGCCGCTCACGCAGGGCCCCGCGCCGCGCGTGATGAGTCTGCGCGACGGCACCAAGAAGATGTCGAAGTCCGACCCGTCGGACTACTCGCGCATCGGCCTCACCGACGACGCCGACGCCATCGCGCAGAAGATCCGCAAGGCACGCACGGACCCGGACGCCCTGCCGTCCGAACTGGAAGGTCTCAAGGATCGTCCCGAGGCGGACAACCTCGTCACCATCTACGCCGCCCTGGCCGACACCTCCCGCGCGGCCGTGCTGAAGGAATTCGGCGGCTCGCAGTTCTCCACCTTCAAGCCGGCCCTCGCCGACCTCGCCGTCTCGGCGCTGTCGCCGGTCAGCACCCGCATGCGCGAGCTGATGGCCGACACCGCCTACATCGACGGCGTCCTGAAGGACGGCGGCGAGCGGGCGACCGCCATCGCTCGTCCGGTGATGGATCAGGTCAAGGACATCGTCGGCTTCCTGCGCTGAAGCCGGATCCGGTCGGACCGGCATGAGAGCGTCCGCCAGGCGCCCTCATGCATCCTCGAGCGGGGCGTCGATGGTGCAGACCACGCCGTCCGGCTCGAACAGGATCCGCACCTCGCCATCCAGTTCGCGAGACAGCCCCGTTTCGATCATCCGGCTGCCGAACCCGCGGCGGGCCGGCTCTTCCACAGGCGGCCCGCCGATTTCCTGCCAGCGGAATTGAAGCCGCTTGACGGGGCCGGCGGGAACCAGCACCCAGCTGATCCGCACGTGCCCGCCCTGAACCGACAGCGCGCCGTACTTCACCGCGTTGGTCGACAGTTCGTGCAGTGCCATCGCCACGGAGAGCGCCGTCTGCGGCGCCAGCCGCACCGGCACGCCGGTGATGCCGAAGCGTTCGCCGTCATGCGGCTCCACCGCCGATGTCACGATGTCCCGGAGGTCGGCGCCTTCCCAACGCTCCCGCGTGAGAACGTCATGCGCCTGCGCCAGCGCCACGATGCGGCCGGTGAAGGCTTCGCGGGCGACGACGGTGTCGACGTTTGACCTGAGGCTCTGCGCGGCGATGGAATTCACCGTGGCGAGGGTGTTCTTGACCCGGTGGTTGAGTTCGTTGATCAGCAGCCGCTGATGCCGCTCCACCTCCAGGCGCTTGGTCACGTCGGTGAAGGCGGTCAGAACGCCTTCCAGCCTGTCGCCGTCCATCACCGGAATCGCGTTGACCGACAGGATCGTCTGCTCGCCGCCGTCCGGACCGGAGATCGCGAACTCGTAGCCGAACACCGTTTCACCGCGCAAGGCGCGGGAAGCGGGCAGATCCTCGGGGGGGATGGGCCGGCCGTTAATGTCGGCGATGCCCCAATCCTTGTCATCCACCTTGCGGCCTTCCAACTCGGCCCGTGTCAGCTTCAGGATCGTCCCGGCGGCATGGTTTGCAAAGGTGATCGTCCGATCCGGCGCGAACTCCACGATACCGACGGGCGAGGCGTTGAGCACGCGTTCCAGCCGCCCGTTGATGGTCGCCAGGGCATTCTCGGCCCGGTTTCGGGCTTCCGCGCGCTTGTTGAGCTCCTGCGCGGCGTGATGGATGGAATCGCCGATCAGATTGATCTCGCGGATCGTCGTCGGCGCTGGCTTGTGCAGCGGCGTTGCCTGGCCGACGGCGGTGGCGGCCGTCGCCAGATTGGTAAGCGCCCGCGAAATCCGTCGACCGAACATCGCGGCGGCCAGCACCGAGAAGGAGAGCCCGGCGAGACCTACGCCGGTGATCCAGAACAGCGATTGGCGGAGCGGCTGCTCCACCGCCAGCATCGGCACGCCGGTCGCGATCCGCCAACCCGTCACCGGGGAACGCACATGAGCCGACAGAACCGCGACGCCCTCCTTGGTGGTGCCCTTCCAGGCGCCGCGCTCGCCGACCGCGTTCCGCCGCAGATCCTCCGTGGCGACCGCACCGAGAAAGCGCTCGTGCTGGCGCGACCGCGCGACGATCAGGTCGTTCTTGTCGACGATGGCGCCTACCCAGGCTTCCGGCAGGTTCTCCGCGGCTAGGATGTCGGCGAGGGTTTTCGGGGAGAACGATAGGCTGATCACGCCGACCGATCCGGGCTGATCGGTCAGCGGCACGGACACCGTTACCACCGGCGTTCCGCCGTCCGCCGACTCGAGCCCCGAAACCGCTGGCTCGCCGGATGCGATCGCGTCTTGTTCGCTCGGGGTCAGTCCTCGGGGAACCGCCTTTCCGTCGCTGGCCGCGAGAACGGAGCCGTCCGCCCGCTTCACGATCAGTGTCCCGGACAGAGCGGCCGCTGCGTTCCTCACTGCATCGGCAGAGGGCGGGATCACCGCCCCGCCGGTGCCGAGCGCGGCGGCGGCGAACACCGCGAGCGCCTCCTCGTAGCCGAGTACCTTGCGGTCGATCGAGGCGCTGATCCGTTCGGCGACCGCCATCGCGTCAAGGGTGTAGCGTTCCCGTTCGGTCGTGCTGAAGCGCACGGCCAGGAACATCGCCGCCGCGATGATCGGCACCAGGAGAAGCGTCACCAGCGCCACGAAGTGGAGCTGGGCCGAAAAGACGCGCGGCGAAGGAGACCCGGCCATGTGTCTGATGCCACCCCCGGCAACTGAATGTTACATGCGCGTTGCCGCAACTGTTCTCGTCAATATACGGTGCGAAGGGACAAGTCAGCAGCTTCGCCGATGGAGCCTTCAACCTGGCTTGACGGACCGTTGAAACGCTGCCTTGAGACGGTAGAGTTCCTCCAACGCTTCTCGTGGCGTCAGATCGTCAGGCTGCAGTGCCGCCAGCAGCAGGGTGATCTCGTTCTCGGTGTTCGGTCCCGTATCGACCGGAGGTGCAGGCCGTCGGCGAGCCGCGGAGAACAGCGGCAGGTCGTCGAGCACCGCCGGGGCGTTGTTGCCGCCGGACCGCTCGAGTTCCTCCAGCACCGACCGGGCACGGTCCACCACCACCGCCGGGAGCCCGGCGAGCTTGGCGACCTGGATGCCATAGGAGCGGTCGGCCGCTCCCGGCACGATCTCGTGCAGGAAAACGACGTCGCCCTTCCATTCCTTGACCTTCACGGTGGCGTTCGCCACCCGCGCCAGTCGTTCGTTGAGGGCGGTCAATTCGTGGTAGTGGGTCGCGAACAGCGCCCGTGACCGGTTCACCTCGTGCAGGTGCTCCACCGTCGCCCAGGCGATCGCAAGGCCGTCGTAGGTTGCGGTTCCACGGCCGATCTCGTCGAGGATGACGAAGGCACGCGGTCCCGCCTGGTTGAGGATCGCCGCGGTCTCGATCATCTCCACCATGAAGGTGGACCGTCCCCGCGCAAGGTCGTCGGCCGCACCGACGCGGCTGAACAGGCGGTCGACCACGCCGATGTGCGCCGACCGCGCCGGCACGTGCGACCCGGCCTGCGCCAGCACGGCGATCAACGCGTTCTGGCGAAGAAACGTGGACTTGCCCGCCATGTTGGGTCCGGTCACCAGCCACAGCTGTCCGGCGGCCTGGTCGTCGCGGGTACCCACGTCGCAACCGTTCGCCACGAAGGTTGCTCCGTCCTCCCGCAGCATCTGCTCCACCACCGGATGGCGTCCAGCGTCGATCGCGAAAGCAAGGCTGTCGTCCACCCGCGGCCTGACATACCCCTCCGCTTCCGCCAGGTCGGCCAGCGCGCTCGCGACGTCGATCACCGCGATTGCCTCGGCCGCCCGCTTCACCGGGCTGGCGGCCGCGATCACGCGGGCCGCCAGTTCATCGAACACGGAGAGCTCGATACCGAGCGCCCGCTCACCCGCCGAGGCGATCCGCCCCTCCAGTTCGCCGAGTTCGGTGGTGGAGAAACGGACTGCGTTGGCGAGGGTCTGCCGGTGGATGAAGGTGCGGTTGAGCGGCTCGGCCATCATCGCCGCGCCGTAGTTGGGCGCGACCTCCACGAAGTATCCGAGCACGCCGTTATGCCGGATCTTCAGCGAGCGGATGTCCGATAGGCTCATGTAGGTCGACTGCAATGAAGCGATGACCTGCCGACTTTCGTCCCTGAGAGCCCGCGCCTCGTCGAGGTCGCCGCGACAGCCGGCCCGTACGAACCCCCCGTCCCGCTTCAGCAGCGGAAGCTCGTCGGCGAGAGTGGCTGCGATATCCAGCCCGAGCTGGTGCGGCGCTGCACGAAGGGCCTTCACCGCCGCTGCGATCTCGGCGCCGAGGGGGTCCACGGTCGCGATCTGCTCCGCGAGGGCGGCAGCGGCCGTCAGGCCGGCGGCCAGTGCGGCGAGGTCGCGCGGTCCGCCGCGCCCCAGCGTCAGACGGGTGAGGGCGCGCGCCATGTCGGGCGTGCGTCGGAGGTCTTCGCGGACGCGGGCCCGCAACGCCGGCTCCGCAACAAACAGGTCGACCGCATCCAGCCGGTTGCGGATCGTCTCCGGGTCGGTCAGCGGGCAGGCGATCCGATCGGCGAGCAGACGCGCCCCGGATCCGGTGACGGTGCGGTCGACGGCGGCCAGAAGGCTCCCGCGCCGCTCGCCGGCCATGGTTCGGATCAGTTCCAGGTTGGCGCGGGTCGCCGCGTCGATGGCCATCGCCCCGCTTTCCCGCTCCCGCGCCGGCGGGTCGAGGGGCGGCCGGTTGCCGACCTGCGTCTTCTCCACATAGGCCACCAGCGCAGCCGCCGCCGACAGCTCCAGCCGGCTGAACAACCCGAAGGCGTCGAGCGACCGCACGGCGTAGAAGGAGGCCAGCCTGTCATGCGCGGTCGCGCCGTCGAAGAAGGCGCGCGGCACCGGCACGATCTCCGCTCCGGCGGTCTTCACGACCTGGCGCAGGCCGTCGTCTTCCAGGAGATTGTCGGGAACCAGCAGCTCCTTTGGCTCCACCCGCGCGAGCAGGGCCGGCAGGCCCGCCGGTTCGCACTCGCAAAGCCGAAAGGTGCCCGTCGACATGTCGAGCCAGGCGAGGGCGAAGCGGTCCGCCGTGCCGTCCGACCCGCGGCTCCGCGCCAGGCCGGCGAGCCAGTTGGAGCGGCGCGAGTCGAGAAGGTTCTCCTCGGTCAGAGTACCCGGCGTGACGAGGCGAACCACGTCGCGCCGGACGATCGACTTGCCGCCCCGCTTGCGGGCTTCCGCCGGATCCTCCATCTGCTCGCACACCGCGACACGGTGACCGAGCGCGATCAGCCGCTGCAGGTAGTCGTCGGCCGTGTGGAGCGGCACCCCGCACATCGGGATGTCCTGTCCGAGGTGCTTGCCGCGCTTGGTGAGGGTGATGCCGAGCGCGCGCGAGGCCACCTCTGCGTCATCGAAGAACAGCTCGTAGAAGTCGCCCATCCGGAAGAACAGCAGGCAGTCCGGGTTTGCGGCCTTGATCTCGATGAACTGCGCCATCACCGGCGTCACGTGGCCGGCCGCGGCGTCCTCGTCCAGGGGGGAGTGCTCGGTCATGGGCGGGACGCTACCAAAACGGGAGCCGCGGGGCACGCGGTGAGATGAGGCGCCGGGCATTGAGATGTGGAAAGGGCAGGCAATACGCCGACCCGCTCCGCCGGCGATTGCAGCCGCGCCTTTCATGCGATCCTATCGCCCATCTTGGGAAGGGAGATGCCGGGATGACGATCGTGATACGACCCGTGGTGGAGACGGACGCCGCGGCGATCGCCAATCTCCTCAACGCCATCATCGAGACCCGCCGGCTGACTGTGATGGTGGAGCCTCTGAGTGAGGACGACGAGCGGTCCTTCATCCGGAATATACCGTCGCGTGCACTGTTCCTGGCGGCCGTCGATCTTGCCGGCGGCGAGATCCTCGGCGTCCAGGACGTTCTGCCCCATGCCGGCGGCCCCGCGTTCGCTCACGTCGGGGAGATCAGCACCTTCGTCGCCGCAGCGGCGCGCGGGCGCGGCGTCGGCCGCAGCCTCGCAACCTCGATGCTGGCGGCGGCCCGGACGCGCGGCTTCGCCAAGCTGATGGCGACGGTACGCGCTGACAACCCCGCCGCGCTTGCCTTCTATGCCAGCCAGGGGTTTCGCACTGTCGGCGTTGCCGAACGCCATGCCGTCATCAACGGCCAAGCGGTGGACGAGGTTTTCCTGGAACGCCACCTCGCCTGAAGATCATCAAGCCCGAGCGGCGGCCTTGCGCGTCCGCGACGACAGGATGGCCGGCAGCGGCACCGGCCGGAATCCGAACACGTCCACGCCGACGTCGAACTGCCGCGGCATCGGCTTCAGCTTGCCGTGGCTGTGGCCGTGCAGGTCGATCCAGCCTTTTCCCATGTGGTTCCAGGTCCGGAACGGATAGTGGCAGAGCACCAGGTGCGTGCCGTCCAGTTCCAGTTCGCGATAATGCCCGACGCTCGCCCATGCCGGATTTTCCAGCGTCGACGGTCCGTCGTTGTTGCCGATGATGAGGTGCTTTCGTCCGTTGAGGCGTGACAGCAGGGTCGAAGCCCGCTCGGCCGGCTTGGCCAGACAGAAATCCCCGAGGTGCCATACCTCGTCGTCTGGCCCGACGGTCTCGTTCCACGCCTCGATCAGCGCCGCGTCGTGGGAGGCGAGATCCGGGAACGGCCGTCGGTCGATCCGCAGCACGCGCGGATCGCCGAAATGCGTATCGCTGGTGAAATAGACCGCCATGCCATGCCCGTCCGGCTCACCCGGCCTTGCGCGCCGGCTTCGTCTCCGCAACACCGTCGAAAGCCGCCGTGATCCGTCGCTTGATCGCCGCCTGCCTCGGCGAGGTCTGGATCTTCTGCCGGGTGAGATCGGTGACGTAGAACACGTCTACCGCCCGCTCGCCGAAGGTCGCCACATGCGCCGATGCGATGTTGAGGTTGAGATCGGAGATCGCCCGGGTGAGGTCGTAGAGCAGTCCTGGCCTGTCCAGCCCCGACACCTCGATGACGGTGAACTGCTCCGACAGCGTGTTGTCCAGGCTGACCTCCGTCGGCAGGATGAAGGCCTTCGGCGGCTTCTTGGTCGCCACCCGCTTAGCGACCATGTCGGGCACCCGCTCCCGCCCTTCCAGCGCCGCCTCGATCAGGCTGCAGATCCGTCCCGCCCGCCGCGTTTCGTCGGCGTCCTCGGCGAACTCGCGGCTGACAACGATGGTGTCGAGGGCGAGGCCGTCGGTGGTCGTGAAGATCTGCGCGTCCACGATGTTGGCACCGGCGGCGGTGCACGCGCCGGCGAGCGTGGAGAGAAGGCGGGGGTGGTCGGGGGCGACCACTGTGATTTCCGTCACCGCCTCGAAGCGCTTGGTGCCGAAGGCGGTCGCCAGCCGCCGGCTGGCCTCGTCGCTTTTCTTGAGAAGGTGGGCGTGGGCGACCTTGTCGGCGATGTCGACGCGCAGCCAGTAGGGCGAGTAGTGCCGCTCCATGTAGCGGTCGCGTTCCGTCTGCGCCCAGTCTGAAAGCCGGTCCGCGAGTTCCCGCTTGGCCGCCGCGACGCGCTGGTCACGCGACAGCTGGCTGTGCCCGCCGAGGAGATAGGGCTCCGTCTCGTAGTAGAGCGTGCGAAGCAACTGGCCCTTCCAGCCGTTCCAGACGCCTGGGCCGACCGCCCGGATGTCGGCCACCGTCAGCACGATCAGCAGCTTCATTCGCTCCAGCGTCTGCACCACGGCGGCGAAATCGCGGATCGTCTTGCGGTCGGCGAGGTCTCGGGACTGGGCGGTAATCGACATGGTCAGGTGCTGCTCGACCAGCCAGGCCGCCAGTTCCGTCTCCGCCGGCGAGAATCCGAAGCGCGGTCCGAGCCGCCGGGCGATCTTGGCGCCGGCGATCGAATGATCCTCCGGCCGGCCCTTAGCGATGTCGTGCAGGAAGAGGGCGAAATAGAGCACGCGCCGGTGCGGCAGGTGCTTCATGATCTCCACGGAGAGGGGATTGGAGTCCGGCGATTCACCGCGCTCGATGGAGGCGAGGATGCCGATGGCCCGGATGGTGTGCTCGTCCACCGTGTAGTGGTGGTACATGTTGAACTGCATCATCGCCACGACCTTGCCGAAATCGGGAACGAAGCGGCCGAGCACGCCGGTCTCGTTCATGGCGCGCAGCACCGCTTCGGCGTGGTTCTTCGACGAGAGAAGCTCCAGAAACAGCCGGTTCGCCTCCTCGTTCTCCCGCAGCGAGGCGTCGACGAGGCGCAGCGACCGCGTGATCAGCTTCAGCGCATCGGGATGGAAGGCGAGCTCCGTGCGATCCGCAACATGGAAGATGCGGATCAGGTTGACCGGGTCCCGGACGAACACGCTGTCGTCCTGGACCATCAGGCGGTCGTGGTCGACGATGAACTGCGGATGGCCGGGAATCGACTTGTGCCGGCGGCGCATTGCCTTGCTGAGCACCCGGTCGAGCACCGGCATCGGCTTGGCATGATTTTCCTCCAGCGCCGCGCAGAAGATGCGGGTAAGGTCGCCGACATCCTTGGCCACCAGGAAGTAGTGCTTCATGAAGCGCTCCACCGGCGTCAGCCCGGGATGCTCCTGGTAGCCGAGCAGGTTTGAAAGCTCGCGCTGGACATCGAAGCCGACGCGGTCGTCCGCCCGCCGGGTGATGAAGTGCAGGAAGCAGCGGACCGCCCAGAGGAAGTCCTCGCACTTGTGGAAGCGGTTCATCTCCTGCCGCGAGAACACGCCGAGGCGCACCAGCTCGTCGGTGCTGGACACCTGGTAGAAGTATTTGGCGATCCAGAACAGCGTGTGGAGGTCGCGCAGGCCCCCCTTGCCCTCCTTGACGTTGGGCTCCACCAGATAGCGCGACGCGCCCTGCCGTCGGTGCCGTTCGTCGCGTTCGGCCAGCTTGGCCTGGATGAACTCCGGTCCGGTTCCCTTCACCACGTCGGCAAGGAAGCGCCGGCGCAGTTCCTCGAAGAGAGGCTTGTCGCCCCAGATCCAGCGTGCCTCCAGCACGGCGGTTCGGATCGTCATGTCGGAACGGGCGAGGCGGATGCACTCGTCCACCCGGCGGGTGGCGTGCCCGACCTTGAAGCCGAGGTCCCAGAGAACGTAAAGCACGTATTCCACGACGCTCTCGCCCCAGGGCGTCTGCTTGTAGGGCAGCAGGAAGAGCAGGTCGACGTCCGAGCCCGGCCCCAGCGTGCCGCGTCCGTAGCCGCCGACCGCGGCGAGCGCCATGCGCTCCGACGACGACGGATTGTCCACCTTGAACACCCGCTCGATCGCATGGTCGTAGGCGATGCGGATGATCGTATCCATGAGGTGGGAGAGCCGCTCCGCGCAGAGCATGCCCTTGCGATCCTGCGTCAGCAGCGTGCGCGCGGTTTCCCGGCCTTCCGCATTCACCCGCTTCAGCACGGCGACGATGGCCGCCCGCGGGTCACCCTTCCCCTGGACCTGCGCTTCCCGACAAAGCGCCGCGATCTCGGCGCGGACAACGGTTTCGTCGATCAGGACTTCGATGTCGTTTCTTGTCGTCATTGGCGTCGCCGCGTCGGAAAAACCGCACCCTAGGGATTGTCTCGTCGCGGTGCAAATGCTCCCGCGCAGCCCGCTCCTGCCCCCTCCGGCATCCCCCCGGCTTGCCGCCGGACCCGCCGCGACGCTACATAGGGGCATGGTATCCAAACGCCTTGCCCGGGAAGAAGGGCACCGCCGCAAGTTCCTCGCCGTGATCGACGAATCGCCCGAGTGCGATCGCGCGGTGGTCTATGCCGCCAGCCGCGCCGCCCGCACCAACGGCGTGCTGGTGCTCCTGACCGTGATCGAGCCGGGCGACTTCCAACACTGGCGCGGGGTGGAGACGATCATGCGCGCCGAAGCCATGGACGAGGCCGAGGCGCGGCTGACCAGATTCGCCGAACGCGTCCGCGCCATGGTCGCGATCGACGCCGAGATGGTCATCCGCGAGGGGAAGCCGGCCGATGCGATCGTATCGCTGATCGAGGAGGACCGCGACATCGCGATCCTGGTGCTCGCCACCTCCACCGGCACGGAGGGTCCGGGGCCGTTGGTCGCCCACATGGCCGCGAAATCGGGCGGCTTCCCGATTCCCGTGACCATCGTTCCAGGCGATCTCACCGACGAGGACATTGCGGCAGTCGCCTGACGGGGTGTTGATCCCGGAACGGCTTGATCGTTCCGCAGGAATGGCTATCTTCCAGTCTTAGAAGAATTCCAAGGTGGCGCCCGTGGACGGCGTCCCTCTCCCGGAGCCTGTTCCATGTTCATCCAGACCGAAGCGACGCCCAACCCCGCGACGCTCAAATTCCTTCCCGGCCGCGTGGTCTACGACGATGGCCCGCTGGAGTTCCGTTCCGAAGCCGAGGCTGCTGCCTCGCCGCTCGCCGCAGCCCTCTTCACCGTTCCGGGCGTGACCAGCGTCTTCTTCGGCTACGACTTCATCACCGTGACCAAGAACGACAGTGACTGGGCCCGCCTGAAGCCGGCGGTTCTCGGCGCCATCATGGAGCATTTCATGTCCGGCGCGCCGATCCTCGCCGGCGCTGACCGCGGCTCGGCCGACGTCGCCGAGGACTACGACCCCGCCGACGAGGAGACCGTGGCGACCATCAAGGAGTTGCTGGACACCCGCGTGCGTCCCGCCGTCGCGGCCGATGGCGGCGACATCACCTTCCGCTCCTTCAAGGACGGCGTGGTCTACCTCAACATGCGCGGCGCCTGTGCCGGCTGTCCGTCGTCGACCGCGACGCTGCGGCACGGCATCCAGAACCTCCTCCGGCACTTCCTGCCCGAAGTCAGCGAAGCCCGCGCGACCTCCTGAGGAAACGCTTACCCGCAGAGGCCGCGGTCCCCATGCAGCGACCGCTGCCTTTTCCGTTCGGGTGCAATACGGTGAACAGTGTGTCGCATTGCAGCGACCTAACCAAATCAGAAGCCAGTTCCTATCTACCTTGTTGGAATTGACGACCCAGCAAGGACCTCCCCATGGACATCGCAGCCGTACCTGTTTCCGGCGCCCTCGACGCCGCTGCACTCGATCTGCTCTTCCGCGAAGCGCGGACCTACAACGCCTTCCTCGACACGCCCGTTTCCGACGAGACGCTGAACACGCTGGTGGAACTCGCCGAGTTCGGTCCCACCGCAGCCAACTCCGTTCCGTACCGCGTTGCCTTCGTGCGCAGCGAAGAGGCCAAGGCCAAGCTCTCGCCGCACCTTTCCGAAGGAAACCGGGCAAAGACGCTCGCCGCTCCCGTCACGGCCATCCTCGCCTACGACCTGGCCTTCCCGGACACCATGGCCCGCACCTTCCCGCATGCACCGGGAGCCAAGGACTGGTTTCAGGGGCCTGCGATTGAAGCCTCCGCTGCCATGAACGGGGCACTGCAGGCCGGCTATTTCATCATCGCGGCCCGTGCTCTCGGCCTGGACGCCGGCCCGATGGGCGGCTTCGACAAGGAAGGCGTGAACACCGCGTTCTTTGCCGGCGGCACCTGGCGTTCGCTCCTCCTGGTCAATCTCGGCTACGGAGACCGCACCAGGCTGCATCCGCGCAACCCGCGTCTTCCGGTCGACGAGATCTCCAGGATCCTTTGACGCCGTCGTCCGCCAAACGGACGGTTTCCGCGGCGGCTCCGAAGGCATAGACTTCCATCCAGCCGCATCACCGGCTGGATGAGGCCCGCATGACCCGCTTTCTGATCGTCGACGACCATCCTCTCTTCCGGGAGGCGCTGCAGAGCGTGATCCAGCGGGACTGGCCCGATGCGGAGATCCGCGAGGCCGGGTCCATCGACATGGCGGCGGACCTGCTCTCCAAGGGCCTGTCCGTCGATCTCGCGCTCCTCGACTTGTCGATGCCGGACGTCAGCGGCTTCGACGGGCTCCTGAAGCTGCGCACCAGCTTTCCCCGCCTGCCGATCGTCGTCGTCTCCGGCCTCGAGGACGCGCGGATCGTCCGCGAGGCTCTCTCCTACGGCGTCGCGGGCTTCATACCGAAATCGGTCCGCCGCGACGAACTCGGCCGCGCCATCGGCGAGGTGATGGCCGGCAACGTCTATGTGCCCCAGGGCATCCAGTCGGCCGCCGAACCCGTGGACCCGAGCCGCAGCGACCTCGTGCTCAAGCTCAAGACGCTGACACCGCAGCAGGTCCGCGTCCTGAAGATGCTGCGGCAGGGCCTGCTCAACAAGCAGATCGCCTTCGAGCTCAACGTCGGCGAGACCACGGTGAAGGCCCACGTCTCAGAGATCCTGCGCAAGCTCGGCGTCTACAGCCGCACCCAGGCCGTCATCGAGGCCTCGCGCATCGATTTCGAGCAGGTCCTGGCCGACCAGGAGGGCTGACTTCAGCCGAGCAGGTGCGCCATCAGGGCCCGGAGTTCGGCCGGCTTCACCGGCTTCTGCAGGATCTCGCAGCCCATCGTGCGGGACCGCCGGGCTACGTCCTCGCTGGCGTTCGCCGTGACAATGACCGCCGGGATCTGCCGCAGGAAATGTTTGCGGACATGGCTGATCGCGTCGAGGCCGGTTTCTCCGTTGTCCAGGTGGTAGTCGGCCAGGATGAGGTCCGGGACGGGTCCAGTCGGAGCGAAGGAGACCACGTCGCTGAGCGACCGTGCGCTCCAGACGCGGCAACTCCAGCGCGACAGGAGGTGGGCGGTCGCCGCCCGGACGGCCTCGTCGTTCTCCACCACCAGCACCTTGGCGTCGGCAACGCCGAACGTCTTCAGGGCGGCCCGTTCGCGTGCGGCCGGCGTCGGCGTGGTCAGAGGATCGGCGGCGGGAACCGTGACCGAGAAGACCGTTCCTCGCCCTTCGATCGAACGGAACTCCAGCTTGTGCCCCAGCGCCTGCACCATGCGCTTGACGATCGCCAACCCGAGGCCGAGGCCGGCTGATCCGTCGCCGGCGGGCGCCGCGCCGCGATGAAACTCCTCGAAGATAGCCTCGTGCTCGGTCGCGGGAATGCCGATGCCGCTGTCGGCCACGACGATCCGCACGCCGTCGCGCCCGAACCGCCTTGCGCCGACGACAACGCCGCCCTTCGGCGTATAGCGGACCGCGTTCGAGATCAGGTTCTGCAGGATGCGCCGGAGGAGAAGCGGATCGGTCCTGACGAACGCCCGGCTGGGTACCGTCCGGAACGACAGCCCCTTCTGCGCCACGATGGGGGTGAAGTCGGAGGCGAGCCCATCCAGCATCTCGCCAAGGGCGACGGTCTTCAGGTCCGGCTTGGTCACGCCGGCATCGAGCTTGGAGATGTCGAGCAGCGTCTTCAGCAACTCTTCGATCGTTTGCAGCGCCCGATCCACCCGGTCCGACAGCCGGACACCTTCGGCCCCTTCCTGCACCTCCTGCAGGGCGGACACGGTCAGACGGGCAGCATTTAGCGGCTGCAGCAGGTCGTGCCCGGCCGCCGCAAGGAAACGGGTCTTGTAGAGGTTGGCCTGTTCCGCCTCGTCCTTGGCACGCCGGAGCTCTTCGTTGGATTGCTCCAGCCGCCTGAGCACGGCGGTCAGTTCTTCGGTCCGCGACCGCACCTGCAGTTCCAGGTCGATCGCCGTCTGGAACAGCGAATAGGCGTTGCCATGCACGTCGGTTGACCGCTCGACGCGGTCCATCAGCGCAGCGTTGATCTTCTCCAGCCGGCGGATCCGCTCCAGCAGCGCCGCCTCGCGGTCGTCGACTTCGGTGACCGGAACGGTTCTCGGCGGCGGCGCCAGGAGGAAGGGCGCGTCCTCCTTCATCGCGGCGCGCCCCCGCGCCCGATCGCAATCCCGGTAAAGGTCTGGTTGAGATGCATCGTGCGGTACTGCTCGCCGTAGGTGTTGAACCCGTAGACGCGATGCCGCCGGTAGAGTTCCGACACCTTGTGCGTGACCTGCCGGTTCTGGGCGTCGAGCCGGCGCAGCACGCAATCGAAGCCAAGGATCCAGTCGATCCCGCCGAGATCGCGGTCGAGGCGCTCGAAGGTCGACTGGATGCTGTCGACGAGGTCCATTGGCTTGGCGACGGTGAGCACCACGCCGTCGTCGATCGCGCAGAAGAACGACAACGAGCCGTCCGCGTTCGTGCACCGCAGCGACCGGCAGAAATACTCGCCCCCGACCCGCACCACCATCGGGTGCGACGCGAACCCGAACGGCGAAAGACGTGTCGGATCGAGGCCCACCACCGTCGCGTATTCGTAGGCAGCCACTTCCGCGTTCAGCTCGAAGACCGTGCGGTTGGCCGGATCGGAGGCCGTGACCACCAGCTTGCGGTCGGTCGGGGTGAAGTTGTCGGATTTGAAGACCTCGAAAGGGTGGTCCGTGTGGACCAGGATCAGCACCGCCGCGTCCCGATGCAGGCGGCCGTCATGCAGCAGAGAGGTGCCCCGGAAGGCGAGCCCGTCGCCAGCCGATCCGCCCACCAGCGGGATCTCGCCGAGCGCCCAGTCGATCGAGGAGACCACCGCCTCCTCGCGCATGCAGAGTCCGTCGATCAGGCTGAGTGCGAAGGTCTTGCCCGGTTTGGCACCGGGCCGCTTGCGCGCCAGTTCGGCCTTCAGCCGCAGCACCGCCTCCGATCCCCGGTCGACCGAGAGCCGACCGACCTCCGGGATCACCGTGGAAACCACGTCGAAGCCGGTGCGCGGAAAGGCGATCGCCACCAGTCCACCGTCGCTGAAGCCTTCCGAGGAGATCTCGCCGGCCGTCGAGCAGCCGGCGGTCGGCGTACCCGGAAACAGCCTGGCGACTGCCTCGGTCAACTCGTCCGCATCGAAGGAGGCTGTGAAGAACAGGAGAAGAAAGCCGACTTCACTCGGATCGAGGCCATGCCGCAGCATGGCGATCGCCTCCTCGAGGCTCGCTTCGCTGACCGATAGGGCTTTGATCCCGCAGGCGAAATCTTCGCCGGCGCCAGGTGCGGACAAGCGCGCTTCCTCTCCCAACCCAAGTTTTCGTTGGTTTGAATATGGGGCCGGGTCGCGTCCGAGGGCAAGCAATCGGCGTGACCCGCTCCGATTGGTCGCACGGAAGGGCTGCCCAGCCGCGGAGACCGAAAGTACAATACCGCGCTGCGCGCCGCCGACGCTACGTTCGTCGCCCATGAGACACCTGCCTGAACGGGTGCGCAGAGCATGGAGGAGCCCGCCGATGGACATGACAGGCGAATACCGAATTCCGGCGCCTCGCCAGGCCGTTTGGGAGGCTCTGAACGATCCCGATGTCCTCAAGGCGTGCATCCCCGGGTGCGAGACTCTTGAGAAGAACGGCGACGAGATGGCGGCCACCGTCGTGGCCAAGATCGGCCCTGTGAAGGCCAAGTTCGCCGGCAAGGTCCGTCTTGAAAACTTGAACCCGCCGACCAGCTACTCGATTGTCGGTGAGGGCACCGGCGGCGTTGCCGGCTTCGCCAAGGGCGGCGCCGACGTCGCTCTCCTGGATGACGGCGCCGGCACGATCCTGACCTACACCGCCAAGGCGCAGGTCGGCGGCAAGCTGGCCCAGCTCGGCAGCCGGCTGATCGACGGCACCGCCAAGATGATGGCCGACCAGTTCTTCTCCGCCTTCACCGAAAAGGTCGGCGCGGCAGCTGCGGCCGGCGGCGTCGACGCGACGGAGGTCGAGCCCGACGGCGGCCCGACTGTCCTCAAGGAGGACGCGCTCGATCGCGCGGTACACACGGCCGACGCGGTGGAGCGCGAAGTGGAGGCGCGGGTCGAGACCGCGGCGATCAAGTCGGGCCCGTCCGGACCCATGGTCTGGGGTCTCGTGACGCTCGCCGTCCTGATCGTCGTCCTGATCCTGGCGACGCGCTGATACATGGCATGATGGCGGTGGGAGCCAGGGAGGGCCCGGCCGCCGAACACGGAAGATCCACCAACAGGAAGGTCCAAGGGGAGGAGACTATGGCATCCATCTCGATGACGGTGAACGGAAAATCCGTCACCGGTACGGTTGAGGACCGCACGCTTCTCGTGAACTTCATTCGCGAGAACGTCGGTCTCACCGGAACCCACGTCGGCTGCGACACCTCGCAGTGCGGCGCTTGCGTCGTGCACGTCGACGGCATCGCCGTGAAATCGTGCACCATGCTCGCCGTCCAGGCCGACGGCCGCTCGGTGACCACGATCGAAGGCCTCGCCAGCGGCGACCAGCTGCATCCGGTGCAGGCTGCGTTCCGCGAGCACCACGGCCTCCAGTGCGGCTTCTGCACGCCCGGCATGATCATGGCCGCGGTCGACATGATCAACCGTTATGGCGCCAACCTCGACGAGGCGACCATCCGGCACGAGCTGGAAGGCAACATCTGTCGCTGCACCGGCTACCACAACATCGTCAAGGCGATCCAGGCGGCGGCCAACGAGATGGCCGGTCTGACCCAGGCCGCCGAGTAATCATCGAACCACGGGATTCTGGGAGGAAACCATGGGAGTCGAAGGCATTGGTGCGCGCGTCACCCGCAAGGAAGACAAGCGCTTTATCACCGGCAAGGGCCGGTACACCGACGACATCGCGCTGAAGGACATGACCCAGGCGGTCTTCGTCCGCTCGCCGCATGCGCATGCGAAGATCCTGTCGATCGACGTGTCGAAGGCCAAGGCAGCCCCGGGCGTCGTCGACGTCCTCACCGGCGCCGACCTCGCCGGCGACAAGATCGGCGGCCTGATCTGCGGCTGGATGATCCACTCCAAGGACGGCACGCCGATGAAGGCGGGCGCCCATCCGGCGATCGCCTTCGACAAGGTCCGCCACGTGGGCGATCAGGTCGCGGTCGTCATCGCCGAGACCAAGAACCAGGCCCGCGACGCTGCCGAACTGGTTGAGGTGGAGTACGAGGTCCTGCCGGCGATCATCGATCTGGCCGGCGCCACCGCCCCGGGCGCGCCGCAGGTGCACGCCGAGGCCCCGAACAACCTGATCTACGACTGGGAGATCGGCGACAAGGCCGCGACGGACGCAGCCCTCGCCTCGGCCGCCCGGATCGTGACGATGGATATCGTCAACAACCGCCTGTCTCCGAACCCGATGGAGCCCCGCTCCGCGATCGGCTCCTACGACGAGGCGGAAGAGCACTTCACGCTCTACAACACCACCCAGAACCCGCACGTCGCCCGTCTCGTGCTGTCGGCCTTCGTCGGCATCGCCCCGGAGCACAAGCTGCGCGTGGTGGCTCCGGACGTCGGTGGCGGCTTCGGCGCCAAGATCTTCATCTATCCGGAAGAGACCGTCGCGCTCTGGGCGTCCAAGCGTATCGGCGGCCGTCCGGTGAAGTGGACGGCGGACCGTACCGAGGCCTTCCTCACCGACTGCCACGGCCGCGACCACGTCACCCATGCCGAGATGGGATTCGACGCCAACAACAAGATCGTCGGCTTCCGGGTCCATACCATCGCCAACCTCGGCGCCTACATGTCGACCTTCTCGTCGTCGGTGCCGACCTATCTCTACGCCACGCTGCTGTCGGGCCAGTACGACATCCCTGCGATCCACGCGAACGTCGAGGCGGTCTACACCAACACGGTGCCCGTCGACGCCTACCGCGGCGCAGGGCGTCCCGAGGCTACATATCTCCTTGAGCGCATGATGGAGACCGCCGCGCGCGAGCTCGGCGAGGATCCGGTGGAACTGCGGCGCAAGAACTTCATCACGTCCTTCCCGCACCAGACCCCCGTCATCATGTGCTATGACGCGGGCGACTACGAAGCCCACATGTCGAAGGCGCTGGAAGCCTCCGACTACGCCGGCTTTGCCGCCCGCAAGGCGGAGTCCGCGGCTCGCGGCAAGCTGCGCGGCATCGGCCTTTCCTGCTACATCGAGGCCTGCGGCATCGCCCCGTCCCAGGCGGTCGGATCGCTCGGCGCCGGCGTCGGACTGTGGGAATCGGCCGAAGTCCGCGTCAACCCGGTCGGTTCGATCGAGATCCTCACCGGATCGCACAGCCACGGCCAGGGCCACGAGACCACCTTCGCCCAGCTCGTCAACGAGCGGCTCGGTGTCGGCATCAACAACATCCAGATCGTCCACGGCGACACCGACAAGGTGCAGTTCGGCATGGGCACCTACGGCTCCCGCTCGGGCGCCGTCGGCATGTCGGCGATCGTCAAGGCGCTGGACAAGGTCGAGGCCAAGGCCAAGAAGATCGCCGCCCACCTCATGGAGGCCTCCGAAGCCGACATCGTGATCGAGAACGGCGAACTAAAGGTCGCTGGCACCGACAAGAAGCTGCCCTTCTTCCAGGTTGCCCTGGCGGCCTACACCGCCCACAACCTGCCGGCCGGCATGGAGCCGGGCCTGAAGGAAGGCGCCTTCTACGATCCGTCGAACTTCACCTTCCCGTCCGGGACCTATGTCTGTGAGGTCGAGGTCGATCCGGAGACCGGCAAGGTGGAGATCATGCAGTTCGTCGCCGCCGACGACTTCGGCAACATCATCAACCCGATGATCGTCGAAGGTCAGGTCCACGGCGGTCTGGCCCAGGGCATCGGCCAGGCGCTGCTCGAAGGAGTCTCCTACGACACCGAGAGCGGCCAGCTGCTGACCGGCTCCTACATGGACTACACGATGCCGCGCGCCGACGACGTGCCGTCCTTCAACGTCATGCACACCAAGACCGTCTGCCCGGGTAATCCGCTCGGCATGAAGGGCTGCGGCGAAGCCGGCGCGATCGGCTCGCCCCCGGCGGTGATCAACGCGATCACCAACGCCATCGGCGTGCGTGACATTTCCATGCCGGCCACGCCCGCCAAGGTGTGGGCGGCGATCCACGGTAACGCCTGAGAAGAGGAGACGTACCCCATGTACCAGACCACGTACCACCGGCCGTCTTCGCTGTCCGAGGCGACCTCCCTGCTCGCCTCGGCGTCCGAGGCCAAGCTCCTGGCGGGAGGGCAGACGCTCATCCCGACCATGAAGCAGCGTCTCGCGGCGCCCTCCAACCTGATCGACCTCGGCCGTCTCGACGAGCTGAAGGGGATCACGGTTTCGGGCGGCACGGTCACCATCGGCGCGGGCACGACGCACTATGCCGTGTCCACGTCGGCCGACGTGAAGAGCGCGATTCCGGCGCTCGCCAAGCTCGCCTCGGGCATTGGCGATCCGCATGTGCGCTACGCCGGCACGATCGGCGGCTCCGTCGCCAACGACGACCCGGCGGCGGACTATCCCTCCGCCGTCCTCGGCCTCGGCGCGACCGTCGTCACCAACAAGCGCGAGATCGCGGCCGACGACTTCTTCCTCGGCATGTTCACGACGGCCCTGGAAGAGGACGAGATCATCGTCAAGTTCGTCTTCCCGGTGCCCACAAAGGCTGCCTATGCCAAGTTCGCCAACCCGGCGTCCCGCTATGCGATGGCTGGCGTGTTCGTGGCGGTCACGTCCGGCGGCGTCCGCGTGGCGGTGACCGGCGCCGGCTCCAACGGCGTCTTCCGCTGGGCCGATGCCGAGCGCGCGCTGGCGGCCAACTTCTCGGCCTCCGCGCTCGACGGCCTCACCGTCGACAGCAGCGAACTCCTCTCCGACATCCACGGCGACGCGGCCTACCGCGCCAACCTGGTGAAGGTGATGGGCAAGCGCGCAGTTACGGCGGCCGGCTGATCGATCCGGCAAGGCCTGGAGACGAAACGGGCGGAGGTGCGAACCTCCGCCCGTTTTTTTGGTGAGCGATTCGGTGCGTGATCAGGCCGTCACGCGGCCGCGACTTCCTTGAGAAACCGGTCGATCCCCGCACTCAGACGATCCGTCTCCTCAACCACTGCCTTGGATGCAGCCGCAACGTTCGTGGCCGTCGAGATCGTCTCGCTGGCAGCGTTGGAAACAGCGGCGATGTTCTCGTTAACGACCATCGAGCCGTCCGAGGCCCGGGCCGCATTGCGGCTGATCTCACCGGTCGCCGCACCTTGCTCCTCGACGGCGGCAGCCATGGCGATCGTGAAGCGGTTGACCTCCTCCATCCGGGTCGCGATGGCGCCGATAGCGGTCACCGCGTCGTTGGTGGAGGACTGGATCCCGGAAATCTGCCGCCCGATATCCTCGGTCGCCCGCGCGGTCTGTGCCGCCAGCGATTTCACCTCCTGAGCGACCACCGCAAAGCCGCGGCCGGCATCGCCGGCTCGGGCCGCTTCGATCGTCGCGTTGAGCGCCAAGAGGTTTGTCTGCTCTGCAATCGCCTGGATCAGTGTGACGACTTCTCCGATCTTGGCGGCCGCTTCGGCAAGACTGCCGACCCGTCGATTGGCGTCGCCGGTGGCTTCCGTGGTCTCCACCACAACGGTTTTCACGCGCGAGACCTGTGCCGAGATTTCATGGATGGATGACGTCAGTTCCTCAGCGGCGCTGGCGACGGTGCTGACGTTGCCCGCGGCGTCTGCAGAGGCGTTTGCCGCCGACGTCGCTCCGTCGGCAGTCTGCCGTGAAATGTCGTTGAGGCGGCGGGCGCTCGCCATCATCTCGCTCATGGTGGAGGAAACCTTGGCGAGGACCGTTCCCATGTCCTTCTGGAACACGGCGATCGCTCGGTCCGTATCGGACTGGCGCTGCAGCCGGGCTTCGGTCGATGCGCGCTGTTCCGCGCTGAGCCGGTTGCGCTCCAGGCCGGAGTCCCGAAACACCTGTATCGAGCGGGCCATTCCTCCGAATTCGTTGCGAGCGTCGATGAACGGGATCGAAACATCATATTTTTCAGCCGCGAGCTCGTCCATGATACGAGCGAGCGCCGGGATGGCCGCGACGATACGACGGACCATCAACAGAATGGCGGGCGCCAAAAAAGCGAACGCACAGACCACGACGACGATGATATCGCGTAGCAGGCGATCCCCGATTTCAGTGATGCTTTCCTTTGTGACGCCGGTGAAGAGAAGCCCTACGAGCTTGCCGCCCGAAGAGACGATCGGCTGGTAGGCAGTGTAGTAGGGCTGGCCAAGAATGGTCGCTTCGCCGAGAAACCGTTCCCCCCGGCGTACGGCACCGTAGGCGGCGCTGTCCTTGCCGAGCATCGTCCCGATCGCTCGGCTGCCGTCTTCCTTCTTGATGGAAGTACTCAGCCGGACGAAATCGTCGCTGCCTTGATCGTAGCCGAACACAGTCGCGACGCCGCCGTACATGGCGCTGATTTCGTCGACCAACGTGTGCTCTGCGAAGGGCGGCAGTGCCTCGGCGACGATCCGGCTGACTGCACCGTCGCTCGTTGTTTCATACGAGAGGCCGGCAATATCCCGACTTGCCAGTGCGGCAGCGCCGATCACCGACAGCGTCTGCTTCTCTATCGCCTGCTGCGCGACGCTATGCTCCATGGTGTACGACGACACGCCTAGTGGCACGAACATCGCAACACCTACGCCGAAAAGAACCAGCGCGCCGAGCAGGCGCTGAAGAGGGATGTTGTTGAGGTTCATCGCCATGTCTTCACTGTTGGGGTGAGGACAACGTGCAATGGCGATAATTAACATATCAGAAAAAGACGAAAGAAATCGGATAAGTAACATCGCGAGGGGTGGCCCAGTCCGCCTCGCACCGCGGGGCGGAAAGGATCACATTGCGATCGGCTTCAATCGTCAGACCTCGGAGGTTTCCCGGACGATCCGCGGCAGCGGGACCGGCATGATGAACCGCGAGCCGAGCTGGGCGATCGCCGACTGCTGGGCGATGATCTCCCGTCCGAAATTCCATGCCAGCAGCAGCACGAAATCGGGCACGTCGTTCGGCAGGATGTCGACCGGCTGGATCGTCAGCAGAACGCCGGGAAGCAGCTTGCCGACCTTGTGCGGGTTGAGATCCACAACATACTCCAGCGTACCCTTCGGCAGCCGCAGATAGTTGAGCAGCGTCGCACCCTTGGCCGCCGCACCGTAGGCTGCGATCCGCTTGCCTTCCGCCTTCAGCTTCAGGAGAAGCGCTTCCAGGTTGCTCCGGGTCTCTTCCATCCGCTGGCTGAAGCCCCGGTAGAAGTCGACCTTGTCCATGCCGAGCGCGTATTCGTGCGCGAGCAGCGCCTTCAGCCGCTCGCTTTCGCCTTCCTGCTTGGAGACGCGGACCCGGATCGATCCGCCGTGCATCTCGATGCGCAGGGCATCGTTGAGGTGGAGGCCGTTGTGCTTGAACAAGGCCTTCAAGGCGATCAGCGAATGGTAGAAGAGGTGCTCGTGGTAGATCGTGTCGAAGGCGACCTTTTCCACCAGATCGAGGAGATAGGCGACCTCGATCTCGGCAATGCCATCGTCCTTCAGGATGATCCTGAACCCGTCGATGAAATCGTTGATCTGGTCCACGTGCGCGGCGACGTTGTTGGCGATCACCACGTCGGCCAGCTTGCCTTCCGCGGCCAGCTTTTCGGCGACGCGGCGGCTGAAGAAGGTGTTGATGGTGGGAATGCCCGCCGCGTTCGCGGTCTGCGCAGGACCGCTCGCCGGGTCGACGCCGAGCACGGGCACGCCCGCTGCCAGGAAGTTCTTCAGGAGATAGCCGTCGTTGCTCGCCACTTCCACGACGAGGGAGTCCGGCCCGAGGGTCCGTTCCGCCAACAGCGAGTCCACGTGTGCCTTGCTGTGCTCCAGCAGATGCTTCGACACCGAGGAATAGTAGGGGTAGTCGGCGTTGAACAGAACGTCCGGCGGGATGGTTTCCGTGATCTGCATCAGCGCGCAGGACTTGCAGAACGCGACCTCGAGCGGGAACTTCGCCTCCGACGCCGGATCGGTTCCCGGGTTCTTCAGGTCGTTCGCGATCGGCTGCAGACCGAGATCCCAAACGGTTTCGATGTCAGTGGACCCGCAGCAGCGGCATTCGGCGATCCGTGCCATGATACTCCCCTCGGTATTGCCGGCTTTGTAGCTGTACAACCTGAATAAAGCGCAAAGAACACACCCGACTATTGAGACATTTCTCGAATCAGCTGGGTATCCAATAGAAGATCCGCCGCCGCGGCGACGGACTGGAAGGTCAGGCCCGACCTCGCGGCCATGTCCAGCAGCGAATGCCGTCCATCGGCAAGGTTGAGAACCCACAGCAAAGCTTCCTGCGAGGTCGACCGGCCGGCCTGGCCGGAAACCAGTCGATAGAGCCCCCGCCGGCCCAACTGCGGCTCGCCGCGTCCGTCGACCCGCTCGTAGGTGGCGTCGCGGTCGATCACGGCGATGATCTTCTCCAGGATATCGAGCGACCGCTCCAGCGACTCCGGTCTGACCAGCGAGGGGTCGTCCGCGGAGGTGTGATACTCCGGGTAGCGGCCGTTCGGCGTACGCATGAAGCAGCCGACCGGCAGGTCGAACCCGGGCGAGCAGTATTGGCGCTCGTCGTAGCCGACCGGGGCGAACGGCAGCACCGTCAGCGGCTCTCCCTCGTCCGCCAGCACTTGTGCCACGGCCCGGTCCGTCGCCGACGTGCCCTGCCGCGACTGTTTGTAGTGATAGGGCCCCGCGTCGCCGAGGCACGTCAGCACCAGACCCGCCGCGACTTTCCGGGCGGCGTCCTGGTTCCAGGAGAGCCACGTCAGCGCCCCGAGTGTTCCGGGCCCGAACAGGAACCGCACTGCATGTCGGCGCGAAACACCGGCGAGCCGCTTGGCGAGTTCGGTGGCGATCACGATCCCGGACAGGTTGTCGTTGGCGAGCGCCGGATGGCAGCAGTGGATCGAGAGAAGGATCTCCTTGTCTGTCGACCCCGGCAGCAACAGTTCGCCAAGGGTCATGCTGCCGGGTGCCAGCGTGCTGTCGATACGGACGCGATACTGCTCGTCCGTCATGGCCGTCCAGGTCTGATGGCTGAGGCAGAAGCCAAAGGAGTCGGCGAAATAGCCCGTGCGGTAGGGGATCAGCGTCGGCTGGTCCGGCAGCGTGTGCACATGCCGGGCGAGCTCCTCGCGAGACAGCACCGCGTCCACAGGTTTGCTGTAGCCGACGACATGGAGGTTGTTGTCGGCGAAATCCATTACGACCCGCCCGTCGAGGGTCTCGATCGTCGCCGACCGGATGCTCCACTCGTTCGGAACGGTCCAGTCTAGGATCGCCGTGCCGGTCGGCACCTCATGGATGGTCAGGGGTATGCGAGTGCCGATGCGGTGGATCGTCTCCCGCAGGCCTGGGCCGGTGATGCTCCGGCAGATCGGAAACAATTCGCGCAAGAAGTCGTACATTTGAGAAGCATCGCGGGTAAAGATTTGGCTTGATCGGCTATTCATGCACGAAATTTACGAACAGATCGCATACCGATCCAAACTGGAGCGCCGGAGCCGGTCTGGTCCGGAGGTCTGCTTGAGGGTTGCTTGCGCGAAAAAGCAATCCGCGCATGAGAGCGCTTGCCGCCGCGGCAAGACTTCCAGTCTGGAAATAATTTTATGTAATTATTAGCGCTCGGGATGAGGCAAGCGCAAGGATCCTTTCGTCGCCTCCGCCAAGATGGTTAAACAAGGATATGCCGTCGAGCCGCACCGGATACCCCGTCGTGCGCACGGCTGAAGGAGGCGGATCGATGCCGGCCAAGGTGGGATACTCCCTGATCGCGGAGCGGCCCGATTTCGCTGATCTGTCCGGCGCGCTGGATGAAGCGGAGGCGCTGGAGGTGGATAGCGTGGAGTTGCCCGTCTATGCGCTCGATATGGTCGTCGGCGGGCGTATCCGCGACGATCGCGTCGCGGCCTGTGCCGAGCGCCTCGGCGGCCGTCCGTTCGGCTACACGGTTCACGGCGTCCTCGGCATCAACCTGATGTCCGCTCCCGAACGCGTGCCCCTCCACGTCGAGGTGGCGCTCGCCAACATCGAGATCGCCAGGCGCCTGGGCGTGCGCACCTTGGTAATCCACACCGGCCACCTCCGCTCGGCCGAACCTGGCGAGATCGCAAGCGCCTATGCCCGCCAGAAGGAGGCCCTGCGCCGCCTCGGCGATGTCGCCGCCGAGAAGGGCGTGCTGCTTTGCGTGGAGAACGTCTTCTCCTTCTCCGGCGAGCACACCGCCACGCCGGCCCGGCTGGCCGACGAACTCGCCGCGGTCGACCATCCCGCGGTCGTCGCGACCTTCGACGTCAGCCATGGCGCTCTGCAATGCGCGGTGGAGGGGCGCGATTTCTTCGCCGAGGCCCTGCAACTGGCACCGCTCTCCCGCCATGTGCACGTCCATGACAGCTTCGGCCGGCCGGGTGATTTCTGGGTCTATCACCGCAGCGAGGCGCTGGCTTTCGGGGCAGGGGACCTGCACATCCCCGTCGGTTGGGGCAATCTTCCCTGGGACCGGTTGGCAGCCGAAGCCGGCTTCCCTGCCGATGTGGTGCTCAACATCGAACTCGACGCGCCCTACTGGGCCGAGATCGGCGCCACGGTGGCCGCCACGCGGCGGCTCGCCGCGCTCGTCGACGCGGCCGGAACGCGCTCGTGAACCCTGCTCAGACGTGTTGCCCGCCGTTGACGTGGATCTCGGCGCCGGTGACGTAGGACGATGCCGAGGTGCAGAGATAGTAGATCGTGTCGGCCACCTCGTCCGGCTGGCCGAGCCGCCGGAGCGGAATGTCCTTGATCATCTTGTCGGTGCCCGGAGAAAGGATCGCGGTGTCGATCTCGCCGGGCGCGATCGCGTTCACCCGGATCCCGTGCGGCCCGAAGTCCGCGGCCATCTCCCGCGTGAGCGAGGCCAGCGCCGCCTTCGAGGTGGCATAGGCGGTGCCCGCGAACGGGTGCACCCGCATGCCGGCGATCGAGGTGACGTTGACCACCGATCCGCCTCCGCGCTTCAGCTCCGCGAACAGACCGCGCGCCAGCATGATCGGGGCGAAGAAGTTGACCTGAAACACCGTCCGCCACTGGTGCATCGGCGTCAGGATGCTGTCGAGCCGCTGGCCGCTCTCGTCCTTCGGACTGATGCCGGCGTTGTTGACGAGCGCGTCCAGTCGACCGCCATCGACTTCCAGCCGCCCTCGGATCTCGGCCACGGCGTTGCCGAGGTTCTCCGGATCGGAGAGATCCACCTGGATGTGGTCCTCCGGTCCCATTGGCCACGGGCACCGGTCCGAGAAGGGATGGCGCGAGCAGGTGATCACCCGCCAGCCGGCGGCGGAGAAGCGCTTGACGGTGGCATGGCCGATCCCGCGGCTGGCCCCGGTCAGGACGAGGGTTCGGCGGGTCGGCTGGCTCGGCTCGGCTGACATGTCGATTCCCTTCAAGGTCTCGCATCGCGCGGACGGTCTATCTAGCCGGTGTCGCGGCGAACTGGAAACGGGATTCGGCCCGCGCCCATAATGCGACACGGGGCCGGGGCGCGGCTAACGGTCTCCGAGGGCGCGGATCCCCGTAATGGCGGCGGCCGCGCGGTTTTCCACGCCGAGTTTGCTGAAGATCTGCTCCAGGTGCTTGTTCACGGTCCGTGGCGACAGGTTGAGGATCTCCCCGATATCCTTGTTCGCCTTGCCGTGCGTGATCCAGAACAACACCTCGGCCTCCCGGTTGGTGAGCTGGAACCGCTCCTTGAGAAGAAACACCCGGCCGTCCACGTCGTCGCCGGAAAGCCGCAGCAGCAGTTCGCCCCCGCCGATCCGACCGACATAACCAAGGCTCAGCCGCGTTCCATCGGCTGTCACCAGGTCGAAGGAAAGCGTCGCATCCGACCCGGAGGCGATCGCAAGCCACGCGCGGGCGTCCTCCGGCAGCGAGTTGCGGCCGTCCCGTTGGATCAGGATCGGCCCGAGCAGCCGGATCGCCTGAGGCGTGGCCCAGATCACGAAGCCGTCCGGGTCGGTCGCCAGCAAGTGCCGCCCGGTGCTGTCGAGCGCCGCCCTGGCACTTTGCGCCGCCCGCGCGTTGGCAAGATGCACCCGGATGCGGGCCAGCAGCGCATCGATCGCGATCGGCTTGGTGACGTAGTCGACGCCACCTGCTTCCAGCCCCTGTACGATATGCTCCGGTTCCGTGAGCCCCGTCATGAAGATGACCGGCACGTCCGAAGCCGCGCTCGCCTTCAGCCGCCGGCAGGTCTCGAATCCGTCGATCCCGGGCATCATGGCGTCGAGCAGGATGATGTCGGGCGTGATCTGCTCGACGAGTTCCAGCGCCTCCTCGCCCCCGAGCGCGACCAGCACCATCGCCCCGATCGCGTCCAGCGTGTCAGTGAGAAGCCGGAGGGTATCCGGGCTGTCGTCCACCACGAGCACGATATCGCGCTGCTTGCGCGGTTCATGGGCCATCGGCGAAGGCCTCCAGCCGGTCCAGGTATCCCCTGAGGTCGAAGCGGTCGAGGTGGCGGCGCAACGCGCGAACCACCTCCGGATCGGTTTCGCCCTCCAGTTCGGCGAGCTTGGCCTCGATACCCCGCACATAGCCGATCCGGCCGAGACGGATCAGCTCCTGAACGGTTTCGGGGCGCAGGCCGGAGGATACGGCGACTGCCGCTCTGCCGGCGGGATCGCCCCGAGCATCGTCCGCCGCGATCGGCTCCTCTTCCTCCCATTCGATCTTGAGCAGGCTCTGGATCCGGTCGAGCAGCTGCCGCAGGCCGAACGGTTTGGGCAGCGTCGCGTCATGCGCCGCCCCAGACCCGATCGCCGGCAGGCTTTCGCCCACGTTGGCCGACAGCATCACGATCGCCCCGGTATGGCCTTTGTCCCGCAGCGTCTTCGCCAATGCCCAGCCGTTCTCTCCGGGCATCGAGATATCCAGCAGGAAGAGATCCGGACGCGCTGCCTCAACCATCGCCAGGCAAGTCGGTGCGTCCGTCGCCTCCAGAACCACGAATCCGATCGGACCCAGGATGTCCCGCACCAGCATGCGGTGGTTCTCGTCGTCGTCAGCGACCATCACGGTCAGCCGTTCGCCGCGATAGCCGACGATCCGCCGCCGCGACGGCGGGACGGGCTTGGGATCGGCCACCTCCGTCATCATCAGCCGCACCCGGAAGGTGCAGCCCTTGCCGGGCGCGCTCTCCACCTGGATGTCACCGCCCATCAGCTCGACGAGCATCTTGGTGATGGTCAGCCCGAGGCCGAGGCCCGGGGTTGCCAGCGACTGCGCCCTCGTCCCGCGTTCAAACGGCTCGAACACCCGCGAAAGGTCGTCGCCCTCGATGCCCACCCCGGTGTCGCGCACCACGATCAGCGCCGTTTGGCTCCGGTAAGACAGATCGAGCGTCACGCCGCCTTCCCGCGTGAACTTGACGGCGTTGGACAGCAGGTTGATCAGCACCTGCCGCAGCCGCTTCTCGTCGGTCCGCACCACCTCCGGCATGCTGTCCGAGCGATTGTAGGTGAAGCTGAGCCCCTTCTCCTTGGCCTGCATGCCGAACATGTCGACCAGTGGGTCGACGACCTCGGAGATCCGCGTCTCCACACGTTGGATCTGCAGCCGGCCGGCTTCGATCTTGGAGATATCGAGCAGGCCTTCGATCAGGCGCGCCAGGTGCTCCGCGCTGCGGCGGATGATGCTCACCCGCCCACGCCGGTTGCCAAGCACCTCCGGATCGGCCTCCAGCAGCTGCGCGTAGCCGAGCACGGCGTTGAGCGGCGTCCGCAATTCGTGGCTGAGCCCCACGACGTAGCGGCTTTTCGCGAGGTTGGCCGCCTCGGCTACCTCCTTGGCGCGCTGCAGCGCCGCGTCGGTGCGCCGGTGCGCCTCGATTTCCTGCAGAAGCAGGGTGGTCTGGCGCGCCGATTCCTCCTGCGCCACCTGCCGGCTCTGCTGGGCGAGAACGAAGAACCACATCACGATGCCGGCGACGATGAGCAGCACAAAGAACGCGCCCCACAGCGCCCGCTCGATCGTCGCGACCTCGTCGGGACGCCCCTGCGGAACCTGGAACCAGATCAGCATCAGAACGAGGCTGATCACCGCCCCGGAGAGGATCAGCCCGCCCGCATACTGGATCAGCGACGGCGACAGCCGCTCCCCCGCCGGGGCCGGCAGCACGGTCTTCAACCCGGCCATCACCTGCGTCTGCAGCCGGGCGTGCGGCTTGCAGAGGTCGTGGCAACGCGCATCCAGCGAGCAGCACAGCGAGCAGATCGGCCCGGAATAGGCCGGGCAATGCGCCGAATCCTCCGGTTCGAACGCGTTCTCGCAGATCACGCAGCGGATCTCGGGCTTGAGCGCCCACGACCGCCGCGGCTTGCGCGCCAGTGCGAACCGTCCGCCCGTGGCGAACGCGATGGCGGGCGCCGAGACCAGCGACACCCCGAGCGCGACGAACGGCGCCAGGGCCTGGGCCTCCGACCCGAAAGCGCCCGCCAGTGCGAACAATGCTGCACCGATCGCGAGCAGCATCGACCCGACGCCGACCGGATTGACGTCGTAGAGATGCGCCCGCTTGAACTCGATACCCGGCGGCGACAGCCCGAGCGGCTTGTTGATGCCGAGGTCCGCCACCAGAGACCCGAGCCAGGCCACCGCGACGATGGCGAACAGGCCGAGCGTCTGCTCCAGCGCCCGATAGATGCCGAGCTCCATCAGAAGCAGGGCGATCGAGACGTTGAACACCAGCCACACCACCCGGCCGGGATGGCTGTGGGTCAGTCGCGAGAAGAAGTTCGACCACGCGAGCGAACCGGCATAGGCGTTCATCACGTTGATCTTCAGCTGCGAAACGATCACCAGCAGCGCCGTGAGGCCGAGACTGAGCCATTCCACGGAGAACACCGCGTCGAACGCCACCTTGTACATGGCGGCCGGTTCCGCCGCGTGCTCGATGGCGACGCCCGCGTTCACCGCGACGACTGCGAGAAACGATCCGAACAGCAGCTTCGGGATACCGAGCACGATCCAGCCCGGGCCGGCCGCCAGCATGGCGAACAGCCAGCTGCGTCGGTTCGCTTCTGTCCGCTGCGGCAGGAAGCGCAAGATGTCGACCTGCTCCCCGATCTGCGGCAGCAGAGCCAGGATCACCGAGGCGGCCGCGCCGAAGCGCAGCAGATCGAAGCCGGTTCCGTTGCCGCCCACGATGTCCTTGAAGCCCGGAAACTCGGCCCAGGCAGTCAGCGTGGACGGATCCTTGGCGAGGATGAACGGGATCGGCAGGATGTTCAGCACGATCCACAGCGGCTGGGTGCCCAGCTGGAACCGGCTGATCAGCGCGATCCCGTGCGTGACGAGCGGGATCACCGCGACCGAACTGAGAATGTATCCCGCCCACAGCGGCACGCCGAAGCATAGCTCCAGCGCCGTGGCCATGATCGCCGCCTCGATGGCGAACAGGATGAAGGTGAAGGTCGCGTAGATCAGCGACGTCATCGTCGAGCCGATGTAGCCGAAGCCGCCACCGCGCGTGAGCAGGTCGATGTCCACCCCGTGCTTGGCGGCGTAGTGGCCGATCGGCAGGCCGGTCACGAAGATCACGACGCCGACCACGAGGATGGCCGTAACCGCGTTGGTGAAGCCGTAGGAAAGGGTGATGGCCGCCCCGATCGCCTCCAGCGCCAGGAACGAGATGGCGCCGATCGCCGTCTGCGCCACCTGCTGGGTCGTCCAGCGGCGAGCCTTCTTCGCGGTGAAGCGAAGCGCATAGTCCTCCAGGGTCTCGTTGGCGACCCACTGGTTGTACTTGCGCCGAACCGGAATGATTCTCTGGCGTCCCGCCATGACCCCATGCCGTTAGAAGACTGCCCACGCCACGCGGCCACCCATGCAAGATCGGGGGCAGGATGGACACCGCGGGCCAGCGCCGCAACGCGCCATACTGCCGCCTAAGCACAAGGCAGATGCACAAACGCTGTGCATGCGTGGATTTACGTCAATCGACGTATACCCCGTTCCCCATCCCTCCGTCCAAAGTTTCCGGCAGCGGCGGAAGGCTGCCGGCCGTCCGCGCACGGAAAAAGCAACAGGGGGATCTCGATGTTGATTGCTGCAACTCCTTCACAGACCGCCAAGCGGTCGTCTCTCGTGGCCAAGGGCCTGTTCGGCGCCCTCGCTCTCTCCATGCTGTCGGGCACCGCGCTCGCCCAGGAGGAGACCATCAAGGTCGGCGTGCTCCATTCTCTGTCGGGCACGATGGCCATCTCCGAGACCACGCTGAAGGACACGATCCTCTATCTCATCGACGAGCAGAACAAGAAGGGCGGCGTCCTCGGCAAGAAGCTCGAAGCGGTCGTCGTGGACCCCGCGTCCGATTGGCCGCTGTTCGCGGAAAAGGCTCGTGAACTGGTCGAGAAGGAGAAGGTCTCCGTCGTGTTCGGCTGCTGGACCTCGGTCAGCCGCAAGTCCGTCCTGCCGGTGTTCAAGGAGCTCAACTCGATCCTCTTCTATCCCGTGCAGTACGAGGGTGAGGAATCCGAGCGCAACGTCTTCTACACCGGCGCCGCCCCGAACCAGCAGGCCATCCCGGCCGTCGACTACCTCGCCGCCGAGGAAGGCGTCGAGCGCTGGGTGCTCGCCGGCACGGACTACGTCTATCCGCGCACGACCAACAAGATCCTCGAGGCCTACCTCAAGGCCAAGGGCGTCGCTGCCGAAGACATCATGATCAACTACACGCCGTTTGGTCACTCCGACTGGCAGTCGATCGTCGCCGACATCAAGAAGTTCGGCTCGGCCGGCAAGAAGACCGCCGTGGTCTCCACCATCAACGGCGACGCCAACGTGCCCTTCTACAAGGAACTCGGCAACCAGGGCATCAAGGCCGAAGACATCCCCGTCGTCGCCTTCTCCGTGGGTGAGGAAGAGCTCGCCGGCCTCGACACCGGCCCGCTGGTCGGCCACCTCGCTGCCTGGAACTACTTCCAGTCGGTCGATGCGCCGGTCAACGCCTCGTTCATCGAAGGCTGGAAGGCCTACACGAAGAACGACAAGCGCGTCACCAACGACCCGATGGAAGCCCACTACATCGGCTTCAACATGTGGGTGAAGGCGGTCGAGGCGGCCGGCACCACCGACACCGACCCGGTGATCGACAGCCTGATCGGCGTCTCCGTGCCGAACCTCTCGGGCGGGTACTCGGCGATGATGCCGAACCACCACATCACCAAGCCGGTGCTGATCGGCGAGATCCAGGGTGACGGCCAGTTCGAGATCGTCTCGCAGACGCCGGGCCTCGTGGTCGGCGACGAGTGGTCGGACTTCCTCGACGGTTCCAAGGACCTGATCTCCGATTGGCGCAAGCCGATGAACTGCGGCAACTTCAACGTCGTCACCGGAAAGTGCGGCGGCTGATGGCTCCCCGCCGGCAACGGCCCGCGTCTGGCGGGCCGCTTGCATGGCGCTGCTGAAGCAAGGGGACCGGGCGGGTCGCACCTGCCCGGTCCCATCGCCATCCGCCCGGTCTGCGGCGGGTGCATCGAGCGAGCCGGGGTTTCCTGACCATGCGTTTCCTGTCGATCCTGATCGCCGCCCTCTGGCTGGCCCTGTCGACGGCCGTTTCGCCTGCCGCAGCAGCGGTCGCCGACGAGGATCTGAAGCGCCTCGTCGACGCGCTCGGCGTCGGCGGCTTCAGCGAGGCCGAAGCCGCCATCAACGCTCTTGTCGCCACCGGGGACGACCGGGTCTCGGCCATCCTGGATCGCTTCGGCGAGGGTGACCTCTACACCCGCAAGGCCGACAAGTCGGTGTTCATCGCCGAGAAGGCCGGCAGCGATTTCAAGCTCCTCGATCCGGTCACCGGCGCCGAGGCCGGCGTCGTCTCCAAGGGCGAGATCGAGAAGATCAAGGTCAACAACCGCATCCGCCGCGCCATCGCGGCCGCGGTCGGCTCCCTCACGCTGCGCAGCCCGGACGCCGCGATCCGCCGGTCCGCCGCCGAGGCGGTGATGAAGTCCAAGGATGCCGCCGCCATTCCGGCCCTGGATGCTGCGATCGAGGCCGAGACCGATCCGGCCATCAAGCAGATCATGGTCGCCGCCCGCGCTGCCGCCGTCCTGGAATCCGACCTGCCGGAAGCCGACAAGATCGCCGCGGTGGAGATGATCGGGGGCCTCGGCACGCGCGACGCGATGTCCATGCTGGCCGCCTACACCGCCGTGGAAGGCCCCGTCGGCGAGGCTGCGGCCTCCGCCGCCCGCACCATCGAAAGCAGCCTGCTCGTCTGGGACGCCGCCCAGAACGTCTGGTACGGCCTGTCGCTCGGCTCCGTGCTTCTCCTCGCCGCCATCGGTCTCGCCATCACCTTCGGCGTCATGGGCGTCATCAACATGGCGCATGGCGAGATGGTGATGATCGGCGCCTACACCACCTTCGCCGTCCAGGAGATCATCCGCACCAGCGCGCCGGGCCTGTTCGACTACTCCCTGCTGATCGCACTGCCGCTCGCCTTCATCGTCGCCGGCGGCATCGGCATCCTGATCGAGCGCTCGGTCATCCGCTGGCTCTACGGCCGCCCGCTGGAAACGCTTCTGGCCACCTGGGGCGTTTCGCTGGTCCTCCAGCAGACCGTCCGCTCGATCTTCGGCGCGCAGAACAAGGAGGTCGGCAACCCCTCTTGGATGTCCGGCTCCTTCACGATCGGCGAGCTCTCCATCACCTGGTCGCGCCTCTGGATCATCGTTTTCGCCATGGTCGTCTTCGCCGGCCTTCTGGCCGTCCTGAAGCGCACCTACTTCGGCCTGCAGACCCGCGCGGTGACGCAGAACCGCCAGATGGCGAGCGCCATGGGCATCCGCACCCCCTGGGTCGACGCTTTCACCTTCGGCCTCGGCTCGGGCATCGCCGGCATCGCCGGCGTCGCCCTCAGCCAGATCGACAACGTATCGCCCAACCTCGGCCAGGGTTACATCATCGACAGCTTCATGGTCGTGGTCTTCGGCGGGGTGGGCAATCTCTGGGGCACTTTCGTCGGCGCCATGACGCTCGGCGTCGCCAACAAGTTCCTGGAGCCCTACGCCGGCGCGGTGCTCGGCAAGATCCTGCTCCTCGTCTTCATCATCCTCTTCATCCAGAAGCGTCCGCGCGGCCTGTTCGCGCTGAAGGGCAGGGCGATCGAAGCATGATCACGGGCTTCCTCCTCAACGGCTTCGACACGCGCGCCCGCGTCGTCTTCGCCCTTCTGATCGCCATCGCGATCCTGGTGCCGGCCGCCAACCTCCTGCTGCCGCCCGACCACCCGCTTCACGTGCCGACCTACATGGTCACGCTGATGGGCAAGTACTTCGCCTACGCGATGCTCGCCCTCTCCGTCGACCTCGTCTGGGGCTACTGCGGCATCCTCTCGCTCGGTCACGGCGCCTTCTTCGCCCTCGGCGGCTACGCGATGGGCATGTACCTGATGCGCCAGATCGGTACCCGCGGCGTCTATGCCGATCCGATCCTGCCCGACTTCATGGTCTTCCTGAACTGGAAGGAACTGCCCTGGTTCTGGTACGGCTTCGACCAGTTCTGGTTCGCCGCCCTGATGATCGTCCTCGTCCCGGGCACGCTCGCCTTCGTCTTCGGCTGGTTCGCCTTCCGTAGCCGCGTCACCGGCGTCTACCTTTCGATCATCACCCAGGCGCTCACCTATGCCCTGTTGCTCGCCTTCTTCCGCAACGACATGGGCTTCGGCGGCAACAACGGCCTGACCGACTTCAAGGACATCCTCGGCTACAACATCCAGGCCGACGGCACCCGCGCCACGCTCTTCGCCCTCACCGTGCTCGCCGTGGCCATCGCTTTCGCCCTGGCTTCGGCCGTCACCCGGTCCAAGCTCGGCAAGGTGCTGGTCGGCGTTCGCGACGCGGAGAGCCGCACTCGCTTCCTCGGCTACCGCGTGGAGAACTACAAGCTCTTCGTCTGGACCCTCTCCGCCGTGATGGCCGGCATCGCCGGGGCCCTCTACGTTCCGCAGATCGGCATCATCAACCCCTCCGAGTTCGATCCGGCCAACTCGATCGAGGCGGTGATCTGGGTGGCGGTGGGCGGCCGCGGCACGCTGGTCGGTGCCATCGTCGGAGCCATCACCGTCAACTTCGGCAAGACCTGGTTTACCGGCGCGCTGCCCGAACTCTGGCTGTTCGCCCTCGGCGGCCTCTTCATCTTCGTCACGCTGTTCCTGCCCAAGGGCATCGTGGGCACGGTCCAGGCCTGGTGGGCGGGCAAACGCGCCTCAGCGCCGGCCGCCACCCTGAAGCCCGAACCCGCGGAATAAGCGAGGAGAACGCTCATGACCGACAAGGCCGAAGGCACGCTCCTCTACCTCGACGGGGTCAACAAGACCTTCGACGGCTTCCGCGCCATCAACAACCTGTCGCTGGTGCTCGCGCCGGGCGAGATGCGGGCCATCATCGGCCCCAACGGCGCCGGCAAGACCACGATGATGGACATCATCACCGGCAAGACCAAGCCCGACACCGGCGACGTGCTGTTCGAGGGCTCCACCGACCTCACGCGCCTCGACGAGGCGAAGATCGCCAACCTCGGCATCGGCCGCAAGTTCCAGAAGCCCACCGTCTTCGAGAGCCACACGGTGGAGGACAACATCGCCCTCGCCCTCAAGGCCCGCCGCGGCCCCTGGGCGACGCTGTTCCATCGCACCGGGAAGGCCGAGCAGGACCGCATCGACGAACTCCTCACCACCACGCGGCTGATCGACAAGCGCCGTTTCCTGGCCGCCCGCCTCTCGCACGGCCAGAAGCAGTGGCTGGAGATCGGCATGCTGCTCGCCCAGGAGCCGCGCCTCCTCCTCGTCGACGAACCCGCTGCGGGCATGACCGACGCGGAGACCGCCGAGACCGCCATCCTCCTCAAGGAGATCGCCAGGACGCAGTCGGTCGTCGTCGTCGAGCACGACATGACCTTCGTCCGCGACCTCGGCGTGAAGGTCACGGTGCTGCACGAAGGATCGGTGCTGGCGGAAGGAACGCTGGATGCCGTTTCCAGCAACCCGAAGGTGGTGGAAGTCTATCTCGGACGGTGACGATGCCAGCGGCTCCGACCATGGCGGTCGCGAGCCGGTTTCTCGGACGACGGAAGCGGGACGGAACCGATGCTGAACGTTGAAGCGGTCGATCTGCACTACGGCGCGGCCCAGGCGCTGCGCGGCGTGTCGCTGGTCGCAGAGCCCGGCAAGGTCACCTGCGTGATGGGGCGCAACGGCGTCGGCAAGACCAGCCTGATGCGCGCCATCGTCGGCCTGCAATCGATCTCCGGCGGCCGCATCGAGTGGGAGGGAGCGGACGTCTCCCGCCTGACCCCGCACGATCGCGCCCGCAAGGGTATCGCCATCGTTCCCCAGGGACGCGAGATCTTCCCGCTGCTCTCCGTCGAGGAGAACCTCAGGACCGGCTTCGCTCCGCTGAAGCGCGCGGATCGCTCGATCCCGGACACGGTTTTCGAGCTGTTCCCCGTGCTCAAGGACATGCTGAAGCGCCGCGGCGGCGACCTCTCCGGCGGCCAGCAGCAGCAGCTCGCCATCGGCCGCGCCCTGGTCACCCGTCCGCGCCTCCTGGTGCTGGACGAACCCACGGAGGGAATCCAGCCCTCCATCATCAAGGATATCGGCCGCGCCATCACCTTCCTGCGCGACCAGGGCACCATGGCCATCGTCCTCGTCGAGCAGTACTTCGACTTCGCCAAGGATCTCGCCGACCGCTTCGCCGTCATGGACCGCGGCGAGGTCATCATGGCCGGCACCCGTGAGACTATGGACGAGGACGAGGTCCGCGGAAAGATCACCGTCTGACGGTCACGTCCCCCGCGGCTTGGCGCGCCGGGTCGCTTCCGCATTCGCTGGATCCTCCGGCCAGGGATGCCGCGGGTAGCGGCCCTTGAGGTCCTTGGCGACGTCCTTCCACGAGCCGCGCCAGAAACCGGGCAGGTCCTTCGTCGTCTGGATCGGACGATGCGCCGGCGAGGTCAGCACCAGTGTCAGCGGCACCCGACCGCCGGCGATCGAAGGGTGCGTCGTCAGCCCGAACAGTTCCTGCACGCGGATCTCCACCGCCGGCCCGCCCTCCGCCCCGTAGTCGATCGGCACGCGCGAGCCGGTCGGCGCCTCGAAATGCGAGGGCAGCAGCCTGTCCATCTCCTGCCGCCGGGCGTAGGGCAGCATCCGGTCGAGCGCCACGCCAAGCAGCGCGGCATCGAGATCGGCCAGCCGTGTCGCGCCCTCCGCGACGGGCGCCAGCCATTCCTCCAGGGTTTCCGCGAGGGCGGCGTCGGACAGGTCGGGCCAGGGCTCGCCGATGGTGCGGTGGAGGAACCCCGCCCTTTCCCGGGTCGCCTTCTGATCCTTCGACCAGGCCAGACGGTCGATGCCCGTCAACCGGACGCCCTCCAGGAGGGCCGCCGTGGTCCGCCGTCCCGCCGGTGGCGCGATCGGCTCCTCGGCCAGTACCAGGGCATCCAGCCGCCGGACCCTGCGCGCCCGCACCGCGCCGGACGGCTTGTCGAAACCCACCGTGATTTCATCCACGATGTGCCCGCCGAGAAGATCCTCGATCGTGTCGCGATCGATCGCGGCGGCGAGCCGGATGCGCGCCTTCTCCGCCGTCCCGGTGAGATCCGCCACCACCAGGGTGGGCTCGCGGGCGAGCGCATCGTGCTCCTCCAGGCTCCCGCCCCGTCCGTTGGCAAGACGGAACGCCCCGCGCGCACCGCGCGCCTGCGCGATCCGGTCCGGATAGGCGCGCGCCAGGTGCCGGCCGGCACGCTCCAGGTCCCCGGGTTCGCTCCGCCCGCCACGCACGACGGATACCCAGCGATCGACCATCCGCCGCGCGTCGTCCGCCCGCCGCCCCCGGTCGCTCCGGAACCGCCGCACCCGCTCCGCGACGTCGGTCGCCTCGCCGCCGAGCCCGGGCTCTGTGAGGACCGCCGCAATGTCCGCAGCGACACGGGCGTCCCCCTCGCGCCCCGCTTCCACGATCATGTGCGCCAGCCGCGGATGCAGCGGCACGCGGTTCAACGCCTTGCCGGCGGCGGTCAGCTGACCCGCAGGATCGAGCGCGTCGAGGCGCTGCAGCAGGCGCACCGCCTCGTCCCAGGCAGGCTTCGGCGGCGGGTCCAGAAACGCCAGACCACCGGGATCCCGGACGCCCCAGGCCGCGAGGTCGAGCACCAGCGAGGCAAGATCCGCCTCCAGGATCTCCGGCCGGTTGTAGGGTTCAAGGGCCGCGGTTTGTCCTTCCGCCCACAGGCGGATGCAGACGCCCGGTTCCGTGCGTCCCGCGCGGCCGCGGCGCTGGTCGGCCGCCGCCCGCGAAACGCGCTGGGTTTCCAGGCGCGTCAGCCCGGTCGACGGCTCGTAGCGCGGCACACGCGCCAGGCCCCCGTCCACCACGATGCGGACGCCCTCGATCGTCAGCGACGTCTCGGCGATCGAAGTCGCGAGCACCACCTTCCGCTCGCCCGGAAGCGCCGGCCGGATCGCCCTGTCCTGCTCGGCCGGCGGAAGCGCGCCATAGAGCGGCGCGACCGCGACGCCGGCCGGAACCCGGCCGCCAAGGCGTTCCGCCACCCGCAGGATCTCGCCCTGGCCAGGCAGGAAGACGAGGGCCGAACCGGCGTCCGTCCGAAGCGCCTCCAACACGACGCTCGCCACCTGGTCCTCAAAGCGGATCAGCGGATCCCGCGCCATATGTCGGGTCTCGACCGGGTAGGCACGCCCCTCGCTGGTGATCACCGGCGCGTCGTCCAACAGGCGTGCCACGCGCGCGCCGTCGATCGTCGCCGACATCACGATCACCCGGAGGTCGTCCCGCAGCGCCCCCATGCTGTCGAGCGTCAGCGCGAGTCCGAGGTCGCCGTCCAGACTGCGTTCGTGGAACTCGTCGAACAGCACGGCCGCAACGCCGTCCAGGCCCGGATCGTCGACGATCATCCGGGTGAAGACGCCCTCTGTCAGCACCTCGATCCGCGTTCCGGCCGAGACGCGGCTGTCCATCCGCACGCGATAGCCGACCTGTTCCCCGACCGCTTCGCCGAGCGTCTCCGCCATTCGGGCGGCGGCCGCGCGCGCCGCGATTCGGCGAGGTTCCACCAGTAGGATGCGGCCGTCGCCGCGCCAGGGCTGGTCGAGCAGGGCAAGCGGAACGCGCGTCGTCTTGCCGGCCCCGGGCGGCGCGACGAGCACGGCCGCGCCGCGCTGAGACAGCGTCGCGATCAGCCCGGGCAGGGCATCGTCGATGGGAAGGGTGGGGGAGAAACGCATTGTTCCGCGTTGTGCCCCCGGAATGGGATCCGGATCAAGCGGCCTTCGGGTCAGGTCCTGTCAGCCGCTCTTCTTCTCCGAATCCTTGATCTGGTTCCAGGTGTTGGCCTGGGCGAGCATGCTCTTCAGATAAGCGACGTTGGCCGCGGCCTGCTTGGGATCGAGTTCGGAAGCCGCGACCTGCTCGGCTTCCTTGAACTTGCCCTGCAAACCAAGCACGAGGGCAAGGTTCTGGCGGATCCGGCTGGTGGCGCTCGGCGCTTGGGCCGCTCCGCGCAGGATCTTCTCGGATTCGTCGAGTTCGCCGACGAGCAGGTGGCTGAGCGCCAGATTGTTGAGGATCGTCGGCTCGCCCGGAGCGATCGTCAGCCCCTGCTTGTAGGCGGCTCGCGCCTCCGCGGTTTTTCCCATCTGGTCCAGGATGGCGCCCTCGGCCGAATAGAGCTTCCAGTCTGGCCGGTCCGGGCGCTGGGCGTCGCGGATCACGCGCAGCGCGGTATCGAAATCGCCGCTCGCGGCCAGCGCTTTCCCGTAGGCCGCGGCAATCTCTTCGTCCTTGGGGAAGGTGATGACACCCTTGCGCAGCACGGCCACGGCCTGGTCCGGCTGACCGTTCAGCCGAAGCGCCGCGGCGAAGTTGAGGATGGTGGCCTTGTCCTTGGGGTTCTCGTCGTAGCGCTGGCCCCAGATCTCGGTCGCCTGCCGAATTTCGTCGCTGGAAAGATTGGTCGAGCCCGTGACGGTGACGCCGCCATGGGTGGCGACCGGTGTGCTGCAGGCCGCGACCGAGATGGCGATCGCCAGCGGGGCGGCGAGCCTCAGGAGCAGGCGGGAGACGGCGAACTGGCGAACCGGAGACGAAACCATGGATGGGTCCCGAGGCAATGAATGGGAAGCTGAACCGTTGGTGAAATTCGTAGTCCGTTAACCCTAACGAGCCGTTAACGGCCGTGCTCGTCGGCCGACAGGTGCCGTTGCGGTAGCCTTGACCGACCGCGACCCGCGACAAAAAGCGCTCGACAAAGCGTGGGGCCGGATCCACAAAACCGTCACGCAGGCGGGTTCGGCAGGCCCACGAAGGGAGAGCGATCTTGGAGATCAAGTGGCTGGAGGACTTCGTCAGCCTCGCCAACTCGCGCAGCTTCTCGAAATCCGCGATCGAGCGCCACGTCACGCAGTCCGCCTTCAGCCGCCGCATCCAGCAACTGGAGCAGTGGCTTGGCGTTCCCCTCGTCGACCGGTCGACCTATCCGACCACCCTGACGGCAGAGGGACGCCGTTTCCGTGAGACCGCGGAAGAGGTGCTGCGCCTCCTCTATGTGGAGCGCTCGCAACTGCGCTCCGGCCGGCTGCAGACCCAGGGCGCCATCACCTTCTCCACGCTCCACACTCTGTCGATCAGCTTCTTCCCGGGCTGGCTGAAAGCGATCGAGGAGGGTTTCGGCCCCATCAACGTGCGGCTGATCACCGACAACTTCCATGATTCTATTCGCGTCTTCGCCGAGGGCGATTGCGACTTCCTGCTGACTTACGAGCACGGCCGCGTCCCCGTGCTGCTCGATCCCGAGCGTTTCCCCCACCTGGATCTCGGGGAGGACCGTTTGATACCGGTGTCGGCGCCGACCGACGATGGCCGCGCCCGCTTCATGCTGCCGGGATCGGAGGAGAAGCCGGTTCCGATGCTGGCCTATTCGCCCGAAACCTTCCTCGGGAAGCTGAACGGGATCGTCATCGCGGAGCGGGGCGAAGGGCTGCATCTCGCCAACATCTACGAGAACCCGATGGCCGAGGCGCTGAAGGTGATGGCGATCACCGGTCGCGGCGTCGCGTGGTTGCCGGAGAGCAGCGTGCGCATGGAGGTAGCCGCCGGCAGCCTTGTGGTGGTCGATCCCAATGCCTCGGTGGAGATGCGCATTCGCATCTATCGGTCTATGGACAAGGTTCGCCCGGTCGTCGAGCGGCTTTGGCGTTTCCTGAAGGATCGGGCCGCCGTTCCCGCGCTGGCGTGACCGCAACCTTTTCCACGACACCCCGCGATTTTCTGCTTTCCATCTGAGCAAGCCTCCTCTTTAATCAGGCTTCAGGAGAAGCCGTTTCGATCGGGAACAGTCCCGCTCCAGCCGGGGCTGATCGATTTTCGGAATTCCGGATCCATATTTGGAATTGGATGTGAACGGACCGGCGTATTATCCAAAACGGCCCCTCGAGGGCCAAAGCAAAACCAACCGGCAGGGAAATCACTCGATGGTTCATCGGAACTGGAAGACCGCCGCTCTCGGAGCGGCCATGATCGTCACCTCGGTTGCAGGCGCGTCCGCCGCGACCCTCGACGATGTGAAGGCGAAGGGCTTCGTCCAGTGCGGCGTCAACGCCGCCGGCCTGCAGGGCTTCGCCTCGCCGGACGACAAGGGTGAATGGAGCGGTTTCGACGTCGACATCTGCCGCGCCGTCGCCGCCGCGGTCTTCGCCGACCCGACCAAGGTCAAGTTCACCCCGCTCACCGCCAAGGAGCGCTTCACCGCGCTGCAGTCGGGCGAGATCGATCTCCTGGCCCGCAACTCCACCTGGACCATGTCGCGCGACACCCAGCTCGGCATCGTCTTCACGGGCGTCAACTACTATGACGGCCAGGGCTTCATGGCCAAGAAGTCGCTTGGCGTCTCCTCCGCCAAGGAGCTCAGCGGCGCTTCCATCTGCGTGCAGTCCGGCACGACGACCGAGCTGAACCTGGCCGACTGGTTCCGCGCCAACAACCTGCAGTTCAACCCGGTCGTGTTCGAGAAGCAGGAAGAGGCGGACGCTGCTTATGACTCCGGCCGCTGCGACGCCTACACCACCGACGCCTCGGGCCTCTACTCCATCCGCCTGAAGCTCGCCAACCCGGACGAGCACGTGGTTCTGCCGGAGATCATCTCCAAGGAGCCGCTCGGCCCCGCAGTCCGTCAGGGTGACGATCAGTGGGCCCTGATCGTCAAGTGGGCGCTCTTCGCCATGGTCAATGCCGAGGAACTCGGTGTGACCCAGGCCAACGTCGATGAGCTGAAGGCCAGCTCGGCCAACCCGGAGGTCAAGCGCCTCCTCGGTCTCGACGGCGACTTCGGCAAGTCTATCGGCCTTGCGCCGGAATGGGCGGCCAACGTCATCAAGGCCGTCGGCAACTACGGCGAGAGCTTCGAGCGCAACGTCGGCCAGGGCTCGCCCCTGAAAATCGCCCGCGGCCTCAACGACCTCTGGTCTAAGGGCGGCATCCAGTACGCCCCGCCGATCCGCTGAGCCGAGAACCATCGGACGGGGCGCCCCTCTGGCGCCCCGTTTGCTGCAGGTGCAGAGCCAAGCGAGGCTCCCTGCCGCCGGGATGCATACAGCGATGACCGTGCGCCCGTTCGTCCCCTGAGGGGCGGCGATCGATGAGGATCAGCCATGACGCTCCGTGACACCGCTCCGTCCCCACTCCCGGTCCGCAGATCCTCGGGCGGATCGATGCTCTACGATCCGACGATCCGCGGCATCGTCTTTCAGATCCTCATCGTGCTGGCGCTGGTCCTGTTCGGATGGTGGATCGTCCACAACACGATCGTGAACTTGCGCGCCGCCAACATCGCGTCCGGCTTCGACTTCCTGCAGACGCGCGCCGGCTACGACATCGCCCAGAAGCCGATCGAATACTCCATCGACGACACCCACGGCGACGCGTTCGTGATCGGCCTTCTGAACACGCTGATCGTCGCAGCACTCGGCATCGTCTTCGCGACGATTCTCGGATTCATCATCGGCATCGCGCGTCTTTCCCCGAACTGGCTGCTGTCCAAGGTCGCCGCGGTCTATGTGGAGACCTTCCGCAACATCCCGCTGCTGCTCCAGCTGCTGTTCTGGTACAAGGCCGTCCTCTCCGTCCTCCCCGGCCCGCGCCAGGGGCTGGTCCTGCCGCTCGGGTCGAACCTGTCCAACCGCGGCCTGATCATCCCCCGCCCGATTGCCGGCGAAAGCTTCGACGTCGTCCTGTGGGCCCTGCTGGCCGGCATCGTCGCCGCCTACGGCATCCACCGCTGGGCGCGCGCACGGCAGATGGCCACCGGCCAGATCTTTCCCTCCGGCATCGTCGGCCTGGCGGTAATCGTGGTCGTCACCCTGGTAGCCTATGCGGCGACCGGTGGTCCGCTGACCCTGGAGTATCCGGAGCTGAAGGGCTTCAACTTCGTCGGCGGGCTCGTTCTCAAGCCGGAATTCATGGCGCTCCTGCTCGGCCTGACGATCTACACCGCCGCCTTCATCGCCGAAGTCGTCCGCGCCGGCATCCTGGCCATCTCCTGGGGCCAGTCCGAGGCCGCCTACGCCCTCGGTCTGCGGCCGGGCCGCACCATGCGGCTGGTGATCGTGCCGCAGGCCATGCGGGTGATCATTCCCCCGCTGACCAGCCAGTACCTCAACCTGACCAAGAACTCCTCGCTGGCCGTCGCCGTCGGCTACCCCGACCTCGTCGCCGTGTTCGCAGGCTCGACGCTCAACATCACCGGCCGCGCCGTCGAGGTGATCTTCATCACCATGTCGGTCTACCTGATCATCAGCCTGATCACGGCGGCCTTCATGAACTGGTTCAATTCGCGCGTCGCGCTGATCGAACGCTGAGGAGAGATCGATGACCGACGTTGCATCTCCCGGCCCTGATCCCCGCTCCGCCATCTACGTCCGCGGCACCTTTGTCCCGCCGGCCCCGCCGCCGGGCTCCATCGTCGGGCCGCTCGGCTGGTCGCGGCGCCACCTGTTCTCCTCGCCGGCCAACATCGCCGTCACCATCTTCACGATCCTGCTGCTCGCCTGGGCCGTGCCTCCGATGCTCGACTGGCTGATCTTCAATGCCGTCTGGACCGGTGAGAACCGCGAGGCCTGCCTCGCCCCGGAGGGCGGAAAGGTCGGCGCCTGCTGGGCTTTCATCCAGGCCAAGTTCGGCCAGATCCTCTACGGCCGCTATCCGCTTGACCAGCGCTGGCGCGTCGATCTCGTCGCCGTGCTCTTCGTCGCCGGTCTGGTGCCGCTGGCCATCCCTCGGGTGCCCTTCAAGCGCCAGAACGCCGTGCTGATGCTGACGGCCTTTCCGGTCGCCGCCTACTTCCTCCTCTACGGCGGCCTCGGCCTTCCCGTGGTGGAGACGGCGCTCTGGGGCGGCCTCCTGGTCACCCTGGTGGTGGCGGTCACCGGCATCGTGGCGTCGCTGCCCCTCGGCATTCTCCTCGCGCTCGGACGGCGGTCGAAGCTGCCGATCGTCAAGCTGGTCTCGGTGGTGTTCATCGAGTTCTGGCGCGGCGTCCCGCTGATCACGGTGCTGTTCATGGCCTCCGTGATGCTGCCCCTGTTCCTGCCCAGCGGGGTGAACTTCGACAAGCTGCTGCGCGCCCTCATCGGCGTCGCGCTCTTCTCCGCCGCCTACATGGCCGAAACGATCCGCGGCGGACTCCAGGCGATCCCCAAGGGTCAGTATGAGGCGGCCGCGGCCATGGGGCTCGGTTACTGGCAGTCGATGCGCCTGATCATCCTTCCGCAGGCCTTGAAGATCGTCATCCCCGGCATCGTCAACTCGTTCATCAGCCTCTTCAAGGACACGTCCCTGGTGCTGATCATCGGGCTCTTCGATGTACTCGGCATCATCCAGTTGAACTTCAGCGATGCGAACTGGTCGGCCCCCAACGTCCCGGCAACCGGCTTCATCTTCGCCGCACTCGTCTTCTGGATCTTCTGCTTCGGAATGTCCCGCTACTCCCAGTACATGGAGCGGCGGCTTGACACCGGCCACAGTCGGCACTGATCTGACCGATACGCATAACGACCGAAAAGAAAACCGCAGGGGTAAGCACAATGTCCAGCACCAGCGCCGCCGCGGACGCGTCCGCCGATCGGGTCCAGATGAGCGTCGGCAAGGAGGTTGCCGTCGAACTCGTTGGCGTGAACAAGTGGTACGGGGAGTTCCACGTCCTCCGTGACATCAACCTCACGGTTCGCCGCGGCGAGCGCATCGTGGTGTGCGGCCCCTCCGGATCGGGCAAGTCCACCATGATCCGCTGCATCAACCGGCTGGAGGAGCACCAGAAGGGCAAGATCGTCGTCGACGGCATCGAACTCACGAACGACCTCAAGCGCATTGACGAGGTCCGCCGTGAAGTCGGAATGGTGTTCCAGCACTTCAACCTGTTCCCGCACCTCACCATCCTGGAGAACTGCACGCTCGCCCCGATCTGGGTCCGCAAGATGCCCAAGAAGGAAGCCGATCAGCTCGCCATGCACTACCTGGAGCGGGTCAAGATCCCGGAGCAGGCCAACAAGTACCCCGGCCAGCTCTCCGGCGGACAGCAGCAGCGCGTGGCGATCGCCCGTTCGCTCTGCATGCGGCCCAAGGTGATGTTGTTCGACGAGCCCACCTCCGCCCTCGATCCGGAGATGGTCAAGGAAGTGCTGGAGGTCATGATCGGTCTCGCCGAGAGCGGCATGACCATGATCTGCGTCACCCACGAAATGGGCTTCGCGCGGCAGGTCGCCAACCGGGTCATCTTCATGGACCAGGGCCAGATCGTCGAGCAGAACGAGCCGAACGCCTTCTTCAACAACCCGCAGCACGAGCGGACCAAGCTCTTCCTCAGCCAGATCCTGCACTGAGCGGATTACGGAGGACCGGAAAGGGCGCTCCCGGCAAGGGGCGCCCTTCTTCGTTCAGCCGTAACGCTTCTCCAGAAGCGCGAACAGCGAACGGATCACCTGCGCTTCCCCACCTTCCGGCTGTCCCGGCTTGGCCGAGGGCACCCATCCGAAGATGTCGGCATGGAGCCAGGAGGCGGCCTTCTCCACGAAGCGGCCAAGGAACAGCGCCGCCGTGATCGATCCCGCCATGCCCCCCGTCGTGACGTGGTTCACGTCCGCGACCTTTGAACTCAGCATCGAGTCGTAGGCCGGCCAGAGCGGGAGCCGCCAACTCGGGTCGTTGACCTCCATCGCCGCCACGGCAAGATCGTCGGCCAGCCGATCGTCGTGGGTGTAGATCGGCGGCAGATCCGGCCCGAGCGCCACGCGCGCCGCGCCGGTCAGCGTCGCCATGTCGACGAGCAGCGCCGGCGCTTCCTCGTCCGCGAGCGCCAGTGCGTCGGCCAGGATCAGCCGCCCCTCCGCATCCGTGTTGCCGATCTCCACCGTTAGCCCTTTCCGGCTGCGGAACACGTCGCCCGGCCGGAAAGCGCGACCGGAGATGGCGTTCTCCACGATCGGCACGATCACGCGCAGGCGGACGCGCAGGCCCGCCTCCATGATCATCTGGGCCAGCCCGAGCACGTTCGCCGCACCGCCCATGTCCTTCTTCATCAGCAGCATGGAATTGTCGGGCTTGATGTTGAGGCCGCCCGTGTCGAACACCACACCCTTGCCCACCAGGGTCACCTTCTCGTGGTTCTCGTCGCCCCAGGTGAAATCCACCAGACGCGGAAGCCTGTCGCTGGCAGCCCCCACCGCGTAGACCAGGGGGAAGTTCGCCGACAGGAGGTCCTCACCGATGATTTCGCGGACCTGTGCCCCATGGCGCTCGCCGAGGCTCTTGGCGGCTGCCGCGAGTTCCTCCGTGCCGAGGTCGTTCGCGGGCGTGTTGATGAGGTCCCGCGTGGCGAACACGGCCCGCACCGTGCGCTCCAAGGCGGTGGCGTCGATGCTAGATGGCAGCACCAGCCGCGGCATGTTCGGGCGCGGCTTCACATAACGCTCGAACCGGTAGCTGCCGAGCGCGAAGGCGAGCACCGAGAGGTCCAGATCGCCCTCGAAGGTGACGAGCCGGTAGGTTGCGGGCGGCAGCGCTGTTGCCAGATGTCCCACGAGGAACGGCGAGCGTGCTCTACTGCTCGTCTTTCCCAGGCCGAACAGCACCGACCCCAGCCGTCCGTCGGCACCCGGGACGATGACGTGACTGCCGGCTGACGCCTTGAACCCGTTGGCCTCCACCCAGGCCCGGGAGCCTTCCGGAAGCGCGGCCGCCGTTGCTGCGAGGCTCTCCTCCGACACGACGTGGATGGGGACGGACTCATCCGCCGTGTCGGCGGCGATCAGGAACGGCAGCAAGATTCGTGGCTCCGGCGCTTCGTTTCGAGGCCCGCGATCATGGCCGTCCGCATTGGTGGTGTCCACAGTCCACCCGAGCCGCGAGCCGGGCCATGCAAAGGGGCCGCCGCGGTGGTCCGCGGCGGCCCTTGTTACCCGACTGGAAGGTCAGCGCTGGCCGGTCTCGATGAGATCGGTGATCCGCCGCACCGTCACCCGGCGGTTCTCGCGCTCGGCATTCTCGGTCTTCACCTTGAGATCCTGCTCGCCGTAGCCCTTGGTCGTCAGGTTCTCCGCAGGCACCTTGTAGAACGAGGTCAGCAGCGTCGCGACCTCCTCCGCACGACGATCCGACAGCGACAGGTTGTCGATGTCCGATCCCACCGCATCTGTATGCCCCTCGATCAGGAACACCTCGTTCGGGTTCTTCGCGAGCACGTCGAGAAGCGCGTCGGCGATCGTCTCCAGCGATTCGATCTGCGTCTCGGCCACCGTCCAGGAGCCGGTGTCGAAGGTGATCGTGTTGAGGTCCACCCGGCGGACGCGGTTGAGCAGGGCAGGGGTGTTCACCACCTGGTCCAGCGAGTAGCGGCGCGGCGGCGCCTGCACCGGCGGCGCCATGAACGTCTCGTAGATCTCACCGGGATCGGCGTCGTCGACATCCACGATGTACTCGTCCTGCGGAATGGTGATCCGCGGCGGCGGCACGTCGCGCACGATGTACTCGAACTCGTCGCGCGGACCGCGGCGATCGCCATAGAGCTCGCGGTTGTCGAACAGGATGAAGTCGTCGCCATCCCGGGTCCGGCGGACGCGGCGCACCACATGACCGTCGTCATCGAGAACGGTGATGACCCGCGTCCCGTTCGGCCGCACCACGATCGTCTGGGTGTAGCCGTTGTCGAGCCGCTCCTCCCGGACGTCCTCGGAACCGAAGCGCAGCCGGTTGATCTCGTTGTATCGAATGACCGTCCGGCCATCCTCCTCGATGATGCGGCGGCCGCCCGGCTCGATGATCACGATCTGGCCGGCCTCGTTCCGCCGCTCCTCCCGGTCGCGCCGAATGTCGGAGAGCCGGAAGTCCGTGTCGCGCTGCTCCAGCAGCCGCAGCTGGCGCTCGCGGTCGGCGAGGTCGGCTTCCCGGTTGCGCAGCCGCTCCTCGCGAAGCTGCTCCCGCTCCCGGGCATCCAGTTCCTGAAGCCGGAGGTCGAGCTCCTGCTGGCGCAGGTCCGTTCCGGTCTGCTGGCCGGCGGCACCGTCCGGGGCGGGCGCTTCCACGGCGGGCGGCTGGGCCGCGGGGGTCTGTTGGTCCGGAGCCGTCGTGGCTGGCGCCTCCGTGGCGGGAGCCGTCTGGCCTTCCGGAGTGGCCGGAGCATCCGCTGCGGGAGCATCCGCGCCGGGCGCCGGCTGCTCAGGCGTAGGAGCCTCCGGCGTGGTTGTCTCCGGGGTGGCCTGAGGCGCGCTTTCGCCTGCCGCGGGCGCTTCGGTGGCGGGCGGAACGGGTTCTTCGGGCGAGGGCGTTTCGCCGCCGGCCGGCGCTTCCGTTCCAGGCGCGGGTTCGGCCGCTTCGCCGTTCTGCTCCAGGGCGCGTCTCCGCCGCAGTTCTTCGCGGAGGTCATCACGGCGCTGCTGCTCGTCCGCCTCCGTCACCGGCTGAGCCGGGGTCTCGGCTGCAGGCGGTTCCGTGGAAGGAGCCGTTTCGGCTGCGGACGCTTCCGGCTCTGCCGCAGGCGCTTCGGGTGCCGGCGCGGGTTCCTCGGCCGCAGGTGCTTCCGGTTCGGCCGCAGGCTCTTCGGCGGCGGGCGCTTCAGGCTCGGGAGCGGGCTCGATCACTTCAGGCACAGCCTCGGGCGCACGCTCTTCAACGGCCGGCGGTTCGGCAGTCGGCGCAGGCTCCTCGACGGCAGGCTCTTCCGCAGTGGGCGCCGGTTCCTCGAGAGGTGCGGGTTCCGGGGCTGGCTCCTCGACAGGCGGTGGCGCCTCGGGCTCGGGCGCGGGCTCCTCGACCGGTGGCGGGGCCTCCTCGACCGGTGGCGGGGCCTCCTCGACCGGCGGCGGAGCTTCCTCAACCGGCGGCGGAGCTTCCTCGACCGGCGCTTCGACAGGCGGAGGCACCTCCTCGGGGGGCGCCTCAGCCGGAGCCTGCTCTCCGCCTTCCTGCTGTTGCTGCTGCTGTTGCTGCTGCCTCAGGAGCAGGAGCTCTTCCTCGCTCTGGGCCAGCACCATAGGCTCCGGCGCTGCGGCCATGGCTGCGCCGATGTCGGCGAGGATCAGCGCCGGGATGAACACTCCGGCCAGGAGTTGTGATTTCTTCTTCGCCATGGGGGTCGACTTCCTTCCCGTCTGCGGTCTGTCTGTCGAACGGCAGCCCGGCGGCTCTGGTTCCGCTCAAGGGCCGGCGCCCGTTGCCGATCGTCAGATTGACCGATAAGAACGACCGCAACACGACCGCACGGAGGCTGAAAACAGCTGGATTGAGGCAAGCCCGCCACGATGGCAGGCCCATCGTGGCGAAGCTGAACTAAGCCTGAACCGGCCGTTCAGAGAGGCTGCTGCTGCGTGATGCAGTGGATGTTGCCGCCGCCGAGCAGGATCTCGCGCGTCGCCACACCGACCACCTTTCTGTCCGGGAACACCCGGCGAAGGATGGTGAGCGCGTCTTCATCCGTCCGCGGATCGAGCCGCGGCGCCACGATGCCGCCATTGGCGATGTAGAAGTTGACGTAGGATCCCGCCATGCGGTGACCCGCGCGCCGTTCCATGCCGGCGTCGATCGCGGAGCCATGGGCAAGCACGGCGTCGACGCCGTCCGCCTCTTCAGCGCTCACGGTCAGCGGCCCGGGTGTCGGCAGCTTGACGATCTCCAGCGCCCGTCCTTTCGCGTCTCTGGCGGCCGACAACCGTTCGAATGCCTCGATCGAGATCGCATGTTGCGGATCCGCCGGATCGTCGCACCACGACAGGAGCACCACGCCCGGACGCGCGAAGCAGGCGATGTTGTCCACGTGCCCGTTCGTCTCGTCGTTGTGGATCCCGCGGCCGAGCCAGATGACGGCCGAGACACCGAGGTAGGCCTTCAGGTGCTCCTCGATCTCGATGCGGGTCAGTCCGGGGTTGCGGTTGGGGTTGAGGAGACACTCCTCCGTGGTCAGCACGGTCCCTTCGCCGTCCACGTGGATCGATCCGCCCTCCAGCACGAACGGCGCCCGGTAGCGGTCCACCCGCTCGATTTCCGCGATCTTCATCGCGAGGCGGTCGTCCTCATCCCAGGGGAAATAAAGCCCGCCTTCGAGCCCGCCCCAGGCGTTGAAGGTCCAGTCCACCGCCCGCACCCGCCCGCGCTCGTCTTGAACGAAGGTCGGCCCCGTGTCGCGGCACCAGGCGTCGTTCGTGGAGGCCTCCACCACCCGGATGCGCGGCGTGAGCCGCGCCCGCGCGTTCTCGAACTGCCGGCCCGAGACGATCATCGTCACCGGCTCGAAGTCCGCGATCGCCTCCGCCACGGCGGTGAACGCCGCCTGCGCCGGCTTGGCGCCCAGTCGCCAGTTGTCCGGTCGCTCCGGCCAGATCATCCAGCAGCCCGCGTGCGGCGCCCATTCGGCCGGCATGGCGAAGCCGTCGGCGGCCGGCGTTGAGGTCAGGTGGTCGGCCATGGTCGTTGTCGTGCCCCGTCCGTGAGTCAGCGCACCGTCGCCCGGTGCGGAGTGCGGCCGTCCAGCGTATTGATGGCGCCATAGAGTTCCGGCCGCCGATCGCGGAATACGCCCCAGGACCGCCGTTGATGCGCCACCGCGTCGAGATCGAAGGTCGCGGTCACCACGCCCTCGCTCACCCGGTCCATTTCCGCCACCTTGTCCCCGGTCGGATCGGCGATGAAGGACGAGCCGTAGAAGGTGATCTCCGTCCCGTTCCGCCCCGCCTCGGTTCCGATCCGGTTGCTGGCCACCAGCGGCATCAGATTGGCGCCCGCATGGCCCTGCATCACCCTTTGCCAGTGGGCGGCGCTGTCGAGCGTCTTGTCCTGAGGCTCCGATCCGATCGCGGTCGGATAGAACAGCACCTCCGCGCCGAGGAGAGCGAGGCTGCGTGCCGTCTCGGGGAACCACTGGTCCCAGCAGATCCCGATGCCGATCTCCGCGAACCGGGTCGTGAAGGTGCGGAACCCGGTGTCGCCCGGCGAGAAGTAGAACTTCTCAGTGTAGCCCGGCCCGTCCGGGATGTGGCTCTTGCGGTAGTTGCCGAGCACGCTGCCGTCCGCATCGATCACGGCGAGCGAATTGTAGTAGGCCTGACCGGCCCGCTCGAAATAGGACAGCGGCAGCACGACGCCGAGCTCGCGGGCGAGTCCAGAAAACCGCTCGATCAGGGGATTCCCTTCGAACGGCTTGGCGATCGAGAAGAACGCGTGGATCTGGTCCTGGCAGAAGTAGGGCGTCTCGAACAGCTCCTGGATCAGGACGATGTCCGCGCCCCGGCCCTTGGCCTGCCGCACCAGGGCTTCCGCCCGGGCGATGTTGCCCTGGATATCCCAGTCGCAGGCCATCTGCGTGGCGGCGAGGGTCACGTTGCGCATGGAGTCCGGTCCCAGGCTGGTCGGTTGTACACGGACGTAGGCAGCGTCCGTGGCGGATGCGAGACGACGCGCATCAGCGGTCGAATCGCTCCTTCAGGAAACGTTCGAGCACCTCGACCACCAGCTTGTGGTCCTCCTCCTGCGGAAGCCCCGACACCGTCACCGTGCCGACGAGGCCGGTTCCTTCCACGATGATCGGGAAACACCCGCCATGCGGTGCGAAGGCGGTGGGATCGACAAGGTAGGTCTCGTGGAACGGAACGCCCTTCGCCGCCGCCTTGCGGCCCATGTAGAAGGACGAATGCCCGAAGCGCATCACCAGCGCCACCTTGCGGGCGACCCAGTGGTCGTTGTCCGCCACGGTGCCGGGCAGGGCCATGTGGAAGATCTGCTGGCCGGCGCGCGTCACGTCGACGGTGACCGGCAGCGCCTTCGCCCGTGCCTCCGCCACCACGGCCAGACCCAGGTCGATCGCCGTATCGTTGTCGAAGCGCGGGAAGGTGAGGCGCCGCTCCTGGTCCAGGAGTTCGGCAAGAAGATCGTCGTTGGCCAAGATGTTTCCATCCCTGTCGTTGAACGGGGAGGGATTATAGGCCAGCCGGCCGGGCGAGGGGAGGGGCCATCGGTACGCCGAGCGCCGACGGCCCCGTTCCGTCAGGCGGCGTGCGCTGCCGCCTCGTTCATCGCATAGACCTTGCCGAACCGGTTGGCGAGGAAGCCGGCGAGCGAAACCTCCTCTTGCCGCACCAGGCCGTGCGTCGGGATGGCGCCATCGGCCAGCATGTCCAGCACGCCGCAGATACCGGCGGCGGTGGTCACCTGGATGGCGGAATGCATCACCCCGTTGATCGGCTGCGAGTAGACCTTGTGCGCGTAGGTGTCCTGCACGAACCGGCCGTTGCGGCTGCCGCTCACCGTCACGAACACGATCACCACGTCCTGCATCGTGGTCGGCACCGCCTGTTCCAGGATGTCCTTCAGCACCTCGCGCCGGTCGCGCAGGCGCAGGTCGTTGAGCAGCGCCTTCATGATGGCGGCGTGTCCGGGATAGCGGATGGTCTTGTAGTTGAGGGTGCGCACCTTGCCTGCCCAGGTCTCGCACAGCGTGCCGAGCCCGCCGGAGGTGTTGAACGCCTCGTAGGCCACGCCGTCGAGCGAGAACTCCTCACGCTCCTCCAGCGGCTGCACTTCGCGCATCTCGCCGTTGACGATCGCCTCGCACGGCTCGCAATACTCGTTGATCACGCCGTCCGTCGACCAGGTCAGATTGTAGTTCAGCGCGTTGGAGGGATACTGCGGCAGCGCGCCGACCCGCAGGCGCACGCTGTCCACCGTGTCGAAGCGGTTCACCAGATCGTTGGCGACGATCGAAATGAACCCCGGCGCCAGCCCGCACTGCGGTATGAACGCGGTCTTGGAATTCTCGGCGAGTTGTTTCACGCGGCGCGTCGTCGCCACGTCTTCGGTGAGGTCGAGATAGTTGGCGCCCGCCGCCTTCGCGGCCTCCGCCACCCGGATCGTCAGGTTGTAGGGCGCCGCGGAAAGCACCGCGAACTTGCCCGAGATCAGCCGGGTCAGCCCCGAACTGTCCTCGATGTCGAGCGCCACCCGGGCCACGTCGCCCGGCGCATCCATGCGATCGAGCTGCGCCTGCGAACGGTCGACCACGGAAACCCGGTAGTCGCCGCTGCCAACCAGCATCCCGGCGATGGTGGACCCGATCTTGCCGGCTCCAATGACAACGACATCGCGCATCTTGTTTCCTCCTCAACGTGGCTGAAGGTCAAGGATGCTGCCCTACCATGTCAGATTGCAAGCCGAGAACAGACGAAATTGCGTGCCATATTCGTCAGATTGCGCTATTCATCTGATCAACATGCACATCGATGACCTCGACAGAACCCTGCTCGCCCTCCTCCGGGAGAATGCCCGCCTGTCCGTGGTGGATCTTGCAAGGCGGCTCGATCTCTCTCGTACGACGGTGGCTCACCGGCTGGGGCGGCTCGAGGCTGCCAAAGTCATCACCGGCTACACCGTCCGGGTGGCCGAAGCGATGGAGACTGGGCTCGTCCGTGCGCATATCACGATCGCCTTGCATCCGAAGGCAGCGCCGGCCGTCGAGGCCGCCCTGCGCCGAATTCCGGAAGTCCGGCAGCTTCACTCGGTCTCCGGCCCCTTCGACCTGATCGCGGTGGTCGCGGCGCCCTCCATCCGCGAGCTCGACGGGCTGATCGACCGGATCGGCGCCCTCGACGGCGTCGAGCGGACAACCTCGTCGATCGTGTTGTCGACTCGCATAGACCGGTAGCTGACAGGCTGCGGCTTTCGTTTCTCTTTCGTTGACTTTCGGTTTCAGCGGAAGGACAGTGGCTCCACAAAGATGATCGCTGGCCGGCGCAAGGAGGAACCGCGCCGGACCGCCGCGACCCGGGAGGACATCACGTGAGTGGCTTCATTCTCGCAATCGACCAGGGCACCACTTCGTCCCGGTCCATCGTCTTCGACGACGGCTATCGCGTCCGCGGCGTCGGCCAGCAGGAGTTTCCGCAGCATTTTCCGCGCTCCGGCTGGGTCGAGCACGATCCCGAGGACCTCTGGCGCACCACGGTCGAGACCATGCGGTTCGCTCTCGCGAACGCTGGTCTCTCCGCCGGCGACATCGCCGGCATCGGCATCACCAACCAGCGCGAGACCACCGTCGTCTGGGAAAGGGCGACCGGCAAGCCGATCCACAATGCCATCGTCTGGCAGGACCGCCGCACCGCCGAGCAGTGCGCACGCCTGAAATCCGACGGCGTGGAGCCGATGGTCTCCGCTCGTACCGGCCTCATCCTCGACCCCTATTTCTCCGGCACCAAGGTCGCCTGGATCCTGGATCATGTCCCGGGCGCCCGCGCCCGCGCCGAGCGCGGCGAGCTCGCCTTCGGCACGGTTGACAGCTTCCTGCTCTGGCGCTTGACCGGCGGCAGGGTCCACGCCACCGACGCAACCAATGCATCCCGCACGCTCCTCTATGACATCGTCCGCAACACGTGGGACGACGACCTGCTCGCGCTCCTGCGCGTGCCCCGGTCGATGCTGCCGGAGGTCATGGACTCCGCGGCCGATTTCGGCGTCACGGACGATGCGATCCTCGGCGCCGCCATTCCGGTCTTGGGCATCGCCGGCGATCAGCAGGCCGCCACCGTAGGGCAGGCCTGTTTCCGGCCGGGCATGCTGAAGTCCACCTACGGCACCGGCTGCTTTGCGCTGCTCAACACCGGATCGGACTTCGTCCCCTCCACCAACCGGCTGCTGACCACCATCGCCTACCGCCTCGACGGCGAAACGACCTATGCGCTGGAGGGCTCCATCTTCGTCGCCGGCGCCGCCGTCCAGTGGCTGCGCGATGGCTTGAAGATCCTGGAGCGGGCCGACCAGTCAGGCCCGCTTGCCGAGAGCGCCGATCCTAACCAGAACGTCTATCTCGTCCCGGCCTTCACCGGCCTCGGCGCCCCCTGGTGGGATGCCGATGCACGCGGCGCGATCTTCGGCCTGACACGCGCCACCGGCCCCGCGGAACTCGCGCGCGCCGCTTTGGAGGCGGTGTGCTACCAGACCCGCGATCTCCTGGAAGCCATGCGCCGCGATTGGACCGGAGGCGGTGACACGGTGCTGCGCGTCGATGGCGGCATGGTCGCCAGCGACTGGACCATGCAGCGCCTGGCAGATCTGCTCGACGCTCCGGTCGACCGGCCGGTGGTGCTGGAGACGACCGCGCTCGGCGCGGCCTGGCTTGCCGGCCGGCAGGCGGGCATCTGGCCCGACCGCGACGGCTTCTCGGAAAGCTGGCGTCTCGACCGCCGTTTCGTGCCGACCATGGACCCGGAGACTCGGGCGTCGAAGATCGCCGGCTGGTCCGATGCGGTTGACCGCACCCGCACGCGCGCCTGAGGGCGGTCCGCCGCCCCCCGCGATTCATGCCTCCTTAAGTGGCCCCCAGCATAGTTAACGCCGGATCGTCGGAACCGCCGCAGGGACGTCCCCGAGTCGCGGCGGCCGAGACCGGGTGCGGTCGGCAGGTTTGCCGGCGCGTATCCGCCTGCTGGAGGCGTTTGTGATGTTGGGAACTGGCGACGAGCGCGCAGGTGGAATGCCGGGCCTGCTGCCCTCTGCCTGGGCGGATCGTGTCAGGCGGCTTGCCGCCGCCGCCGCGACGATGGTCGAGGAACGCGCCGCCGCTCCTGTCTTTGCGAACGGCGCGCCGTCACCGTTCCAGGTCGCTTTCGGGGGCGACCGGCTGATCCCCTTCATCGACGATTGGTCCCTTCTCGCCGGCCCGCCTCGCTCCCGGATCGACCGCCTGTGGCGCCGCCCCGCGCTGGCCCACGCCCTCCGCAGGCTACCGCTGGTGCTTGCCTCCAGCGAAACGGCGGCGGCGTTTCTTCGCAGTCTGGCGTCTCCGGCCACCGATGTCGCGGTTTGCCGGCCCCAGATTGCGGACGTCTATGCAGCGATCCCCTTCCTGGAACGGGCGGCTTCGACCCGCCACGTGGCCCCGCGCGGCCGCATCGACGTCGCGTTGTTCACCTCTGCAGGCGATGATGAGGGCCTGCGCCGGGCCGCCGACGCCGTTGCCCATCTCCGCAAGGGGCACGGCCATGAAGCGTGTCTGCACGTGATCGGCCGCCAGGTCGGGATCGAGGTTGCGGACGAGATCCTGACCCGCCCGGGTGTCTTCTTCCACGGCTTCATCCCCGCCGACCGGGTTCGCGAGATCCTGATGTCCGCGCACGTGCTCCTGTCGGCCGCGGACGGCTTTCGCCTCGCCGACGTTCCTCTCGAAGCTGCTTACGCCGGGCTACCCGCTGTCATGCCCGACCGCCCGCTCTTTCGCGAGGCCTTCGTCGGCACAGCCGCCTACGTCGAAACCGCCTCCGCGACTGCCCTGGCCGCCCGGATCGCGGCTGTGGTCACCACGCCAGAGATCTTTCGTGTGGCCGCCGCCGCCGCGCCCGCCAATCTCGCCCGCTGGAACGACCTTGCCCGCAGCGACCGCGAGGCCGTGCAGGACAGTCTCGCGCGTGCCGGGCTGGCCACCGTCGCCCTCGATCGCGCGATTCCCTTTTTGCCGTCTCGCTTCCGACCCTAGGGCTGTGCTAGCCCGGTGCTCTGCGGATCGGTTTGAAAGGCTCTGAAGCGTGTCGGCGAGCAACATGGCGGGCGCCCTCGATCGCCACAAGAATGCGATCGGGCTTGGCATCGCGCTGATGCTGCTCGGCGATTTCATGTTTTCGGCCAATGACGTGCTCGGCAAATGGCTGGTCGCGACCTACTCGGTCGGGCAGGTCCTTCTGATCCGCTCCGCCGCAGCCCTGGTGGTGATGGCCCCGATGGTCGCGCGTCAGGGCGTCCGCAGCCTCGTGGTGGTGGAGAAGCCCTGGGTCCAGGTTCTCCGGGTGATCTTCTCCACCTTCGAGGTGATCATCTTCTACGTCGCGGTCATGTACCTGCCGATCGCCGACGTGATGACCTTCTACCTCGCCGCGCCGATCTGGGTCGCGGCTCTCTCGCCGTTCTTCCTTGGCGAACGCGTCGGCTGGCGGCGCTGGACGGCGATCGTGATCGGCTTCGTCGGCGTGGTGGTCGCCCTGGAGCCCTCCAGCGAGTCGCTCTCCTTCGCCGCGCTCATCTCGATCATCGGCAGTCTGTTCTTCGCCATGATGATCATCCAGAGCCGCATACTGCGGGCCACGCCCGACACCACGCTGGTGTTCTGGCAAACCTTCGGCGCTCTGGTCGCCGGCATCGTGCTCGCCCCCTTCGATTGGGTGACGCCGACGCCCTTCGATGCCGCGCTGCTCGCCGGTCTCGGCATCATCGCCATGCTGGCGCACATCCTGATCAACCGCTCGCTGAAGCTGGCCCCTGCCGCGGTGGTGGCTCCGTTCCAGTATACGCTTCTGGTCTGGGCGATCCTGTTCGGCTGGCTCGTCTTCGGGGATGTGCCGAAGCTCTCCATGCTGCTCGGCGCCGTCATCATCGTCGGCGCGGGCATCTTCATCTTCGAACGACAGAAGAAGGTCGCCGCCGGACCAGCCGAGGGCGACCTCCAGGATCTTGTCTGAACCGTCAGCGCCGGGCGGCGAACAGCGCTGCCACGAAGGCCGCAGCCGCTGCCGGAAGTAGGAACCGGCGCGGCGAAGGCCGCCATGACCGCCGGCGCGGAGGCCCGTCCGGCGCCGATGCGGCGCCTGCCGCCGTCCCGCCGAGCGCGCCCAGCATCGCCGACCGCGCGGGCCGTTGCCGGCGAACGTTGATGCGCACGACGTAGAGCACCAGTGCCGCCAGGCCGAAGATCAGCGCCGCGATCAGGCAGGCCCAGACCGGGCCGAGTTCCTGCGCGATGGCGATCAGGCCGGCTGCGACCAGGAAGGCGAAGGCGACGCCTGCCGCGACGGCGAGCGCCAGCCCGATCACCAGGGATCGGATGGCGCGGTCCGCCGACCGCTTCACCTCGGCGAGCGCAAGGGCCGAGAGGATCGGGCCCAGCATCGAGGTCACCGCGACCGCGAGATGAGGCCCACCAGGTACCCGACGCCCGCGGCGATCGCCACGGCGGCCAGCGGCCGCTCGCGGATCGAGCGCTCGACCTCCTGCTCCATCACGCCGGCCCGCTCGTAGGCCTGGTCGCGCAGGGCCGCACCCTGGCGGGCGAAGTCCTCGGCATAGCCGGATGCACGGTCGCGCAGATCCTCGTAGCGGCGGTTGGCGATCGTCCCGATCGTGGACGAAAGCCGGGCCAGCTCGGCCTTCAGCTCGGCGATCTCGCTCTGCAGCCGGGCATTGTCGGCCTGCATCTGTTCGTTGGATTCAGGTGTGCGCGCAGTTGAACCGGTGTTGGCCATGGCGAATTCTTCCCTCTTTGCGCATGGAAACGGACACCGGAATGAACACGCCCGCCGCCGGTTTGTTCCGGCGACGGGCGCTTTGGCTCTGACTTTGCCGTGACAGGTCGTCGAAGCCCGGGTCAGGCGGCGGCGACGCCACGTAGGAACTGATCCACCTCGATCCGCAGGTCCTCGGCGGTGGCCCGCATCGCGCCGGACGCCGAGAGCACCGCGCTCGCCGTCTGCGAGGTCTCCGCGACGGCGACGTTGAGGTCGCTCATGTCGCCGACCACCAAGGCCGTGCCGTGCGCCGCATCGGTGACGCTGCCGGTGATCTCCTGCGTGGCCGATCCCTGCTGCTCCACCGCGGCCGCGATCTCCTGGGTGTGCCGGTCAACGTCCTCCATGGTCTCCACGATGCCCTGGATCGCCCCGACCGCGTCGGCCGTGGACTCCTGGATCGCGGCGATCTGTTTGGCGATGTCCTCGGTCGCTTTCGCGGTCTGGGTGGCGAGGTTCTTCACCTCGCCGGCGACCACGGAGAACCCGCGTCCCGCTTCGCCGGCCCGCGCCGCTTCGATCGTGGCATTGAGCGCGAGGAGGTTGGTCTGCTCCGCGATCGAGGAGATCAGCTTCACCACGTCGCCGATCCGTGTCGCCGACTCCGTGAGGCTGGCGATTTGGCCGTTCGTGCCCTGCGCCTTCACACGCGCTTCCGCCACCACCGACTTCGTGCGCTGAACTTGACCGGAGATCGCGCCGATCGAGGCGGAGAGTTCTTCCGCGGCGCTCGCCACGGTCTGAACGTTGGCGGAAGCCTGGTTCGAAGCGGAAGCCGCCGATTCTGCCTTCGCCGCCGTCGTCCCGGCGATCCCGTTCAGCCGATCCGCCGTCGACTGCAGCGTCTCTCCGCTCGACGACACCTGCGACAACAGCCGGCCGACTGTCGTCTCGAAGCCGCGCACCAGGGTCTCCACCCGGCCCTGGCGGGCCTCCCGCTCGTCCCGCTCGGCTTGCGCCTGCGCCTCCAGCCGCTGCCGCTCGATCGCATTGTCGCGGAACACCAGCACGGCCCGCGTCATCGCGCCGATCTCGTCCTTGCGTTCCGCGCCGGCGAGCACCAGCCCGGTGTCGCCGTCCGCCAGCCGCATCATGCCGGCTGTCAACGAGCGGATCGGCCGCTGGATCACGATCATCAGCACGGATCCGATCAGGATGCTCGCCAGCGCCGCCACCACAATGGTGCCGACGATCCATTGGACCGCCGCCTGCCTGTCCCCGGCCGCCGCGGAGCGTTCCAGCGCCACCAACTCGGTGAGCGACTGGGCAGCCTTCATCAGGCTCGCGCGCATCGCCGTGCCGGACACGTCGAGTTTTCCCTGCAACTGCAGCACCGTGTCGGCGCCCGTGACGACCGCATCCGGCAGCGCCTTCGCCTTTTCCAGGCTGGTCGTGATCTCGGCCACCGCGGCACCGTCCTGGGCGATCACCTCAAGCAATCTTTTGACCTGCTCGACCTGCGCCTTGAGGCTGCCGAGCGTCTCCGGGCCCGGCGCGCCGACGAACACGACGGTGTCGAGCATCAGCTTGCGGGCGCTCGCATTGAGTTTGGAAGCACCTTCCCCGATGCCACGGGTGGCCACCGTCTCCGTTTCTACCTTGGCCAGCGCGTCGATGCCTCCTGCGAAAGCGTCCACGGCCGTGTTGCGCAGCACGGCTGCCCGGCCGGCAAGCTGGATGGCGGTGGCCGCCAGCGACCGGCGTGCAACGGCATCTCCCGCGGCAGCGGGTTCCGCCAGAGCCTTGACGTCCGCAATCAGCCCTTCAACGACCTTCAACTGATCCACCGCGCCACCCGCGGCAGCGGTTTTCGCCTTCCGCATCGCCTTCGTCATGGTCGCAAGACCGGTGTCGAGCGCTGCCTTGTCTGCCGCGCCATCCGCTCCGCTGCCGAAGCGTCCTGCCAGGGCGCGCGCCGTCGCCTCCGTCTCGCCGGCCGCAGCCGCGAGGCGATTGCCGGTCTTGAGGAGATCCTTGGCCGTTTGCTCCCTGCGCGCGGCGTCGCGCGAAAGCTTGATGGCAACGTCAGCGACGGCAAGGCTGGTCGTCTCCAACGAGGAAGCCGTTTGCTGCAGCTTGGCCTCCGCGTCCATCAGGGCCGTCTTGTCCGCGTCGGTCTGCGCGAGGTCGGACTTGAGAACACCCAGCGCTTCGCGTGCTGCGCCGGCCACCGGCGCTGCTTCGGGCGAAGCGGCCGCGGCGAGGGTCTCCAGTTCGACTATCTGCCGGTCGATGTCGGCCTCGATGGGCGCGAGCTTGGTCTCGCTGTGCCCGTCGGCGAACCCCTCCACGGTTGACACCAGCCCTTGCAGGCCTGTCATGCTGTCCGTGGTCGACGCAGTCCGGTCCATCCGTTGCTGCAACAGGTCGATGAAGACGTATCCCGTCGCGCCTACGCAGCCTGTCAACGCGAGGATGGCCGCGAGAGAGACGACGATCTTCGTCGACGTTTTGCGATCGGCTACCAGCCTGGCGATGGTCTTGGACATGGCGGGCGCGAATCCTCCTCATACGAAACCGTCATCGGCAATCATTCATATCCTTGACATGCTGCAGAATATTTAATTCGCTGATGCTTCTTCGGGCGCGGAAAAAGCGGAAACTTGGGGATTGTGTCAGTATAAATCGCGGTCACCGGCGTTATCTGCCCAAGTAAACAGCGAGCATCCCGCAGCAACCGAGATCGGAACCAATCTTCACGGGTGCACCACCGATGCCGGATCAGAACGTCCCTCCCGAGATGCCGAATCCGGCGATCGAAACCGTCATCATTCCACGCGTGCGTGACATCGGCGGCTTCGAGGTCCGGCGTGCGCTGCCGTCGGCGGGCCGCCGGATGGTCGGCCCCTTCGTCTTCCTTGATCAGATGGGCCCTGCGGAACTGATCACCGGCCAGGGCATCGATGTGCGCCCGCACCCCCACATCGGCCTTGCGACGGTCACCTACCTCTATCAAGGCGAGATCCTCCATCGCGACAGCCTCGGCTCGGTCCAGCCTATCGTTCCGGGAGACGTGAACTGGATGACGGCCGGCCGGGGGATCACCCACTCCGAGCGGACCCGCGCCGAAGTGCGAGCGACGGGCGGCCCTCTCTTCGGCATCCAGTCCTGGGTGGCCCTGCCGAAGGCGCTGGAGGATACCGCGCCGGACTTCGCCCATGTGCCGCGCGCCGCGCTGCCGGTCATCGAAGCCGAGGGCAAGAAGGTCCGCGTCATCGCCGGCTCGCTCTGGGGCAGCACGTCGCCTGTCGAGACCGCATGGGAGACGATCTACGCCGACGCCATCCTGGAGGCGGGCGCCCGGCTCCCCATCCCCGCTTCGCATGAGGAGCGGGCCATCTTCACGCTTTCCGGCCTGATCGAGATCGCTGGCGACCCCTTCGGGCCCGGCCAGCTTCTGGTCTTCCGGCCGGGCGACGAGATTACCGTCACCGCTGTGGAGCCCGCCCGCATCCTGGTCGTCGGCGGCGACCCGATGGACGGGCCGCGCCATCTCTGGTGGAACTTCGTGTCGTCGGACAAGGACCGGATCGAGGAAGCCAAGGCGGCCTGGAAGGCCGGCGCCTTTCCGGCCGTCCCCGATGACGACGAGTTCATCCCCCTGCCCGAATGAGCGGCTGTCCCGGTCTGGCACAAGGCGCGGCGGTCGGGCTATGGTCCGCCGATTCGAGGACTTCAACGGGATTCGACGCATGACATTGTCCAGCCTGAAGCAAGCTCTGCGGAGCGTGGTCTTCTCCACGGCCCTAATCGCGCTCGCCGCGCCGGCCACCGCCGCCTGCGGCAACGGCTCCGATTTCGGTCCTTGGCTGGAGGATATGAAGCAGGAGGCGCTGGCGGCCGGGATTTCCCCGGACATCGTTTCCGCCGGTCTCGACGGGCTTTCCTACGACAAGGCGGTGATCAAGAAGGATCGCGGGCAGGGCGTCTTCTCGCAGACCTTCCTGGAGTTCGCCGGCCGCATGGTCGCCTCCTACCGCCTTCAGCAGGGCGCCGCGCAGATCAAGAAGAACGCCGGCCTTTTCCGTCAGATCGAGGCGGATTTCGGCGTTCCGGCGCCGGTCATCGTCGCCGTATGGGGCCTGGAGACCGACTTCGGTGCGAACCTTGGTGACATGAGCACGCTGCGCTCGCTGGCCACGCTCGCCTACGATTGTCGCCGGCCCCACAAGTTCCGCCCCGAACTGATCGACGCCTTGAAGATCATCCAGAAGGGCGACCTGTCGCCAGCCGAAATGCGCGGGGCATGGGCGGGCGAACTTGGGCAGACCCAGTTCCTGGCATCCAACTACCTGCGATACGGCATCGACTACGACGGTGACGGCCGCGCCAACCTGATCCGCTCGAAGGCGGACGTCCTCGGCTCGACGGCCAACTTTCTCGCCCAGCTCGGCTGGCAGCGCGGCCAGCCCTGGCTGCGTGAAGTCCGCATCCCCAACGAGCTGCCTTGGGACCAGGCAGATCTCCTGATCAAGAAGGACCCTTCCGAATGGGCGTCGATGGGCGTTCGAGCCGCCGACGGCGGAAGCCTGGAAGGTGGACCGGCCGCACTGTTCCTGCCGATGGGGCGCTTCGGCCCCGCTTTTCTCGCCTACCATAACTTCGACGTCTATCTGCAGTGGAACGAGTCGCTGGTCTACGCGACGACGGCCGCCTACTTCGCCACGCGGCTCGCCGGCGCCGGCCCGGTCGGCAAGGGCAACGGCACGGTGGATGCGCTCTCCGCCGCCGAGGTCAAGGCCCTGCAGCAGGCGCTCGCCGCCCGCGGCCTGGATCCAGGTCCGATCGATGGCAAGGCCGGGTTCAAGACCCGGGAAGCCACCCGGGCTGCGCAGATCCAGCTCGGCCTGCCGGCGGACGGCTGGCCCGACCACGCCACCCTCGCCGCCTTGCGCTGACCGTCGCCTGCTCGGTGCCGGACGGTGGCGCTTCAGCCTTCGTCCGGTGTCTTGCGGGGGTGCCGGTCCTTGTTGATCAGGTGTCGCTCAAGCGCTCCGATCACCACCAGAACGAGAAACGCCAGCCCGAGCGTCATGAAGCCGATCCGGAACAGGCCCGAGCCGAACGCCAGGCCGATGATCCCGCACGCCCAGAGGTTCGCCGCGGTGGTCAGCCCCTGCACCTTTCCGCCGGCAACGATGATCATGCCGCCGCCGAGGAAGCCGACCGCGGCGATCACGCCCTCGATGATGCGCATCGGGTCGGCATTGCCGTTCGGGTTGAAGCTGTGCAGTTCCTCGTAGAGCTCAAGGGACAGGCTCGAGGTGGCCGCCGCCGCGAGCGCCACCATCATGTGCGTCCGCAACCCGGCGGCATGGCCCTTCATCTCACGATCGAAACCGAGGACCGCGCCCGCGAACAGGGCCGCAAGCAGCCGCCACAAGACCTGCAGGAGGTCGTCCTGCGCAAACACGGCCATGGTGGATTCGGTCGCGGACATGCGAATGCCTGTTTGCGGGCCGTCGTTCAGGTTGTCGACGAGAGGATTACCGTGGGAAGTCCGGCTCGACCGATCCGAAGCAGCCGGCCCTCGGCCCTGAGGTCCGTCGCACCCACCGAGGCGCGCCATTTAGCGGGAGGCAGCGCCCCGACATCCACCACGATCGTCCCTGTTCGCGGCGAGAGAGCCCGGATCGGCACGGCCACGACCAGCGACTGCCCGTCGTAGTGCCTTGCGAAGGCGATCACGTCGTCCGCCCCGACCACATGCAGCGCCTGGTAGTCGCCCTTAAGGAAGACGTCCGGGTAGGACTGCCTGAGATGGAGCAGCCCGGCGATCAAACGTTGCTTGGAGGTGCCGACCTTGTCGTCCTCGATCGACGGGTCCGGGCCGCGAAGCGCGGCCACCCGGGCGTCCCAGTCCACCGGCCGCCGGTTGTCGGGGTCGACCAGCACCCATTCGAAGAACTCCGACCCGCGATAGATGTCGGGAACGCCCGGCACCGTCAGCTGCAGCACCGTCTGGGCAAGGCTGTTGGTCCGGCCGGCCGGGTCGAGCCTGGCCATGAGACCGTCGAGTTCGGCCCTGAACGCCATGCCCTCGTCGCCTTCGATGAGCGCCCGTGCGAAGGCCAGGGTCGCTTCCTCATAGGGAGAGTTCTGGTCGATCCATGTCGTGTGGCGCTTGGCTTCCCGCAGCGCCTTGGTGAGGTAAGCCTCGATTCGTGACGCCTCCACCGGCCAGACCCCGGCGATCGTCTGGTAGACAAGCGCCTCGTCCACCCGGTCGGGAGCTTCGCCGCCTTCGAAGAGAGGTACCCTGAGCGATCCGTGTCGCCGCCGCCAGCCCTCGACGAGGTCGATCCAGTCCGACGCCATCTCCGACAGGACGTTGAGCCGGGCGCGGGTGTCTGATCCGCGCTTGGTGTCGTGGGTGGAAAGGGGCGTCAGGGACGTCAGGCCCCGCCGCGCTGTTTCCGACATCACCGCGTGAAAGGCTTGGATGGTCACGAAAGGCCGGTCGAGATGGCTTCCGACCTCGTTGACCGAAGCGAGCGGGACGTTCCGGTAGAGCTCCGTATCCTCGTAGCCTTTCGCCATCGCCGGGCCGGAAAGCTGCTGGAAACGGCGGATGAAAGACGCGGATTCCGGATCCTGCGCACCGTCCAGGATGAGTTCGACCAACGTATTCATCGCCCGTTTTCCGCCGCGCCGCAGCTCCGGGCGGGCGATGTCGGCGGCGGCGCGGATGATCTCCACGTCCCGCGCGCCGGCCGTTTCTGTGACATAGGTCCGGTAGACCGGCAGCGCCCCGATCAGCCCGGTGAGGATCTCCCGCATCGTCCTCAGGCGGACCGGATGGCCCCGCCGTCGGCAGAGATCGGCCCCAAGCCTGGACAGCACCTCGACCTCCGAGCCGAACGAGCGCTCCAGGATCTCCTGCTTGGCCTCCCTCACCCGAGCATGGATGTCACCGGCCACCCCGTTCGCGGTCGCCGCTTCCGCAAGCCGGGCATAGCCTGTCGGCTCCACGAACAAGCCGTTGATCTCGTTGAGCGTCTCGTATCCGGTGGTACCCTGCACGTCCCAGTCGGGCAGCGGCTCTCCAAGGCCGAGGATCTTCTCCACGTGGATGGTGACGTCCGGTCCGACCGCCGCCCGCAGCCGCGCGCAGTAGCCGGCGGGATCGGCGAGCCCGTCGATGTGGTCGACCCTGAGCCCGTCCAGGATGCCTTCCCGAACCAGCGCGAGCGGCAGCCGGTGGACCGCTTCGAACACCGTCGGCTCCTCCACTCGAAGCCCCGCCAACTCGTTGATGTCGAAGAACCTTCTGTAGTTGATCTGCTGCGCGCCCTCGCGCCAGTGCATCAGCCTGTAGTGCTGTTCGGCGACCAGCGCGGGCGCCTGCTCCGGTGTGAGCGGCCCGACGACGGCGGCTGCGACCTCCGGGTCCGACAGCGCCGCGACCAGCCCATCGCGCCGAGCCCGGCGGCCGGACGTGGCGGTCCGCATGGTCTCCAGTTCGGCCCAGGAAGCCCCGGTTTCCCGCAGGTCCGGGCGGTTCAGCCGCTCCGCCGCCTGGCTGATCAGGCGGCCGACGGTTTCCGGTCGCAGCGGCAGCCGATGATCTTCGAAAGTCAGCACGAGGCGGCCGACCCGGCGGTCCCAATCGATTCCGAAACGGCCCGCCGCGGCCACCTCGGTCACCGTTCCGTCGAGGATGGGCAGCACCAGCGGACCGGCGTTCCAGTCGATGTCGAAGAACCGGGCGTTTCGGGATTTCCTACCGAATTCAAGCACATCCTGCCATCGGGCATTGCCCGTGCCGCCCACGCCGGCGTGGTTGGGGACGATGTCGGCGATCATCCCGAGCCCCGCCTGCTTCAGCGCGGCCGAAAGCGCCCGCAGGCCTTCCTCTCCCCCGAGCTCCGGGTTGATCGCGTCATGGTCGACCACGTCGTAGCCATGCTGGGAGCCGGCCTGAGCCTGGAAGATGGGCGAGGCGTAGAGGTGGCTGACGCCCAGAGCGCGCAGGTAGGGCACCAGCGCACGAGCCTGAGCGAAGGTGAATTCGCTAAAGAACTGAACGCGATAGGTCGACGTGAGCCGGGGTCTCGTCATGCGTCCACCCAAAGCGCGGCCGACCAGGGTCCGAGCCCGGCACCGGTGTCGGTCCGCTGCACCGTGCCGGTGGTCGCGACAGGCTCGCCATGGAGCGGGATGCGATCATCGGCCCGGACCGCGATGTGGGAATCCGAGGGATGAGGGTTGGCCAGGAGCGTCAGCGACCCGCCGTCGAACTGCCAACGGACGCGAATGACGCCGCGGTCGATCGACCGGTCCGCCCGCAGGAACCGTGTAGCGGTTTTCGGGGCTACGTAGCGGTTTCGGGCCGCTACGTAGCGGCGTGTAGCCTCCAGCGCTTCTTGCGCGTCGGGATCGGTCAGTTCGCTCCAGTCCAGCTTGGCCTCCTGGAATGTGGTCTGGCTGAGAGGGTCCGGAATCTCTTCGCCAGCAAAGCCTGAGAAGCCGGCGAACTCCTCCCGCCGGCCCTTGCGGACGGCATCGGCGAGTTCACCCTCGAAATCGCAGAAGAAGGGAAACCGCTTCTTTGTTCCGAACTCCTCGCCCATGAAGAGCATCGGTATCTGTGGCGACAGGAGCGTGAGGAAGCGCAACAGCGCCACCGCCTCGATTGGCGCGATCTCGGCAAGCCGCTCGCCGAGGGCCCGATTGCCGATCTGGTCGTGGTTCTGGGCGAAGGCGATGAAGGCGGCCGGCGGAAGATGGGCGGACGGTTGTCCCCGCGGCTCTCCCCCGCGGTTCTCCGAAGGCTCGCCCTGGTAGGCGAAGCCCTCCGACAGCACCCGCGCCAGATCGGCGGCCGGATCCCGGGCATAGGGACGGTAGTAGCCCTCGTTCTCGCCGGTGGCGAGGACGTGGAGGGGGTGGTGGTAGTCGTCATTCCACTGCGCATCGAAGAGCAGCGGGCCTCCGTCGGCGTCCCGCTCCAGGAGATCGGCGAGGTTGTCGTCGTTCTCCAGGATCAAGTGCGGCTGCGGATGAAGCCCCTTCTGCGACGACGAGAGCTCCTTCAGGAAGGACGCGCGACCGTCGCCGAGGTAGGCGTGCACAGCGTCGAAGCGCAGTCCGTCGAAGCCGTAGCCGTCGACCCACATCAGCGCATTCTCCACGAAGAAGCGCCGCACCGTGTCTCGGGTGAAGTCGATCGCCGCCCCCCACGGGGTCTTCACCGAAGGGTCGAAGAAGGACTTGTCGTAGGACGGGATGAAGTTCCCCTCCGGGCCGAAGTGGTTGTAGACCACGTCGAGGAAGATGGAGAGGCCGCGTTCGTGGGCGGCCGCGATCAGCGCGGCGAGGTCTTCCGGCGTGCCGTAGGCGTTGGCCGGGGCAAACAGGAGGACGCCGTCGTAGCCCCAGTTCCAGCGGCCGGGGAAACCGTTGATCGGCAGCAGTTCGACCGCCGTGTAGCCGGCGTCGGTGAAATGGTCCAGGCGCTCGATCAGGCCGCGGAACGTCCCCGCCTCCGTTGCCGTGCCCACATGGACCTCGGCGATCACCATGTCGGTCCAGCGCCGGCCGAGCCGCCGGTTGCGGCCGAACAGGCCGGGATCGACGACTACGGACGGCCCGGTGACGCCGTCCGCCTGCTGCCGGGAGGCTGGGTCCGGCACCTCGCGTCCGTCGACCCGGAACAGGTAGGTCGCGCCCGGGCCGGTTTCCGGCGACAGGACCGACCAGAAGCCGGACGGGTCGCGGTCCATCGCCTGCGCCGCGCCGCCGACGACCACCTCCACAGCTCCGGCATCGGGAGCATGGAGGCGGAAGAGGACGCCGTCGTCGCGAACCGACGGCCCGAAAAGCGTTTGCATGGGGGAGCGACTCCGGTGGGCGGCGTTTTCTCCTGGCGGACCGGCCGATCGCCGGCCGCGCCTGAAGGGGATCGGCAAGGGAGAGAAGGCGTATCCCGGAGATGGAGGTGCGGCCCCGCTCCCCGGACGCGATCCGGCCGGCCCTGGGCAGGGCGGCCGTTTCGCAGCCCGTTGAACCGATGGGCGCCGCGGTTTGTTCCAACCGCGTCCGGGCAAAAATCGCCCCGTTCCGCCACAATGGGAAAGCGTGACCTGAAACCGGAAAGCAGGTTCCGCGTTCTCGTGAACGACCATTGTCGAAGGGGCAGTCACCCCGGCGGCAGCGGCAAGGGCCGCAAGGATGGGGCGCAGCTCCGGCGTCGGCGCAGTGTCTTCCCGCAGCAAGCCTCGGGGGCTGCTGCGGTCCTTGCACGACAACGAGTGAGAACTGCATTTGGCCAGATCCGATGCGGCGGGAGCCCTGACCCGCACCCGCGACCACCGGCTTTTCCTGGCCCTCGACACCATGCCGCAGATGGTCTGGTCGACCCGGCCGGACGGACACCACGACTATTTCAACCGGCGTTGGTACGAGTTCACCGGCGTGCCGCCGGGCTCCACCGACGGGGAGGGCTGGAACGGGATCTTCCATCCCGCCGACCAGGCCGAGGCATGGCAGAAGTGGCGTCAGTCGCTTGCAACCGGCGAGCCCTACGAGATCGAGTACCGCCTGCGCCACCGCAGCGGCGACTACCGCTGGGTCCTCGGGCGGGCCCTGGCCGTCCGCGACGACGCGGGCCGGATCGAGCGTTGGTACGGCACCTGCACCGATATCGACGACCTCAAGCGGATGAAGGATGATCTCGACGTCAGCGAGACGCGGTTCTCATCGCTCGTGGACGCGACCGCTTCGGTCGTCTGGTCGGCCGATGTAGCCGGCGGTCTGATGCCGGGCCAGGTGCGCTGGATGGCCTACACCGGGCAGGCCGAGGAGGAGTGCGTGGGTTGGGGCTGGCTGACCGCCGTCCACCCCGACGACCGCTCGAAGACCGCTCAGGCCTGGACCCGCGCCCTGAAGGACCACACGCTCTATCAGGTCGAGCATCGCCTCCGCCGGCACGACGGCGTCTACCTTTCCATGCTGGTGCGTGGGACGCCGATACGACTGCCGGGCGGGCGGGTTGGCGAGTGGATCGGGATCCACACCGACATCACCGACCTGAAGGCGGCCGAGACCGCGCTGAAGCGCCTGAACGAGACGCTGGAACAGCGCGTGGAGAGCCGCACCATCGAACTCGTCCGCGCCCGCATGGCGCTGGAGGAGAGCAACCGGACGCTTGAGGCGAGCGTCGCCGCCCGGACCGCCGAACTGCGCGACGCCAACGAGGAGATCAAGCGCTTCGCCTACATCGTCAGCCACGACCTCCGCTCGCCCCTGGTCAATATCATGGGCTTCACCAGCGAGCTGGAAGCAGCCCGCGACGAGGTGGCGGCGTTCTACAGACGGGTGAAGCAGGAAGCGCCGGCCTTGGCGACGCCCGGCATGGACCGGCTGGTGGAGACCGATTTCGATGAAGCGATCGGTTTCATTCGGTCCTCGACCGAAAAGATGGACCGGCTGATCAACGCGATCCTCACCCTTTCGCGGGCCGAGCATCGCGTGCTGACCGCCGAGCCGATCGAGATGCGCCCCTTCCTTCAGGGCTTCGCCGGCAGCCTGGCGCACCAGTTGGCTGAACGTGGAGCGGTGCTGGAGGTCGCCGACGTTCCGGACATCGTTTCCGACCGCTTCGCGCTGGAGCAGGTCTTCGCCAATCTTCTGGAGAATGCAGTCAAGTACCTCCGGGATGATCGACCGGGGAAGGTCTCCATTACGGGGGAGGAACTCGACGGTCGCGTCGCCTTCACGGTGCGCGACAATGGTCGGGGCATCGACCCGAAGGATTTCGAACGCATTTTTGAACTTTTCCGCCGCTCGGGCGTTCAGGACCGGCCGGGTGAAGGAATTGGGCTTGCGCATGTGAGAGCGCTGGTCCGCAAGCTCGGAGGCCACGTGAAGGTGGCCTCGGTTCCCGCAGAGGGCTCCACCTTCACGATCGATCTGCCCAAGAGCTACCGCGAGTCCGTTCATTCATGAAGAATCAGCTGCCGGTCACGATCGTGATGATCGAGGATGACGAGGGACATGCGCGCCTGATCGAAAAGAACATCCGCCGTGCCGGTGTCTGCAACGAGATCCGTCACTTCTCCAGCGGGACGGACGCGGTGGACCACCTGTTCGGCCCGCAGCGCGCGGACGAGGGTCCGATCCTGGTGCTTCTCGACCTCAACCTGCCCGACATGAGCGGCACCGACATCCTGGCCCGCATCAAGGCGGATGCACACTGGAAGCGGGCCCCCGTGGTCGTGCTGACCACCACCGACGATCAGCGGGAGATCCAGCGCTGCTACGATCTCGGCTGCAACGTCTACATCACCAAGCCGGTGGTCTACGACACCTTCGCTCAGGCGATCCGCCAGCTCGGCCTGTTCCTGTCGGTTATGCAGATTCCGGAGGCCCCGTGACGGCAGCCACCGACCCGATCCGCCTTCTCTACATCGACGACGATCCCGGTCTCGGCCGGCTGATAGAACGCAATCTCGGGCGGTACGGCTGGCAGGTGACGGCGGTGACGAGCGGCGACGAGGGCGTGCGCCAGCTGAGGACGACCCCTTTCGATGCCGTGGCGCTGGATCATTTCATGCCCGACCGCGAAGGCCTGGACGTGTTGGCGGAGATCCGCGCCTCCTTCCAGGCCCCACCGCCGGTGATCTACGTGACCGGCGCCAACGAGGGACGCATCGCGGTCGCCGCGCTGAAGGCGGGGGCCTCGGACTACGTGATCAAGGATGTCGGCGGTGTCTTCATGGACCTCCTGCGCACCTCCGTGGAGCAGGCGCTGGAGGCGTCCCGCCTGCGCCAGCTGAAGGAGGCTGCCGAGGCCGAGATGAGGACCGCCCGGGAGCGGGCCGAACTGCTGCTGCGCGAAGTCAACCACCGGGTCGCCAACAGCCTGCAACTGGTCGCCTCGCTGGTCGCCATGCAGCAGCGCGGCGTCAGCGACCCGGCGGCACGGTCCGCGCTGACCGAGACGCAGGGGCGCATCGCCGCCATCGCTCAGATCCACCGCCGCCTCTACACCTCCGAGGATATCTCCTCCGTCGACATGGACGCCTACATGCGCGGCCTCGCCAACGAGCTGGACGCGGCCATGTCCGCATCCGGGCGGGCCCACCGCCTGCGCTTCGACGTCGACCCGGTGCACATGGACACCGACCGCGCCATCTCGATCGGCATGATCGTCGCCGAACTGGTCACCAACGCCTACAAATACGCCTATCCCGGCGCGACGGGGGAGATCCGCGTCGCCCTGAAGGAAGCGGCCGGAGGCCTTGAACTCGCGGTGGCCGACGACGGCGTCGGGATGGGGCGGGCCGGAGACGGGCCGAAGGGCAGCGGCCTCGGCATGCGGGTGGTTCGCGCCATGCTCGACACCTTGGGCTCCACCCTGGAGCACGATCCCGCCGGCCGCGGCACCAGCATCGTGATGCGCTTCGCGGCCTGACGCCCGCGCTCACCGCCAGGCGAGCACGAGGCCGTGGATGAAGCCGAGCTTGTTGATCACCTCCGGCCCGAGCACGAAGGGGTAGAGATCCGGCTGGCCCATGCTGCGGTTGAGGCTGTTGACCGCGTAGGTCAGCGGCAGCCACATCGCGATCAGCGCCTCGATGGTCTGCGCGCGCTTCGGATCATCCTCGATCCGGGCCGCCACCTCCGGTCCGCCGACGCGCGGCCGGACGCTGAGGCCGAAGGCGTGCGCCGTCTCCAGCGTGTCGACGATATGGAGGTAGTGGGCGAAGGTTTCGGCGAAGTCCTCCCAAGGGTGGGCGGTGGCGTAGGCCGAGACGTGCCGCTCCTGCCAGTCCGGCGGCGGTCCTGAGGCGTAGTGGCGGTTGAGCGCCTCGCCATAGTCGCGCGTCTCGTCGCCGAACAGCACGTGAAAGGTCTGCAGCGCCGTCGGATTGGAGGCGACCAGCCGGTCGAAATAGAAGTGGCCGACCTCGTGTCGCATGTGACCGAGCAGTGAGCGATAGGGCTCGCCGAGATCGGCGCGGATCTTCTCGCGCACCGCGTCGTCGGCTTCGTGCAGGGTGAGCGTGATCACGCCGTCGGCGTGCCCGGTCATGATCGGGGGATCGTTGGGATCGCGCGCCTCGGCGTCGAGCAGGTCGAATGCCAGACCCTCCTCCTCGCTCTCCGCCTTGGTCTTCAAGGGCAGGCGCAACGCGAGCAGCTCGTCGATCAGCCGATGCTTGGCGTTCTCCAGCTTGCGCCAGAGCTGCACGTTGCGCGGATCGGAGAGATCCGGGACGGTGCGGTTGTGCCGGCAGGCGCGGCAATAGGGGTTGGGGTCGTCATCCGCCACCAGCCAGTTGCAGGCTCCGAACGTGGCGTTCTCGCAGAACTTCACCGGGTACCGGCCGGCGGTCGTGACCAATCCGCCGCCGTCCGGGTCGACTGCCAGCATATCCCGCCGCGACGGCGAATAGCCGAGCCCCCGCCCGCAGGACAGGCAAGTGGTGTTCTCGAAATAGATGAGCTGGCCGCAGCCGTCGCAGTTGAAGAGCTTCACGGGGGCCCTGCCGACAAGAAGGATCCCGGCTTCGGGCCGGGATCGGATGGAGAGGGACGAGAGGTCCGGACGAAGATATACGTCAGGCGACCTGCCGGGAGAGGCTGTCGACGACCGGCTTCACAAGCCGGGCCAGCACTTCGGACGGTACCGGCTTTTGCACGAAGACGTGCTCGGTGTCACCCACCACTTCCGCCGCCGGCACGTTGCCGGAGACGATGACGGTGCGGATCCCGTGCTGTTCGCCCAGCATGCGGGCGAGCGCAAGGCCGCTCGGCCCATCCTGAAGGTTGACGTCGATGATGGCGAGGTCGATGGGATAGCGGTGGCATAGCTCCAGCGCGCCTTGCATGCAGCGCGCCGGACCGATCGGCGTGCCGCCGGCTTCCCAGACGATGTCCTGCAGATCGAGCGCGAAGATGGCGTCGTCTTCAACGATCAGGATATTGGCTGCTCGCATGGGGCAGCGCCTCCTCTTGTGTTCTGATTGTGCGTTCGGAAGCCCGGGAAACCAACGGCAGAGTTCCTGGATGCACAACCGCCGAAGGTTGCGCTTGGTTCCCTCGCCGGAAGCGCTGCGGCAGCGCCGGTCCGGCCGGCGTTTCGAACGAGTTGCGCCCGGCCAGTCGGTCCACCGCCACCGACCCGATCAGCACCAGCGGCACCGCCACGAAGGCCCCCACCGGACCCCACAGCCAGAGCCAGAAGGCGATCGCGATGAAGATGACGAGCGGGTTCAGAGTCAGCTGCCGTCCGAGCACGGCCGGCGTGATGAACTGCCCCTCCACGGTCTGCAGCGCGACGAAGGTCAGCGGCGGCAGCATCGCCTGCGTGAGCGTGTCGGTGGATACGATGCCGACCCCGAACAGGATCGCCGTGACGAGCGCGGGCCCGACATAGGGCGCGTAGTTGAGCACCGCGCCGAGCACGCCCCAGAGGGCCGGCGCCGGCAACCCGTAGGCATAGGCGAGGGCGGCCGTGGCGAGGCCGAGCACCACGTTGATGGCGGTGATCGTGCCGAAGTAGCGGGAGAGGGCGCTCTCCGCGTCGGAGATGATGTGGGCGGCGGTCAGCCGCGCCCGGCGATGGATGCAGAGCCCGAGCAGCGCCCGCCGCAGTTCGCGCCGGGTCGCCAGGAAGAAGAACAGCGTCCCGATGAAGAGCACCAGCTGCGCCGCGAGCTCCGGCAGCATGGTCACCGCGCTGGCGAGCATCCCCTTGCGCATGTCGACCTGCAGCCCGCCGCCGCTCATCCCGGCCGCCTGCTCGACCGTGTCGGAGAGGGTGTTGAGCTGCTCCACCATCAGCCGCACCGGCGCCAGCTTCTCGCGCATGGCGTCCCAGATCTCCGGCGCCCGGTCCAGCCATTCCAGCGTCGGATAGGCGAAGGCGGCCACCAGCCCGTGCACCGCTGCGATCCCCGCGACGACGATCAGCGCCGCGGCCGCGAAGGGCGGCAGGCCGCGGCGGATCATCCGGTCGCAGACCGGGCCGAGCACCATCCCGAACACCAGGGCGAGCGTCACCGGCACCACCAGCGGCGCGGCGACATAGACCGCCGCGGTGAGCGCGATGACGAACAGCCCGATGATCGCCGTGCGCGCCAAGGCCACCCCGTCCACCGGCGCACGACCCCGTCGCGGGCGGCTGGGCGAGACCCGAGCGGGATCATGGAACGTGGTCGGATCGCGGGTCATGTCCTCTCGGCGAACGGCTGGCGCCTGGGTTCTATTCCCGATCAAGCACCCGCGTCGCCGACCGGTTCCACCCCACCGACGTGCGGAACGTTTGCTGCACTGCCCGCGTTACGCAAAGCCCGAGAAGCTGCCCGAGAAGCTGAAGGTGTCGTTCCCTTGATGGGGCGTTCCGCGCCGCCCGGCGTGATCTCGGCCATCCCTAGGAGACCTCATGTCGGACGTCGCTTCGCAAACTCGGCCCGAGGCCGGAACGCGTTCCCCCTCGCGGCCGTCGACGCGCGCGGCCCGCTCCGGGCTGCCTTACCCGCTGGGCGCGACGCCCGACCAGAACGGCACCAACTTCGCCCTCTTCTCCGACCACGCCGAGCGCGTCACGCTCTGCCTCTACGACGACCGCGGCGTACACGAGGTCGGCCGCATCGAGCTGGAGGAGTGCACCAACGGCGTCTGGCACGGCTACGTCCCCGACGTCTTCGCCGGCGCCGTCTACGGCTACCGCGTGACCGGCCCCTGGGACCCGCAGAACGGCCACCGCTTCAATCCCAACAAGCTGCTGATCGACCCCTACGCCAAGGAACTGGTCGGCGAGCTGACCTGGGACGACGCTCTCTACGGCTACACGATCGGCGCCGGCGAGGAGGCCGACCTGGTCATGGACGAGCGCGACAGCGCCGCCTTCATCCCCAAGGCCCGGGTGGTGGAAACGATCCCCACCCGGCGCAATTCGCCGGGCGTCTCCTGGCCGAAGTCGGTCATCTACGAGGCCCACGTGCGCGGCCTCACCATGACGCACCCCGGCGTGCCGGAACCGGTGCGCGGCACCTTCGCCGCCCTCGGCTCCGAGGCGATCGTGGAGCACCTGAAGCGCATCGGCGCGACGGTGGTGGAGCTGATGCCGGTGCACGCCTTCGCGCAGGACCGCCACCTCCTGGAGCGCGGTCTCACCAACTACTGGGGCTACAACACGCTCTCCTTCTTCGCCCCGGAAGCGCGCTACCTCTCCTCCGGCGACCGCATGGAGATCCGCGAGGCGGTCGACCGGCTGCACGACGCTGGCATCGAGGTGATCCTCGACGTGGTCTACAACCACACCTGCGAGGGCAACCACCTCGGACCGACGCTGTCCTGGAAGGGCATCGACAACGTCTCCTACTACCGCCTGATGCCGGGCGACCGTCGCCACTACGACGACCTGACCGGCACCGGCAACGCGATCGACACCAACCACCCCCGCGTCCTCCAGATGGTGCTCGACAGCCTGCGCTACTGGGTCGAGACCTATCACGTCGACGGCTTCCGCTTCGACCTGGCGCTGACCCTCGGCCGCCGTCCCGACGGCTTCGACCCGCGCCATCCCTTCTTCCAGGCGATCCTGCAGGACCCGGTGCTCTCCACCGTCAAGCTGATCGCCGAGCCCTGGGACGTCGGGCCGGGCGGCTACCAGCTCGGCAACTTCCCCGCCGGCTTCTCCGAGTGGAACGGCGACTTCCGTGACGTGGTCCGCGACTTCTGGGCTGGCACCGAGGGCACCCTCGGCGCCTTCGCGACCCGCTTCGCCGCCTCGCAGGACCTCTTCGGCGAAGGCCACAAGCGGCCGTGGTCGAGCGTCAACTTCGTCACCGCCCATGACGGCTACACGCTGCACGACCTCGTCAGCTACCAGGACAAGCACAACGAGGCGAACGGCGAGGGCAACAACGACGGCCACTCCGACAACCGCAGCTGGAACTGCGGCGTGGAGGGCGAAACCGACGATCCCGAGATCAACGCGCTGCGCGACCGCCAGAAGCGCAACCTGCTCGCGACACTCTTCCTCAGCCAGGGCGTCCCGATGCTGCTGGCCGGCGACGAGATCGGCAACAGCCAGGGCGGCAACAACAACGCCTACTGCCAGGACAACGAGATTGGCTGGATCGACTGGTCCAAGTCGGACCCCAAGCTGGTGTCGTTCATCCGCACCCTCGCCGACCTGCGCCGCCGCCGTTCGGCGATCGCGCGGGCGGAGTTCCTGACCGGCGACCGCGGCAGCCGAGGCGTGCCGGATGTCACCTGGTACTCCTCCACCGGCACTCGCATGAAGCAGGACGAGTGGAGCCAGCCGCACGTCAAATGCCTGTCGGTGCGCCTCGCCCCGTCGCGTCCGCACGAACCGGCCATGCTGGTGATGCTCAACGGCGCCGCGGACGGGGTCGAGTTCACCGTGCCGGGTGGCGACCAGGGCTGGATCTGCCTGGTCGACACCGCCGACGCCTGCGACGACACGCCGGTTCGCGGCGGCGCCACGGCCGTGCTCGGCGGTCGCTCGTTGCGGATCTACGAAGCCGAGATGCCGGCGCCCAAGTCCGCGGCGTCAACCCCCGCCACCGCCTTGAAGGAAGAGGAGCCCCAATGACGGACGACCCAAATCGCGTGCGCCCGACGCAACCGATCCCGCATACCGATCCCGATGGTTCGCCGGTTAAGAATCCCACCGAGGCGCGTGGAGGCGCCCTAGCCGGAAGGATGCGCTGGGTGCTGGTGCTTGGCATCGCGGCCGTTGCCTTGGCCTTCCTGTTCGCCATCCTCGGAACGCGGCCTTGACCGTTTGCGTTCATCAGGGGGCGGCTGTTTCGACCGCCGTCCCCGCCCGCCACAGGTCGGGCGAGGAAGGGACCGAAGACCGCAACCATGGGCCGCATCGCCAGCCACGTACCCTATCTGCGCCGGTTCGCGCGGGCCCTTTCCGGTTCGCGCCATCTCGGTGACGCGTTTGTCAGCGAAACGCTGAAGGCCCTGATCGAGGGGCGCGCATCGCTGGAAGGCAGTCCCGACGCGCGGGCGGCGCTGTTCCGGGCGTTCTTCTCCACTTGGCGGAGCCTCGATATCCACGACACCATCGCCTCGGCAGGGGATCCCGGTTTCGGGGTCGACCGCAGGCTCCAGGCGCTCGGGCCGCTCAACCGTCTGGTCTTCCTGCTCTCCTTCATGGAGGGCTTCAACGAAAGCGAGATCGCCTGGATCACCGATCGCCGTCGCGACGACATCCGTGCGCTGATCGAGGCGGCCGAACGGGCGATCGACCACCAGCTCGAAACGCGGGTGCTCATCATCGAGGACGAATGGCTGATCGCCGCCGACGTGAAGCGCGTCGTGGAGGACATGGGCCACATCGTGGTTGGCGTCGCCTCGCGCAGGGAGACCGCCGTCGCCCAGGCCAAGATCCTGCGCCCGGGGCTCATCCTGTCCGACATCCAACTCGACGACGACATGGCAGGAATCAATGCCGTCGAGGAGATTCTTGAAGCATTCTCCGTACCTGTCGTCTTTGTGACCGGGCATAGCGATCGACTACTGACCGGATCAGGGCTCGAGCCGACCTATGTCGTAGGTAAGCCCTTCGATGACGCGACTCTGCGCGCGGTCATTTCGCAGGCGCTCTTCTTTGAAGCTGCAACCTCCGCGCCTGTGAATGTCGGCGAAGCCTGAATTGCAGCTGATCACTACTCAAAAACATCAAATTCGATTGTGAGGTTTGTGTCGGGGCAATGGAACAACCGTGTCGCTCCGTGAGTTTCATATGCAGCGCCCGACGCGCTCAGAAACAATCAGGAGATGACCATGAACAAGACATCCGTATCCATCTTGGCCACCGTGGCGTTCCTGGCCGCGGGCAGCGCTTTCGCACAGGATCAGAACTCCACGACGACTGGCCAGCAGGTTCAGCCGCCCGCCGCGACCGACGGCGCCGCCACCGGCACTGACATGAATAGCGGCACCGGCACGGCGCCCTCGGCGACGACCACGACGCCGACCCCGAGCACCGACATGCCGGCCGATACCGCCCAGACCCCGCCGGCGTCCACCGACATGCCGTCCGACACGGCCCAGACTCCTCCGGCATCCACCGACATGCCGGCCGACACCGCTCAGACCCCGCCGGCGTCGACCTCCACGGACACCGCCGCGACCTCTTCCGGCATGAGCGGACAGCCCTTCGTCGACATGCAGCAGTCCGGCCAGTGGCTGGCCAGCGACCTGATCGGCGCCAAGGTCCGTTCGTCGACCGACGAGGACATCGGCGAGGTCAATGACGTGCTGTTCACCCAGGATGGCCAGGGCGAGGCGATCGTCGTCGGCGTCGGCGGCTTCCTCGGCATCGGCGAGAAGAACGTCGCCATTCCCTTCGAGCGCCTGACCGTGAACACCGAGGACGGCGAGAGCGACGACCTGATCGTCAGCCTCGAGACCACCAAGGAAGAACTGAACGGCGCGCCGGCCTTCCGGACGACGGAAGATGCCGAGAGCACCATGTCGAGTGGTTCCAGCGAAGGCGTGACGCCGCCGACCGGTGCGACCACGCCGGACGCCACGACGCCTGACGCCACCACCGGCGCGGGCTCGACGACCGGGACCTCGCAGTAACGGCGAACGTCGTCTCGCACGACAGTCCTAGGAAAAAAGAGGCTCCGGCGGTCACCCGCCGGAGCTTTTCCTTTGGTGGCAGGCGAACAAAGCCGGCATCCGGCGGTTCCGCTCGTGTGATCTGCGCCACACCGCAGGCCCGGCGGTGACCTCGAGGCACGAAATCCGCTTCGCAACCGGCGGCGTATGGGTCATGGATGTCAAAACGACGGGCACGGCGCTGCCATGATGACGGCTGAAGATGACCGCGAGGGAACCGACAACGTGCACCGGCTGGACACCCGCCAGGCCGAGCTCGGGGCTGGCCTGCGCCGTCTGTTCCGCCCCTTGATCGACGAACCCGTGCCGCCGGAACTCGCCCGACTTTCCGCGGAGCTGGAAGCCCGCTTCTCGGCCTCGCCCGAGGAGCAGGACGGCGACGAGATCCGCCCCCCTCCGCATCCCCGCTGACCTGGAACCATCCTCTCCGTCCATCGTTAGGCTCCGCCTCGACACTGCTGGAGACCAAGGGATGTCGGATATCGAACAGCGGATCCGGGAGCGCGCCTATCGCCTCTGGATCGAGGAAGGTCAACCTGAGGGGAGCCAGGAGCGCCACTGGGCGGAAGCCCGCCGGATGGTGGACCAGGAGACCGAAGAGAACGTCGGGCTCGACAACGTCAGCTACCTCGAAGCCGACGAGGCGGCCGTCGACGCGCCGGTCCGGACCCCGAACAGGCCGCGCAAGACCCGGCCGGGCAATTCGTAAGGCAACCCTCGGGCAAGCGGATGCGGCCGGGGAAACCCCGGCCGCAGCGTCTGTTTCGAGGTGATCAGGTCCAGCTGCCTCAGGCGGCGAGCCCGCGGGCAGGCTCGTTGTCCTCCAGCAGCTCGTTCGGATCCTGCGCTTCCAGGTAGGTCAGCATCCGGTTGCGGGCGCGGTTGAGCCGGCTCTTGATAGTGCCGACCGCGCAGCCGCAGATCACCGCGGCCTCTTCGTAGGAGATGCCGAGCACGCCGATCATCACCAGCACCTCGCGCTGGTCCTCCGGCAGCCGTTCCAGCGCGGCCCGCAGTTCGACGCCGCGCACCGACCATTCCTGGCTGGGCAGCAGCATGCACTCCTCCGAGACGCAGCCGGCGGCACCCGGATGCTCGCGGTTGGAGATCTTGATGTTGGTGTAGAAGGTGTTCCGCAAGATCGTGAACAGCCAGGATTTCAGCGACGTCCCGGGCTGGAACCGGTGCACGTTCGCGATGCCCTTCATCAGGGTTTCCTGGACCAGGTCGTCCGCATCGAACGGGTTCCGGACCAGGGTGCGGGCGAACGCGCGAAGTGCGGGAATGAGGGCTGCGATCTCAGCTTTCGCGTCCCACGACGTTTCTGTCATGTCGGCACCATCCGCGGATAGAGGAAACGACGCGTCGTCTCGGCGCTCGGGATAGGCGAGGCCTGTCGCAAGGGAGAGGAGCGGTCGTCGGACGCAGGAGTAACGTCTCGTTCACTGGATCGTTCCGCCTGCCGCAGACCGCCGCAGTGAAATGTGAACGAAGGATAGGAAGCGCCGCGGAACCTTCGGCCCCGCGACGCTGACATGTCCGCGTGTCAGGCGCGGCGCTGCGACAGGTACTGGACCGTCACCTTGTCGACGTTCTGGTCGAGGAAGGCGGCCATCGCCTCCTCCTCCTTGAGGCTCTCCTCCAGGAGCGGGATGGCCTGCGTCTCGCCGCAGGCGCGCGCCATCGCGATCAGCGACTTGTAGGCCGCGATCTCGTAGGCCTCGAAGGCGAGGTCGGCGAAGGTGTTCTTCAGGATCTCGTCTTCGGCCGGCGCGTGCATCATCGCCGCGATGTTGCCGGCGATCGAAAGAGCCGTGTCCTTCAGCGACGAGTGGCTCTCGTCATGCGAGCCGAGAATCTGCTCGATCCGCTGGATCTGCCGGTTGGTCTCGCCGACGTGCTGGCGCAGGCGGGCGAGAAGGTCGGGGTAGTCGGTCATCCGCTCGATCTGGCGGTTCATGATCGACAGCGCCTCGTTCTCAAGGGCGTGGGCGTTTCTGAGACCCACCATGAAGACGTCACGAATATTCGTATCCTGGTTCGCCATGGGATGTGGCTCCTCGTTCGGTTGCAATGGGGGACTAACCGGACGGACTCCCCTTCGGTTCCTGCGCTGACGCGGAATGGGAACAACGGACCGGCGCCCGGACTCGGGGAGGCGGGGGCATTCACGCGACCAACGGGCGAACATGAGGTGATGGATGGCGCACCTGCGCATCAGGATCGAGGAGATGGAGTACCGGCCTGAGGAGCGCTGCCTGTGCATCCTGGCGGTGAACGAGTTCCACGAGATCGTTACGATCGAGATCTCGCCGGTGTTTCCGCGCCAGCTGGCCGCGGACCTGGAGTTCGTGGCGAGCCATCCGAACGCCCGCGTCGTGGTCGACGAGCCGCGCCTGGACAAGGGCGCGCGGAACGAAGGTCCGCCGTAGCCCGTTGACGGGGACCAGAAAGCTTGAGCGAAGGATCAGCCGTCATGGGCGACGACCGCACCGACAATTCCCAGCGTACCGACGATCCCGCGGCCGAGAAGCACCGCATGCACCGCAACCCCGCGGATGTGGACGGGCTCTCGCCGGAGAAGGCGGCCGACCACCGCTCCTCCCGCGAGGCTGACCGGCGCTCCGAGACCAGCCCCAAGGGCTATACCACCGAGGGCGAGAGCTACAGCAACCCGGCGGTAGACGGCCCGACCGATCCCGACCAGCGCCAGGACGGGTCCTCCGGCCGCGACACGCGCTGACGGTGCCCACGGAACAACGGGGGACGCGTGCCGGTTTGGATCGGCGGCCGGCGCGACGCCTGGATCGCGGGGGGCGGTCTGACTTCCCTCGCCGTTTTCCTGCTGGAGCCGGCGGATTGTGCCGGCCGCGCCCCGGCCCGCGGCGATCGCCGATCGAAGAAAGGTTCCGGACATGACCACGAGCGACCCGGGTGGGCGCAGCGGCGCCTCCGACCAGAACACACCCACCTCCGGCCCCGCCGACGAGATCGGCCGGCCGGAGCATTTGGCCGAGGACGGCGACGACCGCGTCTACGGCGAGCCTAATGGGCCTCGCCCGCCCCGCTACACCATCCTGCCGAAGGAGGTGATCGAGGCTCCCCCGGCCGAGCGCGCCGCCGTCGAAGGGGAGGGGGGACCGTCCCGCACCGAGACCGAGGAGGTTCCGGTGCGCGGCTACTACGGCGGCATGTCGACGCCCGAGACCTTCGAGACCACCGGCGATCAGCAGCCCAAGATCATCCGCCGCGACCTGGAGACCTTCCGTGAGCAATCCGACGCCGACGACGAGGACCGCCAGGTCGAGCGGTGAGCTGACGCCCGCCGAGGTCGAGGGCGTCCTTGCCGCTCACCGCAGGATCCTGGAGGCGCTGGTCGCTATCGCCGTGAAGGCGCGGGGCCCCGGCCTTCTGGACGACCTCGCCGATCACCTCGGCACCGAAGATCACCAGGAGGATCCCGGCGTGGAGCCGGATGCCGCCTTCGCCACCGAGCGGATCGCCGACGCCGAGGTCAAGCGCCTGCTGCGCGCCGTGCGCGACGGGCTATCCACGGCAGGCGGCGGCGACACCGGCGCCTCGCCGAGCAGCCTCGCCTGACCCCTCTCCTTTGCTTCCCGCATGAAAAAAGCCCGGCAGAGCGACCCGCCGGGCTTCTTGCGTGTGGTGCTGTCGAGCGTTCCTGGGGTCAGAGCCGGCCCATCAGGGCCAGGATGATCACGATCAGGAGAATGACGCCCAGGATGCCGCCCGGTCCGTAGCCCCAGCCGCGGCTGTAGGGCCAGGAGGGGATTGCACCGATCAGGAGAAGGATCAGAATGATGATGAGGATGGTGGAGAGCGTCATGTCCGGCTCCGGCTTGGCAGAGTGCGCCGCGTGTGGGTACGCCGTCCGAACCTGAAGCGGAGCCGTTTGTTCCACGACGCGGACCGAACGGAGCGCGCAAGGGCACGTTGTCACGCCTGGCGTGAACGGCGCCACCCGCAGCGGAGCCCGTGCGCCCCGCCGCTGCTTGCTTTTTCCGCGCGGGAACCTTGCAACGAGCGGCCGTGTTGTCTTCCGACCGAACCCCAGGGAGCATGCACATGATCGACGATGACGAGCGCCGGATCCGGGAGAAGGCCTACGAGCTGTGGGTCGCCGAGGGCAAGCCGGAAGGCCGTGCCGACGCCCATTGGGAAGAGGCGCGCGAGATCATCGCCATCCAGGATGCCTTTGAAACGACCCTGATCCCCGTGGAGGAGAGCACGCGCGACGTCGTGGAACCGGCAATCGCCTTCGAAAACCAGGGTGAGTTCCCGGATCTGGCCGACGAGGGGGAAGGCAAGGGCGGTCCGAGCTTCGACAACCTTCCCGACGCGGCCGGGACGCAGTCGCTGACCGTGGAGGACGCGCCGAAGCCTGCCGGAAAGGATCGCGCCAAGGCTGCGCCGGCGAAGGCAGCGCGTCAGACCGGAGGGCGGACACGCGGTGGCCCCAAGGGCGGCAGCTCCGGCCGTTGACGGGTTCTGCCGACCGACGGTCGGTCGATCAACCGGCGAAACGTGCCGTTGAAAGGAAGACGCCGCGACCTCCAGGGTCGCGGCGTGCCGTTCGTGACGCGAAGCGGGTCAGGCCGCCTTGCGGTTGATCTGCTTCTCCGCGATGTCGGTGAGCAGGCGGTCCGTCTTCTTCTCCTCCTCAAGGGTCTCGGTGAGGAGCGGCACCGCATCCTTGAGGCCGAGCTGGGTCGCCCAGGCGATCAGCGTGCCGTAGCGCGAGATCTCGTAGTGCTCCACGGCCTGCGACGCGGCGAGAACGCCGGCGTCGATCACCTCGGGCGCCTCGGCTTCCTCCATCACGCTCTTGGCCTCCTCGATGAGGCCCTGCATGGCTTCGCACGGCTCACCGCGCGCCCGCTTGTCGAGGAGCTCGAACACCTGCTCGAGCCGCTCGACCTGCCGGAGCGTCTCTTCACGGTGGAGTTCTAGCGCCTTGCGCAGCTCGGGCGCGGTGACGGTCTTGGCCATCTTCGGCAAGGCGCGGAGAATCTGCTTCTCGGCGTGGTAGACGTCCTTGAGCATATGCAGGAACAGGTCGTTCAAGGTCTTCATAGGGTTGTCTCCGCAGGCATGAAATGGTCGGCGCGCCCGACCGGGCGCCCTTGCCGACGAACCCCGCCTTCGCGAACTTTGTTCCGCCGCCGCCGCGGGTCGGCTGCCCGACCACCACCGAAACCGCGTTGCCGACTCTCCGATTGTCGGGGCTATGCGCAGTATCTACGGCTCCGATGGGGCGGCTGCGGCCTTGTTCGCCGGAAGCTTCAAGGAGTCCAGGATTTCGCAGCAAGAAGAAATATAAGTAGAAGGCGGATAGGAATGAAGTCTTGTGCGTCGGTCTGCCCACCTATCCTTCCGCGAAACAGACTTCCGGCGTCGAGCCATCAGCAATATTGGGAACAAATGGATTGGCCTCTCGTTGTGCCCTGGAGCTTGCAAGCGCAGGCTTGATGGCAACGATCATTGGAGGCCCAGATGGCTGGTGACCGCACCAAGTCCAACCGCGGGTTCGCGGCTATGGACGATAACAAGCAGCGCGAAATCGCTAAAAAGGGCGGCGAAAGCGTTCCCGACAACAAGCGGTCGTTCTCCCAGAACCGGGAACTGGCGGCCGAGGCTGGCCGCAAGGGCGGGCAAAGCGTTCCCAACGAGAAGCGGTCGTTCTCCCAGAACCGGGAGCTCGCAGCCGCCGCCGGTCGCAAGGGCGGCCAGAGCGTGCCGGGCGACAAGCGGTCCTTCTCCCGCGACCATTCGCTGGCCGCCGAAGCAGGTCGCAAGGGCGGCCAGGCCTCCCACGGCGGCACCCGGCCGGAGGATGCAACAAGCCCAGGCCGCAAGTCCGGCCGGCAAGCCTTCTCCCACGAGGGGAGTGGCGAGGAAGCCCGCCGGACACATTGACGTCAACCTATGGAACGGATCATGGCGACGGGGTGTTTTCACCATGTCGGGCTGAAGCGTGTCGGTCGCAGTCGTTAGGCGACGGCCGGCGATTGGTTTAGCCCATTCCAACTGGTGGAATGCCCCGAGCCGGATCTCTCCGGCCACAGGGGCCACCCACCGGGACGCGAGGGCACCCATGACTCATGATACCGACCGGGAAGCACGGATCCGCGAACGAGCGCACCGGATCTGGGAAAGCGAAGGCCGGCCGGACGACCGGGCCGAAGTTCACTGGAGTATAGCGGCCCGTATCGTCGACGAGGAGGACCAGGCTCCGCCAGGCGAGTCCGCCGAGAACATGATCGACGAGGGGATCGAGGAGAGCTTCCCCGCCTCCGATCCACCAGCCATGTCTCAGCCCGTCACCAGCGTTCGCTCCGAGCCGCCGGCGGCGGCCAACGACGCGGACGAAACTGGCTCCGCCCGCGGCCGCCATCGCGCCCGCGCCATCTGAACCGACCGGACCGGACAAGCGGTTGCACGGCCCGCGATCCCCATCGCGGGCCCTCCCGCCCGTCCGCATCACTCCCTCTATCCACGGAAACCCCTGCGACTTCGGTTGATGCCAGGCGAGGGGGCGGCCTATGGTGCGCCGCCGCGAAGCACCAGCGCTTCGCCCGCGCATGCCGGACCGACGGGTTCCGGCCAGAGGGACGGACGACAGATGAGCACCGTTGCCGACCGTATCGCCGCCATCATCGCCGCGGAGATTGCCTGCCGGCCCGCGCAGGTGACCGCCACCGTCGCGCTTCTCGATGAAGGCGCCACGGTGCCCTTCGTGGCGCGCTACCGTAAGGAGGCGACCGGAGGGCTCGACGATACCCAGCTCCGCAAGCTGGAGGAGCGGCTCACCTATCTCCGCGACCTGGAAGCCCGCCGGGCGAGTGTGATCGCCTCCATCGACGGCCAGGGCAAGCTGAGCGACGACCTGCGGCGACGGCTGGAGGCGGTGTCAACCAAGGCCGAGCTGGAGGATATCTACCTTCCCTTCAAGCCGAAGCGCCGGACCAAGGCCGAGATCGCCCGCGAGAAGGGCCTCGGACCGCTTGCCGAGCGCATCCTCGCCGACCGCGGCACCGTGCCGGCCGAGGCTGCCGCCGGTTTTCTCACCGACGTCGTGCCGGATGTGAAGGCCGCGCTCGACGGCGCGCGCGATATCCTCACCGAGCAGTTCGCCGAGAACGCCGACCTTGTCGGCCGCCTGCGTGGCTACATGGCGGACAAGGCGCAGGTCCGCGCCCGGGTGGCGGACGGCAAGGCCGAGGCCGGCGCGAAGTTCTCCGACTATTTCGACCACGTGGAGCGCTGGGCCACCATGCCGAGCCACCGCGCGCTCGCCATGCTGCGCGGCCGCAACGAGGAGATCCTGACCCTCGACGTGGAGGTGGACGCCGAGGATCCCGCGCCCGTGAAGCCCGTCGAACGGATGGTCGCGGCGGCCTACGACATCAGGGTCCCGGCCAGGCGGCCGGCGGACGGCTTCCTGTTCGACGTGGCGCGCTGGTGCTGGCGCGTGAAGCTGTCGCTGCACCTGTCGCTCGACCTCATGACCACGCTGCGCGAGCGGGCGGAGGAGGAGGCCATCCGGGTCTTCGCGCGCAACATGAAGGACCTGCTGCTCGCCGCGCCCGCCGGGTCTCGCGCCACCATGGGCCTCGACCCCGGCATCCGCACCGGCGTGAAGGTCGCGGTGGTGGACGGCACCGGAAAGCTGCTCGAAACGGCGACTGTCTACCCCTTCCAGCCACGCAACGACGTCCAGGGCGCGATGCGGGAACTCGCCGCGCTGATCCGCCGCCACAAGGTCGAACTGGTGGCCATCGGCAACGGCACCGCCTCCCGCGAAACCGACCGGCTGGCCTCCCTGCTGATCGGCGACCTGCCGCCGCCTAAGCCGATCAAGGTGGTGGTCTCCGAGGCCGGCGCTTCGGTCTATTCGGCGTCCGAGACGGCCGCCGCCGAATTCCCTGGCCTCGACGTCTCGCTGCGCGGGGCGGTGTCCATCGCCCGCCGCCTGCAGGATCCGCTCGCCGAACTGGTCAAGATCGATCCGAAGGCGATCGGCGTCGGCCAGTATCAGCATGACGTGGACCAGAACCGACTCGCCAAGGCGCTGGACGCGGTGGTCGAGGACGCGGTGAACGCGGTCGGCGTCGACCTCAACACCGCCTCCGCGTCGCTGCTGGCGCGCGTATCCGGGCTCGGGGCCTCGCTCGCCGAGGCGATCGTCGCGCACCGCAATGCCAACGGACCCTTCCGCAGCCGCAAGGCGCTGATGGAGGTGCCGCGGCTGGGCGCCCGGACTTTTGAACTGGCCGCGGGCTTCCTGCGGATCCGCGACGGCGTCGAACCGCTCGACGCCTCGTCGGTGCATCCGGAGGCCTACGGCGTCGCCAAGAAGATCATCGCCGCCTGCGGCCGCGACCTGCGGGAGGTGATGGGCGACGCCGCCGTGCTGAAGAGCCTCGACCCGCGCGCCTTCGTCGATGAGCGCTTCGGCCTGCCGACCGTCCGCGACATCCTCGCCGAACTGGAGAAGCCGGGCCGCGACCCGCGCCCGGCTTTCGTCACCGCAGCCTTCGCGGAGGGCGTGGAGGAGATCGCCGACCTGAAGCCGGGAATGGTGCTGGAGGGAACGGTGACCAACGTCACCGCCTTCGGCGCCTTCGTCGACGTCGGCGTCCACCAGGACGGGCTTGTCCACATCAGCCAGCTCGCCGATCGCTTCGTCAAGGACCCGCACGAGGTAGTGAAGGCCGGCGACGTGGTGAAGGTGCGCGTGGTGGAGGTCGACGCCAAGCGCAAGCGGATCGCGCTCTCGATGCGCAAGGACGACGGCGCGGCGCCGGCCCGCACGGGGCAGCGCACGGGCGCCGATCGCGCCCCGGTGCCGCCGGCGGGAGGAAAGCCCGCCGGTGGTCCTGCGAAGGCACCGGAGGGCTCCCTGGGCGCCGCCCTCGCTGCCGCGTTTCGTCGGAAATAGTCAGAGAACTTCATATAATAACAAGAGATACGACCTATCGTCTTTCCCATCCCCTCCCGCTCTGCCACAGTGGCTCATCGGGACGGGGCTCAGGGAATCGGGGGATGACCTTTGACGCCTTCATGCGGGCCTTTCTGGCCTGCTATTTCGGCTTCGTGGCGGTGCACTACACCGCCCGGCTGATGGGCTTGCGCGCCCGCAGCGGGATTCCGCACGCCGAGATCGGCGCTCGCGGCAGCCGCAATGCTTCGCACCAGATCCTCTTCCGTGTCTTCCGCAGCCTGATCCTCGGCGTCTGCATCGCCCGTGTCGGCTGGCCCGGCGTGGACGCCTGGCTGCTGCCGTTGCCGATGCCGGCGCCCTTCTCGATGCAGATCGCCGGCTTCGGGCTGATGCTCGCCGGCCTCTTCCTGGTGGACTACGCCCATTCCTATCTCGGCGACGACTGGCGCTCCGGGATGGCGCGCGGCGTGGGCGAGCGGCTGGTCACCAGCGGCCCCTACCGGCTCAGCCGCAACCCGATCTTCACCGGCGTTATGATGGGCCAGTTCGGCTTCTTGCTGGCCTTCCCGTCCGGCTTCACCCTGGTCTGCTTCGGCGTCGGGCTGGCCGTCATCGTCAAGCAGGCGATGCTGGAGGAAGCCGCGCTGCTCGCCCGCCACGGCGAAGCCTACGCTCGCTACCGCGCCGCCGTGCCCCGCTGGTTCGGCGTCGGCGACCCCTCGGCGCTGTCGCCCGTCCCCGACGAGGCCCGTCACCGCAACCGGCCTTCCGCGACCTGACCGCCCGCCTGCATGGTGCATGCTTGCGCTCCGGCCGATCCGGAGGCAGATTGCGCACGAGCGACGGAACGCGTCGGGCCGGAGGATCACTTGCAGGAGCACGAGCCGGACCTGACCCGACTGTTGGCGCAGACCGCGTCGGGCAACCGGCCGGCTTTCCACCAGCTCTATTCGGCGGTCTCCTCGAAACTCTTCGGCGTGGTGCTCCGTATCGTCCGGGACAGGGCGATTGCCGAGGACGTCCTGCAGGACACCTTCCTGCGCATCTGGCGCAAGGCGGCCGACTACGACCCGAAGAGCGGCCGGCCCGTCACCTGGATGGCCGCCATCGCCCGCAACGCGGCCATCGATGTCGTCCGCCAGCGCCAGACCGCGCGGAACCGTTTCGCCGACACCGACGAGGACAGCCTTGAGGCTCTCGCCGACCCGGACGCCGACGCGGTGCATCCGACGGATCGCGAGGCGCTGCGCCGCTGCCTCGGCACGCTGGAGGACGAACAGCGCACGGTCGTGCTGCTCGCCTATCAGGATGGATATTCGCGTGAGGAACTGGCCGAGCGGTTCGACCGTCCCGTCGGGACGATCAAGACCTGGCTCCACCGGTCGCTCGCAAGACTGAAGGAGTGTCTGGAAAGGCCATGACGCCGGAGGAACGGGACAGCAAGGCGGCGGAATACGTGCTCGGAACGCTTCCCGTGGAGGAGCGGGCCGAGGTCGAACACGCGCTCGCCGACGACCCGGACCTGGCCGCCGCCGTGCGCGCCTGGGAGGACCGGCTGAGCCCCCTCGACGCCGGCACGGCGCCCGTCGATCCGCCCGCGCGGGTCTGGCTCGCCATCGATCGCGCGCTCGGCGCCGGCGGAGCTCCGGCTGTCCGGCCGGCGGTGCTCGGCGCTCGCTCCGGCGACGTGGTGGACCTGACCCGTCGCCTCAACCGTTGGCGCGGTTTTGCGGCCGGGATCTCCGCGCTCGCCGCCGCCCTCGCCGCCTTCGTCGTCTACGACGTGATCCGCCCCGTCGCGCCGGAGGACGGCCGCTTCGTGGCGGTGGTCAACAGCGACGGCGCCAAGCCGGCGCTGATCGTGTCGGTGGACACCGCCGCCGGTACGGTCACGGTGCGTTCCGTCGCCGCCGAACAGCCCGCCGACCGCAGCCTGGAACTCTGGCACATCGCCGAGGGCGGCACGCCGGTCTCGCTGGGTGTTCTCGATCCCGCCGCCCCGGTGCTGCGGATCCCGGCCGAGCGGGCCGGGCCTTCGCCCACATCAGGCGTCTTCGCCGTCAGCGTGGAGCCGGTCGGCGGCTCGCCCACCGGCGGCCCGACCGGCCCGGTGGTCTACTCCGGCGCCCTCATCCCCGAGACGCCCTGATCCGCCCGACAAGAAACCCCGGCTGCGGAGGTCCGCACCGGGGTTTCCCGTGGCGTGCGGCGGGGCAGAGGGATTGCACCGCCGTTGCCGTCTTCAAGGTCCTCTTGCGAGGTCCGTCCCCCCTCGGTGAGAGGCCGTTGTCGCCTATCCCGACGGATTGCTTCCGACATAGGGCATTCTCTCAGCGGTCTGTAGCGGCACGGTGTCGCCCGTGACAATCAGGAAGAGCGCCTTAAGTGTTCACCCCCTTGCGCGCCGCCTCCACGATCCGTCGCGCCGCCTCCACCTCGTCCATCACGATGGTGTGCCCGAGCCCGGGATAGATCCGCTCGGTCACCACAGCGTCGAGGCCGGCCAGGATGCGCGCGGTGGCGTGCACCCGTTCCACGGGGATATGGAAGTCGACATCGCTGCAGCCGAGGAAAACCGGCGTACCGGAAAGCGAGCCGCTCCGCGTCTCGATCTCCTCGTCGGTGCCGATCAGTCCGCCGCTGAAGCCGACCACGCCGCCGAGCCGACGGCCGGACCGCGCCGCCCACTCCAGCGACAGGCAGGCGCCCTGCGAGAACCCGGCGACCACCACGTTCTCGGCCGCGACGCCCGCCGCCTCCAGGTCGGCGACCAGTCCGTCGATGACCGCCAGCGCGGCGGAGAGATCCGGCTCGTTGCGGGCGCGGGGCACCAGGAAGCGCTCCGGATACCAGACCGCCTGCCGGGCCTGCGGTGCGAGAAAGGCGACGTCGCCGCTTTCGGCGAGATGCGCCGAAAGCGACAGGATGTCGTCGGCCCCCGCTCCGCGTCCGTGGACGAGGATGACGGCGGCGCGTGCCGTCTCGGGGCTGGCGCCGGCCGACAGCACCGGCTGGCCGGCGTGCGGGGCGCTGCCCCGGGTGAGGGTGATGGCCATGACCGTTTCCTCCTCAGGCGAGCGGCTTGAGGTTGCGCTCTATGGACGCCCGCCGGGGTTCCAGGAACGGCGGCAGCGACAGCGCCTCGCCCAGCGTCTCGGCCGGCTCGTCGGCGGTGAAGCCAGGGATGTCGGTCGCAATCTCGAACAGGATCCCGTTCGGCTCCCGGAAGTAGAGCGAGCGGAAGTAGTAGCGCTCCACCTCGCCGCTGGACGGGACGCGGAATTGCGCGACCCGCTCGGTCCAGGCCCTGAGGCCATCGTAGTCCGGCGTCCTGAACGCCACGTGATGCACGCCGCCGGCGCCCTCGCGGCCCGCCGGAACGCCCGGTTCCACGGCCACATGCAACTCGGCCGCCGCGCCGCCCGGTCCCATCGAGAAGACGTGGACGGTCTTCGTCGGATCGGTCGGCAGCGGGTAGTCCCGCACCGGCTCCATGTTCATCACGTGCATCAGCACCGCGGCCGTCGGCGTCAGGTCGGGGACGCTGAGCGTGATCGGTCCGAGGCCGCGGATCTGGTGCTCGGCCGGCACCGGGCTCTTTGCCCAGGGGTGAGCCTCATACGTGCCGCCGTCGTCGACGAGCGCCAGCCGCTGCCCCTCGAAATCCTCGAAGGCGAGCGTAGCCCGGCCGTCGATCACCGCCACATCGGTGGTGCTGACACCCTTGGCGCGGAGGTGGTCGCGCCACCAGCCGAGCGACTCGGCACCGACCCTGAGGCCGGTACGGGCGATCGAGTGGGTGCCGCGGCGGGCAGGTGCCACCGGCCAGTCGAAGAACGTGATGTCCGAGCCAGGCGTCGCCGCGCCGTCGCCGTAGAACAGGTGGTAGGCGCTTGTGTCGTCCTGGTTGACGGTCTTCTTGACCAGCCGCATCCCGAGCACGTCGGTGTAGAACCGCAGATTGCCCGGCGCGTCGGCTGTGATGGCCGTGAGATGATGGATTCCCTGAAGTGCGAGCTCCATGGCCGCCTCCTTCGTTCGATTGCGTTGTCCCCAATATCGGGCCGCCGGGCGAAAGGGCAAATGCCGGCTGGGGTGGAGCACCGTTTCCACCACGTGAACAATCCACCAGGAAGCGTTGTGTGGCGAGCCTCAGGTCGGCTGAACGTCGGCGATGACAGGAAGATGGTCGGAGCCGTCGCGGGGCAGGGGAAGGGACAGAGACGTTCCCTTGAGATGAGGGGACAGGTAGATGCGATCCAGCGGGAACACCGGCAGGCGCGCGTGGAAGGTGCGCCCGCCGATCGCCGTCGGAAAGCTCGGCGCCAGCAGGCGACCGACCGCGCCTGGCTGAAGCCAGTCGTTGAAATCGCCGAGCAGGATCGTCGGTCGCGTCACCGGGGTGACCACCTCGAACAGGCGCCGCATCTGGTCGCGCCGTTCGCCGCGCCCTAGGCCGAGGTGGGTGGCGATCACCCGGATCGGGCCGGAGGGAGCGGCGATGATGGCATCGATGGCTGTGCGCGGTTCGCGCGATCGGTAGGCGAGGTCCACGGCCCGCGCCTCCAGGATCTCCCACCGGCTGATCAGCGCGATGCCGTACTGCCGCCGGGCGTCGGAAATGGTCCAGACCTCGTGCCGGTGGACGCCGGCATGAGCCTCCAGGAGATCGAAGAACGGCACGGGATCGCCATGGCTTTCGCGCAGGTCCACTTCCTGCACCGCGAGGATATCCGGCGTGACGGCGGCGACAACGTCCGCGACCCGTTGCGGCGAACGGACGCCATCCGTGCCGACGCAGCCATGGATGTTCCAGGTCATCACGCGCATGCCGGAGCCGTATCAGCGGTTGGCGAAGCGCGAAAGGATCTTCTGCAGCCCCCAGGAAACGGCGAGCCAGAACAGCGACAGCCCGACCAGGATGGCGATGTCCATGCTGGTGGGGTTGGTGGCGACCCGGGCGATCTGGCCGCCGAGCGGCGCGATGACGAGGAATCCGGGCGCTAGGCCGATCAAGGTGCCGAGCGCGTAGTCGCGCAGACGGATGTGACTCGCGCCCGCCATCAGGTTGACGATCGTGAAGGGCGCGACGGGAAGCATGCGGATGGCTGCCACCGCGAACACGCCCTGGTCCCGGATGCGCCGCCCCACCCGGGCGAACTTCGGCCCGAGGATGTGGTCGATCGTCCCTTTGCCGACGGTGGCGCCGATGGCGTAGGTGAGGAGCGCCGAGGCGAGGGTGCCGATCGTCGCGTAGAGAAGCCCGAGCGCCGTGCCGAAGGTCATCGCGGTCACCACGATCGCGATGTTGATCGGAAAGGCGAACAGCCCGAGCACCATGTAGGCGACGATCACGTAGACCGGTGCCAGCGGGTCGCCGTTGATCTCCTCGGCGACGGCGCGGAGCGATTCCACGTCCGTGTATTCCTTCAGCGGCGTCACCCGCCAGATGAGGACGAGCGCCGCCGTCACCGCGCAGAGCGCCAGCAGGCGGGAGTAGCCGCCGAGCGTGCGCCGCACCGGCTTGGGTTCGGCCATTCGGGTGATCACCGTGTCCGTGTCGATCGGCGTGTCCGGGTCGGCGAGGGCGACCACCGCCTCCGGTGCGTCGATCTCCTCCGCCGCATGGTCGTCGATCGGCGTCAGGCAGCGGTTGGTGCGGTCGAGGTCGGGCAGGGCGGCGATCATCGACCCGGATCGGCGCACGAGCGAGCCGGCGAGATCGGCGTCGGCGCCGAAATGCTCGCCAAGCAGGGTGTCGCGCAGCCTGGTCACCATCGCGCGCTCTTCAGGCGAGCGCGCGAGGATGACGAGGTCGAGCTCGGTATCCGTGCCCATCGATCGGTTGTTGAGGTTCGCCGATCCGATCCGCAGCAGCCTGTCGTCGACGATGGTCACCTTGGAGTGGACCATCACGTCGATCGACTCCTCGCCATGGCACACCTGCGGGTACACAAGGCGTACCCGGTCGGACACGCCGGCGTCCTCGAGCACCTTCATGAAGGCGAGGCGCCCGCCGCCCATGGTCTTCGCCTCGATCCAGGAGGCGTAGGTCTTCGGGCCGATCAGGATCGTCTCCAGGCCTGGCCGTTCCTTCATCCGCCCGGCGATCACTTCGGCCACGCTGGTGGCGGTCAGGAACTGGTTCTCGATGTAGATGAACCGCTCGGCTGTCTTCAGCATCGCGGGAAACAGCTCCGCGATCTCGCGGACGGCCGGCCGGCCGTCCATCGGCGGGTCGGTCCGCGAGAGCCCGACCGACACGTCCGTAAAATGCGGCTCGACGTTGTCCGGCCAGGCCGTGCCGGCCCGGTTGAGCCCGACGGGAAGGTCGGCGCACCGCGCTCGCTGCCAGCGCATCCGCACCACGTCGCCGATCGCGCGGGCGGCGTCGCCCTCCACCAGCATCTGCACGTCGTGGAACGGCCGGTAGGGCTTGTTGCCGGGATCCACCCTGAGGATGTTCTCGTATTCGTGCTCCGGCGTGTCCCAGCGGCGGATCGTCAGGTCGATGCCGCCGGAGAAGGCGATGGTCTCGTCGATCAGCACGATCTTCTGGTGATGCGCCGATCCGAACGGCACGCAGTCGTCAAGGCAGAAGTCGATCCTCTCCGGCGACAGCCAGCCGAGAACCAGCGAGGAGAAGAACTCCCGCTCGGCCGAGAACAGCACGGAGAAGTCCCAGAGCAGGATATGGACCATCAGGTCCGGACGCTCCTTCACAAGGGCGGAGAGGAAGTCGCCGAGGTGAAGCGGATAGCCGTCGTCCGCCGTGCCGGAGGGCCCGACCAGGGGCGTGCGGCTGTCGATATCCCACCCGACGATCACGATCTGCCGCTCGGCCTTGAGGAGAGCCTCGCGCAGGGCGCCGTAGTAGGGGGCCGCGTCACGCAGAACGGTGGCGCGCGAGGCGCGTTCGGTCCGCCACAGGCCGTCGAGTGTCGCGACGTCGGTATCTTCGGGTGTTTCGATCATGGCTGATGGATGACGCGGAACCATGCCTCCCGGTTCCAGGCCGCGCTCCAGCTTGCGCCTTCCCGACAGCAGCTGGTGGGCGCGGGTGAGGGGCGCCATCATTCCGCGACCTCTTCTCGGGCCCGGATCAGGTCCTTTTCCTGCGCCTTGGCGCGCTCCATCCGCTCCCGCAGGAAGACGAGCACCGCCTGCTCGTAGTCCTCCAGCTCGCCGCGCTCGGTGGCGTCGCTGTCCATCTCGGCCTGTTCGCGGACGGCCAGCGCCAAGCTGCCCTCCTCGAAGGCGCTGAGGATCTCCGGGTGGACGTAGGACTTGCGGCAGACCGTCGGGGTGTTGCCGAGTCGGGAGGCGACGTCGTCCATCGCCTTCTTCAGCGCCTTGCGCACGGCGGTCTTGGTCTCCGGGTACTCAACGCCGGCCAGCGCCAGCGCAGCCTGGACGGTGCCGGCCCACGTCCGGAAATCCTTGGCCGTGACGTCCTTGCCGCTGATTTCCTTGAGGTAGCCATTGACGTCGGCCGAGCCGATGCTCTGGCGCACGCCGTCCTCGTCCACATACTGGAACAGCCGCTGGCCGGGGAGCTCCTGGATGGTGCGCAGCACCCGCGCGATCCGCCGGTCGCTGACCTTCAGTTTCCACGGCTTGCCGCTCTTGCCCTTGAACTCGAAGCGGATCGCCGCGCCTTCAACCGCTACGTGGCGGGTGCGCAGCGTGGTCAGCCCGAAGCTCTTGTTCTCCCGCGCGTAGTCCTCGTTGCCGATCCGGATCAGCGTGGTCTCCAGGAGCTTGACCACGCAGGCGAGCACCTTCTCGCGCGGCAACCCGTGCCGGCGGAGATCGGCGAGCGCCCGCTGGCGGATCTGCGGCAGCACCTGGCCGAACTCGATGAGGTGCTCGAACTTGACGACCTCCCGGTGCAGGCTGAAGGAGGGGTGGTAGCGATACTGCTTGCGGCCTTTCTGGTCGCGGCCGGTCGCCTGCAGGTGGCTCATCGGATCGGGACTGATCCAGACCTGCGTCCACGCCGGCGGTATCACAAGCCGCTTGATCCGGGTCAGCGTCTCCGCGTCCGTGACCGTGCTGCCATCCGGATCGCGGAAGGAGAACCCCTTGCCGTGCCGCCGCCGGGTGATTCCCGGCGCTTCGTCGCTGGCATAGACGAGGCCGGTCGCCTTCAGGTCCTCCGGTACGTCGGCGATTATCGCCTCGACCGGTACGCGGGACATCTCCACCATGACGTGAGCCTCCAGGGTGGAGTAACGAGAACCGGCTCCGCCCGTTCCGTTTCCGGCGGCGCATTCGCCCCTGGCGCGCCGCGATATGGACTCACGAAATATTTTTGAGGCACAGTCGAACTCAAGCGCGGCTTTACGCGTTGGTTCTCGGCTGCGGTGTGTTCGTTGCACAGATTTATGCAGCCGGGCCAATGTTCAGCGCGGTGCGGGAAAGAGTTTCAGCATGCAGGATCTTAGGGGCAGCCGTATTCTCGTCGTTGAAGACGAGGCCCTCATCGCCATGGCCTTGGAGGATATGCTCCTCGATCTCGGGTGCGAGGTCGTCGGCCCGGCGTCCACGGTCGCCGCCGCGTTGGACTACGCCGGCAAGGAAACGTTGGACGGCGCGCTGCTCGACATCAACGTCCGCGGAACCCTGGTCTACCCGGTGGCCGAAGCGCTGATCGCGCGCGGCATCCCGGTGGTCCTGTGCAGCGGCTACGCCCTGACCTCGGCCATCCCGCCGCCCTACGACGCCCTGCCGCAGATCGCCAAGCCCTACAATCCGAGCGTCCTGCGCGACACCCTGCACGCCACCTTCGCCCGCCGTCTGCGCGCCTGACGGTGCGCCCTGGCGCTAGGAGGCCAGATAGCGCCCGGCCAGGGCGCCGTCCGCCTCGCGCTCGACCGGCATGCAGAGCCGGCAGATGACTCCCGACCGCGGGAACTCCAGCGAGCTCTCCCCGTCGAACTCGTAGGCGATCGCCCGCTCGATCAGCGATGCGCCGAAGCCGCGCTCCAGCGGCGGCTCCACGGACGGCCCGCCGCTTTCCTCCCAGGAGAACCGGACGCAGGTCCGCTCCCCGCTTTCCTCCATCTCCCAGGCGATCCGCACCCGCCCGCCCGGCACGCTGAGCGCCCCGTATTTGCAGGCGTTGGTCGCCAGCTCGTGGACCACCAGGTTCAGCGTCAGCGCGTGCGAGGGTGGGATGCGCACCGGCCCGCCGTCGAGCTCGATGGCGTCCTGCGTGTCGCTGAAGGGCGACAGCGCGGCGGAGAGCACCGCCTTGATGTCGAGCTCGCTCCAGTCGGCGCGGAACAGCAGCGCATGCGCCTCGGCCAGCGTCTCCAGCCGCCCCATGAAGGCGGGGCGGAACTCCTCCAGCGTGGCCGACTTCTGGAACGTCTGCTGGGCGATGGCGACGACCGTGGCGAGCGTGTTCTTGACCCGATGGCTGAGTTCAGCGACCAGCAGCCGGGTCCGCGCCTCCGCCCGCCGGCGCTCCCGCAGCGCCTCCGCCTCCTTGAGTGCGCGACCGACGGCGGCTGGCAGGCGGTTCATCCGCTGCTTCAGGACATAGTCCGTCGCGCCGCGTTTGAGCGTCTCGGTCGCGGTCTCCTCGCCGAACATGCCGGAGATGAAGATGAACGGCGTCTCCGGCACCTGCGCCCGCGCCATGTCGAGCGCGGAAAGGCCGTCGAAGGCCGGCAGCGCGTAGTCGGACAGAATCAGGTCGTGCACCTGCCGGCCGAGCGCCCGGGCGAACTCGTCGCGCGTCACCACGCGATCGATCTCGCAGGCAAACGGCGCCTTGGCCATGTGCTCCCCGATCAGCTCCGCGTCGAGGGGACTGTCTTCCAGGAGCAGAATACGAACCGGCATTACGGAATACTCGTCAAAGGTCGTTGCTGCCTGCCCCGGACAGCCGGTGCGGCGGCGGCTCGTTCAGGATTGCCCAGAACACGCCGATGTCCTGGATGGCTTCCAGGAAGGCGCTGAACCCGACCGGCTTCACCACGAAGGCGTTGACGCCCAGCTTGTAGCTCTGCACCAGATCCTTCTCCTCCCGCGACGACGTCAGCATGACGACGGGGATCTGCATCAGCGCCGGATCGCGCTTGATCGCCTCCAGCACCTCCAGCCCGTCGACACGCGGCAGCTTCAGGTCGAGGAGAACGACGGCGGGCTCGCCGCTGTTCCGTCCCTGGTGGCTGCCTCGCGCATAGAGGTAGTCGAGCGCCTCCACGCCGTCGCGGGCGACATGGATGTCGTTGGCGAGCTGGCACTTCGCCAGCGCCTCGAGCGTGAGCTCGATGTCCTTCGGGCTGTCTTCGACCAGAAGGATGGGTCTCAGTGTCGACATTTAGATCCTCTCGGCTGCCCTTTCCGGAAGGGCGAAGGTGAAGGTTGCGCCGCGGCCGATCTCACCGATCGCCTCGGTCCGCCCGCCGTGTCGCTCCACGATGCGGCGCACCAGCGCCAGCCCGATGCCGGTGCCCTCGAAGTCCTCGGACCTGTTGAGCCGCTGGAACACCTGGAACAGCTTGTCGACATAGGCCATGTCGAAGCCGATCCCGTTGTCGGAGACGGTGTAGGCGGTTTCGCGGCCGCCAGGCGTCTCCGCCACGCGCCCGCTGACCAGGATCAGCGCCGGCGTCCGGCCGCGCGTGTACTTGACGGCGTTGGAGACGAGGTTGAACAGCACCTGCCGGATCAGCCCGGCGTCGCCGGTCGCCGGCGGCAGGTCGGAGATGTGCCACTCGATCTCCCGGTCGCGCGTCTCGAAGGCGAGCGATCGGATCACCTCGGACATCAGCTTGTTCATGTCCACGCGCACGGGGTGCACCTGCACGCGGCCGAGCTGCGAGAAGTGGAGGAGGTCGTCGACCAGTTTGCCGGCGGTATGGGCCGATTCCGTGATGTTGTGGAGAAAGTGCCGCGCCTTCTCGTCGAACTGCTCGCCGTAGCGCTCCGACAGCAGCTCGGCGTAGCCCACGATGTGGCGGAACGGCGCCCTAAGGTCGTGGCTGATCGAGTAGGAGAAGGCTTCCAGCTCGCGGTTGCTGCGCTGCAGGTCCTCCGTCAGCGACGCCATCTCCTCGGCGCGCTTCAGCAGGATCTCGACGATCGCCCGGCGCAGGTTGTCCGCCGCGTCCACCTCGGCCGGCGACCAGGGGCGCGAAGTGCGCCGCACCGTCTCCCGCCATGCCTCGAACGATTTGCGCGGGCTGATCCGCGTGTCCGGTCCGATCGCCTCGAACTGCTTGCGCGGATCACCGCCCCAGGAAACCGTGTGGATCACCTCGCTGCGGAACCACAGCACGTGGGTGGAGCGCACCTGGCTGAGCGACAGGGCGAGCAGCCCGCTCGCCGCATCGGCGAAGTCCGCGGCCGCCGGCATCACGGCCGGCAGCGACGCCGTGGCGAACACCCCCTGGTCCCCGTCGCCCTGCAGCCAGCCGATGATCGCGCGAACGCTGGCCACATCGGGCGTCCGCCCGATCAGCGTGACCCGCCCCTCGTGCGAGATGGCGGCGCCCTCCGCTCCGGTCAGCGCCAGCAGCGCGTCGGGCAGGGTGGCGAGGCCGGCGGCGTAGTTGGGGCTCGCAGCCATGGCGGCCAAAAGGCGGGTGAGTGCGCCCTGCTTGGCGACGCGCTCGGCCGCATCGCCGTGCACGGCCTCCGAGGCGATGCGCATGGAAAGGATCTGCGCGACGAGATCGCAGGCCGAGCGGGCTTCCGGCGGCACGCGCTTGGCCAGCTTGTTGTGGCAGGAGATCAGCCCCCAGAGCTCTCCCTCGATCAGGATCGACACCGACATGGAGGCCTGCGTGCCCATGTTGTTCATGTATTCCACATGAACGGGGGAGACGCTCCGCAGCGCCGAAAAGCCGAGGTCGATCGGGCCGCCGAGCCGCGTGGCGATCGGCACGGGAGAGTAGCTCGCGTCCGGAATCTGGCGGACGCGGTTCAGCCGGTAGAGGTCGCGCGCCTGCTGCGGGATGTCGCTCGCCGGGAACCGCAGCTCCAGGTAGGAGGGCAGCGCGTCGTTGCGGTCCTCCGCGATCACCGTTCCCGTCCAGGACGCGTCGAACCGGTAGATCATCACCCGGTCGAAGCCCGACAGCTCGCGCACCGTGCGGGCGACGGCCTGCAGCCCCTCGGCGACTGTCCGCACGCTCTGGAGATGCGTGACGACGCCGCCGATCAGGGCCTGGATCTGCCGGGAATCCGCCTGCCCTGGGGGCACCTCCTCCAACTCCAGCACGACGTGCGGCCCGACCGCGTGGGCCATGGCGTCGTAGCGGACCGCGCCGCGCCGGAGCGAGCCCAGCGGCTGCGTGCGATCGACCGGCAGCGGGCCGGTCAGCGCGTCGAGCAGTTCCGGGTCGAGGTCGGGCACCAGCGCTTCCAGGCTGAGCCCGAGCGCCTCGCCGGCCGATCGGCCGGTGAGCGCTGCGGCATTGGCACTGATCGCCTCGACGGTCCGGCCCGCGGACAGCACGAACAGCACGCCGTGCGGCTGGATCGAGCCCGGGATCCGGATCGGCTCGCGGTCGCAGGTGGTGAGATCCGGACGCAGATCGTTCATGCCACCTCTCCGGCCGCCGCCGGCGGCGCATGCCGGTCGAGTTCCTCGATGAGCCGTGTGAAGGTCGCCTGCGCTCCGGCCACGATGGCATCGTCGTGCGCGGGGTCTGAAAAGGCCTCCAGCCGTGCCCGGAACGCTGTCCACATCGGACCGATCGCCGCACCGTAGCTGGAGAAGTAGGCAGCGCCCGCCCCGGCGACGAGCCCGAAGCGACGCTGCAGATGCCGCGCAATGACCCGCCCGCCGAGCGTCGAGCCTTCCAGCACGTAGAGCGATCCCATCGCCTCGGCGCGTCCGACGAGCCAGTCCGCAGAATGGAACCGTCGGCCAGGCGCGACCCCGAAGTGGGCGAGGTCGCGGTTCACGAGCGCCAGTTTCCGCCGCGGATCAAACAGCGCCTCGTCGGCAAGCAGTGTTGCGATTCGCGGCTCCCACGCAGCGTGGAAGGCTTGGAAGGCGGCGAGGATGTCGATGTAGCGGCCGATCGTGAGCTCCGGGCTCATCAGGGCGGACGCCGCTTCGACCCGGTCGTGGAGCGGCGCAGTCTCGGCTTTCAGGCGCTCCAGGAGCATGGATGGCTGATCCTCTGTCGCAAAGGCAAGCCGAGCGGGAGCGTCCGAGAGGATCGCACCCGCGCCCTGCATTCCTGACTTCAGGATCGGCTTCGTCGGAACATCATAATGCATGTAAGTTGCATTGTAATGGCCCGGGATCGCATCATCGGCTGTGCCCGGACAGGCGGAGCGCTCCCGGGTGCCGACGACGGCGCGGTACACGTGACCGGAGCCGCGCCGTGCCGGATCCTCGAGAGGACCGGTCGCCCGGTTCTGCGAGGAGAACGGGCAGCCGGGCACAAGGTTCCGCTTCTGCCGAACGGTTGTTGGTTCAGGATGCCGGTCTGGCTGATTTACCGGGCCGCGCTCAGCGGCGGACCGGGCGCGCGAGCCGCTTGGCGTTGGCCGCCACGGTGCGGTATCCCGGTTCTGTCGCCGCGTCCGAGATCCGCAGCATCTCCAGCGGCAGCATCTCCCAGGCCACCATGCCGGCGGCCATCCGCATCGCCATGCTTTGCGCGGCGAGGGTCGCGTAGAAGGCGCCGAAGCAGCCGGCCGTGACCTTCTCCGCGATCGCGCGGTTCCATTCGGTCATGTTCTCCGCACTCGGCTGCGCGAACAGGATCGGCATTCGGTGGACGAGGGTGGTCATCGTATCGGCCGCGGCGGCCGCTGCAGCAGTCCCCGATTTCGTCATTGCGCGATGGGATTTGTGCATGATGGCTCCCGCCTTGGACGCTCGGCAGAACCGAACCGTCGAGATCAACGTAACAGAAGAACGTGAAGATGACGGAAACCGTTGCCTTCGCCTTTCGGATGGTACGCGGCGCGGTAAGGAGTGGGCATGCGGCAGATCGTGACAACCTATGGCTCGGTTCTGGCAGTCTTCCTGGTGCTGGATGGCCTCTGGCTCGGCGTGATCGCCGGTCCGTACTACCGCAGCGAACTCGCCGGGCTGCTGAAGCCGGAGTTCAACGTCGCCGTCGCCCTTGCCTTCTACCTCTTCTACGCCGCCGGGCTGGTCTTCTTCGCCGTCCAGCCGGCGATCGCCTCCGGCAGCATCTGGACCGCGCTCTTCTACGGCGCCTTCCTGGGCGCACTCGCCTACGGCACCTACGACCTCACCAACCTGGCGACGCTTCAGGGCTACCCCGTCACGATCGCGGTCCTGGATCTCGGCTGGGGCATCGTCGTGAGCGCTTCCGCCGCGGCCGGCGGATACCTGATCTCGCGCCGCCTGGAGCTTCTTTTCGGCTGACCGGACATCGGGGACTTGCCGAAGGGTTGACTCTGACCTAGGTCTGGAGAAGGGGACAAAGCAAGAACATAAGCTGAGACATGGCCGCAAAGACGATCCTGGACAAACTCGCCGTTCTGTCCGACGCCGCGAAATACGACGCGTCCTGTGCTTCCTCCGGGTCGGAAAAGCGCAAGGCGGGCAAGACCACCGGCATTGGCTCCACCCAGGGGATGGGCATCTGCCACGCCTATGCGCCGGACGGGCGATGCATCTCGCTCCTGAAAATCCTGCTCACGAATTTCTGCGTTTTCGACTGCGCCTATTGCGTCAACCGCTCGTCCTCCAACGTGGAGCGCGCCCGCTTCACGCCGGAGGAGGTCGTGCGCCTGACGCTGGACTTCTACAAGCGCAACTACATCGAGGGCCTGTTCCTGTCCTCCGGCATCATCCGGGATAGCGACTACACCATGGAGCAGTTGGTGCGGGTCGCGGCCCTCCTGCGCGAGGAGCACGATTTCCGCGGCTACATCCACCTGAAGGCGATCCCCGGTGCCAGCGACGACCTGATCGACGCCGCGGGCCGCTATGCCGACCGCCTGTCGGTCAACGTCGAGCTGCCGACCGATGAGAGCGTGGAGCGCTTCGCTCCGGAGAAGAAGCCGGCCGTGATCCGCCAGGCGATGGGCGCACTCCGCACTCGGATCGAGGCCAACGAGGACCTGAAGAAGGCAAAGGCCAAGGTCCGCCGCTTCGCGCCCGCGGGCCAGTCCACACAGATGATCGTCGGGGCGGACGACACCACCGACGCCACCATCCTGGAGCGCAGCGCCAACCTCTACGGCAGCTACCAGCTGAAGCGCGTCTACTTCTCCGCCTTCAGCCCGATCCCGGACGCCTCCAGCGCCTTGCCGCTCCTGAAGCCGCCGATGATGCGCGAGCACCGCCTCTACCAGGCGGACTGGCTGATGCGCTTCTACGGCTTCGACCGCAAGGAGATCGTCGACGGCGCGCCCGGCGGCATGCTCGACCTCACCGTCGATCCCAAGCTTGCCTGGGCCTTGTCAACCCGCGACCGGTTTCCCGTCGACATCAACCGGGCCGACCGCGAGACACTGCTGCGCGTGCCGGGTCTCGGCGTCAAGTCGGTCGACCGGCTGATCGCCTCGCGACGCTGGACGACGCTGCGCCTCGCCGATCTCGGGCGGATCGTGAAATCGCTCGACGCGGTGCGCCCGTTCGTCGTGGCGGCGGACTGGCATCCGGGCAGCGCGCTCGACCGGCTCGATCTGAAGGCGAAGCTGGCGCCGTCGCCCGAACAGCTGAGCCTGTTCTGATGGTCACGGTCCGGCTCGCCCACGAGACCGACTTCGCCGGCTTCCGCCACGCCGCCCGCCGGTTGGCGGCGCATGCGGTGCCGCCGGCCGACGTGGTCTGGCGTGTCGGCGAGGCGGCCGGCGACCTCCTCTCCGCGGACGAGCCTTTGCCGCCGCCGATCGCCGCGGAGCGGGAGCTGCGGGTGCCGCGCCTCTTCGTGCCGCTCGCCGAGGCCGTGGTCTGCCATTCAAGCCCCGACCGTTTCGCGCTGCTCTACCGCATTCTCACCCGCTTCTTCGTCGAGCCGCGGCTGCTGCAGATCGCCACCGATCCCGACGTGTCCGCCGCCCGGCGGATGGAAAAGTCGATCGGCCGCGACGTGCACAAGATGCACGCCTTCGTCCGCTTCCGCGCGGTCCCGACCGATGAGGGCGAGCGTTTCGTCGCCTGGTTCGAGCCCGAGCATTTCATCGAGGAGCGGGCGGCGCCCTTCTTCCGCGACCGCTTCGCCCCGATGCACTGGACCATCCTGACGCCGCGGGTGGCGATCGTCTGGGACACCGAGACCCTCGCCTTCGGCCCCGGCGGCCGGCGCGAGGACGTGCCCGGCGAGGACGCCACGGAGGATCTCTGGCGCACCTACTACGCCAACATCTTCAATCCGGCCCGGCTGAAGGTGAAGGCGATGACGGCGGAGATGCCGAAGAAATACTGGCGGAACCTGCCGGAGGCCGCGCTCATTCCCTCGCTGATCGCGGGCGCGGAGCGGCGCGCGGCCGGCATGATCGCGGCTGCGCCGACACTGCCGCCCGCCTACCACGATCGGATCCGTATCCGGGACGGTGAAAGGATCGAGGCCATGGCCGACACGGAGGCGACGGACCTGGACCGCGTGCGCGAGGAGGCGGCCGGCTGCCGCCGCTGCCCGCTCTACGCCAACGCCACGCAGACGGTGTTTGGGGAAGGACCGCAGGCGGCCGACGTGATGTTCGTCGGCGAGCAGCCCGGCGACCGCGAGGACCTCGTCGGCCGGCCCTTCGTCGGGCCTGCGGGTCAGGTGTTCGACGAGGCGGTGACGGAAGCCGGCATCGACCGGGCACGCTGCTACGTCACCAATGCGGTGAAGCACTTCAAGTTCGAGCCGCGCGGCAAGCGCCGCCTGCACAAGAAGCCGAACGGCGGCGAGATCGAGGCCTGCCGCTGGTGGCTCGCCAAGGAGATCACGTTGGTGCAGCCGCGCCTGATCGTCGGCCTCGGTGGCACCGCGCTGCAGTCTCTGCTCGACCGTCCGGTGAAGATCACCGAGATGCGCGGCCAGTTCCTGGAATTCCGGGACGGCCTCACCGTGTTCGCCACAGTCCACCCGAGCTTCCTCCTGCGCCTGCCGGACCCGGAGATGAAGCGGCTGGAACGCGCCCGGTTTGTTGACGACCTCAAGCGCGTCGCCGAACGGATCGCGGAGATGGCGGCGTAGGTCGGCGTCCCGGCCGGCCGCTCAGCCCTTCAGCGAGGCCTTCAGGAATTTCAGCGCCTGATCGTCGATGCGCTGGCGGAGGGTGAAGAAGTCGGTCCAGGGATCCGGACGCTCCGCGGCTTCCGCCATGCCGAACATATTGGGCGCTTCGAGGTCGGCCACCTCGTCCCAGTCGAGCGGCACGGCGACGGAGGCGGTGGCCCGGGCGCGCAGGGACCAGGGCACGATGGCGGTGGAGTAGGGCCGGTTGCGCAGCCAGTCCACGTAGATGCGGCCTTTCCGCCGCTCCTTGGAGGCGACCGCGACGTAGCGCTTGGGTTCCGCCTTGGCCATGCCCTTGGCGACCCCGCCGGTGAAATCGCCGATGTCGTCGAAGGTCTGCGTGGCGTCGAGCGGCACGAGCACGTGCAGCCCCTTGCCGCCGCTCGCCATCGGGTAGCTCGCGAGCCCGACGGCGTCGAGGATCTGGCGGACGGCGAACGCGGCTTCCTTGACCGCCTCAAAACCCACGTCCTCATCCGGGTCGAAGTCGAACACCATCCGGTCTGGCGACTTGAGCTTCGGCACGACCGCGTTCCAGCCGTGCAGCTCGATGACGCCGAACTGGGCGGCCGTGACCAGGCCCTCCACGTCGGTGATGGTGAGGTAGTCCTCGTGCCGGCTCTCCGGATCGTGGACGGGTTTGACGCCCTTCTTCATGCCGGGGAGCACGTGGCGCTGAAAGAAGGTCTCGCCGGATAGGCCTTCCGGCGCGCGCACGAAGCTGACGGGCCGCCCGAGAAGATGCGGCATGATGCGGTCCGCGACGGCCAGGTAGTGCTCCGCCACCTGGAGCTTGGTGCCGCCGATTTCGGGGAACACCACGCGTTCGGGATGGCTGATCCGCGACAGCATCGCGCTCCGCTCCGCCGAAACCGCCTTTGGTTTTGCGGCGCGACGCGCCGGCTTGGGCTTGTCGGAGGTCACGGAGGGCTCCTTGGCTTGACGCGCCGCCAAGGTCTTGGCTCTGGGCTTCGGCGCGGCGTCGGCGAGTGGCGCGCGATCCTCCCGCCAGCCGAGATAGCGAGCCTGCCTCAGGCTGCCGTCGCCCGTCCAGCCCGCGAGTTGGACCTCGATCCGATACTTGGGCTCGACCCACCGCAGCGTCCGCGGTGCCTTCTCTGTCCCCTTCAGCCCCGGCGGCGGACCCTTGCGCCGGTCCGGCTCCAGTCGCGCGGCGATCCGTTCCAGTTCCGCCGCGCTGAAGCCGGTGCCGACGCCGCCGACGTAACGCAGGCCGTCGCCGTCCTCGATCGCGCAGTGGAGGGAGGCGAAGGCGCGCTTGTCCGACGGCATCATGCCGACGACGATCACGTCCTCGCGGTTCTCGCCCTTCACCTTCGCCCAGACGGAGGTCCGCCCGGCAACATACGGGCTGTCGGCGCGCTTGGAGATGATCCCCTCCGCCCCGCCGCCGACCACGTTCCCGAACACGGTCGGGCCGTTGCCCGTCATGAACGGCGCGATCCGGATCGTCTGCCCGTCCGCTCTCCCCAGCACGTCGGCCAGCCGATCCTTGCGCTCCAGGAGCGGCCGCTTGCGCAGGTCCTCCCCCGCGGCGAACAGGATGTCGAACACCACGTAGGCGATGTTCGTGCCGGGGCCGTCCAACGCGTCGACGAGCCCTGGAAAGTCGGTGAGCCCGCGCGCGTCGAACACCACCGCCTCGCCGTCGAGGAGCACGCCGGAAAGGTCGAGCGCGGAAAGGGCATTCCGGACGGAGGGAAAGCGCTTGGCCCAGTCCAGACCCTCGCGGGTGTAGAGGTGCACGGTCTCGCCGGAGACGGCCGCCTGAAGCCGATATCCGTCATATTTGATCTCATGGATCCAGTCGTCGCCCTCCGGCGCGGACTTGCGCACGGAGCAGAGGGTCGGCGGAACGAAAGGCAGCGGCTCCACGGCCGCGGCTTTCGGAGCGCTGGATGGACGGCCGGTCTCCTCCGCCTCGGCGCGGTCGCGCGCGAAGGAATGCGGCGTCTCCTCCTGCTCGATCTCCTCCTTCGTCCGCCCGGTCTTGATGGATGTGACGTACTTAGCCGGGTAATCATCAACCTCCCGGTCGACCCACTCGTCTTTTTCCTTGATCAAAAGCCAGTTCTCCCGGCCCTTCTCCACGTTCATGCGGACCAGCACCCAAGCGCCCTTCATGCGCTCGCCGAGGAGGACGAACTTGAGCTCGCCTTTCTGAAGGGCCGCATGCGGGTCGTCGGTCATCGGCGCCCAAACGCCCCGATCCCAGAGCATCACGGTGCCGCCGCCGTATTCGCCCTTCGGGATCGTACCCTCGAACTCGGCGTAGGAGATCGGGTGGTCCTCGGTGCGCACGGCCAGCCGCCGATCGGACGGGTTCAGCGACGGACCCTTGGTCACGGCGAAGGAGAGGAGCACGCCGTCGAGCTCCAGGCGAAAATCGTAGTGCTCCCGCCGCGCCCAGTGGTGCTGCACGACGAAGAGGCCCTTGCCGGAAAGTCCTCCCTCGGCAGGCTCGGCCGTGCGCGAGAAGTCGCGCTTGGCGCGGTAGGAGGCGAGCGCCTCCTCAGGGCTCGTCGGCCGTGCGGCAGGCGAAGGGGAGGGCCCGTCGGACGTGCGGGACTTCCCGGCTGCACGGGCCATCAGCTGGCCCTCCGCCGCTTCGTCTCATCGGCCTTCTTGGCGGCGGGGCGGCTCGCCGCCTTGGCAGCGGGCTTGGCCTCCGTTTTGGCGGACGACTTGGGCGCCGCCTTTGCAGGGGCTTTGGCCGCCTTCTTCTCGGCCGCAGGCTTTGCGCTCTTGGCCGGCGGAGTGGCGGCTGGCTTCGGACTCGCGTCCTTGCCGCCGGTCTCCTTGGCGACCGACCGGCGCAGCGCCTCCATGAAGTCGACGACGGTCCCCGCGCCCTCCTGCTCGTCCTCGTCCACGGAGACGGAGCGACCCGTCTCGATCTTGCGCTGGACCAGCTCGCGGAGCGCCTGGGCGTAGTGGTTCTCGAAGCGGTCCGGATCGAACGGCTCGGAGCGGCGCTCGATCAACTCCTTGGCCATCTCGATGAGGTCGCCGCGCAGCTGCTTGCTGCCGATCCCGGCGAACACCTCGTCGGCCTCCTTGAGCTCTTCCTCGTAGCGGAGCGTCTCCAGCAGCAGGCCGTCGCCGGCCGGATGGATCGTGACGAGATTCTCCCGCCCGCGCACCGACTGCTGGCCGATGCCGACTCGCCCCATCGTCCGCAGTGCGTCGCGGATCACGCGGTAGCCTTCCTCCGCCACGTCGCCGTCCGGCAACAGGTAGTAGGGCTTCTCGAAATAAAGCGGGTCGATCTCGCAGGCTTCGACGAATTGCGTCAGCTCGATCGTGTGCGCGCTTTCGATCTTGACCGCGTCCAGCTCCTCATCCTCGAGCAGCACGTACTTGCCGGGCTCGATCTCGTAGCCGCGGACGATATCGTCCTTGTCGACCTCGCCCTTGCCGGGAACCACCTTCTGGTACCGGATCCGCTGGTTCGTCTTGCGGTCGATCTGGTGGAAGTGGATTTCGCTGGCCGCCTGCGTGGCGGTCACCATCCGCACCGGGATCGTGACCAGCGAGAGACGCAGGAAACCCTTCCACATCGTTCGAAAACGTTCGGCCATCGCGCTGGTCCTTCTCCCTCGGTGCGACTCGAACGGGGTCGGGGCCGTATCGGTTCCGATTCGATCGGGAACTGCCGGGGCTTCGCGGGGTTTGCCGAAGGGCTGCGACCCCTACGAAAGGATCCCCATGGAACTGCAAGGCAAGGTGGCTCTGGTGACGGGTGCCGGATCGGGCATCGGACGCGCTGCGGCGTTGCGGCTGGCGCAGGCCGGCGCGCACGTCGGTCTGCTCGGCCACACCGGCAACGAGCTGGAGAGCGTCGCCGAGGAGATCCGCCTCTCCGGCCGCAAGGCGGACATCCTCCTGGCAGACGTCGTCAACGAGGCGGACATGCGCCAGGCGACGGACCGGCTTGCGGCGATGCACGGTCGGATCGACGTGGTCTTCGCCAACGCCGGCATCAACGGCACCTGGGCGCCGATCGAGGAGCTGTCGCCGGACGACTGGGACCGGACGATGGCGGTGAACCTCCGCGGGACCTATCTCACCATCCACTGCGCCGTGCCGCATATGAAGGCGACGGGCGGCTCGATCGTGATCACCTCCTCGATCAACGGAACGCGGACCTTCTCCAATCCCGGCACCGTCGCCTATGCGACCACCAAGGCCGGGCAGTTGGCGATGGCTCAGGTGCTCGCCCTGGAGCTGGCGCAGTACCGCATCCGCGTCAACGTGGTCTGCCCCGGCGCCATCGAGACCTCGATCGACGACAACACCTCCAAGCGGAACGTGGAGCAGGTCGCGATCCCCCGCGAGTTCCCGGAAGGTCAGATCCCGCTGACCCGGGGCGTGCCGGGCGCGGCGGAAGACGTCGGCAATCTCGTCCTCTTCCTGGCATCGGACCGGGCCCGCCACATCACCGGCACGCCGGTCTGGATCGACGGCGGTCAGTCCTTGCTGATCTAGTCGCCGCGGCGCGCGCCCCAGGCCGGGGCGCGCCAGCCGGCGGCAAGCGCCTCCCGCTCCGAGCAGAACCAGCGCTCGCCCTTCTTCTCGTTTACCGAGGTTTTGTCGTACCATGGGCTCCAGGGCACGTGGTAGATCCGGTCCTTGCCGGACAGGTTGCCCTTGATCGGGCAGCCCGAGGGATGGACCTGCGCGGCGCGGGTCCAGCGGCTTTCCCGGTAGGTCCAGGCCGGCTCTGTCTCGGCCTGCCAGATGCCGCGCCCGGCTGCATGAGCGGCCTCCTCGGCTTTGACATAATCCTTCGCGTATTTTCGAAAGGCCCAGGCGAGGCCGCTGGAGACCATCGCGCCGTTGACGTCCTTACCGCTGCTGCGGCAGACGGCGAGCGTGCGGTCGTAGGCGTCCTTGCCAAGCGGCGTGCAGGAGAGCGGACCGGCCCCGGCCAGCCGTTCGAGGGCGCGGATCGCTTCGCGGCCGCACGGCCAGCGGCCGCCGCCGGGCCGCGCGCAGGTCTGGCTGGCTTCCGGTGCGTCGATGCCGTGGAGGCGGATCGTCTCCTGGCCGATGGCCAGCGTGTCGCCGTCGATGATGCGCACCGTCGCGGCCATTGCCAGCGACGGGGCGGATGGGAGATGAATGGCGAGCGCGACGAGTGCGCCGCCGAAGGTTGTGCGTCGCATGTCTTCCGCTCCCGATCGGGAGGGGATCGTGCGGCGCGGGATTGAACAGGGCGTTAACGCGGGCGAGGCGAAGGCATCCGTGGGAAGAGAGAATGCGTTGTCCCGGCTGGTGAAGGGTGTTCGGCGCGAACCCTTCGACGTCAGGCCCTCCACGGAGCTGTTTCCCGACCTCGACCCGGACCGGGTCGCGGCCGACCTGCAGCTCGCCGCCAGGGGCCGCGAGCGCGGCGAAAAGAACGAGCCGCCGGCCGTGTCCGATGCGCTCGATGAGGTCGAGAGCCGCATCGTGGAGCGCGTGGAAAGCGCGCAGAAGGCTGCGCATGCGGTGCTGCTCGACCAGTTGCAGGTGTTCTCCGAGCGTCTCTCCAGCCTGGACCTGGAAGGCCGCTTCGGCGCGATCCGGCACGCCGCGCCCGCGGCGGTGAGCGAGTTCCGCGCCGAGGCCGCCACCGGCCGCGACGAGCTGCACGGCCTGCGCCGGACGCTGCGCGAGCACGAGGCGGAGAAGGTGGCCTTCAAGGCCCGCCACCGGCTGGACCGCTCCCCCCGCCCGCCCACCGTCGGCATGCAGGCGCTGAAATATGGCCTGCTGGCGCTGCTGCTCGTCTTCGAGACGCTGGTCAACGGGTCGTTCCTGGCCAAGGGTAGCGCCACCGGCCTCCTCGGCGGCACCACGGAAGCGCTGGGGTTCGCCTTCCTCAACGTGCTGGCGAGCTTCATGATGGGGCGGCTCGGCCTGCCCGAACTCGTCCACCGCAACTTGTTCCGCAAGCTCGTCGGCCTCCTCACCGTCGCCGCCTGGCTCGCCTTTGCCATCGCGCTAAACCTTGCGCTGGCGCACTACCGTGAAGTCGCCGAGACGCTCGACGCCGAAGGCGGCCGGCTGGTGATGGAGCGGCTGAAGACCGCGCCCTTCGACATGGGCGACGTGAAGTCGTGGCTGTTCTTCGCCATCGGCTTCTTCTTCTCGGTGATCGCCTTCCTGGACGGCTTCGCCACCGTCGATCCCTATCCGGGGTTCGGCGACATCGAGCGCCGGCTGGTCACCACCCGCGACGTCTACATCCGTCGCAAGCAGGAGCTGATCGACACGCTCCTGGACGTGCGCGACGACAACATCGAGACCATGGAGGAAGCGCATCGCGATCTCGCCGTCCGCCGCGGCGAGTACGACGCGATCCTCGACCAGCGCATACGGCTGGCCCGCCTGTTCGACGCCTACCAGGGACAGCTGGAGACCGCGGCCAACACGCTCATCGCCGTCTACCGCGACGCCAACCGAGCGGCCCGGACCGAACCGCCACCCGCTCGCTTCTCAGACCGCTACGCCCTGAAGCGGATCGTGGTGGAGACCGACGTCGCGGCGCCGGCCCGGGAGGACCTCCGCCAGGCGATCCGCGATACCCAGACCTTGCTGGAGCGCGAGGTGGCCGCCGTGCATGCGGCCTTCGACGACGCCGTGACGGGTTACCATCAGATCGACGACCTGTTCGAGGAGAGCCGCCATGGCGCGCCCTCGACGTAGGCGCCGGCGCTCCGGTGGCGAGGGCTGGAAGATCGCGGCGGGCGTCGGCCTGGCGCTGGTCGCGCTCGCCGGCCTCGGCGGCATCGCCTGGCTGAACGCCACCCTGGAGCCGCCGCCGAAGCTCGATCCGGACACGCTCTGCCCGGTGGACGGGCCGCGCGCGCTCACGGTGGTGCTCCTCGACGTCTCCGACGACTGGCCCGACGTGACGAAGGCGCAGGTCGCCAAGCGCCTGCTCGACACCGCTGAGGCGATGCCGACCTACGGGCTCCTGGAACTGCGCCTGCTCGATCCCGCCGATCCGTCCGGCCGCGTGCTTTTCGCCCGCTGCAATCCGGGATCGGGGGAGGGGCTTTCCGAGTTCACCGCCAATCCTGAAGCGGTCCGCCGCGCCTGGGCGGCCGGTTTCCGCGATCCGGTGGAGCAGATCGTGGACGGAGGCTTTCCGCCCGCACCCTCCGACACCTCGCCGATCATGGCCGCCATCCAGCGGATCGCGGTGGAGCGCTTCGAGGGCCGTGCCGCCGAGACGGTGCCCAAGCGCCTCGTGGTGGTCTCCGACATGATGGAGAACACGCCGGCCTACTCGCAATACGAGGGCGATCTCGGCTACGATCGCTTCCGCGCGTCGCCCGCCTTCGCGGACCTGCGCACCGACCTCCACGGCGCGGCCGTGACGGTGCTCTACGTCCAGCGCCGGACGGGCGCGGGCGCGGCGCCGAGCGGCGATCATATCGCCTTCTGGACCAAGTGGTTCGAGGAGATGCACGGCGCTCTCGCTGAGGCCGTGAAGATGCAGGGAGCCGGCTGATGGCACGCACCGGCGATCGATCCGACGACCTGACCGCGACCGGCTTCCTGGACGCGCTGGTGTTCATGGCGTTCGTGGTGCTCGGCGCGGGCTATATTCTCGGCGCCAAGACGGCGGACCTGCCGCCGGCATGGGTCACCTTCGTGCCCGTCGCGATCATGGTGGGCTACGCCCTTACCACGCGGCTCGCGCGCGGGCTGCTGCTGCGCGACGATCAGACCGGCGACAACCTCTACTACATGGGCTTCCTGTTCACGCTGACGAGCCTCGGCGTCTCGCTTTGGCAGTTCAGCGTCTCCGGCGCCGCCGAGGCGATCGTGCGCAACTTCGGCATCGCGATCGCCACGACGATCGCCGGCATCGCGCTGCGCCTGTTCATGAACCAGATGCGCCGCGATCCCGCCGACATCGAGCGCGTCTCCCGCCTGGAACTCGCCGACGCGGCCCGGCGCGTCCGCCGCGAACTCGATTCCACGGTGGTCGAGATGAACCAGTTCCGCCGCGCGCAGCTGCAGTCCATGCGCGATGGTGCCGACGACGGCCGCAAGCTCGCCGACGAGACGATGAAGCTCGCCGAGACAGTCGCCGACGCCGCCCGGCGGCTGGATGCGCCAGTCGAGACGCGCGCAAAGGCGCTGGAGGAACTGCTCGACCGCTTCGCCGATCGCCTGGCCGACCACGCCCGCAGCATGGACCGGCTGAGCGCGGCGTTGCGCGAGGCGCAGGGAACCCTGCGGGCCGGGACCGCCGACCGATGCGAGCGGGAGGACGTCTGAACCATGCGCGACCGCGTCTCCGAAGCCAACGGCTCCTACCGGCAGGGCCTGATCCTCGGCCTGACCATGGCCGAGCTGATGCTGCTCCTCGTCTTCTGCCTCCTGATCGCCGTCGCCGCGCTGCTCGGCAGCGAACGCCTCAAGCTGGAGAACGCCGAGGCCGCGCTGGAGCAGGCCCGCCAAGAGAAGGCGACGGCGGAAGCCCTGCTGGAAGAGGTGAAGGCCGCCGGCAAGCTCGCCAGCCTCGCCCCGCCGGACGGCGCGACGGTGACCGACGGCGCCTCCGGCTCGCCCGTCGACGACATGTGGCAGCGCCTGGTGACCGCCGACGGCACGATCCGCAAGCTGGAGGCCGCCGGGCTCGACCCGAAGACGCTGGTGGAGGACGCCACCTTCCACGCCAAGCTCGCCGATCTCGCCCGCAACCGCAGCGCCCAGTCTGTGCTCGCCGACGTGGCGCTCGCCGACGAGCTGCGCCGACGCCTCGGCCTCGACACCCAGGCGCCGCTCTCTCCGGACCAGGTGACCGCCTCCGCCGCCGAGGCGTTGCAGACCGCGGACCGCGCCCGCGTCGCCGCGGAACAGCGCGTCGCCAGCCTGGAGGAGGAGGTCGAGGCGCTGAAGGACGTGGTGCCGGCACGGCCGGGCAAGAGCACCGACCTGCCGCCCATCATCACGCTGAAGGAGGACCAGGGTTTCTTCTTCGATACCGGACGCGCCAGCCTCGGTCCCCGCTTCGCCGCCCGGCTGCACGACGAGACGGCCGCCAGGCTTGCCGAACTCGTCGCCCGCTACGACGTCGACGTGATCGAGGTGATCGGCCACACCGACGAGCGGCCGCTCGGCAAGGAACGCGCCTCAAACTTGGACGGTGAACTCCTCAAGGTGGTTGGCGGCGCCGCCGGCGTCGACACCCTCGTGCCGGCCGACAACGCCGGTCTCGGCCTAGCGCGTGCCGTCGCGGTCGCCCAGGTGCTGAAGTCGGATGCCCGCCTGCGCGGGCTCGACATCCTGCCGCTCTCCGCCGCCCAGCTGGTCGACACCGACGGCCACCTCACCGCGGGCGACAACGTCGCCGACGTGGCCGAGCGCCGCCGCATCGAGATCCGCCTGCGCCGCGCCAACGAGGGCTGACCGCCGCAACAAAGCCGTGATCTGAGGAACATCGCGCGGCGCCCCGTGTTGACGACTCCGACCGCCCGATCTGGGCGACCGGAGGACTCCGATGCCCGCAACCCGTTCCCTGATGCTCGCCGCCGTAGCGCTGCTTCTCGCAGAGCCCGCCGTGGCCGGCCCTTGCACCGACGACATCGCCGCGATCGACCGAGAGATGGGAACTGCCGGCGCCACAGGCGCGACCGACGCCGCTCCGCCCGTCGCCGGCGGACCCGCTTCAGCGGCTCCGTCCATCGATGCCGCCGCTCCGGCGGCTGACGGGTACGCTCCCGTCGCCGACACCAACCCGGCGAGCGAACCGGCGGACACCGTGCCGCAGACCGGTAGCGCGCAGGAGCAGGCCGAGGCCGCCGGCGCCGCCCCCGACGGAACCGCTCCGATCGGCGACCAGACCGCGCTCACCGCAGCCCTCGACACGGCCCGCGCCGCCGACGCCAAGGGCGACGAGGCCGCCTGCCGCGCTGCCCTCGACGACGCCCGCAAGGCGATGGGCCAGTGACCGGGACCAGAGACCGCCGATGAGACGGATCGCCCACATCTCCGACCTCCACTTCGGCCGCGTCGACCATGGCGTGGTGGAATCTCTACGTGACGAACTCAATCGGCACCTGCCGGACCTGGTGATCATCAGCGGCGATTTCACCCAGCGCGCCAAGCGCAGCGAGTACATGGAGGCACGCGCCTTCGTCGACAGCCTGAAAGCGCCGTGGTTCGCCGTCCCCGGCAACCACGACATCACTTTCCACCACCTCTACCAGCGCTTCTTCGACCCCTGGCGCCGCTACCGCCGCTTCATCCACCACGAGGTGGAGCCGGTGTTCCAGGACGAGGAACTGTTCATCGTCGGCATCAACACGGCCCGGCGCATGTTTCTGGAGCTGGACTGGTCGCACGGTCGCATCAGCGGCGACCAGATCGCCCGTGTGGAGCGGCAGCTGTCCGAGGCGCCCTCGCATCTCTTCAAGATCGTGGTTGGCCACCATCCCTTCCTGCCGCCGCCCTATGCGCCGGCAACCCGGGTCGTCGGCCACGCCGACCGGGCGCTGGCAAGCTTCGAACGGCACGGCGTGCGGCTGGCGCTCGCCGGCCATCTCCACAGGGGCTACCTCCGCGTCGTCGATCCCGCGATCTCCAGCGAACCCGCCGCTGCGCCGAGCCGCGACCGTGACCGCGCGCCCGACCGGCCGCCGCTGGTGGTGGTGCAGACCGCCTCGGCGACATCCACACGCCTGCGCGACGAACCCAACGCCTACCAGCGGATCTGCATCGAGAACGGCAAGGCGGTGATCAGCTCGCGCGTCTGGGACGGCCAGTCCTTCGTGGAGATGATGGAGGTGAACGCCGACGAGGAGAAGAACCTCGCCGCCGGCACCCCGGAAGGCACGCTCCGGCCGGAGACGATCGAGACGGCTGGATCCGAAGACCTCGCCCTGTCACCCGAAAACGCTGAACGAGGCGCTTGATGAGCTTTGCTGCGGACCCGATGAACGATGGCCGGAACCTTGGACGGGCGGCAGCCCAGCGACCGCGCTGGGTGGAGCTTGCCGCTGCCGCTGCGACCTTCGCGCTGGTCTATCGTTTCACGGACGGGCGTCGCACCGAAAACCAGGCCCGTCGCGCGTCGCCGGCCGGTGTTCTTGACGAGCCGAGGCCGGAAGTGGCGATCGCCGACGCCGGCCGCGGCCGCGCCGCGGAGCGCCCGTCAGAAATCCCGGCCAAGGGCTGGAAGGACGTGCTCTGGCGGACCTGGCAGGAGATCGGCTCGGACCGCGTGCTGGCGGTGGGCGCGGGCGTGACCTTCTACGCGCTGCTCGCCATCTTCCCCTTCATCGGCGCCTTCGTGTCGCTCTATGGACTCGTGGCCGATCCATCCACCGTTCAGGAGCATCTCGCCGCCATGGCGGGCGTGCTGCCCGCCTCGGCGCTCGATATTCTCGGCGACCAGATGCAGCGGCTCGCCTCCAACGACGAGCAGGCGCTGGGCTTCGGCTTCATCGTCAGCCTCGTGCTGGCGCTCTGGAGCGCGAATGCCGGCATGAAGGCGGTGTTCGACGCGCTGAACGTCGCCTACGACGAGGACGAGAAGCGGAGCTTCATCGCGCTCAACGCGCTCTCTCTGGCCTTCACGCTCGGATCGATCGTGTTCCTGATCTTGGCGATCACCGCGCTGGTCGTGCTGCCGATCGCGCTCGACTTCGTCGGTCTGGGCGCGACGACCGAACTGCTGTTCAAGATCGGCCGTTGGCCGGCCCTGTTCCTGCTGGTCGCCGCAGCCATCGCCATGCTCTACCGCTACGGGCCGAGCCGCAGCCGCGCCAAATGGCGATGGATCACCTGGGGCGCGGCTCTGGCCGCGGTGCTGTTCATCGCCGTCTCCATCGGCTTCTCCTTCTACGCCGCCAACTTCGCCGACTACAACGCCACCTACGGCTCGCTCGGTGCGGTGATCGCCTTCATGACCTGGATCTGGCTCTCCTGCGTCGTGATCCTGGTCGGCGCGGAGCTGAACGCCGAGGTCGAGCACCAGACGGCACGCGACTCCACCGTCGGGCCGGAGAAGCCGCGCGGCGCACGAGGCGCCACCATGGCCGACACGATCGGCGAGCCGCAGGTACGCTAGGTCAAACCGTCGAGCGCGGCGCGCAGGGCGGCGACGGCGGCGCGGCTGGTGCGTCTCTGCGATGGGGCAGTGAACCCGAAGCCGAGCAGTCTCGCGTCGACCGGGGCCGCGACCGAGCATGAGGCATGCACCTCGACGGCCCCGGTCGCTCGCACCAGGGCACCGGCATTCTCGGCGCGGACCCCGCTGCCGGGCATCACGACGATGCGCCCGCGGGCGTGCTCGACGAGCTTCGCCAGGACCGCGCCGGCTTCAGGGGCGGTGGATGCGCCGCCGGATGTGAGCACCCGAGCGAACCCAACGCCGATTGCCACCTCGAGCGCTTCGCGGAGGTCCGGCACGAGGTCGAAGGCGCGATGGAGCGTCAGGTCGAGGCCTTCGGCATGGGCAACGAGAGTGGCGAGGGTCTCAGCGTCGAGCCGTCCGTCCGCCAGACTTGCCCCGAACACGACGCCGGCAAGGCCCGCCTCTCGGGCGGCGTCGATGTCGCCCTTCATGATGTCGAGCGTCGCCGCATCCACCTGAAAGTCGCCGGACCGCGGGCGGATCATCGCCATCACCGGAATCGGGGCGGAAGCGGCGAGCCGCATCAGGCCAGGGGAGGGTGTCAGGCCGCCGAGCGCAAGCGCCGAGCAAAGCTCGATCCGGTCAGCGCCACCCGCGATGGCTGCTTCGAGACCGTCCGCGTCCTCGACGCAGACCTCCAGGAGAACCCGTTCGGCCGGGTGTAGCATGACCGTCGTCTCGGCTGATTCGGCCGGCGCATCGCCGGCCCCTCGGCCTCGAAACCACGAAGCGCCGCTGGGCGCAATCGGGAGCAAAGGGATGGGCGACCAGGACAAGCCGAACACGCCGCAGATGGCGTCCAGGTCCTACCGGCTGGCGGCGCTCGACACCGACTTCGTGCTCGGCGACTCCATGCGCGGCGTGCGTTTCCTGATGGAATACGCCAAGGCCGAGGAGGCGCTGCGCGCCTGGGGCGTGCGCTCCACCATCGTGGTGTTCGGCAGCGCCCGGGCGCGCGAGACCGGAACCGCCGACCAGGCCCGCTGGTACGCCGAAGCCCGCGCCTTCGGACGCCTCGCCTCCGAGCGCGGCGGCGCATTGCTCGACGACGGCCCGATGCGCGACAACGTCATCGCCACCGGGGGTGGACCGGGCATCATGGAAGCTGCCAACCGCGGCGCGGCGGACGCGGGCGCGCCTTCGATCGGCTTCAACATCACCCTGCCGCACGAGCAGGAGCCCAACGCCTACTCGACGCCGGAGCTGACCTTCCGCTTCCACTATTTCGCCATGCGCAAGATGCACCTCGCGATGCGGGCGAGCGCGCTGATCGTGTTTCCCGGTGGCTTCGGCACCTTCGACGAGCTGTTCGAGCTGCTGACGCTCTCCCAGACCGGGAAGGCCCCGACCATTCCCGTCGTGCTGTTCGACCGCAGCTACTGGACCGACATCATCAACTTCGAGGCGCTGGTCCGCCACGGCATGATCAGGGAAAGCGACCTGGACCTGTTCGCCTTCGCCGAGACGGCCGAGGAGATTTGGGCGATCCTCTCGCGCTCGCCGCTGGTCCACCACCCGCGCTGATGCTCAGCCCTCGGCGAGCGCCCGCTTGAGCCGGCGCAGGATGACGCCGCGCGCCCGGTCGTCGGCGGCTTCCTCCATGGCCCTGGCAATGTCGAGCACCAGCTCCGACTGGTCGTTGTGCCAGTCGCGATGGCCTGGAACCGCCGGCTCCAGGCGTCGCGCCCGGCCTTCGTCGAGAGCGACCGCCGCGCGTCCCTTGGGAACGCTGAAAGCCTGGTCGAGCGCCGGCGCGACGACGGCCGCACGGCCGAGCTTGCCCGCGACCCTGTCCTTGAGCGCCGCGACCGCGGGCCCTTCGCCGTGCACCAGGAAGAGGCTGCCGTGGATCGGCTGGCGCCCTTCGATCCAGGCCTCCAGCTCCGGTCCGTCGGCATGCCCGGAGTAGAGGTCGATCGAGCGGATCGTGGCGCGCACCTTCACCTCGTCGCCCTGGATCCGGACGGCGCTCGCACCGTCCTGCAGGATGCGCCCGAGCGTGCCTTCGGCCTGGAAGCCGACCAGCAGCACGGTCGCCTCGTCGCGCCACAGCCAGTTCTTCAGCCGGTGTCGGATCCGGCCGGCCTCGCACATGCCGCTCGCCGCGATCACGATGTGGAACTCACGCATCAGGTCGAGCGCTTTGCTCTGCTCCACGGTTTCCGTGAAGCGGACGGTGCGGGCCGCCAGTGCCCGCTTCAGCACCGCGCCCTCCTCCAGCTCGCCGGCGTGCTGGGCGAAGATCTTGCTCGCGCGTGTCGCCAGCGGGGAATCGATCACCACCGGGATGCGGGGCAGGTCGCCCGCCTCCATCAGGAGGTGGAGGTCGACCATGAGCTCCTGCGTGCGTTCGACCGCGAAAGACGGGATCAGCAGTGCGCCGGCCGGGTTCATCGCGGCCTTCACCACGTCGCAGAGCATCCGCCGCCGCTTCTCCGGCGTCGCGCCTTCCCGGTCGGTGTCGCCATAGGTAGCCTCGCAGATGACGTGGTCGACGTCGGTGGGCGCTTTCGGGTCGTGCTGCAGCAGCTTGAACGTGGGGCCGATGTCGCCGGAAAACAGCAGCCGCACCGTCTCGCCGTCAGGCCCCACCGCCTCCACCTCCACCGAGGCGGAGCCGAGCAGGTGGCCGGCGTTCCAGAAGCGGGCCCGGATGCCTTCCGCGACCGGCGTCCAGGTTTCGTAGGCCACGCCGCGGAACTGGGTGAGCGCCACGGTCGCATCGTCGGCGGTGTAGATCGGCGTCACCTCGCCCCGGCCGCGGCGGCGGTTGCGGCGGTTCAGCTGCTCGACCTCCACCTCCTGGATGTGGCCGGAGTCCGGCAGCATCACGCCGCAGAGGTCTGCGGTCGGCGCGGTGGCGTAGACCGGCCCGGTGTAGCCGTCGTTGACCAGCTTGGGGATCAGCCCGGCGTGGTCGATGTGCGCATGGGTGAGGATCACCGCGTCGATCGCGCGGGCGTCGAACGGGAACGGCCGGTAGTTGAGTTCCCGTTCGGTCTTGGAGCCCTGGAACAGGCCGCAGTCGACGAGCACCCGCGCCTGACCGGTGTCGAGCTCGAAGCACGACCCGGTGACGGTTCCGGCGGCACCGTGGAAGATCAGGATGGGCGCACCCTTGGGTCTCGGCATCGGTCTGAGCCTTCAGCGCTGGTGGGTGAGCGTCGACGTGCCCCACGTGTCGGACACGACGTAGCCCTCCGGGAACGGGTCGTCCGGATCGAGCATGTAGGTCATCTCGCCGGTGATGAAGCCGCGGCCGCGGATCTCCGGCACGATCGCCGGCCGGCCGCCGCAGGTCGTCTCGGCGGCGATCCGGCCGTCGAACCGCGAGCCGATGATCGAGGTATGCGCGAAACTCTCGCCGACCTTGAGCTGCCCGCGGGCGTGGAGCACAGCGAGACGCGCGGAAAGCCCGGTCCCGGTCGGGCTCCGATCGGAGCGGCCGGGCGAGACGATGCAGGTGTTGCGCGCCGCGGTCCCGGCCCCCTGGAAGGGCGTGTTGAACTGGACGATCGAGACGCCGCGGATGTCCGGGTTCTCCGGGTGGACCACGTCGAACTGGGCGCGCGCCGCCTCGCGGATCTGCTCGCCGAGCACCGCCAGATCCCGCGCCTCGTCCGGAGCGATCGCGAAGCCGAGCCGGGTCGCGTCGACCAGCGCGTAGAACATGCCGCCGTAGGCGACGTCGACCGGGATCGTGCCGTGGCCGGCGACCTCAAGGGGGGCGTCGAGCCGGTCGACGAAGGCCGGCACGCTGGTGAGCGTGACCGACACGCACTTCCCGTTCCGGCACTCCGCGACCACGTCGACCGGGCCGCCGGGCATGTCGAGCCGCAGCCGCGTCTCCGGTTCGGTCATCGGCACCATGCCGGTTTCCAGGAGTACAGTGGTGACGCAGATCGTGTTGGAGCCGGACATCGGCGGATACTCCGTCGGCTCCATGATGATCGCACCGGCGACGCAGTCCGGCCGCTTGGCCGGGACGATCAGGTTGACGTGCCGGGCGACGCTGCCGCGCGGCTCGCAGATCAGGAAGCGGCGGATGGCATCGTGCTCGCGCTCGAACGTGCGCATCATCTGGAACACGCTGTCGCCGGCCGGCGGCAGCACGCCTCCGACGATCACGTCGCCGATCTCGCCCTCCGCGTGGCATCCGATGACCTTGATCGCCCGCGTCGTCCGCATCCGCTCCGCCTCGTTTCATGAGATGCCGGGATCGGCATGTCTACCGCGTCCCCGGATCCTCCGTCCATCGCCTCACCGGGGCTCGATCCGCACCGCCCGGAGCGCGTTGAGAATCACCGCGACGTCGATCACCTCCTGGAGCAGCGCGCCCTGGACCGGCGTCAACAGGCCGAACGCCGCCGCGATCATGCCCGCAATCGAGAGGCCGATGCCGGCATAGACGCTCTGCAGCGCGATGGCACGGGCCTGCCGGGCGATCGAGATCGCATCCGGAATGCGGCCGATCTGATCGGTAAGGAGGATCATGTCGGCCGCTTCCGACGAGGCGGCCGTCCCGCGTCCGCCCATCGCGACTCCGACGTCCGCCGCCGCCAGCGCTGGTGCGTCGTTGGTACCGTCGCCGACCATCATCACCACCGCGCCCTCGCCCTCGCGGACGACGATCGCCACCTTCTCCGCCGGGCTGAGGTCGGCATGAACCGCGTCGAGCGCCAGCGCCACCCCGATCGGCCCTGCGACGGAGGACCGGTCGCCGGTGGCGAGCACGATCCGCCGGATGCCGGCGGCGCGCAGCCCCGCGATCGCCGCCACGACGTCGTCCCGCAGCCGGTCGGCGAGCACGAAGGTCGCCGCCGGCCGGCCGTCCACGGCGACGGCCGCGGTGAGGGCGCCGCCGTCCTCCAGGCCGAGGTCGAGCGCCGGCGCGCCGGTCACGCCTCGCACGAAACCGACGCTGCCGACGGCCACCCTCCGTCCGTCGACCAGACCTTCAAGGCCCTCGCCGGCCCGCTCCCGCACGGCGGTCGGTGTGCCGAGCGTCAGGCCCGCGGCCCGGGCGGCCGCGACGATCGCTTCGGCGACCGGATGGTTGGACGCCTGTTCCAGCGAAGCGGCGAGCCGCAGCATCGCCAGGGCGTCCAGATCCTCGCGCACCACGCTCCGGGCGACGTCCGCCCGCCCATGCGTCAGCGTGCCCGTCTTGTCGAGCACCAGCCGGTCGACCCGCGACAGTGCCTCGATGACGCCGCCGCCCTTCACCAGCACGCCGTGTCGGGCGGCGCGGTCGACGCCTGCGATGAGCGCGATCGGCACCGCCAGGATGAGAGGGCAGGGCGTCGCCACGACGAACACCGCCAGCGCCCGGACGGGGTCGCCGCTCGCCAGATAGGCGGCGGTGGCGATCGCCGCGGTGACGAGCAGGAAGACCAGCGAGAAACGGTCCGCCAGCCGCACCATCGGGGCCTTCGCGGCCTGGGCCGCGGCCACCATCCGCACGATCCCGGCATAGGTGCTTTCGCCCGCCGCCCGCTCAGCCACCAGGTCGAACGCCTCGCCGATGTTGGTCGAACCGGAAAGGACGGCGTCGCCGGGCCGATGCCGGACCGGCATCGCCTCGCCGGTGAGGGCGGACTCGTCGAGTAGGGCGTCGTCCGCCGCGGCGCCGTCCGCCGGCACGATGTCGCCCTGGCGGATGATCAGCCGGTCGCCCGGGCGGATGTCGTCCACCGGCACCCGCCGGATGCCGTCCGCCTCGTGCCGCCAGCCGAACCGCGGCGCGCGTTCCAGGAGGGCGGTCATCGCGTGCTGCGCGCGCCGCTGGGCATAGTCCTCAAGGAAGGCGCCGCCGGCGTACATCAACGCAACGATCACCGCGGCCAGCGACTCGCCGAGCAGCAGGGCGCCGGACATGGACAGGGCGGCGACGATGTCGAGCCCGACATCGCCGCGGCGAAGCGACTGCACGATCTCGACGAGGAGGCCGATGAGGACCGGGACGGTGCCGGCCGTCCAGATCACCTGCGCCACTCTGTCCGCGCCGAGGCTCCAGGCCACCAGCCCGCCCACGATCGACAGCGCCACGGCGCCGATCAGGAGCGCCCGGCCGTCGATGCCGGCCCGCTTCGCCGTGGTCGCCGGTTGGGGCTGAGGCTGCATGGGCAATCCCTTCGCGGGAGCCTCCGCGGCCGCTCCCTTGTCAGGGTATCGCCCGGCCGGCCGTCGACCGCCATGACATTCCGCAAAGATAACCGCACCACTCAGGTTTAGATTGACACAACCTCGGCTCTGTCCGATGACGCCCAGGAGGAGTGACGGGCATGCAGGTGACGCGTCGATCGCTGTTGCGAACCCTGGCGGCCGGTTCCGCGGCCCTCGCCGCCGGGACAGTGCCGATGCGCCCGGAGCCGGCCTATAGCCGACCGCTCGGCCCGGTGATCGCCCCGGTTTCGGGTGAGACCGTTCGTCTGGACCTCATCGCTGCCGAGCGTCAGCTTTCGCTGCCTTGCTTCGCCGGGAGACGCCTCCCGCTCTGGACCTTCACCGACGCGGCGCTTCCCCCGGTGGTGCGACTTCGGCTCGGAGACAGGCTCGTCGCCCGGGTCGAGAACCGTCTGCCGCGGGCGGGCGAGCACATCTCCATCCATTGGCACGGGATCCGCCTGCCCAACGACCAGGATGGCGTCGCCTGGCTGACGCAGGACCCGATCGAGCCGGGTGAGGCCTTCGACTACGCCTTCACGCCGCCCGACACCGGCACCTTCTTCTTCCACACCCACTGCAACACCGTCGAGCAGCTCGGCCGGGGTCTCGCCGGGATCCTGATCGTGGAGGGCGACGAGACCGAGCCCTACGATGCGGAGGAAGTGCTCGTCCTGCGCGATTGGCGCGTGGGCGACGCCGGTTTCCTGCCGTTCATGACGGATGAAGGGGCGAGCCGCGCCGGCAGCTTCGGGCCGATCCGCAGCGCCAACGGCGCGCCGGCCGCGTCCTTCCGCCTTCCGGCCTCCGCGGACGTCCGCATTCGCGTCCTCAACGTGGATGCATCACGCCTTCTCAGCCTCGGCGTCGAAGGGGCGGAGGCCGCGGTGGTGGCGATCGACGGTATTGCGGTGCCGCCGTTTCCGTTGAAGGCCTGGACCATGGGACCGGCCATGCGCGCCGACATCGTGCTTCGCACCCCGCCGGAGGGCGGTACGGCCCGCCTCGTCGACTACCGTCCGGCCAAGCCTTTCCTGCTTGCCGCGATCTCCACCGCCGGACCGCCGCGGCGCACCGGCGCGTTCGATCCGGCGCCGCTGCGCGCCGCCCGCATCGCCGAGCCGGATCTCGGCCGCGCCGAACGGTTGCCCCTGACGCTGTCGACCACCGCCACGGCCGATGCCGTGTCCGCGGCCCTGGAAGGCCCGGCGGGCGGCATCGACGATCTCTGCCTGTCGGACCGCACCTTCTGGGCGCTCAACAAGGCGGCGTGGCCCGCAGACGGACACCGCCGCCTGCCGCCGCCGCTGATGGTGCTGCGAAAGGGTGGGAGCTACGTGATCGAGATCGCCAACACCACCCGTCAGATCCACCCGATGCACCTGCATGGCCTGACCTTCAAGGTGCTCCGGTCCAACAAGCGGGACCTGCCGGTGCACCACGCCGATACGGTGCTGCTGCTTCCGAAGGAACGGCTGGAGGTGGCCTTCGTCGCCGACAATCCGGGCGACTGGATGATCCACTGCCACCTCATCGAACACCAGGAGACGGGCATGATGGGCTACCTGCGCGTAGCGTGAACGCGCGCCGTCAGAGCCCGAGCAGCGAGTTCTTCAGCCGCACCGCGATGTCCGGAGGCGAGAAGATGTCCAACCGCATCGGCGGCAGGTCCGGCATCGTGGTGAGCGTGTTGTCGCGGAAGGCGATGTCGCTGGTCAGCACGCACGGCGTGAACCCGGCGCCGGACGTCGCCATGTGGTAGGCATAGCCGCAGTCGTTGACCTCGATGACGTTGGCGACGTTCTTTCCCGCCTCGATCAGGATGGCGCGCGCACGATCCCAGACCTCGCTCTCCTGCTTGGAGTAGATGAAGGTGCCGTTGTCGACGCCGATCCAGGCGGTCGGGAAGTCGATGTGGTGGGAGGACCGCCGCTTCAGCGTCGGGGCGACGATGCGCACGTCGAAATCGCTCCGTGTACTGATATCGCGGGAATCGAGGAATTCCACGTCGATCGTCGCGCCAGCCTCCTGCAGCACCCGTGTCAGGATCCGCGTCACGTCCCGCCCGCTCAGAAGCGGCGAGATGCCGATCCGGATCTTGCGGCTCTCCGCCCCGGAGCCGACCAGGCCCTCGTAGATCTCCAGGATCTTCTGGAAGCCCTTGACCACCCCATGCCCGCCGGACGCAACCGTGACGGAACTGCCGGACCGGTCGAAGATGCGGACACCGAGTTCATCCTCCGCCCGTTTGACGGCCAGCGAAACCGCGGGTTGCGAAATTCGGAGCATGTCAGCCGCCCGGGAGAACGAGCCGCACTCCAGAATCCGTACGATGATCTCGATATCTTTGATTCGCATCTGGCGCCGCGGAGTATTGGGATATTTGACGATATTAGCGGAATCGTTACCCGATTTTTACCAGATAGTATACAGAATCGTCTCCGCATCCGCACCCGTCAGCATTGCAAAATGGTATAATGATCCGCTGATCATTGCGTGATGATTTGCTGTCTCTGACTCCCCCAAGCCAATACGACACGTTTGGGATGAATAGGCCCGGAACCATCCAACAGGCTACGCGTTGATACGGACGCTGCGGATCGGGGTCTGCGCGTGTGAACGGGGTTTTGCGCCGCCTTCCTAGGATTTTTCGGTTTGAAAGCGCTCGGTCGGCTGGGCCGGGATCCGTTTGGCCGAGCGGGGCACTCCGTCGGGGCTTGGGAGTGTTTGATGGATCGATCGGGAACGATGCTCTTCGCCGACCTTCTCGGGCGCGCGAAGACGCGGATCATGGCTGACTGGTCAGCCGAGCTGGAGCGGGCCAATGCGCGCGTGCCAGGCCGCGTCAGCACGCAGGAACTGGTGGCGCAAGGGCGCGAGGTGCTCGAACTGCTGCAATCCGCCGCATCCAGCGGCGACTCCGATCCGACATCCGCTGCCTACAGCCGCCTCCGGGATCTGCTGGCCGAGATGTCCCGCGCCCGGGCCTTCCAGGGCTTCTCGCCCACCGAGACGGCCACCTTCGTCTTCTCGCTGAAGAAGCCGGTCTTCGACGCCTTCCGGACCGAACCGGACCTCTCGCCGGATGCCATGTCCGCCGGCCTCTGGACGGCGACGACCCTGATCGATGGCCTCGGCCTGTTCACCATGGAGGTGTTCCAGAAGAGCCGCGAGGAGGTGATCATCCGCCAGCAGCGCGAGATCTCCGAACTCTCCACGCCAGTGGTCAAGCTGTGGGACGGCGTGCTCGCGCTTCCGCTGATCGGCACGCTCGACAGCGAGCGGACCCAGGTCGTGATGGAGAACCTGCTCCAGAGCATCGTCGACCACACCGCGGAGATCGCCATCATCGACATCACCGGCGTGCCGACGGTCGACACGCTGGTCGCTCAGCATCTCCTGAAGACCGTCGCCGCGGCCCGCCTGATGGGGGCCGACTGCATCATCTCCGGCATCCGCCCGCAGATCGCCCAGACCATGGTCCATCTCGGCGTGGAACTGAACGTCGTTTCCAAGGCCACCCTGGCCGATGCCCTCGCCCTGGCCCTGCAACGTATCGGCCGCCGCGTCGTTTCGGCCAGTCCGGCTCCCGCCGTCCGCGCGTCGGCGTGACGGCCATGGACCGCATCCCGATCCTGAAGATGGGCCATGCCCTCCTGGTCACGATCCAGGTGGACATGCACGACCAGCTGGCCATGGCGCTGGAGGAGGACCTCACCGCCCGCATTGCTGCCACCGGCGCCCGCGGCGTCCTGATCGACATCTCCTCCCTGGAGATCGTCGACAGCTTCATCGGCCGCATGCTCGACAGCATAGCCGCGGTCTCCCGCCTGCTCGATGCGCGGACCGTCGTCGTCGGCATGCGTCCGGCCGTCGCCATCACGCTGGTGGAACTCGGCCTCTCCATGCCCGGCGTGAACACCGCGCTGAACGTGGAGCGCGGACTGGCCCTGATCGGCGTGTCGGTCTCCGGCGATGGGGAGCACGATGCCGGCACCGAGGTCTGAGGTCCTGGAGATCCGCGCGTCCGACGACATCGTCCGGGTCCGCCAGCGCGTCCGCACCGCCTCCGTCGAGGTGGGCCTCGGGCTCGTCGACCAGACCAAGATCGTCACCGCCGCCAGCGAACTCGCCCGCAACACGCTGGACTACGGCGGCGGCGGCACCGCCGCGATCGAGATCATCGACGACGGCGGCCGGCGCGGCGTGCGCATCGTCTTCGAGGACGATGGCCCCGGAATCCCGGATATCTCGGTCGCCATGCGCGACGGCTACACGACCGGCGGCGGCCTCGGACTCGGGCTGTCCGGCGCCAGGCGCCTGTCCAACGAGTTCGACATCCGCTCCAGCCCGGGCGCGGGAACCCGGGTGATGATCGCCCGATGGAAGTAGGTCCCATGCAGTTGCTGCCGGTCCACGACGAGAGCAGGGTATCGGAGGCGCGCCGCAAGGCGAGCGCCTTCGCCGAGCGCCTCGGCTTCGACGCCACGGACGCCGGACGCGTGGCGATCGCGGCGACCGAATTGGCGACCAACCTCGTCAAGCATGCCCGCGGTGGCGACATCCTCTGCGGACCCTTCGCCGACGAGACCGGCGACGGCCTGGAGTTGATCGCACTCGACAAGGGGCGCGGCATGGCCGACATCGGCCGCTGCCTGGAGGACGGCTACTCCACGGCCGGCAGCGCCGGCGAGGGGCTCGGCGCCGTCCGCCGCCAGTCCAACGCCTTCGAGGTGGCGTCCTGGCCGGGGCTCGGCACGGCCGTGCTCGCCCGCTTCGTCCGCGGACGGCAGAAGCTCGCCCGCCCCGTCTTCGCCGGGATTGCCATGCCGATCGCCGGCGAGGACGTCTGCGGAGACGCCTGGTCGGCGCGCACCGACGGCGCTGTCTGCGACCTCATGCTCGCCGACGGGCTCGGACACGGGGCCGGTGCTGCCGGCGCTTCCAACGAGGCCGTCCGGGTGTTCAAGGCCGCCGGCGCGAGTACGCCCCTGGAGTTCGTCGACCGCGCCCACGACGCGCTGAAGACGACGCGCGGCGCGGCCGTGGCGGCGGTCCGTCTCCACCCGTCGTCCGGAAGCGCCGTCTTCTGCGGCCTCGGCAACATCGCCGGCGTCGTGGTGTCCGGCGGCGAGGCGCGGCGCATGGTTTCCCACAACGGCACCGCCGGACTCGCCCGCCACCGCATCCAGGCGTTCTCCTACGACCTGAAGCCGGCCTACTGCGTCGTCCTCCATTCCGACGGGGTCTCCAACAACTGGTCGCTCGACCGCTATCCCGGCCTTGCCGCCGCTCACCCGGCGCTGGTCGCGGCGATCCTCTGGCGAGACCACGCCCGCGGCCGGGACGATGCGACGGTGGTGGTCGCGACGGGAGGCTGGTCATGAGCGATTCCGGCACCGATGCCGCCGCCCTTGCAGCCGAGCTGGCCGAGGCTCGGCGCGAACTCGACTCCCGCCGCGACGAGCTGCAGCGGCTCAACCGCGAGCTGGAGGACACCAACCGCGGCATCGTCGCGCTCTACTCCGAACTCGACCAGCGGGCCGATCAGCTGCGCGAGGCGAGCGAGCTGAAGTCGCGCTTCCTGTCCTACGTGAGCCACGAGTTCCGCACGCCGTTGAACTCGATCATGGGGCTCGCCCGCATCCTTCTCGATCGACTCGACGGCGACCTCTCCGCGGAGCAGGAGCGGCAGGTCGTCTACATCAGGCAGTCCGCCGAGAGCCTGACCGAGCTCGTCAACGACCTGCTTGATCTCGCCAAGGTGGAGGCCGGCAGGCTCGACCTGAAGCCGACCGTCTTTGCCCTGCCGGACCTCTTCGCCGCCTTGCGGGGCGCCTTGCGGCCCTTGCAGGCGGGCCGTGACGTCAGGCTCGTGATCGACACCGGACCCGACATCCGCCTCCGCACGGACGAGGCCAAGGTGGCCCAGATCCTGCGCAATCTGGTGTCCAACGGCCTGAAGTTCACCGAAACGGGCGAGGTCCGCGTCTCCGCTCGTATCGTCGACGACGGCGGTCTGCTGATCGAGGTCCGGGACACCGGCATCGGCATCGCGCCGGAGCACCAGGCCAAGATCTTCGAGGAGTTCGGACAGATCGATACCGCGCTCCACCGCCGCCACAAGGGCACCGGTCTCGGCCTGCCGCTGTCGCGCCGGCTCGCCGAGCTGCTCGGCGGAAGCCTGGACGTGGAGAGCACCCCCGGCCGAGGTTCCACCTTTCGCCTGACGCTGCCGGCGTCGGTCGTCCTGCGCGACGGCGGGGGCGAAGCCGGCGCGTCGACGCGCACCATCCTTGTGATCGACGACGACCCGTCCTTCCGCTACCTCGTCCGCCAGCTGCTGAAGGACCGCCCCGAGATCCGGGTCCGCGAAGCCCTGGATGGCCACAACGGCCTCAACCGCCTGCGCGCCGACCCGGCCGACGTGGTGCTGCTCGACCTCAACATGCCCGGCATGGCGGGCGCCGAAGTGGTCGAGGCTTTGCGCCGGGACGGCTGGCCCGCCGGGACCGCCGTCGTCGTGGCGACCTCCGATCCCATCACCCCTGCGCTGAGAGCCCGCCTCGAAGGCGTCGCCGAATTCCTTCCCAAGCACGAGATCTCCAGGCACTCTTTGCTGGAGGCGATCGGAAGAAGCGCCGAAAGGCGGCTAAAGTCATGATCATCGGCCCAGAAACGATCCTCAACGTCGACGACACCGAACAGCTTCGCTACGCCAAGACCCGGTTGCTCATCCACGCGGGCTACGATGTCCTGGAGGCGGCCACGGGCGCGGAGACGCTGGAACTGGTCAACGCCCGCCGGCCCGCGCTGGTGCTGCTCGACGTGAACCTGCCGGACATGAGCGGCCTCGACGTCTGCGCGCGGATCAAGGCCCACATGCCCGAAGTCCTCGTGCTGCAGACCTCCGCCCACTTCGTCTCGGCCGACCACAGGGTTCGCGGCCTGGAGGGCGGCGCCGACGCCTATCTCACCCAGCCTGTCGATCCCGCCGAGATGATCGCCACGGTGAAGGCGCTGCTGCGCATCCGGCGGGCCGAGGAGCGTCTTCGCCGCAGCGAGGCGCGGATGCGGCTGGCCCAGCAGGCCGGTGGCGTCGGTACCTGGGAGTGGGACCTGGACAGCGGAATCGTCGTCTGGTCCGAGGCCAACAGCAAGCTGATCGGCAGCGAGCCCGGCGGCGCGATGAACTTCGACACGCTGCTCGCCTGCGTGCATCCGGAGGATCGGTCGCTCTACACCGAAGCCCTGGCCGCGTCCGCACAGACCGGCACCCCGCTCGACTGCGAGTTCCGTGTCCTGCACGGCGATGGCTCGACCCGTTGGCTGATGTCGCGCGCCGACATCCACGGCCGTGCGCAAGGCCTGCGCGGACGCCTCGTCGGCATCAACATCGACCTCACTCTGCAGAAACAGGCCGATCTGCGCCAGCGCGTGCTGATCCAGGAGCTGCATCACAGGGTCAAGAACACGCTGGCGATCGTCCAGTCCATCGCCCGCCAGACCCTGCGCGACCGCGCCATCGATCCGGGCGCGCTGGAAAGCTTCGAGGGCCGTCTCGCCAACCTCGCCAAGACCCACGATCTCCTGATGCGCGAGGACCTGATCGGCGGCACGCTGCACGCCATCGTCGCGGAGGCGATCGCGCCCTACGCCGGCGGATCGTCGGCGCGATTCCGGGTCTCCGGCCCGGTGATCCAGATCGCCCCGCGCGTTGCCGTGCCGATCGCCATGGCGCTGCACGAACTCGGCACCAACGCCAGCAAGTACGGCGCCCTGTCGCGCGATTCAGGCAGTGTGGCGGTGAGCTGGGAGATCCTGGGCGAAAGTCGGGACCGGCTGGCGATCACCTGGGTGGAGACCGGCGGGCCGCCGGTGGAGAAGCCGACCCGCCAGGGCTTCGGCTCGCGGCTCATCGAGCGCGTTCTTGCCCACGAACTGGGCGGGGCCACGACCCTGGATTATCGTGAGGACGGCCTGGTGTGCCGGATCGAGGTGGTCCTCGATCCGGAGTTCTGAGGGCTGGCCGCGCCGGACGTCAGCTGCCGGCGGCCTGCGCCTTGGCCAGGATGGAGTCGATTCCAGCCTTGTAGATGCCCTCGATCACGGTCTTGGCCTCCTCGTCCGTGGCGCCTTTGGCGTCGAAGGTGCCGACCCAGCGGATACCGGCGCCGCCATCGTCGTCGGCCTTCACCGACAGCGTCGAGGTGTAGTTGGCGACGGGCAGCGGGCTCTCGATGATCGAGTAGGTGTACTTGTGCTCCGCGTCGTTCCACTCTTCCAGCTTCTCGATGATCGTGCCGCCGCCCTTCAGCGACAGCGTCCGGAGCTTGGCGCCGTCCTTTTCGGACAGTTCGCACTTTTCTACCGCCGGATGCCACTGGCCGATCCCGCAGAAGTCGCCGATGATCGCCCAGGTCTTGTCCACGGAGATGGTCTTGTCTTCCACGCGCTGCTTGGCGTCGACCGCCAGGGCAGGTGTGGCCAGCAGAAGGCCGGCGGCGAGGCCGGCGAACAGGGTCGTCGAACGCATTGGATCCCTCCCAGGGTGTTCGGGTGGCGCTTCTTCTCGTCCATTCCCGCCGGGAGCCTAGGCTTGGCCCGGATCTCCTCAAGTTAACGTTCGGTAATGTGGATGCCGGAGCCCCCCCTTGCGGCAACCGGGCGCAGGGCGAAATCTTTCTCCGGGAAAAACTCCCGAGTTGCCAAGCGTTTCCAGTCGGGCGGCGGCCCCGGCGGAAGGCCGAACAGGTGCCGGTCGAGATCGACGACATCGCCCCGGCCGGCCCCATCGGGCTGAAGTCCGAGGTCGGCGAGGTGGAGAAGGGCCGCTCGCGCGCCCGCGCCATCGCCGCGGCGCGCCGCCGCCCGGAAGCTCCGGATCAGCGCCCGCACACGCGACCGTTCCGCCAATCGCCGTCGCATCGAGGCGAGCGTTTCCGGGAGGGCCAAGACCGCCAGCCCCGCCCCGGCGACAAGGAAGGCGAGCACGCCCGCCCCGGCCGTCAGCACCCGCGCCCGCCAGCCTTCCGGGACCGGCGCATAGGCCGCCGCCGCCTCGATGCCGAGCGCCTTCTCCAGCGCCAGCGTTTCCGCCGAAACGCTGGAGGCGGCCAGCGACACCGTGCGCGGGCCGATCTCCAGCGTGCGCATCACCCCCGCACGGGTGTCGAACCAGGGGATCGCGATCGCTGGCAGCAGAACCGCCCGATCCGTCGCCGGGCGGATGTCCCAGGTGTAGGTGACCCGCGACACCGGGCCGTCCGTGTCGCTGGCAACCTCCTTGTAGCGGCCGGGACGGCGCAACGACCGCTCGCGCAGCGGCAGCTCCCACTGGCGGATCTGGTTGGGACCGAGGCCGATCATCGTTTCGCGAGCGACCGGACCCGGGAACACGATCAGCCCGTCGACACGCATCGGCGGCGGCGGGGGCAACTGGTCGTCGAGAACGCCGAACGCCTCGAAGGTGAGCGTCCGGCGCGTCGACTGTCCGATCCCCAGCTGGTCCGGCGGCGCCGTCCAGGTTTCCGTGACCTTCAGATCGCCCGCCGCGATCCACCAGGTGTCGGCGGGAACCGGGGCCGGCACCACCTCGACCTCAAGCGCGTTGGACCGCACGTCCGCCTTGAACTGTTTGAAGTTTTTGTCGACAAGCGTCAGGTGATGCACGAAGGGCGGGATCCGGAGCGTGCCGCTCTTCTGAGGGAACACCGCCACGGTCCGCTCCACCAGCTGCGCCGGCAGGCCACCCTCCATCACCGCCGTCCACTTGTCGCGGCCGATGGTCAGCATCCGCGCCCCCGGAATGTCCGGCTCCTGCAGCCGTTCCAGGGTGACCGGAATTCGAAACAGCCCGCGCAGGCGGATCAGGATCATCTCCTGCGGGTGCGGCGGCCGGCCTGTGCTTTCGATGCTGATCCTGAGGTCGACGCCTTCCACCCGGTCCGGAAGAGCCGATTGGGCGCCGGCCGGCAGCGCCAGCATCAAGGCGACGAGCGCAACGAGGAGACGCGTCACCATCCCGTACCTCCCGGCTGGACGGCGACGCCCGCCTTGACGCGCCGATCGCGTTCATCGGCGATCTTCACCTTTAGCCAACGGGTCGGGTCGTCCGGGATCGCGGCGAGCCATTGCAGCGTCGCCTGGGCGGCTTCGCGCTCCGAAGCGCCGGGGGTGCGGCGCTTGTCGGCCTCTTCCGAAGCCGCGCTGTCGGTCTGCCCGCCGCCTTTTCCGGCGGTCCCCGCCGCGTCGGTGGCCGCACCCGACGCCGTGCCGGCACCCGCCTCCGTCTCATCCTGGGCGCCGCTGCCCTTGCGATCCACCTTGCCGCTGCCCGCGCTCTTCTCGTCGCTCGTCCCCTCACGGTTGCCGACCATCCCGTCGCCGGTGGCGGACTTCGCCTTGGCGTCCGGGTCGGAGGTGTCCATGGCGGAAGGATCGTGGTCGATCCGCGCGCCCGAATTGGCGCTGCCGCCGCCGGGCTGTTCGTCCGGAGGCGGCTGCGCGGCCGCGATCAGGCGCTCCACGATGCCCTTGTTGATCCGCGCGTCTGCGTCGTCCGGGTTGCGGGCGAGCGCCAGTGCGTAGGCCTTCACGGCAAGCGGATAGTCGCCGGCCGCGACCAGCGCGTTGCCCATGTTGTAGGCCGCCTCCGGGCTGCGCGTGCGCCGGAGCGCGTCGACCGCCGCTTCGCCCCGGCCGGCGGCGGCGAACGCGGCGCCCTTCCAGGCCGGATCGTCGAACAGGACGGCGGCCACCCCGGGAGCGCCGGCGGCGGCCAGCAGGCGCCCGATCGGGAACCGCTCGACATAGAGGCCCGCGGCCACGAGGGCGACGGCCGCTGCGATCGTCACCCCTCTCATCGCCGCCTCCGGAACAGGAGGAGGAGCGGCACGGCGGCAAGCGCCGACAGCGGGCGACCAATATCGAACCAGGCGAGTACCGCATAGGCGCTGCGGCCGAGCCGCTCCGAACTGCTCCCCGCGATCAGCCGCGGGATCGCTTCCGGATCCGAAGCGTCCGCCACCGCCCCGCCTCCCGCGGAGGCGAGCGCGTCCACGGCTGTCCGGTCGGGCGCCGGCGCATCCGGCGAGCGCTGGCCGGCGGTGATGAACGCGACGTCGAGCCGATGGCCGGCGGCGCGCAGTTCGGCCGCCCGGTCGAGCGCGCGCTGGTCGATGCCGCCGCCGTCCGTGACGAGCACGAGGTCGCCGCTCGCGATGCCGGATTCGGCGAGCATCGTGCCGGCGAGCGCGATCGCCCGCGCCGGGTCGCTGCCCACGTCGGGCACCAGGTCCGGACCGGTCGCGGCGATCAGCTGGGACAGCGCCTCCCGGTCGAAGGTGAAGGTCGCGCCCGTGTAGGCGTCGCCGGCATAGACGATGAAACCGCTCTGCCGCGTGCCGGCCGCCTCCGCCGCCTGCAGTGCCGCGAGCCGGGCCTCCCCGAGGGCGCTTTCCGCGACGGACCGCGAAAGGTCCAGGCCGACGAGAACCGCGTCGAGGTTGCGCCAGGCGCCGAGGTCCCCGCGCTCCGTCGCAGGTCCCGTGAGCGCCAGCGCCAGGATACCCGCCGCGATCGCGCTGGCCGGCAAGCGCGCCCGGTTGAGCGCCTCCAGCGACGCACCGCCCCGCTTGAGCAGCGCGGCAAGCAGCGGTGCGTCAACCGCGCGCCGCCAGTCGCCGAGCGCACCGCGCGCCTTCACCAGGATAACGACGGCGGCGACGGCGGCGAGCGCCAGGATCCAGAGCGGCCGCAGCAGGGCTATGCCACCGAGCGAGATCATGGCCGCCTCCGTTCCAGGACGGCGAGCACGAGGAGAAGGGCAAAGGACGCGCCCGCCGGCCACGGCCAGAGAGGCTGGGCGACCGAGGCCGGTGGCGCCGGCATCCGCCCGCCTTCGGCGCGGTCGATCTCGGCGGTCACCGCCCTGAGGTCGTCGGTGTCGCGCACCCGGAAGAACCGGCCGCCGCTCGCCGCCGCGATCGCCTCCAGCGTCTGCGCGTCGACCAGGCTGGCGACGCCGCTCTGGCCCTGTTCGAGCCGCTCGTTGGTGCCGAGCGCGATGGTGTGGACGCGCACCCCGAGCTCACGCGCCAGCGCCGCCGCCGCTTCCGGCCGCACCGCGCCGGCCGTGCTGGTGCCGTCGGACAGCAGCACCACGACGCGGTTGGGTGTGGCGGAATCCTTGAGCCGCTTCAAAGCGAGCCCGAGCCCGTCGCCGATGGCGGTGGAGCGGCCGAGGTCGCCGATGTCGGCGTTGGCGAGCACGGCGTCGACGGCCTCCACGTCAAAGGTCGGGACCGAGGCCACCTGTGACTCCTCGGCGAAGAACACGACGCCGATCCGGTCGCCGGCCCGCCGCTGCACGAAGTCCCGCGCGACTGACTTGACCGCATCCACCCGGCGCACCGTTTCGCCGCCGAGCGTCATGTCCTTGCTCTCCATGCTGCCGGAGAGATCAAGCACCAGGACGATCTCGTGCGCCGAGGCCGGCAGCGCCTGCGCCGGCAGGATCCGCTGCGGCCCGGCGAGCGCCACCACCAGGAACAACCAGGCGACCCAGGCAAGTAGGAGGAACCGCCGCTGCTGGCGGGCGGCCAGACCCTCGCCCTCGGTCAAGCGGGCGGCGATCGCGGGGGGCACGGTCAGTGCGCCCGCCGCCGCCGGTGACGGCGGCACCAGCCGCCGCACCAGGAACGGCAGCGGGGCGAGCAGCAGCGCGAGCGGGGTGGCGAGCCATTCCAGCATGGGTCAGCCCCGCGTCCCGGCAAGCACCCGCATCAGCAGCCGATCCACGGCATCGTCCTTCGGCGCGCCGTCCGGCCGATAGAGCCCGTCCGCGAGCGCGCGCCCGGGTCCGGTGGTGAAGGCGGTCGTCGCAAACACACGGTCCAGCGTCTGCAGCCATTCCTCGCCTTCCGCCTGCGCCTCGCCGGGGCCCCGGACGCGGGCGACGTAGCTGCGCAACGCGGCGGCTTCCGCCGCAAGCCGTTCGTCCGGCGGCAGCAGCGCCGCGGCCTTCACCCGGGCAAGCGCCTCACGTCTCGGATGCGTGCCGCGTCGCTGCCGGAAGGCGACGACGAGCGCGACGACGAGGCAGGCGGCGAGCACACCGACGACGGCCGCCTCGATCAGGTCTGAGGCGCTGACGACGGGTGTTGCCGCAGGCCAGCGCACCGGGCGGAGCAGGGCGAGCGGATCATCGGCCATGGATCGCCTCGATGACACGCAACAGCGTCTCCGGATTCTCCTCCGCCGCCACCGCGATCGCCGACGCGCCGAGCGCGGCGAGTCTGTCCAGGCGCCGATCCGCTGCCGGCGCGACGTCGGCGGGGATCGCCCCGACCGCCCGCCGGCCGTCGACCGACAGGAAGGGATAGACGCCCGCCGGCGGTTGCCGTTCGAAGGCATCGGTCATCACGAAGACCGTCACGTCGGCCCGGTGGACCGCCCGCACGACCGTCTCGTCGAAGCCGTCGCCGGGCGCGTCCAGCGCCGTGGCGATGGCAAGCGTGCCGCCCGGCGGCAGCAGCCGGCCGGCCGCCTCGATGTCGGGCGCGAGCGGCTGGGTCTTCTTCGCCTCGCTGTCGAGCGCCGACCGGTGCGCCCGGGCAAGCGCGCCGATCACCGCCACCATGGCCCGCTCGCCGACGACGGGACGGACGAACTCCGGCTCCGCACCGCCGACGGCGAGGACGCCCACCCGCCCGCCGTCCTCCGCCACGCTCCAGCCGATCAGCGCCAGAAGCTCCGCCGCGGCCACGGAAAGGAAGGCGCGGCGCGTGCCGAACAGCATGGGGGGGCGGAAATCGGCAAGGAGCAGCGTCGTCTTCTCCCGCTCGTCACGGAAGGTCCGCACATGCGGTACGCCGGTGCGGGCGGTGACGTTGCGGTCGATATGGCGGATGTCGTCGCCGTGCGACCAGGTGCGGACGTCGTCGGTCTCCGAGCCGCGGCCCCGTCGCTTCGTGACGAACGGACCCGGCCGCGCCGACGTGCGCCGAGACAGGGCGCGCCGCGCCTCGGCCGCGGCGAAGCGGAGGCGGAAGAGGCGATCCGGATCGACGCTGACGCCGGAATGGTCCAGGACGTCCATCCCCAACTCCTCAGAGCGGCGCGACCCGGTCGACGAGCCGGGCGATCACTTTGCGGCTGGTGTCGCCCTCGGCAGCGGCCCGCCAGGTCAGCACGAGCCGGTGGGCGAGCGTATCGGCGGCAAGCGCCCGTACGTCCTCCGGCGTGGCGTAGTCGCGTCCGCGCAGATAGGCGCGGGCCTTGGCGGCAGCGGCGAGCGAAAGCGTGCCGCGCGGCGAGACCGCGTGCTCGATCGCGGCCTTCACATCGTCTCCCACGGACCCGTCACGCGTCGCGGTGACCAGCCGGACGATGTAGTCCTTGAGCGCCGGGGAGAGATGGGTGCGCATCGCCTCCGTCCGGGCGAGCCGCACCTCGTCGACCGATAGCCGGATGCCGGCAGCCGCCGGCGGCGTGACGGTCTCGCGCTCGACGAGGTCCAGGATCTCGCGCTCCGCAATGGCGTCGGGCATGTCCACGGTCACATGGAAGAGGAACCGGTCGAGCTGCGCTTCGGGAAGCGGAAACGTGCCCTCGTGCTCGATCGGGTTCTGCGTGGCAACCACGATGAACGGGTCCGGCAGCGGATGCGTGACGCCGCCGGCCGTGACCTGGCGCTCGGCCATCGCTTCCAGGAGCGCGGACTGCACCTTCGGCGGCGCGCGGTTGATCTCGTCGACAAGCACGAGGTTGTGAAAGAGGGGGCCGGCCACGAACTCGAAGGCGCCGGCATCCGGCCGCCAGACCGGCGTGCCGGTCAGGTCCGCCGGCATCAGGTCGGGCGTGCACTGGATGCGGGCGAAGCTGGCATCGAGCCGGTCGGAAAGCTGCTTCACTGCCCGCGTCTTGGCAAGCCCCGGCGCGCCCTCGACCAGGATGTGCCCGCCGGTCAACAGGGCGATCATCAGCCGCTCGACGAGCGGGGTGCGGCCGATCAGGGCCTTTTCCAGCGTCCGCGCGACCTCGGCGATCCGCTCGCGTTCGACGGTCGTCGACCCCGGCGGCGACGTTGCCGGTTGGTTGGCATCCATGCGTTCTCTCCCGGGCGCACGGAGCCTTCTTCAGGGGCCGTGTTTCGCCGATCCGCGGAGTAGGGCATCACCGGCCGGCCCTGGCAACCTGACTTTTTTCCCCGCCGGCTGCGACATCGGGCCTCTTTGGGAGAACTGTCGAACGCGGCGGTTCACCACCCGCCGCCGCCACCGCCGCCGCCGCCACCGCCGGAACCGCCACCGCCCGAACTGCTGAAGCCGGAACTGGACGACTTCGTCTCCGGCAGCGACGAGGAGAAGGAGGACGACAGCGACGAGACGGTGCTCGACATGCGGCTGGCGAAGCTGTCGCGGCCGAAATGGGCGCCGTGGTACCAGCCGGGCTCGTAATCGGCCGCCATTCCAGCCGCCGCGGCCGTCGTGAGCCAGGCCTGGAACGCCTTCGACCAGGGCTTCTCCACGCCGAGCGCGATGGCATAGGGGAGCAGTGTTTCATAGTGGCTGGGGCTCATCCTGGGTGCCCCCGCCATATTCATCCGCTCCTCCTCTGCGACCGAGAGGTAGAGCCGCAGCCCCTCGATGTCGTCCATCACCTTGCGGCCGGCGACCGTTGGCGCGGCGAGGAGGATGAAGAAAAGCACGTTGGCAAGGATCAGCCCGCCGACGATCGACGCGATCCAGACGTTCAGCGTCTCCACCAGGAAACCGACCGCCGCCCCGCCGACGACGGCGATCCCGATGAAGGCGATCGCAACGAGCACCGTCCCGGTGAGCAGGCGCCGGACCAGGCTGGCGCCGCTGCGGATGATGGAAAGGAACTTCAGGACGGCGAAGCTCGCCCACACGCCGCCGAAGACGAGCGGCAGGATGAAAGCAAGCTCTTCCTCCCGGAAGCGGCCGAAGGCGACCATGGCGATCAGCGTCGCCACCGACAGCACAACGCCGAACACGACGTAGCCGCGATTGAGCTCGAAATACTTGCCGCGGTTCTCGCCCACCACCGCGCCGCGGAAGGCCGAGCCGAGCGCCAGGACCTGCTTGCCGTCCGCCTTGGAGAGCGTCAGCGATCGGCGCCGATCCAGGAAGGAGAGCACGGCCGCCTCGCCGGCCGGCAGCGTCTTAGGCGGCGGGGCCGGCGCATCGGTCCGCTCCAGGCGCGTTTCGCCGTCGAGATCCTCGAAGCGGATCAGGCCCTTGACGGCGAGATCGACGGCCGCGGCCGAGAGCGCCGGCCAACCGCCGGCCGCAAGGCCGCGCTCGTGAATGTAGTGGGCAAGCGATGGCGAGACGCCCTCCGGTGCCCTGAACAGGGGGATCACCGTCCCGCCCGGCGGATCCCGGCCGACCTTCGACCAGGCCCAGAGATAGAAGAGAGACACGAGCAGGAGGCCCGCCGAGCCGATCAGTTCGTCCTTGCGGTCGAGGACGGCGAACAGCATCGCCTCCGACCCGCTCGGCTCGGCGATGACCCCCGTCGGCAGGGCGACGGCGATCGTGAAGCCCTCGCCGGCCCGGAGCACCCGCGTCGTGACGAAGCTCACCAAGCGGCCGTCCGCCGCCCTCGACGAGGTCCAGTCGCGGCCGTTCTCGCCGAACGCCCCGGTGAACGCGTTGAGATCGGTCGCCCGGGCGCCCTCCGGCAGGATCACGGTGGCGCGCGCGGTGTCGATCGAGAACTTCCATTCGTTGCCGGTGACGTTCCAGAACAGCTCGTCGTGGTCGGCAAAGCGGCGGATCTGCCGGCCTGTCTCGTAGACGATCGTGTAGGTGTGCCGGCCGAAGGTGAGGAACACGTCCTCCTGGCCGATGATGATCCGGACGCCCCTGGTGTTCCGCTCCTGGCGGTAGGGCTCGTCCGCGCCGTTCCGTTCCACCGAGACGAGCTTGAAAGTCGCTTCCCGGCGGTCGCCGTCGTCCGTCCGGGAGCTCAGTGGAATGTCGCGGTAGATCCCCCGCTTGATGTCGTAGCCTTCCGCCTGGACCTCGATCTGCTCCGTCACGCGGATGAGGTCGCGGTCGGTCATCTCGATCCGGACGGTGAAACTGCGGATCCGCTCCTCCGCGTGCGCCGGCAGCGCGGCGAACGCCGCCAGAACCATCAGCAGCGCCGGGAGTGTCCGGCAAAGGGCGGCGATCGCGCGGATCATCCCGCCGGCCTCAGCCGAAGCTCACCTTCGGGACCTGCCGGTCGGCCGGATCCTCGATCTCGAAATAGGGCATCGCCTCGAAGCGGAACTGGCCGGCGACGAGGTTGGACGGGAACGACTCGATCTGGATGTTGAGGTTGCGCGCGGCGCCGTTGTAGTAGCGGCGCGCCATCTGCAGCTCGTTCTCGATGCCGCCAAGCTGCGACTGGAGATCCAGGTAGTTCTGGTTGGCCTTGAGGTCCGGATAGGCCTCCGCCACCGCCATCAGCCGCCCGAGCGCCGCCGAAAGCGCGCCTTCCGCCTGGGCGCGGGCGGCGATGTCGCCGGCCGGAACCGCGGCTGCGGCGGTGCGCATCCGCGTCACCTCTTCCAATGTGGCGCGCTCGTGCGAAGCGTATCCCTTGACCGTCTCCACCAGGTTGGGGATGAGGTCGGCGCGGCGCTTCAGCTGCACGTCGATGCCGCTCCAGCCCTCCTTGGCCATCTGGCGGTTCTTCACCAGGGCGTTGTAGACGCTGATGATGTAGAGAACGGCGACGACGACGACGCCCAATGCGATCCAAACGGCCATGACGCCCCCCGATTTTCGTGGGTTCATTCCTGGCCGGGAGGGCCGTGGTTTGTCAATCGCCGGACCCTGCGCCCGGGCTCAGTGTTTCCGGAGGAAACCGGCGATCAGGTCCCGCGTCGCCGCCTGGCTGATGTTCTCCGCCATCCGTTCGCCGGCCAGAGCATAGGCGTCGCTTTCGTCGAGCTCCAGCTGGCGATGGAACAGGTCCTTGCCGAGCCCGATCGCCGACGGGAGCTTCTCCGCGATCAGCGCGGCCGTTTCCGCGACGGTCGCATCCAGCGCCTCCGCCGGCACCGCGGCGTTGATCAGGCCCATCTCCGCCGCCCGCGCCGCGGAGATCAGCCGGCCGGTCAGGGCGAGGTCGAGCGCCTGCTTGCGCGGCATCGCCCGCGACAGAGCCACCGATGGCGTCGAGCAGAACAGTCCGAGATTGATCCCGTTGACGCCGAACTTCGCCCGGTCCGCCGCGTAGGCGAGGTCGCAGGTCGCGACCAGCTGGCAGCCGGCGGCGACCGCGGCACCCTGCACCTTGGCGATCACCGGCTTGGGACATTGCCGGATCGCGCCCATCAGGCGGGAGCAGCGCGCGAACAGGTCGACGAAATAGCCCTTGTCGCCGTGCGTTGTCATCTCGGCGAGGTCGTGCCCCGCGCAGAAGATCTTGCCGGCTGCCGCAAGCACCACGACGCGAACCCCGTCGTCCGCGCCGGCCTGCAGGATGCGCTCCTCCAGCGCATCCATCATCGCCTCCGACAACGCGTTCGCCTTGTCCGGCCGGTTGAGCGTGAGGGTGGCGACGGCGTCGTCCACCGACATCAGGACGTAGGCGTTGTCGAGCGAGGTCATGGGCGTCATTCCTGTGGAGCTGCCGCGCGGTCAGCTCTTGAACTGGTCGCGCAGCTTGAACTTCTGGATCTTGCCGGTCGATGTTCGCGGCAGGTCGGTGAAGACGATGTGGCGCGGGCACTTGTAGGCGGCCAGATGCTGCCGGCACCAGGCGATCAGTTCCTCCGCGGTGGCCGTCGCTCCCGCACGCAGCTCCACGAAGGCGCAGGGCGTCTCGCCCCACTTCTCGTCGGGCTTGGCGACCACCGCTGCACTCTGCACCGCCGGATGCTTGTAGAGCGCGTCCTCCACCTCGATGGAGGAGATGTTCTCGCCGCCCGAGATGATGATGTCCTTGGAGCGGTCCTTCAGCTGGAGGTACCCGTCCGGATGCTTCACACCAAGGTCGCCCGAGTGGAACCAGCCTCCTTCGAAGGCCTCCCGCGTCGCCTTCCGGTTCTTCAGGTAGCCCTTCATCACCACGTTGCCGCGGAACATCACCTCGCCGATGGTGGTCCCGTCGGCGGGCACCGGCTGCATCGTCTCCGGATCGATCACGTCGAGGGCGTCGAGCATCAGGTAGCGCACCCCCTGGCGGGCCTTCTTGGCGGCCCACTCGGAACCGGACAGAGCATCCCAGTCGCTGTTCCAGTCGTTGACCACGGCCGGGCCGTAGGTTTCCGTCAGGCCGTAGAGGTGGGTGACCGCGAAGCCGGCCGCGTTCATCGCCGACAGCACAGCCTCCGGCGGCGGCGCGGCGGCGGTGAGGAAGGTGACCGGCGTCGTCACCGGCCGCTTCTCTGCCTCGGTGGCGTTGAGGATGATCGACATGACGATCGGCGCGCCGGACATGTGCGTGACGCCGTGTTCGGCGATCGCCTCGTAGATCGGGCCGGCCCGGACGGCGCGCAGGCAGACATGCGTGCCGGCCACCGCCGAGATCGACCACGGGAAGCACCAGCCGTTGCAGTGGAACATCGGCAGGGTCCAGAGGTAGACCGCGTGCTTGGGCATGCTGCAGGTCACCACGTTGCCGATCGCCAGGAGGTGCGCGCCGCGGTGATGGTAGACGACGCCCTTGGGGTTCGACGTGGTGCCGGAGGTGTAGTTGAGGCTGATCGCGTCCCATTCGTCCTGCGGGAAGCCGCCCACGTAATCCTGGTCTCCCTCGGCGAGCAGCTCTTCGTATTCGATCGCGCCAAGCCGATCGCCGGTCTGCGGGAAGGCCGGGTCGTCGTAGTCGATGACCACCGGCTTGACCTGCGCGATGGCGAGCGCCTCCTTTATCACCTTGGAGAATTCGCGGTCGGTGATCAGCACCTTGGCCTCGCCGTGGTCGAGGCTGAAGGCGAGGGTGGCGGCGTCGAGCCGCGTGTTCAGCGTGTTGAGCACCGCCCCGCACATCGGGACGCCGTAGTGGCACTCGATCATCGCCGGCGTGTTGGCGAGCATCACCGCCACCGTGTCGCCCCGCGACAGCCCGCGCTTGGCGAGCGCCGAGCCAAGCTTGTGTGCCCGGGTGCGAAGATCCCGGTAGCTGACTCGCATCGAACCGTGAATCACCGCCGTCCGGTCCGGATAGACGTCGGCCGCCCGCTCGAGCAGCGTCAGCGGCGTCAGCGGCTGGTGGTTGGCCGGGTTCTTCTCTAGGTCGACGTCGTAGATGCTGGAGACCACGGTCTTCTCCCTGCAGGTCCTCATGGGGGCATGCGCCCGCTTCGGCCGATCAGGGCAGGCAACCAACCCTTTTGTCCAGTCCGACAAAGAGCGGAGCGAAAAAACACGACCGTCCGAACGTGAAATGTCGAAATCGCGGACCCTTGCCCGTCACTGGGGCGGACGACGGCAACCGCCTCGTCCTGTCCCGAAAGAATGCCGCCCCCTTCGCTTCGGAGCCAGGGCATGCGAGCATTCGCAACGAAGCTGGAGCCCGAGCCATGCAGTACATGATCTCCTTCTACGAGCCTGAGAGCACCTTCATCGACCGCGCCGATCCCGTGAAGTCGCCCGACTACTGGGGCGCCTGGACCGCCTACATCGGCGCCATGTACCAATCCGGCATCGTGGTGAGCGGTGCGGGACTGCAAGCGCCGCACACCGCCACCACGGTCCGCATCCGCGACGGCGAGCGCCTGGTCCAGGACGGACCCGTGATCGCGACGAAAGAGCAGCTTGGCGGCTACTTCGTCGTCGACGTGCCGCATCTGGAGGACGCCATCGCCTGGGCGGCACGCAGCCCGGCGTCCACGATCGGGTCCGTCGAGGTGCGGCCGGTTCTGCCGCCGATGAATACGAACTGAGCGATGTCGGGCAGCCCCTCCAGCGCGGCAGCGCGGGCCGCCGAACGGGCTGCCCGTCTCTCCTACGGCAAGTTGCTCGCCTGGCTTGCCCGCGAATGGCGAGACATGTCGGCCGCCGAGGACGCGCTGGCCGACGCCTTTCGCAAGGCCCTGGAGACCTGGCCCGCGTCCGGCATTCCGGAGAAGCCGGATGCCTGGCTCCGCGTCGCGGCGCGGCATCGTCTGGCCGACAGCGCGCGTTCGGCAAAGGTCCGCGGCGACGCGGGTTCGACCTTGGCCATCCTCGCCGAACAGGAAGCCACTGAGGCGGCGATTCCGGACCGTCGTCTGGCGCTGATGTTCGTGTGCGCCCACCCGGCGGTTCCGGAAAAGACCCAGACCCCACTGATGCTCCAGACCGTCCTCGGCCTGGATGCGGCGCGGATCGCCTCCGCGTTTCTCATTCAGCCGGCGGCGATGGGACAGCGGCTCAGTCGGGCCAAGGCTGAGATCCGCGATCGGGGCTTGCGCTTCGAGGAGCCCGGGCCGGATGAGATCGCAGCGCGCGGCGAACGGGTGCGGGAAGCCATCTACGCGGCCTACGGCGCCGGGTGGGACGGCATCGCGGGGACGGACACGCGTCGCAAGGGCCTGATGGAGGAAGCGATCTGGCTCGCCCGGGTGCTTCTCGAGGTGTCGCCGACCGATCCTGAAGTGCGCGGCCTGCTGGCCTTGATGCTTCACTGTGAAGCCCGGAATGCCGCCCGCCGCACGCCTGACGGCGCCTACGTTCCGCTGGCGGACCAGGATACGACGCTCTGGAACAGGGATCTCGTCTTCGAGGCCGAGCGGGAACTGATGACCGCGGCCCGTGCCGGCAGGCCCGGCCGATTCCAGATCGAAGCGGCCATCCAGTCCGCCGCTGTCTATGCCCGCTTGTCCGGCCGAAATGCCGGCGCGGCCGTATTACAGCTCTATGATCACCTGCTCGCCTTCGCCCCGACGATCGGCAACCATCTCGGGCGGATCGCCGTCCTGGCCGACGTGGCGGGAGCCGAGACCGCGCTCGATGCTCTGTCGGACCTGCCGCAGGAGCGTGTCCGGGATCATCAGCCGTTTCACGCTCTGCGCGGCGACCTCCTCGCAAGGCTCGATCGACGCGACGAAGCGGCCGTCGAATTGCGGCACGCCGCGGGCCTGAGCGAGGATCCGGGCGTGCGGGCCTTTCTTCTGGCAAGAGCCGGCGGCTGACCGTCGATCGCGGATGCCGACCGCGCTCAGCCCTCCGGCAGGATCTTGCCGGGATTGAGGATCCCCTCCGGGTCGAGGGCCTGCTTCAGCAGCCGCATCACGTCGAGCGCGACGTCGCCGTGCTCCTCGCGCAGGAACTTCGATTTGCCGAAGCCGACGCCGTGCTCGCCGGTGCAGGTGCCGCCGAGCGCGATCGCGTGCCGGACGAGCCTTTCGTTGTAGGCCTCGGCGAGCCGCACCTCCTCCGGATTGGCGGGATCGACAAGGAAGGTCATGTGGAAGTTCCCGTCGCCCACGTGGCCGAGCGCCGAGACGGGAAACGGCGCATTCCTCGTGTCCTCGAAGACGCCGCGGATGCATTCGGCGAGCCGCGAGATCGGCACGCAGGTGTCCGTTCCGTAGGCGGAGGCGCCGGGCCGCATCGCCTGGATGGCGTAGTGGAAATTGTGCCGCGCCTCCCACAGGCGGTTGCGCGCCTCCGCGCCCTCGGCGAAGCGGAAGGCCGACCCGCCGAAACCGTCCGCGATCTCGCGCACCATCGCGGCCTGTTCGGCCACGCCGGCCGGCGTCCCGTGGAACTCGAAGAACAGGGTCGGCGTCTCGGGATGGTCCGACTTGGACCAGCGGTTGAAGGCCGTCATGGCGAGCGTATCGAGAAGCTCGACGCGGGCGACGGGCACGCCGGACTGGATGCAGGCGATCGCCGTGTCGACGGCGGCTTCGATGTCCGGAAAGGCGCAGATCGAGGCCGAAACGGCTTCCGGGATGCCGTAGAGGCGGAGCGTCACCTCGGTGATGATGCCGAGCGTGCCTTCCGATCCGACGAAGAGGCGGGTCAGATCATAACCGGCCGAGGACTTCCGCGCCCTGTTGGCGGTCTTCAGAACCCTTCCGTCGGCGAGCACGACGGTGAGCGACAGGACGTTCTCGCGCATCGTGCCGTAGCGCACCGCATTGGTGCCCGAGGCGCGCGTCGCCGCCATGCCGCCGAGCGTCGCGTGGGCGCCGGGATCGACAGGGAAGAACAGGCCGGTGTCGCGCAGGTGCGTGTTGAGCTGCTGCCGCGTGACGCCGCACTGGACGGTGACGTCGAGGTCCTCCGGCCGCACGGAGAGCACCGCGTTCATCCGCGAGAGATCGACGGTGACACCGCCGCGCAGCGCCGAGGTGTGCCCCTCCAGCGATGTGCCCGCCCCGAACGCGATCAGCGGCACGCCATGGCGTCGGCAGATCCTCACGATCGCCGAGACTTCGTCGGTGGAGAGGGCGTAGGCGACGGCGTCCGGCGGACAGAGCGGGTGGGGCGACTCGTCCCGCCCGTGGTGCTCGCGGTCGGCCTGCGTCGTCGAGCACCGTTCTCCGAGGAGAACCTTCAGGTCGGCGATGGCGGCTTCGACGGCAGAGGGGGCGAGCGGCGCGGCAGCGGACATGGTCGTCGGATCCTCGTGGCTGCGATGGCCTGGGCTTGGTGCGCGAAATACCCGCTGCAGACGGTAACGATGCCCTGAACCGCAGCGATCGCCAAGGCCCCGAAGCACCGTCGCCTTGACTTCGGAGGTGAAATAATCGAACGTACGTTCGAATAATTCAAGAGGTCTCGATGGCGGCTATAGACGATGCGGTGGACCGGCGCGGGGCGGACTATGCCGCCAACCGTGCAGCCATGGCCGAGAAGGTCGCCGACCTCAAGGCGCGGGCTGCGGCTGTCGCCGAAGGGGGCGGCGCGGCCGCGCGCGAGCGCCATCTCGCACGGGGCAAGCTGCTGCCCCGCGACCGGATCCGCACGCTGATCGACCCTGGCACGCCGTTCCTGGAGTTCTCGCAGCTGGCCGCCAACGGCCTCTACGCCGACGAGGTCCCCTCCGCCGGCATCCTCACCGGCATCGGTCGGATCTCGGGGCGGGAATGCGTGATCGTCGCCAACGATGCCACGGTGAAGGGCGGCACCTACTACCCGCTGACCGTGAAGAAGCACCTGCGGGCGCAGGAGATTGCCTCCCGCACTGCATTGCCCTGCGTCTACCTTGTCGACAGCGGCGGCGCGAACCTGCCCAACCAGGACGAGGTATTCCCCGACCGCGACCACTTCGGCCGCATCTTCTTCAACCAGGCGACCATGTCGGCGGCCGGCATTCCCCAGATCGCGGTCGTCATGGGATCCTGCACCGCCGGCGGGGCCTACGTGCCGGCGATGGCCGACCAGTCGATCATGGTGCGCAACCAGGCGACCATCTTCCTCGGCGGCCCGCCGCTGGTGAAGGCGGCCACCGGCGAGGTGGTCACCGCCGAGGACCTGGGTGGCGCTGACGTGCACGTCCGCACCTCCGGCGTCGCCGACCTGATGGCCGAGACCGACGCACACGCCCTCGGCCTTGCCCGTGACATCGTCGGAGGACTCAGCCGGCCGCGGCCTGCCGGGCCGGAACTCCGCGCTCCCGCCGATCCGCTCCTCGATCCCGCCGATCTCGGCGGCATCGTTTCAGCCGACCCCAAGAAGCCCTTCGACATCCGCCAGGTCATCGGCCGCATCGTCGACGGCTCGGAGTTCGACGAGTTCAAGCCGCTCTACGGCACGACGCTGGTGACGGGCTTTGCGCGGATCTGGGGCTACCCGGTCGGGATCGTCGCCAACAACGGCATTCTCTTCTCCGAAAGCGCGCTGAAGGGTGCCCATTTCGTCGAGCTCTGCGCCCAGCGCGGCATTCCGCTGGTCTTCCTGCAGAACATCACCGGCTTCATGGTCGGCCGCCGCTACGAGGCCGGCGGCATCGCCAAGGACGGCGCCAAGATGGTGATGGCGGTCGCCTGCGCGGCGGTGCCGAAGATCACCGTGGTGATCGGCAACTCCTTCGGTGCCGGCAACTACGGCATGTGCGGCCGCGCCTTCGACCCGAACTTCCTGTGGATGTGGCCGAACGCCCGGATCTCCGTGATGGGCGGCGATCAGGCCGCGAATGTGCTCGCGCAGGTGAAGCGCGACCAGATCGAAGCCCGCGGCGGCGCCTGGGATCCGGCCGAGGAGGACGCCTTCAAGGCGCCGATCCGCGCCCAGTACGAGGAGCAGGGCAGCGCCTACTATTCCACCGCACGGCTCTGGGACGACGGGGTGATCGATCCGGCCGACACGCGCCTGGTGCTCGCCTTGTCGCTATCCGCTTCGCTCAACGCCCCTGCCAGGGAGACGCGCTTCGGCGTGTTCCGGATGTGACGGTAACTGAACGCCTGGACGGCGCGGTGGCGCGCATCGAGATCGACCGGCCCGAGGTCGCCAATGCCTTCGACGGCCCGACTGTGACGGCGCTCGGGGCGGCGGTCGATCGCGCCGCTACCGATCCGGCGGTGCGGGTGATCGTGTTGTCGGGCGCCGGCAAGCACTTCTCCGCCGGCGCGGACCTCTCCTGGATGCGGCGCATGGCCGATGCAGACGCAACGGAAAACCTCGCCGACGCGCGGGCGCTGGCCGACCTGATGCGAACCGTCGACCGGTCGCCGAAGCCGGTCGTCGTCCGCGTCCAGGGCGCTGCGATGGCCGGCGCGACCGGTCTTGCCGCGGCTGCGGACATCGTCGTGGCCTCCACCGCGGCCGTCTTTGCGGTCTCCGAGGTGCGTCTCGGACTGATCCCGGCCGTAATCTCGCCCTACCTCGTTCGCGCCATCGGCGCCCGCCAGGCCCGCCGCTTCTTCCTGACCGCGGAGCGGATTTCGGCCGAAACGGCCCACAGGATCGGACTGGTCCACGAACTCGCCGAGCCGGACGAACTGGACGGTGCCGTCGACCGGATCGTCGCCGCGCTTCTGGCCGGCAGCCCGGCTGCGATCCGGGCGGCCAAGGATCTCGTCGCCGACGTCGACGGGCCGATCGACGATGTGCTGATCGAGGAGACCGCCCGTCGGATCGCCGAGCGCCGGGCGAGCCCCGACGCCCGCGAGGGGCTCGCCGCCTTCCTGGAGAAGCGCAAGCCGGAGTGGCCGGCATGACGCGCCCGATCCGAGCCATCCTGGTCGCCAACCGGGGCGAAATCGCCGTCCGCGTCATGAAAACGGCCAAACGTCTGGGAATTCGCGCCATAGCGGTCTACTCGGAGGCCGACGCCGGGGCGATGCACGTCCGGACGGCCGACGAGGCGGTGCGGATCGGCCCGGCGCCGGCCCGCGACAGTTATCTGGCTGGCGATCGGGTGCTGGAAGCAGCCCGGATCGCCGGGGCCGACGCGGTCCATCCGGGCTACGGGTTCCTGTCGGAGAACGCCGAATTCGCGGAGGCGGTCGAGGCCGCCGGGCTCGCCTGGATCGGCCCGCCGCCCGAAGCGATCCGCGCGATGGGCTCCAAAAGCGCTGCCAAGGCACTGATGGAAAAGGCAAAGGTGCCGCTGGTGCCCGGCTACCACGGGGCCGACCAGGACCCGGATACGCTGACGGCCGCCGCCGATCGGATCGGCTATCCCGTTCTCATCAAGGCCTCCGCCGGGGGTGGCGGCAAGGGTATGAAGATCGTCGAGGCGAGCGGCGACTTCCCCGCCGCTCTCGCTTCCGCCAAGCGCGAAGCGATGGCGTCCTTCGGCGACGACCGGGTCCTGGTGGAGCGGTATCTGACGGCCCCGCGGCATGTTGAAGTGCAGGTTTTCGCTGATGGTTTAGGCAACACGATCCACCTTTTCGAGCGCGACTGCTCGATCCAGCGACGCCACCAGAAGGTGATCGAGGAGGCCCCGGCACCGAACCTTTCCGATCGGATGCGGGCCGAGATGGGCGCGGCGGCGGTGGCGGCGGCAAGGGCGGTCGGTTATGTCGGCGCTGGGACGGTGGAGTTCATCACCGAGGAAAACGCGTTCTATTTCATGGAGATGAATACCCGGCTGCAGGTCGAGCACCCCGTCACCGAGGCGATCACCGGGCTCGATCTGGTGGAATGGCAGATCCGCGTCGCCGCCGGCGAACCGCTTCCGCTCGACCAGAAAGACGTGCGTTGTCAAGGACATGCAGTCGAAGCCCGGCTCTATGCGGAGGATCCGGACCGCGATTTCGTGCCCCAGGTGGGCCGGCTGCGGCGGCTGGCGTTCCCGGACGGAGTCCGGATCGACGCCGGCGTGGAGGTGGGGGACACGGTCAGCCACCACTACGACCCCATGATCGCCAAGCTGATCGCCCACGGCCCGGACCGGGAGGGCGCTTTGGCCCGGCTTTCGGCGGCGCTCGATGCAACCAAGGTGGTCGGCGTCACAACCAATAGGCGGCTGCTGGCGCGGATCGTGGACCACCCCGCGTTCAGATCGGCAAGGTTCGACACAGGCTTCATAGACCGCCACCGCGACGAACTCCTCGCCCCATCAGTACCGGCCGAAACGCTGGATTTCCAGCTCGCGGCGCTTGCCGTCCGGGCCGCCCGGACGGCTGTCCGCAGGATCGATCCGTCCGACCCGTATTCGCCGTTCGCAACCGCCGGCGCCTACAACCCGAACCTCCCGGCGATGGAGGAGATCACCCTGTCGGCAGGCGGCGTCGAGCAGACCCTGCGCTTCGAGACGGAGGGCGGGCGGACGGTGCTGGCCGGGGACAGCGAACGGCTGGAAACCGCCGCTACGCTGTCCCCCGAGGGACAAATGATCGCCACCCTGGGACGCCGACGGTTGCAGCTTCGCGTTCATGTCGAGGGCGACGAGGTGGTGCTCCTCAAGGGCGCAGAACCCTTGGCGTTCAGAGTCTTGGACCCGTGGAGAGGGCCTGCCACCGGAACTCACGCAGTCGACCGCGTGCTGTCGCCGATGCCGGGCGCGGTTGTGGCGCTTATGGTCTCGGTCGGCGACCAGGTGGAACGGGGCGCACCGCTGGTCGTGGTTGAAGCGATGAAGATGGAGCACGTGCTCCGCGCTCCGCACGATGGTGTAGTCGCGTTTCTCGGCGCCGAGGTGGGCTACGTAGTCGACGAAGGCGTCGAATTGGTCATCGTGGAGGCGACATGACGAACCCTGCCGTCCGCATCGTCGAGGTGGGGCCGCGCGACGGTCTCCAGAACGAGTCGGTCAGGGTTTCGGTCGCCGACCGGATCCGCCTCGTTGATGATCTCGCCGACGCGGGGCTCCGGTGGATCGAGGCGGGCAGCTTCGTCTCGCCGCGCTGGGTGCCGCAGATGGAGGGCACCGCCGAGGTGTTCGCCGGCGTCGCCCGCAGGCCGGGCGTGGTCCTCTCCGCCTTGGTTCCCAACCCGCGCGGATTGGAGGAGGCGATCGCGGCCGGCGCGGACAAGGTCGCGGTGTTTGCTGCAGCGAGCGAGACATTCTCGCAGCGCAACACGAATGGATCGATAGCTGAGGTTCTCGGACGCCTCGGCCCGGTGATCGACGCGGCGGTCGCGCGCGGCCTGCCGGTGCGGGGATACGTATCCTGCGCACTTGGCTGCCCCTATGAGGGGAGCGTGCCGGTCAGCCGGGTGGTGGAGGTGGCCGGATGGCTGGCCGAACGCGGCTGCCGCGAGGTTTCGCTCGGCGACACCATTGGCGTCGGGACGCCAATTGCTGCACGTGAGATGACTGCTGCAGTCATATCAGGCATAGGCACGGAACGCACGGCGGTGCATTTCCACGACACCAACGGGCAAGCGCTCGCCAACGTGTTCGCCTGCCTGGACCTCGGTATCGCGGCGGTGGACGCATCCGTCGCCGGCCTCGGCGGATGCCCCTACGCGCCGGGGGCGAGCGGTAACCTGGCGACGGAGGACCTGGTCACCATGCTGGAGGGCATGGGCGTGGCGACGGGCGTGGATCTCGACCGCCTCTCGCGTGCCGGCGAGCGCATCTGCCGAACGATCGGCCGACCCTCGCAATCCAAGGCAGCCATGGCCTGGAGAGCGCGACATCCATACTGAAGGGCGACCGTGCTTGTTTGCCGGTCTGTCCGGTGCCTCGATCCTGAACGTTGCACATATTATGTCGATAAGCGGAACGATGGCGTGCGCAACCACGAATGCGCCGTCATGATCGGTTTGGGTTGCCCCGAACTCGAATCGCGTGGTGCCAAATGTGGGTCGTCCTGTTCGTCAGCATCCATCTCCTTCTCGGCCCGGACGTGACCGTCGTCTCCGACTACGGCCCCTACAAGGCGCGCGACGCCTGCGAGCAGGATCTGGAAAGCGTCCGTTCGCTGCTGACGCCGGAGGAGCAGCAGGCCTTTCGCAGCGGCGAGTTGCGGATCATCTGCGTCAAGGTGAGCGACTACCGCGGCCTCACCGCGCCGGGCCCGGAGGGCAACTGAGGCCCGGCCGCCCCCTGCAGGAATGACCCGCCCGGACCGGCCGGTTCGCTAGCCACGTGCGGCCGGGGTCCGGCGGCAGCCGAAACCTCACCGGGGCGGATCGCCTGAACCGGGAGGCGTCCGGCAGCGACGAACATCCGCCTTTTCTTTCGTTTCCATCCGTGCTTGCGTCCAGACCTGACAAATCGCGCGCGGGATGGCAGCGCCCCGCGCGTGAGCCGGGCGGTGGATAGGCGAAGGATCGGATGGCCAGACAGAATACCGTGTTCAAGGAAGCCTACAACCGAAGCTTGCGGCTGCTCCAGGAAGCGCCGGTCCTGCCGTCCGAACCGGAATTCGGCAAGCGCCTCGGCGTCAGCCGCACCACGGTCCGCGCTGTGATGAAGCGCTTGGAGGAAGCCGGCATCCTGGAATGGCGCAACCGCCACAAGGCCGTTCTGCGCACCCCGGAACAGGCCGACTTCTATCCGGAGGAGGAGACCGACAGCCTTTCCGAGATTATCGAGCGCAGCTTCATGCGCCGTATTCTGGCCGGCGGCGCCGAGGCCGGCATGCAGATCAACGAACTGGAAATGGCCCGCGAGATCGGCGTCGGCACCTCCAGCGTCCGCGAGTTCCTGATCCGCTTCAGCCGCTTCGGCCTGATCGAGAAGCGCCGCAACAGCCACTGGATCCTGAAGGGCTTCACCACAGCCTTCGCCCTGGAACTGACCGAGGTGCGCGAGATGTTCGAGCAACGCTCGGCCGCCGCGTTCGTCCGCCTCGACCCGGGTCATCCCAACTGGGCCGAACTCGACGCGATCGAAGCCCTGCACAGGGAGATCCTCGCCGACATCGACAACCGCTACCGCGACTTCTCCGAACTGGACGAGCGCTTCCACCGCCTCGTCCACGACGCGTCCCACAACCGCTTCATCCGCGACTTCTATGACGTGATCGCGATGATCTTCCACTACCACTACCAATGGAACAAGACCGAGCAGCGGACCCGCAACGAGCGGGCCATCCGCGAGCATCTTGATTACATCGCCGCGCTCAAGTCGCGCGACTACGCCCGGGTGCGGGACGCCTGCGAGCGGCACCTGAGATCGGCGCGCGAAACGCTGCTGCAATCGATCCCGGACGCGCCGGACCGTCCCGTGGAATAGGGCGCTGCACCCCTCGCCCGCGAACCGGTCGCGGGAACGGGATGCTCCCGGTGGGATTTCCATATCAATTTCGATATAGCTCCCTGCCAACTCGTCATTTGACTGTTATAGGCCGCGGCTCCACCGTCTGATGCCCGACACGGCGACGTGTTGGACGGGACGAGGCGCGCGCCGTTTTCCGGGGAGGGACCACAAGGTTTTCTTGTCTACGTCGGTCTGCGCCGGGGAGAGGTCCGGCCGTCCGGCACGACGAAAACGAAAGCGCAGAGCCAGACAAGCTTTCGAACAAAGTTGGTGAGGGAGGATTTTCCGTGAAAGCATTCAAGACCTTCGTGGCAGCGCTCGCCATTGGCGCCGCCGCCCTGACCTCGGCAGCCTTCGCCCAGGACAAGGGCTCCGTCGGCATCTCCATGCCGACCAAGTCGTCCGCGCGTTGGATCGCCGACGGCGACAACATGGTCAAGGAGTTCCAGGCCGCCGGCTACGCGACCGACCTGCAGTACGCCGAGGACGACATTCCGAACCAGCTCGCCCAGATCGAGAACATGATCACCAAGGGCGCCAAGGTGCTGGTGATCGCCGCGATCGACGGCACCACGCTGAAGGACGTCCTGCAGAAGGCGGCCGATGGCGGCATCAAGGTCATCGCCTACGACCGACTGATCCGCGACAGCGGCAACGTCGACTACTACACCACCTTCGACAACTTCCAGGTCGGCGTTCAGCAGGCGACCTCGATCGTCAAGGCGCTCGGCGTCGAGGAGGGCAAGGGCCCCTTCAACATCGAGCTCTTCGGCGGTTCGCCGGACGACAACAACGCCTTCTTCTTCTATGACGGCGCCATGAGCGTGCTGCAGCCGCACATCGACAGCGGCAAGCTCGTGGTCGGCTCCGGCCAGACCGGCATGGACACCGTCGGTACGCTGCGCTGGGACGGCGCGGTCGCCCAGGCCCGCATGGACAACCTCCTGTCGGCCTTCTACACCGACAAGCGCGTCGACGCGGTGCTGTCGCCCTACGACGGCCTGTCGATCGGCATCCTGTCGTCGTTGAAGGCGGTCGGCTATGGTTCCGCCGAGCAGCCCTACCCGGTCGTCTCCGGTCAGGACGCCGAGCTTCCGTCGGTCAAGTCGATCCTCGCCAACGAGCAGTATTCCACCATCTTCAAGGACACCCGCGAACTCGCCAAGGTGACCGCCAAGCTGGTCGACGACGTGCTGTCCGGCAAGGAGCCGGAAATCAACGACACCAAGACCTACGACAACGGCGTCAAGGTCGTCCCGTCCTACCTGCTGAAGCCGGTGCTGGTCGACAAGTCGAACTGGGAGGAGATCCTGGTCGGCTCCGGCTACTACACCAAGGAGCAGATCGAGAACTGATCGGTCGATCGGAAAGGAAGCCCGGCGGCTCGTGCGCGCCGGGCTTCTGTTCCGCGACGATCGGGGCCATCATCCCCTCGAGTGGATGCGTGACGCCGCGCAAGCGGCCGGGGACCGGAAGCCGCCATGGACAACATCCTAGAGATGCGTGGGATCACCAAGGAGTTCCCGGGCGTCAAGGCACTGTCGGACGTCAACCTGACGGTCCGCCAGGGCGAGATTCTCGGCCTGGTCGGTGAGAACGGCGCCGGCAAGTCCACCCTGATGAAGGTGCTTTCGGGCGTCTATCCGCACGGCAGCTACGCCGGCGAGATCCATTTCGAGGGTCAGGAATGCCGGTTCCGCGGCATCCACGACAGCGAAAAGCTGGGCATCATCATCATCCACCAGGAGCTTGCGCTGGTGCCGCAGCTCTCCATCGCCGAGAACATCTTCCTCGGCAACGAGACCGCCAACCGCGGCGTGATCAGCTGGTCCACAGCCTTCTCGCGCACCCGCGAGCTCCTCAAGCTGGTCGGCCTCAAGGACGGGCCGGAGACGCTGATCACCAACATCGGCGTCGGCAAGCAGCAGCTGGTGGAGATCGCCAAGGCGCTGTCGAAGAAGGTCAAGCTCCTCATCCTCGACGAGCCCACCGCCAGCCTGAACGAGAGCGACAGCGACGCGCTGCTCGCCCTCCTGATCGAGTTCAAGAAGCGCGGCATCGCCTCCGTGCTGATCTCCCACAAGCTCAACGAGATCTCCAAGGTCGCCGACCGGATCACCGTGCTGCGCGACGGCCAGACCGTCGCCACGATGGACAGCACCGTCGAACCGCTGAGCGAGGCCAAGATCATCCGCCACATGGTCGGCCGCGAGATGTCCGACCGCTTCCCCAAGCGGGTTCCGAAGGTCGGCGACGTGATCTTCGGGGTGCGCGACTGGACGGTTCACCACCACCTCCACCCCGACCGCGTGATGATCGACCGGGTGTCGATGAACGTGCGGGCCGGTGAGGTTGTCGGCATCGCCGGCCTGATGGGCGCCGGGCGCACCGAGTTCGCCATGAGCGTCTTCGGTCGCTCCTACGGCCAGAAGATCTCCGGCACGGCCCTGGTGGACGGCCGCGAGGTCGACATTTCGACCATCCCGAAGGCGTTGGACGCCGGCCTCGCCTACGTCACGGAGGACCGCAAGCAGCTCGGCCTCGTGCTGGAGGAGCCGGTCAAGACCAACGTCACGCTGGCCAACCTCAAGGCCGTGTCCAAGGTGACGGTGATCGACGACATCAAGGAGCAGAAGGTGGCGAGCCGCTTCCGCGACAGCCTCGGCATCCGCTCGTCCGGCATCTATCAGAAGGTCGGCCAGCTCTCCGGCGGCAACCAGCAGAAGGTCGTGCTCTCCAAGTGGCTCTTCTCGGAGCCGCGGATCCTGATCCTGGACGAGCCGACGCGCGGCATCGACGTCGGCGCGAAATACGAGATCTACAAGATCATCAACGCCCTGGCCGACGAGGGGAAGGCGGTGATCGTCATCTCCTCCGAGATGCCGGAGGTGCTCGGCATCTGCGACCGCATCTACGTGATGAACGAGGGCGAGTTCGTCGCCGAGATGCCGGTGGCCGAAGCGAGCCAGGAAAAGATCATGACCGCCATCATCAGGCATGGACAATTGCAGGACGCGGGTGCCGCATGACCGAGATCACGATCCCCACCGACCGCAACGCCGCCGGCCCTTCCTGGACGCACTATCTGCGCACCCATGTCCGCCAATACGGCATGCTGCTGGCGCTGCTGGTCATCATGGCCTTCTTCGGCTTCGCCACCGACGGCATCCTGTTCAAGCCGGTCAACCTGACCAACGTGATCTCGCAGAACAGCTACATCGTGATCATGTCGCTGGGCATGCTGCTGATCATCGTGGCCGGGCACATCGACCTCTCGGTCGGCTTCCTGTCCGGCTTCGTCGGCGCCCTCGCCGCCACCATGATGGTGCCGTGGTCGCTGCACCCGGCGCTCGCCTTCCTGCTGTGCCTGGTGGCCGGCGGCGCAATCGGCGCGATCCAGGGCTATTTCGTCGCCTACCAGAAGATCCCGAGTTTCATCGTCACACTCGCCGGCATGCTGGTGTTCCGCGGCCTGATGATCGCGCTGCTGGGGTCCATGTCGATCCGGATCCCCGAAGGATTCCAGCGCATCTCCAACGGCTTCCTCCCGGACTTCATCGGCAAGGACGGCCTCGGACTGACGCTGCCGGAGATCTTCGGCCCTAACTTCCACGTCACGACGATGCTGGTCGGCATCGCGCTCGCCGCTTTCCTGGTGTGGCTGAACCTGCGCAACAGGGCCGAGCAGCGCGCCCATGGCATGGAGGAGGAGCCGGCGCCGATCTTCGTGACGAAGAACATCCTGGTGGTGGCCGCCATCGTCAGCCTCTGCTGGGCGCTGGCCACCTACCGCGGCATCCTCAACGTGCTCGTCATCATGGGCGTGCTGATCGCCTTCTATTCCTTCGTCGCGACCCGCACCACGATCGGCCGGCGCATCTACGCCCTCGGCGGCAACGAGAAGGCGACCAAGCTCTCCGGCATCAACACCGAGCGGCTGGTCTTCTACACCTTCATCAACATGGGCGTGCTCTCCGCGCTCGCCGGCATGATCTACGCCGCCCGCCTCACCTCCGCGACGCCGAAGGCGGGCCAGGGCCTGGAGCTCGACGTGATCGCCGCCTGCTTCATCGGCGGCGCCTCCGCCTACGGCGGCGTCGGCACGGTGGTGGGCGCGGTGATCGGCGCCTTCATCATGGGCGTGATGAACAACGGCATGTCCATCCTGGGCATCGGCATCGACTACCAGCAGGTCATCAAGGGCCTGGTGCTGCTCGCCGCCGTGTGCCTGGACGTCTACTACAAGAACAAGAGCTGACGGGCGGGCTTTCGTCTGACGGACGGATTGGGAAGTGGCAACAACCGGCACCCGCCTGGGCGCCGGACGGGAACGTCGTATGCCCTGCCGGGCGTGATGAGGATGAAGAGATGACCTTCGTGAAGGCCACGTGGCCGCGCGCACTCCGCTCGCAGGACTGGTTCGGCGGAACCGGCAAGAACGCGATCATGCATCGCTCCTGGATGAAGAACCAGGGCCTGCCCGCCGACACCTTCGACGGCCGGCCGATCATCGGCATCTGCAACACCTGGTCGGAGCTGACCCCCTGCAACGCCCACCTTCGCGAGATCGCCGAGCGGGTGAAACGCGGCGTCTACGAGGCCGGCGGCTTCCCGGTGGAGTTTCCGGTGTTCTCCTGCGGTGAGAGCACGCTGCGCCCCACCGCCATGATGTTCCGCAACCTCGCCGCCATGGACGCCGAGGAGGCGATCCGCGGCAACCCGATCGACGGGGTCGTGCTGCTCACCGGCTGCGACAAGACCACCCCCTCGCTGATGATGGGCGCGGCGAGCGTCGACATCCCCGCCATCGTGGTCTCCGGCGGCCCGATGCTGAACGGCAAGTGGCGCGGCCAGCCGGTCGGCTCCGGCACCGCCGTCTGGCAGTTCTCCGAGATGGTGAAGTCCGGCGCCATGACGCTGGAGGAGTTCATGGACGCCGAGCAGGGCATGGCCCGCTCCGCCGGTTCGTGCATGACCATGGGAACCGCCTCCACGATGGCCTCGATGGCCGAGGCGCTCGGCATGACGCTGCCCGGCAATGCCGCAATCCCGGCTGTGGACGCGCGCCGCCGCGTCATCGCCCAGCTCTCCGGACGCCGCATAGTGGAGATGGTCAAGGACGACCTGAAGCCCTCCGACGTGCTCACCCGCGAAGCCTTCGAGAACGCCATCCGCGTCAACGGCGCGATCGGCGGCTCCACCAACGCCGTCCTGCACCTGCTGGCGCTCGCCGGCCGCATCGGCATCAAGCTCGACCTCGACGACTGGGACCGCCTCGGCCGCGACGTGCCGACCATCGTCAACCTGCAGCCGTCCGGCCGCTGGCTGATGGAGGAGTTCTACGACGCCGGCGGCCTTCCCGCCGTGATGCGCGCGGTCGGCGAGATGGGTCTGCTGCACAAGGACGCCCTGGCCGTCACCGGCGAGGGGATCTGGGACGGCGTCAAGGATGCACCGAACTGGAACGAGGACGTCATCCTGCCGGTGGAGAAGGCGCTCACCCAGTCCGGCGGCATCGCGGTGCTGAAGGGCAACCTCGCCCCCAAGGGCGCGGTCCTGAAGCCCTCCGCGGCCTCGCCGCACCTGCTCGTCCATCGCGGCCGCGCGGTCGTCTTCGAGAGCATCGAGGACTACCACGCCCGCATCAACGACGAGGCGCTCGACATCGACGAGACCTGCGTGATGGTGCTGAAGTACTGCGGCCCGAAGGGCTATCCGGGGATGGCCGAGGTCGGCAACATGGGCCTGCCGCCGAAGGTGCTGAGGAAGGGCGTGACCGACATGGTCCGCATCTCCGACGCCCGCATGTCGGGCACCGCCTACGGCACCGTGATCCTCCACACCGCCCCGGAAGCCGCCGACGGTGGCCCGCTCGCGGTGGTGCGCGACGGCGATATCATCGCGGTCGACGTGCCCGCGCGGCGGCTGACGCTGGAGATCTCCGAAGCCGAGCTGGAGGCGCGGCTCAAGGCCTGGGTGTCGCCCGTCCTCGCCGGTGCGGGCGGCTATGCCGGCCTCTACGTGGACCGCGTGATGCAGGCCGACACCGGCGCCGACTTCGACTTCCTGGTGGGATGCCGGGGTTCGAAGGTGGAGCGGGACAGCCACTGACCGCGGCTAGGGCCGCGGCGCTCCCTCGTGCAGGTCGCTCGGCACCAGGATCCATTTCGGGTAGTCGCGGCGGCCCGCCAGGTAGCCCTCGACGACCTCGAGAATATGGCCGCCGATGTCGGACTTGAGCTCGATCGTGACGTTGAGCTCCCCGGCCCGCAGCGCCGCGAAGGCCGCGCTGACGCTGTCGATCGAGATCGTCAAGGGCTTGCGGCCGGGGTCCAGCCCGGCCGCTTTCATCGCCTCGATCGCCCCCAGCATCATGTCGTCGTTGTGGGCGAAGACCGCGCAGATCGCGTCGGGATCGCGAGCCGCGACGAGCAGATCGGTCATCGTCGCCTGGCCCTGGGCGCGGGTGAAGTGTCCGGTTCCGGTGCCGACGATGCGCATGCCCGGAAACTGTTCGATGATGCTCTCGAAGCCGCGCTTGCGTTCCACCGCGGCCGCCGATCCGGGCGTCCCCTGAAGTTCCAGGATCGCACAGCGGCCGAGACTCGCCTGCGCGAGCCAAGCGCCTGCGAGTTTGCCTTCCAGGTTGAAGTTGGCGGCGATGCGGGTGACGTAGAGCTTGGGATCGGCGTCGACGGCGCGGTCGACGATGAACACCGGAATGCCTGCGAGCCGCGCTTCCTCGAGCACCTCGTCCCAGCCGTCGATCACCACGGGGGCGAGCACGATCGCGTCCACCTCCTCGGCGATGAAACGGCGGATCGCCTCGACCTGCACCGCGCGCGATCCGTCGGCATCAACGATCCGCAACGTGGTGCCGCGCTTCTGTGCCTCGTCCACCATGCTCTTGGTGAAGTTTATCCGCCATTCGCTCTCGTGGCCGACCTGAGCGAAGCCGATGGTCGCGGCAGGAGCCGCTACCGGCCATGTGGCAGCCAGGCATAGGGTGATCATGCCGAGAGCCGTGGATTTCATGCGCATGCGTTTCCTCAGACCGAGACGGCGCGGGAAAAAGGTGAAGCCAGAAGATCGGCGAGGTCTGCCGCCGGCATCGGGCGACCGTAGAGGAAGCCCTGACCCTCCACGCAGCCCAACCGGATCAGCGTCGCAGCCTGGGCGTGGGTTTCGATTCCCTCCGCGATCAGCTTGAAACCGAGCGCCTGCGACAGGCCGATTACCGCCTTCACGACAGCGAGCGCTGAAGGGTCGCTGTCGACCTTCATCACGAACATCCGGTCGATCTTGATCCGGTCGAACTCGAAGCGGCTGAGGTAGCCGAGGCTGGAGTAGCCGACGCCGAAGTCGTCGACGGCAACCCGAACGCCCATCTCGTTCAACAGATCGAGCGTAGCGAAGGTCTCCGGACCGTCCTTCAGCATCATGCCTTCGGTGATCTCCAGCTCGAGCCGGTGGGCCGGCAACCCCGAGCGGTAGAGCGCGGCGATCACGCCGGGGACGAAGTCGTCCCGGCGGAACTGCATGGGCGAGACGTTGACCGCGATGGATATGTCTCCGGGAAGTTGAGCCGCGACGCGGCAGGCCTCCTCGAGCGCCCAGCGGTCGATGTCGCAGATGATGCCCGTGCTTTCAGCAACGGGCACGAACTCGGCGGGCGAGACGGAGCCATGCCCCGGCCGGTCCCAGCGCAGCAGCGCTTCGGCACCGATGATCCGCCGTGTCCGCAGGTCCACCTGCGGCTGGAACGCCAGCTTGAACTGGCCCTCGCGAACGGCGGTCTGCAGGTCCTCCTCCAGGCTCCTGCGGGCGCGGATCTGCCCGTCGAGCTCGGCGCTGAAGAGGCAGGCGCGCCCGCGGCCGGTGGCCTTCGCCTGGTAGAGCGCGACGTCGGCGTTCTTCAGGATCGCGGCCGGCGTCAGCCCGGAGTCGGCCTTGATGACGCAGACCCCGATGCTGATCCCCAACCGCTCCGCATAGGGCAGCGGCGGATCGGTCTCCGTCGCGGTGATGGCGAGCAGGCGTTGGGCGATCGGCATCGCCTCGCCAGGATCGCCCAGTTGCGTGCTGATCACAGCGAACTCGTCACCGCCGAGCCGCGCGACGGTGTCTCCGGCCCGCACCGCACCCTTCAGCCGGTCGGCGAAGGCCCGCAGCAGGCAATCACCGGCGGTATGCCCGTGCGTGTCGTTGACGGCCTTGAAGTGGTCGATGTCGACGAAGAACACCGCCGCCGGTCGTTGCGACGTCCTCTGCGATCCGAGAACGATCTCCAACTGCTCGATGAAGAGGGCGCGGTTGCCCAGCCCGGTGAGCACGTCGTGCCGCGCCAGGAAGTTGGCCCGGGCCATGGCCCGGTTGAGGAGCCTGATCGGCAGTTCGCGCACGAGATAGAAGAGCAGAAGCGCCAGAAACGCGGATCCGAGTGCGACCTTGAGCGTTTCCAACAGCACCGGACGTAGCGTTCCGCTGATTTCCATGACGCCGAGATCGCGCAGGAAGCCGGCTTTCGCCGTGATCACCGGCCAGAGCAACGGCTGGACCGACGGCTCGTCGACCACGGGCGTGCCGTCCGGCCTGAGGATGCGAAGGCGAAAACCGGTTTGGTTCTTGGCGTCGCCGCGCACCTGGTTCGGCAGATGGATCAGCCTCGTCACCGGTTCGGTGCCGGCAAGCGCGTTCCAGAGGTCCGGATTCTGACCGACGGCAATCCCGGCCTCCTGGGCGTGCAACTTCAGCTCGGCCTCGATCTCCCCGCGGAGCCGCCATTCGGCGGCGCTGTAGTAGGCCCAAGGCAGGATGGCCGCGACGATCAGGGCGGTGGCGCCGACAAGAACCGATACTGTCCGTCCGACGATATTCGGGCTGGCGACCGGCGTCGAACCCTGAGGGGCAGGGTTGCCCCGTTCTGGAGATGCCGCGTGATGGCGTGACAAGCCCGTTTCCTCCGAGAGTCCATCTCAGAGGGAGATATTCGCATCCGGAGATTTAATTCAGGTAAAATTGCCAAAGCAAAAAATGACAGTGTACGGGTGAGCGCGCGCAATGGATCGGCCGCACTCGACATGCGTGCAATCGTGGTGAACAGGCGGTGAAGATGGGTCAGGCGGCGCTGGTCTTCGCCGGAAGGGCGTCGGCAGCGGTGCCCCCGAGCGCGGCGAGCAAGTCACCGAGCGGTTCCGGCCGATGGAACAGGAATCCCTGGCCGTAGCGCACGCCCAGTTCGGCGAGCGCCTCCAGGGCGTCCGTGTCCTCGATGCACTCGGCGATCGCCTCGATACCAAGGCCGGCGGCGACCTCGCCGATCAGACGGACGATGGTGCGGTCGAAGCCGTTGCCGCCGATCTGACGGACGAACGCGCCGTCGATCTTGATGGCGTCGACCCGGAATCGCTTCAGGTAGGAGAAGCTGGAGACCCCCGAGCCGAAGTCGTCGAGGCTGATCCGACAGCCGAAGGCGCGCGCCTCGGACACGAACCGCTCCGCCGCGACGAAGTTGTTGATCATCGCCGTCTCGGTGATCTCCAGCGTCAGCCGGGACGGATGAAGCGAGCCGGCCTGCAACTCGGCGGATAGATAGGGCCAGAGCCCGGGATCGCTGAGCGAATTGGCGGACAGGTTGACAGCGATGGTCAGGCCGGGAATCGCCATGATGGCGGCACCGAAATCGCGGATCGCCGTCCGGAGCACCCACCGGTCGAGCACTGCCATCAGCTCGAACCGTTCGGCCGGCGGAATGAAGGCGCCGGGCATCACGACCGTGCCGTCGGACGCCACCATGCGCGTCAGCAGCTCCACCGACCGGCCGCGCGCCAGCGGCGCGTGAAGGTCGCGGATCTCCTGGCCGTAGAGCCGGAACCGGTTTTCCTGGATCGCGTCCTTGATGCCGGCCGCCATCTTCAGGTCGGCCATGTGCCGGAACGCATCGCCGCTGTCCGGCCGGTAGACCGACACGCGGTTGCGCCCGCCCGCCTTGGCGGCGTAGCAGGCGACGTCCGCCTGGCTGAGCGCGGTCTCCGCCGTGAGGCCCGGACAATCCAGCATCGCCACGCCGACCGACGCGCCGATCTCGTAGACGCGGTCGCCCCAGGGAAAGCGGATCTGGCCGATCTCGTCCACGATGGTCTGGGCGATATGCTCCGCCTGCTCGGGCTGACAGCCGAGCAGCAGGCAGGCGAACTCGTCGCCGCCGAGCCGCGCGACCACATCCTGCCGGCGGACGAGACCGGCGATCCGCGTTGCCACCTGTCGCAGCAGCGCATCGCCGGCATGGTGGCCGGCGGTGTCGTTGAGGATCTTGAAGCGGTCCAGGTCGACGTAGAGCAGGACGCTGGGCTCGCCGCGGTGCGGCTGCGCATCCTCGATCGCCCGGCCGAGCGCCCCGGCGAAGAACGAGCGGTTCTTCAGGCCGGTGAGGGAATCGTGGGTCGCCGCGTGCGCGAGGTCGCGCTGCAGCGCCCGCGCGGCCGTGACGTCCTGGACCACCAGCACGGCGCCCACCACTTCGCCGTTGGCGGCGATGACCGGCGATCCGATGTCGCGGATGGAGCGGTGGTCGCCGTCGCGGCGGATCAGCATCGCCGGGTGGGGCTGCTCGACGGCGCGCCGCAGCCGGATCGCCTCGCGGGCAAGCGAGGGCAGGGCCTCGCCCGTTTCCTCGTGCACCGGCTTGAACACAGCTTCCAAAGGATTGCCGACGGCGAGCGGCTCGACGAACCCGGTGAGGATCTCGGCCGCCAGATTCATGAAGCTGACCCGGCCGAACACATCGGTGCAGATCACCGCGTCGGCGATCGACTGCAGCGTGATGCGCAGCCGCTCCTTCTCCGAGGCGAGCGCTTCGGCGGCGGTGACCTGCTCCGTGACGTCCCAGCAGGTGCCGATCAAGAGGTCCTCGCCCTCGGATTGGCGCATCGTGCGGGCGAAGGCGCGCACATGCCGGATCTCTCCGGACGGCCGGACGATCCGGTAGACGGTGTCGAAGGGCTTGTCCTCGCGCAGCGAGCGGGCGAGTTCCTTCTGCGCACGCTCCCGGTCATCCGGGTGGAGCAGAGCGGCCCAGCCGGCTATGCCCCGCGACCGACGCGTGGGGTCGGTGCCGAAGATCTCATGGGCCCGCCGGTCCGCGACCAGCTGGTCCTCGCCGATCAGGTAGTGCCACAGGCCGATGCCGCCGGCCTCGACGGCGAGCTGGACGCGCTCGGCCAGGATCTCGATCTGCCGTTCGGCGGTCTTGCGCTCGGTGATGTCGGTCTGGACACCGACCATCCGTGTCGGCCGTCCCTCCGGATCGCGCGCCACGACCTTGCCGCGGTCGAGCACCCAGACCCAGTGCCCGTCCTTGTGTCGCATCCGGAACTCGGCCTTGGCGAGCGGCGTCAGCCCCGCCATGTGCTCGTCGCCGGAGCGGATAGCCTGGTCCTTGTCGTCGGGGTGGATCAGGTCCAGCCAGATATCCCAGCCGCTGTCGATCTCGTCGGGACCGTAGCCGAGCATCGCCTTCCACGCCGGCGAATAGTAGCACTGGCCGGTCTGAAGGTCGGCGTCCCAGACGCCGAGGCCCGCGCTTTCGATGCCCACGAGGTAGCGCGTCAAGTCGGTGTCACCGTCCTCGAAAGGTTTCGAACTGTTCGAGCGGGGGTCCGCCACCGTCATACGTCCTCGCGCCTTCCAGCTCCCGACCGCGCCAGTCGCGACACTGCACTCGAGAAAACATTGCCTCATAAGAATTAGAAAACGGATAATATAGCCGTACATTTCGCCGCACCGTGCCCCGGGAAAGCCCCGATATGGCGCGACGGCACGCATCGATTGCCGTCTGTTATTCGATATGCAACCGGAACTCACGAAAACGGGCCGACGCTATGCGTTGTTCCAAACCTCCGCGGCGAGCGCCCGGAACTCCACATCCGCCTTGCTGCCCGGCGCATGCTCCGGAACCGTGAGCCCGAGGCCCATCGACGCCGAGTAGGCGACCCGGTTGCCGAGCCGCGTGGCAGCAACGGGCGCTTCCAGCCGGTCGATCTCGGCGAGGACGGCCTGGGTCGACAGGGAGCGCGGCGGCAGGCGGTTGACCACCAGGAGCGCCCGCGGTCCGCCTTTCTCGATCATCGCCAGCGTCGATCCGGTCGCCCACAGGTCCACCGGCGTCGGTTGGATCGGCACCACGACGAGATCGGCGGATTCGATGGCGTGGCGCGCCTCCAGGTCCGACTTCGGCGGTGTGTCCACCACCACCAGATCGTGGTCGCGGGCAAGACTGCGCGCCTCCCGCTTGGCGCCCCAGCCGCTGGCGGTGCGGAACACAAGGCCGGTTGCCGTCTCGCCGAGGCGTTTCTCGCGCAGTTCCAGCCACTCGCCGAGGCTGCCTTGCGGGTCGACGTCGAGGATGGCGACGGAACGCCCCTGTCCAAGCACGATGGCCAGATGGGCGGCGAGCGTCGTCTTGCCCGAACCGCCCTTCTGCTGGGCGATGGCGATGATCTTGCCGGTCATGGTCTGTCGTCTCCGGTCGAGGGTATGAATTGGAACGCGGATACGAGGAGCCCCGGGGCCGGCGCGCACTGCACTGCACAATCACTCTGAATGCAAGTGCGCAGATCGGCGAAGCGTTCCATGCCGGCGCGGGCGGAACGTCGCCTATTCGTGATGCCGGGTGATTGGCTTCCGCGCGCGACCGGGCCCATATTGGACCGATGACAACACTTTCCGTCCTCGACCTCTCGCCGATCACCGAAGGCGGCTCCGCCGCCGACGCGCTCGCCAATTCGCTGGATCTCGCCCGCCACGCCGAGACGCTTGGCTACCGGCGCTTCTGGCTGGCCGAGCACCACAACATGCCGGGCATCGCCAGCGCCGCGACGGCGGTGGTGATCGGCCACGTTGCGGCCGGCACCCGCACCATCCGGGTCGGCGCGGGCGGCATCATGCTGCCAAACCACGCCCCGCTGGTGGTCGCCGAGCAGTTCGGCACGCTGGCGACCTTGTTCCCCGGCCGCATCGACCTCGGCCTCGGCCGCGCCCCCGGCACCGACCAGACCACCGCGCGCGCCTTGCGGCGCAACCTCGACAGCGACGCCGACGGGTTTCCGCAGGACGTGGTGGAACTGCTCGCCTACCTCGGCGACCCGCTGCCGGGCCAGACGGTGCACGCCGTGCCCGGCACCGGGACCAACGTTCCGGTCTGGATCCTCGGCTCCAGTCTGTTCGGCGCGCAACTGGCCGCGCTGCTCGGCCTTCCCTACGCCTTCGCCTCGCATTTCGCCCCGGCGGCGATGCGACAGGCGCTGGCGGTCTACCGCAACGGCTTCCGCCCGTCGCGATACCTGGACAAGCCCCACGCGATGGTCGGGCTCAACGCCTTCGCCGCCGACACCGACGAGGAGGCACGCCTGATCCGCACCTCCGCGCTGCAGTCCTTCGTCAGCCTGCGGACGGGCCGGCCCGGACCGCTGCCCCCGCCCGTGGAAGGCTACGAGGCAACGCTGGGCCCGGCCGAACGCGCCATGCTGGAGCAGACGCTCTCCTGCACGGTGGTGGGGTCTCCCTCAACCATCCGTGACGGGCTCGCCCGGTTCATCGCGGCGACCGGCGCGGACGAACTGATGATCGTCGGACACATCTTCGACCATCAGGCGCGGCTGAAGTCCTACCGGATCGTTGCGGAGGCGGGCGCGGAACTGGCGATCGCCGCCTGAACGCGGTCAGCGTGGCGACGCGTCGGGCCCGCTGCGGCCGAGCGCACGGGTGATCCAGCGGGCGACCGCCATCCGCCGCGCCTCCGGCAGGGTCTTCATCAGGAGGATGAAGCCGGAGAGGACGAGGCAGACCGCATTGGTGACGATGATCGGTGCCTCGCCCGAGGAAAGACCGTAGAGCGTCCAGAACAGAAAGCCGGTCACGGTTACGGCGTACATGCGCAGCGAAAGGCTCTCCACGTCGCCGCTCCTGACCACTTTCCAGGCTTGCGGAACGAAGCTGATCATGGAGCAGACGCTGGCGATCCAGCCGAATACGCTCATCCAGGGAAGATCGCCCACGAAGCCAGGTCCTTGTCGGAAGGGCGGTCCGCACGACGGCGGGCCGGGTCTCCGCGCTCGGTGCTTCCGGACGCGCCAGGCCGCGGGGCGGCCCGGCATGCCAACCGCCGCTGCACGCGAAGGTTCCGGCCGGCCGTGGATCCAGGATCAGAAGACGAAAGCGCGCGGGGCGTCAGCCGCCCGCCACGGAATCCTGCTCCAGACGATCGAGATGCTGGCGGATATGCGCCGCCTCGCGCGGGGAATGGGCGAGCGCGATCGCCCGGTCGAAGGCGATGCGCGCCTCACCGAGACGCCCCAACTGCAGGAGATAGGCCCCCCGCGCGCCGTGATAGTAGAAATAGCCGGAGAGCTGCACGGCGAGCGGCTCGATCATCGCCAGCGCAGCGTCCGGCCCCCGGGTCTTTGAGACCGCGACGGACCGGTTGAGCGTCACCACCGGCGACGGCTGGACGGTTTCAAGCAGGGCGTAGAGCACCTCGATCTCCAGCCAGTCGGTGTCGGCGGCCTGTCTGGCGCGCGCATGCAGCGCCGCGATGGCGGCCTGGATCTGGTAAGGACCGGGCCGCCGGTGTCGAAGCGCCTTGTCGACCAGCGCCAGCCCCTCCGCGATCAGCCTGGGGTTCCAGCGGCTCCGGTCCTGGTCCTCCAAGAGGACGAACTCGCCGTTGGCGTCGATGCGGGCGGCGGCGCGCGCGTGCTGCAGCAGAAGGAGCGCGGTCAGTCCCAGCACCTCCGGTTCGGCCGGAAACAGCCGCAGCAGCAGCCGGGCGAGCCGGATCGCCTCCTCGCAGAGCGGTGCCCGCGCTGCGGCTTCGGTGCCGACCGCAGAATACCCTTCGTTGAAGACCAGGTAGATCATCGCCGCCACGACGCCGAGCCGCTCTGCCCGGTCCGCCGCCCCCGGCGCCTCGAAGGGCAGGCCGGAGGCCGCGATCCGCGCCTTGGCCCGGGTGATCCGCTGTTCCATCGCGCTCTCCCCGACCAGGAAGGCGCGGGCGATCTGGCGCACCGAAAGGCCGCTGACGATCCGAAGCGCCAGCGCGATCTGCTGCGTGACCGGAAGCTCGGGATGGCAGCAGACGAACATCAGCCGGAGCACGTCGTCGCGATAGTGCGCGCCGTCCAGCCGCTCGGCCATGTCGGCCTCCGCGTCGGAAAGATCGGAGACGAGCGTCTCGTCCGGCAGCGCCTCCTCGCGCTTCAGCCGGCGGGTGTGGTCGAGCGCGGCGTTGCGCCCGACAAGGATCAGCCATGCCGCCGGGTCGCGCGGCGGCCCCTTCTCCGGCCAAGACTTCAGTGCGCGCAGGCAGGCGTTCTGGTAGGCCTCCTCCGCGGTGTCGAGGTCGCGGAAGTAGCGCAGAAGCGCCCCGAGCGCCTGCGGACGCGCGCCGATCAGGGCGGCGTCGATCCAGGCGAGATCGGTCATCCCTTGAGCCCTCCCGGATCGAAGATGGAGAGCGGCCGGAGTTCGTAGGATCCGGCCGAACTGCTGGCCCGCGCCAGATCCTTGGCGGTTTCGATCGCCTGGTCGAGCGAGGCGCATTCCACCACGTAGAAGCCGAGCAGCTGCTCCTTGGTCTCCGCGAACGGACCGTCGAGCACCAGCGGATCCGCGCCCTTGCGGATGGTGGTCGCCGCCGTGGTCGGCAGCAGCCGCACCACCGGTCCGAGCCGGCCTTCGGCAGCGATCTTCTCGTGGACCACGTGGAGCTTGGCGAGAACGGCGTCGTCCTCCTCCTTGGTCCAGGAGCCGACGACGTCTTCGCTGTCGTAGCAGAGAATGGCGTAGAGCATGGGGGGTGGGTCCTCGAAGCCTCGGATGGAAGACGATCGGCGCCGGCTATGTCCGACAGTCCGCACGGATATTCTTCCTCCCGTCGCGGCGAGGCGGCAATTGCTGTTCTCGCCGATCGGGACCGTTGCGGCGACAGGGTGACGCCCCGGATCCGGTGCTGCCCGATCTTCACGGGCGGCACCCGGCATGCTAGCCAAGCGTCGAAGGAGCGGGCATGACGCGGACGCTGACATCGGCTGGACGGATCTGGGTGGCGATCTTCGCCGCCTATGCGCTCGTCCTGCAGATCCTGGCGCCGCTCCAGGCCGCCGAGGCACGCATGCTGGCGGGCGACCCCTTCGTGATCTGCGAAGGGTTGGACGACGGCGTCTCGCAGACCGGGGACGCCGGCCACGCGGCGCACGGCGCACTCTGCTGCATACTCTGCGCGGCCTCCACGCCGCCGGCCCATCCGCCGGGTGGCGCGGCGGCTCCGCTGCCACCCGTCCGGGTGGCGCTGGCGACCGCCGATGGGCCTTCCGAAGCCGCACCGCGCCGGCCCCCGGCGCGCGGACCTCTGAATCCGCGCGCTCCTCCCGCCGAAGCCTGATGAACCGCAGCCAAAGGCTGCGATCCCACGATCATCAGTCCGCTGGACCGGCCAAGGCCTCGCGTCCGGCATGTTTCGGAACGACCATCATGACCAACAAGCTTTCCCGCCTCCTCCGCCCCTCCGGAATCGAGGAGACCATCGGCCTTCTCGCACTCGCCCTCGCCGTCTTCCTGGCGATCGCCGCCGCCGCCTCCGCGCACAGCGTCAAGGTCGGCACCCTGGAGCTGAAGCACCCCTGGGCCCGTGCGACGCCGGAAGGCGCCAAGGTCGCCGGCGGCTTCACCACCATCGTCAACACCGGCACGGAACCGGACCGCCTCGTCTCCGGTACCGCCACCTTCGCCGGCCGCGTGGAGATCCACGAGATGGCGATGGAAGGCGACGTCATGCGCATGCGCCCGCTTCCCGAGGGCATCGAAATCCCGGCCGGCGGCGAGGTTGCGCTGAAGCCCGGCTCCTTCCACCTCATGTTCCTGGACCTGAAGGCGGGCTTGAAGGAAGGCGAGCGCGTCAAGGGCACGCTGACCTTCGAGAAGGCCGGCACCGTCGACGTGGAGTTCGCAGTCGAGGCCGTCGCTGCCGGCGCCGGCAAGAAGGACGACCACGGCGGCCACGGTGCGGCCCCCGCCGAGCACGGCAAGGACGGCCACGACCACGCCGGCTGACCGGTTCGGGCTAGCCGTTGTCGCGGACCCAGTCCCGGACGACCTCGAGGAAGGCGGCGCCGTAGCGGCGGAGTTTCTCAGCCCCGACGCCGCTGACCGCCGCCATCTCGTCGACGGTTCGGGGCTTCGCGGCCACCATGCCCCAGAGGGTTGCGTCGCCGAACACGATGTAGGGCGGCACGCCCTGGTCCCTGGCGAGCGCGGTTCGGCAGGCGCGGAGGGCCTGGAACAGCGCCGCGTCCGGCGACGACGCGTCGACAGTGTCCGGCGGGCCGCTGCGCTGGCCCCGGCGGCGCGGGGCGGCGGGGGCCGCCTTGCGCAGCGTGACCGTCTCCTCGCCCTTCAGGATGGCGCGGGCTGGTTCCAGCAAAGTCAGCGCGCCGTAAGCCTCGTGGTCGACGCCGATCGCACCGGCCGAGACGAGCTGGCGCAGCACCGACCCCCAGGCCCGGGCGTCGAGGTCGGCACCGACGCCGAAGGTCTTGATCTCGTCGTGCCGGAACTGCGCGACCTTGTCGGTCCGCTGGCCACGGAGCACGTCGATGACGTGGCCGCCGCCGAACCGCTGGCCGGTCCGCGCGATCGCCGACAGCAGCTTCTGCGCCGCCTCCGTCCCGTCCCACTGGGCGACGGGGTTGAGGCAGGTGTCGCAGTTCATGCAGTTACCGGGATGTTCCTCGCCGAAATGGCGCAGGATCGCCTGGCGCCGGCAGTCGCATGTCTCGCAGACGGCGATCAGCGCCTCCAGCTTGCCGCGCTCGATACGCTTCACCGCCTCCGGCGCCTGTCCCTCCTCGATCATCCGGCGGCGTTGGACCACGTCCGACATGCCGAAGGTCATCCAGGCCTCAGAGGGCAGACCGTCGCGGCCCGCGCGCCCGGTCTCCTGGTAGTAGGCCTCGATGGAGGAGGGGATGTCGAGGTGCGCGACGAAGCGGACGTCGGGCTTGTCGATGCCCATGCCGAAGGCGACGGTGGCGACCAGGCAGAGGTTCTCCTCCTTGAGGAAGGCGTCCTGGTTGGCGTCGCGGATCGCCCGGTCGAGGCCCGCGTGGTAGGGCAGGGCGCGCACGCCCTTGCCGTTCAGCCACTCCGCGGTCGCCTCTACCGACTTGCGGCTGAGGCAATAGACGATGCCGCTGTTGCCCTTGTGCCGGGAGAGGAAGCCGAGCAGCTGGCGCTTCGGCTCGTCCCGCTCCACGATGGTGTAGCTGATGTTGGGCCGGTCGAAGCTGGACGAGAAGACCCGCGCGTCGTCGAGCCGGAGCGAGCGGAGGATATCCTCGCGCGTGCGGCGGTCGGCGGTGGCGGTGAGCGCGATGCGCGGGACGCCGGGGAAGCGATCCGCGAGGATCCCGAGCCCGGCGTATTCCGGCCGGAAGTCGTGTCCCCACTGGCTGACGCAGTGCGCCTCGTCGATGGCGATCAGCGCGATCGGTACCTCAGACAGGAAGTCCAGGAACTGCGGCGTCACCAGCCGCTCCGGCGTGACGTAGAGGAGGTCCAGGCGACCGGCGCGGGCGTCGTCGCGGATGGCGCGCGCGTCGTCGAACGCGACGCCGGCATTGAGCGCCGCCGCCTTGACGCCGGCCTGCCGGAGGGTGGCGACCTGGTCATGCATCAGCGCGACCAGCGGCGAGACCACGATGCCGACGCCCGGCCGGGCGATCGCCGGGATCTGGAAGCAGAGCGACTTCCCCTTGCCGGTTGGAAACAGCACCAGCGCGTCGCCCCCGCCGGTGACGTGGTCGATCACGTCCTCCTGCTGCGGGCGGAAGCTCGGGAATCCGAACACGGATTTCAGGACGGCGCGCGGATCGAGCGGCGCGGCGGTGTCGGTCTGCGACATGGGGCCCGGATGTGCGAAGCGGAGGTCGGCGCGAGCTATAGCCCGCCCCGGCCTGATCCGCCACCCGTCGCCGTCATCCGTAGACGGGTGTCGGCAGGCCCTCCATCCGCGCTTTCAGCTGCAGGGCGACGTGCAGCGAGTGGAAGCGGTTGAGGTGAAGGTTGCCGCCGTGGAACCACAACGCCTCATGCCGGAGCGGCTTCCACATGTTGCGGAGTTCCCCGAGCCAGGGGCCGGGATCGCCCTTGGTGCCGGAGCCGTAGCCCCAGTTGGGCCCGATCAGGTCCGCCGCGTCCTGCGAGACGAGATCGGCGACCCAGGCGTTCATCGGCTTGAAGCCGGTGGCAAAGACGATCACGTCGGCCGCCACCTCGCTACCGTCGGAAAGGATGACCGATCGCGCGGTGAGGCCGGTCGGCTCGACGCCGCTGCGGACCTTGATGTCGCCGCGCGCGATCAGCTCCGAGGCGCCGACGTCGAGGTAGAAGCCGGACCCGGTGCGCAGCGCCTTCATCATGTGGCCGGTGCCGTCCTCGCCGTAGTCGGTGCGGAAGCCCGCCTTCTCCAGCCGAGCGATCAGCGCCGCGTCCCGCGGCCGGATCGTCTCGTAGAGCTTCAGCTGGCCCTCGGGCATCAGGCGGAAGGGGACGGAGGCGAAGGTGAGGTCGGCGATGTCGGTGGTGATGCCGCGGGCGAGCGCGTTCTCCGAGTAGAGCCCCTCGAAGGCGACGTCCAGCAGCGTCTCCGACCGGACGACGGTGGTCGGCGAGCGCTGGATCATCGTGACGTCGGCGCCGTGCTCGCAGAAATCGGCGGCGATGTCGTGCGCCGAGGTGTTCGCGCCGACGACGACCACCCGCTTGCCGGCGTGCCCGGCCGCGGTCTTGTGGTGCGCGGAGTGGTACAGGAGGCCTTCGAACAACGCCTTGCCGGGCAGGTCGATCTCCTTCGGCGGGCCGTAGGAGCCGGTGGCGAAGACCAGCTGCTGCGGCCGAAGCACGATCTCCTCGCCCGATCGGCGGACCCGGACGGCCCACTCCCGGGCTTCCGCGTCGTAGCTAGCCTTGAGGCATTCGGTAGAGCCCCAGAACTCCACCTCCATCACCTTGGCGTACATCTCTAGCCAGTCGGCGATCTGGTCCTTCGGCGTGAACACCGGAAAGGTGTCGGGGAACGGGATGTAGGGCAGGTGGTCGTACCAGATGGGGTCGTGCAGAACGAGGCTGTCGTAGCGGTTGCGCCAGGTGTCGCCGGGACGGGCGGTCTTCTCCACGACGACGTGCGGCACGCCGAGCTGCCTGAGCCGCGCGCCGAGCACGATCCCGGCCTGTCCGCCGCCGACGACGACCACATAGGGCTGCGTGGTGCGCCCGAGCGCCGCCGACGCCGCCTCCTTCTGCTGGATCCAGTTGGTGGTGCCGCGTACCGGGCCGTGCACGGTGCCGAACGGCCGCGTCCGGCCACGCTTCTCCTCGAAGCCGATCAGTTCGGTGATGGCGGTGAGGAGGGTGAAGCCGAGCCCGTCCTTGAGGCGGAGGTGCCCGCGCCCGCGCGCCTGCCGCGTCTCGAAGGTGAACCACGCCTCGACGGTCCCGTCGTCGGTCCGCGTCGGCGCGCCCTCGGCGGAGAAGCGCACCGGTGCGACGGTCGGCAGCTGGGACGCCAGCATCGCCGCGATGGCGGGCCGGCCTTCCTGGGTGGAGATCGTCCAGGTGAAGGCGACGAGGTCCCGCCAGAACGAGCGCTCGGCGAACAGCGCCGCCGCGGCCGCCGGGTCGCGGTCGTTCAGCGCGCGCTCCAGCCGTTCCAGGAACAGGCGCACGGTTTCGGCATCGGACGGCGCGGTCATCGATCTCTTCCCTCCACCTCGGCTGCCCGCTGTTCTCGGGGGCTGGCCGATCCAGGGCGGCGAGTGTGGCACGCCGGACAGCCCCTGGGAATCGGTGCGGTGGGCATCAGGCCGTGAAGAAGGCCGGGTGCTTCTCGGCGAGGCGCGGCAACGACAGGAGGATCTCCGAGAGATGCTGGCGCATCGCGGCCTCGGCCTTTTCCGGCGCCCGAGCGCGAACGCCGGCGAGGATCTGCGCGTGCTGGTCGATCAGCACGTCGATCGGGGTCGCCTCCGGCAGCGAGAGGTAGCGGACCCTGTCCATCTGCGCCTTCAGCCCTTCCAGCACACGCCAGGCATCATCGCAGTCGGCCGCATGCGCGAGCGCCTGGTGGAAGGCCTCGTCGAGCCGCAGGAACCCGGCATGGTCGGCCCGTTCGGCCGACTTGCGCTGGCCGGCGATGATGTCGTCGAGCACAGCGAGATGCGGCTCGGAGGCCTCGGTCGCGGCCTTGCGCACGATCGCCACCTCGATCGCCTCGCGGATGAAGCGCGCGTTGGCGACCTCGCGCACGGAGATCATCCGGACGAAGGTGCCCCGCTGCGGCCGGATCTCCACCAGCCCGACCTCGGCGAGCTTGATGAAGGCCTCGCGGACCGGCTGGCGGGACACGCCGAGCTGACGGGCAACGTCGGCCTCCGACAGCGGGTTTCCCGGTCCGAACCGCAGCTGCACGATGGCCTCGCGGACGACGTCGAAGACGCGCCCGCTGACCGTCACCCGCCGGCTTTGCGGATGGTCGTCGTCAAGCGCGCGAAGCGGTTCGGGTTGGCTCATGTTGACAGTCATATACTACCATACTAGTCTTCAGGGAAGCGGCGTCGGGGGAGAATGCCGCGTTCCGGGAGGAAACCATGAAACTGCAGTCGCTCAAGACGATTTTTGCGCTCGGGGCCATGCTGGTCGCCGGTCCGACACTTGCCGCTGACTACACCCTGAGCATCAACACGGCGCTGACCACCACAGACCCGCTCTACAAGGGGCTGGAGTCCTTCCAGGCGGCGGTGGCCGAGCGGTCCAAGGGTGCGCTCGAGGTCAAGCTCTTCCCGAACTCGCAGCTCGGCGCGGACGAGGACGTGCTGGAGCAGGCTCGTGCGGGCGCGCCGGTCGCCGTCGTCGTCGACGGCGGACGGCTTGCGGTGTTCCAGAAGGAGTTCGGCGTACTCGGCGCGCCCTACCTCGCCTCCGGCTACGACGGCATGCGCAAGATCGTCACCTCGCCGCTCTTCGAGGGCTGGGTGAAGCAGTTGCACGACACCTCGGGCCATCAGGTCCTCTCGTTCAACTGGTGGCAGGGCGAACGCCACCTGTGGACCAACGTCCCGGTCAAGGCGCCCGCCGACCTCGCCGGCATCCGCATGCGCACGCCCGGCGCGCCGGTCTGGGTGGAGACCGTCACCGCCATGGGCGCGACGCCGACGCCGATGCCCTTTGCCGAGGTCTATTCCGCCCTCGAGCAGAAGGTGATCGATGCCGTCGAGGCCCAGCTGCCGGCCGGGCAGGGCGCCAAGCTCAGCGAGGTCACCAAGTTCGTCACCAAGACCGGCCACATCAACCTGATCACCGGCCTCGTCACCAGTGCGCCTTGGTTCGACAGCCTGCCGGCCGAGCTGCAGACGATCCTCCGCGAGGAGGCCCTCAAGGCCGGCGACGTCGCTTCCTATGGCACCCGCGACGCGCTCGCCCGCATCGAGCAGGAGCTCACCGCCGCCGGCATGACCGTCAGCGAGGCCGACACGGCCGTCTTCAAGGAAGCGACCAAGGGCGTCTATGACAAGCTCGGCTACTCGGACCTCGGCGGCGAGCTGGAAGCGATCGCCAACCAGTAGGCCGCCTTTCTCGGGCGCGGGCCTCCTCGGCCCGCGCCAGTCCCCCGACGTTGGAGGTAAGCCATGCTGAAGCGGCTCTCGCTTCTGGAGGCGGCCGTCTGCTTCGCGCTGCTGGCGGTCATCACCGGCCTGGTCTTCGTGGCTGCCATTCTGCGCTTCTTCGGCCATCCGCTGACCTGGTCCGTCGACATGGCCCAGCTTCTCTTCATCTGGCTCTGCTTCTTCGGCGCCGCCCGGGCGATGCGCGAGAAGTCCCACCTCGGCATGGAGGTGCTCGTGAAGTATCTCGGCTACCGCCGCCAGTTCTGGCTGGAGATGGCCTGCTCGGCGCTGGTGCTCATATTCCTCGCCTTCCTGGCGGTGGAGGGCCTGAAGCTCACCTGGCTCAACAGCGAACGGCAGTTCGGCGACAGCACCCTTTCCTACGCCTGGGTAACGGTGGCCGTGCCGGTCGGCTGCGCGATGATCGCAGTGGCGCTCGCCCACAACATGGTCGTTGCCTGGCGGCGTCGCGCCGAGGGCGTGCTCGTCTACAGCCGCACCGCCGCCGACCGCGACGAGCCGGCCGTGGTGGAGCTTTGACATGCTGATCGCCGTCGTCTTCGTCGTCCTGATGGCCATCGGCATGCCGGTCGCCTTCGCCACCGGCATCGCCGGCTTCCTCTTCTTCATGACCGAGCCCGGCATGCCGATGTCCATCGGCGTGCAGAAGATCGCCTCGATGAGCCAGAGCTTCCCGCTGCTGGCGGTGCCCTTCTTCGTGCTGGCCGGCCACCTGATGAACGAGAGCGGCATCACCGACCGCCTGCTCAAGGTGTCGCTGGTGGCGGTCGGCTGGATGTCGGGCGGCCTCGCGCAGGTCGCCATCGTGCTCTCCACGCTGATGGGCGGTGTGTCGGGCTCGGCCGTCGCCGACGCGGCGATGGAGGCGCGCATCCTCGGGCCCACCATGGTCGCCAAGGGCTACGGCAAGGGCTTCTCCGCGGCCGCGATCGCCGTCGGCTCGCTGATCACCGCGACGATCCCGCCGTCGATCGGGCTGATCCTCTACGGCTACGTCGGCAACGTCTCGATCGGACGGCTCTTCCTGGCCGGCATCATCCCCGGATTGCTGATGATGGCGGTGCTGATGGCGACCACCTACGTCATCTCCCGCCGCCGTGGCTATGTGGTCGCGAATTCTGAGCGGCCGACAGTGAAGGCGCTGGCGCTTGCCGCATGGGACGCCAAATGGGCGCTGCTCTTTCCGGTCGCCCTGGTGCTGGCGATCCGCGGCGGCGTCTTCACCCCGTCGGAAGTGGGGGCCTTCGCCGTGGTCTACGCCCTCGTCGTCGGCTGGCTTGCCCACCGCGAGCTGACCTTCGACAAGATCTGGCGGAGCTTCGTCCACGCCTCGTCGGACGTCGGCCTGATCATGCTGATCATCCTGATGAGCGGCATGGTTGGCTACGCGACCATCTACCTGCAGGTGCCGCAGTCGCTCGCGTCCTGGATGCTGGACGGCCTCTCCGACCCCAACCTGATCGTCTTCCTGATCCTGGTGTTCCTGCTGGTCGCCGGTCTTGCGCTCGACAGCACGGTGATGGTGCTGCTGCTGACGCCGATCTTCGTGCCGATCATCAAGCAGATCGGCATGGACCCCGTGCACTTCGGCATCCTGATGATGAGCATCGTCACCCTCGGCGGTATGACCTGGCCGAGCGGCTCGGCGATGTTCGCCGTCTGCGCCCTGATGGACGTCAGCATCGAGGAATACTCGATCGAGTCCATCCCCTTCATCGCGGCCGTCGTCGCGCTGATCGTTGCGCTGCTCTTCCTGCCGGGCCTGGTGCTTTTCCTGCCCAATCTCGCCTTCGGCTGAGGGCTGCGGCCCGCTCCACTTCAGGGGACTTCGATGAGACACACTTGGCGTTGGTTCGGCCCGGTCGACAAGGTCACCATTGCCGACGCGCGGCAGGCCGGTGCCGAGGGCATCGTCACGGCCCTCCACCACGTCCCGACCGGTGATGTCTGGACGCCGGAGGAGATCGCCCGTCGGCAGGCGGAGGTTCGCGTCCGGCCTGACGGCGCGCCGAGCGGCCTGGAGTGGGAGGTGGTGGAGAGCTTGCCCGTTTCGGAGGCGATCAAGACGCAGACCGGCGACTGGCGCGACCATCTGGACGCCTACCGCCGGTCGCTGGAGGCCATCGCCGCCGCCGGTATCGAGGTCGTCTGCTACAACTTCATGCCCGTGCTCGACTGGACCCGCACCGATCTCGCTTGGAAGGTCGCCCACGGCGGCACCACCATGCGCTTCGACCACGCCGACTTCGCCGTTTTCGACATCCACCTCCTCCAGCGCGCGGGGGCGACAGAGAGCTACCCCGCCGAGATCGTCGAGGAGGCTACACGCCGTTTCGCGTCGATGCCCGACGCGGCGAAGGTCCGGCTTTCGCGCAGCGTCAACGCCGGCCTGCCAGGTGCCGCAGACTCCGGCGGGCTCGACGGCCTGCGCGCGGAACTGGCGCGTTACGCGGCGATCTCGCCGGACCGTCTGCGCGGCCACCTCGTCGATTTCCTCACCGAGGTGGTCCCGACCGCCGAGCAGCTGGGCCTGCGGCTCTGCTGCCACCCGGACGACCCCCCGTTCCCGCTGATGGGCCTGCCGCGCATCATGTCGACCGAAGCCGACTACCGACACATCCTGGATGCCGTTGCGAGCCCGGCGAATGGCGCGACGCTCTGCACCGGCTCGCTCGGCGCCCGCCACGACAACGACCTGCCCGGCATGATCGAGCGGCTGGGGCCGCGGATCCACTTCGCCCACCTGCGCAACGTCCGCAAGGAGGCGGCCGTCACGCCCTGCTCCTTCCACGAGGACGAGCACCTGGACGGCGACGCCGACATGGTGGCGATCGTCGCCGCCCTGCTCTGCGAGGAGGCCCGCCGCCGCGCCGAAGGCCGCACCGACGCGGTGATCCCGATGCGCCCCGACCACGGCCAGGACATCCTCGACGACCTCGCCCGCGGCGCCCAGCCCGGATACCCCGCCATCGGCCGCCTGAAGGGCCTCGCCGAACTCCGCGGCGTAGAGCGGGCACTCCGTACGGCATAGAATTCATCAAGTGCGACGACCACTCACGCGTTGCCGCGATCGCCCGCCCTTTTCAGCGTCCGGCGAAACACGCCCCAGGGCAAGGCAGCATCTGGGCTTTCGGTTGGCCGGAGCGGTGGTCGGTCTCGACGAGGTCGATGGCGACCTGGATGTCGAGCATGGATGCCTTCGTCATCAAGCTTCCCTTCCGCGCTGTTGATCCGGCGCGTTGAAACCAGACGGTCCCGGCGTTGACTGACCTCAAAACGCACCGAGCAGCTTGCTGCTATGAAGGGTGCCGGAGATGCAGCCATGAACGGACCGGGCGACCCCAAACAATCGCCGTCAGCCGGCCTTCCCGGCTGGTTGCTCGCGGCCCTCTACGCGGTGGCCGTAATCGGGCCCACTGTGGCATCGATCGCAGATGGCGGGCCTACCATCGGCAAAGCCGTGGTGGTCGCCGCGGGCGTGGCTGCCCTGGCTATGCTGCTCGCGCAGTTCGTCACTTCCGGACGCTTCGAGAGAGTCTCCGGCAGGCTTGGACTTGACGTGACGATGGGGTTTCATCGGATGGCCGGTATGGCGGTTCTCGCGCTGGTCGCCGTTCATGTCTTCGCGATCCCCCTGCAACATGGATTGCCCTCCCTGCCACGCTATGCGACGCGGCTCGCCAACTCCCTCGCAGCGCCCGGCAATGCCCCGGGATTGGCGGCGACTCTTTTCCTTCTCGTCCTGGTGCCGTGGGCGAAATGGTTTCGCGGCCGCATCATGCGCTACGAGATCTGGCGCCTGGTACACGGGCTCGGGGCGACCCTCATTGTCGTGCTCGTTGCCCTTCACGCGGCGCATCGTGGCGAGTCCCTGTTCACGCCGGCCGCCCTCACGATGATCTTGCTGCTGGCGGCAGTGGGGATTGGATCGCTCGTCGTCGTCTATGCGGTCCGTCCTCGCACAGCCTATGGTCACGGGTTCAGGATCGAGGGTGTCAGGCGGCTGTCGCCGACCGTGGTAGAGCTGACCGCCCTGTCTGAACAGGCGCGGTTCGCCTTCCGCCCTGGCCAATTCGCCTGGATCGCCTTTGCCGGTCGGCATACCCTAACGGACAACCCGTTCTCGATCGCTTCCGCTCCTGAAGACCTCCCGAGACTGAGGTTCCTGATCCGCGAGGCCGGCGATGGCACTCGTCGGGTCGCTACCCTGAAACCGGGCGTGGCCGTAGCGGTGGATGGTCCGCACGGCAGCTTCGTCGAGCATGGCAACCCGGAGGCGCTCGTGCTGATCGCCGGAGGTATCGGCATTGCGCCTATACTTTCGATCTTGCGGTCGGCGGCCGCGCGAGGTGACCGCCGTCCCTATCGCCTTGTCTACGCGACCCGTCGTGCCGAGGACCTGATCGCCCGAGCGGAGATCCTCGACCTGACGCAGCGCCTCGACCTGCGCGTCGACACGCTGGTGGAGGATGGCGAACTGCCGGCCGGTTCCCGGCGCGGCCGGATGACTGCGGACGCCATGAAGGCCTTCGTCTCCGACCTCGACTGCACGCGCGTGCTCGCTTTCGTCTGCGGTCCACCCGGCTTGATGGATGCGGCTGCCGCCATGCTGGTCGAGTGCGGCTTCGGCTCCGACAGGATCGTCATGGAGCGGTTCGATTATGACGCGGCGCATGACCCCGTCAGCCGTATCGTACGCCGACGCTTCATGATGCTCTTCGCAGGCATGGTGGCCTTGCTGGCGGGTGCTTTGGCGATCTTCGCCTGAGATGGACGGCCGCGACGGCATCCGCCGGTCCGCGCAATCGACGCAATAGCGGCTACCCGCCTCGGGAGCCGCCCGACTTCGTCAGGAACTGCCGGCGGTGCCCTGAACTGCAGCGCCCCGTTCCGGGGATCAGATCAATGCTGCTCAGCCGACGGATCCTCTTTGCCGTGTTCGCGATAGCCGCCACGGTTACGGTTTTTCTCGGCGTGCGCCTGATCGTGTCGACGGTCTACTGGTCGCAGCACCGCGACGCGCCGATCGAGGCCTGGATGACCATCGGGATGGTGGCTCGGTCCTATGATGTGCCGCCGGGCGTTGTCGCCAAGGCCGCCGGACTGCCCGAGAACGTCCGCGATCGACGACCGCTCTCCGAGATCGCGTCCGAACGCGGCGAATTGGCCGACAAGCTGGTCGATACGATCGAAGAGGCCATAGAGCGGCACCGCGCCGGACTGGACCGGCAACACGGCGAGGGGGAGCCATGATCGACTCCCTCATGACTGCGGTGGGATCCTACGGTGCGCCGGCGCTGTTCCTTATCCTTGCGGTCAACTGCTTCGGACTACCCTTTCCGACGTCGCTTCTGCTCCTTGCGGTCGGTGCGATCGCCGCCGACGGCGACCTTGCTTCCTCCTCCATCCTCGCCTGGGGTGTATCGGGAGCCATCCTTGGAGATCAGGCGGGCTACTGGCTCGGCCGCGCGGGAGGCCGGACCTTGCTGGCTGCTGCATCCGACCGGTTACAACTCGGTCCTGCGCTCGCCAGGGCCGAGGCGTATTCCTCCCGCTGGGGTGCGATCGGCGTGTTCCTGACACGCTGGCTCCTCAGCCCCCTTGGCCCCTATGTCAATCTCGTCGCCGGGGCTGCCCGGATGCCGTGGATTCTCTTCACCGTCTCGGGGATTCTGGGGGAGACCGTTTGGGTCTCGATCTACATGGGACTGGGTCTCGCCTTCGCCGACAGCGTCCCCGCTCTTGCCGACCTCCTGGGCAACGTGACGTGGTTCCTGCTTGCCGCGGCGGTGACGGCCTTGATCGGATGGAAGCTCCTGACCTGGCCCTCATCGGAACACGCCCCGCACGGCGCTGACGAGTCCAGGGCAGGCCGGCGCTGGGGTCGCTGACGGTCGGGCAGCCGGCGGGGTCGAGCGTCCTCGGACATTGCCGAACCTGTTTCATCCGTCGCGTGCTTCAGCTAGCGTGCGCCGCGAAAGGGCAGGTGAACATGAGCTTTTCCAACATTGTCGCACAGGTGGTGGCAGCCGTCGGCGGGACCGTGCTTCAGGTCCGCAAGGCGCGCGACGGGATCCGGAAGCAGGCTGTCGGCACCGCGCCGACCATCCCGCCGGCGAAATCCCAGGGCATGCTGCCGACGCTGAAGATGCCGACCGCGCAGGGCTGGGCGAAGGGACAGACGCCCGTGGCGGCGCCGGGTCTCACCGTCAACGCCTTTGCGACGGCCTTGAAGCATCCGCGCTGGATCGAGGTGCTGCCGAACGGCGACGTGCTCGTCGCCGAGGCTCTCACCGTGTCCGGCGGCATCTCGTCGGTCTTCGATCTCGCCATGGAGGCCACCATGCGCCGGGCCGCCGCGCTCGGCGACAGCCCCAACCGCATCACGCGGCTGCGCGACGCGGACGGCGACGGTGTCGCCGAGACGTCGGAGGTGTTCCTTGCGGGCCTGAACCAGCCCTTCGGCATGGCGCTCCACGGCGACACCTTCTATGTCGGCAACACCGACGGCCTCGTCGCCTTCCCGTTCGACCACGCCACCCACGTCGTCACAGGCCAGGGCCGCCGCCTGGCGACCTTCAAGCCGGGCGGACACTGGACCCGCAGCATCCTGAAGAGCCCCGACGGCTCCAGGCTCTACGTCGGCGTCGGATCCCTCAGTAACATCGCCGAGAAGGGCATGGCCGTGGAGGAGGGGCGGGCGGCGATCTACGAGGTGGATCTTGCCACGGGAACCAGTCGCATCTTCGCCTCCGGTCTGCGCAATCCCGTCGGCCTCGCCTTTGAACCGACCACCGGGTCGCTGTGGACCGTGGTCAACGAGCGCGACGGCATCGGCGACGAGACGCCGCCCGACTACCTGACCTCCGTGCAGGAGGGCGGCTTCTACGGCTGGCCCTACTGCTACTGGGGCCGGACCGTGGACGACCGCGTGCCGCAGGACCCCTCGCTCGTGGCCAAGGCCCTGACGCCCGACTACGCCCTCGGCGGCCACACCGCCTCCCTCGGGCTCTGCTGGCTGCCGGCCGGCACGTTGCCGGGCTACTCGGACGGCATGGTCATCGGCCAGCACGGATCCTGGAACCGCTCCACCCTCAGCGGCTACCGCGTGATCTTCGTGCCGTTCGAGAACGGGCGCCCCGCCGGACCGCCGCGCGATATCCTCACCGGGTTCCTTACACCGGACGAACGCGCCTCCTACGGCCGACCCGTGGGCGTGGCCATCGGCCCGGACCGATCGCTGCTGGTCGCCGACGACGTGGGCGACGTCATCTGGCGCGTGACCGGCGCCTGAGCCGCGCCGGGCCGCTCTGGCCCGGCCGGCCCTGTCCGACCGTCACGGAGGACGTCGGACCCGGTCATCTGGACGCGTGCAAACAGAACCAGCCCGTCGCCGAAACCGCAAGCGCCCGCGCCGGGCCAACACCGAGGGGCTCAATAACGCGCGGCCGGACGGCTGACGCAGCAGACCGACGCCAAGGGCCAGACCTTCACCTACAACCCGGCCCGGCTCTGGCCCAACCAGATCTCCCACAAGAACGCGTCGCAGCAGACGCTGTGGGACGTCACCTACGGCCGTGACGGCGCCGGTCGGATCCTCACCGCCGTCACCTCCGCCGGCAGCGCGGACAACTGGACCTATGCCTACGACGACCTGGACCGTCTGCTGACCGCCACCAACACGGCGACCCCGGCCGACAACCAGACCTTCAGCTTTGATGCCGCGGGCAACATGCTGACCAACTCCAAGGTCGGCAGCTACACCTGCCCGGCGCAGGGCGCGGCCTCCGTCCGCCCGCACACGCCGTCGGTGGTGGCCGGCTCCACGCTCCTCTACGACGCCAACGGCAACATGACCTCCGGCCTCGGCCGCACGATCACCCCCGAGCCTTCTCCGGCGACGCCGGAGACGTCGTCGATGTGAGAAGGCTCAAGGCGAAGGAGGTCCACGAGAACCGGACGGTGAGCGTGGTCAAGGGCGGCATCACCACCGCCACCACCTACGGCCCGGACGGCAGCCGCGTGAAGCAGGTCGTCACCACCCCGGCGGGCGGCTCCACGCCGGCCTCCACGGTGACCACCTGGTTCCTCGGCGCCGGCATCGAGGTGTCCACGGCGCGCACGCTGACGGTGATCCCGCACCCGGACGTGCGCGTCTCCGGCGGCCAGACCTGCTTCGTCCACCGCGACCACCTGCAGACGGTCCGCATCGAGACCACCGCCGCGGCCGCCACGGCGCTGATCAACCGGATCGGCCCCTACGGCGACCCCCGCACCGGCGGCATGGCCGGCATCGCCTGCGCCACCGGCGAAACCCGCGCCTTCCTCGGCGAACGCCACGACGGCCCGGGGACGGGCCTGATCTACCTCAACGCCCGGTTCCTCGATCCGGTGCTGGGGCGCTTCATCACGCCGGACTGGTGGGACCCGATCGACGCGGGGACGGCCGGGCAGGGCGGGGCGGCCGGTGTGAGGTCGAGCGCGGTGGGGACGAACCGATACGCGTATGCGGGGAATGATCCGGTCAACAAGAGCGATCCGAATGGGCATGCCGGCATCGGTCTCAGTGACGATCTAGAAGATGACGATGGTGATGGCACTCCAGACGTTTACGATCCGTCACCAGAAGGAATCGAGCTGTACTCGGTCAGTCCTCTATTCGATAACACGAAAATTCAAGGAGAAGCGGCTGGAGGCGGGTTATCATCAGCGAAACGCGCGGGCCCTACAGTTAACTCGGTAGCAACCCAGCGCGAGCGGGAGGTGGACGCCGCGCGAGCGCTATCTGACGGTAGGATTAAAGTCTACGGAACCCCACAAAAGACACGGGGACCGCAAGGTGTATACCATGCAGCGACATCGGTTTCCTTGGCTGTGAACATGATTGCGAAGGTCGGACCGGTGAACGTCGAATCTGTCCGATTCAACCAGCGGCTCAGAAATTCGGATGACGAAATTGTTAGCCGGAAGCAGCCGGACGTACAACTGAAGCTTAAGGACAAGTCGATTGATCTCGGAGAAGTTCAGTCAGGACGTCAGACAGAACAGAGTCAAATAAATAAGATGGCAAAGATGCGGAATCAAGCAGGCGCCCCTCCCGGATCCAGCCGAGCTGTGCCGGTTCAATCCGCTCCACGGGAATGGTACAAGACCGGGTTGGTTGGATCGATCGGATCATGGGCAGGTTGGTGGTAGCCCAAATTGAGGGTTCGAGAACATGAACGACCTTGAAGATAGCCTGTTAGATGCGCGAGTTGCCGTGCCATTCTATAGGCCAGACGGTAGATTTGACTTAGCCCTTGATTTGGGTCTCATGAATAATATTGCCCGGATATTCAATTTGTCGATGAATAGATGCTTTCTGCATTACGAAGATGGTTCTGAGAAGCGGCTACGACCGCAACAGAAGGCTATTCCAATCGATATAGTGTCGAGAGATTTAAAAACAGAAGACCTGACTTCTATATCCGGCGCCGATGTAAAAAATAATCAGAACTTTGGGCCCGAGAAGGTTATAAACTACGATCTGAATGGCAAAAGTGACTATTATCTACGATTTGGATGCTCATCCAGAAATTATCGAAGGGCATCAATCTTTAACGTGATACAAGTACTCGACCAGCCGAAGGTACCAAACTACGGATTTGAAATTTGGGGGCAAGATGCCAGCGTCGATTGTTTCCCAGGTTATTTGGAGTACGGTTTCGGCCCCACTTTGGCCGAGAAAATAGATAGGTTGCGACGGCTGATCAAGAACAGGCGATATCTCGATGGGTTTATAGACGACGCTTACCCGATGCTGATCCTAAATGACAGTCATGTACAGAGGAAGAATTTCAGGGATTACATAGAGTTGCTGAAACGCCGCAATATTGGACAGTTTCAGCAGATCATTGACGGATGTTACGCGCTGACTATTAAATTTGACTGTCTTGATGAGGCAAAAAGGCTTGCAAATCAGGCGGGGGTGATCTCGACCTAAGCGAGTACTCTACGGCAACCCTGGAATAAAAAATACAGGTAAGTGCATCTGCGCCGGCCATGAGGTCGAGCGGTTGAGAGCCCGCCGGCACGGTGTCCACCAAGCTCGGCTGGTCGCGTGACGATCGGCTGGTCTCCGTCACCGACCCCCTGAACAACCCCTGGTCGGCGGTCTACGACACCCTCGGCCGGCGCACCTCGGTCACCGAGCCGGACCTCGGCACCTGGACCTTCACCTACGACAACGCCGGTCGGCTGACGCAGCAGACCGACGCCAAGAACCAGAAGATCTGCTTTGCCTATGACGCGCTCTCCCGCGTCACGGTGAAGGCCACCGCCGCCTCCGGCGCCACCTGCGACACCTCGGTGGCCAACACCGCCCGGACGGTCAACACCTGGGACGAGGAGCGCCCCGGCTTCGAGAACCTCGGCGATCTCACCACCACCACCTCGCCGGCCGGCACGATCACGCTCGACTACAGCGCCCACGGCGCGCTCGTCCGCAAGAGCTGGACGCTGACGGGCCTCTCCGGCACCCGCACCCACCAGGTGTTCACCCACACCTCCGGCGAGGTGAAGTACCAGTCCTGGCCGGACGGCTCCACCACCGGCTCGGCGGCGACCCCCTACACCTACGACCAGGCCGGCCGCCTCCGCTCCATTCCCGGCGCGATCGCCTACATCGACTACACCGCCGCCGGCCAGACCGCGCAGATCGGCTACGCCAACAACGTCTACTCCACCTTCACCTACAACCCCGCCCGGCTCTGGCCGAACCAGATCGTCCACCGCAACGCGTCGCAGCAGACGCTGTGGGACGTCACCTACGGCCGCGACGGCGCCGGGCGGATCCTCACCGCGGTCACCTCCGCCGGCAGCGCCGACAACTGGACCTACACCTACGACGACCTGGACCGGCTGCTGACCGCCACCAACACGGCGACCCCGGCCGACAACCAGACCTTCACCTATGACGCCGCGGGCAACATGCTGACCAACTCCAAGGTCGGCAGCTACACCTACCCGGCGCAGGGCGCGGCCTCCGTCCGCCCGCACACACCGTCGGTGGTGGCCGGCTCCACGCTCCTCTACGACGCCAACGGCAACATGACGTCCGGCCTCGGCCGCACGATCACATACGACCACGAGAACCGGCCGGTGAGCGTGGTCAAGGGCGGCATCACCACCGCCACCACCTACGGCCCGGACGGCAGCCGCGCTCGCCAAGTGGTGACCACCCCGGCGGGCGGCTCCACGCCGGCCTCCACGGTGACCACCTGGTTCCTCGGCGCCGGCATCGAGGTGTCCACGGCGGGCACGCTGACGGTGATCCCGCACCCGGACATCCGCATCTCCGGCGGCCAGACCTGCTTCGTCCACCGCGACCACCTGCAGACGGTTCGCATCGAAACCACCGCCGCGGCCGCCACGGCGCTGATCAACCGGATCGGCCCCTACGGCGACCCGCGCACCGGCGGCATGGCCGGCATCGCCTGCGCCACCGGCGAAACCCGCGCCTTCCTCGGCGAACGCCACGACGGCCCGGGGACAGGGCTGATCTACCTCAACGCAAGGTTCCTGGACCCGGTGCTCGGGAGGTTCATCACGCCGGACTGGTGGGACCCGATCGACGCGGGCGTGGCCGGGCAGGGCGGGGCCGCGGGCGTGCGGTCGAGTGGCGTGGGGACGAATCGGTATGCGTATGCGGCCAATGATCCGGTCAACAAGAGCGATCCGAATGGGCACAGCTACGTTGACCCGATGGGGAACTTCGTCCCGGTCCCGAACGGCGAAGAGTTGCCGGGATACCAGGAGTTCCACCCTGGTGATCATCCGCTCGTCACCTTGGCTGTGGTCGGATCTCCTGTTGCAGCGGTAGCCGTCGTCGTCGCTCCAGCGACAGTAACAGCATCTGTAGGGTTGGCTATGGATGTTCACTCGCTGGCGAACGACGATGTGCCATCAACGAACAAGTCTTACCGATTGCAACAAAACGTTGCAAACTCAAAAAAAGCGGAAGGATTCACTAGCGGACTTATTTCTAGGCATCCTGAATGGGAATCTAAAGGAACGCAGGTAACTATACAAACGAAAAAGGGGCGACGACGCGCAGACGAAATTGCTGAACATCTACCTTCCGGTAGGATAGTCAACTTTGAAACGAAGGCAGGCAACGGCGAACGTACCGCTGGCCAAATACGCAAAGATATTGAATTGTCGCAGAATGGCGGGATTATCAAAGGAAAGAACAGCAGCTATTCTCCGGGAACTAAAATTCGTGCTGACACGGTGGTTATCAACGTCGACACAAAGAAAGGTTGCATCAGCTCCTGTTCAGATCCCAGTATCTCCTTGTCCACTGGGAAGTCTAATAGGGGTGGCGGGTTATTGGAGGCGTTTAGAAACTGGACAGGCTGGTGGTAGGAGTCAATTCGGCGGAGCGTGAAAATGGCAATAAAAAGTACAAACACAGTTGATAATATTTTGGTAAACCATAATAATAAGGCTATAGTCCTAGCCATAGAAGACGAAATCCAGGAAAAAATTGATGATTACGAGTATTTGAATTTGGTAATTCAAAAAGTTGGAGCATACATTGCATTCTTGGATGAAGGAGAGCTGAAAGAGGTGTTCGAACCACCTCAAGATTACAAGGTATTTATAGTATTGTTTCGAAATCATAGGGAAGGAGATCGATTAGAATCTCTCCTGGATGAACTAAGGGAGGTGGTAAAGAGTCGGAACGATAAAGAGTTTCGGCACATCAGTATCGACCAGTTTAACGACGGAAGTTGGCAGTGAGTATTTTCTCACGAGCGGCTTTCGAGGGTCTCGAACCAGGTGCGCCGGCCTTCGACGCGGAAGTGCTCGTCGAGCGAGGTGCGATGCTGCCGCTCGATGATGCCGTTGGACTACGGCTACACCCGCGAGAACACCTACACCACCTCCACCGCCACCACCCTCACCTTCGACGAGGTGGCCACCCGCGATGAGCTCCTGCGCACCACCCGCGTTCGGCGCGACGCCTACGGGCGGACGATCGACACGATCGAGAAGCTGGGCGCCGGCACGGTCTCCACCAAGCTCGGCTGGTCGCGCGACGACCGGCTGGTCTCCGTCACCGACCCGCTGAACAACCCTTGGTCGGCGGTCTACGACGCGCTCGGCCGGCGCACCTCGGTCACCGAGCCGGACCTCGGCACCCGGACCTTCACCTACGACGCAGCCGGCAGCATCAGCAAGGACACCCTCGGCACGACGGCGACGAGCTACGCCTACGACAAGAACGGCCGGCTGCGGACGGTCACGGTCGGCACTTCGCTGAAGGGCACCTACACCTACGACGGCTTCGAGCGGCTGGCCGTCCGCGCGGTGACCAACACCACGCCCGCCGGCACCACGCACTTCATCCACGCTCTCGGCGGCGGCGGGCTGTTCGACGAGCTGATGCCGACGGTAGGCGCGATGATGGGCGGGCTCGGCAACCGGGTGATCGCCGAAACGGACGGCGCCGGCGTCAGCCTGCGCGAATACATCTGGCTCGGCGACCAGGTGATGGCCGTGGTAGCGGACGCCAACGCGGCGACGCCGACGATCTACTGGATCACCAACGACCACCTCGGCCGCCCGGTCCAGATGACCGACGCGGCGAAGGCGGTGGTCTGGCGCGCCAGCCGATCACTATTTTGGAGCGAGGGCGGCGGCCGAGTGGTAACGGGCGAAAGCAAGGGCTAAGCCTGTGGTCCGGGCGCGGCGGGCCCTTACCGGTCCAAGTCGCGTCGAGGCCGGATTTCGGCTATCGCAAAGCGGCACATATCACTCGGAGAAATGGCGCGCCCGAAAGGATTCGAACCTCTGACCCCCAGATTCGTAGTCTGGTGCTCTATCCAGCTGAGCTACGGGCGCTTGCCGATGTGTCGGGATGGGAACCGTCCGAGGAGCGGTTGGCCGACAGCGGCGTACGTCTAGACCGTTGGCCGGGTGATTGCAAGCGCTTTTCGAGATGGCTGCGGGCCGGTCTGGGCGGTTCGGCGGAAAAGGTGGAAAGTCGAATGTTGTCAGCGGGATGCTGACGGAGAAGTCAGCTCGCGCGGGAGCGCCGGACTTCGCCGAGGGGCACCGGCCGATCCGGAATCTCGATCTCGAAAATGGCCCCCGGGCCGTCGGCGGCAAGGCCGATGCTGCCGCCATGGGCGCGGACAAGTTCGGCCGCGATGGCAAGGCCGAGCCCGGTGCCGCCGCGGCGGGCCGAGCCCTGAAACGGCTTGAAGAGATGCTCGCGGGCCTTCTCCGGCACGCCCGGACCGGTGTCGAGTACGCGGATCTTCACCACCGATCCGGTGCGCTCGGCAGCGACCGTCAGCCGGCGGACGCAGGTTTCATCCCCGGATTGTTCGAGCGCCTGGGCGGAGTTTCGGACGAGGTTGAGCAGGACGCGGAACAGCTGATCGGAATCCGCGTCGACCTCCAGGTCCGTCGGCACCGCGTTGACCCATTCGATGCTCGCGTGTGCCGGCAGGCCGGTCACATCGCCCACTTCGCCGACCAGACGGTTGAGAGCGATCAGCCGGCGGGTCGGCGGCAGCTCCTGCGCCTTGCCGTAGGACAGCACGGCCTGGGCATAGGTGATCGCCCGGTCGAGCGTGGCGAGCAGCTTCGGCGCGAAGCGCTGCACCGTCGGATCGGGGATGCTGGCGAGGCGATCCGACATCAGCTGGGCGCTGGCGAGCAGGTTGCGCAGGTCGTGGTTGATCTTGGAGACGGCCAGACCGAGCTCCGCCAGGCGCCGCTGCTGCTTCAGGACGTCGTGCAGGTGCTGCTGCATCGTGGCGATCCGGGTTTCCATCTCACCGATCTCGTCGCGCCGGCCGGACGGCACGATCACGCGCGACTGGTCTTCAGGATCCTCCAGCCAGGCCGTCAGGGTCCGGCCTACCCGCAGCATCGGCCGCACCAGGAGCATGCGCAGGCTGAAGTAGACGAGCACCGCGGCAAGGCCCGAGATCGCGATCGACAGGATCAGGATGTTCCTGGAATAGGCGAGCATGTCCGCCTTCAGGCCGTTCTCGGAGAACACGACCTCGATCTCGCCGTCCCCCTGGTAGGGTCCGACCGCGCGGATGGTGCGGTTGTTTCCGGAGATCAGCGTGTCGAACGCCTCTCGGATCGCCGCGACGGGCGGCAGTTGCCGGATGTCGATCTCGCGCGCCACCGGCGGCGGCATGTCCGTCATGGCGACCAGCTTCTTCATGCCGTCGACGCGGATCGCCAGCGCATAGGCGTCGAGTTCGTCGAGCACGGTCGCCTGCATCTGCGGCGACAGGGCATGTGCCTCCGAGACGCTGAGCGCCCGCGCCGCCACCGTCGCCGTCTCCAGCCGGTCCTCGATCCCAGTCTTCTGGAAATTGGCAATCGACGGCACGTAGATCAGCAACTCGGCCAGCATGACGAACAGGACGGTCAGAACGAGCAGCTTCGCCGACAGGCCGAACCGGCCCGGCGTCACCTCGCCGCCAATCGGCGGCTTCTGGCTGTCGTTCTCCTCCGTCATGCCCAATTCTCCCGAGGGCCTTTCTCGTGGCGCGGCCATCCCGCCCGCGTCACGTGGTCATAGAGTGGTGCGCAGGAACCGCAGTGCCAACCCTGCAAGCGGCTTTTTCAAGGCATCCGCGTAGGTCGTCATCGCCGCCCGCTTGGATACCTCGCCGAGCGTCGGATAGGGAAGCACCGTTCGAGCCAGCGCCCCGGCGCCGAGCCCGGCCGAGATGGCGAGCGCAACCGTGCCGATCAGCTCGCCGGCACCGGCTCCGACGATGTCCGCCCCGAGGATCCGCCCCCGCGATCCCGTGACGAGCTTCACGAAGCCGTCCGTCTCCAGGTCCGCACGGGCCCGGTCGTTGCCGGCATAGGCGAAGCGCAGCACCTTCACGGCGCCACCGTGCCGGACGCGCGCCTCGGCCTCCGTCAGACCGGCATGGGCGATCTCCGGGTCCGTATAGGTGCACCAGACGATCTCGCTCGCCTTGGGCTTCGCCGGCAGGCGGGTGAGGATCGTCCGCAGCACGAGCCCGGCCTGGTGGCTGGCCCAGTGGGTGAAGCGGTAGGAGCCCGCCACGTCGCCGATCGCGAAGACCCGCGAATTGCTCCGGCTGCGGAAGGCATCGTCCACGTCGACGCCGTCGGGCGTGGTCGCGACATTGCCGGCGGCAAGATCGAGCCCGTCGAGCGCCGGTCGTCGCCCCGCGGCGACCAGGACGTGCGAGGCCTCCAGGACGCGTTCCCCACCACCGACGGCGACGGTCAGACGCGCGCCGGCCGCGCCCAGGGGAACGGCCGCCGTCAGTTTGGCCTCTGCGAGGATCTCGACCCCTTCGCCGCGAAGGCGCGAGACCACCAGAGCCGCCGCCTCCGCGTCGTCGTTGCGCAGCGGACGACCGCGCGAGATCACGCTGACGGCGCTGCCGAGTCGTCGAAACGCCTGAGCCATCTCCAGGCCGACGGGCCCGCCGCCGACGACCACGAGGTGCGAGGGCAGGGCGGTGAGGTCGAACAGGGATTCGTTGGTGAGGATCGGGATGGCGGAAAGCCCGGGCACGTCGGGCACGACCGGCTTGGAGCCGGTGGCGATCACGATCCGCTTCGCGCGGATCGCCCGCCCGCCGGCTTCCACCGTGTCCGGATCGACGAAGCGGGCGGAGGCTTCGATGACGGTGGCGCCGAGGCCGCGGAACCGATCGGCCGAGTCGTGCGGGGCGATCCCCGCGATGACGTCGTGGACGTGGGCGTGCACGCGTGCAAAGTCGACCACCGGATCCCCGGCGTCGATGCCGAAGGCCTTCGCCCGCCGGATCGCGTGGGCATGCCGGGCGGCGGCGATCAGCGCCTTGGAGGGAACGCAACCGGTGTTCAGGCACTCCCCGCCCATCTTCGCGCGCTCCACCAGCACGACGGAAAGGCCGGCGGCCCGGGCGGCCGCGGCAAGGGTGAGGCCCGCCGAGCCGGCGCCAATGATGCAAAGATCCGGCGTCAGCGCCTCGCTCATTTGCCGCGCTCCATCCGGCGCCGCCGATAGGCCTTGGCGGCGACCGGCAGCAACGCCACGAAGCCGAGCGCGACGAAGGCGGCGAGCAGGCCGGGGGTCAGCAGCGCATGCTTGTCGAGCGTGAGCTGGCAGGTCCCAGCCGCCAGGCACTCCCGCTTGGCCTCGGCCTGAGCGGCGAGCACGCTGTCGAGCCCCGCGCCGATGGTGGCGAAGGCGAAGGTCGCCGGCAGGATGCCGATGGCGGTGGCGAGCACGAAGACGCGGGTCTTCACGCCCATCAGCGCCGGCACCAGGTTGACGAACCAGAACGGCGCGATCGGCACGAGGCGAAGGAAGAGCAGGTAGTTGAACGCGTTCTCGCAGAAGCCGCAGGTGAACCGCTCGATCCGTCCGCGCGCCCGTTCCCGCAGGATCTCCCCGAAGGAGGTTCGGGCCGCCAGGAACAGGATCGTCGCGCCCACCGTGGCCGCGAGCGATGCGGCGAGACCGCCGACCACCGGCCCGAAAAGGAAGCCGGCGGCGAGCGTCAGGAACAGCCCGCCAGGTACCGAGAGCGCCACGACCACCGTATAGAACAGCACGAACCCGGCCAGCGCCTTCACGTAGTTCGCCTCGACCCCTGCCACCAGCGCTTCGCGCCGATCGAGGAAACCCTGCACGGAGATCTGGTGGTGCAGCCCGAGAGAAAAAGCGACCGCCGCGAAGATGACGAACGCCGCGACGGGAGCAAGCCGACGCAGAACCGTGCGCGTATCCCAACGCGTTGGTGTCCGGCTGCTGTTCAGGTCGTGGTCGATCGGGGTCATCTGCTCGAAAAAGGAGGAGTGGACGGCGGTTGATTATGGCGTGACACGCCGCACACCCCGTTAACAAGCGCCTCGCGCCATCTCTCACGTGGTCTTGATGCCGGCGGCACCGCTGGCACCAGCAACAGAATTACTCCGCGGGTTTCAGCGCGGCAGGTTCTCCTGCGCGCGCGCCGCGCTTCACGATGCCTATGTCGTCGCCCTCGATGGCCTTCTTCAGGCGCTCCTCGGCTTCGGCCGCCTCACGCTGGCGGTCCCACATGGTGGCGTAGAGGCCGCCCTTGGCGATCAGGTCCGCGTGGCTGCCGCGCTCGGCGATGCGGCCCTTCTCCAGCACGATGATCTCGTCGGCCCGCACGACAGTGGAGAGGCGGTGCGCGATGACGAGCGTGGTGCGGCCCTCCGACACCCGGTCGAGCGCGGCCTGGATCTCGCGCTCGGTGTTGGTGTCGAGCGCCGACGTGGCTTCGTCCAGGATCAGGATGGGCGGGCTCTTCAGGATGGTGCGGGCGATGGCGACCCGCTGCTTCTCGCCGCCCGACAGCTTCAGCCCGCGTTCGCCCACCTGGGTCTTGTAGCCCTGCGGCAGGCTCTCCACGAACCGGCCGATCTGCGCCATCTCGGCGGCGGCTTGGACGTCCTCGTCCGACGCCGACGGCCGACCGTAGCGGATGTTGTAGGCGATCGTATCGTTGAACAGCACGGTGTCCTGCGGAACCATGCCGATCGCCGCCCGCAGGCTCTCCTGGGTGACGTCGCGCACGTCCTGGCCGTCGATGGTCACCCGTCCACCGGTGACGTCGTAGAAGCGGAAGAGCAGGCGGGAGAGCGTGGATTTGCCGGCGCCGGACGGTCCGACGATGGCGATCGTCCTCCCGGCGGGCACCTCGAAGGAGACGCCGTTGAGGATCTGGCGATCCGGATCGTAGGCGAAGTGCACGTCCTCGAATGCGACGCGTCCGCCGGAAACGGTGAGCGGCCGCGCGGTCGGGCTGTCGACGATCTCCGCGGGCTGGTTCAGGAGCCCGAACATCTGCTCGATGTCGGCGATGCCCTGGCGGATCTCGCGGTAGATGAAACCGATGAAGTTGAGCGGAACGGCCAGCTGCATCAGCAGCGAATTGATCAGCACGAAATCGCCGATGGTCTGCTCGCCGGCCATCACGGCGCGCGCCGACATCAACATGCACGCGGTCATGCCGACGGTGAAGATGACGGTCTGGCCCATGTTCAGCCAGGAGAGCGACGTCCAGGTCTCCACGGCGGCCCGCTCGTACTTCGCCATCGAGGCGTCGTAGCGGTCAGCCTCCATCTTCTCATTGCCGAAGTACTTGACCGTTTCGAAGTTGAGCAGGCTGTCGATCGCCTTGGTGTTGGCGTCGGTGTCGCTGTCGTTCATCCGCCGGCGGATGCTGATGCGCCGGTCGGAGTAGCGGACCGAGAACCAGACGTAGAGCCAGACCGTACCCGCGACCACGACGAGGTAGGTCCAGCCGAACTGGAAGAAGATGATCGCAGCCGAGAGGGCGAACTCCAGTACGGTCGGCCAGGCGTTGAGGATCGTGAAGCGCACGATCGCGTCGATGCCCTTCACGCCGCGCTCGATCACGCGCGACAGGCCGCCGGTGCGGCGCTGCAGGTGGAAGCGCAGCGACAACGCGTGAAGGTGCGTGAAGGTGCGGTAGGCGAGCGACCGCACCGCGTACTGGCTGACCTCGGCGAACAGCGCGTCGCGGAGCTGGTTGAACCCGTTCAGGAGGAGCCGGCCGACGCCGAAGGCAAGCACCAGCATGGCGGGCACGGACAGGAGGAACATCGTCCTGTCGGTGCCGGACCCGGGCGCCAGCGCGTCGGTCGCCCAGGCGTAGAGGTAGGGCACGAGGACGGTGATCACTTTGGCGACGATCAGCGCCAGGACCGCCAACGCGACCCGCAGCTTCAGATCGGGCCGATCCGAGGGCCACAGATAGGGCCAGAGATTGCGGACGGTGGCCACCAGCGTGGAATCGTCGGCGCTGACGGACTTGGGTCTGTCGGAGGTCGGGGGGATTTTTCGCATTCGAGCTACCATGGCGGTCCGCGGGATGAGGGAAGCCCCCCGCTGGAACCGAAAAGCCGCCCGGGGGTGTCCGGGCGGCTTCGTCAGACGTGCACCTTAGATCAGATCCGCGCCGGTCGGTTCAAGGGTTGACCGGCTGCCAGTTGGTGTCTCCCTTGGGAAGCACGAAGACTTGACCGGGATAGATGAGGTCCGGGTTGCGGATCTGGTCGGTGTTGGCCTCGTAGATCGTGGAGTAGCGCACACCGCGTCCGTAGAGGCGCTTGGCGATCGTCCAGAGATTGTCGCCGCGCCGGATGATCATGGTCTCCGATTCTCCGACGCGCGCCTCTCCGGCCGATCCGGATCCGACCCCCGCGGCGGTGGAGCCGACGCCGGCCACCGGCTCGGCGGGCGCTTCCGGCCCGACCTGGTTGAACGGCACCTCGGCCCGCGCAATCACCACGCCGCCGTCCCCGACGTGGTCCGCGCGCACTTTGTGACTGCCCGGCGCGACGTCGATCCTGCTCTCCAGCAGCCACCGGCCGGTCGAGTCCACCGTCGTCTCGCCGATCGGCTTGTCGTCGAGGTAGAGGATGATCTTGGAACCAGGCGCTCCGAAGCCGGCGATGTAGGCGACGCCGTTCTCCGTCTCGACTGCCTGGACGGTGACGGGCACGGGCTTGGCAGGTTCGACCGGCTCGACGGCGGGCACGGGCTTGGCAGGTTCGACCGGCTCGACGGCGGGTGCGGCGGGCGCTGTTTCGACAGGAGCGGCGGGCACTGTTTCGGCGGCCGGTGCCGGTGCGGGTGCCGGAACATCGGCCGTGGTTCCCGCTTCCACCGCCGAGCCCGCGCCAGCGGTGCCCGCGGCAGTGCCGGAATTTTCGGGTGTTGCGGTGACAGCGTCAGGTACGTTCGCTGCGACCGTGCTCTCGCCGGCTGCCGACGGCTGTGCTTCCGCCGCTGCGGGGGCTTCGGCGACGACGATGGTCTCCGCCGGCTGGGCCGGTTCACCCGAGGACGCCGCAGGCGCGGCATCCGCGGCAGGCGCGGCATCCGCGGCCGCCGTCGTGGTCGCTGCCGGCTCCGGCGAGGCAGGCTCGGCGGTCGCCGCTGCAGCAGGAGCGTCGGCCGGCTTGGCCGGTTCGCTCGGCGCCGCTGCAGCGGTCTCGGCCGGTTTCGGCGCATCGGCCGCAGGCTCGATGGTTTTGGGCGGCTCTGTCGACGCCGCCGCAGCGGTCTCGGCCGGCTTGGGCGCTTCCGCCGCGGGCAGGGCGGTCGGGTCGACGCCGGCGTCGCGCAGGGCCTTCTGCGCTTCCGCGAGGCCAGGCACCTGCAGCACCGTACTGGCCGAGCCCGGCTGGTTGAGGACCACGAGGACTTCGCCTTCGCCCCCCTCCGGCACCGAGACTGCAACGCTCTGCTTGGAAACGAGCGGCGACTTGCCGGGCGCGGTGGTGCGCACGGTCAGGTCGTGCGCGCCGGGCTTCAAGGGATCGGACAGCACGATCGCCCATTCGCCGGACCCGTTCGCCTTGCCCTTGGCGATCACGGAGGAGCCGGAGAGGATTTCCACCTCCGCCTCCGGCAATCCCTGCCCGGCGATCACGGCGTCGCCCGAGGGTTCGACACGCACCAGGTCGAAGATCGGCACGACCATGTCGGCCGTCGGTGTCGCCTGCTGCGGGGCCGGCGTTTCGACGACGGCGGTTTCGGGCGCCGGCTTGACGGGCTCGGTCACGCCCTGGGCCCAGTCTTGCAGGCCGAAACGCGTCAGGAGGTCGTTGAGGGCGCCCGTCAAGAAGGCGAAAAGGAACGCGATGACGATCACAGCAATGGCCGCGAGCGCGTTCCTGAGAGATCTCGTCATCGTCCGTCCCGTCCCCACCACCGGCACTTCCGGCTTCGCCCCAGTCATCGCCGCTCCTGACGCCCCCCTTGGCGGATCCTAGTCGCTCCCGCGATGTGTCCACCGCCGTCGGATCGCGACAGAAGCCGTCGATCCTGCGTATTTTGTCGGCTGATGAAATGCTTATACCGCTGCCCATACCCCCACAAGGCCACCAAAGGCTGTCCGCAAGGGGCGTTTTTCCGCACCCGTTCGTTTTTTCGGCGCTGATGCGATCGTGCCGCAGGTCGAATACTTGCTGCGTCCGCGTGGGCACGACGGCCGGCTTGACGGCTCGACTTCGGCGGTGCGACATGGAAGCATGGCAAACGTATCCAGCATCTGCGTCTTCTGCGGCTCGTCAACGGGCCGCAATCCGGACCACCTCGCCGCTGCCGAAACGCTTGGGAAGGCCATGGCCAAGGCCGGCATCCGCCTCGTCTACGGCGGTGGCTCGATCGGCCTGATGGGCGCCGTCGCCAAGGCTGTGCTCTCCGCCGGCGGCTCGGTCACCGGAATCATTCCGGAGTTTCTCCTGCGCCGCGAGATCATGCTCGACGGCGTGGAGGACTTCCACATCGTCGAGGACATGCATACGCGCAAGCGGATGATGTTCGAGAAGTCCGACGCCTTCGTGGCGCTGCCCGGCGGCGTCGGGACGCTGGAGGAGGTTGTCGAGCAGATGACCTGGGCCCAGCTCGGCCGCCACCGCAAGCCCATCGTGCTCGCCGACATCAACGGCTTCTGGGAGCCGCTGAAGGATCTCCTCGCCCACATGGCCGACGAGGCTTTCATCCGTCCGGGCTACGAGGTCAAGTTCCTCACCGCCCGCACGGCCGAGGAGATCGTGCCGACCGTTCTGGCCGCCGCCGCGCGCGAGACGGAGGCCGCGATGGACGGCGACACGCGTTCGCTGGAGCGCATGTGAACAGACGACGGGCGGAGACCGGTCGACGGCCGTTCCCGTTTTCCGGTGATCACCGGCGTCTGCCGCGTTGACGACGACGGGCGCCTCCCGTATAAGCCCCCTCGATTGGACCCGGCGCCCGGCGCCTGTGCGGCGCTGTCCGCACGTGTGCGGATGCCGGTCCGTGAACAACAGACACCAGCAGGCGCCAGCGCGCGTTCGCCCGGATCGGGCAGGACGCGGTCCGTCGGCGCCATGAAGAAGAAGGGCCGCCCGCCGGCGGAGACGACCCATGAAGCGGACTTATCAGCCCTCCAAGCTCGTGCGCAAGCGCCGCCACGGCTTCCGCTCCCGCATGGCCACGGTCGGCGGTCGCAAGGTGATCGCGCGTCGTCGCGCCCGCGGCCGCAAGGTCCTGTCGGCCTGATCGGACGCGCGGCTGGCCCGCAAAGACGGGCTTCAACCGGATCCCGGGGCCACGCGCGGCGATGAAGAGACTGACCAAGCGAAGCGAGTACACCAAAGTCGCGCGGGGGCAACGGACGCCTCGGCGCGGCTTTTTGCTGCAATCGCTCGATCGGGATCGATCCGGATCGGAACCGGCTCCGGCGCGATTCGGCTTCACGGTGACGAAGAAGACCGGCAATGCCGTGGTCCGGAACCGCATCCGCCGTCGCCTCAAGGAGGCCGTCCGGCTGCACGGGGCACTGGTGGCGAAGCCCGGCACGGACTATGTGCTGATCGGTCGCCCGCCCGCCCTCGGCCAGCCCTTCCAGGATCTGGTGGCGGACGTGGTCGGCGCCCTGAAATCCTCCGCGCGTCCACGCGGCAAGACCGACGACGACCGTTCCAGGCGCGAACAGAAGAGACCTGTCGATGGGTGAAAACCGGAATATGATCCTGGCGATCGTGCTGTCGCTGGTGGTCCTGCTGGGGTGGCAGTATTTCGTCGCCGGTCCGCAACTGGAAAAGGCGCGTCTCGCGGAGCAGGCCCGCCAGGCCGAGACCGCGGCGACCCCGGCCCCGGTGCCGAACGGATCGACCGCCGCGCCCGGAACCACGGCGAACGCCCCTGCGTCGGCACCCGCCGGTGCTGGCGCGGTCACGGTTGCCACCCGCGAAGCAGCCGTCGCCAAGGACCCGCGCGTTCCCATCGAGACGCCGGCGATCGCCGGTTCGCTGAACCTGCGCGGCGCCCGCATCGACGACATCGCCCTCAAGGACTACCGCGTCACGGTCGATCCGGCTTCGGCGAACGTCACGCTGCTTTCCCCGCTCGGCGGTCCCGACGCCTACTACGCCGAGTTCGGCTATGCGGCTCCCGCGGGGACCAACACCCCCGTTCCCAACGGCGAAACCCTGTGGACCGCCCCCGCCGGCGCCAAGCTGACGCCGGCCACTCCGCTGGTGCTCACCTGGGACAACGGCGCCGGGCTCACCTTCCAGCGCACCATCTCGGTCGACGAGCACGCCATGTTCCACGTGGCCGACGAGGTCAGGAACGCCGGTGCGGCCGCCGCCGTGGTCTACCCCTACGGCTTCGTCATCCGGCACGGCGCGCCCCATACGGCTGCCGCCTACGTGCTGCACGAGGGCATGTTGGGCGTGCTCGGCGAGGAGCAACTCACCGAGATCACCTACGCCAACCTGAAGGACAGTGCCGCCACCAAGCCGCCGAAGACCGAAGACGGCTGGCTCGGCATCACCGACAAGTACTGGGCCGCCGTGCTGATCCCCACCAAGGGCCTCGCCTTCCAGCCGCGCTTCCTCCACGCGCAGGTCGGCACCGTCGACACCTTCCAGGCCGACTATCTGCGCGACCCGATCACCGTCGCGCCGGGCGCCTCCGCCAAGACGGATGTGCGCCTCTTCGCCGGTGCCAAGGAGGTCAACCAGATCGACGAGTACGCCGCGGCCCTGTCGATCCCCAAGTTCGATCGCATGATCGACTGGGGCTGGTTCTACTTCCTGACCCGGCCGATGTTCCTCTTGATCGACTATCTCTTCAAGATGGTCGGCAACTTCGGCGTCGCCATCCTCCTGGTCACCGTTCTCGTCAAGGCCGCCTTCTATCCGCTCGCGAACAAGTCCTACGTGTCGATGAGCAAGATGAAGAAGGTACAGCCGGAGATGGAGGCCATCCGCACCCGCTATGCCGACGACAAGATGAAGCAGCAGCAGGCGCTGATGGAGCTCTACAAGACGCAGAAGATCAATCCGCTGGCCGGCTGTCTTCCGATCCTGGTCCAGATCCCGGTGTTCTTCGCGCTCTACAAGGTGCTCTACATCACCATCGAGATGCGCCACGCGCCGTTCTTCGGCTGGATCCACGACCTCTCCGCGCCTGATCCGACCACGATCTTCAACCTGTTCGGGCTGATCCCCTGGGATCCCCCGCAGATGCTGATGATCGGCGTCTGGCCGCTGATCATGGGCGTGTCGATGTTCGTGCAGATGAAGCTGAACCCGGCCCCGCCGGACCCGACGCAGGCGATGATCTTCACCTGGATGCCGATCATCTTCACCTTCATGCTGGCGTCCTTCCCGGCCGGACTGGTGATCTACTGGGCCTGGAACAACTCGCTGTCGATCCTCCAGCAGTCGATCATCATGCGCCGGCAGGGCGTGAAGATCGAACTCTGGGACAATCTGAAGGCGACGTTCCAACGCAAGAAGGCGAGTTCGAGCGGCTGATCCGCCGCTCGGCCACGCCTGCCGCACCAACAAGGAGTTTCGCAGCCATGATCGCGTGAACCTCGACTTCCCCGGCGCCTGGCGTTGCGGCGAAGTCGTTCTTCGACAAGCCCATTCCGACCGCCGACAGGAGAGGTTCCATGCCGTCCCCTTGCGAAACCCACCCGGATCCGAACGTTCTTCATCCGGTTCCAGGCCACAAGCGCGTTGTGCTGCTGAAAGCCGTCGTCGACCAGCCGAACATCGAGGTTGGAGACTTCAGCTACTACGACGACCCCGAGGCACCGGAGAAGTTCGTGGAGCGGTGTGTGCTCTACCACTTCCCGTTCATGGGCGATCGCCTAGTGATCGGCCGTTTCGTGGCGATCGCCACCGGCGTGCGCTTCGTCATGAACGGCGCGAACCACGCCATGGACGGCTTCTCGACCTTTCCCTTCGCCATCTTCGGCGGTAGCTGGGCCGAGGGCCTTTCCATGGACGAACTGCAGGACGGTTCGCGCGGCGACACGGTCATCGGGCACGACGTGTGGCTTGGAATGGACGCCACGATCATGCCGGGCATCCGGGTCGGCAACGGCGCCGTTGTCGCTGCGAAATCCGTGGTGACGCGCGACGTCCCGCCCTTCGCGGTGGTCGCCGGGAATCCGGCGCGTATCGTCCGGACCCGGTTCGAGCCTGCCGTGGTCGACGCGCTGCTCGATATCGCCTGGTGGAACTGGACTCCGGAACGCATTACCAACCATCTGTCGGCGATCCGCGGCGCCGATCTCGACGCGCTTCGCCGCGCGTTGGACAACACGGAGGGCACCCGATGAGCGAAGCGACCGAAACGACGCCCGGCCCCTCCGCCGAAGCCGAGCGCGCCGAGGCTATCCGGCTGCTGTTCGCGCGGCCCTGGCGTTTCGTGCGCGGCATCGCCAACAGCTTCGACCTGCCGACCGTGGAAGCGGGCGGGCTGGAGGTCGCCTTCGCCGGCCGCTCCAACGTCGGCAAGTCCAGCCTGATCAACGCGCTGACCGGCCAGAGCGGGCTGGCGCGCACCTCCAACACACCCGGCCGGACGCAGGAGCTGAACCTCTTCGTGCCGGAGCGCGACGCCGGCCTGACCATCGTCGACATGCCGGGCTACGGTTATGCCGAGGCCCCCAAGGAGAAGGTCGACGTCTGGAATCGCCTGATCCGCAACTACCTGCGCGGCCGGCCGAACCTCCGCCGCGTCTATGTGCTGGTCGACGCCCGCCACGGCGTCAAGCCGATCGACGAGGAGGTGATGTCCATCCTCGACAAGGCGGCGGTCTCCTATCAGGTGGTTCTCACCAAGATGGACAAGATCAAGGCCGCGGGCGTGGAGAAGCTGCTCGCCGACACCGCCGACAAGATCCGCCGCCGACCGGCCGCCTACCCGGATGTCATCGCGACCTCCAGCGAAAAGGGCGCGGGCCTGGACGATCTCCGCGCCGCCATTGCCGGCGTGATCGGCTGAACCGCCTCAGGCCGGCACCGGCCGGGGCGGCTGGGGCCTCGGCATGCCGAGCACCTGCTTCTGGAAATCCGGCCGGTCGCCCTTCTCGAGTATGAGTTCTCCGTTGACCTGCCGCCGTGTCGGGATCTTCTGCCGGTCGATCGCGCCCTCCAGGGTCATCGCGAGATCCCGAGCGAACAGCGCGCTCTCGAAGTAGAACCCGTGCGAAAAGACGATCTGCTCGGTCACGCTGCCGAAGTCGCGGGCTGCAGCCTCGGCCCGGTGGATCGCGGTGCAGTCGACGTTCACCGCCTTCGGGTCCGGCCGGGGCGGCAGGCCGACCCGGCCGGCACGGGGCCGGACGCCGAGCCGCTTGGCGTTGGAGACGGCGAGCACCCGGTCGTCCCCGTTGCTGAAATTCGTGAGCCGCATGATCCGCGAGAACAGGGTCGCGTTGCTGGAATCGCCCGCTGAGAGCGACGCGCTCGCCACGTCTCCGGAGATGAAGGCGACCTGCCCGATCCGCCAGTCCCCCTTGTGCAGTTCGCCCCGGTCCGGCGCGATCTCGAAGGCCTTCATGATGACGTAGGCGCCGGTGGAGTGGCCGATCAGATGGACGTTGGTCTGGCAGCCGTTCTCCTGGCTTTCGCAGAGCGGAACGAGAGCACCCTCCACGAGCGCGCGCGCCACCGCCGCGCCGTCCGATCGATCCTCGATGTAGTTGAGGATGCTGTTGTCCGAGGGCCAGTCGAGCCCAACCACGACCCCGTGCCAGCCTTCCGCCCGCAGCAGCCTGCCAAGCGCCCGCTGCCGGTCCAGAACGCTCGCCAGGTCGTTGTTGTAGCCGTGCACGTAGAAGAGCACGTCGCCAGGCTGGCCGGCAGCGGCGTCCAGTCTCCAGGTAGCGGAGTTCGGATTGGGATCCTTGGCCGCCGCGTCGCGGACCGCCTTGAACCAGGCTTCCCGCCTGATCTCGTGGGTCGCATTGTAGGTCGCGACTGTGTTGGGAACCCTGAGGGCGCGGATCGGCCCCGGCTCGGACGTGAAGGCCCCGTTCACCAGCGCACGCGCTGTCATGAGATAGGTCGGCATGGTTGCGCCCCCGCTTGATCCAACCGCAGATAGTTAAGATGCAGACGTAGCATCCGGCAATCGGAAAGTGTGGGCACGCGGCGATGTGCAGGGGATATCTTTCCCGCCGGCCCAGCTTCCGATAACAGGGGCGGTATGTCCGACGCCATTGCCGCACTCGATCTTACCCATTTCGCTCTCTACGCCGCCTCCCTCCTCGCCACCGGTGCCCTCGCGGGCTTCGTGGCCGGGTTGCTGGGCGTCGGCGGCGGCATCGTCATCGTGCCGGTGCTGTTCTACGTCTTCACGCTGCTCGGGCTCGACGAGGACGTGAAGATGCACGTGGCGGTCGGTACCTCGCTCTCCACCATCATCGCGACCTCGGCCATGTCGGTACGCGCCCACTATCGGAAGGGCGCGGTGGACGTGGCGATGCTGAAGCGATGGTTCGTCGCCACCGTCGCCGGGGTCGTGCTCGGGACGGTGCTCGCCTCCCATGTCAAGGGCCCGACCCTGACCGCCGTTTTCGGCACGGTCGCCCTGATCGTGTCGTTTCACATGGCCTTCTCCCGGCCCACGTGGCGGATCGCCGACGCACCGCCGAAGGGAATCGGCGAGCAGGCGATCGCGGCGATGATCGGCATGGTCTCCGCCATGATGGGGATCGGCGGCGGCACGCTGTCCGTGCCGACGTTGACGCTGTTCAACTATCCCATCCACCGCGCCGTCGGCACCGCCGCCGCGATCGGCTTCATCATCGGCGTGCCGGGCACGATCGGCTTCGTGATCGGCGGCTTAGGCGAGCCGGACCTGCCGCCCTTCTCCCTCGGCTACGTCAGCCTCGTCGGCCTCGCGTTGATCCTGCCGACCTCGATGGCCATGGCGCCCTGGGGAGCCCGCGCCGCGCACGCCTTGCCGACACGCAAGCTTAAGCTCGCCTTTGCCGCATTCCTTTTCGTGACCGGGCTGCGCATGCTGGCGTCCGTCTTTTCCTGATCTCCCGAATCCAAGGATGCCCGCCTGATGCTCTACACGCCCCGTTCGCGCCGCGGCATGGTCACCTCGCCCCATCACCTGGCATCCCAGGCCGGGCTGGACATCCTGAAGGCGGGGGGCACGGCGGTGGAGGCGGCCGTGGCGACGGCCGCGGTGCTGGCGGTGGTCTACCCGCACATGAACCAGATCGGCGGCGACGGCTTCTGGCTCGTCTCCGAGCCCGGCCGCGAGCCGGTCGGCATCGACGCGAGCGGGCGCGCCGGCCGCAACGTCACCCGCGATCTCTATGCAAAGGCCGGCCTCGCCGCCGTGCCGACCCGCGGGCCCCTCGCCGCCAACACCACCGCGGGCACGGTGGCCGGCTGGCAGGAGGCGCTGGCCGTCTCCGCGGGCTGGCAGACGCCGAAGCCGCTGGACGAGATCCTGGAAGCGGCGATCCACTACGCCGAAGCCGGCATGGTCGTGACCGCCGGGCAGGCCGAGATGACGGTGATTCATCGCCACGAACTGGAGCCGCAACCCGGTTTCGCCGACGCCTTCATGCCGGACGGAGAACCGCCGCTGGAGGGCGCGCTGCTCACCCAGCCCGCGCTCGCCGAGACCTTGCGGACGCTCGCCCGCGACGGGCTCGACGGCTTCTACCGCGGCCCGCTGGCGCAGCGGATCGCGGCGGACCTGGCGCGCGTCGGCTCGCCGATCACGCTGGCCGACCTCGACGGCTACCGTGCCGAGCGCGTTCAGCCGCTCTCCACCCGCGTCCGCAACGCCCGGCTCTACAACATGCCGCCGCCCACGCAGGGGCTCTCCTCGTTGATGATCCTGGCGCTGTTCGATCGGCTGGGGGTGACGAACGGCGAGGAATTCGACCACGTCCACGGCCTGATCGAGGCCACCAAGCAGGCCTTCCTGGTTCGCGACGCCCATATCGGCTGCCCGGATCGGATGACCGTTGACCCCCGTTCCTTCCTCGACGTCGCGGACCTCGACGCCCGCGCCGCCCGCATCGATCGCGCACGCGCCGCGCCGTGGCCGCAGCCGCCGGTGCCGGGCGATACTATCTGGCTCGGCGTGACGGACGGGGCCGGGCGCTCGGTCTCCTTCATCCAGTCGATCTTCTTCGAGTTCGGCTCGGGCTGCGTGCTGCCGCAGACCGGCATTCTCTGGCAGAACCGCGGCTCCTCCTTCCGTCTGGATGGGACCGGACCGCGCCGTCTGGAGCCGGGTGCGCGCCCGTTCCACACGCTCAACCCGGCGATGGCCGTGTTCGACGACGGCCGCGCCATGACCTACGGCACCATGGGCGGCGAGGGCCAGCCGCAGACGCAGGCGATCGTGTTCTCCCGCTACGCCTTCTTCGGCATGCCGCTGCAACAGGCCCACACCGCGCCGCGCTGGCGCCTGGGCAAGACCTGGGGCGACGACGCGGGTGTCGCGTTGGTTCTGGAGAACCGCTTCGATCCCGCGCTGGTCGAGGCGCTGAGGAAAGCCGGCCACGGCCTGCAGGAGATCGTCCCCTACCACTCAGACCTCGGCCACGCCGGCGCCATCGTCCGCCACCCGGACGGGACGCTGGAGGGCGCCAACGATCCGCGCAGCGACGGCTCCGTCGCCGCTTGGTGATCCATGAGGCGGGATCTGAAGGTGCGAAGAAAGCTGGCACGGCCCCACTTGCAGCGTCGACGATCGACCTATCTAGTTGCCGCGAAGCGGTTCTCGAGGTGAGGAGCCATCAGCCTTGTTCGTATCCTTCTTCCCACGGCCGAAGGCCTTCTTCATTTCCGTGGTGCTGTGGACGGCCTTCTGCGTCGCCGGCTGGTACCTCGGCGGCAGCGACCTTGGCGGCGTGTTCGGCTTCGACATGCAGGAGGGCGTGGACCCGCCGTTGATCGGCCTCGGTTACTTCATCACCGATCCGTTCCTCTGGTTCTACATCTACTACGCCGTTGCGGTCGGCCTGTTCGCGGCCGTGTGGCAGACCATCGCTCCGCACCCCTGGTGGAAGTGGTCGATCCTCGGTACGGCGCTGATCCTGTTCGTCACCTATTTCCAGGTCCAGGTGAGCGTGGCGATCAACAACTGGTACGGCCCCTTCTGGGACATGGTGCAGGCTGCTGTCGCCAAACAGCGCGTCGTGGAGGTCGGCGAGTTCTACGCCCAGCTCGGCATCTTCGCGTCGATCGCGCTGGTCGCGATCACGGTCGCGGTGCTGAATCTCTTCTTCGTCAGCCACTGGATCTTCCGCTGGCGGACGGCAATGAACGACTACTACCTCTCCTTCTGGCCGAAGCTGCGCAAGGTCGAGGGTGCCTCCCAGCGCGTCCAGGAGGACACCATGCGCTTCTCCCGGCTGGTGGAGAGCCTCGGCGTCAACTTCGTCGACAGCATCATGACGCTGATCGCCTTCCTGCCCGTGCTGATGCGCCTCTCGGCCAACGTCACGGAACTGCCCGTCGTCGGCTCCATCCCGTACCCGCTCGTGACGGCGGCGATCGTCTGGTCGATCTTCGGCACGGTCGTGCTCGCGACAGTGGGCATCAAGCTGCCGGGGCTGGAATTCCGCAACCAGCGTGCCGAAGCGGCCTTCCGCAAGGAACTGGTCTACGGCGAGGACGACCCGAACCGGGCGGATCGTCCGGTTACCGACCAGCTGTTCGACTCCGTCCGGCGCAATTATTTCACGCTCTACTTCCACTACCTCTACTTCAACGTGGTCCGCTACGCCTACAGCCAGACCAACACTGTCTTCTCGCTGATCCTCCTTGGCCCGTCCATCGTCGCCGCCAAGATCTCGCTCGGCGCGCTCAACCAGATCTCCAGCGCCTTCAGCCAGGTGACCTCGTCGTTCCAATATCTCGTCCTGTCCTGGACGACGATCGTGGAACTGCTCTCGGTCTACCAGCGCCTGCGCACCTTCGAGGCGATCATCCACAAGGACGAGATTCCCGACACCGAGCTCAAGTATCAGGCGGCGGTCGAGTAGACCGCCGTCACCCCAGCTCGTAGACGTCCTCGCCCTCGAAATCGCTCTTGCCGATCGGCGCGCCGCGCGACCGCAGGATCGCGTAGGCGACCGCAAGGTGGAAGTGGAGGTTCGGCGTCACATAGGCGTTGACGAAGGGCTCGGCGGTGAAGGTCCGCGTCTGGCCGCCCATCACGAGCACGATGAGTCGGTCCTCCGCGCCCCCGAAGCTTTCGGGCTCGACCGCGGTGAGAAAGGCGATCCCGCGGTCGATATAGGCGAGCGCGTCGTCGATCGTGGCGGGCTCGTGGAAGGGCATGTCGCCGCCGCGGTTGTAGACGGCGAAGGCGGGCGCATCCGGCGGCTCGATGGCCTGTCCGGCGAGGCGGGCCGCGGCCCCGCGGACGCCGTCCACCGCCACCACGAGCTGGCGGCCGAGCGAAAACATGTCCGGCGCGAGCCGCCAGCCGACCATCTCCCGGCCATTGATCCCGGCAGCGGCAAAGTGGTCGCGCGCCTTGGAGACGAACCGGCGCGCGTTGGCGAGCATCCGGATCTGGTAGGGCACGGTGCGATCGTAGAGCTTGGTCATCGGAACTCTCCGGCAAGGCTGACCCCCAGAATGACGGGCCCGCGCTGACACCCGGCGTCAGCAGCCGAACCCTTCCCGTTGCCCGTCCTTTCCGCTATACCGCCGCCGACCTCCAACGTTCCCGGAAGACCTCGCGCGATGGCCAGCTCCGCCGACACTCCCGCCGCCGACGATACCGTCTCGCGCGCCCGCATCATCTCCGAAGCGCTGCCCTACATGCAGCGCTACGACGACAAGACGATCGTGGTGAAGTACGGCGGCCACGCCATGGGCGACGAGTCTCTCGCCCGTGCCTTCGCCCGCGACATCGTTCTCCTCAAGCAGTCCGGCATGAAGCCGATCGTGGTGCACGGTGGCGGCCCGCAGATCGGCGCGATGCTGGAGAAACTCGGCATCAAATCCGAGTTCCGCGCGGGCCTGCGGGTCACCGACAAGGCGACGGTGGAGATCGTCGAGATGGTTCTCGCAGGCTCGATCAACAAGAACATCGTGTCCGCCATCAACGCCGAAGGTGGTCGCGCGATCGGCCTCTGCGGCAAGGACGGCAACATGGTGGTCGTGGAGAAGGCCACCCGCACCCAGCGCGATCCCAACTCCAACATCGAGCAGATCGTCGACCTCGGCTTCGTCGGCGAGCCGAAGTCGGTGAACCCCGCCGTGTTGCACATGGTTGCCAAGGAGGAACTGATCCCCGTCATCGCGCCGGTCGCCCCCGGCGTGGACGGCGAGACCTACAACGTCAACGCCGACACCTTCGCCGGTGCGATCGCCGGCGCGCTCGGCGCGACCCGCCTGCTCTTCCTCACCGACGTCCCCGGCGTCCTCGACCGCGACGGCCGGCTGATCAAGGAGCTCTCGGTGGGCGACGCCCGCGCGCTGATCGCCGACGGCACCATCTCCGGCGGCATGATTCCCAAGGTGGAGACCTGCATCGACGCGTTGGCGCTCGGCGTCGAGGGCGTCGTGATCGTCAACGGCAAGACGCCGCACGCGGTGCTCCTGGAAATCTTCACGGAGCACGGCGCAGGCACACTGATCACGCCCTGACGGAGCGGGTTGCAACGACGGCGGGGCGTCAGTGCTCCGCCGCCCTTCCACTGGCCGTTACATCCCCCAGCGCAGCGCGGCGGTGTGCACCGGCGCGTCCCAGTAGCCGGCGATCTCGTCGGTTAGACGGGTCACCGTCACCGAGCAGCCGGCCATCTCCAGCGACGTCACGTAGTTGCCGACCAGCGAACGGGCGACCGTGAAGCCGGCCTTTTCCAGCCGGGTGCGGGCGGCGTGATACATCACGTAGAGCTCCATGGCCGGCGTCCCGCCGAAGCCGTTGACGAGGAGCAGCACCGGACCGCCCGCGTCGGCGCCGAAGTCGGAAGCGATCGCGCCGATCATCTCGTCGGCGATCCCGTCGGCCGGCAACATCTTGACACGGCGCCGGCCCGGCTCGCCGTGGATGCCGACACCGAGTTCCATCTCGTCCTCGGCGAGGGTGAACGTCGGCGTACCGGCTGCGGGTACGGTGCAGCTCGTCAGCGCCACGCCCATCGAGCGGGTCCGTCCGTTGACCGTGTCGCCGAGCGCCTTCAGCGTAGCGAGGTCGGCGCCGGCTTCCGCGGCGGCGCCGAGCACCTTTTCCACCACCATGGTGCCGGCGACGCCCCGCCGGCCCGTCGAATAGGTCGATGTTTCCACCGCGACGTCGTCGTCGGTGATGACGGTCGCAATCTCGACGCCGGCCATCTCGGCCGCCATCTCGAAGTTCATCACGTCGCCTTCGTAGTTCTTGACGATGAAGAGCACGCCGTTGCCGCCGTCGACGGCGTTGGCAGCGGCGATCATCTGGTCCGGCGTCGGAGAGGTGAACACTTGGCCCGGACAGGCCGCGTCGAGCATGCCGTGACCGACGAAGCCCGCGTGCAACGGCTCGTGCCCAGACCCGCCGCCGGAAAGCAGCGCCACCTTGCCCGGCTTCAAGACTTTGCGGTGGACGAACTTCAGATCCTCTCCGAGCGCGACGATATCGCCATGGGCGGCGGCGAAGCCATGAAGGCTTTCTGCGAGCACGGATTCGGGCGAATTGATCAGCTTCTTCATGGGTGGTCCCCTCGTCGACGCCTTGGAGCGCCCTTCTTGATGGTGGTCTATCGGTCCTTGATCTCGGTCAGCCGCTTCAGCCGCGCGACCATCTCCTGGACGATCGCGTCGAACTCCGCGTTGCGCACGTCCGAGCCGAGATCCGGCACCTCCAGGACGAGCGAGCGGGTCGGCTCCGGCGCATCCTCCACCGCGCCGCCGCGGCGCGGGTGCGCGCGTCGGTAGGCGGTCATGAAGCGCAGCCGCTCCGTGTCGGAGAAGTGGCAGATCTCGAAGATGTTGGCCACGTACTGCGCCGGAATGGGGGTGGCATAGGCGGGGTTGGAGATCTGGCTGACGAAGCTGCGCGTGGTGCCGAGCGCTTCCGCGAGCCGCTGCCGCATGCCGGACGGCCTGCGCTCCAGCACCTCCCGGAGGACCGCCTTGTAGGCGCCCACGCCGTCATCGGCCGGAAAGACTTCAGCCATCGGGGCCTCCGTCGGCGCGCCAGTCAGCGATCACGCGCTTCACCCGGCCGACCTGGGCCGGCGCGACGGAGATCGAGCGCAGGCCGGCGGCGAGCAGCTTCGGCAGGACACGCGTGTCGCTCCCCGCGTCGCCGCAGAGGCTCACCGGAACGCCCAGCTCGGCGCCCGAGGAGACCACCATCCGGATCATCCGCTGAACCGCCTCCACCCCTGCGTCGTCGAGCCCGGCCAGCCCCGTCGCATCGCGCGAGGCGGCCATCACATACTGCGTCAGGTCGTTGGATCCGATCGAGACGAAATCGACATCGAAGAGGTCGAGCGTGAGCGCGACGGCCGGCACCTCGACCATCATCCCGAGCGGCGGGATCGCGTGGGCGAGCCCTGCCCGCCGGAGCGCCGCGGCCTCCTCCACGAAGAGGTCGGTGACGGCCTGCATCTCAGCCGGCAACGCAACCATCGGCGCCATCACCAGCATCTCGCCCTCGGCCGCGGCTCGCAGCAGGGCACGGACCTGGACGCGGAAGACATCCGGCCGGGCGAGCGAAAGGCGGATGCCCCGCAGGCCAAGAAACGGATTGGACTCCTCCCGCGTCAGGCCGGCGATCGGCTTGTCTCCGCCCGCGTCGAGTGTTCGGAAGGTGACCGGACGCCCCTCGGCCCAGGTGAGGATGCGGCGGTAGGCGGCAAGCTGATCGTCCTCCGTCGGCAGACCGCGCCGGCCGTGGAACAGGAACTCCGTCCGCACCAGGCCGATGCCGTCGCAGAGCGCCGGATCGAGCGCGTCGAGCTCTCCGGGGTCGCCAGCGTTGATCATCACCTTGATCGGCGTTCCGTCCGCCGTGACCGCCTGCCGTCTGGCGAGCCGCTGCTCCACCGTGCGGATCTCGTCGGCGCTAGCGGTTAGCGCGTGGTGGCCGGCCTCGTCGTCCGCATCGGGCGACAGCACGAGCCGGCCCGTCTCCCCGTCGAGCAGCGCCGCCGCATGCCCGGTGATCTTCAATGTGCCGAAGCCGACCGCCATCGGCACCCCACGCGAGCGGGCGAGGATCGCCACGTGCGCGGTGGGGCTGCCTTCGAACAGCGCGATGGCGCGGCCGCCGCTCCAGTCGGTGGACAGGAAGCGCGACGGCGTCAGATCGCGCGCGAGCAGGATGCCGCCCGGCGGAAGTTCGATCGCGCCCGTCTCGGCCCCGGTGAGGTGGGCGATCACGCGCTCCGCCAGGTCCTCGATGTCGCTCGCCCGCGCCTGGAAGTACTCGTCGTCGCCGGTCCGGTATCCGGCTGCGACGTCCGCCATCGCATCCTGGAAGGCGACGAGGGCCGGCGCGCCGCCGTCGATCACAGGCAGCGCATCGGCGATCAAGGCGTCGTCCTCCAGCATGGCGAGCTGGAACTCCAGGATGGCCGCGGCTTCCTCGTCGTCGACGCCGGCGATCAGGTCCGCCACTTCGGCCGCCGCCGCGGCGATCGCTTCCAGGAGACGCGTCCGCTCCTGCGCCGAGGTCCCGGCGTGAACATCCCGGACGGTGGTCTCCTCCAGAATGTGCACGGGTCCTCGCGCCAGCCCGGGCGAGGCCGGTCGGCCGACGATCTCCAGGCGGGCAGGGCGGATCAGCGCGGACATCCCGTTCGGTTCCCTTCAATGACCTTCGTCGAAATCCCTCTCCACCAGCGCCACGAGAGCCTTCAGGGCCTCCTCGGCGTCGGCGCCGCTCGCGCGGAAATGGAGGGTGGTGTCCTTCGGGGCCTTCATGGCCATCACCTTGACGATGCTCTTGGCGTCGATCCACGGCCCATCTTCGGACTGCGCAAGCGCGATCGAGGCCTGGAAGGTCTTGGCGAGCTTGGTGAGCTTCACGGAAGGCCGGGCATGCAGGCCGACGTCGTGCGTCATCAGAACGGCGGCGTGGGCGGGTGTCAGGGCGGCATCGGTCATGGCGAGCATCCGGTCCGGGCGGGTCGACGACCCCAAGTCACTGCGGGGAGAGTTCTTCGGCGGTGCGGCGCACCTGGTCCAGCGACGCTCCGCCGGAAGCCTCCGTGGCGGCCATCACGGCGCCCTCCACGATCGGTGCGTTGCAGACCACCACGCGGCCCTGGCGGTCGTCGGGCAGCATCTCGATCGCCATTTCGCTGTTGGTCTCCGCGCCGCCGAGGTCGACGAGGATGGCGACGCCCTTCTCGCTCCAGACCCGGTCGATGGCGTCCATGATCGACTGGACGGAGGTGCCGAGGCCGCCCTCCGGGTTGCCGCCGCACCAGGCGAGCGGCACCTCGTCGCCGACCATCTGGCGGACCATATCCGCCGCGCCTTCCGCCACAAGCGGCGAATGCGAGACGATGACGATACCGACGTTGCCGCTCATGCCCGGCCCTCCACCACGTCCAAGACGGATTCCACAATCAACTGACTGGACCGCGCGCCGGGATCCATGTGGCCGATCGACCGATCCCCGAGGAACGACGCCCGGCCGCGGATCGCCTTCATCGGCACGGTGGCGGCCGCCGCATCCGCCGCCGCGGTCCGGATCGCGCCCAGGTTTCCGGCAGCGATCGCGGCCTGCACGGGAACCAGCACGTCGAGCATGGTTTTCTGCCCGATGTCGGACTTGCCGCGCGCCTTCACCTTCTGGATCGCCGCGTCCACCGCGGCCGCGACCGTCGCCGGCGTCACCTCGTCGCCGAGCGCCTTGCCGATCTCGGAGAACAGCGTGCCGTAGAGCGGGCCGGACGCGCCGCCGACCTTCATGACGAGCGTCATGCCGACCTGCTTCAAGGCCTCGTTCAACGGCTTGGCGGCGATCGCGTCGAGATCGGCCAGCACGGCCTCGAAGCCGCGGCGCATGTTCACCCCATGGTCGCCGTCGCCGATCGCCTGATCGAGCCGCGTCAGCTCGTCCGCGTGTTCGATCAGCCTGCTGCCGACGGTCGTGATGAGAAGTCTGGTCGTCATGGTCGTCCTGGTCGAGCGTGCTGAAACGATGGCTAGGCTGCGGCCCAGCCGGACTGGATGTGCTTGAAACCGTCGCGCCAGACCTCGTCGGGGCTGGGGAAGAAGTCGCGCCAGACCCGTGTGGCTGCCGCGAGTTCCGGAAGTGCTCGGCCGAACGCCTCGATGGTCAGCCAGCCGTCATAGCCGCCGGCCTTGAGCGCCCGAAAGGTCGCCGGCCAGTCCACATGGCCCCGGCCCGGCGTACCGCGGTCGTTCTCGGAGATGTGCACATGGGCGATATGGCCGATGTGGGCGGTGATCGCGCCGACCGGGTCCTTCTCCTCGATGTTGGCGTGGAAGGTGTCGTACATCCCGCGGATGTTGGGATGTCCGACCGCATCCAGCTGTGTGGCGAGGTCCGCCATGGTCGTGATCAGGTAGCATTCGAAGCGGTTGAGCGCCTCCACCGCAACCGTGACGCCGTGCGAAGCCGCGACCGGGCCGAGCCGTCGATGGAAGGCGAGGGCGCGGTCGAGCTCCTCCGCCGTTCGCGAGGCACCGGAGAACACCCCAAGCGACTGGTGGATCGGGCCGCAGAGCACGCGCGCGCCTAGCGCCTCGGTACATTCCAGGCACCAGGCGAGATAGTCGTCGCCGCGCTGGCGCACGGCGGCATCCGCCGAGATCGGGTTCTGGTCTGGCGAGGGGATCACGGTGATCGCCGTTCGCTCCAGGCCCATGTCGTCGAGCGTCCGACCGAGCGCGGAATAACCGGCGGGCGTACCGTCGAACACCGGGATCTCGACCCCGTCGTAGCCGGCAGCCTTCAGCGCCTGCAGCACGGACCTGTGCTCCTCCGTCACGACGGTGGTCCAGAGCAGCATGTTGAAGCCGATCTTCATTGCATCCTCCTCCTGCCCTGTCCGGCCGCCCCGCGACGCTACTGGCGGACGCCGACCCGCTTGCCGTCGGCGCCGAAGAAAAGCGGCCGCTTCGCCGTGATGCGCACCTTGTCGCCCTTGGCGAGTGGGGCATGCGGGTCCACCAGCGTGGTCATCGGCGTTTCTCCGAGGAGGAGATGCAGATGCGTCTGGTCGCCCAGGTGCTCCACGCGCGCGACGGTCGCGTTGGCGTCGCCGTTGCTCGCCGGTGCGATTTCCAGGTGCTCGGTCCGCACGCCCATCTGCGTCGCCTGGTTGGGCGCAGACTGGACCGGGAGCAGCCCCATCGGCAGCAGGTTGATCCGCGGCACGCCGAGCCGGGTCGCCACATAGGTGTCGTCCGGATCCTCGTAGATCTGCCGCGGCGTGCCGAACTGGATCAGACGACCGTTCGACATCACTCCGATCCGCGACGCCATGGTCATCGCTTCGATCTGGTCGTGGGTGACGTAGAGGATCGTCGCGCCGAGGTCCTGCTGGATGCGCTTCAGCTCGAGCCGGAGATCGGACCGGAGCTTGGCGTCGAGGGAGGAGAGCGGCTCGTCCATCAGGTAGACCTGCGGCGTGCGGACCAGCGCCCGGCCGATCGCGACGCGCTGCATCTCGCCGCCGGAGAGCCGGGTCGCCCGGTTCTGCAGCTTCGAGCCGATCCGCAGCATCTCCGCCACGGCGGTGACCCGCTCCTTGATCTCGGCCTCCGGGATTCTCCGCGCCGGCGAGCGCAGCGGGAAGGCGAGATTGTCGTAGACCGAGAGGTGGGGGTAGAGCGAGTACTGCTGGAAGACGAAGGTGACGTCCCGTTCCGCCGGCGAGGCCCGCGAAACGTCACGGCCGCCGATGAACACGGTGCCCTTGTCGGCCGCCTCGATGCCGGCGATCAGCCGCAGCGTCGTGGTCTTGCCGGCGCCGGTCGGCCCGAGCAGCACCACGAACTCGCCATCGGCGATGGTCAGCGTCAGGTCGTCGACGGCGGTGACGTCGCCGAAGCGGCGGGAAATGGCGTTGAGCGCGACCTCAGCCATGGACGACCCCCTGGTTGAGGACGGTGGGAAGCGCCTTGCCGGTCTCCGCGTCGAACAGCGAGAGCCGCGAGGCCATGAAGTCGAGCGCGACCGTCTCGCCGCGGTTGACTGTCTTGTCGGCCGGCACCCGCGCCTTCACCGCCCCGTAGGGCGTCTCCAGCGTGACGATCTGCGTCGTGCCGAGATACTCCGAGCCGAGCGCCTTTCCCCGGACGGCGCCGTCGTCGACGAGGCGGATGTGTTCCGGGCGGACACCGAGCACCAACGGCTTCTCAGCGATGTCGGCCCGGATCTCCGGCACCGGAACGTCGCGGGCTCCGAGCGTCACCGCCGTCGCCCCGCGTCGGGCCGAGCCGTGGAAGCGCAGGAAGTTCATCGCCGGCGAGCCGATGAAATCGGCGACGAACAGCGACGCCGGCTTGTCGTAGATCTCCTGCGGCGTGCCGAACTGCTCCACCACGCCATGGTTCATCACCACGATCTTGTCGGCCATCGCCATCGCTTCGAGCTGATCGTGCGTGACGTAGACGGTGGTGGCGCCCATCCGGTCGTGGAGGTTGCGCAACTCGTGGATCATCACCTCGCGCATCTCCGTGTCGAGCGCGCCGAGCGGTTCGTCCATCATGAAGGCCATCGGCTGCCGCACGATCGCCCGCCCGAGGGCCACCCGCTGCCGGTCGCCCGATGACAGGCCCGTCACCGACCGGTCCAGGAGCTGCGAGATCCTGAGGATTCGAGCCGTCTCCTCCACCCGGGTCTTGATCTCGGCTGCCGGTGTGCCCTGGTTCTTCAGGGGGTAGGCGATGTTCTGGCGGACGTTCATATGCGGATAGAGCGCGAACAGCTGGAAGACGAAGGCGATGTCGCGCTCCGAGGCCCGCTTGAAGGTGACGTCCTCGCCGCCGAGCGTGATCGAGCCGGAGGTCGGCAGCTCCAGCCCCGCGATCATCCGCAGCGTGGTGGTCTTGCCGCAGCCGGACGGGCCGAGCATGACGAAGAACTCGCCGTCGGCGACGGTGAAGCTCGATTCCTTTACCGCGGTGAAGGAGCCGAACGCCTTGTGCAGTTTCTCGACGCGGATCTCGGCCATGGCTTACCCCGGAAACTTCGAGCCGACGATGAACAGGACGGTGCCGGCCAGAAGCACCACGAAGGAATAGGTGTAGAGCACCATCGCGAAGGGCTGCATGAGCATGATGAAGCCGGCAGCGATGAGAAGTGTCGCGAGCCCTTCGGCGATCGAGCGCGGCGTGAAGCGCTTCTGCGGCGGCAGGGCAGGGGGTTCGTGGGCGTCCATCATTTCCGCACCGCTCCGAAGGTGATGCCGCGCAGCAGGTGCTTCCTGAGAAGCACGGTGAAGACCAGGATCGGGATCAGGAAGATGGTCGTCCCCGCCGCGACCGCCGGCCAGTCCATGCCGCCCTCGCCGATGATGGTGGGGATGAACGGCGGTGCGGTCTGCGCGCTGCCGGACGTCAGCAGCACCGCGAAGGCGTATTCGTTCCAGGCGAAGATCAAGCAGAAGATCGCCGTCGCTGCGATGCCGGTGGCCGCCTGCGGCAGCACCACCTTCACAAAGGCCTGCAGCCGAGTGTAGCCGTCGATCATCGCGGCTTCCTCGTACTCGCGGGGGATCTCGTCGATGAAGCCCTTCAGGAGCCACACCGCCAGCGAAACGTTGATGGCGGTGTAGAGCAGGATCATGCCGAGCGCCGTGTCGCTGAGGCCGAGCTCGCGGTACATCAGGTAGATCGGAATGGCGACCGCGATCGGCGGCATCATCCGGGTGGAGAGGATGAAGAACAGCAGGTCGTCGGCGAGCGGCACGCGGAAGCGCGAGAAGCCGTAGGCCGTCAGGGTTCCGAGCGCCACCGCCAGGAACGTCGAGCCGAATGCGATCACCACCGAGTTGATGAAGCGCGGCAGGTAGTTCGACGCGCCGGCGATCACCATGTTGCGGCTGCGCGTGATCTCATCGCAGGTTTCCGTCGCCGGCGGCAGCGACTGGATGTAGTCCGGGGTCTGCCGCGTCCGCGTGGTGAAGAGATTGCAGTATCCCTCCAGCGTCGGCTCGAACACGATCTTGGGCGGATAGGAGATCGAATCCGGCGGCGACTTGAAGCCCGTGATGAAGATCCAGAACAGCGGGATCATCGAGATCAGCGCGTAGATGATCACCACGGCGCCGGCGATCCGCTTGGTGACGGGTGTCGGTTCGACGACGGAATGGGCCGAGGACTTGCCGCTCATCGGTTCTTCACCTTGTTGAGGGCCTTCACGTAGATGTTGGCAAGGCCGAACACCGCGACGAAGAGGATGATGGCGAATGCCGAGGAGTAGCCCGTGCGCCACTTCTCGAAGGCTTCGCGCTTCAGGGTAATGGAGGCGACCTCGGTGGTGGACCCCGGCCCGCCGCCGGTGAGGAGGTTCACCATGTCGAACATCTTGAAGTTCTCGATGCCGCGGAACAGCACCGCGAGCATGATGAACGGCGCCGCCATCGGGATCGTGATGGTCCAGAACTGCCGCCACTTCGACGCGCGGTCCACCTCGGCCGCCTCGTAGATGTAGTCCGGGATCGAGCGGAGGCCGGCGAGGCAGATCAGCATCACGTAGGGCGTCCACATCCACGTATCGACGATGATGATCGACCAGGGCGCGAGGTTCACCGTGCCGAGCATCTCGAATGAGGAGGGCGGCAGCCCGGTGAAGAAGGACACGATGTAATTGAACAGGCCGATCTGCGGCTGGTAGAGGAACCGCCAGAAATTGCCGACCACCGCCGGCGACAGCATCATCGGGATGAGGATGATGGTCGTCCAGAAGGCGTGGCCGCGGAACTTGCGGTCGATCAGATAGGCCAGCGAGAAGCCGATCAGCGTCTGCAGCGCGATCGTCCAGAACACGAAATGCGCGGTCGCCTGCATCGCGAACCAGATGTCGCTGTCGGTCAGGATCCGCTCGTAGTTCTGGATCCCGACGTTCTCCACCTCCGCATTCGGCCGGTTGGCGCGGTAGTTCGTGAACGAGAGCTGGATCGTCCAGATCAGCGGAAAGATGTTGATGGCCAGGAGAAGCAGGATCGTCGGCGTGATGAACGCCCAGGCGATCGCACGGTCCGAGAGCCCGCGGATCCGCTTGACGACCCGGGGCGGCGTCTTGGCCGCGGCCTGGTCCGCGAGGCGTTGGATGGGGGTGCTGTCGGACATGGAAGGTCCTGCAATCGTGGCATCGGAGCGATGGTGATCGGCGGGGGCGTTTCCCCACCCTGACCGGCCTCGTCGCACGAGGAGATCCGGTCGCGGATCGCGGAACGGGTTGCTCCTCGTCGGATCCCCGTTCGATCGTCCTCCCCGCGCAGGGAGGGGTTGAGGTGGGAGCGCCGCGCCGGCGGCGCCCCCTTTGTCGTCATCGGGTTGTCAGAGCTTGCCTTCGTCCTCGAAGACTTCCGTCCAATCCTCGATCAGCTTGTCCAGCGCTTCCTTGGCCGTGCCCTGGTCGGCAACGACGTAGTCGTGCAGCCGCTTCTGCATGGCCTGCAGCAGCGAGGCGTAGGCCGGCTCCTGCCAAAAGTCCTGCACGCCGCCCATGGCCGTCAGGAAGTCCGCCGCGAACGGCTGGCTGTCCTTGAACGCCGGGTCGTTCAGCACGGCGTTGTGGCAGGCGTAGCCGCCGAGCGACCACCACTTCTTCTGCACGTCGGCCTGCGCGAACCACTTGATGTAGGCAAGAGCGCCTTCCATGTTGTCGGTGTTCGCGACCACCGAGATGCCCTGGCCGCCGAGGGTCGAGGCGTTGACCTTCTGGCCCGGGTTGACGAAGAAGCCGATCTTGTCGCCGCCGACGTTCTCGTCCTTGTAGAGGCCCGGCCAGAACGCGAACCAGTTCATCATCATGGCCACCTGGCCCGATTTGAACGCGTCGAGGCCTTCGCCCATGTAGCTATCGGTATAGCCGGGCGGGGTGCAGCACTTGTAGATCTCCTTGTACTTCTCCAGGCCGGCGATCGCGTCGGGCGAGTTGACCGCGCCCTCCATGTCGTACTTGCCCGGCGTGTTCTCGTACTTGAAGCCGTAGGAGTAGAGCGCGGAGGTCGCGCCCATGGTGATGCCTTCCGAGGCGCGCTCGGTGAAGATGGCGGCACCGTAGACGGTATTGCCGTCGATCTCACGGCCCTGGAAGAACTCGGCGACTTCCTTCAGTTCGTCCCAGGTCTTCGGCGGGGCGAGGTCGCGGCCGGTCTTCTCCTTGAAGGCGGCCTGGATCTCGGGCTTGGCGAACCAGTCCTTGCGGTAGACCCAGGCGTTGGCATCGCCCATGGCCGGCAGCGCCCAGTAGTTCGGCGTCCCCTTGGGCCAGGTCGAGTAGGCATAGACGGTCGCCGGAGCGAAGTCGTCCATGCTGATGCCTTCCTTCGCGAAGAAGTCGTTCAGCTTGACGTAGTAGCCGTTCTCCGCCGAACCGCCGAGCCACTGGCTGTCGCCGATCAGAAGATCGCACAGCTTGCCGCCCGAATTGAGCTCGTTGAGAATGCGGTCGGTGAAGTTCGGCCACGGCGTGAATTCGAACTTCATGGTCGTGCCGGTCTGCTTTTCGAAGTCCTTCGAAAGCTCGACCAGCGCGTTCGCCGGGTCCCAGGCGGCCCAGCACAGCGTCAGTTCTCCCGCCGCCTTGGCTTCGCTCGAATGAGCGAAAGTGGCCAGGCCGGCGAGGACGGCGACGGCAGCAACACCGAGTGTCCTCATTGTCTCCTCCCATGGGTGAAATGCACCGCCCGCCAGGAGTTCCCAATCCTGGAAAGCGTGTGTGGTGCCGGCGGAACACCGTCCGTCGGTCAGCCATCCGGTTCATGACGCCGGAATCAGGTCGTTCCCTCTCGCCCGCCGCCTGTTGTTGTATCGGGGTCGGGTCTCGAACCGCGTTCAGCGGTCCGTTAAGTTAAGTAGGCCAGAAAACACTTAACCCGGCAAGAGGCAATCGTCGCTGCAATGCAGCAGAAAGCCGGGATTTCAGCAGCAGCCTGCGCGCAGCCGCAATCGCTCGGCGCGCAGGATGTTTAGTAATGCGCGGTCAGACGGTCATGCCATCGGGGTCCAGGCGCCGCCGGCCGCCGAGGAGCGGACCGCCGCATCGATGAAGCGCATGCCGGTGACACCGTCGTCCACCGTGGGGTAGATCACGTCCGGATCCGGCGCCGCGCCCGTCCGCGCGGCGCGGATCGCCCGTGCCGCTTCCGCGTAGATGTTGGCGAAGCCCTCCAGGTAGCCCTCCGGATGCCCGAACGGCGTGCGGGTGACGCGCGATGCCGCCGGTCCCGCACCGTCTCCGCCACGCGTGATCAGCCGCTTCGGCTCGCCGAACGGCGTGAACCAGAGGTAGTTCGGATCCTCCTGCGACCACTCCAGCCCGCCCTTGTCGCCGTAGACGCGAAGGCGAAGGCCGTTCTCGTTGCCGGGCGCGACCTGGCTGGCCCAGAGCATGCCCTTCGCACCGCCCTTGAAGCGCATCATGATGTGGACGTTGTCGTCGAGCCGGCGTCCCGGCACGAAGGCGGTCAGGTCGGCCGCCAGCGCTTCCAACTCCAGCCCCGTCACGAAGCTGGCGAGGTTGAACGCGTGCGTGCCGATGTCGCCGATCGCGCCGCCCGCCCCGGATTTGGCCGGGTCGGTCCGCCACGTCGCCTGCTTGGAGCCCGTATCCTCAAGCTTGGTGGTGAGCCAGGCCTGCGCATACTCGGCCTGCACGACGCGGATCGTGCCGATCGCACCGGCCTGCACCATCTCGCGGGCCTGCCGGATCATCGGATAGCCGGTGTAGTTGTGCGTCAGCACGAAGAGCTTGCCGGACCCCTTGGCAAGCTCGGCGAGCGCGTAGGCGTCCTCCAGCGTCGAGGTCAGCGGCTTGTCGCAGATGACGTGGATGCCGCATTCCAGGAACGCCTTGGCGGCGGGGTAGTGCATGTGATTCGGCGTGACGATCGCCACCGCCTCGATACCGTCCTTGCGCACGCTCTCCGCCTTCGCCATGCCCTCGTAGGAGGTGTAGGCCCGCTCAGGCGCGATGCCCAGGTCGATGGCGGAGATCCGGGCTCGCTCCGGATCGCTGGAAAGCGCACCGGCAACGAGCGTGTATTCCCCGTCGAGTCGCGCCGCGATGCGGTGCACCGCGCCGATGAAAGCGCCCTGTCCGCCGCCCACCATGCCGAGGCGGATCGGGCCGGTGGACTGGGAGTCGTCGCGTCCTGCGATGGTCATGGGTATCTGTCCTCTCGGGAAAGCCAGGGGGACCGGATGCCATGCTCCGGCCAAGGGTCTTCCGCTGCGGCGAAAGACCCTCTGCGCGTGATCAGCGGTCGATGCCGAGCATCCGCCGGTTGGCAGCTTCGTCGGTGCCCGAGCCCGCGAAGTCGTCGAACGCCTTCTCGGTGACCCGGATGATGTGGCTCTTGATGAACTCGGCGCCCTCGCGCGCGCCATCCTCCGGGTGCTTCAGGCAGCATTCCCACTCCAGCACCGCCCAGCCCTCGTAGCCGTACTGGGTCAGCTTGGAGAAGATCGCGGAGAAGTCCACCTGCCCGTCGCCGAGCGAGCGGAACCGGCCCGCCCGGTCCACCCACGACTGGTAGCCGCCGTAGACGCCGACCCGCCCGTTGGGGTTCAGCTCCGCGTCCTTGACGTGGAACATCTTGATGCGCTCGTGATAGATGTCGATGTTGTCGAGGTAGTCGAGCGCCTGAAGAACATAGTGCGAGGGATCGTAGAGCATGTTGGCGCGGGCGTGGTTGTTCACCCGCTCCAGGAACATCTCGAACGTGATGCCGTCGTGCAGGTCTTCGCCGGGGTGGATCTCGTAGCAAAGATCGATCCCGTTCTCCTCGTAGACGTCGAGGATCGGGCGCCAGCGCTTGGCAAGTTCCTCGAAAGCCGTTTCCACCAGCCCCGCGGGACGTTGCGGCCAGGGATAGACGTAGGGCCAGGCGAGCGCGCCGGAGAAGGTGACGGAGGCGTTCAGCCCGAGATTGCGCGAGGCCTGGGCGGCCCGCTTGACCTGGTCCACCGCCCACGCCTGGCGGGCTGCCGGGTTGCCGCGGACGGACGGATCGGCAAAGCCGTCGAAGGCGTCGTCGTAGGCCGGATGAACGGCGACGAGCTGGCCCTGCAGATGCGTGGAGAGCTCGGTGATCTCCACGCCGTGTGAGGCGGCTAGCCCCTTCAGGTCGTCGCAGTAGCCCTTCGATTCGGAGGCCTTCTTCAGGTCGAACAGGCGGCCGTCCCAGGTCGGGACCTGCACGCCCTTGTAGCCGAGCGAAGCGGCCCACTTGACAATCGATTCGAACGAGTTGAACGGGGCGGCGTCTCCGGCGAACTGCGCCAGAAAGATCGCGGGACCCTTGATGGTCTTCATCGGCTGTTGCTCCTCCCGGGTGCGGCTACCTTATGCGGCGCCTGCGCATTGACGGTCGCTCCAGCTCTGATCTGGACAGACATCCAGATCCGAACCGGAATGTTTCTGATGTGATTACATCAGAAACAGACCTTTAAGCTGAGAAAAAACTTGCAGAATCTGTGTCGGCTGGCAAGTCCCGCCGACTTCTTTCACGGGTGTCCCGGTGAAGTGTTCAACAGTCCAACGTTTATGGCAGGTCAGGGTGCCGTTTGTCTCGCAACGGTGAACGGTCTGTTCAACTCCCGCCCGATGACATGCGTATCGATCGCGAACATATAACGGGCGGTACGCCATTCGGCGCCACACCGTTATCGCGGCCGTCCCCCGTGGCGCCGCTCCAAGGGATTCGATCACATGGCCAAGGTCCTCGTCCTCTACTATTCGTCCTGGGGTCACATCGAGACGATGGCGAACGCGGTGGCCGAAGGCGCTCGCTCCGCCGGCGCCGAGGTGTCGGTCAAGCGCGTTCCCGAACTTGTGCCCGACGAGGTCGCCAAGGCGGCCTACTACAAGACCGAGCAGGCCGCTCCGATCGCCACGCCCGATGAACTGGCGGACTATGACGCCATCATCATCGGCACGCCGACCCGCTACGGCAACATGACGGCGCAGATGAAGAACTTCCTCGACCAGACCGGTGCGCTCTGGGCGCAGGGCAAGCTGGTCGGCAAGGTCGGATCCGTGTTCACCTCCTCGGCCACCCAGCACGGCGGCCAGGAGTCGACCATCCTGTCCACCCACACGGTGCTCCTGCACCATGGGCTGGTGATCGTCGGTCTCCCCTACAGCTTCCAGGGGCAGATGGGCGTCTCCGAGGTCATGGGCAACTCGCCCTACGGCGCCTCCACCATCGCCGGCGGCGACGGATCCCGCCAGCCGAGCGCGGTTGAACTGGAAGGCGCCCGCTACCAGGGCCGCCACGTCCCCCGGCCGCCGAGATTGCCGCCAAGCTGCACGGCTGACCGGGTCGGCCAGTCCCCCCGTGAACGATCGACGAGGCCCTCGAGCGGTTCACCCCGCCCGGGGGCCTCGATCTGTCGGACCACGTTCCGCGACACCGCGATCGGGTCGCTGTCCGCCGCCACGTGAGGCGTGATGACAAGGTTCGGCGCGCTCCAAAGCGGACTTTCGGCCGGCAACGGCTCGGTTGAGAAGACGTCGAGTGTCGCGCCCTTCAGGCGGCCGTCGCGGAGCGCAGCGTCTATATCGGCCTCGACCTGCAGCTTACCTCGACCCGCATTGATCAGCACCGGCCCACCGAGCGGGCCATCCTTGGCGAGGCTGTCGATCAACCGCCCGTCCAGGATTCCCCGCGTGTCGTCGGTCAGAGGCAGCAGTACGACAAGAATGTCGGTGCCGGCGAGAAACGCTTCCAGTCCACCTTCGCCATGAAACGTCGTGAGGCCAGGAATGTCCCGCGCCGATCGGCTCCAGCCCGCCACCTGGAAGCCAAGCCGCTTCAGCGCCTCGGCTGCGTCGCGCCCGAGTACGCCAAGCCCCATCACGCCGACCCGTACTTCCGAGGCGGCGGCCTGCCGCAGCGATTTCCACTGGCGCGCAGCCTGCTGACGCGCATAGGCGAGATGCTGGCGATGATGCAGCAGAACCTGCAGCACGACCCATTCAGTCATGCGCATGGTAAGATCCGGATCCACGATGCGTGCGACCGGCACGTCCGGCAGTTCCGGGTCGCTCGTCAGATGGTCGACCCCGGCGCCAAGCGAGAAGATAGCCCGCAGGTTGGGATAGCGGGCCAATGCGCCGCGTTCCGGGCCCCACACAAGCGCATATTGCACGGCGTCTGGATCGGTAACGGCACCAGCGGCTTCAACCGCGCGCCCCGGCGCTACGCTCTTGACGGCATCCACCCATTCCTCCGGTGACCAGCCCTTGACGGCGATGAGGATGGACATGGGCGCATGAACTCCGTTGCTGCGAAGGTGGAAAGTGCCACGCGGGCAGGGCGACACGGAAGAGGCGACCGTCGGAATAGGCCACCTGCGCAGGACTGTCCCGCCTATTCCACCTCGACCACCAGTTCCACGCGCTCGGCGGCAAAGCGGGTGCGCGAAACCTGGACCGCGCGGCCGTCCGGATCGACATCGACGTTCTCCGTGATCAGCACGGTCGCACCGGCCGGCAGCGCCAGCCGGCTCGCCTCCTCCGGATCCGCGGGTCGGGCGGTGATTCGCGTCGAACGACGGGTGTAGTCGCCGACACCATGCGCCTTCATCACCTTGGTGAAGGACCCGGTCTCTGCGTAGATCTCCACGAAGCGCGAAAACCGCTCCGCCGACACCCAATGGGTCGCGAGCGAAATCGGCACGCCGTCCGCCACGGAAAGGGTGTCCACCTTGTGGAGGAGGGCGCCGACGGGAACGCCCAACCGCTCGGCAAGGGCGACGTCGGCTTCGTCGAGGCTGTGCGCGATCATCCGTCCGGCCGGTTCACGCGCCTGCGCCGAGACGATCTCGGAGAATCGCGTGCGCCGACGGATCGGATAGGCGAGCCGCCCCGCCTCCACGAAAGTCCCGCGGCCCTGGTCCACCCGCACCACGCCATCCGCCGACAGGGCGGCCATCGCCCGGCGCAGCGTGTGGCGGTTGACGCCGAAACGGGTCGCCAGTTCCGCCTCTGGCGGCAGCCGATCGCCGGGCGCGTGCACGCCGCCGGCAATATCGGATTTGATCTGCTCTGCGATCTGCCGCCAGAGCGAGATGCCGCCGCCTCTTTCCATCGTGTCCGTCATCGAAGCGATACGCCTCCGTGGTCTGATTCCCGAACAGGCAGGTTCAAGTCCTCGCACAGGGCCCTGTCACAATCACCCGCGGCTACGGTCGTAAGCATCCCGGCCGGACCGTCATGGCGCTGTCATCGGATCCGCGTAGCGTTCTCCGCAGCACAGTGGTATAGATCATTATACCTTTCGTCATCGGCCGGGACAACGCATGCTTCACAGCCAGACTTCCGAAACCTCGCCGCCCTCGGACCGGCGCGCCGCGATGGCCCTGCTCGCCCAGGCGCCGCGTACCCTGATGGCGGCCGGACTTGAAGGGATCGAGGAAGCCGACGGCGCGAGCGATGTCCGCGCGCCCGAGATAGGCCTTGTGATGGTGCGCGGTCGCATGGGCGGAGGCGGACGTCCCTTCAACCTCGGCGAAGCCACCGTCACGCGCTGCACGGTGCGCCTGCCCGACGGCACCATCGGCGTCGCCCATCTCCTGGGACGCGACCGGGCGCGGGCCCGCCTGGCCGCGATCTGCGATGCCCTCTGGCAGCGTGTCGAGACGCGCGAAGCCATCGAGGCGAGGGTCCTGGCGCCCGTGCGCGAGGCCCGCGCGGCCGAGGACGCGACGGTTCGCGCCGAAACGGCCGCCACCCGTGTCGATTTCTTCACCATGGTCCGGGGAGAGGACTGATGACCGCCGTGACCTCCGCCGCTTTCGACGGCGGCTTCCGCCAGCCCGTCTTTGACGCGCAGACGACCTTTCGCGCCATCATGGACGCGCTGGCCCGGCCCGGGCGGCGGGTGATCTGCCGGCCGCTCGCCACGGCGCCGGCGCCGATGTCGCCGCTGATGGCCGCCGTTGCCCTGACGCTGGTGGACCCCGAGACGCCAGTCTGGCTGGACGGCGCGCTCGCCGCGTCAGCCGACGTGCGCGGCTGGTTCGCCTTCCAAACCGGTGCGCCGATGGTCGACCAGCCGGCGGACGCGGCCTTCGCCTTCGTCGTCGACCCGGCCCGGATGCCGCCGCTCTCCGCCTTCGCCCAGGGCACGCCGGAGTATCCCGATCGCTCCACGACGCTGGTCGTCTCCGCGGAGAGTGTGGAAGACACGGGCGCCGTCTTCACCGGTCCCGGCATCGAGACCTCCGTTCTCTTCGACACGAGGCCTGCCATTCCGGCATTCGCCGAGCAATGGCAAGCCAACCGCGCCCTCTTCCCGCGCGGTGTCGACCTCCTTTTCGTCGCCGCCGACGCGATCGTCGGTCTTCCGCGCTCCTCGCGCCTCAGGACGGGGTGATCCCATGTACGTAGCCGTCAAGGGTGGCGAGCGGGCGATCGAGAACGCCCACCGTCTTTTAGCCGACGAACGGCGCGGCGACCGAACCCTGCCGTCCATCACGCTGGAGCAGATCGCCGGGCAACTCTCCCTCGCCGTCGACCGGGTGATGGCCGAGGGCTCGCTGTTCGATCGCGATCTCGCGGCGCTGGCCGTGAAGCAGGCCCGCGGTGATCTCATCGAGGCGATCTTCCTGATCCGCGCCTACCGCACCACGCTGCCGCGCTTCGGCGCGACGCATCCGATCGAAACCGCCGCGATGCGGGTGCGTCGACGCATCTCGGCTACGTTCAAGGACCTTCCCGGCGGACAACTTCTCGGCCCGACGTTCGACTACACCCATCGGCTGCTCGACCCCGACCTGGCAGGCGACCCGGACCTACCGGCACCGGCGCTGCGGCCGGAACTCCCGACCGCCATGCCGCGGGTCACCGATCTCCTCGGCAACGAAGGCCTGATCGAAGCGGATCCGGCCGAGACGGGGGAACCCGTGGGCGACCTCACCCGGGAGCCGCTCTCCTTCCCCGCCGACCGCGACCTGCGCCTGCAGGGCCTCGCCCGCGGCGACGAGGGCTATCTTCTGGCGCTCGCCTATTCCACCCAGCGCGGCTACGGCCGCACCCACCCCTTCGTCGGCGAGATCCGCATGGGCGAGGTCGAGGTGGAGATCGACGTGCCGGAACTCGGCTTTTCCGTCGTCATCGGCCGGATCACAGTCACCGAATGTCAGATGGTCAACCAGTTCAAGGGGTCGGCCAAGGCGCCGCCGGCCTTCACCCGCGGCTACGGGCTCGCCTTCGGCCACCAGGAGCGCAAGGCGATGTCCATGGCGCTCGTCGACCGGTCCTTGAGGGCTGGCGAGCTCGGCGAGGACCGGACAGCGCCCGCGCAGGACGAGGAGTTCGTGCTCTCCCACTGCGACAACGTCCAGTCCACCGGCTTCGTGGAACACCTGAAGCTGCCCCACTACGTGGACTTCCAGGCTGAACTGGATCTCGTGCGGCGCATGCGCACCGAGGTCGCCGAGAAGCGAGAGGCCGCGGAATGAACGCCTTGCCCCCGACCGCCGCGACCGTGGCCCACGACACGCCCGCCTACAACTTCGCCTACCTCGACGAGCAGACCAAGCGGATGATCCGGCGGGCGATCCTGAAGGGGATTGCGATCCCCGGCTATCAGGTGCCCTTCGCCTCCCGCGAGATGCCGATGCCCTACGGCTGGGGCACCGGCGGCGTCCAGGTGACCGCGGCCGTGCTCGGGCCTGACGACGTGCTGAAGGTGATCGACCAGGGCGCCGACGATACAACCAACGCAGTGGCCATCCGCGGCTTCTTCCGCAAAACGGCGGGCGTGCGGACCACCACGCATACGGCGGAAGCGACGGTCATCCAGACCCGCCACCGCATTCCCGAAGCCCCGCTCGCCGAGCACCAGATCCTCGTCTACCAGGTGCCCATCCCCGAGCCGCTGCGCTTCCTGGAACCGCGCGAGACCGAGACGCGGACGATGCACGCTCTCGAGGAATACGGGCTGATGCACGTCAAGCTCTACGAGGACATCGCCCGCCACGGTCACATCGCCACCACCTATGCCTACCCGGTGAAGGTGGACGGCCGCTACATCATGGACCCGTCTCCGACGCCGAAGTTCGACAATCCGAAGATGCACCGGTCCAAGGCGCTCCAGCTCTTCGGCGCTGGCCGCGAGAAGCGGATCTATGCCATCCCGCCGCACACGGACGTGGTCAGCCTCGACTTTGAGGACCATCCCTTCAAGGTGCAGACCTTCGCCCAGCCCTGCGCCCTGTGCGCGGCCGAGGGCGTCTACCTCGACGAGGTGCTGCTCGACGACAAGGGCGGCCGGATGTTCGTCTGCTCGGACACCGACAACTGCGAGGAGCGCCGCGCCGCCGGACACCGGGGTGCCTTGGCCGGCGACGATATCTCCCGAAAGGACCGCTCATGAGCGCGCTTGCAGCCCTTCCGGAGAGCGGCGAGGAAAAGCCGCTTCTTCACGTCTCCAAGCTCTCCCATTGGTATGGCGAGCGGCTCGGCTGCCGCGACGTGAGCTTCGATGTCTATCCGGGCGAAGTGGTGGCCATTGTCGGCGAGTCCGGCTCCGGCAAGACCACGTTGCTCAATTGCCTGGCGGGCCGCCTGCGGCCGACAGCGGGCGTGGTGGAGTACCTGATGCGGGACGGACGCGCCCGCAACGTGCTCTCCCTGACCGAGGCGGAGCGCCGCTTCCTCGCCCGCACCGACTGGGGCTTCGTGCACCAGAACCCGTCGGACGGGCTGCGCATGACGGTGTCCGCCGGCGCCAATGTCGGCGAGCGCTTGATGGCCATCGGCGACCGTCACTACGGCACCATCCGCGAAACGGCGCTGGACTGGCTTGGCCGGGTGGAGATCGCCTCCGATCGCATCGACGACGAGCCGCGCGCCTTCTCCGGCGGTATGCGCCAGCGGCTCCAGATCGCCCGCAACCTGGTGACCCGCCCGCGCCTGGTCTTCATGGACGAGCCGACCGGCGGCCTGGACGTCTCGGTCCAGGCGCGCCTGCTCGATCTCTTGAGGTCCCTGGTCACCGATCTCGGACTCGCTGCGATCATCGTCACCCACGACCTCGCGGTGGCTCGTCTCCTGTCGCACCGGATGCTGGTGATGAAGAACGGCGTCGTGGTGGAGCAGGGCCTCACCGACCGTCTCCTCGACGATCCCCGCCACGCCTACACACAGCTCCTGGTGTCCTCGATCCTCCAGGTCTGACGACGCCGTCGAAAAGGACTTCTCCATGCCCACCCGTATCGTCGTGTCCGGTCTGGCCAAGAGCTTCGTGATGCACCTCCAGGGCGGCGTCGAGCTACCGGTCGTCTCGAACGTGGACTTCTCCGTCGAGAGCGGCGAATGCGTCGTCCTCGGCGGCCCTTCGGGCGCCGGCAAGAGCTCGATCCTGAAGATGGTCTACGGCAACTACGGCGCCGATGGCGGTCAGATCCTGATCCGCGACGGAGACCGGCTGGTCGACGTGGCAGCCGCCGCTCCGCGCCGGATCATCCGACTTCGCGAAAGCACCATCGGCTACGTGAGCCAGTTTCTGCGCGTGGTGCCGCGGGTCTCCGCTCTGGACGTCGTCGCCGAGCCCCTCGTCGCCCGCGGCGTCGACCGCGACACCGCCCGCGCCCGCGCCGGAGCGATGCTCGACCGCCTCAACGTGCCGCGCCGCCTGTTCGATCTGCCACCGGCCACCTTCTCCGGCGGCGAGCAGCAGCGCGTCAATGTTGCCCGCGGCTTCGTGACGGATCACCCCATCCTTCTCCTCGACGAGCCCACCGCCTCGCTGGACGCGGGAAACCGTTCCGTGGTCGTCTCGCTGATCGCCGAGAAGAAGGCGGCCGGCGTCGCCATGCTCGGCATCTTCCACGACGAGGAGGTCCGCTCCGCCGTCGCGGACCGCATCGTCGACGTTGCCGCCTTCCGCATCGCGGCTTGAGGAACTGAACCCATGAGCCGCCCGAAGATCGCCGAAACCGTGATCCACCCCACCGTCCGCCTCCGCGAGGCGATGATCGGCGAGCGCTGCGAGATCCTGGAGAACACCCGGATCGCCTATGCCGAGATCGGCGACATGACCTACCTCGGCGAGGACTGCGACGTCGCCGACGCCGTCATCGGAAAGTTCACGGCGATTGCGTCCAGGGTCCGGATCGGTGCGCCGAACCACCCGACAGATCGCCCGACGATGCACCGCTTCACCTATACGCCGGAGTACTACTGGGACGGCACCGAGCGCGACCACGCCTTCTTCGAGGCCCGGCGGGGCGACCGCGTCGTGATCGGTCATGACGTATGGATCGGGCATGCCGTGACGGTTCTGCCCGGCGTCACCGTCGGAAACGGGGCGGTTCTTGCCGCCGGTGCGGTGGTGACGCGGGACGTCGCACCCTACACAATCGTCGGCGGCGTTCCGGCCCGGCCGATTCGCGAGCGCTTCTCCCGCGCGACCGCCGAACGCCTAGAACGCATCGCCTGGTGGGATTGGTCCTTGGACGACATCGTCGCGCATCTTCCCGATTTCCGATCGACGGAGGTCGAAGCCTTCTGCGAACGGTTCGATCCGGGGGCGCGCCGTCAAACGGCCGACATCACCGCCGCATAGAGAAGCCGGCAACAGGAGGACGGCTCGATGCGCTATGCGATCTACTTCGCCCCGGCGATGGACACGGCCCTGGCGGCGATGGGCGCCGAGTGGCTGGGCCGCGACGCCCTGACCGGAGAGCGCCTCCAGCAGCCGCGGGTCGAGGGACTTTCCCCTGACATGGTCGAGGCGATCACCGCCGATCCCCGGCGCTACGGGTTTCATGCCACGCTGAAGGCGCCGTTCCGGCTTGCCGACGGCCGCAGCGAGACCGAACTGCTGGAAGCCATGGCCGATCTTGCGCGCCGGCACATCCGCTTCGATGTTCACCTCAAGGTAGCCCGAATCGATGGCTTCATTGCCTTGGTGCCGGCGAAGAGTGCCGCGCGCCTGAACGAATTCGCGGCTGCCTGCGTGATGGCTCTCGACCCGTTCCGCGCCGCGCTCTCGCCCACGGATCTGGAGAAGCGCCGCCGCTCGGGCCTCACGCCGCGACAGGATCAGCTTCTCGTCGAGTGGGGCTATCCCTATGTCCTGGAGGAATTCCGCTTCCACATGACCTTGTCGGAGCGTCTGTCCGGCGAAGTCGCCGACCGCTTCGAAACCGCCGCCGCAGAAGCCTTTGCCGACGTTCTTGCCGAACCTGTTTCCATCGACAGCCTCGCCCTCTTCGTTGAGCCTGCGCCGGGCGTTCCTTTCCAAATCAGAGCGACTGTTCCGCTCTCCGGCTGACCCGCCCTTTCGAAAGACCTGACCTCATGTCCGCCGACGATCTTGTTCTCACCAATGCCCGCATCGTTCTCGCCGACCGCGTCATCACCGGCAGCGTCGCCGTGCGTGACGGTCGCATCGCTGCCATCGACGAGGGAAGCGCCGTTAGAGGCGAGGACCTGGACGGCGACTGGCTGATCCCGGGCATCGTGGAACTTCACACCGACCACCTGGAGAACCACTACGCGCCGCGCCCGAAGGTGCGCTGGAACCCTCTCGCGTCCGTGCAGGCGCACGACGCGCAGGTGGCCGCCTCCGGTATCACCACGGTGTTCGACGCCCTCCGCGTCGGGATCGACGAGGACGCCGACCTGACGGGCCACGACATGCGCCGCCTGGCAGACGCGATCGAGGCCGGGGTCGCCGGCGATCGGTTGCGGGCCGATCACTTCATACACCTGCGCTGCGAGGTCGCGGCCGCCGACGCGCTGGAAACCTTCGAGCTCTTCGAAACCGACGATCGCGTGCGGCTCGCCTCGCTGATGGACCACACGCCGGGCCAGCGGCAGTTCACCTCGATGGACCATTACCGGATCTACTACCAGGGCAAGACCGGTATGTCGGACGACGCCTTCCTGTCCATGATCGATCGGCGCGTCCGGCAGGCCGAGACTTACTCCGCCCGCCACCGCGACGAGATCGCCGCCCGCTGCCGCGCCCGCGGCATCGTGCTCGCGTCCCACGACGATGCGACGGCCGCGCATGTGGCGGAAAGTCTGGAGCACGGCGTCACCGTGGCGGAGTTCCCGACCACCATGGAAGCCGCCAAGGCGGCCCGCGAGGGAGGGCTGTCGGTGCTGATGGGTGCGCCCAACGTCGTCCGGGGCGGCTCACACTCCGGCAACATCGCCGCCCGCACGCTCATGCAGGAAGGCCTCCTCGATATCCTCTCCTCCGACTACGTTCCCTTTTCGCTGCTCCACGCCGTGTTCATGGTGGCCGACACCATCGACGGGATCGGTGTTCCGGAGGCCGTAGCGACCGTCACGCGCAACCCCGCCGCGGCGGCGGGGCTCACGGACCGCGGCGAGATCGCCGTCGGCCGGCGGGCCGACCTCGTCCGTGTGAAACTCGACCACGAAGTCCCGCTCGTCCGCTCCGTCTGGCGCGAAGGAAAGCGGGTATCATGACGACGAGCACCACCGGAGCCTTCGTCGCGGTGGTCGGCCCCTCCGGCGTGGGCAAGGACAGCGTGATGGCGGAGGTCCGCAGGCGGCTCGGAGACGACCCGCGCTTCGTCTTTGCTCGCCGCGTCATCACCCGTGTCCCGGATGGTACGGAGGATCACGACACGATCGACGAAGCGTCCTTCGACGCTGCGGAGCGGGCGGGCGCGTTCTCGTTGTCCTGGCGGGCGCACGGCCTCGGCTACGGCATACCCGCCCGCTATGCGGACGACGTGGCGGCCGGGCGCGTGGTTGTCGCCAACCTCTCGCGGGCGGTCCTCGACGACGCCCGGCGCCGTTTCCCGCGCACGCTCGTTCTCTGCATCACCGCGCCAGCGGCGATCGTCGCAAGGCGTCTTGCCGCGAGGGGGCGCGAAAGCGCCTCCGAGATCGCCGAGCGGCTGGCCAGGGCTGAAGCGGTCCCGGCCTCCGGGCCGGGGATCGTGACTGTGGACAACGGTGGCGCCCTGGACAGCGCGGCCGCCCTCGCCGTGAGCCACCTGAACGCACTCCTGGAACCGGCTCAGTAGAGGCTGACCGGAAAGAACTTGATGTAGAGATCCTTCAACACACCGTCGGCTTCCAGGCCGCGCAGGGTTTCGTCGAGCGCGCGCTTCAGGGCCGGATTGTTCTTCGCGACCGCGATGGTCATCCCCTTGCCGAAATAGGCCGTCTCTGTATAGGCGCCACCGACGAAGGCACAGCAGTCCCGCCCTTGCGGGCCGGCCAGCCAGAACGAGGCAGGCAGCGCGCCCCCGAACACCGCCCGCGCGGTGCCAGCTCGCACCAGCGCAAGCGCCCCATCCAGGTCGTTGGTCGCCAGCCGCTTCACGTCCGGGAAGAAGTCCTTCAGGAAGCTCTCGTAACGCGTGCCCTTGGGAACCGCCACGGCCGCGCCGCGCAAACCTTCCGGCGTCGCCTCGAAGGCTTGCCCCTTGCGCATCACGAACCGTGCGGGAAGACGCAGATACGGCTCGGTATAGAGCACGAAGGTCCGCAAACCCGGCGTGTCCGCCATGCCCGCGATGATGGCATCCCCCGTGTTCTCCTGCAGCGATTGGATCAGCAGCGGGAAGGGGCGCGCCTGGACGGTGCAGGGGATCGAAAGCCGCGCGCAGATCGCCCGCGCCAGTTCCACATTGTAGCCGGTCAGTCGCCCGGTCGCGTCAACAAAGTTGAAGGGCGGAAAGTCGTCCGCCGTCAGGAACCGCAAGGCGCCCGGCCGTGCGACATCGGCCGATCCCGGTACGGCGGGCAGGAAGCGAGGAAGGGCTGCGCCTGCAGAATCAGCAGCCTGCCCGATCCCGAGGCTTGCAGTCAGAGCTAAAAGAAATATCAATAGACAGTACAACCTGGAGAATGTGCCGGTTGCAGATTTCAACATATGCGCATGCATTTTCAAGCGCTCTAACGGATTGCATCGATGGGCGATTCGATAGCCGCAGCCAACGCTAGCGAAGTCGAGCACGGCAGAAAAGCTGCTGGAGGACCAGCACGGCGATCCCGGCCGGACGATATCGCCTATCGGGCGGCGTGCCAGGAGGCCGGAGCGACCTTCACCCGGATCCCGCCGGCGGCTGCTCCGGGCAGCCCGGAGAAGCTGACCAGCCGCGCGGCCCGCCGCCTCAAGGCCAGCGTCCTGACACTTCCGGGCGGGTCGATCCGGCTGGTGCTCGCGCCGCGTCCGCACGAGCTCGACGCCGTAGCTCGACTTGCCCGGGAGCATGGTGCGCTTGTCACCACCCCGCGAAGGCTCGAGGAGGTGTTGAGGCGGTCCATCGCAGACCGTGTCATTCGAGGTGCCACGGGACTTCTGCATCGCCGCGAGCCGTCGCTTTCGGCCCGAACCTGCCCGTCACCGACGATGCGGATCCTGCTGGCGCTGATCCTCCTCCTGCTTCCGGCAGCGCTCGTCGGTGCCGGGTGGATCGTCTTCTGGGCGCTGTCGCTGGCCACCACGCTGGCTTTTCTGACCCTGACCTTGATTCGGCTTCAGGCCGCCGCCAAAGGGCGCCCGCCGGCCGAAGAGCCTGAGCCGATCCCGACCGGGGACCTGCCGACCTACACGGTGCTCGTTCCGTTGCGTCATGAGGCGGCCATGGTTCCAGGCCTGGTCCGGCGGCTGGAGGATCTGGATTATCCGCCGAGCCTCCTGGAGATACGGATCCTGGTCGAGGCGGACGATCCTCAGACCCGCGACGCCGCGGAAGCCGCCTGCCTTCGGTCGGACTTCCAGGTGATCGAGGTGCCTCCGGGGTCGCCGCGCACCAAGCCGCGGGCGCTGGAGTACGGTCTGGCCTTCACGACCGGCGAGATCGTCACGGTGTTCGACGCCGAGGACCGGCCCGCGCCGGACCAGTTGCGCAAGGCGGCTGCCGCACTGGTGCACGGTCCGCCGGATCTGGCCTGCGTTCAGGCCCGGCTCGATATCGACCGTCCCCGTACGATTCTTCAGCGCCAATTCGCTATCGAGTATGCGGCGCTGTTCGACGGCATGCTGCCCTGGCTGGCCGCCGAGCGATTGCCTCTGCCGCTGGGTGGTACGTCGAACCACTTCAAGCGCGAGGCGCTGGACTATGTCTTTGGCTGGGATCCCTACAACGTGACGGAGGACGCCGATCTCGGCGTCCGCCTCTGCCGCTACGGCCTGCACACCGGCGTCGTCTGCTCCGCGACGGGCGAGGACGCGCCGACGCGTTGGCCGGTCTGGCATCGCCAGCGCGTCCGTTGGCTGAAGGGTTGGATGGTCACCTGGCTGGTGCACTCGCGCGAGCCGCGTACGGCGATCCGGGAGATGGGTCCCCGCAACTGGTGGATGATGCAGGCCTATGCGGTGAACGCGGTGTTCGCCCCACTGCTGCACCCGGTCGGCATCGCACAACTCGTCGCGACGCTCACCGGCGTCGTCGCTCCCCCAGGTGGGGGAGAGTTCTGGCTCGACGTTCTTTGCGTCACGGTCCTCACGAGCACGCTGCTCGGATACGCCGCGGCGATGACCGCCGCCTGGCGCGTTCTCGCCAGGCACGGTCGCCGGGATCTACTGGCAGGCGTCCCAGTGCTGCCCTTCTACTGGCTGCTGGTCTCGTTTGCCGCCTGGTGTGCTGTCGTCGATCTCGTCCGGCGTCCCCATCACTGGGCGAAGACGCCGCACGAACCTGCCGAGAACGAGAACTGACGGCCGGTCAGGCTCCGGCAGCCAGCTTCTTGCGGGTGGTGTTGGGGATCTCCACGTCGACCTCCAGTGTCGACACCGCATCGCCGCGGTCGAGCTTCACCATCACCTTGTCGCGGTCGATCGGCACGTGCCGGGCGATCACCTCCAGGATCTCCTCGCGCAGCTTGGCGAGGAGGTCTGTGCCGCCCGTGGTGGACACGCGCTCGTGCGCGAGCAGGATCTGCAGCCGCTCGCGCGCCTGTGGCGCCGACGACCGTTTGCCGAAAAGGTTCAGAATGTTCATGCCACCCTCCGACCGAACAGCGAACCGAAGATGCCGCGGCGTTCGACCGGCACCTTGATCGGCACCTCGATGCCCATAAGCCGCCGCGCGGCGTCGATATAGGCCCGCGAGGGCGCGCTGTCGGGATTGCTGATCGTGACCGGTGCGCCAAGGTTGGAGGCGCTGAGCACGGCCTGGCTTTCCGGGATGATGCCGAGCAGCGGGATCGAGAGGATCTCCAGCACGTCCTCGGTCTTCAGCATCTCGCCGCGTTCGGCCCGGGCCGGGTCGTAGCGGGTGAGCAGGAGATACTTCTCCATGTGCTCGCCGCGTTCGGCGCGGATCGTCTTGGAATCGAGCAGGCCGATGATACGGTCGCTGTCGCGGACCGACGAAACCTCGGGGTTCGTGACCACGATCGCCATGTCGGCGTGGCGCATCGCCATGGTGGCGCCGCGCTCGATGCCGGCAGGGCTGTCGCAGATCACCCAGTCGAAGCGTTCGCGCAGTTCGCCGACCACGCGCGCCACGCCTTCCGGCGACAGGGCGTCCTTGTCCCTCGTCTGCGACGCGGCGAGCAGCGAGAGCGTGTCCAGGCGCTTGTCGCGGATCAGCGCCTGGTTCAGCTTCGCATCGCCCTGCACCACGTTGATGAGGTCGTAGACCACGCGCCGTTCGGCGCCCATCACTAGGTCGAGGTTCCTGAGGCCCACATCGAAATCGACGACGCAGACGTTCTCGCCGTTGAGGGCGAGTGCTGCGCCGATCGCGGCGGTTGACGTGGTCTTGCCGACGCCACCCTTTCCAGATGTCACTACCAGGACTTTAGCCATCGTCGTCTTCCTTCCGCGAACCTCAGTCGAGGCGTGTCATCATCAGGGTGTCGTCTTTGAGCCAGATCTGGACCGCCCGCCCCTTGAGGTCCTCGCTCATTTCGTCTGCCGTCTGGTAGAGACCATCGATCGCCAGCAGTTCCGCCTCCAGCTTGTGGCAGAAGATCCGCGCCAGCGGGTTGCCCGCGGAACCCGCAAGCACCCGGCCGCGCAGCGCGCCGTAGACATGGACCGATCCGCCGGCGACGATCTCGGCGCCCGAGGCCACCGAGCCGATCACCGTCACGTCGCCTTCCGGGAACACGATCGACTGGCCGGAGCGCACCGGCGCGTCGATCAGGAGGGCCGGCGTCTGCGGGGCGGGTTGCAAGGCTGTCGGCGGCGGGCTCGCGGGCGCTGGAGCGTCCGGCGATTCGTCCACGGGTTCGGGAACGTCGACCAGCCGGCCGCCGCTCATCGCCGGCGGCATGCCGAGTCCGAGAGCGGAAGCCTTCGCGCCTTCCACGCCCATCACCCGCACGCGGCGGTGGAACAGCTGGGCCACGAGATCGGCAAGCGCCGGCTTGTCGAGGCCCAGATTCGTGACGTCGAGCACCACCGCGCGCCCGATGAAGAAGCTCGGGGAGCGCTCGAGCAGATGGTCGAACTCGGCCATCCAGTCGGTGAGCGGGAGCTCCGGCTGCAGCACCAGCGCCAGGAAGGAGCGGCCGCGGAAGCGTATCGGATTTCGGGTTTTGGGGGCTGTCGCCGTGATCGTTGCCATCGCCGCACTTGAACTTGCTACTGGGCTATTTTTGCCCAGCGGATGGTTAACGAACGGTTAAGTTAACCTTTCATCCACGCCTTCTTGGCGTGATTGGGAGTGCCGACGACAGCGCCCCTCGCAGGCACGGCGCGTGCCGGTTCTGCCGCTCGCGGGCGGACCGGAAGAACTGCGGAGGGCTTTGCTTACCGCGCCCGCCCAGCCTGCGTCGCTCGGACCAGCGGCCGCACACCGGGTTCCCAAACAGGGCGGATGAGCGGCTCGACGGGAGGCTGGGTATCGGGGGAGAGGGGCGGTGGAGCGGGTGAAGGGAATCGAACCCTCGTCGTAAGCTTGGGAAGCTTCTGCTCTACCATTGAGCTACACCCGCGTCGGCTCTCTTGATCGCAGCGGAGGGCCTGTCCTGTCAAGCGGCCGTGTGTCGGCGGGAAGGTCCTCCTGGCAGGCGAGCGGACCGCCTCGTCATCCGTCCTGCGGAACGGCCGCCTCCGGCCCGAGGGCGTTTCCGGCGCTCAGCACCCTGCCCAGTCCCAGACCGGCGAGGAGGGCCAGCACGAAGATCGCAGCCGACGCGGAGCCGAGGCCGAGCCCGACGAAGGCCGGGCCGGGGCAGTAGCCGACCAGACCCCAGCCGACGCCGAACAGCGCCGCCCCGCCGATCAGGCGCCCGTCGATCCCGGTCGTGCGCGGCAGGTCGAACCTGTCGGCCAACAGCGGGCGCGGAGGGCGCAGCGCGAACCGGTAGCCGATCGCGGTCGTCAGCACGGCGCCTCCCATCACGAAGGCGAGACTGGGATCCCACGTCCCAGCAATATCGAGGAAGTTGAGCACCTTGGCCGGATCCGCCATGCCCGAAAGGAGCAGGCCGGCGCCGAAGAGGAGGCCCGAGACGAGAGCGGTGGCGATCTCTTTCAATGGTATGCCCCTCACCCTGCGAGATGCCGGACGGCGAACACGGTCAGTCCTGCCGTGGCCATGAAGGTCGCCACCGCCGCGAGCGAGCGCACGGAGAAGCGCGCCAGCCCGCACACGCCATGCCCGCTGGTGCAGCCCGATCCGAGCACCGTCCCGACGCCGACCAGCAGACCGCCGAAGACCAGCGTGGATCCATCCGTTGTGACGGTCTGCGTGATCTCGATCCGGAGAACCCATCCGGCGACCGCCGCGGCGCCGACGAGCCCCGCGAGAAAGGCGATCCGCCAGCTGGCCGGCCCCGACCACGGCGGCAGCAGGCCCGCTGCGATGCCGCTGACCCCGGCGATCCGGCCCTGCAGCGCCATCAGCAGCACTGCGGAAAGTCCGATCAGGACCCCGCCGGCAAAGGAGGCGATTGGCGTGAAATCGGTGGGCAAGGCAGACCTCCGGCTCGTGCTGTCAACGACACCAACGATGTCAGACCTTGGCCGTCCGGTGAAGTGGTCGCCGTCGCGCCCGCTCCCGTCGCCGTGGAATGAAATTTCATGGAAAGGAGGACTGAAAGCACCGGAGACAGGAACAAGCACCCGGGTCGTCCGTTCCGGTCTGTCAGCCAACCAAAGGACGAACCCTATGTTCCTACGCATAGACAGGTTGCAGGTCGAGCTTCCAGCTCCGACCCGCCAGGACCCCAACGCCGCGGCAGCCCTGCAGGAGTTGCTCGGAGGCAAGTACGGCGAGATGTCGACGCTTGGGAACTATATGTTCCAGAGCTTCAATTTCAGGTCGAAGAACAAGCTGAAGCCGTTCTACAGCCTGGTCGCGGCGATCACCGCGGAGGAACTCGGCCATGTCGAGCTCGTCAGCAACGGTGTCGCAATGCTGAACAACGGTCCCGACAACGGCGGCGACGAGACGGACGGCGGTGACATCTCCGGCGCACCCTTCGAAGACATGAAGGACATCCGCCTCGCTGCCGCGTTCCTGTCCGGCGGCGGCGGCGCCATGCCGGTCAACAGCAATGGCCAGTCCTGGAACAACGACTTCATCACGACCACGGGAAATGTCGTGCTCGATCTGCTGCACAATTTCCATCTGGAATGCGGCGCCCGCCTGCACAAGCTGCGGGTCTACGAAACGCTGACCGATCCGGCCGGGCGCGAGGTCTGCGGTTACCTTCTCGTGCGTGGCTCGGTGCACGCCCATGCCTATGCGCTTGCGCTGAAGAAGATCACGGGCGTCGACATCGACAAGATGCTGCCCACGCCCAACATTCCGCTGAGCAAGATCCCGGAATGCCAGAAGTACCTGGACGAGGGTTCCCACCGCCGCCTCTATACCTTCAGTCCCGACGACTACAAGGAAATGGCCGGGATCTGGGGCAACGGCGAGGTGGCGCTGCCCGACGATCCCCCGGGCGAACTCCAGGTCGTCGACGGCATGCCGGAAGGCGGCAAGATCCATCAGCTGACCGGCGTGCCCTCGGCCTTCACCCCGGACTATGCCCCCGAGGAGATGTTCGAGATCGCCAGCAAGCTCTACAAGGCGTCCCGCTAAGAGGTCGCCGGATCGGATCCCGTCCCCCCGCATGACAGGGACGGGAGCGTTGGCCCGGACCGGAGCCCCTGGCGGCAAGGAGCCGCCTTGGGCACCGCCCTCAGCGAAAATGCTTGGAAAGCTTCAGGCCTTGCGCCTGGTAGTTCGATCCGATGCCCTGGCCGTAGAGCGTGCGGGGTTCCTCCTGCATCCGTTCGTAGACCAGGCGTCCGATGGTCTGGCCGTGATCCAGGATGAAGGGAACCTCGTGGCTGCGCACCTCAAGCACGGCGCGGGACCCGGATCCGCCGGCTGCCGCATGGCCGAACCCGGGATCGAAGAAGCCGGCGTAGTGAACGCGGAACTCGCCCACCAGCGGATCGATCGCGACCATCTCGGCCGCGGTGGTCGGCGGCACGTGTACCGCTTCGCGCGAGACGAGGATGTAGAATTCGTCGGGGTCGAGCACGAGAGAAGGCTCCCCACGCGCCAGGATCGGCTCCCAGAAGTCGAGCATGTCATGCGCGCCCTTCTTGTCCACGTCGATCACCGCGGAATGCCGCTTGGCCCGGTAGCCGACCAGCGAGCCCGGTCCGTCCCGCTTCAGGTCGATGGAAAGCGTGAGCCCGTTTTCGAACACGGCAGGGTCGGTGTCGACCAGCGGCGTCGTCTCGTGCAAGTCCACTAGTTCGTCGTCGGTGAGACGCGCGTCTCCGGTCCGGAAGCGGATCTGCGACAGCCGCGACCCGCGGCGCACGAGCACCGGGAAGGTCCGCGGGCTGATCTCCACGTAGAGAGGGCCGCGATACCCCGCCGCGATCGTGTCGAAGGCCGCGCCATTGTCCGTGATCACGCGCGTGAACACATCGAGCCGCCCCGTCGAGCTCTTCGGGTTGGCGGAGGCGGAAACGTGGGCCGGCAGCGCCAGCCGTTCCAGCACCGGCACCAGGTAGACGCAGCCGGTCTCCAGCACCGCGCCCTCGCTGAGGTCGATGGTGTGCAGCTTCAGCCGGTCGAGCTTGTCCAGAACCGTCGCATGCGGGCCCGGCAGGAAGCTCGCCCGCAGCCGATGCGCCACGCTGCCGAGGCGGATGTCCAGGCTGGCAGGCTGGATCTGGTCTCCCTCGACGGAATCCGGCGACTGGATCGCGCCGCGGGCGATCAGGTCTTCGATCCGGTGGGCCGGAAGAATGCCGGCAGGGGCGGAGGACATGGCGTCTCGGGGGTAGGTGGGCAACGATCGTCCCGGGGTATTAGCCCATGACGGGGCCAATTGCACCAATCCACTCGGCCAATATCGGGCTCGCCGCTGTCTACCGTCAGGCCGACGCCCTATCTTATTGGAGCATGCGCGCCGAAGATCTTCTCTCGCTCGATGCTGCCGGGCTCTATTGCGCCGCGGGCGGCTTCCATATCGACCCGGTGCGACCGGTGGCGCGGGCGGTCGTGACCCACGGTCACTCCGATCATGCCCGATCCGGCCATCGGGCCGTGCTCGCGACGCCGGAGACGATCGCCATCATGGCGACGCGCTATGGCGAGGATTTCACCGTGGCGCGCCAGTCCGCGGAGTATGGCGAGACGGTCCGCATCGGCGAGGTGGACGTCACGCTGTACCCGGCCGGCCATGTGCTCGGGTCGGCCCAGATCCTCCTGGAGTGGCGCGGCCTGCGCGTTGTCGTCTCAGGCGACTACAAGCGCCAGGCCGATCCGACCGCGGCAGCCTTCGTGCCGGTCCGCTGCCACGCTTTCGTGACGGAGGCGACCTTCGCGCTGCCGGTCTTCCGCCATCCGCCGGTCCGTGGCGAGATCGCCAAGCTGCTGGACAGCCACGCGCTCTTCCCAGACAGGACCCACATCGTCGGCGCCTACGCGCTCGGCAAGGCGCAACGGGTGATCGCGCTGATCCGGGAGGCCGGCTACGACGCGCCGATCCTCATCCACGGCGGCCTGGACCGGCTCTGCCGTCTTTATGCCGAACGAGGCGTCGACCTAGGCCCGCTCGAGGCAGTCGCCGGCCGGGCAAAAGCCGACCTGGCCGGCCGCATCGTGCTCTGTCCGCCCTCGGCGACCCAGGATCTCTGGGCCCGCCGTTTCGCCGACCCGGTGACCGCCTTCGCCAGCGGCTGGATGCGCGTCCGCGCCCGGGCCCGCCAGAAGGGGGCCGAACTGCCGCTCGTCATCTCGGACCACTCGGATTGGGACGACCTCTGCGACACCATCTTGGAGACGGGCGCCGAGGAGGTCTGGGTCACCCACGGGCAGGAGGACGCTCTGGTCCACTGGTGCGGCACGCAAGGCATCCGCGCCAAGCCGCTCAACCTCATCGGATACGGCGACGAGGAGGAGGGCGAAGGGGTTGCCGCAGGCGGCGCGGCCGGTTGAGCCCGAGTGGCGCCTGGAAGGGTCGCCGGTTCACCCCTCGGCAACCCTTCGTTCCGAAGCTACGTTGAGCAGACATGAACCGCTTCGCCGCCCTCCTCGACCGCCTTGCCTACGAACCGCGTCGCAACGCCAAGATTGCGCTCGTCGAGGCATACCTCCGATCCGAGCCGGATCCGGACCGTGGCTATGGTCTGGCAGCGCTCACCGGCGGCCTTGTTTTTCATCACGCCAAGCCCGGCCTGATCCGCGCTCTGATCGCCGAGCGCGTCGACCCCGTCCTCTTCGCGATGTCCTATGACTATGTCGGCGACCTCTCCGAGACCGTCTCGCTGCTGTGGCCGACCCCGGAGGCGACGCCCAACGAGCCGCCGCCTGGTCTGGCCGAGGTAGTCCTGGCGCTTCGGAGCGCCGGCAAGGTCGACATCCCCCGTCTGCTCGCGCGCTGGCTCGATCTCCTCGACGAGACCGGCCGTTTCGCGCTGCTCAAGCTGATCACGGGCGCGCTGCGCATCGGCGTCTCTTCCCGGCTCGCCAAGACGGCGGTCGCAAGGCTCGGCGGCCGCGAACCCGACGAGGTCGAGGAGGTCTGGCACGGCCTGGAGCCGCCGTACCGTGCGCTCTTCGATTGGATCGAGGGGAGGGGGCCGCGACCGGAGGCGGTCGACCCGGCCCCGTTTCGCCCGCCGATGCTCGCGCACGCGCTGGAGGAGCGGGACGCGGCGGAGAACGATCCGGCCCTGTTCCGGGCGGAGTGGAAGTGGGACGGCATCCGCGTCCAGGCGGCAGCCGGGACGATGGCCGATGGCCGCCGGGTCCAGCGCCTGTTTTCCCGGTCCGGCGAGGATCTCTCCGGCGCCTTTCCCGATCTCCTGGAGCGGCTGACCTTTGACGGGGCGATCGACGGTGAGCTCCTGGTGATGATCGACGGTCGCGTCCAGCCTTTCGCCACCCTGCAGCAGCGGCTGAACCGGAAGACGGTGACGCCGAAGCTGCTCGCCGAAATGCCGGCCGCCATTCGCGCCTACGATCTTCTGGCGGAGGGCGGCGAGGATATCCGCGCTTTGCCATTCGACGACCGGCGCACCCGGCTGGAAGCCTTCGTCGCGGCGATCGGCGACCCCTTGATCGACCTTTCGCCGATGATCCCCTTCGAGACCTGGGAGGATCTAGCCGCTGCCCGGTCCGATCCCTCCGCCCATGGCGCGGGGGCGGACGCCGAGGCCGTGGAGGGCGTCATGATCAAGCGCGCGGCCGCACCCTACGTGCCGGGCCGCGTCAAGGGCGAGTGGTTCAAGTGGAAGCGCGACCCCTACAATGTCGACGCCGTGCTCATGTACGCCCAGCGCGGCCACGGCAAGCGCTCGTCCTTCTACTCCGACTACACCTTCGGCGTCTGGAAGCCCAACGGCGAAACGCGCGAACTGGTACCGGTCGGCAAGGCCTATTTCGGCTTCACCGACGAGGAACTGAAGGAGATCGACCGCTTCGTTCGCAACAACACCGTCAACCGCTTCGGCCCCGTGCGAGAGGTGGTGCATACGGCTGAGCAGGGCTTGGTGATCGAAGTCGCCTTCGAGGGCCTCAATCGCTCCACGCGTCACAAGTCGGGTGTCGCCATGCGCTTCCCCCGCGTCGCGCGGCTGCGCTGGGACAAGAAGCCGGCCGACGCGGACGAGATTGCGGTGCTGCTCGCCATGCTGCCGGAGGCCTGAGGCCCCGGTCGACGGTCCGCAAGGCCGATCCCAAATTCGTGATCCGACGCGGGATCAGCTGGCGGAAGACGACCCCACCGGCTGCTTGCCCATCCGACCGGCATCCTCGGCGTGAACGGGCGTGATCGCCGTCCTGAAAGCATGAGGCACGAATGCCGCCGGTTGCAGGCCGTTGATCGAGCGAGCTGGAAGCCCAAGCTCACGGCTCGATCCCGGCGTCGTGAGCGGATCGGGATCGTGACGTGAACGATCACATTCAAAATAACAGATTGTTCAACGCAGCAGGCCTTTCACTGCGCCCAGTCGAGGTCTATCTCAGCGTCATCGGACACGACGCGACCCGTCGAACTCAAGTCGAATTATCGATTGGATGACGAGCCGGCGCCTGAGTGTCTGAAGAGTGAAAATAGAGGATTGTCTATCATGAAGTCCAAGATCTTTGCTGCGGTCGCCGTTGCCGCCATCGCCTTCGCCTCGACTGCCAGCGCTCAGGGCTGGGATCCGGCGAATTCTCCGTCTGATCTTCAGATCCAGCGTCAGGCACTGAAGGGCTCCACCTCCGGCAGCGCTGTCGCCACCAGCGGCAGCTTCACCGCTGGCCCCCAGGTCTGGGATCCGGCGAACAGCCCCCGTGACATCGAGCTCGAGGCACGCGGCAACGCTCTGAAGACCCAGGCTCCGGCCGACTTCACCTACCGGGCTCCGGTTTGGGATCCGGCCAACGACTGAGCCGTCAGGCTTGTTCGGAGCAGCCACGCGGCTCCGTGAAGGAAGGGCGCCGACATTCATGTCGGCGCCCTCTTTTGCGTCTGGATGGCGGGTCAGGCGCGCGCCACGATGAGGCAGTCCACCACCGCGAAATAGTGGCACGCCGCGCCGGCTACCACGAAGCCGTGCCATATCGCGTTCTGGAACTTCAGCGAATCCCAGACGTGGAAGATCACGCCAGCTGAATAGATCACCCCACCGACCACGATCAGGCCGAGCGTCGTGGATGACAGGTGAAGCGCGAGGTCGGAGAACACCACCGCTCCGCTCCAGCCGAGCGCGAGGTAGAGCCCGATGGTCAGCCGGTCGAACCGGCCGGGCAGGGCGCACTTGATCAACACCCCCAGGAGAGCCGTGCCCCAGATCACCACGAACAGGCTGACGGAAAGGGGGCCGTAGGGCAACTGCGACAGGAAAGGTGTGTATGTGGCGGCGATCAGCACGAAGATCGCGGAATGATCGAACCGCCGCAAAAACCACTTGGCCGGCGACACCGGCCAGAGATTGTAGAGGAAGGACGCCGACAGCATCGCCACCAGGCCGCCGCCGTAGACGGTGGCGACGGCGACATCGGTCGCGCCGCCCTTGACCGCGGTCAGCGTGACCAGGGCGGCGATGCCGACCAGCGCGAAGACCAGGCCGACGCCATGCACGATGGCATCTGCGATGATCTCCGCCTTGCTGTAGGTCCAGGGGATCATGCGCGCTCCATCCTCACCGATTCCATGCGTCTATGCGCATGCTTTGAGGAGAAGGGTCGCAGAACATGCCCGGCGCCTCAACCGGGCATTTCAACTAGGCGGCTCTGACGTCCACGGACTTGGGGTCCATGTGGAACACGTCCGCGAGGTGCCAGCGCAGTTCGCGCGGCGAGGCGTAGTCGTAGGTGCGATCGATCATGTGGCTGACGTCGCGGCGGGTGCGGTCGCTGATGTTCAGTCGACGGACCCGGAAACGCAGGCCCTCCGCTGTCTCGCGGACGGCCGTAGGTGTGTACTCGAACTTCATTTTTCTCTTCTGTTGGTCTTGGGATCCGCGGCATCGCCGCGGATCCGGTCTGCCTGAGGTGCGTTGATTACGCGGCCTTCAGGTTGTCCGCGGAGGACTTGCCGGTGCGGCGGTCCTTGACGATCTCGTAGGAGACCTTCTGGCCTTCGCCGAGGCCCTGGAGGCCGGAGCGCTCAACAGCCGAAACGTGAACGAACACGTCCGGGCCGCCGTTGTCCGGCTGGATGAATCCGTAGCCCTTGGTCGCGTTGAACCACTTCACGGTGCCGACGTTCATGGGAGTTTTCCCTTTGTCTTGAATACGTTTAATCATTGCTCCGCCACCGGATGAGGGCAGCGTCGCGGAGGAGTGCCGATTTTGGGGAAAGTCGCTCAGAACGCCGCGCAAAGGCGGCGAGGCCGATCGTCTGGCCAAATCGATGATCCGAATATGGTCGAGACCGTCCGATGAGACAAGGCCTTGGTGCGAAGAAAACCGGAGATCAATCTGAGGTGGCAACGGTCGTGCATGCGCGCCGCCCTTCCGCAGCGCAGGATCCCGCTGTTTTCGCAGGGTTTGCTTGACCGCAGGGGACAATTCACCTAAACCGCAAGTCACGTGGTTCTTTGAGCCGGCCGGCTTGCCGCCACGTTAAATATGGATGCTAAAAGGCCGGGACGGACGTCTTCTCATGAGACCCCGGCTCGGCGTGAACCGCCCGCCGGGGTTTTGTCTTTCCGGCGTGCCGCCTGATTGAAGCGCCCGCGCGGCGCCGACCGGAACCCAAACCATGACTGCCGACAAGTCCCGCACCTGGCACCCCGATACCGCTCTCGTCCACGGCGGAACGCTCCGTTCGCCCTTCGGCGAAACCTCCGAGGCGATGTTCCTCACCCAGGGCTATGTCTACGAGAGCGCGGAGGAGGCCGAGGCGCGGTTTCTGAACCTGTCGCCGGGCTACCAGTATTCGCGGTTCTCAAACCCCACCGTCACCATGTTCGAGGAGCGCATGGCGATGATGGAAGGCGCGGAGGTGGCCCGCGCCACGGCGACCGGCATGGCGGCGGTGACAGCGGCCATGCTGTCCCAGCTCTCCGCGGGCGATCACGTCGTGGCGGCCAAGGCGCTTTTCGGGTCCTGCCGCTATGTCGTGGAGGACCTCTGTCCCCGCTTCGGCATCCAGTCGACGCTGGTCGACGGCCGTGATCTCGACGCCTGGAAGAAGGCGGTCCAGCCGAACACCAAGGCCTTCTTCCTGGAAAGCCCCACCAACCCGACATTGGAAGTGGTGGACATCGCTGCCGTCGCCGACATCGCCCACGAGGCGGGCGCGCGGCTCGTGGTGGACAACGTCTTCGCCACGCCGATCTGGCAGAAGCCGCTGCAACTCGGCGCCGACGTGGTGGTGTACTCCGCCACCAAGCACATCGACGGCCAGGGCCGCTGCCTCGGCGGCGTGGTGCTGTGCGACAAGGAGTTCCTGGACAAGTATCTCCAGGTCTTCATCCGCCAGACCGGCCCCTCCCTGTCGCCGTTCAACGCCTGGGTGCTCCTCAAGGGTCTGGAGACGCTGTCGCTGCGCGTCGAGCGGCAGACCTCCACCGCCGAGCAGATCGCCGCCGCGCTGCGCGACCATCCCGCCGTCGGTCGCGTGATCTACCCGGGAAGCCCCGACCACCCGCAGGCCGACATCTGCGCCAAGCAGATGATCCGCGGCTCCACCATGGTCGCCTTCGAGGTGAAGGGCGGCAAGGAGGCGGCCTTCCGCACCGCCAACGGGCTGAAGATCGTCAAGATCTCCAACAACCTGGGCGATGCCAAAAGCCTCGTCACCCATCCGTCGACCACCACGCACCAGCGCCTTTCCGAAGACGCGCGGCTGGAACTCGGCATCAGCCCGGGCCTGCTGCGTTTGTCCGTCGGCCTGGAATACCCGGGTGACCTGATCGGCGACCTCACGACAGCCCTCAACGGCGCCGGAAGTGCCCGTCTGGCGGCGGAATAGGCGTTTGCCATCGGCGGATCATCGCAGGGCCGACGCGCCCGCGATGATCCGTGCCGCCGCGGATGCGGCCGTCAGCGCGGCAAAGCCGACCGCCAGGGCGGGAAACCACGTGGGGAACAGGCACATCGCGGCGAAGACTGCGATGGTTTCCGCGCCCTCGGCGATCCCGGCGAGATAGTAGAGCGACTTGCGCCCCTGCGCCTCGGTCTTCAGTCCGCGCTTCTCGGCCAAGGCCGCGAAGGCCAGGAACGCCGCCCCGTTGATATAGAACGCGGCGAGCAGCAATGCGGCCGGAAGGCCGTTCGCCGGCGGGTCGACCACGGCAAAGCCGAGCGGCACCAGGCCGTAGAACGTGAAATCCAGCGAAATGTCCAGGAACCCGCCGCGGTCGGTCCGCCCCACCGCCCGGGCGATCGCCCCGTCGACCCCGTCCGCCAGACGGTTGAGGCCGATCAGGAGAAAGGCGGCGAGAAACCAACCGAGCGCGATCGCCCCGGCTGCCAACACACCGACGCCGAACCCGACGATCGTGACCTGGTCCGCCGTCCAGCCGCGCGCGGCGAGAGAGAGCCCGATCCGGTCGAGCGGCGGGTCGATGAGAGGGCGGATCCGAGCATCGAACATGGCATCACGCAAAGGAAAGGCCGGCTACGGTCTTCCTAGCCGCAGCCTCGGCTCGGCGAAATAGCCCCTCGCATCACGTCTGCGCCAGTCTTGTCGAATTGGCAGCGAAGTGTTCGTGACCGGCTTGCCCACGGCATCGGATCGGGTCCACTCTGCGATCGAAAAATGCCGGCGCGAACGAAGGAGAGGTCATGTTCCGAGCCGTCACCCGCGACATCGCCGTATCCGTCACGCCCGCCTATCTGCCGCAGGAATCGAACCCGGACGGTGCGCACTACGTGTGGTCGTACCACGTCCTTATCGAGAACGGCGGACCGATCACCGTCCAGCTTCTCTCCCGCCGGTGGCTGATCACCGACGGCCACGGCATCCGCCGCGAAGTCGCCGGACGCGGCGTGGTGGGCCTGCAGCCGACCATCCGGCCGGGCGGCCGCTTCGAATACACCAGCGGTTGCCCGCTCTCCACGCCCACCGGCATCATGGTCGGCACCTACCGGATGGTGACCGAACTCGGCGAGCTGTTCGACGTGGAGATCCCGGCCTTTTCCCTCGACATGCCCGACGTCGAGCGGGTGCTGAACTGATCGCCACCCTTGCGGGAGGCCCACCCTCGTGACTATGTCTGGCTCGTGCGTCTGACCGAACCGGAGTGTCCATGTCCTCGAACGCCGTCACCCGCTTTCTCGGCGACTCGCCTCTCCGGGTCCTGGTTCGCCTCGTCTTCCTGTCCTTCATCGTCGGCGTTGTCATGGCCGCACTCGGCCTGGAGCCCTACGACATCATCGACAGCATCTTCGACATGGTCCGTCGCATCTACAGCATGGGCTTCGAGGCGATCGACAAGGTGCTCCGCTACTTCCTGCTCGGCGCCGTGATCGTCGTGCCGCTCTGGCTGCTCTCCCGGCTCTTCAAGGCGGGATCTGCGCGCGGCCCCTGATCACCCGGATCAGGCGAACGCGCGCGCAGTCCGGTGCAGCGTCGCATGGCGCTTCGCAAGGCGATCGACGTCCGTGTCGTAGCCGCCCCCGATGACGCCGACGAGCGGCAGTCCCCGTGACCGCACCGCTTCCATCACCCGGTAGTCGCGGCTCGCAAGGCCAGCATCACTGAGCGCAAGCCTGCCGAGGCGGTCGTCCTCGTGCGGATCCACCCCGGCGTTGTAGAAGACGATGTCGGCACCGGCGGCGTCGATCGTCCGGTCCAGGATCTGGTCCAGCACGTCGAGGTAGCCGCTGTCGCCGAGCCGGTCGGCAAGACCCAGATCGATCGACGAGGGAATCTTGCGCACGGGATAGTTCCTCTCGGCATGGATCGAGAGTGTCACCACCCGATCGTCGCCGGCGAAGATGTCCGCCGTCCCGTCCCCCTGGTGGACGTCGAGATCGAGGACCAGGACCCGCGAAACCGCCCGCTCGGCGAGCAGGACGGAGGCCGCGACCGCGACGTCGTTGAAGACGCAGAACCCTGCGCCCTGTTCGCGGCGAGCATGATGGCTGCCGCCGGCGGTGTTGAGCGCGATGCCGTGCGCCAGGGCGAGCCGGGCCGCCAGCACAGTACCCCCCGTCGCGGCCTGCGCGCGGCGGGCGACGCTGGGGTTCATCGGAAACCCGATCTCGCGCGCCACCCTCGGCTCCATGTTGCCTTCGATCACCGCGTCCACGTAGGCGGGGGCGTGGGCGAGCCGAAGCCACTCGGGACGGGCGAGTTCGGGTACCTGGAAACCGCCGGGCGCGACGATTCCCTCCTCCACCAGGACCTCGGCGAGGCGGCCGAACTTGCCCATCGGGAAGCGGTGGTCTGCGGGTATCTCGGCTTGGTAGGCGGGATGATGGACGATCGGCAGCATGTCGCTCTGAGTGTGGCGCGGGCCGCCCGTTTGTCCAGAGCCTCGCCCGCGATCGGACACGGACCGGAACGGCGCCGCTCGACCTTGCCCGTGTTCTCGCGCCCCGCTACACCGGCGCGATGAATGGTCCAGCCCCCGCCTTTCGCGTCGACAGCGCTGCCGTCTTCAAGATCGCGCTGCCCATGACGCTTGCCTTCCTGTCCACGCCGCTCCTCGGAGCGGTGGATACCGCTGTGGTCGGCCAACTCGGCGACCCGGCGCTGCTGGGCGGCATAGCGGTCGGCGCTCTCGTCTTCGACGTGATCTTCTCCACCTTCAACTTCCTGCGCTCCGGCACCACCGGCATGACCGCCCAGGCTCTCGGCGCAGGCGACCGGCATGCCATGTCGCTGGTGTTCCTGAGGGCGTTGGTGCTGGCCGTCGGACTGGGCGTGTCGCTGGTGCTGCTGCAAGCGCCGATCCTGTCGGCCGGCGTCGGCTTCATCGCCCCGAGCCCTGCGGTCGCCGAGGCGACGGCCGTCTATTTCGGCATCCGCATCCTCTCCGCCCCCTTCGCGCTCGCCAACTACGCCATCCTGGGCTGGGTGCTCGGGCTCGGCCGGGCCGGACTCGGCCTGCTGCTGCAGACCCTCCTCAACGGGATCAACATCGCCGGCTCCATCATCCTCGGCCTGACGTTCGGGTGGGGCATCGCCGGCGTCGCGTGGGGAACGGTGATCGGCGAGGTCGTCACTGCCCTGGTCGGCGTGGTGGTCTGCCTCGCAATCGGGCGCGAGGGCCTGCGCCGGGGCATCGCGGACCTCTTTGAAGCTGCGGCCTTCCGCCGGATGATCGGGATCAACGGTGACATCATGATCCGGTCCTTCGCACTCCTGTTCGCCTTTGCCCTGTTCACCCGCCAGGGAGCGGCATTCGGCGACACGGTGCTGGCCGCCAACGCCATCCTGATGAACTTCTTCCTGATCGGCGGCTATTTTCTCGACGGCCTCGCCAACGCCGCCGAGCAACTCGCCGGCCGCGCGGTGGGAGCCCGCCGCCGGGCGGAGTTCTCAACCGCCGTCCGCCTGACCGTCGTCTGGGGGGTCGTCTTCTCCACTGTGGCCTCGGCGATCTTCTTCATCGCCGGAGGGCCGATCATCGACCTGATGACCACCTCCCCGGACGTCCGGGAAGCCGCTCGCACTTTTCTTCCCTGGGCGGCCCTGACGCCGCTCGCGGGTGTGCTCGCGTTCCAGATGGACGGCGTCTATATCGGCGCCACCTGGTCGAAGGAGATGCGCAACATGATGCTCGCCTCGCTCGCCATCTTCCTCGTCGTCGTGGTCGCCGCTGCGCCGACCCTCGGCAACCACGGCCTATGGCTGGCGCTGCTTGTCTTTTTGGGCGCGCGCGGGATCACCCTCGCTCTCCGCTTGCCGCGCCTGTCCGCCCGCACCTTCCCCGGCTGAGGACCGTCATGCCCGACTTCGCGCTCGATCCACGCCTGTCAGCGGACACCAAGGTCCTCGGCGACCTCGCGCTCTGCCGGCTTCTCCTGATGAACGACGCGACCTGGCCGTGGCTCGTGCTGGTCCCGCGCCGGGCCGGTCTCGTCGAACTGATCGACCTCGACCGCGAATCACGCGTGCTTCTGATGGACGAGATCGCCATCGTTTCTTCGGCCCTGAAGGCGGCGACGGAGCCGGTGAAGCTGAATGTCGCGGCCCTTGGCAACATGGTCCGGCAACTGCATGTCCATGTGATCGCGCGTTTCGACACGGATCCGGCCTGGCCGGGTCCGGTGTGGGGCAGGGTGCCCGCCCGGCCCTATTCGGATGCCTCCGCGCAGGACATGGCCGAACGGATCGCGGCCCGCCTCGGCGGCCACCTGAAGCCGGCCGGCTTCTGAGAGGAAGTGGAATGACGGACAGCTTTCGAGATGCGTCCAGCCGCAACGGCTTCTCGGTGAACCCGCTCGATCGCCGGTCTGAGAAACGAGGCGACCCGTCGGTGATGGCCGATGCGTTGGCCGATGTGCGAGCCGGCGCCTTCCTCTATGTCGACGACCGGATCGTCCTCGATCCGACGACCGCCTCCCCGGCCGTGTTCGATCTGGCGCGCGCGAAGCGTCTCGGCGCCGACCTCCATGAAAGCGTGCTGCTCGGCTGGATGCCCGACGGGGCGCCGCGCTTTGCGGCCTTGCTGCCTGGCGAACCGGCCGACGAACTCGTGGTCACCGACCTCCGCAGCCTCGCGCTGGAGGGCGAGGTCGACGACGACCTCTACGGTCCCGTGGCGCAGGGCCGCTCGTTGCTCGCCTGGCACCAGCGGCATGGCTTCTGCGCCAACTGCGGCCGCGCGACGGTTCCCTCCCAGGCAGGCTACCGGCGCGACTGCGCCCATTGCCAGGCGCAGCATTTCCCGCGCGTCGACCCGGTGGTGATCATGCTGTCGGTTGACGGCGACCGCTGCCTCCTCGGCCGCCAGCCCCGCTTCAAGCCGGGCAGCTATTCCTGTCTCGCCGGGTTCCTGGAACCGGGGGAGACGATCGAGGACGCGGTTCGCCGGGAAACTTACGAGGAGGCCGGCATCCGCGTCGGCCGGGTGGATTACCATTCCAGCCAGCCCTGGCCCTTCCCCTCGTCGCTGATGATCGGCTGTATCGGCACCGCCGAGAGTACCGAGATCGTCATCGACCGCGACGAGCTGGAGGACTGCCGCTGGTTCCCCCGCGACGAGGTTCTGTCCATGCTCGCCGGACAGCATCCGGACGGTCTTTTCTGCCCGCCGAAACTTGCGATCGCCCGCAGCCTGATCGGCCACTGGGCCGAGGGCTGATCATTCCGCCGGCCTGAGGCCCTTTTCCGCCTCGGGCTCGCGGATCTTCTCGCGGAACGGGTCGGCCGGATAGGTGCCGAGGATGCGGACCTCGTGGCTGAAGAACGCCAGTTCCTCCAGCGCGAACTTCAGCGGCTGGTCCTCCGGATGGCCCTCGACGTCGGCATAGAACTGCGACGCGTAGAACTGCCCCTCCAGCTGATAGCTCTCCAGCTTGGTCATGTTGACGCCGTTCGTCGCGAAGCCGCCGAGCGCCTTGTAGAGCGCGGCGGGCATGTTGCGGACGCGGAACACGAAGCTGGTGATCGTCGGCGTGCCTTGCGCGGGCGCCGGTCGGGCCTCCGGAGACAGGATGACGAAACGCGTGGTGTTGTGCGCGGCGTCTTCGCAGTCCTCCTTCAGGATGTCGAGCCCGTAGATCTCGGCGGCAAGCCGCGAGGCGAGCGCGCCGACCGACGGATCGCCGCGCTCGGCGATCTGCCGGGCGGAACCCGCCGTATCCGCGCCGATCACCGCTGCAAGCCCGAGCGAACGCAGCGTCTGGCGGCACTGACCGAGCGCCTGCACGTGGCTCTGCACAGACTTGAGATCGGAAAGCCGGGTGCCCTTGAGACCCATCAGCTGGTGATGGATCGGCTCGAAATGCTCGCCGATGATGTGCAGCGACGACGTCGGCAGCAGGTGGTGGATGTCGGCCACCCGGCCGGCGACCGAGTTCTCGATCGGGATCATCCCGAGGTCGGCGCCGCCGCCTTCCAGTGCCGCGAAGCAGTCCTCGAAGGTCGGGCAGGGGATCGCCTCGCCGTCTGGAAACACCGCCAGTGCCGCGAGATGGGAATTGGCCCCTGGTTCCCCCTGGAAGACGACGCGCAGCTTGGACATCGGACACTCGTTCTGGTGACGGTCGGCGAAACGCCGAGGCGACCTCTATCCGAGCCGCCGCCGGGAGGAAAGGGGATAGCCGTCGCGCCGGGCTTCAGGCGAGCACGGCCCGCGCCCGTTCCAGGTCCTCCGGCGTGTCGACCCCGAGCGGCACGTCGTCCACCAGCGCGACGTCGATCCGCATCCCCGCTTCCAGGAGGCGCAGCTGCTCCAGCCTCTCCCGCCGTTCCAGGACGGAGGGTGGCAGCGACACGAAACGCTCCAGGGCCGTTCGGCGGAAGGCGTAGAGGCCGATGTGATGGAAGAGCGGCCCGTCCCCCCATGGCGCTGTCGCTCGCGTGAAGTAGAGGGCGCGGAGCCGGTCGGGGCCGAGCGGCGACCCCACCACTTTGACCACGTTCGGATCCGTCCTCTCGTGCTCCAGGCGGATTTCCGCCGCCAGCGTCGCCACGTCCACCTCGGGGTCCTCCAGAGGTGCGAAGCAGGCGCGGATCGACCCGGGCGCCACGGTAGGAAGGTCGCCCTGCACGTTCACCACCACCTCGCAGGTGCCATTGGGATCGATGCGGCCGATTGCCTCATAGACCCGGTCGGACCCGCTCGGATGGTCGGGCCGCGTCAGCACCGCGTCGCCGCCGGCCGCCCGAATCGCCGCGGCCACAGGTTCGGCGTCGCACGCGACCACGACCGGCCCGATATCGGCCTCCATCGCCCGTCTCCAGACATGAACGATCATCGCCTCGCCGCCGATGTCGGCAAGCGGCTTGTTGGGCAGGCGCGTCGCCGCAAGGCGCGCGGGAATGACCACAAGAGCTTTCATCGGCTTCCTCATTCCGTTCTGCTCCTTGGCTTCCGCGCGAAGGGCGCTATCGTTGCATCGCCGAGCGGGTACAAAAGTCTCAACCGGGTCTGCGTTATACGTATGGACATCGGGCTGGGAAAGTTTGTAGTTTCCGGCCGATTTCCGGGTGGGGACAGGACCTCGGCCTCCGGCTTCCCACGCGGGGCCGATCGGTGGTCGTTTCCCCCGCACCGTGGTTTCTGGAGCCCTGAATGTCCCTCGAATTCAACAAAGTTGCCGCCGCGGTTCTGGGTACGCTGGTCTTCGGCATGGGTACCGGCCTTCTGGCCGATGCCATCTACCACGTGCCCGAACCGGAGACGCCCGGCTTCGAGGTCGCTGCGGCCGAGGAAGCCGCACCCGCGGAAGCCGATGCCGGCGCCGCCGAGGAGCCCATCGCCGTCCGTCTGGCCTCTGCCAGCACCGAGAACGGCATGAAGGCGTCGAAGGCCTGCGGTTCCTGCCACGACTTTGAAAAGGGTGGAGCGAACAAGACCGGCCCGGGCCTCTGGGCTACGGTTGGCCGCAAGCCGGGGAGCCACGAAGGCTATGCCTATTCCCAGGCGATGGTCGAATTCGGCAACGCAAACCCGGCATGGGACTTCGAGCACTTGGACGCGTTCATCGCCAATCCCAAGGGGCACGTGCCCGGCACCAAGATGGGCTACGCCGGCCTGAAGAAGTCTCAGGATCGCGCTGATCTCATCGCCTACATGAACACGCTGAGCGACAGCCCGCTGCCGCTCCCGGCCGCCGACGCCGCTCCCGCTGCTGAAGCCGCTCCTGCTGCTGAAGCTGCCCCTGCCGCCGACGCTGCTCCGGCGCCCGAGGCCGCTCCGGCCGCGGAAGCTGCCCCGGCCCCGGCCGAGGCTGCCCCGGCAGCCCCTGCAACCGGCGAAGCTCCGGCAGCACCGGCAGAAGGCACCCCCGCCGAAGCGCCCGCCGCGACCCCTGAGCAGCCCGCTCCTGCGCCGGCCCAGTGAGTCCGCTGGCGGACGAACAGTGACGACAGGCCGGGCCGGAAGCCCGGCCTTTTCTTTGGGATCAGACGGGAATCAGACCGGGATCGGGCGATCCGCCCAGGCGCTGAGCCGCGTCGACCGCAGCGCGGCCACGCTGGAGACCTTCTCCCGGTCCAGGATCGACAGCATCCCCGTCAGGATGGCCGGCACAAGAGCCGGTCCGCCGTAGATGAACCCGGTGTAGAGCTGCACCGCGTCGGCCCCGGCGGCGATCTTCTCCACCGCGCTCGCCGCGTCCGCGACGCCCCCCACCCCGATGATGAACGGCTTGGGTCCGACCCGTTCGCGCATCTTGGCCAGCACGATGGTCGACCGCTCGAACAGCGGCGCGCCCGAAAGCCCGCCGGTCTCTCCCGCCAGCGGATGGGTGAGCCCGGCCCGCGACACGGTGGTGTTGGACACGATCAGCCCGTCGATCCCTCGCCGGATCGCCACATCGGCGATGTCGTCGAGCCCTTCCTCGGTGACATCGGGAGCGATCTTCAGAAGCACCGGCACCCGCCGCCCCGCCGCATCGATCGTGTCGTCCCGCGCCCCGACCACCCGGCCGAGCAGGTCGTCGAGCGCCTCGCGCGCCTGCAGATCGCGCAGGCCCGGCGTGTTCGGCGACGACACGTTGGCGGTGAAGTAGGAGGCGAACCGCGCGAACAGGCTCACGCCGGCCACATAGTCGCCCGCCCGGTCCTGGCTGTCCTTGTTGGCCCCGACGTTGACCCCAACCACGCCGTTGCCGCTGCGCGCCGAAAGGCGTGCCAGCGCGCTCTGGTGCCCTTCGTTGTTGAACCCCAGCCGGTTGATCACGCCCTTCGCCTCGGGAAGCCGGAAGATGCGCGGCTTCGGATTGCCCGATTGCGGCCGCGGCGTGAGCGTGCCGACCTCCGCGAAGCCGAACCCCATCGCTATGAGGGCGTCCGGCACCTCGGCGTTCTTGTCGAAGCCCGCGGCCATGCCGAGGGGATTGGCCAGTGTCAGATCGAAGAAGCGGACCTGGAGGCGCGTGTCCCTGACCGGAAGCGGAGCGGGAACAACCCCGTACTTCAAGGCTTTGATGGCCAAGCCGTGCGCGGTCTCCGGATCGAACCGGCGCAGCAGGCCGGAGGCGAGGGTCGCTAGGGTCATGTGCCCGCTCCGCCGAGGTCTGTCGGGAACAGGTGTCGGCCATCCGCGCCGAGCGGCAGCGGCACCACAGCCGTGACCGCTGACAAGGGAAGGGGTCCGTAGAGATGAGGAAACAACTGGCCCCCGCGCGACGGCTCCCACCGGAGCGCATCGCCCAGCGCCCCGGCGTCGACGCTCACCAGCAGGAGGTCGGCCGCCCCGGTAAAATGTCGGGAGGCCGTCTCGACGACTTGGGTTGCGTCGGAAAGATGGATATACCCGTCGCTGTGGTCCACCGGCGCTCCCGAGAAGGCGCCCGCCCGCTCGGCTTCGGCCCAGAGGCCGCGCGGCACGATCTTGTAGATGAACCGGCTCACGGCGGCGGATCTCCAGAGTTCTGGCGTAAACGGGGCGGCCAGCCGGATGGGCAGGGCCGCCCTGCCGATTATCCCTCCCGGCGCGGGGAAACAAGCCGCGGCTGCGAGACTTTCGATGCTGGACCGCGCGCCTATGCTCTCCCATGACCGAATCTGGGGATTGATCGATTCGCTGGCTGCCCGGAACGGACTGTCCGTCTCCGGGCTGGCGCGGCGGGCTGGCCTCGATCCTACGACCTTCAACAAGTCCAAGCGTGTGGCGAACGACGGACGTCTCCGCTGGCCATCGACCGAATCGCTCGCTAAGATTCTCGATGCGACGGGCACCAACGTGGTCGAATTCTATCTCGGCCTCGGGCTCGAACAGAAAGGACATGCCGTTCGGCGTCTCTCCGCCCCCGTTGTTCGGCGGGCGGTCCAGCCAGCGGGGGGCTTTGCCGAGGAGACCGTGCCTCGGGACGACGAAACCGGAGGTGAAGAGTCCGGCGGATGGTTCCCGGCCCAGCCCGGTGTCGCCCTCTTCATGGTCGCCGTTCCTGCGTCGGCGGTCGGCGGGCTCTACAGGGCGGGTGGCACGTTGATCGTATCGCCCGACGCCGAGATCGGTCCCGGCGACCGCGTTCTCGCCGTGGGAACGGACGGGGAGGCGAGCGTGTTGCAGGTGAAGGCGCGCGGACGGGCGGACCTGGATCTGACGCGCCTGGACGGGACCGGAACCATCCGGCTCCCTGTCAAAGGGTCGGTGTTCCTGGCGCGGATCCTATGGGCCAGCCAGTGAGAAATGCGAGGAGGCGGACGTCTTGGTCGGGGCGCATGCACGCAAGCGAAGGGGATTCTGGTCGACGTGGTCGATGCCCCTCCTGGGCGGTCCGTTGATCACTGCGATCTGCGGCGCATGGCTCTTCCTGGCCTACGGCACCCCTGACGACGGTTTTCGATCCACTCTCTCCCCCACAGACGAGATCGCGGCGGATGCTTCGGCGGCCGGCGCCGACCTCGTCCCCACCGGGGGAACGCAGGCCGTGGCCGCTCTCGTCGACACCGTCGCGGCGAAGGCCCGCGACGTCACCCCGCCGGGAGTGACGCCAGGACCAGCTGTCGACGGCCCGCTCAAGCGTATCGCGCCGCCCAAGATCGAGACTCTCGACCGGCCGAAACCCACCGACGTCTTCCGCCGCATCGTCGTGCTCGACGCCGGCCACTTCAGGGTCGTTCGCAAAGGCGAGGCGATCGTGGTTTCCATCGCCGGCATCCGAACGCCGGCTTTCGACGAGACCTGCAGGGACACTGCCGGGGTCGAATGGAAGTGCGGCGCCAAGGCCCGTGCCGAGCTGGCGCGCCTGATCGGGGGACGCTCCCTGGAATGCAGCATGGTCGACACCACCGATCCACGAAATCCCACGGCACATTGCGCCGTGGGCCCGCGCGATCTGGCCAAATGGCTGGTGGAGATGGGCTGGGCCGACCCCACCCACGAGGACAAGGTGCTGTCGCCCCTCCATGCGGCCGCCAAGGACCAGCGCCGGGGCCGCTTCGGTCCGGCCCCGCTGGGCGTCATCGCCGGCTGAACGCCTTTCAGACCTTCAGTCGACCCGCAAGCGCGTCGTCGATCATCGCCGCCGTTTCCTTCAGGCCGTAGAGCGCCGCGAAGGATCCGAACCGCGGCCCCTTATCCTGGCCGAGCAGGATCTGGTAGAGCGCCGAGAACCATTCCAGGCTGACGCCGGGGCCGCCGTCCGGGCTCTTCTTCGACGGATCCTGGTAACGCTCGAACTTGCGTGCCACCGACAGCACTGCGTCCTGCACGGTTTCTGCCGACGCGTCGGCCGGGAGGCCGGTGAGCGCGTCCCGCAAAGCCGCCAGCGCCGCCCGCTCCACCTCGTCCGGAGCCCGGAACTGCTTGGTCGGCGCGACCCGGTCCTCGTAGAAGCGGATCGCGTAGCCCGCGAGCTCGTCGAGCTTGGGATGGGTGGCCGCGGAGATCCCGGGCTGGTGCCGCGAAATGTAGGCCCACAGCGTCGCCTTGTCGTGCGCGTGGCTCGCCGAAACGAGATTCAGCAGCATCGAGAAGCTGATCGGCACCGGCGTCACCGGTGGATTGCCGGAATGGATGTGCCAGACCGGGTTCTGCAGCTTGGTGTCCGCGTCCTGCTCCGGGTATTTCTCCAGGAAGGTGAAATACTCGTCCACCGCCCGCGGGATGACGTCGAAGAACAGCTTCTTGGCCGTCTTCGGCTTCTGGAACATGTAGAGCGCCAGGCTGTCCGGCGAGGCGTAGGTCAGCCACTCGTCGATGGTCAGGCCGTTGCCCTTGGACTTGGAGATCTTCTCCCCGTTCTCGTCCAGGAAGAGCTCGTAGTTGAATCCCTCCGGCGGCACGCCGCCGAGCACCCGGCAGATCTTCGACGACGTCTTCACGTTGTCGATGTGGTCCTTGCCGCTCATCTCGTAGTCCACGCCGAGCGCGGCCCACCGAAGCGCCCAGTCCGGCTTCCACTGCGCCTTGGCGTGTCCGCCGGTGACCGGCGTCTCGAACCGCTCACCGGTGTCCGGGTCGGTCCAGACGATGGTTCCCGCGGCGACGTTGCGATCTTCGACCGGCACCTGCATGACGACGCCGGTCTTCGGGTGCACCGGCAGGAACGGCGAGTAGGTCTTCCGCCGCTCCTCGCGCAGCGTCGGCAGCATGATCGCCATGACCTCGTCGTAGTGCTTCAGCATCTCCAGCAGCTTCTCGTCGAGCACGCCGGCGGCGTAGACCTCGGTCGCCGACATGAACTCGTAGTCGAAGCCGAAGGTGTCGAGGAAGCTGCGCAGTTTGGCGTTGTTGTTGTGCCCGAAGCTCGGCCACTCGTTGGAGAAGGGGTTCGGCACGCGCGTCAGCGGCTTGCCCAGATGCGGCCGGAGCAGGTCGGGATTCGGCACGTTCTCCGGCACCTTGCGCATGCCGTCCATGTCGTCGGAGAAGCAGATCAGCCGTGTGGCGATCTTGTCCTCGGTGAGGATGCGGAAGGCGTGCCGCACCATGGTCGTGCGCGCCACTTCGCCGAAGGTGCCGATATGCGGCAGCCCGGACGGTCCGTATCCCGTCTCGAAGATCACCCCGCGTTCCGGATGTCCCCGTTTCGCCAACCTGTCCACGATCTTCTTGGCTTCCTCGAAGGGCCAGGCCTTGGAGCGGCCGGCCGCGGCGAGAAGCGCGGGATCGTGAAGCGTGGCGGGGTCGGCGGAGGTGGTCATCGGTTGCCTCGAGAAGGAAACCGCCCGGTCGGGCGGACGGCGGAAAGTATGGACCGCATCCGTTCCCGTCAATGCGGGTTCAGAGCGGATTTGAGCGCATTCCGCGCTTGTGGTTAGGTCGCATCCGCCCCACATGGGGCCCGGCAAGAATTGCGAGGGGATGATGACGAAGCTGTCCAAGCACGAAGCGCTGATCTGGGTCATGGTGGTGACGTCCGCCGCCGACCACACCATGACAGAACGGGAAATGGAGCAGCTTGGCCATCTCGTCAGCCTGATGCCCGTGTTCAACGATTTCGAAGGCGACGTCGGTCGCATCGCCGAAACTGCCGCCGCGCGGCTGGCCGAGCCCGACGGCCTCGACCGCATCCTCGACCTGGTTGCCGAGAGCCTGCCGCAACGCCTGCACGAGACCGCCTACGCGCTCGCCGTCGAGGTCGCGGCCGCCGACCTCCTGGTCAAGCAGGAGGAACTCGTGTTCCTGCAGATGCTGGAGGATCGCTTCGAGCTCCCCAAGCTCGCCGTCGCCGCCATCGAGCACTCCGCCCGCGTCCGCTACCGCAAGGGCGTGTGACGACTCGGGGAGTATGGTCGGGCGGTACCGGCGACGTGGAGATGGATTCCCTATTCGTTCTCCACTATCGTCCGCCCTCGTGACCTCCGCGCCCACCGACCTTCTCCCTCCGCGCTTTGCCGACTGGTTCGCTGCCCGTGGCTGGACCCCGCGGCCGCATCAAGTCGCGCTGCTGGAGAAGGCTGGCGAACGCCGGTCCGTGCTCCTCATCGCACCCACCGGCGCCGGCAAGACGCTGGCCGGCTTTCTGCCGTCTCTGGTCGAGATCGCCGCCCGTGGCCGCCACAAGCCAGGCACCCGCCGCCGCGGCATCCACACCCTCTACATCTCGCCCCTGAAGGCGCTGGCCGTCGACATCGAGCGGAACCTTGAGAAGCCGATCAGCGAGATGGGTCTCGCCATCACGGTGGAGACCCGCACCGGCGACACGCCGAGCCACAAGCGCCAGCGCCAGAAGCTCGCCCCGCCGGACATCCTCCTGACGACGCCGGAGCAGCTCGCGCTGCTGATTGCGGCCGATGATGCCTCGACCTTCTTCGAGGACCTGAAGACCGTCGTGCTCGACGAACTCCACGCGCTCGTCACCTCCAAGCGCGGCGATCTGCTCGCGCTCGGCCTCGCTCGCCTGCGGTCGATCGCTCCGGCCATCCGCACGGTCGGCCTGTCGGCCACCGTCGCCGAGCCTGACGACCTGCGCGGCTGGCTGGTGCCGCAGAGGCCGGGCGAGCCCCCTGCGCTGGCCGACCTCGTCACCGTGGCGGGCGGAGCGCGGCCCGAGATCCGCATCCTCGACACCGAAGAACGCGTTCCTTGGGCCGGCCATTCCGCCCGCTACGCGATCGGTGAGGTGATGAAGGAGATTGCCGCCCACCGGATGACGCTGATCTTCGTCAACACGCGCTCCCAGGCGGAGATGCTGTTCGCCGAGCTCTGGAACCATAACGACGACGCGCTGCCGATTGCCCTCCACCACGGCTCGCTCGACGCTTCCCGCCGCCGCAAGGTGGAAGCCGCGATGGCGGCCGGCTCCCTGCGGGCGGTTGTCGCGACCTCGACGCTCGACCTCGGCATCGACTGGGGCGACGTCGACCTCGTCGTCCACGTCGGCGCGCCGAAAGGCGCCAGCCGCCTCGCCCAGCGCATCGGCCGCGCCAACCACCGTATGGACGAGCCGTCCCGCGCCGTGCTGGTCCCGGCCAACCGCTTCGAGGTGATGGAGTGCAAGGCCGCCCTCGACGCCAACTACCTCGGCGCGCAGGACACGCCGCCGATCCGCGACGGCGCCCTCGACGTCCTCGCCCAGCACGTCCTCGGCCGCGCCGTCTCCGGGCCGTTCCGCCCGCTCGACTTCCACGCCGAGATCGTCTCGGCCTATCCCTACCGCGGGCTCGACTGGGAGACCTTCGAGCGCGTCGTCGACTTCGTGGCGACCGGCGGCTACGCGCTGCGCTCCTACGAGCGCTACGCCAAGATCCGCCTCACCGCCGACGGCACCTGGCGGCTGACCCATCCTCGCTTCGCCCAGCAGTACCGGCTGAATGTCGGTACCATCATCGAGGCGCCGCTGATGAAGGTGCGCCTTGGCGGCAAGGTCCGCGGCACCGGTCCGGTGATGGGCGGCCGCATCCTCGGCGAGATCGAGGAGTACTTCTGCGAGACCATGGCGCCCGGCGACACCTTCCTCTTCGCCGGCGAGGTGCTGCGCTACGAGGGCATCCGCGAGAACGAGGTGATCGTCTCCCGCTCCCGCGACACCGAGGCCAAGATCCCCATCTACGCCGGCGGCAAGTTCCCCCTCTCCACCTTCCTCGCCGAGGGCGTCCGCCGGATGTTGGGCGACCCGGAGACCTGGAAGCGCCTGCCGACCCAGGTCGCCGAGTGGCTGGAGATCCAGCAGTTGAAATCCGTCCTGCCGAAGTTCGACGAACTGCTGGTGGAGACCTTCCCGCGTGGCAACCGCTTCTACATGGTCGCCTATCCCTTCGAGGGTCGGCTCGCGCATCAGACGCTCGGCATGCTCCTCACCCGCCGCCTCGACCGCATGGGAGCCAAGCCGATCGGCTTCGTGGCGACCGACTACTGTGTCGCCGTCTGGGGGCTGGAGGACCTCGGCCACCTCTTTGCCGTGAAGCGCCCCAGCGTCCACCAGCTCTTCGACGAGGACATGCTCGGCGACGACCTCGATGCCTGGATGGCCGACAGCTACCTCTTGAAGCGCACCTTCCGCGCCTGCGCCCTCATCTCCGGCCTGGTGGAGAAGAAACACCCCGGCGAGGAGAAGTCGGGCCGCCAGGTCACCGTCTCCACCGACCTGATATACGACGTCCTGCGCACCCACGAACCCGACCACATCCTGATGCGGGCCACCTGGGCCGACGCCGCCGGAGGCCTGCTCGATATCGCCCGCCTGTCGCAGATGCTGTCGCGAATCAGCGGACATATCGTGCACAAGAGGCTCGACGTGATCTCCCCGCTCGCCGTTCCGGTGATGCTGGAGATCGGGCGTGAACGGGTCGCGGGCGGCGAGGGCGAGGAGGAACTCCTGCGCGAGGCCGCCGACGACCTGATCGCAGATGCGATGCAATGAGGGCGGGATGGCTCTGGAACGAAGCGGGAAGGGATTTCTTCCCAGCCGGACGGGATGGCTGTCACGACGACGCAGCGGCCGGGCGCGTCTGCTATCATGACCGCTCTCGCTTCTCCGGATCCGGAACCCCCTGTGCTCACCCGTGACGGTCTGATCCATCTTTCCGGCGCCGCCGTCCGGCTGGACTGGTCGGGCGCGCTGCATTGGCCCGAGGAGGAACTCCTCGTGGTCGCCGACCTCCACTTCGAGAAGGGCACATCGCAGGGCATGCGCGGCCGCTTCCTGCCGCCCTATGATACCCGGACCACACTCGGTGCGCTCGAGGAGGTCGTCCGTCGTTTATCTCCCAAGCGGGTCATCGCGCTCGGCGACAGCTTTCACGACCGCGCCGCCGACGGCCGTCTGATGGAAGGCGAGCGAAACCGCATACGCGCCCTGACCGCCGCGGTGGACTGGCTCTGGATCACCGGCAACCACGACCCCGAACCGCCCGAAGGCCTCGGTGGCCAGTCCGTCGACATCGTCGCCATCGGCCCGCTGGTATTCCGGCACGAACCCGGCCGCGGTCGCCAGACCGGCGAGATTGCCGGCCACCTGCACCCCTGCGCGCGCGTGGGCGTACGGGGTCGCGCCCTCCGCCGCCGCGCTTTCGTCAGCGACGGCGCCCGTTGCATCCTGCCAGCCTTCGGCGCCTACACCGGCGGGCTCAACGTGCTGGACGATGCCTATCGCGGCATGTTCGATCGCGTCCGCATGATCGCGTGGATGATCGGCGACCAGCGCGTGTATCCCGTCCGCGGACCGATGCTGGTGCCGGACTAGTCGCGGCGGAAGATGATGCCGGCCAGCCATCCCGTCAGGCAGGCGATCAGCACGGTGCCGATGCCGTAGATCAGTCCGTGCTGGTGGGCGTAGAGCGTCATCAACTGCTCGAACCCCACCTTCTCGATGATCATCTCCTCGGACGTGGTGGAGAGCATCGCGCCGTCACGGAACAGGAACACCGTGGCCGTGTAGGTCCCGACCGGCACGTTGGCCGGCAGCACCACCGGAACGCGGAACAGCTGCGCGCTCAGGAACTCGACCGACCCTTCCTCCTGCTTGTAGAGCCGCGACTCCTGCATCAGGCGCAGGAACGCGTCCTCGAAATCGGTGCGGACCGGAGGCGTCTTGGACGTCGTTGCGTTGATCGGCAACATGTCCAGCCCGATGCCGAGCTGCGCGCGAAGGCTGGGGGCGGCGATTGCCTCCAGGTCGTTGGTCGAGTGCACCGAAAGGAAAGACGGCACCCGCCCGATCCGTTCGGAGTCCCGGTTGATCCAGAGCCCCACGGTTCGGTCCTTGCGCCGCGTCACCAGTGTCGTGAGCGGGCCGGACAGCGCCACCACCACCTCGTAATTCGACGAGCGGGCCACCGTCTGTGCGTCACGCTCGATGGTGCCGAAGATCACCACCTGCGAGCCGGTGAAGTTCGACGTGATCGACACGGCATCGTGGGAAAGCGCGGTGACGAGTTGCTCGCTTCGGGCGGAAGGCGACGCCAGGCAGGCGCCTGCGGCGATCAGGGCGGCGATGAGGCGCTTCATAGCCCCGCCCCCGAGGAGTGCGTGATCGAGTAGAGCTCCTTCGGCATCACCACGAGATCGACCGCGAACCGCACACCCACGGACAGCACGAGCAGCCCGAGCAGCGCGCGCAGTGTCTCGCCGCGCAGCCGCTGCCCGACCTGGGCGCCGAACTGCGCACCGATCACGCCGCCGACCATCAGGCAGAGCCCGAGCACCGCGTCCACGGTCTGGTTGGTGGACGCCTGCATGATCGTTGCGAAGGCCATGGTGCCGAGCGTCTGCATCAGCGTGGTGCCGATGACGATCGAGGTCGGCACCTTGAGGATGTAGATGAGCGCCGGAACCATGATGAACCCGCCGCCGATGCCGAGCAGGGCGCCGAGAAACCCGATCGCGACGCCGAGTACAACGACCGGAATTGCGGAGATCGCCAGCTTCGACCGGGGAAAGCGCACGCGCAGCGGCAGCCGCTGCATCCATCCGCGTGCGGCGGGCCGCCCGACCGGCAGCGGCTTGCCGGCCCGCTGCGCCGCGATGGCGCGAAGCGCCTCGGTCAGCATCAAGGCACCGACGGTGGAAAGAAAGGTCACGTAGGAGAGCGCGATGACGAGGTCGAGTTGCCCGACGGCTCGCAGCAGGCCGAAGACCCACACACCGATGCCGGATCCGATCATGCCGGAGACGAGCAGGAACCCGCCAAGCTTCACGTCGATCGTCTTCTTGCGGATATAGGCCAGGGTTCCCGAAGCCGACGAGGCGACGATCTGGCTCGACACCGTGGCGACGGCCACGGCGGGCGGAATTCCCGAGAAGATCAGAAGCGGAGTCAGGAGAAAGCCGCCGCCCACGCCGAACATGCCCGACAGGAACCCCACCGCCGCACCCATGCCGAGCAGCATGAACACGTTCATCGGCAGTTCCGCGATGGGCAGGTAGAGTTCCACGTACGCTCCGCAAATGGTGGGCATGACCCGGCAGGGTCGTTCGGAAAAGATGGATGCCGGCCGAAACGGACGCCGCTCCCGGCTCGGAGGATGGCTCGAAAGATATGGACCAAGTATTGCGGAGCCGGATATTCGGTCCTGCCCGGAGCATTTTATTCGAGACTGAGGCATAGAAGTGTCGCTCCGCGGCTCTAGGGCCGCGAACCGGATCACGATCCCGGTTGTTCGTCTCCAGGGGGCTGTTCCGGAACGAAGGACCTCAGCGTGACCGAAACCCTTTCCGACGTGCTGCCCGACGATGTCGAAGCCGCCATCCAGCGGGTTCTGAAGCAAGCCTGCGAGCGCGATCTGAAGATCACCACGGCCGAAAGCTGCACCGGCGGGCTGATCGCCTCTCTCCTCACCGACGTGGAGGGTTGCTCACACGCCTTCGAAAGGGGTTTTGTGGTGTATACCGAGGATGCCAAGCACCAGATGCTCGGCGTGCCCATGGAGATGCTGGAGAAGGAGGGGGCCGTGTCCCGCGCAGTCGCCGTTGCGCTCGCCGAGGGCGCCCTGGCCCATTCCCCAGCCGACATCAGCCTGTCGGTGACCGGTTTCGCCGGTCCGGCGGGCCCGGGCGACGAGCCGGGCCTGGTGCACTTCGCCTCGGCCCGCAGGGGGCGCCCGACCCGGCACCTGGAAGCCCACTTCGGCGATGTCGGCCGCGGGGCGATCCGCATCGCCTGCGTCCGGACGGGTCTCGGACTGCTGAGGGAGATGCTGTCTTGACAGAGGTTTCCGCGATGGCCGGCTCCGGCAAGTCCGCAGAGTTTCGCTCGATCCACCGCCACGGGTTCGTGCGCGTGGCCGCCTGCACGCCCGCCGTCGCCACCGCCGATCCCGCCGCCAATGCCGCGGAGACCATCGCGCTCGCCCGCGAGGTGGATGCCGCGCGTGTCGACCTCGCGGTCTTTCCGGAACTCGGCATCTCGTCCTATGCGATCGACGACCTGCACCTGCAGGACGCGCTCCTCGAGGCCGTGGAGGCCGGAATCGCCGCCATCGTCGATGCGAGCCGCGGCCTGGCGACCGTGCTCCTCGTCGGCGCCCCGGTCCGCCGCCAGGGCCGGCTCTACAACTGTGCCCTGGCGATCGCGCGTGGCCGCATCCTCGGCGTGGTGCCGAAGACCTTCCTGCCGAATTACCGCGAGTACTACGAGAAGCGCTGGTTCGCCTCCGGCGCCGGACTCTCCGGGCTGGAGGTCACCGTCGCCGGGCAGACCGCGCCCTTCGGCACGGACCTCCTGTTTGCCGCCGCCGACCTCGCCGACTTCATCTTCCACGTTGAGATCTGCGAGGACTACTGGGCCCCGACGCCGCCCTCCACCCTCGGCGCGCTGGCCGGCGCCCTGATCCTCTGCAACCTCTCCGCCTCCAACATCACCGTGGGCAAGGCCGTCGACCGCGCGCTGCTGTCTGCGTCCCAGTCGTCCCGCTGCGCCGCCGCCTACGTCTATTCAGCCGCCGGCGGCGGCGAGAGCTCCACCGACCTCTCCTGGGACGGCCAGGGCATGATCCACGAACTCGGAGAGGCGCTCGCCGCGTCCGAGCGCTTCCCGGAGAAGCCGCAGTTCGTCGCCGCCGACGTCGATGTCGGTCGCCTGCGCCAGGAGCGGATGCGCACCCCCACCTTCAACGACGCCGCCGCCTTGAACGGTCACCCGGAGACCCGCTTCCGCACCGTCTCCTTCCAGCACCAGCCCGCGCTCGACGACGTTGGCTTGCTCCGCCGGGTTCGGCGCTTCCCCTACGTCCCCGCCTCGCGCGAGCACCTGGACCTCGACTGCTACGAAGCGTTCAACATCCAGGTCGAGGCGCTGATCAAGCGGTTCCGCTCCACCGCCGGCAAGACCATGGTGATAGGCATCTCCGGCGGCCTGGATTCCACCCACGCCCTGATCGTCGCCGCTAAGGCCTGCGACCGCATGGGCCTGCCGCGGAGCGCGATCCTCGGCTTCACCCTGCCGGGCTTCGCCACGGGGGATACCACCAAGTCCAACGCCTGGGCGCTGATGCGGGCGCTCGGCATCACCGCCGACGAGATCGACATCCGGCCCGCCGCCCGCCAGATGCTGGCGGACATGGGCCACCCCTTCTCGGCCGGGGAGCCGGTCTACGACGTCACGTTCGAGAACGTCCAGGCGGGCCTGCGTACCGATTACCTGTTCCGCCTCGCCAACCAGCGTAGCGGCTTCGTCATCGGCACCGGCGATCTCTCCGAGATGGCGCTCGGCTGGTGCACCTACGGCGTCGGCGACCAGATGAGCCACTACGCCGTCAACACGGGCGTGCCGAAGACGCTGATCCAGTACCTGATCCGCTGGTCCGTGCGCACCGGCCAGTTCGACGATGACGTATCGCGAACGCTCACGGCCATTCTCGACACCGAGATATCGCCCGAACTCGTCCCTGCGGACGCCGACGGCAACATCCAGAGCACCCAGTCGCGCATCGGACCCTACGAACTGCACGACTTCTTCCTCTTCCACATCCTCCGCTACGGCATGGCGCCCTCCAAGGTCGCCTTCCTCGCCTGGCACGCCTGGCGCGACCGGGATGCAGGCTCCTGGCCCTTCGAGTTCCCGGACGACAAGCGCAACGAATACGACCTCGCCGAGATCAAGCGCTGGCTGAAGGTCTTCCTTTTCCGCTTTTTCCAGATCAGCCAGTTCAAGCGTTCCGCCATCCCCAACGGACCCAAGGTCTCCTCGGGCGGAAGCCTTTCTCCGCGCGGCGACTGGCGCGCCCCGTCCGACAGCGTGGCGACTGCCTGGCTCGCCGAACTGGAAAATGCAATTCCCGACGCCTGACTGTCGGGATGCGCGGGTCCCGCGCGTCTTCCATCGGATCGCGGGAATTTGGAAGGACGGGCCAACCGGGCTTAGTCTCGATCCTGCGAGGGGGATCGGGAGGTTGGGACATGTCCGGGAAGGTTCATCTGCTGGTCGGCACCCGCAAGGGCGCCTTCATCTTCGACGCTGACGAGAGCCGCGACGACTGGTCGATCCGCGGCCCTTTCTGCGACATGTGGCCGATGAACCACGTGGTCGGCGATCCCGCCACGGGCACGATCTACGGGGCAGGGGGCAACGAATGGTTCGGCCCCGCCGTCTGGAAGTCCACCGACCTCGGCGCCACCTGGACCCACTCCAGCGAGGGCATCGGCTACGCCGAGGGCGAGACGCCCGTCAAATCGGTCTGGAGCCTTGCCCCCAAGGGCAACCGCGTCTATGCCGGCGTCGAGCCCGCCGGGTTGTTCGTCAGCGATGACGGCGGCGCGAGCTTCACCCACATCTCCGGCCTGCGTGACCACCCGAGCCGCCCGGAGTGGCAGCCGGGCGCCGGTGGGCTCATCCTCCACTCGCTCGTGCTTCACCCGAGCGACGAGAACCAGATCTGGGTCGCCATCTCCACGGCCGGCGTATTCCATACCGCCGACGGCGGCCGTACGTGGCAGCCCCGCAACCGCGGCACCCGCGCCGACTTCATGCCGGAAGGGCAGAATTACCCCGAATACGGCCAGTGCGTGCATTGCCTCGTGATGGCGCCCGGAAAGCCGAACCGCCTCTACCAGCAGAACCACTGCGGCATGTACCGTTCCGACGACGGCGGCCAGTCCTGGGAGAGCATCGAGGAGGGGCTGCCGTCCACCTTTGGCTTCCCTGCCGCGGTCCATCCGCGCGATCCCGACCGCCTCTACCTGCTTCCGCTCAACGGCGACATCAAGGGGCGCTTCGTGCCCGATGCCAAGGCAGCGGTCTGGTGCACTGGCGACAGTGGCAACACCTGGAAGGACAGCCGCGCTGGCCTGCCCCAGGAGAACGCCTACTTCGGCGTGCTCCGGCAGGCCATGGCGACGGACAGCCTCGACCCCGCCGGCGTCTACTTCGGCACCAGCACCGGCGAGCTCTACGGCAGCCGCGACGAAGGCGGCTCCTGGAAACCGATCGCCGAGCATCTCCCACCGATCCTGTCGGTGGAGACTCTTGTTCTGCGCAGCTGAAGGAGCGGGGGAGATGTCGCAGGCACACGTCGAGCCGGACAGCGCGCCCGTCCACGTGCGCCTGCCGCCCGCCTTCGCCAACCTTTTTCCCGATGCGCCAAGGCGGCTGGAGGTGCACGCCGCCACGGTCTCGGAGCTCTTCGACCGGCTGGATGAGCTCTGGCCGGGCATGCGCGATCGGCTGTGCGACACCCGGCCGGCGATCAGACGTCACATCAACGTCTTCATGGATGGCGAGCGCCTCACCCTCGCAAGTCGTCTGCCGCCCGGTTCGGACGTCTTCGTGCTGACGGCGGTGAGCGGCGGCTGACGGCCGCCGCTTCCCCGTTCGTCAGAGGCGGGCTTGCCCGAGAGCCAAGAGAAGCGCGGCATCCGCCTCGCCGGTCGGCGCAAGGCCGTTCTTGCGCTGAAAGGCCATGATCGCCTCGCGGGTCCGCGCACCCATCTTGCCGTCGGCAGGGCCGACGTCGTAGCCGAGCTTGCCGAGCACCATCTGTGCCTGCAGGATCGGCGACAGGGCCACCCCAAGCGAAGCGGTCTTGTCCGGTCCGTCCACCCAGGCGGGATTGCCGGTATCCACCGAGTTCGCGGCCGGATCCTCGATCTTCGGCGACCAGGTCTCGACCGCCAGCCGAGCCCGCGCCAGCACGTCCTTCTCCAGCGTCTGCGCGACGTCGTCGCGCTTCTTGGCCGCATCGGGATCGCCGGCCTGGGCGGCGAGCGCGAACCACTTGTAAGACGCGGTCAGATCGCGCGAGACGCCGAGCCCCCGGGCATAGAGGATGCCGAGATTGTACTGGCTGTCCCGCAGCCCGTAGTTGGCGGCCTTCTCGAACCAGTCCGCGGCCTTGGCGTAGTCCGGCGCGCCGAGACCGCCCTCCGCGTTCAGCACCGCGATGTTGTGCATCGCCTTGACGTTGCCCTGGTCGGCGGCCGCCTGGTACCAGCGTGCGGCGGCTTTGAGATCGCGCGGAAGACCCTGACCCTTCTCATAGAAGCTGCCGAGCCGGTACTGCGCCGCGGCCAGCCCGTTCTGCGCCGCGAGTTCATACCAGATCGCAGCCTGAGCAAGATCCTGGTCGACGCCGCGCCCTTCGGTGAGGCGCGCCGCGATCTCGAACTGCGCCACGGCGTTGCCCTCGCTCGCCGCCTGGCGGAGGGCCAGCGGACCGATCGCCTCCGGCGGCGTCGGGATCGAGAGGGTGAGCGGCGCAGGCGGGGACTCCGGTGCGGAAGGCGCTGCATCCGGAGCGAGAACAGCGGTTTCCGTTTCAGCAGCCGGCGAGGCCGGCTCTGCAGCCATCGGAGGCGAGAAGCTGGACGCCGGCCCGAGCGGTTCGGCCGTCATCGACTTGGCGTCCGGCAGGGCGGCGGGCGGGATCGTCTCCGCAACCGGCGGCAACACCGCCGCAGCGGGCGGCGCAGCCGCGACGACCGGTTCGGCCGGTTTCGGCGTCGAGGCCGTCGTTTCCGTGGCCGCGGCGGTCGGATCGACGTCGACGATCTCTCCGTCGCCCACGGCTGCGACTTCCATCTCCGGCGGCAGCGCCTCGGCGGGGGTGGATTCCTCGCTCCACAGCGCGGACGCCATGTCGGTCAGCGGCTGCGGGCCGATGATCGCTATCGCGCCCGCGGCGGCACCCACCATCACCACGACGGCGGCTGCGGCCATCAGCTTGCGCTTGTTGGGACCAAAGATCCCCGAGAACAGCGACTTCTTCCCGCCCCGCTCCGACGAATCGGCCGGCACGACCGAATCCGACCGCTTCTCCGATCGCCTGGTCTTCTCCGACTTCTTCGGCTTGGCCGCGGGCATCTCCGCCGATACCGCCTGGGCTGCGCGTCGGGCGGCCGCGATGAAATCGGCTTTCGACGGCTCGCCCTTGATTGCCGGTTCCGCAAGGTCGTCCGGGTCGGGGAAGGACGAAACGGGTGCACGAGCCCCGAAGGTCGGCTTGCCGGAGCCGGGTTCCAGGGGTTGGTCGTCGATCAGGTCCAGCGCCGGCGTGTCGTCGGCCGGACCGTCGGTGGAAAGCGCGGCCGCCGGACCGAGCTTCGGCTCAGGATTCGGAACCGTCGGCGCTTCCATCGGCATGCGCAAACGGGCCGCGATCTCGGAGATCGGATCGATCATGACCTCGGGGGCCGGCTCGGCCGGCTTCGCGGTCGGGCGCAGACGGGGCGAAACGTCGGCCAAGGCCTCGGTCCACGGCGGAAGGTCGTCTCCCGCGTGGGCATCGTCCGCCACGCGCGAATGGTCTGCCTTCGCCGCGGGCGCATCTGCCGGGGCGTGAACGGCGGGCGCCACCGGCGTCGGCGGGACGGCGGCGGTGCTCCGCGCCATGCGCGAGACGATGTCGAGCTCGGGCTCCGGAGCCGAAACGACGGGTCGCGGATCTGCCGGCCGCGAGTCGACCAGGCGCTCCAGCGTCGTGCTGATCGAAACAAGGAGATCTCGATCGCGCTTGGATGCGTTGCGAATGTCCGATTGCAGGGCATCGAGTTCGCGCTGCACCTGGGCGATGGCGGACACCGCTTCGCGCCCATCCATCTCCGTGTAGGTGATCGTCGCGACCCGCGCGGCCGCTTCGGCGATGTCTTCGCCTGTCGGGATGGCTGCGAGTGTCCGCTCGATCCGCTCCAGCGCGTCGGCGACCACGATCATTTCCGGGCCGGGGCCGTCCAGCCGATCCATCACGTCGCCGAGCTTCTGGACGAGCTGGTCCAGCATGTCCGCATCCGCCGACGGGCGCGACAGCGTGTCGATCCGGTTGGCCAGCGACCGGATCTCCGCCTCCACCCCGCCGAGCGCGGGAAGGCGGGACAGCGTGTCGATCTGACTTCCGAGCTGGGCGATCTCGCGCTCGAGCGCCGCAAGGTCGGAGGGCGCCGACGCCGGACGCTCGACGAGCATCCGCCCGATATCCGAGATTCGTTCCTCCAGCGCCGCGAAGCGGTCGGCGGCAGAATCCGAGGCGATGTGTTGCTCGATGCGCGCCACCGCGCCGGTGAGTTCGCCGAGCGCACCCTTAGCCGGCGCCTTCAGCCGCTCCTCGACCGATCTGGTCAGGCGCTCGAACCGGTCTTCGATCGCCGCGACGATCGCCTCCTGAGGCGGACCCTCCAGCCGCTCCAGGCGGCGCAGGATCTCCACGAACTGGTCGCCGATCTCCCCGAGGAGGGCGCTGTCCAGGCCGGCCGGCGACGACTGCACCCGGGTGTTGATCTCGTCGAGGCGCTGGACGAGGAGTTCGTAGCCGCGGCTCGACTGTTCGAGATCCTTGATCACGGCGTCGCGGACGGCCGCCACATCCTTCGACAGGCGCGGCATCGCCTCGACCGACTTGGCCAGCTTCTCGAAGCCGGCCGCCTGGCGTTCCAGTTCGACGGCGACGCGGGGGATCTGGTCCGACGCTTCCGCGATCTGCGACAGGACGCCCGCATGCCGCTCCACCGCATCGCTGACGCGGGCAAGCGGCTCGGTGTCGGACATATGTTTGGCAAGGCTGGCGATCTGCGCGTCGAGATCGGCGAGGCGGCTGTCGACCACCTCCACGATCCGAGTCGCGTCGAGGGAACTGATCGCCTGCGCGATCGTCACCACGTGGCGTTCCAGGTCGGCGATGGCGGTCGTGTCGGCCTTGTCGGCGATCACGTCCATCCGGCGGGACAGGTCCTCGATCCGGTCCGAGACCGCGACCAGTTGGGCCTCGGTCGGGGCGAGCGCCAGCATGGAGCGGACTTCCGTCATCCGCTGCAGAACTTCGGCCAGCTGTTCCGGCCGCATGACCGCGCCCCGAAGGTCGTCGAGCCGGTTGACGAGTTCGTCGTAGGTCTTTTCCAGGGCCCTCACGGGTTCCTGGGTGTCGAGCGAGAGGACGGCCTGCTTGAGGGCGACGAGTTCGTCGCGCAGCGGCTCGACCAGACGGTGGTCCGAGACCGCCTCGGTGATCTTGTCCAGGCGGCTGGAAACTCCCAGAAGAGCGCCCGTACCGCCGTCCTGGTTTCCGCCGCTCTCCACGGTCCGGCGCAGGCTCGCCAATTCGCGTCGAACCTCGTTGAGGCCGCTGTCGGGATCGTGCGGCGGTGGCGCACGGCGTTCGATCGCGCGCTCCAGGAGGCCCTGCACGTGGGCGGCGCGCTCCGCCGAGGCACGGACCCTCGGCGGGTCCATTTCATGCCGGCGTTCGATGGCGTCCCGCTTGCGGGCGATCTCCTCCACAGCCCGCTTCAGATCCAGTGTGGTCGATGCGCGCTGGTCGATCGGTGCGCTGCGGGTTTGCGGCGTGCCCACCGGCAAGCCGGCGGGCGCGTCGGCGCCAGGTTCGGCGGCCAGCGCTCGAATGCGCGCACCGAGTTTGTCCAAGGAAGCGAGAATGCGGCCGATCGGCTCCTGCCCGGTGCCTGCGGCTCCGTGGATCTCCGGCTCCAGGCTGTCCGGGGACGCGCCATGCCCGGCATCCGAACGGCCCTGACGCGATCCATCTCGCGACGTCATGCGAATTCTCCTTTGGTTGGGCGGCACGCTTTGCCGACCACACCGCGCGGAACGGGAATCACGGACGGACTCCAGCCACGCCTTATTGATGGAATTTCCGGTTTCAAGGTTAACCAGCGGTTAAGATTGCGCCGCTTCGTCAGCACTTCCTTAAGGTGGATGAATCAGCGGTAAGCGAAGCGGTGCAAATCGGCCTGATCCCGAAACCGCCGGGGCGACAGTTGCCGTGAAGGCAATCTGATGACATGGTGCGTTGACGTAAGCGGAAGGTCCGGGTTGGGATCGCCGGACGCCGTGATTGAGGTGGAGTGGAGACAGTGATTCAGAATATCGAGGCCGGGTTCGACGCGACGGCCATGAATGCCGATGATTTCGGTGTGGACGATGGCGACCCGTCCAAGGCGACGATGTTCACCATCGGCGACCTCGCCCGCGAGTTCGGCGTCACCTTGCGCACGCTGCGCTTCTACGAAGACAAGGCGCTTCTCAACCCCAAGCGAGACGGCTTGAATCGGCTGTATTCCCGCCGTGATCGGGCACGCCTCAAGTTGGTGCTGATGGGCAAGCGGGTGGGCTTCTCGCTCACCGAGATCAAGGACATGCTCGATCTCTACGACCTGCGTGACGGGCAGGTTACCCAGCTGAAGGTGGCTCTCAACAAGTTCAACGAACAGATCGCCGTCCTGGAGCAGCAGAAGAAGGACATCGAGCAGGCCCTCGCCGAACTGCGGCGCACGACATCGGTGGTTTCGGGACTGCTGAAGGAGAAGGAGGCCGCCGGCCAGCGATGAAATCGCGGGCCTGCCGCAACGTCACCGCCTTGCCTGATTGCCCAGGCTCCCGTATATCGAGTTGACCTTTACGCAAACGTAAGGTGCCGCACGCAAGGATCCCTTGCTGATGGGCGACACGCCCCGGCGCCGACCGTCCGGAGAACTCGATGCCCATCTATCGCGCCCCCGTCGAAGACACGCTCTTTCTGCTGAACGACGTCTTCGGCATGCAGCGTCATGCCAACTTGCCCGGCTTCGCCGACGCGACCCCGGATGTGGTGGAGGCGATCCTCGGCGAGGCCGGCAAGTTCGCCGAGGAGGTCCTCCAACCGCTCAACCGCGTCGGCGACCGCGAAGGCTGCGTCCGGGCGCCCGATGGCAGCGTCCGCACGCCGACCGGCTTCAAGGCCGCCTACGACACCTATGCCGCCGCCGGCTGGGTCGGTCTCGCCGCGGATCCGGACTTCGGCGGTCAGGGGCTGCCCTACACTCTTGCCGCCGCCGTGTCCGAGTTCGTCTCGTCGGCGAACATGGCCTGGGGCATGTACCCCGGCCTGACGCAAGGCGCGATCGCCGCGCTCGCCAACCACGGCACGCCGGAGCTGAAGGCGCTTTACCTGCCGAAGATGATCGCCGGAACCTGGACCGGCACCATGAACCTCACCGAGCCGCATTGCGGCACCGACCTCGGCCTTCTGCGCACCCGCGCGGTGCCGCAGGGCGACGGCTCCTACCGCATCACGGGCACCAAGATCTTCATCTCCGCCGGCGAACACGACCTGACCGAGAACATCGTCCACCTCGTCCTCGCCCGCATCGAGGGCGCGCCGGAGGGGGTGAAGGGCATCTCGCTCTTCGTCGTGCCGAAGTTCATTCCCGACGCCGACGGCAATCCCGGCACCCGCAACGCGGTCGCCTGCGGTGCGCTGGAGGAGAAGATGGGCATCCACGGCAACTCCACTTGCGTCATGAACTACGACGGCGCCTCCGGCTGGCTGATCGGCGAGGAGCACAAGGGCCTCCGCGCCATGTTCACGATGATGAACGAGGCCCGCCTCGGCGTTGGCGTCCAGGGTCTGTCCCAGGGCGAGGTCGCCTACCAGAACGCCGTCGCCTACGCCCGCGACCGCATCCAGGGCCGCTCCCTCACCGGACCGAAGAGCCCGGACAAGGCCGCCGACCCCATCATCGTGCACCCCGACGTCCGACGCACGCTGATGACCATCCGCGCCCTCAACGAGGCCGGCCGGGCGCTGATCCTGTGGACGGCCCTGAAGTCCGACGTCGCCCACCGCTCCGGCGACGAGACCGATCGCGCCGTCGCCGACGACTTCCTCGGCCTGATGACCCCCGTCATCAAGGGCGTGCTCACCGACAAGGGCTTCGACAGCGCGGTCCAGGCCCAGCAGATGTACGGCGGCCACGGCTACATCGCCGAGTGGGGTATGGAGCAGTTCGTCCGCGACGCCCGCATCGCCATGATCTACGAAGGCGCCAACGGCATCCAGGCGCTCGACCTGGTCGGCCGCAAGCTGCCCGCCAACAACGGCCGCGCCATCCAGGCCTTCTTCCGGGAGATCGCCGAATACGTGGCTGGCCACGCCGAGAACGAGGCGATGAAGCCCTACGTCGGGCCACTGAAGAAGGCCGCCGACGATCTCCAGAAGGCGACCATGTGGTTCCTCGCCAACGGCATGAAGAACCCCGACAATGCCGGCGCCGGCTCCACCGACTACATGCACCTCCTAGGCCTCGTCGTGCTCGCCTACATGTGGGCGCGCATGGCCGAGACGGCGCAGGAGAAGCTGAAGGCCGGCGCCAACGGCCACGCGGCGTTCATGGAGCGCAAGCTCGTCACGGCACGCTTCTTCATGGAGCGCGTCCTGCCCGAGACCGGCGCCCACCTCGCCCGCATCTCGGCAGGATCGGAGGCGATCATGGCTCTGCCGGCCGAAGCCTTCTGACCGGCACGAAAAACATCCGTCCCCTCCGGGACCTGGGAGAGAACCGTATGCCCGACGCTTTCATCTACGACCACGTGCGCACCCCGCGCGGGCGCGGCAAGGTCGATGGCGCGCTCCACGAGGTGTCGACCGTGGAACTTGCCGCCACCGCGCTCCGCGCCCTGCGGGACCGCAACGGCCTCGACACCCGCCTCGTCGACGATGTCGTGCTCGGCTGCGTCGACCCGGTCGGCGAGGCCGGCGGTGACGTCGCCCGCGCGGCCACCTTCGCCGCCGACTATGGCGTCCAGGTCCCCGGCATCCAGATCAACCGCTTCTGCGCCTCCGGTCTCGACGCGATCAACTTCGGCGCCGCCCAGATCCTCGCCGGTCAGCACGACATGGTCGTCTCCGGCGGCGTGGAATCCATGTCCCGCGTTGGCATCGGCGCGGCCGGCGGCGCTTGGCCGATGGACCCGGATGTCGCCCTGCCGTCCTACTTCATGCCCCAGGGCGTCTCCGCCGACCTCATCGCCACCAAATACGGTTTCAGCCGCGACGACGTCGACGGCTACGCGGTGGAAAGCCAGAAGCGCGCCGCGAAAAGCTGGGAGGACGGCGCCTTCGACCGCTCCGTCGTCCCGGTGAAGGACGTCAACGGCCTCACCATCCTCGCCCGCGACGAGCATATGCGCCCGTCCACGAACATGCAGTCGCTCGGCGCGCTCAAGCCGTCCTTCGTGATGATGGGCGAAATGGGCGGCTTCGACGCCGTCGCCGTCCAGGCCCACCCGGACGTTGAGCGCGTCGAGCACGTCCACCATGCCGGCAACTCCTCCGGAATCGTCGACGGCGCCGCCGCGGTCCTGATCGGCAGCGCTGAAGCGGGCATTGGAGCCGGTCTGAAGCCGCGCGCCCGCATCAGAGCTTTCGCCAACATCGGCTCCGATCCCGCCCTGATGCTGACCGGCCCGGTCGACGTCACCGAGAAGGTCCTGAAGCGCGCCGGCATGACGGTCGCCGACATCGACCTCTTCGAGGTCAACGAGGCTTTCGCCGCGGTCGTCCTCCGCTACCTCCAGGCCTTCGACCTCGATCACGCCAAGGTCAATGTCGCCGGCGGCGCCATCGCCCTCGGGCATCCGCTCGGCGCCACCGGCGCCATGATCCTCGGCACCGTCCTTGACGAACTGGAGCGCCGCAACCTCAACACCGCTCTCGTCACCCTCTGCATCGGCGCCGGCATGGGCACGGCGACGATCATCGAGCGGGTGTGAACGGAAGCATGCTCTGCTGGGGGAGATCGGATCAATCGCTTCCCCTCGCCGCCATGGTCCGCGAAGGCGGACCACCCACGACTTTGTGGGATCGGCAAGATGAGCGATCGGCAGGATCTGTCGACGAACAATGCGTGTGTGGTCCGCCTCCGGGGACCATGACGACAAAGAGAGAAGAGCCGGTGGTCCGCCTTCGCTGGCCGCGACCAAAACGAGAGAAGAGCTGAAGGGCTGCACCGGCCCAGCTTCAACCGGTTCGCAGTGTGGACCACAAAGACTATGCCGGGCGCGTTTCGCGACCATAACGACTTCGGGAGGGCTCGATGGCCTACAGGAACTTCACCACCTCGGCCGATGCCGACGGCATTCTCCTCGTCACCTGGAACATGCCGGACCGGTCCATGAATGTCTTCACGGTCGAAGTCATGGACGAACTCGAGCAGATCCTCCAATCCGCGATCGCCGACGAAGCGGTGAAGGGCGTCGTCGTCACATCGGGCAAGGAGGGCAGCTTCTCCGGCGGCGCGGACCTCAAGATGCTGGAAGGCCTGCTCGGCCAGTTTCAGATGATGCGCGCCAAGGATCCGGAGGGCGCCGCACAGCGCCTCTTCGACGAGGCATCCCGCATGTCGCGCCTGTATCGCCGGATCGAGACCTGCGGCAAGCCTTGGGTCGTCGCCATCAACGGCACCTGCATGGGCGGTGCCTTCGAACTTGCGCTCGCAGCCCACGGCCGCGTCGCCGTGGACGACGAATCCGTCAAGATGGGCCTTCCCGAGGTCAAGGTCGGCATCTTCCCCGGTGCCGGCGGCACCCAGCGCGTCATGCGCATGACGGACGCGCAGGGTGGTCTCACCATGCTGCTCCAAGGCCAGGCGCTTGCGCCCAAGAAGGCGCTGGCCATGAAGCTCATCGACAAGGTCGTCCCGCGCGACAGCCTGGTCGAAGCCGCCAAGGAGATGATCCGCGCCGGCCTCGACCCGAAGAAGCCCTGGGACAAGGACGGCTTCAAGGCCCCGGCCGGCAAGGTCTACTCGCCGCAGGGCTTCCAGTTCTGGCCCGCCGCCAACGCCATCTACCGCCGCGAAACCTTCGACAACTATCCCGCCGCCCGCGCCATCCTGAAGGTCTGCTACGAGGGCCTGCAGGTGCCGATGGACATCGGCCTTCGCATCGAAGCCCGCCACTTCGCCAACGTCCTCACCACCAAGGAGGCGGCGGCGATGATCCGCTCCCTCTTCGTCTCCATGCAGGACCTCAACAAGGGCGCGCGGCGGCCTGCGGGCGTGCCGAAGACGGCCTTGAGCACGGTCGGCATCATTGGCGCCGGCTTCATGGGTGCCGGAATCGCCTATGTCTCGGCGGCCGCCGGATTGCAGGTGGTGCTCGTCGACCGTGACCAGGAGAGTGCCGAGAAGGGCAGGGCGCATTCCGCCAAGCTGATGGACGGCCGCATCAAGAAGGGCCGCGCCACCGCCGCCGACAAGGAGGCTCTGCTCGCCAGGATCACTGTTAGCGACGATTACGCCGCGCTTTCCGGTTGCGATCTGGTGGTCGAAGCCGTCTTTGAGGATCGCGCGGTGAAGACCGCGGCGATGGAGAAGGCCAAGGCGGTCCTCGGGCCCGGCACGGTGTTCGCCTCCAACACCTCCACCCTGCCGATTTCCTCGCTGGCGCCGACCTGGCACGCCGAGGAGGATTTCGTCGGCATCCACTTCTTCTCGCCGGTCGACAAGATGATGCTCGTCGAAGTCATCCGCGGCAGGAACACCGGCGACAAGGCAGTCGCCGTCGCCCTGGATTTCATCAAGGCGATCCGGAAGACGCCCATCGTGGTCAACGACTCCAGGGGCTTCTACGCCAACCGTTGTGTCACCAACTACATGCTTGAATCCCACCTGATGCTGACCGAGGGCGTCGCCCCGGCCATGGTGGAAACGGTCGCCCGCATGGCCGGCATGCCCGTCGGACCTCTCGCCCTCAATGACGAGGTCGCGGTCGACCTTGCCTGGAAGATCCTCCAGGCGGCCAAGAAGGACCTCGGCGACGCGGCGGTCGACCCGCGCCAGGAGATGCTCCTGAAGGGCATGGTGATCGATCGCGAGCGCCTCGGCCGCAAGAACGGCAAAGGCTTCTACGACTATCCCGAAAGCGGCAAGAAGAGTCTGTGGAAGGGCATTTCGGAGATCGTCGGTCCCGCCAAGCCGGCAGAGGCCTTCAACGTCCAGGAACTGAAAAACCGCCTGCTGGCGGTCCAGGCCCTTGAAGCCGCGCGCTGCGTGGAGGAGGGCGTCGTCACCGACGTCCGCGAGGCCGACGTCGGCTCCATCCTCGGCTTCGGCTTCGCTCCGTTCACCGGCGGGACGCTCAGCTACATCGACGGCATGGGCGCCGCCGCCTTCGTGGAGATGTGCGACGGCCTGGCGGCCAGCCACGGACCGCGCTTTTCGCCTCCCGCGCTGCTGCGCGAGATGGCCGAGAAGGGCGAGACCTTCTACGGCCGTTTCGCCCCGCAAGCGTCGGAGAAAGCCGCGGCGTGAGGCGATCTGCGGGCGCTTGTCTATCGGCTTCCCCCGATGGACAAGCCGGCCCGCCTGTGGTCCGATCCCTTGAAAAGCCGGCCATCGAGCCGGAAGGGGAGGATCTCGGGCCGCCATGCTGCCGGGTTGGGCGATCATTGCCGCCGCTTTGGCCTACATCGGCCTGCTGTTCGCCGTGGCAAGCCTCGGCGACCGCGCCGGCCGTCGCCATCGCCCGGGTCGGGGCCGTCCAACCATTTATTCGCTCTCGCTGGCGGTCTACTGCACGTCCTGGACCTTCTTCGGTGCCGTCGGGCTGGCCACCACCAACGGCCTCGCCTTCCTGACGATCTACATCGGCCCGATCGTCGTCTTCGCCTTCGGCTACAGGCTCTTGCGCCGCGTCATCCGGCTGGCCAAGGCCGAGCACATCACGTCGATCGCGGATTTCATCGGCGCCCGCTACGGCAAGAGCCAGGCGGTCGCCGCCACGGTCGCCCTCATCGCGGTCGTCGCTACACTCCCGTACATCGCGCTTCAATTGAAGGCCGTCTCCGGTTCCATGAAGGCCCTGCTCAACTTCGAGCAGGGCGCCGCGCTCGAAACCGTTCCCATCGTCGGCGACCTCGCGCTGCTCGTCGCCCTCGCCATGGCTACCTTCGCAGTGCTGTTCGGAACCCGCCACATCGACGCCACCGAGCATCAGGAAGGCATGATGCTGGCGATCGCCGCGGAATCCGCCGTCAAGGTCGTCTGCATGCTCATCGTTGGCATCTGGGTGACCTTCGGCCTCTTCGACGGCCCGTCGGACCTCTGGGGCAGGGCCGTCGACCAGGGCGCCGCGGCCCTGTTCCAGGAAGAGCTCAACGGCGGCACCCTCGTCGCCCAGACCCTGCTGTCCGTCTTCGCCATTCTCCTGCTGCCGCGCATGTTCCATGTCGCGGTCGTGGAGAATAACGCCGACGCCGAGCTGCGCCGCGCGACCTGGATGTTTCCGGCCTACCTGGTCCTCATCAACATCTTCGTGGTTCCGATCGCCCTGGCCGGGCTGGTCACCTTCGGCGGCTCCGTTCCGGGCGATCTCTTCGTCCTGTCGCTCCCCATGCACGCCGGAGAGGGCCTGATCACCCTGGTCGCCTTCATCGGTGGCCTGTCGGCGGCGACCGCTATGGTCATCGTCGCCTGCGTCGCTCTGGCGATCATGATCTCCAACGATCTCGTCATCCCGCTGATGCTGCGCCAGCGCCCGGAGGAGGCTCTGACCCGCGCGGACATGGGGCGGGTACTGCTCGGCATCCGCCGTGCGGCGATCTTCGCGCTGATGCTGGCCGGCTATTTCTACTATCGGATCGCCGGCAACGCCTCGGCCTTGGCTTCGATCGGCTTTCTCTCCTTCGCCGCCATCGCCCAGCTCGCCCCGGCCTTCCTGATCGGCCTGATCTGGCGCCGGGCCACCGCCCGCGGCGCCATTGCCGGCATGCTCACGGGCTTCGGGCTGTGGATCTACACGCTGCTCATCCCGGCGCTGGCCGACAGCGGCCTGGTGCCGCTCGCCCTCCTGGAGAACGGGCCGTTCGGCATCGACCTGCTGCGCCCCCAGGCGCTTCTCAACATCGCCTTCGATCCCTTCACCCACGGCGTGTTCTGGAGCCTGACTGTCAACCTCCTGACCTTCATGATCGTCTCGGTGATGGGCGAGCCGAGGCCGATCGAGCGGGCCCAGGCGTCGATCTTCGTGCCCACCCAGTTCTCGCCCGCCCCCACCTACCGGCTTTGGCGCACCTCCGTCACGGTGGACGACCTGCGCAACACCGTCGCCCGCTATATCGGCGACGAGCGTACCGAGCGCTCCTTCGCCCGCTACGGCCAGGAAACCGGCGCCGACCTGGAGCCGCTGAAGCCGGCGACGCTCGATCACGTCCGTTTCGCCGAGCAGTTGCTGGCGAGCGCCATCGGTGCCGCGTCCTCCCGTCTGGTGCTGACGTTGCTGCTGAAGCGCCGCGATCCCACCACCAAGGCGGCGATGAAGCTGCTCGACGACGCCTCCGAGGCGATCCAGTACTCCCGCGACCTGATGCAGATCGCGCTCGACCAGGTGGCGCAGGGCATAGGCGTCTTCGATCAGAACCTCCGACTGATCTGTTGGAACCGCAAGTTCCGCGAACTGCTTGATCTGCCGCCCGAATTCGGCCAGGTCGGAACCCCGCTGGTCGACATCCTGCGCTACAATGCCGAGCGCGGTCTCTACGGCCCCGGCCGACCGGACGCGATCGTCTCCGACCGGATCGACCGCTTCGTCCGCCGGATGACGACTGTCAACGAGACCCTGCAGCCCTCCGGCACCGTCATCGAGATGCGCACCAGCGGCATGCCGGACGGCGGCATCGTGCTGACCGCCACCGACATCACCGAGCGCGTCGAGGGCGAACGGGCCCTCGCCAAGGCCAACGAGACGCTGGAGCGCCGGGTCAAGGAACGCACCGAGGCTCTCCTGGAAGCCAACGAGGCGCTGGCCAAGGCCAAGTCGACCGCCGACGAGGCCAACATCGGCAAGACCCGCTTCCTGGCCGCCGCCAGCCACGACATCCTGCAGCCGCTGAACGCTGCCCGGCTCTACACCACCAGCCTGGTGGAGCGCTTCTCCCAGACCGAAGCCGCCTCCCTGGTCGGCAACATCGACGCCTCGCTGGAAAGCGTGGAGGAGATCCTCGGCGCCGTTCTCGATATTTCGCGCCTCGATACCGGGGCCTTGAAGCCGGAATTCAGCCTTTTCAGGATCGACGAGATCCTCAAGCCGCTGAAGCTGGAGTTCGAACCGATGGCCCGTGACCAGGGCCTCGACCTCGTCTTCGTGATGAGTTCGGCCACCGTCCGCTCCGACCGCAAGCTGCTCCGCCGCCTGCTCCAGAACCTCGTCTCCAACGCCATCAAATACACCACCTCCGGCCGGGTGCTGGTCGGCTGCCGGCGGCAGAACGGCCGGCTCGTGGTCAAGGTCTACGACACCGGCATCGGCATTCCACAGTCCAAGCAGAAGACGATCTTCCGGGAATTTCAACGACTTGAGCAAGGCGCGAAGGTCGCCCGGGGGCTCGGTCTGGGGCTTTCGATCGTGGAGAGGATCGCCCGGGTGCTGGATCACCGGGTGACGGTGAAGTCGGCGGCCGGCAAGGGTTCCTGCTTCTCCGTCGACCTGCCGCAGGCCGCCGCGGTGCCGCTGGCGGTGGTCGAGGCGATGCCGCAAAAGGCGGCCGCCGCCGATCTCTCCGGCCTCCACGTGGTCTGCATCGACAACGAACCGCGCATCCTCGATGGCATGCAGGCGCTTCTGACCGGCTGGGGATGCCACGTCACGATCGCCCCGAGCGCAGCCGAAGCCATTGTCGCGCTTAAGGAATTGCGATCACCGCCCGACGTCTTCCTGGTCGACTACCACCTCGACGAGGGCACCGGCATCGACGCCGTGGTCCGCCTGCGCTGGCGTTTCGGCAGCAATATCCCCGCGGTCCTGATCACCGCCAACCGATCGCCGGACGTCAAGGTCGAGGCCGGGGAGAAGGGGATATCCGTGCTGTTCAAGCCGGTGAAGCCGGCGGCGCTCCGCGCCCTGATCGCCCAGCACCGGGCGAGCCGCCCGGCTGCCGAGTGACCGTTTTCTCGCAATCGGTGTAGTCGCCTTTACCGGCGGTGTAGGCGACTACGTAGCGTGCGGGCCGGCTACGTAGCCGGCTGCAGCGCCTGCCATTGACCGGCTTCGATCTTGGACGCCGCGATCACCGCCTGCGTCCGGCTCTCCACCCCCAGCTTCTGGAGGATCGCCGACACATGCGCTTTCACGGTTGCTTCGGACACCGACAGCTCATAGGCGATCTGCTTGTTGAGCAGACCCTCCGACAGCATCATCAGCACCCGCACCTGTTGAGGAGTCAACGAAGCGAGACGGGCGACCAGATCGGAACTCTCGTCCCGGCTGGCAACGTCCACGTCGGGCGGCGTCCAGACCCCGCCGTCGAGCACCTTGGCGATCGCGGAGCGGATCGCTTCGATGCCGAGCGACTTGGGAATGAAGCCGGAGGCGCCGATCTCCATGCAGCGCCGGATCGCGACGGGGTCCTCGGTGGCCGAAACCACCATCACCGGAACCGTCGGGAACTGGGCGCGCAGGTAGAGCAGGCCCGAGAAGCCGCGCACCCCCGGCATGTTCAAATCGAGCAGGACGAGATCGACGTCCTCGTCCTCCTCCAGCGCCTTCGACATCTCGTCGACCGACCCGGTCTCGACGATCACGACGCCGTCGAACATCCCCTCAAGCGCCTGCCGGAGAGCGCCCCGGAAAAGCGGATGATCGTCGGCGATGAGAAACCGATATCTCGCATGCTCCACGAAAGTTTCCCCCCTTCACGAAGCGAATCTTCCGCCGCTCGACGGGGCAGCGCCGTGACGAACCCTACGGATGGCGAAAAAGCCATTCAATAGGTCCGATCCGACATCCGCGAGAGCAGGCCGGGCTCGCTTATATTGTCATTCAGTGGAACACGGCGGGCGTGGGGCTGCAAGCCGATCCTTGCGTCAGGTCTTGTCCCGCGTCTCCAGGTCCCGCTTCAGCTCGTCGACCATGTCGAAGAAGCGGCGCATGGCATGCCCTGAGAAGTCCAGGAACTCGTCCAACTGCTTCTCCTCCTCCGGCCCGAACAGCCGGCTGCTGCGATCGGGCTGGCGGGCCTGCGCCTCCAGGTCCGCGACCCGGGCCTCCAGTCGCTCCTTGTCGGCGCGAAGGGCAGCGACCTCTTCCTCGTAGGCTTCCCGGTCGTCCGGAACGAGGCTGCAGCGCCAGACCCCGGCCTCGGCCTTGCAGAGCGACACCCGGCCTGTCCGCCGATCGATCTTCAGGTGCTCGCCTTCGGCCGGCGCGAGGGAGAAGTTGTCGTCGGGAGCCGGATCGGGGCGGGGATCCTGCGCGCTGGCCGGCACGGCGAGGAGGGCGATGACCGCAAGGGCCGGAACGACGAGCTTCGACATGTGAACCTCCATGACCGCCGGCTCACAGAATAAGCGCATGGATGCGGCGAGACCATGGTGGTCGATGGAAAACCCGTTCCGGCCGGCGAGCCCGCCAGCCTCCCGCGCCCCCGGGCGGGCCGCCGGGTGGCCGGCGGCCCCAGGGCCGTCAACGGGCCGGAAGCTGGATGAATTCACCCTCGCTCGGATCGTAGTACCGTTCGGTCGGGCCGGTGTAGCGCCGCGGCTCCGGCGGTGTCTGCTCTCCGGCCGGCACCGTCACGAAATCGCCCTCCGAAGGGTCGTAGTAGGTGATCACCCGCGTGTAGTTGGGCGCATCCGGCAGCGCGGGCACCGCTGGCCGCTCGATGGTGACGAAGTCCGACTCCGTCGGATCGTAGTAGGTGACCGTTTCGGCCGAGGCGAGCGACGGCGCGAGCAAGCACGTCGCGAGGGCGGCGAGGGAAAGACGCGTCTTCATGGTCTTGGCTTTCGGTGGGCCGCTCTTCGGAACCGGTTCGGTCGGGATCGAAGAGCGGCGGGCTGACGGATCGGCGATGCCGCCGGTGTGTCTGCCCCCCAAGGTCGAAGGTGCGACGAACCCGTTCACGTAAATAGGCAGGTAGCGGTGACAATTGCTCGACTGGCCCGTGACGATTTCGTGTTCCCGCTCCCCCGTTTGGTCCCCGCTTCACCCTTTGTTCACCGCATCCGCATGGTGACTGCGGCGTTTTGATCTTCCTCAAAGCTTTCACTGTCAAGTTTGTCACTGTGGAGGGAGATGCGGGGGATCTTGCAATGGATACGATTGGTCAAACTGAGACGACGCTGCTGCTGACACCGGTCGATGGAACTACCGTTGCCCCGGCGGTGGAGGCTGCCGCAGAACCGGCGCCGCCGGCCGCGGCGCCCGCCGATGCACCGAAGGCTAAGGTCAAAGCCAAGCCGAAGCCCACGGTCGCCGAGATGCGGCATGACCCGACGGTGATCCGCCACCTCTTCGAATCCGGCGAGTATCCCTACGCTTCCCGAATGCGGGAAGGCCCCTACGAGCAGCACATGCTTGAGCTTCAGCGCGAGCTGCTGAAGGCGCAGCGCTGGATCGAGGAGACCGGCCAGAAGATCATGGTCCTCTTCGAAGGCCGCGACGCGGCCGGCAAGGGTGGCACGATCAAGCGCTACATGGAGCACCTGAATCCCCGCACGGCGCGGGTGGTCGCGCTGCAGAAGCCCACGGAGCGCGAGCGCACCCAGTGGTACTTCCAGCGCTATGCCGCGCACCTGCCGTCGGCCGGGGAGCTCTGCCTGTTCGATCGCTCCTGGTACAACCGGGCCGGCGTGGAACGGGTGATGGGGTTCTGCAAGCCGAACGAATACCTCGAGTTCATGCGCCAGTGCCCCCAGTTCGAGCAGATGCTCGTCCGTTCGGGGATCCGCCTATTCAAGTACTGGTTCTCGGTCAGCCGCGACGAACAGCGCCGCCGCTTCCTGGCGCGGCAGTCCGACCCGCTGAAGCAGTGGAAGCTGTCGCCCATCGACCTCGCCTCGCTGGACAAGTGGGACGACTACACCGAGGCCAAGGAGGCGATGTTCTTCTACACCGACACCGCCGACGCGCCCTGGACGATCATCAAGTCGGACGACAAGAAGCGTGCGCGTTTGAACTGCATGCAGCATTTCCTGTCGTCGCTGGACTATCCGAACAAGGATCTCGCGATCATCAAGGGGCCGGATCCGTTGATCGTCGGTTCATCCTCGCATGTGGTGGCACAGGCCTCCGGGATGATTTCCAAGGCGATGCACCCGGAAAGCAAGCGCACCTGACGCGGTGCGGGAAAGGCGGCCGCGATCAGGCGGTTGCAGCAGTTGACGGCACGCGCGACCCTTCCGGTCGCCGTGCCGCTTTGCATTACGGGAACGGGGGAAAAGCCCGTCTTGATCAGTTAATAGTCCGTGAATTTCGCATTCTAGTATGTATACCCTTCTCGCGTGCACGTCTTTCATGAAGCGGCGAGAGGTGACGTATGCTCAAGGAATTCAAGGAATTCGCCCTCAGGGGCAACATGGTCGATCTGGCCATCGGCGTAATCATCGGCGGCGCCTTCGGCGGCCTGGTGAATTCGGTCGTGGCGGATATCTTCATGCCGATCATCGCCATGATCACGGGCGGTATCGACTTCACCAACATGTACGTCCAGCTCTCCGGCACGCCGGTTGTCAATGACCTGGAAGGTGCGCGCAAGGTCGGCGCTACGCTGGCCTACGGCAACTTCCTGACGCTTCTGATCAACTTCACCATCATCGCTTTCGTTCTCTTCATGGTGGTGAAGGGCATGAACCGGATGAAGCGCAAGCAGGAAGCGGCCCCCGAATCGACCCCGGTTCCCGCCGACGTCGCGATCCTCACCGAGATCCGCGACCTCCTCGCCCGGCGCTGATCCGCGACGCAGGGCGTTGCGAAAGCCACTTTGCTTAGCCCGGACAAGCGGTTATCACCGCTTGTCCGGGCTCGGGTATCATGCCCCGGAAGCGGAGTGACGGTCGATGAGCGATGCCTTGGATTTCAGCCGGTTTCTGACCCCGATCGCCCGCTCTGCGCCACCCAGCGGCATCGTCGAGGTGATGCGTCACGGCTTTTCCAAGCCGGGCATCGTTCCGTTGTGGGCCGGCGAAGGCGACCTGCCGACGCCGCCGTTCATCTGCAGCGCCGCGACACGCTCGATGGCGGCCGGCGAGACCTTCTACACCCACCAGGCGGGCATACCCGAACTGCGCGAAGCACTGGCCCGCTACCACGACCGGGTCTACGGCGGCTTGTTCGGCAAGCCGTTCTCTGCCGACCGCTTCGTGGTGACGGCATCCGGCATGCACGCGATCGAACTGGCGCTGACGGCGGTCGCCGGACCCGGCGACGAGGTGATCGTGCCGACGCCGGCCTGGCCGAACTTCGCCGCCGCCGCGGGCCTGCGCGGCGCGACGGTGGTGCAGCATCCCATGCGTTTCGGCAACGACGGCTGGGTGCTCGACGTGGAAGCGCTGGCCGAGGCGGTGACGCCGCGCACCCGCGCCATCTTCGTGAACTCTCCCTCCAACCCGACCGGCTGGACCGCCGACCGGGCGACGCTGCAGGCGATCCTCGCCCTGTCGCGGAGAACCGGCGTCTGGATCATCGCCGACGAGGTCTACGGCCGTTTCTTCTATGGCGCGGAAGGCGAACGTGCCGCCTCCTTCCACGACATCCTGGCCGAGGACGACAAGGTGATCTTCGTCAACACCTTCTCCAAGAACTGGGCGATGACCGGCTGGCGCATCGGCTGGATGGAGGTGCCGCCGGCGATCGTGGAGACCATCGTCAACCTCGTCCAGTACACCAGCTCCGGCACCGCCGTGTTCATGCAGCGCGCCGCCGTCACGGCCCTGGAGGAGGGCGAGGGCTTCCTGGCGCACCAGGTCGCCCGCAGCCGTCGCGGCCTGGACATCGTCGCCGGAACGCTCGGCGCTTCCAGCCGCGTGCGGTTTGCCAGGCCGGATGGGGCATTCTACCTCTTTTTCACGATCGACGGGGAGCCCGACACCCGCAAGTTGGGCATCCGCTTGGTGGATGAGGCGAACGTCGGGATGGCGCCCGGCACCGCTTTCGGCGAGGTTGGCGCCGGCTGGATGCGGATGTGCTTCGCTCGCGGGGAGGAAAGGCTCTCCCTTGCCGCGTCTCGGCTGAAGGAATGGTTGGACCGGAAGGAACAGATGCTATGATCGGTCCGGGAAGACACGTACGCAGATAGGCCGATTCGGAAAAACAGGCGACCGAGAGCCATGGACAGCGGGGCCGGAGAGCCGGACGTCGACAGGAGCGACCGTAGTACTGTATCGGAGGCACGTTTCGCCAGTCTGATGGAGACGGCGGCGGACGGTATCGTTGTGATCGACGAGAACGGCATCGTCCTCGCCTTCAACAAGAGCTGCGAGGCGCTGTTCGGATTTGCAGCCGGCGACGTGATCGGCCGCAACATCAAGATCATCATGCCGCCGCGCTACGCCGACGACCACGACGGCTACATCAGCCACTATCGCGAAACCGGCGAGAAGCGGATCATCGGCATCGGCCGCGAGGTGAGCGGCCGGCACAGCGACGGAACGGTGTTCCCGGTGGAGCTCTCCGTCGGCGAGGCGATGACGCCCATCGGCCGGCAGTTCATTGGCATCTTGCGCGACTTGCGCCCGCGCAAGCAGGTGGAGCAGCGCCTTTCGCACCTTCAGGCGCAGATCATGCACATGACGCGCCTCTCGGCGATGGACGAGATGGGCGCCGCCGTCGCCCACGAGCTGAACCAGCCGCTGACCGCGCTGATGCTCTACCTGCAGACCGTGATGCGCCACGCCCGCTCCACGGGCGGCACCGGAATGGACCCGGACCGGCTGGTCGCCATCCTGGAGAAGGCGCGCGCCGAGGCCGAGCGGGCCGGCGGCATCATCCAGCGGATGCGCCACATGGTGGAGAAGCGCGACCCGGAGCGCAGCCACGTCGATCTGTCGCAGATCGTCAACGAGGCCATCGACCTCGCCGCATTCGTGGCGCAGGGCTCCACCGTGGCGATCCGCCGCTCCTTCCCCAAGGAGCCGGTGATGGTCGACGTCGATCCGATCCAGATCCAGCAGATCGTGATGAACCTCCTGCGCAACGCGGTCGAGGTGGCCAAGGACAGCCCCGGCAAATGGGTGAGCATGGCCGTCCGGCAGGACGGCGATAGCGCGCTGGTGGTGGTGGAGGACAGCGGTCCGGGCATCTCCGCCGAACAGTCGCAGACGCTGTTCCGCACCTTCTCGACCACCAAGAAGACCGGCATGGGCTTGGGATTGGCCATCTCGCGGTCGATCGCCCAGAACCATGGTGGCGACCTCGGTCTCGATCCCGGTGGCGACGGCCGGGGAGCCCGTTTCATTCTGACGCTGCCGATCGGCGACGGCCTGTCCGGCAACAACACGACAGGGGACTGATGGCATGGCGGATTCTGACGGCCCGAGCATCTTCATCGTCGATGACGATCCCTCCGTGCGCGACGCCCTGAGCGTGGTGTTCGACGTGGAGGGCTTCACCGTCGTCTCCTTCGAGAACGGCGACGACTTCCTGGAAGCGGTGAAGACGACGCCCCCGGACTGCGTCCTGCTCGACGTCCACATGCCTGGCCGCTCCGGGCTGGAGATCCTCAAGGCGCTCGACGTCGGCACCTTTCCGGCGCCGGTGTTCGTCATCTCCGGCCAGGGCGACATCCCGATGGCGGTGAACGCCATCAAGCTCGGCGCCATCGACTTCATCGAGAAGCCCTTCGACGCCGACACGGTTGTCGGCCGCGTGCGCGACGCGATCGCCACCAAGTCGGCCCGCTCCGGCCACCACGAGCACGACTTCCCCGGCGCCGACCTCCTCACCCCGCGCGAGCGCGACGTGCTGCGCGAGATCACCGCCGGCGCGTCCAACAAGGAAGCCGGCCGCCGCCTCGGCATTTCGCCCCGCACGATCGAGGTCCACCGCGCCCGGATCATGGAGAAACTGGGCGCCCGCAACGCCGCCGATCTGGTCCGCATCGTTTTAACTGCTAGTACGGGCGAACACGGATAAAATTTCTTGATCGGATCGCGCATTATAGCGAGTGGGCGGGCGAGCCCTCTTGTTGGTGTAGCGAGGAGGCCGTGGCCTATCTGATCGTCGAAGATGATGCCGCGGTTGCCGATGCTCTGGCGACGATGCTGGCGGCCGCCGGCTTGTCGACGTATGTTTTCAGCTCCGCGGAATCGTTGATCGCCGCCGGCGTCCCGGACCCGGCGGACACGGTCGTCGTCGATCTCGGCCTCCCCGGCCTGAGTGGCGCCGAACTCGTCCGCTGGCTGGAGTCCCTCGACGACGCCCCGCGCGTCATCGCCATCACCGGCAAGTCCTCCCGCACCATCGAACGCGAGACCCAGGACCTGCCGCGCCTGCGCGTGCTGCGCAAACCCCCCGCCGCGGACTGGCTCGAAGCCATCGCCGGGTGAGTGTTTCTGCGTGGATCCGACGAGCTAAATCGTTAAAGGATCATGACTTTTCGCAGCGATGCAGCGTCACTCATAAGTAGACGATCTTACGTAACCGACCGAATTTCGCTCCCCCCCTCACCCGTTTACCCTGACACTCGTCAAAGGGCACGTGGCACCCGGCAGGATCGGACGGATCCGAAGGGCGCCCGCGGAAGATCTCCGCGGTGGTCGTATCGCAGCATCCCGCGGACGGGCGGGGCGATCGGCTTCATGAACCCGCACGCGGACGGCCGCAGGGCTGTCCGACGAGGAGGGACTGACATGTACGTGGATCTCAAGGCCCGGCCGGATGCCAGCTATCGTCCGGATGCGGTTGCGGTGACGCACCCCGTCGGCACCGGCCGCTATGCCGGCACGGAGCGCCGCCCCACCAGCGCCGACCCGGCCTGGACGGCCTACCTCTCCTCGGCCCGCACCCGGCTGGAGCGCTACGAGGCCCACGACGTCATCTTCCACGAGGACGACTCCGCCGATCACGTCTACCTGGTCATGCGCGGCCAGGTGATGCTCTACCGCCTCCTGGCAGACGGCCGCCGGCAGGTGGTCGACATTCTCGCCGAGGGCGATCTCTTCGGCATGTCGATGTCGGGCATCTACGACTGCTACGCCGAGACGCTGGTCCCGGCCGAGATCCGCATCCTCGACCGCCGCGACATCGAGCGCTCCGGCGAACTGCAGGGCCACGTCAACCGTTGCCTGATGCACCGGGTCGAGGCGCTTCACTCCCACGCCGTCCTGCTCGGCCGCAAGTCGGCTCAGGAGCGGGTGGCGAGCTTCCTGATGCGCTTCGTTCCCGGCCGTGGCGAAGTGGGCTGCGCCGGCCCGAGCGCCGGGTCCGACGAGAAGGTGGTGGTCCTGCGCATGACGCGCCAGGAGATCGCCGACTACCTCGGCCTCACCATCGAGACGGTCAGCCGCGTCCTCTCCGACATGAAGCGCCGCGGCATCATCGCCATCGAGAAGAACGACCGCATCCGCCTGCCGAGCGTCTGCCGCATCTGCAAGCTGACCGGCATCCACTGATTTTTTCCCCCGGCGGCTCCCCGCCGCCGGTTGTCGCGTAGCCGCCGGGTACCTCCCTGTCCGTCGGTTCGCTTTCCTCCCTGTGGCTCCGGTGTGCTCGATCCGCAGCCCGACTCGGATGTTCCGCTCCGGCGGCTCCAGGTGCCCGATCGAAAGATCGCGGCACCTTTTTCTTTGCGCCAGACGAGCCAGAGAGAAGAATACAATTCCTACGAGCAAAAGATCCGTAGATTTTTGATGGATAAAAGCGTCTACTCTCCGCGGTTGTGGGGAGGGCATGTCCATGTGGTTCGGTCTGAAACATACGGCTGCGGCGGCCTTGGCGCTCGCCATCGCGATGCCGGCGGCCCAAGCCGGGCAGGTGCTGATCTCCAACGACACCCCGGCGCCGATCACCTGCACGGCGGACGGCTACACCATCGCCACCGGCTTTCCCTTCGACTGGCAGATCCAGGTTCCGGCCAACGGCGGTTTCCAACTCGGCCCGCGGACGGCCGCGCCCCTGAACTGGGTCTCCTGCGCCGGGCTGACGACGCGGATGATGGGGGTGACGCCGACCGGCCCGGACGTCCACTTCCGCTACTCCGGCACCCAGCAGCGCGTTCTCAACGTCGCGCTCTACAACTACCTGCCGACATACCCGACCAACAACTTCGGCCCGATGGTCTCCGCCATCGTCCGGGGCTTCCAGGCCGCCCACCCGGACATCCTGCTCAGTGCCGTCCTCGACCCGAACCTGAACATCTACAGCGAATCCGAACTGTCGAGGCTGCTCGCCTCCGGCGGCTTCGACGTGATGGAGGTGGACATGCTCTACCTCTCCTATCTCGTCGACAACAACCTGGTTTCACCGACCGTCGTGGACCCCAACGCCGTCTGGCCCGCCGCGCTGGCGGCGGTCACCTACAAGGGCCAGACCTGGGCGACCCCGAGCTGGCTCTGCCAGGACTTCCTCTTCGGCTTCGACAAGGGTCTTGCGGCGGTGACGAGCCTCGCCGGCCTCCTCTCCTATTCGGCGACGCTGCCGCCTGGTCGGCCGGTTCTGTTCGCGGACTTCAACGGCAGCTGGCGCATTCCGGCGATCTACCTCAACACGGTGGGACAGGACGAGGGTTATGCCGCCGTCCCCGCGGCCGTGACGCCGCCGGTCCATCCGCAGGAGATCGGCGACCTCGGCAGTCTCACCGCGCTCTGCCTGAACGGGTCGGCCAACCCATGCATCGACGGCTCTTTTCACAAACTCGGCGGCGATCAGATCGCGGCCCGCTTCGCCGCGGGCAATTCGAGCCTCTACATGGGCTTCTCCGAGCAGTCCTTCTACATCGGGCTCTTCGGCGGGGACTGGACGAAGCTCTTCCTGGTGCCGGCGACGTGGGGGGCGCAACCGGTGACCCAGCTCTACACCGACGCCTTCGTCACCTCCGCCACCAACTGCGCCGGTGCGGCCTGCGCCTTGGACGCCGCAGCCTTCAGGGCCTACATGACCTCCGACCCGGTCAAGACGCTGATCGCCTTCAGCCAGGATCTGCCGGCCGGAACGCCGCCGCGCCATCTGCTCGTTCCGACGCGCTCCTTCTACAAGCTGCCGCAGGTGATCCAGGATCCGATCTATGCGCAGGTGCTGCCGGTGGTCTCCAGCCAGCCGGCCTTCCTCAACACGATTCAATCTGGCTTGCAGACGAAACTGTCGGTCGCCGTGTGCGACGCGCTGATCGTGGCGCAGCCCGCCTTCCATTGCACCCACTCGACCATGACCGCGGCACTGCCGAAGCCGGACCGGCTGCTTCGCCAGGCCCACGACTGAACGGCCGAAGGGCCTCGAACCGGACGAAGGAGAGGGCGATGGCGAACGGACCCGTTTCAGGCCAATCGATCGTGATCACGCTGCCCGCCAAGGCGATGGTGTTCTGGTCGGCGACGGCGCAGGCAACGTTCATGCAGTATGTCGCTGTCTGGGCGATTTCGCCGTCCGGCGGCCCGGACGTGCTGGTGTTCCAGGCGACCGGAACCAGTCCGGACGGACACAGCCCGGCGAACTTCGGCACCGGCGCCTTTTCCACCGCCGCCTACGGCACGACGAGCTTCCGCGTGCAGGTCGGCGTCAACGGCGGCGCTAGCTGGCAGCAGGTGCTCTGGCAGGAGACGCCGCTGGATCTCTCCGGCACGACCCTGTTCGAATCCTTCGACTTCATCTCCGAAGACGGCACCGACCTGGACTTCAACGACACCCACCTGTCGCTGCAGTGGTTCAGCCGCCTGGGGTGAAGCCGGATACCGTCGCCCGTCAGACCGCCACGGAGTGGCGGCCGCCGGTGCCGAGGTAGGCGTCGAAGGCGCTCGCGACGACGCGGGCGATCTCGGTGGCGTTGCGCTGGATCACGACCTTTCGCCCGTCGACGCCGACCCAGCCGGCCTGCACGAAGGGGGCGAGGGTCTTCAGGTCCGCGTCGAAGGTCGCGCCGCTGACGCCGAAGCGGGCGGCGACCGCATCGAGGTCGACGTCGAAGAAGCAGAGCAGCTCCTCGATGGCCTCGGAGCGCAGGAGGTCCTCCCCCTCGAAGGTCTTGCCGCGCACGATCGGCAGGTTGCCCGCCTCGATGGCCCGCTTCCAGCCGCCCACGTCGGGCGCGTTCTGGGCGAAGCCGGACGGCGTGCGCCCGATCGACGAGGCGCCAAGCCCGATCAGCGTGTCGCAGCGGTCGGTGGTGTAGCCCTGGAAGTTGCGGTGGAGCGTTCGGTCATCGCGCGCCAGCGTGAGCTCGTCCTCCGGCCGCGCGAAGTGGTCGATGCCGATCTCCTCGTAGCCGAAGGCGTCGATGGTCTCGCGCGCGATCCTGGAGAGCACGAGACGGGCGTCGCTGTCGGGCAGGGTGGCCTCGTCGATCACCTTCTGGTGCGACTTGAACCACGGCACGTGCGCATAGCCGAACAGTGCGATCCGGTCCGGCGCCATGCCGGCCGCGTTCATCGCCGTGGAGCGGATCGAGGCCGGGGTCTGCAGCGGCAGCCCGTACATCAGGTCGAAGTTGATGCGCCGGATGCCGGCGTATTTGAGCGACAGCACCGCCTGCTCGACGACTTCGAGCGGCTGGATGCGCCCGATCGCGGCCTGCACGGCGGGATCGAAGTCCTGCACGCCGAGGCTGGCGCGGTTGACGCCCACGCTGGCCAGATGCCGCGCGCCCTCCCGCGTCACGTGGCGGGGATCGAGCTCGATGGCGTGCTCCATGTCCGCCCGGAAGCGGAACAGCCCGGCGAGATCGTCCACCACCGCGGTCATCAGGTCGGGCGGGAGCAGGTTCGGCGTGCCGCCGCCCCAGTGGATGTGCGAGACTTCCACCGGGCCGAGCCGCTCGGCCACCAGCCGGATCTCCCGGCGCAGCACGTCGGCATAGGCGCGGATCGGTTCGTCCTGCTTGCTGGCCTTGGTGTTGCAGCCGCAATAGTGGCAGATCGTCCGGCAGAACGGGATGTGCAGGTAGAGCGAGACGGGCCCGCCGGCCTTGCCGGCGGCATCCAGCCACGTGCCGTAGGCTTTTCCGTCCACGGCAGTGGAGAAATGCGGCGCGGTCGGATAGGACGTATAGCGCGGGACGGTCCGCCGAATGACGTCGGAGAGCGTCAGGGAAGGGTGATGGGGCGCGTTCATGGGGAGCAGTCTTGCCCTGTCCCTGGCAGGGCTTCTTTGACGTCGGTCAAACCGGAACAACGTTCTTGCGTGGTTCCTGAACGGCGGTCTCGCGGAGTTCGTTCGTGTTCGCATCCCCCCTGTCCACCGTACCGCCTGCGCTCCGCCTCGTTCTCGTCCTGCTCGTCGGCGCCGTCGGCGGCGGCCTCTTCACAGCGCTCGGCATGCCGGCCGCCTGGCTTTCCGGCGCGATGGTGGCAACCGGCGTCGCCGCATTGCTGGGCCTCGAGGCTCCGGTCCCGGCCCGTTTCCGCGACATCGTCTACGTGATCCTCGGCATCTCCATGGGGTCGGGCGTGACGCCCGAGGTGGTCGGCCGCATGTCGGCCTGGCCGGCGACCCTGGCCGGCCTCGCCCTGACCGTGGCCGGGGTGACGGCCGGCTCCTACCTGTTCCTGCGCCGCGTCGCGGGCTGGGATCCGGCGACCGCCTATTTCGGCTCCATCCCCGGCGCGCTCTCCATGACGCTGGCGACCGCCGAGCTCAGCCGGGCTGACCTGCGCCGCGTCTCGCTGTCCCAGACCATCCGCCTGTTCATGCTGGTGGCGGTCCTGCCCGTGGTGGTGACGAGCGTGGAGCAGCCGGGCGGGCTCGTGGCCGGGCTGCCGGTGCTCACCGAACCGTTGGCGCTGCTCCTGTTGGCAGCCTGCGGGATCGCTGGATCGGCCCTGGCGGTGCGGCTGCGGATCCCGGCCGGCGTGCTGATCGGCGCCTTCCTCGCCTCCAGCCTGCTCCATCTCTTCTCAGTGGTCGACGGCGTGCTGCCCGACTCCATCCAGCTGCCGGCCTTCGTGGCGCTCGGCGCCTTCCTGGGCATGCGCTTTGCCGGCACCTCGCTCTCCATGGTGCTGGGCACGCTCGCCGCCAGCTTCGGCGCCTTCGCCGTCGCGCTCGCGATCGCCGCCGGCGGGGCGATGCTCGCCGCCGCTCTCTCCGGCATCCCGCCCGGGCAGGTGCTGGTCGCCTTCGCCCCCGGCGGCCTTGAGGCGATGGTGATTCTCGCCTTCGTCCTCGGCGTCGACCCCGCTTTCGTCGCCGCCCACCACCTCGCCCGATTCGTGGCGATGACCGTCGTCGTCCCCCTCGCTGCCCGCCACGTGCTCGGCCCCGACTGGACGGTGGCCGTCGACGCGGAGGACCGGGCGGAGGCGTGAGGCGGCATTCCGGTTTCGTCCCGTCCGCCGTCATGGTCCGCGCAGGCGGACCACCCACGCATTTTTCCGGCTTGCGCGGCCGGGAGGCGGGAATCGGCCCGCAGCATGGCAGCCACAAAGTCGTGGGTGGTCCCTGCGCGGACCATGACGCCGGAAAACGGGGAGAGGTGGGGGGTGAGGCAGTTGAGGAATCGTATGGGCCGTCGGGGAGTGAGGGAGTGGCGGTTCGTGCGGTGATCGCTTCTACCCCCTTTCCGCCGTCATGGTCCGCGTAGGCGGACCACCCACGCATTTTTCCGGCTTGCGCGGCCGGAAGGCGGGAGTCGGCCCGCGGTAGGGGACCCACAAAGTCGTGGGTGGTCCGCCTTCGCGGACCATGACGGCGGAAAATGCGGGAGGGGGAGGGTGGGGAAGCCGCCGTCGGATGCGGCGACAGCGATGTATGTCCTTGCCCTCGCCCCTCGCTGTCCGGTCTCGGGCCGGCTATCCGGCCTGCGGCGTCTCCACTTTTCCCCGTCCGATCACGCGCCGTTGATCTGAGTCAAGGTGACGACGCTGCGTCGCAACTAGGGTCGACCGTGAACCTCCGTGCGCTCAGGTCGCTCGGAGCGCTCGGACGTTTCGACCAAGAAAAGGGGCGACAATCATGACAGCGCAGAGGTCCCAACCTCTCATGTCGCTCGAGGAGGGTGGTTACGCCATCTTCCTGGGGCTCCTGGCATTCGCCTGCCTGTTCATCGCGGGCAAGGCGTACGACCAGGCGCTGGCCTTCCATGCCGTGATCGGTGCGATCATGGCGGGAGCTGGCGTCTATCTCATCGTCAAGACTTACCTCGACAACGGAGGCGCTACGGCGCCCGAGGAGATCAACGGTAAGCCCAACTACAACTTCGGCCCCGTCAAGTTCGCCACGATCGCCGCCATGTTCTGGGGCATTGCCGGCTTCCTGATCGGCGTGATCATCGCTTCGCAGCTCGCCTACCCGGCGCTGAACTTCGACCTTCCCTGGACGACCTTCGGACGCCTGCGGCCCCTGCACACCTCGGCGGTGATCTTCGCTTTCGGCGGCAACGTGCTGCTTGCGTCGTCCTTCTACATCGTCCAGCGCACCTGCCGCGCCCGCATGCCGGGCCGCATCACGCCCTGGTTCGTGGTGCTTGGCTACAACGCCTTCATCGTGATCGCGGGCACCGGCTACCTCCTGGGCGTCACCCAGGGCAAGGAATATGCCGAGCCGGAGTGGTACGCCGACCTGTGGCTGACCATCGTCTGGGTCGTCTACCTTCTCGCCTTCCTGGCGACCATCTGGAAGCGCAAGGAGCCGCACATCTACGTGGCGAACTGGTTCTTCCTGGCCTTCATCGTCACCATCGCGATGCTGCACCTCGTCAACAACGCGACGGTTCCGGTTTCGGTCTTCGGCGTGAAGTCCTACATCGTCTGGTCCGGCGTCCAGGACGCCATGGTGCAGTGGTGGTACGGCCACAACGCGGTGGGCTTCTTCCTGACCGCCGGCTTCCTGGCGATCATGTACTACTTCGTGCCGAAGAAGGCCGAGCGGCCGGTCTATTCCTACCGCCTGTCGATCGTGCACTTCTGGGCCCTGATCTTCCTCTACATCTGGGCCGGCCCGCACCATCTCCACTACACGGCGCTGCCGGAGTGGGCCTCCACCCTCGGCATGACCTTCTCGATCATGCTGTGGATGCCCTCATGGGGCGGCATGATCAACGGCCTGATGACGCTCTCAGGCGCTTGGGACAAGCTCCGCACCGACCCGGTGCTGCGCATGATGGTGGTCTCCGTGGCCTTCTACGGCATGTCCACCTTCGAAGGCCCGCTGATGTCGGTGAAGGCCGTCAACAGCCTCAGCCACTACACTGACTGGACCATCGGCCACGTGCACTCCGGTGCCCTCGGCTGGGTCGCCTACATCTCCTTCGGCGCCATCTACTGCCTCGTGCCGTGGCTCTGGAACCGCAAGAACCTGTACTCCCTGAAGCTCGTCGACTGGCACTTCTGGGTCTCCACCATCGGCATCGTGCTGTACATCTCGGCGATGTGGGTGGCTGGCATCATGCAGGGCCTGATGTGGCGCGCCTACACCGAACTCGGCTTCCTCGAATACTCCTTCATCGAGACCGTCGAGGCGATGCACCCCTACTACCTGATCCGTGCCCTGGGCGGCGTCCTGTTCCTGCTCGGTGCGCTGGTGATGGCCTACAATCTCTACATGACCATCCGCTACGGCGAAGCTGAAGAGCCCGCCGGTGGGGTGGCTCTGGCTCCGGCCGAGTGACGGGGGAAGCCATGTCTATCTGGGAAAAACACAAGATCTTCGAGAAGAACTCGATCATCCTCGTCATCGGCATCCTCCTCGTGGTGGCGATCGGTGGCCTGGTGGAGATCGTCCCGCTCTTCTACCTGAAGAGCACGATCGAAAAGGCCGAGGGGGCGCGTCGCTACACGCCCCTGGAACTCGCGGGCCGCAACATCTACGTCCGCGAGGGCTGCTATCTCTGTCACAGCCAGATGGTCCGTCCGATGCGCGACGAGATCGAGCGTTACGGGCACTTCTCCCTCGCGGCGGAGAGCCAGTACGATCACCCCTTCCAGTGGGGCTCCAAGCGCACCGGCCCGGATCTGGCCCGCGTCGGCGGCAAGTACTCCGACGCCTGGCACGTCGCCCATCTGACGGATCCGCGCCAGGTGGTCCCGGCCTCCATTATGCCGGGCTACCCCTTCCTCGCCGCCCCCCTTTCGGCCGACCGCATCGCGGACGACCTGAAGGTCCTGCGCCTGGAAGGCACGGACTACACCGACGAGGACATCGAGAAGGCCAAGCTCGACCTCGCCGCGCAGGTGAACCCGGACGACCCGAACGCCGAGTCTCTGCTCGCCCGCTATCCCAAGGCTGTCGTCCGTGACTTCGACGGCGATCCCAGCACCGTCACCGAGATGGACGCGCTCGTCGCCTATCTCCAGATGCTGGGCACGCTCGTCGACTTCACGATCTACGACGACAAAGCCAACCTGCGCTGAAGGAGGCGGACATGGACTATCAAGCACTTGCCGCCTTCGCCCAGCAGGGCGGAACCGTCTACTTCTTCCTTCTCTTCTGCGCTGTCATCGTCTACGCGTGCTGGCCCCGTAACAAGGCCAAGTTCGATGATGCGGCCCGGATACCCTTCCGGGAGGACTGAGCCATGGCACATCATGAAGTCGATCACGTCTCGGGTGTGACCACGACCGGTCACGAGTGGGACGGCATCAAGGAACTGAACAACCCGTTGCCCCGCTGGTGGCTCTGGCTGTTCTACATCTGCATCATCTGGTCATTCGGATACTTCCTCGTCTACCCGTCGTGGCCGACCTTGACCGGCTACACCAAGGGCTTCTTCGGCTATTCACAGCGTGAAGCCGCCCTGAACGACGTGGCCGTTGGCGCATCCACCCGCCTGGCGGCAGCCTCGGGCCTGAAGGACGCCACCCTGGAGCAGATCCAGGGCGACCCGAAGCTCTTGGAGTTCGCCATGGCCAACGGCAAGGCGGCCTTCGGCGACAACTGCGCCCCGTGCCATGGCTCGGGCGCGACAGGGTCCAAGGGCTATCCGAACCTGCAGGACGATGACTGGCTGTGGGGCGGTTCGCTCGACGCGATCCACCAGACGCTGCTCGTCGGCGTGCGGTCGACCCATCCGGACACCCGGGTGAACGACATGCCCGCCTTCGGCAAGGACGCCTTGCTGGAGCCTGCGCAGATCAAGAACGTCGCCGGCTACGTCCTGTCGCTCTCCGGCGGCGCGGTCGAAGGCGCCGACGTGGCGGCCGGCCAGACGGTCTTCGCCGAGCAGTGCGCGGCCTGCCATGGCGAGGACGCCAAGGGCCTGCAGGATCTCGGCGGTCCGAACCTGACCGACGCGATCTGGCTCTACGGCGGCGACGAGAAGTCCGTCGTCGAGACGATCACCAACGCCCGGCGCGGCGTCATGCCGACCTGGGAAGGCCGTCTCGACCCGGTGACGATCAAGTCGCTCGCGGTCTACGTCCACGCCCTCGGCGGCGGCAGCTGAACACGCGGTGGGGGCCGCGCCCCGCAAGGGGCTGCGAAACGGCGGGGAGCGATCCCCGCCGTTTTCTTTTGGCGCCGGCGCCGAACGGAAGAGCTCAGCCCGCAGCCTGCATCGCGGCCATGGCCTCATCGTCGAGCGCGTTCGCCCGCTGCCAGGCCGGTCGCGCAGTCATTTTGGCAAGATAGTCCTGGAACGCCGGCCGCGCCTCGATCGAGCCGAAGCGCAGGCCCCAGCCGATATGGGACCCGACATAGACGTCCGCCGCGCTGAAACGGTCCCCGGCGACGAAGGGATGGGCGGTCACCGCCGCCTCCAGCGCATCCAGCATCGTCTCGTAGGAGCCGTAGCCGACCATGCCGCGCTTCTCCTTGGGCACCTCCACGCCGAGCGCGCGGTTGACCAGCGTCTGCTCCAGCGGACCGGCGGCGAAGAACATCCAGCGATAGTAGTCGGCGCGCTTGTCGAGGGGCGGCGCAAGGCCCGCCGCCGGGAACGCGTCGGCAAGATAGGCGCAGATCGCCGCGCACTCGGTGACGACCACGCCGTTGTGGACGATCGCCGGCACCTTGCCGAGCGGATTGGTGGCCCGGTATTCCGCCGTCTTCATCGACGGCCCGAACGGCACAATCTCCGTGCGATAGGGAACGCCGGTCTCCTCCAGCATCCACCGCGCGATCCGCCCGCGCGACATCGGGTTGGTGTAGAGCACGATTTCGTCGGCCATGGAGCTCCTCCCGGGTTGTTGGCCGGGAGGATGGCAGAGGGCGTGCGGCGGGTCGAGAGCCTGCTGGCTCAGGCTTGCAGGACCGACATCAACGCTCGGCGCCAAGCGGAATAATGCTGCCAACTTCTGTCACTAGGCCGGTATTTCTTGAAACGCGTGGCCAGATTGCCCGGCCCTCGGACGGAGCGAACGGATGGACTACGCTGAAAACCTTGCGCTTTTTCTTGTTCTGCTGGCCGGCATCATCATCGTACCGGGCATGGACATGCTGTTCGTCATGACGAACGCGATAACCGGCGGACGCCGCCTGGGAATAGCCGCGACGGCAGGCATCGCGTCCGGTGGGGCCGTGCACACGCTCTTTGGCGCGGTCGGGGTCGGAGTCCTGGCCCGCTGGATGCCAGCAGTGCTGCCGGTGGTTGTCTACGCAGGGGCCGCCTACATGGCATGGATCGGCTTCACCCTGATCCGAAGTTCGATCTCCCTCGGCCCGGTAAGACCGGGGGCACTGCGTCCGGCTGTGACCGTGTTCGCCCAAGGCTTGCTAACCTGCCTGCTCAATCCGAAGGCGTATCTGTTCGTCTTCTCCGTCTACCCGCAGTTCCTGAAGTCGGCCTATGGCCCGATCTGGCTGCAAGCCGTCGTCCTGGGCATAATGACGGTCACGGTTCAGGCGGTGGTCTATGGTTCGGTCGCGACCGGCGCCGCAAGGCTCGGCGGCTTGATGGCGGGCCGCCCGGCGTTCACGATCTGGGCCGCCCGCTTCGCCGGCCTCATCTTTGTCGTGGTCGCGGCACTCGTCGCGTGGCCAGGCTGATCCGCCGAGCCCCACGTTTACGCCCGCTCCTCGGCAAGGCTTACAGACGCCGGACCGGTGCGTCTTCAAAGCTCAACAACCTCGGCCCCCGCCCCCTCCCGCCCTTTGACCAATGTCAAAGCCCCGCGCCCCCCTTTCCCCCATAGTCGGCCTCGCGGATGGGGTGGACGGAAGCGCCCCGGTCCGCGCATGAGGAGTGGGCCGGACATGAGCGTCGATTCCGACGGGGCCGCGGGTGGGGATGTCCTCTACGCCGCCGCCAAGAAGATCTACCCGGCGGCGGTGCACGGGCGCCTGCGCACGATCAAGTGGGCGGTGCTGTTCATCACGCTCGGCCTCTACTATTTCCTGCCCTTCGTCCGCTGGGACCGTGGGCCGAATGCGCCCGACCAGGCGGTGCTGATCGACCTCGCGGGGCGGCGCGCCTACTTCTTCTTCATCGAGATCTGGCCGCAGGAGGTCTACTACCTCACCGGTCTGCTCGTGGTCGCCGCCCTGATGCTGTTCCTGATGAACGCGGTCGCCGGCCGCGTCTGGTGCGGCTATCTCTGCCCGCAGACGGTTTGGACCGACCTCTTCATGCAGGTGGAGCGCTGGATCGAAGGCGACCGCCGCGAGCGCATCCTGCTCGACAAGCAGCCCTGGTACGGCGAGAAGATCGCCCGCAAGACCATGAAGCATGTCGCCTGGCTGATGATCGCCTGGTGGACAGGCGGCGCCTGGGTGCTCTACTTCGCCGACGCCCCGACGCTGGTGCACGACCTGATCACCCACCAGGCCCCGCTGGCGGTCTACATCTGGATCGGCATCCTGACCTTCACCACCTACGCGCTCGCCGGCCACATGCGCGAGCAGGTCTGCCTCTACATGTGCCCGTGGCCGCGCATCCAGGCTGCCCTCACCGACGAGTGGGCGCTGAACGTCACCTACCGCGGTGATCGCGGCGAGCCGCGCATGTCGGTGAAGACGGCCGAGAAGGCGCGGGCCGCTGGCGCCCCGGCCGGCGACTGCATCGACTGCATCGCCTGCGTGCACGCCTGCCCGACCGGCGTCGACATCCGCGACGGCATCCAGCTCGGCTGCATCCAGTGCGGCCTCTGCATCGACGCCTGCGACACGATGATGACCAAGGTCGGCCGCGAGCCCGGGCTGATCGGCTACGACACCGACATGAACATCGCCCGCCGGGCTGCGGGCAAGCCGCCGATCTACCGGATCGTCCGCGCCCGCACGGTGCTCTACGCCGGCCTGATCGCCGTGGTGGGTGCCGTGATGACCTATACGCTCGCCACGCGCGCCTTCCAGGACGTCAACGTCCTGCACGACCGCAACCCGATCGCCGTGCAGCTCTCCGAGGGCGGCATCCGCAACGGCTACACCGTGCGCATCCTCAACAAGCGGACGGAGGAGCGCTCCTTCACGCTGGGCGTCGACGGTCTGCCGGACGGCGCGGTGATCGACGCGGTCGGCGTGGACCAGACTTTCAGGGATGTGCCGTTGGTGACGGTCGGCCCGGACACCACGCGCGAGCTGCGGGTGCACGTCTCCACGCAGAGTGCGGAGGGGCTCGACGACTCCACGCCGGTGGTCTTCCGCATCGTCGACATCTCGAGCGGCGAGGCGGCGATCGCCCGCGACTTCTTCAAGCTGCCGCAGAAGTGACGGCCGACAGCGCGGCGACACGGACGGGTGCCGCCGCGCTCCAACACGATCGAGGAGGGATCTCGAGATGGCAACGACCCGAACCACCGACGGCGGACGTCCGGTCACCGGCTGGACCGTGCTCTACTGGATGCTCGCCTTCTTCGCCGTGATCTTCGCGGTCAACGGCGTTTTCATCTACTACGCGCTGGGCACGTTCCCCGGCCTTGAGGTCGCCTCCTCCTACAAGGCCGGGCAGGAGTTCCGGGCCGAGGTGGAGGCCGCGCACGCCCAGGACGAACGGGGCTGGACGGTGGACCTTTCCGCCGGGCTCGGCGATGCCGGCGCCGAGATCGCCGTGACCTTCACCTCCCGGGACGGCTATCCGGAGGCGGGGCTGACCGTCACCGCCGAGCTGGAACATCCGACGATGACGAGCGGCGACCGCATGGTCGTTCTCGCGGAAACCGAGCCCGGCCGATATCGCGGCATCATCGCCGGCGAAGCTGCTGGCCGGCGCATGCTGGTGCTGACCGCCACGCGCGGCGGCGAGCGCCTGTTCATGAGCCGCAACGCCTTGATGCTGGCCAACTGAGGAGCGTCGCCATGACCAGCCTCAGCGCGCCGCTTGCCTCTCCCGCGGCCGATCTGCCGCCGCCGGAGCGCGATTGGACCGCCTACACCACCGCGGAGGATGGCGGCCGACGCCGCCTGGAGCTCGCCGTGGAGGGCATCACCTGCGCCGCCTGCATGGGCGACATCGAGCGCGGCCTGAAGCGCGTGCAGGGGATCGCCTCCGCCCGCGTCAACCTGGCGAGCCGCCGGGTCGTGGTGGTCTACGACCCCGGCGCCCTGGTGCCCGACCGCATCCTCGACCGCATGAAGGCGATCGGCTATCCCGCGCAGCCCTTCGATCCGGCAGCGCGCCGCGACGGCCGCTCGGCGGAATCCAAGCGGCTCCTGAAGTGCCTCGGTGTCGCCGGCTTCGGCGGCATGAACGTGATGCTGATGTCGGTCAGCGTCTGGTCCGGCAACGTGACGGACATCACCGCCGAGACGCGTGACTTCTTCCACTGGATGTCGGCGCTGGTCGCCATCCCCTGCGTTGCCTACGCCGCGCGCCCCTTCTACGAGAGCGCGCTCGCCGCAATCCGTCGGCGCGCCGTCAACATGGACGTGCCGATCTCCATCGGCATCACGCTGGCCATGGCGCTGTCCGTGGTCAACACCCTGACGCACGCCCACGAGGCCTACTTCGACAGCGCGCTGATGCTCCTGTTCTTCCTGCTGCTCGGCCGCTTCCTGGACGAGAACATGCGCCGCCGCACGGCCGTGGAGGCCGAGACGCTGGCGACCTTGCGGGCCGACAGCGCCGTGCGCATGGGCGAAGACGGCACGCTGACGGAGGTGCCGGTCTCCCGCATCCGCGTCGGCGACCGGGTGCTGGTCCGGCCGGGCGAGCGCGTCGCGGTCGACGGCATCGTCCGCGTCGGCACGTCCGAGATCGACACCAGCCTCGTCACCGGCGAAACCACGCCCGCCACCGTGCGCCGCGGCGACATGGTCCACGCCGGCACGCTGAACGGCTTCGGCAACCTCACCGTGGAGGTCACCGCGGCGGCCGAGGGCACGCTGGTCGCCGAGATCGAGCGGCTGATCGCCGAGGCCCAGTCCGCCAAGGCCGGCACCATGCGCCTCGCCGATCGCGCCGCGAAGGCCTACGCGCCGATCGTCCATTCCGCGGCGGCGCTGACCTTCCTCGGCTGGATGGCCGTCGGCGTCCACTGGAACGAGGCGCTGGTCATCGCCATCGCGGTGCTGATCATCACCTGTCCCTGCGCGCTGGCGCTCGCCATCCCGGCGGTCCAGGTGGTCGCGGCCGGCCGGCTGTTCCGCAACGGCATCCTTCTCAACGCCGGTGACGGCATCGAGCGGTTGGCCGCCGTCGACACCGTCGTGTTCGACAAGACCGGCACGCTGACCAGCCCGGAGCCGCGCCTCCTCAACGCCGCTTCGGTTCCCGCCGACGCGCTCGCCCGCGCCGGCCGCCTTGCGCTCGGCAGCCGCCACCCGCTTGCCCGCGCCCTCGCCAAGGCCGCGGACGCGAGCGACCCCTTCGACGCGATCCGCGAGACCGCGGGCGAGGGTGTCCACGCCATGCACGACGGCGAGACGCTGCGGCTCGGGAGCCTGGCCTTCTGTGCCGTGGAGGATGACGACGCCGCCGAGGTGCGCGACGCCCACCCGTCCGCCTCGCTGATCGCCTTCCGAGAAGGCAGCCGCGCGCCGCTTCTCTTTGCGCTCGGCCAGAGCCTGAAGAGCGACGCCGCCGAGACGATCGCCCGCCTGAAGCAGCGCGGCTGTGCCGTGGAGATCCTCTCCGGCGACCGCACGCCCGCGGTCGCCGAGGTCGCCCGCGCCCTGGACGTCGCCGAATGGCGCGCCGAGGTCGATCCCACCGCCAAGATCGCGCGCCTGGAGACGCTGAAGGCCGAGGGCCGCCGCGTGCTGATGGTGGGAGACGGGCTCAACGACGCACCCTCGCTTGCAGCGGCCCACGTGTCGCTCTCGCCGGTGACGGGCGCGCACATCGCTCAGGCCGCCTCCGACGCCGTGTTCCTCGGCGAGCGGCTGGCACCGGTGGCGGTGGCGCTGGAAGTCGCCCGCGCCGCCCGCCGCCTGATGAGCGAAAACCTCGCCATCGCCGTCGTCTACAACGCCCTCGCCGTGCCGATCGCCGTGCTCGGCTACGTCACGCCGCTGATCGCAGCCCTCGCCATGTCCGGCTCGTCGCTGATCGTGACGGTCAACGCGCTGCGCCTGCGCCGGGTGGCGAAACCCCCGGCGGCGGCCGCGCGTTCGACGGCGTCAGGCGCGCCGGCAACGGAGACCCCGGCGTGAACGTCCTCGTCTACCTCGTGCCCGTCGCGCTCGGCCTCGGCCTCCTCGGCCTCGCCGGTTTCATGTGGTCGCTGAAGCACGGCCAATACGACGACCTCGACGGCGCCGCCTGGCGCGCCATCCAGGACGACGACATCGATGGGGACGGAGACGGCGGGGATTGATTGTCGAGCGTTGCGGCGCAGCGACCGGCGCGGCCCCTGCCATCGCGGGACGACCCTCGTCGCCCGCTCCTTCCGAACGAAAAAGGCGGGCCTTGAGCCCGCCTTCTGCATTGTTCTTGGGGGACAGAAGCCCGCAGTCAGCCGCCCGCGGCGCGGAAGATCTGGCGGCGGATGACGACGCCGTCGTCCTCGATGGGCTGCGGCGTGTTGAGCGGCAGTTCCAGCGTTTCCCAGACGTCGACCAGCGCGTTGGCCAGATGCTCCACCAGCGAGTCGTCGTGGTAGGGCGTCGGCGTGATGCGCAGCCGCTCCGTGCCGCGCGGCACGGTCGGGTAGTTGATCGGCTGGATGTAGATGCCGTGCTTTTCCAGGAGGATGTCCGAGGCCTTCTTGCAGAGGTCCGGATTGCCGACCAGGAGCGGCACGATGTGCGTCTCGCTCGGCATCACCGGCAGCCCGGCGGCAAGCAGGACGGCCTTGGTGCGGGCCGACTGGCGCTGGTGCGCCTCGCGCTCTGCGGTGCTCTCCTTGAGGTGCCGGATCGACGCGGTGGCAGCCGCGCAGAGCCCCGGGGGCAGGGCGGTCGTGAAGATGAAGCCCGGCGCATAGGAGCGTACCGCATCGACCAGCGCGGAGGTGCCGGTGATGTAGCCGCCCATCACGCCGAAGCCCTTGGCGAGCGTGCCTTCGATGACGTCGATGCGATCCATCACGCCGTCGCGCTCGCAGATGCCCGCGCCGCGCGCACCGTACATGCCGACCGCGTGGACCTCGTCGATATAGGTGTAGGCGTTGTACTTGTCGGCGAGATCGGCGATCCGCTCGATCGGCGCGACGTCGCCGTCCATGGAGTAGACGCTCTCGAACACGATCAGCTTTGCGCGCTCGCGCCCGGCCGCCTTGAGGAGGTCCTCCAGGTGGGCGAGGTCGTTGTGGCGCCACACCTGCTTGGAGACGCCCGACGACCGAACGCCGTGGATCATCGAGGCATGGTTCAACTGGTCGGAGAGGATCAGGCAGTCCGGCAGCAGCTTGGCGATCGTGGAGATCGCCGCCTCGTTGGAGACGTAGCCGGACGTGAAGATAAGCGCGGCTTCCTTCTGGTGCAGATCCGCGAGCTCGTTCTCAAGCTGGACCAGCGGGTGATTCGTGCCGGAGATGTTGCGCGTGCCGCCGGCGCCCGCGCCCATGCGCTGCGCCGTCTCGGTCATCGCCGAGATCACCTTCGGATGCTGTCCCATGCCCAGGTAGTCGTTGGAGCACCAGACCACGATCTCCTGGGTCTCGTCGCCACGGCGCCAGAGTGCACGGGGGAATCGGCCTGCGACCCGCTCCAGATCGGCGAAAACCCGGTAGCGCTTCTCGTCCTTCAGAGCCCTAACCGCGTCTTCGAAAAAGAGAGTGTAGTCCATGATCAGATCCGTTCCCTCCCCGATCGCGCACACCTTATACAGACCCTTGCCGGCTGTCGAAAGCCAGAATGCCGCGCCGCGATGATTCCCGACCCGTCCGTCGGTCCGGCCAATATCCGACAGGCTGGACGCGGCAGTCCTTGATCGGCATCAAACATCGGGATGGTCTCGCCAATCGGGAAGTGCGGCATCGGTGCAGGGAAGGCCGATACGACATGGTGAGCCAACACTTCTAACGAAATCCTGTCGAAAAGACGGAGAGCGGCTCCCTAACCCCTTTTTCATGTTTGCGGCGGACACTGTTCGCGGAAAAGGAGTGTTCCGGTGCAACTCGATCTGTCGTCCCTGACCTTCCTGGTCGTGGAAGATAGCGCCTACATGCGTACGATCCTGCGCACCATGCTGCAGGGCTTCGGCGCGCGCCGGATCGTGGAGGCCGAAGACGGCGCCGGCGGTCTGGAAGCCATGGACCGCGCCAACCCGGACATCCTGATTCTCGACTGGGTGATGCCGATCCTCGACGGCGCCGACATGGTGCGGATGATCCGAAACCCGTCCAACCCCTTCGCCTACATCCCGATCATCATGGTGACCGGGCACACCGAGCGCAGTCGCATCATCGAGGCCCGCCGGCTCGGCATCCACGAACTGCTCTGCAAGCCGATCTCGGCGAAGTCGCTCTACCAGCGCATCCAGAGCGTGATCCTCGCCCCGCGCGACTTCGTGAAGACCCCGACCTACTTCGGACCGGCTCCGCGCGAGATCCGCAACCGCCAGAACATCTGGCAGGTGAAGCCCGGCGAACAGAACGTCGCCTGACCCCTTCCCCACGGCTCCGTACCCGTTTTCGATCGGAACCATCCCCGCACCGCCCGCATTCCGTCGTTATCGGATGACGATGCGAAGGAGTGGCCGGGCGGATGTGCGGATTGGGCGGCGAGGTGACTTTCGACGGGCGTGACGCGGATGTTTCCGCGGTCTCCCGCATGGGTGCATGCATGACCGACCGTGGTCCGGATGGGCACGGGCTCTGGTCTGACGGGCGGGTCGCGCTCGGCCACCGGCGGCTGAAGATCATCGATCTCTCCGAGCGCTCGGCGCAGCCGATGCACGATCAGGCGCTGGGCCTGACCATCGTCTTCAACGGCTGCATCTACAATTACCGTGAGCTTCGCCGCGAGCTGGAAGGCTTGGGACATGCCTTTGCCACCGATGGTGACACCGAGGTGATCCTGAAGGCCTGGGCGGAATGGGGCGAGGACGCGCCCCGGCGCTTCCTCGGCATGTTTGCCTTCGCCATCCACGAGCGCGAGACTGGCCGCCTGGCGCTGGTCCGCGATCGCTTCGGCATCAAGCCGCTCTACCTCGCCGAAACGCCCGGGCGCCTGCGGTTTGCATCGACCTTGCAGGCGCTGGTGGCCGCCGGAGAGGTGGACACCGCCCTGGACCCGGTGGCGGTCGAGTTCTTCATGCGCTTCCATGCCGTGGTTCCGCCGCCCTGGACCCTGCTGAAGGGCGTGCGCAAGCTGCCGCCCGCGACGGTGCGGATCATCGAGCCGGACGGCCGCTTCCGCGAGCACCGCTATTGGGACCTCTCGTTCCGGCGCGATGCCGCCGACGAGCGCCGCTCGGCCGCCGAGTGGGAGGAGATGGTGCTCGCCGCGCTGAAGACGGCGGTGGCCCGGCGCATGGTGGCCGACGTGCCGGTCGGCGTGCTGCTCTCCGGCGGCCTTGATTCCAGCCTGATCGTTGGCCTGCTCGCCGAGGCCGGGCAGGCCGGCCTGAAAACCTTCTCCGTCGGCTTCGAGACGGTCGACGACTTCATCGGGGACGAGTTCGTCTACTCCGACCTGATCGCCAGCCACTACGACACCGACCACACCCGCATCTTCGTACCCTCGTCCGACCTGATCGCGGCGCTGCCCGACTGCTTCCGCGCCATGTCCGAGCCGATGGTCTCCTACGACAATGTCGGCTTCTTCCTGTTGTCCCGGGAGGTCGCCAAGCACGTGACGGTGGTGCAGAGCGGCCAGGGCGCCGACGAGGTCTTCGCAGGCTACCACTGGTATCCGAAGCTCGCCGGCAGCCGCCATCCGGTCGCCGGCTACATGGCGGCCTTCGCCGATCGCGACCACGCAGGCCTGGCCGAATTGCTCGACCCCGCCGCCCGCGCCGACCGGGACGTGCCGACCGACTTCGTCGCCCGCCATATGGCCGAGAGCGGCGCCGCCGACCCCGTCGACAAGGCGCTTCACATCGATGCGACGGTGATGCTGGTCGACGACCCCGTGAAGCGCGTCGACAACATGACCATGGCCTCCAGCCTGGAGGCGCGCGTGCCCTTCCTCGACCACGAACTGGTTGAACTCGCGGCGCGAATTCCCTCGCCGCTGAAGCTCGGCGACGGTGGCAAGAAGGTGCTGAAGGACGTCGCCCGCCGGATCATTCCGTCGGCGGTGATCGACCGCCCGAAGGGCTACTTCCCGGTCCCGGCGCTGAAGTACATCGAGGGACCGGTTCTGGAGATGGTCCGCGACGCGCTTGGTTCCCGCACGGCCCGCGAACGGGGCCTGTTCCGACGCGAGGCGATCGACCGGCTGATCGCCGATCCCAAGGGCGACATCACCCCGCTCGGCGGCTCCACGCTCTGGCAGGTCGCCACCCTGGAGATCTGGCTGCAGACGCACCTTCCGTCCTGAGCCCACGGTTTTTCATTCGCGTTCAGCGGCCCGCCGGCCGCCAGTTGGAGACACGTTCCATGTCCAGCCTCCTCTCCAAGAGCAGGGGTGCCGTCGCCCATCGCTTCAAGCGCTTGCGCGCCCAGTCGTTTCGCCCGCCGATCCCGGCTGGCGGCGATCGGCCTGTCGAGATGGACCGCGACGTGGTGATCGACTGCGGCTGGGGCCGGCTGCTGTTCGGTCAAACCTTCGACGACGCCGCGGTGCTGGCGCAGGTGATGCGCGCCGAGGCTCCGGACCGGCGTGACATCGCCTTCTACATCCGCGACCCCCACGTGGCCCTCGCCGCCGCGCCCCAGGAGTTGTTCCTCGACCCCTCGCACACCTTCCGCCTGGACCTCACGACCTACCGCGGCAGTCGGCGGCTGGCGCGCGGCTTTCACATCCGCCCCTTGGCAAGCCGCGAGGACGCGACGGCGGTCAACAGCATCCTCGCCGCGCGCGGCATGGTGACCGTGCCCCCGGATTTCTTCGAGCGGAACAAGGAGAGCCGCGTCGTCCGCGTCTTCGTCGCCGAGGACGCCGGATCCGGCGAGATCGTCGGCACGGTGATGGGCATCGACCACGCCCACGCCTTCCGCGATCCGGAGCGGGGCTCCTCCCTGTGGAGCCTGGCGGTCCACCCGCAAGCGCGCAGCCCCGGCATCGGCGCGGCCCTGGTGCATTACCTCGCCGGGCGGTTCAAGGCGTTGGGGGCGGGGTTCATGGACCTTTCCGTGATGCATTCCAACGACGAGGCGATCGCCCTCTACGAGAAGATCGGCTTCCGGCGCGTCCCCTTCTTCACGCTGAAGCGGCGCAACTCCTTCAACGAGCGCCTCTACGTCGGCCCGCGCCCGGAGAGCGACCTCAACCCCTACGCCCGCCTGATCGTCGACGAAGCCCGCCGCCGCGGGATCGGCGTGGAGGTGACCGACGCCGAGGCGGGCTTCTTCCGCCTCTCCTACGGTGGGCGGATCATCAACTGCCGTGAAAGCCTGTCCGACCTCACCTCCGCCGTCGCCATGTCGATCTGCGACGACAAGGCCGTGACGCGGCGGGTGATGGAGCGGGCCGGCTTGCGTGTGCCGGCGCAGGTCGAGACCGACGACCCGGCCGAGCGCGCCGCTTTCCTGAAGGAGGTCGGCCAGGTCGTGGTGAAGCCGGCCCGCGGCGAGCAGGGCAGGGGCATCTCCGTCGGCATCGACACGGCGGAGGCGCTGGAGGCGGCGGTGGAGCGCGCCCGCACCGTCTGCGAGCGCGTCATCGTGGAGGAGTATGTGGAAGGCGAGGACCTGCGCCTCGTCGTCATTGACTACAAGGTGGTGGCGGCTGCCCTCCGCCGGCCGCCCCGCGTGGTGGGCGACGGGGAGAGCCGCATCCGTGACCTGATCGAGCGCCAGAGCCGCCGTCGCGCGGCCGCCACCGGCGGCGAGGCGCACATCCCGCTCGACGGCGAGACGGAACGCTGCGTGTCTCGCTGCGGCTTCGGCCTCGACGACGTCCTGCCGGCCGGCATGGAGATCGTGGTGCGCAAGACCGCCAACCTCCACACCGGCGGCACGATCCACGACGTGACGGACATCGTCCACCCGACGCTGGTGGAGGCCGGGGTGCGGGCGGCGCGCGCGATCCCGATCCCAGTTGCCGGCATCGACCTCCTGGTGGAAGCGCCGGACAAGCCCTTCTACGCCTTCGTCGAGGCCAACGAGCGGCCGGGCCTCGCCAACCACGAGCCGCAGCCGACGGCAGAGCGCTTCGTCGACCTGCTGTTTCCCCAATCGGTACCCGCGGCCGCCCGGCTGACCGAGCTCCGCGGGCCTGCCCCCGGCTGATCCTCAACCGACATGAAGGGAGCGCCATGCCGCGCCTGGCGATCGACACGGACTACCTGGCCGCCCGGCTCGGCGACCTGCTCGCGATCCCGAGCCCGACCGGATACACCGACCAGGTCGTGCGCCGCGTCTCCGACGAGATCCAGGCGCTCGGCCTCGGCGTCGAGCTGACCCGCCGCGGGGCGATCCGAGCGGTGCTGAAGGGCCGCGAGCCGCACCCGGCCCGCGCCGTCATCGCCCACGTCGACACGCTCGGGGCGCAGGTGAAGTACCTGAAGCCTAACGGGCGGCTGGAGCTGGTTTCGATCGGCCACTGGTCCGCCCGCTTCGCTGAGGGCGCGCGGACGACGATCTTCTCGGAGAAGGGCGCCTACCGCGGCACCATCCTGCCGCTGAAGGCCTCCGGCCACACCTATAACGAGGAAGTCGACAGCGCCCCGATCGGCTGGCCGCACGTGGAGCTCCGGGTCGACGCGCTCGCGCGGACGGCGGATGACCTCCGCCGCCTCGGCATCTCCGTGGGCGACATCGTCGCGATCGACCCGCAGCCGGAGTTCCTTGCCAACGGCTTCATCGCCTCCCGCCATCTCGACGACAAGGCCGGCGTGGCGGCGATGCTGGCGGCCATGAAAGCGCTGACGGACGCCGGCACCGTCCCGGCGGTCGACACGCTCTTCCTGTTCTCCATTTCCGAGGAGGTGGGCGTCGGCGCATCGTCGGTGCTGTCGCAGGACGTCGCCTCGATGGTGGCGATCGACAACGGCACCGTGGCACCTGGCCAGGCGTCCGACGAGTTCGGCGTCACCGTCGCTGTCGCCGACCAGACCGGCCCGTTTGATTTCCACCTGACGCGCAAGCTGATCCGGCTCTGCCGCGACGAAGACATCCGCCACCAGACGGATGTGTTCCGCTACTACCGCTCCGACAGCGCTTCGGCCCTTGAGGCCGGCGCCGACGTGCGCACCGCGCTGATCACCTTCGGCGTCGACGCCTCGCACGGCTGGGAGCGGACGCACATGCACGCGCTTCGCTCGGTGGCCGAACTGGTCACAGCCTATGTCACCAGCCCCATCGACATTCCTCGCGACGCCGAGCCCGTCGCCGGGCCGGAGGGCTTCACCACCCAGCCCACCGCGGAGGCCGAAGCGCCCGTGCGGCTGTAGGAACTCGGCCCGCGAGTCAACCTCCTGCTCGACTTTGCGGCTCTCGAGGAGAGAAAGACTTGGTTAAGGCTCACATTGACTTGAGCGAAACAGCCACAACTGAAGCGTGGCGGCAGTTTGCGGGTACGAAAACGTTTACGTTGAAGTGTTCGCCTATCGCGCCACCAGGAACGTTATTTGTCGGGGGAACCCTTTCCCGCTGCCGACGTTGTTCCGGATGAGTACGCTGCGATTCTGTTAACTTTTCACAGGCTCCGAGCCGGAGCCATCGGAAAATGGCGGAAACAAGCGGTCCGTAAGGCGCACATCCAGCGTCCAGTCCGCCCTCATCCTGTAATGCGTGGTACAGATGGTTAGGAATTAACCATCTTTGAAATCATCCATTCGGGTGATGCGGACGTTCAGGAATGTGTGTGATTATACTGGTCGTCAGCCGACGGTACGGCGACGACTTTCGAACAACAAGTCATACTGGAGCCGGCTTACCCCGGACCAAGTCATGTTCAAGCCCGTACACACCGCGGCCGTTGCGGCTGCATTAACTGTTTTCTTCGGAACTGCGGCCGGTATCGCGGCCATCGGCAGCACGAGCTGGGTCGAACCCCAGACCCAGGACATCGGCCGGATCGGCGGCGTCGCAAGTGCCGCCGACGAGGCTCCCGCGCTGGCGAGTTGCTCGGTCATGCTCGTGGTCGGCCAGTCGGCCGACGCGAGCACGTCGGATATCGTCGAGGTCACGCTCTCCGCTCGTGAGACGATCGATCTCGACACGCCCGACCAGGCCGGCTTCTCGGTCGTCTGCGGCGAGGGCCCGGTGGGCTCTGCGCCGGCCATGACGGCGGTCGAGGAAGTCAACCTGATGAAGGCCGACCTCGCCGCTCTGTGAGGCCGACCGGATCCGGATCGCGACAGATAGGAAAACGGCGCGGATGGTGGCATCCGCGCCGTTTTCGCGTCCGCTGAAAGGGTGCGTCCGACCTATTCGGCCGGCTGCGCGGACCCATGGTGGCCGTAAGCTTCGTCGGTGGTCTCCACGGCCTCATCCTTGCGTGAGAGAAGCGTGTAGAACATCGGCACCACGAACAGCGTGAAGAGCGTGCCGACCGACATGCCGGTTGCGATCACCAGGCCGATCGAATAGCGGGCCGCCGCGCCGGCGCCGTCGGCGATGATCAGCGGCAACACGCCCAGCACCATCGCAGCAGTGGTCATCAGGATCGGCCGCAGCCGCACCCGTGCCGACTCCACAATGGCCGCGTTCTTCGTCATGCCGCGCTCCTCGCGCAGCTGGTTGGCGAACTCCACCATCAGGATACCGTGCTTGGTGATCAGCCCGACCAGCGTGATCAGCCCCACCTGCGTGTAGATGTTGAGCGTTCCGAGCCCGAGATTGAGCGGCACCATGGCGCCGAACACCGACAGCGGCACGCTCATCAGGATGATGAACGGATCGCGGAAGCTCTCGAACTGGGCGGCCAGCACCAGGTAGATGATGACGATCGCAAGGCCGAAGGCGATCAGCAGCGTGTTCCCGGCCTCCACCTCCAGCCGCGACTGGCCGGCGTATTCCAGGAAGTAGCCGTCCGGCATCACCTCGCGGGCGATCTGCTGGATCGTTGCCAGCGCATCGCCCGTCGTCACGCCCGGCTGCGGCAGGGCCGAGATGGTCGACGAGTTCAGCTGATTGAACTGCTCGATCGCCGGCGCGGACGCCTGCGTGTCGATCGACACAACGGAGGACAGCGGCACCATCTCGCCCGACTGGCTGCGGACGAAGAAGGCGCCGAGGCTTTCCGGGTTGAGCCGGTACTTCTGCGGCACCTGCGGGATGATGTCGTAGGCGCGCGCGTCCCGGTCGAACTTCGACACGGAGCCCTCGCCGACGAGGATGTTCAGCGTGTTGCCGATGTCGGCGATCGACACGCCGAGCGCCGCCGCGCGGTTGCGGTCGATCAGCACCCGCACCTTCGGCGTTTCGAAGGAGAGCGAGTTCTGCACCACGATGAAGCGGCCGGCGGCCATCGCCCGGTTCTTGATCTCCTCGGCAATCTCGAACACGCGCTCCGCATCGCTGGTCGATTGCACCACCACCTGCACCGGCAGGCCGCCGCCCGAGCCGGGCAGCGAGGGGATGCCGAACACGAAAGCCTGCAGGCCTGCCGACTTGTTGACGATGCCCTGCAGCTCCTGCTGCAGCTCGGCCTGGCTCCGCTCGCGCTGGTCCCAAGGCTTCAGGACGAAGCCGACGAAGCCGGACGTCTCGCTCTCGCCGCCGATCACCTGGAAGCGTGCGGCGACCTCCGGAACGGCCTCCACCATCTTGTCGATCTGATCGGCGTAGAGGGCGGTGTAGTCGTCCGTGGCGTATTGCGGTGCGTTGACCACCGAGAACACCGCGCCCTGGTCCTCTTCCGGCGCCAGCTCCGTGGTGGTGTTGAGGAACAGGAACACGGACGTGCCGAGCAGGACGACAACGATCAGAAGCGTCACCGGCCGATAGAGCAGGGAGCCTTCCAGCCGCCGCCCGTAGAAGCCGGCGAGCTTGTCGAAGGAGCGGTCGACGATCCGCTGGAAGCGGCTGGTGGCGCCGTGCTTGAGCAGCCGCGCCGACATCATCGGCGACAGCGTCACCGCGACGAAGCCGGAGATGATCACCGCCCCGGCGAGCGTGAAGGCGAACTCGCGGAACAGCGAACCCGTGAGGCCCTGCGTGAATCCGATCGGCGCGTAGACCGCGGCCAGCGTGACCGTCATCGCCACCACCGGGCCGAAGATCTCGCGCATGCCGACGATCGCCGCGTCGAGCGGCTTCAGGCCCTCCTCGATGTGCCGGTGGATGTTCTCCACCACCACGATCGCGTCGTCGACGACGAGACCGATGGCAAGCACCATGGCCAAGAGCGTCAGCGTGTTGAGGGAGTAGTCGAGCCCGTAGAGGAAGAAGCAGACGCCGATCAGCGACAGCGGGATCGTCACGATCGGGATCACCACCGAGCGGAACGATCCGAGGAAGAGCAGGATCACGCCGACGACGATGAGCACCGCCTCGCCGATGGTCTTGAACACCTCCTCGATCGACGCCGAGATGGCTTCCGTGCTGTCGTAGACGAGCTCGATACGGGTCCCCTGCGGCAGCGTCTCCTGGATCAGCGGAACTTCCGCCGCGACGGCCGCGGCCGTGTCGAGCGGGTTCGCCGACGGCGTCGGGAACACGCCGATGAACACGCCCTGCAGGCCGTTGAACCGGACGTGCGTGCTGTCGTCCTCAGCGCCGAGCTCCACGGTGGCGACGTCGCGCAGACGCACCACGTCGTCACCGTCCGAACGGATCGGCAGTTCGCCGAAGGCCTCCGGCGTCTGCAGCGTGGTTTCCGTCTCGATGGAGTAGGCGACGTACTCGTTCTTGGTGCTGCCGGGGGCCGACAGGAAGTTGGACGCCTGGATGGCGGTCAGCACCTCGGACGCGGTGACCCCGCGAGAGGCAAGCCGGACCGGATCGATCCAGATCCGCATCGCGAATTCCTGCCCGCCGAGGATCTGCGCGTCGGCGACGCCCTCCACCGTAGCAAGCCGCGGCTGGATCACCCGCGTGATGAACTCGGTGATCTCGCGCGCGTTCATGTTCTCGCTCTGGATGGCGAGGTACATCAGCGCGAACTGCTGGCCGGTGCCCTTGACGATCACCGGGTCCTCGGCTTCCGACGGCAGCTGCCCGCGGACCTGCTGGACCTTGGAGATGACCTCGGTCAGCGCCGAATCCGGATCCGTGTTGAGGCGCATGTGAACCGACACCGCGGACGCGCCCTGGCGGCTCGACGAGGTGACGTAGTCCACGCCCTCGGCCGAGGAGACCGCCTTGGCGACGGGCGTCGTGATGAAGCCCTGGATCAGGTCCGGCGAGGCGCCCGGGTAGACGGTGGTGACCGTGATCACGGTCTCCTCCACCTCCGGGTACTGCCGGATCGACATGTTGAAGATGCCCTGGAACCCGACCAGCAGGATCATCAGGCTGACGACCGTGGAAAGCACCGGCCGCCGGATGAAGATTTCGGAGAAGTTCACGACGGACCCCCGGCGACGTTGGCGCCCTGCTGTTCGATCTTGCTCGGGTCGATCGTGTTGTCGACCACGACGGGGCTGCCGCTGGAGAGCCGGTTCTGGCCCGCCGTCACCACCTGCGCGCCGCTCGTGACACCCTTGGTGACCTCGATCTGGTTGGCATTGCGGCGGCCGACCTCGACGAACACTTGCCGGGCGACCAGCTTGGGCTTGGCAGCCTCGCCCTCGGCGGGCGCCTGGGCCTGGGCGGTTCCGCCGGCAGCGGGAGCCGCCTCGGCCTGCGGCTTGGGCTCTTCCTCCTGCACCACGTAGACGTAGGAACCGTAGAGGGAGGTCACCACGGCTGTCTGCGGCAGCGCGACGATGTTGTCTTCGGCTGGCAGCTGGATGCGGACGTTGATGAACTGCCCCGGCCGCAGCTTGCCGTCGGAATTGTCCACCTCGGCCTGCACCGAGATCAGCCGCGACGCCGGATCGATCTTCGGGTCGATGCCGGTGATCTGCCCGACGTAGGGCAGGGCGTCCTGGGTGAGGCCGAAGGCCACCTGCTGGCCGATCGAAAGGTTCGGCAGCTGCTGCTCCGGCACGGTGAAGTTGACCTTCATCCGCTCCAGGTCCTGCAGCGTGGCGATCACCGTGCCCGGCGTGATGTACTGGCCGATGTCGACGCGGGCGATGCCGACGGTGCCGGCGAAGGGCGCGACGATGTCCTTCTGCTCCAGCTCCGCCTCCAGGCGTTCCAGCGAGGAGCGGGAGGAGTCGAGCTGAGCCTGCGCTTCTTCCAGCGTGGCGGTGGAGTTGACACCGCGCGAGGCGAGCGCCCGGGCGCGGTCCAGCCCCTGCTGGTCGCGTACCACGTTGGCGCGGGCGGCGATCAGTTCGGCCTCCTCCACCCGGCGCTCGATGCGCACCAGGATGGCGCCGGCCTCAACCTTGTCGTTGGCCTTGAACCGGATCTCCTCGATCACGCCGCTGGAGCGCGACGCGACGTCGACGCCTTGGCGAGCGAACACGGTGCCGACCGCATCGATGCCCGGCTCCCAGCGGACGGGCTCCACCGTCATGGTCGAGACGGTGACGGTCTGCTGAGGCATGTTGGCGAAGAAGTTCGCGATCATCTGAGCGCGGAACATGTTGAAGCCGACGATGCCGCCGCACACCAAGGTAAGCAGAACCAGGGCTACGATGAATCTCTTGATCATGGACGGACCCGTAGCCACCTGCGTTGGGCCCTGAAATGCGGGACGGTCGCGGTGGCGCTATGCGTTGGTGACCGCGGCCCGCCGTAATCACAACGACGGACTTGCGGTCCAGGCGCCATAACTGTACCGTCCGGACGGTTTAGTCAACTGACGTTGCGCGCATTTGCGCATCTCATGCATCAAAAAGGACGCATGTTGACATCACGCTCGCTTGAACGCGCCAAGTCTGGCCAAGGTTCCGCTTCACCCACCGTGAAAAACACGGGTGGCAAGCCGGGCCGCCCCAGCTCGCGCGAAAGGATCGTCGCCGCCGCGATCGACGTGGTGATGGAATCCGGCGCTGCGCATCTGTCTCTGGAGGCGGTTGCCGAGCGGGCTGGCGTGTCGAAAGGCGGACTGCTCTACAATTTCCCCAACAAGGTGGCGCTGCTGAAGGCGCTGGTCGCCGAGCATATCATCGAGAGCGATATCCGCCGGATGGAAGCCGAGGCCGAGCTCGGCCCTTGCCGCAACCGCACCGCCCGTGGTTTCGTCGCCGCGGCGGCCACGGAAGCGGCCTGCGGCGGCAAGCCGCCGTCCGGATTCCTCGCCGCGATCGCCGAGAACCCCGACCTGGTTGCCCCGGTCCGCGCCCGCAATGCGGCGCTGACGGCGCGCTTCCGCGACAGCGACGACCCGATCCTATCGCTGATCGCCTTCCTGGCCGTGGAAGGGCTCGACACGCTGGACCTGTTGGAGGCCAACCCGCTCAACGCCGACGACCGCGCTGCGGTCTACGAGCGCCTGGAAGCAATGCTGGCCGCCAAGACGGAGTAGCCGTCACTTCTCCACGACGAGGTCGCTGGTGGGCTTGGAGCAGCACGGCAGAAACAGGCCGTTGTCGATCTCCCGCTGCCGGATGCCGCCCTGGTGCTTCATCTCCACGGTGCCGGAGACCAGCTTGGACTTGCAGGTTCCGCAAAGTCCCGACGTGCAGGACGAGGGCAGCCGCAGGCCGGCGTCGCGAGCGGCGGCGAGCACGAACTGGTCGCCGCGCACGTCCACGGTCTGGCCGAGCTTGGTGAAGGTCACCTTGTAGGTCGGCACGCTCACGCCCGCTTCCGCGGCGAGGACGTCCGATGCGACGGCGGGATCCTCGGCGGAAAGCGTGGCGAAGTCGAAGCTCTCCTGGTGGTAGTTCTCAGCCGGCAGTCCAAGGTCGGCGAGAAGCGTGCGTGCCGCCTTCATGAACGGATCCGGCCCGCAGCAGAAGACCGAACGGGTGGCGAGATCCGGCGCGGCGAGCTTCAGGAACTCCGGCGAGATCCGCCCCATGGTGCCCGGCCAGCCCAGCTGGTCGCCGGGGGTCTCCACGAGGTGGACGACCCGGAAGCCGGGCAGGCGCTGCGCCATCAGGTCCAGTTCCTGCCGGAACACGATGTCGCGCGGGCTGCGCGCGGCGTGGACGAAGACGATGTCCACCGGCCCGCCGAGGTCGGCGAAGGCGCGGCTCATCGACATCAGCGGCGTGACGCCGGAACCGCCGGACAGGAACAGGTACTTTGCCGCCGGTGCGTCGACGCAGGTGAAGTCGCCCATCGGACCGATGGCTTTCACCGCCGTGCCGCGGCGGCAGTGGTCGTGCAGCCAGTTCGACACCGGCCCGTTCGGCACCCGCTTGACGGTGATCGACACCGTATGCGGCCGCATCGGCGACGAGGCGATCGTGTAGCAGCGGTTGACCGGCCCGTCCGGCAGCGGGAACTCGAAGGTGAGGAACTGGCCCGGCTTGAACCGGAACGTCGCAGGGGTCGGCGGCTCGAACACGAAGGTGGCGACGTCGTGCGTCTCGGCGATCACCGCCGCGCAGACCAGCGTGTCGTCGGCTTCGGCGTCCCACGCACCGGGGGACGTCAGGTGCGCGGCGAGATGCTGGGTGGCGGCAAGGGTCATGGGTCGTCCGGAACCGGTGGGGCAGGCGGGTCGAGGCGAGGATGGGAGAGCCGCGTGGCGCGCCTCCCCTCGGGTCGCGGGCCTCCGCCCGCCTGAACGGAGCCCGTTGCGTTGAACCGCGCGTCAGCCCAGATAGGCCGCGAGCCGCTGGCAGTACCAGCTGACGAACTTCTCCACGAGCCCTTCGGTGTAGGGCGAGTAGGGACCGGGCTCGTAGGCCGGGCTGATCACGCCGGAATGCTGGATGCCGACCAGCTGGCCGTCCTGGTCGTTGGTGGCGATCCACACTTCGGTGAGACGCTTCAGGTCGTAGTCCACGCCTTCGACCGCATCCTTGTGGACGAGCCACTTGGTGCGGAGCAGCGTCCGCTCCGGCGACAGCGGGATCACCGAGAAGGTGACGATGTGGTCGCTCATGAAGTGGTGCCAGCTGTTCGGTTGCGTCCAGAACGACAGGCCGCCCATCTTCGGATTGGTGAGGTTCCCGAGCAGCTTGCGGGACGCGACCTTGGTGTCCAGCGTCTGGCTCTCGCCGGCCCGGTCGATCGGCAGGCGCTCGGTGCGGAAGCCGGTCGTCATGTCGTCTAGGTGCTCGATCTCCGCCGACGGGAAGCCGGAGCCCTCCCATTCGCCATGGAGGTCGGTGACCATGCAGGCGTAGCGGTCAGCCTCCTTGGCCTTCGCTTCGTCCATGGACTCCGGCGAGAAGCCGAAGCCGTATTCGAACAGCGGGACGGTGAGCTCGGGATGGTTGCCCGCGCAGTGGTAGCACTCGCGGTTGTTCTCCATGGTGATCTTCCAGTTTCCTTCCTCGATGAGGTCGGACTGGAAAGCCACCTTGGTGTTGCGGATGTCGTGCGGGGCGAGGTAGGGGCCCATCGCCGCCGCCATGGTCTCGAAGTCGGCGGGCGGCTCGTCCGCGAGGCAGATGAAGAGGAGGCCCTCCAGGCTCTTCAGGTGCACCGGCTTCAGGCCGTGGCAGGAGGTGTCGAACTCCTGGCCCATGTGGTCGGCGTGGAGGAGCTTGCCGTCGAGGTCGTAGGTCCAGGCATGGTAGCGGCAGACCAGCTTGCCGACGGTGGTCTTCGGATCGTGGATCAGCCGCGCCCCGCGGTGGCGGCAGACGTTGTGGAACGCGCGGATGACGTCGTCGTCGCCGCGGGTGATCAGCACCGAGGCGCGCCCGATGTCCACCACCATCACGTCGCCGGCCTCCGGCACGTCGGGCTCGACGCCGACGTAGATCCAGTGGCGGAAGAAGATCGCCTCGATATCGAGGTCGAAGATCTCCGGACTGGTGTAGAACGCCTGCTCAAGGCTGTGGTTCGGCTTGCGGCGCTTGAGGAGCGTGCGCGGGCTTTCGGTGCTGCGGTCGAGCATGTCTTGCAATCCTCCGGCCGGCTGGATCAGCGCGGACCATCTCTCCGGCATTTGCTCACGGGGCGGAGAGCCCCGACTTGTCGCATTTCGACAGACCGGTGCGGAGGAATGCGACATCCACCGCACGAGACGATTATTCGAACAACCGGTGGCCCGCGATCTCCATCGCCTTCAACGGCGCCAGCGGCGCGATCAGCCCTTCGGCGTCCTCGACCGCCGGCTTGATCCGGCCGTTGCGCGCCCGGATGTCCGACGGCGTCAGCCCGTGCAGCGCCTTGAAGTGGCGGGAGAAGTGGGCGCAGTCGGAGAACCCGGCTTCGAGTGCGATGTCGGTGACCGAGCGGTCGGTGTTGTCGAGCAGCCAGTGCGCGTACTTCAAACGGAGCGACCGGTAGAAGGCGGCCGGCCGCATGCCGAGCACCGTCTGGAACAGCCGCTCCAGCTGGCGCGTCGAGAGCTGCAGCCGCGTGGCGATGTCGGCGATCAGCAGCGGATCGGCCAGGTGCTGCTCCATGAGCAGCAGCGCGCGACGCACGCGCTCGTCGCCGATGGTGTCGGCGAGCGGCGGGTGCGGCTGTGCGGCGGTGCCGGGCCGGGCCTGCTCCAAGACCATGATCTGCCGGCTCTTCTGCGCCACCGCGCGGCCGAGCGAGCGCTCCACGATCCAGGTGGCGAGGTCGGCCACCGAGCCGCCGCCGGGGCAGGTGATGCGGTCGCCGTCCACCACGAACAGCCGGTCGGCCACCGGGTGGTGATGCGGAAACTCGTTGAGGAAGTCCTGGTAGTGGTACCAGTTCACGCAGCACCGCCGACCGGTCATCAGGCCGGCGCGGGCGAGCACGAACGAGCCCGTGCAGAGCCCGATCAGCGGCACCCCGGCCTTGGCGGTCTGGCGCAGGTAGTCGATCGTGGCGTCGTCCACCTGCCGGCCCGCGTGCAGCAGCCCGCCGACGACGGCCACGTAGTCGAACCGGTTCGGATCGACGAAGCCGGACGTGCGCGAGACGGTGACGCCGCAGGACGCCTTCACCGGATCCGGCCGCGAACCCATGATGGTCCACTGGCAGTTGATCGGCCGCGACAGGTCGCCCTCGTCGGCGGCGAGCCTGAGCTGATCGACGAACAGCGAGAAGGCGGAAAGCGTGAAGTTGTCGGCCAGGATGAAGCCGACGGAGAGCCGCGGCCGCTGCGCCGACCCGCCCTGGTCCTTCATGAGGGGGCGGTTGCGCCCCTCGCGCATGTGCATGAGCTCACCTCCCGATCCCTTCAGCCGCCCGACGTGCGCGTCCCCGTTCTGTTATGTGCGCATCGACAGGCCCGCTGGACAAGGGCCATGCGGCCAGGGCCGCGTTTCACTGGAAAAGCGCCAAGGCGCCTCACTTGAATTCGGTGCGGGCCTCCTCCAGGAAATCCGCCACATAGGGTCCGAAGGAGCGCCAGCATTCCAGCCGGAATGCGTCCTCGGCGGTGCGCCACAGCACCACCTCGGCCTTGGCGAGGATCGTCCGGGTGCACATGCCAACCGGGAAGGCCGCGAGCGACAGGTCCAGCGGGCAGCCGTGGTTGAGGATGTAGGAGGCCTTCGGGCCGCTCACCGTCAGCCCGACGTTGCGGTGCGACACGTCGACGAGCGCGTGCGGCACGCCAGCGAGCGCAGACGCGAGCGCCGCGCCGAGGCTTTCCGCCTCGTGTTCGGGCGCGATCACCAGCCACTCGTCGGGGCCGAGCCAGAGGGCGACCCTTTCGCCGCCGAGCGCGGCGCGGCAGACGTCGGTGGCCAGCGGAAAGCCCAGCGCCACTGCGGCCGTCTGCGGCACGGCGGCCCGGCCCCGCACCACGAAGCGGGCCGCGGGCGATGCCTCCGCAATCCGCACCGCCTTGTCGGCGGGGCTGGCGAAGGAGCGATCGGCGAAGGCGGTGATCCGCCGGGTCGGCACATCAAGCATCGAGGCGCGCTCCTTCCTTGTCGTAGAAGATCGGTTCCACCACGGTCGCCTCGATCACGCCATCCGGCATCGGCACGAAGAGCGACGAGCCGATCCGCGCCCGCCCGCCCTTCACCATCGCCATGGCGATGGAGCGACCAAGCGTCGGGCTCTGGTAGGACGAGGTGACGTGGCCGATCATCCGGGCCGGCATCTCCACATGAGCGTCGGCGACGATCTGCGCGCCTTCCTCCAGCGTGGTCTTCGGATCCTTGGTGAGAAGGCCGACCAGCTGCTTGCGGTCGGCGTTGGCCATCGAAGGACGGGCGAGGGCGCGCTTGCCGACGAAGTCGGGCTTCGTCTTGCCGATCGCCCAGCCGAGCCCGACGTCGTCCGGCGTCGCGGTTCCGTCCGTCTCCTGGCCGACGATGATGTAGCCCTTCTCGGCGCGTGCGACGTGCATCGCCTCCGTGCCGTAGGGCGTGATGCCGAACGGCTTGCCGGACGCGTGCACCGCCTCCCACACCGCGCGGCCGTAGTCGGCCGGCACGTTGATCTCGAAGCCGAGCTCGCCGGTGAAGGAAACGCGGAACAACCGGGCCGGCACGCCGCAGACCTTGCATTCACGCACGCTCATATGCGGGAAGGCGGCCGTGGAGAGATCCACCCCGTCGACGAGCGGCGCGATCACCTCGCGCGCCTTCGGGCCCTGGACGGCGATCACCGCCCATTGTTCGGTGATCGAGGTCAGCCACACGTCGAGGTGCGGGAACTCGGTCTGGAGATAGTCCTCCATATGGGCGAGCACCCGCGGCGCGCCGCCGGTGGTGGTCGTGACGTGAAAGCGATCGTCGGCGATACGCCCGATCACGCCATCGTCCATCACGAAGCCGTCCTCGCGCAGCATCACCCCGTAACGGCAGCGTCCGACGCCGAGCTTGGCCCAGGCGTTGGTGTACATGAGCTCCATGAACTTCGCCGCGTCCGGACCCACCACCTCGATCTTGCCGAGGGTCGACGCGTCGAACAGGCCGACGGAGGTGCGGATCGCCTTGACCTCCCGGTCGACCGCCGCGTGCATGTCCTCGCCCGCCTTCGGGAACCACCACGCGCGCTTCCACTGGCCGACCGGCTCGAATGTCGCGCCTTCGGCGACTGCCCAGTCGTGGGCGGGCGTCCGGCGGACAGGGTCGAACAGGTCGCCGCGGGAAGCGCCGGCGAAGGCGCCGAAGGTGACCGGGGTATAGGGCATGCGGAAGGTGGTGAGGCCGATCTGCGGGATCGGCGTTTTCAGGCTGTCCGACACGATGCCGAGCGCGTTCATGTTGCTCGTCTTGCCCTGGTCGGTCGCCATGCCGGTGGTGGTGTAGCGCTTGACGTGCTCGATCGAGCGCATGCCCTCGCGGGTGGCGAGCTTCAGGTCCTTGGCCGTGACGTCGTTCTGGAAATCGACGAAGGCTTTCACGGTCGCCGGGTTGCGGTCGTGCGGCACGGCGCCGAGATAGCCGCCGCTGGTGGCGGGGCTCCCTGTGACCATGAACCCACGCGACGGGCCGGGCATGCCCTTCGCCGCGCGTACGGCGTCCTCGCCGGCGGCGGTTCCGTCGGCGAGCACGGCCTGGAGGTCGTAGACGCCGCGACAGCCGCCGGCCGAACGCTCGCGCTCCGCCGAGGTGCCGGGCACATAGGCGCCGAGCGCCTCGTCCCACCGGAGCTTGCCGCGCGACTGGGAGAAGAGGTGCACCGTCGGCGTCCAGCCGCCCGACATCAGCACGAGGTCGCAGGCGAAGGGCTCCGGCGCCCCGGCGTTGCCATTGGCGTCGAGCCGCGCGACGTGCGCGGTCTTCACGCGCAGGCGTCCCCGCGTGCCGGTGACGACCGAGCCGGTTTCGACGCGGATGCCGGCGGCGCGGGCCTGGGCGACCAGAGCCCCTGTCGGATTGGCGCGCATGTCGGCGATGAGCGCGATCTCCACGCCCGCGGCCTTGAGGTCGAGCGCGGCCCGGTAGGCGCCGTCGTCGGCGGTCGCCACCACGGCGCGGCTGCCGGGCTTCGCCGCCCAGCGGTTGGCATAGGCGCGCGCCGCGTCGGCGAGCATCACGCCCGGACGGTCGTTCTCCGGAAACACCAGCGGCCGCTCGATCGCGCCGGTGGCGAGTACAACCTCGCCGGCGCGGACGTGCCACATCCGCTCGCGAGGGAGCTTCGGATCGGCGTGCGCGATGTGATCGGTGACGCGCTCGATCAGGCCGATCATGTTGTGCGGGGTGTAGCCGAACGCGGTCGTCCGCGTCAGGAGGGTGACGTTCGGCTGCCGCGCGAGGTCGGCAACCGCATCCGCCACGAACTGTGCCGGGGTCTTGCCGTCGATCGAGGAGGAAAGGTCGTGCAGCAGCGAGCCGCCGAACTCCGGCTGCTCGTCGCAGACGAGGACGCGGAGGCCCGACTTCGCGGCGGCGAGCGCGGCCGCAAGGCCCGCCGGTCCGGTGCCGATCACCAGGATGTCGGTGTGGTGGTAGACCTGCGTGTAGCGGGCCGAATCCGGATCCTTCGGCGGCCGTCCGAGCCCGGCCGCGGCGCGGATCTTCGGCTCGTAGACCGACTTCCAGAAGGACTTCGGCCACATGAAGGTCTTGTAGTAGAAGCCCGCCGGGATGAAGCGGCCGAGCAGCACGTCGTTGATGGCGCCGACGTCGAAGGAGAGCGACGGCCAGCGGTTCTGGCTTTCCGCCACCAGCCCGTCGTGCAGTTCGACGACGGGCGCGCGCAGGTTCGGCGTGTAGCGGTCGTCGCTGGCGCCGACGCCGACGAGCGCGTTCGGCTCGTCCGGTCCGGCGGTCAGGAAGCCGCGCGGGCGGTGATACTTGAACGAGCGGCCCATCAGGTGGACGCCGCTGGCGATCAGCGCGGACGCCAGCGTGTCGCCGGCAAAGCCCGGATAGCTCTTGCCGTCGAAGCTGAAGGAGAGCGGCTTCGACCGGTCGATCCGGCCGCCGGCGGGAAGACGGAACGGGGCGCTCATCGGGCCTGGTCCTTGAGGAGGGCGGCGACGTCGGGCTTGGGCTCGCCCGCCTTGTAGGTCGTCACGAAGAAGTCGGAGACGGTGTCGCGCACCGCGTTGAAGTACTTCCCGCAGCCGTGCGCATGGCGCCACCGCTCGAAATGGAGGCCCTTCGGGTTGGTGCGCATGTAGAGCCGGTCGGCGACCGTCTGGTCGTCCAGCGTCTCAGTGCCGGCCGGCCGGGCGACGTGCGCCTCGCCTCCGTAGCGGAACTCGATCTCCGGCCGCGGCCCGCAGATGGGGCAGTTGATGATCAGCATGGTTGCCCCCGTCAGTGCGCCACGGCCGCGGCGGCGGCCTCGTCGATGAGATAGCCGTCGCGGAAGCGGTCCAGCGTGAACGGCGCGTTGATCGGATGCGGCTCGTCACGGGCGATCGTGTGCGCGAAAACGTGGCCGGAGCCCGGCGTCGCCTTGAAGCCGCCCGTGCCCCAGCCGCAGTTGACGTAGAGTCCGGGCACGGCGGTCTTCGACAGGATCGGCGAGCGGTCCGGCGTCACGTCGACGATGCCGCCCCAGTTGCGCAGCATCCGCATGCGCCGGAACATCGGGAACAGCTCGCAGATGGCGTCGAGCGTGTGCTCGGTGATGTGCAGCGCGCCGCGCTGGGAATAGCTGGTGTAGGCGTCCGTGCCGGCGCCGATCACGAGCTCGCCCTTGTCGGACTGGGAAATGTAGGCGTGGATGGTGTTCGACATCACCACGCAAGGGAAGGCCGGCTTCACCGGCTCCGACACCAGCGCCTGCAGCGGATAGCTTTCCAACGGCATCCGGAGCCCGGCCATCGCCATCACAACGGAGGTGTGCCCGGCCGCGACGACACCGACCTTTTTCGTGCGCACGACGCCCTTGGTGGTCTCCACCGCCTCGACCGCGCCGGACGCGTCACGCCGGATCCCGGTGACCTCGCAGTTCTGGATGATGTCGACGCCGAGCGCGTCCGCCGCCCGGGCGTAGCCCCACGCAACCGCGTCGTGCCGCGCCGTGCCGCCACGCCGCTGCAGGGCCGCGCCCATGATGGGGTAGCGGATGTTCTGGCTGATGTTGAGCGGCGGGCAGAACTCCTTGGCCTGTTCCGGCGTCAGCCACTCGTTGTCGACCCCGTTCAGCCGGTTGGCGTGGATGTGCCGCTTGGCCGACTGCACGTCGTGCACCGTGTGGGCGAGCATCATCACGCCGCGTGCCGAGTACATGACGTTGTAGTTGATGTCCTGGGAGAGCGTGTCCCAGATCTTCAGCGCGTGGTCGTAGAGCGCCGCGCTCTCGTCGAAGAGGTAGTTGGAGCGGATGATGGTGGTGTTGCGGCCCGTGTTGCCGCCGCCGAGCCACCCCCGCTCGATCACCGCCACGTTGCGGACGCCGTGCTCCTTGGCGAGATAGTAGGCCGTCGCCAAGCCATGCCCGCCGGCGCCGATGATCACCGCGTCGTAGGCCGGCTTCAGCGCCGGCTGGCGCCACTGCCGTTCCCAGCCCTGGTGGCCCCCGAGGGCGCGTTTGAAGAGCTCAAAGGCGGAGTACTTCTGCATGGGCGCCACCGCGTGCTATCGATCCGGCGCAACTATCCTGGCAATCGTGCGCGACCGAAAGCACCGAGACGGCGATTGATTTGAACGTTTGCGACATGAATGTCGGAACCGTTCGAAATGCACCGCGGCCTCGCCGTCACCGCACGGTCCTGGGATGGACCTGCCACGACCCTTCCTGACGCGGATCCTTGCGAATGCCCTTTCTGACCTCGCCTCATGTCGCGCCCGTTCTCCTGCTGATCGCCTCCAATCTCTTCATGACGCTGGCCTGGTACGGCCACCTGAAGTTCACCGACAAGCCGCTCTGGGTGGTCGTGATCGCGTCCTGGATGATCGCCTTCGTCGAATACTGCCTCGCCGTCCCGGCCAACCGCATCGGCTACGGCACCTACTCGGCGGCCGAGCTGAAGACGATCCAGGAGGTGGTGACGCTGACGATCTTCGTGATCTTCTCGGTCGTCTACCTGAAGGAAGCCGTCACCTGGAACCACCTGATCGGCTTCGCCTTCATCGCCGTCGGCGCCGGCTTCATCTTCCGCGGCCCGATCGGCTCGTGAGTCGAAGGTGCGATCCGGCGGGTCTTCGTTGTCTCCAAGCGATCGACAAAGTCGTGGGTGGTCCGCCTTCGCGGACCATGACGGGTGAAGAGGATTCCGAGGACGGGCCTGCACGGGATTGATCCTTTTAGGCGACGCTTCTCGCCCCTCCCTGATCGAGGTCCGCGCCCGTAGTGGCGTTGGGTCGCGATCGAACGACGCTTCTTGCTTCAATCCGACCGCCGTCATGGTCCGCGAAGGCGGACCACCCACGCATTTTTTCCGTGACGACGCACCTTCGGCGGTGCTTGCCGGCCGGCATAGACAAAGTCGTGGGTGGTCCGCCTTCGCCGACCATGACGGTGGGATGGGGTGGTGGGTCCGGACGCGGAGGCGGGGCGCCGGTGCGTGATTGGCCCATGACCGCAGTAGGGGATCGCGCCATATCCCCCTTTATCCACGCCGATCCCACCCCATCTACCGCCGAAGGTTCCGTTCCGCCTCCGGTTCGGTTACCATAATGGTGGGGTGGCTCCTCCTATGTACGGGGTTCCGGGAGCTTTGATGCGGATGGGACGGGACTTCGGGGTGGCGCGGCCGCCCCGGCGAGCTGCGCGCGGCGGGGGGAGACCGGTCCTCGCAGTCAGCCTGGTGGCGTTGATCGCCGCCACGACCTTCGGGGCGGGACTCACTCCCGCCGCGGCCTTCGAGCTGTTCGGCTACACCTTCTTCGAGGACGAGAAGGAGCCGCTGCCCCCTGATTCGCAGCCCTATGCGGTCGAGGTCGAGGTTGCGACGCCCGACGAGGACGTCGAGGAGCGGATTCGCGCGTCCTCGCTGCTCTGGGCCGAGCGCGAGGAGGATCCGCCGCCCTCCACCGCTTCCTTCCTGTCCCGCACCCGCGCCGAGTATGGCCGCATCGTCGCCGGCCTCTACGCCGACGGATTCTACGGCGGCACGGTGCGCATCACCGTCGACGGCAAGGACCCGGAGACCATCGATCCCGACGCGGCTCTGCCCAAGCCCGTGCCGGTACGGATCGACGTCGACCCCGGCCCGCGATTCGCCTTCGGCGAGGTCGCGATCTCCGGCCGCGCGCCCGCGACTAGCGACCCCGACGATCAGGTGGAGGAAACGCCGGAAAGCTTCGGCCTCGTCCCGGGCGCTATCGCGAAATCCGGCATCGTCCTCAACTCCGAGCAGGCGCTGATCGAGGAATGGCGCCAGCAGGGCTATCCCAAGGCCGACATCGAGAGCCGCGACGCCGTCGCCGATCATCCCTCGTCCACCCTGGACGTGACGATCGCCGCCCGCTCCGGCCAGCGCGCCGCCTACGGCCCCGTGTCGGTCACCGGCACCGAGTACATGGACCCCGCCTTCGTCGCCTATATGACGGGGCTGGAACCCGGCGTCGAATACGACCCCGACGACATCGAGAAGGCCGAGAAGCAGCTACAGCGCCTCGGCGTCTTCGCCTCCAGCCGGGTGGTGGAAGCCGATACGGTCAACCCCGACGGAACGCTGCCGCTCACCGTCAACGTCGCCGAGCGGCCGCGCCGCGTGATCGGCGGCGGCGCGTCCTACTCCACCGTGGACGGTGCTGGCCTGGAAGCCTACTGGGAGCACCGCAACCTGTTCGGGCAGGCCGAAAAGCTGCGCCTGGAGGGCCGAGTCGGCGGCGTCGCTTCCACCGATCCGGCGGATTTCACCTATCACCTCGGCGCGACCTTCCTGAAGCCAGGCGTCCTCACGCCGCTGACGGATCTGACCGCCGAGATCTCCGCCCGCCGCGAACCGCTCGACACCTACACGGAGACCGCGGTGCGCGCCCGTGTCGGCCTCGCCCACGAGTTCTTCGAGGGCCTAAGCGGCACGGTGGCGCTGAATTTGGAAGCGTCGGAGATCGAGGACCCCTTCGGCACCAACCAGTTCCTCCTGCTCAGCCTGCCGTCCACGCTCACCTACGACGCGCGTGACGACGAGCTGAACCCGACGTCCGGCTATCGCACCACGCTCGGGCTGGAGCCCTTCTTCGACTTCAAGGGCGGCAACGGCGCCCTGGTCGCGGATCTGGAAGGCTCCACCTACCTGTCGCTCAGCGGCGACGACAGCTTCGTGCTCGCCGCCCGCGCGGCGGTGGGCACCATCGTCGGCGCCTCCCGCGACGAGATACCGGCGAGCCGGCTGTTCTTCGTCGGCGGCGGCGGCTCGGTCCGCGGCTACGGCTTCCGCAACGTCGGCCCGCGCATCGGCGACGAGGTGGTGGGCGGCCGCTCCTACGTGGAAGCCTCGCTGGAGGTGCGCGCCAAGGTGACCGACTCGATCGGCATCGTGCCCTTCGTCGACGTCGGCCAGTCGTTCCTGTCCAGCGTGCCGGACTTCTCCGAGGACCTGAAGATCGGCGCCGGCATCGGGCTGCGCTACGACACCGGTATCGGGCCCATCCGGGTTGACGCCGCCGTCCCGCTCAATCCGGGCGACGACGACCCCGCCTTCGCGCTCTACATCGGCCTCGGCCAGGCCTTCTGAAGGAGAGACCGATGACGAGTTTCGCCCGCATCGCGTCCATCCTGCTCGGCTTCGTCGTGCTGGTCGCCGGCGTCGTCCTGTTCGGCGCGGCGGATGCCCAGGAGGACGATTCGGAGGAGAAGGGCCGCTTCGTCAGCTTCGTGGAGGACAAGATCTCCACCCCTGACCGGCGGATCTCGATCGGCTCGATCGACGGCGTGCTGTCGTCCGACGTGCGCATCGCCTCGATCACGGTGTCCGACCGGCAGGGCGAGTATCTGCGCCTGGAGAACGTGCACCTTGTCTGGAGCCGCCTCGCCCTGCTGCGCGGCCGCCTGGACGTGGACCTCCTCGAAGCGGACAGGATCGTCTACAGCCGCAACCCGGTCGCAAGCGGCACGCCGGATCCCGCGGCCTCGAGCTTCGCCGTGCCCGAATTGCCGGTGGAGGTGCTGATCGACCGGCTGGCGGTTCCGGCGATCGAGCTTGGCGCCCCCGTGCTCGGTGCCCCCGCGACCCTGTCGGTCGACGGCAGCATCAACCTCACCGGCGGCGCGCTCGACAGCAACCTTGCGATCGTGCGCACCGACGGCCCCGGCGGCCGCTTCGCCATCAAGGTCGCCTACGCCAACGAGACCGAGCAGCTCGACCTCGACCTGTCGCTGGAGGAGGCCCAGAACGGTGTCGTCTCCAACCTTCTCGGCATCCCGGACCGGCCGGCGCTCGGCTTCCGCATCGCCGGATCCGGTCCGGTCTCCAACTTCGCCGCCGACATTGCGCTCGCCGCCAACGGGGCGCAGCTCGTCTCCGGCCGCGCCACCATCGCGGCCGTGGAGGGCGGCTACCGCTTCATCACCGACGTCAACGGCAACCTGCAGCCGCTCGTGCCGGCCGCCTACGCCGACTACGTCGCGGGATCCTCTCGCCTGGCGATCGACGCGACGCGGGCGGAAGCCGGCGGCGTGACGTTGTCGCGCCTCGACCTTTCCTCCGGCGTGCTGACGCTGGCCGTCAACGGCGCGCTCGCGCCCGACGGCTTCCCGACCCGCATCTCCGTCGACGGTCGCGTCGGCAAGAACGGCGAAGGCGCCGTGGTCATCCCCGGCAATGCGGCCGGATCGATCGGCGGCGGCACCTTCCAGGTCTCTTTCGGCGGCGAGGAGGAAAGCTGGACCGCGGTGTTCGACGTGGAGGACTTCCGCACCGAGACGCTGAACGCCGGCCGCGCCCGGATAGAGGCCGGCGGCATTGCCGCCAACCTCCAGGATCCCGCCGCCCGCAGCCTCACCTTCGACCTTTCCGGCGACCTCAGCGGCATCACCGCGCCCGACGCCGCGCTCGCCCGCGCCGTCAGTGATGCGGTGACCCTCGCCGCCACCGGCCGCTGGACCGCGGGCGAGGACGTCGCCGTGGAGCGTGCCTTCGTGCGCAATGCCAACGCCGCGCTCAACTTCTCCGGCGTGATCGGCGCCGACGTGAACGGCCGCACCCGCCTCAATGCGGCGAGCCTGGAGCCCTTCTCCGGGCTGGCCGGCCGAACGCTCGCAGGCGCGCTCGACGTCGCCCTCGACGGCCGCTTCGCCCTGATCGGCGGCGCGTTCGACCTCGTCGCCGACGGCACGGCGACCGACGTTTCCGCCGGCATCCCAGCGCTGGACCCGCTCCTGAAGGGAGAGACCCGCCTGACCGGCCGTGTTCTGCGGGACACCGAGGGCCTTCGCTTCGACGCGCTCGACCTTGTCAACGCGCAGGCCGAGGTGCGCCTCGACGGCATGTACGATCTCGCCCGGGCGGACCTTTCCGTGATCGCGCGACTCGCCGACCTCGCGCTCGTCACGCCGCGCGCCAAGGGACCAGTGAACTTCGATGCACGGCTCACCGGCAACGGCGAGACGCCCGACGTGACTGCCGCGATCCGCGCCGACGCGCTCGACCTCTCCGGCAAGCCGCTCCGCAATGCAGAGGCGCGGTTTGTCGGCCGGGTGGCCGGGGCGGACGTCGACGGCGACGTCACGGTCGCCGGTAGCCTCGCCGACGTGGCGCTGAACCTTGCGGCCGCCATCGCCACCGACCCGGACGGCACGCGGCGGCTCGACAACCTCGTCGCGACCGCCGGCGAGACCCGCGCCACCGGCTCGCTCGCCACGGCGCCCGACGGTCTGACAACGGGCAACGTCAGGCTGACGTCGCCCGACATTTCCGTGATCGCGCCGCTGTTCCTGGTCGACGGCTCCGGCGCCGTCGACGCCGACATCACGCTGCGCCCCGAGAACGGCGAGCAGAGCGCAACGGTCAAGGCGACCGCCCGTGATCTCCAGGTCGCCGCCGTCCGCATCGGCACCGCGGCGATCGACGCCGTCGCCTCCGACCTGCTCGGACGGCCGGTGTTCGGCGGCGAGGCGCAGGCCGCGCAAGTGGTGGTCGCCGGCGTCACCGTGGAGACCCTGCGCGCCACCGCGACGCCGAACGGGGATGCCTTCGACGTCGATGCGGCGGCCTCGGTCTCCGGCGGGTCGGTCACGGTCACCGGTACCGTCGGCGACGCGCTGCAGCTTGCCGCCGAGATCTCCGGCCTGCCGGCCGCCATCGCCAACGGCTTCGTCGCCGATCTCGGTGCTGCCGGAACCATTTCCGGTCGCGCCGACGTGTCGGGCACCTTCGCCGCGCCGGTGGTCGACTTCCGCGCCAACGGCACAGGCCTGACCGCCAACGCCCTCCGCACCGCCGGCCTGTCGCCGCTGGCGCTGGAGAGCAGCGGCCGCTTCGCCGACAACGCGGTGACCTTCGAGGCGACCGTTTCCGGTGCCGAGGGCCTGTCGCTGCGCGCGAGCGGCCGGGCGCCGCTGGCTGGCGTTGTTCTCGACGTGGCCGTCACGGGCTCGGCGCCGCTCTCCGTCGCCAACAGCGCGCTCGCCGAACGAGGCGCACGCGTCGCCGGCACGGCCCAGATCGAAGCCCGCGTCACCGGCAGCGTCCAGGCGCCGGCCGTGGCCGGGTCGGCGACCGTCGACGGCGCGACGCTGAACGACCCGGAGACCGGCAACCGCCTGACCGGCATCGGCCTCACGCTCCGCTTCGACGGGACCACGGCGACGGTGGAACGACTGGTCGCCTCCACACCGCGTGGCGGCTCGCTGTCTGGCCGCGGCACGATCGGGCTCACGGGCGACCGGCCGGTCGACGTGTCCGTGAACCTCGCCCGGGCCGCCTTCGCCAGCGGCGACCTCGCCCGCGGCGAGGTGAGCGGCACCGTGACCGCCACCGGCGCCCTCGCCGGAACCGTCACCCTCGGCGGCCGGCTGGTCGTCGACCGCGTCGAGATCACCGTGCCGGAGCGCCTGTCGAGCAACGCGACGCTGCTCGATGTCCGACACCGCCTGCCGCCCGTCAACGTGCGGCGGACGCTGGAACGGGCGCGCATCGCGGTCAGCGGTGGCCGGGGAGGGGCTGCACCCGCGGAGGCCGGCGGCATCGTGTTCGACCTGCAGATCGACGCGCCCGCCCGCATCTTCGTGCGCGGACGGGGGCTGGACGCCGAACTCGGCGGCAGCGTCCGCCTCACCGGTCCGATCAGCGCCGTTCAGCCGGTCGGCAGCTTCGAGATGCGCCGCGGCCGGCTCGACATCATCGGCCAGCGCATCACCTTCGATCGCGGCACGATCACCCTGGTCGGCAACCTCAATCCGCTGATCGACTTCTCCGCGACCTCGTCCAACAACGGCATCTCGGTCACCGCGTCCGTGACGGGATCGGTCTCCGACCCGACCATCGTGCTTTCCTCCTCGCCGCAGCTGCCGCAGGACGAGATCCTCGCCCAGTTCCTGTTCGGCCGCTCGATCACCGAGCTCTCGCCGTTCCAGATCGCCCGGCTCGCGGCGGCGGTGGCGCAGTTCTCCGGCGGCGGCGGCGGGCCGGATCTGCTCGGCCGGCTGCGCAACTCCACCGGTCTCGACAACCTCGACATCGTCACGGACAGCTCCGGCAACGCCGCCGTGGAGGCCGGCCGCTACATCTCCGAGAACGTCTATCTCGGCGTCACCGCCGGCGGCAGCGGCCAGAGCCGCGTCTCGGTCAATCTCGACATCACCGACAACCTGAAGGCCCGCGCCGAAGTGGGCACCGACGCCGGTACCCGGGCGGGCATCTACTACGAGAAGGAATATTGACGGTGCGGCGGATTTCCCCGCTCCACCGTTAACCTTCCGTCGCCGGGCGCCCTATATACTGGTCTCCCGAAGGCGACCGAGGTTGGTTCCAGTTGAGCGCGCTTCCTTTCCGCCCCCGCGAGGGGCGTCACGTCCACCTGCATGATCTGCGCATCTTCCGCGGCGTCGAGGCCTGGGTCTTCGACCTCGACAACACGCTGTATCCCGCGCACACCAACCTCTTCGCGCAGGTCGACGTCCGCATCCGCGACTACGTCGCCCGCCTGCTCGGCATCGCGCCGGAAGAGGCGAACACCGTCCAGAAGGACTACTACCAGCGCTACGGCACCACGTTGCGTGGCCTGATGGTGGAGAAGGGCATCGCGCCCGACGACTTCCTGGAGTACGTCCACGACATCGACCACTCGGTGATCGCGCCCGATCCGGGGCTCGGCGAGGCGCTCGCCCGTCTCCCGGGTCGTCGCTTCATCTTCACCAACGGCTCCCGCAGCCATGCCGAGCGCACGGCCGCCCAACTCGGCGTCGACGGCCACTTCGAGGACATCTTCGACATCGTCTCCGCCGGCCTGATGCCGAAGCCCAACCGCGAGACCTACGACATGTTCATCCGCCAGACCGGCGTCTCGCCGGCACGCGCGGCCATGTTCGAGGACCTCTCCCGCAACCTCGCCGTCCCGCACGCCCTCGGCATGCGCACCGTCCTGGTGGTGCCGCAGGGCACCCGAGAGGTTTTCCGCGAGGCCTGGGAACTGGAGGGCGACGACGCCCCCCACGTCGAGTTTGTCACCGACGACCTCACCGGCTTCGTCAACGCCGTCGCTGGCGCATTGGCGGACTGAGTGACGGGGTGTCTTCTCCCCACGTTGCGTCGGCGGTGAAGTTTCACTAGGGTCCCGCGACTTCCGAACCGCGGGACCGACACGATGACCACCGACGCCTTGACGCGCCACGCCGACCTTGCCGCCACGCTCGACGCCGCCTGGGAGGACCGGGCTTCGATCACCTTCGACACGCACGGCCCGGTGCGCGATGCGGTGGAGAAGGCGCTGGCGCTGCTGGACGAGGGCAAGGCGCGGGTCGCCGAGAAGATCGGCGACGACTGGCACGTCAACCAGTTCCTCAAGAAGGCGGTGCTGCTCTCCTTCCGCCTCAACGACATGGCGGTGATTCCCGGCGGGCCGGGGCAGGCGACCTGGTGGGACAAGGTTCCCTCCAAGTTCGACGGATGGGGCGAGGACGAGTTCCGCGCGGCCGGCTTCCGCGCCGTGCCCGGCGCCATCGTTCGCCGCTCGGCCTACATCGCCCCGCGGGCGGTGCTGATGCCCTCCTTCGTCAACCTCGGCGCCTACGTCGACACCGACACCATGGTCGACACCTGGGTGACGGTGGGCTCCTGCGCCCAGATCGGCAAGAACGTGCACCTCTCCGGCGGCGTCGGCATCGGCGGCGTGCTGGAGCCGATGCAGGCGGGGCCTACCATCATCGAGGACGACTGCTTCATCGGCGCCCGGTCCGAGGTTGTCGAGGGCGTGGTGGTCGGCCGTGGCTCGGTCATCTCGATGGGCGTCTTCATCGGATCCTCCACCAAGATCATCGACCGGGCGACCGGCGAGACCTTCTACGGCAAGGTGCCGCCCTATTCGGTGGTGGTCTCCGGCTCGCTGCCCGGCAAGCCGCTGCCGAACGGCGAGCCCGGCCCGAGCCTCTACTGCGCCGTGATCGTCAAGCGGGTGGACGAGAAGACCCGCTCCAAGACGTCCATCAACGAACTGCTACGCGACTAAAACTCAACTGGAGGCGGATTCGTCAACCGGCGGTCAACTCTGCCGGTTGAATGTTGCGCCGCGAAGTTGCGCGTTATCGATCTGTTTCGCCGCCGGAGGGCACAACTCCAGGGTCTATTCCCGGGGGGCATGAACCCGATGAGCTTGGCGTCCATTTTCTTCAGCTGGAGAGGCCGCATCGGCCGGGCCGTCTACTGGCTGTGCAGCATACCCTTGTTTCTGGTCGGCACCGGCGCGGTGGCCGCAATCGTCATCGACCTTCAGGACGACGACCTGCGCACGTCGACGGTGGTCCTGGCCGGCTTTCTCCTGCTGGTGAACGTCTATTGCTCCTTCGCCATCCAGGCCAAGCGCTGGCATGACCGGGACAAGTCGGCGCTGTGGATCCTGATGAACTTCGTGCCCTACGTCGGCAGCCTCTGGGTGTTCGTCGAATGCGGCTTCCTGCGCGGCACCGACGGACCCAACCGCTTCGACCTCGACCCCAGCGAGCGGCGCGAGGTCGATGCCCTCGTCCGCGAGGAGGTGACGGCGCGCATCATACGCAAGAGCGCGGAGGAGTATCAGTCACGCCCGGCCCCCGTGCCGGTGGCAGAGGGTTGGTCCAAGCCGGCGGGCTGGCAGCCGGGCGCGCGCCCGACCTTCGGCAAGCGCGGGCTCTGAGGCCGGCTGCGGCGCCGGGCTTCCCCCGCCGCCGCTTGCAACCTTCGGCCATGCTGATCCACGACAATTGACCCCCGTCGTCCGGGCTCCTACACCGGACGGCATGAACACCGTTCACGACCCCGTCGTCATCGCCCGCGATCTGATCCGCTGCCCCTCCGTGACGCCGGAGGAGGGCGGCGCGCTCGCGTTCCTGGAGCGCCTCCTGGCCCCGGCCGGCTTCGCGATCGAGCGGCCGGTGTTTGCGGAGCCGGGCACGCCCGACGTGGAGAACCTGTTCGCGGCGATCGGCACCGGCGATCGGCACCTGGTCTTCGCCGGCCACACCGACGTCGTGCCGCCCGGCGACCCGGCCCGCTGGTCGCACGCACCCTTCGAGGGCGCGATCGAGGACGGCGTGCTCTACGGCCGCGGCGCGGTCGACATGAAGGGCGGCATCGCCGCCTTCGCCGCCGCGGCGCTGGACTTCATCGCCGACCGCGGCCCCGACTTCGGCGGCCGTATCTCCCTTCTGATCACCGGCGACGAGGAAGGGCCGTCGATCAACGGCACCGTCAAGCTGCTCGCCTGGGCGGCCGAACGCGGCGAGCGCTTCGCCGCTTCCATCGTCGGCGAGCCGACCAATCCGGCGGCGCTCGGCGACGCCATCAAGGTGGGACGCCGCGGCTCGCTGTCCGGCACGCTGACGGTGCGCGGCATACAAGGCCACGTCGCCTATCCGCATCTGGCCGATAATCCGGTGCGCGCGCTGCCTGCCTTCATCGCCGCGCTGTGCGATCCCCCGCTCGACGAGGGAACGGCCCGCTTCGAGCCCTCCAACCTGGAGATCGCTTCGGTGGAGACCGGCAACCGGGCCTTCAACGTGATCCCCGCCGAGGTGCGTCTCGCCTTCAACGTTCGCTTCAACGACCTCTGGACCGCCGAAACCCTGAAGGCCGAGATCGCCGATCGTGCCGCCCGCGCTGCCGCGGACACGCCGCTCCGCCGGCCGGGCACGGGTCCAGCGGCGTTCGATCTTGCCTTCGAGCCGGTGGTGTCGGACGTCTTCCTGACCCACGCCGCCGACTTGATCGACGGCCTCTCCGACGCCGTCGAGGCGGTGGTTGGCCGCCGGCCGGAACTCTCCACCGGCGGCGGCACTTCCGACGCGCGCTTCGTGAAGAACTATTGCCCCGTGGTCGAGTTCGGGCTTGTGGGACGCACGATGCACCAGATCGACGAGCGCGTGGACACCGCTGACCTGGTCACGCTTTCCCGCATCTATCGCCTCTTTCTCGAGCGCTATTTCGCGACGGGTTCCTAGATGTTCTCGACCGATGAGATTTCCCGCTCCACGGGAGCCGCCTGGGCCCTGTTCAAGGGCGACCCGCAGGGGCTTCGCCAGTTGGACCTATCCTTCAGCGGCTTCTGGCGGTCCTTCGGGGTGATCGTCCTGATCCTGCCGGCATTCGGCATCGCGCTCGCCGCCGAGCGCCAGCACATTCTGGCCGCGACCCCGGTCGACGCGGAAACCTTTCCCGCCTCCGCCTTCCTCGTCGCCAGCCTCGTCACCCTTATCCTGGACTGGTTGGACTACCCGATCCTGCTGGCTCTGCTCGCCCGCCCGCTGGGGCTCCAGCGCACCTACGTGCCTTTGATCGTCGCCCTCAATTGGGCGCAGCTTCTCGCCGTTCTGCCGATCGTCGCGCCGAGCCTGCTCTATCTGCTCGGCATCATCGGCTACGAGGCCGAGGAGATCCTGATGCTGATCGGCTTCGGCGTCGTCCTGCGCTACCAGTTTGTGATCACGCGCATCGCAACCGGCGCGCCGGTCGGCTTCGTGGCCGGGCTCGTCGTGCTGGACCTGGTATCCGGAATGCTGGTGCGGGTCCTGGTGCAGGCGGTCGTCGGCATCTGACCCGATGACCCCGAGGCTCAGCGTTGCTCCGTTTGCCAGCGCGGATGCATCCACGGCTCGTGGTTGGCGCGCGGAAGCGGCTGCTTGCCGAGGATGTGGTCGGACATCTTCTCGCCGACCATGATCGAAGGGCCGTTGAGGTTCCCGTTGGTGACCTGCGGGAAGATCGAAGAATCCGCCACCCTGAGACCCTCGACGCCGATCACCCGGCCGACCGGATCGACCACCGCGTGACGGTCGTCGGCCGCGCCCATCCGGCAGGTGCCGCAGGGATGGTAGGCGCTCTCCACGTGATCGCGCACGAAGGCGTCGAGCGCCTCGTCGGAAGTAGCGTTCGGACCGGGCGCGATCTCTTCGCCGCGATAGGGATCGAAGGCGGGCTGCGCGAAGACCTCGCGGGCCAGGCGGATGGCGGTGCGGAAATCGCGCCAGTCGTCCTCGTGCGACATGTAGTTGAAGCGGATCTTCGGCGCGACGCGCGGATCGTGGCTCTTCAGCGTGACCTCGCCGCGCGACGGCGAGCGCATCGGCCCGACGTGGACCTGGAAGCCGTGGCCCGGGGCAGGGGCCTTGCCGTCGTAGCGGATTGCTGCGGGCAGGAAGTGGAACTGGATGTCGGGATAGTCCACCCCGGCCTTGGAGCGCACGAAGGCGCAGGCCTCGAAGTGGTTGGTGGCGCCGAGGCCCGAGCGGAACAGCAGCCACTCCAGGCCGATCCGCCCCTTGGCGATGAGGCTGAGATGGCCGTTGAGGGTGATCGGCTGCTTCGAGGCCTGCTGGACGTAGACCTCCAGGTGGTCCTGCAGGTTCTTGCCGACGCCCGGCCGGTCGGCGATCACGGTGATCCCGTGCCGCTTCAGCTCCTCGGCGGGCCCGACGCCCGAAAGGAGCAGCAGCTTCGGCGAGTTGAACGGGGAGGCGGAGACGATTACCTCGCGCCGCGCCCGGACGATCTCGATCCGGCCGCCGCGCTCGATCTCCACGCCGACCGCGCGCTTGCCCTCGAACACGATCCTGCGCGCGAGCGTGCGTTTGGAGAGCTCCAGATTTTCGCGGTTCAGCGCCGGCTTCAGGTAGGCATCGGCCGCCGACCAGCGCTTGCCCTTCCAGACGGTCATCTCGAACGGGCCGAAGCCCTCCTGCATGCGGCCGTTGTAGTCGGTGGTGATCCCGAAGCCGGCCTCCCGCCCCGCCTCGATGAAGGCCTTGTAGAGCGGGTTGCTGCGCTTGCCGCGCGTGACGTGCAGCGGACCCTTGGTGCCGCGCCAGCCCTCGTCGCCGCCGTCGTGGGCGTTCTCCAGACGCATGAAATAGGGGAGCACGTCGGCAAACCCCCAGCCGCGCGCACCCATCTCCTCCCAAGTGTCGAAGTCGCGGGCGTGTCCGCGCACGAACACCATTCCATTGATCGACGACGATCCGCCGATCACCTTGCCGCGTGGGCTGGCGAGCGACCGGCCGCCCAGCGCCGGCTCCGGCTCGGCGCGGAAGCCCCAGTCGTAGAGGCCCATGTTCATGGGGTAGGAGAGCGCCGCCGGCATCTGGATGAACGGGCCGAAATCGCTTCCGCCGAACTCCAGGACGAGCACGGTGTTCTTGCCGTCCTCCGACAGGCGGGAGGCGAGCGCGCTCCCGGCCGACCCGGACCCCACGATGATGAAATCGGCTTCACGCATGTCGCTGCACCACCTGTCTGACGTATCCCTTGACCAGCCGCACCGCCTCGCTCGACGGCACGTCCACCGCCGGCAGCGCTGCGCGCAGCCAGAGCCCGTCGATCATTGCCGCCGCCCCACGCGCCGTTTCCCGCGCGACCGTCGGTGGCACCAGCTCGCCGAGCGCGTGCACCAGATTGGACTCCAGCCGCCGCAGGTAGATCTTCAGCAGCCGCGCCGCCTCGCCGTCGTGCTGCGCCTGGACGTAGAAGGCGAGCCACGCCGAGATGGTGGCCGGCTGGAACTGCGCGGCGGCGAAGTTGCCCTCGATGATCGCCTCGATGCGGGCCATCGGCCCCTTCGCCGCAGCGAGCCGCGCGCGGAACTCCTCGCCGAGCTCGTCCAGCAGGTGGCGCATGGTGGCGATGAGGAGATCGTCCTTGGAGCCGAAGTAATGGTGGGCCAGCGCCGAGGACACGCCCGCCCGCTTGGCGATGTCGCCCATCGTGATGCCGCCCATCCCGCGGTCGTGGATGGCCTCGATCGCCGCCGAGATCAGCGCGCGCTTGCGAACCGGCTCCATTCCGACCTTGGGCATGGTTTCACTCCACCCGGGCGCCGGGTTGCTGAACGTTTCCGTCACGGACTTGATCCGAAGGCGACAAACCTTCCTGGGAACATCCCGGACCGTATTTTTGATTGATCCATCAATCAAGAAAAACTTGCGAAGCCGCCGAACCGATGCTTGGATGGGGTCCGTGAAAACCCGCAGGGACGGTTGCCTCGACACCGGGGTGGCTGGAACGGGGCCCGATCTGCGAACCGGAATGCCGGCGCGACGGGACATCCACACCGTCCGGCGGCAAACGCCGGAACTGGCCAGGGGGCCGACACCGTCGCGTTTGCGCCCGCACAAGGATAGTCTGGCGCAACACCCGGTGAGGGGAACCGAACGCATGGCTTGTCCGCGGTCCGGGCAGGCGCAGTGCGCGATCGAGATGGACAGGGAGTATTCGATGAAGACCAAGCTTGTAGCCGCGCTCTGCGCAGCCACCGCGATCATGGCCACGCCGACGTGGGCCGCCGACCCGGAAGCCTGCCACACCGTCCGCTTCGCCGACGTCGGCTGGACCGACATCACCGCCACCACCGGCGCCGCCTCGGTCGTGCTCTCCGCGCTCGGCTACACGCCCGACGTCAAGGTGCTCTCCGTCCCGGTCACCTACACCTCGCTCGCCAACAAGGATATCGACGTCTTCCTCGGCAACTGGATGCCGACCATGGAGGCCGACCTCGCGCCCTACCGCGACAAGGGCGACGTAGAAGTGCTGGGAGCCAACCTGGAAGGCGCCAAGTACACGCTGGCCGTTCCCAAGTACGCCTTTGACGCCGGGCTGAAGTCCTTCCAGGACATCGCCAAGTTCAAGGACCAGCTGGCCGGCAAGATCTACGGCATCGAGCCCGGCAACGACGGCAACCGCCTGATCCTCGGCATGATCGAGGCCAAGCAGTTCGGCCTCGACGGCTTCGAGGTGGTGGAAAGCTCCGAGCAGGGAATGCTGGCGCAGGTCGCCCGCGCGGTGAAGGCCGAGGAGCCGGTCGTCTTCCTCGGCTGGGCGCCGCACCCGATGAACTCCAACTTCCAGCTGGAGTACCTTGCCGGCGGCGATGACGTGTTCGGCCCCAACTTCGGCGGCGCAACCGTCTTCACCAACGTCCGCAAGGGCTACGTCGCCGAGTGCCCGAACGTCGGCAAGTTCATTTCGCAGCTGAAGTTCTCGCTGCCGATGGAGAACGAGATCATGGGCAAGATCCTCGACGATGGCGAGAGCCCCGAGGATGCCGCCACCACCTGGCTCAAGGCCAACATGGACGTGCTCGACGGCTGGCTTGCCGACGTGACGACCGTCGACGGCAAGGACGGCCTTGCCGCGGTCAAGGAAAAGCTCGGCTCCTGACGCCGCCAGCGGGCCGGCGGTGACGTCGGCCCTCCCGCCTGGAACAGGCTTCGGCGGCCCCCCCCCCCGGCGCCGCCCCCCACCCCCCCCCCCCGCCACCCCAGCCCCCTCCCGCCCCCAGGCCCCCCCGCCG
>NZ_JACDIT010000001.1:422575-512115 GCF_013839445.1 Chthonobacter albigriseus | reverse complement strand
CCCCCGCCCCCCGCCGGGGGGCGGGCGGTGCCGCCGCCCCCCCCGCCGGAACCGGCCTCCGCCGCCCCCCCCGACGGCCCCCGACACCAACCCGCACCCGCCGCATCGCTAGCCCCTTCCGCCCTCAAGGCTCACGCGCCGATGGAATTTCTCACAGAGAACAAGCTGCCCGTCGGCAAGGTCGTGAAGGACGCCGTCGATTGGCTGACGACCAACGGCTCGGGCTTCTTCGACGCCATCGCAGCCGTACTCGACGCGGTAATCGGCGCCATCCTGGCGGTGATCCAGTTTCCGCCTCCGCTGCTGACGGTCGCCCTCGTCGCGCTGCTCGCCTGGTGGCTGCGCCGCTCGATCGGCCTCGCGGTCTTCGTGGTGCTCGGCCTGCTCTTCATCATCAACCAGGGCTACTGGAAGGAGACCACCGAGACGCTCGCCCTGGTGGTCGCCTCGGCCTTCGTCTCCATGGCGCTCGGCGTGCCGCTCGGCATCGTCTCGGCCCGCCGCCCATGGCTGAACACGGCGATGCGCCCGGTGCTCGACCTGATGCAGACGATCCCGACATTCGTCTACCTGATCCCGGCACTCATCCTGTTCGGCCTCGGCATGGTGCCCGGCCTGATCGCCACCGTGATCTTCGCATTGCCGGCCCCGATCCGCCTCACCCAGCTCGGCATCGCCTCCACCCCGACCGCCCTGATCGAGGCCGCCGACAGCTTCGGCGCGACGCCCATGCAGCGGCTCCTCAAGGTGGAGATCCCCTGGGCGATGCCGCAGATCCTCGCCGGCCTCACCCAGACCATCATGCTTTCCCTCTCCATGGTGGTGATCGCCGCCCTGGTCGGCGCCAACGGCCTCGGTGTGCCGGTGGTGCGCGCACTCAACACGGTGAACGTCGGCATGGGCTTTACCGCGGGCCTCGCCATCGTGCTCCTCGCCATCATCCTGGACCGCCTCTGCCGGGCCGACGAAGGAAAGGGCCGCTGATGTCCGCCTCCGCTCCCCGCCGGGCCGTTTCCTTCAGCAAGGTCGACATCGTCTTCGGCGCCGACCCGGCGCGCGCCTATCCGCTGATCGACGAGGGCCGCCCGGTCGCCGAGATCAACAAGGAGACCGGCCAGATCGTCGGCGTGATGAACGCGACCTTCGACGTCATGGAGGGCGAGATCGTCGTCCTCATGGGCCTTTCCGGCTCCGGCAAGTCGACCCTGATCCGCGCCGTCAACGGCCTCAACAAGGTCGCGCGCGGAGCCGTCCACCTCGCCGACGGCGACGGCGACGTGGAGGTCTCCCGCTGCGACGCGGCCACGCTGCGCCGCGTCCGCCGCACCCGGGTCGCCATGGTGTTCCAGCAGTTCGGCCTGTTGCCCTGGCGTACGGTGGCCGAGAACGTCGCCCTCGGCCTGGAGCTTTCCGGCGTCGACAAGGCGGAGAGCGACAAGCGCGTCAAGGCGCAGCTGGAACTCGTCCACCTCTCCAACTGGGCGAACAAGAAGGTCCAGGAGCTGTCCGGCGGCATGCAGCAGCGCGTCGGCCTCGCCCGAGCCTTCGCCACCAACGCGCCGATCCTGCTGATGGACGAGCCCTTCTCGGCGCTCGACCCGCTGATCCGCGACAAGCTGCAGGACGAACTGCTTGAATTCCAGCGCAGCCTGAAGCGCACGATCCTCTTCGTCAGCCACGACCTCGACGAGGCGATGAAGATCGGCAACCGCATCGTCATCATGGCCGGCGGCCGGGTGATCCAGGTCGGCACCGCCCAGGAGATCATGCTGAAGCCGGCGACGCCCTACGTCGCCGAGTTCGTCGCCCACATGAACCCGCTGAACGTGCTCCGCGCCTGCGACCTCATGCGTCCGGCCGACGGGATCGCGGTGCCCGCCGACGCGGTGCGCCTGCCGGACGCCCACGTCTTCGCCGGCCGCGCCGCGATCGCACCGGCAGCTCTCCCCATCAAGGCTGTGATCGCCGCGCGGCTCTCCTCCGGCCTGCCGATCCTGGTTGAGGACGCCGGCCGCATCGTCGGCACCATCGACCAGGACGACATCATGCGCGGCATCATGCGGCGCTAGCTGCAGGACACGGCCGACGCCCCGCTTCAGAACAGGACCCGCATGCGCGCACAGCCTCCCGCCTCCCATTTCATCGACGGCGCACCCTTCGAGGATGCCGACGGCGCCGTGATCGAGTCGCGCTATCCGGCGACCGACGAGGTGATCGCGCGCCTGCACGCGGCCACCGCCGCCACCGTAGACCGGGCGGTCGCCGCCGCCACCCGCGCCCAGAAGGACTGGGCCGCTCTGCCTGGCCGCGAGCGAGGCCGCATCCTCCGCCGCGCCGCCGACCTGCTGCGCGAGCGCAACCGCGAGCTCTCCGTCCTGGAAACGCTCGATACCGGCAAGGCGCTGCAGGAGACGCTGGTGGCCGACGCGGCGTCCGGCGCCGATTGCCTGGAGTACTTCGGCGGCCTCGCCGCCTCGATCGAGGGCTCCACCGTCGACCTCGGCTCCGCCTTCGTCTACACCCGCCGCGAGCCGCTCGGCGTGGTCGCCGCCATCGGCGCCTGGAACTATCCGATCCAGATCGCCTGCTGGAAGGCCGCCCCGGCGCTCGCCGCCGGCAATGCCGTGATCTTCAAGCCCGCCGAGACGACGCCGCTCTCCGCCCTGAAGCTCGCGGAGATCCTGAAGGAAGCCGGGCTGCCCGACGGCGTCTACAACGTCGTCCAGGGCTACGGCGACACCGGACGCATGCTGGTGAAGCACCCCGGCATCGCCAAGATCTCGCTCACCGGCGAAAGCAACACCGGCAAGCGCGTGATGGCCGACGCCGCCGAGACGCTGAAGCATGTGACGCTCGAACTCGGCGGCAAGTCGCCGCTGATCGTCTTCGACGACGCCAACCTCGACAACGCGGTCGGCGCAGCCATGCTCGCCAACTTCTACTCCACCGGCCAGATCTGCTCCAACGGCACCCGCGTCTTCGTCCAGAAGGGCGCCAAGGAAGCCTTCCTGGAAAGGCTCGTCGAGCGCACGGCGAAGATCCGCCTCGGCGACCCGCTCGACGAGGCAACCCACCTCGGGCCGCTCGTCAGCCACAAGCACCGCGAGAAGGTTCTCGCCTACCTCGAACTCGGCAAGGCCGAGGGCGCGCGGCTGATGATCGGCGGCGGCGTCCCGCGCCTGCAGGGCTTCGAAAGCGGCGCCTGGGTCGAGCCCACCGTGTTCGCCGACGTCACCGACGACATGCGCATCGCCCGCGAGGAGATCTTCGGGCCAGTCATGGCCGTGCTCGACTTCGACACCGAGGAGGAGGTCGTCACCCGCGCCAACGACACCCCCTTCGGCCTGGCCGCCGGCGTCTTCACCGCCGACCTCGCCCGCGCCCACCGGGTGATCGCGCAGGTGAAGGCCGGCACCACCTGGATCAACACCTACAACCTCACCCCTGTGGAGATGCCCTTCGGCGGCATGAAGCAATCCGGCCTCGGCCGCGAGAACGGCCGCGAGGCCCTCCACAGCTACACCCAGGTGAAGAGCGTCTACGTGGAACTGGGAGACGTCGCGTCGCCGTACTAGGCGGGACGCGGGCACGCGGGCGAAACAGTAACGCATCCGAAACGACCGCGTGCTAGGGTCCTGGCATGCCCGTCGAGATCCGCCCCTCCCAGGCCCTGAAGCTCTGGCACGACGTGTCGCTCGCCATCGTGCGCGACCACGAATCGGACTTGAGCCCGCGCCAGATCACCATCCTGCTGACGGTCTACCTTGAGACGCCGCCGCACACGGTGCGGGGATTGGCCGAGAAGCTCGGCGTCACCAAGCCGGCGATCACCCGCGCCCTTGACACCATGGGCGAACTGAAGCTCCTCTCCCGCAGGCGGGACGAGAAGGACCGCCGCAACGTGATCGTCCAGCGCACGGTGGAAGGCGCGCTCTATCTGGAGCGCCTCGCCGACCTGATCGTGGACAAGGGAAGACAGCTTCCGAGATGACCGGCTACGACCGTCGCCTGACCCCCGCCCGACCGGATCTCGCGGCGGATTTCCTCGTTGGAGTCGTCGAGGCCGCCCGCTACGTCAAGGGAAGCCCGCGCCGCATCGCAACCGCCATCGCCGACCTCCGACGCGAGCCGAGGCTCGACTGCCCGCTCGACACCGAAGCCATCCTGGGCGAGACGGTCACCCTCTACGAGGACACGGACGAGGGCTGGGCCTGGGTCCAGCTCGACCGTGATGGCTATGTGGGCTGGCTCTCCTCCGACGCGCTGGGGGCCGTCGACCCGGAGCCGACCCATCGCATCACCGTGCCCCGCACGCTGGTCTTCCCCGGCCCGGATCTTCGCCTGCCGATCGCGGGACAACTGACCGAGGGTGCCGCGGTGACCGTCCGCACCTGGACCGAGACCCGCGGGCTGACCTACGCCGTCCTTCCCGACGGCACAGCCGTTGTCGCCAAGCACCTGACGGAGCTGACCGCCGATCCGCTCACCGACGACCCGGTCGAGGCGGCGCTACGCTATGTCGGCACGCCCTATCTGTGGGGCGGGCGGACCGCATTCGGGCTCGACTGCTCCGGCCTCGTCCAGACGGCGCTCGCCACCGCAGGCATCCCCGCGCCGCGCGACAGCGACATGCAGGAGGCGATCCTCGGCGATCCCTTGCCGACCGAGGGCACCGAGGTCCGCGTGCTCGCGGACGGCACGACGCTGATCGGCGGCGAACCGCTGGAGCGCGGCGACCTCGTGTTCTGGAAGGGCCACGTCGCCTTCGTCTCGGGCCCCAACTGCCTGCTGCACGCCAATGGCTTCCACATGCTGACCGTAGAGGAGCCGCTGGACGAAGCGCTGGCACGGATCCGCGCCGCAGGCGGCGACGTCACCAGCGTCAAGCGGCTCTAGGCGGCTTCGAACTACCCGGAATGGGCCGGCGGCACGAAGGTGCCGGGATGGTGCTGGAACAGCCAGGTTTCGGTCAGCGCCTCGTTTTCAACCTTCAGGAACAGGCGCATGTCGACCGGTTCGTTGCCAGTCGGCTTGAAGTCGAACACGGCGCGCCAGCGCTTGGTGCCCACCACCGGCAGCACGTAGGTGCCGGAAATGGTGCCGGATGCCGCCGATACCACGGCCTCGACGCCTTGGCCCTGGCCGTAGTCGCCGAGCTTGCCGCCCTCGAAGTCGACCACATACTTGACGGTGTCCTTCGGCCGCGGCTGTCCGGGAACGCCGCCGATCCCGAGGCGCGTGGAGATCACCCGACCGATCGCCGGCGGGTTCGGCTCGTCGGCAAGCCAGGTCAGCCGGTAGTCGACGGCGACCAGGTCCCCCTTCTTCACCGGCTTTGCGGGCACCCAGTAGGCGACGATGTTGTCGTGGATCTCGTCGACGGTGGGGATCTCCACCAGTTGCACGGCGCCTTCACCCCAGCCGTTCTTCGGCTCGACCCAGACGCTGGAACGCTTCTCGTAGAACACCCCGTCGTCCTGGTAGTTCTCGAAGCTGCGGTCCCGCTGCATCAGGCCGAAGCCCTTGGGGTCGCGGTCGACGAAGGTGGAGGTCATCACCCGCGGCGGGTTGTTGAGCGGGCGCCACAGCCGCTCGCCGGCGCCGGTGGCGATCGCCAGCCCGTCGCTGTCGTGGATCTCCGGGCGCCAGTCGGGCGCCGCCAGCCGGTTCGTCTCGTTGTACCAGAACATCGAGGTGAGGGCCCCGACGCCAAGCCGCTGGATGTCCTTGCGCGCGAAGAAGCGGCAGGCCATGTCCATCACCACGCCCTTGTCGCCCGGCTCCGTGCCGCGCGCGCAGTCCCAGCGCACGGCTCCCGAAACGCTCGGGCCTTCCAGCGCGGCGTAGATCACCAGCGTGCCCTTCTCCGAAGGCGCGAAGAAGAAGTCGGTGAAGCGCGGAAACTCCTCCGGTGTCGGCAACGCCGTGTCGATGGCGATCGCCCGCGCCGACAGACCGTACTGGTCCATGGCGCCGGAAGAGCGGAAATAGGCCGCGCCGAGGAAGGCCAGCCAGTCGCGCTCCACGCCGGGCTCCATGACGCGGAAACCGGCGAAGCCGATGTCCGCCGGCAGGCCTTCCGCAGGGTTGCCGGCAGGCACGTCGAAGAAATCGGGCGAATAGAGCACCGGCGCCGCCTGGTCGCCGTCGACCACGTAGATGCCGACCGGCTCCTTGAAGAACTTGCCGAGGTGGAAGAAGCGGATCGGGGCCTTGCCGCCGCCGATCTGCACCGTGTGGTCCGCCTTGAACTTGATCTGCCAGTGTTCCTCGTAGTCGATCCGCTCCAGCACCTCGGCGGCGACGACGGGCTTAGGCGCGAAAGGCTTGTCCGCGCGCGCCTTGGCTTCCGCGATCAGCCCGTCGAACGAGAACGGTCGGCCCTTGCCCAGGATGGTTGCTTCCTCTGCCCTGGCCGACAGCGGCAGGGCAGGCGCGAGACCAAGGGCGGCGAGAGCGCCGAGCACGTCGCGACGGGAAAGCGAGGTCATGGGCGATAGGCCTCTCTGGAGAACGGACGGACGAGGATGGAGGACATCGTGGTCGAAACGGGACGGGTGTACCGAGCGATGCCCCTCGGCGTCAACCGCAGGAAATAGGGCGTTTTCGGGGCCGTCCGATCCGCCGCGGCGGTCTTCGGTGCGGTCGGCCTGCTCCCTCGGACGCATCATCGCCGTGGAGCTTCTCAAATGCCCGTTAAGGCTCCATAACTTCTCGCCCATGACCGACGATTCCTCGGCTCCGCGCCTGTTCGAACGCCTCACCGGCACCGTCGACCGAGTTACGTTCCACAATGAGGAGAACGGCTTCTCCGTGCTGCGCATCCGCGTGACCGGGCGCAAGGAGCCGGTCGCGCTGGTCGGGCACGTGCCCTCCGTGTCGGCCGGCGAGAAGATCGACGCGGAAGGCCAGTGGATGACCGACAAGGTCCACGGCCTGCAGTTCCGCGCCGAGAAGATGACCACCCGCGAGCCGACCGGCCGCGACGCCGTCGCCCGCTTCCTCGGCTCCGGCCTGATCTCCGGCGTCGGTCCGGCGATGGCCGAGCGTATCGTCCAGGAGTTCGGCGCCAAGGCCCTCGACGTGATCGAGAACGAGCCGATGCGGCTGGTGAAGGTGCCGGGGGTCGGCAAGCAGCTCGCCGCCCGGATCGCAGAGAGCTACCGCGAGCGCAAGGCGGTCAAGGAGATCATGATCGCCTTCCAGGAGAAGGGCGTCGGCACCGCGCGCGCCGTGCGCATCTGGCGGCACTTCGGCCCGGAGGCGGTCAAGGTGATCGAGGAAGATCCCTACCGCCTCGCCCGCGAGGTGCGCGGCATCGGCTTCGAGGGTGCCGACGAGATCGCCGAGAAGTTCGGCGTCGGCAAAACCGCCCCGGAGCGTCTGCGCGCTGGCGTCACCTATGCGCTCGAGGACGCCGCTGACCAGGGCCACACGGCCGTTCCGCGCGAAGAGATCGCCCACCGCGCCGCCCGCCTTCTCGGCGTCGACCCGGAGGCGGTGACCGACGCCATCGCCGAGGCCATCCGACACGGCGACGTCGAGGAAACCGAGGTGGAGGGCGTCACCTGCCTGGCCGCCAAGCGTCTCGCCCGCTTCGAGGCGAGCGTCGCCAAGCGGCTGAGGAAACTCGCCGATGGGCCGGTGCCCTGGGGCAAGGTGGACGTGCCCGCGGCGATCGAGCGCTTCGAGACGGCAAGCGGCAAGACGCTGTCGCCGTCCCAGCGCGACGCGCTGGCGGCCGTCGCCACCGCCAAGGTTTCGGTCATCACCGGCGGACCCGGCGTCGGCAAGACGACCCTGCTCGACGCCCTTCTGGCCGTCGTCTCCCGCGCCCGCTTGACGGTGGCGCTCGCCGCGCCGACCGGACGTGCCGCGCGCCGGATGGCCGACCAGACCGGCCGCGAAGCGCGCACCATCCACCGGCTCCTGGAGATCGATCCGACGACGGGCGGCTTCAAGCGCGGCCCGGGCGAGCCCCTGGAGGCGGATCTCGTCGTGATCGACGAGGCCTCCATGGTCGACGTGGCGCTGATGGCTGCACTGCTGGAGGCGATGCCGCCCAACGCCGCGCTGATCCTGGTCGGCGACGTCGACCAGCTGCCCTCGGTCGGCCCCGGCCAGGTGCTCGCCGACGTGATCGCGTCCGGCACGGTTCCGGTCGCCCGCCTGACGGAGATCTTCCGGCAGGCCGAGGAGAGCCGCATCATCGTCAACGCGCACCGGATCAACCACGGCGAGATGCCGGAGGCTCCCCCGCCGGGGGAGACGGCCGACTTCTACCTCGTCGAGGCCACCGGCTCGGAGGACGCGCTCGCCAAGATCCTGGAGATCGTCGGCACCCGCATCCCCCGCCGCTTCGGGCTCGACCCGATGCGCGACGTCCAGGTCATCACGCCGATGCAGAAGGGCGCGGTCGGGGCTCGCAACCTCAACGACCAGCTCGCCAGGCTGCTCAACCCGGCGCCGCTCGACCAGGTGGAACGCTTCGGCCAGACCTTCGCGGTCGGCGACAAGGTCATGCAGATCGAGAACGACTACGACCGCGACGTCTTCAACGGCGACCTCGGGATCGTCCGCACCATTCGCGCCAAGGAGGACGAGGTCCGCGTCTCCTTCGACGGCCGCGAGGTGACCTACGGCCTTCAGGATCTGGAAGCCCTGCAGCGCGCCTACGCCATCACCATCCACAAGAGCCAGGGCTCGGAATACCCGGCGGTGGTGATCCCGCTGGTGCGCGAACACACCATCATGCTCGCCCGCAACCTGCTTTACACCGCTGCCACCCGTGGCAAGCGCCTGGTCGTGCTGGTCGCCGAACCCTGGGCGCTGGAGACGGCGGTGAGCGGCGCCAGGACACGCAGGCGCTGGACGCGCCTAAAGGAGATGCTGGCGGCGCAGGGCTAGCCGGCCGCAGCGCCGTCCCGCATTCCCCCATATTGACCACAATTCCGGCATCGCTTATCTGCCGAGGATGACCATCAAGCCGCTCGTCATCCTTCCTGATTCCCAGCTTCGCCTCGTCTCCGCACCGGTTGCGTCGGTCACCGACGAGATCCGGCGGCTGGCCGATGACATGCTCGAGACGATGTACGAGGCGCCCGGCATCGGGCTCGCGGCCATCCAGGTCGGCGTCCCGGTTCGCCTGGTCACCATCGACGTCTCGCGCGAGGAGGATGCCCGCGTGCCGCAGGTGTTCCTCAATCCGGAGATCGTCTGGTCGTCGGAGGAGAGGTCCAAGTACGAGGAGGGCTGCCTTTCCATCCCCGACTACTACGAGGAGGTGGAGCGCCCGTCCAAGGTGAAGGTGCGCTACCGCGATCTCGCCTTCGCCGAACAGGAAGTGGATGCCGACGGCATTCTCGCCACCTGCCTTCAGCACGAGATCGACCACCTCAACGGCGTGCTCTTTATCGACCACATCTCCAAGCTCAAGCGCGACCGCGTGGTGCGCAAGTTCGCCAAGCTCGCCAAGGAGAAGGAGCGGGGATGACAGGCGTCATCGCACGCAGATCACCTCGACCGGAAAGTCCAGATCCAGCCATGCCTTGTCGGCCGTGACGACGGGCCTCGCCAGCAACGCGCCGGTCGCCAAACAGGCACGATCCCTGAAGGAAAGCCCGTGGGCGCGGGTCTTCGGTCGCAGCAGCCCAGCCATCCAGGCGATTTCCTCCGAGAAACCGACCACCGGAACTTCCACCGCGGCGAGGACCGAACGGATTTCGCTGTCGTCCAGGCCGCGCTCGGCGAGCTTTGCCACGACTTCCGACAAGTTCACCGACGATATGACCCCAACCGGCAGGGCCCTCAGGACCACGTCGTGCCCCGTTTCGCCTTCGATCGCGCACAACAGCGCCGACGCGTCGAGAACCACCAGGTCTTCACTCGCCACGAGCGGAGTCCCGACGATCCCGGATGAGTTCATCGGTCAGCGACTGCTCTTCCGGAACATGCCGGCGCAGGATGGCCCGAGCCTCCGAGAGTGCCTGCGCCTGAGAACGCAGCCGAAGCTCCTCGCCCGCAAGCTCCACCACCACGGTATCGCCCGCTGCGAGCCCGAGAGCCCGCCGAAACGAAGCGGGAATCACGATCTTCCCGCCGTTGATGATCTTGACCGCCTGAGATGTCATGGTCCGAGCCGTTTTGGGTATCAAACAGACACATGGTACCTGATCTCGAGTAAAGGTACCAGCACGCAAGCACTCGACCTCGTCGACCCCTTCCGCTAAACCGCGCTCCGGACCTCGCCGGATCGGACCACTCTCATGCCGCTCAAGATCGTCTTCATGGGCACGCCCGACTTCGCGGTGCCCGTTCTCCTGGAGATCCTCGGCCACGGCCACGAGGTGGTGGCGGTCTATACGCGCGCTCCGCGTCCGGCCGGCCGTGGCATGGAGCTTCGGCGTTCGCCGGTCCACGAGAAGGCCGACGCCTTCGGCATCCCCGTGTTCACGCCGAAGACGCTGAAGGACGAGGAGGCGCAGGCCGTCTTCGCCAGCCACGGCGCCGACGTGGCGGTGGTGGTCGCCTACGGGCTCCTGCTGCCGAAGCCCGTGCTCGACGCGCCGGCCGAAGGCTGCCTCAACCTGCACGCCTCGCTGCTGCCACGCTGGCGCGGCGCCGCGCCCATCAACCGCGCCATCATGGCGGGCGATGCAGAGACCGGCGTCATGGTCATGCGCATGGAGGAGGGCCTCGACACCGGTCCCGTCGCCATGGCTGAGCGGGTCCCGATCGGGCCGGACGAGACCGCCGGCGAGCTCCACGATCGTCTCGCACCGCTCGGCTCCGACCTGATGATCCGCGCCCTCGGGGGCCTGGAGCGTGGCGGTCTTTCCTTCATGCCGCAGTCGGACGCGGGCATCGTCTACGCCCACAAGCTCACCAACGCCGAGACCCGCATCGACTGGAACCGTCCCGCCCGGGCGGTCCACGACCACATTCGCGGGCTCTCACCCTTTCCCGGTGCCTGGTTCGCCGCCGATTTCGGCAAGGGCGAGGAGAGGGTGAAGGTGCTTCGCTCCACGCCGGGCAACGGGCAGGGCGAGCCCGGCACGCTGCTTGATGCCACGGGCACCGTCGCCTGCGCCGATGGCGCGGTTCGCCTCGTCACGGTACAGCGGGCCGGCGCCAAGGCGATGCCCTACGCCGATTTCGCGCGCGGCGCCAAGCTCGCGCCGGGCGGGCGGCTCGGTTAGCCATGCCCCGCTACAAGCTCACCATCGAGTACGACGGAACCGACTACTGCGGCTGGCAACGGCAGGGCGAGGAGTTCGGGCTGAGCGTTCAGGGCGTTCTGGAGGCCGCGATCGCCGCGTTTGCCGGGCACCCGGTCACACTTGGTGGAGCGGGGCGCACCGACGCGGGCGTGCATGCGCTCGGGCAGGTCGCCCACGTCGACATCGCCAAGACCCTGCGCCCCGACACCGTGCGCGACGCGGCCAACGCGCACCTGAAGCCGCAGCCCGTTGCCGTCGTTGCCGCCGAATGGGTGCCGGACAGCTTTGACGCACGCTTTTCGGCGCGCCGCCGCCACTACCTCTACCGCATCCTCGACCGGAGGGTCCCGCCCACGCTCCAGCGCCACGTGGTCTGGCACGTCCGCAAGCCGCTCGACGTTGACGCCATGCATGCTGCCGCCCAGCGGCTCGTCGGGCATCACGACTTCACCACCTTCCGGTCAACCGACTGCCAGTCGAAGAGCCCGGTGAAGACGCTCGACCATCTCGCCGTCTCCCGCGTCGGCGACGAGGTCCACGTGGTCACCCACGCACGATCCTTCCTGCACAACCAGGTCCGCTCGATGGTCGGCAGCCTGCGCAAGGTGGGGGACGGCACCTGGACGGCAGACGATCTCTCCGCGGCGCTCAACGCCGCCGACCGGACGGCCTGCGGGCCCGTGGCGCCCCCGTCCGGCCTCTGCCTCACCCGCGTCGACTATTGAGGGGTCGCTAATACGGGCAGAAGCGCGTGAAGATTACGAACATTTAATCGATTAGCCCTCTTCCGGCCTACGGGGGACTACTTACCTCAAGGTTCAGCTGGCGGACTGGCCGCCGGCCTGAGACGGAGGAACCCCATGACTGCGAAGAAGACCATGATCGTCGCCGTGTCGTCCCTCGTGCTGTTCGCCGCGGGCCCGGCCCTTGCCAACACCGGATCCTGCGCCCCGCTCGATGAAGCCGCCGCCAAAGCCGCCTTCGACAAGTGGGCAGCCGCCGTCCCGGGCCACAATCCGGACATGGTGCTCGACTTCTACGCCCCCGGCCACAGCTTCAAGCCGCACGACAAGGCGGAAGCCCTCACCGACCGTACCGCCATCCGCGACTACTGGAACGCTTTCGTCGACAAGACCCCGAAGGTCACGCTCGGCGAAGCGAAGACCGAAATGGACTGCAACAAGTTCGTCAAATCGGGGGTGAAGACCTGGAACCTCGGCGGCGAGGAACTCGCCACCAACTTCACCATGGAGTTCGAGAACAAGAACGGGACGTGGCTGATCACCAGCCACGAGATCACGCCCGTCGCGAACTGACGACAGACCTTAGGAGGCAACAGGGGCGCGCCGGCTCGGGCGCGCCCTTTTGCTTTCACCCCTCCCACTTCAGCACCACCGTACCGAGCGGGGGCAGCGTCACCGCAAGGCTCTGTGCCTCGCCGTGGCTCTCCATGGCGTCCGCCTCGATGGCGCCGGCATTGCCCACGTTCGAGCCGCCGTAGATCTCCGCGTCGCTGTTCAGCACCTCCAGCCAGCGCCCGCTCCGCGGCACGCCGATCCGGTAGCCCGGCCGCGGCACTGGCGTGAAATTGCAGATGACAAGCACCGGCGCGTCGCTGTCGAAGCCGTGTCGGACAAAGGCGTAGACCGAATTCTGCCGGTCGTCGCCGATCACCCAGCGGAAACCCTCCGGCTCGTGGTCGCGCGCATGCAGGGCCGGCTCGGCGCGGTAGAGCGTGTTAAGGTCGCGGATGAGCCGCTGCGCGCCGGCATGCTGCGGCCGGTCCAGGAGCCACCAGTCGAGCTCTCCGTCGTGGTTCCACTCCCGCCCTTGGGCGATCTCGCAGCCCATGAAGATCAGCTTCTTGCCCGGGTGGGTCCACATGAAGGCGTAGTAGGCGCGCAGGTTGGCGAACTGCTGCCAGCCGTCGCCCGGCATCCGCCCGAGGATCGAGCGCTTGCCGTGGACCACCTCGTCGTGGCTGAGCGGCAGCACGAACCGCTCCGAGAAGGCGTAGACGAGCCCGAAGGTCATCTCGTCGTGGTGGAAGCGCCGGTGCACCGGCTCGCGTCCGATGAACGACAGCGTGTCGTGCATCCAGCCCATGTTCCATTTGTAGGAGAAGCCGAGTCCCCCGTTCTCCAGAGGCGCCGAAACGCCCGGCCAGGCCGTGGATTCCTCGGCGATCGTCACAGCCCCCGGCACCTCGTGCGCGAGCACGCCGTTCATGTGCTTCAAGAACGCCACGGCCTCCAGGTTCTCCCGACCTCCGTAGCGGTTGGGCACCCACTCGCCGGCCTTTCGGCTGTAGTCCCGGTAGAGCATCGAAGCCACGGCGTCGACGCGCAGGCCGTCGATGTGGAAGCGGTTCAGCCATTCGAGCGCGGAGGCAACCAGGAAGCCGACCACCTCGGTCCGCCCGAAGTTGTAGATCAGCGTGTTCCAGTCCTGGTGGAAACCTTCCCGCGGGTCCTGGTGCTCGTACAGGGCTGTGCCGTCGAAACGGGCGAGCCCATGCGCGTCGGTCGGGAAGTGCGCCGGCACCCAATCGAGCAGCACCCCGATCCCCTCGGCGTGGCAGCGATCGACGAAGCGGCAGAGCGCATCCGGCCCGCCGTAGCGGGCGGTCGGGGCAAACAGCCCGAGCGGCTGGTAGCCCCACGAACCGCCGAAAGGATGCTCCATGATCGGCAGCAGTTCGATGTGGGTGAACCCCATGTGCCTGACGTAGGGAACCAGCGTGTCCGCCAGGAAGTCCCATGTCACCGGCTGGTCGCCGGCGCGCCGCCAGGATCCCGGATGCAACTCGTAGATCGACATCGGCGCCGTCGGCCCCTGCCGTGCTGCCCGGTGTTCCATCCAGGCGGCGTCGGTCCAGGCGAACGGCGCGGGGTCGGCGACGATCGACGCGGTCGCCGGCGGCATCTCGAACCGCCGCGCAACCGGGTCGCTCTTCTGCGGCAGCAGCGTCCCGTCCGGACCGACCAGCTCGAACTTGTAGCGTTCGCCCGGCCCGATCCGCGGAATGAAGATCTCCCAGACGCCGCACTCGGCCCTCAGCCGCATCGGGTTGCGGCGGCCGTCCCAGCTGTTGAAGTCGCCGATCACCGAGACGCGACGCGCGTTGGGCGCCCACACGGCGAAGCGCACGCCGGGGACGCCGTCCACCTCGGTCGCCACGGCGCCGAGCGCGTCGGCGAGACGGCGGTGCGTGCCCTCCGCCAGCAGGAACACGTCCATCTCGCCGAGCAGCAGCGGGAAGGAATAGGGGTCCTCGGCCTCGTGCACGCCGTTGGACCACGTCACGCGGAGCCGGTAGCGCGGCGGCACGGCGTTGACCGCAGCGACCCAAAGCCCGTCTTCCACATGCTCGAGGGAGGCGAGGACCTTGCCATCCGCCAGCACATCCGCCGACAGCGCCCCCGGCAGGAAGGCGCGGATCACCTTGGGACCGCGCACCGTCGGATGCGGCCCGAGCACGGAAAAGGGATCGCCGTGTCGGCCTTCCGCGATGGCGCGGATCGCGCCCTGATCCAGCCCCGCGCGCAGATCCACCTGTCCGGCCATGCCTGTCCTCCCCGGTCGTTTTCTCGACTTCTAACCGGAAGGTACGCGACTGGTTCGTCCGGACAAGGAGATATGTTTCAACGGGAGCAAGTTCGCCCGGGCCGGGGAGGCATGGCTGCCTCCCCAATTCCGGTCCGGATCAGGCGAACTTCACCATCACATGGCGGACGACCGTGTAGTCCTCCAGCGCGTACTGGCTCATGTCCTTGCCGTAGCCGGAGTGCTTCAGCCCCCCGTGCGGCATCTCGTTGGTCAGCATGAAGTGGCAGTTGACCCAGGTGCAGCCGTACTGCAGCCGGCTGGCAACGTTCATCGCCCGCGACACGTCCCTGGTCCAAACGGACGAGGCGAGGCCGTAGTCGCTGTCGTTGGCCCAGGCCACCGCGTCGTCCGGATCGGAGAAGCGCGTCACCGACACGACCGGGCCGAACACCTCGCGCTGGACGATCTCGTCGGTCTGCAGAGCGCCGGCAACGACCGTCGGCTGGTAGAAGAACCCGTTGCCCTCCCGCGGCTTGCCGCCGGTGGTGATCTCGATGTGGTTGAGCTCGCTCGCCCGCTGCACGAAGCTGGAGACGCGGTCGCGTTGCCGCTTGGAGATCAGCGGCCCCATCTCGTTCTGGTCGTCGTCCTCGTTGGCGTAGGCGATCGTCGAGACCGCCGACGACAGGTCGGCCACCAGCTTCTCGTAGAGCTTGTCGCCCACATAGATGCGGCAGGCGGCGGTGCAGTCCTGGCCGGCATTGTAGTAGCCGAAGGTCCGCACGCCTTCCACAACGGCCTCGAGGTCGGCGTCGTCGAACACGATCACCGGCGCCTTGCCGCCGAGTTCAAGATGTGTACGCTTCACCGTGCCGGCGGCGGCGGCAAGCACCTTGCGGCCGGTCGCGATGTCGCCGGTCAGCGACACCATCGCCACCTTCGGATGGTTGATCAACGTGTTGCCGACGGTGCCGCCGCGCCCCACCACCACGTTGAGAACGCCCTCCGGCAGGATGCCGGCGGCGACCTTGGCCAGCTTCAGCGTGGTCAGCGGGGTCTGCTCGCTCGGCTTGATCACCACCGTGTTGCCGGCGGCAAGCGCCGGGCCGATCTTCCACGCGGCCATCATCAGCGGGTAGTTCCACGGCGCGATCGAGCCGATGACACCGATCGGATCACGCCGGATCATCGAGGTGTGGCCGGCGATGTACTCACCCGCGGCCGAGCCGTGCAGCGTGCGGCAGGCGCCGGCGAAGAAGCGCAGAACGTCCACAACCGCCGGGATCTCGTCCCGCAGCACGGCCGGATAGGGCTTGCCGCAGTTGAGAGCCTCCAGCGCGGCGAAGCTTTCCGCGTCGTCCTCGATCGCCTGCGCCAGGCGGAGCAGGTAGCCGGCGCGCTCGGCCGGCGTGGTCCGCGACCATGTTGCGAAGGCCTTGTCGGCGGCGGTCACCGCGGCGTCGATCTGCGCGGACGAGGCCTCCGGCAGGTGCAGGATCTCCGCGCCCGTCTTCGGCGCGAGCACCGTTTCGGCGTCTTCGGTGCCGGCGACGAAATCCGCACCGATCAGCATCTTGGTCTCGGCGATGGCCTGAGGAGTGGTCAGCATGTCGGCCTCCTTTACTGCGTCTTTGTGTTACTTGCCGCTGCCGGCGACATCAGCCGTGTCCCGCGTGAGATAGTAGGCGGCGAGGATGGGGATGAACGTGACGGCCATCACGAAGACGGCCACCACGTTGGTCACCGGCCGCTGCCGCGGTCGGATGAGTTCGGTCAGCATCCAGATCGGCAGGGTCGTCTGCTGGCCGGCTGTGAAGGTGGTGACGATCACCTCGTCGAACGACAGTGCGAAGGCGAGCATGCCGCCGGCGAGCAGCGAGGTGGCCAGGTTCGGCAGCACCACGTGGCGGAAGGTCTGGAAGCTGTCGGCCCCGAGATCCATCGACGCCTCGATCAGCGACGGCGACGTGCGCCGCAACCGGGCGACTGCATTGTTGTAGACCACCACGATGCAGAAGGTCGCGTGTCCGAGCACGATCGTCCAGAACGAGAAGGGGATGTCCGCGATCGCGAAGGCCGAGCGCAGCGAGATGCCGGTGACGATACCCGGCAGCGCGATCGGCAGCACGATCAGCAGCGAGATAGCCTCCCGCCCGAAGAACCGGGTCCGCGCCAGCGCGCCCGCGGCGAGCGTCCCGAGCACCAGCGCCAGCGCCGTCGCGATCAGCGCCACCTGCACCGACAGCGTCAGCGCCGCCCAGATGTCCTGCCGCTCCCAGGCGACGGCGAACCACCGGGTCGTGTAGCCCGGCGGCGGAAACTGGTAGCTCTTCTCCTCCGTGGAGAAGGCGTAGAGCACGATGAAGGCGAGCGGCAGGTGCAGGAAGAGCAGGCCCGCGCCGGCCATCAGCTTGAGGAGGAAGGACGCGCGCTCGCTCATGGCGCCGCTCTCGCGGTTCGATCAAAGCGCATCGAACGCCCCCATCCGCTTGGCGACCGTGAGGTACACCGCCATGATCGCGATCGGCACCACCGAGAACGCGGCCGCCAGCGGGATGTTGCCCGCCGTGCCCTGCTGCACGTAGACCACCTGGCCGAGGAAATAGGTGCTCGGGCCCACGATCTGCGGGGCGATGTAGTCTCCGAGCGTCAGCGAGAAGGTGAAGATCGATCCGGCGACCACGCCGGGCATCGCCAACGGCAGCACCACGGTGCGGAAGGTCTCCGCCGGCCGCGCGCCGAGGTCCGCCGAAGCCTCCAGGTAGGACCGCGGCACCCGCTCCAGCGCCGCCTGGATCGGCAGGATCATGTAGGGGATCCAGAGATAGACGAACACGATGAAGGTGCCGATGTAGGACACCGACAGCGACGGCCCGCCGATCACCGGCAGCCCGAGGATGCCGTCCAGCAGCGGCAGCGTGCCGGTCTCCTCCGCCGCCCAGGTCAGGACGCCCTCCTTGGCGAGGATCAGCTTCCAGGCATAGACGCGCACCAGGTAGCTCGACCACAGCGGCAGCATGATGAGGAGGTAGAACGCCGCCTTCGTCCGCCCCTTGGCATAGCGGGCGGCGTAGTAGGCGATCGGAAAGGCGAGCACGCCGGATGCGAGCGTCACCAGGGCCGCCATCGTCACCGTGCGGACGATGATATCCATGTTGGCCGGCGCCAGAAGCTCGCGATAGCTGGACAGGCCGAATTCCGGGACAACAAGGCCGGTGAACTCGTCGATCGAGTAGAAGGACTGCAGCAGCAGCGCCAGCAGCGACCCGATGTAGACGAGGCCGAGCCACAGCAGCGGCGGCAGCACCAGCACCAGCGCCAGGAGCTTCGGCCGGCTGGCGAGGAGGTCGGACACGCGGCCGCGCAAACTGGTCCTGGTCCGCGGAGGGGAGGTGGCCGTCGTCGCGGTCATCGCGTCAGCCTTCCATCCGGTTGAGCGCCGCCGCCGGCACGGAGAGCGCCACCGGCTCGCCCTCACCGAAGTTCGCCACGCCCGCCGGCACCACCATCACCAGCCGGTCCGCACCGAGATCGACGGTGACGCGGCGCTGCGCGCCCTGGTACTGCACCTCCTGCGCCCGGCCCTGAAGCCGGATCGCCTCGCCGTCGCCGCCGCCGAGGGCGATCTTCTCCGGCCGGAGCGACCAGAGGCCCTCTGGCAGGCCCAGCCTTGCGGCGGCTGCCGGCTCGATCACGTTGGCGCCGCCCACGAAATCGGCGACGAACCGCGTCCGCGGCCGTTCGTAGATTTCCTCGGGACTGCCCACCTGGACGATCCGGCCCTCATTGAACACAGCCACGCGATCGGCCATCGCCAAGGCTTCGGTCTGGTCGTGCGTGACGAACACGAAGGTGATCCCAAGCCGGTGCTGCAGGCTCTTCAGCTCGCCCTGCATCTGCTCGCGCAGTTTCAGGTCCAGCGCGCCGAGCGGCTCGTCCAGGAGCAGCACCTTCGGCTCGTTCACCAGAGCCCGCGCAAGGGCCACCCGTTGCCGCTGACCACCGGAAAGCTGAGCCGGCTTACGATCACCGTAGCCGGAAAGCTTCACCAGCGAAAGCATCTCATCGGCGCGGAGGCGTCGCGAGCGCTTGTCCACCCCCTTGATCCTCAGTCCGTAGGCGACGTTCTCCGCCACCGTCATGTGCGGGAACAGCGCGTAGTCCTGGAACACGGTGTTCACCGCCCGTCGGTAGGGCGGAACACCCTCCACGTGCTCGCCGAAGATCTCGATCGCCCCGCCGGTCGGCTGCTCGAACCCGGCGATCAGCCGCAGGCACGTCGTCTTGCCCGATCCGGACGGTCCCAGCATGGCGAAGAACTCGCCCGGCGCGATCGCAAGGTCCACCTCGTCGACCGCCTTCACGGGGCCGAAATGGCGCGAGACCTTGTCGAAACGGACGGCGGGGCTGGTCATCGGCGATCATGTCTCCTGGGAAGCGGCGCTCGGTGGCGGATGCAGGGCGCAATCATCTGCGCGTGCCATCGCGATGCGCGCGGCAGAACGGGCAGGGCTGCTACCGGGGCCGCCCCCGCACGGCAAGAGCGCCGGCGGAGGCGGTCGGTCTTGCGTGGCTCAGCGGCCGCCGATCACCGCGATGTAGTCGGTCACCCACTTGTAATAGGGCACGCAGCCGGCTTCCTGGCTGGCGCACTTGGCGACCGGGGTGCGCCAGAAGTGGATCTTGTCGAAGTTGTCCAGGCCGTTGGTCTTGCAGCCTTCGTCGCCGAGCAACTCATTGCCCTTGCAGGCCTCGAGATTGGCCGGAACGGAGCCGAACCAGGCGGCCAGGTCGCCCTGCAGCTTGGGGTTCAGCGAGTGCTCCATCCACATGTAGGCGCAGTTGGGGTGCGGCGCGTCCGCGTGCATCATGGTGGTATCCGCCCAGCCCGTCGCACCTTCCTTGGGCACCACCGACGCGATCGGCTTCGTCTGCGACTTCAGAAGATTCACCTGGAACGGCCACGACGACGAGGCAACGACGCCCTCGTTGGTGAAGTCGTCGATCTGGACGAAAGCATCGTGCCAGTAGCGGTGGACGATCTTGCGCTGCTGCCGGAGCAGGTCGAGGGCTGCCTTGTACTGGTCGGCGTTCAGCTCGTAGGGATCCTTGATGCCGAGGTCGGGCTGGTGCGTCATCAGGTAGAGTGCCGCGTCGGCGATGTAGATCGGGCCGTCGAAGGCCTGCACCCGGCCCTTGTTCGACTTGCCGTCGGACAGCGTCGTCTCCTCGAACACGACGTTCCACGAGGTCGGCGCCTCCTTGAACGCTTCAGTGTTGTACATCAGCACGTTTGCGCCCCACTGATAGGGCACGCCATAGTGCACGTCGTTGACCGTGTGCCAGGGCGCGGTCTTCAGCCGGTCGTCGACCTTGCTCCACGAGGGGATGAGGTCGGTGTTGATGGGCTGCACGGTCTTGCCGGCGATCAGCCGGAGGGACGCGTCGCCGGATGCGGTGACGAGGTCGAAACCGCCCTCGTTCATCAGCGCGACCATTTCGTCGGAGGTGCCGGCGGTCTTCACCGTCACCTTGCAGCCGGTGTTCTTTTCGAAATCGGTGACCCAGTCGTAGGCCTTGTCCGTCTCGCCGCGCTCGATGTAGCCGGCCCAGGCGACGATGGCGACCTCGCCCTCACCCGCTCCGATCTCCTTCTGGGCTTCTTGCGCCATGGCGACCTGGGACGTGACGAGGGCTGCGACGGCGACACTCGCCGTCAACCGCGACGTTCTGCGCATGTGGACTCTCCCTGTTGAGGCGCCGGCTTGGTCCGGCAGCCCGAGCCATCGCGACACGCTCCCCTTTTGTTCGGATTGTTGGCGCGTCGACAAAGTCGAGGCTGAGAGTGCGGTGAAGTCCGAGCTTTCGCCAGAACATAATTCAGAAACGAACTTTCGGTTTTCCCGATATCACGCCGTGTCACGGGGAACGAGCCTCGCGAACCGCCACCTCATGGACGCCATCAGCTTTGACGTGAGCCTTCTCTTGTCGCGCATGTTTTCAGGATCGGGCGTCGGCGGGTGTGGAATGTTTTCCCCAGCCACGGCAAGTGGATGGGGAGGTTCCAAAAAAATTGAACAGCGGGACATGCCGTTTCAGTGATGATTCGACTTGACGACAGCCTGCCGATTGGCGGTGATGGACGCCTGCCTCGATCGCGTTGCATCGGCCGTCACGGCTGTCGCGAGGCAGCACTTCAGGCGGAGAGACTGCGATGAGGTGCTTGATACACCCGCTCGTCCAAGCCCTGCTCAAAGGCGTTTTCGCCTGTCTGCTGGGCCTTACCCTCACCTTGTCCGTCCAGGCCGAGACCGGCGAGAACCGCCGCGTCGCGCTGGTGATCGGCAACTCGCACTACAGCAAGCTGGAACCGTTGCCCAACCCGGCGAACGACGTGCGCGAGGTCGCCGACGTCCTGCGTAAGGCCGGCTTCAACGTCACCCTCGGCCTCGATGTGGACCGTCTCGGACTGGAGGAGGCCGTTCGGGCCTTTCTGCGCTCCGCCGACGGGGCGCACGTCGGGCTGGTCTACTACGCCGGTCACGGCGTGCAGATCGGTGGGCGCAACTTCCTCGTTCCGGTGGATGCGACGCTGGACAGCGCCTACGACGTCGAGACGCAGACCATGCCGCTCGAGCTCATCATCGGGCATCTGCGCGACAAGTCGCGCGTCCAGCTGATCTTCCTCGACGCCTGCCGCAACAACCCCTTCAAGAACCAATCCTTCTGGATGGCCGAGAAGCTCGAGCCCGTCGGGCCGACCCGCGGGCTGGCGCCGATCGATTCCGATCTGGGCAGCCTGATCGCCTTCTCCACCGCCCCGGGCGAGGTGGCGCTCGACGGCGCCGGCAAGCTCAGCCCCTACACGCAGTATTTCGTCGATCATGCCAGCGTGCCGAACAAGGAGATCCGCCAGGTCCTGACAGAGGTCCGTCGCGACGTCATCTCGGCCACCAAGGGCGCCCAGATCCCCTGGGAAAACTCGTCCCTGATCGATTCCTTCTACTTCTTCGACGCGCCCGCGCCCCCGATCCTCGCCAGCCTGCAGCAGCAGACGGTGCCGGCCGGCATCGCCTCCACGCCGCTTGCCCTGGAACAGCCGAAGGCCCCGTCAGGGTCTCCGCTCACCGTCTCCGTGCTCCAGGTGCCGCAGGCCGGACGGGTTCTGCTCGCCGGCACGCCGCTGGCCCCGTCGAGCACCCTGACCGCTGACGACCTCGGCGCCATGACCTTTGACGCCTCCGGCGTCGCGCCGGGCACGGTCGCCCTGTTCAGTTATGCCGCGACCGACTTCTACGGCCAGAGCGCCCAGAGCGTCGTCGCCATCCAGGTCGTCCAGGACGCCGGCCAGCAGCGCGCCGAAGAGGAGCGCCGCCGCAAGGAGGCCGAAGCCGCCGTGGCCGACTATCTCGCCGGAATGGACGGCGCCTCGCACACCGTGGTGATCGGCGTCGGTCCCCAGGCCCTCGACCTGCCTGCACCTGAAGGGGCGCCGGCGGAGGCCGCCTACACGATCGCCGCGGTGCCCGCGGAAGGCGTCCTGAAGGCGGGCGAGCGCACGGTCGCTGCAGGCAATGTCCTGAAGGGCGGCGAACTGTCCGGCCTGAGCTTCGATCCCGCGATCGGGTCGGAGAACAAGGCTTTCGAGGTCGTGATCGAGGCCGGAGCGGGCGTTCGCGCCGCACTGCCGATCACGGCGGCGCTCGATCCCTGCGATATCGAGGCCGGCGCTCCGCTGGATCTTCAGGGGGTCGTCGCCGGTCGCCTGCCGAACGAGATCGAGCCTGAAGCCGCGTTGGCTGCCTGCGCCGCGGCCGTGGGGGCCTATCCCGACGTTCCGCGCTTCGTCTACCAGCTCGGCAGGGCGCAACTCGCCGGCCGCCAGCCCAAGGACGCCGCCGCGACCTTCAAGCAGGCGATGGAGGCCGGCCACGTCCGTGCCTCCGACAGTCTGGCCGCCCTCTACGCCCGAGGCGCCCTCGGCGAACCGGACGTCCCGAAGGCCATGGAACTCTTCCTGCTCGCCGCCGAGAAGGGCGACCCCTACGGCATGCACGACTACGGCAAGCGCCTCTACCGCGCCGCCTCGAGCGACGACGAGCGCAAACGCGGCATGGAGTTCCTGCTGAAGGCCGCCGACCTCGGCCATACCTACGCCATGAACGAACTCGGCGCGATCTTCATGGATGGCGTCGGCGTCACGGCCGACCCGGAACGCGCCGTCCGCTACTTCGACGAGGGCGTGGCGCGCAAGGACATCTACTCCATCAACAACCTCGCCGTGGCCTACCGGTCCGGCAAGGGCGCCCCCAAGGACGAGGCCAAGGCGCTCGACCTGTTCAAGCAGGCGTCCGACGGCGGCCATCCCTTCGCCCCGCGCAGCATCGCCCGCATGTACCGCGACGGCATCGGCGTGGAGAAGGACCCGGCCGAAGCGGCCCGCTGGTTTGAACTGGCCGCCGAACGCGGCGACTACTGGGCCGCCACGGACCGCGCGCGGCTCGCGCTGGATACCGGGGAGCCGAAGGCCGAGCAGACGGCGACGCGTTACTTGGCGTTGGCCGTCGGTTTGAGCGAGATCTTTCCCGATCCGAAGAAAACGGCGCTGAATGCTCTCGGAGAAATGCCCAACAAGACGAAGAAGGCGCTCGAAAAATCCCTGATAGCGGCCCTTGATAAACGATCTGTTAAGGATATCCTGGCGCTCAAGGACATTGACGAGCGGATCGGGCTTCTTTCGGGACTCGTCTGGAAAGCACAGAACCCCCGTTACGATCTCATCTGATCCCGCCCGGTTGTCCATGGGGAGGGATACCATGTCATACGGCGCACCTGTCGGGGCGAAAACGCTGCGCTTTTTTCTTTTGTCGTCATGCGTTCTGTTGCTCGGGACGTCGGTCCAAGGCTGCAGTTATCTTCCGGGGAACCTGACGACTGGGTCCGTGCAGACCGCTCCCGCCAATGTCACTGCTCCCGCGGCACGCAGCCAAACCGGCACTGTCGTGGCAAGCCGTAACGCAGGCGGTCGCTCGGAATCCGGTTCATCGAACACTTCAACGTCGTCCAGTGGTTCCGGATCTCAGACCGGCTCAGGAACTTCGCCCGACACTCCGGCTGACAGCAACAGTCCCGGCGACAACAACAGCCCCGGCGATAACAACAGCCCGGGCGACAACAACAGCCCAGGCGACAACAACAGCCCTGGCGACAACAACAGCCCTGGCGACAACAACAGCCCTGGCGACAACAACAGCCCAGGCGACAACGATAGTGATGACGGGACTTCGAGTTGGGGGGGATAGCAGGAGGTCGCGGTAGGGGCCAGCGATCCAGTTCGACCCTAACCGGACGCCGGCCTGTCCTACCACGGACTGGTCTTGCTCGCTTCGACGGCAGGAGCATCCCTCTGGTCGGTGGGGATGCCACCCTGGCGGCCGTGGGGACTGGCCGGCATCTCTCCCGCGCGATGTGCTCTCGACGGTCGTCGGGGACACATCGTCGAGCCGGCTTTGGGCCCTGCGCACCAAGACACGGTAGACCCCGCTCCACGCCCCTATCCAGGTCAACGGACCTATGGCCGCATGGCAACAAGGTCCGTTAGGGGTGCCGCCTCAGGACGCGCCCATCACCTTCAGCCGCACCGGCTGGTAGCCGCGGCGCAGCAGCGTGGAGAGCAGGTAGACGTTCCGGCAGACCCGGCCCGAGCAGGCGTTCGGCGAGGCTTCCATCACCTCCACCTTGCGGTCGGCGGTGAAGCGCAGGAACAGCATCACGTGCGAGCCGGGCTTGTTGAGGGCGTCGCCCGGCCGCAGCGTCATCGGATCCTTGATCCGCTGGGTGATGGTCGGCATCGCGGCCGTAGTCACGTGCCGGGCGAGACCCCACACCTCGCTGACGAAGGCCGAGCAGTCCACCCCCATGACCTTGGTGCGCACCGCGCTGTGGGTGCACACGTTTCCGGCGGTGAGGCCTTTCTCCAGGCCCTCGTAGAAGGCGTCGACCGAGGTCTTGCAGCCCCAGCAGTAGGGAATGCCCTTCACGTCCTGGTTCAGCTTGCCCTTCAGGTAGAGAGGGCGCTGGACCCGGTTCATGTTCGGGCAGCGCGGTGCGGGATCCTTGCCGTAGGCGGCGGGGTTCACCGTCCAACGGGCCGTCTCGAAGGCCACGGCGCGCTCCACGACGCTCTCCCGGCCGGTCGGCCGGATCGCCATCTTCGGGGCCTTGCCCTGTTTCACGCTTGCCGGCTTGCGCTTGGGCGCGACACCCGCGAGCACATCGCCGGGCGCGGTCGGCCGGCTGGCGAGCCGCAGCACGTCGGCGCGGGCCGTGTCGGAGCGCAGGAACAGCACGTCGCCGCGCGGACCGACCGAGACGAACCGACGCGAGAAGGTCGCGCCCGGCTCGAGCGGCACGTCATAGGCGGCTTCCGTCTCCCCGCTCGGCGAGAACCGGACGACGAACATGGCCGCGTCAGTGGCCTCATTGTCCGGCACGGTCTCGATCAGCACGTAGGGCCGCCCGGTCGTATCGATGTCGAGCACCTCCACGGTGCCGATGCGATCGCGCGTCCGGGCGTCGAGCAGCACGAAGGCGGCCTCCTCCCCGCCGCGGCGAATCGCGATGCGCGCTTCGCGGCCGTGCAGCACGTCGACCTCGGCCACCACGTCGCCGAGCCCGCGGCTGGGGACGTACTGGACCACCGTCGGCCGGCTGTCGTCGCGGTTGGCGCTCCGCCCGATCTCGTCGAACAGGCCGTCAAGCGGACCGGGGGGCTGCGAACCCATCGCGGCGAGCGCCGAGCGCGTGTAGCTGTCCGCGTCCCCGGAAACCACCCGCAGCGCCCGTTCCGGCGCATCCGGCTCGCCCGTCTTCTCCACTGCCACCACGCCGTCCGCCCAGAGGAACAGCTCGTTGCGCACGATGGCAAGGTCCGCGGCCGGGAGGTCCGGGGGCAGGGCGAGGATCTGCGGCGCCTGGCCCGAGCGTTCGGGGCTGACCGCGATCACCCGCTCGTTGTTCTGGTCGAGCACGTAGACCGTGCCGTCGTCACCGATGGTGAGCGCCGCCGGTCCGGAGGGCTCCACGTCCTCGGCGCCCGGCACGATGCCGACTTCGTTCGGCGCCGTTCCGCTGCGAAACTGGAACAGCACCTGGTCGTCGTCCGCCCACGCGGGCAGGACCACCAGACCGGGAAGGGCCACAAGGGCCGCAAGACCAACCACCCACTTCGCCATGGCGATACCCGATCGCTCCAGCTAAGCTATACACCGGGAGACGTTAGGCACGAACCTGTTCGCGAACAAGCTGTCGGCTCCCAATTCCCTTGGAGGGGGGCCGTCAGTCTAATATTTTGCGGAGATGTTTCGCGTGTTTTTCTGCAGGCGACATGCGATCCGACCAATGGGGACGAGGGTGGATGCTGGACTTCGACTGGGATTCGGAAGAAGTCGCACTGGATGCGAGCTTCCTGGAGAGCGTCCGACTTTCGCGGCTGACCTTCGCCGACCGCCTGTACCAGGCCTCGCAGACGCTCGAACCCAAGGTTCTGGAGCAACTGAGGTCGGAAGCGGTCTACCAGATCGCGGAGTTCCTCTACTCCATGAAGGCCTACGGCATCGAGACGGTGGACCACCTCGGCCGGTTCGCCGAACTGCACAACGACTACATCGTATCGCTGACCAAGGACCGTCCCAAGCTGGAGCGTCTCGGGCTGACGGACGAGCGGGCGCTGGCTGCCATGTTCACGGCCGACACCAAGCCTCGACTGCTGCAGACCTGGATCGACCGGCCGGGGGCGATAGACCAGTCCAATCTGGCCCGCTTCCTGGTCACCGTCATGTCGACGGAGACGTGCCGCAAGGTGATCATCGATCTCGCCAAGGCCGGTTTCCTGGTGCGCGAGAAGTCTCCCTTCGGCAGCATGCTGGTGTGGTCGAACGGCTCGATCGAAGTGATCTTTGCGCAGGTGCTGCGCGATCTGCGCCTGCGCGTCAGGGAAACAGTGATCAACCCATCCCCATAGGCTGAAGGATCTCGACGCATGCGACGACCTCTCATCTCCCTTCTGGCTGCCGCAGTCCTCGGCCTGTTGTCCGGCGGTTCCTCGCTTGCCGCCGACGAGGCGGTCGTCGAGGCGCTCGCCGCACGAAATCCGACGCTCTCGGACCTCCGCGCATCCGATCCGGACGCTTTCGCCGCCGCCGTGGATATCATCGCCAAGGCGCAAGCCGAGGCGGGGGTGAAGACGCTGGATGGGGCCCCCACGCCGCCCCCCCTGGTGGAGCGGGGCATCGCCACCGACGCCGGCAAGGAGTTCACCGCCGGCAACCCGGACGTCCTCTGGCTCTACAACGCCGCGCCGGAAGGCATGCAGGACCTGGTCTCGCTGCTGAAGTCCGCCGGCAAGAAGGGGAAATCCTGACCGGCTTCCAAATCGATTGGAGGCGTCCTTCGCCCGACGAGGGCACGCCCCTTCCCGAACGGAAGCCCAGCGGTGGTACAGTGACGGACAGATGGCCTTCGGGCCTGGCTACTTCGGGGTCGGTCACATGAACCGGATCACATCACTTCTGCTGGCGGGCACGCTGCTCCTCTCGGTCCCCGTTGCCCATGCCCAGGAACCCGCCCTCCTTTCGCCGCCGCAGGCGAGGGCGGCCGCTGTCGGCACCCGCGCCGAGGCCAACGCCGGCCTGCAGGTCTCCTTCGACCGCCCGAGCCGCGAATACGGCATCGGCGAAGTGGTGGGGATGACCCTCACCGCCGAACGCGACCTCTACGTCACCATCGTCGCCGTCGGTCCCGACGGAAACGTCGTGCGGCTGTTTCCCAACAAGCACCAGCCCGACGGCCTCGTTCGGGTCGGTGCGCCTGTTTCCGTTCCCGATCCGGCGAGCGGGGCGAAGCTGACGGTCGCCGGCCCGGTCGGCCGCGAGCTGATCAAGGTGTTCTGGTCCGAGAAGCCGCTCGCCATCTTCGCCGACCTGGACCTCAAGGGGCAGGGTACCTTCCGCGCGGTCGACGGCGGCGTGGATACGCTGGCCCGCAGCCTGGGCGAGGCCCGCGCCGCCGGTGCCCGCATCCGCACCGACAACATCGTCCTGACGACCGTCGAGACGCCGGTGGTGGCCGCCGTCGACCCGGTCGCGCCCGAGCTCCCGACGGCCAAGCCGCAGGTGCCGGCTCCCTCGGTTGCCGAGAAGCCCGCACGGCCGAAGCCCCAGGCCGCGCCCGTGCGGCCGGTCAAGAAGCCGAAGGCACCGGCCGTCGCCGCCGTTCCCAAGCCCGCCGTACAGGCACCGGCCACGCAACTGACCTATGTGCCGAAGAAGGACTGGGCGCTCGGCAGCGACGAGGGTCCTCCGGTTCTTCGTCCGCGTCCGACGGCCCCGGCGGCCGGCCAGCCCGTGCCCATGCCGCAGGCCCAGACCGGCCAGCTGCAGATACCGCAGATGCCTGAGATGCCGCAGCTGGAGATGCCGCAGATCCAGATGCCTCAGATCCAGATGCCCCAGATCCAGATCCCGGGCGTCGAGATGCCTCAGGTCCAGATGCCTCAGGTGCAGATGCCACAGATCCAGATGCCGCAGATCCAGATGCCACAGGTGCAGCTGCCCGGTGGCTTCCAGCTCCAGATGCCGCAGATCCAGCTGCCCTTCGGTCGTTCGGGCGATCCGGCGGCCGTGGAGGCAGGATCGATCGAGCTGGCCGACGCCAGCGACATCGACGCCCGCTGCAAGGACCTGGTCACGGCGCTGAACGCCGCCGTCGGCGCGCGCGACGTGGCGACCGCCGCGGCCAAGAGCGACGCCATCGCCACCGACGCCGCCTGCGGCGCGTTCCAGATCCCCGCCCAGCGCCGCCTCGCCGCGCTCCGTCTCTCCACGGCGCAGGAGCTGATGGCGGCCGATGGCGCCGAACCCGGCGACTACCTGGCCATCCTGGAGGCGGCAGAACGGCCGCAGGTGCTCTGGCAGGCCTCAGCCACGCTCGGCCAGGTCTACTTCTCCGCACGCCGCTTCGCGGAAGCGGCCGCCGCCTACGAGCGCGCCATCGAGATCATCAAGAACGAGACGCGCACGCCGAAGGCGCCGCCCGAGGCCGACATCCAGAGCGTCATCGACCGCGCCGCGCAGGCCAGGATCCTGGCTGCCAACCCGACCAGCGACAAGCCGACCGGAGAGCTGGTGAAGGCCGGCCGCGATCATCGCAGCGGCATGGTGGGCGGCGTCTACTCCCAGACCGTGCGTGGCATCACGCCGAAGACGGTGCCGGTGCCGATCACCTTCGAGTTCGACAAGGCCTCTTTCACGCCGATCGGCCAGGAGGCCGCGGCCGAACTGCTCGACGTCATCCGCGAACAGCAGCCGGAACGCATCGTCCTCGTCGGCCACACCGACCGCAAGGGGGGCGACGCCTACAACCGCGCCCTCTCTGCCAAGCGCGCCGCGGCCGTCGCCGAATACCTCCGCGCCAACGGCATCGAGGTGGACATCGAGACGGAAGGCAAGGGCTTCTCCGAACCGATCCGCTTCGCCGACGACACCGGGCTCACCGAGGAGGATCTCGACGCCCTCAACCGCCGAGTGGAATGGCGCCGCCAGTGAGCCGCGCCAGGAGATCGCCATGAAACCCGCGGCCTTCGCCTTGTCCATGGTCCTCCTCCTCCCCGCCACCGCGCAGGCGGAGGAGACCGTCCTAATGGCGCCGGACGGCGGCGTCGTCCGCGCGATCACCGTGGGCGTCGATCTCTACCGCTCGGTCCCGCCGCTGCGCGGCGCCGTCGCCGACGCCGAGGACGTGGATCTCTCCCTCCGGAAGGTGGGTGTCGAGGATCGCGTGCTCCTCACCGACGGTGCCGCCACCCGCAGCGCCATCTTCGACGCGATCGACGGCCTCGCCGAGCGCAGCGGGCCTGGAGACCTCGTGCTCCTGTCGATCGCCGGCCACGGCTCCAGCGAGCCGGAGCGCATCAAGGGCACCAAGCCGAACGGCCGGGAGGAGGTCTACCTGCTCGCCGGCTTCGACAGCCGGGGCCCCGGCACGCGCGAGCGCATCTTCGGCGACGAGTTCAAGGTCGCCATTCAGCGCATCGAGGCCCGCGGCGCGAACGTCATCTTCGTTGCCGACACCTGCCATGCCGGCGGATTGACGCGCAAGGTCGACGGCCGGGCCCCCAAGCTCGGCTGGCGGCAGGCGCCCGCCTACAAGATCGAGGACGATGCCCTCGATCCGATCTCCACGGCCGCCGCCAACGTCACCACCGACTTCGACTTCCGCACGCTCACCTTCCTCGCCGCCGTCGACGAGTCGTCCAAGGTGGCGGAGATCCGAATCCCCGGCGAAGCCAAGGTGCGCGGCGCGCTCAGCTACGCCGTGGCACGCGCGATGGAAGGGGCGGCCGACCGCGACGGAAGCGGCAGCGTCACCCGCCGCGAGCTGTTCGAATACGTCCGCCAGACCGTCTACCAGTTCACCGACCAGCGCCAGAACGTGGTGACCCGCAGCGTCGTGCAGGATCTCGACGCGGCCCCCGTGCTGGCGTTCGGCGCGCTCGCCGCGCCCGCCGGCGAACCGCTCCAGCCCGAAGTGGCGCGCCAGGAAAACGTCGAGGCCGGGTCGGCGGTCAGGGTCTCCACGGCCGCCGGCACGCCCGAGTTGGAAGGCATCGCGCCGTCGCGGGTTCCCTTCGTTCTTTCCGATCCCGCCGACGCCGACCTCGTCTTCGATCCCGCCACCGGCGATGCGATCGTGGCCGGCGGCGACGTGATCGCGACAGGCCTGTCGCCGGCCGACGTTCCCTTCGTGGTGGATCGGCTCGGCGCCGTCGCCGCCCTCAAGCAGATCTCTGCAGCAGCGCCCGAAACCGTCCGCGCGCTGCCGTCCGACGCGGTGCATCGCGCCGGTGAGCGCGTCGGCGTCGAGGTGGGAGCGGCGGCCGGACGCCATCTCGTTCTCTTCAACATCGCCGGCGACGGCACGGTCCAACTCCTCCGCCCGCCGCCGCGCGGCGACCAGGAGACCCGTCTCGCCGACCGTTTCCGCCTGGAATACAAAGTGGTCGAGCCCTTCGGCGCGGACACCCTCGTTGCCGTCTCGTCGGATGAGGCGATGCCGCTTCTCACCGACTTCCTCCGCCAGGCCGATGGCCGCCGCGCCTCGGGCGTGCTCCCGTCGGCCCTTCCCGATCTTCTTCCTCAGGATGCGCGGATCGGCTTCGCCGCGCTCTACACCAGCCCCTGAAGCTTGCCTGCAGGTACGCGCCATGTCCCGCATCGGTCTGAAGTTCCTCGCCTTCGCGGCCGTCCTCCTGGTGGCGGCGCCGGCCGCGGCCCAGCAGCCGGCCGACGAGACGGATGGCGGCCGCGTCGTCGGCGGGCAGAAGGCCCGCAAGGGCGACTGGCCGTGGCAGGTGAAGATCTTCGCGCCGGACCCGGAAGAGCGCGGCCGGTGGGGCGGTCACTGCGGCGGCAGCCTGGTGGCGCCCCGCTGGATCCTCACCGCCGCCCACTGCTTTGCCGGCAACCGGTCCGGCAAGCAGGACCTCTTCGCCCGCGATCTTCTGATCGTCGCCGGCGAGACGCGGGTGGACAAGGTGATCACCGCTGGCACCGACCGCACGGCGCTGAAGGTCGCCAACGTGATCGTCCACGAAGGCTTCGACTCCAAGGTCTTCGCCAACGATATCGCGCTTGTGGAACTCGCCGAGCCCTCATCTGCCGAACCGGCGCTGCTTGCGGGGCCGGACGACGCCGCGACGATCGAAGTGCCCGGCTCCATGGCGACGGTGACGGGGTGGGGCTACACCAAGTCCGACCACGGCTGGGACGAGAAGTATCTCCCGAGCGAGCTCCAGGAGGTCGAGGTGCCGCTGGTTGCCCGGTCCGAATGCCGCGCGGCCTATCGCGAAACCTCCATGCGCATGAACCCGATCGACGAGCGGGCGATCTGCGCCGGCTACAAGGAAGGCGGCAAGGACGCCTGCCAGGGCGATTCCGGCGGCCCGCTGGTCGCCCGCCGCGGCGACGGTGCCTGGGCGCAGATCGGCATCGTCAGCTGGGGCGCCGGCTGCGCCGAGGCGAGCCGCTACGGCGTCTACACCCGCGTCGCCGCCTTCCGTGACTGGATCGCCACGAATACCCGGGGCGAGATCCCGGCAACAGGTCCGCTCGTCGCGAGCGCGTCCGTTGCGGCGCCGACGCCCCCCGCCTCCGCTCCGGAAGTTGCGCCGCCCGAGCCGCCCGCGCCGGCTCCGGAAGTCGCCCAGCCGGCGCCGGCGGCTCCGGCGCCGGTCGCCACCAAGCCTCCTGCCGAAGCGGCGCCGCAGCCCGCGCCCGTGCCCGCGCTCGAACCGCCGCCGGTCGTCGTTGCCGCCGCCTCACCAGGCGACCGCGCCCTCCTCATCGGCATCGACGACTACAACGCCAGCGAGATCCGGCTGTCCGGCTCGGTCGCGGATGTCGCCGCGATGAAGACCTTTGCCGAACGCACGCTCGGCTTCGCACCCAAGCAGATCCGCACCCTCACCGACGGCAACGCCACCCGCGAGGCCATCGTCGACGCCATCGACGACTGGCTGGTGCGCGGCTCCGCCAGCGGCGGGCGCGTGCTCCTCTATTTCAGCGGCCAGGGCTCCGAGGTGGTCGGCCCGGGACCGGTGGCGAGCCCGACACTGGTGCCGGCGGATGCCGAACTGGTGCGCAACGCCGCCGGGTTTGTCACCGACGTCAGCAGCCAGATCCGCGAGACCGAGATCGCCGCCCGGCTGAACGCCCTCAAGGACCGCAAGGTCACTGTCATCGTCGACGCCTGCCACGTCGGGATCGGCAGCCGGAACGCCGTCGCGCCGACGGTGCCGGGGACCGTGCGCTGCCTCGGTCCGACGCTCGCCGCCGCGACTGGCGAACGGCGCGACGGCACGAACTCCCGCTTTACCTTCGGCGGGGAACGGGCCGTCGTCTGGTCGGCGGTCGACGCCGGACAATGGGCGCTGGTCGACGACGAAGGCGGCGCCCGGGGCGGCGTCTTCACGCGAACCTACATCGCCGGCGTCGCTGAAGGGGCTGCGCGGGCAAAGGCGCGCACCGGCCTCAGCAACGCCGCGCTGCTCGATTTCGTCCGCCGGAAGTCCGCGGAGTACTGCCGCGACAACGCCGAGCTCTGCAAGCTCGGCCTCGTGCCGCAGGTCCACGGCAGCCCCGATGCCCTTGGGCGCGACGTGATCACCGGTGAAGAACCGACCACGCCGATGGCCGCGGCCGAGAACACGCTGAAGACCGACAACCCGGCCGGCGTGAAGGTGGACCTGAAGCCCGGCCCCAACGTCGGCATCGGCGAGAAGATCGTGATGTCCGTATCGGCGAAGCAACTCGGCTACCTCATCCTGGTCGACATCGACGCCGCCGGGCGCCTAACCCAGGTCTACCCGAACCGGCGCTCCATGGGCCTGAAGAAGAACGCGGCCGCCACCGGCAACAAGCTCGAGCCGGGCAAGACCATGCTGATCCCTGACCCCACCAATCCCTACACCGGCTTCGAATACGTGGCTGAAGGCCCCGCCGGCGTCGGGATGATCGTCGCCGTGCTCAGCGACAAGCCGATCGAGGTGCTCGACCTGCCCGACGTGCCCGCCACGCTCGCCGGCCAGCGCGCCGCCTTCAACTATGTCTACGATCTCGCCCGCAGCCTCCGGATCGTCGACGAGGAAGGAGACGGCGGCGAGCCGAAGTGGTCGTTCGACGCCAAGTTCTACCGGATCAAGTAGGCATTCGGAGCCGGCGCGCCCGTCCGCCGGGCGACAACGGCATCGATTTCGGAGTTAATGTGAGAGCCTGTTTCGACAGCCGGGAGAGCGACCAGACCGACTTTTGAAACAGGCTCAGAGGTGTCTAGGTCCGACGACAAGCTTCCTCCAAACGGTTCCAGCCGCAGGGCCAAACATGCGCAGTGATCTGACCAGCCGCTACACCATCGGCGAGCCCGCCCACGAGAACGAGTTCGTCGTCTATCCGGCGACCGACACCCGCACTGGATGGTCCGTCTTCATCGTCACGCCGGACGTCGGGCTGAAGGCCGACAAGGTACGCGCCGACCGTGTCTGGACCTCGGTCAACGAAGCCAAGTTCCTGCAGCAGCAGCGCTTCGTGGAGATCGTCGACCTCCTGCCCCCGGTGCCGGGCGACGACAACTTCTACATTGTCGAGAAGCGCCCCTCCAAGACGCTGCGCGACTACTTCGAGGAGCACGAGGCGATCGCCTTCGACCGGGCGACGGAGGTGATCGGCCACATCCTGGAGGGCGTCGCCACCCTGCACGGCGTCGGCTACGCCCACAACGCCCTGACCGACCAGTGCATCTACGTCTCGGAGGACTTCTCCGGCCTCCAGGTGCGGCTTGGCGACCTGCACCTCATCTCCCGGACCGGCGAACCGATCATCCCGCCCTACGCCCCCGAGTTCGCCGCCCCGGAGCTCTACCGGACCGGACGCATCGAGGCCTCCGCCTCCGCGGACGTTTATTCCGTCGGCATGCTCGCGTACAAGCTGCTGCTGCCGCGCAGCACATATCGCGACGTCTTCTCCAACGTCTTCGCCTGGGAGGAGCCGCACCAGCGCGAGCAGATCTGGAAAAACCTGCACCTCGACCCGTCCATCGTGTTTCCGCGGCTGGAAACGCTGCTGCCCGGCTTTCCGGCTAATCTCGCCGCCTTCGTGGAGTCCCTGCTCGCCCGCGATCCCGCGCTCCGGCCGCGCGACTGCGTGGAGGCTCTCGGCCAGTTCCGCCAGCTCGGCGTGCTGCGGCTGGCGCCGACCGCCCACCTTCCCGAACGCGCCCCGGCGCCGCCGAAGCGCTCCTTCTGGACGCCGGCCAAGCTTGGCCTGGCGGCCGCCGCGCTGGTGATCTGGCTAGGGGCCGGCGCCGGCATCTACTTCAACTATTTCCACGTCCCGCAGGAGCTGATCGACCAGGTCGACGCCTGGCGCAAGGAGGCGGAGAACCGCAAGGCGAAGGCCACCGCCGCAGGCGTCCCCGCGCGCGGCGAGACCTCGCAGGCCAAGGCCTCCTTCGCAGCCGGCGCTTCCGCGCTCGACGAGGGCGTGACGCTGCAGACCGAAGGCGACTACGAGACAGCGCTCGCGAAGTTCGAGACCGCCGTGGACGATCTCGGCAATGCGCTGCTCGGCGCCGCTAGGGAGGATGCGGTCTCTGCCCGGGAGGCGGCGGCCAAGGCCGGCGGCGAACCCGCCCCGGCTTTCGCCGACGCAGCGACCAAGGTCGGCGACGCCGAGAAGGCGCTCGCCGCCGAAGACCTCGGGGCGGCGATCACGGCCTATCAGGCGGCCAAGACCGGCTTCGACACTCTCGCAACCGACCTCGGCAAGGTCGCGGAAGCCAAGACGCGGGCGACCGCCGCCAAGGACAAGGCGACCCGGATGGCGGCCGACGCGCTGCCCGCCTTCGCCCCCACTGCCACGGCCTTTGCAACGGCCGACACCGACGCGGCAGGCTGGAAGCTGCCTCCCGCCGCCGACGGCTTCGCCAAGGCCGCCGACGGTTTCGAGGCGCTCATCGCCGAGATCCTTGCCGCCAAGGACGAGGCGACGACGCTCCGGCAGAAGGTCGCCGACCTCGCCGCGACGATCGCCACCCGTCTCGGTCCGGAAGACCCGCTGCTGGCGGATGTGAAACCCCGGATCGCTTCGGCCGACGGCCGTTTCGAGGTCGAGGCCTTCAAGGCGGCGGTCGCGGAGTACGGGCCTATCGCGGCCGATCTGGAACGGCTGATCGCGTCGGGATTCTGCCCCGCCGGCGAGGGCGTCGCCTTCGAACGGCTGGACGCGGGCGCCTACTCCCTTTCCAACGTCCGACTGATGACCTCGTCGCTGTCCTCCATGGGCCCCATGCTGGGTGTCAGCGGCAGCGACGCCAAGATCGGCAAGCCGCTCTGCGTCCAGCCCCGGCTGGCGCGGAGGGCGGACATCGCCGGCTTCCTCGCCGCCTCGGGCAACGCGGCGGAGGCGGAAGCCTACCGAAGCGAACCCGACGCGCCGGCCACCGATGTGCCCTGGACGGTGGCCGAAAGCTACCTCGCCTGGCTGTCCGATCAGTTGAAGACGCCCGTGCGCCTGCCGACTGCGGCCGAATGGATGGTCGACGCCTCGCGGCGCCCGCCCGATCCGCTCGCCACCAACGACTTCGTGCTGGAGTGGACCTCCACCCCCTGCGAGGGCGGCGGCTATGTCGGCTTCCTGCGCGAAACGGAGACCACTTTCGCGGTCTGCTCCGATCCGGCTACCGGCGGCGTCTTTCGCCCGGTGGCCGACGTCCGTTGACGGATCCGGCGGTCGGCGCATCCGCTGGCCGCCCCCGGTTGTTCCTCACAACGCCTATTCCTCGGCGGCCTCGGCCAGCGCGGTCTCTACCGACAGCTTGCGTTCGAGCACGAACTGCGCGGCGGAGCAGTTGATGTCCGGCACCGTCTCGTAGGCCTGCCGGTAGTATCGTCCGGCGGTCAGCAGATTGCCGTTGATCTCCGCCGCCAGACCCGCCAGGGCGGCGCTCCGATAGGCGTCCGCGATCGGGGCGACCGCCGCCGCAAGGCCCGCTTCGTCGGCCGGTTCGTCCGTCAGCGCCAGCTTCCCGTAGGACGCGGCCGGCGTGGCCGACGTGCCGACGGCCACCGCGCCCCGGAAGCTCGCCTCTGAGCGGGCGCGCAGCCTGCGGGCACTGGTCAGGCATTCCGTGATGCCCTCCGCCTGCTCCCGGATCATCGTTGCCGAAGGCGCATTGCCCCCTTCGTCGTCCGAGCCGAGGATCGTCATCGCCACGCCGGCCATCATCCCGAGATAGAGCACGCCGATCGCGCCGAGAAACGCGGGGTTCTTCAACAGCGGCTTCTTGGCGGGCTTCTCGCCGGCCGGATCCGTCCCGCGCGCGGCGCCCGCGTCCCCGGGCGCCCCCGGCTTGGCGTTTTCCGTCGGCGTCGGCCCTTTGGTGACGAACTGGAACTCCACCGCGGTGCCGAACTGGAGAACGTCCCCGGGCTTGAGCGTCGCGGTCTGCAGCACAGGCTGGCCGCCGAGCAGGATCGGGTTGAGGCCCATGCGCCGGACGACGAAGGCGCCGTCCTTCTGGCGCTCGATCCGGGCGTGGCTGGGCGCGAGATAGGCGTCGTCCACCACGACGTCGGCATCCGATCCGCGACCGATGGTCAGCATCGGCTTGTCGAGGATGATCGTGCGCGTCCGGCCGGCCGGTCCGGTCTGGATCAGGCGGGGCTTGGATCCGGAGAAGAGGGAGAAGATCGCCACGTCAGAACATCCCGCTTGTCGTCATTTCAACCACCGCCGGCGACAGCACCAGGAGAAGGATCGACACCACGATCAGCATCGCGGGCATCACGATCTTGGCGCGCAACTGCTCGCTGGCCCGTTCCGCCTTCTCCCAGCGCCGGAACCGGAGGTCCCGCGCGTGTTCGCGCAGAAGCTCCAGCCGGTTCGATCCCTCGATCTCGCCCTGGATCACGGCCCGGATCACGCGGACGACCTCCTCGGCGGTCAGCCGGCGCTCCAGGCGCTGCAGCGCTTCGATGACGCCCGTGCCGAGCCCGATGTCCTTCAGCACCTGGTCGATCTCCTCGGCCATCGCCGTGTCCGGCGCGGCTTCCGCATAGAGCCGCAGGCTCTCCGGCAGGGTGGCCTGGGCTTGCTGCGTCATCACCACGAGGTCGAGGAAATAGGGAAACTCCCGCGAGATCCGGTCGCGCCGGGTATGCATCCGGTCGTCCACCAGCACCCAGAAGTAGACGGCCGGCAGCAGCCCGAGGATCAGGCCGGCCAGGAACCCGCCGATCGGGTTGCCGAGCGCCAGTCCGAACAGCACGCCGAGCACCACCGCGCCGAGCACGGCCATGACGATCAGGAGGGCGATGTACTCCTCGCCGGTGATGCCGCCGAACGGCCGCCCCGCATAGACCAGCTTCTGGTCGATGGAGCGCCCAGGCCCGGCGATCACGCCGCCGAAGCGGGCGAGCAGGAACTCCACAGGATTGCGCAGGCCGAGGTTGTCGACGAGGTTCGGCGGCGGCGGTTCGCCGACGAAGGATCGCCGCACCGCCGCGGCCTTGGCCGCGAGTTCGGCGAGCCACCAGACCAGGAAGGCGACCGCGAGGCCTGCGAGGGCGGCGCTGATCGGCAGGAGGGGGAGGGCGGCCGGCATCAGACGGAGATCCTCATCATGGCGCGCATCCAGAAGAAGCCGATCGCATAGAGCACCACGCCGATGGCGAAGACGACGATGCCGATGATTGAGCTGAACACCTTGTCGATCAGCTCCGGTTGGCCGAGGAAGATCATCAGCAGCATGAAGGCCGCCCCGCCGTTGACGACGAGGAAGTTCATCCGCGCCTGGGACGACGACGTGCGGATCTTCTGGTCCAGTTTCCAGATTTCCTTGAAGCTCTTGGACATCTCGCTGAGCGGTTCGGCGATGTCGCCACCCTGCCTGGCGAACAGCGCGAGCGCCGCGTCCACCATCTTGAAATGCAGGCTGGGAACGCTGCGTCCGTGCCGGTCGAGCGCCTCGACCAGGCCGACGCCGAGCTTCTGTTCGCGGGCGACGCGCTCGAACTCGTGCCCGATCGGCATCACGCCGCTCTCCGCCACCACGCCGATCGCGGTGCCGAGCGGCTTGGAGGAGCGCACCGCCGAAACGATCTGGTCGACGGCATAGGGCAGCTGCGCCTCGATCCTCAGCCAGCGCCGTTCCAGCAGGTACTTCAGCACCATCTTGGGCACGGCGATCGCGAGCGGCGTCACGAAAAGCGCGACGATCGCGCTGCCGAGGAGAAACGAGCCAAGGGTGAAGATGACGACCGCAGCCAGGATGTAGGCGACGATCATCGCCCAGTTCGGCACCGTCTCGTAGCCGAACACCTGCGCGGCTTCGCCGGCGAGCGCCGTGTCCTTCTCGGTCAGCCGCAGCAGCGGCTCCGGCCAGCGGTATTCCAGCCCCGTGAGGGCCAGGGCCACGGCCACGCCTGTCAGGAGTGCGGCGGCAATCTGCATGATCTGGATCGGGTCCATGGCTGCCTCCCCCTTCAGGCGAACATGTCGAGTGCAGGACTATCGCCGGCGTCGCCCACCGGGGCGATCTCGGCGACGAAGGTCGGCAGATAACCGGTGAACCCGTGCTCGCCCTCGGTACCGGCCGTCATCACCAGCTTGTAGATCGGTTCCACGATGATCAGCTGGGTCTCCGGATCGATGCCGATCACTTCGGAGATCTCGGTGACGCAGCGCCGTCCGCTCGCCAGGCGATTGAGCTGGACCACCATGTCCACCGCGGCCACGATCTGCTGGCGGATCGCCATAACCGGCAGCGACGACTGGCCTTGCAGCACCATCACCTCCAGGCGGGTCATCATGTCCTGCGGAGTGTTGGCATGCGCCGTGGTCATCGAGCCCGCGTGGCCGGTGTTCATGGCCTGCAGCATGTCGATCGCCTCCTCGCCGCGACACTCGCCGACGACGATCCGGTCCGGCCGCATGCGCAGCGCGTTCTTGACGAGGTCGCGGATGGTGACGCTGTTCTCGCCCTCCGCCGTCTTCGGGCGGGACTGGAGGTAGACGACGTGGATGCCGTCGAGCTGCAGTTCGGAGGTATCTTCCACCGCCACCACCCGCTCGCCGTTGGGGATGAACTGCGAGAGGCCGTTGAGGAGCGTCGTCTTGCCCGAGCCGGTGCCGCCGGACACCACGATGTTTTTGCGCGCCCGGACGCACGCTTCCAGGAAGGCCCGCATCGGTTCGCTAAGCGCGCCGGCGGTGACCAGCTTGCGCATGTCGAGGCGCGACTTGCCGCCGAACTTGCGGATCGTCAGGCAGGCGCCCTTCACCGCCAGCGGCGGGATCACCGCGTTGACGCGCGAGCCGTCCGGCATGCGGAAGTCGGCCATCGCTTGGCTTTCGTTGATAGACCGGTTGCTGTCGGCGGCGATCCGTTCGATCACCTTCATCAGCTGGCGCTCGCTGGCGAAGGCGAAGGGGTAGCGCTCCAGGAGGCCGAACTTCTCCACGTAGATCTCGTCGAACCGCGTGACCATGATCTCCGAGATCACGTCGAGATCCATCAGTTCGGAGATCGGCCCCCACCGGTACATGATGTCTTCGATGTTTGCCCGGATGTGCGCGTGTGCGATCTCCAGCCGGTCGTGCGTGGTGAAGATGTTCTGGCGGGCCTGGAACATCTCGAAGAACTTGGTGTCGAGCTTGTTGAAGTCGGCCGCCGTGGTTTCGAACGAGAGCTTCAGCCCCAGCCCGCTGGCGAGCGCCTTGCCAACCTCGAACAGGCGGCGGTGGTCGCTCTCCTCCCGCGCCACGATGGCCGCCTCGCTGGCGCCGCGGCGGGTTGTGCGGGCGATCCGGCGGGCGAGGAAGCGGTAGACGGCGTTCTTCACGACCAGCAGCACGAGATCCGCCGGCGCCGACTGGATCGCGTTGCCGATGAAGGCGTCGAGGCGTTCGCGGATCCGCTGGCGGGTCTCGTCGCGCCCGAAGTCGGACGACTTCACCAGCCGGTCGTACTGGGTGTCCTTCAGCAGCTGCTCGTGGATCTCCATCTGGAACGCCAGCACTCGCTCCTGGTCCGGAAACAGGGTGACGACCTCGCTGGCCGTTGTCGCCTCCAGGATCTCGATCGTGACGTTCGGCACCCAGAGCTGCATGCCCGGCGCCACCTTGGCCGGGACGCCCGCCTTCAGCGGCTGGTCGTTCAGCCGGGTAGGATTGCGGCCGTAGTGCGCCACCTCGATCCCGCCGAGGGTCCGGCGCAGCACGAACTGCAACGGCGAAACGTGGTTGCTCTGCAGCACCACCGACGCGGCCCGCTCCGGGATCGTCGCCGTCGAGCCCGGGCTGACGAAATAGGTCTCGTCCGCGTTCAGCGTCATGACCTCGACCCCGGGCCGGTCGTCGTAGGAGATCTTCAGCTGCATGGCTCCCTCCCCGGGGGCGATCACATCTTCGTCCAGTTCACGCTCGGCAGTTCTTCCACCTTGGTGTCGGCCGGATTGCGAAGAACGAGGTTCAGGAGCCCGTCCGTCTGCCGCATGGCGAAGATCAGGAGCTCGGCTTCCGCCGGCGTCACCTCGATCGTCACGTGGCTGTAGGCCTGGTCGGAGTTGGCCACCGCCCGCGACGTGGTGGCGTTTCCGACCGCCAGAACCCGGACGTTCTGCAGGAAGGTGCGGGTCACCACGCGGGTCCGGCGTCCGATGCCGGCCTGGAAGTCCTGCTGCGCCTGCTGGTAGTCCAGGTAGGCCTCGGGTGTCTCGACCCCGCCCGTCACCGCTCCCGCCGCCGTCTGCGCCGCCATCAGGTCCTTCAGCGTCTGCCCCAGCGGGCTGTCGGGCGCCGGCATGGTCTGGGCGTTCGCGGCCGGCGCTTCCGGCTTCGCGGCCGGCGCGGCTGCGGCCGGCGGAACGGTCGGCGGCGGGGCGGGCGCCACCGGCTCGTTGATCGTCCCGATCACGTCGATGTAGCTGCCCGGCTCCACGAAGCCGCCCACCGATTCCGCCTCGCCGACGGGCAGCGTCAGCGCGCGTTTGCCCGGCGTGATCATCGTCGTCAGCCGGCCGCCGTTGCTGTCGTCGAAGAACTGGAACAGCAGCACCGACCCCGCGGGAATGTCCGTCGACGCGGTGCGGTCCTTCAACCATTCCAGCTGTGCGTCCGCCGCCGGCAGCGCGAGGTTGACCAGGAGGCCGAAGCTTTCCGGCAGTTCCACCGGATCGTCCAGCATGTCCTCGGTGATCGCCTGCCCCCGCGCGACGGCCACGTCCGGCCGCAGCTTCATGAACAGGTAGGCGGTCTGCTCGTTCTTGACGCCCTGCATCCAGACGTAGATGAGGGCGGCGGACGCCAAGCCCGCCACGATCGCGACGATCAGTTTCCAATTCATCGAGACGTCCCCCCGGCCAGTGGCTCGCGGATGTGAATGACTTCGACAACCTCGCCGGGCACCGCACCGGCAGTATAGAGCACATCCGCTTCTTCCGCGGCCCTTCGTGCGCGAAGCGCGGTTATTCCGGCCGTTCCGGCGGCGGTCGCCTCCACGGTGAAGCCGGCCTGCGAAAGGAGCACCGCCCGCCGCTCGGCCCAGGCCCGCGCGGCCACCGGTGCACGGACCACGACGCTGCGTGAGCGATGGCCGTCGCCTTCGTCGCTAAGATCCATGAGAACGGTCGCGCCCGCCGGCGGCTTCAGCGCTGCCGGGATCTCGTCGGCGTCAGGCGCGGCGGCGAAAGCCGCCAGCATGCCCGTCGTATCGTCCATGCTGCTCATCAGGACGTCGGTACGGTCCGCGCCGGCCGGGCGCCGCAGCGTCACCACGGTTGCCGGGATCGGACCCGGCTTGCCGCCTTTGGCCGTCGCCTGCACGTGGGCCATCGCCTTCCGCCCGTCGCCGTCGAAGAACTGGACCACGGTCGCGAACTCGTCGGAGAGCACGGCGACCTTCGGCGGCAGGAAGGCGAGCGCCACGGCGGCCTGCGCGCTCTGCTCCGCATCCGCCCCGTCATAGGGGATCGGCACGATGGCCCCTTGAAGCGTCCGCGACCAGTCCGTGGCGAGGTCCGCGACGGGCCGGTCGCTCGAATAGGGCGCGAAGGAGAGCGGCTGCCCGTTGACCAGCAGCGCCCGCGGCGCCCGCTCCGGCGCGCCCAGAAGCTCTGCCAGAGCGCCGCCCATCGACGTGGTCGCGGCCGCGTAGACCTCCGCGAAACTGGTCCGGGCGGTCAGCGTCTCGCCCAGGCCGATGGCGAGCGCAGCGGCCGCCGCAAGCGACAGGAGGTGCCGGATCTTTCTGGTCGGTGTCACTTGTCCGCTCCCTTGAAGATGCCGTCATAGAGATCGCCGGCTTTCGGCGCCGCGTCGCGGATCTCGTCGCGCAGGACCTTGTCGTAGCCGTATTTCGACGGAGCCGATGCCGACGAGAACAGCGTCGCGTCGCCCACGGTGAAGCTGTCGTCCCACCGGAACGGCGTGAGGTTCTCCCGCGCCCCGAAGCGGTAGATCCGCGCCGCCTCCGCGGTGACGAGCATCGGCTCCTCCTTGCGCAGGTCGCGCGCGATATCCGACGAGGCGTCCGCCCCCTCCCGCTTCAGGTCGTCCCACACGAAGGTCCGGCGCGGATCGCCCTTGGCCTTGTCGGACCGCTCGCTGGAGCAGGCGATCGCATCCCTGCCGGTCAGCCGGGCGACCGAGATCGGCAGCGCCGGCACGAAGTCCGGGAACATGCGCGTCATGTCGCTGGTGCATTCCATCCCGTTCGCCTCGGCGAAGGCGGCATTCCGGATCTGGGTGACGGTGTCCACCTTCTTGGTCATCAGCTGGTTGCCGTGCTTCACGAAGAGCACGATCAAGAGGATGATCGGCGCGGCGAGGATGAATTCCATCGACGCCAGGCCCCGCTCGTCCCGCTCCAGCCGCCGGGCGAACCGGCGCATCCGGGCGAGCACGCCGGCCTCAGTGGGTGTTGACGGCTTTCCAGGCATCGTCGCCCCCTCTGTCGAGCGCTGCGGTGAGGTTCTGGAAGCTCCGCGCGGCGGGGCTCCGCTTGATGGTGGCCGACACCGCGGTGGCGCGGTTCATGTGGCTGGCCGGGACCAGCATGGCGAGCCAGTCCTGCGTGTAGAGGTCGAAGGCCGTCGGATTGTGGATCCAGCTTTCCGCGACCGCGTAGGCCGAGGCGGTCTTGTCCTTGAAGAGCTGCGTCTGCAGGCGGGCCCGCGGTTGGCGCGAGACGATCGCCAGCGTCCGATAGTCCGTCAGCCGGTCGGACATCAAGTTGGCGGTGAACGGATCGATCGCGTAGACCGGGCGGCCCTTCAGCCAGTAGGGATCGGCCAGGATCTTGCCCACGAAGGGCAGCGAGCCGCCGCGGCAGACCGCCGTCCAGAAGGTGTCGAACTTGCGCGTGAAGTCGTTCTCCTTGGCGGTCTGTTCGTCTTCGTAGCGCGGCGGGACGTCAATCGGCAGCTGGAACGGGTTGATGACGCCGAGGTCGATGCCCAGCAGGTCTTCCATGGCGAACGTTGCCACGTCGATGAAGACATCGGTGATGTCGACTTCGAAGCCGAAGATGCTGACCTTCTTTTTCGGCGCGAACTGCTCCAGGATCGCACTGAACGGGACCTTCGTGTAGTAGGCCGGTCCGAACGCCTCGTACCAGATGTAGAAGAACGGCAGCTCGGTATCCGTTTCGCCGATGTCGTTGACGAAGTCCCGGATCGGGCGGTTGTCGATGCCGCCGGCCGACTGCGGCCCCTTGTTCATCGCATAGCCGCGGTCGGAGAAGCCGGTCCGCACGGCGACGCTGACGGGTCCGATCGCCACGCCCCTGGAGCCCGCCTGCATCGCATCGCAGAACTCCTGGTAGGCGACGGCCTTTTCCAGCGCCCCGTTGTCGACCGGGAGGTCGCCGCCCTGACCTTCCTGGCTGGACCGGCAGCCGCCGGCCTTCTTGCAGGGCGGATGGTAGACCAGGTGGTCCGCATCGTTCGCCTTGACGAGATGCAGCCCCTCGGTGGCGACCCGCTCGGGAAAGCTCTTCACGAGGTAGTCGTTCATCGCGTCCATGGCGGCGATGATGTCGGTTGCCTTGCCGGCGACCGAGTCCGGATGGATCGGCGTCGGGATCGGCCGGTAGTCCTCCATGGCCGAAAGAACGTAGGCGGCCGCCCGCGCGGCGCCGATGCCGCGGAACACCTGGAATCCCGTGCAGGCCGCCTGGATGAAGCCGCCGATCAGAGGGATCTTGCCCCAGGTCGGGCAGTAGGGCGCGAACAGCGGGGCGGGTCCGAACCCGTCGGTGGCCGAGTATTCGACGAGCTTGGCGGCGATCACGCCCGACCGGACGGCGAGTTCCGCCAGAGTCACTCCGTAGGCGACGGACGTGGCGGCGACCACGGTCGCCTGCGCCGAGCCGATGTTGTTCATCGCCATGACGTTGAGGTAGCGCGCACCCCATTCGGCCTGCACCAGCGCAGCGGCGTCGGCAGTGTTCTGGGTGCGCTGCTTATCGGCAACCAGCTGGCCCGTGTTGAGGATCCAGACGATCATGTAGGCGAGGCCGATCGCCAGGAAGAGGATCAGCGGCGAGATCAGGCCGCGCTCGTCGCGGTGGAGGCGTTGAAGAAAGGTGCTCATAGCAGCGACACCTCCGCCCGGGAAACCGTGTAGTAGTTGCCATCCGACCGCTGGCCGTCGGCGAACACCCATCCGGCATAGTCGAGGAGAAGGAAGCGGGCTTCCACGGTGGCCGTCACCGGCACGTGCGGCGACCGAACGAGGCGGGCGTAGGTCGCCATCGGCGCACGCTTCACGGTGACCTTCACGTTCTGCTTGTCGAACATGTAGCGCGCCTGCCGCGTCATCGCCGTCGTCAGCGAGAACTGGCCGGTGGTGTTGAACACCGCCTGCAGCACGCCGGCCGGATAGGCGCAGCCGGATGAGCAGCGAACGTTCCTGTAGGGCGCCGCCGGGATCAGCGCGACGCGGGCAGCGGTATCCGCCCGGCCGGCCGCCAGCGAGTCCTTGCACGGCATCTTGTTGATGAGGTCGGCGACACCGAGCGGCAGCAGCGGGCAGAACTGCACCCGCGCGCTGCGGGCCGCCTGGTAGGCGGCATAGTGGGTGAACAGGTGGTTCTTCGCCAGGATGGCGAACTGGAACACCATGAACATGAAGAGGACGAAGATCGGCGTGACGAGCACCATGTCGACAGCGGTCACGCTCCCCGCGTCATCGGCGAGGAGGCTCCGCTTCGCCCGCCGGCGCGGCAGCATCCGAAGGGTCAGTCCCGCCCCGACGAGGAGGACGACGGCCGCAGCGGCCACCCCGGCCAGAGCGCCGGACGGCTGCCAGAAGCTCGGCGACCGCACGAGGGCGGCCAGGAAGGCGCTGTCGAGGAGCGAACTGTCGGCCGGCGACATGATTGGTCACCTCACGAGGGCGAGGGGCGTGTAGTCGGGAAAGAGGACGCACCAGAGCAGACCGCCCGCTGCTGCGGGCGCAAATCGGACCGAACGTCGCTCGGCCGGAGCCAGCGACAGCACCGCCGATTTCAGTCCTGCCGGGATCAGCAGGAAGAACAGGCTGAAGGCCTGCAGGAGCCAGACCGGATCGAGCCGCCGCAGCATCGAGATCACCGCAAGGACGCCGCCGACAAGCAGCGCCGCCAAGGTGAGGTCCATCGCCTGCGGCATCCCGACGATGGCGCCCAGCGCGGCCATCAGCTTCACGTCGCCGCCCCCGCAGCTGCCCGCCGCGAAGGCCACCACGAAGACGGCCGAAGCGGCGAGCATCCCGAGAACCGATCCACCCAGCCCGACGAGGCCCCCGGTCAGACCGAGAACCAGTCCGGCGCCCAAAGACCCGTAGGTGAGCCAGTTGGGGATCCGCCCGGTGCGGTGATCGAACCACGCCGCCGGGGCGACGCAGGCGACGGCCAGGGCCGTCGCCAGGGGATCGTTGAGCGGGGCATAAAGCCAGTCCATCAGGAGCCTTCAGAGCGCCTTGGGGACGGTCTTGCTCTTGCCCTTCAGGTCGCTGTTCTGCTCCTTGAACCAGTCGCCGATCTGCTTTCCGAAGGCGATCAGCATCAGCAGCAGCGGGATGACGATCAGCGCGACCGCGAGAACGATCTGGGCCATGTCGCCGCGCTCGTCCTGGTGCAGCGCGTTGGCGAAGGACTTTACGGTGCTAAGCATTGGGGCAACCTTTCCTGTCACGAGTTGAGTAAACCGTTTCCGGACTTCGTCTAAACGACGCTTCTCCTCAGGAGAGCAACGAGACATTTTCGTCGAGGCCGTGGGAGATGCTTCCCGTCAAGAAGAAGCGGTCTGTTTCTCCCGGTGCTTCAGATCACGTCCCGGTGTGATCAACTTGCTTCAAAAAAAGCGGTTGGAAAAGTGCGCCGCGCCACAGTCTGTTGGACGGGTTCCAACGCGTTTGGAGGCCATGATATCCTGCAAACGCGTTTATCACTATGCATCGAGACAAGGCGCGGATAGCTTTTCCGGATCGGTGATCGGCGACGGCGGCCGAAGAATTCCGGTTGCCCGGGGCGAGCCCTGCCGACCGGTCGAAATGGTCTCGTCCCGGCAGTCTCTTGGCCTGAGGATGGTCGGGGGCGGGCCCAGAGCTTCGGAAGGAGCGCATCCATGGAGATGATGACCAACGTTCTCGTTCTCGGCCTCATCCTGATCCCGTTGATGACGTTTTTCCCGACCGCGCTCAATATGATGGCGACCCTGTTCGGCATGAGCTCGGCCCTCGTCGGGATGCCGTTCTGATGTCCGCTGCCATCGATCCCAATGAACAGGCAGCCCTGCAGGTCCTCGTCAGGGCGATGGACCGGCTCCTTGCGCCCATCCAGCCCTTTCTCCAGGATTCCTCGGTCTCGGAGATCCTGATCAACGGCGTCGCCGACATCTACGTCGAGCGCCGCGGCAAGCTGGAGAAGACCGAGGCGCGCTTCGCCAGGCGGGACGATCTCGATGCCGCCGCCCGCAGCATCGCGCAATACTCCGGCAAGCGCCTCACCCCGGAGGAGCCCAGCATCGAGGCCCGCCTGCCGGACGGCTCGCGCGTCCATATCGTCCAGCCGCCCGCCGCCCGCAGCGGGCTCTGCATCTCCATCCGCCGCTTCCTGCGCGAGCACCGCAGCATCGACGACCTCGTCAAGCAGGGCAGCCTGACGCCCGAGACGCTGTCGCTGATGAAGACGGCCGTGAAGCTGCACAAGAACGTCATCATTTCCGGCGGCACCGGCACCGGCAAGACGACGATGCTGAACGCCCTGTCGGAAGCCTTCGAAGACCACGAGCGGGTCATCGTCATCGAGGACACCACCGAGCTGCAGATCCGCAAGCATCACGTCGTCTATTTCGAGACGACGAAACCCGATCGCTTCGGCCGCGGCGGCGCCTCCATCCGCGAGCTGTTCCGGGCATCCCTGCGCATGCGGCCCGACCGGATCATCGTCGGCGAGTGCCGCGGCGGCGAGGCGCTCGACATGATCCAGGCGATGACCTCCGGCCACAGCGGCTCGCTCTCCACCGTCCACGCCAACACACCCTACGACGCCCTCCACCGGCTAGAGACGCTGGCCCTGATGTCCGACGTGGACATCCCGCTCAGGCCGCTGCGGGCGCAGATCGCCTCCGCCGTCAACGTCATCGTGCAGATCGCCCGGCTAAAGCGGTCCGGCCGCCGCCGCGTGATCGAGATTTCCGAGGTCAGTGGCCTGAACGACGCCGACCAGTACGTCCTGCGCAGCCTCTACCGGACCGGTGCGGACGGACAGGCCGGTCTCGATGGAGCGCTCGCCTGGACCGGGGAGCGGCCGACCTTCGCCGCCGAGGCCGTCGAGGACGTGTTCGAGCCCGGAACCGACCTGCCGGAATGGGCGCGGACCTGACCCTCTCTGCCCTTCGGGAGACGATCGGTCCCGCAACCGGACAGCCGCTGCTGCTGTCCCGTCGTCAGAACGAGACCTTGGGTTTGCCCGAAAGCTCGGACCGCAGTCTCTCCAGCCGCTGCGTTCGGCCGATCTCGATGAAGTCCTCAGCGATCCGCTGCAGCCGCGCACCCTTGCGCCAGGCGATGCCCACTTTCACCGTCGGCAGCGGTTCGGAGGCCGGCCGGGCTTCGATCCGGTCGCCTTCCAGTGACCAGGGCCGGTAGACGAGCGTAGGCAGGATGGTGATGCCGGCGCCGGTCGCGACCAGGCTGCGCACCGCCTCCACCGATCGCGTGCGGAAGGCCGTCCGCGGCCGGAACCCGTGCTCCGTCCAGAAGCGCTGCGTCGTCTCTTCGATCTCGTCCACCGTCAGCACGATGTGCGCCTCGCGAGCGGCCTCCGCCAGCGTCACCTCGACCTGCCGGCCGAGCGGATGGCCGAGCGGCATCCACACCTGGTAGGGTTCCTCGCCCAACAGCTCGATCTGCAGCGCCGAATCCGTTGCCTTGTCCGGCACCACCATCACCGCGACGTCGAGTTCTCCGTTGATGAGCAGGTGCTGCAGGTACTCCCGGTTGTCCTCGACCGCCGAAACGACGACGGCCGGGTTGGCCCGCCGGTAGCGCGCCAGCAGGTCGGAGAACACGTAGCCCGCCACCAGCGAGGTGACGCCCACGTGGAGCTCGCCGGTTTGGCTCGGTCCCTCCTCGGCCAGCGAACGACGGGCGTCCGCCACGGTCTCCAGGATGCGATGGGCATGCCGCAGGAACATCTGACCCTTGTGGGTCAGCGAAACACCGCGCCCGTGCCGCTCCACGAGCTCGAAGCCGAGGTCGGCCTCCAGTTCCTTCACCGATTCCGTCACCGTGGACTGGGACACGGACAGCAATTGCGCAGCCCCTGAGATCGACCCGGTGTCGGCCACGGCGATGAAGTACTGGAGCTGGCGCAGCTTGAATGCCATCGGCAGAGAAGATCAGGCTTCCGGTGCCGTGGAAAGGGACTCCGACTTTCTACTCATCAGCGCGATGCGCGGGGCAGCCGGATCGTCGCCGAAAGGCCGCCGCCCGGGCGGTTGGCGAGCGTCAGGTCGCCGCCGTGTCCGCGCACGATCGAGCGCGCGGTCGACAGTCCGAGGCCCACGCCGCCCGTCTCCTGGCTGCGCGATCCCTCCAGCCGGACGAACGGCTCGAACACCTCCTCCAGCTTGTCGGCAGGGATGCCAGGCCCGTCGTCGTCCACCCGGATTGTCACCTCGTCGGCCCCTTCCGCCAGGAGCACTCGCGCGCGGGCGCCGTAGCGGATCGCGTTCTCCACCAGGTTCCGCAACGCTCGGCGCAGCGCCACCGGCCGCACCACCAGGTCCAGCTTGTCCGGCCCGGTGACGGACACGTCGTTGCCGATATCGGTGAAGTCGTCGGCCACCGCCTGGACCAGGGCGGACAGGTCCGTCGCGTGGCTGGCCTCGTCGCGGGCGTCATCCCGGGCGAAGGCGAGCGTCGCCTCGCTCATCCGGTTCATTTCCTCGATGGTCTCGATCATCTTGTCCCGGATTTCCGCGTCGTCGACGAACTCCGCCCGCAGCCTGAGCGAAGTCAGCGGCGTACGCATGTCGTGGCTGATCGCGGCCACCATCCGGGTCCGGTCCGACACGAAGCGCTTCACCCGCGCCTGCATCGCGTTGAAGGCATGAATGGTCCGTCGCACCTCTTCCGGTCCCGTCTCCGGTAGTGGGTCCACCGCTTCGCCCCGGCCCAGTCTGTCGGCGGCACCGGCGAGCCCGCGGAGCGGCCGTGTGATCCGCCGCACCGACCAGAACACGGCCGCCGCCGTCGCCAGCGACATAGCCAGCGTGGAGACCAGCGTCGGCCACGCCAGCAGCGCCGGCCGCGGCAGGATCGTCTCTGCGTTGAGCCAGCGCCCGTCCTTCAGCTTGGCCGAAACCGCGACGGCCGGCAGCATCAGCCGCGTGCGCCGTTCGCTCCGGTCCTCGTCGTCGCGGTCGCGGCGGGAGGCGCGCTCGCCGTCCCGGTCGCGCATCCGCAGCGGTCGACCGCGCATCTCCGCGCGCACTTCGCGACCTGGTCCGAAAGCCTCTTCGATCGCCGCCGCGGTGATCATCTCGTTCTCGGCGCCGCTGATCTGCGGCACGCTCGGCTCCGGCTCGATCGCATAGACGGTCCGCGCCGACGTCGCAGCCTCAACCACCCGCTCGGCAAGCTCCGTGGGGACGTCGTCCACTAGCCGGACAAGGCCCGCGGTCCGCGCCAGGATCTGTTCCCGCGCGGCTTCCTCCACCGCATCGCGCCGCGACAGCCCCAGGTAGATCACGGTCAGCACCTGCGCGACCACGATCGCCAGGACGATCACCGCGATCAACTGGCCCGGCAGGCTGGTCGGGAGCAGTCGACGGAAGAGGGCGGGACGCTCGCTCATTCCTCACTCACGTCCGTGCTCAGCATGTAGCCGCCACCCCATACCGTTTTGATCAGCATCGGGTTCTTCGGATCCACCTCAATCTTCTTGCGTAACCGGCTGACTTGGTTGTCGACCGACCGGTCAAAGATCTGCGGCGTCCGCCCGGATGTCAGGTCCATCAGCTGGTCGCGCGAGAGCACCATGTTCGGCCGCTTCAGGAACGCGGTCAGCATCTGGAACTCCGCCGTGGAGAGCGGCTGGCCGACGCCGGTCCCGTCGATCAGCTCGCGCCGTTGCACGTCCAGCATCCACCGGTCGAACTTCAACCGCCGCGCGGTCAGCGGGTCTCGCGCCTTGGGCACCGCCTGCGTCCGCCGCAGCACGGCGCGGATCCGCGCCAGCAACTCGCGCGGGTTGAACGGCTTGGTCAGGTAGTCGTCGGCGCCGATCTCCAGCCCCACCACCCGGTCGGTGTCCTCCGCCATCGCCGTCAGCAGGATCACCGGCGTCTCGCTGGTCTCGCGCACGTGCCGGCAGAGCGAAAGTCCGTCCTCGCCCGGCATCATGATGTCGAGCACCAGAAGGTCGAGCGCCGCCGCCTTCATCGCCTTGCGTGCGGCGGCCGCGTTCTCCGCGGTCGTCACCCGGAATCCGTTCTTGGAAAGATAGCGCGCGATCAGGTCGCGGATGTCGCGGTGATCGTCGACGACGAGGATGTGTGGGGCGGTATCGGTCATGGCCGTCAGGATGCGCAGGTTTTCGTTGAGAGACTTCTGACAGGGCGCCGGGGCGCTGTCCTCAGCCATTTGTATCCGACTGTAACGTCAGCCGCTGGCGTCACATCGGACGACAATTCAGCGGTTTCCCGGCGAACTTCGGCGACAAAGACAACCTATCTTCCGGTCATCGGCAGCGGGACGAGAACACCCCCGCTCCTGCCCGAACCGGTGGACGCGTCGCAAGGCTGCATCCTCGGCCCGAGAAACACAACGAGGAGACTGACATGAAGACTCTCACCTGGACCGCTGTCGTCGTCGCCGCCTTCGCCGCGACGATCCCCGTCGCCAATGCCGACATGGGCGGCAACCGCCACGGACGCGAGCACGGTGGCCGCCACGGCGGCGGCATGGCCATGATGATGATGGAGCGTTTCGACACCGACAAGGACGGCAAGATCACCCAGGCCGAGATCGACGCGGTGCAGACCGAGCGCTTCAAGGCCGCCACCGCCGACGGCAACCAGACCCTCTCGATCGCCGAGTTCGAGCCCCTCTTCAACCAGGAGCGCCGCGAACAGATGGTCCGCGCCTTCCAGCGGCTCGACGCCGACGGCGACGGCCAGGTGACGCGCGAGGAGTTCGACGACCGCACCGCCGGCATGGTGGCCCGGATGGACCGCAACAACGACGGCGCGCTCTCCCGCGAGGACCGCGGCCAACGCGGCGAAGGTCACGGCTGGCGCCGCTGGTTCGGCGGCGGCGAGGGCGGTGAAGGTCGCGGCCCGATGGGCGGCGAGGGCGGCCGTGGTCCCGGCCCGAACGGCCCGATGGACGGCGACGACACCGAGTGAACGCTCTTCGCTCGAACGAGATCGGCCGCGCGGGATACCCGCGCGGCCGAGGGAGCTCACTCCGCCCACGACCGCGCCCGCGCGCGCGGGATCCCCGCTCATCCGATTTCATTCATTCAACCACGGCCCGTTTTGCCGGAACCTAGATCAGCGCAGCAGAAACACCGTCTTGTCGCCGGACGAAGTCACGTTGGGACACTCGATCACCACGCGGATGTCGTCGTAATCCTTGTCGGTCCAGCCATTGCCTGGCGGACGGTCTTCCCAACCGTAGTACATGTACTTCCCCGGCTGGCACATCCCCGTTGCCTTTTCCGGCGTGCGCTCCTTGCCGAACGGGATCGATCCGCCTTTCGACTTTGTCTTCAGGCAGGCGTCCTTGGTGTCGCACAGCACGGTTTCCAGGATCTGCCACCCGCCGAGATCGTAGGTTTCCACACCCAGGTTGATCTTGGTATCGGTGTAGTAATAGTACTGTTCAGCCTTGGGATCGTCCCACTTCGATTTCGTCGTTCGGGCGCTTCGGACGTTCTTGAGCATGTAGCTCATGGTCTCGCCCTTGCCGCAAGTCGGCATCGTGAACGTATATTTGGTGCCACCGTTGTCGGCGATCCAGACGATCTCGGAGCGTCCTTTGTCGGCTTCTTTGGACTTGGTCGCATCGTAGCAGTAGACGCCCATGCGATTGTAGTCGCCGGCTTCCGGATCGAGCTGCGACAGGTCCGGGTCCTTGTAGACGTAGGTCGGCGTCGACGTCCGTGCCACGGTCTTGGCCGCGACCACGTTGGTCTTCGCCAGGTCCGACAGGGCCGGCATGAAATACATCTTGAGCGTCGCCGTGGCCGTCACTTGGAAATCGACGCCGGAGATCCATTGGCCTTGCACGGTAACGTCGGTTACGCCTTCGTCGCCGTATTCGGCAAGGATCACGCTCTTCAGGTTGTCGACCTGCTTTTCGTAGTTGGCGGTGTCGTAGGCAGCGGCCACCGACAGCGCGCTGCCGTCCATCTGCTCCTGCAGACCGGCCTGCACCCGCAGCATGCGCGTGTAGTCGACCACCGCCCCGGTCGAATAGAAGATCGGCAGCGCGGCCAGGGCGAAGATCATCGCCGTGTTTCCGCCGCGGTCGGCCGCGAAGGAACGGGCAGTTTCGAGCGCGCGAGCCCGGAGTGGATGAGCGTTGGGGCGCGCAGTGGGGGAGGCAAGCTTCATCATGGGAGCAACCTGCGGACTGCACTGTGACATGCGATCATTAGTTGCCCCGCACATAAACGGATTATGAATTAACTCTGATAAACAACCCTGATCCAGCGGACCTTGGCCGGGAGTGTGAATGAATCGAAAACGAACCTGCGGTCACGATCGAATATCCGCATAAACTGCCAGTTTAGATGAAAAATTTGAGTATGTTGTAGATGCGGTCATCGCCGGTGTGTGCATGGCTGCTTCGCCGGCCGATGCATTTTTTCGGCTCCCCTTTACAATTTATAGAACCCGGTCGTGCAGAGTTCGCTGCGAGACTTCGTCGAGATGAGCGCCCGGAATGGCTTCACCGCCTGCGGCCGGCCTCATCGGTGAGATAGCGATCGGGGCGTTCAGTTGTGCAGTTGACCAAATCGACCGTGCGCGAAATCACGGACAAGGCACTGAAGCGCATCCGCAAGTCCTGGGGCGAACTGGACCAGGTCAACGGCTTTGGCCGCAACTGGTACCGGACGGACAACCCCCGCTACGATCGGATGAAGGAAATCAACGACATCGGCGTCCGGGCCTTCGAGGAGATCAAGGCTCTTCGCGCGATCGCTATGCAGGATTGGGAATGCTTCGACGTGGCTCATTTTCAAAGCCGCATCAAGTTCCACGTTGATGCGCTCGCCGAAGCGCGTGACGAGGTCGTGCGCGCCCGCGGGGTGATGTTCGCGTCGAACAAGGAAGTCGAACACTAAATGCAGGCCGCCGCGGACCGGCGGCGTAGACCGGAGCGTCCGATGATTGTGCGCGGACGCGCTCCCGGGACCTGGGCCTTGCGGTCCAAACATTGTTTCGGAGTTGGTTCATGCGAAAGATTGAGATCGAACCGGGGCTGACCGTCTGCTTTCCAGGTCGCGGCGCCGAGTTCGATGAAGGGATCGAGGTTGGCCTCGCCCTGGTGGAACTCGCCTCGTCCCCATCCAGCTTCACGCGCATGATGTCGTTCGGCGCCGCCGAGCAGATCCGCACCGTTGCGCCCAAGCTGGGCTTCCGCACGCTCTACGAGCGGCCGGAGATACCCGGCGAGCCCGTCGACGTGACCTTCGAGCGCCAGCAGCCCGAAGCGCGCCGGTCGCATCTGCGCCTGGTCACGTCGGGCTGACGTCGGCCTCAGCAGGCCATGTCGCCGGTGCCGACACCGCTGATCCGGTAGTCCGCATAGTCGCTCGACGGCATCGTTTGAGCCGGCTGGTAGGCGGTCTCGATCACCCGTCGGCAGACCACCGGCTCCAACCGCACGTCCTTTCCGTTGGCGGCAACCGCCGGTATGAACCCGTCCCGTTCGAACACGAACACACGGCGGCCGGGTTGTGTCTCGTAGGATGTCGTGGGCTCTATCCCGCGTGAGGCGATGTAGTCGCTGATCGGCCGGCCCGTCCACTCCGTGGCCCACTGCGCGAAGAACTCCTGGTCGAACCGCTCCGCCGTCTGGCATCCGCTGATGAAAAGGACGCCCGCGGCCACGAACCCGCAGGCAAGTGATGTCCGGACCTGTTTGAACATGGCTTCCCCTTGCAACGCCTTGGTTCCTGAAAACGCCTACGAGAAATCCCGGCACGGACCACACGCCCCTCCAAGCGGAGGGCACCCGTCTCGCGCCGCGCATCGACCCAACGCCGCCGCATTAACCATGAGTTAACAACCGGAAGCGCGACCGAGGCAACCGCAAATCTCGCGGATTGTCCGCTCGTCGATCACGTAGCCGGGATCGGAAGCGATCGCGTGGCGCGCTGGCCTACGGCGCGTCCCGAAACCAAGGCTGAAGGGCATGCCGCGAGAGGGGAGGGGAACAGATCAGGGAAATCGGCAATGAGCGTGATTGCGAGATGCTTGAAGCCCCCGGATCGCACGGAAACGCGTCAGCGATCGCGAAAGGGGATGTCCACTGACCGGAAGCCCGCCTTGGCGCATCGTCAGTGAAGAAGGATGGTGCTGCCAGAGAGGATTGAACTCTCGACCTCTCCCTTACCAAGGGAGTGCTCTACCACTGAGCTACGGCAGCCTGTCCATCGGCACGGGCCACCGGCGAGGCGGCCTGTCGGAACGGCCGCACCTCTGCCATAGATCGCCGGAGCGTGCAAGCGTCTGATCGCGGAGTTTTCGCCCCATCCCTGGTCCGCCCTGTTGCCCGGCTGCAAGGTGGCACCGAAAAACCGCCGCTTTCCGGGGCGACGAGGGTTGCCAGTCCGGTGCGCCCCGGTCATGAGTGGGCCGACAGGAAGGTTGTTGTCGATGCCGGACGCCCGTTCGCCCACCGACCGAGAAAAGCGTCTCGCCGAGGCGCTCAGGCGCAATCTGCGGCTCCGCAAGGCCCAGGCGAAAAGCCGCCGCTCCGGCGACGCCGACGCCCGCGGCGGGCTGCAGGCGGCGACCGGGACGGAACTCCCGGTGGACGGAACGGTCGTGAAAGCGCCAGAATCGACGGATGATTCGACGGGCTGAACAAGCTCCCGCTGACGATGCGCCGCAACGGCGCGCCAGCTGGTGGCCGGATCGGGCGGGCCGCTTCCGCCGACGGGATGAGGACACGATGGACAAGATCAGGATCGTCGGTGGCAACCAGCTGGTGGGCACCATCCCCATCTCCGGCGCCAAGAACGCCGCCCTGCCGCTGATGATCGCCTCGCTCCTCACCGACGAGACGCTGACGCTGGAAAACGTCCCCCGGCTCGCCGACGTGAACCTCCTCACCCGCATCCTGGTCAACCACGGCGTCGACTATGCCCTCAACGGCAAGCGCGCCGGCGAGGATCTCCTCACCGGCCAGACGGTGAGCCTCACCGCCCGCTCCATCACCGACACCACCGCCCCTTACGAGCTCGTCTCCAAGATGCGCGCGAGCTTCTGGGTGATCGGTCCGCTTCTCGCCCGCATGCATGCCTGCCGGGTCTCGCTGCCCGGCGGCTGCGCCATCGGCACGCGGCCGGTCGATCTCTTCCTGACGGGCCTTGCCGATCTCGGTGCCGATATCGACGTCGACGCCGGCTATGTCGTCGCCCGCGCACCCAAGGGCCTCGTCGGAAACCGCGTCGTGTTCCCCAAGGTCTCCGTCGGCGCGACGCACACCATCATGATGGCCGCCACGCTCGCCCGCGGTGAGACCGTGATCGAGAACGCCGCCCGCGAGCCGGAGGTCGTCGACCTCGCCAAGTGCCTGATCGCCATGGGCGCGGAGATCGAGGGCGCCGGCACCTCCACCATCACCATCCAGGGCGTCGATCGTCTGCGCGGCGCGCGCCACCGCGTCGTCTCGGACCGCATCGAGACCGGTACCTACGCCATGGCGGTCGCCATGACCGGTGGCGATCTCACCCTGGAAGGCGCCGAAGCCGATCTCCTCGGCGAGCCGCTCGACATCCTGCGCCAGGTCGGCGCCGAGATCACCGAGACGAACCGCGGCATCCGCGTCCGCCGCAACGGCCACGGCATCGTCGCCGCCGACGTCGAGACGCAGCCCTTCCCGGGCTTCCCGACCGATCTCCAGGCCCAGTTCATGGCCCTGATGACGCGCGCCAAGGGCACCTCGCACATCACCGAGACCATCTTCGAGAACCGCTTCATGCACGTGCAGGAGCTCGCCCGCTTCGGCGCCCGCATCACGCTGGACGGGCAGGTCGCAACGGTGGAGGGCGTCGAGCGCCTGAAGGGCGCGCCCGTGATGGCGACGGATCTGCGTGCCTCGGTCTCGCTGGTGATCGCCGGCCTTGCCGCCGAAGGGGAAACCATCGTCAACCGCGTCTACCATCTCGACCGCGGCTTCGAGCGGCTGGAGGAGAAGATCAGCCGCTGCGGCGCCATCGTCGAGCGCATCTCCGGCTGAGCGGCGGCATCGCCGGCCTGAACGGCGCGCCGCGCATGGCTGCGGGGCGTGCCTGGCCCATTGCGCCGGCTCCTCTGGCCGCCTATCTCCAGGCCACACCCGACCGGAGACCGCCTTGGACATGCACGCCCTGAAGCTCGCCGCCCTCGATCAGGAAGACCTCGCCGTCATCGCCGCCCATGTGCAGGACGCCGTGGCCAAGGTCGGTGACGTCGAGTGGCACCCCAAGGAGAAGCGCTTCCTTGTCCAACTGAACCGGTTCGTCTGGGAAAAGGCCGACCGCGGCGCCAAGTCCTTCGAACGCCGCCGGGCCTGCCTGCATTTCGCCCGCGTGGAGGCCGTGAAGGCCACCAAGGTCCGCCAGGATGCCAAGGACGCCGTGGTCGACCTCCTCACCATCCGCTTCGAGGAGACGGACAGCCCCGCCGGCCACATCTATCTGGAACTCGCTGGTGGCGGCTGCGTGCGCCTCGACGTCGAGTGTATCGAGGCCAGCCTCACCGACCTCGGTGCCGCCTGGTCCACCGAGCACAAGCCCGATCACGCGATTTGACGGCGGTCACTCCAGCTCCGGCCGACCGGCGAGCCCGCAATAGCCGTGCGCATCGATATGCTCGCCGCCCTTCAGGTGGCTGTAGTTGAACGGTCGCCAGGCCATGCACGTCGATCCCAGGCAGTGCTGGTAGAGATGTTCGGCGTCGAAACCGTCCGACAGCGAATTGAGGATGCGGTTGTTGCCCTCCACCCGCACGAAGGGGCACCACATCTTGCGGGCCTGTGTCTCTGTCACGCGCATGTCTGAAGTCCTAATCCGATCTCACGGATGAACATAACGATCGTCTGTTTCGGCACTGTTGATGCGGCTGTCCGCATCAATACTGATGCGCCTGCGCGCCGCGACGGCAAACCCGTTCCATGTCGCCGCCCGATGACGTAGAAGAGCGCCGGCACCAAGGACCGACGGCAGGAGCATCCCGTGGCGATCAGGCTCGACGACCGAGACCCCGATTTCGAGGCGCGTTTTGCAGCCTTCCTCACCACCAAGCGGGAGGTCTCCGAGGACGTCGACCAGGCGGTCCGCGCCATCATCGACGACGTCCGCGCTCGCGGCGACGACGCGCTCATCGACTGGACCGCCCGGCTCGACCGCTTCGACGCCCGCGCCCGCGGCCTCGCCGTCACGGCCGACGAGATCGACGCCGCCACGCGCGCCGTCGATGCCGCCACGCTCGACGCCCTGAAACTCGCCCGTGACCGCATCGAGGCCCACCACAGCAGGCAGAAGCCCGCCGACCAGCGCTACACCGACGCGCTTGGCGTCGAACTCGGCTATCGCTGGACGGCGGTGGAGGCGGCCGGCCTCTACGTGCCCGGAGGCACCGCCAGCTATCCCTCGTCCGTGCTGATGAATGCCGTCCCCGCCAAGGTCGCCGGCGTCGAGCGCCTCGTCATGGTGGTGCCCACCCCGGACGACCGGCTCAATCCGCTGGTGCTCGCCGCCGCTTCGCTGGCCGGGGTCGACGAGGTCTACCGCGTCGGGGGCGCCCAGGCGATCGCCGCGCTCGCCTACGGCACAGCCACCATCCGCCCGGTCGCCAAGATCGTCGGCCCGGGCAACGCCTACGTCGCCGCCGCCAAGCGCCGCGTCTTCGGCACCGTCGGCATCGACATGATCGCCGGCCCGTCCGAGGTGCTCGTCATCGCCGACCGCGACAACGATCCCGACTGGCTCGCCGCGGACCTGCTCGCCCAGGCCGAGCATGACACCGCCGCCCAGTCCATCCTGATCACCGATGACGCTTCGCTCGCCGATGCGGTCGAGGCCGCCGTCGAGCGGCAGTTGACCACGCTGCCGCGCGGCGAGACGGCGGCTGCGTCCTGGCGCGACTTCGGGGCCGTGATCCTGGTGCGCGACCTCCAGGCCGCCCTCCCGCTCGCCAACCGCATCGCCGCCGAACACCTGGAGATCGCGGTCGCCGATCCCGAGCCGCTGGTCGCCCGGGTGCGCAACGCCGGCGCCATCTTCATCGGCCGTCACACCCCGGAGGTGATCGGCGACTACGTGGGCGGCTCCAACCACGTGCTCCCCACCGCCCGCTCCGCCCGCTTCTCCTCCGGCCTCGGCGTGCTCGACTTCATGAAGCGCACCTCGCTCCTGAAATGCACCCCCGATGCCCTCCGCGCTCTCGGCCCCGCCGCCGTTCGCCTCGCCGAAGCCGAAGGCCTAGGCGCCCACGCCCGCAGTGTCGCGATCCGGCTGAACTGAGCCGTCGGCCGGTCACGCCGAAGTGAAAGGGCGGAAACGCGGGCTTTACTCCCCTTGCCGCAGGGTGGATGGCGGAGAGGGGCCATGTACAAGATCGTCAACGGCTACCCATGCACCAGCGGATGCGACGTCGACCTGGCGCGTCGCAACGTCGACCCGCGCAATCCCCGCAACGATCCGGTCAAGCAGGCGGAGTTGGACGCCAAGGACCCGGCGAAGGCCGTGGCCGAGGAGATCCGCGCGGCCGCGTCCGTGAACGCCGCCGCGGCCGATCGGGACCGCCCGTCCTACGGACCCGCGGTGTCCTACGGCGGCGGTATCTCAGAGCCTCCCGCCGCGCCCGCGATCGACAGGCCTGCTCGCCGGCTGCTGGACATCAGCCTCTGATCCGCCTTTCACCGCGTCGAAAGGCGTTCTCCGCCATGCTGCCCGCCCGTGCTAAGCAAGGGGCCGCATGCGGGGAGAGGCTTTGCTGAACACCATGAAGACTGCCGCAAACCGGGGGAGGCTCGTCTCCGTCGCGTTGGACGAGGAGTCCATCGGGCGATCGACGCCCGATGTCGAGCACGAACGCAGGGTCGCGATCTACGATCTAATCGAGGAGAACGTCTTCGAGCCGGTCGGTCGCGACGCTTTGGAGTACGCGCTGCGGCTCACCATCGTCGACCGCAAGCTCGTCTTCGAGGTCACCACCCCTGCCGGTGAGCCGGTGATCACCCATATACTGTCGCTGACGCCCTTCCGGCGTGTGGTGAAGGACTACTTCCTGATCTGCGACAGCTACTACAAGGCCATCCGCACCGCGAGCCCGAGCCAGATCGAGGCGATCGACATGGGCCGGCGCGGATTGCACAACGAAGGCTCGCGGCTCCTGATGGAACGTCTCGACGGCAAGATCCTGATCGACATGGACACGGCGCGCCGCCTGTTCACGCTGATCAGCGTCCTGCACTGGAAAGGATGAGCCGCGTGTCGGAGGATCGGCCGAGACCTTCCGCCGTCCTATTCGCCTGCTCGTTCAACTCTGTCCGCTCGCCGATGGCCGCCGCGCTCGCCCGCCATCTGTTTCCGAACCAGATCTATGTGCGCTCCGCCGGCGTGCGCCGCGGCGAGCCCGATCCCTTCGCGGTGGCGGTGATGGACGAGATCGGCCTCGATATCCGCCGCCACAAGCCGCACACCTTCGAGGAGTTGGAGGATACCTCCTTCGACCTCGTCATCTCGCTCGCCCCCGAAGCGCACCACAAGGCGCTGGAGCTGACGCGCTACTACGCCCTCGATGCCGAATACTGGCCGACGCCGGATCCCACGCTCACCGGCGGCTCCCGCGACCAGATCCTCGCCGCCTACCGTGCCGTCCGTGACGGCCTGGAGAAGCGCATCAAGGAGCGGTTGAACTGGAAGCCGATGATCGGTGGCGCCTGAACCGGTCACTCCGCCGCCGCGTCCAGCACGGCGGGCTCCGCCGCCGGCACCTTGAACGACATCAGCGTCCGGTTCTCCTCCCGCCGGCGCTCCAGCGTCGCGCCGTAGGCCGAGAGCACGTCCTCCACGATCGCCAGCCCCAGCCCCGACCCCTCCGCCTCGCGTCCGGCCGGTGGCTCCGCGCCGAAACCCGGACCGTCGTCGATCACGCTGATCGTCACAAGGTCACCGGCTCGCTCGGCGCGGATCTCGATCCGGCTCGCAGCCCATTTCCGGGCATTGTCGAGCAGGTTGCCGAGCACCTCGCCGAGATCGTGCCGGTCCACCCGCGCCTGCAGCCCGGCTGGCGTGACGATCTCGAAGCTCAATGCCTCCGCATGGGGCATCCGGCGCATCAGGTCGACCAGCCCGCGCGTGACCGGCGCGATCTCGGTCCCCGCTTCCGCCCCGAGCGCCCGGCCGACGCTTCCGCCGCGGATCCGGGCTCTGGCGAGTTCGCGCTCCACATGGCGGCGCATCGTCTCCACTTGCTCGCGCAGGACCTCCGCGCTCGCCGGCTGGCCCTGTTCGGCCAGCTTGCGAGCCTCCAGCGACAGGATCGTCAGCGGCGTCTTGAACCCGTGCGCCAGTGCCCCCGCGCGGTCGCGTGCCTTGGCCACCGCGGTGTCGCGCCAGTCGAGCATCCGGTCGAGATCGTCCGCCAGCGGCTGGATCTCCGTCGCAAAGCCTCCGCCCATCCGCGCCGACGTGCCCGATCGGATCGCCGCGATCGACCGCCGCAGCGCGGCCAGCGGCTGCAGACCTACTTGCGCCTGCAGCAGAGCACCCAGGAAGAGGGCAGCCGCGATCACCACAAGGGCCCCAAGCAGCTCCGACGCATAGGCATCCGACAGCGCGTTGATCTCCCCGTGGTCCACCGCCACGCTCAGCACCGCCCGGACGGGCCCACCACTCCCCACGAGGTTGAGCGGGCGCGACAGCACGTAGAGCTGCGCCGCGGCGCCCTCGCCGAAGCCGGGCGTCTCGACCGCCTCCTCAACGGCTGTATCCCCCGTCTTCAGCGTCTCGTCCCACAGCGAGCGCGACCGCAGCGGCTCCCCGCCCGGAGCATCGATCTGCCAGTAGAGCCCGGAATGCGGCCGATCATAGCGAGGGTCCGTCGGCTGCTGCGTCAGGACCGGCCGATCGGTGCTGTCGAGCGTGATCTCCCCGGCGATCTCGTTCCAGCGGACGCCGAGTTCGGCGGCCACCCGCCGCGTCACGTGCTGCTCGAACAGGACGGTGAGCGAAACGCCAGCCACCGTCAGCACCAGCCCGATCGACAGCGCCGCCAGCACCATCAGCCGGACCTTCAGCGATCGCACGTCGATCAGCCGCCGCACGCTCAGCCCTCCATCATATAGCCCTGGCCGCGACGGGTCGCGATCAGGTCCGCGCCGATCTTGCGCCTGAGACGGCCGATCAGCACTTCAAGGGCGTTGGAGTCCGGCTCGCGGTCGCTTTCGTAGACGTGCTCCGCCAGTTCGCCCTGGCTCACCACCCGCCCGCGATTGTGCGCTAGATACCGCACCGCGCGGAACTCAAGCGCCGAAAGCTCCACCGGCTTGCCGCCCACCACGGCCACCCGGCGGCGCGTCTCCAGGGTCAGCCGGCCGACCTCGATCAGCGGCGAAGAATGCCCGCCCGCCCGCCGTAGCACGGCGCCCAGCCGGGCCAGCAGTTCCTCCACTTGGAAAGGCTTGGGCAGGTAGTCGTCGGCGCCCGCGTCGATCCCTTCCACCCGCTCCATCCAGTTGCCGCGCGCCGTCAGCACGATCACGGGCAGGTGCGAGCCGCCGCCGCGCACCTTGCGCAGAACCGACAGCCCGTCGAGCTTCGGCAGCCCGAGGTCGAGCACCATCCCGTCATAGTCTTCGGTTTCGGCCCGGAACCAGGCCTCCTCGCCGTCGCCGACGGCATCGACCACGTAGCCGGCGCTCCGCAGCGCCTCCGCCACCTCGCGCGCGATCGCCGCCTCGTCCTCGACCAAAAGGATCCGCATCAGCGCCGCCTCGTTTCCAGGATCCGGTTCCGCCGGGCGTCAACGAACACCCGCACGAAATCGTCGTCGTCGCTCACCACCACGATGTCGTAGACGGCCTGACCGGTGCCGTGGGTCAGCAGGTCGACCGACACCACCGTGCCCGGCTGCGCATTGGAGACGGTTCTGAGCACCTTGGCGAGCGGCACGAAGTCGCCCTTCGCCACGCGTTCGCGCACCTGGTCCTGCGTCAGCCGCAGCCAGCGGTCGTTCTTGTCCCGGCGGTCGTCGTCACCGCCCGAACCACCGCGGCCCGACGTGCCCGACCGACCGTCGTCGTCATCGTCGTCGTCGCCACCGCCATCGTCGCCACCGTCGTCGTTGTCGTCATCATCATCATCATCGTCGTCGTCGTCGTGATCCGATCCCGATCCGCCCGATCCGGAGTTCGACCCGCCCGAGCCCGAATTCGATCCCGATCCGCTGGAATCCGACCCGCCGTCGTCATCGCCCCCGTCGCGCGCATGGGCTGTCGTCCCCAGCACAGCATGCAGGAGCAGGGCGGTCAGCAACAGCCGGACGATCCGGGCAGGCAGGGTGGGGCGCGGGCGCGCGGGTCGGGACATGCGCCACCATACCTTGGAAAAGCTGACCGGAAGCTGACAGCCGCCGTCAGCTTCGCGAGGGGGTCGATTCGCTAGAACGGGTCCACGCCGGGCTTGCCTCGGCCGACAACGGAAGGAAACGGACCCATGCGGATCACGCTGCTTTCAACGCTCGCCCTCGCGCTTCTCGGCAGCTCGGCGCTCGCCGCGCCGGCCACACTGCCCATCGCCGCCTTCGAACAGGCCGTCGTCGCCGGTGCCGCGGACGATGCGCCCCTCCTGCTCGTCCGCCGCGGCGCCGATGACGGCCCGGGCGACGACCGCGGCGGCGACCGCGATCGCAGCGCCTCCGACGATGACGATGATGACGACGACCGCGGCGGTGACCGCAACCGCAGCGGCTCTTCCTCCTCGTCCGACGACGATGATGACGACGACGATCACCGGGGCCGCGGCCGCGGCTGGGACGACGACGATGACGACGGCGATGACGACGACCGCGGCCGCGGACGCGGACGCGGTTGGGACGACGACGACGGCCATCGCTCCAGTCACCATGACGATCACCCGGACAACCTCATGGAACTGCTGTTCGGCCAGTCGTCTTCCCGCGGCATCTGAGCCGCGCTCCACCCCCCTGCCGGCTCTTGCCGCTCGCCGCACACCGCGGCGGGCGGCATCGCGTTCGCAAAAGGCCGCTTCCCCGAGCGTCGCAGGGCGCAACTCCCCAGGAATTCGGTGTTCCGCCTGTTCCCTTTGGCCGCGCGATCCGTTAGTTATCCGCCCAACATCGTCAAACACGTCGGATCGAACAACGCATGACCAAGGAAGAAGTCCTGGAGTTTCCGGGCATCGTGACCGAGCTTCTGCCCAATGCCACCTTCCGTGTGAAGCTGGAGAACGAACACGAGATCATCGCCCATACCGCCGGCCGCATGCGCAAGAACCGCATTCGCGTTCTCGCCGGCGACAAGGTGCTGGTCGAGATGACGCCCTACGATCTCACCAAGGGTCGCATCACCTACCGCTTCAAGTAAGTCCGCGGGGCGCGGAGTTCGTCGCTGCCTTGAGACCTGAGGGTCCGATGACCGATCGTCCCGTTCTCGTGCTTGCGTCCGGCAGCCCCCGGCGCGTCGCCCTCCTGGAGCAGGTCGGCATCACGCCCGATCGCCTGATGCCCGCCGACATCGACGAGACGCCCGGCCGCCGCGAACTGCCGCGCACGCTGGCCCGCCGGCTCGCCCGCACCAAGGCCGAGGTCGCGGCCCGCCGCCTGGAGGCGCTCGGCGCCGAAGGCGACCACCTGGTCCTCTCCGCCGACACCGTCGTCGCCGTCGGCCGCCGCATCCTCCCCAAGGCGGAGAGCTTCGCCGAAGCGGAGGAGTGCCTGGCGTTGCTTTCCGGACGTACCCACCGGGTCTTCACCGCGGTCTGCCTGCTCACCGCGCGCGGCGTGCGCGAACGGCTGGTCGACACGCGCGTCCGCTTCAAGCGTCTCTCCGGCGAGGAGATGGCCGACTACCTCGCTTCCGGGGAGTGGCAGGGCAAGGCCGGCGGCTACGCCGTGCAGGGCAGGGCGGGCGCTTTCGTCGTCCGGCTGATCGGCTCCTATCACGCCGTCGTCGGTCTGCCGCTGTTCGAAACGGTCGGCCTGCTGGACGGCGCCGGCTATCCCGCGCGCGCCACCTGGCCGAACGCCGCGATCTGACGCGGACCGTCGTCCGGGCCTTCCCAAGATCGGCCCGGCGCCCCATCTTCGACCGACATCATTCCCGGAGTGGACCCATGACCGACAAGCCCGTTCCCGTCCGGGTCGGTGGCAAGTGCCCGATCTGTGCCAAACCGACCGAACCGGCCACCCGTCCGTTCTGCTCCAAGCGCTGCGCCGAACTGGACCTGCACCGCTGGTTCTCCGGCTCCTACGCCATCCCGGTCGTGGAGGCCGACGAATTCTCCGACGACGACCCCACCCGGCACTGACGGCAGGGCCCGCCTAACCCCTTGGCAGGCCTTGCGGACCCGCTTCCGCCCCCAGCCCGGCGCCGCCCCCGCCGTTTTTATCCCCGAGACCACTGGACAGGGCCCATCCAACTTTCTATAAGGCCCCTGCTTCGCCGGTGGGACCGCCAACACCCACCCTTCGAACGGCGCCCGGGTAGCTCAGTTGGTAGAGCATGCGATTGAAAATCGCAGTGTCGGTGGTTCGATTCCGCCCCCGGGCACCACTCCAGCCATCTCCGCAATGCTGACGAACGCGAGGCGGCCGCATCGCGTGGTTGAGTGATAACTGCGTCAGGTTCTCCTGGAGCGGGGCGCGCCCCTCTGGCACCGCCGCCCAGCTGGCAACGTGGTCGCGCTCCGCCGCTGATGCGGCAGAACGGCAGCGCCGTATCTCATCGCACACCGTTCGCTCGGCCAGCACGAACGGCTGCTGCTGCTTGAGAATCCCCGCGAGATGGGCTATCTGCGCCGAAACAAGGCCCTTCAGGTCGAAGACGACGCGCTGGTGCGACCGCTCGCATGGAAGGCGTGAAAGCGGCCGACCCTCCTGCGAAGCGGCGCGATGGCCGCTTGGAAGACATCTGGCCAGATGCTGACGAACAAGGGAAAGTACGGCCTGAAGGCGCTGATCGACCTCGCCAGGCTTGAAGAGGGAAGCACGGCGTACATCGTCGATATCGCCTCCCGCAACAACATCCCCAAGAAGTTCCTCGACGCCATTCTCCTCGACCTGAGGAAGGCCGGGATCCTGCGTTCCAAGAAGGGCCCTGGCGGCGGGTACGCCTTGGCGCGTCCCGCCACGGAGATCCGCATCGGCCAGGTCATCCGCGTCCTCGACGGTCCGCTCGCACCGATCCGCTGCGCGAGCCGCACCGCCTACGAACCCTGCGCCGATTGCCCCGATCCGGCAGGTTGCAAGGTCCGCCTCTCCATGACCCGGGTCCGCGACGCGGTAGCCGAAATTCTCGACAACATGACCCTGGCCGAGATGGCGACGGCAGACGATCGGCAGATGCTCCAGCCCCTGGACGCCTGAAGCGTCAGGCCGCCAGCGCTGCCCGAGCCGGCTCCGCCACGTCGCTACGCGGTGCCAGTCCTCCGGTGTGGGTGAACACCTGGTAGTGCCGGTCCGCTCCGATCAGCAGCGTCGCGGCGACCGGCAACTGCCCGCTGGTCTCCCCGTTCCACACCTGAAGCCTCCCCCCCGGTGGCGCGCAGCGCGGACCGCACGTGGGCGTCGATCCGGAACGCCAGCCCCGCCGACAAAGCGAAGCGAGATCCGTGGTCGTGCACCGGACTGAGGCGAGGGGTCCGACCCGTCAGAACAGGTCGAGTTTCTTGATGTCCCGGATTTCGGTCAGTTGGGTTTCGGCGATCGGTTCCCGGAATTTCAGGCCGTAGCCGAGCGGCGTGGTGTTGACGATGTAGGCCTCGATCGCGAAGGCCTCGACAACGAGCACCACCGAATCCTCCGAGCGCATCAGGATATGGGTGGAGGCCGGGCGGAAGCGGCCGCCGCCGAGCGAGATCTCGTTCAGTTCTCCGTCGATGGAGAAGCCGCGCTCGATGAAGTTCAGCTTGGCGATGATGCTGCAGGTGTACCGCTCGTGCCGCCGCGAGAAGCTGTTGCCCATCCCCGGGATCATGGAGCGGACGACGCGCGAGACGCTTGAAGGGATGATGGTCATCAGGGTTGCTCCCGTCAGGCGCTGCTGCGGCTGGAAGTGAAGAGTTCGTCGTCATCGGACGCGGCCTGCCCGTCCGCCGTCTCGGTTTGCTCGGGCCAGATCGACGCCAGCCGCTGCCGCAGGTCCTCGATGCCGCCAGCCGGCGGTTCGGAAAGGAGGTCGGACAGAACCTTGAGCCGCGCCACCTCCGACGGCAGCAATCGGGACGAAGCCAGCACGGCGTCTATGTCGGCCAGGAGCCGCGACGTGTCGTCCTCGGCCGACCGGCGGGTGGAGGTCTTCAGGCTGGCAAGGTCGGCGGCCGTCGAATGGCCCTGTGCCGTCACCGTCGCTTCCAGCGTCGACGTCTGCGACCGCAGCTCGCTCAGCCGCTGCGCCTGCGCGGCCAGCGCACGGTCGAGGTTCTGGAACCCGGCGGTGATCGCGCCGGTCATCGCGGCGCGGCCCTTCGTGTCCGTGGAGACAGCTGTTTCCAGCCGGTCGACGGCGTCCAGGAGGCGCGTCTGGGCCGCCGCGGTCTGGCGGCTCTCGGCGACCACCCCGGTGCCGATGGAAACCTGGATGGCCAGCGACCGGTCGATCGCCGCCGTCAGGTTGCGCGTCTCCGCCTTGTGCTCCTCCGCCCCGGTCCTGAGGGACTCTACGGCGGCCGCCAGCGCCTCGATCTGCTCCGCCATGCGGGCTGTGTTGGTCACCGTGGTGCGGGCGACGCGCATCATCAGGCGGAGATGATTGGCCTCGCTGGCCGAGACGAGAACGCCGGTAGCGCCCCGCGGGGCGCCGGCCTCCGCCTGTTCACCCGCCGGCAGCGCCGCCTGGCGGGTTCCGTCGCTCGCCTCGATCTGCGCCACCTTGCCGATGAAGTCCTCGAACTCGTGCTTGAACTTGCCGACGGCAACCGAGTCCAGCTTGGCCAGCAGGCCGATCACCAGCGAGCCGAGCAGGCCGAACAGCGACGAGGAGAAGCCCGTCGCCATGCCGTTGAGGGGCTTTTTCAGGCCTTCGATCAGGCCCTGGATCGCTTCCGGCCCGGCACCGCCGCCGAGGTTGAGGCTGCCCAGGATGCCGCCCACCGACGCCAGCGTTTCCATCAGGCCGATGAAGGTGCCCATCAGGCCGAGCAGCACCATCAGGGCGCCCATGTAGGTCGTCAGCGAGGTCTTGTCGTCGAGCTTGTTCTCGATGTCCTCCACCAGCATCTTCATCGTGGAGGCCGGAATCCGCACGAAGCCTGTGCGGTTGATCTCCTCCAGGATCAGGTTGTGCGCGTGTCCGAGGACCGTCGGCACCGTATAGACCACCGCCGGCACGCTGAGCCGGAAGTAGCGCCAGCTGCGGTCGTCCTCCGGGTGGAGATAGGCGCGCAGCGCGTCGTCATACTGCTCGCGCAGGGCCGACAGCGCCACGTGCTCGTTGGAAAGGCTGAAGGTCTGGCTGAAGACGTTGTAGATGCCGAAGAAGGCCGCGCCGAAGATGACGCCGTTCAGGTAAACGTTGGAGAGCACACCTTCGATGATGAAATGGCTCTGCCATACCGCCAGGAGCGTGACGAGAGCGACGACGCCGAACATCTTGATCAGTTCGGGCTTGATTGGGTCGTGACGCTTGAACACAGACGACTCCCGGAGAATGCTCACATGTGCATTTAGGTATGTGAATTAGACAAATTTTTAGTTACATCTTCACCGCGCACTGATCATTTCGGAACCGCGAAGATCCGCACCACGTCGGCTTCCTCCTGCGAGGACGATTCGCGCACGAACACCTTGATATCGGCGGCTTTGAACCCGTTGCGGACAAGCTCGTTGCGCACCTGCATCGCGCGATAGTAGGCGATCCGGCGGGCCTCGCTGACCGACCCCGTCACCGAGCGGGCGAAGGCCCGGATCTCGATGTGGTTCTGGGCCACGGACGTGTTGCTCGACAGGTAGTCGCGCAGGCTGCCCGATGCGACCGGATCGATCTTGAACGAAGCCTTCTCGAACTTGAGCGTCACGAAGGCCTCCGAGCGCTTGACGGCCACGGCCTCCTGCTCCACCGCGACGGCCTCGCTCGCCACGGCGATCTCCTGCGTGGGAAGGTCGTTCCGGCTGCGCACGGTGAGGTTGCTTTCACCCTGGCTTTCGTCCGTCTGTGTCAGGCGGGTCGCGATTGCCGGGCGATACTCGCCGCCGGTTTTCGCGCCGTCCGGCGTCTGCAACTCGGGACGCGCGCCGGCGACCGGCGCCTCCTTGCCTTCCGGCGCTTGGACGGCGGCCAGCTGCTGCTTAAGCTGTTCCACCTCCGCGGCGGCCGCCTTGGCGGCTTTTTCGGCGGTTTCCTTGGCTGCCTCGATGGCCTCCAACTCGGCGGTAGGAACACCCTGCGGCTGCTTCGCCGCCTCGGCCTTCATCTCCGCCTTGACCTCCTCCTCGATCCGCTCCCGCTCCTCCTTGAGCGCCTTCTCCACCGCCTTCGTCGTGATCTGTTGCGACAGGGCGAAGATCGCGATGCCGAGGATGATGACGAGGAACGTCACCACCATGACGATGTTCGACAGCACGTCCACGAAGCCGGCCCAGGGATCCTCCTGTTGGTGTTTGCGTCCCATGGCGGCTCCTCAACCGGTCCCGCCGGAGGCTTGGCGGATCACCTCCGCGGCCGGCCCGTCGGCGATGATCTTGCCGCGATCCAGCCAGATGATCCGGTCCACCAGGGACAGGATGGGCGCCCGGTGCGTGGAGATCACCACGGTGCGACCGGCGAGACTGGGCCGGAGGCGATCGATGACGAGCCGCTCGAACTGGCTGTCCATCGCCGCAGTGGGCTCGTCCAGGATCAGCACCGGCGCATCTCGCACCAGGGTGCGGGCGAGGGCGACGGCCTGCCGCTCGCCGCCCGAGAGCCTGCGCCCCTGCGGCCCGACCTTGAACCCGTAGCCCGAGGGATGCCGGCTGGCGATGTCGTGGACTCCGGCGATCCGCACGGCCTCCTCGAAGATCTCGTCGTCGACCCCATCGAGGCCGAGCGTGATGTTCTCGCGGATCGACATGTCGAACAGGTCGCAGTCCTGCGGCATGTAGGCGATGTCCCGGCGCAGCTGGTCCGGGTCGTATTGGCGGATCTCGTGGTCGTCGACCAGGATGGCGCCCTTCTCGGCGCTGTAGAGGCGGGGGATCAGCTTGACCAGCGTGCTCTTGCCCGACCCGATCCGCCCGACGACGCCGACGCGCTCGCCCGGTGCGATCGAAAAGGACAGCGCTTGCAGGGCAGGCGCGGGCTCGCCGGGATAGGTGAATTGCACGGTGTTGAACGCGATGCTTCCCCGGATCCGCCGCGCGCTCTTTCGGCCCGCGTCGCCCGCCGTCTCCTGCCGCACCGCGCAGAGCCGCTCCGCCATCTTGGCGCCCTCGGAGAGGCCCGCGATGCGGACGATCCCGGCGACCAGGCCGGAGATCGGCGACACCGCCCGGTTGACGAGCATCGCGCTCGCCACCAGCGCGCCGACGGTCAACAGGCCGTCCATGATCAGGAACACGCCGATCGCCAGGCTGAGAACCGTGGTCGCCTGGGCGATGATCGCCGTCACCTGCGTCGCGACGGCCGAGGACATCCGGGCCAGATGCCCGCTGTAGGCGGTCTGGTCGACCAGGTCGTCGAACAGGCGCCGGAGCATCGGCCCCGACGTCGTCGTCTTGATCGCCTCGCGCAGCGCCACCGTCTCCTCGATCAGGTTGGCGCGCTTCACCGCGCTTTGCGCCGCCTCAGCATGCGTTCGCCGGGCCCGCGCGTGGGCGACCAGCCCGACGCCGACGATCAGCCCGATCGCGGCGATCGGCACCGCCACGATCCAACCGGCGATCAGCCCGACATAGACGAGGCTGATGGTGACGAAGGGCAGGTCGATCAAGAGCCCGGCGATGATCGCAGGGGTGGCGAGGCACAGCGCTTCCACCGTCTGGAAGCTGGTGTTGACGCTGCCATGGGAGGCTTGCGCATCCGCCATCTCGCCCCGCGTCAGCCGGGTGTAGAGCGCGTTCTGCAGATCGAGGTTGATCTGCAGCCCGACGGCTTCCTGCAGCCGGTTGCGCACGATCCGAGACACCAGGTCGACCAGGAAGACCAGCGCGATGCCGAGCGTCAGCGCCCACAGCGTTTCCACTGCTCCATGCGGAATGACGCGGTCGTAGATCGCCATGTTGTAGAGGGGCAGGGCGAAGCCGAGCACGTTGCTGATCAGCGCGGCAAGGCACAGCTGCCAAGCCAGGCCGGACTTTGCCGTCTGGCGCAGCAGGGTGCGAAACAGGCCGCGGCTCACGACCGCGTCCGCCAGAGCGTCGGGCCCCGTCGCGCCGTCTTTCAAAGTTGTCTGCCGCTCCGGCTTGGAAGAGGCGGGCCGGCGTACCCGAGGCGTCAGCACCGTGCCGCCGTAGACGGCCGCGAGACTGTCCAGCGACAGCGACTGAAGCCCGTCTCCCGTATCCAGCTGGAACCGCCCGTCCGGACCGAGGCCGCGGATCGGCAGCCCCGTGCCGTCGGCAAGCACCAGGACGCCGGGAAGGTGCACCGGCGTCACCGATCGCAGCGGCACCCCCACCGGCCGTACGCCGTTGACCTCCAGCCCGAGCCGCTCGAGGGCGGCGATCGGGTGCAGGCCGACGATCCGGCCCCCGTCTGCGGGAGGGTCGGTGTCTGGAGTGAAGGCTCTCTCGGAAACTGAAGACATGCCCCGCCCGTCGCTGCGCCTGAAAATGGCGAAACCTGCGTTGATCAATGACCTCCGGACGTTAAAGTCTGCTGAAGGATCGTGAATTCAACATTTGAAATATGAAGAAGGCCCGAGCGGGTCCGACAACCGAAACTTAAGCACCCGCGCGCATTCAATCGTCCCCAACCGGTTGGTCGGTCGAACAGACGGGTGTGGTCGTGTCGCAATCGCCGAATGGACAGAAGGGTCAGGCAGGCATCGAGCCGCTGCGGCGCTGTGCCGGCGTGGCGCGTCAGGCCCACAGGTCTCTGCTGCTCGGAACGGCGGCCGGCATCGTCGCCCTCGTCTACTGGGCGGCCACCACCGAACTGGATGCGGTCACCCGCAGCAACGGCGTTGTCGTTCCCTCCATCCAGAACCAGGTCGTCCAGCACCTGGAGGGCGGCATCGTCTCCGAGATCCTGGTCAAGGACGGCGACAAGGTCGAAGCCGGCCAGGTGCTCCTGAAGATCCGCGACACCGAGGCCGCGTCGCTTCTGGCCCAGGCGCGATCCGAACTGGCCGCGCGCCGCGCCGAGCTGGCGCGGCTCGACGCGGAGATCGGCGGCGCCGACCAGATCGCCTTCCCCGACGATCTCGGCGCCGACCCGGTCAAGGCCAACGAGCTGGACCTCTTCCTCAAGCGCAAGCTGAGCCTGGAGGAGCAGACCGCGATCGCCGACGACCAGATGCGCCAGCAGGAACTCGCACTCGCCGAACTCACCTCCCGCCTCACCAATCTGGAGCGCGAACGGGCGCTGCTGGCGGAGCGGACCGAAAGCCTGGACCGCCTCAACAAGCTCGGCGCCGTGTCCAAGAACGAACTGCTCTCCGCCCTCGGCAACCTGCAGCAGCTGGACACCAAGCTCAGCGATCTCTCCCACCAGATCCCGCAGACCGAGGCCGCCTTGAGCGAGGCCACGCGCCGGCGCAACGAGACCGTCCTCTCCTTCCGTGCGGAGGCGTCACAACAGCGGTCCAAGACCTTGCTGGCGATCGCGCAACTGGAGCAGGGCATCGGTTCGCTCGGGGACCGGGCGACGCGCTCCGAAGTTCGCGCCCCGGTCGCCGGCGTGGTCAACAAGCTCCTCGTCTCCACCGTCGGCGGTGTCGTCGCCCCAGGCGCCCCGCTGGCCGAGATCGTTCCGGCCACGTCCAGCATCGGCATCGAGGCCAAGCTTTCGCCCCAGGATCGCGCCGACGTTTGGCCGGGCACGCCGGCCATCGTCAAGGTGACCGCCTACGACTATTCGATTTACGGTGGGCTGAAGGCCCGGATCGTCGAGATCTCGCCCGACGTGATCGAGGAGAAGGAGGGCGAGCCCTACTTCCGCGTCCGCCTGTCGGCCGACGCCAGCGACCTCGGCCCGAAGAACCCGGTCGTGCCCGGCATGATCGCCAACGTCGACATGTTGACCCAGCGCCACACGATCCTGGAATACCTCCTGACGCCGCTGACGCATCTGCGCGACAACGCCCTCAGGGAGTAAGCGCCGAGACGTCCGCGGTCGCCGGGCGCGGCTGCGACCGGCCGAGCAGGGTTTCGGAGAGTTTCCCGGCCAGCACGAGGCGCTGGATGTGCGACCGCCGCTGCTCGTAGGCCTGTGTGATCGCGTCGGCCTCCGCCTTCTGCCGGTCCGCCTGGCTGTCGAGGAGTTCGAAGATCGTCACGCCGCCGGCCTTGAACTGTTCGAGATAGAGTTCGGCCACCTTGCGGCTCGCGTCCAGCCGCGAGGACAGGGATTCCGCCTTCTCGCCCCCGGAACTCGCCAGGCGCGCGGCATTCTCCGCCGCCTCCTTCAGTTCGCGGCGCTGCTTGTCGAGCTTCAGCATCGCCTCTTCGATGCGGGTCATCAATTGCCGCTCCAGGATGGACGCCTCGCCACCGTCGATCAGCTTCATCTGGACGTTGATCATCGCCTTTGCCGTGAGGCCGGGCTCGGTCGGTCCACCGACGTCGTCGCGGATCTTCGCGTCCGCATCGAAGGTGATGGAGGGCAGCCGGCCGGCACGGACGCTGTCGATCTGCGCACGCAGCGACACGATCTCGTGGCGGATCGCTTCCAGTGCCGGATTGGCCTCCAGGACTTCGGGCGAGACGTCTGCCGGCCCGCCCTTCAGCGAGAGCAGCGCCCGCCCGTCGATGTCGTCGGCGCTGATGTCCGTCAGGCGGCGGAAGGAGTCGGCCGCGTCGCTCCGCTCCGTTGTGAGGTCGATCAGCGAGGTCTTGGCGTTCTCGAGCCGCGTGGTCACCCGCTTGATGTCGGCGACGCTGGCGTTGCCGTCCTTCTCGTTGGTCTTGACCAGGTCGAGGATGGTCTGGTGCGCCGCGACGTTGCCCTTGGCCACGCGGATCTGCTCGTCGAGTTCGAGCACCTGCAGCAGCGCTTCGGCGGTCTCTTGCGTCGTCGCCTCGATCTGGGCGAACCGTTTGTTGGACGCCGCTTCCTTGGCAGCCGACGCGCGCCGTATGTCCCCGTCGATCACGCCGAAGTCGTAGATCGTCTGGTGGAGCCCCAGCCCGATCTCCTTCCTGTTGCGCCGCGATTCCTCCGATTCGTAGGTCGCGATGTATTCCGGACCCATCGACGCGGTGAAGTCCACCTTGGGCCGGTATCCGACCCCGGCGAGTTCGATCCCCAGCGTCTGCTCCTGTTCGCGCTTGGTCGCGATGCCGATGTCCGGGTTGGTGGCGAGCACGTGGGATACCAGGTCCGCTGTCGAAAGCCGCCCGGCGCGAACCCCCGGCAGGCTGTTCCGGTCTGACCCACCCGGCGCCGCAACCGTCCGGTCGATCGACCCTGTAACCTCCACAGCGCCGACCGTTGCGTTTTGCGCCGGCGACCGTAGCGCCAGATCCCGTGCAGGCTTCGAACAACCGCCCAGCACGAGCACGGCCACGATGACCGCGCTCGAGATTTGCCAGGGTTTCCAGTGTCGTCCGGGGGTCTGCATAGAGAATCCAGCATGCAATGCCCCGTTATCCGATCGTTAACCTTAACGGGTGGTTAACTCTGCTTTAGCATTACAATTTCTAAGCGCATCGATCGTGCATAAGGCGAACCTATAGATAGATTTACGGAGGATTTATCATCGCAGCCATTTCAAGCTGCAATCCATGCGATTTTGGCTACCCATTAAGCCCCGACCGCTATCTCCGAGGGTGGCGCACAAGGCGTGACTGATCGGTTCAAGAGTGCTGGGGTACGCATGGCTGGAAGCGAAACACCGACGGTAGCGGCTGCTGCGGCGACGACGTCCGAGCCTCCCGTGCAGGTCGTCCCCGGCGCGGATCAGACGGCGGGCCGCGACGGAACGGTCGGACTCGTCAAGCCCGCCGCTGGCGAGACGACCCTCGTCCAGATCAAGGAGGGCGAGCACGTCGACCTCCACTTCTCGCTCGACGGCGTCAAGATCCACCTCCTGGACGTCGACCTCGTCCTTCTGTTTCCGGACGGCTCGCGCATCGTCCTGCTCGAATTCGGCCTGAGGCTCACCAGCGAGTCGTCCGTTTCCGTCGCCGTCGAGGGGCAGCCGATCAGCCCGCAGGCCTTGCTGGCCCAGGTCGGCGAGTTTGTCGCCTCCGAGGTCGCATCTCCTCTGATGTCGACGGCCGAGGCCAAGGGCAGCCAGCCGGAAGTCAAGCAGAAGCCGGAACAGCCCGAGACGCCGCCGCCGCCGGCCGAGCCCCAGACGGTCGTCGAAGTCGTCGAGGTCAAGGCCGAGCCGGTCCGCGGCAGCGGCGACAAGAAGGGCTCCACGAGCTTCACCTCCAACGGCGAGTTCGATTCGCCGCCGCCCCCGATCAACCCGCCGTCCTCCCGCCCGCCGGCCGACGAGTCCCCGCCGCCGTCGCCTCGCGATCCCCCGGGTGACAGCTGGAAGGACGGCGACTACGACGCCCCCGCGCCGGAGATCACCGCAGTTCTCCTAGGCGCGACCCGCAGCACGTCGACGGATCTGGCCGGCGGCGGCCGCCTGATCCAGGGCGCTGCCGCGGTCTCGCCAGCCGATACCACCGACACCTATGCCGTCCAGGCCGTTGCCGACACCATCACCGGCGGCTCCGGCGACGACATCATCTACGCCGACGGCCAGCACCTCGTCGGGGCCGGCCAGGCGGTCCGAACCATCGAACTCCTAACCGAGATGCCGGACGCCAGCTGGGCGATCGGCGGCATGAGCGTCGCCAGCCTCCCTGCCGGCTTCTCGATCGTCGGCGCGACACGGGTCGGCAACGCCTGGACTCTGCCTTTCGACACCGCGAATCCGAACGCGGCCGCATTCGAGCTCGCCTATCGCGTGCCGGACGATTCCGCGGTCGCCGACGCGGACGGCTTCTACTCGACCTTCAACCTGACCATCGAGTTCATCGTCCTCAACGCCTCCACACGGGTCCGCTCGACAACCACCGGCTCGATGCGCTTCGCCATCCGCGACGTGGATGACGCCGCTGACGCCGTCTACATCGATCCGGTCACCAACCTGCCCACCTACGTTCTCTGGAAGACGCCGCCCGGGACCCAGGTCTCCGCCGGGGCGGGCGACGACCTCGTCGCGGCGGGCGCCGGCGCGGACACCCTCGACGGCGGCTCGGGCAGCGACACGCTTTCCTACCGCCAGTCCGGCAACGCCGTCGCGGTCGACCTCGATGCGGGCACGGCCTCTGGCGGCTTTGCCGCCGGCGACACCTTCTTGGGCTTCGAGAACCTGGAAGGCAGCGCCTACGCCGACACGCTGCGCGGCAACGCGGGCGACAACGTGCTGACCGGCCTTGCCGGGGCCGACACCCTCGACGGGCGCGGCGGTTCCGACACCGCCGACTATTCGGCCTCGGCCACTGCCGTGACCGTCGATCTCGACGCCGGAACCGGAGCCGGCGGCGACGCCAACGGTGACGTGCTCGTCGACATCGAAAACGCGGTCGGCTCGGCCGCGGGCGATGCGCTGACCGGCACCGCGGGCGCCAACCGCCTGGCCGGCGGCGGCGGCAACGACACCCTCGTCGGCGGTGCCGGCGCGGACTCCCTCGAGGGCGGCGCGGGAACCGATACCGCCGGCTATGCCGGCAGCGCCGCGGGCGTCACGGTCGATCTCGCCTCCGGCATCGGGTCCGGTGGCGACGCCGCCGGCGACACCCTCTCCGACATCGAGAACCTGGTTGGTTCCGATCACGCCGACGACCTCTCCGGAACCGAAGCGGCCAACAGCCTCGATGGCGGCGCCGGCAGCGACGTCCTGGCCGGTCGGGACGGCAACGACACCCTTCTCGGCGGCCTCGGCAACGACACCCTTGTCGGCGGCACCGGATCCGACGTGCTGAGCGGCGGCGCCGGAACCGACGTGGCCGACTACACCCAGTCCGCCGCGGCCGTCACCGTCAACATCGCCACGTCGACGGGGACCGGCGGCGATGCCACCGGCGACACGCTCACCTCCATCGAGGGCGTCCTCGGCTCCGCCTACGCCGACCTGCTGACCGGCAGCACCGGCGCCAACCTCCTCGTCGGCAACGACGGCGACGACACCATCTCCGGCGGCGCCGACGCGGACACCCTGGACGGTGGCGACGGCACCGACACGATCGACTACGCCGGCTCCAACGCCGGCGTTTCCGTCGACCTGACCGCCAACACCGCCTCCGGCGGCCACGCGGCCGGCGACGTGATCGCCGACTTCGAGTCGGCGATCGGCTCCAGCTTTGCCGATGCCCTGACCGGTACCAGCGGCGCCAACCGGCTCGACGCCGGTGCCGGCGACGATACCGTCAAGGGCGGCGCGGGCGCCGACACGCTGCTCGGCGGCAGCGGCCAGGACGTCCTGGACTACACCGGCTCCACCGCCGGCGTGTCCGTCAATCTCGCCACCAACGCGGTCTCCGGCGGTCACGCGGACGGTGACGTCGTCAGCGGCTTCGAAGGCGTGATCGGCTCCGACCACGCCGACGTCCTCTCCGGCAGCACCGCCAACGACCGCCTCGACGGCGGCGACGGCAACGATTCCATGACCGGCGGCGTCGGCGCGGATTCCCTGGACGGCGGCGACGGTGTCGACACCGCGATCTACACGGACAGCGGCGCGGCGGTCACCGTCGACCTCACCTCCGGCCTCGCCACGGGCGGCACGGCGGCCGGTGATCGCCTGACCGATGTCGAGAACGTCATCGGCTCCAACTACGCCGACACGCTGACCGGCACCACGGGTGCGAACACCCTGGTCGGCGGCAGCGGCAACGACACCCTGATCGGCGGCGCCGGTGGCGACGTCCTCGACGGCGGCCTGGGCAGCGACCAGGTCAGCTACGCCGCCTCCGACGCAGGCGTCACGCTCGATCTGGCGAGCGGCAGCGCATCGGGTGGCCACGCCACCGGTGACACGCTGACCTCCATCGAGAGCGTCATCGGTTCGGCCTACGACGACCAGGTCACCGGCAGCGGCGCGAACGACACGATCGTCGGCGGCGCGGGAGCCGACAGCCTGGTCGGCGCGGCCGGCGACGACGTCCTGCAGGGCGGCGAAGACAACGACACGCTGGTGGGCGGCGACGGAGCCGACCGCCTGGAGGGCGGCGCCTCGGACGATCTGCTGCGCGGCGGGGCGGGCGCGGACACTCTGTCAGGCGGCAGCGGCACGGACACGGCCGACTACGCCCTCAGCGCCGCGGCCGTCACCGTGGACCTGACCGCCGGCACCGGCACCGGCGGCGACGCGGCCGGCGACACGCTCACGCTCGTCGAGAATGTCATCGGCAGCGGCCTATCCGACCGGCTGACCGGCTCGTCGGTGGCCAACGTCCTGACCGGCGGCGCCGGCGACGACATCATCATCGGGCGCGCGGGCGCCGACACGATCGAGGGCGGCGCGGGCTTCGACACCGCCGACTACACCGACAGCACGGGCGCCGTGACCGTCAACCTCGCTACCGGCTTCAACACCGGCGCCGACGCCCTGGGCGACACTCTCGACTCCATCGAGGCGATCATCGGTTCGGCCTATGCCGACAGCCTGACCGGTTCCGACGACGACGACAGCCTGACCGGCGGCGACGGTGCCGACACCCTCTCCGGCGGCATCGGCGACGACACCCTGGACGGCGGCATCGGCGACGACGTGGTGGTCGGCGGGGCAGGCGCGGATTCCCTCATCGGCGGCACCGGCACCGACACGCTCGACTACTCGGCCTCCGACCTCGCCGTCAGCGTCGATCTGACCACCAATGCCGTGTCCGGCGGCCATGCCACCGGCGACGTCATTCGCGAGTTCGAGAATGCCATCGGCTCGGCCCACGCCGATGTCCTGGTCGGCACCAGTTCCGCCAACCGCCTGACCGGCAACGACGGCGCCGACTCCCTCGTCGGCGCGGCCGGCAACGACACCCTGGACGGTGGCAGCGGCGACGACACGCTCGTCGGCGGTTCGGGCGCCGACTCCATTGTCGGCGGCGCCGGCATCGACACCATCGACTTCGCCCTTTCCACCGCCGCCGTCACCGTCAACCTCACGACGCGGACCGGCACCGGGGGCGATGCGCAGGGCGACACCTTCTCCGGCATTGAAAGCGTGATCGGCAGCGGCCTCGCCGATACTCTGACTGGCGATACCACCGCCAACGTTCTCGACGGCGGCGGCGGCAACGACACCCTCACCGGCGCGGCAGGCGACGACACGCTGCTGGGCGGCGCGGCGGACGACTCCCTGGAGGGCGGCGCCGGGTCCGACAGCCTGGTGGGCGGCCTGGGAACTGACACGCTCTCCTATGCCGGCTCGTCGGCAGGCGTGACGATCGACCTTCTGGCCAACACGGCGTCGGGCGGCGACGCAGCCGGCGACGCCATCTCCGGCTTCGAAAGCGCGACGGGTTCGGCCTACGCCGACACCCTGGCAGGCACGGCCGACGCGAACCGCCTGGACGGCGGCGCCGGCGACGACACCCTGGAAGGCCGCGGCGGTGCTGACACGCTCGTCGGCGGCGCCGGATCGGACACGGTCGTCTACACGGGCTCTGCCGCCGGGGTCACCGTCAACCTCCTGGCACAGACGGCAAGCGGCGGCGATGCCGCCGGCGACAGCCTGTCCTCCATCGAAAACGTCACCGGCTCGGCCCATGCCGACATGCTGACCGCGGCCGCCGCCGGATCGCGCCTTGACGGCGCGGCGGGCAACGACACCCTTGTCGCGGGGGCTGGAACCGACACGATCATCGGCGGCGCCGACACGGATCGCGTCGACTACAGCGCCTCCACGGCCGCGGTGACCCTCGACCTTGCAGCCGGAACCGGATCGGGCGGCCACGCCGCCGGAGACACCCTGAGCGGCATCGAGCAGGCGGTCGGTTCCGGCTACGCCGACCGGCTCACCGGCTCGGCGTCCGACAACCTCCTGACCGGCGGAGCTGGCAACGACACGCTCGCCGGCGCGGCGGGCGCCGATACGCTCGTCGGCGGCGCCGGCACCGACATCCTCGACTACACCTCCTCCGGCGCCGGCGTCACCGTCAGCCTCCTGGCCGGCACGGCCTCCGGCGGCGATGCCGCGGGCGACAGCTTCAGCGAGATGGAAGGCGTGATCGGCTCGTCCTATGCGGACGCGCTCGCTGCCAACGACACCGGCTCGCTGCTGACCGGCCTGGCCGGAGACGACACGCTCACTGCGGGCGCGGGCGCCGACACCATCGACGGCGGGACCGGTGTCGACGTCGTCGACTACTCCCGCTCCAACGCGGGCATCACCGCCAATCTGGTCGCCGGAACGGCGAGCGGCGGCTTCGCGGCCGGCGACACGCTGACCTCGATCGAGGGCGCGATCGGCACCGCCTTCGCCGACCTCCTGGTCGGCACCACCGGCGTCAACGTCCTCGACGGCAACGGCGGCAACGACACCATCCGCGGCGGCGCCGGAGCCGACGACCTGGACGGCGGCGCGGGCATCGACACCCTCGACTACTCGACCTCCGCGGTCGGCGTCGCGATCGACCTGGCGCTCGCCACCGCCTCCGGCGGCGACGCGGCCGGCGACACCATCGCCAACTTCGAGCACGTTCTCGGCGGTTCAGGGGCGGACTCCATCATCGGCGATGGAGCCGCCAACCAGCTCACCGGCAACGGCGGCAACGACACCCTCAGCGGCGGCGGCGGTGCCGACACGCTGGACGGCGGCGCGGGCTCCGACGTCGTCGACTATTCCGGGTCGAGCGTCGCCGTGTCCGTGGACCTTGCAACGCAGTCCGCCTCCGGCGGCGATGCGACGGGCGACGTCCTCATCTCCTTCGAAGGCGCCATCGGCTCCGACCACAACGACACGCTGAGCGGCACCACTGGCGCCGACACCCTGGTCGGCGGCGCCGGTGACGACACCCTGATCGGCGCGGCCGGGGCGGACAGCCTCGACGGCGGCGCCGGCAGCGACACCGTCAGCTACGCCGCCTCCAACGCCGCGGTCGTGGTCGACCTCGCGGCCGGCAGCGGCACCGGCGGCCACGCTGACGGCGACCGCCTGACGCTGGTCGAAAACGTCATCGGCAGCGCGCTGAACGACACGATCGTCGGCAGCACCGTCGCCAACGTTCTCAGTGGCGGCGATGGCGCGGACACCGTCTCCGGCGGGGCAGGGGACGACTCCCTCTCCGGCAACGCCGGCGACGACCTGCTGGAAGGCGGCTCGGGCGCCGACACGCTGACCGGCGGCGCCGGAACCGATACGGCCGACTACCGGCTTTCCGCGTCGGCCATCACGGTCAACCTTGCGGCATCCACCGCATCCGGCGGCGACGCCACCGGCGACGTCCTCGTCGAGATCGAACGGATCCTGGGCTCCGCGCACGCGGACACCCTGACGGCCGCGGCCACCGGCTCCATTCTGGAAGGCAACGCGGGGGCGGACTCCCTCGTCGGCGGCGCCGGAGCGGACAGCCTCCTTGGCGGGGCGGACAACGACACGCTGACCGGCGGGGTCGGCGCAGACACGCTCGACGCCGGCGCGGGCGACGATTCCGTCTCCGGCGGCGCGGACAACGACTCCCTCCTCGGCGGCTCCGGCAACGACAGCCTGTCCGGCGACGACGGCAACGACACGATCGATGCCGGCATCGGCAACGACACCGTGGCGGGCGGCATCGGCGCCGACTCGATCCTCGCCGGCACGGGCGACGACCTCGTCGACGGCGGCAGCGGCGCGGACACGCTCGACGGCGGCACCGGAACCGACACGCTCTCCTATTCCGCCTCCACCGCGGCCGTTTCGGTCAACCTGCAGACCCGCGTCGTATCCGGCGGCGATGCCGCTGGCGACGTCATCAGCGCCTTCGAGAACCTCACCGGCTCGGCCTATGCCGACACGCTGACCGGCGACGGCAACGCCAACGTGATCGCCGCCGGTGACGGCAACGACACGGTGAGCGCTGGCGCCGGCAACGATTCCCTCACCGGCGGGCTCGGCAACGACAGTCTGGAAGGCGGCGCCGGTCTGGACCTGATCGACGGCGGCGACGGCACCGACACGGCCAGCTACAGCGGCTCGGCCTCCGCCGTCACGGTGGACCTCCGTTCGGGCGTCGGCTCTGCCGGCGATGCAACCGGCGACATCCTGCTCGGTATCGAGAACCTGACCGGCTCGGCCCATGCCGACACGCTCACCGGTGACGACAACGCGAACCGGCTGGACGGCGCCGCGGGCAACGACACGCTCGCCAGCGGCCTCGGCGCGGACACCCTCGTCGGCGGAACCGGGACCGACACGGCCAGCTACCTCGGGTCGGCGTCCGGCGTCACGGTCGATCTCACTGCGGCGAGCCAGACCGGTGGCGACGCCGCCGGAGACGTGCTCCAGGAGATCGAAAACGTCTCGGGCTCCAACCTCGCCGACACCCTCACCGGTGACGGCGGCGCGAACTTTCTCCTCGGCAACGACGGCGATGACGTCCTGGCCGGCCGCGGCGGCGCCGATACGCTCAACGGCGGCGCCGGCAACGACACCGCGACCTATGCCCTGTCGACGTCCGCGGTGACCGTCAACCTCTTGACCGGCACCGGCACCGGCACCGGCGGCGATGCGGCCTCCGACACCCTCGTCTCGATCGAGTACGTCGTCGGCTCGGGCCTGGCCGACCACCTCACCGGCAACACCGCCGTCAACCGCCTGACCGGCGGCGCGGGCAACGACACCCTGGTGGGCGGCGCGGGCGCCGACTCCCTCGACGGCGGCGCCGACACCGACACGGCCGACTATTCGGCCGCCACCGGCGCCGTCACCATCGACCTTGCAGCCGGCACCGGGCTCGGGGCCGAGGCCCAGGGCGACACGCTGACCTCGATCGAGGCCGTGATCGGCTCCGCCTACGCTGACACCCTTTACGGCCTCGCCACCGCCGAGACCATGACCGGCGGCGCTGGCGCCGACACGCTCTTCGGTTCGCTCGGGGCGGACAGCCTGACGGGCGGCAGCGAGATCGACGTCGTCAACTACAGCCAGTCCACGGCCGCCGTCACGGTCAACCTCGCCGTCGCGACCCAGGCCGGCGGCTTCGCCCAGGGCGACGTGCTCGCCGGCATCGAGGGCGTCGTCGGCTCCACCTACGCTGACACCCTCACCGGCGACGGCACCGCCAACACCCTGTCGGGCTCCGATGGTGCCGACACCATCTCCGGCGCGGCCGGCAACGACACGCTCGACGGCGGCGCCGGCGCGGACTCCCTGCTCGGCGGAGCCGGTGACGACAGCATCTCGGCCGGCGCGGACGACGACATCATCGTCGCCGACGCAGGCCTCGACACCATCCGCGGCGGCGCCGGTACGGACACCGTCGACTACACCGCCTCCACTGCCGCGGTCACCGTCAACCTCACGACCAACGTCAACACCGGCGGCACGGCCGACGGCGACAACCTGGGCGAAGTCGAGGTCATCCTCGCCTCCGCCTTCGCCGACCGCCTCACCGGCGACACTGCGGCCAACCGCCTCGAAGGCCGAGCCGGCAACGACACCCTCGTCGGCGGAGCAGGCGCGGACACGCTGGACGGCGGCGGCGATACCGACGCGGTCGACTACTCCACGTCGCTCGACGCTGTCACCGTCAACCTCTCGACGAACGTCAACACCGGCGGTGACGCCGAGGGTGACAGCCTGATCGCCATCGAGACGGTGATCGGGTCCATCCTGAACGACCATCTGACCGGTGACACGAACGCCAACACGCTCTCCGGCAACAGCGGCGACGACACCCTCGTCGGCGGCGCCGGCGCCGACACGCTCACCGGCGGAAACGGCTCCGATACGGCGGACTACCAGCTCTCCGACGCCGCCGTCACCGTGGACCTCGCCCTTGGCACCGCCAGCGGCGGCCATGCGGAAGGCGACGTCCTTGCCACCATCGAGAACCTCAACGGCTCGGCCTACGCCGACACCCTGACCGGCACCACCGCGGCCAACGCCCTGCTCGGCAACGCCGGTGACGATACGCTCACCGGCGGTGCCGGGGCCGACACCCTGGACGGCGGCGCCGATGTGGACACCGTCTCCTATGCCGGATCGGTCCAGGCCGTCACCATCGACCTGACCCAGCTCGTCCAGTCGGGCGGCGACGCGGCCGGCGACAACCTGATCGCCATCGAAAACGTCATCGGCTCGGGCCTGTCCGACGTCATCTACGGCGACACCGGCAGCAACGTCCTGCAGGGCGGCGACGGCGGCGATACGCTGGGCGGCGGCGGCGGTACCGACACCCTGGACGGCGGCGACGGCACGGACGTCGCCGACTTCTCCCGCGCGACCGCTGCGATCACGGTCGACCTGACCTCGATGATCCAGACCGGCGATGCGGCGAGCACCACCCTGATCTCGATCGAAGGGTTGATCGGCTCCGCCTACGCCGACACCCTCGGCGGCGACGCATCTGGCAATGCGCTGCGCGGCGGCGACGGCAACGACACCCTGCAAGGCTATGCGGGCAACGACACTCTCGACGGCGGCGCCGGCACGGACGTCGCCGACTACGGCGGCTCCAACGTCGCCGTCAACGTGACGCTCGGCGGAACCATGACCGGCGGCCACGCCGCGGGCGACACGCTGATCTCCATCGAGGGCCTGTCCGGGTCGGCCTTCAACGACGTTCTCACCGGCGACACCGGCAACAACGTCATCTTCGGCGTCGCTGGAAACGACACGCTGGACGGTGGGTCCGGCAACGACACCGTCGACGGCGGCAGCGGTGCCGACTCCATGCGAGGAGGCGCGGGCGACGACAGCCTGATTGGCGGCGCCGGCAACGACACCCTAGACGGCGGTATTGGCAACGACGTCATCAGCGGCGGCACGGAAACCGACACGGTCAGCTACGCCAGCGCTGCCCAGGGTGTTCGCGTCGACCTCAGGGTCCAGAATTCCTGGCAGAACACGGCCGGCGCCGGCACCGACTGGTTGACCGGTGTCGATCTTCTGGTCGGCTCCGGGTTCAGCGACAATCTCCGCGGCCAGGACGGCAACGACACCGTCGTCGGCGGCAACGGCGATGACGTGATCGACGGCCGCTGGGGATCCGACCTCATCGACGGCGGGTCCGGCATCGACGCGGCGGACTATTCCATCAGCTGGGGCGTCAAGGTCGACCTCGGCCAGGCCAGCGCGAGCTACCGCGCCGCCGGTTTCGAGGCGGCGGGCGACTACTACGCCGGCATCGAGAACCTGCTTGGTGGCCGCTATACCGACCATCTCACCGGCGACACCAACGCCAACCTCATTCAGGGCAACTACGGCGACGATACCCTTGCCGGCGGGGCCGGCGCCGACACCCTCTACGGCGGGGAGGGCAACGACGTCCTCCAGGGCGGAACCGGCGCCGACGTCCTGATCGGCGGCTCCGGCATCGACACGGCCGACTACTCCGACGCTGCGTCCGGCGTCACGGTGAACATGGCATCGGGATCGGTTTCCGGTGGTGGCGAGAATGCGGCGGTCGCCTCCTTCGCCTACAGCAACGCGCGGCTGATGACCGCCTATGCCTTCGCGGATTCCACCAGCGGCAGCACTGCCTCGATCGCCGCTTCCGGTGCGCGGGCCATGCAACTCGTCAGCGGCGTCACGCGGACCGCCGGCCTGTCGGGCCATGGCAACGCGCTGACTTTCTCCGGCTCGGGCTCCGGCTCGGCTGCCCCGCACGCCCGGATCGACGGTCTCCAGCTCGGCGGCGCCTTCTCGGTAGCGACCTGGGTCAAGTTCGATCGCGGGCCGGGTTCCGGCTCCTGGGAACGCATCTTCGACTTCGGCACCGGTGCCGGGGTGAACAACATCCTTTTGAGCCGGAATGGAACCAGCGGGCAGCTTCGCTTCTATGTCAGCGAAAACTCCGTTGCTTCCGCTATTTCAACCCCGACCGACGTTATCGTCGCCGGGCAGTGGATGCACGTTGCCGTCACCTACCAAGCCGGCATCATGCAGCTCTTCGTCAATGGAGAGCTGCTCGCGTCGACAACGGGCGCCGTCTCGATTTCTGATGTGGTGCGCACCAGCAATTTCATCGGTCGTTCCAATTGGGGCAGCGACCAGGCTTTCGCCGGTCAGATCGACGACTTCGCCATCTTCAGCAAGGCGATCGAGGAAGCCGACGTCCGCCAGCTCTATTCCGCGCCCGGAGGGATCGAGACCAGCGGCATCACGCAGGATACCTTTTACGAGGTGGAGAACCTCACCGGCACCGCCCACGCCGACACACTCACCGGCGACGCCGGCAACAACGTGATCGACGGCGGCGCCGGCAACGACACGATCAACGGCGGTAGCGGCGACGATACCCTCGTCGGCGGTGCGGGTGCCGATTCCATCACCGGCGGTGCCGGTTCCGACACCGCGTCCTATGCCCGGTCGAGCGCCGCGGTCGCTGTGGACCTCGCTGCTGGCACTGGCTCGGGCGGCGACGCCGCCGGCGACACCCTCGCGACGATGGAAAACCTGACAGGCTCGGTCTACGCCGATACCCTGACCGGCAACGCCGAGGCCAACGTCATCATCGGCGGCGCCGGCGCGGATACCGTCTCCGGCGGCGATGGCAATGATGTGCTGAAGGGCGACGGGTCGTTGCGCTCGTTGTTCCAGTGGGACACCGCGGCCAACCTGCTGCTCAATTCCACATTCGAAAGCTACGCCGTCAGCCGCCTCGGCGGCATCTACTTCACCGCCACCTCCACAGGCTGGCAGAGCACCAGCGGCAATCTCGCGGTCTACGACAACGCCGGCGTGTTCAGCCAGCACGGCGACCAGCACCTCATGCTTCGCGACTTCACCGGTGGCATCGACAGCGTCTGGCAGGACGTCGCCACCGTTGCCGGCGAGCAGTATCTGTTCCAGTTCGACCTCAACACCCACAACGGAACGCCCAGCAACGTCACCGTCCAGGTCGTCTTCAACGGAACGGTGATCGCCACCATCGACCCTGCTGTTTCGACTTGGCTGACCCATCAGTTCCTGGTCACCGGAACCGGCGGCACTGACCGCATCGAGTTCCGCGAGCAGTCCGCCGACAACAACGGCGACGGCTGGGGAGCCATGGTCGACAACGTGGTGTTCGCCCGGGCGAACGGCCATGACAGCCTCTCCGGCGGCGACGGCGACGACGTCCTTATCGGCGACTTCGGAAACGACACGCTGGTCGGCGGCATCGGCGACGACCGCCTCGTCGGCGACACGGATTCCACCGTGCTCTCCGTCGAGACCTTCGAGAGCGGAACGGCGTCCGGCTGGAACGTGGGTACCGTCGACACCACCTCGGCGGCGTTGACCAACTTCCTCGGCAACTTCGGCACCAGCGCCTTCGCCGAAGCCGTTCACAAGACCTACGCGGTCGATTCCAGCCAGGCGGCGATCGTCGAATTCGATCTGCTCCGCATGGACAGCTGGGATGCGGGCGAGGGCGTGCGGATCTATGTGAACGGAGTCGCGATCACCTCCGTACTCACCAGCCTGACGACCTCGGGCGCGTCCGGCGCCACGGCGGGCGTTTCCTACACGATCAGCCCGATTTCCAGCCTGGGCAATGTCTTCGGCCTCGGTTGGCCCGAGTACAGCTACCGCGTCCGCCTCTCCGTCGACAACCCGGGCAGCGCGCTCCGCCTCGGTTTCGGCGGCAACTTCAACGAGGCGCTCAACAACGAATCCTACGGTATCGACAACATCTCGATCGTCCAGAGCAGCAGTGTCGACGCCTCCACATCGGACGCTTCGATCGTCGGCAACGATCGCCTGGTCGGCGGACTGGGCAACGACACCCTGGACGGTGGTGCCGGCACCGACCGCGCCGTCTTCACCGGCGTCTGGTCGGACTACGTCATCACCTATGATGCGGCATCGAGCACCTACACGCTCGCCGATCAGCGCGTCTTCGGCGACGATACCGACACCGTCAAGAACGTCGAACTGTTCGAGTTCTCCGATCGCGTCCTCGCGGCGGGCGACATCGTGGCGGGCGTCAGCCTGCAGTCCAGCGGCAACACCGTCGCTGAGAATTCCGCCGGCGGCGCCACGGTCGCCACCCTGTCGCTCTCCAACGGCGCGGGCGGCGTCACCTACGCGCTGAGCGGTCCCGACGCGGCGTTGTTCGTCATCGTCGGCAACGAACTGCGGGTCGCGACCGGTGCCGACCTGAACTTCGAGGAGCGCACGACGCGCAACGTCCAGGTCACCGCCACCTATTCCGGCGGCGGCATGGTCACCGACACGCTGACGATCTCCGTCACCGACGTCAACGAGGCCCCGACGATCACGTCCGGGTCGACGGTCTCGGTGTCCGAGAACCAGACCGCGGTGCGCACGGTCACGGCCACCGATCAGGACAGCGGCGCCGTGATCACCTACTCCATCATCGGCGGAGCGGACGCCGCCCTGTTCCAGATCGTCAGCGGAACCGGGGTCCTGACATTCGTCTCGGCACCCGACCACGAAGCCCCGGCCGACTCCGACGGCGACGGCGTATACGAGGTCATGGTGCGGGCGAGCGACGGGTCGCTCGGAACCGTCCAGACTCTCGGCGTGACCGTCACCGACGTCAACGAAGCCCCGGCGATCACCTCGTCGGCGAGCTTCGCCATCACCGAGAACCAGTCCACCGTCGGCACCGTGACCGCCGTCGATCCCGAAGGAACCGCGCCGGCCTACACGATCGCCGGCGGAGCCGACGCAGCCCTGTTCCAGATCGATGCGTCCACCGGTGTGCTCTCCTTCATCACCCTCCCGAATGCGGAATCGCCGGCGGATGCGGATGCCGACGGCATCTACGAAGTGCAGGTCAGGGCCGGCGACGGCACCCTGTCCTCCGTCCAGTCGGTCCAGGTCACCGTCGGCAACGTCAACGAGGCGCCGGTGATCTCGTCGTCTGCGGCAGTGTGGGTGGCGGAGAACCAGACCGCTGTCCTCACCGTCTCGGCCACCGATCCGGAGGGCGTTTCGCCCACCTACTCGATCCTGGCCGGCGGCGACGCCGCG
>NZ_JACDIT010000001.1:0-422491 GCF_013839445.1 Chthonobacter albigriseus | reverse complement strand
AACGTCTACAACGTCCAGGTCCGCGCCGGCGACGGCACCAACACCACCGACCAGTGGATCGCCGTCACCGTCACCAACGTCAACGAGGCGCCGGTGATCTCGTCGTCTGCGGCGGTCACCGTGTCGGAGAACCAGACCGCCGTCCTCACCGTCTCGGCCACCGATCCGGAAGGCACGTCGCCGATCTACGCGATCGTCGGCGGCGCCGACCAGGCGCTGTTCCAGATCGACGGCGCGACCGGTGTGCTGAGCTTCCTGGCGACGCCCGACTTCGAAGCCCCGGCCGATGCCAACGCCGACGGCGTCTACCAGGTCCAGGTCCGCGCCTCCGACGGCTCGGCCTTCACCACGCAGACCGTTTCCGTGACGGTCGGCAACGTCAACGAGGCGCCGGTGATCTCGTCGTCTGCGGCAGTGTCGGTGGCGGAGAACCAGACCGCCGTCCTCACCGTCTCGGCCACCGATCCGGAGGGCGTTTCGCCCACCTACTCGATCCTGGCCGGCGGCGACGCCGCGCTGTTCCAGATCGACGGCTCGACCGGCGTGCTCACCTTCATCGGCGCGCCGGATCGCGAGACCCCGCAGGACGGCGACGGCGACAACGTCTACAACGTCCAGGTCCGCGCCGGCGACGGCACCAACACCACCGACCAGTGGATCGCCGTCACCGTCACGGACGTCAACGAAGCGCCCTCGCTGTCCGTCACGAACCTCGGCCCGGTCGACGAGAACGACACCGGTGCCGTGGTCGCGAGCTTCACCGGAAGCGACCCGGACAGCGGCGACAGCGTCAACTACTCCCTGAGCGGTGCCGACGCCGCCCTGTTCGAGATCGACGGATCGAACGTGCGCCTGGCGTCCGGCGTCTCGCTCGACTTCGAGGAGAGCGCGAGCCGCACGTTCAACGTGGTGGCGACCGACTCGCACGGCCTTGTCACGCAGCAGAGCATCACGCTCACCGTCGACGACGTGGTCGGCGAAACCCTGTCCGGAACCGCGGGCGCCGACACGCTGCGCGGGAACGCCGGCGGCGACAACCTCGACGGTCTGGCCGGGAACGACACGATCTACGCCGGCATCGGCGACGACACCCTCACCGGCGGGACCGGCGACGACGTGCTTTATGCCGGTTCGGGCGCCGACCAGCTGTTCGGCGGTGCCGACGACGATCTCTTCATCGTCGACGTCGACGATACCGTCGCGGGCGGGTCGGGGATCGACACGGTCCGCTTCACCGACGGCGGCAGCATCGTCCTGACAGGTCTCAGCGAGGTCGAGGAGATCGACTTCACCGCCGCGTCGTCGCCTGTGTCCACCACCATCGACCAGGCCACCATGGGACTGCTCGATCCGGAAGGCGACGTCCTCACCGTGACGCACCGCGCCGGCGACACCATCACGGTCTCCGGCGGTACGGACAACGGGATGATCGGCAGCTACCACTCCTACAGCTTCGACGTGTCGGGAACGACCTACGAGTTGCGCCTGGAGGAGGCTGCCTGAGGCCGTCACGGGCCGGCAACACAGGATCCCGGGTCTGAAAACGCGTGTTCGCGCCGGCTTTCCTTGCGCTGCAGCGGAAATCCGCAGATAGCTGGCGCCACCTTGTTCAGACCCGCGAGCCTTGATGCCCTTTCCCGATATCCACCCGTCCATCGCCCGTGCCCTGGCCGACCGGTCCTACATCGAGCCGACGCCCGTCCAGGAGGCGGTGATCGATCCCTCCCGCGCCGGGCGCGATCTCCTGGTCAGCGCCCGCACCGGTTCGGGCAAGACCATCGCCTACGGCCTCGCCATGGTCCATTCCGTGCTGGGAGAAGCCGACGAGGTCCCGCCTGCCACGGTCCCCAAGGCGCTCGTCGTCGCGCCGACGCGCGAATTGGCGCTGCAGGTCCACCGCGAGCTCGCCTGGCTCTTCGCCCACGCCAAGGCGCGGATCGTCTCCTGCGTCGGCGGCATGGATCCCAGGCGCGAACGCCGGGCCCTGGCCGAAGGCGCCGACATCGTGGTCGGCACGCCCGGCCGTCTGCGCGATCACATCGAGCGCGGTGGCCTGGCCATCGGCGAGCTGAAGGCCGTCGTCCTCGACGAAGCCGACGAGATGCTGAGCCTCGGCTTCCGCGAGGACCTGGAGTTCATCCTGGAAGCGGCGCCCGCCGAGCGCCAGACGTTGCTCTTCTCCGCCACCATTCCCGCCGAGATCGTCCGTCTCGCCCGCCACTACCAGCGCGACGCCGAGCGCGTCGAGGTCCGCGACGCCACCCCCGCGCACGCCGACATCGAATATCGCGCCATGCGCATCGCACCGAACGAGATCGAGCGCGCGGTGGTCAACGTGCTGCGCTGGTACGAGACGCGCGCCGCCATCGTCTTCTGCGCCACCCGCGAGGCCGTACGCCGCCTGCACGGCGCGCTTCAGGAGCGCGGCTTCAAGGTCGTCGCCCTGTCCGGCGAAATGGCGCAGGCCGAACGCAACCAGGCCCTCACCGCCATGCGCGACGGCCGCGCCCGCGTCTGCGTCGCCACCGACGTCGCCGCCCGCGGCCTCGACCTTCCGGACCTCGCCTTGGTGGTCCACGCCGAACTGCCGACCGAGCCGGAAGCGCTGCTCCACCGCTCCGGCCGTACCGGCCGCGCGGGTCGCAAGGGCACCTCGGTGCTCCTGGTGCCCTACACCCGTCGCCGCCGCGCCGAAAGCCTGCTTGCCGGCGCCGGCGTCGACGCCGAATGGTCGGGTCCCCCGTCCGCCGACGAGATCCGCCGGCTCGACCAGCAGCGGCTGCTTGCCGATCCGCTGCTTGCCGAGGAGCCGTCCGAGGACGACCTGGAACTCGCCCGCCTGCTCCTGGCCGAGCGCTCCGCCGAAACCATCGCCGCCGCCCTCATCCGCCTGCACCGCGGCCAACTCCCGGCGCCGGAGGACCTGATCGACGGAGGCCGCAAGCCCGAGCGCCAGCCCTATGTCGGCGACGTCCCCGGCCGCCCCAGCGACTCCGTCTGGTTCCGCCTCGCAATCGGCTGGAAGGACAATGCCGACGTCCGTTGGGTCCTGCCGCTGATCTGCCGCGTCGCCAAGATCCCCAAGCGCGAGGTCGGCACCATCCAGATCGGCGAGCGCGAAACGCTGTTCCAGATCAGCCCCGCCGCCGCCGGCCAGGTCGCCTACGCTGCCGCCAATCCCAGCGAGGACGAGGTCCGCATCGAACTCGTCGGCGGCCAGGTCTCCCCGGAACGCCGCAAGTTCGCGCACGGCGCGCCCAAGGCGAAGAAGCTCAAGGCCAAGCGGCCGAAGCCCAAGGCCGCCGGCAAGGCCCCCCCGCCGCGCTGCCGTCGGCGGCCCGGCCGCCCGCCCGCGCTTTGCCGCGGGTGCACGCCGCGCCTGTTTTTAGAGTTCTATGAAGGCCTTGAAGCCGCCGTAGATCATCCGCTTGCCATCGAACGCCATGTTCTCCATCTGCCCCTTCAATCGCGGGTCGTCGAACACCTTGGCGAGCACCGCGTCCCGCGCCTCGCGGGATGCGTAGACGGCCCAGGCGAACACCACCACCTCGTCGTCGGTGGCCATGACCGCGCGTGGGAATGAGGTCAGATCGCCATACGGCACGTCGTCGCCGATGCATTCCACATAGGCGAGCGCACCGTGCTCCATCCAGACCCCTCCCGCCAGGCTGGCCTGCTCCTTGTAGGCGTCCAGCTTCGCCCGTGGCACGGCGAGCACGAAACCATCGACATAGGACATGATCGTCTCCTCCAGACATGAACTGTCACAGGACGTTCGGCCCCCCCGACTCCCGACACGCCTCATTGGTGATTTGTCGACCGGGCACCCCGAACCTCATCGAAGTGCTTCTCTCTGCAAACAAAAGGTTTTTTTCCGGGTCGCTGGAACTCCCTGCCGGTTGCCGCGTTTGTTAGCGGGTTGAAGGGTGGGGTTTGGGGTGGCGGTCTGGCGCAAGGTCACATCGATCAGAGGGCGGCTTGCGTTGCTTGCCTCCGGTCTGGTCGCCGCCAGTCTGCTCGCGGCGGGCCTTCTGGTCCATGACGCACAGCGGCGGGCCCGCGCTACCTTCGAGACCCAGCTTCAGGAAACTGCCCGCGCCCTTTCGCTCGTTGTCGACGGACACCTTCGCCTGGCCGCGGCCTTCAACGCCGCGCTGGCCAGTTCGCCCTCGCTTGCCGTCGGCGATCTCGACGCCTTTGACGCCCAGGCACGCCGCGCCCTCGACGGCATGGCCGCCTGGATCGTCCTGTCCGACCTCGACGGCCAGCAACTCGTCAACACGCTCCGCCCGCGCGGCACGCCGCTCCCGGCCGACGCGGTCATCCCGTCTCTGGTGGAGCAGCTCCAGGCCGGCCGCACCGTCGCCAGCGACCTGATGCAAGGGGCGGTGACCGGACGCCCCGTTCTGGCGGTCGACAGCCCGGTCCGCGTCGACGGCCGGATCGTCTACGACCTCGCCTATGCGTTCTTCCCGGACGCCATTGCCAACCTTCTGCGCGAGCAGCGGATGCCGGAGGGATGGTTCGGCACCGTGCTGGATCGTGATCGGCGCATCATCGCCCGCACGTTCGGCGATGCATCCGCCATCGGCCGATCCGCAACGCCGGACCTCTCCGCGGCCATCGATCGGTCGCCTGAAGGGGTGATCGACAGCGTGTCGCTGGAGGGTGAACCGACCATCGTGGCGTATAGCCGCCTGCCGAACGGCTGGACTGTCGTCGTCGTTGTCCCCCGCGACGTGCTCGCCGCCGGTATCCGGCGGTCCTACATCCTGGCCGCCATCGGTGCGCTCGGCATCATCGGTCTTGGCGGCTTGTCGTCCTGGGCCGTCGCGCGTGGCATCAGCGGGCCGATCGTCCGGCTCAGCCGCGGAGCCGAAGGCGTCGGCCGCGGCGAGGTCTTCGCCTTCACGCCCGACGGCATCACCGAGACCGACGCGGTCGGCCGCGCGCTCGCCGTAGCCTCGGCCCGTTTGAAGGAGCGCGAGCGGGAACTCGCCGACAGCCTGGAACGCCAGCAACTCGCCTTCGACGCCGCGTCGATCGGCACCTGGGACGTGGACGTCGCCGGCGGCGCGCGGTTCTGGTCGCCCGAGTTCACGGCCATCATGGGCCTCCCGCCCGAAACGCCGCCGGATCCCATGCTGTTCTCCCGCATGATCCATCCCGACGACTTCGACCGTGTCACCGCCATCTATGACGGATTCTACGCCCCGAATGGGCCGGAAACCTATGTCGCCGAGTTCCGCATCACCCGCGCCGACACCGGCGAGGAGCGGTGGGTGCGCACCGAAGGCCGCATCCGTCGCGACGCGAACGGCAGGGCGCTGCGCGGCACTGGCACCATCCTCGACGTGACCGACCAGCGCCGCGACCGTGCTGCCATCGCCGCCAGCGAGCAGCGTCTGCGCGTCGCGGTCGCCTCGGTTCCGTTCCCGCTGATGCTGGAGACCGCCGGCGGCGAGGTTCTGGAGGCGAGCCGCAGCTGGTGGGAAAGCTCCGGCCAGCCGGAATCCGCGTCGACCCGGACCTGGGCGGAGGCGGCGCTCGCCGAGGGCGCCCTCGTCCCCCTGCTAGCCGAACCCTTCGGCTACGCCGTCCCGGCCGGCGAGGCCCGCATCCGCACCAGCGCCGGCCGCGAGCGGATCTGGGAGGTTCGCGCCGTTCCGCTCGACCCGCTGCCGGACGGCCGTCCCCTCCGCCTGGTTGCGGCCGTCGACGTCACCGAGCGTGAGCGCGACGCCCGCCGCCTCGGGCTGCTCGTCGACGAACTCAATCATCGCGTCAAGAACACGCTGGCCAAGGTCCAGGCGATCGCCTCGCGCACCGCCCTCACCAGCCGCGATCCCGATGAATTCGTCGAGAAGCTCGGCGCCCGGCTGCGCGCGCTCGCCCGCACCCACGACCTGCTCACCGAGCGGCACTGGGAGGGCGTGCCCTTCCGTGGGCTGCTCGACGCCGAACTCGCTCCGTTCACCGCGGGAGGGGCGATCAGCCTGGACGGACCGAGCGTCGATGTGCGCGCCGACATCGCCGTCTCGCTCAGCTTGCTCCTCCACGAACTGGCCACGAATGCCGTGAAGCACGGCTGCCTGGCTCGCGAGGGCGGCAAGCTGGAGATCACCTGGCGCTATCTGGACGAGGCCGATCCGGCCGCCGGTTTCGCAGTGGATTGGCGTGAACGCTGCCCGGGCGGGAAGCTGGTCAAGCCGACCACGCGCGGCTTCGGTTCGCGCCTGATCGCCAGTACCCTGGCTTCGCTGGGCGCGGGCTCCGTCGACTACGGCGAGGACGGCCTCGCCTGCCACATGGAGGTCCACCTCCGCGCCTGAGGACATCGCCTCACGCGGCGGCCATGGACTTCCGTGCCGTCTGGTTCGCGCTAACGTACTGCTTCACGAAGCTCACCGCGTCCACGGGCCGCGACACGTGATAGCCCTGGATGTGCTGGATCGGGAACGGAAACGTCTTCAGCTGCTCCAGCCGGTGGGCGGTCTCCACGCCCTCCACGATCACCGGTCGGCCGGAGGCGCGGATCATCTCCAGCGCGAAGCTCATCATCTGCGCCATCACGGTCTGGTCCGGCGCCATGGCGAAACCCTTGTCGAGCTTGACGCCGTCCACCGGCAGCGCCACCAGCGTCTCCACCGTCGAGTAGCCCGAGCCGAAGTCGTCGATGTAGACCCGGATCCCGGCCTCGCGGAGGGCCCGGATCGCGACTTCGGCCTTGTCCGGCACCAGCGCGTCGCTCTCCACGATCTCCACGGCCACCACGAACCGATCGCGTTGCGCCAGGAACGGCTCGAACAGCAGGATCAGCACCTCCGGGTCGAGGTCGCAGGGAAACACATTGAAGTTGACCTGCAGCACGTCCCCCGGCGGCACCAGTGCATCGAGCTCGGTGAAGGCCCGCCGCACCAGGAGGTCGGTGAACGTCAGCGTCAGTCCGTTCGCCTCCACCAGCGGAATGAACCGGTCCGGAAAGACGAGCCGGTCGTCCAGGTCGCGCCAGCGGGCCAGCACCTCACAGGCGGTGATCCGCCCGGTCGCCGTCTCCATGATCGGCTGGTAGGCGCAGACCACGCTGTCCGCGTTGAGATGGCGGCGGAACCGCGCTTCGAACGACCAGTAGCGCTGCAGCGCATCGCTGGCGAAACGCTGTAGCCAGCTGGCCAGCAGCAGGGCGAATAGAACCGCCGTCGCGATCGGTGCAACGTTATAGCGGACGATGTCCGAGAGATGGGCGTCCACCGCGATGCATTCGCGGCCGGTTTCCTCGCAGACGAGCTCATGCAGGTGTCCTTCCGCGAGTGCCGACCAACCGAGATTGCTGAGGAGATGCTCGTGCAGCTCTTCGGTCCCGCTGCGATGGCGTGTGTCGCCTTCATCCGTGAAGGTTACCGCCTCCATCGCGTACCAGGGCAGCAGCGGAGGCTTCAGTTGAATCGACGGGATCACCACCGCGAAATCGCCGCGCGCGAGGATCGTCCCCGTCAGGCCGGGCAGGCCGATGAAGTCCAGCGGCAGGTCCAGCCACATTCCGCTGCCCTTGAGGCCGTCTTCCGAGGCGTCCAGCCGGTCCAGCGGCACGGGCGTGGGAAAGGTCGGCAGGCTCGTCGAGCAGCGGGCGACACCCTGGGGTGCGTAGAGAAACTCGTTCAGCCCGTCCGGCAGGAAGGCGATCCGGCGCAGCTGAGCCTGGAAGTCCGGCGAGCAGGGCTCGGCCGTGACCTCGCGCTCCAGCATGTCGAAAGCGGCGATCGCGTTCGTCCTCAGCCGGACCACTTCGGCAAGATTGTTGTCCGCGCCGGCTCGCATCGCCTGGCTGGCAGCCTGCAGGCCGATGGCCGTGAAAAGCAGCAGCGACCCGGCAAAAGCCAGGCACCACACCAGGGTCGACACCAGTCGCTGGCGGTACTCCGACACGAAGACGCTGACGAAACGCGCCATCCCGCGGTCCTCCCGGGTCCCCAGTCTGCGCTGGGCAAATGTATTCAATGAGCAGAATATCAGGAAAACTGCTAAGACATCTTTATCGACAACGAAAACGGCTCCACCCGGCGCTGCAGAAGGCGCCGATGACACCTCTTGGGGTGCATTTCGTTCAGCCGCCGGCTCCGTTTGCGCTTGGTCATGCTGCTTGCGACCGAAATCGGCTACGTCTTGTCCCCACCGTCCCCGTTGCGTCCGGAACCAAGCCGATGTCCGTCCCCCCGCTCACCGGACTGCCGCACGTCGGTCTGACGACCGCCGAGGCCGCCGAACGCCTGCGGACGGACGGCTACAACGAGCTGCCGCGTCCGGACCGTCGCACCACCCTGCGCATCCTGGGCGAGGTCGTCCGCGAGCCGATGCTGGCGCTGCTCCTCGGCGGCGGCCTCGTCTACCTCCTCCTGGGCGATCTCAAGGAGGCCCTGATCCTGGTCGCCTTCGCCACGCTCTCCGTCGCCATCACCGTGGTCCAGGAGAGCCGCACCGAACGGGTGCTGGAAGCGCTGCGCGATCTCACCAGCCCCCGCGCCCTCGTCATCCGCGACGGCGTCCGCCGCCGCATCGCCGGCCGCGAGGTCGTCCGCGGCGACCTCCTCGTGCTGGCCGAGGGCGACCGCGTCCCCGCCGACGCGCTTCTGGTGGAGGCACACGACCTGGAGGCCGACGAGTCGCTCCTCACCGGCGAATCCGTGCCCGTCCGCAAGGTGCCCGCGGCCGAGGCCCCCGCCTCCGCCGACGGCCGTCCCGGCGGCGACGGCCTGCCCACCGTCTACTCAGGCGCGCTCGTCGTCCGCGGCCGCGGCATCGCGTCCGTCACCGCCACCGGCGCGACGAGCGAGATCGGGCGCATCGGCCAGAGCCTCGGCGCGCTGGAGACCGAGCCGCCTCGCCTCCAGGCGCAGACCCGCCGTCTCGTCCGCATCTTCGCAGCCGCCGGCGCCCTCGTCAGCCTCACCGCGGTCCTCCTCTACGGCATGCTGCGCGGCGGCTGGCTCGACGCCATCCTCGCCGGCATCGCCCTCGGCATGTCGATGATGCCCGAGGAGTTTCCCCTCGTGCTCACCGTCTTCATGGCGATGGGCGCATGGCGCATCTCCCAGGCGCGCGTGCTCACCCGCCGTGCCGCCGCCATCGAAACGCTCGGCGCCGCCACCGTGCTCTGCACCGACAAGACGGGCACCCTCACCGAAAACCGCATGGCTATCGCCGAGCTCCGCCTTCCCTCCGGCGAAAGCTTGGCCGTCGACGTGCAGGACACCGCGGTCCTCCCTCACGCCTTCGACGAACTCCTCCGCACCGGCGTGCTCGCCTGCGCCCGCGATCCCTACGACCCCATGGAGCGCGCCTTCCACGACCTTGGCCGAGGCCGCTGGGCGGGGGAGGGCGCCTGGCCCGGCCCGGACTGGACGGTGGCCGCCGAATACGGCCTGCGCCCCGATCTCCTCGCCGTCACCCAGGTCTGGCGCGAGGCGGGCCGCGACGGCTTCCTTGTCGCCGCCAAAGGTGCGCCGGAGGCGATCGCCCGGCTCTGCCGCCTCGATCCCGCCGCCGCCGCTGCCCTGGAGGCTGCCGTCGGCGCCATGGCCGGCGAGGGCTTGCGCGTCCTCGGCGTCGCCCGCGCCGCCTGGTCCGCCGAGCCCTTCCCCGAAGGGCCCGCCGGCTTCGCCTTCAGCTTCCTTGGCCTGGTCGGCCTCGCCGACGGCTTGCGCGCCAGCGTGCCGGCGGCGGTGGCCGAGTGCCGCTCGGCCGGCATTCGCGTCGCCATGATCACCGGCGACTACCCCGTCACCGCCAGCGCCATCGCCTGCAAGGCCGGCATCGGCGCCGGTGAAGTGCTGACCGGCTCCGAGCTGGACGCCATGTCGGAGCCGGAGCTCGTCGCCCACGCCCGCGGCGCCACCATCTTCGCCCGCATCATGCCCGAGCAGAAGCTGCGGATCGTCGAGGCGCTGAAGGCCGTCGGCGAAACCGTCGCCATGACCGGCGACGGCGTCAACGACGCGCCATCGCTGAAGGCCGCGCACATCGGCATCGCCATGGGCGGCCGCGGCACGGACGTCGCCCGTGAGGCCTCCGCCATCGTCCTCCTCGACGACGACTTCGGCTCCATCGTCAAGGCGATCCGGCTCGGCCGCCGCATCTACGACAACCTGCGCAAGGCGATGGGCTTCATCTTCGCCGTTCACGTCCCGATCGCCGGTCTGTCGTTGCTGCCGCTCGCCTTCGGCCTGCCGATCCTGTTCGGCCCGGTCCACATCGCCTTCCTGGAGATGGTGATCGACCCCGTCTGCTCCCTCGTCTTCGAGGCCGAGCGCGAGGAGGACGACGTCATGCGCCGCCCGCCCCGCGCCCGCGACGAACCGCTCTTCTCCGCCGCGCTGGTCGTCTGGAGCATCCTGCAGGGGGCGGTGGCCTTCGCCGTCGTCGCCGCGGTCTACCTTGCCGCGCTTTCCCGCGACACGGCCGTCGACGAGGTCCGCGCGCTCACCTTCGCCAGCCTGATCGCCACGCTGGTGGCGCTCATCCTGGTCAACCGCTCCTTCGGCGCGTCTCTGCGCGCCGCGGTCTTGCGTCCGAACCGCGCGCTGGTCTACGTGCTCCTCGCCAACGCCGGGATGCTTGCCGTCGCCCTCGCGGTGCCCGCGGTGCGCGACCTCTTCGGCTTCGCCCCCTTGTCGCTGCAAGGCCTGGCCGTCGCTCTCGGCGCCGGGCTGGCCGTGCTATTCGGCCTGGAGCTGTTGAAGCCGCTCCTTCAGCCTCGGCTTCGCGCCCGGTCTAGAGCTTGAGCAGGTCGCGGATGCTCGCCTCGCCCGCGGGCTGGTAGTCCAGGTCCGCCTCGATGTGGTCGATGTGGTGCCGCATCAGCTCCGCCGCCGCCCGCCCGTTCCCGCTCGCCAGCGCGGCCACGATGCGTCCGTGCTCGTCGCGCGCGCAGCTCGACGCGCCGCTGCGGCCGTAGAGCGCGATCACCAGCGACGATCGGGCCACCAGCTCGCGCAGGAACCGCGACAGGATCTCGTTTCCGGCGATCGCCGCGATCGACAGGTGCAGTTCGCCCGAAGCGTGGATCTCCGCCCGACGGGCGCTCGGTCCCCGCGCCGCGATCGCCTCAGCTTCCGTCGCCAGGTGCTGCTCCAGCATCGCCACGTCCGCCGCGGTGATCCGCGCCGCCGCCGCCAGCGCCAGCCCCGGCTCGATCATCCGCCGCGCGTCGAACACCTGACGCGCCACCTCCGGCGACGGCTTCGACACCGAAGCGCCGCGGTTCGGTTCCAGCGTCACGATCCCGTCGAAGGCGAGTGCCTGCAGCGCCGCGCGCACCACGGTGCGGCTGGCTGAAAAGGTCGCGCCGATCTCGTCTTCCACCAGCTTCGTCCCCGGCGTCAGCCGCCGGTCCACGATCGCGTCGTGCAACTGGTCGCGGATCTCGCCGGCGCGGGTGCCGGTTCGTGGGATGGGCTCGGTCCGGGTCGGTGTGCTCATGGCCTCTGTCAGCGATTGCCTTGACCATCAGCCTAGCCCGCCCGCGGCTTGCCGGCAAAGTCCGTTGTGCGCCGGACCAGCGCATAATTGTATACAAAACCAGGTCTTTCCGTGTGCAACCGCCTCTTTTATAGGCGCATCGCCTTGCAGCGACGCCCGCCGTACCGCAGCCCCTGTGTCGAATTCGTTGAGCTTGCAAAGGCTTGGACCGCGGCGGGACGACTGGCACGCCCATTGCTCATCCCATGGCTGTCATGCCCTGGGGAGATCGCATGTCGAAGGCAGCCGACATCGAACTGGCGTCCGTCACCAAGCGCTATGGCGTCACCACCGCGGTAGACGCCATCAGCCTGAAGATCAAGGCCGGCACCTACTGCTGCCTGCTTGGCCCGTCCGGCTGCGGCAAGACCTCCACCTTGCGCATGATCGCCGGCCACGAAAGCGTATCCGACGGCGACATCCTGCTCGGCAACACCGTCATCAACGACCTGCCGCCCGCCCGCCGCGGCACGGCCATGATGTTCCAGAGCTACGCGCTCTTTCCCCACCTCGACCTCGTCGACAACGTCGCCTTCTCCCTCAAGATGAAGGGCATGGAGAAGGCGGAGCGCCGCGACAAGGCGCTCGCCATGCTCCGCGTCATGGAGATGGAGCCCTACGCCGCCCGCCGCCCGGCCCAGCTCTCCGGCGGCCAGCAGCAGCGCGTCGCGCTGGCCCGCGCCTTGATCACCGATCCGCAGGCGCTGCTCCTCGACGAACCGCTCTCCGCCCTCGATCCCTTCCTCAAGGTGCGCATGCGTGCCGAACTGAAGAAGCTGCAGGCGAGCCTCGGCATCACCTTCATCCACGTCACTCACTCCCAGGAAGAGGCGATGGCCCTCGCCGACGTCGTCGTCGTGATGAGCGGCGGCCGCATCGAGCAGGCCGCCCACCCGCGCGAGGTGTTCAACCGGCCGGCTACCGCCTTCGTCGCCCGCTTCATGGGCGAGCACAACGTCATCGAGGGCCGCGCCGCCGGCGGCGGGGAGGGGACCACCCGCTTCGAGGTCGTTGGCGGCGCCTCCTTCCTGGCCCCGGCCGTCCGCGAGGCCGGCGCGCCGGTCGCCATCGCCGTCCGCTCCGACAAGGTCCGCCTCGGCGACGGCGAGCCGGGCTTCGGCTTCACCGGCCTCGTTTCGGCTGTCGAGTACCGCGGATCGACTGTCCAGGTCGCCGTAGCGGCGCCGGGCATCGACGAATTTTCCGTCTCGGTCGACGAGGCGGAATTCTTCCGGGCGCCGCTCTCGGTTGGCGAGGCGGTTCCGTTGTCGTGGTCGCGCGAGCACGTCCACGTGCTCGCCTGACCTTCTGGGGGAGGCCTTCGGGCCAAAGAAGAGAGAACAGGGGAATAACGATGACAGACACCACCAAGCCGACGGGGACCAAGGGCATCTCGCGTCGCGATCTCTTGAAGACAGGCGCCGCCGCCGCCGGCCTCGCCGCCGGTTCGGGCGCCATCACCGGCTTCCCGACCATCTGGGCGCAGAACATCAAGGACGTCACGCTGCGCCAGTTCGGCACCGGCGTGTCGAACATCAACGCCATCGCCGACAAGTGCAAGGAAGACCTCGGCTTCACGCTGCAGATGACTGCGCTCGATTCCGACGCCGTCGCCCAGCGCGCCGTCACCCAGCCGGACTCGTTCGACATCGCCGACATCGAATACTGGATTTGTAAGAAGGTCTTCCCGGCCGGCGTCATGCAGCCGCTCGACGTGTCGAAGATGAAGTACTTCGACAAGCTGGTCCCGCTCTTCGTCACCGGCAAGCTGACGCCGGAGAGCACCATCGCGCAGGGCACCGCCCCGCACACCGTCGGCTTCGTCACCGCCGCCGACTCGGTCGAGTTCGCCAAGGAGCCGACCAACTGGCTCACCATGATCCCGACGATCTACAACGCCGACACCCTCGGCATCCGTCCGGACCTCGTCGGCCGCCCGATCAAGAACTGGAAGGACATCCTGGATCCGGCCTTCAAGGGCAAGACCTCGATCCTGAACATCCCGTCCATCGGCATCATGGACGCCGCGATGATCATGGAGTCCGCCGGCCAGATCAAATACGCCGACAAGGGCAACATGACCAAGGAAGAGATCGACAAGACGATCGACTTCCTGATCGAGACCAAGAAGGCCGGCCAGTTCCGCGCCTTCTGGAAGTCCTTCGACGAGTCCGTCAACCTGATGGCCTCCGGCGAAGTCGTCATCCAGTCCATGTGGTCGCCGGCCGTCGCGGCCGTCCGCTCCAAGGGCATCCCGTGCGTCTACCAGCCGCTCGAGGAAGGCTACCGCGCCTGGGGTGGCGGTCTCGGCATCGCCAAGCACCTCTCCGGCCTCGAACTGGAAGCCGCCTACGAGTACATCAACTGGTACATGTCCGGCTGGGTCGGCGCCTACCTCAACCGCCAGGGCTACTACTCGGCCTGTCTCGACACCGCCAAGCAGTTCATGGAGCCCTACGAGTGGGCTTTCTGGATGGAAGGCAAGCCCGCCGAGAAGGACATCATGTCCCCCGAAGGCAAGGTCATGGAGAAGGCCGGCTCCGTCCGCGACGGCGGCTCCTTCGAAGCCCGCATGGGCGCCGTCGCCTGCTGGAACTCGGTCATGGACGAGGACCGCTACATGGTCCGCCGCTGGAACGAGTTCATCGCCGCCTGAGGCGCCGGATCTGAACCTTGCGCTCTCGACCCTGGCGGTGCCACCACCGCCAGGGTCGGCCCACCCATCCCCCGCGGACCGACGAGCCCATGACCCTCACCGCCCGTCTCGCCCCGTATCTCCAGGCGGCCCCGCTCGCCCTCATCCTGGGCGTCTTCCTGCTGGTGCCGCTCCTCACCATCCTGATGGTGAGCTTCTGGGACTACGACTCGATCCGCATCTACCCCGATTTCGTCACCTTCAACTACGAGGAGACCCTGTTTTCCTGGGTCACCTGGAAGACCTACCTCAACACCCTGAAGTTCGCGGTCATCGTCTGGGCGATCACCCTCTTCGTCGGCTTCTGGGTGGCCTATTTCCTGGCCTTCCACATCCGCACCACGGCCATGCAGTTGGTGCTCTTCCTCGTCTGCACGGTGCCCTTCCTCACCTCCAACATCATCCGCATGATCTCCTGGATCCCGTTCCTCGGCCGCAACGGGCTGCTCAACTCCGCTCTGGTGGAGGCCGGCATCGTTGCGGAGCCGCTGGAGTTCCTGCTCTTCTCCGAGTTCGCCGTGGTGCTGGCCATGGTGCACCTCTACACGCTCTTCATGGTCACCCCGATCTTCAACACCTTGATGCGGATCGACCGCGCCCTGATCGAGGCCGCCCGCGACGCCGGCGCCTCCGGCTTCCAGATCCTCACGAACGTCATCCTGCCGCTCGCCAAGCCGGGCATCGCCATCGGCTCGATCTTCGTCGTCACCCTGGTGATGGGCGACTTCATCACCGTGCGCTTCATGTCCGGCGGCCAGTCGGCCTCGATCGGCCTGATGATGGCCAACCAGATGTCGCTGTTGCAGTATCCCGCCGCGGCGGCCAACGCGGTCGTCCTGCTCGCCGTGGTTCTCATCATCGTCGCCGGGATCCTCCGGATCGTCGACATCCGCAAGGAGCTCTGAGCCATGCTCTCCGAACACCGCGGCCCCGGCTTCTACATCCTCGCGGCCTTCTTCTGCCTCTTCGTGCTCTTCCTCTATGGGCCGCTCTCCACCATCGTCATCCTGTCCTTCCAGGGACCGGACGGCGGCCTGACCTTCCCGATGAACGGCACGTCGCTGCGCTGGTTCGCCAACCTCTTCGAGCAGCAGGCGGTCGGCGACTTCGGCGGCGCCTTTACCCGCTCGCTCACCCTCGGGGTGATGGTGATGCTCACCACCGTCGTCGTCTCGCTCCTCGGCGGCCTCGCCTTCCGTCGCCGCTTCGCCGGCTCCGGCGCGCTCTTCTATCTGGCCGTTGCCAGCCTGGTCGTGCCGTCGATCCTGGTCTCGCTCGGCATCGGCCTCCTGTTCCAGGTCACCGGGTTCCGGCCCCAGTGGTACACGTCCGCTTTCGGCGCTCACCTCACCTGGACGCTGCCCTTCGGCCTGTTGATCATGTTCGCCGTGTTCAACCGCTTCTCGCCCGCCTACGAGGAGGCCGCGCGCGACCTCGGCGCCAGCGCCTGGCAAACCTTCGCCCACGTCGTCCTGCCGATGATCACGCCCCCGCTTGTCGGCGTCGGCCTGTTCGGCTTCTCGCTTTCCTACGACGAGTTCGCCCGCACCCTGATGACCTCCGGCTCCTTCAACACCCTGCCGCTGGAGATCTACGGCATGACCACCAACGTCACCACGCCGGTTCTCTACGCCCTCGGCACGGTCACCACCGGCTTTTCCTTCCTGGTGATCCTGATCGCCCTCGGCGCGATCGTCCTGGTCAACCGCCGTCGCGCCAGGGCAGGTGCAGTGTGAGGATCCTGCTCTTCAATCCCAACACCACCGCTTCGATGACCGAAACCGGCCTCAAAGCCGCACTCGGCGTCGCCGCACCGGACACGGAAGTCGTCGCCCGCACCGCGGCCATGGGCCCGGTCTCCATCGAGGGCTACTACGACGAGGCCTTCGCCGTCCCGGCCGTGATCGAGGCCGCCGCCGCCGCCGAGGCGGAGGGTTTCGAGGCCTTCATCGTCGCCTGCTTCGACGACACCGGCGTGGAGGCCGCCCGATGCCGGGTCGGCATCCCGGTGCTCGGCATCTGCGAGGCCGCCTTGCTGATGACGTCACCGCTCGCCAAGCGGATCGCGGTCGTCACCACCATGGCCCGCGCGATCGTGCCCCTCACCGAACTCGTCCACCGCTACGGCCTTTCAGGCCGCGTCACCGTCTACGCCGCCGACATCCCGGTCCTTGCGCTGGAGGACCCCGCCTCCGACGCCTCCGCCCGCATCGAAGCGGAGATCGCCAAGGCGCTGGCGGCCGGGGCGGAGGCCATCGTGCTCGGCTGTGCCGGCATGGCAGACCTCGCCGATCGGCTCCAGCAAACCTTCGGCGTCCCGGTCGTGGACGGCGTCACCGCCGCCGTCACCGTCGCCGAGGGCCTCGGTCGGCTCCGCCGCCGCACATCCAAGCGCGGCACCTACGCCCCGGCGGTGCCCAAGCCCTACATCGGGCTGCTCGCCTCCTTCGCGCCGCCGGGCTGACCCATGTCGCTCCGCGCGATCCGCCCCCTTTCGCTCGGCGAACTGGAGACTCTGATCGATTGGGCGGCCGCCGAGGGCTGGAACCCCGGCCTCCACGACGCCCGCTGCTTCTTCGCCGCCGACGCCGAGGGCTTCCTCGGAGGCTTCGACGCCTCCGGCGCGCTCTGCGCCGGCATTTCGATCGTCCGCTACGACGACCGCCAGGCCTTCCTCGGTCTCTACATCTGCCGCCCGGACATGCGCGGACGCGGCTACGGATACGCCCTCTGGGAAGCCGCCATCGCCCACGCCGGCGAGCGGTCGATCGGGCTCGACGGCGTCGTCGCCCAGCAGGACAACTACCGCCGCTCCGGTTTCACCTATATCCACCGCAACATCCGCTACACCGGCCGTGCCCGGCTCGAACCGGCTCACGCGGCCCTTCCGGAACGGCCGGCGCACCGGCTCCGCGGCATCCGTTCGACGCTGCACCCCGCCACGGCTGCCGATGTCGACGATCTCCTCGCCTACGACGCGGCGCTGTTCGGCGCTGCCCGCCCGGCCTTCCTGCGCTGTTGGCTGTCGGCGCCCGGCCACCACGCCGAACTGATCCGCGGCCCGCAGAACGAGATCTGCGGCTACGCGGTGATCAGGCCCTGCCGCGACGGCTACAAGATCGGCCCGCTGTTCGCCGACACGCCCGGCAAGGCCCAGCGCCTCGCCGCCGCCCTCCTCGCCCGCATCCCCGGCCAGTCCGTCAGCCTCGACTGCCCGGAACCCAACAACGCAGCTGCCGCGCTCGCCGTTGCACTGGGCCTGTCGCCCGCCTTCGAGACCGCGCGGATGGTCAAGGGCAGGGCGTCCGCCATCGGTCTCGCGCGCGTCTTCGGCATCACCACCTTCGAACTCGGCTGACCGGTCTCCGCGCGTCGCGGCCCGTCATCACAACCGCAGATCGCCCAGTCGATCCATCAATGCCCAGCACAGGCTCCAGGCGGAGCTGCCGGGTTCCATGTATTTCCCGAAAACAAGCAAAATGTTGTTGCCCCCTCGGCGGGAACGAACACTCGTTGCTGCGGTTGATCGCAGACAACGAGGCCTTGCCGAGAGACGAAATGACCAGTCCTGAACCCGAATCCGACGAGCGGTTGCTTCGGCTTGCCGAAGAAGAGGCGCGGATCGAAAAGCGGGAGGTCGTCACCGGCCGGGTACGGGTCCGCACCGTCGCCGACACCGTCGAGGAAACCGTCGGCGCCACCCTGGAAGGGGAAGCCGTGGAAATCGACCGCGTCCCCATGGACCGGATCGTCACCGAAGCGCCAGCCATCCGCACGGAGGGCGACGTCACCGTCATCCCCGTGGTGGAGGAGGTACTCGTTGTGGAGAAGCGGCTCGTCCTCACCGAGGAGATCCGCATTCGCCGGCGGCGGACGGCCGAGGCCGTCGAGGTCCTCGTGTCGCTCCGCAGGATGCGGGCCGACGTGGAGCGCCTGCCTGCGGACGACGAAACCTGACAACAAGCGAGGGCAGCACCATGGCCTATGGCATCGACAATCCCACCGGCGGCACCCGTGTCGTCACCGCTTACTTCGAGACCCGCGACGACGCCTCCCGCGCTGTCGAGCGCCTCGTCGCCTCCGGCATCCCGCAGTCCCAGGTCCGCCTGACCGAGGGTACCTCGAACACGGCCAGCACCACCGCCACGACCGAACCGCGTGAGAGCCGCGGCTTCCTCGACATGCTCGCCGACCTCTTCATCCCCGACGAGGACCGCCACAGCTATGCCGAGGGCCTGCGCCGCGGCGGCTACCTCGTCAGCGCCACCGTCGATGCGGCCAGCTATGACCGCGCCATCGACATCCTCGACGACGAAGGCTCCATCGACATCGGCGAACGCGAGCAGTCCTGGCGCTCCGAAGGCTGGTCCGGCTACGAGGAGGACCGCTCGACGAGCTACGCCGACCTCAACCCGGACGCCAACCGGACCTACGGTGAGAGCACCATCGGCTCCACCCGCAGCGTTTCGTCCGTTGGCGACACCGGATACACTGGACGCACCGGCATGGACGCCGCTGGCCTCGAGCCCGACTACGACCGCACAACCGGCTATTCCGGCCGCGACTCGGACGTCACGGGCCGTGATACCACCGTCTCCGACCGCGACACCGACCTGACCGGCCGCGACGAGAGCATCCCGATCGTCGAGGAGCGCCTTCGCGTCGGCAAGCGCGACGTCAGCCACGGCCGCGTCCGCGTCCGCTCCTACGTCGTCGAGGAGCCCGTCTCCGAGAACGTGACCCTGCGCAACGAGCGCGTCGACATCGAGCGCCGTCCCGTCGACCGGGCCGCCACATCAGGCGACGATCTCTTCCGCGAGCGCACCGTCGAGCTGGAAGAGCATTCCGAAGAGGCCGTCATCTCCAAGGACGCGCGTGTCCGCGAGGAGCTTCGCCTGCGCAAGGAAGCCGGAGAGACCACAGAGACCGTCTCCGACACGGTCCGCCGCACGGAGGTCGAGGTCGAGGATACCCGCTCGGACCAGATCAACCCGCGCGATCGCCGCGCCTGATCGCAGAAACCGCCCCGCTCCTCCCCGGAGCGGGGCGCCAGCCTCACCGCCGTCATCCGCGCGGAACCGCCCCGCCGGCATTTAGGCCGGTTGGCATGTATCAACCTTTTTAACCTCTGATTGCGCAGAATTGATAAATGTGAGAATCATCCCTCGTTTATGAGTGGAGGTTTCTTACGATGAGTGTGTTGCGTAGGGTCATGGCAGCGCCGCTGGTGCTGCTCGCGCTTGCGGGTTGCCGCGAGCAGGAACGCCAGGAGCTCGAATTCTTTCAGAACGTCGCGTCCGAGAGCCCGTCCATGATCAAGCTGGCGATTGGCCAGTGCATGGACGACTGGACGATGCGCGAGGTCGCCAGAGAGCCTTACCTGGCCTACCTGACCGGCGCCCCGAAGGATCAGGTGTTGGAAGTCCTCTGCACACGCCTGGTACAGGGCATCGCACGCAAGAAGATCACGCCCGAAGACATCATGATCACCGATCGTATTCCGGCGAACGTGTCCAACGTGTTGAGGGGCGGCTGATGTCGGCAAACGCGATACATCAAGCGGCTCGCCGCCAGTCCAAACGTTTATGGATCGTCCCCGTCATCCTCGCGGCCGGGCTCGCCTCCTGCACCGAAAAGGTCACGCGGCAGCAATACGAACTCGTCCGGGGCGGCTTCTCCGAAAGTCCGACTCTCCGCGACCGGGCCATTAAGGATTGCATCGAGCGCAACGAGGGCAAGACCGCCGAAGCGGAAGACGCGAAGTTCTTCGGCGTGCCGACGGGCAGCACGGCGATCGTCGTATGTCCGGCGCTTATCCGGGCGATGACGGACGGTCGGATCAGCTTTGACGAATTGGCAGCGGCATCGCCGGATGAGTTCAGCATTTCCAGCGAACCGGTCGGCGACTGAACGAGCCGCGGACGGCCGGCGAACGTCGGCTGTCCGCTCCCCCGTCGCCCCGCCTCACCGCAGCCGCAGCCCGTCGCCCCCGAAGGCGCGTAGGTCGTCCAGCGCGAACGACACCTCCACCCGCTCGCCCGGGCGCGCCATCACTCCGTCGCGCTTCTCCACCACCACGCTCTCTCCACCCGGCGTGCGGCCGTAGATGTAGTTGGTGCCGCCGAGGTGCTCCACTACGTCAACCGTCACTGGCAGGCGCAGGTCGGCCGCCCGGCCGCGGTCGAAATGCTCCGGCCGGATGCCGATCGTGAGGGCCGCGCCCGGCACGGCCCGATCGCGCACGAGCGGCAGCGAGACAACGGTATCGCCAAGCCGCACCTGCCGCCCGTCGCCGCCTTCCACCGCCGTGGCGGCCAGGAAGTTCATCTTCGGCGAGCCGATGAAGCCGGCCACGAACACGTTGTCCGGGTCGTCGTAGAGCGTCATGGGCGAGCCAACCTGTTCCACCTTGCCGGCGCGCAGCACCACGATCTTGTCGGCCAGCGTCATCGCCTCCGTCTGGTCGTGCGTCACGTAGATCATCGTGTTGCCGAGCTCCTGGTGCAGCTTGGCGATCTCCACCCGCATCGCCACCCGCAGCTCCGCGTCCAGGTTGGAGAGCGGCTCGTCGAACAGGAACACCTTCGGGTTCCGCACGATCGCCCGTCCGATCGCCACCCGCTGGCGCTGCCCGCCGGAAAGCTGGCTCGGCTTGCGCTTCATCAGCGCCCCCAACTGCAGGATCTCGGCGGCCGCGTTGACGCGGGTCTCGATCTCCGCGCGCGGCGTGCCGGTCATCCTGAGGCCGAAGCCCATGTTCTCCGCCACCGTCATGTGCGGGTAGAGGGCGTAGGACTGGAACACCATGGCCACCCCCCGCTCGGAGGGCTCCACGTCGTTGACCCGCTCGCCGCCGATCTTGAGGTCGCCGGACGAGACCTCCTCCAGTCCGGCGATCATCCTGAGCAAGGTCGATTTCCCGCATCCGGAAGGCCCCACGAACACGGTGAACTCCCCGTGCTCGATCGAAAGGTCCACCCCGTGGATCACGGGCACCGGCCCGAAGGTCTTCGCCACGCGGCTGAGTTCCACGCTCGCCATCGTCATCCTCCCTTGTTCGTGTCCGGACGCCTCTGTCGGGCGTCGTTCATCCCAGCATCTGCATCCTGGCGGCCGTCGCGATGTCCGCCGCCGCGCCTTTCAGCACCGGGGCCATCGCCGCCAGCGCGTCCAGCGAACTCACATGGGTCGTCGTCGTCACCGAAAGAGCGCCGAGCACCGCGCCGCCGGGCGCCAGGATCGGCACTGCCACGCAGATGATCGTGTTCTCGTGCTCCTCGTCGTCGAAGGCGAAGCCGCGCTCGCGGATCGTTGCGAGCACCGCCCTCAGCGCCTCCGGCGTCGTCAGGGTGTGCGGCGTGTGGCGCGTGAAGCTCTGCCGGGCGATCGCCTCCTCGCGGTCCCTGTCCGGCAGGAAGGCAAGCATCGCCTTGCCGACGCCGGTGCAATAGGCCGGCCCGATCCGGCCGGGCGAAGAGAACATGCGGATGATCGGCCGCGGCACCCGCTTGTCCAGGTAGAGCACCTGGAACGCATCCAGGCAGGCCAGGTGCACCGTCATCCCGAACCGCTCGGCAAGCGCGTCGATCACCGGGCGCGCCACCTCCACCAGGCTCGCGCTCTCCCAGGCCGCATGGGCCAGCCGGATCAGCCGGAGGCCGAGCCGGTAGCGCTGGCTGCCCTCGTCGAAGATCAGCATGCCTTCCCCTTCCAGCTGCCGCAGCATGCGCGACAGGGTGGCCTTCGGCAGTGGGGAGGCCTTTTGCACATCGGCGAAGCGCGCCGGTCCTCCAAACCCCGCCACCACGTCCAGCACATGGAAGGCGCGGCTGATCGGGCTGGTCAGGTCCAGTTCGCTAGAGCTTTCGTTTTCTTCGCTTTTTAGGTCTTCGCTGAGCGACACCGCACGTTCCTCGTCCATTTCGACAACAAAGTGTGCCGTTCTGGTGTTGACAGACCTACGCTATCTCACGTACGTTTTCAACAGTCGGAACTAAGTTCCATTGAATGGAACTGCAAGTCAAGCGGGCTTCGTACTCGCTTGCGCCGGTTTCGACGCTGCATGCCCGTGTCGCCGGGGAGGAGGAACCACCCGGCCGCGCCAGAGCAAGAAGCCGCCCCCGAGGCGGCGCGGGAGGAAAGAAATGAAGTTCAAGACAGCTGGGCTGCTGGCCGCGATGGCCACGGCCCTCGGCCTCGCCACGTCGGCATTCGCCGGCACCCTCGTCATCAACACCGACATGTCGGACCCGGCGCCCAAGGCGGCCTTCGAGAAGGTCATCGAAGGCTTCAAGGCCAAGCACCCCGACGTCGAGGTCAAGTGGAACGAGTTCGACCACGAGGGCTACAAGACCTCGATCCGCAACTTCCTGACCGCCGATCCCCCGGATGTCGCCGCCTGGTACGCCGGCAACCGCATGGCGCCCTTCGTCAACGCCGGCCTGTTCGAGGACGTCACCGACGTCTGGACCGCCAACGGCCTCGACGAGCAGCTGAAGTCGGCCGCCTCCTCGATGACGATCGACGGCAAGAAGTGGGGCGTGCCCTATACCTACTATCAGTGGGGCATCTACTACCGGGTCGACATCTTCGAGAAGAACGGCATCGCCGTGCCGAAGACCTGGGCCGAACTCGTGGCGGCCTGCGCCAAGCTGAAGGAAGCCGGCGTCCAGCCGATCGCCATCGGCTCCAAGGCCCTGTGGCCCACCGGCGGCTGGTTCGACTACATGAACCTGCGCGTCAACGGCTACGAGTTCCACATGGACCTCACCGCCGGCAAGGTGCCCTACACCGACCCGAAGGTGAAGGCCGTGTTCGACACCTGGGGCGAACTGGTCAAGCCGGGCTACTTCCTGGAGAACCACGCCGCCTACGACTGGCAGGAGGCCGTGCCCTTCTTCGTCAACGGCGAAGCCGCCATGTACCTGATGGGCAACTTCGCGGTCGACCTCTTCCTGAAGGGCGGCCTGAAGCCCGAGCAGATCGGCTTCATGCAGTTCCCCGAGATCACCCCGGGCATCCCGATGGCCGAGGATGCGCCGACCGACACGCTGCACATCCCGGCGGGCGCCAAGAATAAGGAGGACGCCAGGAAGTTCCTGGCCTATGTGGCCTCCGCCGAAGTTCAGACGGAATGGAACAAGACGCTCGGCCAGCTGCCGGTCAACTCCGGTGCGACCCGTCCGGACGACAAGTTCCTCTCCGCCGGCTTCGAGATGCTCTCCAAGGCCTACGCGCTCGCCCAGTTCTACGACCGCGACGCGCCGGCCGAGATGGCCAAGGCCGGCATGGAAGGCTTCCAGGAGTTCATGGTGAAGCCCGACAACCAGGACAAGATCCTGGAGCGCCTCGAGAAGGTCCGCGCCAAGGTCTACCAGTAACCTGAGAAGCGGGGAGGGGACCGCCGCGCCCCCTCCCACCCGCTCCCGCCGACCCCCTCCGCCGTCACGGTCCGCGCAGGCGGACCACCCACGACTTTGTGGCGGCGGCACGGAGCGGTGTCCGAGAGGTCGGCGCATCGTCGCGGAAAAAGGCGTGGCTGGTCCGCCTGCGTGGACCATGACGGGCAGAGGATGAGCTCTGCCTCCCCGCTCCTCACTCCCCACACCCCACAGCCACCCCCGGACGCCCCCATGACCACCGCCGCCCTTCCCACCGCCCACGCCCCGCGCGCCCGCCGACGGCGCGGCCCGAAGTGGCTGGCGCCGGCGCTGTTCCTGGCGCCCGGCGTGTTCATGTTCGTCGTCTACGTCATCGCCCCGATCTTCGAGAGCATCTGGATCTCGTTCTACGACTGGGACGGCCTCGGCCCGATGACCTTCATCGGCGCCGCCAACTACGTCGAGCTGTTCGACGACGAGGCCTTCTACACGGCCCTGGAGAACAACGTCGTCTGGCTGCTCCTCTACATGCTCGCCGTTCCCGGCGGCCTGTTCGTCGCGCTTTTCCTGAACCAGACCGTGTTCGGCATCCGCCTGGTGAAGAGCCTCTTCTTCTTCCCCTTCGTGATTTCCCAGGTCGTCGTCGGCCTCGTCTTCGCCTGGTTCTACGATCCGAGCTTCGGCATCCTCGCGATGATCTTCGAGGCCTTCGGCATGAAGCCGATCGCCATCCTCGCCGACGAGGACTACGTCACCTACGGCATCATCGCCGCCGGCCTCTGGCCGCAGACGGCCTACTGCATGATCCTCTACCTCACCGGCCTCAACGCCATCTCGCCCGACCAGATCGAGGCCGGCCGGCTCGACGGCGCCAAGGGCTGGCGCATGCTCTGGCACGTGGTGCTGCCGCAGCTGAGGCCGGCCACCTTCATCGCCGTGGTCGTCACGGTGATCGGCGCGCTCCGCTCCTTCGACCTCGTCTCCATCATGACCGATGGCGGCCCCTACGGCTCCAGCCGCGTGCTCGCCTTCTACATGTACGAGCAGGCGCTCTCCGAATACGGCTACCGGATGGGCTACGGCGCCGCGATCGCGGTCGTCCTCTTCGCCATCATGATGGTCTACATCTCCTTCTTCATCACCCGCATGATTTCCAACGAGCGGGGAGGGCGCTGACATGTTCCCCACACCGATCGCCCGCGTCTCCGCTCCCGTCCGCGTCGGCTACAAGGTGCTGCTGCCCGTCGCGCTCGTCGTCTGGCTGCTGCCGCTTCTGGCCGTCATGCTCACCTCCATCCGCAGCCAGGGCGACATCGCCGCCGGCAACTACTGGGGTTGGCCGACCGAGTTCAACCTTCTCGACAACTACAGCGCCGTCTTCGAGCGCTCGCCCATCGGCCAGTACATCCTCAACTCCTTCAAGGTGACGATCCCGACCGTGATCGGCGCCGTCGCGCTCTCCTGCCTCACCGGCTACGCGCTGGCGGTCTATCGCTTCCGCGGCAACCTGTTCGTCTTCTTCATGTTCGTCGCCGGCAACTTCGTGCCCTTCCAGATCCTGATGGTGCCCGTGCGCGACCTGACGCTCGACATCGGCCTCTACGACACCACCCTCGGCCTCGTGCTCTTCCACGTCGCCTTCCAGACCGGCTTCTGCACGCTCTTCATGCGCAACTTCATCCGCGCACTTCCCTTCGAACTGATCGAGGCCGCCCGCGTCGAGGGCGTCAGCGAGTGGCAGATCTTCACCCGCGTCGTCCTGCCGCTCGTTCGTCCAGCGATTGCAGCGCTTTCCGTGCTGGTCTTCACCTTCATCTGGAACGACTACTTCTGGGCCACGGTGCTTGCCCAGTCGTCCACCGTGCAGCCCGTCACCGCCGGCCTCTACGCCCTCAACGGCCAGTGGATCGCCCAGTGGCATCTGGTCTCCGCCGGCTCCATCGTGGCCGCACTGCCGCCGGTGCTGATGTTCTTCATGATGCAGAAGCACTTCATCGCCGGCCTGACCCTCGGCGCCACTAAGGGCTGACCCGCCGTGACCGCATCCCCCTTCATCGCCCACCGCCTCGACGCTGCCGGCCTCACCCTCGTGGTCGCCGGACCCGCCGGCCGCGTCCCGGGCATCGCATACTGGGGCCCCGCGCTGCCGCCGGACGACGACATCGCCGCGCTGGCCGCCGCGTCCGCCTTCCCGGTCGGCCACGCGGGCCTCGACGTCCCCTATGCCGCATCCCTCTTTCCCGAGGCGGCGCACGGCCATTTCGGCACGCCCGCCCTGGAGGCCTTCTCGATCGGCGACGACGGATCCGCCCGCCGCTGGACGACGCGCTTCGCCCCGACCGCCGTCGAGGTCGCCGACGGCGCGCTGATCGTCGAGGCCGCGGACGGCGTGGCAGCGCTGTCCCTCCGGATCACCCTGTCGCTCGCCTCCGGCACCGGCGTCCTCGCCGCCCGCACGCGCCTCGCCAACGACGGCGACCGCCCGCTCGCCGTCGGGTGGCTCGCCGCCCCGGCCATCCCCGTCCCGCGCGACGACACGGAGCTCCTCTCCTGGCACGGCCGCTGGTGCTCGGAGGTCAACCGCACCGCCGAGCCCTGGCCGCGCGGCGCCCGCGTGCTGGAATCCCGTCTCGGCCGCACCGGCCACGAGACCTTCCCCGGCTTCGTCAGCCTCGGCCCCGGCGCCGGCGAGACCGCCGGCCGCGCCACCGCCGCCCACTTCGGCTGGAGCGGCAACTGGCGCATGATCGCCGAGGACGTCTCTCCCGGCCTGCGCCACATCCTGGCCGGCGTCCTCCACCTCCCCGGCGAAGCCATCCTCGCCCCCGGCGAGGCGCTGGAGACTCCGCCGCTTTACGCGGCCCGCTCCGAAGCCGGCCTCAACGCCGCCAGCCACGCCTTCCATGCCGAGGCCCGCCGGCTCCTCGTCCACCCGCGCCCCGCCGCGCCCCGCCCGGTGCACTTCAACTCCTGGGAAGCGGTCTACTTCGACCTCGACGTCGACACCCTGAAGGACCTCGCCAGCCGCGCGGCCGCCGTCGGTGCCGAGCGCTTCGTGGTCGACGACGGCTGGTTCCCCAGCCGCGCCGACGACCGCGCCGGCCTCGGCGACTGGTGGGTCGATCCCGCCAAGTTCCCAGACGGCCTCCACCCGCTGATCGCCCACGTCCACGCGCTCGGCATGTCCTTCGGCCTCTGGGTCGAGCCGGAGATGGTCAACCCCGACAGCGACCTCTTTCGCGCCCACCCGGACTGGGCGCTCCGCCTCGACGGCTACGAGCAGCTTCTCGGCCGCCACCAGCTGGTGCTCGACATCGCCAACCCCGCTGTCTCCGACTACCTCTTCGACAAGCTGTCCGCGCTGCTGTCCGAGTACCCCATCGGCTACTTCAAGTGGGACATGAACCGCGTCCTGACGCTTGCCGGCCGCGACGGCCGCCCGGTTGCCGCCGAGCAGCCGGCTGCACTCTACGCGCTGCTCCAGCGCCTGCGTGCCGCCCATCCCGGCACCGAGATCGAAAGCTGCTCCTCCGGCGGCGGCCGCATCGATTTCGGCATCCTGCCCCATGTCCAGCGCTTCTGGCTCTCCGACAACAACGACGCCCACGACCGTTGGCGGATGAACCGCGAGGCGTCCGTCTTCTTCCCGCCGGAGGTCTTCGGACACCACGTCGGCCCGTCCCCCTGCCACACCTCCGGCCGCCGGCTGTCGATGGCCTTCCGCGCCTACACCGCGGCCTTCGGCGGCCACATGGGGCTGGAGCTCGACCTCCGCGCCCTCGCCGCCGACGAGGAGGCCGTCCTCCGCGATGCCATCGCCTTCCACAAGCGCTGGCGCTCTGTCCTCCACGCCGGCCGCCTCGAGCGCCTCGTCCTGGAACCGGGATACCTGGGATCCATCGTCCACGCGCCCGACGGATCGTCCTTCATCGCTGCCATCGCCCAGCGGGAAACCCTCACGCGCTCATCCGGCGCGCTTGTTTCTCTCACCGGCCTGGATCCTCTGGCCCGCTACCACGTTCGGTTCGCCGAGGGGGCGCCCCTGCCGACATCCGGCGGCAGGAGCTTCCCGTCCCCCTTGGCCGACCCGGCAGGCCTCACCGCCTCCGGCCGCGCCCTCGCCACATCAGGCTTCCGCCTCCCCACCGGCTGGCCCGACCAGCTCTGGCTGGTCGAAGGCCACCGCACCGAGGGTCCATGATGAACAACCCGACAGAGTGCACCGCCACGCTCGCCCGCAAGGTCGTCCCCCGCTCGCACGAATCCGGAGCACGCCGGTGACCGCCCCCGCCAATCCCGCCCCCGCCTACCTCGCGGTCGACTGGGGCACCTCCAGTCTCCGCGTTTGGGTGCTCTCCCACGCCGGGGACGTCCTGGCCGAGCGCCGCTCCGCCGAGGGCATGGACACGCTCCACCAGGACGGCTTCGAGGCGGTCCTGCGCCGCCACCTCGCTGCCCTCGGCCCCATCGTCGAGGCACTGCCGCGGCCGCTCCCCATCGTCCTCTGCGGCATGGTCGGCGCCCGCCAGGGCTGGCGCGAAGCGCCCTACGTCGACGTGCCGACCCGCCTCGACGCCGTGGTCGACCGCGCCACCGTCGTCTCCGTCGAGGGCATCGACGCCCGCATCCTCCCCGGTCTCGCCCGCCGCAACCCGGAGCGGCCCGACGTGATGCGCGGCGAGGAGACCCAGCTCCTCGGCCTCCTCCTCGATCATCCCGACGCCACCGGGCTCGTTGCCATGCCCGGAACCCACGCCAAGTGGGTGCGGCTGCGCGGCGGCACCGTCACCGGCTTCACAACAGCGATGACGGGCGAGCTCTTCGCGCTGCTCTCGCGACACTCCATCCTGCGCCATTCCATCGGCGACGCCGAGCCGACCAGCGACCCCGACAGCCCCGCCTTCCGCGAGGGCCTGACCCGCGCGCTGGCCGACCCCGGCATGATCGGCGCCAAGCTGTTCGCCGTCCGCGCTGGCGGCCTCCTCTTCGGCACCGGGCCGGAAGCCTCCGCCGATCTCCTCTCCGGCCTCCTCATCGGCGCGGAGGTGGGCGCGGCGCTCATTGGTCTCGATGGCAACGAACCTGTCATTCTCGTCGCTACCGGAAAGCTCGCGCGCCTGTATTCTGCCGCCGTCGAGGCGGGCGGCCGAACCGTTCGCCTCGTCGACGCCGACGTCGCGGTGCGCAAGGGGCTTCTGCACGCCGCCCGTCGTTTCTGGCCACCTCCGGCCTGACCTTCCTTTCCGGGCGCGGGCCATGCTTGCGCCGGTGGGGGCACCACCGATGAGGACCAACGCATGAGTTCACTCTACACCCCTGTCGCCTGGCCCACCCTCGGGCGCAACCTCGTGGCCATCCTGCGCGGCGTCACGCCCGACGAGGTCGGCCCGATCGGCGACGCCCTGGTGGACGCCGGCTTCGAGGCGATCGAGGTACCGCTCAACTCGCCCGACGCGATCTCCTCGATCGGCCGCCTTGTCGAGCGGCTGCCCAACCACGTCTTCGTCGGCGCCGGCACGGTGCTCGCCACCGAGGAGGTCGAGGCCGTGGGCAGCGTCGGCGGCCGGCTGATCGTCTCGCCGAACGTCGACGAGCACGTCGTCCGCACGGCGGTGAAGCTCGGCATGGTCACCATGCCCGGCGTCTTCACGCCCACCGAGGCCTTCGCGGCCCTGCGCTACGGCGCCTCCGGCCTGAAGTTCTTCCCCGCCTCCGTGCTCGGCGCCTCCGGCATCGCCGCCATGTCCGCGGTGCTGCCCAAGGGCGTTGTCATCGGTGCGGTCGGCGGCGTCGCCGACGCCGACTTTGCCGCCTACGCCGCCGCGGGCGTCACCGCTTTCGGCCTCGGCTCCAGCCTCTATCGTCCCGGCTACACCGCCGCCGACGTGGCCGCCAAGGCCCGCTCCGCTGTCGCCGCCTACGACGCCGTCCACGAAAGGGTCGCCGCCTGATGACCTCGCCCGCCGTCTACTCCGACGTCGTCTGCCACCTGGGGGAGGGGCCTTCGGCCCATCCCACCCTCGGCAGGCTGTTCTGGTTCGACATTCTCGGCCGCCGTCTCCTGGAGCGGCGCTTCGACAGGGCGGGCACCACGATCAACGATCTGCCCTTCGTGGCCTCGGTCGCCGCCGTCATCGACGGCGACCGCCAGCTGATCGTCGCGGAGAACGGCCTCCACGTCCGCGACATCGCGACCAACCGGCTCATGCTCCTGAAGCCGCATCTGGCCGACGACAAGGCGACACGCACCAACGACGGCCGCGTCCATCCCTCCGGCAGCCTCTGGTTCTCCACCATGCGCTGGGACGTGGCTGACGGCACCGGCGCCATCTGGTGGTTCCGGGGCGGCGAGATCCGCCGCCTCCTCGCCGACACGCCGATCGCCATCCCGAACGCCATCTCCTTCGCGCCCGACGGCACCCACGCCTATTTCTCCTGCTCCAAGCAGGCGACGGTGTTCCGCGTCGCGACCGACCCGGCGACCGGCCTTCCCACCGGCGACGCCAAGGTCTTCACCAAGGTGTCCGACGGCGGTCCCGACGGCGCGGTCGTCGACGTCGACGGTCTGCTCTGGAACGCCCGCTGGGGCGGCGGCGCCGTCGACGTCTATGCGCCCGATGGCCGCCGCGTCGCCTCCCACCCGGTGCCCGCCACCCAGTCTTCGTGCCCGGCATTCGTCGGCCCGAACGCCGACCGTCTCGCCGTCACCTCGGCCTGGGAGGGCATGGACGCCGCCGCCCGCGAAGCCGATCCCTTCGCCGGCCAGACCTTCCTCCTCGACGTCCCGGTCAAAGGCCGCTTCGACCCCCCGGTCGTCATCGCCTGACCCAGGCGCCCCGCGCCCTCCCCGTCCGCCAACACACCAACATCGGCCAAACGCACTACCCCATGACCCAGCAAACCCTCGGCGTCTGCTACTACCCCGAACACTGGCCCGAATCCCTCTGGGCCGAGGACGCCCGGCGCATGCGCGAGGCCGGCATCCTCTTCGTCCGTATCGGTGAGTTCGCCTGGTCGCGCCTGGAGCCCTCCCGCGGCGACTATCGCTTCGACTGGCTTGCCCGCGCCATCGACACGCTGCACGCCCACGGCCTCAAGGTCGTTCTCGGCACGCCAACGGCCACCCCGCCGAAGTGGCTCTGCGACGAGATGCCGGACATGCACGCCGTAACGGCCGACGGCCGCCCCCGCCGCTTCGGCTCGCGCCGCCACTACGACTTCTCGCATGAGCCCTACGCCCTCGAATGCGACCGTATCGTCACCGAGGTCGCGCGCCGGTTCGGGGATCATCCCGGCGTCGCCGCCTGGCAGACCGACAACGAATACGGCTGCCACGACACGATCGAGAGCTATTCGCCGGCCGCCCTCGCCGCCTTCCGCCGCTGGCTCGCCGCCAGGTACGGCACCGTCGAGGCCCTCAACGCCGCCTGGGGCAACGTGTTCTGGTCGATGGAACTTGCCTCCTTCGACGAGGCTGAACTCCCGAACCTCACCGTCACCGAGGCGAACCCGTCTCACCGGCTGGATTTCCAGCGCTTCTCCTCCGACCAGGTCGTCCGCTTCAACGCCCGCCAGTGCGAGATCATCCGCCACTACTCGCCGGGCCGGACCATCCTGCACAACTACATGGGCTCCTTCACCGCCTTCGATCACTACAAGGTCTCCGAGGACCTCGACGCTGCCTCCTGGGACAGCTACCCCCTCGGTTTCCTGGAGCAGTTCGCTCCCGACGACGCCATGCGCGAGCGCTACCTCCGCGTCGGCGATCCCGACCACCAGGCCTTCCACCACGACCTCTACCGCGCCTGCGGCCGCGGCCGCTGGTGGGTGATGGAGCAGCAGCCCGGCCCGGTGAACTGGGCGCCCTACAACCCCGCGCCCGCGCCCGGCGCGCTCCGCCTTTGGGCCTTCGAGGCCTACGCCGCCGGCGCCGAGGTGGTCAGCTGGTTCCGCTGGCGCCAGGCCCCCTTTGCCCAGGAGCAGATGCACGAGGCGCTCCTCCTCCCCAACTCCGAGGAGAACGAAGGCTACCGCGTCGTCACGGAACTCTCCGGCGAACTCGCACACCTGTCCGCCCGCGTAGAGTCCGCCCGCGCCGACGTCGCCCTCGTCTTCGACTACGAGAGCGAATGGGCCTGGAAGATCCAGCCCCAGGGCCGCGACTTCTCCTACCTGGACCTCGTCTTGCGCTTCTACCGCGCGCTCCGCCGCGCCGGCGTCTCGGTCGACGTCATTCCGCCGACCCCCGAGGCCGTCGCCGGCCGCCGGCTGGTGCTGCTGCCCGGTCTGTTCTCGCCCAGCGCGGCCTTCGTCGACGCGCTGCAAACCTCCGGCGCGGTCGTCCTCGCCGGCCCCCGCTCCGGCTCCAAGACGCCCGACTTCCAAATCCCGGCCGACCTGCCGCCCGGTCACCTCCGCCGCCTGATCGATCTCAAGATCCGCCGCGTGGAAAGCCTGCGCCCCGGCATCGCGATCCCCGTCGCCGGCTCCAACGCCGGCGCCGCCTTCGACGGCTGGCGCGAGTTCGTCGTCCCCGGCGCGGCCGAGGTCGCCGCCGCCTCCACCGACGGCGAACCGGTGCTCCTGCGCCAGGGCCCGGCTCACTATCTCGCCGGCCGCCCCAACGCGGTCCTCGCCGACGAAGTCGTCCGCCGCCTCCTCGACGCCGCCGGCCTGGAGGCGCTCACCCTCCACCCCGACATCCGCGTTCGCGACAACGGCCCGCTCCGATACGTTTTCAACCATGGACCGGAGCCGATCGATGTCAGTTCGGTTATCGGTTCCAGCCAACTCCTCATCGGTTCACCCACGCTTCCGCCTTGCGGGGTCGCGGCATTCCGGAGAGGGTAGGCGACTGACAACGACGAGCGGGGCGCCGACAAGGCGCAGGCCCGCCATAAGCTCATACCAGTGGACCGATCATGACCAAGCCCACCCGCCGCTCCAAGCTCTGGTTCGACAACCCGGAGAACCCGGGCATGACCGCCCTCTACCTGGAGCGCTATCTCAACTACGGGCTCACCCGCGAGGAGCTTCAGTCCGGCAAGCCGCTGATCGGCATCGCCCAGACCGGGTCGGACCTCTCGCCCTGCAACCGCGTCCACCTGGAACTCGCCAAGCGCGTCCGCGAGGGCATCCGCGCCGCCGGCGGCATCGCCTTCGAATTCCCGGTCCACCCGATCCAGGAAACCGGCCGCCGCCCCACCGCCGCGCTCGACCGCAACCTCGCCTACCTCGGCCTCGTGGAGATCCTGCACGGCTACCCGCTCGACGGCGTGGTGCTCACCACCGGATGCGACAAGACCACCCCGGCCTGCATCATGGCCGCCGCCACGGTCGACCTTCCCGCCATCGTCCTCTCCGCCGGCCCGATGCTCGACGGCTGGATCGACGGCCGCCTCGCCGGCTCCGGCACCATCGTCTGGGAAAGCCGCCTGAAGCTCGCCGCCGGCGAGATCGACTACAACAAGTTCATGGACGCCGCGGCCGCCTCGGCCCCCTCGGTCGGCTACTGCAACACCATGGGCACGGCCTCCACCATGAACTCGCTCGCCGAGGCGCTCGGCATGAGCCTGCCCGGCAACGCCTCCATCCCCGCGCCCTATCGCGAACGTGGCCAGATGGCCTACGCCACCGGCGTGCGCATCGTGGAGATGGTCGACGAGGACCTCCGCCCGTCCAAGATCCTCACCCGCAAGGCGATCGAGAACGCGATCCTGGTGAACTCCGCCATCGGCGGCTCCACCAACGCCCAGCCCCACATCACCGCCATCGCCCGCCACGCCGGCGTGCCGATCGAGCCGATGGACTGGCAGACGGTCGGCTACGACGTCCCGCTCCTCGTCAACATGCAGCCGGCCGGCAAGTACCTCTCCGAGGGCTTCCACCGCGCCGGCGGCGTCCCGGTCGTCATGAAGGAGCTTCTCGCCCACGACCGCCTCAACGGCGACGCGCTCACCGTCACCGGCCGCACCGCCGCGGAGAACATTGCCGGCGCCCGCGCGCCTGACGGCGAGGTCATCATGTCCTTCGCCGCTCCGCTCAAGGAGCGCGCCGGCTTCATCGTCCTCAAGGGCAACCTCTTCGACAGCGCCATCATGAAGACCTCCGTCATCTCCGACGAGTTCTTCGAGCGCTATCTCAATCGCCCCGGCCAGAAGTGGGTGCTGGAGGGCAGGGCGGTCGTCTTCGACGGCTCGGAGGACTACCACCACCGCATCGACGACCCGGATCTCGCCATCGACGAGAACACCATCCTGGTCATCCGCTACGCCGGCCCGATCGGCTGGCCCGGCGGCGCCGAGGTGGTCAACATGCAGCCGCCCGCCGCTCTCATCAAGCGCGGCGTCGCCTCGCTGCCCTGCATCGGCGACGGCCGCCAGTCCGGCACCTCCGGCTCGCCCTCCATCCTCAACGCCTCGCCGGAAGCGGCCGTCGGCGGCGGCCTCGGCCTGATCGAGACCGGCGACATCCTGCGCATCGACCTTGAGAAAGGCACCGCCGACGCCCTCGTCGACCCCGCCGTCTGGGCCGAGCGCAAGGCCCGCTTCAAGCCCAACTACCCCGCCTCGCAGACGCCCTGGCAGGAAATCCACCGCGCCACCGTCGGCCAGTTCGACACCGGCGGCTGCATGGAGTTGGCCGTGAAGTACCGCAACGTCGCGGAAGCCGTGCCGCGCGACAACCACTAGGCCTCTAGCAAATTTACCTATCGGGCCAGGTAAGGGCGATCGGTACTACTGGCCGATACGATGCTGTAAAATCACGTATCGTCGTGATTAATCCTTATAAAAGGGATAGATGCGATCCTTGCGTTCAGTGAGGAGACGCATCTTGAGCCGCGATCGTTCGGTACAGTTGATCGCCAAATCCTACGCCTGGGTGATTGCCGTCCTGGGCCTTCTGTCCGTGGTCAATGCGGTCGCCGTGCACTCGACGCTGAAGATGCAGTTGAGCCACAGCGATCTCGCGATGACCTCGAACCAGCAGGTTCAGGCCTTCATCGCCGTCCAGACCGTGATCGCAGCCGTTATCGATACGGCGAAGAACGAGGCGCTGCCAGACACCCGCTTCGAACGGGTCAAACACCGGCTGATCGAAGTCGCAGCCAATCTGGAGCAGGTGAACGCCGACGTCGTCGCAGCTTTCGCCGCGACCGAGGGGAACATCGTCACGACAGTGCCCGAGGCGACCCGCAGCGCCTACTTCTCCAAGCCGTTCGAACTGGCCCGCTGGATGGAGCATACCTCCGGGAGAGCGCGGGCCATAGCAAGCCTCACGCGGGAAGAGATCGTCAGCTACAACAACTGGTCGCCGACGGAGGTCGCGCTCGCATCCGGTACGACGCTGAAGGGCTTCAGGCAGGCCGAACAGGCCCTGAAGGAAGACGCCAAACTCTGGGGCGCGCGCGCCGAGCGTTTCCATCAGGCGCTGACTCTGCTTGCACTCCTGACCCTGGCGATCGAGGCTGCATTGATCTTTGGGCCACTGATCAGGAAGGTAAGGCAGGAAGCCGAGCGGCTCGAGGCAGCCCACGCCGAGATCGAGGTGCTAGCCTTCAGCGACGGCCTCACCGGCGCGGCCAACCGCGTCCGCTTCCGCCGGGCTCTTTCCATTGCCTGCGAGGCGGCGTCCAAAGGGGCCCCGTTCGCTGTCATCCTGTCCGATCTGAACAGGTTCAAGTCTGTCAACGACGGTTTCGGACACCAGGCCGGTGACCAACTCCTCGTCGAGGTCACCAACCGACTTCGCGCGTCGATCCGGCCCGGCGACATTGTCGCCCGGATCGGCGGCGACGAGTTTGCAATCCTTGCCCCTGGCCTGGACACCGAAGAAGGCGTGCAGGAGCTCGCCCTCGCGATCACCGCGGAAGTCGCCCGCCCATGGCACTACGACGGCTTTGACTTCGACGTGTCGATCAGTGTCGGCGCGGCTCTCTGCCCGAGGGACAGCGACGATCCGGATCGTCTCCTCGCCTACGCCGACCGGGCCCTCTATGAGTCCAAGCAGGAGGGCTTGCCCGTCAGCGTCTTCAAGTTCGAGGACCGCGCCCTCCGGGACGGAGACAGCGCTCTTCTTCGCGGACTGCCGATCGCGATCGCGCGCGGCGAATTCGAACTCCACTACCAGCCCAAAGTCCGGATCTCGGACGGAGCGATGATCGGAGCCGAAGCACTGGTGCGCTGGCGGCACCCTCAGCACGGTCTTCTTTCCCCGGCCAGCTTCCTTCCGATCGTCCTCCGGGGCGGCCGCATGGTCGAACTCACCCACACCATCCTGCATCTGGCCGGCTCGAACATGGCCTGTTGGCGGCGGGAGGGCATCGACTTCGGCAGGATCGCGGTCAACATCCCGGAAAGCATGCTCACCGGTCGCCTGGGCTTCGACTGCCTGACGGAAGTCCTGGATTGCTATTCCCTCGACGGCGATTTGTTCACCTTCGAGATCACCGAAGACGTGTTGTTTTCCCGCGCGGCCGCGACGATCCAGGCGGAAGTGGAGAATATCTCGGCAGCGGGCGTGCGCATATCCTTCGACGACTTCGGTACCGGCTTCGCGTCGCTCAGTCATCTCCGGCATTTCCGCTTCGACGAACTGAAGATCGACCGCAGCTTCGTTTCGGAGATCGGTCGCAGCGAGATGAGCGAGAAGATCGTCCTCGCTCTCGTCTCCCTGGCGCAGGCGCTCGGCAAGGAGATCGTCGCCGAAGGCGTGGAGACGGAAGACCAACTCGCCTTCCTGCGCGAGGCGGGCTGCACCTACGCCCAGGGCTATCTCTACGCCCGCCCCATGCCCGCTGCCGATTTCGAGGCATGGACGAGGACATACACCTCCAGCTTCCAGACCGGGCGGACCAAGCCCGAGCGCAATACTGCGCTCAGACGCGCGCTGGGCTGACCTGAAGGAGACCCGATATGAAGAAACTGGCCAAGACGTTCATTCTGGCTTTCACCATGCTCGCCGCTCCCTCGATCGCGGACGCTGCATCGTTGGAAGTCGAGCACTACTGGATCTCACCGTCCGAGAACGCCGCTATCATGGAGATCCGCAAGGGCTTCGAGGCGAGAGGCGGAACCTGGATCGACAGCCCGATGGCCAATCTGGAAACGCTTCGGACCGACCTGGCCGAACGCCTCGCCGTCGGCACGCCTCCTGGGGCAAGTCAGTGGTACGCTGGAGCAGCCTCCAAGGAGTACATCCAACTGGGAGCTATCGTGCCCATCGAGGTGGCGGGAGGTACGGAAGCCTGGAAGAGCAAGCTCCCGTCCTTCGTCGTCGACAGGATCAGTGTTGACGGCGTGATCTATCTGGCGCCTGTAGGAATTCACGTCGAAAACTGGATGTGGATCAACAAGAAGATATTCGACCGTCACCAACTGACACCGCCGAAGACCTGGCCGGAGGTTGTTGAGGTTGCTCATAGGCTGAAAGAGGCCGGCGAGACGCCGTTTGCCCTTTCGTCCGATACCTGGACGGTGAACCTGTTTCTGCGGGCCGTATTTACCGGCGTCTTCTCCGATCCACAGGACCGCGCCTTGATCAACGATTGGCGCGGGTTCATCGCCTCGCAGAAATTCGAGGAGGCGTTGGTCATCATCGACCAGCTCGCCGAGTTAATCGACATGCCCGACACGCCGCGCGACTGGGTTCGCGCAAACGAGGAGTTCGCCGCCGGGCAGGGCGCGATTGAGATCATGGGCGACTGGGCGAAGGCCGAACTGATGGCCAAGGGACTTGAGCCGGGCAGGGACTTCCTCTGCGAATTCGCACCTGGAAATCAGCGCTACCTCGCCACGGTGGTCGATTCCATGGTGTTCATGCACCCCGAAGACGACGAGATTCGCGCTGGCCAGGCCCTGTTGGCGGAAACCATCATGGACCCCGAGATCCAATCGGCCTTTTCCCGAGCGAAAGGCTCCACGCCGGCTAATCAGGAGGCGAAGGCAGCAAGCCTGGACGCGTGCGCCGCGAAGGTGAAGCTGGCGTTGGCGGATCCGACTCTCGACCTCGGCCAGTTCACCGTGGATTTTCCGAGCTACGGGACGAGCCGCTTCTGGAACGCGACGCGCCGCCTCCTGATCGAGCCCGCCACAACCGTTGAAGAGACGCTCGCGATCATCCGGGGCATGGCGAACGACCCCCAGATGAACTGAGGGTCCTTCGCCCGGCCTATTCCACCGTCACGCTCTTGGCCAGATTGCGCGGCTGGTCCACGTCGGTGCCGATGAACACGGCGGTGTGGTAGGCGAGCAGCTGGATCGGGATCGCGTAGACCAGCGGCGTGATCGTCGCCGGCATGTCCGGCAGCACGATCGTCTCCATCGTCTCAACCGACGCTTCCGCCGCGCCCTTCGGGTCGGTGATCAGGATGATCCGGCCGCCGCGCGCCGCCACCTCCTGCATGTTGGAGACCGTCTTCTCGAACACCCGGTCGTGCGGGGCGATCACGATCACCGGCATCTCCTCGTCGATCAGCGCGATCGGCCCGTGCTTGAGCTCGCCGGCCGCGTAGCCCTCGGCGTGGATGTAGGAGATCTCCTTCAGCTTCAGCGCGCCTTCCAGCGCCAGCGGGAAGCTCGTGCCGCGCCCGAGATAGAGCGCGTGCCGAACCTTGGAGAGCTTGTGCGCCAGCCGCTCGATCTGCGCCTCGCGCTTCAGTGCCTCGGCCGCATAGCGCGGGATCTCGCTGAGCGCCGCGACCAGCTTGCGCTCGTCGTCCTCCGATAGCGTCCCGCGCACCCGCCCTGCCGCCACCGCCAGCGCCGCCAGGACGGTCAGCTGGCAGGTGAACGCCTTGGTCGAGGCGACGCCCACCTCGGGCCCGGCCAACGTCGGAAACACGGCGTCGCTCTCGCGCGCGATCGTGCTCTCCTGCACGTTGACCACCGCCGCCACCGTCTGTCCCTGCGCCTTGCAGTAGCGCAGCGCGGCCAGCGTGTCGGCCGTCTCGCCCGACTGCGACACGAACAGCGACAGGTCGCCTGCATCGAGCGGCGCCTCGCGGTAGCGGAACTCCGACGCGATGTCGATGTCGACCGGCAGCCGGGCGAACCGCTCGAACCAATACTTCGCTGTCAGCCCTGCATAGTAGGCCGTCCCGCAAGCCGACATCGTCACCCGCTTCACGGTCCGGAAATCGAACGGCAGCCCGTCGGGCACCCGGATGCGTCCCGTGGTGAAGTCCAGGTAGCGCGCCAGCGTGTGGCCGATCACCTCCGGCTGCTCGTGGATCTCCTTGGCCATGAAGTGCCGGTGGTTGCCCTTGTCCACCAGGAAGGCCGACGCATTCGACGTCTGCACCGGCCGGCTCACCACCTCGCCCGCCTCGTTGCGGATCGTCACGCCCTCATGGGTGGCGACCGCCCAGTCGCCGTCTTCCAGATAGGTGAGGGTGGAGGTGAACGGCGCCAGCGCGATCGCGTCCGATCCGAAGAACATCTCGCCCTTGCCGTAGCCGACCGCCAGCGGCGAGCCGCGCCGCGCGCCGATCATCAGGTCCGGATGCCCGTCGAACAGGAACGCGAGCGAAAAGGCACCCGTCAGCTGCGGCAGCACCGCCGCCACCGCGTCGACCGGCGTCGCCCCGGCCTCTACCAGCGCCGACACCATGTGCGCGACGACCTCGGTGTCGGTGTCCGACTGGAACCGTCGCCCCTTGGCCTGAAGCCCTTCGCGCAGGTCGCGAAAGTTCTCGATGATTCCGTTGTGCACCACCGCGACCGTTTCGGTCGCGTGCGGATGGGCGTTGCGTTCCGTAGGGGCCCCGTGCGTCGCCCAACGCGTGTGCCCGATGCCGATGGTTCCGCCGAGCGGGCTCGTCGCGAGCTTGGCCGCCAGGTTGCCGAGCTTGCCCTCGGCCCGCCGCCGCGTGATCCGCCCACCCTCGAGCGTGGCGACGCCCGCGCTGTCGTAGCCGCGATACTCCAACCGCTTCAGCGCATCGACCAGGCGTCCCGCCACCGGCTCGCGTCCGACGATCCCAACAATTCCGCACATGCCATCGTCCCCGTTCAGGACTCCGACGCTAACCGCACGGCCAGAAAGCCCAGGTTAACGCCGCCCGAATCCGATGCGGCGAACCTAGGCCATGGCGCTGACCGGGCGGAAATCAACAAAGGTGACGGATTGTGACGCCCACCGGGTCGAGCTCATCCCGTCTTGCGCAACTCCACCGGGAACTCCGCAAGCGCCGTGCGGAACTTCACGCCGAAACCGGTGTCGTCGATCCACACGCAGTCCGCCGCGATCTCCTGCCCGCCGAGCACCACGGTCACCGCGCTCCCCCGGACGACGCCGGGCACCAGGGCCACCGCCGCGCCCGTGAGGCTGAGGTCTCGAAGCGAGGTCGTCGTCCGCCGCCCGCCGACGATCACGTCCGCCGGATCGACCACGCGGTGCCGGATGCCCTTGCGGCGCTCCTTCATGTCCTGCGAGATCGTGCCGAGGAACCGGTCCGTGCCCTCCGTGAAGGACCCCAGCACCTCGAACAGCGAACGCGAAGCCTCGCCCACGCGCACCACCTCGTTGCGCGCTTCCTGCACGATCGCCGACAGCCGCTCGTTGGTCTCCCGCGCTCCGTCGGTGCTGATCGAGGCCTGCTCGGCGCTCTGCGCGATTTCTGCCGTCGCCCGCTCCTGCTCCGCGATCGCCGCCGCCACGTCGCCGTTGAGCGCGTTGACGGCGTCGACGTCCACGACGATGCGGCTGATCGATCCCACCACCGCGCCTGTGCAAGCATTGATCTGCTGCAGCAGCCGGTCCACCTCGCCGGTCGCCTTGGCGGTTTCGCCCGCCAGCGCCTTCACCTCGGCGGCCACCACCGCAAAGCCGCGGCCGGCTTCACCCGCGCGCGAAGCTTCGATGGTCGCGTTCAGGCTGAGCAGGTTGGTCTGCGCCGCGATCCCGCCGATCGACTCCAGGATCGACTTGATCTGCTCGGCCACGGTCGTCAGCGCCTGCACCTCCTGCTCGGCCCCCCGCGCCCGTGTCGCCGCCGCCTCCGTCAGCCGCCGCGCCTCGTCCGTCTGCTGCGCGATCTGCCGCGTCGAGGCCGACAGCCGCCCCGCCTCCTCGGCCACCGCGCGCACGTTCTCCGCCGCCGCCACCGCGGCCGCCAGCCCCTGGCCCGCCTCGCTCTCGGACGTCTCCACCGTCTGCCGGAAAGCCTTGGCGCATCCCTGCACCACGTGCGCCTCGCGGTCGAGAACGGTCTTCATGCTGTCCGCGTCGCTGAGGAAGTTCATCGCCAGCGTCTCCAGCGTGGCCTTGCGCTCCTCCGCCGCCGCGCGGCCGGCATGCACCTCCTGCATCAGCCCGGCCCGTTCGCGCGCGTTGTCGGCGAACACCGTCATCGCCCCCGCCAGCTCGCGCATCTCGGTCGTCCGGCCCACCGCCGGCACGGTAACGTCGGCGTGCCCGTCGGCAAGGTGCCGCATCGCCTTGGCGATCAGCCCGATCGGCCGCACCACCGCCCGTTCCGCCAGCACGCCCGCAGCCGCCACCAGCGTCACCACCAGCACGGCCAGCGCGCCGATCACTGACAGCGCCCAGGGGATCTCCCCCTGCGCCTCGGCCTCGGTCGCCGCGTACCAGCCGGAGGCGAGCTGCACCACCCGGTCGATTTCCGCCCGGTGATCCGCATAGGCCGCGCTCATCTGTCCGTAGGCCGCTTCGGCCGCGGCCTTGTCGCCGGCCGCCAACGCCGGAAAGAACTCGTCCGCCCCCAGCGAGAAGAACCGCTGCGCCGGTGCATCCGCAGCCTTCAAGAGCGCCGCCTTCAGCTCCGGGGTCAGCGGCAGGTCCTGCCAATAGGCATGGCGCGTGTCGTAGTCCGCCTTCAACTGCTCCACTCGGGCGCGCCGCTCGGTCACGGATGCCGGATCCAGCATCGCCCGGCTCGTCTCCAGATAGGCCTCGATGATATAGAGCGGCGGCGGCAGCACGTCGGCGATGACGTCCTTGCCGGCGATCAGGTCGCTGTAGATCGGCCCGCCGATGCGCACCTTCTGGATCAGCCCGTAGCCGAACGCGATAGCGGCGACCAGCACGGCCGCCATCGTCAGGCTCATCAACCTGGAATAGAACGCGATTCGCATGGTCCCCATGCTCCCCTCCCGGAACCGGTGTGGAGCAAGGTTCGCCACAACCAACTAAATTTATATGAATACCTGCATGCTATAGGCGTTGGCCGCACTTCGATCGCAAAAAATTGTTTTAAGATCGACAAAAATGTTGCCGAAGAGAAATAAAATGCTGTCTAGGTGCAAAAACCATCGAGTCCGGCCCGTCGCAGCAGCGAACCGCCTACTCGCCCCGCTTCTTCCGTTCCAACCGCTCGCGCGTGGCCTTGCCCCTGCCGTCCACCACAACCTGGCGTGCCCGCCCGAACGCCATCGCATCGCCTGGCACGTCCTCGGTGATCACGCTGCCGGCCGCGGTATAGCCGCCGTCGCCCACGCTTACCGGCGCCACCAGCGTCGTGTGGCTGCCGATGAACACGCCCGCGCCGATCGTCGTCTTGTGCTTGAAGTATCCATCGTAGTTGCAGGTGATCGTCCCGGCGCCCACGTTGGTCTTCGGCCCCACGCTCGCGTCGCCCACGTAGGAGAGGTGGTTGATCTTCGCCCCGTCGCCCACATCAGCCGCCTTGATCTCCACGAAGTTGCCGATGTGCGCCTCCGCGCCGATCTCCGCCCCCGGCCGCAGCCGCGCATAGGGTCCGACGATCGCCCCGGCGCCCACGTTCGCGCCCTCCAGGTGGCTGAACGCGCGGATCGTCGCCCCGTCCGCCACGCTCACGCCCGGCGCGAACACCACGTTCGGCTCCACCGTCACGTCCCGGCCCAGCACCGTGTCGTGCGAGAAGAACACCGTCTCCGGCGCCGACAGCGTCGCCCCGCCGGCCATCGCCGCGGCCCGCATCCGGGCCTGGAACACCGCCTCCACCGCGGCCAGCTGCGCCCGGTCGTTGACGCCCATGAACTCCGCCTCCGGGCCCGTCACCACCACGGCCGTCAGCCCGCGCGCGCTGGCGATCTCCACCGCGTCGGTCAGGTAATACTCGCCCTTGGCGTTGCTGTTGCCGATCGCCTCCAGCAGCCCGGGCAGCAGCCCTGCGCGAAACGCCATGATCCCGGAGTTTGACAGCCGGATCGCCTTCGTCGCCGCGTCGGCGTCCTTCTCCTCCACGATCCGCGCGAGCCGCTCGCCTTCCGTCACCAGCCGGCCATACCCCGTCGGATCCGCCGCCTCGAAGCCGAGCACCACCACGTCCGCGCCGCCGGCAAGCCGCTCCCGAACCCGCCCGATCGTCTCCGGACGCACCAGCGGCGTGTCGCCGTAGAGCACGATCACGTCGCCGCGCGCCGCTTCCAGCGCCGGCCGCGCGGCGAGCACCGCATGCGCGGTTCCCAGCCGTTCCGCCTGCACGTGCACGCTCGCCTCCGGCAGCGCCTTGGCAAGATGCGCCCGCACCCGCTCGGCTCCCGCGCCCACCACCACGGCGAGTTCGTCCGCGCCGGCCGCCGTCGCCGCCGCGGCCACGTGGTCCAGCATCGCCCGCCCGCCCACGGCGTGCATCACCTTCGGCAGCGCGGAGCGCATCCGCGTTCCCTCGCCGGCGGCCAGCACCACGGCAAGACAGGGCAGGGGCATGGAAATCTCCCGAATCGATCAGCGGCCGCGTTCCGGCCGCATGAAATCGTTAGCCGACGCGGCCCTTCAGTTGAACAGGGGCCGGCGCCTCACGCGAACAGCTCCGGCCGCCGGCGCCTGAGGGTCTCCACAAGCAGGATGGTCTTCATGTCGCGCAACTGCCCGCGGTCGGAGGCTTCCGCCAGCATCTTCAGCGGCAGCTCCAGGACCTCGATCTCCTCGTGCTCGTCCGCCACGCCGCCGCCTTCGCCGTTCTCGCCATCGCGGTCGATCTCGGCGAGATAGAGCCAGATGCGCTCCGTCACCGCGCCGGGGGAGGTGTAGGGCGAGCCCACCAGGATCAGGTTCTTCAGCGAAACGCCGGCCTCTTCCATCGCCTCCCGCTTCACCGCGTCGGCAGGGTCTTCGCCGTCGTCAAGCAGCCCGGCGATGGTCTCGGCCACCACCGGGTCGTCGCCCACCGCCAGCACGGCCGGCCGCACCTGGCGCACCAGCACCCCCGTCCGCCGCTCCACGTCGTAGGCCAGCACCGAAGCGCCGGCTCCGTGGTCGTGCACCTCGCGCTTCAGCTGCACGCTCTCGCCGCGCACGGTCGTTTCCACCAGCAGCACGTCAAGCGTCACGAACGCATCGTAGACGGTCTTGCGGTCCACGATCACCGCCGCCGGCAGGCGGCTCGGCGGCATCAGCTCTCTCTCGTCGCTCAAGTCGGGTCCTCGATCTCTCCGGAAGGTCCTGCTGTCATCTACCCCTATTGGGGTGCATTTTCGGCAAACGACACGAATACTCCCGTCCGCCCGCTGTTCGATACCGCCGGCAGCTTCCTAAGGTCGGCAGCTACCCCTTCGCCGCCCTATCCGTCACCCCCGCGACACCGCCCCGCACTCCCACCCCCGACCTCCGGCCCCCACATCCCGCGCATGCCGACGCCGCCTCGTCTCGTCCTCGTCCTCTCGGCCGCCGCCGCGCTGGTCTGGATCCCCCAGGCATGGCTGCTTGCCAGCGCCTTGTCGGACGCAGCTCTCGCCGCCGCCCGCGGCGAGCCGATCCCGTCCATCCTCCCCGAAATCCTGGCTTTCCTCGCTCTCGCCGCCCTCCGCATCGGCCTCGACACCGTCTCCGTCCACCAGGCCCAGCGCTTCGCCTCTCGCGCCCGCCTGGAGATCCGCCGCACCATCGCCGCGCGTGCGGCCCGCTGGTCCCCCGTCGATGCCGGCCGCCCGGCCGCCGGCGAGATAGCCACCCTTGCCGCCGATCAGGTCGAGGCCCTGGAGCCCTACCTCGTCCGCTACGCGCCCACCCGGGCCCGCATGGCCGTCGTGCCGCTGGTCATCGCCGCCGTGGTGGCCTGGCATGCCTGGGCCGCCGCGGTTGTCCTCCTGGTTGCGGCCCCTTTCATCCCCATCTTCATGTCGCTGATCGGTGCCGAGGCGCGCGACCGCAGCCGCGTCCAGCTGTCAGAGATCGGCACCTTCACCGGCACGCTGCTCGACCGTGTTTCCGGCCTGCCCACCATCCGTCTGTTCGGCGCCGTCCCGCGGGTCGCCGATCACATCGCGGAGGTGGGCGACGAGATCCGCCGCCGCACCATGGCCGTCCTCCGTCTCGCCTTCCTCTCCTCGGCGGTTCTGGAGCTTTTCGCCGCCGTCGGCGTCGCCCTGGTGGCCGTCTATGTTGGCTTCTCCCTGCTCGGCTGGATCGGTTTCGGCACCACCTTCGCCCCGCTGGACCTTGCCTCCGGCCTGTTCATCCTCCTGCTCGCGCCCGACTTCTTCCAGCCGCTCCGCGATTTCGCCGCCGCCTATCACGACAAGGCGGCAGCCGACGCCTTCGCGGCCCGCCACCGCGAACTGATGGACGAACCCCGCAGCCGCATGCTCGACCCGGATGCCGGCCATGTGGCGCTCCTGCCGGCCGCGCCTATCGTCGTCTGCGACCTCTCCGTCCGGTCCCCCGACACCGGCGTCCTGATGGTTGAGGATGTCTCCTTCGCGGTAGCGCCAGGCGAGCGGGTCGCCCTCTGGGGGCCGAGCGGGGCCGGCAAGTCCACCGTCCTCGCAGCATTGGCCGGCCTCGTCGAGCCGTCCTCCGGGTCCGTCGAGATCGCCGGTGAACCGTTGTCGCCCGCCACCGTCGGCGCCGTCCGCCGCTCCACCGCCTGGATCGGCCAATTGCCCTTCCTGGAGCGCCGCTCGCTTCGCCGCAACCTCGCGCTCGCCAATCCCGGCGCGCCGGACTCCCGCCTTCAGGAGGCGCTTGGCGCGGTTGGCCTCGGCCCGCTTCTCGCCCGGCTCCCGCATGGTCTCTCCACCCGCCTCGGCATCGAAGGGGCGGGTGTCTCCGGGGGCGAGGCCCGCCGCATCGGCCTTGCCCGCGCTCTCGTGGCCGACCGCCCGCTGATCCTTGCCGACGAACCGACCGCCGACCTCGACGCCGAAACCGCCGCCGCGGTCCGCGCCGCGCTGCTCGCCACCGCCGCCGGCCGCACCCTTGTCGTCGCCACCCACGATCCGCTGTTGGCGCGCGCCATGGACCGTATCATCCGCCTAGACGGCGGACGTCTCGTCGGGGAGGGTGCTCCATGAGGCCGGTACTCCTCCTGGTCCGCCGTTTCGCCCGCATGGCCCCGCGTCGGCTGGCGGTCGCGCTGGCGCTCCTGGTGCTGACGCTCGCTGCCGGCCTCGGCCTCCTCGCCGTGTCCGGCTGGCTCATCGCCGGGGCGGGGCTCGCCGGGATCGGTCTCATCGTCTTCGACACCTTCCAGCCCAGCGCCGGCATCCGCTTTTTCGCCGTCGCCCGCACGGTCCTTCGCTACGGCGAACGCCTTGTCAGCCACGACGCCACCTTCCGCATTCTCGCCGCCCTGCGCGTCGACGTCTTCCGCGGGCTCGCCACCGCCGGTCGCTCACGCTTGCGCTCCGCCGATCTCCTTGCTCGCCTCTCCTCCGATCTCGACGCGCTCGACGGCCTGCATCTCCGCTTCGCCGCCCCGATCGCTGCCGCGACCGTCGTTCTCGCCGCCGCGGCGGCCGTCTTCGCCGCCGTCTCGCCTCTGCTCGCCGTGGCCGTCATCGGCCCCGTCGTCCTCCTCGGCATCGGAGCGCCCTTCGCGCTCGGCCTTGCCGCCCGCAACGATGCTCGCCTCCGGCACGTCGGCCTCGACGCCGTCCGTGCCCGCCTCGTCGACCTCGACGTCGGCCGCACCGAGCTCGTGCTTGCCGGCCGCCTTGCGGAGGCGGTCGATCGTGTCGGCGCCGCCGCTGCCCGCGTCGCGACGGTCGAGCGCCGCCTTCAGGTCCGCGACGCCGGGCTGCGGTTCGCCGCCGGGATCGCCGGCCAGGTAGCGATCGCCGGAGCCGCCCTTGTCGGCGCCGCTCTCCTCGCCGAGGGGCGGCTCTCGGCCCCCGCCTACGTCCTCGTCGTCACCGCCGCGTTTGCGCTCGGTGAGACGATCGCGCCGCTCCGCACGGCTGCACTCGAACTCGGCCGCCTCACCCTCGCCGCCCGCCGCATCGCGCCGCTTGTCGAAGCAGGCCGAACATCTGCAGGCACGTCGGAAGATCAGGTTGTCGGGGGCATGAACCAAGCGAAGTCGGGGTCATCGGTCCGGGCTCCGGGCATTCGTTTCGATCAGGTCGCATTCGCCTGGGAAGATTACCGCGGTCCGGTACTGGCGGGGATAACTCTTGCCGTTGCTCCCGGCGAGCGGGTGGCCCTGGTCGGGGCGAGCGGATCGGGAAAGTCTACCATCCTCGCCCTTGCCGCCGGTCTTGTCCGGCCGACCGCCGGCGCCGTCACCGTTGGCGGTGCGGCCGTCGTCCGCCCTGGTCTCGGCGCGGCGGGTCACCGGATCGGGCTTCTTGCCCAGCGAGTGGAGTTGTTCCGGGAAACGGTGAGCGAGGCCGTCCGCCTTGGCCGGCCGGAGGCGTCCGAGGCCGAGGTGGCGGATGCGCTCGCGCTGGCGGGTCTCGGAGCGGACCTGCAGAAGGCGCTCGGCGACGGCGGCTCGGGCCTCTCCGGCGGCGAGCGCCGTCGCCTCGCCATGGCCCGGCTGCTGGCTTCCGGGCCTGACCTTGTTCTGCTCGACGAAGCGACCGAGGGGCTAGACCCCGACACGGCCGCCGGTCTGATCGACCGGCTCGCCGCCTTCTTCGAGGGTCGCACGGTGCTGATCGCCACCCACCTCGCCGACGAGGCGCTCCTCGCCGACCGGCTCGTCCTCGTCCGCGACGGGCGACTTGTCGAAGAGGCCCGGCGAGGGGATCCCGCCTACGACCGGATCGTCTCTGGCCTCGTCCGCCGCCGGGGCTGACCTGCCAGTCTGCGCCTGTTCGAGCGGGCGGGGATTACTTCCCTCCGGCCAATGCCTTCGCTTCCGCCTCGCCGGTCAGCGGCGCTTCGGCGCCGAGCTCCGCGAGGTAGGCGTCCAGGAGCGAACCGTCTGCGCCGGCCGGTTCGTAGTCGCCGCCTCCGCTGGTCTCGAGGGTCGCGAAGGTGATCGTCCACTCTGTCCCCGGCGTCCCGCAGGCGATCGCCTGCGTCTCGCCGGCCGGCTGGGTGAGGGTCAACTCGCGGCAGAGCGACCCGGCGCCGGTCATGAACGTCGACACCAACCGGAGGTCGCCGGATCGGGTCTTGGCGGTTGTGCCCGACGCGGCCCGGTCGAGGATATCCCCGACGGCGGGGTCGGCGAGCGCCGCCACCATCGGCCCGCCGGCCACCGCGCCGTTTTCGCGGGCTACGTAGTCGTCAAAAAACACGGAAACGACGACTACACTCGCTGCGAGAGCGGCGAGCCCGCCGATCACCGCCGGAAGGCGTCGGCGAAGCGTCGGGAAGGCTACCACCGAACCGCTCTCGCGCGCCCGGATCTCCGCTTCCACCGCCGCCTTCAGGGCGGCCGGCACCGGTTCGGCATGGCTGCCGAGCGCCGTCTTGGCCAGCCGGCGGCTGCGCTGGAACGCCGCCACCCGCCGGGCCACCGCCGGATCCCGCTCCATGGCCTCCTCGACCGACCGGCCGACCGACTCCTCGATCTCGCCGTCGGCATAGGCCATCAGCGTCTCGTCGCTGAAATGCACCTGCGCCATAGCGCCAACCTCACTGTCCGCGGCGTTTCCGTCATGCCGCATTCGTCAATTCGATCAAGCGCTTGCGCGCTCTCGCCAGCCGGCTCATCACGGTCCCGATCGGCACGCCCAGCACCTCGGCCGCCTCGCGGTAGGCCAAGTCCTCGACGCACACCAGCACCAGGACATCCCTCTGATCGGCCGGCAGCTGGTCGATCGCCCGCTTCACATCCTCAAGGTCCAGCTTGCCCATCGCGGCGTCTCCGCTGTCCCCGACCAGGTCGTCCCTCGCATCCAGATCCTCCGAAATCCCCTCGACCCGCGCCTTCCGGAGGCCGTCGATCCAGTGGTTCCTGAGGATCCTGAACATCCAGGCGTCGAACCGCGTCCCCGGCGTCCAGCCGTCCGGGTTCGTCAACGCCCGCACGCACGCGCTCTGCACCAGGTCGTCCGCCTGCACCGGCGAGCGGCACAGCGCCAGCGCATAGCGCCGCAACCGAGGCAGCACCGCCACGAGTTCAGGTCCTATCGTCGTCGCCATGCTCGGCCCGTCCGCAGCCCCTGTGCGATGTAACGAATCTGCTTGGCCTCTATTCCGCCACAGCTGGCAGAATCTTTTCGATCACTGGAACAGCCGGACGATGTGGGTTTCTGTTTTCTTAACCCTGGCGCGACACATCCCGACGAAGCCGGTGCGCGAAAGCCACGCCCGGACGTTTCTATGCGACAATCCGGTTTCGTTGGGAACACGGACGCAGCCAGGGAATTCGAAGCGGGTGAGATCCATGACCCGTCCCAGACGCCTCCTCTCCGCGCTCGTCCTGAGCGCCGCCATAACGGTTCCCGTCGTTCCGGACTTCAGCTGGGATGGCGCACCGTCTGCGCGCCTGCTCCAGTCCAAGGCTTGGTCCCGTGACGGCAACGGCAATGGGAACGGTGGCGGCAACAACGGCGGCGGCAAGGGCAGCAGCAGCAGCAGCGGCGGCGGCAACGGCGGCGGCAACAGCGGGGGCGGCGGCAGCGCGGGCGGTAACAGCGGCGGAAACGGCAGCAGCAATGGCAGCGCCGGCAGCCAGGGTGGCGGGGCTGGAACCAGCGCCGGCCGTTCCTCCTCCGCAGCCGGAGGCAACGGGATCGGCGCCTCGGTGTCCGCAGCTGCGCGCGCGTCGGCTCCCGGTCTGACCGGCACGGCAAAAGGCCAAGCGAAAAACGCCAAGTCCGCGAAAGCAAAGACGAAAGCGACGGCAGCGGCCGTCGCGGCCAAGAAAGCCAAGGATCTCGCCAGGAAGACAGCAGCCGCCAAGCGGAGGAATTCAACGCTCGTCGGCAACGCTCCTCCGATGCCGACCGGTCGTGCTCTTGCAACCTTGGTAGCCGCGGAGGTTGAGACCGCCGAGCGCCCGCTTCGCTCCAAGGACCGCATTGTCGCCGCCGGCCTGGGCGAACAGGCGCTGGCTGCGCTCCAGGCAAGAGGCTTTGGCGTCGACCGGGTGACACGCGGAACCACCGGGATCCGGGTTGTCCGCCTCCGTCTTCCGTCCGGCGTCAGCCCCGAGCAGGCCCGCGACACGGTCCGGTCGCTGGAGCCGTCCGCCACCGCCGACCTCGACCACTTCTACTACACCGAAGGCGGCCACCCCGACGCGGTCCCCGGCCAGACCGCGATGGCCAGCCTGATCGGGTGGCAGAGCCCGGAGGTTGCCGGTTGCGGCGCCCTGCCGAAGATCGGCCTCATCGACACCGGCATCAACATCGACCATGAGGCCCTTCGCGGACAGTCGATCGAACTCGTCCGGGGAGAGAGCGCCGGCTCCGATCCGTCCTCCGCCTTCCACGGCACCGCGGTCGCCGCCCTCCTCGTCGGCCGCGCCGACAGCCGAACCCCCGGACTGCTGCCGGGTGCCTCGCTCCTGGCCATCGACGCCTTCTACCGGGATGGCGGGACCGCCGACCGCACCGACGTCACAACGCTCGTGGCGGCTATGGAGGAACTGGCCGAACGCGGCGTCGGCGTCATGAACCTCAGCCTCTCCGGTCCGCCCAACACCGTGCTGGAAGCCGCGGTGAAAGCTGCGGTCGCCCGCGATATCGTTCTGATCGCCGCCGCCGGCAACAAGGGTCCGGGCGCCGCCCCGTCCTATCCCGCCGCCTATCCCGGCGTCATTGCCGTCACGGCCGTGGACCGCAACCTCGACCTCTATCGCCGCGCCACCCAGGGCGACTACGTCGACCTCGCGGCCCCCGGCGTCGACGTGTGGACCGCAGCCTCGATCCGGGGCGGGCGGCCCAAGACCGGAACCTCCTTCGCCGTTCCCTTCGTAACGGCCGCCGCCGCCGTCCTGCGCGCGGCGCATCCGGACCTCGACGCCGCCTCGATCGAGACCTCGCTCGCCGGCAACGCCCGCGACCTCGGAGACGCGGGCCGGGACCCCGCCTTCGGTTGGGGACTGGTCCAGGCGGCCGACCTCTGCACGCCCATCGACCGGGAGCCGACGATCCAGCAGGCCGACATCGACGTCCCGCGGACGTCCGAGTTCATCGTACCGGCCGGCGAGAACTAAGGGTCGGCGACCCCGACGAAATGAAAGCGGCGCGCACCGGGCAGGTGCGCGCCGCCTTTGCCTTTCTAGGCGGGTCGGATCAGACGTGCGCGGCCACGGCCGCCAGCTCCGCGTCGGAGATCGCGCCCGGTCCGCGGGTCGCCCCGGGCGGGCACTTGCCGAGGATGATCATGCCGAGCACCTCGTCCTGGCTGACATCCGTCGTCCGCGCCGACCCGACCAGCCGGCCGTTCTTCATCACCGACACCCGGTCGGCGAGGTCGAACACGTCGTGAAGATCGTGGCTGATCAGGAAGATGCCGATGCCCTCGGCCTTCAACTGCTTGATCAGCTCGCCCACCTGCGCCGTCTCCTGCGGACCGAGCGCGGCCGTCGGCTCGTCCATGATCAGGATCTTGGCGTTGAAGTGGATGGCACGGGCGATCGCCACCGACTGCCGCTGCCCGCCGGAGAGGGCCTTCACCGGCTCCTTGAACTTGCGGAAGTTCGGATTGAGCCGCCCCATCACCTCGCGCGTCGCCGCCTCCATCGCCACGTCGTCGAGCGTGCCCCAGGGGGTGCGCAGCTCGCGGCCGAGGAAGAGGTTTGCGGCGGCGTCCACGTTGTCGGCGAGCGCCAGCGTCTGGTAGATCGTCTCGATCCCATGCCGCTTGGCATCGCGCGGCGTCGTGATGTCGACCTTGTCGCCGTTGACGTAGATCTCGCCGTGGTCCGCCTTGTAGGCACCGGAGAGGATCTTGATCAGCGTCGACTTGCCCGCGCCGTTGTGGCCGAGCAGGCCCACCACTTCGCCCGGGTAGAGATCGACCGTCACATGGTCCACGGCCTTGATGCCGCCGAAGGCGATCGAGATGTCCTTCATCTCGACGAGGGGAGTCCCGGTTTTCGTTGTCATGGTCAGGGTTCTCCTCACTTGATCCGACGGCGGTAGATGGAGTCGAGCCACACGGCGATCACCAGCACGATGCCGACGACGATGTTCTGCAGCGGCGTGTCCATGCCGAGGAGCACCATGCCGGACTGCAGGCTCTGCATGACGAGCGCGCCGAGCATCGCGCCGGCGATGGTACCGGATCCGCCGGCCAGCGACGTGCCGCCGATCACGGCGGCCGCGATCGTGTAGAGCTCGTCGAGGGTACCCTGGGCGTTGGTCGCCGAGGTGAGGCGGGCCGTCGAGATCGCGGCGCCGAGGGCGGCCAGGGCCCCCATCAACGCGAAGATCATCATCGTCACCCGGCGGGTGTTGATGCCGGCCAGTTCCGCGGCCTCGGGATTGCCGCCGATGGCGAAGACATAGCGGCCGAACCGCGTGCGCGTCGCCACGAAGGTCATCAGGATGCCGACGCCGACGGCGATCAGCACCGGCACGGCGTAGCCGAACGGGATCTGCGGAATGCCTTCGGCCGGCAGCGGAATGCCGTTGGCCTCGGCGTACTTCTTGGCGAGCGGGCCGGGCAGGTAGTGCGAGTTCACCACGGCGGTTGCCGCGATCACCGCGCCGGCGCCGATGCCGACGGTCGCGATCTCGGCCCAAAGCGGCTTCAGGGGGAACTTGAACCGCTTGCGCTGCCGCCGGGCATTGAACGCGGCGAGCGCGATCAGAACAACGGCGACGGCCGCGATCACCCACGACCAGGTGGCGCCCACGGCGCCTTCCGCGCCGCCGCCGATCAGCTTGAAATTGTTGTCCGTCAGCGGGATCGTCTTGCCGGAAGCGACCCACCACGCCGCCCCGCGCCACACCAGCAGGCCGCCGAGCGTGACGATGAAGGCCGGCACCTGCATGTAGGCGATCACAAAGCCCTGCGCCGAGCCGATGGCTGCGCCGACGGCGAGCCCGATCAGCAGCGTCAGGATCCAGACCGCCGGATTGTCGAACCCGATCACCGGCGTCAGGTAGCTGGCCTGCGCCACGGCCATGATCATGCCGGTCACGCCGAGGATCGAACCGACGGAAAGGTCGATGTTGCGGGTGACGATCACCAGCACCATGCCTGTCGCCATCACGGCGATGGATGCCGTCTGCACCGACAGGTTCCAGAGATTGCGCGGGGTGAGGAAGGTCCCGCCGGACAGCCAGTGGAATCCGATCCAGATCACCGCGAGCGCCCCGACCATGCCGAGGAAGCGGGCGTCCACCTCCATGGCGTGGAGGAGCGATGTGGCCTTGGCTTGCGGGGGGGATCCGCTGGGGGCGGATGCTCGAACTGTTTGATCGCTCATGGGCTGCTCCCGGAGACATCCGTCGGCCTGGTCCGGCCGTTTCTCGTCGGAACCGATCGCGCCGCGTCCATAGGGATGCGCCGCAACGGCCCGCGGGCCATCATGGGCCACGCGCGGCTCCGCAGGAAGCGGTGTCAGGTCGTCGTTCGCCGATCTTCAGGGTTCAGGTGCTTCGCACCCGGTGTTTCAGGGCGACCGCCCGTTGGCCGGATCGCCTCTCGCGCCCCGCCCGGGGCCGCGTGCTGGACAAGGGGCGCCCGTTCGGGGCGCCCCTTTCCACGTCGTTGGATCAGTTGCAGGCCGCGACCGTGCCGGCGGCAACGCCCTGGCAGACCACGTCCTTCGGAGCCCAGCCCGCGTCGATGACGAGGTTCAGGTTGTCCTTGGTGATGGCGACCGGGGTGAGGAACGTCGCGTTCATCTCGGCGCCCTTCGGGCCGCCGGAGAACTTGACCGTGCCGGGAACGGCGGCGAGGTCGGTGCCCTTGGCGAGCTCGACCGCGATTTCGGCGGCCTTCTTGCCGAGTTCACGCGCGTCCTTCCAGACCGAGACGGTCTGGGTGCCGAGCGCGACGCGGTTGAGGGCGGCATGGTCGCCGTCCTGGCCGGAAACCGGCACGGAACCGGCAAGGCCCTGCGCCGCGAGCGCCGCGATGGCGCCGCCGGCGGTGCCGTCGTTGGAGGCGACGACCGCGTCGACCGCGTTGTTGTTGGCGGTCAGGAACTGCTCCATGTTCTTCTGGGCGTTCGCGGGCAGCCAGCCGTCGGTGTAGGCTTCACCGACGTTCTTGATCTTGCCGCCGTCGATGGCTTCCTTGAGGACTTCCATCTGGCCGGAGAACAGGAAGTCAGCGTTCGGATCGGACGCCGAGCCCTTGATGAAGATGTAGTTGCCTTCCGGCTTCACCTTGAACACTTCGCGAGCCTGGATGCGGCCCACTTCCTTGTTGTCGAAGGTGATGTAGTAGGCCGAGGGGATCTCGATCAGACGGTCGTAGCCGACAACCGGGATGCCTTCGTTCTGGGCCTTCTCGACGGCCGGCGCGATGGCGTCCGAATCCTGGGCCAGGATGATGAGCGCCGTGGCGCCCTGGCTGATCAGGCTTTCCACGTCGGTCAGCTGCTTGGCCGGCGACGACTGCGCGTCGGCGGAGATGTACTCGGCGCCGGCGGCTTCGAGCGCGGCCTTGATCGCGGCTTCGTCCGTCTTCCAGCGCTCTTCCTGGAAGTTGGACCAGCTCACGCCGACCTTGATCTTGTCCTGGGCCTGGGCAGAGGTGATGAGTGCGGTCGCCGAGACCAGCGTCACGGCGAGCGCGGAAAGGATCCGCGTCATTGACTTGTCCTCCCAACCGCCGTCTTGAGCGGCGGCATAGAAATGGATGCTTTTGCACCTCCACGGTTCCTCTCCGCGAAGGCATGGCTTCGAAACCTCTTATTTTTCGAAGCTCAAAAAAACTGTGGACCTAAATTGGTGTCGATGTCAACATGCTTTTCGGGACGGAGAAGTTCGCACGCCAAGAAAACGATTACATGACCGCCTCCGATGATGCAATGCCATCAGACGCGGATCGTGAACGGGCCGTGGGAACACCAGGGGAGGAGTACACCATGATTTTTCCGCGGAAAGGGTGCAATCCGCTGAATATCTCAGGCGCGGAGCTGATGGGATCCCATCAGGTCCAAAGCGGGGGAAACCGATGAGGAATCGCCCTCTGCGCGGCTCCCGCAGTCCCCAGATGAAAGCCGACAGCGATCTCGTCCGCCGTCAGAACCGGGCGTTGGTGTTGTCCAATCTGCGCCGCCGGGCTCCGATCGCCCGCGTCGATCTGGGTGCCGTAACCAAGCTTTCGCCGGCCACCATCACCGCCATCACCGCCGACCTGATCAGCGAGGGGCTCGTGGAGACCGTGGCGGACGAAGTGTCCGATGTGATCGACGCCGACCCCGGCTTGCCGGCTCGTCGGGGACGTCCCCGGATCCTGCTCCGCCTCGACGCCCGTGCCGCCTACATCCTCGGCATCAAGATCGCCATCAACCAGGTGACCTTCGTGCTTGCCGATTTCGGTGGACAGATCGCCGCCCGTCGCGATCTGTCCATTCGCACCATCGGCGAAGGCCGCCTTGCCTTTCCCAAGCGCCTGGTCGAGCTGGCGCGCACCTTCCTTGCCGAGGAGCGGGTTTCGGCCCGCCGCATCGCGGAGATCGCGATCGCTGCCCAGGGCTTCGTCGACCAGGGATCCGGCTCGGTCATGTGGTCGCCCGCCTTCACCGAGGGCGACGTGCGCCTCGTCGATCCGCTCGAGGCCGCCTTCGGCGTCCGCTGCGAAATCGCCAACGACGCCAACATGATCGCCGAAGCGCTCCACGCCGCCGATCCGACGACCTACGGCGGCACTTTCGCCGTCGTCTTTGTCGACTACGGCGTCGGCATGGGGCTCTTCATCGGCGACAAGCTGCACTCCGGCGCCAACGGCTCCGCGGCCGAGTTCGGCCACATGAACCACATCCCGCACGGACCGCTCTGCCGTTGCGGGCGACGCGGCTGCGTGGAGGCTTTCGCGGCGGACTATGCCATCTACCGCGACGCCAAGGGCATGCCGCCGGACACCGACCCACGCGACGCGAGCCCGACCAATGCCGAATTGCTGGCGCTTGAAGCCGCCGCCGCCGGTGGCGACGGACGCGTGCTGGCGATCTACGAAAAGGCCGGCGAGGCGCTCGGCTACGGCCTCGCCCGGCTGATGGCGCTGATCAACCCCGGACGGATCGTCTTTACCGGAGCCTCCACCCGCGCCTTCCCGCTGATCGAACCGGCCATGCACCGGGCGATCGGCGACGCGCTCGTGGAAGACCTGCGCCGGTTCACCGTGTTCGAGACGCTGCCCTGGGACAAGGACATGATCCTGACCGGGCTCGTCGCCGACGCACTGGCACGGCTCGACCGCGAGGTGTTCGCCGACCCGGCCAACGCCCAACTCTTCCGCCAAGACCTGGTGGCCTGACATGAACCGTCTGCCCGTTCTCCTAGCCGCCGCCATGGCGGCCATCGCCCCTGCCGCCGCCTCCGAGGAGCCGTGGGCGGAGACCACCATCGGCCAGCACCTCGTTCTGGAGGAGATCGCCCGGGAAGGAGAAGCCGCCATCGATGCGCTGATCCTGAAGGGGGAGACCCTGTTCCGCGCCAAGTTCACCACCCTCGACGGCGCAGGCCGGCCAATGGCCACCCAGGCGATCGTGCCGACCCGCCGCAAGCGGCCTATCGCCGAAACGTTCAGCCGGACGCATGGCCCAGACGCCAACGCCTGCGTCGCCTGCCACAACGATCCGGTGGCAGGTGCGGCGGGCGATTTCGTCGCCAACGTGTTCGTCTCCGAGGGCTTCGAGAGCGCCGACTTCGACAGCCTGGACCCGCAGTTCTCCAACGAGCGGAACTCCAACATCCTGCAGGGCTCCGGCCTCGTCGAACTCCTCGCCCGCGAGATGACCGCCGACCTCCAGACGATCCGCGCTGCGGCCCTCAAGGAGGCCCGCGCGTCGGGCAAGGCGGTGACGCGCGATCTCTCGTCCAAGGGTGTGCCCTTCGGCAGTATCACCGCGTCGCCCGATGGCATGGTGGACATCACCCGGCTCGACGGCGTGGACACGGACCTCGTCGTGCGGCCCTTCAGCCAGAAGGGCGTGTTCACCTCCCTGCGCCAGTTCACCATCAACGCGCTCAACGTCCACCACGGCATCCAGGCGACCGAGCGCTTCGGCGCCCGCTGGACCGGTACGCCCGACTTTGACGAGGACGGCCATGTCGACGAGGTCTCCGACGGAGACATCTCGGCTCTGGTCGCCTGGCAGGCGACCTTGCCGGTGCCGACCCGCCGCACCGACCTGCCGGACGTCTGGAAGGCAGCGGCGGCCCGGGGCGAGGCGCTCTTTGCCGAGACCGGCTGCGCCTCCTGCCATCGCCCCGCATTGCCGCTGGAGAGCCTGAAGTTCACCGACCCCGGCCCGTTCGACGCCGCCGGAACCCTGAAGCTCGCCGACGTGGAGCAGCCGATCGTGATCGACTTCGTCCGTTTCGCGTGGGTGAAGGCGCTTCCGCGCGACGAGCAGGGCAGGGTGCTGGTGCCGCTTTTCGGCGACCTGAAGCGCCACCAGATCGCCGACCAGCGCAACGAGCGTCTCGGCAACGAACTGATGGCCCAGCGTTTCGTCGCTCGCGACGTCTTCATGACCGCCGAACTCTGGGGCATCGGCTCCTCCGCCCCCTACGGCCACCGCGGCGACATCACCACCCTCGACGAGGTGATCCGCGCCCACGCGGGCGAGGCGACCGACGTCCGCAAGGCCTACGAGACGCTGCCCGAGGCCGACCGCAAGGCCATCATCGCCTTCCTGAAGACGCTGGTGATCGAGGAGACCGAGTGATGGCCAGATTGCCCGTCCTCTCCGCCGCCCTTCTGGCAACGTTGGTTGCCCTTCCCGCCCGCGCGGAGGATCAGCCTCCGCGCAAACCCACCGGTGACGTGCCGATCCTCCACGAGGAGCACGCGGCGGCGGGCCTGATCCAGACCTACGACGGCCCCTGGGAGTTCTTTGTCGGCGGCGGCGTCGCCGCCTTCGACTGCGACCAGGACATGAAGCCGGAGGCGCTGGTCGCAGGCGGAAAGAACCCGCTGAAGCTCTTCCTCAACCGGTCGATCGTCGGTGGCCCGCTCGCCTTCGAGGAGACCTCGCTCGGACTGGACGAGAAGGATCTCGTCAACGTGCTCGGCGCCTATCCGCTTGACATCGACAACGACGGTTTCACCGACGTCGCCCTGGTCAAGCTCGGTCGCAACCTGCTGCTGAAGGGCGGCCCGGGCTGCAGCTTCGCTGTGGCCGACAAGACGTGGAGCTTCGACGGTGGCCGCGCCTGGTCGACCGCTTTCGCCGCCACCTGGGAGAAGGGCGAGCGTTATCCCACCCTCGCCTTCGGCAACTACGTTGACCGCGCCCAGCCGGGCTCGCCCTGGGGCACCTGCCACGACAACGACCTTTACAGGCCCGTGGCCGGCGATCGTCCGCGCTACGCGGAGCGGCAGGCGCTCACGCCCGGATACTGCGCGCTGTCCCTGCTCTTCACCGATTGGAACCGCTCCGGCGAGCCATCGCTGCGCGTCACCAACGACCGGCAGTACTACCGCGGCGGCGAGGAGCAGCTCTGGAAGGTCCCCGCCGGCAAGCCGCCCGCCCTTTACGATCGTGGCGACGGATGGCAGCGGCTGACCATCTGGGGCATGGGCATCTCCCAATTCGATCTCAACGTCGACGGCGCACCGGAGTACGCGCTGAGCTCGATGGGCGATACCAAGATCCAGATGCTCGATGAGGAGGCGGCCGAGGATACGCCGATCTACAAGGACATCGCGTTCGAGCGGGGAGCGACCGCCCACCGCCCCTACACCGGGTCCGATCTCCGCCCCTCAACCGGTTGGCACACCGAATTCGCCGACTTCAACAACGACGCCGCGATCGATCTGTTCATCGCCAAGGGCAACGTCGAAGCCATGCCGGACTTCGCCAATTTCGACCCCTCCAACCTGCTGCTCGGCCGCTTTGACGGCAGCTTCGCCGAAGCGGGCGCGGAGGCGGGCATAGCCACCGGCACCAAGGGCCGCGGCGCCGCGGTGGTCGACTTCAACCTCGACGGCATGCTCGACCTCCTGCAGGTCAATCGCGGCGGCCCGGCGACACTCTTCCGGAACCTCGGGGTCGCCAGCGGCGCGCGGCACGGTCCGATGGGCAACTTCCTCGGCATCAGGCTTGTCCAGAAGGACGCCAACGTATGGGGCGTCGGATCCAGGATCGCGGTGAAGACCGGCACGCGGACCATGCCGCGCGACGTCCTGGTCGGCGGCGGGCATGCCTCCGGGCACCTCGGCTGGACCCACGTCGGCCTCGGCACCGCCGAACGCGCCGAGATCCGCGTGCAGTGGCCGGACGGCGAATGGAGCCATCCCTACCGCGTCTTTGCGAACCAGTATGTGCTGATCGAACGCGGTCAGGCCGCCGCCAAATACTGGTATCCGTCGGACTGAGCGCTCATGCGCTTTTCAGCCGGGTGTCGCGCAGCACGCCAGCCTGTTCCAGGATCGGGTAGGCGACCGATGCCACGTGGGCGTTGATCCGCTTGAGATCGCGGATGATGTCGAGGTGGATGGAGCTCGATTCGATCGACGCCGTGGTCCCGTCCCGAAGGCGCGCCAGGTGGCTTTCCACCGCCTGCCGCTCCAGGCTCCGGATCTCGTCCTTGCGGACGACGAGATCGCGGGCCATCGCCCGGTCCTGCGTGACGAACACCGTCACGGCTAGGCGGAGCTGCTCGAGCACCAGCCGGTGCAGGTGCTGGATCTCCCGCCAGCCGGTTTCGGAAAAGGCCAGGTGCTGCCGCTGCTTCTTGGCGGCGAGCATCAGCAGGCTCTTGTCGATGATGTCGCCGACATGCTCCAGGTTCGTGGTGAAGACGATGAGGTCGAAGCATCGCCGCGCGTCCATATCCGGCAGCGGCTGCCGCGTGACGCGGGTCAGGTAGAGCTTGATGGCTTCCTGGAGCCGGTCGATCGCATCGTCCTGCGCCGCAATCGTCTCCGGCGCGATGGCCGTGTCGGTTTCGAACGCACGGATCGAATCGCGGAGCATCATCTCCACGAGGTCGGCGAGCCGCATCACCTCGCGCGTTGCGGCCCCGATGGCAAGGTTCGGACGGTCGAGCAGAGCCTCGTCCAGGTGGGCCGGCCGCGCCGGCGACGGCGCTTCCACGGGGTCCGGCATGGCCCGGCTGAGAAGTGACGCGGCGGCCCCGGTCAGCGGCAGGAAGACGGTGGCGAGCAGAAGGTTGAAACCCGTGTGAGCGCAGGCGACCAGCAAGGCCGGGGCGAGCCCGACCTGATCGAGGAAGGGCACAGCCCAGGGAAGCGCGGCAATCGCAAGCAGGGCGCCTAGGAAACGGAACGCAAGATTCCCGGCCAGAAGCCGCCGAACCTCCGGTCCGGCTCCAGCGGTCAGCCCGAGCGGGATCAGCCCGGAGCCGACATTGGCACCGAGCACCAGGACCACGGCGGTTTCCGGCGCCACCACGCCGGCACCGGCCAGCGTCATGAACAGGAGCACCATCGCGACGCTGGAATGGACGAGCCAGGTCAGCCCCGCGGAGATCAGCAGGGCGACCAGCGGATCGCCGCCCACCGCGGCCAGCACGGCGTCGAGCGTCGGGCTTTCGCGCATTGGGGCGGATGCCGCGACGATCATCCTGAGCGAAAGGATCATCAGGCCAAGGCCGATCGCGATCCGTCCGACCTGTCGCGTCCGGGCCTGCTTGCCGTTGAGAAAGGCGACAACGCCGGCGATCAGCAGGACGGGCACCAGTCGGGTCAGGTCGAGCGACATCGCCTGCACCACCAGCGTAGACCCGATGTCGGCGCCGAGCATCACCGCAAGAGCGCCGGACAGCGGGATCATCCCGCGCTCCACAAAGGAGGCGACGAGCAGGCCTGCGGCGGTCGAGCTCTGCAGCAGGGCCGCTGTGGCGATGCCGGCGGCAAGACCGCGGATCCGGTTCTGTGTGGCACTGCGGATCAGATCGCGCAGCCCGTCCTCGAAGGCGCGCAGCACGCCCGTCTTCACCATCCGCGTCGCCCAGACGAGGAGCGCTACCCCGCCGAAGAGATCCAGGAGGACCGTGTGCGTCGCCATCGTGCTCCCTGTCCCACCTGCCCCGCACGGACTTGTGCTTACTTAGTCGGTAAATCCAAAATCCTGAGGAAATGGAGAATGTTCCCACCAGAAAACTTCAAGAATCGAAAGCCGGCAAGTGTCTGCCTGCGCTCGGAGGGCCGACGGCGGCGCCGTGGGCGCTGGCGACCGCGCCATCCCGCTTGATTCCCGCCCCCGCATCCCGTTTGATCGGCTCCGGATTCCTGTCGATCCGTTTCATGCCTATGCCACAGGGGGCATCATGTTCAGGACATTGAAGACGCTCGCGGTCGCCGCGTTCACGCTGGCCGCCGCGACGGTCGGCGCGTCAGCGGCCGAACTTCCGGATTTGAAGGGCAGAACCATCGCCTTCGCGACGGCTGCAGACTACAATCCCTATGCCTTCATCGATACCGCCACCAACCAGCCGATCGGCTACGACATCGACGTCGTCAACGAGGCCGCCAAGCGGCTGAACGCGACCGTCGAATGGAAGATCGTGGCGTGGGACATCATGCTCCAGGCGATCCGCGACAAGCAGTTCGACGCCGGGGCGGATGGGATCACCATCACCGAAGAGCGCAAGGGCGTGGTCGATTTCTCCGATGCCTATTTCGCCGCGTCCACCCGCATGCTGATCCGCGCTGACGAGACCCGCTTCAGCGACTCCAAGTCTTTCGCTGCCGACGAGAAGCTGACCGTCGTCGCGCTGCCCGGCACCTCCCAGTACTATGTGGCCGTCGGCACCTTCTTCGGCGGCACGGAGGGAAGCCCCCGGCTGAAGCAGTTCGACACCTTCGAGAACAGCCTGCTCGCCCTCAATGCCGGCGACGTGGATCTGCTTTTGACCGACGGCTACAGCGCCGACAAGTTCGTCGCGGCGAGCGGCGGCAAGCTGAAGGCGCTCGATGAGGTGCTCGGCGCCGAGGAGTTCGGCTTCGTCTTCCCGAAGGGCTCTGACCTCGTCGCACCGTTCAACGCGGCGATCGCGGCGATGAAGGCCGACGGCAGCTTCGAGAAACTCAACGAGAAATGGCTTACCCACAAGTGAGCCACGTCCTTCACGGCAGGGCAGGAGGGCCATCGTCATGGCTCTCCTGCCGTTCAGCGCGCGGGGTCTGATCCGTGTCCGCCCCCGGCTCGGTGGAACGGTCCGAGTTTCCCTGGTGGCTGGTCGCCATCCTGGCCTTGTGCGCTTGGCTCGGGTTCCTGATCTGGCGCGACCCGGTCTACAGCGACCTTTTCGCGATCGTGGTCCGCGGCGTGTGGATGACGGTCTGGGTGACATTGGCGAGCTTCGCGCTCGCCTGCGCACTCGGGCTGCTCATCGCGGCCGCGCAATTGTCCCGGTACCGGGTGCTGCGAGAGGTGGCGCGGTTCTACGTGCAGCTGATCCGCGGCATTCCGGTCATCGTCATCCTCTCCTACACCGCCTTCGTGGGGGTGCCGGCGCTCGTCGGCGCTTACAACGGCGTCTTCGCCGCAGCGATCGAAGCCGGCTATCTGCCGGCGGTCGCTGTGCGCGATATCGACCTGATCTGGCGCGCTGTCTTTGCGCTGATGATCGGCTACGCCGCCTTCATCGCGGAGATCTTCCGGGCCGGGTTCCTGTCCGTCGGCAGCGGGCAGGTGGAGGCGGCGACGGCCCTCGGCCTTCGACGGTCGCAGGTCTTCCGCCTGATCATCCTGCCGCAGGCGATCCGCGTTGTGCTCCCCCCGCTCGGCAACGACTTCATCGCGATGATCAAGGACAGCGCCCTGGTCTCCGCCATCGGCGTCGCCGACATCGCCTACATGGGCAAGGTGGCGGCCACCAACAACTTCCGTTACTTCGAGACCTACAACATCGTCGCCTTCCTCTATCTCGTCATGACGCTGGGCCTGTCGCTGGCCCTCGGCGCCCTGGAGCGGAAGCTCCGTCGCAAGGACGAGCGCTGAGGCTGGAGGATCACTCCGCCGGCAGGGCGTGATCGTCGATCAGGCGGAGGCCTTCCGCTTCCCGCAGTTCCTTGGCGAGCTTGGCTTCCTCACTCGCCCGCGGTTTGGAGAAGCCGGCGAGCAGCAGGTAGACGACGGGCGTCAGGTAGAGCGTGAAGACCGTTGCGATGCCGAGGCCGCCGACCAGCACCCAGCCGAGCGCCTGCCGGGCTTCCGCGCCGGCGCCGAACGCGATCGTCAGCGGCACGGCGCCGACGATCGTGGCGATCATCGTCATCATCACCGGACGCAGCCGGATCCGGCAGGCCTCCTCGATGGAGCGGCGGACGGACATCCCCTCGTCGCGCAGCTGGTTGGCGAACTCCACGATCAGGATGCCGTTCTTGGCCATGATGCCGACAAGCATGACGAGGCCGATCTGGCTGTAGAGATTGAGCGATCCGCCGGTCAGCACCATCGCGAATACCGCCGCCGCCAGCCCGAACGGCACGGTCGCGATGATGATGAAGGCCGCGACGAAGCTTTCGAACTGCGCGGCGAGCACCAGCAGGATCACGATGATCGCGAAGCCGAAGGTGATCGCAAGACCGCTGGACGTCTCCTCCAGCGTCGCCGCCTCGCCGAGCGGCTCGATCCGGAACCGGTCCTCCAGCGTATCGGCGGCCAGAACGCGGACGGCATCCAGCGCTTCCTGGAGGGCGACGCCGTTGAGCTCCGCCGTGATCGGCACCGCCCGCTGCTGCGCCTCGCGGGATAGCGACGGAGCCACGGCTTCTTCGCGGATGGTCGCAATCGAGGAGATCGGCACCATGCGCCCGTCGCCGGTGCGCACAAACACGTTCTCCAGATCCTTCGGGTCGTCGATGGCGACACCCGTCGAGATCAGCTTCACCGGAATGGTTCGCTCGCCCGCGTTGACGTCGGCGATCTTGCGTCCGTCGAGCACCGCCTGCAGCGCCTCACCGAGGCCGTCGATCGAGACGCCGAGATCCTGGGCCTGATCGCGGTCGATCTGCACGGAAAGCTGCGGCTGCGTCGGTTCCGCGTCGAGGCGGATGTTGCGGAATTCCGGCCTTGCTTCCATCGCAGCGATCAGCTGGTTGGCCGCGTCGCCAAGGCTGCGGTAGTCCGGGCCGAGCAGCGCGAAGCGCAAACCCTGGCCGCCGCCGCGGATGCCGAGGCTGTTCGGATTGATCGCGAAGGCGCGCACGCCGGGGATCTTCGACACCTTGCCGTTGATCTCCGCCGCGATCGCCTGCTGGCTCCGGTCGCGCTCCGCCCAGTCGGTGAGCGTCAGCACCACGAAGCCGGAGTTCACGTTGCCGCCCCGCCCAGCGATCGAGAAGATCGCCGCGCCTTCGCCGGTCTCCAGGTAGGGCTGCAGGATGGCGTTGATCTTGTCCATCTGCCGCGCCGTGTAGTCGATCGAGACGCCCTGCGGGGCCGACACCGACATCAGCACCACGCCGCGGTCCTCCTGCGGCGTGAGTTCGCGCGGAAGATTGGCGAAGGCGATCCAGGCCGCGCCCCCGAACGCGAGGCAGAGCGCGATGACGACCACGGGCGCAGCCAGCGCCGCCTTGAGCCCGCGCATGTAGAACCGGGCGAGCACGCCGCCGATCCCATCCAGCACCTTGCCCGCGAAGGATCGCCGCTCTGGGGTCTCGCTGACGTCCGGCAGCAGCGTGGCGGCGAGCATCGGCCCGAAGGTCAGTGCGGTGATCGAGGAGATGCCGACCGAGATGGCGAGCACGAAGCCGAATTCCCGGAACAGGCCGCCGGCCGTGCCGGGCAGGAACGAGATCGGCACGAACACGGCGGCGAGCGTCGCGGTGGTGGCCAACACGGCGAAGAACACCTCGGTGGTGCCGAGCACCGCAGCAGCGCGCGGCTTCATGCCCTGCGCGCGCCTTCGGACGATGTTCTCAAGCACCACGATCGCGTCGTCGACCACGAGGCCGGTGGCAAGCACCAGTGCGAGCAGGGTGAGGATGTTGATGGAGAAACCGACCACCCACATGGCAGCAAGCGTGCCGATCAGCGAGACCGGGATCGTCAGCGTCGGGATCAGCGTGGCCCGCCAGTCCGCCAGGAACAGCCAGATCACCGCGACGACGATGACGACGCCGAGCCCGAGCGCGATCTCCACCTCGTGAAGGGCCCCATTGATGAACTGCGCGTCGTCGGAGGTGACGCGGATGTCGACCCCCTCCGGCAACGTCGGCTTGAGCTCCGCGACGGCGGCGCGCACGGCCTCCGAGATCTCGATGGTGTTCGACTGCGCGGCCCGGACGATCCCGAGCCCGACGCCGGTCTTGCCGTTGACCCGCAGCTGCGACTGGCGAATGTCCGGCCCGAGCGTAACCGTCGCGACATCCTTGACGCGGGTGGTCGCGTTGATCAGGAGGTTGGAGATCTCCTCCGGATCGACCAGACGGGCGTCGGCCCTCACAACCAGGCTCTGGTTCGGATTGGACAGGGATCCTGCCGGCGCGTCGAAGGTCACCGTGGCGAGCGCCGTCCCGAGATCACCGATCGTCAGCCCGCGCGCGGCAAGCGCCGCCTGATCCACGTCGATCCGGAAGATCGCCTCCTGGTCGCCGAACAGCTGCACGTCGGCGACACCGTCCACCGCAGCGAGCCGGTCGGTGATGCGCGTATCGACGAGCGTCGTCAGCGCCTCGATCGACATGTCGTCGGCGATCACGCTGACGCGCATGATCGCCTCGCCGTTGGCATCGGCCTTGACGATCTGCGGCTCGTCGATGTCGTCGGGGAGGCTGTTCCGGATGCGCGAGACGGCATCCCGGAGATCGTTGGCCGCGACGTTGAGGTCGACGCTGTCGAGGAACTCGACGGTCACACGGGCCCGTCCGAACTGCGACTGCCCCGAGATCGACGACACGCCGGCGACGCGCGAAGCCGCGCTCTCCACCTCCGCGGTGATCTCCGAATCCACCGTCTCGGGCGAGGCGCCGTCGTAGTTCACTGTCACCGTCACTACGGGGCGATCGATGTCAGGCAGCTCGCGGATCTCGATGCCGTTGAAGGCGGCCAGGCCCGCCACGATGATCAGCGCGTTGATGACGAGCGCCAGCACCGGCCGTCGGACGAAGAGGGCGGTGAACGCCGCCGAGCGGTGGGTCGGCCGATCGGATCCGGAACTGGACATGGGCGTCTCCCTCAGCCGCGCTTGGCCTGCGGCGCAGACGAACCGTCGCCGGCCGCTGGCGTCGGTGTCGCGCCCGCCGGGTCAGCCACAGGAGTCGTCGCTGCGGCCGCATCGGCGATCGTCGCGCCCTGGCGCAGGCGCTGGACGCCCTCCACGACAACGATGTCGCCCTTGGCGAGGTCACCCTCCACGAGCACCATCTCGGCATTCCGTTCGACGATGGCGACGCTTGTGCGAGCGACCTTGCCCTCGGCGACCTTCCAGACATAAGAGCCCTCGCGATCCCACTGGACGGAGAGGGCCGGAACGGAGACGCGCGGGTCGCCGTCGAAACGCAGTTCCACCAGGAAGGACATGCCCGGCCGCAGCAGGTCGGAGCTGTTGTCCAGGCGCGCCTGGACCACAAGCGTCCGGCTGTCGGCTTCAATCCGGCTGCCGATCGCCGAAACCATCCCTTCGAATGTTTCTCCCGGCCGGGACGGCGTCGTGGCAGTCACGGTCTGGTTCAAGGCCGCCTTGGCAGCGAAAGCCTCGGGAATTCGGAACTCCACCTTGAGCGTGGAGCGATCGTCGATCGTGGCGATCTCGGAGGTCGCGGAGACCATGTCGCCCACCTCCACGTCGGTCAGCCCGATGATGCCAGAGAACGGCGACTTCACTTCACGACGGTCGAGCGCCAGCCGCGCTTCGCGGACGGCCAGTTCGGCCGATGCGAGTTCCGAGCGGGCGGCGTCCCGCTCCACGGAACTGATCGAGGAATTCGCGGCCAGCCGGTCGTAGCGCTCCACCTTGGCGCGGGCGTCACCCAGCGTGACGTTCGCACGCTCCATCGCGATCGCCTCGGCATCGGCATCCAGCCGGACCAGCACCTGACCGGCTTCAACCCGCTCGCCCGATTGGAACAGCACCGCGTCGACCATGCCTGTCGAGCGTGGGAAGACGGTAACCGTCTTGTCCGCTTCCGCGGTGCCGATCGCCGACACACGGTCGTTGGTGATCGCCTCGCCAGCCGCAGCGGTCGTGACCGGTGCGGGTCCACCCGGACCGCGCCGCCCGCCACCTCCGGCTTGCTGACCCCCGCCCTGTCCGCCTGCCTGCTGACCGCCGCGCGGCCGTCCCTGGCCTTCACCGCCTTCGGCGGCTTCATTCGCCGGGGGCGAGGGCAGCGCCCAGGCCGGTACGCCAAGCCCGGCAAGACGCTCCCGGCCCGCCGGGTCGAACGTTGCCCAGGCGTAGGCGCCGGCCAGCGCAAGAACGAGGACCACCAGGATCTGCTTCCACACGGCCATCGGTAGGCGGCTCCGGGATTGACGAGGGCACAAGGAGATGAGACGCAGCCGTGGGGCCGCGTTGCATGTCGAGCAATATTGTAGCCTGCGCTTTCTGGAAAACCTCTGAAAGTGTCACGGAGTGTATCGGCAGGCAGCCAAATGGCCGCCCGAAGGATCACGTTGCCGTGAGACGGCGGACGCAAGCCTCGGGGGAACGCTGGAGGAGACCGGTTTGAGTGGTGAAGCCCTGATCGAAACAGCCGGCGACGCGCCCCGGCGGACACGGTTCTGGAGCCTTGTCGTCCTCGGGATCACCGTCTGCATGGCGGCGATCCTGCTGGCCATGGGGCGGGTTCCGATCTGCGAATGCGGAACGGTGAAGCTGTGGGTGGGCGAAGTGAATTCGCCCGACAACTCGCAACACCTTTTCGATTGGTACACGCCGTCTCACGTGATCCACGGGTTCGTGTTCTTCTTCGTGCTGTGGCTGGTGGCCCGGCGCTGGTCCTTCGGCGCCAGGCTCTCGGCCGCGACCCTGATCGAGGCGGCATGGGAGATCGCGGAGAACTCGCCCGTCATCATCGACCGCTACCGCACCGCGACCATCGCGCTCGACTACTACGGCGACAGCGTCTTGAACTCCGCCTTCGACGTGGTCTCGATGATCGCGGGCTTCGTGCTGGCAGCGCGGCTGCCTTGGCCGGTGACGCTGGTCCTGGCGCTCGCGGCCGAGGTCTTCGTGGGCTGGATGATCCGCGACAACCTGACCCTCAACGTGATCATGCTGCTCTGGCCGATCGAGGCGATCAGGTCCTGGCAGAGCGGGTCCTGAACGAGCGCGCCGCCGATCGCGAACCTTTGCCGCCGTCGCAGGTTCTTCCCGGGAACCAGGGGAACGACGACGAACGGAGGCGATCCATGTCGGAAGCGAAGACCACCACCGATCACGACACCATCCGCAAGTGGACCGAGGAGCGCGGCGGCCGGCCGTCCTCGGTGGCGGCCACCCATGACAAGGGCGAAACCGGCATCCTCAGGATCGATTTCCCGGGTCGCGGCGACGACAACGCGCTCGACGAGATCACATGGGACGAGTTCTTCGAGAAGTTCGACGAGAAGAACCTGGCCTTCCTCTACCAGGAGAAGACCAAGGACGGCTCCACCAGCCGCTTCTTCAAGTTCGTCGCCCGCGACGGCAAGGAATAGGCCGTCAGGGTTCGCTGCCCGGTGCCAGGCTGACTCTGAGCCCGTCAAGATCCGGCCGCATCAGGATCTGGCAGGAGAGGCGGGAGTTGAACGCGACGCCGCTGGCGGTGTCGAGTTGATCCTCCTCCTCCGCGCTGGCCGGAATCAGGCGGTCCAGCCACGCTTCGTCCACGTGGACGTGGCAGGTCCCGCAGGCGCAGGCCCCGCCACATTCAGCCTTGATGGGCAGGCCCCAGTCGCGGATGACCTCCATCACCCGCCAGCCCTCGAGGGCCTGAAGCTGGTGCTCGACGCCGTCGAAGTCGACGACCGTGATCGACAGCGTCACTTCGTCGGCTTCGGCGTCGTCGCTGAGGAGGGCGGGGTTCAGATCCATGCTCGGGTACGCTCCGCCAATCAGTCGGCCGCGCGGCGCAGCCACGGGCGGGTGCCGGCCGGGGGCTCGTCGCGCACAGCCGGTTGATAGTAGTGCCGCGGCGCCGGGTCCTTGCCCTGGATCAAGTAGCGGCGCGTCACCGCGTGAGTGACCTCGAAAGCCGTGAAGCCCAGGCGGCGCATGAAGGCGATCTGGTCGATCAGCACGTTCCCCACGGCCCGGAGCTCGCCGGCAAAACCAAGCCGGGCCAACTGCGCGGCATGGCTGAAGCCGCGGCCGTCGTTGTACTTGGGAAAATCAACGGCGATCACCGACAGCAGGTCCAGGTGAGGGGCCAGCTCCGCAACCCGATCCGCCGGCTCCACCAGCACCCCGACCGGCTTGTTGCCGATCGTGCCCGCAGCGGCTTCCGCAAGGAACCGCCGCGTGGAGAGCAGCACGCGCCCGTCGGCAGGGATCGCTTCGTCGTCAGCCAGCCGGTGCCAGCCATCGGCCTCGAAGTGGCCGTTGCGCCAGACATCCCGTTCGGCGACATCGGCCGTGATCGTATTCTGCACCGTCATGATCAGATCCCGCTGCCGTTGGCTTCCCGGCCGGCGAGGCCGAGGTGGATGCCGCATTCCGTCTTCGCCTGGCCGCGCCACCGGCCCGCCCGCTCGTCCTCGCCGTCGGCGACCCGATCCGTGCAGGGCATGCAACCGATCGACTTGTAGCCTTCGGCGACCAGCGGATGGGCCGGCAGGTCGTGGGCGAGCCGGTAGGCCTCCACGTCCCGCGAGGTCCAGCCGGCGAGCGGGTTGACCTTGATCTTCTCCCCGTCGGCTTCGAACAGGGCAAGGTTCGCTCGCGTCACGGCCTGATGGCGCTTGCGCCCGGTGATCCAGGCATCGAACTCGGAAAGCGCGAAGGACAACGGCTCGACCTTGCGCACGCCGCAGCAGGCATCCGTGTTGCGGAACCAGAGCGTGCCGTCCGGGTCCACCTCCTCCAGCCGCTTCGGCTGCGGCTTGACCGAGCGGACGTTGGTGAGCCCGAGCCGCTCCACCAGCGCATCGCGGTGACGCAGCGTTTCGCCGAACAGCTTGCCGGTGTCGATGAAGACCACCGGCAGGGTCTTGTCGATTTCGGAGACCATGTGCAGCAGCACCGCGCTGTCCGCGCCGAAGCTGGAAACGAGCGCAAGCCCGGTGCCGAAGTGCTCGAAGGCGAGCTTCAGTATGTCCCCTGCGGCAAGGCCCTCGGCCCGTTCGCTGAGCGCGCGCGCCTCCGACTTCAGCGCCTCCGTCGGAGCGATCGTGGAGATGTCGAGGGCATCAAGCGCCATAGAGAGCTTCCTTGAACGGAGTCTCGCCGACGCGGCGGTAGGCGCTGAGGAAGGTCTCGTCGGGCGACTGGCGCAGGCCGATGTAGGTGTCGACCACCGTCTCGATCGCATCCACGATCTCGTCGGAGGAGAAGCCGCGTCCGACGATCTCGCCGATCGAGGCGGTCTCGTCCGGGCTGCCGCCGAGGGTGATCTGGTAGACCTCCTCGCCCTTCTTGTCGACACCGAGGATGCCGATGTGACCCACGTGGTGATGTCCGCAGGCGTTGATGCAGCCGGAGATCTTGATCGACAGCGGCCCGATGTCGGCCTGCCGCTCATAGGCGCCGAAGCGCTCCGAGATCCGGCTGGCGACCGGGATCGACCGGGCGTTGGCGAGCGCGCAGTAGTCCAGGCCCGGGCAGGCGATGATATCGGTGATCAGGCCGGTGTTCGCCGTGGCGAGCCCGTTTTCGGCGAGCACGGTCCAGATCGCGTGCACGTCGTCGAGCGCCACGTGCGGCAGCACCAGGTTCTGCTCGTGGCTGACACGAACCTCATCGAACGCAAAGCGCTCGGTGAGGTCGGCAACCACGTCCATCTGGTCCGCCGAGGCGTCGCCCGGAATGCCGCCGATCGGCTTCAGCGAGATCGTGAGCGAGGTGTAGCCGGGCACCTTGTGCGGGTGCAGGTTGGTGCGCGCGAAGCGGTCGAACTCAATGTCGGCCTTGCGGGCGGCCTCGAAACTCGCGCTGACGGCGGGGCGCGGCGCGAAGGCCGGAGCCGCGAAATAGGCCTCGATGCGATCCACCTCCTCGGCCGGCAGCGTCAGCACGCCGTCCCGGATCGCGGCGAACTCCTCCTCCACGCGGGCGCGGATTTCGTCGAGACCGGCCTCGTGGACCAGGATCTTGATGCGGGCCTTGTACTTGTTGTCCCGCCGGCCAAACAGATTGTAGACGCGCAGGATCGCGTCGACATAGGCGAGCAGATCCTTCTCCGGCACGAAGGGGTTCACCTCGCGCGCCAGCATCGGCGTGCGGCCCTGGCCGCCGCCCACGAACACGCCGAAGCCGATCTCGCCCGCCTCGTTGCGGCGGACCTCCAGGCCGATGTCGTGCGTGCGGATGGCCGCCCGATCGTGCGCGGCGCCGGTGACCGCGATCTTGAACTTGCGCGGCAGGAACGAGAATTCCGGATGGAGGCTCGACCACTGCCGCAGGATCTCGGCATAGGGCCGCGGATCGGCGACCTCGTCCTTCGCCGCGCCGGCGAAGTGGTCGCAGGTCACGTTGCGGATGCAGTTGCCGGAGGTCTGGATGGCATGCATCTCCACCTCGGCCAATTCGGCGAGGATAGCGGGCACGTCCCGTAGAGCCGGCCAGTTGTACTGGATGTTCTGGCGGGTCGTGAAATGGCCGAAGCCCTTGTCGTAGACCCGCGCGATGCGCGCCAGCCGCCGCAGCTGCCGCGACGACAGGGTGCCGTAGGGGATCGCCACGCGCAGCATGTAGGCGTGGAGCTGCAGGTAGAGGCCGTTCATCAGCCGGTGCGGCCGGAACTCGTCCTCGGTCATCTCGCCAGCGACGCGCCGCGTGACCTGGTCCGAGAACTGGGCGACCCGCTCCTTGACGAAAGTGGCGTCGAACTCGTCGTATCGATACATCGTGGAACGCTCTCGGCTCAGGCGGCGGTTGTCTTCAGGTCGGCCCGGTGGTCGGACTTGACGGTCGGGCCGAAGGCCCGGATGCGTTCGCGCAGCCGCACGGGGACCACCTTGTCGGCCGCGACGGTCACGTCGATCACGGCCACGTCCACGACGATCGCGTTCGCGAAATCGGCGAGCGCGGCGGCCTCGGCCACGCCTGCCTCGTCCTTGCTCTGCAGCACGCCGGCGCCGTTGACGTCTCGCACCCAGGATCCGTCGGCGGCGCGGAACACGACCTCTCCGTCGATCAGTCGGTTGGCAGTCACGATCTGGGGCATGGCACGTGGGCTTTCCGGCAAAGGCACCTTGGATCCAAAGACATATGCGAAGGCGCGTGCAATTGCTGCGTCGCACGTTCCAATTCCGGACACGGGAGAGAAATGGATTTCCGCCAACGGTCGCTTCTAGAAAACGATGCTACAGACGAAGCCTTGAACAACTGTTTCCAAGCTTTTGGCGAGGTGCGCACCGGCTCTTGCGCAATGGATCGTCATGCCGGGAGGAGGCCGGCCGGCCCGATGCGAAAAACAGCTCCGATCCATCCAATTTGAAGCGATCCGTCAAGAAATTTGCATCGTGCTCGTCGTAGTCTTGAACTCAGGTGAGAAGGAGTGGACCATGTATCTCCACCGCCTGATCTACTACAGTGAGAACAAGATCCGCGAATTGGGTCTGCCGCTTGCCAAGGAACTGAAAGCGATCATCGCCGCGGGGCATCGCAACAACCCTGCCGCCGGCGTGACGGGCGCCCTGGTCTTCAACGACCAGTACTTTGTGGGCGTGATCGAGGGCGATCGGCGAAGGGTCTCGTCGGTCCTGGTGCGGATCGCCGGAGACCGGCGCAACGCCAACCTGACCATCCTCCAGGCCGGACCGATCGAGGAGCGTCGCTTCGACGATTGGTACTCCGTCTACGCCGGTCATTCGGAAGCGGTCGATCGCATCTACCTGCGCTTCGGGCTGACCCAGGGCCTGGATCCTGCCCGCATGTCCGGCCCGAGCATGCTCCTGCTGCTGGAGTCGCTCTCGAAGCTCGATGCGCGTTCCCTGGCGTCCCACGTCACCAGCGCCCCGGACCATGTGGAGGTCATCAAGGTCTCGCCGGTGATGTCGCACCTGACCCACGCCTGATGGCTTGCCGGCCTCAGAGCCGGTCGCGGAGCGCGAACCAGCTCATCGCCGCCACCAGCGTCGGCCAGCGCAGCCACGTTCCGCCTGGAAACGGCGGGCAGGGCAGGTCGGCGAAGGCGTCGAAGCGCTCGGTCTGGCCCCGGATGGCTTCTGCGAGGATGTGCCCGGCGAAGGGCGCGAGCATCACCCCCTGGCCCGAGTAGCCGGCCGCCACCCAGACGTTCGGTTTCGGCCGGCGCACGAAGGGCAGGCGATTGACCGTGATCCCCAGCGTGCCGCCCCAGGCGTGATCGATCGGCACGGACGCCAGATCGGGATAGACCCGCGCAAGATGTCGCCGCACGAAGCCCGCGATATCGGCCGGGAACCGCGGTGTGAAGGTCTCGCCGCCGCCGAACAGCATCCGCCGGTCGGCCGTCATCCGCCAGTAGTAGACCACGAACCGCGTGTCGCTCGCCGCCTCGTTGCCGGGGATTGGGACGTGATCCAGTGGGGCGGTGGTCAGGATGAAGTTGTTGAGCGGCATCACGCGCGCATCGGTGTCCGGATCGAGACCACCGAGATAGCCGTTGCCGGCGAGCACCACGGTGTCGGCGGTGACCTCGCCATCGGGCGTCGTGATCACCGCAGGCGATCCGTGGCGGATCGAAAGGGCCCGCGTGTCCTCATGGATTGTCGCGCCGGCCGCCACCGCCGCACGGGCGATGCCGAGCGCGAACTTCAGCGGATGCAGGTGCCCGCCCTTGGGATCGAGGGTACCGCCGAAATATGCGTCCGTCCCGAGCCTTGCGGCGGTTTCCGCCTTGTCGAGGAACGCGATCGGGCCGACACCCCAGGCCTTCGCCTGATGGTCGAGGGTGCGGCGCTCCTCCTCCACCCACGACTTCTTGTGGATGCCGTGGATCAGCCCCTCCGCGAGGTCGCAATCGATCCGCTCGTCCGCGATCAGGTCTCGCTGGAACCGCCAGGCCTCGTCGGCCAGAGCGAGCAGCCGCCGCGTCGCCGGCTCGCCCAACCTTGCGGCCATCCAGTCCGGATCGCGGCGCTGGCCTGGATGGATCTGCCCGCCGTTGCGCCCGGAAGCGCCCCAGCCGACCTTGTTCGCCTCCAGCACGACGACATCGTATCCCGCCTTGGCGAGGCTCCGAGCGGCTGAAAGTCCGGTATAGCCACCGCCGATGATGCACACGTCCGCCCGGCGTGCGCCCTTCAGGGCCGGATGCGACGGCAGAGCGCCCGCGGTTTCGGCGTAATAGGACGGCGGATGTGGCGCACGTCCCAGTTCGGGCATGAAGGCGGTCGGGTACATGACACTCCGGTCGGCACGGTCCCAGATCCACCGGCCGCCTTTCACGCGGCCGGTTCCTGCGTCTCACCCCATCAGCCCCTGACGCTTCAGCTCCGCGTGGGTGTCGTCGAGCGTCTTGGTGGCGATGCGGATCAGCTCGTCCGCCTCGTCGTGGCTGATGACCAGCGGCGGCGACAGGATCATCGAGTCGCGGACCGCGCGCATGACGAGGCCGTTGCGGAACGAGAAGTCGCGGCAGAGCAGGCCGACCTTGCCGTCACCCTCGAAGCGGCGCCGGGACGGCTTGGCCGGGACCAGCTCCAGCGCGCCCATCAGTCCGACCATGCGCGCCTCGCCCACCAGGGGATGATCGCCGAGTGCCAGCCACCGCTTCTGCAGATAGGGTCCGATGTCATTCGCGACGCGCTCTACCAGCTTCTCGTCGCGGATGATCTTGAGGTTGGCGATCGCGGCAGCACAGGCCACCGGGTGTGCCGAATAGGTGAAGCCATGGTTGAAGTCGCCGGTCTCCATCAGCACCGCAGCGACCTTGTCCGACACCATCACGCCGCCGATCGGCAGGTAGCCGGACGAAAGCCCCTTGGCGATCGGCATCAGGTCGGGCTCGACCCCGAAATACTCCGAGCCGAACCAGCGTCCCAACCGACCGAACCCGCAGATCACCTCGTCGGCAACCAGCAGGATCTCGCGCTCGTCGCAGATCCGCTTGATCTCCGGCCAGTAGGTGGCGGGCGGAATGATCACCCCGCCGGCGCCCTGGATCGGCTCGGCGATGAACGCTGCGACCTTGTCCTCGCCGATGGCGTCGATGGCGCGCTCCAGCTCCTGCGCGGCCCAGAGCCCAAAGTCCTCCGGGCTCATCTCGCCGCCGTCGTCGAACCAGTAGGGCTGGGCGATGTGGTGGATGCCGGGGATCGGCAGCCCGCCCTGCTTGTGCATCGGCGTCATCCCGCCAAGGCTGGCGCCGGCAACAGTCGACCCGTGGTAGGCGTTGCGGCGCGCGATCACCACCTGCTTGTCGGGCTTGCCGAGCGTCGCCCAGTAGGTCCGCACCATACGCAGCACGGTGTCGTTGGACTCCGACCCCGACCCGGTGAAGAACACGCGGTTGAAGTGCGGCGGCGCGACTTCGGCGAGGAGAGCCGCCAGATCGACCGCCGGCGGGTGGGTCGTCTTGAAGAAGGTGTTGTAGTAGCTGATCTCGCTCATCTGCTGCTGGACGGCCTCGGCGATCTCGCGCCGGCCGTGACCGATGTTGACGCACCAGAGCCCCGCCATGCCGTCGAGGATGCGGTTGCCCTCGCTGTCCGTCAGCCAGACCCCCTGGCCGCCGACAATCACCCGCGCGCCCTCCGCATTCAGCGACTTGGTGTCGGAGAACGGATGCAGGTGATGGGCCGCATCCAGGGCGCGGTAGTGGGCGGTGGGATACTTGTTGGACACGTTCATGTCTGGTGCTCCGGAGGTCCGGTGGTATTCGGTCAAGGGCGGGTGGACGGAGGCAGTGGGCATTCGGCACTAGGCGGCAGGATCGGGTGCGGCGAAGGCATGCTCTAGTCCGACTGCCTACTGCCTGTTCCCCCGTCACACGCTCAGCAGCAGGTGCTCGCGCTCCCAGCTGGAGATCACGCGCATGAAGGTCTCGTACTCCGTCTGCTTGATCGCCCGGTAGGTGGAGACGAAGGCCTTGCCGAAGATCTCGACCAGCTCCTCGGCCTCCTCGAAAAGGGCGAGGGCCTCCAGCAGGCCGCGCGGCAGGCCGAACGGCAGCCCGCGTGCCGACCCGTCGATCGGATCCTCCGGGGACAAGCCTTCCTGGATGCCGAGGTAGCCGGCGGCAAGCGAGGCGGCCATGGCGAGATAGGGATTGGCGTCCGACGACGGTACCCGGTTCTCCACCCGCCGCGCTTGCGGACCGGAGTTCGGCACGCGCAGCCCGACGGTGCGGTTGTCGTAGCCCCAATGCACGTTGATCGGCGCCGCCGTGTGGCGGGCGAGCCGGCGGTACGAATTCACGTAGGGCGCCAGCATGCACATCACCGCCGGCAGGTACTTCTGCTGCCCGGCGATGAACTGGAAGAACTCCGGCGTCGCCCGTCCTTCCGCATCGGAGAAGATGTTGCGCCCGGTTTCGAGGTCCACCACCGACTGGTGGATATGCATGGCCGATCCGGGCTCACGGCTCATCGGCTTGGCCATGAAGGTCGCGTACATGTTGTGCCGGAGCGCGGCTTCCCGGATCGTCCGCTTGAACAGGAAGACCTGGTCGGCCAGTTGCAGCGGATCGCCGTGCAGCAGGTTGATCTCCATCTGCGCGGCCCCCTCCTCGTGGATGAGGGTATCGATCTCCAGGCCCTGTGCTTCGGAGTAGTCGTAGATGTCGTCGAACAGGTCGTCGAACTCGTTCACCGCCTGGATCGAGTAGGACTGGTGTCCGGTCTCGGATCGCCCGGACCGGCCGACCGGCGGCTCCAGCGGGTAGTCCGGGTCGGTGTTCGGCTTGACGAGATAGAACTCGACCTCCGGCGCGACGACGGCCTTCCAGCCCTGCCGGTCGTAGAGGCCCATGATGCGCTTCAGAAGCTGCCGCGGCGCGATCTCGACCGGCCGACCGTCGCGCGTGAACGCGTCGTGGATGATTTGCGCCGTCGGGTCCGACGCCCACGGCACCGCCGCCAGCGTGGTGAAGTCCGGCCGCATGATGATGTCGCCGTCGTTCGGATCGTGGCGGAAGCCCTCGTCCTCCTCCGGATACTCGCCCGTGATCGTCTGCGTGAAGATCGACGACGGCAGCGACATGGTCGGCCCGGAAAAGAACTTGTCCGCCGGCATCAACTTGCCGCGGGCCACGCCCGCCTGGTCCGGCGTCACGCACTCGATGTCCTCGATGCCGCGCTCCGACAGCCAGAGCCGCGCCTCTTCGATCGATTGTACGCCCCTGACGCGCCGCGCGGGCGTCTCCTCGTCGGCCTTGCTTGCCATGATGTCCGTCGTTGTGTCGCTGCCTGTTTGACCGCCGCCGCGCGAAGCCCGCAGGGAGCGGGCCGGGCGACCTGTTCTCGGTCGAGGCGATGGATCATTTGTGATCACAAATTCCATCCTTGTCAAATGGTGGCGCTCAGGATCCCGCGGCGCGGGCCTTGCCAGGCCGGCTTGCCGGGGCGGGGGACTCGGCCCTCAAGGCCTCCCCGATCAGCGACATGCCTTCGGCGATATCGAGGCGAATGGCCTCGGACAGTCCGGCGGCATCCCCATTGGCTGCCGCCGTGATCGCGGCCTTGTGGTGATCCTGCAGTCCAGCCGTGCCCACTCGTCCGTAGACCATACGCATGAATGGCCCGAAACGCAGCCATACGCTCTCGATGAGGGGCAGGAATACGTCAGACTGCGAGTCGCGGTAGATCGCGAAATGAAAGGCGTGGTTGAACCGCATGTAACCTTCGACGTCGCCGCTGAGCAGGCTGGCGTCCACCGCATCGTCAAGTTCGCGAAGAATTTTGATGCTCGTGCGGGTCATGTTGGGAAGGGCGAGGGCCGCCGCTTTCGGCTCGAGCAGCGCACGCGCCTCCATGAGCTCCTGGAAGCGCTGAGGGGTCAGACGCGGCACCGCGATCCGCCCAGCAGCCGAGATTTCCAGTGCTTTTTCCGCAGCCAGGCCGCGGATCGCCTCCCGAACCGGCATCGGACTTGTGCCGAGTTGGTCGGCGAGCCCGCGCAGCGTCACCGGCCGTCCCGGCTGTATCCGGCCGACGATCAACGCTTCCCGCAGGGCCTCTGCAACCCGCTCGCGCACGCCGGTCCGCCTGCCGGCGACTTCCGTGAGAGGTGCTGCCCCGACCGGTCTGCGATCCTGCGTGGCGCCATCTGAAATGCCAGCCATGCGTCCCCCGATCCCAAACCCGACTTGACCTCTGGGGGAAGTTTGTGATCACAATGACACATCCGCGCAACAGAAAAGTGAGAGCGCCGCCTGAAGCGCCACACAAGAGGGTCTGTTGTGCGCCTTCCCGAAGGCCGGGAAGGGAGGCATGGTTCACCGACGTCGCCGGTGTGACGCCGCCAGGGGAGGGCCTGATCTCCTGGTGGTCGCTCGGGCAAGCACCCGTCACCGCGGCACGGCAGCCATCTTGTTTGAGGGTATCTTGGGGCGTGCGATCACCGACAATCCCGCCATCGACGAGGTCACGCGCTTTCTGAGGGCGCATCCGGATGTCGAGGGTATCGAGTATCTCATCACGGATACGAACGGCGTGCTTCGGGGCAAGTGGGCCCCGCCGCAATCCCTGGCGAAGTCGGCATCGGCCGGCGTGAACTTTCCGCTCGGGCTTTTCGGGCTGGATGTCTGGGGCCGGGAGGTGCTGGAAACCGGACTGCATGTCGAAACCGGCGACCGCGACGGCATCTGCCGGCTGGTGCCCGGTTCGATCCGCCCGGTGCCCTGGGCCGGGCGGCCCACGGCGCAGGCGATCCTCACCATGTGGACCGAGGCGGGCATCCCCTTCCTGGGCGACCCGCGCCAGCAGCTCGCCGGCGCCGTGGACCGCCTCGCCAAGCTAGATTGTCACCCGGTCGCGGCCTTCGAACTGGAATTCTACCTGGTCGATCCCGCGCTTGCCGAAGTCTCGCAGACGCCGCGAACCGTGCTCTCGGCCGATCACGGTCCGGAACGCCAGAACATCTACGCCCTGTCCGATCTCTCGGCTTTCTCCGAGCTTTTCCACGAGATCCGCGCCGCCGGCATGGAACAGGGCCTGCCGATCGACACGATCGTGTCGGAAGCGGCCCCAGGCCAGTTCGAGGTCAACCTGAAGCACCGCTCCGACGCGCTTGCGGTGGCCGACGACGCGGTGATGCTGAAGCGGCTGATCCATGAGATCGCGCGCAAGCACGGCCTGCGGGCCACTTTCATGGCCAAGCCCTTCATCGACCGTGCCGGCAACGGCATGCACGCCCACGTCAGTCTGCTCGACGCCGCCGGCATCAACATTTTCGCCAACCCCGGAACCGGGGAGGCGAGGCTGGAGAGCGCCGTCGCCGGGCTGATCCGAGGCATGGCGCCGACCACCATCATGTTCGCCCACACCTGGAACGGATTCCGCCGCTTGCAGCCGGGTTCCTACGCACCGACCCGCGCAACCTGGGGCCACAACAACCGGTCGGTTGCCGTCCGTGTGCCGGTCTCCGAGCCGTCCGCCCGACGCGTCGAGCATCGTGTCGCGGGCGCCGACTCCAACCCCTATCTCGTGCTGGCCGCGATCCTGCACGGGCTCGCGGATGGTCTGGAGAGCGAAGCCAAGGCCCCACCGCCGAGTGAGCGGAACGGCTACGAGTCGAGTGCGCCGGCTCTGCCGTCGTCCATGGCGGAGGCAATTGCCCAGTTCGAGCGCTCCGAATTTGTGCGAAGGGCGTTCGGCGCGGAGTACCGGAGCTTGTATGCAGCGCTCAAGCGCGCAGAGATGGCGAGCTTCCTTGATGAAATCTCACCGCTGGAGCGGTCGACCTATCTCTGACCTTGCCACGGCGACACGGATCTTGCATGGCGATTTGCGTGATGAATTGTATGGCCGAGAAGGTCCCCGGGAACATCGGCCACTCCCGGGGGCTGTGGGGGCAGGGGGCTGGGCTTGAAGTCGGGTGAACGCGGATCTGGCGGGGTCCGCAGCGTAGTGAGCCGGTCGAAGGCCGGCGACATGGAAAGGAAGAGAAGGATGTCTGTTTTGAAGAAGAGGTCGCGTCTGGTTGCCGCCGCTGTTCTGGTGTCGAGCGCGCTCGGCGCCCCTGTCCAAGCGCAGGAGCGCGTGGTCAATGTCTACAACTGGTCGGACTACATCGACGAATCCGTGCTGGCCGACTTCACCAAGGAGACCGGCATCAAGGTCGTCTACGACGTCTTCGATTCCAACGAGATGGTCGAGACCAAGCTGCTGGCGGGCGGCTCCGGCTATGACGTCGTTGTTCCGACCGGCCCCTTCCTGGCGCGTCAGATCCAGGCGGGCGTTTTCCAGAAGCTCGACAAATCCAAGCTGCCGAACCTCGCCAACATGTGGCCCGACATCATGCAGCGGCTCGCCAAGTACGATCCGGGCAACGAGTACGCCATCAACTACATGTGGGGCACTACGGGCATCGGCGTGAACATCGACAAGGTCAAGGCCATCGATCCGAACGCGCCGGTCGACAGCGTGAAGATCCTGTTCGATCCCGAATGGTCCTCCAAGTTCAAGGAGTGCGGAATCCAGGTCCTGGATGCGCCGGACGAGTTGATCCCCGCGGCCCTCAACTATCTCGGCAAGAACCCGGACTCCAAGGAGACCGCCGACATCGAGGCGGCCGGCGAACTCTTGAAGACGATCGCGCCGAACATCCAGAAGTTCCACTCGTCCGAGTACATCAACGCGCTTGCCAACGGCGACATCTGCATCGCCTTCGGCTGGTCCGGCGACGTGCTCCAGGCCAAGACCCGCGCCGAGGAGGCCGGCAACGGCGTCAAGATCGAGTACCGCATTCCGGTGGAAGGCGCGTACATGTGGTTCGACAACATGGCGATCCCCGCCGACGCCAAGAACGTCGCCGAGGCGCACGAGTTCATCAACTACATCATGCGCCCGGACGTCATCGCCAAGGCTTCCAACTATGTCGCCTACGCGAACGGCAATCTGGCTTCCCAGAAGCTGATGGATCCGGCGATCCTGAACGACCCCGCGATCTATCCGCCTGCGGATGTCACGGCCAAGCTGTTTTCCATCACGCCCCCCGACGCCAGGTCCCAGCGAATTCTGACGCGGGTCTGGACGGCGGTGAAGACCGGGTCCTGATGCACAGCGAAAAAGAGCGCCCGGCTTTGCCGGGCGTTTTTCTGGTGTAACGTAGATGGAATGGCTGGCGACGGGGGTTGGGGATGGCGAAGACACTCGGTCCGGTGAAGCGCAAGTTTTCCCCGTGGGATGATCCCGGAGCCAAGCCCTACATCCGCTTCGAGAATGTGACCAAGCGCTTCGGCGACTTCACCGCCGTCGATGACCTCTCGCTCGACATCTACGAGCGCGAGTTCTTCTCGCTGCTCGGGCCGTCCGGCTGCGGCAAGACCACGCTCATGCGCATGCTGGCCGGTTTCGAGGAACCGACCTCCGGCCGTATCCTCCTGGACGGCAAGGATCTGGCGGGCGTGCCGCCCTACCGCCGTCCGGTCAACATGATGTTCCAGTCCTACGCCCTCTTCCCGCACATGACGGTGGAGGGCAACATCGCCTTCGGCCTGAAGCAGGACGGCCTGCCCAAGCCCGACATAGACGCCCGGGTCAAGGAGATGCTGAAGCTGGTCAAGCTTGAGCGCTTCGCTCAGCGCAAGCCGCACCAGCTGTCCGGCGGCCAGCGCCAGCGCGTCGCGCTCGCCCGTTCGCTCGCCAAGCGCCCGAAGGTCCTCCTTCTCGACGAACCGCTCGGCGCCCTCGACAAGAAGCTGCGCGAGGAGACCCAGTTCGAGCTGATGGATATCCAATACGAGCTCGGCCTGACCTTCCTGATCGTCACCCACGACCAGGAGGAGGCGATGACCATGTCCGACCGCATCGCCGTGATGGATCTCGGCAAGCTGGTCCAGGTCGCCCCGCCCGCCGAAATCTACGAACTGCCCAACTCCCGTTATGTCGCGGACTTCATCGGCGACATCAACCTCATCGAAGGCAAGATCGCCTCGGCGGAAGGCAACCGCCTGCGCCTGGCCTGCGACGGCATCGGAACGTCGATCGAGGCCGAGGCGAGCGGCTCCGGCGCTGCCGGAGAGACCGCCTGGTTCGCGGTCCGTCCGGAAAAGGTTCGCATCTCCCATGATCCCCCGCCGGAGGGCACCGTCAACGTCCTGTCCGGCGAGGTCTGGGACATCGGCTATCTCGGCGACGTCTCGGTCTACCGCGTCAAGCTCCCGAACGGCGCGATCGTGAAGTCCACGCTTGCCAACGTCACCCGCCTCGTCGAGCGGCCGATCGGCTGGGACGACAAGGTCTATCTGACGTGGCCGCGCGACGCCGGCATCGTCCTGACCCGGTGAGGAGATTCCCGATGGCCGAGGTTTCCACTCCGTTCGCAGGATCGACCCGCGAGGCGTCCCATGGCTGAAGCAGCACCCGCCAAGGGCGGACCGGGCTGGACACGCTGGCTCGTCGTCGCCGTGCCCTATCTCTGGTCCCTCGTTTTCTTCCTCGCCCCGTTCTTCATCATCCTGAAGATCTCGCTGTCGCAGACCGCGATCGCGATGCCGCCCTATCTTCCGGTGTTCGACGGGCTTTCGACCTTCTGGGAAAGCGTCGGCGAACTGAACTTCGACAACTACGTCTTCCTGGCCGAGGACTCGCTCTACATCAGGGCCTACCTCAGCAGCCTGAAGATCGCAGCGGTCTCCACGCTGCTCCTGCTGCTGATCGGCTATCCCATGGCCTATTCCATGGCCCGGGCCCCGAAGTCTGTCCGCCCGATGCTCGTGATGCTGGTCATCCTGCCGTTCTGGACGTCGTTCCTGATCCGCGTCTACGCCTGGATCGGCATCCTGAAGCCGGAGGGGCTGATCACCGTCTTCCTCCAGTGGCTCGGCATCTACGGGCCGGAGGACCAACTGCGCGTCTTCAACACCGAGACGGCGGTCTACATCGGCATCGTCTACTCCTACCTGCCGTTCATGGTCCTGCCGCTCTATTCGGCGCTGGAGAAGCTCGACATGACGCTTCTGGAGGCGGCGTCGGATCTGGGCTGTCCGCCGGTGAAATCCTTCTGGGTAATCACCTTCCCGCTGTCCCTGCCGGGCGTCATCGCGGGATCCTTCCTCTGCTTCATCCCGATCGTCGGTGAGTTCGTCATTCCGGATCTGCTCGGCGGCAGTTCGACGCTCATGATCGGGAAGACCCTCTGGTCGGAGTTCTTCAGCAATCGCGACTGGCCGCTTTCGTCCGCCGTGGCCGTGATCCTGCTTGCGCTCCTGGTGGTGCCGATCGTGATCTTCCAGAACTACCAGAAGCGCATCTGAGGGAGGCGGCCATGAACAAGAACCTCGGCTGGTTCAATCTCACGTCCCTCGTCCTCGGCTTTGCTTTCCTTTACCTGCCGATCCTGCTTCTCGTGGTCTTCTCGTTCAACGAGTCAAAGCTGGTCACGGTATGGGCGGGGTTCTCAACCAAGTGGTATGTGTCCATGTGGGCCAACGAAGGCCTGATGGACGCGGCCTGGGTCACCGTCCGCGTCGGGTTGCTGTCCGCCACCATCGCCACCGCGCTTGGCACCTTGGCAGCCCTCACGCTGGACCGCTTCCATCGCTTCCCCGGGCGAACGCTGTTCTCCGGCATGGTCTACGCCCCGCTGGTGATGCCGGAGGTGATCACCGGCCTGTCGCTCCTGCTCCTCTTCGTCGCGATCAACTTCGACCGTGGCTTCTGGACGGTGACGCTCGCCCACACCACGCTCACCATGTGCTTCGTCGCCGTGGTGGTGCAGTCGCGCCTCGTCACCTTCGACAAGAGCCTGGAGGAGGCCGCACAGGACCTTGGCTGCCCGCCGGTCAAGACCTTCTTCGCCATCACGCTCCCGCTGATCCTTCCAGCCGTCGTCGCCGGTTGGATGCTGGCCTTCACATTGTCGCTCGACGACCTCGTGATCGCCAGCTTCAACACGGGGCCGGGCGCGACGACGCTCCCCATCAAGATCTACAGCCAGGTGCGCCTCGGCGTGACACCGGAGATCAACGCGATCTGCTCGATCATGATCGGCATCGTTGCGATCGGGGTCATCGTGGCGTCTATCGCCACCCGGCGAAGCGAACTCGAGCGAGACAAGGCCGAGCGCGCCGCCTTCCGCGTCGACGGCTGACCGCCGCCGTCAGACGGCCGGCGCGACGGCCTCGATCGGGTCGATCCGCGGCCGCCGGCTCGCTTTTGGACCTTCGCGGAAGCTCGTCCTTGCGAGCAGCACCACCGGCACGAGTCCGGCAACGACGATCATCAAGGCCGCGATCGCTCCATCCTCGTAAGTGCCGCGGGCGGCCTCCGCGTAAACGGTGGTCGACAGCGTCTCGAAATTGAAGGGACGCAGCAGCAGCGTGAGCGGCAGCTCCTTCATGCAGTCGACGAACACGAGCAGGCTCGCAGCGGCAATCGCCGGACGCAGCAGCGGGATGTGGACCGTCGCCACGGTCCGCGCCGGTCGGGAGCCGAGCGAGCGCGCGGCCATGTCGAGGCTCGGCGGGATCTTGGTGAGCCCCGCTTCGATGCCGCCGGTCGAGACCGCGAGGAAGCGGATCACGTAGCCGATGATCAGCACGATGCCGGTCTGCGATAGCACGAGGCCGATCCGGTCTCCCGTCACTGTGCGCCAGCCGTCCGCGATCAGGTTGTCCAGCCCGGCGAAGGGCATCAGCATGCCAGCCGCCAGAACGGTGCCGGGGACCGCGTAGCCGAGGCTGGTGAGCCGCACCAGGAAGGGTGTCGCGGGGTGCCGGGCGAAGCGAGCCGTGTATCCGACGACGAGCCCCGCGACGACCGCCACCATCGTTGCACCGGCAGCGGCGCTGACGGTGTTGAGGATCCAGCCGGGCAGGGCATCGGGAATGCCGTGGGCCGCAAGCCGCCGCACCGCATGGTCGAGAAGATAGCTCGCCGGAACGACGAAGCCGATCAGGATCGGCAGCGCGCAGGCGATCGAAGCCCCGATGCCCGCTCCGCGGCCCAGCGGCTGGGCAACGGCGACCCGCTGCCGGGCGGCGCGCCCGACAAAGCGTTGGCGCACCCGGCCACGCCGCTCGAGCGTTACCAGCAGCAGCACCATCACCAGCATCACCAGCGCGATCTGGGATGCGCCCTCGATCGAGGACCGGGTCACCCAGGTCGTGTAGATCGCGACCGTCAGCGTGCGGACCCCGAGGAACTCGGACGCGCCGATGTCGTTCAGCGCCTCCATGAGAGCGAGGGAAGTGCCGACCGCAATCGCCGGTCGGGCGAGCGGCAGGGCGACCCGCCTGAACACCCGCGCGCGCGACGAGCCGAGCGTGCGCGCGACCTCCACCATGGACGGCGACTGCATCATGAACAGCGCCCGGGCGGGTAGGTAGACGTAGGGGTAGAGTACGAAACCGAGCAGGAAGATCGCTCCGCCCAGCGACCGGATCTCCGGGAACCAGAGCCCTCGCGGATCGGTGATGCCGAGGATCGACCGGATGCCGCTCTGCACCGGTCCGACCGGGTGCATCACGTCGAGATAGGCATAGGCGATGATGTAGGTTGGCACCGCCAGCGGCAGCAGGAGCGCCCACTCGAAGAGCTTCCGGCCGGGAAACCGATAGCTCGCGACGAGCCAGGCCGTCCCCACGCCGACCGTGGAGACGATCGCCCCGACACCGAGCAGCAGCAGCACTGTCGTCTGGAGCGCGCGCGGCAGGATGGAGCCGATCAGATGCGGCCAGAGATCACCCGATCCCTTCGACGCGTACCACGCCAGTCCGAGGATGGGCGTGGCGACGCCAGCGACGATGACGCCGCTGGCGATCAACCAGGCCAGATCGGATCGGTCGCGCGCTTGCGACCCGGAGGGAGAGGCTAAGTCACGTCGAGTGCGCATCGGCGCTCACCGCAATCATGCAAGGCGCCGCAGCCGGCCGGCCGCAAGGCTCCCGGCGGGTTGGCCGCCGCCGCTCCGACCTTACGTCCCGCCGCGCCGCCTTGCTCATTGCCGCCTCAGTTGTCGAACCCGATGTCGTCGACGAGCACGCTCGCCGCCTTGCGGTTCTTGGACACGTCCACCAGCGGCGTCGGATCGATGGTCAGCGGGCCGAGATCCGCGATGATCGGGTCTGCCGCCACGCCAGCGCGCACGGGGTACTCGTAGTTCGCCTTGGCATAGATCTCCTGCGCTTCTTCCGAAACCAGGAATTCGAGCAGCTTGACCGCGTTGTCCCGGTTGGGCGCGTTCTTGGCGACAGCGGCGCCCGACACGTTGACGTGGGTACCAGCGCCGTCCTTGAAGGTGGGCAGCACCACGTTGATGGCCGAGCCCCAGGCCTTCTGCTCGTCGCCGCCGGCGCCGGAGCGCATCAGCCCGACATAGTAGCTGTTGCCGACGCCGACGTCGCAGAGGCCGGCGAGAATATCGCGGGCCACGTCGCGATCGCCGCCGCCGGGCTTGCGGGCGAGATTGTTCTTCACGCCTTCCAGCCAGGCTCCGGCCGCTTCCGCGCCGTCCTTGGTGATCATCGCCGCGATCAGCGAGGTGTTGTAGGGATGCTGGCCGGAGCGGATGCAGATCTTGCCCTTCCACTTCGGATCGGCCAGGTCTTCGTAGGTCAGCTTGGTATCGGCGACCCGGTCCTTGGAGACGTAGAGCACGCGGGCGCGCATGGAAAGCGCGAACCATTGCCCGTCCGGCGCGCGCAGGGTCTCCGGCACGGCGGCGTCGAGCGCTTCGGACTTCACCGGCTGGGTCAGGCCACGATCGACGAAATCGATGAGGTTGCCGTAGTCGACCACCATCAGCACGTCGGCCGGCGAGTTGGCGCCTTCGGCCGCCACGCGCTCGGCAAGCCCTTCCTTCACGAAGATCGTGTTGACGGTGATCCCCGTCTCCTTGGAGAAGGCATCGAACAGCGGCTGGGCAAGGCCCGGCTCACGCGTGGTGTAGACGTTCACCTCGGCGGCCTGAACGGCGACGGAAGCCGCGGAGAGGGCGGTGGCGGCCACGAGGGCTCGAGCAGCAGTGAAGAAGGACATCGGTCAACTCCAATCGGCAGGGGTCAAGACCCTGTCATCGGGAACGCCGCACGGGCATGCGGCCGCGGACTTAAGACCACTGCCGGATCGGCATGTCAACCGGATTTCTCAAAGGTTTCAGTGACTTGGCAGCCAGCAAACCTGGAACCGTTCCAAACAGGACAGCCAAGTCCTTCAGCCGCCTGCTAAATCCTGAGTGTCGAGGGCAGGTTTAAAACGCAGGTGGCGGCCCGACTTCGTCCTCAGCACGAGCGGCAGCACGGCGAACCTTCCAGACGCCGGTCCGCTACTCCGCGAGGACGCGCGTCGACGGGAACGTGATCTGCACCAGAGTACCCTGGCCGACGGTGGAGTCGATCCGGAACGCGGCCCGGTTCGCCTCCACCAGCGCCTTGGTCAGCGGCAGACCGAGGCCCGTCCCACGAGCCGGTCGCGAGGTATGCAACTGCCGGAAGGGTTCGAGAGCCCGCTCCAGGTCGTCCGCGCTCATGCCCGGCCCCGTGTCCCGAACACGGATCGCGACCTCGCCGCTGTCCTCGTAGATCGTCGAGACGATGACCTGTCCCCCCGCGGAGTTGAACTTGATGGCGTTGGACAGGAGGTTCAGCACGATCTGCCGCAGGCTGCGCGGGTCGGCCACTACGTTGGGCACGGTCGACGAAAGCGAGGTGCGGATGATCACCCGCTCGCGGTTCGCCTGCGGCTGCATCAGCGCCACGCACTCCCGCAGCACGTCGTTCAGCGCCACGGCCTCGAACGACAGGTCCAGCTTGCCGGCCTCGATCTTGGAGAGGTCGAGCAGGTCGTTGACGAGGCTCATGATGAGCGTGCCCGACGAATGGATGTCGCGCAGGTATTCCTTGTAGCGGTCGCTGCCGACGGCCCCGAACCGCTCCTCCATCATCACCTCGGAGAAGCCGATGATCGCATTCAGCGGCGTGCGGATCTCGTGGCTGATCTTGGCGAGGAAATCCGACTTCTGCGACGAGGCGTTCTCCGCCGATCGCTTGGCGTTCGTCAGTTCCTCTTCCGCGCGCTTCCACTGGGTGATGTCGCGCAGCACCGCGCAGAACCGGCCGGGAGACACCCGGCCCATCGTCATGAACAGCGGAACGAGCCCGCCCTGCTGCACCCGGCCGATCACTTCCCGCCCGTCATTGAGAACGCTGGCGACGCCGTTGCGGGCAAGGCCGTCGAGGTAGTCGAGCGCCGCGCGGTGGCTTTCCGGCGCGAGCATGTCCACCAGGGGAGCGCCGAGCAGGGTCTCGCGCTCGGTCCCGAAAAGGGCTTCGGCCGATCGGTTGGCCCCGACGATCATGCCGCGCTCGTCGATGACGAGCACGCCGTCGGTGGCCGTGTCGAGGATCGCCTCCAACTCCCGCGACCGGGCATCGATGTCCTGGCTGGGCGGCGTCGCGTAGGCGACGGCTGGGCTTGCGCCGGTCGTCGGCTGGACGACCACCAGCGAAGCAATGCCGCCGTTGAACGTCACGCTGTGCAAACGCGCCTCGACGGCGATGGTGGACCCGTCCTGGCGCCGGATTGCGGGCAGCCCGCCCTGGCGCGCCACAGGGCTTCCGACGAACGCCTCTGCGAACCCGCCCCGTGCGTCGAGGTCGGCGGCGGACTCGTAGCCGGAAAGCTCCAGGAAAGCACGGTTGACCAGCACGGCGTCGCCGTTTTTCAGAATGGCGAGTGGCACCGGCAGACGGTCCAGGATGGCCGAGTCGATGGGCGCGGCGGGGGCATCGTCCGGCACGTGTTTGGACGGCGCCACGCGCATCACATCCCGGCGGCCCGGACCTCCTTGACGCGCGCCGTCTTCTACCCGTGCGCCGAGTGCCTCGGCGATCTTCTGGAACGCTTCGCGCTCGGGACGTGACAACTGGCGGCGTTCAGCCTCTTCCGGTGTCAGCGGCGCCTCCGGCGGAATCGGGCGGGCGATCACCGGCGACTGGATGATCTCGCCACTCCGCTCCTGCCAGACGAGGTCGCTCTCGTCCTGTTCATCGTCTGGATAGAGCTGATCCTCGTCCGTGGCGCTGTCGAAAACCGACCCTTCCGGAGTCTCGTCGGCAGCAAGCGCTTCAAGAACGTCATCCGACGGCTGGTCATCGTCGGAACGGTTGGCGTCGGCGGCTCCCTCGTCGGCCGCCGGCGGAACCGGGTACCCGGGATCCGACGCGTCCTCGCCCGGCAGGGCATCGACCACGTCGGCCTGGACGTCGTCTGAGGCCGCCTCCTCGGTCGGCTGCATCTCCCCGGCGTAGAGCTCGGCCTCCGCCGCGCTCAGCGTCTGCGAATCCGGTGCGCGGAAGTCGTCGCCGTCGTCTGCACGCGAGGTGATGTCGTGGACGACCTCCGGTTCGCTGTCGACCACGATGGCCGGAGCTTCTTCCGCAGACAGGAGAGGCTCATCCGCCATTGCCTCGGCGTCCGGGTCCACATCCCAGTCTGCCGCAGAGGCGTCGGCTGACGCATCGCCATCGACGGACGCGTCCGGAGAACTGGGACCTTCGGTTGCCGGCAAGACCTCCGCTTCATCATCGGCGACTGCGGGAACCGCGTCCACAAGCTGGGCGACCGGCTGCGTTTCGACCCACTCGGGTTCGACGGACGCGATCTCGTCGCTGCGACCGTCGAGGACGGCAGGCGCGGTGTCCATGGCCCGCTCCGCCGCGAAGGACGCGACGCGCGCTTCGGTCTCTCCGTCGGGTGACAGATCCCTCGGATCCGTCTCCTCGTCGGCAGTCGAGAACGGGTCGAAGGCGCCGCTTCCGTCCGGGGTCGGCCCCGGCGCATCCGCCTCGGCCGGTTCGCCGGATTCGGCCGGTGCCGGGATCATCCCGGCTTCCAGGTACTCGTCGAGCGTGCCCTCATCGGCGACGAACGCGTCCGCATGGCCGAAGGCGTCGTGGAGGACCACCGGCTCGACGTCGTCCAGAAGCGCGGGCGCTTCCGCCGTCGCGGTGGCCTCTTCGGCCGGAAGCTCGATGTCGGACGCAGGGGCCGCGGTCGGGGTCGCCACCTCCGGCGCCGCGGCGAACGCCGCGCCGGTCTTGGCAATGCCGAAGCCGCGATAGCCGCGGAACGCCCGATCCCGGGCGAACACGGGCATGCCGGCCAGATCGACGGGAACCCGGAGCGCTGCCCCTTCGACAGGCCAGTCCACAGTGATACCGGTAAAGGTATCGTGTCGGCGCAGGGCCTGAAGGACACGTCCGCTGGGGTCGAGATCCAGCCGCGTTGCAAGGTCCGGCCAAGCCTCGCCCGTCCGCGGCGCGGTGTCCGCACCCACCGACTCGCCGAGGTCGGGCGAGACGAAACTGAACTCGAAGCTCGGCGACAGTTCGAACACGAAGCGGATCGACCGCCCGTGTTGGGGAAACGCGAAGCCGGTCGGCGGTTCGGCTCCAGTGCCGTCGTCGGTCGCAGGTTCCGCCGCAGGCGTCCCGGTGCCCGTGCTCTCGGCCGCAGCTGTGTACGGGTCGAGCGCCTCGGTCTCGACGGGTTCACCGCCTGCGATCTCGGAAGCGTTAGCCTCAGGGCCATTCGACTCCTCGGCGTTGGCGTCGATCGACTCCGGGCCCGCGTCTGTTCCGGAGGTCTGTCCCGGACCGTCTTCCCATTCCGGGCCGGCGACCATGGCCGACTCGGCTCCATCGGAGGTGCCGACGACGTGCTCCACGTCGCTTCCGGCCAGTGCCGCATCATCGGTCCAGTCGGCAAACTCGACGGGCGCTACGCCCTCGTTCGCCGGGATCGGGCCCGTCTCGTCGCTCTCGACGTCCGGTCGCTCCAATGCCTCCGGTGCCGGCGGCTCCTGGTCCGGTTCCTCGTCGGCCCCAGGTCCCTCCGTCGAGGCGTCAATCGCCACCGTCTCTGCGACGAAGCGCTCAGCGGCCTCCTGGTGATCCGCGTCCGTTGCGTCGTCCTGCTCGGGACTGCCGCTGTCCTCTGCAAGGGATCCGTGCTCCGGCCGCGGTTCGGTGGCTACGTCTCCAAATTCGTCTTCGGGCGGACCGGCGTCGGGGGCCGCGCTCGCAGCGGCTTCTACGGACGCGTCTCGCGACACCCGAGCCGATCCCGCTTCAGGAACTTCCTCGGCGAGCGCCTCGTCGATGGGCTCCTGCTGGGGGACAAGGCTGGCCGAAAGCGCGGCATAGCGCTCTCGCGCCTCCCCGGCGTCGGCGATCCGGGACCTGGACTCCAGGTCGGTCACCAGAACGCCCCGGTGCTCGCCGACCGCGATGCGTGTCACCCGGCAGAGGACAGGCGACGGCACCAAGCCGCGGGGCAGGGTGATACGGTCGGTTCGCGACTGGCCGGCGGACAATTGGCCCGCAACCACCGAGATCCGCCGGGCCAGCGGCGAACTGGACGGAAAGTGCCGCGCCAACAGGCTCGCAATGTCGGCGCCGAGCGAAAGGATGCCGGCCGCATTGGCCCACAGCAGGCGGGTTCCGCTGCGATCGAACACGAAGGCCGGGCGCACGTCGTCGACGAGTGCAGACACAGTGGCGTCCGCACCCACGGCGAAGAACGTTTCCTCAAGTCCGGCCATCCGGCTCGTCTCCCTGATCGGCAATGTGGGGGCGTCGTTACGCCGAACGCCGACGGGCCTGAAATATGGTGGCCACGTCTTCCCCGTCAGAAGCTATCGTTTCTTAACCCCGTGTTAATACAGTGAACCAGCCCGGCGTGCCATCTCAAGTCGCCGGTCGACCCAATAATTGGGCTATAACCTTAATCCCTGCGGGACAGCCGATGGTCGGGTTTGAATTGCCCTGCCGTTCATGGTGGAATGACTGCAGGTGTCCCTTTCGATGCGGAGCAGAACCATGGCCGACAAGAAGCCGACAGGCGAGGCACCGGATCCGGCCGGCATGTTCAAGGCCGCTGCGGAACAGAGCGTCGATCAGGCCCGCAAGGCCTTTCAGGACGCCATGAATCTCGCCCAGAAAGCGGTCGGGGACATCGAGACCAACACCGCGTCCTTCCAGGGCCATGTTCGCGACATGACCCGTGATACTCTGGAGTTCGCCGGCGCCACCGCACAGGCGACCTTCGCGCTGGTCGAGCGTCTCGCCAAGGCCAAGGACCCTGCCGAAATCGCAGCGATCCAGAAGGCCTATCTCGACAACCAGATGGAGCGCCTGGGCCGACAGGCGCGCACGGTCGGAGACGGCGCGATCAAGGCCGCGCAGGATTTGACCAAGCCCTTCGAGCGCTGAACACCCCCTTCTTTAGGATCAATCTGCTCTGCATTGCAGCATTTATGTTGCAATGCAGCAAACATGCTCCTATATACGTCTCAGACGCAGGGGAAACGCAGCAGTCACAAGTTCGCCCCTCTGCACCCAAGGCGGAAGAAGGATCTGAACCATGGCTGAGGTCGAAAAGATTGTAGCGGGCAAGCCCGTCGAGAAGACCATCCGTGCCCCCAAGGCCGCGCCGGCTGCCAAGGCAGACGCTACGGATGCTTTCCAGATTGCCGCTTCGTTCGACGTGCCGGAAGTGTTCCGCGACGTCGCGGAGAAGAGCGTCAAACAGGCCAAGGACGGCTACGAGAAGCTGCGTACCGCGGCCGAGGAAGCCACCGACCTGCTCGAAGACCAGTTCGAGACGGCGCGCACCGGCTTCGTTGAACTGAACGGCAAGGTGATCGAGGCCGCCAAGGCCAACGCCGACGCTACGTTCCGCTTCGCCAAGGACATTCTCGCGGTCAAGTCCTTCGCCGAGGCGATCGAGCTGCAGACGGCGTATGCCCGCAACCAGTTCGAGCTGGCGTCGGCCCAGGCCAAGGACCTCCAGGAGTTCGTGCAGAAGTACTCCACCGAGGCTTCCCAGCCGCTCAAGGACGCCTTCGGCAAGTTCGTCAAGGACGCCCGCGCGGCCTGACTTTCCGGCGGACCCCGCCAGGAAGCCTGAAGTTTGCGAACACCCGGCGACGAGCCGGGTGTTCTGCGTTTGGCGGCAGCCCTGCCGTGGTCTGACGCCCCCGCCTCCCATGACTGTTTGTTTGCCGCACGAGGGGCTTGCATTGCCGACTTGATGGAACTAGGTTCCGCCCGCGTGTGCAGCTGTAGCTCAGTTGGCTAGAGCGTCGGATTGTGGCTCCGAAGGTCGCTGGTTCAAGCCCAGCCAGCTGTACCACCCCTTTGTTCCTCTCCTTTTCCCGCCGGCATTCAGGGCCGCTGCTCTCCGCCAGGCGGCGGCGACGACGCGCCGCGCAGGTGTCGGGCGATCTTTCTATCGAAACTGTGTAGCCTACGCAGAACGCTCCGATCGCCTGGAAGCAGCAGGCCGCCTGCCAGGGCGCGGTGCCCCGCGAGGGGCGCCGGGCTGGACGGTTCCAGGAGCGCCGGAGCCTTTTTGCATGCCGCGTTTCGCCGCCAATCTCAGCTTGATGTTCACCGAGCACGCGTTTCTCGATCGTTTCGCGGCGGCGGCTGCGGCCGGCTTCACGGCAGTGGAATACCTATTTCCCTACGACCACCCGCCTGAAGTGATCGCCGATCGCCTGAAAGCGGCCGGGTTGACGCAGGCTCTTTTCAACATGCCCCCGGGCGATTGGGCCGCCGGAGATCGGGGATTGGCGGCGCTGCCCCATCGCCGCGACGCGTTCCGGGAAGCGGTTACGACTGCGGTCGCCTACGGCCGGACGATCGGCACGCCGCTCCTTCACATGATGGCTGGCATCGCCCCGTGGGCGAACACCGACGCCCGCGCCAGCTATGTCGACAACGCGCGCTATGCTGCGGATAAGGCCGCGGAGGCAGGGATCGGGCTCGTTCTGGAGCCGATCAACGCCCGTGACATGCCGGGATACTTCCTCTGCGATTTCGATGGGGCGGTCCGTCTGCTGGACGAGATCGATCACCCCAACATCCGGCTGCAGTTCGACATCTACCACCGCCAGATCATGCGCGGCGACGTGATCCGGGGACTGGAGCAGTTGATGCCGCGCATCGGCCATGTCCAGATCGCGGCGGTGCCGCATCGCAACGAACCGGGTACCGGAGAACTCGACGACGCCCGCATCCTGGCGACCCTCGATACCCTCGGCTACGCCGGGTTCGTCGGGTGCGAATATCGGCCGGCCGCCGGGACCGTGGAGGGGCTGTCCTGGTTGCGCCGGTTATCGGCGACCTAGGACCGGCGCCGTTGCCCGTCTGGCGGTGTGCCGCGAGCCGACTGCCGGCGTGGCACCGCGCGAGCGGAGTGAACATCAGCGCGGATCGGGTTTGTTGTGACCCGAGATGAAAAACCGCCCTGCTGCGCAGTCCTTCGCAAAAGAAGAAAAAGTATTGTGATGAGCCAAGACCAGTTTCGATTTGCTTTGAAAGCCGAACAGGTATACGTTATTTATCAGATTCGATAAGCTCGTCCTCGATCGGGCCTTGCGGCTTCTTCATTGACATCGCTGAACTCGGACAGAACTGGGCGGCCGCCGCCCCGTTGCGGGCCAACGAGCGCGCATCGCGGCCCGGCGGCTGAACCTTCGGCGCCGTAAAGGCGGTCGGAGTTTGCCCCCACACGGAGTTTTCGATGCAGAAGCCTTTTGAGATCGGACAGCGCGTGCTGCTGGAGGAGCAGATCCACTCGGCCCAGCGCGGCGGCAATCGCGAGTACATCGTTCGAGGTCGGAACGATCTGGATACCCGCGAGCCGAACTACCTGATCGAAAGCGTGGCGGACAACCGCCGCCGGCGCGAGCCCCAGGGGCGCCTCCGTCCATTGCTGCGTGCGAACTCCCCCTTCAAGACATAAGGCGCCACATGCCCGAAACCCACCTGCCCCCACGGGAACATCGATCGATGCGACGCCATCTGCCGGCCGTCGCGATCGGTTGTCTCGCTCTCCTCATGACGCCCGGCACGGCCTCCGCGGAATACCCGAACTATCGGGAAGGCATGCGCGTGATCCAGGCGCTGACCGACGCCTATGCCGGCAAGACGCCCAATTCTGCGCCGAAGTGCCAGCACCAGGTCTATAACGCCGAGTACTACGTGCTTTGCCGAGTGGCCAATTCCCGGCAGCGGAACGGCTCGATCTGGATCGCTCGGACCAGCGCCGGCGTCACGTCCGTATTCGCCGCGAACACTCGGGCAGCCAAGGATCTCAAGAACCTGCCGATTACTCCGGCAGCGGCCGAATTCCTTGACTTCTACGACACCTGGACCGGCAAGCCGATCGACTCCGAGCGGATCCACTCCCTGTTCGACTGACGCAGTCTCCCGGCGCGTGATGCCCTCGCCGGGCGGAAGCGGCGCTCCCGCCCCGGTCCCAAGTCCCACCCCGACTTCTACCGATTGCCACGCGCCGCAAGATCACGCTGAAATCCCCCCGGAGGCGATCGGCTTCGGCGAACACCGTCTCCTCCGCCAACCGGCGACAAGACCGGTCGGAAGCCGCATCGGCTATAATCGGCGTGGGGAGGATGGCATGGCGGAGGAGGCGGCATCGGGCAGTTATTCTGCCCTCGGCGTGGAATCGATCGGTGCCCGGCTCGGCAACCTCGTCGCGATGAAGGAGCGGCTGGGCTCCGACATCGGCAGCTGGCGCGCCCGGGAGGTCGGCGACGGCAACCTCAACCTCGTCTTCATTGTCGAGAGCCCGGTCGGCGGCGTCGTTGTGAAACAGGCGCTGCCCTATGTCAGGCTGGTGGGCGACAGTTGGCCCTTGCCCCTGAAACGATCCTTCTTCGAGTACCATGCCCTGATCCGTCAGGCGGAACGCGATCCCGGCCGCGTCCCGGGGGTATTCCACTTCGACGTCGAACAGGCTCTCATCGTCCAGGAATACCTGACGCCGCACATCATCCTGCGGCGAAGCCTGATCGCCGGGACCCGCCACCCTCACTTGGCAGGCGATCTCGGCCGCTTCTGCGCCCGCACGCTGTTCCGCGGATCCGATCTCTCGATGAAGGCGGCGGACCGGAAAGCCGATCTTGCCCTCTTCGCCGACAATGTCGCCCTCTGCGACATCACCGAGAACCTGGTCTTCACGGACCCCTACTTCGCCGCGCCCCTCAACCGCCACACGGCTCCCCAACTGGACGCCCTGGTGGCCCGCCTGCGCGCCGACGTCGACCTGAAGGTCGAGGCGCAGCATCTGAAGACCGCCTTCACCACGCGCGCCGAAACCCTCCTCCACGGCGATCTCCATACCGGCTCCGTGATGGTGACCGGAGAGGATACGAGGGTCATCGATCCGGAGTTCGCGGTCTACGGGCCGATGGGTTTCGATGTGGGAATGCTGCTCGCCAATTTCTGGATGGCCTGCTTCGCACAGTCCGGCCACGAAGAGGGGGAGGGCGCCCGGGACGCCTATCGCGCCTGGATCCTCGACGTGGTCCACGAGATCTGGTCGACGTTCGCCCAAACCTTCACGCATCTCTGGCGGACCGAGCGGACGGGGATGCTCTATCCCGCCGCGCTTTATGAGGATCAGGGCCACGCCATGGCGGCCGAACAGGCCCTGCATCACCGCCTGCAGGCGATCTGGACCGACGCGCTCGGTTTCGCCGGCGTCGAGATCCACCGCCGGATCCTCGGCCTTGCCCACATCGCCGAGTTCGAGACGATCGCCGATCCCGCCCAACGAGCGGCGGCCGAGGCGAAGGCCCTGGTCTTCGGCCGCCATCTCGTCGTAAACCGCGCTCGCATACCCGGCCTGGCTGCGATCCGCAGCCTGGCCGAGCGGCTCGAAGGGGAGAATATCGCGTGAAGGTCGACGGCAAGCCCTACCGGTCCCTCTGGCTGGCCGACGACGGCCGGACTGTCTGTGTCATCGACCAGCGGTGGCTGCCGCACGAGTTCCGCGTCGTTGATCTGCACACCCTGGAGGACGCGGCGGTCGCCATCCGGGACATGTGGATCCGCGGCGCGCCACTGATCGGCGCCACGGCCGCCTACGGCATGGCGCTTCAAATGGCGGCGGACCCTTCCGACGCTGCGCTCGACCGCGCCTGGGCGATTCTACACGAGACCCGGCCGACCGCCATCAACCTGCGCTGGGCCCTCGACGAGATGCGGTCGGTGCTGCGTCCCGTCGCCCCGGCCGATCGCGCCGATGCCGCCTATGCGCGCGCTGCGGAGATCTGCGACGAGGACGTCGAGATCAACCGCCGCATCGGCGAGAATGGTCTCGGCCTGATCGAGGCGATCGCGGCGGGAAAGCCCGGCCGGCGGGTGAACATCCTCACCCACTGCAACGCCGGTTGGCTGGCGACGGTGGACTGGGGCACCGCGACCGCGCCGATCTACATGGCGCGTGAGAAGGGTATCGACGTCCACGTCTATGTCGACGAGACGCGCCCCCGCAACCAGGGTGCCCACCTCACCGCCTGGGAGATGGCCGGCCACGGCGTGCCGCACACGCTGATCGTCGACAACGCCGGCGGCCATCTGATGCAGCACGGCGAGGTCGACATGGTCATCGTCGGAACCGACCGGACGACCGCGCGTGGCGACGTCTGCAACAAGATCGGGACCTACCTGAAGGCGCTCGCCGCGCACGACAACGGCGTGCCCTTCTACGTCGCGCTTCCGTCGCCGACGATCGACTGGACCGTGGATGACGGCGTCAAGGAAATCCCGATCGAGGAGCGATCAGGCGATGAGGTCGGCTGGGTCTGGGGCCGCACCGCGTCCGGCGAGATCACCCGAGTGCGCATCGCGCCCGAGGAGACCGAGTTGGGCAACCCTGCGTTCGACGTTACACCCGCCCGACTGGTCACCGGTCTCATCACCGAGCGTGGGGTCTGCGCCGCGACGCCCGAGGGTCTCAAGGGGCTCTTCCCGGAACGCAACTCGATCTGACGATGCGGCCCGATCAGGTCGCTGCCGCATAGAACAGCGCGCTGCCTTCCATCGTGCTGTTGTCGATCAGAGCTAGGATGCCTGCGTCCACGTCACCGGACGCCGGGTCGAAGAGCCCGCACGCCCGGATCGCTTTCCTCAGGTCGATGTCGCTGCCCAGCCACTCCATCACGAACCGCGAGCAGGCGATTCTGCGCTGATCCCCGGAGGAGACCCCGAGGATCAGTCCGGAGAGGCGCCCGACCTTGTTCTTGTAGGTTGGGAACAGGATCATTTGGGTGATCTCGTTCTGCGTCAGTGACTCCGCATCCACCATGAAGATCCGGTCGTCCAGAAAGAAGGCCGCGCCGGTGTAGCGGAATTTGTAGGATACTCTCTGGCGGGATCCGCCTTGGATGTGCTCGATCTTGCGGAAGTAGACATTTCCCTGATGCTCGAAGACGTGAACTATCCCGCGGATGACCTGTCCGGGAGAACTCATGGAATGGTAGTACTCATGGTAGTAGCCCAGATACTTCCTCATATCCGGGCGCGAGAAGCGCTGCAGGGCATTGATCTGCTCGACATAGGGCGCAGGCTCCGGATGAACCCGTTTCCGCAGGCTGATGAGCTTCTGGAACTGGTCCGGAGGTAGATGGATCTCGATCGCCTCCACGCCAAAGAAATCGCAAAGTCGAGACAGCATATGTCGCGATGGTCGCGCGCGCGCGGCCAGATAACGATTGAATTGGGTGCGGTTGATTCCGACGGTGCGGCAGACGTGGGATACTGAGGGATAAAACCCGCATAGATAATAAAGATTGGATGCCAGATTGGTCTGCATCTCTTCCGCAGTGGAGGGGGCCGCAGCGCGAGATTCCATTTCCAATCCCTGTTTCGTCGGCTCGCCGCATTACGACGCGGCAAGTTTATCTGCGACACGGTAGGAATCAAGTCGGTTTGATGCGGACCGGTGCGTCATTCGCGCCAACTAGCATCAGTTTGTTGCAGGTCGCAATATTGCTCGAAATTGCGCAATTTTTTACCCTGTTCAAATTGGCGGCAATGGCGTCGCGCCAATGAGAGCGGGTCGTACCCGTCGAGACAAACCAGGGGATTTATCCATGAAGCCCACACTTGGTCGCCTTCTGGCGGCAGCGACGATGACTGTCTTGGCATCCGGCGCGGCGGTGGCTGCGGAAAAGGGCGTCATCAAGATCGTAAGCCAGTCGCCGCTTTCTGGCCCGCAGTCGGTTGGTGGCGAAGGCATCAAGCTGGGCGCGGAGCTCGCGGTCCAGGACTTTGGAGCTTTGATCACCGATCTGGGTTTCCAGCTTGTGTTCCAGCCGGAGGACGACCAGGCGACCCCCAACGTCGGCGTGGCGAACGCCAATCGGATCATCAACGATCCGGAAGTCCTCGGCATCGTCGGCCACTACAACTCGGGCGTGGCCATTCCCGCCTCGGAGGTCTACGTCAAGGACAGCCTGGTGATGGTCTCGCCGGCCAACACCAACCCGGTCGTCACCACCCGCGACACCACCAAGGCCATCGCCAACCGCATCTGCGGTCGTGACGATGTTCAAGGCCCTGCGGGCGCGGCTTTCGCCGTGGAGACCCTGAAGGTCACCAAGATCTACGTGATCAACGACAAGACCGCCTACGGCTCCGGTCTTGCGAGCGCGTTCGAGGAAGCAGCCAAGGCGGCGGGCGTCGAGGTGGTCCTGTCCACCGGCGTCGACGAGAAGGAAACGGACTTCTCCTCGATCCTCAACCGCGCCCGCATCGACAAGCCCGATCTCGTCTACTACGGCGGCATGTTCCCGCAGGGTGGGCTGCTCATCAAGCAGATGCGCCAGAAGGGCCTGACCAGCGCCTTCCTCGGCGGTGACGGGCTCGACAGCGGCGAACTCCAGAACATTGCCGGCGCCGACAACATGAAGGACGTGTACTTCACCACCACCGGCGTTCCGATCAGCGAACTTCCGGCCGCGGCCGCTTTCGCGAAGGCTTACCAGGAGAAGTTCGGCAAGTCGCCGGAAGGCTACTCGGCCTATGCCTATGACAGCGCCCGCATCGTGATCGAGGCGATCGCCGCCTCCATCAAGGCCAAGGGCGGCGAGAAGCCGACCCGCGCCGAAGTCGCTGCGGCTGTCCGTGCCACCGAGCTCGAGGGCATCACCGGAAAGGTGAAGTTCAACGCCAACGGCGACATCGTCACCGCCAACTACGTGGTGGTCTCCGTCGGTGCCACGCCGGCCGAGAACAAGACCGTCAAGGTCGTCGCGATCGACGCGCCTCTCTGAACACGGGAGACACTCGCAGCCCTTCACTGGGGAGGGCTGCGAGCTAAGCATCAGCGGGGGGGCACCTCCGCTGGTGCTTTCCTTTGCCAGGCTCGTTCCGGAGAGCGCGATGACCTATTCCGACATCCTGATGCTGCTTCCGGTCACGCTGGCCGACGGCTTGGTTCTTGGCCTCGTCTACGCCACCATCGCGCTCGGTTACTCCATGGTCTACGGCGTGCTCGGCTTAATCAACTTCGCCCACTCCGAGATCTTCATGGTCGGGGCGATCGTCTCGGTCGAGGTGATGACCTACGCCTTCGTGGGCAGCGACCTCCACCCGATCATCCAGATCGCCGTCGCCATGGTCTGCGCTGCCACGGTGTCCGGAACGCTGGCCGTCGCGGCCGAGCGGATCGCCTATCGCCCGCTGCGCATCCGCAAGGCGCCGTTTCTGGCGCCCCTGATCACCGCCATCGGCATCAGCCTCTTCCTGCAGGACGCCGTCCGCTTCATCGAGAGCCTGTTCGGTCAGTTCATCCGCCCGTTTCCGAGCATCCCGTTTTTCGACCAGCAGATCCCGCTGACCGCCAACGACACCATCTCCTACAAGTCGGTCACGATCCTCGTCATCGCGGGCACGATGCTTCTGACGCTCAACTACCTTGTCCAGCACACCAAGCTCGGCAAGGCGATCCGTGCCGTCGCGCTCGACCGCAAGGCGGCGAGCCTGATGGGCGTCAACGTCGACCGCATCATCATGATTACGTTCCTGATCGGCGGAATTCTCGCCGGCGTCGCGGGCGTCCTCTACGCTCTGCAGTTCGGCCGAGTCGATCCCTTCACGGGATTCATTCCTGGGCTCAAGGCCTTCACGGCCGCCGTGCTCGGCGGCATCGGCAGCATCCCCGGTGCGATGCTCGGCGGCGTGATCCTCGGCATCCTGGAGGTTCTGATCGGCACCTACGCGCCGATCTTCACCAACAACGTGATCGGAACCGAATACAAGGACATCTTCGCCTTCGGCATCCTGATCATCATCCTCATCTTCAAGCCAACCGGTCTTCTCGGCCGCTCCACGACGGAGAAGGTATGAGCCATGGCAACCGCGAAGAAAGACCGCTCGCTTCTCGTCGTTTCCTACACGGCAATCATGGTTCTGCTGAAGATGACCGTGTTCACCGGCACGGGCCTGTTCGACACTTTCGCCTTCATTCTGCTGTTCCTCTCGCTCTTCTTCGCGACCGACCACAGCATCGTCCAGCCCTGGGCGCGGCGACTGGTCGTGGGCGGGGTGCTCTTCGTCGTCATGCCGGTGATCGGCATCGGCAACACCTTCTACCTCGACGTTGTCACCCAGGTCGCGATCTACGCGGTCCTGGCGCTCGGCCTCAACATCGTGGTCGGCTTCGCCGGACTGCTCGACCTCGGGTTCGTCGCCTTCTTCGCCGTCGGTGCCTACTTCTGGGCGATCGTTGGATCGACGCAAGGAAACGAAATCTTCGGCGGAGGCTTCCCGCTCCCGGCCGACATGTTCTTCCTCGCCACCATCGTCAGCATCGGCCTTGCGGCCCTCGCGGGCGTCCTGCTCGGCCTCCCCGTTCTCAGGCTGCGCGGCGATTATCTCGCCATGGTCACTCTCGGCTTCGGCGAGGTGATCCGCGTTCTCGCCAACAATCTCGACAAGCCGGTCAACATCACCAACGGCCCGCAGGGGATCACCTCCATCGGCCAGCCGCTGACCGAGGTCGCCGCCGCGCTGGCGTCGCCTGCCGTCGCCGAATTCAAATGGCAGGCTCTGATCTACTACGGCCTCGTGCTCCTCGCGCTCGGCGGCGCCCTGGTCGTCAACAAGCGCCTCGACGCTTCCAAGATCGGACGGGCCTGGATCGCCATCCGCGAGGACGAGATCGCCGCCCAGGCGATGGGCATCCCGCTCGTCCACACCAAGCTGATCGCCTTCGCCACCGGCGCGTCCTTCGCCGGCGCGATGGGCGCGCTCTACGCCGCCAAGCAGACCTTCGTCAGCCCTGAGTCCTTCGACTTCAACCAGTCCATCGGCATCCTCGCGATGATCGTGTTCGGCGGTCTCGGTTCGATCCGCGGCGCCATCACCGGCGCCGCTCTCGTCACCATCCTCAACCTGCAGGTCCTCAAGGCCCTCAGCACCGGCCTGAACAACCTCCGCAGCTCCGGATACGAGATCCTCGGCTTCAACTTCGCCGACATCCCCTCCCAGTTCGAGCCATCCAAATACGAGCGTCTGATCTTCGGCGTCATTCTCGTCGCCATGATGCTCTACCGCCCGCGCGGACTGGTCCCGGCCGAGCGGGGAACACTCGTCGCCGACGAAGCGGAGCTGGGCACCGGCAAGGAGAACGCCCGATGACGACGCCGCTCCTCAAGGTCACCGGCCTCCGCAAGCGCTTCGGCGGCCTCGTCGCGGTCGACAACGTCAGCTTCAGCGTCGGCGAACGCGCCATCGTATCCGTGATCGGACCCAACGGCGCCGGCAAGACGACGTTCTTCAACCTGATCACTGGCATCTACGAACCGGACGAGGGCGAGGTGCTCCTCTCCGGCCGCTCGATCACAGGCCTTCGCCCGGACCAGATCGCCGGCCGCGGCTTGGCGCGCACCTTCCAGAACATCCGCCTGTTCGCCGGGATGACCGTGCTGGAGAATGTGGTCGTCGCCCGCCATGCGCGGCTGAAGTCCGGCTACTGGGGCGCCCTGCTGCAGACCGCCCGCTATCACGACGAGATGCGCCAATCGATCGCGCGCGGCATGGAACTGCTTCGTTTCGTCGGGTTGTCGGCCAAGGCCAACGAACTCGCCGGCAATCTGCCCTATGGCGAACAACGCCGCCTCGAAATCGCGCGGGCGCTGGCGACCGAACCTGTCCTCCTGCTCTTGGACGAACCGTCCGCCGGCATGAACCCGCAGGAAACCGAGGTCGCCAAGCGGCTGATCCAGAGCATCCGGCAGGACTTCGGAATCAGCGTCGTCCTGATCGAGCACGACATGCGACTGGTTATGTCCGTATCCGACTCCATCACCGTCCTGGACTATGGGCGCAAGCTCACCGAGGGCTCGCCGCAACACGTGCGCCAGCACCCGGATGTCGTCGCCGCTTATCTCGGCAAGGGCGTCGCGGCTGGAACCGCTGCAACCACCACTGCCGGGAGTGCTCTCCGATGACCGCCGGAAGCCAGACCGCGCCGCTCCTGGAGGTGCGCGACCTGCAGGCCTACTACGGCCACATCCATGCGCTGAAAGGCGTGTCGTTCAAGGTCGAGAAGGGCGAGATCGTCACTCTGATCGGCGGTAATGGCGCAGGCAAGACCACCACGCTCGCCACCATCTCGCGCCTGCTGACGTCCAGCACCGGGGACATCCTCTTCGAGGGTCGCTCGATCACCGGCCTGGAACCGCACGACGTGGTCAACGCCGGCATCGCCCACGTCCCGGAGGGGCGCCGCATCTTCAGCGGTCTGACGATCCTGGAGAACCTGGAGATGGGCGCCTTTGCCCTCTCCGACAAGGCCGAGATCGCCCGGCGCCTGGAGCACGGATTCACGCTGTTCCCGCGCCTGAAGGAGCGCGTCAAGCAACTCGGAGGAACGCTGTCGGGCGGCGAGCAGCAGATGCTCGCGGTCGCCCGCGCCCTGATGCAGAACCCGCGCATCCTGCTTCTCGACGAACCGTCGATGGGCCTGTCGCCACTTTTCGTCGAGCGCATCTTCGAGATCATCGAGGCGATCAACCGCGAGGGCACCACCGTCCTCCTCGTCGAGCAGAACGCCCACATGGCGCTCGGCATCGCCCACCGCGCCTACGTTCTGAAGAACGGCGAGATCGCGATGGAAGGCGATGCCCGGCATCTCCTCTCGGACGACGCCATCCGCGAAGCCTATCTCGGCGAGGGCTGACGCCGTCCGCGCTCGGTTCCGACCCGCCGGCGTTCCCAGGTTGGGCCGCATGCCGGGAGGGGCGGCCCGCAGCCTCTCGCCTGGCCGGCTGGCGCGTAGACTTGTGCCACGTAAAGTTGTCCCCTTGCAGGGGCAAGCCGTTCGTAAGGCATTTCGCAAGATTTGCCTTGATCAACAGCAGTCCAGCAAATAGCAGTAATCTTCGAGCGCGAACGCACTCGAACGATTTCAGAATGCATTGCAGGATTCAACGTGGCAAAGACCGAAAACGCGGATCTTGTGCGATCCCTGACCCAGCTGTCCGAGCGTTTGCGCGGTGCGCAGCGTGAACTGATTCTCAGTGCAGCCCGGTCGGGTCAGCTGCCGCCCGAGAACATGATCCGCCGCATCTCCGATCTTGAGAACACGATTGTCGCGGTCGAGACCCTGATCGCCGAAGAGAAGTAGTCCGGTCAGAGACTTCGAGCCGGCTGTCGAGCGTCGCCGTTCGGCAGCGCGGCCAGCACGTCCGTTGCCCGAAACGGCTTCTCGATCACCGGGCAGCCGTCCACGAAACCGGCGTCAACACCCTGGCCGAAGTGATCGCCGGTCACGAACACGATCCGGTCCGCCAGCTCCGGATCCCGCCGTGCAAGGGCGCTGCGGAACCCCCGTCCATCGAGTTCAGGCATCCTGAGGTCGCAGAACACCGCATCGTAGCGGCGGTCCTCCGTTCTGCGCAGCCCTGCTTTGCCGTTTTCCGCGACGTCTACGCTGTGGCCGGCCCGCGTGAGAATCTCACGGATCAGATCGGCTACCTCCGGCTCGTCGTCGACCACCAGCACGCTGAGCCCGCCCGGCGCTTTGGCGGGCGGCGGAACCGCGGTGTCCAACGCCGGTGCCAGCGGGGCCTCGATCGGCAGCGACACGCGGAACCGGGCCCCGCCGCCCGGGACGTTCTCCACCGACAGGCTGCCGTTGTGGGAAGCGATCATCCCCTGGCTCACCGCAAGCCCGACCCCGGTGCCCATCCCGACGTCCTTGGTGGTGAAGAACGGCTCGAAGATCCGCGCCGTCAGGGCGGCAGGGACTCCGGGCCCCGTATCCTCCACCTCGATCGAGAGATGCGACAGGAAGGCGTCCATGCCCGTGCGGACGGTCAGCACGCGCGGCCCGTCCACCGTGCCCATCGCCTGCACGGCGTTGATCATCAGGTTGACGAGGACCTGCACGATCTGGTCGCTGTCGGCCTGGGTGGCCGGCAGGTTCGGTTGCAGGTCGAGCACCACCTCCACGCCGCTGGATCGCGCCGCATAGCCCACCATCTCCAGCGCCGTGTGCACCACCTGGTCCAGCCGCGTCGCGCGACGCGCCGTGGGGCTCTGGCGCGCCATCTTCAGGAAGGTCTGAGCGATGCGGGCACAGCGTTCAGCCGCCTCGCGCAGCCTGCGGATCTGGTCCATCTGCCGCGCGTCGCGGCAGTCCTCCTCCAGCATGATCGCTCGCCCGACGACCACCGACAAAGGATTGTTCAGCTCGTGCGCGATCCCGGCGAGCAGGGATCCGAGTGCCGACATCTTCTCGCTCTGATACCGGGCGTTCCGCTGCCGGGCGACCTCGGCCTCCGCGGCCCGCCGCTCGGTGAGGTCGCGCAGATAGGCCACGAACAGGCGCCGATGCGCGACATGGATCTCCGTGATCGTCAGTTCGACAGGAATCAGGCTCCCGTCCGCCTTCAGGCCGTTAGCCTCCACGCGCCGACCCATCATCCGGGACGGTCCGCCGGCGAGGTAACGTCTGAACCCGGCCTCGTGGTGTTCGCGCTCCTCGTGGGGAATGATGCAGTCCGATAGCCGGCGGCCGAGCACGCTGGCACGGTCGTGACCGAACATCGCCTCGGCGGCCGGGTTGAATTCCAGCACGCGGCTTTCCTCGTCGATCACCACGATCCCGTCGAGCGCGGTGTTCAGCATCGCCTGTCGGCTCGCCTCGCTCATCACCAGACTGGAGCCGGACAGTTCGATGGCGTTGCCGATGAGGTAGGCCACCGACTCGAGCACCGATCGCTCGGCCTCCGTCCAGTCCCGCTCCACTTCGCAATCGTCGAAGCCGATGTGCCCCCACCAGAGACCGTTGACCATGATCGGGATCGACAGGAAGGACTTGATTCGCTGGTGCTCGAAGTCGTCGCGCAGATAACCGGTCAGGTCGCGGGTATGGCCATGGATCGTCTCGCCCCGCCGCCGCCGCGCGGTCCATTCCTCGAACAGCGGGTCGACGCCAAAAGCCTCGTCCACGTTGCGCGGATCCGCCGCCAGGCTGGCAAGCCCCGGGGCCGACCAGTCGTGCCGGCACGTCTGCCCCAGCCGTCCGTCCGCCAGTTCGTGGATCTGGAACAGGTAGACCCTGCACACGTTGAGCCGGTTGCCGAGCAGCGCGAGGATCTCCGGCATCCGGGCGGTCCAGTCGCGGTCGGAACGGAGCAGGCGCACGACGTCGGCGATCGCGCCCGACAGGTCACCCGTCTGTCCGCGGGGCAGGGCAGGTCCGTTCATGATGCCTCCGCCCCGCCCGGAATGAAGATGTAGCCCGCGCCGCGCACGGTCTTCAGCACGCGCGGCTTTTCCGGGTCGGTTTCGATCTTCTTGCGCAGGCGCATCACGCGGATGTCGATGCTCCGGTCGAACGCCTCGCCGTCCTTGTTGTGGGCCAATGACAACAGCAGGTCGCGCGACAACACGCGGTTCGGCCGCTCTGCAAACGCCTTCAGCAGATCGAACTCCATCGCCGTCAGCGGGATCTCCTCCCCGTCGACGCTGTAGAGCCTCTGCGAATCGAGGTTGAGCAGGCAGCGGCCGAGCCTGATCTCGCGCCCGAGCCGGCCCTGCGGTTGGTCGCCCGCTGTATGGCCGGGCGGTGTGAGTCGCCGGACCAGGCTGCGCACCCGTGCCAGCAGCTCGCGTGGGTCGAACGGCTTGGACATGTAGTCGTCGGCACCAAGTTCCAGGCCCACCACCCGATCCACCGTTTCCGAGCTCGCCGTCAGCATGATGATGCCGATTCCGCCCGACTGGCGGAGGTAGCGCGCCAGCGTCAGGCCATCCTCGCCTGGCATCTTGAGGTCGAGCACCACGACATGGACGGGACGTTCGGCAAGAATCGCGCGCATGTCCGCGCCGCCGGACGCGGTGCTGACCGCAAAGCCGTGGCGGGCGAGATAGTCCCGCACCATCTCGCGCAGCTCTGCCTCGTCGTCGACCACAAGCACATGCACGAGCGCGGCGCCGACGGCACCGGTTTCGCTAGACCTGGCAGTATCTGGCGTGTCTCGCATCGACGCCCCGCAAGGATGACCCTCAAGGTTATAGGCCGACACCCATCCGCGAAACAATTGAAACACAAAGCAGCCATTCGCGGAAAACACCTGAAATGTTGGCCCCCTAAAAGGCTGCATCGGTTTCGAACAACGGATTTTTCACGATGCTCAAGTCCTTCACCAGTCAGGCGGCCATTGCAGCCGTCATCGTCTCGCTCGGCGCGATTGCCGCCGGGATGGCTCCCGTCGCTGCCGAGCAGACCGGAACCTTCGACCCGGCCGATGCGGCCGCTGCCCACCTCCTCGCCGAGAGCCGCGGCGACGCGGTCATTGATGTGCCGGCCTGCGAACTCGCCACCTGGCCTTATTTGCCGACGGAATGCCTGCGGACCGAGAACGGCCGCCCGGTCGAGGAAGCACGTTGGATCACTGTCGAGGCACGTGTCGGAGAAAACGTCTCCGCCCTGGTCCGCAAACCCAAGTCGAACTGATCGGCGGGCACCTGGATTTCAAGCCGGTAGAGTATTTGAAAAGACTTTCATGTGACGCTCGGCACCTCGATCGTCACCTCCCGATTTCAGAAAGCCATTGACCGTGACCCTTTACGACTTGAAGCCGCGGTTCCAGAACTGGCTGCGGCCGATGGTCGAGGGTCTTGCCCGTCGCGGGGCCACGGCGAACCGGGTCACGATCGCAGCCGCCGCCGGCTCGATTGTCCTCGGGGTCGCCGTGGCCGCCGCAGCCCCTGTGCGCTGGCCCTTCCTTCTGCTGCCAATCTGGATATTCGTCCGCATGGCTCTCAACGCGGTCGACGGCATGCTCGCCCGCGAGTTCGGCCAGAAAAGCCGGCTCGGCGCCTACCTCAACGAACTCTCCGACGTCGTCTCCGATGCCGCACTCCTGCTCCCCTTCGCAGCGTTGCCGCCCTTCGGAGCCATCCCGGTCGCCGTCGTCGCGGTCTTCGCCGCGATGTCCGAGTTCGCCGGTGCGCTCGGAACGACCGTCGGCGCCTCCAGGCGCTACGACGGCCCGCTCGGCAAGAGCGACCGCGCGCTGGTGCTTGGTACGCTCGGCTTCTGGATCGGCATCGGCGGCGCTTTGCCGGACTGGCTGTCGGTGCTGATGCCCCTCCTCGCCATTTTGCTAGTGGTGACCATCTGGAATCGGGTCGCCCGCGGCCTGGCCGAGGCGGCCGCGCGTGGGGAAGGGGCCGCCCGATGACGCGCCGCAACCGGAGGCCGGCGCCATGACCGTGCTCGCCCGTGTCCTCGCCCCCATCGCAGCCGTCTGCGTCACCGGTTTCGCCCGCGTCGTCACCGGCGTGCGCGGAAACTGGTTCGGCTGCACGCCGGCGCCGGTTCCCCGCGTCTACTTCGCCAACCACGCCAGCCACGGCGATTTCGTCCTGATCTGGACCGTCCTTCCTGCGGCCTTGCGCCAGCGCACCCGGCCGGTCGCCGGAGCGGACTACTGGGAGGCGGACCGGATTCGGCGCTTCCTCGGACGCGAGGTCTTCCGCGCCGTCCTGATCGACCGCAATCCGGCCGCCCGCCGCGCCGATCCGATCGACGCCATGGTCTCCGCGCTCGACGCCGGCCAGTCGCTGATCCTGTTTCCGGAGGGGACCCGCAACACCACCGACGAGCCGTTGCTTCCCTTCAAGGCGGGTCTCTTCCACCTCGCCCGGAAGCGGCCGGAGGTCGAACTCGTGCCGGTCTACATCGACAACCTGAATCGCGTGATGCCGAAGGGCGAGTTCCTGCCGGTTCCGCTTCTCTGCACAGTCACCTTTGGAGCGCCGACGCGCCTGCAGGACGGGGAGGACAAGGCGTCCTTCCTCGACCGCACCCGCACCACGCTCCTGGACCTTCGCCGACCGGGGGGCGGCTGACCATGACCATGCACCAGCAGACGCTGCTACTCTTCCTCGGCATCGGCATCCTCCTCTCCGTCGCTTCGCTGATCGGTTGGGCGCTCGCCCGCCGCGCCGGCGACAAGCCGAGCCCGGTGGTGGAGAACCTCAACGCCCGCATCAAGGCCTGGTGGGTGATGGTCGCCTTGATCGGGCTGTCCTTCCTCGCCGGCAAGACGGGTGTCATCCTGCTCTTTGCCTTCGCATCCTTCGCCGCCCTCCGCGAATTCCTGACCATCACCGACACGCGCCGCGCCGATCACTACGCCCTCGCGGCAATGTTCTTCGTCGCCCTTCCGGTGCAGTACTACCTGCTCTGGATCGAGTGGTACGGCCTCTACGCCATCTTCATTCCCGTCTACGGTTTCCTAATCCTCCCCATCATCGCGGCTCTGCGCGGCGACACCACCCGCTACATGGAGCGGGTGGCTGAGATGCAGTGGGGGATGATGATCTGCATCTTCTGCCTGAGCCACGTACCGGCGCTGCTTACTCTGACGATCCCGGGTTACGAGGGCAGGGGCCTGCTGCTCGTTGCCTTTCTCGTCATCGTCGTCCAGTCCAGCGACGTCCTGCAGTACGTCTGGGGCAAGCTCTACGGCCGTCACAAGGTAGCGCCCAACCTTTCGCCGTCGAAGACCTGGGAAGGCCTGATCGGCGGCGTCGCGAGCGCCGTTCTGCTCGGGACTTCGCTCTGGTGGATCACGCCGTTCAGCCCGCTCCAGGCCGCCGGGCTCTCGCTCGTCATCACGCTGATGGGCTTCTTCGGCGGGCTAGTCATGTCCGCCATCAAGCGCGACCGCGGCGTGAAGGACTGGGGCCGCATGATCGAGGGCCACGGCGGCATGCTCGACCGGCTGGACTCGGTGATCTTCGCCGCGCCCATCTTCTTCCACCTCGTCCGCTATTGGTGGACGGTCTGACCGGCGGGCATAACCCGTTCGAAGCGTATGGATCGTTGCCCGCAACCCGGATAGAACCGTACTCCTGATGATAAGAAACCGAAGACGGGAGCGCCCCCGCTGGCCGTTGGCCGGCTGCGGAGGCGAAGCTTCGGTCGGGACATGGACGAGATGACGAGCAATCTGAAGCGCAATGCCGGGACGCCGCTCACCCCCGAGTGGTTCGAGGCGATCCAGGTCAATCTCTCCGCCGCCGAGCGCCGGGCGGCGAGCCTGCCCACCCGCCGGTCGGTCAAGAAGGAATACCAGGCCGCCTGGCTGGTGAAGGCGATCACCTGCATCGATCTCACTACGCTCGCCGGCGATGACACCCCGGGCCGCGTCCACCGCCTCGCCATGAAGGCCCGCCGGCCCCTGCGCGAGGACATCGTGGAGGGCCTCGGCCTTGCCGACGCACCGCCCAAGGTCGGCGCCGTCTGTGTCTATCCCACCATGGTCGCCCCCGCAGTGAAGGCGCTTGAAGGGTCCGGCATCCCGGTCGCCTCCGTCGCGACCGGCTTTCCCGCCGGCCTCACCCCGTTGCCCCAGCGGCTCGACGAGATCCGCTACGCCGTGGGCGAGGGCGCCGAGGAGATCGACATCGTCATCACCCGCGCCCATGTCCTGACGCAGGACTGGCAGGCGCTCTATGACGAGGTCGCCGCCATGCGCGAGGCCTGCGGCGACGCGCACCTCAAGGCGATCCTCGCCACCGGCGACCTGAAGACCCTGCGCAACGTCTACAAGGCGTCGATGGTTGCCATGCAGGCCGGGGCGGACTTCATCAAGACCTCCACCGGCAAGGAGGATATCAACGCCACGCTGCCCGTCAGCCTCGTCATGGTCCGCGCCTTGCGCGACTACGGCGAACTCACCGGCGAGCGCGTCGGCTTCAAGCCCGCCGGCGGCCTGAAGACCGCCAAGGACGCCCTGAACTGGCTGTTCCTGATGAAGGAGGAACTCGGCGCGCCCTGGCTGGAGCCGGATCTCTTCCGCCTCGGCGCCAGCTCCATGCTCGCCGACATCGAGCGCCAGCTCGAGCACTACGTCACCGGTCGCTACGCCTCGACCTCCCGCCACGCGCTCGCCTGAGAGAGGCTCCGATGACCGAGATCCGCGACATTCTCCGCACCATGGACTACGGCCCCTCTCCGGAAGCCAACGACCACGTCAAGGCCTGGCTCGCCGCCCACCCGGACGGCTTCGGTCACTTCATCGACGGCGCCTTCGCCCCGTCGTCGTCCGGTGCGACCTTCGAGGTCCGCGACCCGGCCCGTGACCAGCTTCTCGCCCGGGTCGCCGAAGGCACCGCCGAGGACGTCGACCGCGCCGTCGCTGCCGCCCGCCGCGCCTTCCCCGCCTGGTCGGCGCTTCCCGGCCACGCCCGCGCCCGCCACCTCTATGCGCTCGCCCGGCTCGTCCAGAAGCGTGAGCGGTTCCTCGCCGTCCTGGAGTCGATGGACAACGGCAAACCGATCCGCGAATCCCGCGACATCGACATCCCGCTCGTCGCCCGCCACTTCTACCATCATGCCGGATGGGCCGAGATCCTCGACACCGAGTTCCCGGACCATCGTCCGGTCGGCGTCTGCGGCCAGATCATCCCCTGGAACTTCCCGCTCCTGATGCTGGCCTGGAAGATCGCCCCGGCGCTCGCCGCCGGCAACACGGTCGTCCTGAAACCCGCCGAGTTCACCCCGCTTACCGCCATCGCCTTCGCCGAGATCTGCCGCGAGGCGGGGCTGCCCCCGGGCGTGGTCAACATCGTCAACGGCGACGGCACCACCGGCGCCGCCCTCGCCGGTCATCCTGATGTCGACAAGGTCGCCTTCACCGGCTCCACCGAGGTCGGCCGGCTGATCCGCGAATCCACCGCAGGCAGCGGCAAGAAGCTCTCCCTCGAGCTCGGCGGCAAGTCGCCCTTCATCGTCTTCGAGGACGCGGACCTCGACGCTGCGGTCGAGGGCGTTGTCGACGCCATCTGGTTCAACCAGGGCCAGGTCTGCTGCGCCGGCTCCCGCCTGCTGGTCCAGGAGGGCATCGCCGAGCGCTTCTACGCCCGCCTGCGCGCCCGGATGGAGACGCTGCGCGTCGGCGACCCCCTCGACAAGTCGATCGACATGGGCGCCATCGTCGCGCCAGTCCAACTGGAGCGCATCCGTGCGCTCGTCGAGAAGGGCAAGGCCGAGGGCGGCACGTTGTTCCAGTCCTCCGCGCCGATCCCGGCGAGCGGCTGCTTCTTCCCGCCCAGCCTGTTCACCGGCGTCGAGCCGGCGTCCACCGTCGCCGAGGTCGAGATCTTCGGTCCGGTTGCTGTCGCCATGACCTTCCGCACCCCCGGCGAAGCGGTGGAGCTCGCCAACAACTCGCGCTACGGCCTCGCCGCCTCGGTCTGGTCGGAGAACGTCAACCTCGCCCTGGAAACCGCCGCGCGGATCAAGGCCGGCGTGGTCTGGGTCAACTGTACCAACCTCTTCGACGCCGCCGCCGGCTTCGGCGGCTACCGCGAAAGCGGATTCGGCCGCGAGGGCGGCCGCGAAGGCCTCTACGAGTATCTTGTCCCCGCGTTCGAGAAGGCGCTCGCGGCCCCGTCCGAGGCTGCGCCCACGGCCCTCTCCGCTCTGCCGGCCGCCGAATCCGCGGTTCCCGAGGGCGCCATCGACCGCACCGCCAAGCTCTACATCGGCGGCAAGCAGGCGCGTCCGGATTCAGGCTACAGCTACACGGTCACCAGCCCCGACGGCCGCTCCCTCGGCCAGGCCGGACTCGGCAACCGCAAGGACATCCGCAATGCGGTCGAAGCGGCCGCCAAGGCCGGTTCGTGGGGCGGCGCCACCGCGCACAACCGCGCGCAGGTGCTCTACTACATCGGCGAGAACCTGTCCGCCCGCGCCACCGAGTTCGCCGACCGCATACGCGCCATGACCGGCGCCTCCGCCGATCGCGCCGCGGCAGAGGTCGAGGCTTCCGTCCGCCGGACCTTCGTCTACGCGGCCTGGGCCGACAAGTACGACGGCAGCGTGCACGCCACCAAGACGCGCAACGTCACCATCGCGATGAACGAGCCCTGGGGCGTCATGGGCGTGCTCTGCCCGGACGAGTCTCCCCTCCTGGCTTTCACGTCGCTGGTCATGCCGGCGATTGCCATGGGTAACCGCGTCGTGGTGGTGCCTTCGCCGCTCCATCCGCTGGCGGCGACCGATCTTTACCAGGTTCTGGACACCTCCGACCTGCCGGGCGGCGTGGTCAACATCGTCACCGGAGAGCGGGACGTGCTGGCCCGCACCTTGGCTGATCACGACGAGGTCGCGGCCGTCTGGTACTGGGGTTCCAAGGCGGGCAGCGCGGCTGTCGAAAAAGCGTCCGCAGGCAATCTGAAGGCCACGTGGGTCAACCACGGCCGCCGTCTCGACTGGTCGTCCTCCGATGCGGAAGGGCGCGAGTTCCTGCGCCGGGCCACCCAGGTCAAGAACATCTGGGTGCCCTACGGCGAGTGACGTCTCCGGCCGGCGGCGACAATCCGCCGGCTTCGCCTCAGGTCTCGTCCTTCAGATAGGGTTCCACCGGTCCCTTCAGCTTGAGCGTCAGCTGTTTGCCGGACCGGTCCCGCGCGGTGCCCGCCGCGACGCGGATCCAGCCCTCGCTGATGCAATACTCCTCCACGTTCGTCTTTTCCTGCCCCTTGAAGCGGATGCCGATACCTCGCTCCAGAAGCGCGGCATCGTAGAAGGGGCTGTCTGGATCGGTGGAAAGGCGGTCGGGCAGGGCGTCGGACATCGACAGCTCTCATGACATCGGGATCGGATCGGGCGACATCCATACCCCCGGTCGGCCGGTCTGCCAACCGTCGAGCCAACTCCAGCCCGAGCCGAGCTGTTCACGCCCCGTTAACCAACCGATTTCGTTGGTGGAAACAATCGCGGGTTGCCCGGATTGAGTGTGCAAGGGGCAAGGGAGCATGCCATGGGCACCGCCGCACCAACACCTGAGCTTGTCGTCGTCTCGCCCGCGAACGAGACCCGGCACGCTGTTCGCGAACTCACCGCCGGGACGGGATTGCGGATCGTGGACTGCGAAACGGCCGCGTCCTGCATCGACCATCTCAGCCTATCCGCCTCCGGAGTCGTGGCGGCCATCGTCGACCTCACCTCCGGGGACGATCCGTCGCCCGATCTCGTCTGGACGATCCTGTCCAACTGGCCGCGGATACGCATCATCACGCTCGACGCCAGCCATCCCCCGGGCAGCGCCCTTCGGACCTGGCGCCTGCGACCGCCGTTGAAGCCGATGGACCTGCTGGCAGCCCTTGAGGTGGCCATCCTGACCACGTCGCTGGAGACCATGCGGGCGCCGTCTCGCCGGCTGAACTGATCCCGTCACACGGTCTGTAGGCAATTCTTGGTGGTGTCCAGGATCCGCTTGATCTCCGGGCGGCAGGATCCGCAGTTCGAACCCGCCTTCAGGTGCCGTCCGATCTCGTCGACGGAGAGGCACGTCCCGGCGCGCACGGCCTCCTCGATGGTTTTCACGCCCACGTCGAAGCAGCTGCAGACGACGGCGCCGCCGTCCGCTCGTCCGGCCCCCGGCCGCCCTGCCAGCAGGCCCGCCAACAGGAGATCCGGCCCGCCGACGCCCAACTGCTCGGCGGCGAAGGCGCGCGACACGGCCACCGGCTCGGGGCCGATCCAAACGGCACCCATCAACCGGCCATGGCTCACCGCGGCGAACCGGTGCGATCCCGTCGACGCATCTGCCACCGCGATCAGCGGCTCGCTTGATGACATCCCGAGAATCCGCCGCGCCAGCGCTTCCGCGTCGACGGCGCCAGAGACCGCGGCGAACTCCAATCGGAAACCCTTCTTCGCCGGCGCCAGGGCGAAGTAGTCCAGCCCCTCCCGCGCAGGCTTGTGGATCGTCACGGCAAATCCGAACACGGTGGCCGGGAACCGCGCCACGTCGCAGCGACCGCCCTTCAACGCCGGCTGTCCGGAGATCGGGTCCACCAAGGGTGCCACCACGCTGTCGACCCGCCCGCGGGCCGTCAGCCGATCCGTCCAGTGCATCGGCACGAAGACGTTGCCCGGCAACACCCCGTCGGTGACTTGCGCGCGCACCACCACCGTCCCGTAGGGTGACGACACGGTTACCAGGCAGGCCGGTTCGATCCCGAGCGACAGGGCGTCCGCCGGATGGATCTGGCAGAACGGCTCGGCGATATGCCCCATCAGCCGCGGCGTTTTGGATGTCCGCGTCATCGTGTGCCACTGGTCGCGAATGCGACCTGTGTTCAGCACGAAGCGCCCTGATGGTGTGCGCGCCTGAGCGGTCGCCGGCGCCACGAACCGCAGCCGTCCGCCTGCCCGATAGCTCCTGCCGTCGCCCATCAACCGGCCGCCCGGGGCGGAGCCGTCCGCCCGCACCGGCCACTGCACCGGCTCCAGCCCGTCATAAGCGGCGTCGGAGAGCGTGGCGAGCCCGCCAAGGTCGAAGTCGCGCCGATCGGCGTTGAGGCGGTGGCTGAGCACCGCGTGCTCCCTGAACACCGCGGCCGGACTGCTTTCGTCGAAGCCTGGATATCCCATCCGCCGTCCGATTTCCGAAAGGATCCATCCGTCCGGCCGAGCCTCGCCGGGTGGTTCCAGAAACGCGCGCTGCCGCGAGATCCGTCTCTCCGAATTGGTCACGGTCCCGTTCTTCTCCCCCCAGGCGGCGGCGGGCAGCAGCACATCGGCATGGGCGGCGGTGTCCGTCTCGGCCGTGACGTCCGCCACCACCACGAACGGGCACGCCTTCAGCGCCTCCACGACCCCGTCGGCGTCCGGCAGGCTGTCCGCCGGATTGGTCGCCATCACCAGAAGGGCTTTGATCCGTCCGTCCCGCATGGCGGTGAACAGATCCACCGCCTTCAGGCCCGGCTTCTTCGGCAGGTGGGACACGCCCCAGAACGCCTGCACGCGGGCCCGGTCCTCTTCGTCGTCCAACGCGCCGTGCGCCGCCAGCTGGTTCGCCAATCCGCCGACCTCCCGACCGCCCATCGCGTTCGGCTGGCCGGTGATCGAAAAGGGCGAAGCCCCGGGCCGTCCGATCCGGCCGGTGGCAAGGTGGCAGTTGATGACCGCATTCACCCGGTCCGTCCCGTCGGCGGCCTGGTTGATGCCCTGGCTGAACACCGTGACGGTGCGCGACGTCCGCGCGAACAGGTCGTAGAAGCCCGAAATCTCCCGCTCGGTCAGTCCGGTCGCCGCCACGGCGCCCGCAAGCCCGATGGCCCGAGCCGCTGCCAGCGCGTCTTCAAAACCGTCCGTGTGCTCCGCGACGAAGGCGCGGTCCACCGCTCCGGTCCGATCCAGATGCGCCAGCAGGCCCGAGAACAGAGCCACATCGGATCCCGGCTGGATCGCCAGGTGCAGGTCCGCTGCGTCGGCGGTCGCAGTCCGGCGCGGATCGACGACGACGATCGTCAGCTCCGGCCGCTCCGCCTTGGCAGCCATCAGCCGCTGGTGCAGCACCGGGTGGCACCACGCGAGGTTGGAGCCCGTGAGCACGACCAGGTCGGCGATCTCCAGGTCCTCGTAGGTGCCGGGAACCGTATCGGTCCCGAACGCCCGCTTATGCCCGGCGACAGCCGATGCCATGCACAGCCGCGAGTTGGTGTCGATGTTCGCCGACCCGATGAAGCCCTTCATCAGCTTGTTGGCAAGGTAGTAGTCCTCCGTCAGCAGCTGGCCGGAGACGTAGAACGCCACGCTGTCCGGCCCGTGCTCCGCCACAGCAGAGCGGAACCGCTCTGCCACCAGGTCCAATGCCTCGTCCCAGGTCGCGCGCTGCCCGGCGATCACCGGGTGCAGCAGCCGGTCGTCAAGGCCGAGGGTTTCAGCCAGGGCCGAACCCTTGGCGCAGAGCCGTCCGAAGTTGGCCGGATGGGCCGGATCGCCGGCCACGCTCACCGATCCGTCGGCCGCCGTCCGCGCAATCACCCCGCAACCGACGCCGCAGTAGGGGCACGTGGTCCGGGTCACGGTCACAGCCGCCGGCGTGCCGCCCGATCCCGCCGCATCGTTCTCGGTGTCGCGCTTCACGGCCGTTATTCCGCCGCTTCCATGAGCCGCGGCAAACGGCTGAGATCGAGGTGCACGACCCCGTCCTCCACCAGCACCCCGATCACCTTGGTGCAGCCGCTGTCGGCACCCTGCGCCTCGCCCGTCTCCAGGCTGATAACCCAGTTGTGCAGCGGGCACGTCACGGCATGTCCGTGCACGATCCCCTCCGAAAGCGGCCCGCCCTTGTGCGGACAGCGGTTCCTGAGCGCGAAGACGCGCCCGTCAGCCGCCTTGAACACGGCGACCTCGCCGCCGTGCGTCTTCACCACCCGCGAACCCTGGAGCGGAATATCGTCTACCCGCCCCACCTTAACCCAGGGGCCGTCGAACCGGGTCTGCAGCATCTGGTTCATTCCGCCGCCTCCTTGAAGCCGACCTCGGCCATCGGCGCGAACTCGTGCGCTTCCAGACCCTTCACCCGCTCGGCCCACGGATCGACCTGCGAGAACTGCTGGCTGAACCGGAACCGGTCCGCGTAGACGCGGCGCCTCTCGGGATCATCCACGATCGCGGCCTTGATCGACGGGGTACCCACCCGCTTGGCCCACTTGTAGATCCGCTCCAGATAGCGGCCTTGCTCCCGGTAGAGCTGGGTGAGGGCGAGGATGATCTCCATTGCCTCCTCCTCCGTCGGCACCAGCGTCAGCACCTCGGTCTGCCGCACGTGCAGGCCGGCGGCGCCGGCGAAGTGGATCTCGTAGCCGGCTTCGACGCAGACCACGCCGATGTCCTTGCAGGTCGCCTCGGCGCAGTTGCGCGGGCAGCCGGAGACGCCGAGCTTCACCTTCGCTGGCGTCCAGGAGCCCCACATCGCCTTTTCGATCTTGATCCCGAGCCCGGTGGAGTCCTGCGTCCCGAACCGGCACCACTCCGACCCGACGCAGGTCTTCACGGTCCGAAGCCCCTTCGCGTAGGCCGCCCCGGAGATCATCCCCGCCTTGCCGAGATCGGCCCACACGGCGGGCAGATCCTCCTTGCGCACTCCGAGCAGGTCGATGCGCTGCCCGCCCGTCACCTTCACGGACGGGATGTTGAACTTCTCCGCCACGTCGGCGATCGCCCGGAGCTCGGCCGGGGAAGTAACCCCGCCCCACATCCGCGGCACCACCGAGTAGGTCCCGTCCTTCTGGATATTGGCGTGAACGCGCTCGTTGATGAACCGGCTCTGGCTGTCGTCCTCGTATTCGCCCGGCCACTCGCAAACGAGATAATAGTTGAGTGCCGGCCGGCATTTGGCGCAGCCGCAGGACGTCTTCCACGAAAGCTCCTGCATCACCGCCGGGATCGATCTGAGGCCCTTGGCCACGATCATCCGCCGCACCTCGTCGTGCCCGAGGTCGGTGCACTTGCAGATCGGCTCCACGGCCGCCGCCTGGTACTTGTCGCCGATGGTGGCGACGATCAGCTTCTCCACCAGCGGCGTGCAGCTGCCGCAGGACGCCGAGGCTTTGGTCACCGCCCGGACGTCGTCCAGCGAGCTCAGCCCCTTGGCCCCGATCGCCGAAACGATGGTGCCCTTGCAGACGCCGTTGCAGCCGCAGATTTGCGCGTCATCCGGCAAGGCTGCAACGGCCGCCGTAGGGTCCAGCGGTTCGCCCCCCGCGAACGCCGGCCCGAAGATCAGCGTGTCGCGCATCGCGCTGATGTCGCTGCCGCTCTTGATCAGGTCGAAGAACCAGCTCCCGTCCGCAGTCTCGCCGTAGAGCACCGCGCCGATCAGCACGTTGTCCCTCAGTACCAGCCGCTTGTAGACTCCGGGCGCCCGATAGACGATCTCCTGCCGGTCCTTGGCGTCCGCGAAATCTCCCGCCGAGAACAGGTCGATCCCCGTCACCTTCAGCTTCGTCGCCGTCACCGATCCGGTGTAGGCGCCTTCGCTTCCGGTCAGCCCCGCAGCCACCACCTTGGCGCTCTCGTAGAGCGGCGCCACCAGCCCGTAGCAGACGCCGCGGTGTTCCACGCATTCGCCCACCGCAAAGATGTCCGGATCCGACGTCCGCATCCCGTCGTCCACCAGCACCCCGCGATTGACTGCGAGACCAGCGTCCTTGGCGAGCGCCATGTTCGGCCGGATGCCGACCGCCATCACGACCAGGCTGCACGCGATCTCCCGACCGTCGTCGAGCTTCACGCCCGTCACCGTGGTGTCGCCGAGGATCGCGTGGGTGTTCGCCTTGCAGAGCACCTCGATCCCGCGGTCCTCGATCGCCTTCTGCAGCAGGTAGCCCGCCGCCGGGTCGAGCTGCCGCTCCATCAGCGTCGGCATCAGGTGGAGGACGGTCACTTCCATGCCCTGCGCGCGAAGCCCGGCGGCGGCCTCCAATCCCAGAAGGCCGCCGCCGATGACGACCGCGCGCCCTCCTTGAGACGCGGCCGCCATCATCTTCTCCACGTCGTCGAGATCGCGGTACGTGACGACCCCCGGCAGGTCCTTGCCCGGCAGCGGGATGATCAGCGGGTTGGAGCCCGTCGCGATCAGCAGCTTGTCGTAGCCGTGCACCGCGCCGCCCGCTGTCCGCACCGTCTTCGTCTCGCGATCGATCCCGACGATCGCCTCGCCCTTCACCAGCGTCACCCCGTTCGCCGCGTACCACGCGTCGTCGTGGATCAGGATGTCCTCGTAGGTCTTCTCGCCCGAAAGCACCGGCGAGAGCATGATGCGGTTGTAGTTCACCCGCGGTTCCGCGTTGAACACGGTGACGGCATAGGCGTCCCGGTCGGCCTCAAGCAGATGCTCCAGCACCCTGCCGGCGGCCATGCCGTTGCCGACGACGATCAGCGATGTCTTGTCCATGGGAGGCGGCCTCACGCGGCTTCCACGAAGCGGTTGCGCTCGTAGAGGAATTTCAGGACCGCGGAGCGGCAGCGGATGGTGGTGGGATCGGAGGCGAGCTCCAGCCGGTGGCGGGGCCGTTCCAGCGGCACGCCGAGCACCTCGCCGATCCGGGCGGACGGCCCGTTGGTCATCATCACGATGCGGTCGGAGAGGAGCACCGCCTCGTCCACGTCGTGGGTGATCATGATCACCGTGTTGCCGAGCGTGGCGTGGATCTGCATCACCTGGTCCTGCAGGTGCGCGCGGGTCAGCGCGTCGAGCGCCCCGAACGGCTCGTCGAGCAGCAGCACCTTCGGCTCCATGGCGAGCGCCCGGGCGATGCCGATGCGCTGCTTCATGCCGCCCGAGATCTCGGCCGGACGCTTGTCCTTGGCATGCGCCATGTGGACCAGCTCCAGGTTCCGCATCGTCCAGTCGTGCCGCTCCCCCTTGGACTTCTTGCCGGAGAACACCTTGTCGACCGCTAGCTTCACGTTCTCGTAGGCCGTCAGCCACGGCAGCAGGCTGTGGTTCTGGAACACCACGGCCCGCTCCGGCCCGGGGCCCTGCACTGCGGCGTTGTCGAGGAAGATGCCGCCGGTCGTGACCTCGGTGAGGCCGGCGATCAGGTTCAGGAGCGTCGACTTCCCGCAGCCGGAATGGCCGATGATCGACACGTACTCGCCGCGCGCCACATCCAGCGACACGCCCCGGAGAACCTCCGTCGTGGCGGCGCCGCGCGTGAAGGTCTTGCCCACGTTTTCGATGGAGAGATAGGCCTTGGTCATGGGGTCGCCTCAGCTGTTCGCGGTGCCGCGGGTGACGAGGGAGGCGACGCCGGCGACCATCCGGTCCAGGACGAACCCGGTCAGGCCGACGTAGACGAGCGCCACGATGATGTCGGAGATCAGGGACGAGTTCCACGCGTCCCAGATGAAGAAACCGATGCCGACGCCGCCGATCAGCATCTCCGCCGCCACGATGGCGAGCCACGACAGCCCGACGCCGATCCGAAGGCCCGTGAAGATGTAGGGCGCTGCCGCCGGGATCATGATCTTGGCGAAGTACTCTAGCCCGTTGAGCCGGAGCACCTTGGCGACGTTCACATAGTCCGCCGGAATGTTGCGGATGCCGACGGCCGTGTTGATGATCACCGGCCACACCGAGGTGATGAAGATCACGAAGATCGCTGAGGGCTCGCCGTCCCGGAACGCCGCCAGCGACAGCGGCAGCCAGGCGAGCGGCGGCACGGTCCGGAGCACCTGGAACAACGGGTCGAGCCCGCGCATCGCCCAGGTCGATTGCCCGACCAGCACGCCGAGCGCCACCCCGACCACGGCCGCAATGGCGTATCCCACCGCCACCCGCTGCAGCGAGGCCAGGAGGTGCCAGCCGAGACCCTTGTCGATACCGCCGTTGTCGTAGAAGGGGTGGGCGATCAGCTCCCAGCTGTCCGTCAGCACCTGGCTCGGCGGAGGCAGGCTCGCGCCCGGCGACGAACACGCGATCTCCCAGATGAACAGGATCAGTGCGAGCACCAGCGTAGGCGGCAGCAGCCGCTCGCCGGCATGGGCGAGCAGCGGCTGCAGCCGAGCGGGTCGCGGCGCGGGCTTAACGGGGAGCGCCACCACCGACGCCTGTGTCGAGCCGGCCGGCTTGGCTGTCGAGGGAACGGACTTCAAGGCAGGGGAGGGCATTGGGTGACGTCCTGGTTCGGTATCCATCGGCTGTAGGATGGCGCCGGCCATTGCAGCCGGCGCGATCCGGTCGTCGTCGAGCGCCGCGCGATGGCGGCGACCGGCCGGCCTCACGCCACGCGCTTGATCGAGAGGCTTTCCAGGTAGGCGGAGGGGTTCGCCGGATCGAAGGTCTTGCCGTCGAAGAACGTCTCGACGCCCCGGCTGTCGGAAGCCGGTGCCGCAACGCCGAGGGTTTTCGCCGCCTCGCGCCAGAGGTCCGACCGGTTCACCTTGCCGACCAGCGCCGCGATGTCGGTGTCGGGCGCGAACTTGCCCCAGCGGATGTCCTCGGCCAGGAACCAGCTGTCGTGGCTCTTGAACGGGAAGCTCGCGTCGTCGCGCCAGAACTTCATGAAGTGCGGACTTTCGGCCACGACCTTGCCGTTGCCGTAGTCGTACTCGCCCTTGATCCGGCCGACGATGTCCTTGGCCGGCACGTTGAACCAGGCCCGCTTGGAGACGATGGAGGCCAGTTCCTCCTTGTTGGCCATGTCGTCGGCCCACTGCTGGGCCTCCATCACCGCCATCAGGATCGCCTGCGTCGCGATCGGGTTCTTGTCGACGAAGTCGGCGCGGAGCCCGAGGCTCTTCTCCGGATGTTTCGCCCAGATCTCGGCAGTGTTGACGGCGGTGTAGCCGATCCCCTGGTTGACCAGCTGCGCGTTCCAGGGCTCGCCGACGCAGAACGCGTCCATGGTGCCGACCTTCATGTTCGCCACCATCTGCGGCGGCGGCACCACGATCGTCTCCACGTCCTTGTCCGGATCGATTCCGCCGGCGGCAAGCCAGTAGCGGATCCAGAGGTCGTGGGTCCCGCCCGGGAAGGTCATCGCCACCTTGGCCGCCTGACCCTCGGCCAGCTTCCTGGCGAACACCTCCTTGAGGACGCCGGCATCGGCGCCGACCTTCAGGTCGGCATAGGCCGCGCCCACCGAGATCGCCTGGGCGTCGAGGTTCAGCCGCGCCAGGATGTACATCGGCAGCGGCACGTTGTTCTGCGTCACCTTGCCGGACGAGATCAGGTACGGCATCGGCGTCAGGATGTGCGCGCCGTCGATGCCGCCGCCCTCCAGCCCGAGCACGAGATTGTCGCGCGTCGCGCCCCACGAGGCCTGCTTCAGGATCTCCATGTCAGGCAGGCCGTATTTCTCGAACAGGCCCTTTTCCTTGGCCACGATCAGCGGCGAGGCATCGGTGAGGGCGATGAAGCCGAGCTTCGTGCCCGTCACTTCGGGGCCTGAGCCAGCGGCGAAGGCGCCACCCGGGAAGGTCGCCTTGATGGCGGAGAAGAGGGCCGCCGTTCCGGCGGTCGCGGCGGTGGATTTCAGGAAGCTGCGGCGCGAGAGACTGGTCCCGGAGACGGTCTTGTCGGTCATCGGTCGATCCTTGGCGGTGTCGGCGCTCGGCCTGACGGAAGGGCAAAAACGAAAAAGCGCTGCCGACGGTAAGACCGATCCCGGGGAGGGGACTGATCTCAGGTCGGCAGCGCTGCTCTGTGTGCCCGTCGTCGGGCGTATTCTCTGGAAGGTGGCCTTCGTTGGCGCACTCGGGCTTAGGGTATGCAGAACCCATGCCATACTGACGCGAGGCAGGTCGATCCTGGAAACCGGCCAGTCCGGATCGGTGACCGACAACAGGTCATGCGTTCGGCGGCACAGAATTTGTGCACTGCACGAGGCAATCAGCCCGCGGATTGATCAGGCCCGGTATCTACGCCGAAGCTGCGCAGGTAGCCCGCAACATCGTCGGGATCGAACACGCGTCCGTCGAAGAAGCGGTCTGGATTGAGATCCAGCCGGCCGGTGGCGGTGCCGACCGGAGTCGCGTCCGCCAGCGCGCCCTCCACCTTCGCCGACGCGTTCGGCAGCACAGCGCCTGTCCCGGCGAGCGCCGCGCGGAAGAGGTCTGGCCGGTAGACCCCGGCCGCCTCGGCCTCGGCCGCGGCGGAATAGGAAACCTGGCTCCAGCGGACCATCTGGCTGAAGAACCATAGGGCATGGCTGCGCCAGGGGAACGTCGCCGCGCCGCTGTGGAACGTCAGGAACCGCGGTGTCGGTGTCGCCGGCATTCCCTTTTCCCGGACGATCTCGCCCGACAGCGCCCGCCGGATCACCGCGGCGGCGACCCCCACGATGGCCGGCGCCGCCAACAACTCGGCGAGCTCGGCCCGGTTCTCCGGCGCGTCGGCCCATCGGGCCGCCTTCTCCAGCGCCCGGACCAGTGAGGCGACCCGGGCCGGATAGGCCGCCGCATAGTCGGCGCGGAGCCCGAGGACCTTGCACGGGCTCGACCGCCAGATCTCCACCTTCGGCACGATCAGGACGCCGGCCCCGCCTTCCACCGCCAGGCTGCTCCAGGGTTCGCCGACCGAGAAGCCGTCGATCTGCCCGCTCTCGATCGCCTCCACCATGTAGGGCGGCGGCACCACGATGAGGCGGACGTCAACATCCGGGTCAATTCCAGCTGCGGCGAGGAAGTAGCGGAGCTCGTAGTTGTGCGCCGAGAAGGGGTGCACCATCGCAAACGTCAGCGGATCGCCTCGGCGCTTCCGGACGACCCGGGAGAGAGCCGCGCCGAGGGCGGCCGGCCCGGCGAGGTGTTCGGCGCCCTCCGCCCGCATCGCCGCCCATACGGCCGGACTGACGGTGATCGCATTGCCGCCGAGGCCGAGGGCCATCGGCACCACCATCGGCGTCCTCAGCCCCCCGATACCGAGCGTCGAGGCGATCGGCATCGGGGCCAGCATCTGCGCGGCGTCCAACTGCCCGACGGCCAGACGGTCCCGTATCGACGCCCAGGACGTCTGCCGGACGAGGTTGACCCGAACGCCCTCTGCCTCCGCGAAACCTTTCATGGCGGCCACGACCAGGGCAGCGCAATCCACCAGCGGAATGAAGCCGGCAGTGATGACCGGCAGGTCGCGCCGTCCGCCGGTTTCTCCGAACGGGTCGCTCACGCCGAAATCAGTTCTGTCGTCCATGGTCAACAAGGTTGAACCCTCGGGCCAACGATCCGACTGCAGCCGAAAAGCCGGCAGTCGGGCCGCATGTTTCTCTCGGCGGAGTCGCTCCGACCCGCCCGTTCCCTCGGCGTCGTTGCCGGTTGCGTCCATCTCCGGACGCTCGGAAATCCAGTCGCGCTGCTCAGCCGAGGAGCGACGCGGCCGTGATCACGCTTTGAGCGATCTCGGCCATCCTCTTGTTTTCATTCATGGCGGTCTTGCGGAGCGCCGCGTGGGCTTCCGCTTCAGAAAGCCCCCGGTGTTTCATCAGGATACCCTTTGCCCGCTCGATCAGCTTGCGCTCCGCCAATTCGCTCTTGGCTTCGTCGAGCTCCCGCTTGAGCTTGGAAAAGGCGTTGAACCGGCTGATCGCCATGTCGACGATCGCCTTGATCCGCTCCTTCTTGAGCCCGTCGACCACATAGGCCGAAACGCCGGCATCCACCGCCGCCTCGATCATCTGGGCATCCGACTGGTCGACGAACATGGCGACGGGCCGCGACACCACGCGGCTGACCTGGAACATCTGCTCCAGCACGTCGCGGCTCGGGTTCTCCAGGTCGATGATGACCACGTCCGGATCGAGAGCAACAAGCCTTTTCAACAGGTTGGCCATTCCGGTGAGGACGGTGATCTCCACCGCGCCGGCAGCCCGCAGGCCATCCTCGAGGATGGCCGCCCGAACCTGGTTATCGTCGATGACAGCGACTTTGGTCGGCGGCTGGCTCATGCGGTCCTGTGGTTCTGATCCGGATGTTGCCATGCAACGGCCGTGCCGGTTGTCGCCGGTCAGCGGGCGACGCCGTTGAGCACGAGGGCGACATGCTCGGCGACCAGCGCGTCCTGCTCCAGCCGGCCGTCGGCGCGGTACCATTCGCAAATGCCCGTCAGGAGGGCGATCAGGGCGAAGGTCGCGACCTTGACGTCGAGCGGCCGGAACGCCCCGCAGTCCACCCCGCTTTGCAGGATGTCCTCCACCACACGCTCATACGTCGAGCGCATATCGACGATTACGCTCCTGTTTTCAGGTTCAAGACTGCGCAACTCGCTGTTCGCGATGTAGACCTGCATCTTGCGCGTCATGTGATAGCGCAGATGAAAAGCCGAGAAGGCGCGGAGTCGATCAAGCGGAGTCTGATGCCCCTCGAGCGCGACATGGAGATTCACGATCAGATGATCCATGTGGTCGCGGACGATGTCGAACAGAAGGGTCTGCTTGTTGGCGAAATACTTGTAGAGCGAGCCCGGCTGTATCCCGACTTCCGCCGCCAGCTGCCGCATGCCGACGGCCTCGAAGCCGTGGGCGTAGATCAGCCGGATGCCGGCTTCCCGGATCGCCTTTGCCGTCTTCTCCCCGCTCGACCCGATGGTCCGTGCCATTGTTCCGCTGCCCCCGCAATCCCCGCGGTGTAGGACGGGCCGGCGCCGGCGGCAAGCGGGCGTTTCAGCCCACCCGGCCGGCCATCTCCGCCAGCAGGGCTTCCGCCGTCGGGACGTCGGTAGCGAGCCCGTTGATCAGCTTGCCGCCGATCGCCGCCGCGATGGCCGGAACCTTCGCAGCCGACAGCGCCGCCCCGAGCCGCACCGGCGCGCGGGCGAGATCAGCCACCGGGATCGACATCGTCCGATTGTCGAAGGTTGTGCCGACCGGCTGCCCGTCGCGCCCGAAGAAACGTGCGCAGATCGTGCCAACCGCCCCGCGCGCAACGAGTTCTTCCGTCAGCGCGTCGTCCACCAGCCCGTGCCGGAAGATGGTGGCCGACGGCGAGATCGCGCCCACGCCGACCAGCGCGATTGTAACCCGCCGCATCAGGCTGAACACCGACCGCACCGTCCCGGTATCGTGCAGCACCCCCGCGATCCGGTCGTCGTCGACGATCGCCGGCACGGGCAGCTGCCAGGCGCGTGCGCCGAGGCCGGCGGCGAGGCGGCGGCAGACTTCGCTGGAATGGCTCGGCTCCTCAGGGGCGCCCACTCCGCCGACCAGGGAGACCACGTCGATGTCCTGGGTGAGGCCGCGCCGGGCGGCGAGCGCCACCGCGGCGACCGAAGCGCCGTCCGAAACGCCGATCACATCCCCCGGCTTGACCATGTCCTCGACCATGCGAGCGACAGCTTTGCCAAGGATATCAAGTGTTTGCGAGGGATTGACACGATCCTCCACGACCACGGCGTACTTCAGCCCCAGCCCTTTCTGCAGCCGGGCCTCCATGTCCTGGTTCCGGAACGCCTTGGGTGCAACCTGGATCTCCACATAGCCGAGGTCGAGCGCCGTCCGGAGGCACCGGCTGACGGTCGATTCGGAGATGTCGAGGATGCGGGCGATCTCGGTCTGCTGCAGCCTCTGCTCATAGCGCAGGCGGGCAGCCCGGATGATCAGGTCCTCGCTGCGGCGGGGGCGCGGCATCGTCAATCCCGGAGGGAGGAGCAAGTGCCGGACGGCGGCGGAAGGCCCCGCCCGGCGTCGGATCAGGCTTCCATGCGCTTTGCAACGATGGAGCGCAACTCCTTGAGATCCTTGGCGAACATCCGGATGCCCTCGGCCAGTTTCTCGGTCGCCATCGGGTTCTGGTTCATCGCCCAGCGGAACGATTTCTCGTCCTGCTCGATCCGCGCCGGACGCGTCGCGACAGTGTCCGGCGAGAGCTTGCGCTCCAGCGTGCCGGTGTCGGCGGCGAGCTGGTCGAGCAGCGCCGGCGAGATCGTCAGGCGGTCGCAACCGGCCAAAGCTTCCACTTCGCCGACGTTGCGGAAAGAGGCCGCCATCACAACCGTCTTGATGCCGTGGGTTTTATAATAGTCGTAGATGCCCCGGACCGAGACGACGCCCGGATCCTCCTCGGCGGTGTAGGTGCGCCCCTCCGCCTTGACATACCAGTCGAGAATGCGCCCAACGAAAGGTGAAATCAGGAACGCGTCTGCATTCGCGCAGGCGATCGCCTGTGCAATGTCGAAGATCAACGTCATGTTGCAGTCGATGCCCTCGGCCTGCAGGATCTTCGCGGCCTGGATCCCTTCCCATGTACCGGCGATCTTGATCAGGATCTTTTCACGACCGATGCCGTTGGCCTGATAGGCGGCGATGATGGCGCGCGCCTTGTTGACCGTTGCTTCGGTGTCGAAGGAGAGGTCGGCGTCCACTTCGGTCGAGACGCGGCCCGGGACGATCCGGGCGAGTTCCGTGCCGACTGCAACGGCTAGCCGATCCGCAATGGCGCCGACAACCGCCTCACGGGCACCGCCCTGACCCTTGCCCCAGGCAAGCGCATCGGCGATCACCCGCTCGTAGGCCGGCAGCGGCACCGCCTTCAGGACGAGCGTCGGATTCGTCGTGCAATCAACGGGTTGCAGGCGCTTGATGGCGTCGATGTCACCGGTGTCGGCGACCACCACGGTCATTGTCTTCAGCTGTTCCAGCTTGCTCGGCGTACCCATGGCGCACTCCACCCAATCGGCCGGCCAGCCAGCCGGCGCATGTTTCACCGGGGATAACGCACGACGACCGCCCGTTTCTCCCCTCATGCTGATGGATGTAGCCCACGATCTCTGTAATTGCAAGAAATCCAAAAAAGAAAGAAATTGCAGAAACGTTCTCGTAGACGTGTAGTCGTGTTTTTCGACGCGAGAGACGGCTACGTAGCCTATGGGCAATGGAAGCGAGGATCACAGCCGTCCCGCAGCGCGATCGATCGGGTCGCATCCGGCCGGGCGCGTTATCCCCGCGCTCCGGCGCCGTGCTATTCCAAGCGTCGTCGGAACGAGACACGGGGAACGGCGATGGAGCGGACGAGCACGATCGACGCGGACGATCCGAACGGGGCCCTCACCGCATCCCGGAAGCGACGGCAAGATCGCGCTGCGGGCCGGCGCCGGTGTCGAGTTCGAGGTTCAGCCAGAGCGCGCGGGGAAGGATGACCGGATGCATGCGGCTGTCGAAGATCCGTTCGTAGTGCATCGAGCCGTCCTCCTCGTAGAAGACGGTGGGAAGCTCCGCGGCGAGATGCGCGGGGTCGCAAACCCTCGCGGCGAGGCGCTCGGCAAGGTCGGCGGCCTCGCGGTTGGTGCGGCAGGCGGGCAGGCGCAGGTGCAGCCAGACGCGGGCGTGCGGCCCGAGCTTGTCGTAGGGCTCGGCCCCGCCGGCGAGCACGTCGAACCCGTTCGCCGTTGCGAAGGCGCGGATCGCCGCCAGCGCTTCGTCCGTGTCGGAACAGTCGACGACCACCGCCAGGGTGGCGATCGGCGGCGACGTCGGCAGCAGCGCGTCGGCTTCGTCGTCGAAGGGCAGGTCGAAGCCGTCGATCATGGGGTACTCCGGAAAGGGCTGGTCAGGTCCGGAAGCCGCGTTCGGTGAGGAAGCGCTTCAGGGCGTCGGGAAACGGCACGGTGCGCGAGGCGCCTTCCGGGCAGCCGTCGGTGCTCGCCACGGTGCATTCCTCCACGTCGTCCTCCGGGCTCGGTCGGTAGGCGCGGGTGAACGCCGACCAGGCGTCTGCACCTTCGCCGACTCGGGCCTTGGCGGCGATCCAGCCCGCCCAGAAGCCCGGCGAGGCCTCGCCACCCGCCTCCACGAGCCTGTTCTCGATCTCGTCGAGCCAGCCCCGGTGGGTGTCGAGGAAGCGCGGCTCCGCCGAGACGTCGACGACCCTGCCGCCCTGGAGAGCGCGGATGGTCAGCGGCGCCTCGCTGCAGGCATAGCAGTCGAAGGCGTAGAGGAAATCGTTGTCCACGGTGACGAGTTCACTGACCCCGTCGCCGTCGGCATCCCGGATGATTCCGGGACCCCCACCGTCCCAGTTGCCCATGAAGACGGCCTTCCAGCGCCCCGCGCCGACCCGTTCCGCGACCTTGACGGTCGTGCAGCAGTGGGCGCCGCCGGTGAAGCTGGTGAAGGCGACCTCCGGACCTTCGACGTCGGGATCCATCTCCAGGATGGCCGCCTCGCCCTGCGGAAAGTCGAAGCCTGAGGCCTCGCCGACCACCGTCAGCGCCTTGGCGCCGTCCTCAAGGATGGTGAGGACCGGCACGTCCGCCCGCACGCCCTCGACCCGGCGCTTCTCCATGGCAAGCCGGATTGTGACCGCCCCGACGGTCTGGCTCGCCTTCGGCTGCGTCTCGTCGAGCACCAGCCAGGTCGGCTCGTCCGCCCGGACGGCGGGCGCGGCGATGACGAAGAAGGCGACGGCGAGCAGGAGGCGCATGACAGACGTCCCGGACACGAGCGAGGGCGGGTCAAGGCTAGACCGATTCCGGCCCTGATTGAGCAAGATCAATGTGGCGATCCACCGGCTGCGCGACGATGGGGACAACGGCCGCCGAAGCTGTGGACGGCCGATGTGCATGATGGAGGAATTGACCCGTGAATGCGCCCCAACGCCATCTCACCCGCGTGCGCCTGGAACTGGCTCGCACCAAGGGCTTCCCGGACGGCTCGCGCGAACACGGCTATGAGTTCGTCGCCCCGCTCGACGCCGACGGCAAGTTGGACCCCGCCGCCTGGAAGAGCGTGCGCGACCGCTGCCGCGTCCGCCGCTTCTGGGGCAAGGAGAACGACGACATCGGCCACCTCATCCACCGTCCGGGCGGAAGCTGGGCCTTCCACTACGACATCGACGGGGACGAGGACGACGAGGCCGGCTATCGCCTCAAGGAGCACACCTTCAACCTCGGCGACTACGTGTCGATCCGCGACGACGACGGCGAACTGCACACCTTCCGCGTGGTGAGCACCGAGGCTGTCCCGGGCTGAGGCCGGGGCGGCGGCCGAGAATGGCGGGGGCGGTCTGCCGCTGCAAAACACGCGGTTTCCATCCCGAGGCGACATAGTCCGCGATGGCAGAGCGCACGCGCTTCTGTGGGCGCGGCGACCTATTCGGATCGTCCGACCCCTATCCCACAACCCGTCATGGTCCGCGGAGGCGGACCACCCACGCCTTTGTGGACGCGACTTGGCTCGGCTTCGACGCTCCGGGCGTGATCCTGGAAAAATGCGTGGGTGGTCCGCCTTCGCGGACCATGACGGGTTTCGGGTAGCACAAGGTGGCGGTGGGCTGGCAGGCGGTGGGTGATGGCCCGCTTTTGCTGGCGCGGCTACCTATTCGGATAGGCTGGTGCCTAACCCCCAACCCGTCATGGTCCGCGGAGGCGGACCACCCACGCCTTTGTGGGCGCGACTTGGCTCGGCTTCGACGCTCCGGGCGTCATCCTGGAAAAACGCGTGGGTGGTCCGCCTCCGCGGACCATGACGGGGTAGCGGTCGCGGACGGTGGTGTGGGGTAGCCGGCGGTGGGTGATGGCCCGCTTTTGTTGGCGCGGCTACCTATTCGGATCGTCCGATCCCTATCCCCCAACCCGTCATGGTCCGCGAAGGCGGACCACCCACGCCTTTGTGGGCGCGACTTGGCTGGGCTTGGAGGTTGGGGCGCCATCCCGGAAAAACGCGTGGGTGGTCCGCCTTCGCGGACCATGACGGGTTCAGGGCTGCGGACGGTGGTGGTGGTGGGTAGGCGTCCCGCCGTTCAGGCGCTCACGCGGCGTCCGGCTCCATGCTGGTGCCCTGGCTGAAGGCGCTTTCCACGTCGAGGGTGACGGCCATGACCTCCGGGCTTTCCGGTTCCGGATGGGCCTCGAAGCCGAGGGCGTGGCACATAGCGAGCATGGTGGTGTTCTCGCGCAGCACCTCGCCGCGGATCTCGCTGTAGCCCTCCTGGTGGGCGAAGCGGATGAGGATGCGCATCAGCTCCCAGCCGAGCCCTTTGCCCTTGAGGTCGGAGCGGACCGCGATGGCGTATTCGCCGTGGGTGTGGGTGGGGTCGCCGTGCAGGCGGACGGCGCCGAGCATCTCGCCGGTGGCTTCCTCGATGGCGATGAAAGCCATGGCGCGCGCGTAGTCGATCTGCGTCAGGCGCGCGATGAAGGCGTGGCCGAGCTCGCGCACCCGGGCGAAGAAGCGCAGGCGCATGTCCTCGTCCGTCATCCGGGCGAAGAAGGGTGGATAGAGGCGTTCGTCCTCCGGCCGGAGCGGGCGGACGCGGACGACCATGCCGTCCTTCAGCGTCAGTGTCTGGTCCCAGTCGGCAGGATAGGGGCGGATGGCCAGGCGCGGGTGGCCGACGGAGGGAACCACGCGGCTGATCTCCGGCGCGGTGTCGGCGCGGATGGAGATGCGGGCGTCCACGGTGATTACCCGCTGCTCGTCGGCGATGATCGGGTTGAGGTCGATCTCGCGGATGCGCGGCTCGTCGGCGATGAGTTGCGACAGCTTGACGAGGCCGAGCGCGAGCCGTTCGCGGTCGACCGGCTTGCGGTCGCGGTAGCCGGCGAGCTGGCGGCTGACCCGGGTACGGCTGATCAGGTCATGGGCGAGGTTGACGTCGAGCGGCGGCAGCGCGAGCGCCTTGTCGTTGATCACCTCCACGGCGGTGCCGCCGCGGCCGAACACGATGATCGGGCCGAACACCGGGTCGTCGGCGACGCCGGCGATCAGCTCCACCGCCTTCGGCGCGACGATCATCGGATGCAGCGTGACGCCCTCGATGCGAGCGTCCGGGCGGGCGGCGCGGGCGCGGGCGAGGATCCGCTCGGTGGCGCGTTTCACCGCGCCGGCGGTGGTGAGCTCCAGCTCCACGCCGCCGACGTCGGACTTGTGGATGATGTCGGGCGACGCGATCTTGGCGACGATCGCCTTGGTGCTGGCGAAGAGCTCCACCGCCCGCTCGGCCGCCTCGTCCGGGTCGGCGGCGAAGACGGCGGGTACGGCCGGGATCTGGTAGGCGGCGAGCACGTCGGAGACTTCGGTGGCGGTGAGCCAGGTGCGCCCGTCGGCGAGCGCCTTGTCGACCGTGGCGCGCATCCGCGCCCGGTCCGGCTCGAAGCCGGCGAGGAGATCCGGCGGCGCGGCGGTCAGCGCCTCCTGCGCCTCGGCATGGCGGACCAGCTGCATCAGCCCTTCGACCGCCCGGTTGGGCGAGGACAGCACCGGGATCTTGGCGGCGGCGAACACCGCCTCCGAGCCGTCGTCCGAACCGAGCCAGGCGGCGATCACCGGCTTGCCGCGCAGGTGCGTGCGCTTGTGGGTGGCGACGGCCTGGACGACAGCCTCGGCCGCCGACTTGGACGAGGCGAGGGCGGTCGGGCAGTTGAGCACCAGCACCGCGTCGTTCGACTTGTCCTCCAGCAGCGCCCCGAGCGCGGCGGCGTAGCGCTCCGGCGGTGCGTCGCCTACGATGTCGACAGGGTTGCCGCCCGACCAGCCTGCCGGCAGCAGCGCGTTCAGCGCCTCCAGCGTCGCGTCGGAGAGGGCGGCGGGCGTGCCGCCGAGGTCGATCAGCCGGTCCACCGCGAGCACACCGGCGCCGCCGCCGTTGGTGAGGATCGCGATCCGCCGGCCGGCTATGCGCGGCACGTGGCTGAGCGTTTCGGCGGCCGCGAAGAGCTGGCCGAGGTCGTCGACGCGCAGCAGGCCCGCCCGGCGGAAGGCGGCGTCGTAGACCGCGTCCACTCCGGCGAGCGCACCGGTGTGGGAGGCGGCAGCCCGGGCGCCGGCGGCATGGCGGCCGGACTTGATGACCACCACCGGCTTCATGCGCGCCGCGGCGCGGGCGGCCGACATGAAGGCCCGCGCATCGCGCACCGCTTCCACGTAGAGGAGGATGGCGCGGGTGCGATGGTCGAGCGCGAAATGGTCGATGAGTTCGGCGAAGCCGACGTCGAGGGCGTCGCCGATCGAGGCGAGGCCGGAGAAGCCGACCTCGTTCTTCTCCGCCCAGTCGAGCACGGAGGTGAGGATCGCCCCGGACTGCGAGATCAGCGCCAGGTCGCCCTTGCGGCCGGGCCGCTGTGCGAAGCTGGCGTTGACCCCGGCGTTGGGCGCCAGCACGCCGATGCAGTTCGGCCCGATCACGCGCATCTCGTGGCGGCGGGCGATCGCAACCGTCTCCTCGCCGAGCGAACCCGGGCCGCGGCCCATGCCGGCGGTGATCACCACCACGGCCCGGCAGCCGCGCTTTCCGAGCGCTTCCACGACCGCCGGGACGCCGGCGGCCGGGACGACGATCACGCCGAGGTCGGGGGCGACCGGCAGCGCCTCCACCGACGGGTGGAGCGGCAGGCCGTCGATCTCGCCGCCCTTCGGGTTGACCAGCTGGAGCCGGTCGCGCGCGCCGTCGATCAGGTTTCGCGCGACGATCGCGCCTACCGATCCCGGCCGGCTGCTGGCGCCGACGACGGCGATGGAACGGGGATTGAAGAAGGCGTCGATCGCTTCAAGGGTGGTGGGCATGGCACTCGCCGCAAGGCAGAAAGAATAGGGGACGACGCGGATACCCCTCTTTCGAAGGCCGCGCCGGCTTCGGGTGCTTCGTCCCATCGATATCTTGGCGACGCCTGTGCCGGCGTCTTGGTCCCCGGGTCGGCTTGTGGCCGCCGCTCTCCGGGGACGGGGGATGCGGATCCGCGCGATCAGTGCGCCAAAAGCGTCGGGACGACCATCGTCTCCAGCATGCCGCGGGTGGCGCCGCCCACGATGAACTCGCGCAGGCGGCTGTGCCCGTAGGCGCCCATCACCAGGAGATCGGCGTCGGTCTCCCGGACGCGGGCGTTGAGCGTGCCGGAGATGTCGCCCGCGTCGCGGTTGACGGTGTTGATGGTGACCGCGAGGCCATGGCGCGACAGATAGGTCGCGACGTCCGCGCCCGGCTCGCCGGCCCACGCCTTCGACGAGGCGACGATGGTGATCTCGATCGACTTGGCCAGGCTGATCATCGGCAGCGCCGCGTGTACGGCCCGCGCGGCGGTGGACGAGCCGTCCCAGGCGATCATGACATTGTCCACCTTGAAGGGCTTTTTCCAGCCGGTCGGCACCAGCAGCAGCGGTACCCCGGCCTCGAACATCACCGCTTCGATCAGCGTGCTGCGCATCGGCTCCGGCTGGTCGTAGTTCTCCTGCCCGATCACCACGAGGTCGGAGAGGTGCGCCTGCCCGATCACCGGCTGCGTCGCGCCGGCCAGCAGCGTCAGCGTGCGCGCGTCGGCCGGAACGCCGGCCGCGGCAGCCCGGGCGGCGAAGCTGTCGGAGGCCTTGCGGGCCTGCCGCTCGGCCTCCTCGATCGCGCCGACGATGTAGTCGGCCGGAATCGGGGAGGCAAGGAACCCCGGCGCCAGCGGCTCCATGGCGAGCGCAAGCCCGGTGACATGCGCCCCGTGCGCGGCGGCGAGGTCGAGTGCCAGCGCCGGACCGGGCATCGCGTCGTCGTAGAGGTCGACGATGGTGAAGACGTCCTTGATCGCCATGGCTTACCGTCCTTGTCCGGGCCCCGGGCCCCGCTCTCAGGGTCGAGCGGTGAACGACCCTGGCCGCTGAAGTCTGCCGGCAGGTCCGGCAACGGGAAAGCCCCCCGCCCGCGCCGCCGCACCTGCCACGCCAACGGTCATGCCACGTCGGGTGTTCCGTCGTCCTTGAGGTCGATCAAGGATCGACCGGCATTACCAGTCGCCGAGCGTCGCCTGGATGACCGCCAGCGCCGCGACCGCCGCCGTATCCGCGCGCAGGATACGCGGCCCGAGTGGCACGGCTGTGACGAAGGGCAGCGCCCGGAGGGTACGCCGCTCGGCCTCCGAAAACCCGCCCTCCGGCCCGATCAGCACCGCAAGCGGCCCGCGCCCGAGCGCCTGCAGCGCTGGCACCGGGTTCGTCGTCTCCTCGCCCTCGTCGCAGAAGATGAGGCGCCGGCCCGGCTCCTCCGCCGCGAATCGGGCGAGCGTCCGCTCCAGCTTCTCCTCGTCCTCGACCGCCGGCACATGCAGCACGCCGCACTGCTCGGCGGCCTCCACCACGTTGGCGCGCATCCGCTCCAGGTTCACCCGCGCCGCCTGGGTGTGCTGGGTGAGCACCGGCCGCATCCGCCCGACGCCCATCTCCACCGCCTTCTGGACCATGTAGTCGAGCCGCGCGTGCTTGAGCGGGGCGAAGAGGTAGAGAAGATCCGGCGCCGGCGGCTGCGGCCGCGTCCGTTCTCCCACGACCAGTTCGGCCGCCTTGCGCGACGTCGGCGCAAGCCGCGCCCGATACTCGCCGGAAACCCCGTCGAACACCAGCACGGCGGCATCCGCCGGCAGCCGCAGGACCGCCATCAGGTAGTTCGCCTGCTCCTTGTCGAGCGCCACGGTCTCGCCAACGGCGAGGGGGCCGGAGACGAAGAGGCGAGGCGTTCGGAAATCGGAGTGGGCCATGGGAGGCAACGCGCCCGGATCGGTGCGGTTCGTCGGCCGACAAGAACGAGCCATTGGGAGCGCCGGATGTGCGAGCGCACAGAGTCGACCAGGCAGGCTCCTGAACCGGTAGCCCAGCTCCGTTCGCAACTCAATCAGCGTTCCGATAAGCTCAACTGGCGACAGGTGCCGGGAGTGAGAATCAATCGTCGTCTCCGACAATTGGATGGGTATCGGAGATCGGCGATCTTCCTTTGCTCGCGACGACCAATCACGGGTGCCGTCGTCATCGCTCGATTGGAAGGATGTCACCGACGAGGCGAAGTGCCGGCACCCTTATCCCTAGACCGACTGGTGGCTGAGGTCGCCTGGAAACCGGGAGACATATTGATGGCAATCCGCTACCTGCCGAGTTGGGCCAAGACCCTCGTCAAAGACACACTCGCCGAGCGACATCAGGTGATCAGTTCGTTGGCGTCCCATGCGGAGGTCATGGCGACCATCGGCAACCTCCGGCCAATCGACAACGGATTCCCTCTCATTCGAGTGGGCGGCGAAGGAGACGGCGGCTACCTCCTACCCGTTGACTTTGATGGCCTCGGCGGATGCTTCTCGCCAGGGGTCGGCAAAACGTCCGCGTTCGAAAAGCACCTGATCGAAGAGTACGGGCTCCAATGTTATCTCGCGGATGGAAGCGTGGAAGGTCCCCAGATTCAGCACGAGAGGATCGAGTTCGAGAAGAAGTTCATAGGATCCACTCGAAACGACAAGTTCATGACCCTCGATTCCTGGGTTGATCGCAAATTCCGGGGGCGAGTCAACGAAGATCTCATTCTCCAGATGGACATCGAAGGTTGGGAATACGACACCCTCATTCACTTGGAAAAGAGCACGCTCCGCCGGTTCCGTATCATTGCTCTCGAGCTGCATGGGCTCGATCGGATCTTCCTGCAGGGTTGTGTCAGTATGTTTGACAGTATCTTTCGGAAGCTGACTGAGTTCCACGATGTGGTGCACTTGCATCCAAACAATTACGCGACGATCGAGACTCGTGTGGGTGTCGAAATTCCCCCGTTGCTGGAGGTCACGCTGCACCGCAAGGACCGTGCGAAATCGCGTTCCCCTCGCCAGCAGTTTCCGCACGTTCTGGACCGTCAGAGCACGTCCGGCCCGGATGTCGTGCTGCCACGTTGCTGGTACGCATGATCGGTCCGGCTCCGGTGGGTAGAACGCGCAGCCCTCGTTATCCCCCGCTCACGCGCGGCGCCGGTCTTGACCGTCGGCACCCTCGCGTGCACCTTTCGTTCACATGACGGATACCATTCCCAACGTTGCCGAATACACGGTTTCGGAGATCTCCTTTGCCCTGAAGCGGACGGTCGAGGACCAGTTCGGCTTTGTGCGGGTGCGGGGGGAGATTTCCGGCTATCGGGGGCCGCATTCGTCGGGGCACGCCTATTTCGCGCTGAAGGATGAGGGCGCGCGGCTGGAGGCGGTGGTCTGGCGCGGGACGATGGCCAAGATCCGTTTCAAGCCGGAGGAGGGGATGGAGGTCATCGCCACCGGCAAGCTGACCACCTTCCCGGGCTCGTCCAAGTACCAGATCGTGATCGAGGCGATCGAACCGGCAGGCGCCGGCGCGCTGATGGCCTTGATCGAGGAGCGCAAGAAGAAGCTCGCCGCCGAGGGCCTGTTCGACGTCGACCGCAAGCAGCTCCTGCCCTTCCTGCCGAAGGTGATCGGCGTGGTGACGTCGCCGACCGGCGCGGTGATCCGCGACATCCTGCACCGGATCGCGGATCGCTTCCCCGTCCATGTGCTGGTCTGGCCGGTGCGGGTGCAGGGCGACACCTGCGGAGCGGAGGTTTCCGCGGCGATCGAGGGCTTCAACGCCATTGCCCCGGGCGGGCCGGTGCCGCGCCCGGACGTGTTGATCGTGGCGCGCGGCGGCGGCAGCCTGGAGGATCTCTGGGGCTTCAACGACGAGGCGGTGGTGCGCGCCGCGGCGGCAAGCGCGATCCCGCTGATCTCCGCCGTCGGCCACGAAACCGACTGGACGCTGATCGATTTTGCCGCCGACGTGCGCGCGCCGACGCCGACCGGCGCGGCGGAGATGGCCGTGCCCGTGCGACGCGATCTCCTGGACCGAACCGACGAGCTTTCCCGCCGGCTCAACGGGGCGATGGCCCGCGGCTTCGACGCCCGGCGCGACCGGCTGACCGGGTTCGCCCGCGCGCTCCCCAAGCCGCGCGACATCCTCTCGCTGCCCCGCCAGCGGTTCGATGCGGCGGCGTCGGCCCTTGGTCAGGCGCTCAGGGCCAACACGGCGATCCACCACCGCCGCTTCGAGCGGACGGCGGGCCGTCTGTCGCCGGCGGTGCTGGAGCGGGCTGGATCGCTCTGCCGTGAACGCCTTGGCGTCGTGGAGAAACGGCTTACCCGCGGCTTCTGCGTCAGCGTCGAGCAGCACCGCGCCCGCTTCCGCAACACCGTGGCCGTGTTCGACGCGGTCAACCACCGCGCCACCCTGAAACGCGGCTTCGCCCTGATCTGGGACGCCGACGGCAGGCCCGTGTTCGAGGTGGGCAAAGTGGAGCCCGGCGCCCGACTGGCGGTGGAGTTCTGCGACGGCAAGGTGGGCGTGACGGCCGACGGCGGCGACGGACCACCGGTGCCGACCCGCAGCGATCCCGCGACGGGCGGTGATCCCGGCCCTGTCCGCCCGGACCGGCGCGCCCGGACGAAGGCGGCGGGACCAGCCGGCCAGGGCAGCCTGTTCTGAGCCGACGGGTGACGGCGAAACGTCATCGATCCTCCAAAGAGGTGTAACACCACGCTCCTACGGTCGTCGGCGAAGGGCGGCGTCGGGCCGCCCGCGGGGGTCGTCATGAACAAGCAAACACTGTTGGCAGCGGGCCTGATCCTGTGCGCCGGTTCGGCATCGGCCGAGGATTTCGGTGTCGCGGTGGAGAAGATGTTGAACGCGCAGGTGGGCGTCCGCTTCGGGTTCGAGGCCGGGATCGGACCTTCCGCGGGTGAATCGCCGGAGGAAGGCTACCGCCAGCCCGCGCATCTCCCCACCGACAGCATCATTCTCGCCAAGGGCCTCAAGGCCGAGTTCCTGTCCCGCGACGTCGCCAACGACCTCGACATGATGGCCTTCTACCCGTTGGAGAAGCCGACGCACCTGATCGCCTGCATCGAAAGCGATCGGGAATTCAGCAAGGCGGCTGACGGCGCCCTGAAGTTCAACCCCTCGGTCCAGCGCATCGACCTGGCCACCGGCAAGGTGGAGACTATCCTGCGTGGCATGGCCGCCTGCGACGGCATCCGCACCACGCCGTGGAACACGGTGTTGGCGACCGAGGAGGAGGATGACGGCAAGGCCTACGAACTCCTCAAGCCGCTGGAGACGACCAACGAGACGGTGATGAACCGGGCTTCGGGCGAGACCACGTCGGCGGACATCGCGGTGCGGCTCGCGATGCCGACCATGGCCTGGGAAGGGTTCACGATGACCCGCGAGGGCGTGGTCTACGGCGGCGACGAACTGCGCCCCGGCACCGCAGGACCGGAGGCAGATGGCGGCGCGCTCTACAAGTTCATTCCCGCCGCGCCGTGGACCGGTCAGCCGGTCACGACCCTGGACGCATCGCCCTTCGCCGCCGGCAAGACCTATGCCTTCCGGGCGTCCTGCCAGGGCGACAAGGTGCAGTATGGCCAGGGCTGCGAGATCGGCGCCGGCGACTGGATCGAGATCGAACCGGCCGACGCCCGCGCGGACGCCGACGCCAAGGGCGCGACCGGCTTCTACCGGCCGGAAGACCTTCACACCGACCCGCTCTACGCCGGCGAGGGCATCCGCTTCTGCTTCGCCAACACCGGCAACGAGGCCGCGCGCAACTACGCCGAGGTGATCTGCGCGGTGGATCAGAAGCCGCTCGAAATCCCCACGGCCGACGCCAAGGGCAAGGTGAAGTTCACCACCGTGTTCAACCGCTTCGTCGAGGGCGACGCGGACTTCAACTCCTTCGACAACCTGGATTTCCAGCCGGGCACCGGGACTCTCTACGTTGTGGAGGACCATTCCAACGGCGACATCTTCGCCTGCCTGCCGGATGGCGCCGACCGCGACATCAAGACCGACGGCTGCGTGAAGATGCTGTCGGTAAAGGACACCTCCGCCGAGCCGACCGGCTTCATCTTCGACGCTTCGGGCACCGTCGCCTACGTCTCCATCCAGCATTCCGACGACAAGGCGATGCCGAAGGTGGACGGTTTCGCGACGGACGATCTGATCCGCATCACCGGTTTCAAGAAGTAAGACTTTTCCAGTGGATTGAGACGACCTGCGGAGCCGCTCGCGCGGCTCCGCATCTTTTTTGGTCGGACCCTGCACGGGCGGTCGGGTTTGGGTACTCTGGCGCCACCCGGAACCGGACGCGCCGCCCATGCAGGACATCCACGACCTCCAGATCTTCGCGCGCGTGGTCGCCGCCGGGTCCATGTCCGGCGCGGGACGGGCGCTCGGGCTGTCGCCGGCGGTGGTGTCCAAGCGGATCCGGCGGTTGGAGGAACGGCTCGGCACGCTGCTGTTCCAGCGCACCACGCGCCAGATCGCCCTGACCGAGGCCGGGATCGGCTTCCACGAGCGGGTGGTGGCGATCCTCTCATCCATCGAGGAGGCCGAGGCCTACGTGTCGCGGAAATCGGCGATCGCGCAGGGAACGCTGAAGATCTCCGCCCCCACCACCTTCGGACGGCTGCATGTGGCGCCCTATCTCGGCCGCTTCATGGAGCGTAACCGCGGACTGATCGTCAACCTGATCCTCTCCGACGAGTTCGTCGATGTGATCGGCGAGGGCTTCGACCTGGCGATCCGGATCGGCGCGCTGGCCGACTCCAGCCTCGTCGTCCGCCGACTCGCGCCGAACCATCGCATGCTCTGCGCCACCCCCGGCTACCTGGAGCGGCACGGCGTGCCGGAGCGGCTGTCCGATCTGGAGACCCACGTCTGCCTGGCGGCCGCCCACCAGGACCCCTGGCGGCTGGAGGGGCCGGCCGGCGAGGTGGCCGTCCACGCCTCGGGTGCGATCCAGACCAATTCGTCGGAGGTGATCCGCGAACTCTGCCTCGCCGGGGTGGGCATCGCGCTCCGCTCCACCTGGGACGTCGGCCCGGACCTCTCCGCCGGCCGCCTGAAAGTGGTGCTGCCGCAGTTCCGCGGCTCCCGTCACGTCGCCGTCCACGCCGTCTACCCCAGCCGCCGCTTCCTGCCGGCCAAGGTCCGCCTGTTCATCGACTTCCTCGCAGGGCTCTACGGGCCGGAGCCCTACTGGGACGCGGGACTGGAAGGGGTGCTGGGGCGAGGGTAGGGGGCTGTTGTTACCACCGTCCGCCGTCATGGTCCGCGCCGACGGACCACCCACGCATTTCTAGCGCGGCAGAGGGCGCTCCGATCGCGTTTACAAAATTCGTGGGTGGTCCGCCTGCGCGGACCATGACGGCGGAGAGGGAGGCGGGTGGGGAACGCCCACTGCGCACAGCCTCCCGTCCGCCTCACCCGTGATCCTCGCCGGTGTGCTTCTTGCGGATGCGTTGGACGGTCCACCAGACGAGGAGCATGACGGGGATGACGGAGAGGGCGGTGACGAGGGCGGGGTCGAGCTCCAGGCCAACGAAGTGGCCGCCTTTGGCGAAGTAGCCGACGAGGCCGACGATGTAGTAGCTGACGGCGGCGACGGAGAGGCCTTCCACCGTCTGCTGCAGGCGCAGCTGAAGGCGGGCGCGGCGGTTCATCGATTCCAGGAGTTCGCGGTTCTGCTGCTCGAGCTCCACGTCGACGCGGGTCCGGAGCAGGTTGGCGGCGCGGCCGAGCTTGACCGAGAGGTCCTGCTGCCGGTCCTGGATCGACTGCAGGGTCCGCATCGCGGGCGCGGTCCGCCGGGCAAGGAACGCGCCCCAGGTGGAATAGCCCTCGAAGGGCTCCTCGCGGATCGCCGCAAGGCGCAGGCCGACGATCTCGTCATAGGCCCGCGAAGCACCGAAGCGGTAGGCCGTCTCGGCCGCCGCGGCTTCGATTTCGGCGGACAGATTGGAGATGTTGTTGAGGAGGGTGCGGTTCTTCTCCAGGCCCTCGCTGTCGCGCGCGGCGCCGGCGATGTCCACCATTTGCCGCTCGATCCGGCTGATCAGCGGGCCCTGCGCCTGCGCCTCCGGCAGGCCGAGCATGGCGAAGGTGCGGTAGGTCTCGATCTCCAGCAGCCGCTGGACCAGCGCGCCGGCCTGCCGGGCATGCAGGCCCTGGTCGACGATGAGGATCCGCGTCCGTCCGTCCCGGTCGACGCGGAAGTCGGTGATGATCAGGGCGGTGCGGTCGACCACCTGCGAGGCCGAAACCCAGACTTCCTCGAAGTGGGCCATCGGCCCGCCGCTCTCCGGCGGCACCATCGCCTCGGTGACGAGGTCGAGCCGGGTGGCGACGAGCAGTTCGCCCGGCGCGCGGAAGCCGGCGCCGAAGGGATCGCTGGCGACCGGCGAGAACGGCCCGGCCCCGGGCTTCAGAGCGCAGTCGAAGGTGTAGGTGGTGATCTCGGTGAACTGCTCCCAGCGCAGCGTGCCGCCGGCCACCTGGATCTGGTAGACCTTGGCGTCCGGTCCGGGCCCCTCAGCGCCGTGTCGCCGGCAGAATTCCTGCAGGAACGCGCGGTCCACGTGGGCCGATGCCGGCGGCGTCTGGAAGGCGTAGTGGAGGAACACGCGGGGCGTCGCGATCAGCCGGAAGGGGCGCGCGTGCACCTCGCCGAGGATGCGGCCCCGCAACGGATGCGCGGGCCACAGCCCGTGACTTGCCAGCGCCTGCAGATCCGCCCCCGCCATCGACGTCCCTCCCCGCCGGGGCGCTGCCTCGGCGCCCCCATGTCCCTTGTACCCTTTGTCGGGGAGTCGCGGGATGGGAGCAAGGGCCGCAGCTCCGGAAACAAGTGGTCAGTTTGCTTGACCACTTGCCGCGAACTGGCATAGGGTGATGGCGACCGGGAGGACCTCCCGTATCGGCGGAGGATCGCCATGCTGTTCCGCGAGGTCAAGGAGAACCGTACCGCCGACGCGGTTGTGGCGCAGATCGAGGCCTTGATCCTAGACGGCGTGCTGCGGCCCGGCGACCGGCTTCCGGCCGAGCGCGAACTGGCCAAGTCGTTTGACGTCTCCCGCCCGACCTTGCGCGACGCGCTCACCGACCTTGAGACCCGCGGGCTGGTGGCGACCCGCCACGGCGGCGGCACCTTCATCGCCGACGTGATCGGCGAGGTGTTCCGCGAGCCGGTGGCGGCGCTGATCCGCAACCATCCGAAGGCAGCAGCCGATTACCTGGAATTCCGCCGCGAGATGGACGCCGTGGCCGCCGGCATGGCCGCCGAGCGCGCCACCGCCGCCGACCGGGCGCTGCTCTCCGGCATCATGGCGGCGCTGGAGGCGGCGCACGCGGAGAAGGATTTCCGGCGCGAGGCCGAACTGGATGTGGAGTTCCACAAGGCCGTGTCGGAGTGTGCCCACAACAGCGTGCTCCTCCACACCCTGCGCGCCTGCTACCGGCTGCTGGAGGAGGGCGTGTTCTACAACCGCGGCCTGCTCTATACCCACGCCGACAGCCGCGACCGCCTGTTCGCCCAGCACCGGGCGATCTACGACGCCATCCTCGCCGGCGATCCCGCCGCGGCGCGGGAAGCGGCCGCCGCCCACATGACCTACGTCACCGCCGCCGTCCGCGACCGGCAGGACCAAGTGGCCCGCGCCGAGGTGGCCGAGATGCGCCTCGCGCTTGCCGCCGGACGCTTGAAGACCGAGCCGCGCCGCGGCCGCCGCCCGTCGATACCCGCCGAAACGGCGGCCGACCACCATGAGAGACTGACGAGATGACCGCACCCGCCGCCGCTGCCGGCTCGAAACCTCGCGTGGCCCTGTTCGTGACCTGCCTGGTGGACCTGTTCCGCCCGACGGTGGGTTTCGCCGCCGTGAAGCTGCTGGAGGACGCCGGCTGCATCGTCGAGGTGCCGGCCGCGCAGACCTGCTGCGGCCAGCCCGCCTACAACTCCGGCGACCGGGCCGACGCCCGCGCCGTGGCCGAGGGCGTGATCCGCGCCTTCGAGGGCTACGACTTCGTGGTGGCGCCGTCGGGCTCCTGCGCGGGGATGATCAAGGCCCACTACGGCGAACTCTTCCACGGTGATCCCAACTGGTGGCCGCGCGCGGACGCGCTTGCGGGCAAGACATTCGAGCTGGTGAGCTTCCTGGTCGACGTCATGGGCGTGACGCAGGTGGAGGCCGCCTTCGAGGGCTCTGTGACCTACCACGACAGTTGTTCGGGCCTGCGGGAACTCGGCATCAAGGCGCAGCCGCGTTCGCTCCTCGGCACGGTCGACGGCCTGACGCTGAAGGAGATGAAGGACACCGACGTCTGCTGCGGCTTCGGCGGCACCTTCTGCGTCAAGTACGGCGAGATCTCCGACAAGATCGTGTCGAAGAAGACCAAAAACATCCGCGAGGCCGGCGCCGGCACGCTGCTCGCCGGCGACCTCGGCTGCCTGATGAACATGGCCGGCAAGCTGAAGCGCGAGGGTTCGGGCGTCGAAGTCCGTCACGTCGCCGAGGTGCTGGCGGGCATGGTGGAAGGGCCGGCGATCGGAGAGAAGCGCAAGGGGCGCGATTGAGGCATGATGGAGTCGCCTGCGGACACTTCTCGGGAGACGGACATGGCGCGCGCCAAGGAAAAGCCCGGCACGGCCCGATACGCCGACTACAAAACCGATTTCCAGCAGTGGTCGGTAGACCAGGCCGAACTGCTTCGATCGGGAAATATGCATGCCATCGATTTGCCGAATGTGATCGAGGAACTCGAGAGCATGGGACGTGAACAGGAGCATGCCCTCGCCTCATTCTACCGGGTGCTGCTCATCCATCTCCTGAAATGGGTTCACCAGCCATCGAAGCGGACCAGATCCTGGTCGAACACGATCGGTCGCGAGCGGGCCAACATTGAGGACCGCGAAGACATGAACAGGTCCTTGGCGGGACGGGCCGAGGAACTGGTGACCTGGGCCTATCCGCGCGCGGTCCGTGATGCGGCCCGGGAAACGGGTCTGCCGCGCACCGCATTCCCGAAAACGTGCCCCTACACCCTCGACCAACTCCGAAATCCCGACTTCCTCCCCGAGTAAGCGCACCCCATGCAGATCACGTCCCCCCGGTTCAAGAAGAACGCCCACGAGGCGCTGCAGAACCCGCCGCTGCAGAAGGCGATGGGCAATGTGGAGGTGAACTTCATCGGTCGGCGCGCGGCCTCCGCCGCCGCGCTGCCCGAGTTCGAGGCGCTGCGTGACAACGCGCGCGACATCAAGAACCACACGCTGCAGCACCTGGATCTCTACCTGGAGGCCTACGAGCGCAAGGTGACGGAGGCCGGCGGCCACGTGCACTTCGCCGAGGACGCCGACGCCGCGCGCAAGATCATCCTCGAGATCTGCCGCCAGAAGGGCGCGAAGACCGTCACCAAGGGCAAGTCGATGATCTCCGAGGAGATCGGCCTCAACCAGTACCTGGAGGCGAACGGGGTCGTGCCGGTGGAGACCGACCTCGGCGAGTACATCATCCAGCTCCGCGGGGAAGCGCCGAGCCACATCATCGCCCCCGCCGTGCACGTCAACAAGGAGGAGGTGGAGGCCGAGTTCCGCCGGGTTCACACCCACCTGGACCCCAAGCGCGACCTTTCCGAGCCGACCACGCTGCTGGCAGAAGCGCGCGGCGAACTGCGCGCCAAGTTTCTCGCTGCCGACGTCGGCATCACCGGCGCGAACTTCCTGATCGCGGAGACCGGCACCTCGGTGATCGTCACCAACGAGGGCAACGGCGATCTCACCCAGATCCTGCCGCGCACCCACATCGTGATCGCCTCGATCGAGAAGATCACGCCGACGCTCAACGACGTCGGCCAGATCCTGCGCGTGCTGGCCCGGTCGGCGACCGGCCAGGAGATGAGTGTCTACACCACCTTCTCCACCGGCCCGCGCCGGCCGGAGGACCCGGACGGGCCGGACGACTACCACGTGGTGATCCTGGACAACGGTCGCTCGTCGATGCTGGGCACCGACTTCGAGGACATGCTCCGCTGCATCCGCTGCGGCGCCTGCATGAACCACTGTCCCGTCTACCATGCGATCGGCGGCCACGCCTACGGCTGGGTCTATCCGGGCCCGATGGGCGCGGTGCTGACGCCGACGCTGATCGGCGTGGACAAGAGCGGTCACCTGCCGAACGCCTCCACCTTCTGCGGCCGCTGCGAGAGCGTCTGCCCGATGCGCATTCCGTTGCCGAAGATGATGCGGCACTGGCGGGAGCGCGAGTTCGAGCAGCACCTGCAGCCGAAGGCGGCGCGCTGGGGCCTGAAGACCTGGGCCTGGTTCGCCAAGCGTCCGCGGGTCTACCAGTTGGCGACCCGCGTCGCGATGGGCGGGCTCGGGCTGATGGGTCGCGCCAAGGGCCGCTTCGCCAGCCTGCCGCTCGCCTCCGGCTGGACCACCTACCGCGACTTCCCCGCGCCGGAGGGCGAGACCTTCCAGGCGCAATGGGCGAAGAGGAGGAAAGCCTCGTGACCACCACCGCCCGCGACGCCATCCTCGGCCGCGTCCGCCGCTCGCTCGGGGTGTCCGGCACCGAAATCAACCGCCGCGCCGCCGTCGCCGACCGGCTGGCACGCGCCCCGCGCGGCGTCATCCCCGCCCGCGGCCAGATCGAGCACGACGCCCGCGTGGCGCTCTTCATCACCAAGATCGAGGCCGTGCAGGCAACGACCGAACGCGTCGCTTCCCCCGCCGACGTGCCCCGCGCGGTGGCCGACTACCTGCGCCGTCACAACCTGCCGCAGGCGGTGCGGATGGGCGCCGACCCGCGGCTGGAGGCGGTGGACTGGAGCCGCGAGCCGCAGCTCTCGGTGGCTTTCGGCCGGAGCGACGGCCGTGACCTCGTCTGCGTCAGCCACGCCGACGCGGGCATCGCCGAAACGGGCACGCTGGCCCTGACCTCTGGCCCGGCCAACCCGACTACGCTGAACTTCCTGCCCGACGTCCACGTGGTGGTGCTCGACGCCGCCGACGTGGTGGGCGACGCGGAAGCCGTCTTCGAGGGCCTGAGGGCACGCTTCGGCGTCGGCCAGCTGCCGCGCACGGTGAACATGGTGACGGGGCCGTCGCGCAGCGCCGACATCGAGCAGACGCTGCTGCTCGGCGCGCACGGGCCGCGCAGCCTGCACGTGGTGGTGGTGGGGTAGGGCGGCGCGAACGCCGTCCGCCGCGGCCGCCCGCAAACGAGGCGACCGGACAACGAGAACAGGAAAGCCCGGGAGGCGACCGACATCCATGACCCAGCTTGCCATGCCGCCGCTCGACACCGCCGTACTGGCCCGCCGCGACGAGATCGTCGGAGCGCTCCGGCGGATCGTGCCGGACGGGGTGATCGACAGCGAGGTGGGGATGCGGCCCTACGAGTCCGACGGGCTCACCGCCTACCGGCAGCCGCCGATGGTGGTGGTGCTGCCGGAGACGGTGGATCAGGTGGCCGCCGTTCTCTCCTGGTGCCACGGCGAAGGCGTGAAGGTGGTGCCGCGCGGCGCGGGAACCTCGCTCTCCGGCGGCGCCCTGCCGCTCGGTGACGGCGTGCTGATGTCCATGATGCGCTTCAACCGGGTCAAGCGGATCGACTTCGAGAACCGCGTGGCGGTGGTGGAGCCGGGCGTCACCAACCTCGGTATCACGCGGGCCGTGGAGCACAGGGGCTTCTATTACGCGCCGGACCCGTCCTCGCAGATCGCCTGCTCGATCGGCGGCAACGTGGCGGAGAATTCCGGCGGCGTGCACTGCCTGAAGTACGGGCTCACCACCAACAACGTGCTCGGTGTGGAGATGGTGCTGATCACGGGCGAGATCGTCTGCCTGGGCGGCGCGCACCTCGACAGCGGCGGCTACGATCTTCTGGCGCTGGTGGTGGGATCGGAAGGGCTGCTGGGGGTGGTGACCGAGGTGACCGTGCGTATCCTGCGCGCGCCCGAGACCGCGCGGGCGGTGCTCGTGGCCTTCGACAGCTCCGAAGCGGCGGGTGCCTGCGTCGCCGACATCATCGCCGCTGGCATCATCCCCGGCGGCATGGAGATGATGGACAAGCCGGCGATCCACGCCGCGGAGGATTTCGTCCATGCCGGCTATCCGCGCGAGGCGGAGGCGCTGCTGATCGTGGAACTTGATGGCCCGGCCGTGGAGGTCGACCATCTCCTGGAGCGCGTGGAGGCGATCGCGCGAAGCCGCGGCGCCTTCGAGTGCCGCGTCTCCAACTCCGACGCCGAGCGGATGGCCTTCTGGGCGGGCCGCAAGGCTGCGTTCCCGGCGGTGGGGCGCATCTCGCCGGACTACTACTGCATGGACGGGACGATCCCCCGCAAGGAACTGCCGACGGTGCTCCGCCGCATGACGGAGCTTTCCGGCAAGTACGGGCTGAGGGTCGCCAACGTGTTCCATGCCGGCGACGGCAACCTCCACCCGCTGATCCTCTACGATGCCAACGTGCCGGGCGAACTGGAGCGGGCCGAGGACTTCGGCTCCGACATCCTGCGGCTCTGCGTGGAGGTGGGCGGCGTGCTGACCGGGGAGCACGGCGTGGGTGTGGAGAAGCGCGACCTGATGCCGACGATGTTCGACGAGACCGATCTCGCCCATCAGATCCGCGTGAAATGCGCCTTCGACGAGAAGCACCTGCTCAACCCGGGCAAGGTCTTCCCCGAGCTCCACCGCTGCGCGGAACTCGGCCGCATGCACGTGAGCGGGGGTCGCGTACCGTTCCCGGACATCCCGCGGTTCTGAGGAAACGATTGACCATGGCCGGCGAAGGCACCCTTTCCCCCACCACCCCGGACGGCGTTCTGGCCGCAGTGCAGGCGGCGGTCGCCGATCGCGCGCCGCTGATCGTGCGCGGCCGCGGCACCAAAGACGGCCTCGGCCACGCGGTGGCATCCAACCGGGTGCTCGACCTCTCCGGGCTGACCGGCGTGACGCTCTACGAGCCGGAGGAACTGGTGCTCTCCGCGCTGGCCGGTACGCCGATGGCCGAGATCGAGGCGCTGCTCGACGCCAACGGCCAGGAACTCGCCTTCGAACCGCCGATGCGGCACCTGATCTGGGGCCTGGAGGACGCCGGCACGATCGGCGGCGCGGTGATGGTGAACGCCGCCGGCCCGCGCCGGGTCAAGGCCGGCGCAGCGCGCGACCATGTGCTCGGCATGAAGGCGGTTTCCGGCCGCGGCGAGGCCTTCAAGGCGGGTGGCCGCGTGGTCAAGAACGTCACCGGCTACGACCTCTCAAAGGGGCTCGCCGGGTCTTTCGGCACGCTAGCCGTCGCAACCGAGATCACCGTGAAGGTGCTCCCAAAGGCCGAGACCACCGCAACGCTGGTGCTGCACGGCCTTTCCGACCGCGACGCGGTGGCCGCGCTTGCCGAGGCGATGGGCGCGCCGGTGGAAGCGGCCGGCGCGGCGCATTTACCGGCTGGCGTCGCGACCGCGCTCGACCTGACGGAGGCCGCGACGGTGGTGCGGCTGGAGGGTGTCGAGCCTTCGGTGGCCGCCCGCTTCGAACGGCTGGCGACGATCCTGCGGCCGCGCGGCCGGATCACGCGCCTGGAGGCGGCGGAGTCGGCCGCGCTCTGGCGGGCGCTGCGCGACGGCCTGCTGTTCTCGCAGGATCGCCTGCTGCCGCTTTGGCGCGTCTCCGTGGCCCCGACCGCGGGACCCTCGGTCGCCGAGGCTGCCCAAGCCGCCGCCGTAGCCTACGACTGGGCCGGCGGGCTGGTCTGGCTGGCCATGGACCCGGCCGAGCCCGACGCGGGCGCTGCCCGCATCCGCGCGGCGGTGAAGGCCGCCGGCGGCGGCCACGCGACGCTGATGCGCGGCAGCGACGCGCTGCGCGCCGCGGTGCCGGTGTTCGAGCCGGAGATGCCGTCCGTCGCCGCGCTGACAGGCCGACTACGTCACCAGTTCGACCCGCTCGGCGTGCTCAACCCCGGACGGATGGGGGCGGGACGGTGACCCCGCTAGGCTGCCGACCGTTCCAGCGGTTCGATCCGGGCGATCTCCTCGCCAAGCGACCGCTCTGCGCTGCGCAGCTCGAATTGCGTCTGCAGGCCGGTCCAGAACTCCGCCGACGTTCCGAAGTAGCGGGCGAGCCTGAGCGCAGTGTCCGCGGTGATGCCGATTTCCTCGCGCGTTACCCGCTCCACCCGGGTGCGCGGCACGCCGATCGCTTTGGCGAGCTGGTAGGGCGAGAGGCCAAGCGGCGCCAGGAACTCCTCGCGCAGCACTTCGCCAGGGTGGAGCGGCAGCAGGGTAGCGACGATCTCGGACATGGCGAATCCTCAATGGTAGTCGACGATCTCGACGCGATCCGCATCGCGTCCAGTCCAGACGAAGCAGATCCGGAACTGATCGTTGATCCGGATCGAATATTGGCCGACGCGATTGCCGCTGAGCGCTTCGAGCCGGTTGCCCGGCGGAACTCGAAGATCGCCGAGGATGGTCGCCTGCTCCAGCATCACCAGTTTGCGGCGCGCGACAGTGAAGACCTGGGTCGGGAAGCCCTTCGGGCATCGACCGGCATGAACGTCTTGGGTCGTGGCATTCGCGAACCCGAGGATCATCGCGCCTCCCTGACCTCGACACGTAACGTATCACTGACCGATACGCACCGCAAGGCCTGACCCATGCAGACGCATTTTTCCCTGGCGCAGTTGGCTGATCCGGATACGGCGGAGGCGGAACGGATTCTCAGGGCTTGCGTGCATTGCGGGTTCTGCACGGCGACCTGTCCGACCTTCGTGCTTTTGGGGGACGAACTCGACAGCCCGCGCGGGCGCATCTACCTGATCAAGGACATGCTGGAGAAGGACCGGCCGGCGGATGCGGAGACGGTGCTGCATGTGGATCGGTGCCTGTCCTGCCTCTCCTGCATGACGACGTGTCCGTCGGGGGTGCACTACATGCACCTCGTCGACCATGCGCGCGCCCACATCGAGGAAACCTTCGCCCGCCCGCTGCCGGACCGGCTGGTCCGGGACGTGCTGGCCGCGACGCTGCCGAATCGCCGCCGCTTCCGCCTCGCCCTGTTCGGCGCGCTGCTCGCCAAGCCGCTGGCGCCCGTGCTGGCCCGCATGGGCGTCACCGGTCGGCGGCTGGCGGCGATGATCCGGCTGGCACCGCCCAAGGCCGCGACACCCTCCGTGCACCGGGCCGGCGACGTGGTGGCCGCGCGCGGCGAGAAACGGATGCGCGTCGCCATGCTGACCGGCTGCGCCCAGCCGGTGTTGAGGCCGGAGATCAACGACGCGGCCGTGCGGCTGCTGACCCGCCTCGGCGTCGAGGTGGTGTTCCCGAAGGGCGAGGGCTGCTGCGGCGCGCTGGTCCACCACATGGGCCGCGAGGAGCCGGCGCTCGCCGACGCGCGGCGCAACGTGGACGCCTGGACGGCCGAGATCGAAGGCCCCGGCCTCGACGCGATCGTGATCACCGCGTCCGGCTGCGGCACGACCATCAAGGATTACGGCCACATGCTGCGCAACGATCCGGCCTACGCGGACAAGGCCGCGCGGGTGTCGGCGCTGGCCAAGGACATCACGGAAGTGCTGGCGCGCCTGGATCTCTCGCCGGCTGCCCCGCCGCAGCCGCTGACGGTCGCCTATCACTCAGCATGCTCGATGCAGCACGGCCAGAAGATCCGCACCGAGCCCAAGGCGCTGCTGCACCGCGCGGGCTTCGAGGTGCGCGACGTGCCGGAGGGCCACCTCTGCTGCGGCTCGGCCGGCACCTACAACATTTTGCAGCCGGAGATCGCCACCCGGCTGCGCGACCGCAAGCTCGCCAACATAGCCATCACCGGCCCGGACGTGATCGCCACCGGCAACATCGGCTGCATCACGCAGCTTGGCGCCAAGGCGACCGTGCCGGTGGTGCACACGGTGGAATTGCTGGACTGGGCCTACGGCGGCGAGCGCCCAGCCGGCCTGTGAGCCGGCCGGCACGGCATTGCGCATGTAGGGCAATATCCTTATCTGTTGATAAACCATCCTGCGATGGATGTGCCCGGTATTAACAAACTCGTGGAGACAGCGCCGTCAAAGTGCCCTCGATCGGTCTCGGAATCGGCGAGATGCACCGTTAGCGTCCGGACCGTTGTCGTCACGAACCCTGTTCTATGAGGAAGTCAAGCATGCGCGGTCGGAGCCTCCGAGGGGGTGCACTGGCCACCATCCTGTTCGCAGTGTCGGGCCCGCCGGTTGCGGCGGCCGCCAACCCGAGCTTCGACTGCGATCGTGCGAAGGGCGAGATCGAAACCCTGATCTGCGGCGACGACGAGCTCGCCGCGCTGGACGTGGAGCTGGCCAAGGCTTTCGCGGCGGCTATGTCGCGCGCACCGGCAAGCGAAGTGTCACTGTTGCGGCAGGACCAGTCGCAATGGCGCAAGTCGCGCAATGAATGCCGGCGTCTCGACGACATCAGAGGCTGCACCCTGGACGCCTATCGCAAGCGTCTGAGCGAACTCTGAGTTCAGCGGACGCCAGGCTACGGGCGGCTCCCGCAGGAGCCGCACATTTTTCCCGGACAGCTGGCCGAAACGGCCGTTCAGCGGACGATGACGCGCGCGCCGACGGGAACCCGCTCGTAGAGGTCGGTCACATCCTCGTTGCGCATGCGGATGCAGCCCGACGAGACGGCGTGGCCGATCGTCCAGGGCTCCGATGTGCCGTGGATCCGGTAGAGTGACGAGCCGAGATAGAGCGCGCGGGCGCCGAGCGGGTTCTTCGGGCCACCGACCATCATCACCGGCAGGTCCGGCTGGCGCTGGCGCATCTCCGCCGGCGGATGCCAGTCCGGCCACTCCGCCTTGCGGCTGACGCGGTGCTCGCCCGCCCACTCGAATCCCGGCCGGCCGACGCCGACGCCGTAGCGCCGCGCTGTGCCGCCGGCTTCCACGAGATAGAGGTGGCGGGTGTTGGTGTCGATCACCACGGTGCCGGCCGGCTCGCCGCCGTCGTAGTCGACGACCGTGGGCAGGAACTCCGGATCGATCTCCCGCGTGCGGGACGGCGCGGCCTTGGCCGTATCCGCCGGGTTCGGCACCTTGAGGCGGACCTGCTCGCGCACGGCGGGTGGCTCGTAGATGGTCTCGCTGCGGCCCGGGGCGAGCTGCATGACCCAGGGGTCCGTCAGGTTGGGCGACAGGACCAGTGGCGGCGGCGTGACGTAGCGGCCGCTCTGCGCGGCGGCGGGCGCCGCCGTGACCACGGCCGCCGTGAGAACGGCGAGGAGGATGTGTCTCATGGGGTCGAACTCGGGTTACGCGATGTGGGTCGGACGGACCGGCCTGAGACCGCCGTCGTGCCGCCACACTGCCTGCCGAGAGGCGACCGAATGGTGAATCGAATCCTGTCGGACGTCGTGAACGACCGGTGAATTCCGTTATGGTTAGGAAAGCCCTACCGCACCACCTGGCGCGCCCGGGCGATGAGGTCCGGCATCAGGGCCATCGCCTCGGCTTTCGTCATGCCGTGTTCGACCCGCGGATCGTAGAGCATCGCCACGATCGCCCGGTCGAAAGGCATGAGCTTGCGGTGGCGGCTGCGGTCGTTGAAGACGCTGTGGGCCAGTCGGGGATCGTCGTTGATGGGACCGAGCCCCTGCAGGATCTCTTCCACGACGCAGCGCTGGAACGCATCGCCGGCCACCACCACCGCCGTCGCCTGGCGAATCGCCCCGCGCGTGAAGCTGACTTTGACCCCGCACCGGCCCTGGACCGGTTGGAAGCCTCCGAACACGCCCTCGGCGCGCACCTGCTGCACATAGGAGCCGGGATCGACGACCACGACCTTGAAGTTCGCCTGCTCGCCGGGCGCGGCGAGCCGCGCGTCGATACCGCCGACCATGCGCGGCAGCTTGCGGATGAAGCGCGTCACGTCGTGGCTGTTGTCGAGCACCGACCGGTTCACCACCTCGAAGCGGATCGGCCCGTCGAATTTCTTGACGATGTGCCCGCCCGCGCTGGAAAGCTCCGACCCGAACACGGTGGACAGGAAGCCGCGGGCGAGATCCTCGTCGGCGAACCGGGATAGGGCGGACCCGGCCTGGGCCGCGACGGACGAGAGGCCGAGCGCGAGGACGGCGAGGGCGGGCAGCAGCCGAGCGGTCCTGGTGGAGGGGGAAATCCTCCGCGATCCCAATCCAAACCCCATGCCGTTCCTCCCAGAGCGACGCCGGAAGCGACACGTCGCCTCTTCACGAGGACTTTACCGGGTCGTGTACGGAGGTCAACCAGACATTAACAAAACCGTATGTGAGCGGGGAATACAGCGCCAAACCCGTTGTTAACGCTTGTCTTGTAGGTTCGGGAGACTTGCTGATAGAGGGTTGCGACATGGGCGTCGGCCGTAAGGCTTTTCGTATCGAGACGATTCTGGCCAATGCGAACGGGGCGGGTTCCACCGCCGGTGGTCCGCAAGGCGATCGCTCCGCCGAGATCCTCCGTGAAATCGTGGAATTGAAGAAGCTCGTGCAGCCCACCAAGGAGGTGAGCCGCGAAATCATCGACGACTACCGCCACCAGATGGCGGAGGCGATGAAGCTCAAGAAGGAACTGGACGAGATCCAGGAAGCCATCCTTCGCACCAAGCGCGAGATCGCCACGCTGCATGTCTCCGGCTTCAAGGGCGCGGAAATGTCCCGCGTCACCGACGAACTGGACGCGGTGGTCGGCGGCACGGAAAGCGCGACCGACCAGATCCTGGCCGCCGCGGAGAGCATCGACGATGCGGCCTCCACCCTGTCGGCGCGCCTGAAGGGCGAGGACAACGCGCTCGCCTCCGACATCCAGGAAAAGATCCTGATGATCTTCGAGGCGTGCAATTTCCAGGACCTGACCGGCCAGCGCATCAACAAGGTCGTCAACGTGCTCCGCTTCATCGAGGACCGCGTGATGCGGATGATGGAGATCTGGGGCGGTATGTCGACGTTCGACACCATCGAGGCCGACGAATCGCTGACCCGCGTCGGCGACGCGGCCCTGCTCAACGGCCCCGCGCTTCCGGATGCGGCGGGTGTCGCCTCGCAGGACGACATCGACGCCCTGTTCGCCTGACGGCGGACGCCGCAGCGCATTTGCGAGAATCTCCCATCGACATGGCGAGCGGACGATCCTCCGATCGCCGCCGTCATGCCTTGCGTCCGCGCCCGGTTCGCACTAGAACAAAACAAAAACACCGAGGGGTGCACATGCCGGACGGCATCATCGAAGGGGCGGACGGGATCGCGCGGTGCTGGTGGCCGGGCGCCGATCCGCTCTACCTGGACTACCACGACCGCGAGTGGGGCCGCCCGGTCGCCGACGACACCAGGCTGTTCGAAAAGCTCTGTCTGGAGGGCTTCCAGTCGGGCCTTGCTTGGATCACCATCCTGCGCAAGCGGGACAACTTCCGCCGCGCCTTCGCCGGCTTCGACATGGAGGCCGTGGCCGCCTTCGAGGACGCCGATGTGGAGCGCCTCATGGCCGACGCCGGCATCGTCCGCCATAGCGGCAAGATCCGGTCCGTGATCAACAACGCCCGCCGGGCGAGGGCCTTGCGCGACGAGGTCGGTTCACTGGCAGCCTATCTCTGGCGCTTCGAGCCGGACCCCTCAACCCGGCCCGCAAGGATCGACTTCGCCGCTGCGAAGGGCATGTCCACCTCGCCGGAATCGGTGGCGCTGTCGAAGGATCTGCGCAAGCGCGGCTGGAGCTTCGTGGGCCCGACCACGATCTACTCCTTCATGCAGGCGATGGGCCTCGTCAACGACCACCTGGAGGGATGCGCCTTCCGCGACGTGGTCGAGCGGGATCGGGCCGCTTTTGCGCGCCCGCGATGATCGGCGCAAAAAAAATCCAGAAAAAGAATCTTGTCTAGTGATCCGGACCGGTAACGACCCCGTAGAGAGCAGTGGAAATTGCTTCAGGCTACGGGCCCCCGATCCCTGAATGACCTGAAGCAAGCATTCCACCAAGCGACCTACGCCGGTACCCCGATCCGGCCTCGTCGCAAATGAAGGCCGTCGGTCTCCCCCCGGGACCGCGGCCTTCTCTTTTTTCTGCCGTGCCGGACCGTTTTCAGATCCGCCGGGCAAGCGCGTCGTAGAGCGGGTTCTCCGCCTCGAAGACATACTCAACCGACTGAACCGTGATGGCGCTGGCGCCGGCCGCCAGCAGATGCGCGGCGATCGCCTGCGTGGCCTTGGCAGGCGCGATCAGCGTCAGCCGGTCCCCGCCGGCGCCGAACGGAGCGGTAGCCCCGAAGCGCGCGCCGACTTCGGCGGCAAGCCGCGCGGCGTCGGGAATGGCGGCCTCGATGCGCCGGACCGACCGGGCCCGCGCATCGGCTGCAATCCGGGTCAGCATCGTCCGCGCGGTCTCCCGCGCAAGCGGCGACCAGTCAGCCGACAGCGAGGCCACGAGGGCCGCCTCCGAGCGCATGATGACACCGTCGTCGACGATCTTGAGACCGTTCTCCGTCAGCGTGCGACCGGTGGAGGTGATGTCGACGATGAGTTCCGCCGTTCCCGCCGCCGGCGCGCCCTCCGTGGCTCCCGGGCTCTCCACGATCAGGTAGTCATGCACCCCGTGCCCGGTGAGGAAGCGGCGGGTGAGCGCGACATACTTGGTGGCGACCCGCATCGGCCGGTGGTGCTTCAGGCGGAAACGCGCGGCGACGTCGGCGAGATCCGCCATGGTGGAGACGTCGAGCCAGGCCTGCGGCACGGCGACCACCACGTTGGCGCCGCCGAAGCCGAGCCGCGTGACGATGTGCGCCGGGTCGGGCGCGACCGCGTCGAGGCTGCCGGCGTCCACCGGGCGGATTTCGCCGGCGCTGGCGCCGAGCGTCTCGTGCAGCAGGTCGACTCCCGTCACGGCAAGGTGGACCGCGCCCGCGCCGACCTCGCGCGCGATCTCGGACGCCGAACGGAACTGGACGGAAGCCCCCGGCAGTCCGTCGATGCTGCCGAAATAGTCGCGCGCCCCGCGCGCCTGCCGCACCGACAGGGCGGAGCGTTCGAAGAAGGCGAGCGTCTGCTCCTGGAGCCGGCCCTTGGAGGGAACGGCGACGATCAGCGGCTCGCTCATGCCCGGATCTCCTCGAAACGCTCGGTCCAGACGGCGAAGCCGACGGCCTTCAGCGACGGCGCGCCGCCGAAGCCGGCGAGCAGCCCGTCGTAGCGGCCGCCGCCGCAGACCTGGCCGACATCGGGCCGGGCCGGATCGAACACGTCGAAGACGAAGCCGTCGTAGTAGCCGAGCTTGCGGTCGAACCGGGCCGAGAACATCGGGATCGCCTCCACGGCCCCGGCGATCTCCTTGGCCCGTGCTTCGAAGGCGCGCACCGCCGTCTCGAACGGGGCGGGGCGGTCGAGCGCCAGCGACAGCGCGTCGAGCTCGCCGACCGCCTCGTCGAGCGGCGCCTCGATGGCGAGGAGATCGCGGATCGCCTTCACATGCGCCTCCGGGACCACGTCGCCGGCGAGCGTCGCCTGTTCCAGCACGCGCTCGGCGATCTCCGCCGTGGAGCGGCCGCCAACGGTCTGGATTCCGGCGATGGAGAGGATGTCGGCGAAGAGCTCGCCGACCCGGTCCGACGGGAACCTGGACAGCGCCTGCACGATGTCGCCATGGGCAGCGAAGTGGCTGAATCCGGCCCGCCGCTCGGTCATGTGGTCAAGCGTTTCGATCACCCGGTCCGTTTCGCCGAACAGCGTGGTGAGCCGCCGCTTCCAGGCCGGCGGCACGGCGAGCGCGGTGAGCAGGCTGGTGAACAGGCGCACGTCGCCGATCATCACGTCGGCTGCCCCGAGGCCGAGCGTACGCGACACGGAGAGCGCGAGCGTCAACGCCTCCACGTCGGCCTCGACCGGATCGTGTGCGCCGATGATCTCGCCGCCGACCTGCCAGACCTCGCCCGGCTCGCCCGGGAGCCCGTTGCGGAACACCCGGCCGGAATAGCTGTAGCGCCCGCCGGCCGGATCGACCGCGAGCTTCTGCCGGCAGACCGGGATCGTGAACTCCGGCCGGAGGCAGAACTCCGCGCCGCGCGAATCGGCGGTGATGAAGATGTGGCGCCGGAACTCCTCGCCGGAGATCCGCACGAAATCCTCCATCGGCAAGAGCACCGGCACATCGACCGGCTGGAAGCCGGCCGCGCGGAACACCTCGGCGACAGAGACGAGCGCCGCGTTCATGGCATCGCCTCCGCGAGCGAGGGGAGCAAACGCCTCGGCATCATCCCCGCCGTCATGGTCCGCGAAGGCGGACCACCCACGCATTTGCGCTGCGTGATACGGGACGTTGGCAACAATGCGTCGAAGCGCGGGAAGGAAAAATGCGTGGGTGGTCCGCCTTCGCGGACCATGACGGGGAGGGGGCGCGAGAAATCCCCTGCGGTGTCCGGGCCGCGCGTCATCAGGCAACTCCCAGGACGGCACGAACCGCCTCGACCAACGCGCTGCGGGCGACCGTCTGCTGGGCGGGGCGCTCGGCGCGCCACTGCGCGTTGTCGGTGATGCCGAGCGCAAGCTGCTTGCCCAGCGCGAGGTCCTTGATCTGCACCTCGCGCTTCGCCCGCTCGTCGGAACCGACGATGATCGCGCAGGGCGCGTTGCGCCGGTCGGCGTATTTCATCTGCGCCTTCATGCCGGACGCGCCGAGGTACATCTCCGCCGGGATCTGCGCCGCCCGGAGCTCGGCCACCATCTTCTGGTAGTCGGCGAGCGCGGCCGGATCCTTGTCCATCACGAGCACGACCACCGGCCCGGGAGGCGTTTCCGCCCCGACGGCGCCGAGTGTCTTCAGCGCCGCCATCAGCCGCGACACGCCGATCGAGAAGCCGGTCGCCGGGACGGGATCCTTCAGGAAGCGCCCGACCAGCCCGTCATAGCGCCCGCCGCCGCCGACCGAGCCAAAGCGCACCGGCTTGCCGGTGTCGGGGTCGGTGACCTGGAAGGTGAGCTCGGCCTCGAACACGGGGCCGGTGTAGTACTCCAGGCCGCGGACGACAGAGGGGTCGATCTTCACGCGATCGGAGTAGCCGGCGGCATCGATCAGATCGCCGATCGTCGCGAGTTCGTCGACGCCCTCCACACCGCACGGACTGGAGGCGATCAGCCGGCGCAACGTTTCCAGGGTGGCGGCTGTCGAAGCGCCGCCGGACGCCACGAAGGCGAGCACGATGTCGGAATGCGCCGGCTGCAGCCCCGCGCCCTTGGTGTAGTCGCCGCTCTTCTCTTCCGGGTTCTCCCAGCGCCCGGCGCCCAAGAGGTCCCGAACGCCGTCGACGCCGATCTTGTCGAGCTTGTCGATCGCGCGTAGCACCGTCAGCCGGGTGCCGGCGTGCTCGGGCCCACCGATCCCGATCGCCTCCATCACGCCGTCGAGAACCTTGCGGTTGTTCACCCGGATCACGTAGTCGCCGCGCTTGATCCCGAGCGCCTCCATGGTGTCGGCTGCCATCATGCAGATCTCCGCGTCGGCAGCGACCGAAGGCGCGCCGACGGTGTCGGCGTCGAACTGCATGAACTGGCGAAACCGACCCGGGCCGGGCTTCTCGTTGCGGAAGACGTAGCCGGCGCGGTAGCTCCGGTAGGGCTTCGGCAGCCGCTCGTGGTTCTCGGCGAAGTAGCGGGCAAGCGGCGCGGTGAGGTCGTAGCGCAGGCTCAGCCATTGCTCGTCGTCGTCCTGGAACGAGAACACGCCCTCGTTGGGCCGGTCCTGATCCGGCAGGAACTTGCCGAGCGCGTCGGTGTACTCGATCAGCGGCGTCTCCACGGGCTCGAAGCCGTAGAGCTCGTAGACGTGTCGGATCGTCTCCAGCATGCGGTTCGCCGCCTTGATGTCGGCGGCGGTGCGGTCGACGAAGCCGCGCGGCAAGCGCGCGTTCAAAAGGTCCGACATGTCAATCCGTGCTCTGGTGAAGCGCCCTGGAACGGCGGGCGAACGCGCGGATTTCGTAGACGATGGCAGGTCAAAGGGCAAGGCGGCGCGGACCGCCGGCGCGCCGGCCGATCAGGCGTCTTCCAGCACGCCCATCAGGTTCGGCGTCGTCCAGCCGCCCGGCTGTGGCGCGGCCGCCTTCGCGGCGGGAATGCCCGCCACCGTGCAGGTGTCGAGCAGTTGCGGCGAGAAGGCGTAGTGCCCTGCGATCTCGGCCAGATCCGGCGGCGGGGTGACGTAGCTCCACGCCGCGTTGCGGGTGAGCGCCCGGCCGACGATCACGTCGTGGTAGACGATCATGCCGAGGTCGTCGCCGAGCCCCACCTGGTTCGACGGCAGCACGGCGGTGCAGTCCACGTCGTCGGCCGGAATGAACACGATCGGCGTTTGCCCGCGCTCGATCAGCCGCCAAGCGTTGACGCTGCCGGCGATCCGACGCCCGCCGTGCGACACCACCACCGGCCAGGGCACGCGCTGAAGTTCGGGAAAGGGCGGGAAATCGTTGACGTCTTCAGTCGGCAGGAGACCCATCTCGACCCGTCCTCAAGGCTTGCTCGAACTGCGGATGCCGCATCCGCCATACTTATCGACACCCTCACCGTTTCTTGTCTGATAATCAACAGTACGGCAGAAACAGGCTGAACGGGGATTTACCGAAGCGGCCACAAACGGCGGCCGGGCGTTGACGAGCCGTTCGAACTCCCGGCCGGACCCCGCCCGGCACGAAAAAGCCGCGGGTTTCCCCGCGGCTTCTTCATGAACTGTCGGAGCGATCGCCTCAGGCGGTGGCGAGCTCGCGGCCGGAGCGCGCGTCGAGCGACCAGGCGCCGGCGCCGACGCCGACCAGGGCCAGGAAGCCGCCGGCGATGGCGAGGTTCTTGAAGAACATGATCTGCTGCATCATGTCGGCCATCGCGTCCTGTCCGCCGATCGCGGCGTAGTGGAACAGGTAGCCCGCGACGACGCTGAAGCCGGCGAGCAGGAAAGCCGCGATGCGGGTCTGCCAGCCCACCAGCACGGCGATGCCGCCGACGACTTCGGTGAGGATCGCGAGCGGCAACAGGACACCGGGGACGCCCATCGCCTCCATGTAGCCGACCGTGCCGGCATAGCCGGTGATCTTCTGGATGCCGCTGAGGATGAACATGAAGGAGAGAAGGACGCGCGCGGCGAGAAGCGCGGGAGCGGTGAGCTGGGCCATGGAAGTCGTCTCCGGTACCGGACCCCCGAGGGGAGGGGGTATGTGGGCGGGCCTGCCATCCGGCGAAACCCTTAGGACGACTTCTAACTGTCCAACGTCACTCAATATAGAGAGCACCTTCGCAACACATCGTTCATTCCTGATGAACAGCGATCAAGGGCCGGCCGTTCCGACCACGCCGATGATCAGCCAGGTATTCTCCGCCTCCCGGAAGCAAAGCCCTGACGCGTAGGGCGACAGCGCGTCTTCCGCCGGCAGGAAGGCGCGGCGGCCGCGCGGCGTGCGGATCGCCATCCACCCTTCAGCAGCATCGGCGCCGGTGTCGACGAAATAGAGCCGTCCGGCCTCCGCCGTGCCGGCGTCCTTTCCGTCGGCCCGCGGCGCTGTGGTGAGCGGGGTGGGCAGCGCCACCGTCACCATCTCCGAGGTGGAGACCCCGGGCACGCCCGACGCCGCGCCGGTGACGGCATAGGGATCGAACTGGTAGGCGGCCGACGTGCAGATCGCATCCGGCACCAGCGGATCGACACCCCAGGCGAAGGGCGGCGACAGCGCCTCGGCCAGGAAGCGGTAGGCGACGTCGTCCATCAGCTGCGGCGTGGCGCTGTTGTCGACCGTGGCGAGGTCCATGCCGCCGCCGACCAGCGCCGACAGCGACCGCACCCGCGTCCTCGGCTCCGCCGGCAGCGTCACCACCTCGGCAAGCCGCGGCACGTCGAGCGCCAGCGTCGACGACACCGCCACGATCCCGCGGGGCAGGTGCTCTGCGATCACCTCAGCATTCCGCGCCGCCACCGCCGCCGAAAGCAGCGCCACGGTCTCCCGGAGATCGCGGGTCGGGGTCAGGCTTTCCTGGAACACATAAGGCGGCTCGTAGGAGCCTGCTACGGCCGGCTGCGATGACAGAAGAGCGATCGCCGCGACGAACGCGGAATACATAACACTGTGCAATGAAGCCTCCGCCGGGAGGAAAATGGTTAATGAAAGATGAAGCCGAATCAATCCGGCGGAAGGGAGTGCGTCAAGGGCAGGGAGAGGGGGAGGGGAGGAAATGCGGCGGGTGTTGCAGAAGTGCTTAGGGGCTTCGGGAGTCCGGCGGACATTCCGCGGAAATCCGTCATTAAGCCCGCAGCACGCGCCCTGCAAAACGCCGTCTCGGCTTCTCGGACCGCCGTCCCGGCCCCTTCACTCTGCTCGAGGGAAGAGAGGGCGGACAACTGAAGCCGCGCTGGGGTTCGACCGGGCTTCCGGTGTGGCGGCACGAAGTGAACGGACGGTTATGATCTTACGTATTTGTCGGGACTGGTTTCACATCCCAGTCACTGAGAAGCATAATTCATTCTTTTGATGCTCATTATGCCCGCATGTGAATTGCATATAAAATCAAAAGAACCTAAAAACACGCAGTGTCTCGGCGGTGTTGAATATCCGTCTAGTACAAGTGTCGATGAATATTTGATGTCGATCCAGGCGTCGGAAATATAGCCAGAGGTGTACTTTGTCCAATCTCGACGTGTCGCGCCAACTCACGGCGTTCAAGATCTCCGAAGCCGACATCGCTTGCCTTCGGGCGCTGAAGCCCGTTCTGGAGAACGGGCTGGAAGCCATTCTCGTGGAGAGCCGAACCCACTTTTCGAGGTGGCCGGATATCGAGCGCGCGTTGGCCGAACCCTCCATGCACAAGGCGCGTCGCGACCATTGGATGATGGCGGCGACCGGGAACTACGGCACAGACTTCACGGTGAGTGCGCTCCGCTTCGCTGCGTCCTTCGTGGAGCAGAAGATCCCGGCGCACGCCGTCGTCCTTTGCCACCATGCAGTCCTCGATGTGGCGACGGCTAAGCTCGAGGCGATGCGGCCCCGGTCTCGTTTCGGCCTGAATTCGGATGCCGTGCGATCCCACGACCTGACGCTCGGCGCACTGCGAAAGGCGGCCTGGTTCGACATCGAGGTGTTGATGGAGGCCTATGCGATCGCCTCCAGTGCCGAGCGTGCCCACCTGCTCGAGGGAATCGCCTCGGGATTCGAGACGGCGATCGGCGGCGTCGTGGAGCAGGTCGGGACCGCTTCGGGCGAACTGCGGCTGACCGCGCAGTCCGTGTCGGCGGCATCCGAACAGGCCTTGGCCCAGTCGTCCGCCGTCGCCGCCGCCTCCGAACAGGCATCCGCCAACGTGCAGACCGTGGCCTCGGCTGCGGAGGAACTGACGTCCTCGATCACCGAGATCGGCCGCCAGGTGCACGAGGCCTCCGATGTCGCCCGTCGCGCCGTCGGCGACGCTGACCGCGCGGCGGCCCAGATCCGCGATCTCTCGGCATCCGCCCAGAAGATCGGCGAGGTGGTCGAACTCATCAGCACCATCGCGGCCCAGACGAACCTCCTCGCGCTCAACGCGACGATCGAGGCCGCGCGTGCCGGTGAGGCGGGCCGTGGATTCGCCGTCGTCGCCGCCGAGGTGAAGCAGCTCGCCGATCAGACGGCCAAGGCCACGCAGACCATTTCGGCCCAGATCGGCGAGATCCAGGGTGCGACCGACAAGGCGGTCTCGTCGGTCACCGAGATCAGCGGCGTGATCGGGCAGCTCAACGGCATCTCAGCGGCGATCGCCTCGGCCGTCGAACAGCAGGGCGCCGCGACACGAGAGATCGCGGTGAACGTCAGCCAGGCCTCCGCCGGCACCGCCGAGGTGTCCGGCAACATCGCCGGGGTGTCGAAAGCCGCATCGTCCACCGCCGACGCGTCGCGCGGAGTGCTGTCCTCCTCGGAAGGCCTGACGAGGCAGGCCGAGGTGCTGAAGGCCGAGGTGGGGCGTTTCCTGACATCCGTGCGGGCGGCCTGACCGCGTCGAGGCGGCCGTACGAGGTCCTTGTGCGGCCGATCCTCCCGGCGGAGCAGGCGGGCGACTGAGCGGACCGGGTCGTCCAGTGCCCGGCAGGCCGAAGCGCCGGGCCCTTCCGGTCTCATTCACCACCCCGCACCCGTCGTCACTCCGCTCCGATGAACCGCGCCAGCTTGCCCAGTGTCTGCAGGCCGAGCGCCTCTGCGCCGAAACCCTTGGCGTCCTGGAACTCCGCAGCGGTGGTGAACACCATGCCGAGGGTGACGAGGGTGGCGCCGTCCTGGTCCTCGAAGGAGGCCCAGGCGTCGGCGTGCTTGGGGCCGTTCTCGCCCCAAAGGAGGGTGTAGGCGAGCCGGTCGCGCGGGCGGACTTCGGCGTAGCGGTGGTGGTTCGGGTAGACCGTGCCGTCCGGCGCGATCATGTCGAACACCCATTCGCCGCCGGACCGCAGGTCGATCCGCTGCGTGCGGCACGAGAACCCGTCCGGCCCCCACCACTGCGGCAGCGTCTCCGCATTCACCCAGGCGTCCCACACCAGCGTCCGCGGTGCGCGGATCACGCGCTGCAGGACCATGGTGCGCGCCGCCGTTTCCACGAGATTGTCCATGCCGGCGCCGAAGCCCTCGCGGTAACCCGCTTCCATGTCCTCGGCGAGCGAGGCGATCTGCACCGTCGCGACCACGCGGCTGCCGCCCTCCGCCGCGGCGAACTCGGCGGTGACGAGCGCGGCGGACTGCGTCCCGCCTTCCGACGAGATGACCTCGTAGTTCACGCTGCGGGCGCCGCGCTCGAGATCGAGCCAGCCGATCTCGCAGCGGATGTCGGGTTGCCCCTCCACCTTGCAGAGGGAAACCTCCCGCCCCCCGACGGACGTGTCCGCCTCCAGGAATTCCACGGTGACCGTGTCCGTGGGCGCCGCCCAGACCGCCCGTGCGGCCGGAGCCGTCCAGGCCTGCCACAGCACCGAAACCGGCGCCGCCACGGTGCGCTCGAAGGTCAAGGTCGAAAAACGGCTGATCATCGTGTCAAACCCCTTGCACCACTGTTGCTGTCTTCGCCCCCGCGCCCCGTCGGGGACGCCCCTCCTTGCCCGCCATCCGCACCGGGAGGTGCGGCTGCAGCCCCCGCCTCAGGTCTCGCGGTCCCGCATCAAGGTCATCACATGGTCTTCGAACCGGTCCAGCCGGGCTTCCCAGAGGGCACGCTGCTCGTCGAGCCACGTTCGCGGCAGGGCCAGCGCTTCCGGCACGAGCGCGCAGGTGCGCACCCGCCCGTCCTTGGCGGTGGCGATCAGGCCCGCCTCCTCCAGCACGGAAAGGTGCCGCATCACCGTCGGCAGGCTCAGCCCGGTGGGCTCGGCGAGCGCCTTGACAGGAGCCGGCCCGGCGGAGAGCCGCGTCAGGATCGCCCGCCGGGTCGGATCTGCCAGCGCGTGGAAGACGAGGGAAAGATCGAAGTCATGCTTAGCCATGTGTCTAACTATCATGGTGGGAGCGGGTTGGGAAGCGTTAGTTTGTCAACCAGCTAACTATTCCGCCTGTTCGGCCGACCATGAAAAAAGCGGGCCCCTTTCGGGACCCGCTTCGCGTTCGCAAGAGACGTGATGGACGTCTTAGAAGTCCATGCCGCCCATGCCGCCGCCGCCCATCGGGGGCATCGAGGGCTTGTCCTTGGGCAGCTCGGCGATCATCGCCTCGGTGGTGACGAGCAGGCCGGCGACCGAAGCCGCGTCCTGGAGCGCCGTGCGGACGACCTTGGTCGGGTCGATGATGCCGGCGGCGATCATGTCGACGTAGGTCTCGTTCTGGGCGTCGAAGCCGAAGGTGTCACCCAGCTCCTGGACCTTGCCGACCACGATCGAGCCTTCCACGCCGGAGTTCTCGGCGATCTGGCGGATCGGGGATTCAAGAGCGCGCAGGACGATCTTGATGCCGGCCTTGATGTCCGGGTTGTCGGACGTCAGCTTCTCGACGGCCTTCTTGGCGCGCAGCAGGGCGGTGCCGCCGCCCGGGACGATGCCTTCCTCGACCGCGGCGCGGGTGGCGTTCAGGGCGTCGTCGACGCGATCCTTGCGCTCCTTCACCTCGACCTCGGTCGCGCCGCCGACGCGGATCACCGCGACGCCGCCGGCGAGCTTGGCCAGACGCTCCTGCAGCTTCTCGCGGTCGTAGTCCGAGGTGGTCTCCTCGATCTGCGCCTTGATCTGCGCGACGCGGCCCTGGATCTCGTCCGAGGAGCCGGCGCCGTCGACGATCGTGGTGTTCTCCTTGGTGATCTGCACCTTCTTGGCGCGGCCCAGCATCTGCAGGGTCACGTTCTCAAGCTTGATGCCGAGGTCTTCGGAGATGACCTGACCGCCGGTGAGGATGGCGATGTCTTCCAGCATGGCCTTGCGGCGATCGCCGAAGCCCGGGGCCTTGACGGCCGCGACCTTGAGGCCGCCACGCAGCTTGTTGACGACGAGCGTGGCCAGAGCCTCGCCCTCGACGTCCTCGGCGACGATGACGAGCGGACGCTGCGACTGCACGACGGCTTCCAGGACCGGGAGCATCGCCTGCAGGTTGGACAGCTTCTTCTCGTGGATGAGGATGAAGGGGTCTTCCAGCTCGGCGACCATCTTCTCCGCGTTCGTCACGAAGTAGGGGGAGAGGTAGCCGCGGTCGAACTGCATGCCCTCGACGGTCTCGAGCTCGAACTCGAGCGCCTTGGACTCCTCGACGGTGATCACGCCCTCGTTGCCGACCTTCTGCATCGCCTCGGCGATCTTCTCGCCGACGATGCGGTCGCCGTTCGCCGAGATCGTGCCGACCTGGGCGACTTCGGCCGAGGTGGAGATCTTCTTGGAGCGGGCCTTCAGGTCCTCGATGGCGGCGGCGACGGCGAGATCGATGCCGCGCTTCAGGTCCATCGGGTTCATGCCGGCGGCAACCGCCTTGGCGCCTTCCTTGACGATCGACTGGGCCAGCACCGTGGCGGTGGTGGTGCCGTCACCGGCGATGTCGTTGGTCTTCGAGGCCACTTCGCGCACCATCTGGGCGCCCATGTTCTCGAACTTGTCCTCCAGCTCGATCTCCTTGGCGACGGAAACGCCGTCCTTGGTGATCCGCGGAGCGCCGAACGACTTCTCGATGACCACGTTGCGACCCTTCGGGCCGAGCGTCACCTTGACGGCGTTGGCGAGGATGTCGACGCCGCGCAGCATCTTCTCGCGTGCGTCGCCAGCAAATTTCACTTCCTTGGCAGCCATGTCACTGATCCTTCGATTGGGAAGTTAAGGGAGACGTCCTTCGGTGCGGCGTTAGCCGACGATCCCGAGGATGTCGCTCTCCTTCATGATCAGGAGATCCTGACCGTCGATCTTGACTTCGGTGCCCGACCACTTGCCGAACAGCACCTTGTCGCCGGCCTTGACGTCGAGGGCGACGAGATCGCCCTTCTCGTTCCGGGCGCCGGGGCCGACGGAAACGACCTCACCCTGCTGCGGCTTCTCCTTGGCAGTGTCCGGGATGATGATGCCACCCGCGGTCTTCTCCTCGGATTCGAGCCGGCGGACGACCACCCGGTCGTGCAGCGGACGGAAAGCCATGTGCGTCGCTCCTTTTGATCAAACCACGGCCGATCGCATCGGCCGTTCGAATTTGTGAGCCGTGTTAGCACTCGACAAAGGTGAGTGCCAGCCGCGGCAGGCTGGAGATAAGGGTGCCCCGTCCGAGTGTCAAGAAGGCGTGATCGCTTTGGTTGACGCTCAAGCCGGCGCTTCGGTCTTCCGGAACACCGCAAGGCAGGCGCTGACGATCAGAAGCGCGCCGAGGAAGGTGGCGATCGTCGGCATCTCGCCGAAGAACACGAGGCCGAACACGGCCGCCCACAGGAAGCTGGTGAACTCCAGCGGCGCCAGCCGCGACGCCGGCGCATGCGCATAGGCCCAGGCGAAGGCGAGGTGCCCGAGCGTGCCGAGCAGGCCGACGCCGGCAAAGAGCAGCGTCGTCTCGGTCGACGGCGCGGTCCAGACGGCAAAGCCGATCGGCGCCGAGAAAACCGTTGCGGTGGCGTTCTGCGCCAGCACCATCGCTATCACCGGGTCGTGGCCGCTGTCCTTTCGCGTCATCACCATGGCGAGCGCATAAGTGACCGAGCAGCCGATGCCGGTGGCATAGCCGAGTGGCACGCCGGAAAGGCTTCCGTCGCCGATCCGGCCGGCGAGCATCACGACCACCCCGGAGAATCCCACCGCGATGGCCCCGAGCGCGCGCGGCGGCACCGGTTCGCCCAGCATGAATCGCGACGCGATCACCATGAAGAAGGGCGCCGTGAAGCTGACCGCCACCGCCTCGGCGAGCGGCAAAAGCGTCAGCGTCTTGAAGAACAGGAAGGCGGTGGAGAGGATGAAGATCGCCCGTACGCCGGCCCGTTTCATGGTGCCGAGCGTCGGCGGCTGCGCCCGCGTGACGAGCGCGACGATCACCAGCGCCGCCGCGCCGAAGAGATAGCGCAGGAACACCACCTGGCCGGTGGCGTGCGACCCGCTCACCTCCTTGATGAGCGCGTCCATGCCGGCCAGAACCGCCACGGCGAACAGGCCGGACAGCACCGGCACGGGGGAGGCGAGCGTCTTCATGGCAGCGGCGCCAGAACGTAGGCGTATTCCCACGCGTTCGTGGCGTCGGCCAGGAACCGCGTCACCGGCAGCCGCCGGAAGCCGCGCTTCTCGTAGAAGCGGTGGCCGCTGTCAAAGCGCGTGTCGGTCCACAGCCGGAGGGCCGTCGCGCCGCGCCTGGCGGCCTCGCCGATGGCGGCGTCCCATAGGCGGCCGGCATGGCCGAAGCCGCGCAGGGACCGGGCGAGGTAGACCTTGTGGATCTCGAAGATGTCGGTGCCGTCCACCCGGCTGATCGCAAAGCATCCGACCACCGCGCCGTTCGCCTCCAGCACCCAGAGCCCGCCGCCCTTCGCCGCGTAGTGTCTGGCCGGCTGGGCGAGTTCGGGAAACTCATCGCGCACGAATGGGCAGCCCGGATACTCCGCGAACACCGCGGCGATCAGCGCCGCGATGCCGTCGCCATCGCTGTCGAGGCCGGGACGGAGGGTAGGCAAGGTGACGGGACTCGAGCGTTCGGTGAACGGCAGCGACGGATCGCCATCGACCGATATCGAATGCTGCACACTCGTGCAATGGCGAGAACCGCCAACCGGTGCCCGGTCACGCTGCGGTGACGGCACCCGGTTTGGCGAGCCAGCGCCGAGCCTTCGGGCTCAGGGCGCCTTGACGCTGAACGGCAGCTCGAAGCTGCCTTTCTTGTCGGAGTTCTTGTCGCGCAGGCGGGTGACGAGCACATAGTCGCCCGCCTTCAGGCCCTTGAAGTTGTAGGTGATGAACACCTGGAACTCCTTGTTCCGCCGCCGCGTGGTCAGCCCGGGCGCAGCGAAGCCCTCCTGCGCGTGGAGGATCTGGCCCTTGGTGGTGCGCAGCTCGAAATCCGCGTCGAAACCGATCGCGAATTGGCCGTCGGCCTCGCCGTAGCCGTAACCGAACGGCTCGGCGTAGACGAACATGTCCTCGCCCGGCGCGAACACGTTGGTGGCGCGCGCCTCGTAGATGCCGAATCCCTGCGGCCGGGCGGCGACGAACAGCGCCTCCGAAAATCCCAGCGGAGCCTTGTCCCACGCCGCGTTGAAGGCGGCCTCGATCTCCGCCAGCGCCTGCACCGGCTTCTGCTCGGACAGGAGCGTCTCCGCCTGGGTGGCGCGGTCGACCATCTCGCCGGCCACGGCGGCGCTGCCGAGCCCGAGGAGAAGCGCGGCGGCAGCGGCTGGAAGGCGACCGACGAAGCCGGAGAGGTGCATGGAAGACGGGATCCTGTGATCGAACGGGCGATGGGCCGACGGGATCGGCATGCGGGGGCATAAGCGAATGTGCGCCGGGAGCATAGCAGCCCGACGCCACATCGGCATCTTACGCCATGGGAAAAAGGTCACAAGCCCTTGGTTACGCTCGAAGGGGCGCTATCCCGGCCTGCGTCAGCCGGCGGCCGACTCCGCATAGCCGGCTTCTGATCCCTCGCGCCCACGGCGCTTGCGGTAGATCGTCGACGGACTGATCTGCAGCGCCGCCGCCGCCCGGGCGATATTGCCGTCGAAGGCGGCGATCGCCTCCTCGATGATGCGGGCCTCCTCCAGGTGGAGCGGCCGGACGATGATGGGCCGCTGCGCGGCGCCGGTGGCTTCCGTGCGGGCGACGAAGCCGGCCGGCGCGAGCACGGCCGCAACCGCCTCCGGCCCGATCACGCCGTTGACGGCATGTTCCGCCAGCGTCTCGCAAGCCCGTTTCAGCCCGGCGACGTTGTCCGGCCAGCCGAAGGCCATCAGCGCGCTCTCCGCCGCCGGCAGAAGCCGGATCGAGCGGGCGCCGCGTTCGCGCGCGGCACGGCGCAGCGCTTCCAGCGCGATCAGCGGAATGTCCTCGGTGCGCGCGGCGAGCGCCGGCAGCCGCAGCGGCAGCACGGCCAGGCGGAAGTAGAGATCGGGCTTCAGCGTGCCCGGGACCTTGCCGTCCTGCACCGCCTCCGACGTGGAGACGACGAGCCGAACCGAAAGGCGCCGGCGGACGCCGGAGCCCAGCACTTCCCCGCTGTCGACCAGCCGGAGCAGCAGCGCCTGGACCGCGGGCGACAGGCGGGAGATTTCCTTCAGATGCAGCGTGCCGCCGTGCGCCCGATCGAAGGCGCCGCCGATTGCCGCCAGCGTGTCGCAAAGGGCCACACTCTCCTGGCCCGTGCAGTCGACCTCGACGAATGGGCCGTGCTTGCGGCGCGACCGGCCGTGAATCACGCGGGCAAGCGTCGACTTGCCCGAACCCGTCGGACCGCTGACGAACACCGGCGCGAGCGACGGCGCCACGCGCCCGACCGCCTCGAACAGCGTCCGCATGGACTCCGACCGGCCGAGCATGCCGTCGAAGCCTTCCGCGTGGACCGCCTCGCTCTGGCCGAACTGGCGCTCCACCCGCCGGGCGAAGGCCGCTCCGTCGAGCGGCTTGGAAAGGTAGTCGGCAGCCCCGACCTGCACGGCGGTGACGGCGGACGTCACGTCCTCCGACGGTCCGAGGGCGTAGAGGGTGGTGTCCCCGGCCGCCGACAGGAGCGGCGTCAGGGCGTGCGGCCCGCCGAGAGTGGCGAGGTCGGCGGCGATCACGTCGAAGTTCCGGCCCGCCGCGAGCACGCGGGCGGAGGCCGCGTCGCCGGTTTCCATCACCATGAGGGGGCGAGCGATTCGCTCCTCGAGCGCGGAGCGGAGAACGGACCTGGCGTCGGCGTCGGCGTCAGCGATCAGCACACGTAGCGCCGACGAGGAGCGCGGGGCGGCATCCATCGGGAGCAATCCTTGCGAGGGCAACGCGGAATCCTTCCGCGCTCTGCTTCCCCTGAATGTCGCCGCGCCATGGTAAACAATCCGTTGCCGGATGCGGAATTGACGAAGCTTTAGGCAGGCTCCACGTCGTATCCCGCCGCCTCGATCGCCGAGGCGAAGTCCGCCCGCGGCCGCTCGCTCTCGATCCGCACGACGCCGGTCGGCAGGTCCACCGAAACGCTGGCCTTGGCATCGGTACGGGCCACCGCCTTTTCCACCGCGCGCACGCATCCGCCGCAGGTCATTCCGCTGACTTTCAGATCGATCATGGTCGTCTCCTGGAGGGTAGGCCCCGGGGGCCCATCGCCCCCAGGGATGCGCCTTCCAGCAGATGGAAGGTCAAGCCCCTCTGTGGCGGCAATGTCGTTATCCCCGTCCATGCACGCGGCGAGAACGGAAACCGGTTGAGTTTACCTCCGATTAACCCTTGGATTCCGGTGAGTACGGGCGCGATTCGTAGCCTACGTCATTGGAGTGGAGCGGCGATGAGCCGTCTGTCGACTATTCTCATCGTCATGGCGATGGTGGTGACCGCCGTCTCGATCGCGGTCGTCCTGAACCTGCAGTTCGACTTCCCGCTCGGACAGTCCGCCGCGCTCGGCCTGGTCGCCCTGTTCGGGCTTGCCCTGCTCCATGTGCAGGGCGAACGCACCCGCGACCGCAAGTGGCTGGAGGCCCGCATCTCCGAGATCTCGGCGGTGGCCGGCGACGTCAACACCGAGGTCGACAACATCGCCTCGCGCCTGTCGCGCCTGGAGACCGGTCTGCCGGAGCGGATCCGCCAGGAGAACGAGGCGCTCGCGGTGGAGATCGAGGTCGTCGGCACGCTGATGAAGCAGGTGGCCGACGCGCTCGCCGACGTGGAGGCGCGCTTCGACCGCCGCCTCGACGACGTCAGCCACAAGCTGGAGGCGAACCGCCTGCCGCCCCCGCAGCCGCGATTCGAGCCGCAGCCGCAGCCGCGCATTTCCGCGTCCCGCTTCGATCCGCCGCCGCAGCCGCAGGCGCCGCCGCGCTACGACCCTCCCGCGCCGCCGCAGCCGCGCTTCGAGACCGCACCGGCCCCCTACATCCAGGCGCAGCCGGCCCCGCCGCCGCCCCAGCCGGCCTACCAGCGTGTCGAGGTGATCCACACGCCGACGCATGTCCCCGCGCCTGCCGCAATGGCCCCCCCGCCGCCGCCGGCTCCCCCCGCGCCGCCGCGCATGGAGCGCGAGACCCGCGTCGAGCCGCGCTTCGAAGCGCCGCCGGTCCAGGTCGAGCCGGCCGGCCGCAGCCATGGCCTCGGGCCGCTGGCCGGCCCCGGGGTGCCGCCGCCGGTCGTCGTCGCCCCGCCGCCCGCGCCCGAACCGCCGCGCATTCCCACGCCCTTCGAGCGCGAGGTGGAGACCGCCATCCGCGCCGAGCGCATCGAGGTGCACCTGCAGCCGATCGTGACGCTGCCGCAGCGCAAGGTCCGCTACTACGAGGTGCTGACGCGCCTGCGCGGCGCCGACGGCCGCCTGATCCCCGCCGGCGAGTTCATCCCGGCCGCCGAATACCGCCGGATGATGCCGAAGCTCGACACCTTCCAGGTGATCCGCTCGTTCCAGATCCTGAAGCGCCTGACCACGCGCAACCGCGAGATGGGGCTGTTCGTCAACCTGGCGGTCTCCAGCCTCGTCGACCCCACCTTCTTCCGCGAGTTCCACACCTTCCTCAGCCAGAACAAGCCTCTGGCCGACCTCGTCCAGTTCGAGTTCACCCACGAGGCGGTGACCGACATGGGCCCGCTGGAGATGGAGAGCCTGGCGACGCTCTCCGACCTTGGCTACCGCTTCTCAATCGACCACGTCTCGGACCTGCGGCTCGAGTTCCAGCAGCTCTTCGATGTCGGCTTCCGCACCCTGAAGATCTCCGCCGACCGCCTGCTCGGCCGCGCTCCGCTCGGCGGCGGCGACATCCACCCGGCCGACCTCAACGGCCACCTCGGCCGCAAGGGCTTCACGCTGGTCGTCGACCGCGTCGAGGCCGAGGCGCAGGTGGTGGACCTCCTGGAATTCGAGGTCAAGCTCGCCCAGGGCAACCTGTTCTCCGCCCCGCGCCAGGTGCGCCCGGAGATTCTCGCAGCCCAGCCGGGCGGTGCCGCGGTCGCAAGCCAGCCACAGCAACAGTCCGCGCCTACCCCGCAGCCGCAGCCGGCAGCGGGGCAGGGTAGCGCTGCTGCACCCCGGCCGGCCGCTGCCCCCGCAGCAGGCGCGCCGCCTTGGACGCAGGTTCGCGCCCGCCGCTGACCGGCACCCTCCGGGCCGGCGAACCGACGTCAGCCCTGTGGCGGCCCGACGGTAACCACGGTCAGCGGACCGGCCAGCATTTTCGCCGCCACCGCCTTCACCTGTTCGAGCGTAACCGCCTCCACCAGCTGGTTGCGCGTGGCGAAGTAGTCGATCGGCAGGCCTTCCAGCTGCAGCCCCACCAGCTGCTCGGCGATCTTGCCGGACGCGTCGAAGCGGAGCGCGTAGTTGCCGGTGAGGTAGGTCTTGGCGTCGGCGAGTTCCTTTTCGGTCGGACCTTCGGCCGCCATCTTCTGAAGCTCGGCCCTCATCAACTCCACCGTCTGGTCCGCCTGCGCGGCGCCGGTGGAGGTCCCCGCCATGAACAGGCCGGCGTGGCGATAGCTGACCACGCCGCTCCACACGGAGTAGGCGAGGCCGCGCTTTTCGCGGATCTCGTTGTAGAGCCGCGACGAGAAGGTGCCGCCGCCGAGGATGTGGTTCATGACGTAGGCGGCCATGAAGTCCGGATCCATGCGCTTCACCCCCGGCGCGCCGAATCGGATGACCGTCTGCGGGTTGGGGAGGGTGCCGGTGATCCGTTCGCCGACGACCGGAGCCACGTCGGCAACCGGCTTCAGCCGGGACGTCTTCGGCAGCCCGCCGAAGGTCTTGTCGAGCAGCGGCGCCAATTCCTCGGCGCTGATCGCCCCGACGACGCCGACAACGAGGTTGTCCTGCGCGAAAGTCGCGGCATGGAAGGCCGAAAGGTCGTCGCGGGTGATGGCGGCAAGGCTCTCGGGCGTGCCGTCGGACGGCCGGCCGTAGGGATGGTCGGGGAAGGTCTTCTCCATGAACAGCCGGCTCGCGATCCAGTCCGGATCGGTCTGCTGCGAACGAAGGCCCGCGGCGATCTGCGACCGCATGCGGTCGATCGGCTCCGGGTCGAGCCGCGGCCGGGTGATGGCCAGTGCCACCAGCTCGAACGCCTCGTCGCGCCGCGCGGCGAGCGTGGCGACGGAGCCCTGGAACGCGTCGCGATCCGCGTCGAAGCCCATCCGGAGGGCGATCGCCTCCATCCGGCGCTGGAACTCGGCCGAATCGAGATCACCGGCGCCTTCGTCGATCAGGCCGGACAGGAGGTTGGCCACCCCCGGCTTGCCATCCGGATCCTGCGCGGTGCCGCCCCGGAAGGCGAAGTCCATCGCGATCAGTGGCACGGTGTCGTCTGAGACGAGCCAGGCGCGGATGCCGCCCGGGCTGACCACCTCCTGGACCTCGGTCGCGAGTGCCTGGAGCGGCAGCACGGCTACGAAAAGCCCGACAGCGGCGGCGAGGGTCCGCCGGACGGCGGGCAAGCGGAGGAAGAAGGACATGGGCGTCACTCGGAATTTGGGAAACGGGGAGATCAGGAACGCTCGCCAGGCGAGGCCTTGCGCAGGTAGCCGGTCACCGACCGCTCCGGCGCCAGGAAGGCGGCGGCCTCCCGCACGGCCGCGATCGGCACGGCCCGAATGTGGGCAGGCCAGGACTGGACGTCCTCCACCGTGCCGCCGGTGATCAGCTCGGTGCCGAAGATCCGGGCGAGCGCGACCTGGCTGTCCTGCGCATAAATCGTGTCGGCCTCCAGCCGGGCCTTGGCGCGGCCGATCTCTTCCTCGGTGAGCCGGTTGCGGATGGCGTTGTCGAGGGACGTCATCAGCGCGGCGCGCATCGCCTCCAGCGTCACCCCGTCGCGCGGGGCGGCGTAGACGGTAAAGCTGCCCATGTCCCAGGCGGAGGAGTTGTAGTAGGCGCCCACCGAGGTCGCCAGCTTCTGGTCGATGACGAGGTCGCGGAAGAGGATACTGGTCATGCCGCCGCCCAGCGTCTCGGCGAGGAGATCAAGCGCATGGCCCTGATCGCCCTCGGCAAGCCGGTAGGACGGCGCGAGCCAGGAGATCCGCACGCTCTCCTGCATCACCTTCGGATCGGCGTGGCTGACTTCGCGCGGGATGTCGAGGATCCGGGCATCCAGCCGGTCGCGCGCGGGCGGCTCGGCCCGCCGCGGCACCGCGCCGTAGGTCTTCTCGGCAAGCCCGCGCACCTCGTCGGCCGTGACGTCGCCGGCCACCACCAGCACCGCGTTGTTCGGCGTGTAGAAGCGGTCGTAGAAGGCGATGGCGTCCTCTTTGGAGAGCTTCTCCATGTCCTCCCGCCAACCGATCACCGGCACGCCGTAGGGGTGGCGGAGGTAGAGGACGGAATCGACCGCGTTGCCGAGCTGGGCGCCGGGTTCGGCCTCCACGCGCATTGCGCGCTCCTCCAGGATCACCTTGCGTTCGGGGATGACGTTCTCGTCGGTGAGCACGAGGTTCGCCATCCGGTCGGCCTCGTAGCCCATCACCAGCTCCAGCTTCTCCTTGGCGACGCGCTGGTAGTAGGCGGTGTAGTCGGCCGTGGTGAAGGCGTTCTCCTCGCCGCCGATCTCGCCGACGACGCGCGAGAACTCGCCCTCAGGATAGGTGGACGTGCCCTTGAACATCAGGTGTTCCAGGAAGTGCGCGATCCCCGTCTTGCCCTCCGGCTCGTCGGCCGATCCGACCTGATACCAGATCATGTGGGTGACGACCGGTGCCCTATGATCGGGGATCACCACCACGTCGAGACCGTTCGCCAGCTCAAAGGACGTCACGTCCGGCCCGATCACCGGCGGCGCGCCGACATCGGCCAGAGCGGGCGGAGAAAGGAGAAGCGCGACCGAAACAAACGCGCAACGGGTGAAGGCGGCGGAAGCCGTCATGAAGCGTCTCCGGTTGGGCGCCGCTTGTCGACGCCCGAAAAACTGCTGCGGCCCTAAAGGACACGGCCCGATGGTGGCGAAAGATAGAGTGACCTGGCCGGAAGGAAATGAACTTTCCGTCAGCGGAGCGTCAGGAATGCGGATGGGTCACGGCTGGAGCGCATGAAAAAGCCGCGGACGATGCCGCGGCTTGATGCGTTTCGGGTGCGAGCTGTTACCAGCCGAACCAGCTGAACAGGCCCTTCTTCTTCTTCGGGTCCGCATCCGGATCGGGCAGGGCGACGGGCTGGCCGGGGGCCGGGGTCAGGTACTCCACGGGCGGTTCCACCAGCGCGCGACGGCGCGGGGTACCGGTGGTCGGCTCGTAGGGGCCCTGGGCTTGCGCGGTCATCGGCATGCCCTTGAGCTGGCTCGGCATCAGCGGCCGGGCCGGATCGTAGCCGCTGTCGCCGGCGCGGCGTAGGCTGGTGTCGGTCGGCGGGACGCGCGTGGCGAGGAGTTCGGACGGCGACAGCAGCGCATCGTCGCCGCGTTCCGCATCGCGCTTCTCCGCGGCGCGCAGCCGGCGGGCGGTGGCGATCTCCGGATCGACCGGCCAGTCGGCAAGACTCGCCACCCGGTTCGGATCCTCCGGCGGCGCCAACGCCTCCGTGCTCGGCGGCACGACCAGCGGAGCGCGCGGCGAGTAGTTGATCGGCGTGCGCCGGGACGGGACGGCCCCGAGGCTCTCCATGATGGAGCGGCCCATCGAGACGTTGGGGACCTCGGTCTCCGGGTCGTCTTCATCGACCGTGGTACCCATGGCGGCGCAGCCGGCGAGGCTGGAACCGAGGACGGCCACTGCGGCCAGACGCGTCCAAGAAGTGCTGTTCATCATCGGGTCCCGTTCGCCCTCGTCTCGCCCCGTGACCGGCGGCTCGTGATGCCCGCTCCGACGGGACGCTTCCCGCCCATGCATGACGTCAGCCGCTAGCGGCCCTTTGCGGCGTCGGTATGGCCGGGGCGGAACGAGTCATACAGGAGCCCGACAACCCCCGCAACGATCCAGGTGTCCGCCAGATTGAACACGTACCAGCTGAAGTCGAGCACGTGGAAATAGACGAAGTCGACCACCGCCCCGTAGACCACGCGGTCGATCAGGTTGCCGACCGCCCCGCCGACGATCAACCCGAGGCTGACTGCCACCAGCCGCCGGTCGGTGCGCAGCATCCAGACGCCGAGCACGATCGTGGCGACGAAGGTGAAGGCGATCAGGAGCCACTTGCCGAGCGCGCCGTCCTGCTGGAACAGCCCGTAGGAGATGCCGTGGTTCCAGGCGAGCACCAGGTCGAGCACCGGCAGGACGGAGATCTGCCCGCCGTCGGGCAGGTCCGTGCCGTGCATGATCCAGAGCTTGGTCGCCTGGTCGAGCACAGCGCCGGCCGCGGCGACGGTGAGCCCGAGGCGGGCGAATCGCCCGCCCGCGGCGGCATCGGCGGCGTCGGTCATTCCGCCGCCGCGCTCCTCAGCGCCTCGATCTCGCGCATCGCCGCCGCATCGCGGAGCGTGAGATCCGGATAGTCCGGGTCGGTCCCGACCTCCGGCAGCACCTTCCAGGAGCGCGCGCACTTGGTGCCGGTCGCACGGCCCGGAACCACCGCGACCTCGGCGACATCGTCGAGCCGGAATGCGTCCGCCGGGGCGGGATCGCTGGTCACCGAGATTTGCGACGTGATGCAGATTTCCGCGAAGTCGAGCCCGTCCAATGCCGAAAACAGATCCGGGTCGGCGACGTGGACGACCGGAGCCGCCTCCAGCGACGAGCCGATGCGCTTGGCGGCGCGCTCCACCTCCAGCGCGCCGGTGACGACGCGGCGGACCTTGCGGATCTTCGCCCACTTCTCGGCGAGGGCGGCGTCCTGCCACGCGGCCGGAACCGTGGGGAACAGCGTCAGGTGCACCGACACGTCGTCACCCGGATGCCGGTCGAGCCAAGCCTCCTCCATGGTGAAGGGAAGCATCGGCGCCAGCCACTTCACGAGACAGTCGAACAGCCGGTCGACCACGTAGAGCGCGGCCTTCCGCTTCACGCTCGACGGCGCGTCGCAGTAGAGCGCGTCCTTGCGGACGTCGAAGTAGAAGGCGGAGAGCTCCACCGTCATGAAGTGCATGAGCTGGGCGGTGATCCGCTTGAAGTCGAAGTCGAGGTAGGCCTGGCGGACCAGGCCGTCGAGCTCCGACAAGCGGTGCAGCATCAGCCGCTCCAACTCCGGCATGTCCTTCACGTCGACGGCGGTGCCGTCGAAGTGGGCGAGCGTGCCGAGCATCCAGCGGAGCGTGTTGCGGATCTTGCGGTAGGCGTCGGTGTTGGTGTCGAGGATCTTCTTGCCGATCCTGAGGTCGTCCGAATAGTCGGTCGACACCACCCAGAGCCGCAGGATGTCTGCGCCCGACTTCTCGATGACCTCCTGCGGGGTCGTCGTGTTGCCGAGCGACTTCGACATCTTGCGCCCTTCCTCGTCGAGCACGAAGCCGTGGGTGAGCACGGCGTCGTAGGGCGCGCGGCCACGGGTGCCGCAGCTTTCCAGGAGCGAGGAGTGGAACCAGCCGCGATGCTGGTCGGAGCCTTCCAGGTAGAGGTCGGCGGGCCACTTCAGGTCCGGCCGGTGCTCCAGGCAGAAGGCGTGCGTGGAGCCCGAATCGAACCAGACGTCGAGGATGTCGCGCACCTGTTCCCAGGCGGCGAGATCGTTGACGAAGCCGGCGAGGAAGCGCTCCTTCGCACCCTCCGCGAACCACGCATCGGCGCCTTCCGCGGCGAAGGCCTGCTTAAGCCGCGCCACGTACTCGTCGTTGCGGTCGAACTCCGGCCCGGGGATCAGGGCGCCGGTCTCGGTGTTGCGGAACACCGCGATCGGCACGCCCCAGGCCCGCTGGCGGCTCATCACCCAGTCCGGCCGGTTCTCGATCATCGACTTCAGGCGGTTCTGCCCGGCCGCCGGCACGAAGCGCGTCGCGTCAATCGCGTTCAGCGAGCGGGCGCGCAATGTGTCGCCCTCGCCGGCGATGTCGCGGTCCATGTGGATGAACCACTGCGGCGTGTTGCGGAAGATCACCGGCTTCTTGGAGCGCCAGGAGTGCGGATACTGGTGCTTGAGGCGGCCGCGCGCCACCATCGCGCCGGCAGCGGCCAGCGCGTCGATGACCGCCTGGTTGGCGTCGCCCTTCTCGCCCTTGTCGGTGATCACGCGCTTGCCGGTGAAACCCGGCGCGTCCTTGGTGAAGAAGCCGTCGTCGTCCACGGTGAAGGGGATGGTGACGTCGATGCCACGGGCGGCGAGGTTGCGCGCCTGGTCCATCCAGATCTCGAAGTCCTCGCGGCCGTGGCCGGGCGCGGTGTGGACGAAGCCGGTGCCGGCGTCGTCGGTGACGTGCTCGCCGTCGAGCATCGGCACGTCGAAGCCGTAGCCGCCGTCGAGCCCCCGCAGCGGATGGGCGGTGACGATGGAGCGGAGCATCTCGGCCGAGATGTCGGAGCGCCGCTCGAAGCTGGTCACCTTGGCCTGCTTCATGACGCTCTCGGCGAGCGCGTCCGCGAGGATCAGCCGGTCGCCGACCTTGGCCCAGTTGTTCTCCGACGCGTCGGTGACCTCGTAGAGGCCGTAGGAGATCTTGTGGCTGTAGCTGATCGCCCGGTTGCCGGGAATCGTCCACGGCGTGGTCGTCCAGATCACCACGTTCGCGCCGACCAGAAGCGCCGGCCAGCCCGCGCGCGCCTTCTCCGCCGGAGTGGCGTCGTCATAGACCACCCGCGGCACGCCGCGCACGGACGTCACCGGGAACTTCACCCAGATCGTGTCGGACTGGTAGTCCTGGTACTCGACTTCCGCCTCGGCGAGCGCGGTCTTCTCCACCACCGACCACATCACCGGCTTGGAGCCGCGGTAGAGCTGGCCGGAGGTGGCGAACTTCAGGAGCTCCTCGGCGATCACCGCCTCCGCGTCGAAGGCCATGGTGGTGTAGGGGCGCTTGAAGTCGCCCTCCACGCCAAGCCGGCGGAACTCGGCCGCCTGCACGCCGATCCAGTGCTCGGCATAGGCCCGGCATTCCGCGCGGAAGTCGTTGATCGGAACCTCGTCCTTGTTCTTGCCGGCGGCGCGGTAGCTCTCCTCCACCTTCCACTCGATGGGAAGGCCGTGGCAGTCCCAGCCGGGAACATAGTTCGAGTCCTTGCCAAGCATCTGCATGGAGCGGGTGATCACGTCCTTCAGGATCTTGTTGAGGGCGTGGCCGATGTGCAGGTGGCCGTTGGCGTAGGGAGGGCCGTCGTGGAGGACGTATTTTTCCCGGCCCGCCGCGCTTTCGCGCAGGCGGCGGTAGAGGTCCATCCGGTCCCACCGCTCGATCAGCGCCGGCTCCTTCTGCGGCAGGCCGGCGCGCATCGGAAACTCGGTCTTGGGCAGGTAGAGCGTTTCGGAATAGTCGCGGCCCTGGGTCTCGGGACGGTCGGTCATGGCGGGTCTCGGGTGCTCGGAAATTCGTGTCGGGTTCGGCCTTGCGGCGGCAGCGCGCGGCAAAGCCTTCGCAAGCGGGCGTCAACTCCCGGACCCCGACGGCGCGCCGGTCAGGCGCGACGCGTCGAGGCCGGGCGGCTAATTCGCGCCAGAGGCAGCAAAGGCAAGGCGTTCACCGGCTGTGTGCACATGGCGCGGTGTTCTAGCGGGAACGAGCGGGGAAATAAAGGCGGGAGTGGGGAGGTCCGGATCAGGGGACTCGCCATAAAGGCCCGACCGGCCTATCTTTAGGAAGCCGTAACCACGGTCGTTCTAGTCTGCTTGCGCCCGCGGCAGTTGCAAGCCGCCTTGGCAGGACTGCGGGATGAGACATGGCCGCCAGCGAATTCAAGAGAATTGAAGCCCTTGCGGAGCTCACGGTGACGGACGATCCCGCCGCGTTCCGACTGCCGGCGAATATCGTCGCGTCCATGGTGACGGCCGGCGTCAAACCCGACGAGATCAGCAGGATCGTGGGGCTGTCGGTATCTGGGCTCGGGCAGGACGACGACGGCCGGCTGTCCCCGGAGCAATCGGACCGTGCGGTAAGGCTGGCCCGGATCGTAGCCTTGGCCGAGCGGGTCTTCGCAAACCGCGAAAAGGCTTTTTTATGGTTGCGTCTTCCCAGTGAACAACTGGATGGTCGTACTCCCTTCGCATATCTTACGACGGAGACGGGTGCCCGATTCGTCGAAGAGATGCTGATGCGGATCGATCATGGGATTGCAGCCTGAGGACCTCATTCTCCTTGTCTGGCGTTATTCCAACTACACGGACCTGAGCGGTCGCGGCGGACTTGTCTCCGCCGGTCGATGGCACACGCGCGGCACGCCGATCGTATATACGGCCGACGAACCGCAAACGGCATTCGACGAGGTGAAGAGGCGTCTGTCGAACGCCGAGTTCGTCGTCCCGGACGGCTACAAGCTGCTTGAGATCCGTGTGCCCCGAACGGTGTCGCGGGAGGAGGTCGAAGTGTCCGTCCTTCCCTCGGACTGGGCCGGGCCGGGTCCGCGCACGTGGCAGTACTCCCAGCCGATCGGAGACGCGTGGCTGACGAGCGGGCGCAGCGCGATGCTGAAGGTTCCGTCCGCGGCACGGATCGGTGCGTTCAACTTCCTGATCAATCCGGTTCACCGGCATTCCGACGCGATCACCGTGTTGCGGATCCACGACCCGGCAGACGGTTCGCTCTTCACCTGACCCTCACCCGAACAGCAGCGCGCGGTCGAGCGGTGTCAGCGGTTGGGCGGTCTGCAGGATGGCGCGGGCTTCGGCGCTGTCCTGGTCCATCTGCGCGATCAGCGCCTCGACGCTGTCGAAGCGCATCTCCGGACGGAGGTAGCTGACCGGCGTGACGACTGCCGTCTTGCCGTAGAGGTCGCCTGTGAAGTCGAAAACGAAGGTTTCGAACACCGGCGCGCCGTTGTCGAAGGTGGGACGGCGGCCGAAGCTGGCGACGCCGTGGTGACGCTCGCCGTCGAGTTCGATGGCGACGGCATAGATCCCGTGCGCCAACCGGACCGACGCGGGCAGGCGCATGTTGGCGGTAGGATAGCCGATCGTCCGCCCGCGCTTGTCGCCGTGGACCACCTCGGCCTCGAAGAACCAGCGATAGCCGAGCAGCCCCGCCGCTTCGCCGATCAGGCCGTCGGCGAGCAGGGAGCGGATGCGGCTGGAGGAAACCGCCTCGCCGCCCTCGTCGGTGAAGGCCTCCACCACGTCGACCGCAAAGCCCAGCCGTTCGCCTTCGCCGAACAGCATGGCGGGCGTACCGGCCCGGCCCTTGCCGAAATGGAAGTTCCAGCCGACCGTCACGCCCTTGGTCTTGAGCGCTCCGACGAGCACCTCCGACACGAAGGCGTCGGCCGAACGGGCGGCGAAGTCGCGCGTGAAGTCCACGGTGACGAGCCCGGAGAGACCGAGCGCAGCCGCGACGCGGGCCTTCGCGGCAGGCGGCGTCAGACGGAACACCGGCTCGTCCGGTCGGAAGACCTCGCGCGGGTGGGGCTCGAACGTCAGCGCGACCGCTGGACCGTCGGCCTCCGCGGCGCGATCCATGGCGGCCGCTAGCACCGCCTGGTGCCCGCGATGCATCCCGTCGAAGTTTCCGATCGCGACGACACCGCCGAGAAGGCCGGAGGGAATGTCCGGAAACCGGGCCGAAACAAAGGAAGGACTGCCGGACATGAACGCCTGGGGGAAGGGAAACGATCGGGCGGGACCGTGCCGGGAAGTCGTCGCAAGGTCAAGTCGGCAGCAGCAAGGTCATCCCGGGAGCAGCGCGCCGGCCGGCAGGTCCGCCTTGCGCGGCACCATCACCACCGCCTCGCCCTCCAGCACCACGTTGGTGTCGACCCGCGCCTCGCAGGCCAGCCGCACCCGCGCGCCCTTCTCGATGAGTTCGACGACCTCCACCGACACCTCGATCACGTCGCCGATCCGCACCGGCGCCTTGAATTTCAGCGTCTGCGAGAGGTAGACGGCGCCAGGTCCGGGCAGCCGCATGCCGAGAATGGCCGAGATCAGGCTGGCGGTGTAGAGGCCGTGGGCGATCCGCCCGCCGAAACGGGTGCGGGCGGCGAAGTGCTCGGACAGGTGGATCGGGTTGCGATCGCCGGAGATCTGGGCAAAGCCGATCACGTCACTGTCCAGAACGGTCTTCAGATAGGTCTCGCGCATACCGACACTGAGATCTTCGAAGCAATAGGCCGTGATCTCGTGAAATGCCATTGTCCTCTTCCTTCAGCAGTAGAAATCTGGATCAAGGAAGTGCCCGGGTTTCCCCGCCTACGCAAGGTAACCGATGGTCGCTGCGACAAGGTGAACAATTCGTTGAAGCACGTCATGAGGGTCCGGGCGGTCGGGAAGATCACGGATTAACTGACTTTTCAGGTCCGTGAGGTAGCTTCAATCCTGAGAGCGGGAAGTCACCGGTTTCGGGGATTTGCCGCAGACCTCACGAAATGATTGTCGCCGCGTCGCTCTCGTCGCGCGACGAGGCCTGTTTGGAGTAGACGATGGCCCTGGACACCTCGATCCCGGTTCTCGTGGTCGACGACTACAAGACCATGATCCGAATCATTCGGAACCTCCTGAAGCAGCTCGGCTTCGAGGACGTAGACGAGGCTGCCGACGGCACGGAAGCCCTGGGCAAGATGCGCGAGCGCAGATACGGCCTGGTCATCTCGGACTGGAACATGGAGCCGATGACCGGCTACGAGCTCCTCAAGCAGGTGCGCGCCGACACCGGTCTGGCCAAGACGCCATTCATCATGGTGACGGCCGAATCCAAGACCGAGAACGTCATCGCCGCCAAGAAGGCAGGCGTGAACAACTACATCGTGAAGCCGTTCAACGCACAGACGTTGAAGGGCAAGATCGAGGCGGTGTTCGGCGTCTGACGACAAGGGACAAGCCGGGGACGTACGCGGCCCCGACCGTCTCGTTCAATGCAGGTGAGGAGAGGGAGCCGTCGCCGCAACGCGTCGGGTCCGAACGGGGAATTGCGTCTATGAGCACCATGACGGCGGAGCACGCGGCCCGCGTCATCGACTACTTGCGCAACGAGCGCAAGAGCGATGACGTCTCGCTGGATGATGTTATGCGCCTGGCCGAGATCATGGCTGAGTCCTTCCAGTCTTTCTTCAAGACGTTGGACAACTCCATCTACACGGAACTCGGCGAGATGGCGCGGGAGATCTCGTCGATGAAGACGGAACTCTCCGAACTTCAACTGGCGGACGTCCGCCAGGACAGGATCCCGGCCGCGGGGCGTGAACTTGACGCCATCGTGGAGGCCACCGAGGACGCCACCAACACCATCATGTCGGCGGCCGAGGAGATCATGGGCGCCGATCCCGCCGATGTGGAAGGCTATCAGAACACGGTCAACGAGAAGATCGTCGCCATCTTCGAGGCCTGCTCCTTCCAGGACATCACCGGCCAGCGCATCTCCAAGGTCGTGCAGACGCTCAGTCACCTCGACGAGCGCATCTCGCGTCTGGTCGACAAGCTGAAGATCATGAAGATCGAGGACGCACCCAAGGAGGAGACGGCCGAGGAGCGCCGTCGCCGCGAGCTGATCCTGCACGGTCCGCAGCACAAGGGCGAAGGCGTCAGCCAGAACGACATCGACGCGTACTTCTGAGAAACGTCTCTACCAGGCAAGTCGGGGGATGGCCGCGGTGACGGCGATCCCCTCGATCGCCAGCCGCTTGGCGACCAGCGCCGGGTCCGGATGGTCCGCCGGCCCGAAATCCGCCGCGTGGATGCCGGCGGTCACCAGCAGCACCTGCAGCCCCTGGCCCCAACCGCCACGCACGTCGGTCGGCAGCGCGTCGCCGATCGCCAGGATGCGGTCCCGGGCGACCGGGTGTTCCGCCAATTCCTCCAACGTCTCGATCGCCACGTCATAGACCGGCTTGTGCGGCTTGCCGACGAGCACGACGTCGCCGCCCATCTCCGCATAGAGCTGGGCGAGCGCCCCGGCGCAATAGACGAGCCGGTCGCCCCGCTCCACCACGATGTCCGGGTTGGCGCAGACGAAGGTCAGGCCCCGCCGGATCAGCCCCTCGAAGCTCGCGCGATAGTCCTCCGCCGTTTCCGTGTCGTCGTCGAACAGGCCGGTGCAGACGACGAGGTCGGCGTCCTCGCGCGGAACCAGCCGGAGCTTGAGCCCGTCGAACAGCGGCAGGTCGCGGCCGGGCCCGATGTGGTAGGCGCCCCGATCGCCCTCGCGCTTGAGGAGCGTCCGGCACACGTCACCGGATGTGACGATGGTGTCATAGGCGTCGCGGGCGATGCCGAAGCGGGCCAGCATCTTCTCGATTTCGAAGGCCGGACGCGGCGCGTTGGTGAGCAGCACGACCGGCCGGCCGGTCGTCTCGCGGAAGCGCTGCAACGCGTTCGCTGCCTCGCCGTAGCCGACGACGCCGTTGTGGAGCACGCCCCAGACGTCGCAGATGATGCCGTCGATGCGCGGCGCGAGGGCCGAAAGCCCGGTGACGAAGGGTACGGTCTGCATATGACGAGGCGATAGGGGCGGGGGCCTCCGACGTCAAGTCCGGAGAAGGCCGAGGGTTGTTTCATGCGGCCCGCGAATCCGCCATGATCGCCGGCCAATCGAGGACCCCATGGCCGTCCGTCAACTTTCAGAAGGCACCATCAACCGCATCGCCGCCGGCGAGGTCGTGGAACGGCCGGCGAGCGTGGTGAAGGAACTCGTCGAGAACGCCATCGACGCCGGCGCCCGCCGCGTCGAGGTCGTGACGGCCGGCGGCGGCAAGACGCTGATCCGAGTCACCGACGACGGCTGCGGCATGAGCCGCGCCGACCTCCTCCTGGCGGTGGAGCGGCACTGCACCTCCAAGCTCCAGGAGGACGACCTCCTCGACATCCGCACGCTCGGGTTCCGGGGCGAGGCGCTTCCCTCGATCGGCTCGGTGGCGGAACTGGCGATCGAGACCCGCCACGAGAGCGAACCGCACGGCTGGACGCTCTCCGTCTCCGGCGGCGAGAAGGGCGACGCCCGACCGGTGGGATTGACCAGGGGCACCCGGATCGAGGTTCGCAACCTCTTCTTCGCGACGCCGGCTCGCCTCAAGTTCCTGAAGTCCGACCGTGCCGAGGCCGGCGCCGTGACGGAGATCGTCAAGCGCCTAGCGCTCGCGCACCCGGCCGTGCGCTTCCAGCTGTCGGGGTCCGACCGCTCGCCGCTCGACCTGCCCGGGGTCGGTGCTGGGGCCTTCGTCGAGCGGATCGCACAGGTGATGGGCCGCGAATTCACCGAGAACGCCATCCCCCTGGATGCCCTGCGCGAAGGCGTGCGCCTGACCGGCCTCGCCGGCCTCGGCACCTTCCAGAAGGCCAACGCGCTCAGCCAGTTCGTTTTCGTCAACGGCCGCCCGGTGCGCGACAAGCTGCTGCTCGGCGCCATCCGGGCCGGCTATGCGGACGTGATGGCCCGCGACCGCTTCCCCGCCGCGGTGCTCTTCGTCGACCTCGACCCGCACGAGGTCGACGTCAACGTCCACCCGTCGAAGGCCGATGTACGCTTCCGCGACCCCGGGCTGGTGCGCGGCCTGATCGTCGGCGCGCTTCGGCAGGCGCATGCGGCGGTGACCGCCAAGGCCTCCACCACGCATGCCGGTGCGACGCTGGACGCCCTTGCCGACAGCGTCCTCAGTGCAACCCGGCGGCAGACCTGGTCGTCGAGCGCGTCCTTTGCGGAGCGGCCGGCGGCCTTCGACTGGCGCAACGCGCCGGACCGTCCGCTGGAGGACGACGCCCCCCCGCCGCGGCCCTTCGGCTTCTCCGACAATGCGCAGGCGAGCTTCGAGGCGGTGACGAATTCCGTTTCGGCCGACAGCCGCGCGAACGCGGCCGACCTGCCGCCCGACCGCACCGCCCGACCGCTCGGCGCACCGCGCGCGCAGATCCACGAGACCTACATCGTCGCCCAGACCGCGGAGGGACTGGTCATCGTCGACCAGCACGCCGCCCATGAGCGGCTCGTCTACGAGCGGCTGAAGAAGGAACTGGAGGGCCGCGTCGCCACCCAGCTGATGCTGATCCCGGAGATCGTCGACCTGCCGGAGGAGGATGCCGACCGGCTTCTGGAGCGCGCCGAAGAACTCGCCGAGCTCGGCCTGGTGCTGGAGAGCTTCGGCCCCGGCGCCGTCGCGATCCGGGAAGTCCCGGCGCTGCTCGGCCGCACGGACGTCGGCGGACTGGTCCGTGACATTGCGGATGACCTGGCCGAGTGGGATCAGGCGACCCGCCTGCGCGAGCGGCTCGATCATGTCGCCGCGACCATGGCCTGTCACGGCTCCGTGCGGGCGGGCCGACGCCTGAAACCGGAGGAAATGGACGCACTTCTGCGGGAAATGGAGGCGACCCCCGCCGCCGGACAGTGCAACCACGGACGCCCGACGTTCATCGAACTGAAGCTGCAGGACATCGAGCGCCTGTTCGGGCGCCGCTGAACCGATTTGTTTCCGTGAAAGCCGGGCACGATTATAAACCCTCTCTCTCATGCAACTTTAACACTCCTACCTCGTAAATAGCGCAGTCTTTTACGCATATGTTGCGAAGACGAAGCTTCCGGGGGGAGGGTTTCCATGCTTTCACGCATGCGTTTTGCGACGCGAATCGGCGTCGTGGGTGCGGTCATGGCCGTGCCGATCGTGCTCTTGGGCTATCTTCTGATCATCCAGGTCGCTGGCACGGTGGATTTCTCGTCGCGGGAACGGGAAGGATCACGTCTGCTGGCCGACGTCTGGAACACCTACTCGATGGCGCTGACGCAGGAAGGTCAGCTGACGCCTGAACTGCAGGGCTCGCTGGGCCGGTTGGAATCGGCAGGCTTGCGCGAATGGGTTCGGCAGGCCCGCGGCGACACCGAGCCCATCGACCAGTTCGTGGCCGCCATCAAGAGTGGCGACCTCCGGCTCCAGCTGTCCACGGGCAAGGTCCTGATCCAGGCCATATCCGACCATTCCAACATGACCTTGGATCCCAATCTCGACACCTACTACCTGATGGACGCTCTGGTCTTCCGCATCCCGCTGATGGCCGACATGGCCGACCAGATTCACCAGGCTGTCGAGGCCGCCCATGCCACCGCCGGTCCGCCGTCGCACGACGTCGTCCGCTCGGTGATCGCGGCGGATGCGAACTACCGGTCCGGTCTGGCCGATCTGCGCCGGTCGCTGGCGCTGGCCATCGACGGCAATCCGGACGGCAGCCTTGCCGCGCCGATCCGCGCGCCGATGGAAGCGGCGGTGTCGGCGTCCGAAGCCTTCCTCGCGACGTCGTCTCCCTTTGTCGCGGCGGTTATGGACGGAAAGCCTCTGGCGGACGGCGCCGCTGTGATCGAACCGGCCGAGCATGAGACGCAGGAAGGTCTGCGCACGCTCTGGAGCGGGGCCAATGCCGAGTTCGACCGGCTGGTGGCGGCCCGCGTCGACGGCCTCCTCAGCGTAGCCATGATCGAGGCGATCGCCGTGCTGGTCACGCTGGCCGCTGCGGCGCTGATGGTGCTGGTGATCGCCCGGTCGATCGCCCGGCAGGTCACGAGTGTCGCCGAAACGCTGGTCGCGCTCGGACGCGGCGAACTGGACACGGCGATCCCCTACCAGGACCTGCGCAACGAGATCGGCACCATGGCCCGCCGCTTCGCCCTCTCCGCGATACGTTGGCGGAGATGGAGCGGTTCCGACGCGAGCGGGAGGCCCAGCAGGAGATTCAAGCCGGCGCGGACCGGCGCAAGGCGATCGCCGTGGACCAGTTCCTGGCGCGTGCCGCCACGCTGGTCGAGGGCATGACCGGCGTCGCCGAAGAGGTGGCGACGGCGGCCAACGGCCTGACGGATATGGCCGAGGAAGCCAATCAGCAGGCCGCCATGGTCAACCATTCCGCAGATCAGGCCGCCGGCAGCATCACCGGCATCGCCCAGGCGACGGATGAACTGGCCAGCGCAGTCGGCAATCTGGTCGGCCAGGTCGGGCAGGCCTCCGAGTTCCTGGAGGAAGCCCGCGACAACGCCGATCACGCTCGCCAGGACGTCCTGGCGCTGGTTACGGCCGCCGACCGCATCGACGGCGTTATGGCGCTGATCACCGAGATCGCCGCCCAGACCAATCTGCTTGCGCTCAACGCCACCATCGAGGCCGCGCGCGCCGGCGAAGCCGGACGGGGCTTCGCCATCGTCGCCGCGGAGGTCAAGGAACTCGCGCAGGAAACGGCCAAGGCGACCGGCGACATCCAGGCGAAGGTCAACGAGATCCGATCCGCGACGGCCAAGACGTCGACCACCTTCCAGCGCATCGGCGAGTCGATCGGCCGCGGTACGGACATGACCCGCGAGGTCGTCTCCGGCATCCAGAGCCAGTCGGCCGTGACCGGCGACATCGCGGCCTCCGTGGCGCAAGCCGCCGGTTCGACACGCGAGGTGTCGGCCGCTGTCGCCGTGGTTCGGCAGGCGGCCGGGATGACCGGGTCGTCGGCGGCCAGCCTGATGCAGCTCTCCCAGACCCTGAACGAGCAGGCGGCAAGGCTCAATCGCGAGGTCAACACCTTCGTCGGCGAGATGCGCGCCGCCTGACGAGCGAGGCGGGGAGACGTCTACACCGCGAAGCGCGCGAAGTGGACGGCCGTTTCGCCGTAGTCGCGCCGGTCGGTGACGCTGAAGCCTTCGGGCCAGCCGATCTCCGCTTTGGCTGTCTCCTCGACCACGACGACGGCGCCCGGCGCCAGCCAGCCGCCTGCGGCGAGGCTGGCGAGCGCGGGCTCGGCAAGCCCCTTGCCGTAGGGTGGATCAAGAAAGGCGAGAGTGTAGGGCTCGGCCGTTCCGACCGGGCCCATCCGGGTGGCGTCGCGCCGGAACAGGCGCGTGGTTCCGGTCAGCCCGAGGCTCTCCTGGTTGTGGCGGATCAGGCCGCGCGCCTCGGCCGCCTCCTCCACGAAGAGGCAGGCCTTGGCGCCGCGGCTCATCGCCTCGAAGCCGAGGGCGCCCGTTCCGGCGAAGAGATCGATCACGCGCGCACCGTCGAGGACGCGCGTCTGGCCGTGCTCCAGGATGTTGAACAGGCTTTCGCGAAGGCGGTCCGACGTCGGCCGGATCGCCATCGATCCCGCTGGCGGACCGGCGAGCGCGCTGCCCCGGAACCTACCGCCGACGATCCGCACTGCGGCCCCCCGCCTTCGGTCCGCCCTTGCCACCGCGGGGACCCTTGGGTCCGCGCGGTCCCTTCGGCCCGCCCGGACCGCCGGCGCCGCGCGGTCGATCGCCGTCCCGGGGAGGGCGCGCACCCGCCGTGCGCTCGGCGCGGGCGGGCGGACGATCGTCGCGCGAGCGCGGTGCCCGCTCCGGACGGTCGTCGGCGCGCCGGGGCGGGCGCTCGTCGGTGCGGCGCGCAGGCCGATCAGTGCGATCCTCCGTCCGCCTCGGCGGACGATCCTCGCGCGTTCGCGGTGCACGATCGGGTCGATCCTCCGTTCGCCGTGGCGGGCGACCGGTGCGGTCATCCGCGGCGCGGGGAGCGCGCTCCGGCCGCTCGTCGGCGCGCCGGGGCGGGCGGTCGCGGTCCGGCCGGGTGTTGCGATCGGTTCGGACGTCCGAACGACCGCCAGCCGGTCTTTCCGGGCGGGCGGCACCGGCATGCGGCCGCGCGGGCCGTCCATCGGACGGCCGCTCGGAACGGGCGGGGCGATCGTCGCGGGCCGGCCGATCGGCGCGGGCGGGGCGATCGTCGGTTCGGGAGCGGCCCGGCCGATCACTCCGCGCGGACCGAGGATCCTGCGCACGCGCTGGCCGTCCCTCCTGCGCGGGGCGTTCCTCCCGCCGGGGGCGATCGTCGCGGGCCGGGCGCGTCTGCCGGGCATCGGGGCCGCGGTCCTCCCGTCGGGGAGGGCGGGCCGGCCGCGCCGCACGGTCTTCGGCGGAGCGGACGGGCCTCTCGGCGCGCGGGGGGCGCGCAACCGGCGCCTCGTCGCGCGGGCTGCGCTCGCGGCGCTCGACCACCGTGTCGTCGCTGCGCCGGACGCGCTTGGCGGCGGCGATCTCTGCGCGGGTCGCCTGACGGGCGGAAGCCTTGGCGGGCCGTGTCGGCAGGCCGGCCTTGACGGCGAGCTTGGACCGCGAAGCGTTCGGCGCGCGCCGCGGCTCGGCCGACCGGGCCTCCTCCTCGTGGGCGAGATCCGCCTCGTGCCGCCGCCGCGTCGAGCGAGCGTCCGGCGTCCGGCGCTCGCGCTTGACGACGGTGCGGTCCCCGCGCGGCGCTTCGGCGATGCCCGCCGTGCGCACCGGCATCTGCGGCTTGCGGTCGTCCTCGCGCGCTTCGAAGTCGGCACCCGCCTCCTCTACCAGACGGTCGCCCAGCTGGTCGCGCAGGATGCGGCGCGGCACCTCGGAGATGGCGCCCTCGGCAAGGTCGCCCAGCTGGAACGGCCCGAAGGAGACGCGGATCAGCCTGGTCACGTCCAGGCCGAGGTAGCCGAGGATGTTCTTCACCTCCCGGTTCTTGCCTTCGCGCAGACCGACCGTGAGCCAGACGTTGTCGCCCTGACGGCGGTCGAAGGTGGCCTCGATCGCGCCGTAGAGGATGCCATCGATGGCGACGCCGTCGCGCAGCTTGTCGAGCGCCGGCTGGTCGATGTCGCCATGCGCGCGCACCCGGTAGCGGCGGAGCCAGCCGGTGGCGGGCAGCTCCAGCACCCGGGCGAGCCCGCCGTCGTTGGTGAGCAGCAGCAGACCTTCCGTATTGATGTCGAGCCGGCCCACAGACACCACGCGCGGCAGCGTTTCCGGCAGCGTCTCGAACACCGTCTGGCGGCCTTCGGGGTCGCGGTTGGTGGTCACCAGGCCGCGCGGCTTGTGGTAGAGCCACAGCCGGGTCCGCTCGCGCGTCGGCAGCGGCTTGCCGTCCACCAGCACCACGTCGTCGGGCTTGACGGTGAAGGCCGGCGTGTCCAGCACGCGGCCGTTGACGTTGACGCGGCCGTCGGCGATCCACACCTCCGCGTCGCGGCGCGAGCAGAGGCCGGCGCGCGCCATAACCTTGGCGATCCGTTCCGGTTCGGCGGGGGTTGTTTGCTTGGGTGTCTTCATGGCACGCCAATAGCAGGGAAACGCGAGGGAAGGAACGAGGATCGTGACGGATGCCACCGCCTCCGGCTGGATGGAGATCGCGCTCGCCGAGGCGCGCTCGGCGGCGGCCCGCGGCGAGGTTCCGGTCGGCGCCGTCGTGGTGCTCGACGGGCAGGAGATCGCCCGCGCCGGCAATCGCACGCTGGAGGCGCGCGACCCCACCGCCCATGCCGAATTGCTGGCGATCCGCGAGGCGGCGGCGCGCCGGGGCAGCGAGCGGCTGGTCGGTTGCGATCTCTACGTGACGCTGGAGCCGTGCCCGATGTGCGCGGCGGCGATCTCCTTCGCGCGCATCCGCCGGCTCTATTATGGAGCGGGCGACCCGAAGGGCGGCGCGGTGGATCACGGCGTGCGGCTCTACGCCAGCCCCACCTGCCACCACGCCCCGGAGGTCTACTCCGGGCTCGCCGAAAGCGAAGCGGCGGCGCTGTTGAAGGGGTTCTTCGCACAGCGCCGGAGCTAGGCTGCCGACGGCGGCTTTACGCTGTCGTCCGCGCCTCGAGAGCCGCCTCGACCTGACGCTTCACGTCGTCCTTCACGACGGCGGTCGACTTCAGGATGGCCGTCGCCTTGAGGAAGTCGAGCACGCGGAAGAGGTCGACCGGCGGCCGGATCAGCACGTCCGGCGCCCGGGACTTCAGCTTCTCCGCGATCACCGTCTGCATCAGGATCTGGCTGGCGCCGAAGATGCTCTCCGTGGCGTTCGGCACCGGCCGGTTCGGCGGCCGGACGGGCATGCCGACCACGTCCACCGCGATCACGAGGTCGACGTCAACCGGAAGTTTGTCGAACGGCAGCGGATTGACCACGCCGCCGTCGATCAGCACCCGCCCGTCGAGCTCCACCGGCCGGAACACGATCGGCAGCGCGATCGAGGCAGCGATCGCCTTGCGCAGCGGGCCGCTGGAGATCTCCACCTCCTGGCAGGCATAAAAGTCGGCCGCGACGACCGCGTAGGGGATCCGGAGCGCGGCGAAGTCGTCCGGAACGGCGGGCGGCAGGAACAGTTCCAGCGTCTTCTCCGCGTCGAACTGGACGAGACCGCCGCCGAACAGGTCGGAGAAGGACTTCGGCCGGAGTTGCCAGATCTTGGCCCACACGTCGGCCGACTTTGCGAACGAGGCCGAGACGGTCTCCCGCACCTCACGCCCCGACAGTCCGGCCGCGTACCCCGCCCCGATGATCGCCCCGATCGAAGTGCCCGTGATCGCCGCCACCGGCAGACCCATCTCGTCGAGCGCCTCCAGCACATGCACATGCGCCAGTCCCCGCGCACCGCCGCCGCCGAGTGCGAGGCCTATCCGGGGGGAGGGGGAGGGGTTGAGCATGGGGCCAAGCTAGGACAAACGGCCGAAAAAGCAAAACCCCGCCAGAGCGGGGCCTTGCAGGCATTCCAGTCGATTTGCGATCATCGGTCCGGAACGGCCAGATTGCTCTGGACTTAAATGCCGGAATGACCGGCGACAAAATCGAATGTAGGTGAACCGGTGTTACTTGTCAAGTTTACAACCCAAGGCCGTGGCGTACGCACGTCCGGATCTTTGCAAGAACATCCGGGTCCAAAACTCGAACATCGTAGACCCGCTGCCCACCTTCCCACCGGTCGAAAAGCAGACGCAGTCTATGAAAAGCCACGGTAAGGACGATATCGCCTTTGAGCCACATCACCCGTTCGGAGTACGGATGGGGCAATGGAGGTTCGAGTTCAATCTCAAGGTGGTGCGGCAGCAATATCCGTGGACGCGTGGTGCTGAGCGGCACGATGGTGCAAAGACCGGAACGTCCAGGTTGAGAGGGAGAAAGGACGACTGAAGGTCGTCTTTTCGTCATTTCTGGGGCTCGAAAACCTTCATTGAGATCGACCCGAACGATAGTTCCAGGTTCAGGATGGTTGACCACCGTCATGATGCCCAGCTCCGACATCGTAGTTTGACGGATAATGTTCAACCATAATTAGAGAAAGTACAACTCCGATTTGCGCTTTCACTCACCCCTCCCGCGCTGCCGCGCGCCAGCCGATGTCGCGGCGGCAGAAGCCGTCGGGCCAGTGGATGGCGTCGACGGCGGCATAGGCGCGGGACTGGGCGTCGCGGACGCTGGACCCGAGGGCGGTGACCGCGAGGACGCGGCCGCCGGTGGCGACGAGGCGGCCGTCGGCGTGGGCTGTTCCGGCGTGGTAGACGGTGGCGCCGAGTGCTTCGGCAGCGTCGAGGTTCTCGATGACGCTGCCCTTGGCATAGGGACCGGGATAGCCCTTGGCAGCCATCACCACAGTGAGTGCGGTCTCATCGGAGAAGCGCGCCGTCGTGCCGGCGAGCCGGCCCTCCACGCTCGCCAACAGGAGGGCGAGCAGGTCGCTTTGCATGCGCGGCAGCACCACCTCGGTCTCCGGGTCGCCGAAGCGGGCGTTGTACTCGATCAGCTTCGGCCCCTCCGCCGTGATCATCAGGCCGGCGAAGAGCACGCCCTTGAACGGCGTTCCGCGCCGCTTCATGGCGGCGACGGTGGGGTGGATGATCTCCACCATGATCTGCTCGGCCATCGCCTCGTCGACGATCGGCGCGGGCGAATAGGCGCCCATCCCGCCGGTGTTCGGCCCGGTGTCGCCATCGAACGCGCGCTTGTGGTCCTGCGCCGCGGCGAGCGGGATGGCAGTCTCGCCGTCCGAGAGCGCGAAGAACGAGGCTTCCTCGCCGCGGAGCATCTCCTCCACCACGACCTCGGCCCCGGCGGCGCCGAACGCCCCCTCGAAGCAGGCAGCGACGGCGGCGAGCGCCTCGTCCAGCGTCTCGGCGACGACCACGCCCTTGCCGGCGGCGAGCCCGTCGGCCTTGACGACGATCGGCGCACCCTTCGCCCGCACGTAGGCCTCCGCGTCGGCTTGGGTGGTGAAGCGTCCATAGGCGGCGGTCGGGATGTCGGCTTCCGCGCAGAGATCCTTGGTGTAGCCCTTCGAGCCTTCAAGCTGCGCGGCCGCCTTGCTCGGGCCGAACGCGGCGATGCCGGCGGCGGCGAGATCGTCGACCAGCCCGGCGACGAGAGGCGCCTCCGGCCCGACCACCACAAGGCCGACATCCTCGCGCCGGCAGAAGGCGATCACGGCCGCATGGTCCGCGGGGTCCAGCGGCGCGATCTCGGCGACCGCGGCGATGCCGGCGTTGCCGGGTGCGCAGGACAGCCGGGTGAGCAGCGGCGACTGCTTCAGCTTCACCGCCAGCGCATGCTCGCGCCCGCCCGAGCCGATCAGGAGCACATGCATGGGGTTCGGGCCTCCGCGAGGGTTTTTCGAGCGTGGCGGGCCTCTAGCATGGGCTCGGGGGGAGGGGAAGGCTCCGCGGCCGGTCTTCCCCGGCTCCGCGACCTCTCGCATGTCGGAAGAATCCCCGCTAAACCCGTGGCATGACCGATCGACCGAGCCCCACCATCCCCGACGCACCCCGCGGCAACTGGGTGGACGCCTATGCCCCCTCCTGGGCAAAGCCCTACGCCCAACTCGCCCGTCTGGATCGTCCGATCGGGTGGTGGCTGCTCTTGTGGCCATGCTGGTGGTCGCTGGCGCTGGCGACCGGCGCGGCCGGGGAGCCGCTGCCTAACCTCTGGCACCTGCTGCTCTTCCTGGTCGGCTCGGTGGTGATGCGCGGGGCGGGCTGCACCTACAACGACATCGTCGACCGTGATATCGACGCCAAGGTCGGCCGGACGCTGCTGCGGCCGATCCCGTCCGGCCGCGTGACGGTGGAGGGTGCGCTCGGCTTCATGGTGCTGCAGGCACTGATCGGCTTCGTGGTGCTGATCCAGTTCAACCTCTATGCGATCCTGCTCGGCATCGCCTCGCTGTCCGTCGTGGCGATCTACCCGTTCATGAAGCGCATCACCGGTTTTCCCCAAGTGATTCTGGGACTGGCGTTTTCCTGGGGCGCACTGATGGGCTGGGCGGCGACCTTCGGCGGTCTCGCGCTGCCGCCGGTGCTGCTCTATCTCGCGGCGGTGTCCTGGACGGTCGGCTACGACACCATCTACGCCCACCAGGATCGCGAGGACGACGCCCTCATCGGGCTTGGATCCACGGCGCGAACCTTCGGCGACAAGTCGTTGGGCTTCCTGGCGTTCTGCTATGCGCTCTCGGTGCTGATGGCGCTCGGCGCGATCATCACCGCCCAGGCGGGCATTTTCGCCTATATCGGCGCGTTCGGCTTCGGCGCCCACCTCGCCTGGCAGGTGGCGCGTTTCAACATGAACGACGGCGGCCTCTGCCTGGCGCTCTTCAAGTCCAACCGTGAGGCCGGCTGGCTGCTGTTCGTGGGATTGCTGGTCGACGCGGCGATCGGCTCGATCTGACCGGCGTCACTCGGGCGCGATGATCTCGCGCCAGCCGGTGAGCACCGGCATCGGCCCGGCCTTGCCGACGCGGCGGCGGACCAGGAAGCGCGGCCGCCGGTGGGCCAGCATGCCGATCCGGCGGCGCGGGGTCGACTTGTCGAGCGCGATCTCGGTAGGCTTCTGGACCCTCACGACCCGGCCGTCGGCCTCGATCAGATACATCGGAAGCGACAGCGCGTCAGACCACGCCCGCCAGTCGCAAGCCGCGTCGTCGATGTCCCGCGTCACGGCGAGCGGCAGGCAGAGCTGTGGGTCGCGGTGCATCAGTTCCACGGAAGCGACGAGCCCGAGCGCGCCCTCCACCGTGAGCCGGACCGCCACGCCCTCGTAGGCCGCGATCGGCAGGCTCAGCGTCAGCGGCAGACCGGACAGGCGGCGCTTGACCACCACGCCGCGGGTGTCGAGGTAGACCGCCGCGTCCGTGCTGCCCGGTGTCGGAACGGTGTAGCGCGCCGGCAGGGCGTGCGGATCGATCCGAAGGGGTTTGCCGTTCCAGGCGGGCTTGGCGGCGGTCATGGCCGTCCCTCACTCTTTGTCACGCATCTCTTGTCAGGAAGGGTCTCGGGCGGCTTGCGTGCGCTTTGGGTTGGACCCTTCGAACTGGACGGTAGCGCGGCCGGTGGGCTGATAGGCTTAATGGACGCGGTTAACGAAAACCAAGCTGGATGAAAGGGTTAGCGGGAGCTGAACAGGGTCGTTCGAATGCTCGGGATCAACCCTTGCGGCGACATGCCCCTTTACCCCCGCAGTGAGGTTTCCCACATGCCCGAGGAAACCCCGCCGCCAAGCGGCATGCGGCCTTGTCCGTCTTGCTGCAACGCCGTAAGAAACCCTTGCATTCCCCGAGGATTCCCGAGCCATGACCGAACTCGTCGACCGTTCCGCGCTTGAGGCGCAGGCGACCCGTCTCGTGGACGCGGCGCGGAAAGCCGGCGCCGACGCCGCGGACGCCGTCGCCATCCGGGCCGTCAACCAAGTCGTCTCCGTCCGGCTCGGCAAGACCGAGAAGGTCGAGCACTCCGAATCCGAGGACTTCGGCCTGCGCGTCTTCGTCGGCGATCGCCACGCGACCGTTTCCGCGACGCTGGGCGCCGACGTCACCGAACTGGCCGAGCGCGCCGTCGCCATGGCCAGGGTGGCCCCGCCGGACCGCTACGCCGGACTCGCGGACGCCGATCGCCTGACCCGCTCCTTTCCGGACCTGGAATTGTTGGACGAGGCGGTGACCGACACCGAAGCCGTGGTCGCCCGTGCCGTGGCGACCGAGGACGCCGCGCGTGCTGTTCCAGGCGTCACCAACTCCGGCGGGGCGAGCGCCTACTGGAGCCGCGCCGGTGTCGCGCTCGTCACCTCGCACGGCTTCCTCGGCTCCTACGAGACCTCGCGCCACGGCCACAGCGTCTCCGTGATCGCGGGCGAGGGCACCGGCATGGAGCGTGATTGGGAATACGCCAGCCGCTCGCATCTGGCCGACCTGGAGACGCCGGAGTGGGTGGGCCAGCGCGCCGGAGAACGCGCCGTGAAGCGCCTCAACCCGCGCAAGATCGACACGCAGACCGCCGCCATCGTCTACGATCCCCGGGTTTCCACGGGCATTCTCGGCGCGCTGGTCGGCGCGATCAGCGGCTCGGCGATCGCCCGCAAGACGTCGTTCCTCAAGGACAAGCTGGGCGAGCGTATCTTCGCGCCCGGCATCCGCATCACCGACGACCCCAAGCGCAAGCGCTCTTCAGGCTCCCACCCGTTCGACGGCGAGGGCTTGGCGCCGGAGACGATGGACCTCGTCGTCGACGGCGTGCTGCAGACCTGGCTGCTCGACAGCGCCACCGCCCGCGAACTCGGCCTCACCTCCAACGCCCGCGCCTCCCGCGGCCTCGGCAACCCCTCGCCGAGCGCCACCAACGTGCTGTTCCACCCCGGCGAGAAATCCCCGGCGGAGCTGATGAAGGACCTCGGAGAGGGGCTCTACGTCACCGACTTCATCGGCCACGGCGCCAACCTGGTGACCGGCGACTACTCGCGCGGCGCGTCCGGCTTCTGGATCGAGAACGGCGAGATCGCCTATCCCGTCGCCGAGATCACCGTCGCCGGCAAGCTCCAGGACATGTTCGCGCGCCTGGTGCCGGCCAACGACATCGAGTTCCGCAGCGCCTTCGTGGCGCCCACGATCGCCATCGAGGGGCTGACCATTGCAGGCCGCTGATCACGACACGATGGCCGAGGACCTCGCCCTCCTGACCTCCGCGGCCGAGGCCGCCGCCGACATCGCGCTCGGCTTCTTCCGGCAGGACCCGAAGGTCTGGCACAAGGACAACGCCTCGCCGGTGAGCGAGGCCGACTACGCCGTCGACAGCTTCCTGAAGGACCGCCTGCTCGCCGCCCGGCCGGACTACGGCTGGCTGTCGGAGGAGACCGAGGACGATTCCGGCCGGCTGGAGCGCCGCCGCGTGTTCGTGGTGGACCCGATCGACGGCACGCGCGGCTTCCTCGCCGGCTCCGACGAGTGGACCATCTCGCTCGCCGTGGTGGAGAAGGGCAGGCCGGACACCGCCGTGCTGATCCAGCCTACCCGCGCCCACGTGTTCTTCGCCACGGCCGGCGGCGGCGCCTGGCTGAACCGGCGGCCGCTCGCCATGGAGCGCCACGTCGGCATCCACCGCGCCAAGGTCGCCGGCCCGGCGGCGCTGCTGACGCGCCTGCGGCACAAGCTCGGCCCGATGCCTGACGGCGGCTATGTGGCCTCGCTGGCGCTCCGCATCGCCATGGTGGCGGACGGCCGGCTCGATCTCGCGCTTGCCAAGCCGAACGCCCACGACTGGGACATCGCCGCGGCCGACCTCGTGCTCGCCGAGGCGGGCGGCCGGCTGCTCGACGTCACGGGCACGCCGATCCTCTACAACAGGCCGCATCCGCGCCACGGCGCACTGGTCGCCGCGCATCCCGTACTCGCAGCCGAGGCGGTCGGTCTCATCGCCGACGCCGAGAAAGCCGACCATACTGCAAGCTGACAACGAACCACCGCGACCGTCCAGGAGCCTTGCCCGCATGTCCACAGCACCGAAGAAGCAACTTCTCCACCTCGTCTTCGGCGGCGAGCTCACGTCCCTCGAGGGCGTGGAGTTCAACGACCTTTCGAAGCTGGATATCGTCGGCATCTTCCCGGACTACGCGAGCGCCCACGCTGCCTGGAAGGAGCGCGCGCAGGCGACCGTCGACCATGCGCAGGTCCGCTATTTCATCGTTCACCTGCACCGGCTGCTGAACCCGCAGTCGGCCGACTGAACCGATCCTCTCCGGCCCGGTACTTTCGAGGCGTCCTTCGACCATCGTGGGACGTGGCGGAACGGCCGTTTTTGTCGTAAACCCTCGCCCCATGTCCAATATCACCATGGCGAACGCCGACGGCGGGCCGGACGCGAAGACGGATCAGACGCCGGCATCCGAGCCGGGCTGGTTCGACGGCGACGAGACCAAGACCGGCTTCCAGGTTGTCCTGCGCATCCTCCGGGAATTCGTCTTCCCGCGCCGACTCCTCGTGCTGCGGTCGCTCGCGATGATGATGTTCGGCGCGGTCACCACCGGCGCGCTGCCGTTCCTGATGCAGACCGCGGCCGACGAGATCTTCGTGGCCAAGGACCGCACGGTGCTCTACATGCTCCCCGCCATCGTGATCGTCACGATGGCGCTGCGCTCGCTGGCCGAATACGACACCCGCATCACCGAGGCGCGCATCTCTGGCGAGATTGTCGCCGAACTGCGCAAACGTCTGTTCGGCCGTCTCGCCCGCGCCGACCTGGGCTTCCTGCAGGCCAGCCATTCCGCCCGCTTCGTCAGCGTCTTCTCCGCCGACGCGCAGGTGATGAACGCCGCCGCCTCGCAGACGCTGACCGCGCTGATCAAGAACGCGCTGACTGCCATCGCGCTCGTCTTTGCGATGTTGTGGCTGGACTGGGTGCTCGGCTGCCTGGTGATGATCTCGCTGCCGCTCGCCGTCTACCTGATGGGCCGCCAGCGCAAGAAGCTGCACGGCTCGGTCAAGAAGGCGCTGTCGGGCTCCGGCGACATCGCCTCCATGGTCAGCCAGATGCTGCAGGGCGTCCGCGTGGTGAAGGCCTACGACCAGGAATCCGCCGAGACCGCGCGCGCCGCCACGGTGATCGATCGGACGCGCGACGCCAACCTGACGACCCAGCGCACCCGCGCGATGACCGGTCCGTTCACCGAGGGGCTCTCCGGCGTCGGCTTCGCGGCGGCGATCTTCTACGGCGGCTGGCAGGGCATCGAGGGTCGGCTGACACTCGGCGACTTCATGGGCTTCATGGCCGCCGCCATGCTGATCTACCAGCCGCTGAAGGCGCTCGCCGGCCTGCAGAACGTCCTGACCGAGGGCATCATCGCCGCCCGCCGCGTCTTCGCCATTCTCGACGTCGCGCCGCGGGTGGTGGACCGCGACGGCGCGACGGCGCTGAAGGTTTCCGGCGGCGCGATCCGCTTCGAGAACGTGACCTTCTCCTACGATACGGGCAAGCCGGTGCTGAACGGCGTCACGCTCGACCTGAAGCCCGGCGCCAAGGTGGCCCTGGTGGGACCCTCCGGGGCGGGCAAGTCAACGCTGCTCAACCTGGTGCTCCGCTTCTACGATCCGAGCGAGGGCCGCGTCCTGATCGACGGGCAGGACCTTTCCCGCGCCACGCTGACCAGCGTGCGCGCGGCCGCAGCGTTGTTAACGCAGGATCCGGTGCTGTTCGACGACACCGTCCGCGCCAACATCGCCTACGGCACCCCGGACGCCTCCGACGCCGAGGTCATGGCTGCCGCCAGGGCCGCCGACGCCCACGAGTTCATCGAGGCGCTGCCGCAGGGCTACGACACGCGCGTCGGCGAGGCCGGCGGCATGCTCTCCGGCGGCCAGAAGCAGCGCATCGCCTTCGCCCGGGCGATGCTGAAGAACGCACCCATCCTTCTCCTCGACGAGCCGACCAGCGCCCTCGACGCCAACAGCGAGGCGCGCGTGCAGGCGGCCCTCGACAGCCTGTTCCGGAACCGCACCGTGCTGATGATCGCCCACCGCCTGTCCACCGTGCAGAAGGCCGACATGATCGTCGTGATGGACGAGGGCCGGGTGGTGGAGACGGGGACACACGCCGAACTGCTGGCTGCCGGCGGGCTCTACGCCCACCTCCACCGCACGCAGCTCTCCGGGGCGGGCGAACCGGCCGTAACGGAAGGGGCCTGACCGGTGCAACTCGGACGCAGGATCACCCGCTCTCCGCTGGTGCAGCAGACGCTCGGCACCCTTCTGGCCGGCTACCTGAAGACGGTGCGCCACACCAGCCGCTTCGTCTTCGATCCGCCCGACCTCTACGAGCGGGTGGCCGGCATGACGCCCGTCATCATCGCCATGTGGCACGGCCAGCATTTCATGATGCCCTTCGCCCGGCCGGAGGGCATGGACGTGCGGGTGATGATCTCCCGTCACGCCGAGGCCGAGGTGAACGCCATCGCCGTGCGACGCCTGGGGCTCGGCCTGATCCGGGCCTCCGGCGCGCACGGTTCGGTACGCGAGGTCCGCCGCAAGGGCGGGATGATCGGCTTTCGTGAAACGGTGCGTGCGCTGAAGGAGGGAGCGAGCGTCGCCCTCACCGCCGACGTGCCGAAGGGCCCGGCGAAGGTGGCAGGCGCGGGCATCGTGCTGATGGCCAAATACTCGGGCCGCCCGATCATACCCGTCGCCTTCGCGACCAGCCGCAACATCGACGTGAACTCCTGGGACAGCGCCTCGATCAACCTGCCGTTCAGCCGGGCGGCGCTGGTGATGGAGGAGCCGATCTTCGTGCCCGCCGACCTGCCGGACGGGGAGATCGACGCCTACCGCGGGAGGGTGAAGGACGGACTGGACCGGGCCACCGCGCGTGCCTACGCTCGGGTGGGAGCGAGGTCCAAGTTCGACAATGGCTGATTCGGGCGACCGTCTACTTGCCGCCTATGTGAGCGTCACGCGCGTCGCATCGCCGATCGGTCGGCTGATCGTCGGGCTGCGCCGGCGGTTCGGCAAGGAACACGCCGACCGCTGGCGCGAGCGCCTCGGCGTCGCCGATCGCGCGGGGACCGGCGGACCGACCGTCTGGGTCCATGCCGCAAGCGTCGGCGAGACGGTGGCGATCCTGCCGCTGGTCGAGCGACTGGCCGCCAGCGGGCTTGGCGTGGTGCTCACCACCGTGACGGTGACCTCCGCCGGCGTCGTCGAACGCAAGGCGCTGCGGGGCGTGGTCCACCAGTTCGTGCCGCTCGACTTCGCGCCCTATATCGACCGCTTCCTCGACACCTGGCACCCCGGCCTGGCGCTGTTCGTGGAAAGCGAGATCTGGCCGGCAGCGGTCGCGCGGCTGGCCGACCGGGGAGTGCCCCTGGCGATCCTCAACGGCCGCATGTCCGACCGCTCCTATCGCGGCTGGAGCCGGTTCTCCGGCGTGGCCGCGGCGATCTTCGGCCGCGTCGCGCTCTGTCTGGCCCAGTCCGACGCGGACGCCGACCGCTTTCGCCGCCTCGGGGTGCGCGATGTGCGCGCCGTCGGCAACATCAAGTTTGACGCCCCCGTGCCCGAGGCCGCAAGGCCGGTTCACGCCGCGCTCAAGGCGGCGATCGGCGACCGCCCCGTGCTGCTCGCGGCGAGCACCCACGAGGGTGAGGAAGAGCAGGTCCTCGACGCCTACGCACGCCTGGCGCCGGGAGTGCCCGGGCTGTTGCTCGTGATCGCGCCCCGCCACCCGGCCCGCGGCGCCGCGGTCATGGCGATGGCCACCGGCCGAGGGCTGGAGGCCTGCCAGCGGAGCGCCGGCGCGCTTCCCGGACGCACCACCGCTGTCTACGTCGCCGACACGGTGGGCGAACTCGGCACTTTCTATCGTCTAGCCTCCGTTGCTTTCGTCGGCGGCTCGCTGGTCGGGCAGGGCGGGCACAACCCGATCGAGCCGGCCCGGCTCGGCGTCGCGGTGGTGACCGGCCCGCAGGTCGACAACTTTCGGGATATCTACGCGACCATGCTGGCCGATGGCGCCGTGACCATGGTGCCGGACGCCGCGGGCTTGGCGGAAGCAGCGGAACGGCTGATCCATCATCGCCATGCCCGCGAGGCGCAGGTCGCGGCCGCCAGCGCCCTCGTCGAGCGCCTGTCCGGCGCGCTCGACCGCTCCTTCGAGGCCTTGCAGCCCCTGATCGCCGCGGTGGCGGCCGGCGGACGGCCATGAGGGCGCCGGACTTCTGGTGGCGGCGCACCGGCCTCGCCGCGCTTGTCCTGTCGCCCCTTTCGGCGCTCTACGCCAGCATGGCGCGCCAGCGCATGACCCGGGAAGGCGAGCACCCGCCGATCCCCGTGATCTGCATCGGCAATTTCGTGGCCGGCGGCGCCGGCAAGACCCCGACCGCGCTCGCCGTCGCCCGGATCGCGATCGAAATGGGTCTGAAGCCCGTGTTCCTGACCCGCGGCTATCGCGGCTTTCTCAGCGGACCGGTGCTGATCGACCAGGCGGTCCACACCGCCGCCCACGTCGGCGACGAGGCGATGCTGCTCGCCCGGCTAGCGCCGACGGTGGTGAGCCGTGATCGGGCGGCCGCGATCCCGCTTCTCGCCTCGCTCGACGCCGACCTCTGCATCATGGACGACGGTTTCCAGAACCCCGGCCTTGCCAAGACGCTGTCGATGGTCGTGATCGACGCCGCGACCGGTGCCGGCAACGGTTGGTGCCTCCCCTCCGGCCCGCTCCGCGCGCCGATGGTGGTGCAGATGCGCGCTGCCGGCGCCGTCGTGGTGATGGGCGAGGGGAGTGCGGCTGGCGAGGTCGTCCGGGCCGCATCGCGGGCGGCCAAGCCCGTGCTCCGCGCCCGTCTGGCACCGCGCAACCCCGAAGCGTTCCGCGGCATGCGCGTGCTGGCCTTCGCCGGCATCGGTCGGCCCGAGAAGTTCTACACCGCACTGCGTGAAGCCGGCGCCGACGTCGTCGACACGGTCTCCTTCCCCGACCACCATCCTTTTTCGACCGAGGACGCCCGCAGGGTGCTGAAGCGCGCCGACGCCGACGACCTGGAACCGGTGACGACGGAGAAGGACGAGGTGCGGCTGCGCCACGGCGCGATCGCCGCCCGATCCGAACTCGCCGTTCGAGCCCATGTCTTCGCGGTCGATTGCGTCTTCGAGGATCCGGGCTTCGTCCGGGCGCTGATCGAGGAGGCGAGGTCCGACTTCGCCCGCGGCCGCCGCTGAGCGGCGGCGTTCCGGGTCAGATCCGGTTGTGCCGCCGGTAGGCTTCCAGCGCGGCGTCGGCGTCCACATAGGCTTCCTGCCGGTCGACGCTCCAGTACTTCAGGTCCTGGATCAGAATCGGCCGGTTGGAGATCGCACAGCGCACGTAGGAGCCCGGGCGGATGATCTTGAAGTCTCCGTCCAGGTATCGGATCTGCGCTTCGCCCCCGCCACCGGGGAATTCGATACGGTTCATGCGTCCAGCGCCGGTTGTTTGAATTCTTTCCGGACAATAGGAGTTCGCGCCCGCGATGCAAGCATTGATGCTTCCGCGCGCGTTCAAACCACCGTTCCACCTTTACCGCTGGTGAAGGCCGGGACCTCCGGCCGGTTGATGGCCGGATCCGGCGGCGGCCCCGGGTTCTCCTTGGACGCGGCGATCCGGCGGACCGACCGGAAGGCGATCAGCACCGCGCCGACGCCGAACGGGATCGAGCCGACGCCCCAGCCGATCAGCACGCCCTCTGCGCCGGCCAGCTTCGCCCCGAAGTAGCAGAAGGGGATCACCCCAAGCGTCGACCGTCCCCAGTTGAAGAGGGTGGAGTAGGTGGGAAAGCCGAGGTTGTTAAACGCGGCATTCGCCACGAAGAGGGCGCCGGTGAAGATGAAGGTCGGCGCCACGAAGAAGCAGAAGAACCGAATGAGGTCGCGCGCCTCGCCCGACGCCTGGAAGACATCGGCGATTGGCCCGCTGGCGACGGCCAGCACGAGCCAGACTCCGAGAACGTAGAGCATCGTGAAGGTGAGGCTGTCCTTCAGCGTCTGCTCGACCCGGTCGTAGCGCGCAGCGCCGAGGTTCTGCCCGAAGATGCCGCCCACCGCGCCGGAAAGCGCGAAAATCCCGCCGAAGGCGAGCGGGAACAGCCGCCCGATCACCGCCCAGGCCGCCACCGCCTCCACCCCGTAGCCGGCAATGGCCGCCGTGACATAGGCGTTTCCAACGGGCGTCGCGAGGTTGGTGAGGATGGCGGGGAAGGCGATCGCGAACAGCGGCCGCGCCTCGACCCGAACGCCACGCGCCGACGGTCGCTCCAGGAGGCCGTGCACGACACCCGCGCCGTGCAGACCCACAGCCGCGATCACCACCCGCGAGATCACGGTGACGATGGCGGCACCGGTGACCCCGAGGTCGAAGGCGAAGATGAAGACCGGATCGAGCACGGCGGTCGCGATCGCCCCGGTCAGCGTCACGTACATGCTGCGCCGGGCATCCCCCGTGGCCCTCAGCACACCCGACAGCGCCATGCCGACCGCCAGCAGACCGTTCGCCGGCATCACGATGAGCAGGTACTCGTGGGCGATCTGAAGGGTGCGACCCTCTGCCCCCATCACCGCGAGCAGGGTCGTCTGGAACGGCATCACCACGGCGGTTGCAGCGCCGAGGGCGAGAAAACTGATCACCGACCCGGCCGTCGCCTGCCGCCTCGCGGACACCCGGTCGCCGGAGCCGAGCGAGCGGGAGACCTTCGCCGTGACCCCGATTGAGAGGCCGATCGATACCGACATCAGGAAGAACAGCAGGGTGCCGGCATAGCCGATCGCCGCCGCCAGTTCCTCGTGTCCGAGCAGCGAGATGTAGAAGAGGTTGACCACGTCGACGACGAAGATCGCCATCAGCCCGACCGAGCCGGTGGCGGTCATCACCACCACGTGGCGCATCACCGAACCCTCGGTGAAGGCCGCACGAGCCGGGCGATGGGGCGTTTCACTCATCGTCCGGAGGGTCCCTTGCTTGCCCGGCCGGTCAGTTCCCGAACAGCTGCGAGCGGATCGCGTTCAGGGGTTGCTCGGCGCAGGCGATCTGGTTGGGGTCGTCGATGCACGCGACCTCGGCCGAGCCACGATAGATCATGTTCAGCGCCACATACAAAATCACAAGCAGGCCAAGCCAGGCGATCCAGCGGTGCTTGGCCAGGAGGTTTGCGATCAGCGTCGCAGCCGCCCCCATCAGCCCCACCGAGAGGAGAAGGCCGATGACAAGCACCCAGAGATGCTCCTGCGCCGCCCCGGCGACCGCCAGCACGTTGTCGAGCGACATTGAGACGTCGGCGAGAATGATCTGCACCATCGCCTGGCCAAAGGTCTTCTTCTGCACCCCCGCGGCCGCGTCGTTCATCGGATCGTCGTCGATCGCCCGCTCCGCGTCGCGCTCCTCCTGCCCGCCGTGGCGGATCTCGCGGTACATCTTCCAGCACACCCAGAGCAGCAATACCCCGCCCGCCAGCGTCAGCCCGACGATAGCGAGAAGCTGAGTGGTGATCAGCGCGAAGATGATCCGCAGCAGGACGGCGCCGCCGATGCCCCAGAAGATCACCTTGCGTCGGATGCTCCGGTCGACGCCGGCCGCGGCCATGCCGACCACGATGGCGTTGTCGCCGGCCAGCACCACGTCGATGAAGATCACCTGGGCGAGCGCGGCGAGTTCGCCGGACATGAATTCGGAGAGGGCCAAGGGAGTGTCCGTCGGTGGGGAGCGCCGGCACGGAACGGCCGGATCGCAGGAGATGGAGACGGAGGTAGACGAAGCCGCAGCCGAGTTCAATCGGCAGAACAGGGAGCGACGATCGCGATCCCGCTCAGCGGCGCGCCTCGTCGAAACTCGCGATGGCGGCAGAGAGCATGTCCGGGGTCGTGAAGCGGTGCGCGGTGAGCCCGGCCGTCGCCGCGCCGGCCACGTTTTCGGGCCGGTCGTCGACGAAAAAGGCGGCGCTCGCGGTGTAGCCGAGCCGGGCAAGTGCGCGGCGGTAAACCTCCGGATCGGGCTTGCGCGTGCCGAAGGCGGACGAAACGAGGAAACGCTCGCCGGTCAGGGCCGCGAGCTCGGGCACCAGCCGGTGCCGGGTGATCGCCACCATCGGACCGTTGTTGGTGAGCACCGCGATGCTGGCTTCCGTGCGCCGCGAAAGTGCGTCGAGCAGCGCCAGCGTGCCGGGGATCGGGGTCATGCCGGCTGCGCGGGCGGCGGTCCAGAGTTCCGCCGAGATCGCCGTGCCGAGCCGCTCCCGCCAGCCGTCCAGATAGGCCTCCGCGGTCGGGTAGAGGCCCGCGTCCGCCTCGTCCTGGAACCCGCTCAGCCAGATCCGCTCCTCGATCAGGCCGGGCGCGAGCCCCGTCGCTGCCGCGATCACGCGGATCCGCGCCGCGCGGTCGTAGGTGTAGACCACGTCGTCCATGTCGAAGAGGAAGAGCCGGCGCCCGGGCGTCACGCCTGGGTGCCGCCCACCGTCACCGCGTCGATCCGGAGCGAGGGCTGGCCGACGCCGACGGGAACGCCCTGGCCGTTCTTGCCGCAAGTGCCGATGCCTGGATCGAGCGCCATGTCGTTGCCGACCATGCGCACGCGCGTCATCGCGTCCGGGCCGTTGCCGATCAGCATGGCGCCCTTGATCGGCTCCTCGATGCGGCCGTTGCGGATCCGGTAGGCCTCCGTGCAGTCGAACACGAACTTGCCGGAGACGATGTCGACCTGCCCGCCGGAGAAGGACTTGGCGAAGATGCCGTCCTTGACGCTGGCCAGGATCTCCTCCGGCGTGGAGGAGCCGCCGAGCATGTAGGTGTTGGTCATCCGCGGCATCGGCACGTGCGCATAGGATTGCCGACGTCCGTTGCCGGTGGTGCCGACGCCCATCAGGCGGCCGTTCTGCCGGTCCTGCATATAGCCGACGAGGCGTCCGTCCTCGATCAGCGTGGTGCACTGGGACGGCGTGCCCTCGTCGTCCACGGTGATGGATCCGCGCGCGTTCGGTACCGTGCCGTCGTCGACGATGGTGACGCCCTTGGAGGCGACCATTTCGCCCATCAGCCCGGAGAAGGCGGACGTCTTCTTGCGGTTGAAGTCGCCTTCCAGGCCGTGGCCGACTGCCTCGTGCAGGAGCACGCCGGGCCAGCCCGGGCCGAGCACCACGTCGAAGGTGCCCGCCGGGGCCGGGCGGGCCTCCAGGTTCACGAGCGCCTGCCGCAGCGCCTCGTCCACCGACGCCTGCCAGCGATCCGGCGAGATGAATGCCTCGTAGCTGGTGCGCGCGCCCTCGCCGTGGCTGCCGGTCTCCTGGCGGTCGCCGTCGCCGACCACGAGCGACACGTTGATGCGCACCAGCGGGCGGATGTCGCGCACCCGGGTGCCGTCGGCGCGCAGGATCTCCACGATCTTGTAGCTGCCGGCGACCGACGCCGTCACCTGCCGGACCCGCGGATCGCGCGCCCGCGCCCAGGCGTCAATCTCCGACAAGAGTGAGACCTTGTCCCCGAACACGGGCGCCAGCAGCGGGTTCTCGTCGCCATAGAGCTTGCGGTTGGTCGCCTGGGGCGCCTCGGCCACCACGCCCGAATGGCCGGATGACACCGCCCGGACCGCGGAGGCGGCGCGCCGCAGCGCCTTCTCCGAAACGTCGTCCGCATGCGCATAGCCGACCGCTTCGCCGGCCACTGCCCGCAGCCCGAAGCCCTGGCTGACTTCGTAGGTCGCCGTCTTCAGGCGGCCGTTGTCGAAGGCCAGCACCTCGCTCTGCGTCCGTTCCACGTAGAGCTCGCCGTCGTCGGCGCCGCTGACGGCATCGGCGACGATCTCGCGGGCACGGTCGGGATCGAGCCCGGTGAGGGCGAAGAGGTCTGTGGTGTCGGTTGCCATGGATCCGTAGCTGTTCGTTGGGGTGCTTTGGAGCGAACATAGGCACGCCCGCCGCGCTTTGCACCCTCGTTCAGTACATCGTGGCGCGGTATCGCTCGAGCATCTCGTCCTGGCTCTCGCCGTGGGGGAGGTCGAGCTGGTCCTTCAGCATCTGGCCCATGCTCGGCAGCACGTCGCGATCCACCTGGACGGCCGGATCCCACAGGCGGGACCGCATCAGCGCCTTGGCGCAGTGCAGGTAGACCTCGCGCACACGGATGAGCAGCACGGACTTCGGCAGCTTGCCGCCCACCGGAAAGCGGGCGAGCAACTCGTTGTCGGTCCGGATCTCGGCAGAACCGTTGACCCGCAGCGTCTCGTCGATACCGGGGACGAGGAACAGGAGCCCGACACCCGGCCGTTCCAGGATGTTGAGGAGCGAATCCAGCCGGTTGTTGCCCGGTCGGTCGGGCAGGGCGATCGTGACGTCGTCCATCACCGCGACGAAGCCAGGGCCGTCTCCCCTCGGCGTCACGTCGCCAAGACCGTCCGCGCCCGACGTGGCGAGCAGGCAGAAAGGAGACAAGCCAATGATCGTCCGTGCATGGCGGTCCAACCGGGCGAGCTGCTTGCGTGCCGAGCGCTCGCCGGGCGCGCCGTAGAGCGCACGCAGGTCGTCCACGCTGGTGATCTGCGCCATCCTTCAGGTACTCCGTTACCGTGCGGCGAAAAAACCTGTGACGCCAGGGGCTTAAGGGAGTGCGTCGAATCCCTGCTTGAAGCCGGCCAGCGAGATCGGGATGCCGATGCCTTCCTCGGGGGTCTGGAAGATGATGAAGGTCGCCTGGGTGCCGGTCGAGAGCTGGTTGATCAGGTCGTCCTCCAGCACCACCTCGGCGAAGCAGCCGTTGGCGAGACACCGCACGAAACCGGCCCGGCCGATGTCCTTGTCGTCGATCCGGAGCCCCAGGCCGGACGGGATCAGCACGCCGAGCGGAGCGAGCACCCGCAGGATGCGGGCCTGCTTGTCGGCGGTCTTCAGCACGATCACCGACAGCCCGACGTTGTCGCGGTCTTCGGCGGTGACGTTCTGGACCAGCGCGCACTGCTCCTCGCGAGCCCCCGGCGGCTTGTCGCATCGCAACTGCCAGTCCCCATAGGCCGATCGGACCGCCCCTTGAGCGTGGGCCTGATTCGCTGGAATCGAAGCCGCCACGGCAAGAAGGGCGGCCAACCCTGTGGAAAGGAATGTCTTCGTCAGCTTCATCAGTTTGGACGTCCCGCTCGGGTGGAGGCTGCTGCGCCCGGGTTTGCGAGACCCTCGGGCGGAAACTCTTTGGGCAATCAGGATCACGCGGCGAATCGCCGAAAACTGCGGCGTCCGACCCGACGACCCTATACCGATCGCATGGCGAATGGAAAATCCGGCCGCCCGGGTGGTCCCTCCGTCAGCGCAAATTTGCCGCATCGGGTGCCCCATAGGCCCATTGCCCTCTCGCTGTCCATGTGGTTCATCTCAGTCGGTTTGATCCATGTCAAAGGCCACCCGGCTGTGAGCCGTGCCGCCCTCCTCGACGGTGCGAGGGCGACGATGAGGAGCCGGGGAGTTTGGCAAGGGCGTGGCCGGGCCGGGCGGCGGTGCCGGGGGCCGGCGCGCTGGATCGGATACCGGGATCGGATGGTCGTTCGCCGTGTGGCCTGTCGCGGATGGAACCCGCGTTGCCGTCGGTGTCGTGAAGGAGCCGAAACGTGATTGAATTCTCCAAGCGCCTGATGGCCTTCGCAGCGGGGGCGGCAGCAGCCCTTTTCGCGGGGGCTGCGAGTGCGGCCAAGCCCGAACCCTGGGGCACCTACATGCAGCCGGCGGGCAGCCAGGTGATGGCCGACATCCACACCTTCGGCGGCTTCACCTTCTGGATCATCACGCCCGTCACGCTGTTCGTGCTGGCGCTCCTGATCGTGGTGATGGTGCGCTTCAACGCCAAGGCCAACCCGGTGCCCTCCCGCACCGCGCACAACACGATGATCGAGGTCATCTGGACGGTCGCGCCGGTGCTGATCCTGCTGGTGATCGCCGTCCCGTCCTTCCGCTTGCTCTATGAGGAGCAGACGATCCCCGAGGCCGACGTGACCGTGAAGGTCACAGGCAACAAGTGGTACTGGAGCTACGAGTACCCGGATCTCGAGGCGATCAGCTTCGACAGCAACATGATCCCCGAGGACGCCATCACCGATCCGGTCAAGCAGCCGCGCCTGCTCGCCACCGACTACCCGCTGGTGGTTCCGGTCGGCAAGGTCGTGCGCATCCAGGTCACCGGCGCCGACGTGATGCACTCCTTCGCGATGCCGTCCTTCGGCGTGAAGATCGACGCCATCCCGGGCCGTCTCAACGAGTCCTGGTTCAAGGCCAACGCCGCCGGCGTCTACTACGGCCAGTGCTCGGAACTCTGCGGCCTGCAGCACGCCTACATGCCGATCGAGATCCGCGCCGTCAGCGACGAGCAGTTTACCCAGTGGGTCGAGGCTGCCAAGACCGACATCGACGCGGCCAACCAGCTGCTCGCCACCTTCGAGGATGGCGCCAAGAAGACCACGGACGTGGCGTCCAACTGACGGGCGCCGTACCAAACATTCAGTGATGCGCGGAGGCGGCTATGGTGCCGCGCCGCCAGCGTTGACCGGAGAGAGCCACTATGGCCACCGCTTACCACGATGCGTCCCACGGCCACCCGACGGGTTGGACACGTTGGGTCTATTCGACGAACCACAAGGACATCGGCATCCTCTACCTGATCTTCGCGGTGATCGCGGGCATCGTGGGTGGCGGCCTCTCCGTGGCGATGCGCATGGAGCTCCAGGAGCCGGGGATGCAGATCTTCGGCGATCCGAACGTCTACAACATGTTCACGACCGCGCACGGTCTGATCATGATCTTCTTCATGGTGATGCCGGCCCTGATCGGCGGCTTCGCCAACTTCTTCGTGCCCATCATGATCGGCGCGCCGGACATGGCGTTCCCGCGCATGAACAACATCTCCTTCTGGCTGCTGCCGCCCTCGCTGCTGCTGCTGGTGATGTCCATGTTCGTGGAAGGCGCCGACGGCACCAACGGCGTCTCGGGCGGCTGGACGATCTACCCGCCCTATTCGACCAGCGGCACCCCCGGCCCGGCGATGGACTTCGCGATCCTCGCCCTGCACGTCTCGGGCGCCTCGTCGATCCTCGGCGCGATCAACTTCATCACCACCATCTTCAACATGCGCGCGCCGGGCATGACCCTGCACAAGATGCCGCTGTTCGCCTGGTCCATCCTGGTGACGGCCTTCCTGCTGCTGCTGTCGCTCCCCGTGCTCGCCGGCGGCATCACCATGCTGCTGACCGACCGCAACTTCGGCACGTCGTTCTTCGACCCGGCCGGCGGCGGTGACCCGATCCTGTTCCAGCACCTGTTCTGGTTCTTCGGCCACCCCGAGGTGTACATCCTGATCCTGCCGGGCTTCGGCATCATCAGCCACATCGTGGCGACCTTCTCCAAGAAGCCGGTGTTCGGCTATCTAGGCATGGCCTACGCCATGGTCGCGATCGGCGGCGTCGGCTTCATCGTGTGGGCGCACCACATGTACACGGTCGGCCTCGACGTCGACACGCAGGCCTACTTCGTCGCGGCCACCATGGTGATCGCGGTGCCGACGGGCGTGAAGATCTTCTCGTGGATCGCCACCATGTGGGGCGGCTCCATCGAGTTCCGCACCCCGATGGTCTGGGCGATCGGCTTCATCTTCCTGTTCACGGTCGGCGGCGTCACAGGCGTCCAGCTCGCCAACGCCGGCTTCGACCGGGTGCTGCACGACACCTACTACGTGGTGGCCCACTTCCACTACGTGCTGTCGCTCGGCGCCGTGTTCGCCATCTTCGCGGGCTTCTACTACTGGTTCCCGAAGATGAGCGGCTACATGTACAGCGAGTTCCTCGGCAAGCTGCACTTCTGGATGATGTTCGTGGGCGTGAACCTCGTGTTCTTCCCGCAGCACTTCCTCGGCCTGCAGGGCATGCCGCGCCGCTACGTGGACTATCCCGACGCCTATGCCGGCTGGAACTACGTCTCCTCGATCGGTTCCTACATCTCGGCCTTCAGCGTCCTGATCTTCCTCTATGCGGTGTTCGAGGCTTTCCAGAAGAAGCGCGTGGCGGGCGACAACCCCTGGGGCGCCGGTGCGACCACCCTGGAGTGGACGCTTTCCTCGCCCCCGCCCTTCCACCAGTTCGAGAAGCTCCCGCACATCCGCGGCGACGCCCACTGAACCGGAGCGGCAGGCCCGGCGCCGAGGCGATCGTCTCGGCGGCGGCCCCGAAGAGAACCGGTTGCCGCGGACATTCGCGGCGACCCCTGAAACGGAATGGATGAGACGGTCGACATGGCGTTGGTGGATGATCGCATGAGCGTGTCGCGGGCCGCCGAATGGACCGGCGGGTCGGCGTCCGTCGGCGACTACTTCGAGCTGCTGAAGCCGCGCGTGATGTCGCTGGTGATCTTCACCGCGCTCACCGGCATGGTGATGGCGCCGGGGGGCATCCACCCGGTGCTCGGCTTCGTCGCGCTGCTCGCCATCGCCGTCGGCGCGGGCGCCTCGGGCGCGCTCAACATGTGGTACGACGCGGACATCGACCGGATCATGTCGCGCACCGCCAAGCGCCCGGTTCCGGCCGGCCGCATCGCCGCCGGCGAGGCCCTGCAGTTCGGCAGCGTGCTCTCCGTGCTTTCGGTGTTCGTGCTGGGCGTCGCCGTCAACTGGGTAGCCGCAGCGCTGCTCGCCTTCACCATCTTCTTCTACGTCGTCGTCTACACGATGGGCCTGAAGCGGCGCACGCCGCAGAACATCGTGATCGGCGGCGCCGCCGGCGCCTTCCCGCCGATGATCGGCTGGGCCGCCGTCACCGGCACGGTATCGATCGAGAGCATCGTCCTCTTCGCCATCATCTTCTTCTGGACGCCGCCGCACTTCTGGGCGCTGGCGCTCGTCAAGAGCGACGACTATGCCCGCGCCGGCGTGCCGATGCTGCCCGTCGTCGCCGGCCCCGAGACCACCCGTCGCCAGATCGTGCTCTACTCGCTGCTGCTGGCGCCGCTCGCTACTGCCCCGTGGCTGATGGGCTTCGCCGGCCTCGCCTACGGGGTGATCTCGATCGCGCTCGGCGCCGTCTTCCTGGCGCTCGCCGTCAAGGTGTGGCGCGTGACGGAGGGGCCGGAGGCGCGCCGCGCGGCGATGCGCCTCTTCGTGTTCTCGATCGGCTACCTCTTCACGCTGTTCGCCGTGCTGCTCGTCGAGCATCTCGTCGTCGCGGCCGGTCTGGGAGCGTGACGGTGGCGGACGAGGACGGCATCGAACTGACGCCGGAGCAGAAGCGTCGGCGTCGGGCTCGCAACATCGCCATCGCGGCCATGCTGGTCGCCCTGGTGGGGATCTTCTATCTGGTGACCCTCGTTCGGCTCGGCGGCAATATCGCCAGCCGGACCATGTAGGAAGGCGGATATGACGACGGACGCGAATGGAGACCAGGCAAACCGGCAGAACCGCAAGGTCGCGGTGACCTGTCTCGCCGTGTTTTCCGGCATGATCGGCCTCGCCTACGCCTCCGTGCCGCTCTACGATCTCTTCTGCAAGGTGACAGGCTACGGCGGCACCCCGAACCGGGTCGAAACCGCCGACGGTGTCACCGTGCTCGACAAGGACATCACGGTCCGTTTCGACGCGAACACCGCGCCGGGCCTACCCTGGCGGTTCGACGCCGACCAGCGTTCGGTGACGCTGAAGATCGGCGAGATGCGCACGATCAGCTACCGCGCGATCAACACCTCCGACCAGCCGACCGTCGGCACGGCCACGTTCAACGTCACCCCGGCCGCCGCCGGCGCCTACTTCTCCAAGATCGCCTGCTTCTGCTTCACCCAGCAGCCGCTGAAGCCGGGCGAGGAGATCGAGATGGGCGTGACCTTCTACGTCGATCCGGCGATCGTCAACGACCCGGACATCAACCAGGCGAAGACGATCACGCTGTCCTACACCTTCTTTCCGGCCAGCAAGCCGGAGAAACCCGTCGCCAGCGCGGCCGATCCGGCCGTCTTGCCGAACCGTCTGTAAACCAAGGGAAACCGACCCGTCGCCGGCGGCCAGGGGGCACGTCGCGGGGGACACCGGGAGAGTGAAATGGCCGGAGCAAAACCGAACCACGACTACCACCTCGTAGACCCGAGCCCCTGGCCGTTCCTGGGATCGGTCGGCGCCTTCTTCATGGCCCTTGGCGGGATCGCGCTGATGCGCTGGAGCGCCGGCGGTCAGCTGCTGATCGGCGGCGTGGACCTCGCCCAGCCCTGGATGTTCTTCGTCGGCCTGCTGGTGGTGCTCTACACCATGTTCGGCTGGTGGCGCGACACCGTGAAGGAGAGCCACGCCGGCTTCCACACCCGTGTCGTCAGCCTGCACCTGCGCTACGGCATGATCCTGTTCATCGCCTCCGAGGTGATGTTCTTCGTCGCCTGGTTCTGGGCCTACTTCGACGCCAGCTTCTACGCCGGCGAAGCCCAGCAGGTGCTCCGCGTGGAGCACACCGGCGGCACCTGGCCGCCTCAGGGCGTCGAGGTCTTCGACCCGTGGCACCTGCCGCTGTTCAACACCTTCATCCTGCTGTTCTCCGGCACGACCGTGACCTGGGCCCACCACGCCCTGCTGCACAACGACCGCCGCGGCCTGATCTGGGGTCTCGTCGCCACCATCGCCCTTGGCGCGCTGTTCTCCTACGTGCAGTACATCGAGTACTCTCACGCCGCTTTCCCCTTCGCGGGCAGCATCTACGGCGCGACCTTCTTCATGGCCACCGGCTTCCACGGCTTCCACGTGCTGGTCGGCACCATCTTCCTGCTCGTCTGCCTGATCCGGGCGCTTCGCGGCGACTTCACCCCGCAGAAGCACTTCGGCTTCGAAGCGGCCGCCTGGTACTGGCACTTCGTCGACGTGGTCTGGCTGTTCCTCTTCGCCGCCATCTACGTCTGGGGCTCCTGGGGCGCCACGATCCACGGCGAGTGAACCGCGGATCGAGCAAGTGATCACGGCGCGCGGATCCCTCCGCGCGCCGTTCGCGTTTCAATCGGGGGAAAACCGACCATGCAGGACAAGGCCCTTTATGCGCCGGTGCCGCCGGTCTCAGCCGCGATGCGTGGACGCTGCCCGCGCTGCGGCAACGGCCGCCTGTTCGACGGCTTTCTGGAGACCGCGCCCGGCTGCAAGGCCTGCGGCCTGGACTACAAGTTCATCGACAGCGGCGACGGCCCGGCGGTTTTCATCATCCTGATCGTCGGCTTCATCATCGTCGGCCTCGCCCTTTATGTGGAGGTCGCCTATCAGCCACCGTTGTGGCTGCACGCCATCCTCTGGCTGCCGCTGACGCTCGTTCTCTGTATCGGCTCCCTCCGCCCACTGAAGGGGCTGATGATAGGCCTGCAGTACAAGCACAAGGCTGAGGAGGGTCGGTTGACCGGGGGCGCACCCAAGTGACGGATCCAGGCACAGGCAGCGGCGGCAAGGCGGGATTCGTCGTCCTGACGGTGCTGACCGCGGTTGCCCTCGCCGTGCTTCTCGCCCTCGGCAGTTGGCAGATGTCCCGCCTCGCCTGGAAGGAAGACCTGATCGCCCGCGTAGAGGAACGCATCAACGCCGCTCCCGGGCCGCTTCCCGCCCCGGATACCTGGTCGACGCTGACCGACGAAGCGGTCGAATATCGTCCGGTCTCCTTTACCGCCACCTACGACAACGCCCGCGAGGTCCACGTCTTCATCGCGCTCGCCCAGCCCAAGGGAAAGCTCGGCGGCCAGGGCTATTTCGTGATGGTGCCGGCGACGCTGGAGGACGGCCGCATCGTGTTCGTCAACCGCGGCTTCGTTCCCCTCGACAGGAAGGACGCCTCGACGCGCCCGGAGGGCCGGCTCGACGGTCCGCGGACGATCAACGGCCTGATGCGGCCGGCCGAAGCAGCGTCGTGGATCAGCCCGGCCGACGACATCGCCAAGAACGTCTGGTTCGTCCGCGATCCCCGCAAGATGGCCGTGGCAGTGGGGCTGGACCCGACGCGCGTGGCGCCTTTCACGGTCGATGCAGCGGCCGGAGAAACGCCGGGCGGCTTACCCCAGGGCGGCGAGACGGTCGTGGCCTTCACCAACAACCACCTCGGCTATGCCATCACCTGGTTCGGCCTCGCGGCGTCACTGGCAACCATCTGGGCCATGCTGGCCTGGAAAAGGCGGCGCTAGGAGCGCCGTCAGGCCTTGGCCTTCGGCGACTTCTCCGTGAGCTTCTTCACCTCTTCCGGCGACATCGGCTGGCCGAACACGAAACCCTGGACGAAGTCGGCGCCGAACTCCAGCAGCTCCTCCAGTTCCGCTTCCGTCTCCGCGCCTTCGGCAACCACGTCCATGCCAAGGTCGTGGGCGAGGCTGATGATCGAGCGCAGGATCACGTGGCGGGTCTTGCCGGGCCCCTTGAGGAAGCTCTGGTCGATCTTCAGCGTGTCGGCAGGCAACCGCTGCAGGTAGGACAGCGACGAGAAGCCGGTGCCGAAATCGTCGAGGGCAAGGCCGGCGCCGAGCTCCTTCAGCCGGGCGAGTACCTGGGTGGCGAACTCCGGGTTCTCCATCACCAGGCTCTCGGTGAGTTCCAGGCGCAACGTACCCTTCGGCAGGCTGGTGCGGGCGAGCACCGCTTTCACGTCGTTGATGAGGTCGTGGCGCAGCAACTGGCGGCTGGACACGTTGACACTCATGAACAGCTCCTCGCCGCCGGGCAGGATCTCCTGCCAGCTGCCGAGCTGCCGAGCCGCCCGCTCCAGTACGAACAGCCCGAGCTGCACGATCAGGCCGGACCGCTCGGCCGCCGGGATGAAATCGGCCGGTGGAATGCGGCCCCGCTTGGGATGATCCCAGCGCAGCAGCGCTTCGAACCCGGCGATGGTGCGGTCCTCCAGCCGAACGATCGGCTGGTAGAGCACCTTCATCTCCTCCCGCTCGAGCGCCAGCTTGAGATCGGCCTCCAGCGAGAGGGCGTCTGCGGCGGCCGCGCGCAGCGAGGTGCGGTAGCTCTCGATCCGGTCGCCTCCGAGCCGCTTGGCATAGGCGACGGCGACCTCCGCGTCCTTCAGGAGATCGACCGCCTCGCGGGCTTCGCGGTCGTAGACGGCGATGCCGACCGAGGCGGTGAGGAAGATCTCCCGCTCGCCGAAGGCGATGGCCGCCCGGATGGCGCGGCGCACGGCGTCGGCGAAGGCGGCCACCCGGTCGGGCGACTGCTCGGAGAGGAGGATGATCGCGAAATGGTCGCCGTCCAGCCTGGTCAGGCTGTCGACCGGCTTCAGAAGCCGACCCAGCCGGCGGGCGATGGTCAGGAGGATGGAGTCGCCCACCGAAAGGCCGAGGCTTTCGTTGACCTGCCGGAAGCGGTCGATGTCGATCAGGAACACCGCCGGCTTGATCGCGCTCTCCGTCTGGGCGCGGGTGATCGCCGAGGCGAGCCGGTCGAAGAACAGCTCGCGGTTCGGCAGGCCGGTAAGGTTGTCGTGCACCGCGTCGTGCAGCAGCCGCTCCTGCGCGGTCTTGGCGTCGGTCACGTCGAGCAGCGTGCCGACGCAGCGAATCACCTCGCCGTCGTTGCCGAGGATCGGCCGCGCGCGCAGACGGAACCATTGGTAGTGCCCGTCCTTGGCGCGCAGGCGGAAGGTCTGCGCCAGCCGCCCCCGACGGGTCTCCACCACGGCGTCGAGCGTCGCCTTGAAGCGGTCACGGTCCTGCGGGTGGAGCACCTCCAGCCAGTCGCGGGCAGGGCCCTCCAGGGCGCCGCGCTTGAAGCCGAGGCTCTCTTCGGCCTCGTGGCTGGTGTAGATGCGGTCGCGCGTGACGTCCCAGTCCCAGATCACGTCGCCGGCGCCGGTGAGCGCAAGCGCCCGCCGCTCCGCGTCGTTCATCAGCCCGTCGGCGATCGCGCCGCCCGCAAAGGCGTGCTGCATGACGGTGAAGCCGAGCAGCAGCACGAGCAGCACGAGGCCGCCGGCAAGGGCCGGTTGGACGAGGTCGTTGACGAGCTCGCCCGAGACGGTGAGACCGGTGCCCGCCAGCCAGGCGATGAAGATCAGCCACGTCGGGATCAGCATGATCGCCCGGTCGTAGCCCCGGAAGGCGAGGCCGAGGATCAGGAGCAGTCCGAGCACGCCGAGACCGGCCAGCACCATGCGCGCGATGCCCGCCGCGATCGCCGGATCGTAGACCGCCACCCCGAACAGCGCGGTCAGAACCAGCAGCGTCATCAGCACCACGTGGCTGTAGCGCACGTGCCAGCGATTGAGGTTGAGGTAGGCGTAGAGGAAGATCACCAGCGTGACGGCGATCATCACCTCCGATCCGGCGCGATAGAGCTGGTCGGCGCCCGCCTGCAGGTCGAACAGCTTGTTCCAAAATCCGAAGTCGATGCAGAGGTAGGCCAAGACCGCCCACGCCAGCGCCGCCGTGGCCGGAAACATCATTGAGCCCTTCACCACGAAGAGGATGGTGAGGAAGAGGGCGAGCAGGCCCGAGATGCCGAGCACGATGCCCCGGTAGAGCGTGTAGGCGTTGACGCTGTCCTTGTAGGCATTGGGCTGCCAGAGCGTCAGCTGCGGCAGGTCGCCGGTGCGAAGCTCTGCGACGAAGGTGACGACGGTGCCGGGGTCCAGCGTGACGAGGAAGACGTCCGCGTCCTGGCTCGGCTGCCGTTCGGGCGTGAAGCCCTGGCTCGGCGTGATGGCCGCAATCCGGCTGGCGCCGAGGTCGGGCCACATCAGACCGGAACCGGCGAGCCGGAAATGCGGTGCGACGATCAGTCGGTCGAGCTGCTGGTCGGTGTTGTTGGAGAGGTGGAAGACCACCCACGTCGGCGCGGCCTCGGGCCCGCGCGCCCGAACCTCGATTCGCCGCACGATCCCGTCCGGCCCCGGCGCCGTGGACACCTGGATCGTGTCCTTGGTCTCGCGTCGGTATTCGATGGCGTTGGACAGGTCGATAGCGGCCGCGTCGGTCGGAATGCTGATCGGCTCGACCGCAAAGGCGGTCGTCGCCGCCACCAGCGTCAGGGCAGCCAGAAGGAACGCGAGCAGGCGGCGGGCAGTGGCCAAGACGACAGGTACTCCGGCACGGATCCTCGGTGGGCCGCTTCGGGCACCGCGGCATACGATAGGGGCAGTTTGACGCCGATCACAAGACCCGCGCGAGATGCTCGCCGTTATCCCGATCGGCATCGGCGCGTCTGGCGGGGCGGGGATCGTCGGCAAGAACGGCGAACAGCACATGGTCCTGCCAGCGCCCGTCGATCAGGAGATAGCGGCGCGCGAAGCCTTCGCGCCGAAATCCGACCTTTTCGAGGAGATGGATGGAGCGATCGTTGTGCGGCATCGACGCGGCCTCGATCCGGTGCAGGCGCAACGTATCGAAGGCATGCGGCAACAGGGTTCGGACCGCGTCGGTCATGTGACCCTTGCCTGCGTGGCGCTCGCCCATCCAGTAGCCGAGCGAGGCGGTCTGGGTGACGCCGCGCCGGACATTGGACAGCGTGACGCCGCCCATCAGCTGGTCGGTATCCGAGCGGAACACGAAGAAGGTGTAGCCGAGGTCCTCGCGGATCTCGCGGTGATAGCGCTTCACCCGGTGCTTGAAGGCGGTTCGGGTGAGATCGTCGGCCGGCCAGCTCGGCTCCCAGGGCTTCAGGAAGCCGCGGCTGGTCTCGCGCAGCTCCGCCCAGGCGACATAGTCGGTGATCTGGGGCGCGCGCAGGAACACCTGCTCGCCCCGAAGCGTGGGGCCCGTGTCGCCGACGACGACACGAAGCAGCGTCATGCCGCGCTCGCCGGAGCGACGCCGAACCGCGAGGCGATGGCATCGAGACGCGGAACGTCGGCGATGGGCCCGATGGCGGCAAGGGTGGGAGACGCGGACACGACCATCTTGGCCAGGTAGTCGCTGACCAGCCGCGGTGTGACCGCGTCGATCTTCTCCACGAGTTCGTCGAGCGGGATCTCGCGGCCGTGCACGAGGATCTGCCTGGCAATCTGGCCGGCGCGGGCCGCGGGGCTTTCCAGTGTCATCAGCAGGCCGGCGCGCAGCTGCGCCTTCGCCCGGGCGACCTCCGCCTCGCTGATCGTGCCGATCGCCCGCTCGATCTCGTCGAGCGTGGTCTCCACCAGCACCTGCGCGTCGCTCTCGCCGGTGGCGGCCGAGACGCCGAAGATGCCGGTGTCGCGGAAGCCCCAGTGGAAGGAATAGACGGAGTAGCAGAGGCCACGCTTCTCGCGGATCTCCTGGAACAGCCGCGAGGACATGCCGCCGCCGAGCACGGAGGCGGCGATCTGTGCGGTCGTGTAGTCGTCGGCGTAGTAGGAGGTGCCCGGGAAGCCCAGCACGATCTGCGCTTCCATCAGGTCGCGCTCTTCGCGCTTCTCGCCGCCGCGATAGGCCGCGTTGGCTTCTCCTGGTGGCGGGGAGGCCGGGTAGCCCTCGAACTTCTCCAGCGCGAGGTTGACGAGTTCGTCGTGCTCCACCTTGCCCGCTGCCGCGATCACCGTGCGCGAGCCGGTGTAGTGGCGGTTGAGATAAGATTTGAGCGCCGCGTCGGAAAAGCCCGTCACGGTCTCCACCGAGCCGAGGATCGGGCGACCGATCGGCTGGCCGGGGAAGGCGGCTTCCTGGAAGAAGTCGAACACCAGGTCTTCCGGGGTGTCGAGCGCGGCGCCGATCTCCTGGCCGATCACGTGCTTCTCGCGCGCCAGCTCCTCCGGGTCGAAGACGCTGTCCTGCAGGATGTCGGCGAGGATGTCGAGCGCGAGCGCCACGTCTCCCGCCAGCACCCGGGCGTAGTAGCTGGTGTTCTCGATCGACGTCGCGGCGTTGAGCTCGCCGCCGACATTCTCGATCTCCTCGGCGATCTCGACGGCGGATCGTTTGCTCGTCCCCTTGAAGGCCATGTGTTCCAGGAGATGCGAAATCCCGTTCTCGGAGGCTTCCTCGCTGCGGGAGCCGGCGCCGACCCAGACCCCGAGGGCCGTCGACGCCAGGTGGCTCATGCCGTGCGTGACGACCGTGATGCCGCTGGGAAGCTCCGTGATCTCGACCGCCATACGCGCTACGCCTCCACTTGAACCGCTCGGGTCCGCTCGCCGATGAAGGCCTCCACCGCCTCCAGGGTATTCTCCACCACGGTCTGACGTTCCGGCCTCGACATCAAGTCCCCGAGCCAGTCCGGCAGCGCCGGATAATCGCCGCTCGCCGCCACCACCGCGTCCGGGAACTTGGCGGGGTGGGCGGTTGCCAGCGTCACCATTGGGACATGGGGCGCCATCGTCCGCTCGGCCACCGCAAAGCCGGTGGCGGTGTGCGGGTCGAGCAGATACCCGGCCGCCTTGCGGACGTGGCGGATCGTCGCCGCGGTCGCCTGCTCGTTGGTTCGGTCAGCCGCGAACTCGGCCCTGATCGCCTTGAGCGCGTCCGGCTCCAGGCCGAATGCCTTCGACTGGGAGAGCTGGTCCATCATCCGCCGGACCGCCTCCCCGTCGCGCCCATGCGCTTCGAACAGCAGCCGCTCGAAGTTGGACGAGACCTGGATGTCCATCGACGGCGAGATGGTCGGCTGCACGCCAGTCACCTCGTAGCGCCCGGTCTCCAGGGTGCGGACCAGGATGTCGTTGACGTTGGTGGCGATCACCAGCTTCTCGATCGGCAGGCCCATCCGCTTGGCGACGTAGCCGGCGAAGATGTCGCCGAAGTTGCCGGTCGGCACGGTGAAGGACACAGGCCGGTGCGGCGCGCCGAGCGCGGTCGCTGCCACGAAATAGTAGACCACCTGCGCGACGATCCGGCCCCAGTTGATCGAGTTGACCCCGGAAAGGCGGACCCGGTCGCGGAAGGCGAAGTGGTTGAACATGCCTTTCACGATCGCCTGCGCGTCGTCGAAGGTCCCTTCCAGGGCGATCGCATGGACATTCGCGTCGGCCACCGTGGTCATCTGGCGGCGCTGGACCGCGGACACGCGCCCGTGCGGGAACAGGATGAAGATGTCGGTGTTGGCCCGCCCCCGGAACGCCTCGATGGCCGCGCCGCCCGTGTCGCCCGAGGTCGCGCCGACGATCGTCGCCTTCTGGCCGCGCGTGCCGAGGACATGGTCCATCAGGCGCGCCAGCAACTGCATGGCGACGTCCTTGAAGGCGAGCGTCGGACCGTGGAAGAGCTCCAGTACGAAGTGGTTGGCGCCGAGCTGGACCAGCGGCGTCACTGCCGGGTGCCGGAACACCGCGGGCGAATAGGAGGCCTCGATCATCGCCCTGAGGGTCGCGTCCGGAATGTCGCCGTCGACGAAGGGATGGATGACGCGGTAGGCGACTTCGGCGTAGGGCAGGCCGGCGAGGTCGGCGATCTCCTTGGCGCTGAAGGACGGCCAGCTCTCCGGAAGATACAGCCCGCCGTCGCGCGCAAGGCCTGCGAGGACGACGTCGGAGAAGGAGAGGTGGGGCGCCGTGCCCCGGGTGCTCACGTACTTCAAAGGGGGTCTCTTCAGGCCTCGGACTGACCACGGGCAGGCCCGTCTGTCATGGTTCGTGCGACCCTACAGATGCCGGCAGTCCCTCGCAAGGCTGCGGCGCAAGCGTTCTCGGCCCCCGTCGCACGCGCGATCAGGCGTGGCCGCTTTCACTGGAAAGCAGGGCGGGATCGATGCCGAGCGACGCCAGCGCGCGGGTGTAGCGCTGGTCCAGGTCCGCTTCGAAGATGATGGCCGGATCCGCCGCGCAGGTGAGCCACCCGTTGGCCTGGATCTCGGTCTCAAGTTGCCCCGGAGCCCAACCGGCATAGCCGAGCGCCAGCATCGCGTGCTCCGGCCCGCGGCCGTCGGCGATGGCCTTCAGGATCTCCAGCGTCGCGGTCAGCGAGATGTCGTCGTTGATCGGCAGCGTGGAGTTTTCCAGGTAGTAGTCCGAGGTGTGCAGCACGAAGCCACGCCCGGTCTCCACCGGTCCGCCGCGGTGCACCTTCATGCCACGGGCGGCGAACGGAAGCTTGATTTGCTTGTCATCGGAGATGATGTCGAGTTGCACCAGGAGGTCGCGGAACGACAGGTGCGACATCGGCTTGTTGATGATCAGCCCCATCGCCCCGTCGGCCGAATGCGCGCAGAGGTAGACGACGGTGCGGGCGAAGTTGCTTTCCTCGATGCCGGGCATCGAGATCAGGAACTGACCGTCCAGATAGCTTTCTCCGATGGTCATGTGATCCCGTGTACTCCGCAACTGGCGGCCCGCGGTGCCAAGCATAGCGCTGACACAAGATTTCTTCGCATCTTCTTGGCAATATGGCAGCAGTTTTCAACCGTTCAAGACTACATCAAGGAACGCAGCCGGTCCCGAACTGATTGCAGGGTAGGAATTAGTACCAATGCGACTTATCGCAAGCCTTGTCTGGACAGCCTGCCTACTCCTCCAGGTAGCGCCAGTGCGCGCCGGCGAGACGGTGCCGCCGGCTCGGACGGCGCTCCTGGTGGCAGGGCCCGCCGAAACGACGGGAACCTATGCCCTGGGCGTATCCTTCGAACTCCCGGAGGGCTGGCACACCTATTGGCGCAATCCCGGCGACGCGGGCGTCGCGCCTCTGATCTCAACCGACGGCAGCCGAAACCTGAAGAGCCTTGCCGTCCGCTATCCCGCTCCTGAGCGCTACTTCGACGGGTTTTCCACCTCGATCGTCTACCACGACAAGGTCGTCCTCCCCGTGACCGTGACGGCCGAGGATCCGGCCGCGCCGGTCGACCTTCGGCTTTCCATGACCTTCGGCTACTGCAAGGAGATCTGCGTGCCGGCGACCGCCGCGCTCGAAGCGGAACTCGCGCCTGGTTCGCAGACGGATGGCGCCGCCGCTGAAGCGATCGCAACCTACGAGGCTCGGGTGCCCGTTGACGAGAGCCGACTCGGCTCCGGCGAGGTCAAATTGGAGCCGCTGGCCGTCGATGGCGACGCCCTGCGTCTGACGGTTCGCGCTGCTGAAGACGTCGCGGATGTCGACCTTTTCGTCGAACCGCCGGATGGCTGGTATCTCGCCCAGCCCACAGAAATCTCGCGGGATGATGGAAAGGCGGTGTTCCGTCTGCCCCTGAAAGGCAAGCCGAAGAAGGCTCCGCTGGCCGGGGCCGAATTCCGCGTCACGGTCGTTGGCGTTCCCCAACCCTTCGAGGCGGTCCGAACTGCACCCTGACCCGTAGAAGGCCGGTCGGCACCGGATGCGGTTTCCATACGCTGGACGCCGTTGCCGTGAACCCTTATGAGTTTGCGACCCATACCGGATACGTATTTGACCTTAGAAGGATGCGCCCATGACGATCGCCGTTGGCAACAGCCTGCCGGACCTCAAGCTGAAGGTCGTGACCGCGGATGGACCGGAGGACAAGTCGACGGCCGATCTCTTCGGCGGCCGCAAGGTCGTGCTGTTCGCCGTGCCGGGCGCTTTCACGCCGACCTGCAGCATGAACCACCTGCCGGGCTTCCTTGAGAACGCCGACGCCATCCGTGCCAAGGGCGTCGAGGACATCCTTTGCCTGTCGGTCAACGATCACCACGTCATGAAGGCCTGGGCCCGCCACGCCGACGCGCTCGGCAAGATCACCTTTGTGTCGGACGGCGTGGCCGCCTTCACCAAGGCCGTTGGCCTCGACATCGACCTCTCCGGCGGCGGGCTGGGCGTTCGCTCCAAGCGCTACGCGATGATCGTCGAGGATGGCGTCGTGAAGTCGCTCGACGTCGAGGACAGCCCCGGCCAGGCCGTCGTCTCCAGCGCCGCGGCGGTCATCGAGAAGCTCTGATCGGGCTTAGCCGCCGGTGATCACGGTGAGGACGCGCGGCTCCGCCCGGATCAGCGCGTCCGACGTTTCCATCCGGTCGCCGTCGATCTGGAGCTTGATCCCCGTACCGGAGAAGCGAACCTCCGTCACCGCCCTGTCGGTGACGCCAGGGTGCCGATGCAGCCGGCCGACACCGAGCGCCAGGGCAGCCGCCGCGAGCGTGCGGGGCGCGTCGTCCTTGAGTGCTACGAGCCGCAGCCCCGGCCGGGTTGAATGGGTCTCCCGGGTGATCGTCAGCGGTCCGCCGTAGAACCCGGCCGTCGTTACCACGGCGAGGCGGCAAACGAACCGCTCCCCGTCCGCCTCGACCGTTACGTCCCGCCCTTGCCGCGCCACCGCGAGCCGAAGCGCCGCGGCCGCATAGGCGAGCTTGCCCCAACGCCGTTTGGTGAGCGAATCGACGGCGTGAACCACATCCGCGTCGAAGCCGGCCGAAACCATAAGGAGGAACGGGCGACCGCCGATCCGGCCGAGATGCAGCGGCTTCAGCTGGCGCGCCACGACCGCGTCGGCCATGGCCCGCGCGCGGAAGGGCAGGCCGAGTTCGTGGGCAAGGACGTTGGCGGTGCCGAACGGCAGCACGCCCAGCGCCGGCGGCGCTCCCGGCCGGCGCAGCAGCCCCGTCACGGCCTCGTTGATCGTCCCGTCGCCGCCACCCACGACCAGCGTGTCGACCGACGGATCCAGCGTCTCCGCAATCTCCGTGAGGTTTCCAGCGTACCGCGTCAGCCAGACCCGGACGGAGACACCGAGCGTGTCGAGCCGCTCGGAAAACCGGTCGAGCGCCCTGTAGCGGAAACCGCCGGCGATCGGATTGGCGACGACCAGCACGTTTCGGGTGACGGGAAAGTCTTCAAGGAGGGACGGCAGGACCGGGGAGGCGTCTACGGAATCCATGTCTCTCCTTGTCGGGCTCACCCGTTGGCGGCGCGCTCCGGGCGCTTCTTCAGGAACGGCGCCATGCCCTCCCGGGCGAGGGCATCGGCACGTTCGTTCATGTCATGGCCGGCGTGGCCCTTCACCCAGTGCCAGCTGACCTCATGCCGTTGCCGGGCCGCTTCCAGCCGCTGCCAGAGATCGGCGTTCTTGACCGGCTTCTTGTCGGCGGTCTTCCAACCGTTGCGCATCCAGCCGTGGATCCAGCCGGTGATCCCGCCCTTCACGTACTGGCTGTCGGTCCAAAGGTCGACGACGCAGCCCCGCTTCAAAGTCTCCAGCGCCACGCAGGCGGCGGTCAGCTCCATGCGGTTGTTCGTCGTGTCCGCTTCGCCGCCGCAGAGATCCTTCTCCACATCCCCCCAGACGAGCACTGCGCCCCACCCGCCGGGGCCCGGATTCCCCGAACACGCCCCGTCCGTGTAGATCGTGACGCGGCGCGGTGCCGAATCGGTCATATCGCGAAATCCTCCGGCACCAGCCCATACTCGGCAGCCAACGTGACCTGCCGATGAAACCGCAACTTCCTGACGTACTCGATGGGATCTTTTTTCTTCACCAGCGCCCCCGGCGGCGTCGACAGCCAGTCGTAGAGGCGCGTCAGGAGGAAGCGAAGGGCAGCCCCGCGGTTGAGCATCGGCAGCGCGGCGATCTCTTCGTCGGTGAGCGGCCGGACCTGTTGGTATCCGGTGAGAAGCGCCCGCGCCTTGGTCACGTTGAACTGGAGGTTGGGTTCGAAGCACCAGGAGTTCATGCAGACCGCGAGGTCGTAGGCGAAGAAGTCCGTGCAGGCGAAGTAGAAGTCGATCAGCCCGGAAAGCTCGCCCTTCAGGAAGAACACGTTGTCGGGAAAGAGATCGGCGTGGATGACGCCTTTCGGCAGGGCCGTGGGCCAGGACCTTTCCAGGACGTCGAGCTCCACAGCAATCTCGGCCGCTAGGCCGGGAAGCACCTCGTCCGCCCGCGCGCCGGACATCTCGAACAGCGGCCGCCAGTCCGACACCGTGAGGCCGTTCCGACGCTGCATCGGAAAATCGCGGCCTGCCTCGTGCAGCCTGGCGAGCGCCTGACCCAGCTGCAGGCAGTGCGAGACCTCGGGCCGCTTCACCCACATGCCGTCGAGGAAGGTGACGATGGCCGCCTTGCGCCCGGCCAGCGTGCCGAGCGTCTCGCCAGCGCGGTTGCGCACCGGACGCGGGCACGTGAGGCCGCTCTTGGCGAGATGGTCCATCAGGCCGATGAAGAAGGGCAGGTCGTTCGGATCCACCCGCTTCTCGTAGAGCGTCAGGATGAAGGTGCCGGCCTCGGTCCGCAGCAGGTAATTGGAGTTCTCAACGCCCTCCGCGATGCCTTTGGCCGAGACGAGGGAGCCAAGGTCGTAGCCCTCCAGGAAGGTCGCGAGTTCGTCGTCGGAGACCTCGGTGTAGACGGCCATAGGCTCTGCTCGTGAGGGGAGGGCGATCAGGCCGCCGGCTGGCGGAGTTCGCGGGGAAGGTTGAACGCGATGGTCTCGTCGGCCGTGCGGACCGACGTCACGGTTACATCGTAGCGCTCCGCGAAGGCGTCGATCACCTCCTCCACCAGCACTTCCGGCGCCGACGCGCCGGCCGTCAGGCCGAGCGTCTCGATCGTGCCGACCGCCTCCCAGTCGATCTCCGAGGCGCGCTGGATCAGGAAGGCCCGCTCGCAGCCCTCCCGCGCCGCGACCTCGCGCAGCCGCTGCGAGTTGGACGAGTTCGGCGCGCCCACCACGAGGAGCGCGTCGACCTGCGGCGCAACGGCCTTGACCGACTCCTGCCGGTTGGTCGTCGCGTAGCAGATGTCCTCCTTGTGCGGCGCCGTGATCCCGGGAAACCGCGCCGTCAGCGCCGCCACGATGGCCGCGGTGTCGTCCACGGAAAGGGTCGTCTGCGTGGTGAAGGCGAGCGGTGCGTCGGCCGGCAGGTCGAGGGTGGCGACGTCGTCCAGCGTCTCCACCAACGTGACCGCGCCTTCCGGCAACTGGCCCATAGTGCCGATCACCTCCGGATGCCCGGCGTGGCCGATCAGGATCACGTGCCGCCCCCGCCGGTGGTGCACCTCGGCCTCCCGGTGCACCTTGGTGACCAGCGGACAGGTGGCGTCGAGGTGGAAGAGATTGCGCGCCCGGGCCGCCGCCGGCACCGACTTCGCGACGCCGTGGGCGGAGAAGATCACCGGCTGCCCGGTATCCGGAATCTCGTCGAGCTCCTCGACAAACACCGCGCCTTTCCGGCGGAGCTCCTCCACGACGTACTTGTTGTGGACGATCTCGTGCCGCACGTAGACCGGTGCGCCATAGCGCTCCAGCGCCAGATCGACGATCTGGATCGCCCGGTCGACTCCGGCGCAGAAGCCGCGCGGCGCGCAGAGCAGGATGGAGAGCGGCGGTTTCGTCAAGGCGGGGCGTCCTTCGGGCGAAGCTGGTCGGAATAGAAGTGGTGAGCCGACCGGTGTCAAGCGAGGGGCGAGGCTCTTGCGGCCTGGATTGCCAGCGCCGGGTGGCTGAAATGCGACGTCCCGGCATTGCCACTGCCTCTGGCGTTCCCCGCCTCGCCAACCTCAAAGCCGCATGCTATGGAGGCCGCGACACGAGGTGAGGGTCGCCATGATTTCGTCTGGTCTGGGTGTGGTGCGCTCCGGCGCCGTGCTTCTCGCGATGGTCCTGTCGGCCTGTTCGTCGGTGCCGAACCTGAACCCGGCGGCGCTGGTGACGGGCGGCCGCGACCTGGAGGCTGAGCAGCGGTCGCTCCAGGAGTTCGCCCCGATCGAGGTCTGCCCCGAGGTCCAGGTGCGCGACGACACCCAGGTCATGCACGTCTACGAGCGCGGCCGGCAGGGTGATCCCTCGGCAACGCGGTTCCAGGCGACGATCACCAAGTTCGCCCGCGACTGCCGCACAGCGATGGGATCCACCTCGATCCGCGTCGGCTTGGCTGGGCGCCTGCTTTCCGGCCGGACCGCCGCGACGGGCACCGTGGAGCTGCCGATCCGCATTGCCCTGGTCAAGAACGGCAACGAGGTCGTCTCCTCCCAGCTGATCCGCGTTCCGGCGACCATCAATCCGGGCGAGGCTTCGGTGCTCTGGACCCGCATCGTCGATGGGATCACCATCGCCAGCGCCGAGGCCAACGCCCGCTACGTCATCTTCGTCGGCTTCGACGAAGGCGCCCCGAAAAGCTGAACGCCAGCAGGATCGACGGCCGGGCGGGGATTTTCTCGTCCATCCCGTTGACGGTGGCGATCGAAGCAGCGATTATCACGGAGCTTCGGGACGGTCGCGCCCCGGAGTTTTTCTTCACCCGGTTCGATCGGTTTGGCCGATGGTCAAATTGACGGATCTGATGAAGGAAGGACGCCGCGCGGGAGAGATCGGCCCTTCGTTCGGGGTCGGCGCCGAAGGAGCAACCGCCCCGGAAACTCTCAGGCTCAAGGACCGCTCGCGGCGAGCGACGCTCTGGAAAGCAGGTGTCGGACCGATGCGTCCGTCGCCTCACCGAAGGAGTAACCGGATCCCGTTTTCGGCCGCCGGCCGGAACGCCCGGGAAATCTCTCAGGTTTCGTGACAGAGGGGGCGCGTCTTCGAAGGCAATTCTTCGGACGCCACCCGAACGCACGGAGCCCATGATGGTCGACCACGCGCAAGCCGCGACCGAGACGCCCCTTCGTTACACCCCGCTCTACGATCGCCACGTCGCCCTCGGCGCGCGCATGGTGCCCTTCGCCGGCTATTCCATGCCGGTGCAATACGAGGGCATCATCGCAGAACACGCCCACACCCGCGCCGCCGCCGGCCTGTTCGACGTCAGCCACATGGGCCAGGCCTTCCTGATCGGCCCCGACCACGACACGACCGCTGCCGCCCTGGAGCGGCTCGTGCCGGCGGATATCCGTGCGCTCGGCCGCGGCCGTCAGCGCTACACCCAGTTCCTGAACCCGCAGGGCGGCATCCTCGACGACCTCATGGTCAGCCGCTCGCCGGATGCGGCCGATGACGGCACCCTGATGCTGATCGTCAACGCAGCCTGCAAGGACGACGATTTCGCCCATCTGGAGGCAAGCCTCCCCGCCGGCGTCCGGCTGCAGCGGGCGGACGACCGCGCTCTCCTCGCCCTCCAAGGTCCGAAGGCCGTCGACGTGCTGGTCCGCCTCGGTGCGGACGTCGCCGACTGGCCGTTCATGACCGCTTCACAGGCGACCATCGCCGGCATCGACTGCTCGGTGACTCGCTCCGGCTACACCGGCGAGGACGGCTTCGAAATTTCGGTCCGGAACACCAATGCCGTCGCGCTTTGGGACGCCCTCGTCGCCGACGACGACGTGAAGCCGATCGGCCTCGGCGCCCGCGACAGCCTGCGCCTTGAGGGCGGGCTCTGCCTTTACGGCCACGACATCGACCAGGCGACCACGCCGGTGGAAGCGAACCTGCTCTGGTCGATCCAGAAGCGTCGCCGCGAGGAGGGTGGCTTTCCCGGCGATCATGTCATCCGCGAGCAGATCGCCAACGGCGCGCCGCGCCTCCGCGTCGGCATCCGGCCCGAGGGCAGGGCGCCCGCGCGCGAGGGCACGGAGATCCTCTCCCGCGACGGGCAGCCGATCGGCACGGTCACCTCGGGCGGCTTCGGCCCGACGGTGAACGGGCCCGTCGCCATGGGCTACGTCGCCGCCGCCCACGCCGCCGCCGGCACGCCGGTGACCCTGATGGTTCGTGGCAAGCCGCTCGCCGCCGAGGTGGTCGCGCTGCCGTTCGTGCCGGCCCGGTTCTACCGGGGCCGCTGACGGGCGCGGGTATTTCTTCGGCCGGACAATGGCATGGCCGGCTCTCCTGACCCTGAATCACCGTCTGAAGTCCCTGAATCATCGTCGCAACAAGCCGGTCCGAACCGGCGCACAGAGGATCCAGTCCCCCATGGCTAAGTTCTTCACCAAGGACCACGAGTGGCTTTCCGTCGACGGCAACGTCGCCACAGTGGGCATCACCGACTATGCCCAGCAACAGCTTGGCGATGTCGTCTTCGTCGAGCTTCCGGAAGTCGGCAAGGCCGTCACAAAAGGCGGCGAAGCCGCGGTCGTGGAGAGCGTCAAGGCAGCGAGCGAAGTCTACGCGCCGGTATCCGGCACGGTGACGGACGTGAACGCGGCCCTCGCCGAGAACCCGGCGACGGTGAACGAAGCGCCGGAAACGGAAGGCTGGTTCGTCCGCATCGAACTCTCCGACGAAGGCGAACTCGCCGAGCTCATGGACGAGGCGGCCTACCGCGCCTACGTCGACACGCTCTGACCGGGAGGCATCCATGCGTTACCTTCCCCTCACGGACGCGGATCGGGCGGAGATGCTCGGCGCCATCGGCGTCGCCGACATAGACGCGCTCTTTGCGGACATCCCCCTCGACAAGCGCCTGACCGATCTCCCGAGCCTGCCGCTGGCCCAGTCCGAGATGGCCGTCGAACGGAAGCTCGCCGCACTCGCCGCCCGCAACGTCTCCGCCGGCTCGGTTCCCTTCTTCGTCGGCGCCGGTGCCTACCGTCATCACGTGCCGGCGACGGTGGATCACCTGATCCAGCGCTCCGAGTTCCTGACCTCCTACACGCCGTACCAGCCCGAGGTGTCGCAGGGCACGCTGCAGGTTCTGTTCGAGTTCCAGTCGCAGGTGGCGCGCCTCACCGGCATGGAAGTCGCCAATGCGTCCATGTACGACGGCTCGACCGGCACCGCGGAGGCCGTGCTGATGGCCCACCGCATCACCCGCCGCAACAAGGCGGTGGTCTCCGGCGGCCTGCACCCGCACTACCGCGGCGTGACGCGGACCGTCTCCGAGATGGCCGGCGACCGCGTCGATACGCTCGATCCCGATCCGACAGGCACCGAGGACATCCTCGCCCGGATCGACGGCGAGACCTCCTGCGTCGTGGTCCAGTCTCCGTCCTTCTACGGCCACCTGGTCGACCTCAGGCCGATCGCGGAGAAGGCGCACGCCGTCGGCGCGCTTCTGATCGCGGTCTTCACCGAGGTGATGGCGCTCGGCCTGATCGAGCCGCCCGGCGCTCAGGGCGCCGATATCGTGGTCGGGGAGGGGCAGTCGCTCGGCAACCCTCTGACCTTCGGCGGCCCCTACGTCGGTCTCTTCGCCACGCGCGAGAAGTTCGTCCGGCAGATGCCGGGCCGGCTCTGCGGCGAGACGGTGGACGCGGACGGCAAGCGTGGCTTCGTGCTGACGCTCTCCACCCGCGAGCAGCACATCCGCCGCGACAAGGCGACGTCCAACATCTGCACCAACTCCGGGCTCTGCTGCCTGGCCTTCTCCATCCACATGACGCTGCTCGGCGAGACCGGGCTGACGCGGCTCGCCCGCCTCAACCACGCCAATGCCGTAAAGCTCGCCGGCCTGCTGGAGACAGTGCCCGGGGTGGAGGTGCTCAACCGCACCTTCTTCAACGAGTTCACGATCCGCGTCCGCCGCAACGCGACCGACGTCGTCCAGGCGCTTGCCGACCGCGGCGTCCTCGGCGGCGTGCCGGCGCGCCGCCTGGAGCCGAAGCATCCCTGGCTCGACGACCTCATCGTCGTCGCCTCCACCGAAGTGAACACCGACGAGGACCGCGCCGCCTTTTCCGCCGCGCTGAAGGAGGTGCTGGCATGACCATGAACCGAGAAGGCCGCCCCACCGCGCCGGCCGCAACGAAGGACGCGGGTGTGTCGCCTACCTTCACCGGTAACCGCGCGCTGGATATCGAGGAGAAGCTGATCTTCGAGGTCGGCCGCCTGGATGTCACCGGCGTCGATGTGGAGGATCCCGGCTCTTTCCAGGATCGCCTCGGCGGCCATGCACGCAAGGCGCCGATCGACCTGCCGGGCCTGACCGAACCGGAGGCGATGCGGCACTACGTGCGCCTTTCCCGCCAGAACTACGCCATCGACCTAGGCCTCTACCCGCTCGGCTCGTGCACCATGAAGCACAACCCGCGGCTCAATGAGAAAATGGCGCGCCTGCCGGGCTTTGCCGACGTGCACCCGCTGCAGCCGCTCTCCACCGTGCCGGGGGCGATCGACCTCGTCGCCGAACTCGGCCGCTGGCTGCTGGAACTGACCGGCATGGCGTCCGTCGCCATGAGCCCGAAGGCCGGTGCACACGGCGAGTACTGCGGCATGGCGGCCATCAAGGCGGCGATCGCGGCGAAGGGCGAGACCCGACCGATCGTGCTCGTCCCGGAATCGGCGCACGGAACCAACCCGGCGACCGCCGCCGCCCTCGGCTTCAAGGTGGTGCCCGTGCCCGCCCGCGCCGACGGGACGGTCGATCCCGCGGAGGTGAGGAAGCTGCTCTCGCCGGACGTCGCGGCGATCATGCTGACGAACCCGAACACCTGCGGCCTGTTCGAGCGCGACATCGTGGAGATCGCCGAGGCGGTGCACGCGGCGGGCGCCTACTTCTACGCCGACGGCGCGAACTTCAACGCCATCGTCGGCAAGGTCCGCCCGGGCGACCTCGGTGTCGACGCCATGCACATCAACCTGCACAAGACCTTCTCCACGCCACACGGCGGCGGCGGTCCGGGCGCGGGGCCGGTGGTGCTGTCGGAGAAGTTGGCGCCCTTCGCGCCCGTGCCCTTCGTTCGTTTCAACCCGGACGGCTCGGGCGAGTTCGTCGAGACGCGCAAGCAGGCGGGCGACACCGCGACGCCGTTCGGCCGCATCACCGCCTTCCACGGCCAGATGGGCATGTTCGTGCGCGCGCTCACCTACATGATGAGCCACGGCGCCGACGGCCTGCGCCAAGCTTCCGAGGATGCGGTGCTTTCAGCCAACTACATCAAGGCGCGCCTCTCCGACGTGATGACCGTCGCGTTCCCCGAGCGCCCGGCGATGCACGAGGTGCTGTTCGACGATCGCTTCCTCGACGGCACCGGCGTCACCACGCTCGACTTCGCCAAGGCGATGATCGACGAGGGCTACCACCCGATGACCATGTACTTCCCGCTGGTGGTGCACGGCGCGATGCTGATCGAGCCGACCGAATCGGAAAGCAAGCAGAGCCTCGACCAGTTCATCGGCACGCTCCGTCATCTCGCCGAGAAGGCGAAGGCCGGCGAGGTGGAGAGCTTCAAGGCGGCCCCGCGGCTCGCCCCGCGCAAGCGGCTGGACGAGACCCGCGCCGCCCGCCAGCCGAAGCTGGCCTGGTCGGAGCCCACGACTCCGAAGGCCGAAGCAGCCGAGTAGGTGCCGCCGATTCGGGGCGCAGCCGACCGGACGCGCCCCGAATGCACCGGACCGCCCGGTCTTTCCCGACTCGCTCCTGTCGCGTAGGCTTCGGGTTCACCGGAGGCTGACGCATGGCGATCGGCACCATCCCGCCCGTGTTCGGCGAGGCGCCACTTTCGGTGGCGACGCTCGGTGGCGGTGGTTTGCGCGATGGCCAGACCATCGAAGCGCGCGTATTGGAGCGGGTCTCCGCCGACATCCTCCGGCTCGCGACCTCCAGCGGACGTCTCGACGTGGTGCTGCCGAAGTCCGGCGTGCCCGGGCTGCCGCAGCCCGGCTCGATCGTGCACCTGCAGGTCGGACATGCCTCCTCGGCAGGGACTCCGATCCTCCAGTTCATCGACGGCCCGGCGCGCGGCCTGACCGTGACCGTCCGCCAGTCCGAGGCGACGCGGCCGCAGCCGACTCCCGCGCCACAGGCGCAGCCGGTCCCGGCGAGAACGGAAGCTGCACCCGCCTCGCCGGCGGCCCAGGCGCTCGAGAGCGTGGTGACGCGGGCCCTGCAGCGCCAGAACGGAGCGGCCCCTCTCTTTGCGACCGCCGAGGCGCTGCTGGCCGCCCCGCCGGGAACTGTCCCGCGCCCGGTCGCAGCGGCACTCCAAGCCCTGCTTGGGCTGAGGCTGGGCGACGGACGGCCGGTAACTCCGGAGACCGTCCGGGACGCGTTTCGCGCATCCGGCGTGTTCGCCCCGCCTCCAACGGCGCCCGGCCGTCCGCCCGCGGACCTGAAAGCCGCGCTGACGACACTGAGGACGGTGCTCGGCACCTGGCTGGCGACCCCCGCGCCCAACAACACCCCGAAGCCGACGGCTCCGCAGACCGGTTCCCCGCAGTCCCAGCCACCCGCCGGATCGGCGGTCCCACCCGCTTCGACCGCTACCGGGCAGGCTGCAGGGGCTGCGGTCAGGCCCGGACTGCCGGGCATGCCGCTGGTTCCGGCTCTTCCGCTCGTCCCCGTGCCGATCCGGGACGCGGCGACGACCGGGACCGAGGCAGTCGATGCCGAACCGGGAACACCCGACGAGGAGCCCCTGTTGTTGCGCCAGCCGCTGGAGGTTCGGTCGGACACGGCCAAACATCTGCCGCCCCCGCATCGCGGGTTTCCGCCGGAAGGGCAACCGGCGCAGACGGCCGTGCCGCCGGGCGACGCCGAGGCGGTGCGCTCCCTCGCGGCGCGGGCGCTGGAGGAGGCCGACCACGCCGCCGCTCGGGTCGTTCTTCACCAGGCGGCGTCCCTCGATCCGGCCAATCCGGAGATCAGGCCCGCCCGCGATGGTCCGGCCCACTTCTCCTTCGAGATCCCGCTGGCAGGCCCGACCGGCACCAGCATCGCTGATGTCCGCGTGGAGCGTGACGCCCGCCGCGGAGCCGGCGCGGAGGGGGACGGGCGGACCTGGAGGGTACAGATCGCCTTTGCGGTCGACCCGCTGGGGCCAGTCCAGGCCCGGATCGGCTTGCTGCCCGGGCACAGAATCGCCGTCGCGCTCTGGTGCGAGAGGCCCGAGGCGGTCGCATCCCTGGAAGACATGATCGCTGAGTTGAGAACCGGGCTCCAGGCGGCTGGACTGGAGGTCGCCGCGATCGACCTTCGACTCGGTCGACCACCCGAGACCGCTGCGCCGACATCGGGCGGACTGCACAGGATCGATCGCAGCCTATGAGCCAGCCAGAGGACCCTCCCGCCCGCATCGCCGTCGCGCTGCGCTACGAAGCGCCGAACGCACCCACCGTCGTCGCGACGGGACGGGGATACGTCGCCGACGAGATCGTCGAGCGCGCCCGCGAGGCCGGCGTCGCGATCGAAGAGAACCCGCTTCTGGCGCAGGCGCTGTCCCGACTGGAACTCGACGAGGAGATCCCGGTGGAACTCTACCGGGCCGTCGCCGAGGTCGTCGGCTTCGTGCTGCGCAGCGCCGCCCGACGCTGAACGAAACCGTCCCGACCATCGGATCCCGACCCCGCGGCTTGTGCTTGGGCCGAATGCACCTACCTCAACTCCGAGGCACCGACGGCGAACGTCCGTGCAAGGGGAGGATCCCGTGAGCACGGCTTTCACCAGACGCGCTTTTCTTGCAGGTTCGGTCGCGGCTCCGGCTGCCTATCTGCTCGTCCGTCCGGCAAACGCGCAGGAGACGTTGCAGCCGACGCCAGCCTGCGGCGACCAGCCGACCGTCCGCCAGACCGAAGGCCCGTATTTCAAGCCGAAGTCGCCGCTCCAGCGCGATCTCGTGCCCGCAGGGGCCGGCGGACCGACGCTGGCGCTCTGGGGGCTGGTCGTCGGCCTCGATTGCCGCCCGGTTGCCGGCGCTCTGGTCGATCTCTGGCACGCCGACGACACGGGAGCCTATGACAACGTCGGCTACCGCTGTCGCGGGCATCAATTCACGGACGAGCGGGGACGCTATCTCTTCCGAACCGTCGTTCCGGGGCTCTACCCCGGCCGGACCCGCCACTATCACGTGAAGGTCCAGGCGCCGGGCGGCCCGGTGCTGACGACGCAGCTCTATTTCCCCGGCGAGCGGCAAAACGCGGCGGATTGGATCTTCGATCCGTCGCTGGTGCTGACCCTGGGCGACGACGCGACCGGCCGGACCGGTCGCTTCGACTTTGCGATCGCGACGTGAACGCGTCCGTCAGGCGCTGATGCCGCCCCAGACCCGAAAGGCCTCGACGACCGGCGCGACTTCCTTCAGGCGCCGGACGACCGTCTCCGCGCCCGCGTCCATCAGGATCTCGCCGTGGCCCTGCCAGGTATGGGCGCCACCGACGAAGCCGATGACCCGCATGCCCGCCGCGACCGCACCGGTCACGCCCGGAACGGAATCCTCGATGACGACCACGTCGCGCGGCTCGACGCCGAACTCGCGGGCCGCATGCAGGAACACGTCGGGCGCCGGCTTGCCGCGCCGCGTGCCGACCTCGGGAGCCGAGAAGATGTAAGGCTTGAACCGGTTGTGCAGGCCGGTCGCCTCCAGCGTGATCTTCAGGCGCGTCGTGGATGAGTTGGAACAGATGCACCGCGGCGCGTCGAGCGTATCGAGGAGGTCGTGGATGCCGCTGATCGCCTGGACGGTGGCGAGCCGCTTGTCGATCTCCGCGTCGGCCCGATCCTTGAACTCGTCCGGCAGCGATCGCCCGAGTTCCTCCTCGATCGCGGCAACGATCTGCGGGCCCGTCATTCCCACGAAGCGGGAGTTCATCTCCGCCGCGGTGACGTTGTAGCCGTATTCCGTGAGGATCTCTGCATTGACCTGCGCCGCGACGATTTCGGAATCGACGAGCACGCCGTCACAGTCGAAAATGATGAGCATGGCGTCTCTTGAAGTGGTGTGTCTCGGGGCGGACCATCCGGTCCGGTCGATCGATCGGCCTGAAGCCGATCCGTTCCCCATCGTTGCGTGCGCTTTATCAGCCCTGGCCTTTCGGCAGAACCCCGGAAATGCGCAGACCTGGGTTGCGCCGCTTCCGGAAACTTCACCCGGTCACTGGAAAGCGGTCTCCATGAAGCTTCTGAGCTTGCGCGAATGCAGCCGTTCGGGCGCCATCTGCCGCAGCTTCTCCATCGCCAGCATGCCGATCTCCAGGTGCTGGCTGACCTGCCGGCGATAGAAGGCGCTGGCCATGCCTGGAAGCTTCAACTCGCCGTGCAGCGGCTTGTCGGATACGCAAAGCAGGGTGCCGTAGGGCACGCGGAAGCGGAAGCCATTGGCAGCGATGGTGGCGGACTCCATGTCGAGCGCCACGGCGCGCGACTGCGAGAAGCGCTGCACGGGCTCGCGGTGGTCGCGCAGCTCCCAGTTCCGGTTGTCGATGGTGGCGACGGTTCCGGTGCGCATGATGCGCTTGAGCTCCCAGCCGTCGAGCCCAGTCACCTCCGCCACTGCCTGCTCCAGCGCGACCTGCACTTCGGCGAGGGCCGGGATTGGGATCCACACCGGCAGGTCCGCGTCCAGCACATGGTCCTCACGGACGTAACCGTGCGCCAGCACGTAGTCGCCGAGCTTCTGGCTGTTCCGCAGGCCCGCGCAGTGGCCGAGCATCAGCCAAGCGTGCGGGCGGAGCACGGCGACGTGGTCGGTGATCGTCTTGGCGTTCGATGGCCCGACGCCGATGTTGACCAGCGTGATGCCGGAATGGCCGGGTCGCGTGAGATGGTAGGCGGGCATCTGCGGCAGCCGCGGCGGCGCTTCGCCGGAGGACGGCGCGCTCTCGCCCGACAGCGTGACGAGGTTGCCCGGCTCCACGAAGGAGGCGTAGTCGCTCGACCCGGACGCCATCAGTTCGCGCGCCTTGGCGGCGAACTCGTCGACGTAGAACTGGTAGTTGGTGAACAGCACGAAGTTCTGGAAATGCACCGGCGACGTGGCGGTGTAGTGCTGCAGCCGATGCAGCGAATAATCCACCCGCGGCGCCGTGAACGGGGCGAGCGGCAGCGGGTCGCCGAGCCGCGGCTCCAGCGTTCCGTTGACGATGGCATCGTCGGTCACCGCGAGGTCCGGCACGTCGAACATGTCGCGTAGCGCCCGCGGCATCGCCTCCACCAGCGTGCCCTCAACGTGGGCTCCTTCGAAGAAGGCAAAGTGGAGGGGGATTGGCACGTCCGATTCACCCACCTCGACCGGCACGGCGTGGTTCTTGACCAGCAGGCCGATCTGCTCGGTGAGATAGTCCCGGAACAGCCGCGGCCGCGAGATCGTCGTGGTGTAGACACCCGGCCCCGGAACATGGCCGTAGGAGAGGCGGGAGTCGGACAGGGCGTGGGTATCGGTGATGGCGCGGACGAGCGGATAGGTGGCGCGGATCCGCCCCTCCGGCACGGTGCCGTGCACCACGCTGTCAAAACCGTCGCGGATGAAGGCGGTGTTGCGGTCGTAGATCTCGATCAGGCGATCGACGGCGGCCTTGGGGTCTGTGAAGGCCTGGAAGTCGATCGGCTCAGGGCGGCTGATCGTGGCGGGCGATTTCGTCCGGTCGTTCATAGGTATCTCTCGGTACAAGTCGTCGTCTTGTACCCCGAGGGGGATATCACAGTGTGACGAGCCGCGCGCGGCAAAAAGACGGACGCTCCAGAGCGCCGGCGCATGCCGGGCGCCATGGCGGGCCGGCCTGCGACCGCGGCTTCCAGCGATCGCGCGATGCCGCAAAAACTCCTAACAAATCATTGACAAACATGGATAAATACACGCTGCTCGGTTTAACTCCCCATTTACCCTGACGCTTCATTCTCGTGGATACGGCAGGGGTATCGAGACCCCGCCCCGTCTGGTTCTGCGTCAAGGGTGGGTTGTGGCCATGGCTGTACTGCGTCGTCGGGCGTGCGTAACTTCGTCCGGGTCCCGTCTCGATACCACTGTCGAGTCTGCCGATCGGCCGTGGCTGAACAAGGTGCTTGTGGGTGACTGCGTCGCCCAGCTGGAGAAGCTGCCGAGCCATTCGGTCGACCTGATCTTCGCCGATCCGCCATACAACCTCCAGCTCGGCGGCGAACTGACCCGGCCCGACCAGTCGCGTGTCGATGCGGTCGACGACGCCTGGGACCAGTTCGAGAGCTTCGAGGCCTACGACGCCTTCACCCGCGCCTGGATGCTGGCCTGCCGCCGCGTCCTGAAGCCGACCGGTACGATGTGGGTGATCGGCTCCTACCACAACATCTTCCGCGTCGGCACGGTGATGCAGGACCTCGGCTTCTGGGTCCTCAACGACATCGTCTGGCGCAAGGCCAACCCGATGCCCAACTTCAAGGGCACGCGGTTCACCAACGCCCACGAGACGATGATCTGGGCGTCAAAGAGCAAGGACGCCAAGGGCTACACCTTCAACTATGAGGCCATGAAGGCCTTCAACGACGACCTTCAGATGCGCAGCGACTGGCTGCTGCCGATCTGCACGGGGTCGGAGCGGCTGAAGGACGATGACGGTCAGAAGGTGCACCCGACGCAGAAGCCTGAGGCGTTGCTCTGGCGCGTCCTGTTGTCGTCGTCAAATCCCGGCGACGTGGTGCTCGACCCATTCCTCGGCACCGGCACGACGGCCGCGGTCGCCAAGCGTCTCGGCCGCCACTTCGTCGGCGTCGAACGCGACCGGACCTACGCCGACGCGGCCCAGGCCCGCATCGACGCGGTCGAGGCGGCTCCGGAGGACGGTCTCGTCTCGGTCAGCCCGAAGCGTGCGGAGCCGCGCATCCCGTTCGGCACGCTGCTGGAGGCCGGCCTGATCCGGCCGGGCGAGCGCCTGACCGACAGCCGCCGCCGCTTCAGTGCCGAAGTGCGGGCCGATGGTTCGATCCGTGTCGATGGCGAAGTGGGGTCCATCCACCGCATGGGTGCCCGCGTGCAGGGTCTGGACGCCTGCAACGGCTGGACCTTCTGGCATGTGGAGGCGGAAGGCGCGTTGCAGTCGATCGATGTCTTGCGCGGCGAGGTCCGGCGTACGCTGGCTGCTGTCGGCGCCTGACCAACGCGCCAGAAGCCATAAAAAAAGTCCTCCCCGGTGAGGGGGAGGACTGAACAAGCTCAAAGACCTAAAAAATAGACGCCGAGAAACAAGGGCCTGATAAACACCAACACAACACGATCTCGTACCAGCAATCGCCGTGCCAAACCGTGTTCGTGCTGGTGGGCAGAACCGGGTTGCACGACCTTGGCGCGCCGCGTGGGGACGTATGCGCTCCAACAAGGCGACCATAGCGCCCGGCTCTTAACGTCCATTGTGCGAGACACCGGAAAACCGTCGCCGGCAAAGCGGCAAATCATGTCATGCCCAATCAATGGTTACCGGGCCGGTGCCCGTCGATGAGTCATCTGCCTGCCCAAGCTGCCGCTTCCTTGATCAGGCCGCGAGGCCGATCAGCGACGGCGCTTCGCAAGGCCCGGGACGGCCGCCTCGACTACCTTTCGCATCACGCTCGGCAGCGCTTCCCCTGACGTCGTCTCCGCGGGAGACCACCAGGTCCCGATCGGCGCGTCGACCGCGGCATCGACTTCAGCCGCGTGGACGGTGAGGACCAGGTGGAAATGGGTGAACGTGTGTTCGACGGGCTGCGGCAGCCTGCGCCATTCACCGGGCACGGGCGGCGGGGTCGGGGCCACGACGTCGCGGTCGGGGGACCACTCCGACCCTGGCACCTCCGTCATCCCGCCGAGGAGGCCGCGGTCCGGCCGCTGCCGCAACAGCACCGCCCCGTCGGAGCGGATCGCGACAAAGGCGGCGCCATAGCGCACCGGCCGCTCCTTCTTGGCCGCCTTGCGGGGAAACGTTTCCTGCGTACCAGCCTCCCGCGCCATGCACAACGACGACCACGGGCAGAGGCCGCAGGCAGGACGCTTCGGCGTGCAGATCGTGGCGCCGAGGTCCATCATCGCCTGTGCGAAGTCCCCGGGCCGGTCGGCCGGCGTCAAGCCGTCGACGATCTCGCGGATGATCGGCTTGGCGTTCGGCAGCGGAGTTTCGACGGCCCGGATCCGCGTAATCACGCGCTCCACATTGCCGTCCACCACGGCCGCGCGACGGTCGAAGGCGATCGCAGCGATCGCGGCGGCGGTGTAGGCGCCGATTCCGGGCAGGGTGCGCAGACCCTCCTCGGTGTCCGGAAACCGGCCGCCATGCAGGCTGGCGACGGCGTCCGCGCAAGCCTTGAGATTGCGAGCCCGCGAGTAGTAGCCGAGCCCGGCCCAGGCCTTCATCACGTCGTCCCGCTCGGCGGCGGCGAGATCGACGAGGCGCGGCCAGCGGGCCGTGAACGCATCGAAGTAGCTCTTCACGGCCGTCACGGTTGTCTGCTGAAGCATGATCTCCGACAGCCACACCCGATAGGGATCCGGCAGCACGCCGAGGGCGCGGTCCTCCGGGGAAACGCGCCAGGGCAGGCGGCGGGCGTGACGGTCGTACCAGGCGAGGAGGTCGCGGGCGTCGGGCAGGGGGAGCGGCATAGGCTAGGGTTGTGGCGGTAGCGGCCCGACTTAGCAAGCGCCGGCCGGTGCGTCCGGTGTTGACAACATGGCGGCCCCGGGGCTTCTGTCGAGGCAACCGGAGGAGCCGTCCGTTGGCAGAAAAGCCGAAAGCCTTCGCCTTCCGTGGCGCCCGTCCGCTGGCCGACATCGTCGGCTCGGCGCTCGCCCCCGCCTGCCGGAAGCGCGGCTTCGCCACGGTCGACCTGATCGCCCACTGGCCCGACATCGTCGGCCCGGCCTATGCCGAGACCACACAGCCGGACAAGCTGAGTTGGACCAAGAAGCCGAAGGGCCTGATCGACGCGGACGAGCATGAGCCGGCGACACTCACGGTGCGCTGCACCGGCGCCGCGGCGCTCCGCCTGACACACGAACTGCCGCTCGTTGTGGAGCGGATCAATATGTTCTTCGGCTTCCGCTGCGTCGGTCGGATCCGCCTCGTCCAGTTGCCCGTGGTCCGGGTCGAGCGCCCACGACGCCCGAAGCCCGGCCCGGTCTCTCAGGAAGCCCGCAAGGCCGTCATGGCCGCCGCCGAGGGCTTCCAGGACGACGGCCTGCGCTCGGCGATCGAGCGGCTCGGGCTTGCGGTCGCGGCCGGCAAACCCGCCGCCATCACGAAAAGCTGAAGCAATCGGCCTCCCTGCGGCGCAGCGGGATTTGTCATCGGCGCGGTCGTGCCATAATTATCGCCGAACCTAAATCACGGCCGCGATCAGTCGGCCATCGCCAGTCAGGGGACGACGCCGCTCATGCTCAACCGCCGCCAATTCATGGTCACCACCGGTGTCGCTGTCGCCATGGCCGCCTTCGCGCCCGACTTCACCCTCCAGGCGCTCGCTCAGCAGGACGTGGTCGATCCGGCGGAACTGATGAAGCCGGGCCCGCTGCCGGAGATGGCGCTGGGCGATCCCAACGCCAAGGTTACCATCGTCGAGTATCTCTCGATGACCTGCCCGCACTGCGCGCACTTCCACGAGACGACCTACAAGGAACTCAAGACGAAGTACATCGACACCGGCAAGGTGCGCTTCGTGATGCGCGAGTTCCCGCTCGATCCGCTCGCCGCCGCCGGCTTCATGCTGGCCCGCAACGCGATGGGCGACAAGTACTTCGACGTGGTCGACCTTCTGCTGGAGAAGCAGAAGGAGTGGGCCTATGCCGAGGATCCGGCGTCCGCCCTTCGCGCGTTGGCCAAGCAGTTCGGCTACACCGACGCCACCTTCGAGGCGACCCTTTCCGACCAGAAGCTGCTCGACGACATCAACGCCATCCGGGCGCGGGGCGCCGACACCTTCGGCGTCAACTCCACGCCGACCTTCTTCATCAACGGTCGTCGCGAGAAGGGCTCCATGTCGATCGACGACCTCGCCAAGATCGTCGATCCCCTGCTGCAGGGCTGAACGAAGCGGCTGCGGCGGACTCCGTTGCGACAAAAATCCGTTGAAACGTCTGCGGCCGGTGCCGTGCGGGCTTGTGTCCCGTGCGCATCGGCCGTTTTGTGTCTGATGGACCCGAGGCATACAAGGTCTAGCGGCGGATGAAGTTCGAACGGTTGCGCATTCTGGGCTTCAAGACCTTCGTGGAGCCCACGGAGTTCCTCATCGAACGGGGCCTCACCGGCGTGGTCGGCCCCAACGGCTGCGGCAAATCCAACCTGGTGGAGGCGCTCCGCTGGGTGATGGGCGAGAGCTCCTACAAGAACATGCGCGCGTCCGGCATGGACGACGTGATCTTTTCCGGCTCCGGTCGCCGCCCGGCCCGCAACTCCGCCGAGGTCACGCTGTTTCTGCGCAACGACCAGCGCAGCGCACCGGCCGCCTTCAACGACGCCGATGTACTGGAGGTTACTCGCCGGATCGAACGCGAAGCCGGTTCGGCCTACAAGATCAACGGCAAGGACGTCCGCGCCCGCGATGTCCAGTTGCTCTTCGCCGACGCTTCCACCGGCGCGCGGTCGCCCGCCATGGTGCGCCAGGGTCAGATTGGCGAACTCATCGCCGCCAAGCCGACCTCCCGCCGCATGATCCTGGAAGAGGCCGCCGGCATCTCCGGCCTGCATTCCCGCCGCAACGAGGCCGAAATCCGCCTCAAGGCGGCGGAAACCAACCTGGAGCGTCTGGAAGACGTTCTGAAGGAGATTGAGTCCCGCCTCGAACTGCTCAAGCGTCAGGCCAAGCAGGCCGCCCGCTACCGCGGTCTCTCCGCCGAGATCCGCAAGGCCGAGGCGATCGTCGCGTGGTTGCGCTGGACGGAAACGGAAGCCGCCGTCGCCGAGGCCGACCGGCTGCTGACGGCTGTCGTCGGCGGTGTCGCCGAACGGCAGGCGGCGCAGGCCGAAGCCGCCCGCCGCCAGGCCATCGCCGCGCATCGCCTGCCGGCCCTTCGCGACGCGGCGGCGAGTGCCGGGGCCGCGCTGCAGCGCCTGCGCCAGGCGCTTGTGGAATCCGAGGCCGAGGAGCGCCGCGCCCGCGACCGGCTGGCCGACCTGACGCGCCGGGCGGCGGAGATCGTCCGCGACCGCGACCGCGAGGCCGAACTTGTCGCCGACAATGACGCCCGCCTTGAGGCCCTGACCGACGAGGCCGAGGCCCTTGCGGCCGACGCCGCCCTGGAGGAGAACGGCCGCCTCGACCTGGAGGCGCGCCGCGCAACCGTAGAGGCAGAGGTCGCCCGGCTTGACCGCGACCTGCAGAGGGCGACGGAAGCCTTTGCCGAAGCGTCCGCCCGGCGTGCCGCGCTCGAACGCCAGCGGCGCGAGACCGCCGACCGGGTCGGTCGCCTCGCCCGGGATCTGGCGGCGCTCGACGGCGAACTGGAAGCCGTCCGCGCCCGGCTTGCCGCAGAAACCGGCATCGCCGACGCCCGGCAGGCGGCCGAATGGGCCGAGGCGGCCCTGTCGGAGGCGGAGGATGCCGCACTCGCCGCCGAAGCGGCCGCAACGGACGCCGAGAGTGCGGAAAGGGCCGCACGAGCCCCGCTCGGCGACGCAGAGCGCGAGCAGAACCGCCTGGACACAGAAGCGCGGACCCTTGCCAAGGTCCTGAACCTGGAGACCGGCTCGCTCTTCCCGCCGCTGGTCGACCAGTTGACCGCAGCGCGCGGCTACGAAGCAGCGCTCGGCGCGGCCTTCGGGGACGACATCGAGGCGCCCGTCGACGAGACAGCGCTGGCGCATTGGAGCATGCCGGGCCCGGCCGATGCCGACCCGCCGCTGCCCGCCGGGGCGGAACCGTTGGGCCGCCACGTGACCGGTCCCGACCTTCTGCGCCGACGCCTCGACCAGATCGGCGTCGTGGAGAAGGCCGATGGCGAACGGTTGCGCCGCTCGCTGCGCCCCGGCCAGCAGCTGGTCACCCGCACCGGAGACGTCTGGCGTTGGGACGGCTACGTCGCCGCCGCCGACGCGCCGACCCCCGCCGCCCAGCGGCTCGCCTCCCGCAACCGCCTCGCAGAGTTGGACGCCCAGCGTGCCGCCGCCGCCGAGACGGTCGCCATCCTTCGCGACATTCTCCAGGAGGCGCAGGCCCGATCCCGTGCCGCCGCCGAAACCGCGCGGCTCGCGCGGGACGCGGTGCGAGCCTCCAATCGCAGCCTCGGCGATGCGCGCGACCGAGTCGCCAGGGCCGAACGCGCGCTCGCCGACGTGGTCGCGCGCCAGGCCGCTCTGGAGCTTCAGCGCGACCGACTCGTTGCCGACCTTGACGAGGCGCGCGCCCGCGCCAAGGAGGCCGCCGAGGCGGAGGCCGAGCTGCCGGACATCAGCACGCTCGCCGAGGCGGCCCAGGACCTGCGCACGGCCCTGGCCGAGGGACGCGCCGCGTTGGCCGAGGCACGCGCGGCAGTCGACGCCGTGGTGCGAGAAGCGGAGATCCGCAATCGCCGGATCGACGCCATTTCCCGCGAGCGCGCCGGCTGGGCCGACCGCGTCGCCGGCGCCCGACGGCACCTGGAGGAACTGGCGACCCGCCTGGAGGACGTGGAGATCGAGCGCGCGGACCTGCTCGACCGCCCGGACGAGATCATCGCCGCCCGGCAGCAGCTGATACGCGCCATCGGCGACAAGGAGGCCGAGGCGAAATCGGCTGCCGACGTTCTGGTTGAAGGCGAGCGCGAGGAATCCCTGGCGGCCCGCGCCGCCGCCGATGCGCTGCAGGCGTTGGCCGACGTCCGCGAGGGAAAGGCTCGCGCCGAGGAGCGTTTCGCCGGCCTCCAGGCGCGCAAGGCCGAACTGGTGGAGGAGATCCGCGACCGCTTCGAATGCCCGCCCTTCGCCTTGAAGAAACTGGCCGAGCTTCGCGACGACGCGCCCTTGCCGGATGTGGGCGGCGTCGAGACCCGGCTGGAGCGCCTTCGCCAGGAACGCGAGCGGCTGGGCGGCGTGAACCTCCGCGCGGAGGAGGAGGCGGCCGAAGTGGAGGCGCGCATGGACGCGCTGATCTACGAGCGCGAGGACCTGATCGAGGCGATCCGGCGCTTGCGCCAGGGCATCCAGAACCTCAACAAGGAAGCCCGCGAACGCCTGCTCGCGTCGTTCCAGGTGGTCAACAACCACTTCCAGAGCCTCTTCACCCATCTGTTCGGCGGCGGTACGGCCGAGCTCCAGCTGGTCGACAGCGAGGATCCGCTCGATGCCGGCCTGGAGATCCTGGCCCGCCCGCCGGGCAAGAAGCCGAGCACGATGACGCTGCTCTCCGGCGGCGAACAGGCGTTGACGGCACTGGCGCTGATCTTCGCCGTCTTCCTCACCAACCCCGCGCCGATCTGCGTGCTGGACGAGGTCGACGCCCCGCTCGACGACGCCAACGTCGAACGCTACTGCGACCTGCTCGACGAAATGGCCCGCCAGACCGATACGCGCTTCGTGGTGATCACCCACAATCCCATCACCATGGCCCGCATGAACCGCCTGTTCGGCGTCACCATGTCCGAGCGCGGCGTCTCCCAGCTGGTCAGCGTCGACCTGGAACTCGCCGAGGCGATCCGCGAAGCGGTGTAGTAGGCCGGAAAACCTGCTCCGCTGCGCGCGGTGCATGCTTCGGCGCCTGCGTGTCCTGCAGACCTCGACCTGTTCGATGTGACCGCCAGGGCCCGGAACCAGCCGTTCGCGCCTTCCCGAAACGAGCTTTGCGGAACCGGGCCGGTTCCTAAATCGATATGGAACGGCCGCGGCATGCGTCATTCGATGCAGGAGCGCCGGCGGACGGGTAAAAGATAAGCGTAAACAGATACTTACGCAGCTCTGCCCCGTTCTTGACAGGGAAAAGGCCCATGACTATGGTGCGCGCGACTTTCGGGGTGCCTCCCAAATCCCAGGATTTCAGGCGTTTCGGGTTCGCCAGGCAGGTTCGCCATGAACGCTGACGACGAGCGGGGACGCATGGAAAACGGCGATGACGGGGCGCCCGGGGGCGACCGCCACGACGAACGGCTGAAGGCTCTTCGCGAGAAGATCGAAGCCGGCAAGCGTCGGGACGCGGAGCGCCTGGGGCAGGGCCAGCGGTCTTCCACCGCCGGCATGGCCGAGGCGCTGAAACTCGGGTCCGAATTCGTGGCCGGCGTGATCGTCGGCGCGGCCTTCGGATGGGCATTCGACTATTTCCTGGGCACCTCGCCCTGGGGGTTGATCGTCTTCCTTCTCCTGGGCTTTGCGGCGGGCACGCTCAACGTCATGCGGGCCACCGGCCGGGTCGCGGAACCAGATCCGCGGCGCATGCGGCGGCCGCGCGACGACGGAAAGACTTGAGAATCGCGCCGGGCTGGGTCATGAGACCCGCGTCCTGGTCGATAGCGGACTTCAGGCAAGGCTTCGCGAAGGGGGCTGGCTTACGTGGCGAACGACCCGATCCATCAGTTCCAGATCAGCAAGCTGCTCGACATCAGCGTCGGCGGTCTGGATCTCTCGTTCACCAACTCGTCCCTCTTCATGGTGGCGACCGTGGCCGGAGCCGCGGGCTTCCTGGCGCTGGCCACCTCCGGCCGGGCGCTGATCCCGACGCGCATGCAGTCGCTCGCCGAACTCTCCTACGAGTTCGTCGCCTCCACGCTGCGCTCCTCCGCCGGCTCGGAAGGCATGAAGTTCTTCCCGCTGGTCTTCTCCCTTTTCATGTTCGTGCTGGTCGCCAACCTGTTCGGCATGATCCCCTTCTTCTTCACGGTGACGAGCCACATCATCGTCACCTTCTGCCTGGCGCTGCTGGTCATCGGCACCGTCACGGTCTACGGCTTCTACCGGCACGGCTTCCACTTCCTGGGGCTTTTCGTGCCGCACGGCGTTCCCGCGCCGGTGGTGCCGCTGGTCACGGCGATCGAGGTCATCTCCTTCCTCTCCCGTCCGATCAGCCTCTCCGTCCGTCTCTTCGCCAACATGCTGGCCGGCCACATCACCCTGAAGGTGTTCGCCGGCTTCGTTGCGACGCTGACCGGCATGGGCGCCCTAGGCTTTGCCGGCGCGATCCTGCCGCTCGCCATGACGGTGGCGCTGACGGCTCTCGAATTCCTGGTGGCATTCCTCCAGGCCTACGTCTTCACGATCCTCACCTGCATGTACCTCAACGACGCCCTGCATCCGGGGCACTGAGGCGCCGAGGATCGACGAAGTTCCCGGGGGTCGCTCCCGGGCCGAAACAACCGACTGCATCTGGTTTTCAAGGAGCATCACGATGGACGCGGAAGCTGCGAAGTACCTCGGCGCTGGTATCGCCACCCTCGGCATGGCGGGCGCCGCCCTCGGCCTCGGCAACATCTTCGGCAACTTCCTGTCGGGCGCCCTGCGCAACCCGTCGGCTGCCGATGGCCAGTTCGGCCGCCTCATCCTCGGCTTCGCCGTGACGGAAGCGCTCGGCATCTTCTCGCTGCTGATCGCGCTTCTGCTGCTCTTCGCCGTCTGATCCGACGGGCGACCGGCGCGGGCCTGAATGCCCGCCGACCGGTTCGTGAGTACGATAAGCTCGCCGCGCGCTTCCAGCCCGCGGAAAAGACCCGCACCCCGCTCTCACCAGCGGGGTGTCGGATCGTTCGGGCCGAGCCTTGACCCCGGCCGTCGGCAGCGACGGCGGATACGGGAGCCGATCACGCGATGAACCTGTTCATCACCTCCGCCTACGCTCAGGACCAGGCCCCCGGTGCACCGGAAGCCGGCGTGAACGCGCCTGCGGTCGCCCCGGAGTCGCCCGACCTCGGCCATGGTGCAGCCGACGCCACCCATGCCGAAGTGGGCCATGAGGCCGCCGGCGAGCATGGCGGCGCCTTCCCGCCGTTCGATCCCACCTACTTCGGATCGCAGATCCTCTGGCTGGTGCTGACCTTCGGCTTCTTCTACTGGATCCTGTCCAAGAAGATCCTGCCGCGGCTCGGCGGCATCCTGGAGGTCCGCAGCGACCGCATAGCCGCCGACCTCGGCGAAGCCGAGCGTATGCGCGCCGAAACCGACGCGGCCGTCGCCGCCTACGAGCAGGCCCTCGCCGAGGCCAAGAAGAAGGCCGGCGCGATCGCCCAGGACACCCGCGACAAGGTCAAGTCCGATCTCGACGCCCGCCGCGGCGCCATCGAGGCGGAGCTTTCCACCAAGCTGACGGCCGCGGAAGCCCGCATCGCGGACATCAAGGCCAAGGCCCTCGCCGAGGTCGAAGAGATCGCGACGGAAACCACCGAGGCGATCGTTTCCGCGCTGATCGGCCAGTCGTCCCGCGACGAGGCCGCCGCTGCGGTATCGTCTGTCCGCAAGGCTTGAGGAGAGACCGATGTTCGACGCAACCATCTGGGCCTTCGTCGGTCTCGTCCTGTTCCTCGTCCTGATCGGCGCGCTTGGCGTGTTCGGCAAGATCGGCGGCGCACTGGACAAGCGCGCCAACGATATCGCCAACGAGCTGGAGGAGGCCAAGCGCCTCCGCCTGGAAGCTCAGGCCCTGCTGGCCGAATACCAGGCCAAGCGCAAGGCAGCCGAAGCCGAGGCCGAGGAGATCGTCGCGGGCGCCAAGGCCGAGGCGACCCGTCTCGCGGCCGACGCCGAGGTCTCGCTCAAGGACCTGATCGACCGGCGCACCCGCGCCACCGAAACCAAGATCGCCCAGGCCGAGACCCAGGCTCTGGCCGAGGTCAAAACCATCGCCGCCGAAGTGGCCGTCCAGGCCGCCACCCGGTTGCTCGCCGAAAAGGTGAAGGGCGACGTCGCCGCCGGGATCATCGCCCGCGGCATCGACGACGTGAAGACCCGCATGAACTGACGCTCCCACACGGAACGATCGAACGAAAAAGGGCCGGGGAACCGGCCCTTTTGCTTTTTGGGCGACCCCGGCCGGGCGGTTCGCTTCCAGCCCTTTACAATGTGATCGACCCGCGACAGCCTGTCGCTTCCGATCACCGGACCCGATGCATAGGTAGAGCAACGGACGGAACAAGCAGCCGAACGGCGCAGTCCCTCCCCCTGTAGGACGGCTCTCGTCGCCGCCAGGTGTCCCCCGGAGGCTCCATGGACCTCGATCCTGTCTTGTTGGCGCGGATCCAGTTCGCGTTCACCATCTCGTTCCACATCATCTTCCCGGCCTTCACGATCGGGCTAAGCGCCTGGATCGCGACGCTGCTCGGCCTGAGCCTCTGGAAGCGCGACCCCTTCTACCGAGACCTCGCGGGCTTCTGGACCAAGATCTTCGCCGTGTCCTTCGCGATGGGCGTCGTCTCCGGTATCGTGCTCACCTATCAGTTCGGCACCAACTGGAGCCGCTTTTCGCTGGCGGTCGGCAACGTGGTCGGTCCGCTGATCGGCTACGAGGTGCTGACCGCCTTCTTCCTGGAGGCCTCCTTCCTCGGCATCATGCTGTTCGGCCGGGACCGGGTCTCGCCGGGGCTGCATTTCGCCTCCGCCGTGATCGTGGCGATCGGCACCGTGATTTCGGCCTTCTGGATTCTTTCCGCCAATTCGTGGATGCAGTTCCCCACCGGGCACGAGATCCGCGACGGCATCGCCTATCCCGTCGACTGGATGCAGGTGATCTTCTCGCCCACCTTTCCCTGGCGGTTCGCACACATGGTGATCGCCGCCTACATCACCACCGGATTCGTGGTGCTGGCGGTCGGCGCGCGCTGGTGGTTGCGCGGCAAGCATGTGCGCGAGGCCGAGACCATGTTGCGCATGGCGCTCGGCATCCTCGTCGTGCTGACGCCGCTGCAGCTCGTCGTCGGCGACTTCCACGGCCTCAACACCCTTGAGCACCAGCCCGCCAAGATAGCCGGCCTCGAGGCGCACTGGGAAAACCACGGCGGCTCCGTCCCCCTGGTCGCCTTCGCCATTCCGGACGAGACCGCGGAAACCAACCGTTTCGAGCTTGCCATCCCCTATCTCGGCAGCCTGATCCTGACCCACGACCTCTACGGGCAGATCCCGGGCCTGAAGGAGTTCCCGCGTGAGAACCGTCCGCCGGTGCTGCCGATCTTCGTGTCCTTCCGCGTCATGGTCGGCATCGGCCTGTTGATGATCCTGCTCGCCGTGATCGGCTCGGTCCGTTGGGCCCGCGGTCGCCTGTTCCAGCCCGGAGTGGTGATGCGCGTCTTCGCGATGACCTGGCCGCTCGGCTTCGTCGCCGTTCTGGCCGGCTGGATCACCACGGAGATGGGGCGCCAGCCCTGGGTGGTGACCGGGTTCCTGAGGACGGCGGACGCCATGTCGCCGATCGGTGCGACCCAGATCCTCGTCTCACTGGTGCTCTTCGTGCTGGTCTACGCCGCGATCTTCGTGTCGGGCGGCTACTACATCAACCGCCTGCTGGAGAAGGGACCGGTGCCGCGCGGCCCCGACCACGACCCCCGCCCGCTGCGTCCGATGTCGGCCGCCCACGACGCGGGCCGCGTCGCCCTTCACGCCGGGGAGTGATCCATGGAAGCCAACCTTCCCGCCATCTGGGCCGCGCTGATCGGCGTCTCCGTGGTCCTCTACGTCATCATGGACGGTTTCGATCTCGGCGTCGGCATCCTGTTCCCGTTCACGCGGGACGAGCGCGAGCGCGACCAGATGATGAACTCGGTTGCGCCCTTCTGGGATGGCAACGAGACCTGGCTGGTGCTGGGCGGGGGAGGCCTCTGGGTGGCCTTCCCGGCCGCCTACGCCATCATCATGCCGGCGCTCTACGTGCCGATCATCGTCATGCTGCTGGCGCTGATCTTCCGCGGCGTCGCCTTCGAGTTCCGCTGGGCGGCCAAGCCGGACCATTCCCTCTGGGACATCGCCTTCGCCGGCGGGTCCGCGGTGGCGGCCTTCGCACAGGGCGTGGTGCTCGGCGGCCTGCTGAACGGCATCACGGTGGAGAACGGTGCCTTTGCAGGCGGGCCCTTCGACTGGTTCAGCCCCTTCGCCATCGCCTGCGGCCTGGGGCTCGTTGCCGGATACGCCCTGCTTGGCGCCACCTGGCTGAATATGCGCGTCAGCGGCGACCTGGAGGTGCGAGCCCGCCGCTGGGCGAAGACCCTGCTTCTCGTGGTGCTCGGCTTCGTCCTGATCGTCAGCGTCTGGACGCCGCTCCAGTACGAGCGGATCGCCGCCCGCTGGTTCACCTGGCCGAACATTCTTTATCTCTCGCCGGTCCCGGTGCTGACGGCGCTCCTGGCCGCGGCAGTCTGGACGACGCTGGAGAAGGAGCGCCCCTTCGCGCCCTTCGCCGGCTCGGTCGGGCTGTTCGTCCTCTCCTTCTTTGGATTGGCCGTGTCCCAGTTCCCCTACCTCGTCCCGGATCAGCTGACCGTCTTCGACGCTGCGGCGGCGCCCGAGAGCCAGATGTTTCTGCTGGTCGGCACGCTCGCGCTGCTGCCGGTGATTCTGGGCTACACGATCTTTGTCTACTGGACCTTCCGCGGCCGGGTCCGGCCCGGGGAGGGCTATCACTGAGACGGGCTCGTGGCGGCTACTCGGCCGCTTCCGCCGGTTCGCCGAGGAGTTCGCGGACCGGCGCGAAGGAGCGCCGGTGAAGCGGGCAGGGGCCATGCGCCTTCAACAGGCGTTTGTGCTCCGGTGTGCCGTAACCCATGTGCCGCTCGAAGCCATAGGCGTCGAACCGGTTGGCGTAGGCGGCCATCATGCGATCCCGCGTCACCTTGGCGACGATCGAAGCGGCAGCGATCGCCGCGACGCAACCGTCCCCCTTGACGATCGCGGCACCCTGGAAGCCCCTTGCCCTGACCTCCGCCGGCACGTCCCGGCCATCGACAAGCACGCCGACCGGACGGACCGGCAGATGCACGAGCGCGCGCGTCATCGCCCACAAGGTGGCCGCGCGAATGTTCATGAGATCGATGCGCGCCGCGGACGCGCTGGCCACCGACACGTGGTGGTCGCGGCAGATGATGGCGAACAGTCGCTCACGGGTGGCCGCATCGAGTTCCTTGGAATCGGTGAGGCCGTCCGGCAGATCCGCGTCGGTGAGCACGACCGCCGCTGTGACGACAGGACCCGCCAGCGGTCCGCGGCCCGCCTCGTCGACGCCCGCCACGAGGCCCCGCCAGCGCCGGCCATAGGCCTCTTCGGCCCGCCGATCGCAACGACCGATCACCAGGTCGGGAAAGAGATCCTCGGAAAGCGAATCGGAAGCGTCCATGGCCTCCGAGCAATGCCAGCTTTCCCGGGCCCGGAAAACCCTGCGCCGTCGCCGGACTGACTATTGGGCGGCATCGGTAAGCAGGTCGCCGTCTTCCAGGTCGCTCTCGCCGTCGGCTGAATCCGCCTCCGTCTCGCCGAGCAGGCCAAGGTCCCCGATCAGGTCGGCCGTCGGCAAGGAGGGGAGCGTCTCCACCCGCCGGAGCTTGCGCTGGATCGCCCGTTCGCGGATGCCCGCCTGGTCGATCGTGTTCGTCGCTTCCTGGAGCTTCTTCTTCACCTTCTCCAGAACGGGGCCAAACTTGCCGAACTCCGTCTTCACCGCCCCGAGCACTTGCCAGACCTCGCTGGAACGCTCCTGGATCGCCAGCGTGCGGAAACCCATCTGCAGGCTCGAGAGAAGGGCTGTCAGCGTGGTCGGCCCGGCGATGACGATCCGGTGCTGCCGCTGCAACTCGTCGACCAGTCCGGCGCGCCGGATCACCTCGGCGAACAGCCCCTCCGTCGGCAGGAACAGGATCGCGAAATCGGTGGTGCGCGGCGGATGCACGTATTTCGTGGAGATGTCCCGCGCCTGCTGCCGGATCCGGGCTTCCAAGCCGCGCGAGGCAGCCTCCACGCCCGCGGGATCGCCGATCTCGGACGCCGCCTGCAGGCGCTCGAAGTCCTCCACGGGAAACTTCGCGTCGATCGGGAGCAACACCTCCATCCCGTCCCCGGAGCCCGGCAGACGGACCGCATACTCCACGCGCTCGGACCCGATGTCCGCGGTCACCACGTTGGCCGTGTACTGGTGGGGAGCCAGGATCTGCTCCAGGAGAGCGCCGAGTTGAACCTCGCCCCAGGTACCCCGCACCTTGACGTTGGTGAGCACGCGCTTGAGATCGCCCACGCCCGTCGCCAGGCTCTGCACTTCGCCCAAGCCCTTGTGCACGGCCTCCAGCCGTTCGCTGACGATCTGGAAGGACGCACCGAGCCGCTGCTCAAGCGTGCCCTGCAGCTTCTCGTCGACGGTCACGCGCATCTGGTCGAGCTTCTCGCCGTTCTCCTTGCGCAGGTTCGCGAGTTGGCCCTCGACGGTCTGCCGCAACGCCTCGCCTCGATCCGCGCCATCCGCCATCAGCTTGGTCAGACGGTCGCCGAAATCCTGCTGCTGCGCGCGATGCAGTTCCACCATCTGCCGGGTCTGCAACCGGATCACGTCGGCGAACCGCTCCAGGCTGCGGTTGACCACGTCGCCCTGGTCCGTCTGCTGTCGCGCCGTCTCCCCGGCCTGCCGCAGCAGCGCGTCGCCAAGGGCCGTCAGCCGCCCGCCAACCTCTTCGCGAAGCCGCCGCGCATTTTCCTCCGCTTCCTGACGCCCCCGCGCGAACTCGTCTCGCACCAGGCGGTCCAGCCGCTCCTGCGTTTCGGCCACCCGTGCCGCGCCCGACGCCGACCGCCCCGCGGCGACGAAGGCCAGAAAGGCGAACAGCGCCGCCATGCCGGCGAGCAGCACCGCGATCCACTGCGGGTCCTGAAGATAGGCCGTCACGCGAGGTCCCCTCGTTGCTGGACCGGCCGATCCGGGTCGCCGTCCAGTCCCGGCTCAGAACAGGTTGAGCTGCACACCCCCGTTCGCCGGCTTGGCGAACAGCTCCGTCGTCAGTTTGGCCTTGTTCCGGTTAAGGCCCAGTCGCTTGGCCGCCATTTCGAAGCGTCGGCCGATCTGCCAGGCGTAGGGCCCGGTCCCCCGCATCCGCTTGCCCCACTCCGCGTCGTAGTCCTTGCCGCCGCGCATCGACCTGAGCACGTTCATGACGTGCCGGTAGCGGTCGGGAAATTCCCGCAAGAGAAAGTCCCGGAAGAGCTCCGAAACCTCCAGCGGCAGCCGCAGCAGCACGTAGCCGGCTTCCCGCGCGCCGTGGGCAGCCGCGGCGTCGAGAATCCGTTCGATCTCGAAGTCCGTCACCGCCGGCACGATCGGCGCGGCCATCACGCCGGTCGGGATCCCCGCATCCGAAAGCGCCTTGATCGCTTCCAGCCGCCTGTGCGGCGCCGAAGCCCGCGGCTCCATCGCCCGGGCGATCTTGCGGTCCAGCGTCGTCACCGAGATCGCCACCTTCGCAAGACCCTTCTCCGCCATGGGCGCGAGGATGTCGATGTCGCGGGTCACCAGCGCCGATTTCGTGACGATCGCCACCGGGTGGTTCGTCTTGGCCAGAACCTCCAGGATCGATCGGGTGATCCGATATTCCTTCTCGATCGGCTGGTAGGGATCCGTGTTGGTGCCGATCGCGATCGTCCGGGGCTGATACGACGGTGCGCCGAGTTCCCGCTCCAGAAGCTCCGCGGCGTTCGGCTTGACGAACAGCCGGCTCTCGAAATCGAGCCCGGGGGAGAGGCCCATGTAGGCGTGTGTCGGGCGTGCGAAGCAGTAGACGCAGCCGTGCTCGCACCCCCGATACGGATTGATCGACCGGTCGAAGGAGATGTCGGGGCTTTCGTTGCGGGTGATGATCGTGCGCGCCCGCTCCGGCGTCACCGTCGTCTGGAACGGCGGCAACTCGTCCGAGGAGCCCCAGCCGTCGTCGAAGGCGACCTTCGCCTCCGCCTCGAACCGCCCGGACGGGTTTAGGCCGGCCCCGCGGCCGCGCCGGCGGTCCTTGGGAACCGCGTGATCGCCAAGCCCGTCCGCGTGAACGGTGGCGTCCACGGCGACAGCGGCTGGGGATGAGGCAACGGATCTCGCGTTCATGGTTTGATCTTAGCGCAACAAGAGAACAAGGCAAGAACGAACAACCGTCCTGCCGCGATCTCCCCAGACATTCGTCCTCGCGCTTTTGTCAATGATCCGCTAGAAAGCTGGGATGCTCACGGTCGTCATTGCCACGGAAAACGACGAGGAACGGCTGGCCTTCACGTTGGCGGCCCTCGTGCCGGCGGCCGCCGAAGGCTGCGTGCGCGAGGTGATCGTCGTCGACGCAGGTTCCACGGACGCAACATCGGCGATCGCGGACGCCACCGGATGCGTCTTCATCGAAGCCAAAGGCCCCGTGGGGGAGCGCCTTCGCCGCGGCGCGGAGGCCGCCACGCGAGGCGAATGGCTTCTCTTCCTGCCGCCGGGCGCGATCCTGGAAGCGCGCTGGGAGGCGGAAGCCGGCGCTTTCGTGGAACGGGCGGCTCGGTCGGGACGGGCGGACGCCTGCGCTGCCGTGTTCAGCTACGGCCTCGACGACATGGGCCTCCTCGCCAGGCTGAAGGAGGTATGGGTCGCGACCGCCACGTCCGTGACGGGGCTTCCCCATCCAGCCCAGGGACTTCTGATCTCGCGCGGCTTCTACCGCCGCATCGGCGGCTTCCGGCCGCTCGCCGCCCTGGAGGACGTGGACATCTATCGCCGCATCGGCCGGTTCCGGATCGTCCGCCTCCGCGCCCGCGCGACCGGCGGCGCGGACCGATGGCCTTCGCATGCCGCCAGCCGGACCCGCCGCGCCGTGTCGCGGCTTCTGGCGGCGTGCCGCGTGCCGCCGCGCTACCTGGTCCGCCTGCACGGCTGACGTCTCTCAGGTGCCGACCGTCCTGGCCGCGCCGCGTCGCAGGTGCTCGTCGAGTCGCGGCATGATCTCCACGAAGTTGCAGGGCATGTGCCGGTAGTCGAGCTGCGCGGCGAGGATGCCGTCCCATGCGTCCTTGCAGGCGCCCGGCGATCCCGGCAGCACGAACACGTAGGTCGCGTTGAGCACGCCACCCGTCGCGCGGGACTGGATCGTCGACGTCCCTATCTTGTCGTAGGAGATCCGGTGGAAGAGGGCGGAGAAGCCATCCATCCGCTTCTCGAAGATCGGCTCGAGCGCCTCCGGCGTCACGTCGCGGCCGGTGAAGCCGGTGCCGCCGGTGGTGATCACCACGTCGACCTCCGGATCGCGCGTCAGGCGGGTCACCACGTCGCGGATCCTGTCGATGTCGTCGGTGACGATCTCCCGCGCCTTCAGAACGTGCCCCGAGGCTTCAAGGCGCTCCACCAGCGTGCGGCCGGACTTGTCGTCGGCCAGCGACCGCGTATCGGACACCGTCACCACGGCGATTCCGACGGGCACGAACGGGCGGCTCTCGTCGATTCGGTTGAGGGACATGGGAACTCCTCGCAGGCGGCGCGCCGGCCGCTCCGTCTATATCGCCGCGGCGGTTACCGGCGGCAAGCGGCACAATCGAACAGGCCATCGTCTTCCAGGCTGCTGGAATGACGCTTTTGCCGATCTGATCGGTTCAGTTCGGCTTCCCACATCTCGCTTCCCAGGCCCGCGGTTGCTATGCAGGGACAAAATGGCGCACTCGGGGAGGAGAAGCCGTGAGCGAGAAGCGACTGGTCGGATCGGAGCTCGAAGAGGCGGCCCTCTTTTTCCACAAGGAGCCCAAGCCCGGAAAGCTTGAGATCCGTGCCACCAAACCGCTCGGCAACCAGCGCGACCTCGCGCTTGCCTATTCGCCGGGCGTCGCCGCGCCGTGCCTGGCGATCGCTGCCGATCCGGGCCTGGCGGCCGACTACACCAGCCGCCAGAACCTGGTGGCCGTGGTGTCCAACGGCACCGCCGTGCTCGGGCTCGGCAACATCGGGCCGCTCGCCTCCAAGCCGGTGATGGAGGGCAAGGCGGTCCTCTTCAAGAAGTTCGCAGACATCGACGTCTTCGACATCGAGATCGACGCCACCACGGTGGAACGGGTGGTGGACGTCGTCTCGGCCCTGGAGCCCACCTTCGGCGGAATCAATCTGGAGGACATCAAGGCGCCCGAGTGCTTCGAGATCGAGGCGCAGCTCCGCGCCCGCATGAAGATTCCGGTGTTCCACGATGACCAGCATGGAACCGCGATCATCGTGGCCGCGGCGGTGCTGAACGCCATGGAGCTGGCCGGAAAGGCGTTCGGCTCGATCAAGGTGGTGGCCTCCGGCGCGGGCGCCGCGGCGCTCGCCTGCCTGAACCTGCTGGTCTCGCTAGGCGTGAAGCGCGAGAACGTCTGGGTGACCGACCTGGAAGGCGTCGTCCACGTCGGCCGCGAGGCCCTGATGGACCGTTGGAAGGCAGTCTACGCGCAACCGACCGACGCCCGGCAACTCGCCGAGGTGATCGACGGCGCCGACGTCTTCCTCGGCCTTTCCGCCGCCGGCGTGCTGAAGCCGGAGATGGTCGCCCGGATGGGCGAGCGCCCGCTGATCCTGGCCCTTGCCAACCCCAACCCGGAGATCACGCCCGAGGAGGCGCTCGCCGTCCGTCCCGACGCGGTGATGTGCACCGGCCGGTCCGACTATCCCAACCAGGTCAACAACGTCCTCTGCTTCCCCTACATTTTCCGCGGGGCGCTCGACGTCGGCGCCACCACGATCAACGAGGAGATGAAGCACGCCGCGGTCCGCGCCATCGCGGCGCTCGCCAAGGAGGAGCCAAGCGATGTCGCCGCGCGCGCCTACGGCGGCGTCAGCGAGACCTTCGGCCCGCACTACCTGATCCCGTCGCCGTTCGACAACCGCCTCATCCTGCGCATCGCGCCGGCCGTTGCTCGTGCCGCCATGGAGAGCGGCGTCGCCGCCCGTCCGATCACGGACTTCGCGCAGTACCTCGACAAGCTGCATCGCTTCGTCTTCCGCTCCGGCCTCGTCATGAAGCCGATCATCGCGGCGGCGAAGGGCTCCGGCATGCGCGTCATCTACGCCGACGGCGAGGACGAGCGGGTGCTGCGGGCCGCCCAGGTGGTGCTGGAGGACGGACTTTGCGTTCCAATCCTGATCGGCCGCCCGTCGGTGATCGAGGCGCGGTGCCAGCGATTCGGCCTGAAGATCCGTCCCGGCAGGGACTTCGCGACCATCAATCCCGAGGACGATCCGCGCTATCGCGACTACGTGGACCTCTATTTCGACCTGGTCGGGCGCAAGGGCGTGACCCCCGACGCGGCGCGCACCGTGGTGCGCACCAACGCCACCGTCATCGCCGCCCTCGCCGTCATGCGCGGCGATGCGGACGCGCTCCTCACCGGCCTGGAAGGCCGGTTCGTCAAGCACCTCCGCGACATCCGCAACATCATCGGGCTCGCCGACGGCGTCACCGACTATTCCACGCTGTCCCTGCTCATCTCCAACCGTGGGGCGACCTTCCTCACCGACACCTACGTGACCGAGGAGCCGACGGCGCTGGAATTGGCGGAAATGACGAGACTCGCCGCCGAGCAGGTCCGCCGCTTCGGCATGACGCCGCGGGCGGCGCTGCTCTCGCACTCCAACTTCGGCTCGGCGGACTGCCCGACCTCGCTGCGCATGCGGGAGGCGCTGGCGATCCTTCGCCGCGAAGCGCCGGACCTGGAGGTCGACGGCGAGATGCACGGGGACGCGGCGCTCTCCCAGGCTGTTCGCGACCGGGTAATGCCCAAGTCGACGCTGACGGGCGAGGCGAACCTGCTGGTGTTCCCGACGCTGGATGCGGCGAACATCACGCTGGAGGTGATGAAGGTCACCAGCGAGGCGCTTCACGTCGGGCCCATCCTGCTCGGTGCGGCCCGTCCCGCGCACGTGCTGACGCCGAGCGTCACCAGCCGCGGCGTCGTCAACATGAGCGCCTTCGCCGCCGTTTGCGCGGCAGAGGGACGATGACGGAGAGGTGAACCGCTAGGCTCCGCCGAGTGCGGCCTTGATGGCCAGCATATCCCGCCATGCCAGCCGCTTTTCGCTCGGATTGCGGAGCAGGTAGGCGGGATGGAAGGTCGGCAGAGCATTGATCCGACGCCGCCCGGTGTCGAATTCCATCCACCGGCCGCGCAGCTTGCGGATGCCCGTTCGCGCCGCCTCGCCGCCCAACAACGCTTTCGCCGGCTGCCCGCCGAGGAACACCAGCACGTCCGGGTCCACCAGTTCGATCTGCCGCAGGATGAAGGGGCGGCAGATCGCCACCTCCTGGTCGCTCGGCTCGCGGTTCCCGGGTGGCCGCCAGAACACCACGTTGGCGATGTAGGCGTCCGCCTCGCGGGTCATGCCGAGGGCGGCCAGCATCTTGTCGAGCAGCTTGCCCGAGCGGCCGACGAAAGGCTTGCCCTCGATATCCTCGTCGCGCCCGGGCGCTTCTCCCACGAACATCAGCCGGGCGGCGGGGTTGCCGTCGCCGAACACCATGTTCTTGGCCGTCCGCTTGAGGTTGCATCCGTCGAAGCGGGCGAGGATCGCCTGCAGCGCTTCCAGCGTCTCCGCCGATCGCGCCGCCTCCCGCGCCGCCATCACCGCATCCGAGCCGGGCACGGTCATCCCGCTTTCGGCAAGCCCTCGGGAAGCCGGCGCGGGCGCAGCCGCAGCCCTGCCATCCCGCCCACCCGGAGGGAAGGCGAGCGAAGGGGGCACTGGACGTCCCGTCGAGGCCGCCGGATTGGCTTGGAGCTGTTTGCGCCTGTCCCGTTCCGTCGCGCTCTCCGCGAACCGGTCGACCGGCGCATCGTCGAGAACGGCATCCACACCCATGGCGGCATACCAGTCCAGCAGCGCTTCGAGCGCCGCAGCCGTGCTGAAGGAGGAGGGCAGGGACGGGTCCATGGCGCGTTATAGCCTGCAAGCCGCCATCATGGGAGAGCGATGAAGCCTGTCGCGGACGTCCGACGTGTCGGACGGGTACCCGGCATGACTGCGACTGATCGGCCGATGAGAAAAGATGACCTTTTGTCAGCCTTTGCGTTGCACACCTCGATCGCTAGAGTGCGCCCCGATCTGATTGCTCCACGCTGCGGAGCGTTTGCCGAACGCGCGTGGACCGCCGGAAGGAAATGAGCATGGACGCCGTGGATCTGCCGGAACGCGACGCGATGGAGTTCGACGTGGTGATCGTCGGGGCAGGGCCGGCGGGTCTTTCCGCCGCCATCCGCCTGAAGCAGATCGCCGCCGAGGAGGGCCGGGAGATCTCCGTGGTCGTCCTGGAGAAGGGCTCCGAGGTCGGCGCGCATATCCTCTCCGGAGCGGTGGTCGATCCGATCGGTCTCGACAAGCTGCTGCCCGACTGGCGGAGTGAGCCGGACACCCCATTCAAGACCCCGGTGACCGACGACCGCTTCTACCTGCTGGGGCCGGCGGCAGCCGTTCGCCTGCCCAACTTCGCCATGCCCAAGCTGATGGACAACCACGGCAACTTCATCGTCTCCCTCGGCAACGTCTGCCGCTGGCTGGCGCAGAAGGCCGAGGCTCTCGGTGTGGAGATCTATCCCGGCTTCGCCGCGTCCGAGGTGCTCTACGACGACGACGGCAAGGTGATCGGCGTCGCGACCGGCGACATGGGCGTCCACAAGGACGGTACGCCCGGGCCGAACTTCCAGCGCGGCATGGCCCTCTACGCCAAGTACACCCTGATCGGCGAAGGCGTCCGCGGCTCGCTGGCGAAGCAACTGATCGCGCGCTACCGCCTGGACGAAGGCCGCGAGCCGCCCAAGTTCGGCATCGGCCTGAAGGAGCTCTGGCAGATCGACCCGGCCAAGCACAAGCCGGGTCTCGTCCAGCACGCCTTCGGCTGGCCGCTCGGCTGGGGCACCGGCGGCGGGTCGTTCCTCTACCACCTCGAGGACAACCAGGTCGCCGTCGGCTTCGTCGTCCACCTCAACTACGACAACCCCTACTTGTCGCCTTTCGAGGAGTTCCAGCGGTTCAAGACGCATCCGGTGATCCGCGAAACGTTCGAAGGTGGCAAGCGGATCTCCTACGGCGCCCGGGCGATCACCGAGGGCGGCTGGCAGTCGGTGCCCAAGCTGGTCTTCCCCGGCGGCGCCCTGATCGGCTGTTCGGCGGGCTTCGTCAACGTGCCGCGCATCAAGGGCAGCCACAACGCGATGCTCTCCGGCATCCAGGCGGCCGACGCCGTCGGCGAGGCGCTGAAGGCCGAGCGCGCACACGACGAGCTCATAGCCTACGAGGCGGGCTGGCGCGCCTCCGAGATCGGCCAGGATCTCTTCAAGGTGCGCAACGTCAAGCCGCTGTGGTCCAAGCTGGGCACGCTGGTCGGCATCCCGCTCGGCGCGCTCGACATGTGGATGAACGAAAAGCTCGGCGTCTCCCTGTTCGGAACGTTGAAGCACGGCAAGCCGGACCACGTCGCCACGCATCCCGCCAAGACGCACAAGCCGATCGCCTATCCCAAGCCCGACGGCAAGATCTCCTTCGACCGCCTCTCCTCGGTGTTCCTGTCGAACACCAACCACGAGGAGGACCAGCCGTCGCACCTGAAGGTGAAGGATCCGAGCCTGCAGCGCATCTCCGAGCTCGGCACCTTCGCCGGCCCGTCCCAGCGCTACTGCCCGGCCGGCGTCTACGAGTGGGTGACCGAGAACACCGATGTGCCGAAGTTCGTGATCAACGCGCAGAACTGCGTCCACTGCAAGACGTGCGACATCAAGGATCCGAACCAGAACATCGTCTGGACCACCCCGGAAGGCTCCGGCGGCCCCAACTACCCGAACATGTGAGCGCAGGACTCAGCGGACAGCCAGATCGACCGTCACCGGCAGGTGGTCGGACCCGAGGTCGGGCCCGACGGCATGGCGCAGCGCCACCAGTTTCGGCGAAACCACGATGTGGTCCACCGCGGCGCCGACGAAGGTGGGCATGTCCAACTCGCGGAAATAGCGCGTCGCCGCCGGCCAGATCCAGCTGCTGGTGACCTGCAGCCCCGTCTTGTCCAGGAAGCCCCGGAAGAACGGCGACCAGATCGGCGTGTTCCAGTCGCCGCCGACCACGACCGTTTTGTCCGCGGGTTCGGCGGCCACGAGATCACCGATCGCGGTCAGGAACGCGTTCCGCTGCCGCCACCACGGCTCGATCCGCGGTGTCGGCGCGTGTAGGCCGTAGACCACAAGGGCGCCGCCCACCGCCTCCGCCCCCGGTCGGCCGGCCACCGACACCTCCATCCGGATCGCCTTCAGGCCGTCGATGCTGCCGTTGCTGAAGTCGTAGACGTTCTTCGGCGGTGCGGTGAACGGCAACCGGCTCAGCACCATGACGTCGCCGCTCCCGCCGAGGTCCGAATAGGGGTAAGCCTCCCAGGTCCGCAGCTTGGCCCAACTCGGGCGGACCTCCTGCAGGATGATCACGTCCGGCTGCACGCTCTCCACATAGGCCCGGAATTCGGCGGTGTCGGTGTTCGACAAAAGCACGTTGAACGTCATCACCCGCACCAGTGGGCGCGGCTCTCCGGAACCTGTGTTTCCGGGCGACGCCGTCACGATGGCCGATCCGATCAACCCGGCCACCAGGACGAGCGCGATTGTCGGCCTTTGCCGGATCGCCGCCAGCACGATCAGCACCAGCAGCGCTGCAGCGATCGGCGGCGTCGCGAAGGTCAGGAGGTCGACCTCCCAGACCGTCGGGGCCAGGGTCTCGATCGTGTAGGCTGTGGCGGCGGCAAGCGCGATCAGCAGGATGAGGATCATTCAGGCCCTGATTCGGAAGCGTCGGCCGGCAGGAACGCTCCGGCTTGGAAAAGGCGACCGCCTTCTCTTGAAGCACGATCCGGGCCGAAAAGAGATGACGCCGCGGGAGTTCTCCACGCAGATCATAGCCTCTGCTGCCGCTTCAACCATCCGTGAAGGCGCGCGGCGTTGACGCGGCCTCATATGCGCCCGACACTTTTCCAGCACGGGGAGGGCGCCTGCCGCCGCGTGAGTGTGTCGTCTGCGGCGACCGGCGTTCCAGACCTCGACGTGTTCGGGAGGAGCGCATGACTGCGGCGAAGGTTTCCACGCTTGTCGGCTTCCTGCTCTCTTGGATGGCGGCCGCGTTGCCGGCGGCTGCGCAGGACCAGGCCGTCGACCTGGAACTGGTCCTTGCCGTCGACGTCTCCGGCTCGATGGACACCGACGAACAGGCGCTGCAGCGATCCGGCTACATCGAGGCGCTGCGCTCCAAGGACGTGATGGACGCCATCCGCACCGGCCTGCACGGGCGGATCGCCGTCACCTACCTGGAATGGGCCGGCCCGGCCTCGCAGCGCGTCGTGGTGCCCTGGACCGTTCTCGACGGCCCTCTCGCCGCGGAAAGCTTCGCCGCCACCCTGGCCGCCGCACCGCTCGGCACCATGCGCGGCACGTCGATCTCCGGCGGTCTCGCCACCGCCGCGGCGCTCTTCTCCGGCAACGGCTTCAACGGCTACCGCCGCGTCATCGACATCTCCGGCGACGGCCCCAACAACATGGGCGATCCGGTCCTGGACACCCGCGACGCCGTGCTCTCGCTCGGCATCATCATCAACGGGCTTCCGATCATGCTGAAGCCGGGCGCTCGCGGCTACGGCACCATCGACGACCTCGACGACTACTACGCCAACTGCGTGATCGGCGGCGCCGGCGCTTTCCTGGTCCCGGTCAACGACCGCGCCCAGTGGGTCGAGGCGATCCGGCGCAAGATGATCCTGGAGATCGCCGACACCTCCGACGGAACCGCCTACCTCGCCGAACCGATAGCCGACACCGGCTACGACTGCCTCGTCGGGGAAAAGCAGCGGCGGATGTGGGTCGATCCGTAACGGATGGATCAGCCCTCGATCCGGGAGAAGTCCGCCACCTCGTGGCACGCGTCCCGGATGGCGGTGAGCAGCGCCAGGCGGTTGGCGCGCAGGCGCTCGTCCTCCGCGTTGACCATGACCGCGTCGAAGAACGCGTCGACCGGCACGCGGAGGGCGGCGAGCGCCTTCATGGCCGAGCCGAAGTCCTCGCGCACGATCGCGGCCGCGGCTTCGGTCCGCGCGGCCTGCACGGTGGCCCAGAGCGCGCCCTCGGTCGCCTCGGTGAAGAGATCGGCATCGACGCTCGCCGCGATCGTGGTGCCCTTCTTCTCCTCGGCCTTCAGGATGTTCGCCGCGCGCCGGTAGCCCGCGAGCAGGTTCCGCCCATCCTCCGACGACAGCAGCGCCCCCAGCGCCTCCACCCGCTTGACGATCAGCAGCAGGTCGTCCTGGTTCCCGAGCGCGAACACCGCATCGACGAGATCATGCCGCGCGCCTTGCTCGCGGAGCTGGACTTTCAAGCGGTCGGCGAAGAAGGAGAGGAGGTCAGTGCTGAGGTGCTGCCAGTTTGCACTGCTCGTAGTCAGTCTCTTATGTCCTCCATTAAGGATCCAAGCCGCCTTGATCACCGGAATAAAGGTCAGTTTTGCAGAATTCTCCAGCACCAGCCGGATCACACCCAGCGCAGCCCGCCGGAGGGCATACGGGTCCTTGCTGCCCGTTGGCTTCTCGTCGATGGCCCAAAAGCCCACCAGCGTGTCCAGCTTGTCGGCCAGCGCCACGGCGATGCTGACCGGCTCCGTCGGCACCCGGTCGCCCGGGCCTTGCGGCTTGTAGTGCTCCTCGATCGCGGCGGCGACGGCCGGATCCTCGCCGTGCCGGGTCGCGTAGTAGCGGCCCATCAGGCCCTGCAGCTCCGGGAACTCGCCCACCATGCCGGTGACGAGATCGGCCTTGGCGAGTTCCGCCGCCCGCTCGGCCTTGTCCGGATCGGCGCCGACCAGCGGCGCGATCTCCCGCGCCAGCGCCTTGATCCGCTCCACCCGCTCGCGCTGCGTGCCGAGCTTCTCGTGGAAGGTGATGCTGTCCAGCTTCGGCAGCCGGTCCTGAAGCTTCACCGCGAGATCCTGGTCCCAGAAGAACTTGGCGTCCGACAGCCGCGCCCGGATCACCCGCTCGTTGCCGGCGACGATGGTCTTGCCGCCGTCGCTCGCCACCATGTTGGAGGTGAGCAGGAAGCGGTTGGCGAGCTTGCCGGTGGCCGGGTCCTTCAGCACGAAGCATTTCTGGTTCGCGCGGATGGTGGCGCGGATCACCTCGTCCGGCACGTCGAGGAAGGCCTCGTCGAAACTGCCCATCAGCACCACCGGCCATTCCACCAGCCCGGCGACCTCGTTGAGCAGCCCCTCGTCCTCCACCAGCTCCAGCCCCGCGGCGAAGGCGAGGTCCTTGGCGTCGTGCAGGATGATGTCGCGCCGGCGCGCCGGGTCGAGCACCACCTTCGCCTTCTCGAGGCTCGCCAGGTAGTCCTCGAAGCGGCGGACGCGGATCGGTTCCGGCGCCAGGAACCGGTGCCCGTAGGTGGTGTTGCCCGAGCGGATGCCGTCCACCTCTAACTCCACCACCACCGGTTCCTCGGTCTCCGGCCCGAAAGTGCAGAGGATGGAGTGCAGCGGGCGCACCCAGCGCAGCGAACCGCTGCCCCACTTCATGCTCTTCGGCCAGGGGAAGCTGCGCACCACCTTGGGCACCAGATCCGCGATGATCTCCTCCGCGGCCCGGCCCGGACGCACCGTTTCCGCCACGTAGAAGCGGCCCTTCTTGGGATCCTCCACGATCTTCGCCTCGGCGACGGAGGAAAGGCCGGCGCTCTTCAGGAAGCCCTGGATCGCCCCGTCCGGCGCATCCACGCGCGGCCCCTTCTTCTCTTCACGCAGGTCCGGCGAGCGGGCCGTGACCCCGTGCACCGTCAGCGCCAGCCGCCGCGGCGTGGCGAACGCCTTCGCGCCTTCGTAGGTGAGGCCCGCGTCCACGAGACCGCCCGTGATCATCGCCTTCAAATCGTCGGAGGCTTTCGCCTGCATCCGGGCGGGGATCTCTTCGGAAAACAGTTCGATGAGAAGATCGGGCATCGGGGGAGGGCTCTCCGGGGGATTTCGACGTGTGATTAGTAGGTTCCACGCCCGTTGTCACCCCGCCGCAGGAGCCGCGCGCGCCAAACGAAAGGCCGGGCGGTTCGGGCCCGCCCGGCCTGTCGAAAACGCAAAGCTTTGAAAGCCGCGCGGTCGTCAGTTCGACGGCAACAGCACGCTGTCGATCACGTGGATCACGCCGTTGTCGGCCGCGATGTCAGCCGTCACCACGTTCGCCCCGTCGATCGTCACGCCGGACGCGCTCTTCTCCACGCGCAGGGTGCGGTCCCCGCCGGCCTTGATCGTGCGGACGTGGATCGCCCGGCCCGGCAGCATGTTGGATTCCAGGTTGCGGCCGACCACGTGATAGGAGAGCACGGCGACCAGCTGGTCCTTGTTCTCCGGCTTTAGCAGGTTCTCCACGGTACCGGCCGGCAGCTTGGCGAAGGCCTCGTCCGTCGGCGCGAACACCGTGAGCGGACCGGGGCTCGCCAGCGCGTCGGCAAGGCCGGCTGCTTGCGCGGCCGCAAGAAGAGTGTTGAACGTTCCGGCGGACTTTGCCGTCTCGACAATATTCGCCGCGGATGCGGTTCCGGCAGAAAAAGCAAAAGCGAGCGCGCTCGCAAGTATTGCCTTGCGCATGATCTGTCTCCCATGTTGTGTTCTGGAGGCGGCGCGGCTGAGCGCCATCTGCAAAACCACTTACGGGCAGTATAGACAGGTGGATCTGCGGATCACGGACTGATGGCGTGATCGTGATCTTAGGCTTGACCGGAAGTCGGTATCAGGCGCCGCCGGCGGCCGTCTTCAGCCAGGCTTCTCCGCAGGCCTTCGCCAACTCGCGGACGCGCAGGATATAGCTCTGCCGCTCCGTGACGGAAATCACGCCGCGCGCATCCAGCAGATTGAAGCGGTGGCTCGCCTTGATGCACTGGTCGTAGGCCGGCAGCACCATGCCGTGCCGGCCATTGCCCTTTCCTTCGCCCGCCGCGAGCAGCGCCCGGCACTCCTTCTCCGCGTCCTCGAAATGCCGCTTCAGCATCTCCGGGTCGGCGTATTCGAAGTTGTGGCGGGAGTATTCCTCCTCGGCCTGATGAAAGACGTCGCCGTAGGTGACCTTCTCCGCCCCGTCCCGGCCGTTGAAGTTCAACTCGTAGCCGTTGTCGACGCCCTGCAGGTACATCGCAAGGCGCTCCAGGCCGTAGGTCAGTTCCCCCGACACCGGCGAACACTCGATGCCGGCGACCTGCTGGAAATAGGTGAACTGGCTCACCTCCATCCCGTCGCACCAGCACTCCCAGCCGAGGCCCCAGGCACCCAGCGTCGGGCTTTCCCAATCGTCCTCCACGAAGCGGATGTCGTGCAGCTTGGGATCGATGCCGATGGCGTAGAGGCTCTCCAGGTAGAGCTCCTGAAGGTTCTCCGGCGATGGCTTCAGGATCACCTGGAACTGGTAGTAGTGCTGGAAGCGGTTGGGGTTCTCGCCGTAGCGCCCGTCAGTCGGCCGGCGCGACGGCTGGACGTAGGCCGCGTTCCAGGACTTCGGCCCGAGCGACCGCAAGGTCGTCGCCGGATGGAAGGTGCCGGCACCCACTTCCATGTCGTAGGGCTGCAGGATCACGCATCCGCGTTCCGCCCAGAACCGCTGCAAGGTCAGGATCAGCCCCTGGAAGGAGCGGCGCGGGTCGTTCGGATCGAGCGCGGAGGCGGTCATGGACGGTCCGTGGAATTCGCGGGGGGAAAGGCGCGCGCAACGTAGGCACGCCGCCGGGACCGGTCAAGCGGGGGAGGGGCGGAATCAAAAAGGCCGGCCACAAGCCGACCTTTCCGCTCCTTGCCCGAGACGGTTCGCGCTTCGCGACAGCTCGAGGACGATTACTCGTCGTCGATTTCGCGCATCTGATAAACGCCCGTCCGCGGGTTCTTCTCCAGCGGAATGACGACGCGCTTCGGTTCCCGGTTGGCTTCTTCGAGCATATGCCCGATCCGCGCCATCTCGCGCTTCACGAAGCGACCGGCGACGTAGAGGCCTGCACCGGCCAGGGCCAAGGCGACGAGTGGCGGCATGTCCCAACTCCTCTATCCAGGGGGCTATCTCAACACTGCTTGGCGACGATGGCAAGAGTCGGGATAAACCTTAGGCGTTCAAAGCCCATAACGTGCATAAAGCGCACGAATTTCAACCGCTGAAAGGGCTTCCTCTGCTGATACGAGCGGCCCGAGCCCCCCGATCATCTCGTCGATGCCGAAACTGCGGCGGCGCAGGAATCCGCGCTCCCGCGAGACCAGCCTGAGCTTCGTCTTGTCTCCGAATCGGGCCTTGAGATCGGATCGGACATCGCCGGTCCGGTCGACGAGCCCCAGCGCCCGGCCGGCCTCGCCGGTCCAGAACAGTCCGGAAAACAGGTCCTCGCTGGCCGAAAGATTGGCGCCGCGACGTTCGGTCACGAGGTCGATGAACATGCGGTGGATGTCGCGCTGCAGGCTTTTGAGGTGATCGACGTCCTCCGCGTTCTCCGGCTGGAACGGATCGAGCGTCACCTTGCGCGTACCGGACGTGTAGACGCGACGGTCGATGCCGTGCCGTTCGATGAACCGGTCCAGGCCGAAGCTGGCCGACACCACGCCGATCGAGCCGACGATCGAAGCGGGGTCCGCCACGATCTCGTCGGCCGCACAGGCGATCATGTAGCCGCCGGACGCCGCGACGTCCTCGACATAGGCGATCACCGGCTTTTCCTTCTCCGCCGCCAACTGCCGGATCCGTTTGAAGATCAGGTGCGACTGGACGGGAGATCCACCGGGAGAGTTGATCACCAGCGCCACGGCCGGCGCTTTCTTCATCGAGAACGCGCGCTCCAGCGTGTGCGAGACGGCGGCCAGGGACAGGCCCGGCCGAAAAGGGGTGCCTATCCCGATCGCGCCCGAGAGACGCACAACAGGGACCACGGGCCCCTCGTCGCGGAAGCGGGCGGGGAGCAGCGACTTCAGTCGGTCAAGCACGAAGCATCTCCGGCGGGAAGGTGAGCGAGGCAAGGTGCATATGGCGATGGAAACCCAGCACGGCAACGGTTGTGGCTTCGGCTCATGATAGAGCCAGCGGAGATCCACGGAGAACGGCATCCGCTTCTGCGGTCCAGGCGCCATCGGCCTCGTGCAGGACGAGTCCCGGCAGGATGCGAAGCGGTGCCCGCCCTTGGGGTCGTCCGGTCACCAGAACCCGGCTTGCCGCTTCGCCGGTACGGGGATGAACCGGCAACACGGTAAGCGAGCCGAATCGGGTGCCGATCGCCCCGAACAGGCGCGGCAACTCGTCGGCGCGAAAGATGATCGCCACAAGTCCCTGCGGATGAACGAGAAACGCGGCCGTCTTCAACCATCGCTCCAGGTCGTCCGGATCGATCACATGCGCGACCGCCCGACGCTGGGCGGGCGAGGCACGCACTCGGTCGGCGGGATGATAGGGCGGGTTCATCATGGCGACCGCCGCGCAATGCTGGACCAGCCCGGCCTCCTCCAGGGACTCCGGACGAGTGACGTCGACAACCGCGACGCTCACATCGCCGCCTACCGCCGCGCGATTTTCCGCAGCGTTGCGCCTGGCCAGTTCCGCCGTCTCCGGATCGATCTCCACCAGCACCAGGCGCGCGGTCGGGGACCGCGTCTTGGCGGCGAGCCCCGCCACCCCCACGCCTGCTCCGAGATCGACCAGGGTGCCACTCACGCCGCTCGGGATCGCCGCCGCCAGGAGAACCGCGTCGAGGCCGGCGCGGTGCGCGCCGCGGGCCGGTTGCAGGATGGTGAGCCGACGATCCAGGAACCCGTCCGTTGTGATCGCTGCGGCAGGGGGCGTGTCCGTCATGATCCCTGGACCGGCCTCAGTTCGTCGCCGAGTCCCGCATCGGCGAGGATCTTGCGCGCTTCCTCGGCGTCGTCGCTGTCCACCAGGATACGTCGGGGGAAGATGCCGATCGATCCGTCCACGGCACTGACCGCCTGGTCCGCCACCAGCGTATGGATGTTCGCGTCGCGCATCAGCGCTTCCACGAAGGAGATGAGGACGAGATCGTTGGTCCGGATGAGCTCTTCCATGCCGCCTCGCTGCAGGCCCCCGGCGTCATCATAGGCCGGCGGCCGCTAAGGTCGAGCCCCGTCGGGACGTTGTCCCATTTGGCGATCAGCGCGCGCTTGCTCCGGCCGGGCTGCCTCCCTATGCTCTCGCGCGGATGGATCGGGGGCGGTCCTGATGGAGACGGGCGCGTGGGTGTGGTCGCATCGATGGAACGGCAGGTGGAGACCCGGACCGGCGCGGAGCCGTCGATAGCTCGTCTGCTGTCGCTCGTGGCGGCGGACATGGGGCGCGTCAACGACCTGATCATGGCGATGGCCGGCTCCAACGCCGACATGATTCCCGAGATCGCCCATCACCTCATCGACTCCGGCGGCAAGCGGCTGCGTCCGATGCTGACACTCGCCGCCGCGCGGGCCTTCGGCTACGAGGGTGACGGGCACGTCAAGCTCGCCGCCTGCGTGGAATTCATGCACACCGCGACGCTCCTTCACGACGACGTCGTGGACGAGAGCGAGATGCGGCGCGGCAAACTGGCCGCCCGTATGCTCTGGGGCAACCAGGCGAGTGTGCTGGTCGGCGACTACCTGCTCGGCCAGGCCTTCCGCACCATGGTCGACGTCGGCTCGCTCGACGCCCTTCGCGTGCTCTCCAACGCCGCGGCCGTGATCGCCGAGGGCGAGGTGATGCAGCTGGCGGCGGCCAAGAACCTGGCGACCGGGGAGGACTCCTACCTCCGCGTCATCAATGCCAAGACCGCCGCGCTGTTCTCCGCGGCCTGTGAAGTGGGCCCGATCGTGGCAGGGCAGGGCGAGGCCATGCGCCACGCGCTCGCCGCCTACGGCACCAGCCTCGGCCTCGCCTTCCAGCTCGTCGACGACGCGCTCGACTACGGCGGGTCTTCGATGACCCTCGGCAAGCGGGTCGGGGACGATTTCCGCGAAGGCAAGGTGACACTGCCCGTGGTCCTAGCCGCCCGCGCCGGCGACGAAGCGGAGCGGGCCTTCTGGTCGCGCACCATCGAGAAGGGCGAGATCGGCGACGGCGACCTGGAGCGGGCCATCGGCCTGCTGCGGACGCATGGAGCCATCGCGGAGACGGTCGCCCGCGCCCGCGCCTACGGCAACGAAGCGGTCGCCGCGCTGGCGCCGATGCCGGCCGGTCCCCATCGCGATGCTCTGGTCGAGGTCGTGGAGTTCTGCGTCAGCCGCGTCAGCTGAACGCTCAGGCGAGCGGAGCGGACCGGATCCACCAGTCCGGCCGCTCGGCAGCCAACCTTCGGCCCGCATCACGGGCCGCCTCGGCGTGCTCGAACAGCGCGAAGCAGGTCGCCCCGGATCCCGACATCCGTGCCAGCAGTCGCCCCTCCAGACCGTGCAGATCCTGAAGCAGCCGCGCCACCAGCGGCTCGACGGCGATCGCCGCCGGCTCCAGGTCATTCCGGCTGTCACGGAGATGCGCGATCAGGTCCGAACGGCCGCTGCCAACGGGCTCGCGCATCGCGGGGTTGTCGCGCCGGGCGAGGGCGCGGAACACCGAGGGGGTCGGCACGGGCACCCTCGGGTTGACGATCAGGATGCCGAGGTCGCCGGCGATCTCCACCGGTTCCACCGCTTCGCCGATGCCTCTCGCCCGCAGCGGCCGCGAATGCAGGCACATCGGCACGTCCGCGCCGAGGGTGAGCGCCAGCGCTTCCACGCGGGGATCGGCAACGTCGATGTCCCAGAGGCGCGCGAGCATCCGGATCGTGGCCGCCGCGTCCGCGGAACCGCCGCCCAGTCCCGCCGCGACGGGGAGATGCTTCTCCAGCCGGATCGTTACGCCGAAAGCGCGCGGACCGGCGATCTCCGCCATGCCGCGCGCAGCCCTCATCACCAGGTTAGCCTCGTGTGCGGTGTCCGCCAGATCCGCCGCACCCGGTCCGTCGACCACCAGGGCCAGCTCGTCTGCGGCGGAGACGGAGAGCACGTCACCGATTGCCGGAAACACCACCAGCGTGTCGAGCAGGTGATAGCCGTCCTCGCGCCGCCCGGTCACGTGCAGCGCGAGGTTGACCTTCGCGCGGGCGAGTTCCGGTTCGAGCATGGTTGTGCGGCCGGACCCGTCAGTTCTTGGTGGTGTCGACCTGCGCCGGTCCGGCATCGGCCGAGGCGGGCTGGTCGGGCGGCGGCATACCGTCCTGCAGCTTCTTCAGGATCTTGGCGAGCTCTTCGGGTTCCGGATTGCGGTCGCGCGCGTGGCTCCACTGGAAGCGGGCCTCCAGTTTGCGGCCCACCTGGAAATAGGCGTCGCCCAGGTGATCGTTGATCACCGGATCTTCCGGCTTCAGGTCCACCGCCCGTTCCAGCTGCTTCACGGCGTCCTCGTAGCGTCCGAGCTTGAAGTAGACCCAGCCGAGACTGTCCACGATGTAGCCGTCTTCCGGCTCCAGCTCGACGGCCTTCTCGATCATCTTCAGCGCCTCGTCGAGCTTCTCGCCGCGGTCGACCAGCGAATAGCCGAGATAGTTCAGCACCAGGGGCTGATCGGGTGCGAGCCGCAAGGCCGTCCGGAAATCAGCTTCCGACTCCGGCCAACGCTTCGTCCGCTCCAGGGCGATGCCCCGGTAGTAGAACAGCGACCAGTGCTGCGGTTCCGGCGTCTTCAGCGTATTGATGCCGGCCGTGTAGACCTTGGCGGCCTCGTCGAAGATCTTCCGCACGCGAAGCACGTTGCCGAGGGCCGTCACCGCGTCGAGGTCCGACGGGTCCTCCTCCACCAGCTTGGCCAGATGCTTGCGGGCATCGTCCACCTTGTCGAGGGCGTTGTAGTCGAATCCGATCTGGATCTCGGCGTTGCGCTTCAGCGGCGACTCGTCCGGCACACCGTTGAGGACCTCGATGGCCCGCTCGTACTGCTTGGTCCGCTCGAAGATCTCGGCCAGCGACAGCCTGGCGAGATCGGCGGTCGGATCGAGGTGAAGCGCCAACTGCAGATAGACGGCAGCAAGTTCGCCGGTGTCGTCCCGACCGATCGCGGCGCCAAGTCCGGCGAGGATTTCCGCCGCGCCCGCCTTCGGCGAGCTCACCAGGGCGGCGGGCTCAGGCTTTGCGATCTCCTCGGCCACCGCCGTCAGCAGCGGGTGTCCTGGCGCCCGCGCCAATCCCACGGACAGGATCTTCTTGGCTTCGTCCACATTGCCGGCCCGGGCAAGCGCCCGGATGAAAGCATCGGTGACACGGACGTTGCCGGCGTCGATCGCGAACGCCGCTCCAAGCCGCTTGACCGCCTCGCTGTGGTCGCCGGCGAGATCGGCGATCAGCCCCCCGTGGTAGGAGCGGAAGAAGGAGTACCAGTCCTCGCCCGAAAGCTTGTCGAGCCGGGCCAGCGCCTTCTTGGTGTCGCCCGCGCCGGCCTCCGCCCACGCCGACATCACCTCCACGGTAAGTCCGGCGAGCGGACCCACGTTAGCCGGCTTCAAACGCTCGATCGCCACCGCCCAGTTGCCCTTCTCCAGGGCGTCTGCACCGAGCGCGAGGCTGGCGAGCCGGTTGTCGCGATCGGCCGAAACCAGCCGCTCGCCGAATTCCATTCCGGTTTCCATGTCGCCGGAAGCGAGCGTCAACGCGAAAGTCCGCTCCAGCAGGAACGGATCGTCCGGATCGTCCGCCAGCGCTTCGGCGAAGTAGCGAGCCGAAGCGTCGAGGTCCGACTGCTGTCCGGCGAAGCGCGCGGCAAGATAGTTGCCCGAGAGCGTCTCGGCTGCCGGGTCCGCCATCGTCAGATCCACCCGCGCGGCGCCGGTGGCGAACAGCAGCATCACAGCGCTTGCGGCCAGGGCTGCGGCTTTCGCGGAACGGCGACGACGGTCGGTCCGGTTGGAGGAGGACTTCTGCATCGTGCGGCTCCGGTTCAGGCGAATGGGCTTTGTCGCAAATCAGTGGAGGAAGATGAGGGCAAAGCTGCGGCAGGGCAAGTCGAAGGCGGAGTATTCCGGACCGCCGGCCGCGGTTCACCACGGGCTCTCCCGCGGGCAAGGCGTCCTGCGCTCCATTATTCGCAATTGGTGAACATTCCCTCCGCTATAAGCGGATCATCGCTCGTCTGGAATGCCCCGATCCATGGATTCGCTCTTCCTCATCCTCTTGCTGCTGGTCCTGGCTCTGGTGATCGGCTCCATCCTGGGGTGGGTGGCGTTCCTGCGTACGAGCGAACTCCGCCTGGAAATCCGGAGCCTGTCCGGTGAGGTGGCCCAGTTGCGCAGCGCCATTGGCGGCGACCGACCGGCGACGGCCGCGTCCGCCGCTGCGGTGGACACGGGGGAGCCTATTGCCCCGGCTCCGGAGGAAACCCCAGTCCCCCCGGCCTCGTCCGCGACCGAACAGTCTGCGCAGCGCCCCGGCAAGCCGTTCATATCCGGGCCCTATGGCGTCCAGCCGGAGGCCCCACCGACGCCGTCCACCGATGCGGCGCGGCAGCCCCCGCCGCCGCTGCCCGCCGCACCCGAGGCCCCGCGGCACCGCGACCTGGAGGAAGCGATCGGCACCCGCTGGACCGTATGGGTCGGTGGTCTGGCGCTCGCGCTCGGCGGCATCTTCCTTGTCCGCTATTCCATCGAAAGCGGCCTGCTGGGTCCGACTGCGCGCACCCTCCTCGGCCTGTTGTTCGCTGCCGCCTTGATGGCCTCCGGTGAATGGCTGCGCCGCCGCGAAGCGGTCGAGCCTGCGCCGGACCTGCGACGCGCCTATATTCCCGGCATCCTTACGGCCGCCGGCACCGTCACGGCCTTCGGGTCGGTCTACGCGGCCTATGCGCTCTACGGCCTGATCGGCTCCTTCGTCGCGATCCTCGCGCTCTCCGCGGTCGCGCTGGGCACGCTCGCCCTTGCCATCGTCCACGGCCCCGGCCTCGCCGGCCTCGGCCTTGCGACCAGCTACGCCTCGCCCCTTCTGATCCCGACCGACACGCCGAACTTCGCCGCACTGGTGGTCTACCTGACCGTCGTCTCGGTCGCGTCTCTGCGCATTGCCTGGCTGAAAGGCTGGCGCTGGCTCGCCATCGCCGCGACGATCGGCAACATGCTTTGGGCGCTGCTGATGGCGGCGACGTCGAGCTATCCCGGCTTCGACGAGCCTGTCGTCGCGCTCCACATCGCTCTGTCGCTGGTCTCGGCGGTGATCACCTTCGCCGCTGGAATCCACCCGCGCGACCCCGGCCGCGTCGCCCCGTTGGACAAGGTCGGCACGGCGCTGCTGGTCGCGTTCACCGTCCCCGTCGTCGCGCACCTGCTGTTCTTCGGCATCGACACGTTCGGCCTTGCCCTTGTTCTCGGCCTCGCAGCGACCATCATGGTGGTCGCCTACGAGTGGCCCGCCTTCCGCCTCGGACCGCTCTTCGTGCCGCCGATCGTCTGGTTCGGCTACCTCGCCCTGCTGGTCCCGGAAGCCACCGTCGATCCCACCATCCTCAACAGCCCCGTCCTGCCGCCGGTCGTGCCCTCGCCGGTGCTGTTCAGCGGTGGCGCGATCACCGTGCTCTTCACCGGCCTCGGCCTGTTCGGCGTTCTCGGCTCGGCATCGCGGATCCAGCAGGCGATCGCCTCCGTGCTCGTCGCGCTCGGCATCTTCGTTCTCGCCTACCTCCGCGTGACCGAGTTCACCATCAGCTTCTCGTTCGGTGTCGCGGCCTTGGCGCTCGCCTTCTTCTTCGCCGCCGTGGTCGAGGCGCTGATCCGGCGTCTGCCGCCCGACGAATACGGGGTCGATCCCGCCATCGCCACCTTCGCGGTGGGCAGCGTGGCCGCGCTCGCCTTCGGCCTCGCCGCCATGCTGGAGAAGGGCTTCCTCACCGTCGCGCTCGCCGCCGTGGTCCCGGCTATCGCCTGGGTCGAGGCCGGTCGGCCCGTTCGCGGCCTCCGCCCGATCGCCGTCGCAGTCGCCCTGCTGGTCGCGGCACGCTTCGTCTGGGATCCCGCGGTCGTCGGCACCGACCTCGGCGCGACACCGGTCTTCAATTGGCTGCTCTACGGATATGGCGGCCCGGCACTTGCCTTCGGCTTCGCCGCCTGGCGCTTCGCCGCCACCAGGCAGGACCGGTTCGTGCCGATCTTCGAGGCGCTCGCCGTCATCTTCACCACGCTCACCGTGGTGATGCTGATCCACCACGCCATGAACGGCGGAAACATCTATGCCCCGGTCTCCGGTCTCGCCGAACAGAGCCTCGTCACCATGTCGCTGCTTGCCGTGTCGCTCGGCCTGCAGTGGCTCGCGGTCCGGCGGCCCTCCACTGTGTTCTCCAAGGGCACGCTGGTGCTCGGCGGGCTCGGCCTCGTGATGGCCGGCGCCGGGTTGCTCTTCGTGCACAACCCCGTCTTCACCGGCGAGCCGATCGACGGCGGCGCCTTCGACGGCACGTTGCTGCTTGGCTATCTGCTGCCGTCGATCATGGCCTTTGCAGTTGCCCTTCTCGCCCGCCGCCGTCCCGACCGGCCCGGTTGGTACGTCGCGCTCGCCGCCTGGCTCGGCGGCGCGCTCGCCTTCGTCTGGGTCACGCTCGCCGTCCGTGCCGCCTTCCACCAGGGCGATCTCTCGGGCCCGCCGCTGGACGAGGCCGAGCTCTATGCCTATTCGGCGATCTGGCTACTCTGCGGCCTTGTCGTGCTCGGAACCGGCATCGTGACGCGGTCGCGCGCCGTCCGGCTGGTGTCGGCGGTCATCGTGGTCGGCGTCGTCGCCAAGGTGTTCCTCGTCGACACGGCTGGCCTGACGGGAGCCCTTCGCGCGCTTTCCTTCATCGGTCTCGGGGCCGTTCTCGTGCTGGTCGGCCTGGGCTACCAGAAGGTGCTTCGCCGCACCGCATGAGGCCGGCGTCAGCCGACCTCGATCACCACCCGTCCCCGGATCCTGCCGTCTGCGATGGCCCGCCCGCGGTCGATCGCCTCGTCGAGCGGCACCGTGTGCGTCATCGCCGCCAGCTTGCCGCGATCGATCTCGGCGGCAAGCCGCGTCCAGGCGATCTCCCGTTTGGCGCGCGGCACCGAAACCGAGTTGATGCCCAGGAGCGAGACCCCGCGCAGGATGAAGGGCGCCACGCTGGAGGGAAGCTCCATGCCGCCCGCGTTGCCACAGGCCGCGATCGCCCCGTCCGCCTTCGTCATCGAAAGCACGTTGGCGAGCGTGGTGGACCCGACGTTGTCGACGCCCGTGGCCCAGCGCTCCTTAGCGAGCGGCTTTGCTGGGCCCGAAAGCTCCGAGCGCTCCACGATCTCCGCTGCACCGAGACTTTTGAGGTAGTCCGCCTCCTCCGGTCGGCCGGTGGTGGCCACCACCTGATAGCCCGCGCGCGCGAACAGCATCACGGCCACCGAACCGACACCGCCCGCGGCCCCGGTGATCACCGCCGGACCGTCCGCCGGGGAAAGGCCGTGCTTCTCGATCGCCATCAGCGAAAGCATGGCGGTGTACCCGGCCGTCCCGAGCGCCATCGCGTCCGCGCCGGTGAGACCGTCCGGAAGGCGGATCAGCCAGTCGCTCTTCACCCGGGCGTAGCGCGACCAGCCCCCGAGGTGCACCTCGCCGACGCCCCAGCCGTTCAGGATCACCTTGTCGCCGACCGCGAAGTCCGGGCTCCGGCTCTCCACCACCTCGCCGGTGAAGTCGACGCCCGGCACCATCGGCCAGCGCCGGACGACGGGCAGCTTTCCCGTCACCGCCAGCCCGTCCTTGTAGTTCACCGAGGAGTGGGTGACCCGAACCGTAACGTCGCCCTCCATCAGGTCGGTTTCCGTGAGGCGGGCCAGCGAGACCGACTGCTTCTTGTCCGCGTCCCGATCCACCACGACGGCGGGGAAGTCTCCTGCGATCACGCCCATCGGTTCGTCCTCCTGTTCGTGCCCCCGTTTACCACGTTGGCCCGGCCCGCCCGCAACCCGGCAGATCGACGGAGCGCGTTTTGACGACCTTTCCGCCCTTCGCGCTCGTGTCGCTCTGCGGATTAACCGATCGGCAAGGTTAATGGGCCACCCTGTCGGCTCGCTTGGAACCTTGGGGTACGCGCCGGGGGTGCGCGTGTCATGTCGGTCGGAGGACGTGGGTCAGTCATGCGTCAACGTCATCGGATCGTCGGCAAGGTTCCGGCCCGCGCAACGAACGTGGTAGCCTCGTCGCTTCTGCGCCGCACCGCCACGGTGGCCGTGCTGGCCGCCGGCGGTCTCGTCGCGATGCCTGCCGACATCGGGCAGCAGGACGTCGCCGGCCTCATCCTGCGAAGTTTCGACCCCGCGACCCGATGGACCGTCACGCTGTCTGCCGGACCCGGGGGGTCGTCTGCGATTGCCGCCGCACCGCTGATGGAAGTCGCGGGCGCTTCCACGACACTCTCCGTCGGTGCCAACGGAGAACGGATCGTGGTGGAGGGCGTCGACCCCTCCGGATCCGCCGACGCCGCCGACCTGACGCCCGACGAGGATCGGATCGACCGCACCTGGAAGGGCGATCTGCCCGGCACCTTCACCACGCCCGCCACCCAGCGCGGCTTCTCGGCCGGTTCGCTGCTCCAGGAGAGCAGCCGTCTGTTGCCGCCGGACGAGAGGGCCATGCCGCAGGTGGCCTTCGCCGCCTCCGGAGCGCCTCTGTCCGCGCTGGCGGTCGCCCGGTTCATCAGCCCGCGCGCGCCGCAGACCGCGGTGGCGGCGCTTGAACCGGTTCCGATTCCCGTCCCGCGCAAGAACGCGACCGCTCTGGTCGCCGCCAACTATCTGGTCCGTCCTGTCGTGCCCGCGTCGTCCAACAAGGCTGCCGACGCCATGCTCGCCGCCTACGCTCCGGACGCCTCGATCGTCGACCAGAGCATGTTCGACGGCCTCTTCGCCACGCCGAAGGAGCGCCCGCCCGTCCCGCGGCTGGCGCTCGGTCCCGGCGATCACTGGTGGGGCGGCCTCCCGCTGCCATCCACCGCCTACACTGAACCGGAGCAGCGCTGTCTGGCGGAAGCGATCTACTTCGAGGCGAGAGGCGAAAGCGAGAAAGGCCAGCTCGCCGTCGCCCAGGTGGTGCTGAACCGCGTCAGGAACCCCGCTTATCCCGACAGCATCTGCAAGGTCGTGTACCAGAACGAGGGCAAGCGCGACGCCTGCCAGTTCTCCTATGCCTGCGACGGCATCAAGGATGTGGTGCGCCCCGGTTCCGCCTGGACGCGCGCCAGAAAGGTCGCCCGGGACGCGACCTTCGGCGGCGCCTACCTCGCCGAATTGGGGACGGCCACGCACTACCACGCGACCTACGTCCGGCCGAACTGGGCCAGCGTTTTCAAGAAGCAGGAGAAGATCGGCCGGCACGTCTTCTACCAGACCCGCTACGGCGGCTGGAGCTGACCGGCGGCGATAGACGGCTGCCGGACTGACGATTTCCTCCCTTGCACGGCCACCGAACCGGCGCGAAGACTGGGGGAAATCGTCGGAGAATTCAGATGTCCGCCCCCTCCGTTCTCGTCGTCGGCGCCGGTGTCACCGGCCTTGCCGCCGCTCACGCGCTCGTCGGACGCGGGTTCGACGTCACGGTCCTCGACCGCGGCCCGATCCCCAACCCGATCGCCTCGTCCTTCGATCGGCACCGCCTCATCCGTCACCACTATCCCGACATTCCGCTCTATGCGCGCCGTGTCGACGAGGCCTTCGCCGCGTGGGACGATCTGTGGGATGAGTTGGGGGAGACCCACTACATCGAGACTGGCGTGATCGCCGTCTCGCTGGAACCCGGAGACTGGACCGACCGTGCTCGCCGCGCGATGGACGAGGTCGGCTCTGCCTACGAGATGCTCGACGCCGCCGCCTTTGCCGCCCGTTTTCCGCATTTCGCGATGCCCGACATGGCCTATTGCCTGCTGACGCGTCGCGGCGGTGCTCTGCTGGCCGACCGCATCCTTGCCGGCTACATCCGCCTGCTGCGCGAGGAAGGGGCGACGCTCGTCCCCAACGCCTGGGCCGAAGCGGTCGATCCTGCAAAGGGCCGGGTGGTCGCCCGGGACGGCCGCGTTTTCGAAGCGGACCAGGTCCTCCTCGCTCCTGGCGTCTACGCGCCCCACATTTTCCAGGACTTCGTCGACGTGACGCTGGAGCCGCGCCGCTCCGTCCTTCTCTACGCCGAGCCTCCGGCGCGGTGGGCCGGCCACTGGTCCAACAGCCCGGCTTGGGTGGACCTCGGCAGCAAGGACGAGATCTGGGGCATCCCGCCGCTCCCGGGCATTCCCATGAAACTGGGTGTCGGCAACGCGGCGCCGGAGGGCGACCCCAGCGGCCCGCGCTTCTTCCACGAGCACGAGGTGCGCGGCATCCTCGACGTCTATCGAACGCGGGTCCGCGACATCGACGATTTCAAGGTGGTCGAGGGGCACTGTAACTGGTGGACCATGGCCCCGCAGGAGCGCTTCGTCTTCCGCAACGTGGAGCGTGCTTGGTTCTTGTCCGCCTGCTCCGGCCACGGCTTCAAGTTCGGCGCACTCACCGGCCGCGACGTCGCCGCGGCGATCTCCGGCGACGAACCGGCGCAGACGGTGCAGGAACGGCTCGCCGGGTTCGACCGACTGCCTGATGCCGCCTGAGGCTGTCGAATCCGCCAACGATCCATCTGTTCCGGTGATCCGACCGATGGAGACAATTCATTGTTCAGGTTTGCGATCGCCGCCTAGACTGGCCGCGTGATCCGCGTCGGGACGCGGATTCGGAGAGTGCCATGGCAACCGTTTCCACACGCCCGGCCGCTGCCGCGGTACCGGCGTCCGTCATTCTGGTCTGCGGTTGTCTCATCGCGATCCTGACCTTCGGTCCCCGGTCCACCATGGGCTTCATGCTCACGCCCATGACCAGCGCCAATGGCTGGAGCCGCGAGACTTTCGCGCTCGCCATCGCGCTGCAAAATCTACTCTGGGGGCTAGGCCAGCCGTTTGCCGGCATGATCGCGGACCGGTTCGGCACCTGGCGGGTGCTCTCCTCGGGCGCCGCCCTCTATGCGCTCGCACTCGTCCTGATGGCCCGCACCACCGATCCGACGACGCTGCAGTTCACTGCGGGTGTCCTGATGGGTCTCGGCATTGCCGGCTCGGCCTTCTTCATGGTGCTTGCCGCCTTCGCCCGCCTGCTGCCCCCGGAGTACCGGTCCACCGCCTACGGCCTCGGCACGGCGGCCGGCTCCATGGGCCAACTCCTGTTTGCTCCCATTGGCCTCGGGGTGATCGACGCCTGGGGCTACCAGAACGCGCTCTATTTCCTGGCGGCCTGTCTGGTCGTGGTTCCGTTGCTCGCGATCCCGTTGAAGGGCAAGCCGGCGCCGGGCGGCGGCGTCGGCGGCCGCGATCAGACCATTGCCGAAGCCGTCGGCGAGGCTTTCGCCCATCGCTCCTACCTGCTCCTGGTGTCAGGGTTTTTCGTCTGCGGCTTTCACGTCGCCTTCATCACCACGCACCTGCCGCCCTACATCGTCGACAAGGGGCTCGACGTGTCCTGGGGAGCCTGGGCGATCGGCCTGATCGGCGCCTTCAACATCCTCGGCTCCTTGTCCGCCGGACAACTCGCTGGAAGGTACCCCAAGCGCTACATCCTCTCGGCGATCTACTTCGGGCGGGCGATATCCTACGGCCTGTTCTGGCTGCTGCCGACGACCCCGACCACCGTGTTGCTGTTCGCCGCCGCGGCCGGTCTGCTCTGGCTGTCGACGGTGCCACCCACGCAGGGTCTCGTCGGGGTGATGTTCGGAACGCGCTACATCGCGATGCTCTCCGGCATCGTCTTCTTCTCGCACCAGGTCGGCGCGTTCCTTGGGGTCTGGCTCGGCGGGCGGCTGTTCGACGCAACCGGCAGCTACGACGGGGTGTGGATCCTCGGGATCTTCCTCGGCATATTCGCCGGACTCGTCCATCTTCCGATCAGTGAGAAGCCCGTCACGCGCTTAGCGCAGCAGTCCTGAGCGCGCGATCCTGGTCGCTGAAATAGGGCAGCCCCAGCCCCATCAGGTCGTGCAGGACGCAATCGAGCTCCTCGTAGTCGAACGGCTTGACCAGCGTGTGCAGCATCCCGCTCCCGGTGAGGGCCTCGCGATCCGCTGACACAAGCACGATCCGGCTTCCCGGCATGTGCGCCCTGAAGATCCGCGACGCCGAGATCCCGTCCAGCGAACCCATGTTGACGTCGATCATCACGATGTCCGGCCGCTCTCGAACAAAGATCTCGAACCCAGTGATCGGGTCTTCCGCTTCGGTCACGTCGAAGCGGAACAGGCTGCGCCCGACGATCTTGCGTATCAGCCGCCGCGCGGTGCCGGAATCGTCGATCAGAAGCATACGTCGCCTCTGTGATGCCTGCGCATAGCAGTCCAGGATCCGCATCACGTCTTCGGTCCGAACCGGCTTGGTCAGGAAGTCGTAGGCTTTCAGCGCCTTCGCCAATTCGACATGGTCGGGCGTGCAGTAGCCGCTCACGACGGTGACAAAGGTCCGGCTGCCGCTCGCTCTCGCCGCGGCGATCGCCTCGAGACCCGAGATGTCGGGAAACACGAGGTCGACGAAAGCGATGTCATAGGAGTTGGTGGCCAATTCCTCGAGGCACCGCTGCCCGGTGCTGACCTGAACGATGTCGATCGGCAGAAAGAACTGCGCCACTGCCGCTTCAAGCGCTCGCGCTGCGATCATGCTGTCGTCGGCGATCAGAATCCGCCAACGCGTCTCGCGAAATTCGATATCGAACACGACCCGACCCCCAGTTTGTCGTGTCGGCGACCATAGTAATGAAATATTGCAAACATCTTTATAGGACTGATAATTACACGAAATCGTCGCAGATTTTCCGGATGGCGGAGAAAGGGCCGGCCGTTCTGGCCAGGGTGCCGTCGATGTCGGCTCGGGCAAGGCCGCGGAGCCCGAACTGCACCTTCACGGCGTCAACAACCCAATGGCGAAACCGGCTTGCGCTCCGTTCGGCCTCGCGCGGAGGGACGGCACACCATGCCCGGTGCGCCTCTATGGCGGCGACCAGTTCGTCGAGGCCTTCGCCCGTCGTCGAAGACAGCGCCAGGACCGGCGGCACCCAGGCGTCCGACCCGCGCACGGACAGCGACAACGCGCCGGCGACGTCGGCGACCGCGCGGCGGGCAGGGGCCCCCATGTCAGCCTTCGTGACCACCACCACGTCGGGGATTTCCATCACGCCGGCTTTCATGAACTGCAAACTGTCGCCGGAGCCGGGCTGGATACAGAGCACGACCGTGTCGGCAACGGTCGCCACGTCCGCTTCCGACTGGCCGATACCGACGCTCTCCACGATCACCCGGTCGTAGACGGCCTGCATCAGCGCGACGGCGGCCACCGCGTGATCGGAGAGCCCGCCCAGGCGATCGCGCGCGGCCATGGAACGGACGAAGATTCCGCGATCCTCCGGATCGGTCTTCAACCGTGTCCGGTCGCCGAGGAGAGCGCCCCGTGTCGCGCGCGACGACGGGTCCACCGCCACGACGCCAAGCGTTTCACCGCGCCCTCGGATCATTTTCAGAAGGGCGTTCGTCAGCGTCGACTTGCCGACGCCGGGTGGACCGGTGAGCCCGAGCACGTGGCCGCCGGGCTCGGCTACGCAGGCATCGAGCAGGCCCGCCATGCGCAGCGTGCCGCCATCGGTCTCGATGGCGGCCAGCGCCCGCGCCACGGCCGGCTTGCCGCCAGCGCGGATGGCCGAAAGGTCGAGCCCGGGCGAAACGTCCATCTTTCTCAAGCCTTCCTCGACTTCAACGCCGACTGCGCCGCGGCAAGCCGCGCGATCGGCACCCGGAACGGCGAGCAGGATACATAATCGAGCCCCACCGTTTCACAGAAGCCGATCGACGCAGGGTCGCCGCCATGCTCGCCGCAGATCCCCAGCTTGATGTCGGCCCGCGTCCGACGGCCGCGGTCCGCCGCGATCTGTACGAGTTCGCCGACGCCCTCCGTGTCGAGGCTGACGAACGGGTCGTGCGCCAGCAGCCCCTTGTTGACGTAGGTGCCGAGGAACGAGGCCGCGTCATCGCGGCTGATGCCAAAGGTGGTCTGGGTCAGGTCGTTGGTGCCGAACGAGAAGAACTCCGCGGCCTCCGCGATTTCCGCCGCCCGGAGCGCCGCGCGCGGCAGTTCGATCATCGTGCCCACCTGGTAGGCGATGTCGAGCCCGCTCTCCTTGGTCACCGCGGCCGCGATCCGGTCCACGATATCCTTGACGTAGTCGAGTTCGGCCTTCGTCGCGACCAGCGGCACCATGATCTCCGGAATGACCGGCGCGCCGGTGGTCTTGGCGGCCGCGATCGCCGCCTCGAAGATCGCCCGCGCCTGCATTTCGGCGATCTCCGGATAGGAGATGGCCAGCCGGCAGCCGCGATGCCCGAGCATCGGGTTGAACTCGGCGAGCGCGTTCACGCGGTCCTTGAGCTTTTCCGGCGTGACGCCGACGGCCGCGGCGATCTCGTCGAGTTCGCCCTCCGTCTTCGGCAGGAACTCGTGCAGCGGCGGGTCCAGCAGCCGGATCGTCACCGGCAGGCCGTGCATGATCTCGAACAGCTCGACGAAGTCCTGCCGCTGCATCGGTAGGATCTTGGCGAGCGCCTTGCGCCGCCCTTCGCTGGTGTCGGCAAGGATCATCTCGCGCACCGCGGTGATCCGCCCGGCATCGAAGAACATGTGCTCCGTCCGGCAGAGCCCGATCCCCTCCGCCCCGAACGCCCGCGCAGCCCGGGCGTCGGCCGGCGTCTCCGCGTTGGTGCGCACGCGCATGCGGCGGATCTCGTCCGCCCAGCCCATCAGCTTGGCGAAGTTACCCGACAGCTCCGGCTGGCGCATCGGCACCTCGCCGGCGATCACCTGGCCGGTGCCGCCGTCGATCGTGATGATGTCGCCAGCGCGGAACGTCCGCCCGAGCGCTGTCAGGACGCCGCGACCGGCGTCGACCTTCAGGCTGCCGGCTCCGGAAACGCAGGGCTTGCCCATCCCGCGCGCAACCACGGCCGCATGGCTGGTCATGCCGCCGCGGGTGGTGAGGATGCCCTCGGCCGCATGCATGCCGTGGATGTCCTCCGGGCTCGTCTCGACGCGGACCAGGATGCACCTGGCCCCGCGCTGCTTGACGGCCTCGGCCTCGTCGGAGGTGAACACGATCTCGCCCGACGCTGCGCCCGGCGAGGCCGGCAGGCCGGAACCGATGATGTCGCGATGCGCGCCGGGATCGATCGTCGGGTGCAGCAACTGGTCCAGCGACGACGGATCGATCCGGCCGACCGCCTCATCCCGCGTGATGAGGCCTTCGTCGGCCATCTCCACGGCGATCCTGAGTGCCGCTTCCGCCGTCCGCTTGCCCGATCGGGCCTGCAGCATCCAGAGCTTGCCGCGCTCGATCGTGAACTCCAGGTCCTGCATGTCGCGGTAGTGCTTCTCCAGCGTCCCGCAGATCGCCACGAACTCGTGGAAGGCGTCAGGCATCACCCGTTCCAGTGACGGCCGATCCGATCGGGCCGCGATGCGGGCGGCCTCGGTGATGTCCTGCGGCGTGCGGATGCCCGCGACGACGTCCTCGCCCTGCGCGTTCACCAGGAACTCGCCATAGAGCAGCTTCTCGCCGGTGGAGGGATTGCGGGTGAAGGCAACGCCGGTGGCGCTGGTCTCCCCCATGTTGCCGAACACCATCGCCTGCACGGTCACCGCCGTGCCCCACGACGCGGGAATGTCGTGCAGGCGGCGGTAGGTGATCGCACGCGCGTTCATCCAGCTGCCGAAGACGGCGCCGATCGCGCCCCAGAGCTGTGCGGTCGGATCCTGCGGGAAGGCCTCGCCCGTCTCCTCGGCCACCAAGGCCTTGTAGCCCTCCACCACGACACGCCAGTCGGCGGCCGTCAGGTCCGTGTCGAGCACGTAGCCCTCGCGGTCCTTGTGATCGTCCAGGATCTCCTCGAAGGCGTGGTGATCGACGCCGAGCACCACATCCCCGTACATCTGGATAAAGCGCCGATAGCTGTCCCAGGCGAACCGGTCGTCCCCGGCTTCGCGGGCGAGCGCGTTCACGGTGCTGTCGTTGAGGCCGAGGTTGAGCACCGTGTCCATCATGCCGGGCATCGACGCCCGCGCGCCCGACCGCACCGACACCAGCAGCGGCCGCTCAGCGTCGCCGAACACCCGTCCGGTCTTCCGGCCGACGGACCTGAGCGCCTCGTCGACCTCGAGCGAAAGCTCGACCGGATAGGTCCGCTCGTGGGCGTAGAACCAGGTGCAGACTTCCGTCGTGATAGTGAAGCCCGGCGGAACCGGCAGGCCGAGGTTGGCCATCTCGGCCAGGTTCGCGCCCTTGCCGCCGAGCAGTTCCTTCATGGCGGCGGAACCCTCGGCGCGTCCGTCGCCGAACGTGTAGACCCATTTCATTGGTAAGCCCATTTCCCGATCGCTGGCCTGATGCGGCGCCAGGGTGGCCCCGGGCGGTCCGAAAGTCGATAGGCCGTAGGAACGATCGAAAAAGGGACAGGGGCCGCGGGAAAGCATCCCGCGGCCGCCAGGTCAAACCTGGGCCAGCCCGCCGTCGACCGACAACTCGATCCCGTTCACGTAGCTGGCGGCCGGCGAGGCCAGGAACAGGGCGCCAGCGGCGATCTCCGCCGGCTGTCCCATGCGCCCGGCGGGCGCGTTGGCGGCGAGCATCGCCTCGAAGGCGTCGATGCCGGACTGGTCCAACTTCAGCCCGTTCTGCATGATGGGCGTCAGCGTCGCGCCGGGGCTGAGGGCGTTCACCCGGATCCGCCGCGGCTTGAGGTCGTTGGCCAGGCTGCGGGCGAACGAACGGACCGCGGCCTTCGAGGCGTTGTAGACGCTGAGGTTCGGCATACCCTTGTTGCCGACGATCGAAGCGTTGAGCACCACCGAGCCGCCGTCGTTCAAAAGCGGCAGCAGCGACTGCACAGTGAAGAACACGCCCTTCACGTTGATGTCGAACGTCCGGTCGAAGAAGCTCTCGTCGCTTTCGGCAAACGGCCGGGACTCGGCGATTCCGGCGTTCGCGAACAGCACGTCGATCCGGTCGCCGTTCGCCTCGATGGCCGAAACCAGGGCACGCCGGCCGGCTTCGGTGCCCACATCCGCAACCACCGGAACCGCCCGGTTGCCGAGCCGCCCCGCGGCGGCCTGCAGGGTATCGGCTGTTCGGCCGGTGATATAGACGCGGACCGCGCCTTCGGCGACGAAGGCTTCCGCTGCCGAAAAGCCGATACCGGTCGATCCACCGGTGACGACGACGACGGAGTTGGTAAAGCGCATGGGTCAGATCTCCAGTTCCGTACTTCCAAATGACGGTAGTTCGAAAATACGGAACTATTGGAGCATGTCAACGCCTGTGCTATGAAGAGGCATGGCCTTCTTCGTTCATCCCGCGCGTGACGACATCTCCCTGGTCGGCGTCCTCAACGCTCTCGGCGATCCCGCACGGCTCGCAATCGTCAAGAATCTGGCGGAAAAGCCGGACGGCATGAGCTGCGGCGGCGCCGCCCCCTGCGATGGCATGGCCCGCTCCACGCTCTCCAATCACTATCGCGTGCTGCGCGAGTCCGGCCTGATCTTCCAGGTGAAGAAGGGGGTGGAGAACATCAACACCCTGCGCCGCGACGATCTGGAAGCCCGTTTTCCCGGTTTGCTCACCCAGATCCTCAAAGTCGCGGACTGATCGGCGAAACGGAGCCGGCAGGCGAGGGCTCAGGCCGTCCCGCTGCGCGCCGCGACGGGATCCGCATCCAGATCCAGCCGGAACGGCGTGCCTTCGAACGCGTCCGCGCCTCGGCCGATCGCATCGATCGCCTGAGTCATCCGCCCCCCGCGGCCGAGGATCTCGTCCGCGATCGAAACGATGCGCCGGTTCGGTGTCGCCGACGGCGCGAGCCGGCGGAGCGTCTGCGCCAGTTCCTCTTCGTCCCGCTCCGGGTTGAGCGCGCAGACGGCCGAATAGGCCGCGGCGGTGGACCGGGATATGCCCGCGAAGCAGTGGATCACCAGGGGTGCGGAACGGTCCCAGCTCTCCAGCCACTCGAACAGCGTCGAGACGTGCTGATGGCCCGGAGGCGTCATTCCCGGCAGCACATCGAGGATGTCGTTCATCGCCAGGAACAGGTGGTCGTCATGGCGCACGCTCGCCGGCAGCCGCATCGGCGTTCCGAAGTTCACCAGGGAAACGACGCGCTTGGCACCCGTCCGGGTGACGGTCTCTTCCAGGCGGGCGAGTGAGCAGACGTGGATCATGGGGCACCGGCGGAAATCAATCGTGTCCGATTATGGACCAGCCGGGCGGCCGCTGTCTCGCGCCAACGCCGCTGCACTGCGGCATGGCCTACCGGCAGAATGGCTCGATCTCACCGAAACGGGCCAGGAACGCCGCCTGCGCATCTTCCGTCGGAAGGGGCGTGAGGCCGATCCTCGGACCGGCCGGCGTCTGCCGTCCGATGCCTTTGGGCAGCCCGAAGAACTTCCGCGCCTCCGGATCGGCGAACCCGGCGAGTTCCACCGCCTCGAAGTAGGCCGCCACCGTGTCCGCCTTCTTCGTCAACGACTTCAGCCGCGCATCGGTCACGGCCGGAAGTCCGAAACGCTGGTGGATCGCTCCTGCGAGCCGCTCCTCCACCACCTTGTAAGCGCCGCCCATCACCGCCTTGAACGGCGAGATCATGTCGCCGATCACATACTCCGGTGCATCGTGCAGCAGCACGGCCAGCCGCTCGCGCGGTTTCAGGTCCGGCTCCATCAGACCGGCGATTTCCTCCACCAGCAGCGAGTGCTGAGCCACCGAGAACGCGTGCGCCCCGACCGTCTGGCCGTTCCACCGTGCCACCCGGGCCAGACCGTGCGCGATGTCGGCGATTTCCACGTCGAGCGGCGAAGGGTCGAGGAGGTCCAGCCGCCGGCCGCTCAGCATCCGCTGCCACGCACGTGCCGCGCCGGATTTGTCGAGGCTGGCCCGGCTCATTCCGAAGCCTCGCCTCCGGCCGGCCAGCCGTAATGCGCCCAGGCGGGGAGGGTGACGGAAACCGCCTCGCCCCCGGCGGTGATCGGCTCCCCACCGTCCAGCGCGGCCTTCAGCCGGTCGAGCCGCGCGATCGCCAAGCCCTTGCCGCCCGCGGTCGACCCGAGCATCCCGGCCGGCTTGCCGCCCGCCAGGATTTCCGCTCCCGGCAAGGGGAGGCTACCGGAGAGCGCCGCAATCGCCACAGGCCGTCGGCGCGCTGTACCCCGATGCTGCATGCGGCTGACGACCTCCTGGCCCACGTAGCAGCCCTTGGAGAAATCGACGCCGGACAACTGGTCCATCGCGACATCGTGTGGAAAAGCGTCCGCGAACGGATAGTCGGCTCCCGCCTCGGGCACGGCGAGCCCGATCCGATGGGCCTGGAATTCGGCTTCGTCGACGATTGCAAAGCCCGGCGCCGCCTCCGCAGGCCCAACCGCAAGCTTCGCGACATAGCCACGGTAGCCGAGCCCGCGCGGGTCCTTGACCAGGCGGCCGGGTAATTTCGGCGGCTCGTCAGCGTCGAAGAAGGCCAGCACCGCTAGTTTGTCGCTCACATCCGCGATCGCCACCTTCGCTCGGAGCTTGTAGAGCGTCAGGCGCTTGACGAAGTCTGACGCGGCCGTCGCCGGCAGGTCGATCAGGAAACCGCCGTTGTTCCGCACCAGCAGGAAGTCCGTCAGGATCTTGCCCTGGGGCGTGAGAAGAGCGCCGAATGCCGCCTCCTCGTCCTGCGCGGCATCGGTATCCACCGTGACGAGCCGGTCGAGGAGGGCGGCCGCGTCGTCGCCGGACACGTCCACCACCGCCCGCGAGGCGAGTTCGGCAACTCGGGGACCGGCCATCGGCGCTGCTCCTTCTCGGGACGGGGACGTTACAGTCTAACTATCCACGCCCGCGTTCGGCTGCAACCCGCTCGCCACCGTCGCGGCGGCGGACGAATGGCCGCCCTCTCGCCTGCGGCCGGCGGCCTCGCTATAAACCCTCCGCGCACCCTTGGAGACCGCCGATGCCCGCCACCTATGACCTCGTCCTGAAGAACGGAACCGTGGTGAACCAGGATGGCAAAGGCGTCCGCGACGTCGCCATCCGGGATGGCCGAATCGCCGCGCTCGGCTCCATCGATCCGGCCAGCGCCGGTGAAGTTGTCGACGCCACCGGCCTCCACATCCTGCCGGGCGTGATCGACACCCAGGTGCACTTCCGCGAGCCCGGCGCCACCCACAAGGAGGATCTGGAATCAGGTTCGCGGGCGGCGGTCATGGGCGGCGTCACGGCCGTCTTCGAGATGCCCAACACCAACCCGCTGACCACCAGCGCCGAACGCCTCGCCGACAAGGTTTCGGCCGGAACGGCGCGCATGCACTGCGACTTCGCCTTCTGGGTCGGCGGCACGCGTGCGAATGTCGACGACATCCCCGACCTTGAGCGCCTTCCGGGCGCCGCCGGCATCAAGGTGTTCATGGGGTCGTCCACCGGCGACCTGCTGGTCGAGGACGACGAGGGCGTCGCCGCCATCCTCTCCAAGACCCGCCGCCGAGCCGCGTTCCACTCCGAGGACGAGTTCCGCCTTCGCGAACGCAAGGGCGAACGCATCCCGGGCGACCCCGCGTCCCACCCCGTCTGGCGCGACGCCACCGCCGCCCTCCAGTGCACCGAGCGCCTCGTCGCGATCGCCCGCCGCACCGGCGCCCGCATCCACGTCCTTCATATCTCCACCGCCGACGAGATGCGCTTCCTGCAGCACCACAAGGACGTCGCGTCCTGCGAGGTGACGCCGCATCACCTCACGCTTGCCGACGACGCCTACGGTCGCCTCGGCACGCTGGTGCAGATGAACCCGCCGGTCCGCTCCGCCGCGCACCGCGCCGGCATCTGGTGGGGGCTCGAACAGGGCATCGCCGACATCCTAGGCTCCGACCATGCACCGCACACGCTGGAGGAGAAGGCCAAGCCCTATCCCGACAGCCCGTCCGGGATGACCGGCGTGCAGACCCTCGTCCCCATCATGCTGGACCACGTCGCCGCCGGACGGCTGTCGCTTGCCCGCTTCGTGGACCTCAGCAGCGCCGGGCCCGCCCGCCTGTTCGGCATTGCCCGCAAGGGCCGGATCGCCGTCGGCTACGACGCCGACCTCACGATCGTCGACCTGAAGCGCCGCGAAACCATCACCAACACGTGGATCGCCTCCAGATCGCAGTGGACGCCCTACGACGGCAAGACCGTCACCGGCTGGCCGGTCGGCACCATCGTCCGCGGCAGCCGCGTGATGTGGGAAGGCGACCTCCTCACCCCCTCCACCGGCCGCCCCGTCCTCTTCGGCGAGGCGCTGCCGAGGGCCTAGCACGTCGACCAGCCGGCGCACCCCAGAAGAGCTATCGATCCGTTAAAACAACCGACCCTGCGCCGGTTCAGCCTCCTCGTCGCCCGTCACGCCGTCCTCCCCCACCAGCGGTTCGCTGATCGGCTCCTGCACGTCCTTGTCGTCGTTGCGCACCGCGTTGACCCGCGTGCTCACCGGGATCGCTTCGAAGAGCGTCTCCGGTGCCGGCCGCAACAATTCCGCAACGTGGCGCGGCTCGGCGCCGGCCGTGTCGAGCCAGCGGTCCCAGTCCGCCTCGTCGATCACCAAGGGCATCCGGTCGTGGATCTGCGCGACCAGCCGGTTCGCGCCCGTCGTCAGGATGGCGGCCGTGTCGATCTCGCTTCCGTCGGCCCCGAGCCAGCTTTCCCAGAGCCCGGCGAAGGCGACGACGCCACCGTCCCGCGGGCGGATGAAGAAGGGCTGTTTGGTCGTTCCCACCCGGCGCCACTCGTAGAAGCCGCTCGCCGGCACCAGGCAGCGCCGGTGTCGCATCGCTCCACGGAAAGCCGGTTTCTCCGCGGCAGTCTCCGATCGGGCGTTGAGCAGGAGCGTGAAGCTGTCCGGGTCCTTGACCCAGGATGGAATCAGCCCCCAGCGCACCAGCTGGAAGTGGCATTCGCCGTGTTCGCCGCGCACGATCGCGATCGGCTGCGTCGGCGCGATGTTGTAGCGCGGTGGGAAGTTCGGGGTCTCCACGTACCGGAACAGCCGCTTCAGTTCCTCCGGCGTCATCGTCAGCGTGTAACGTCCGCACATGTGCCTGTACCCGCGTCGAAAACTGATTGTCCGCGCGGCACTGTAAGCTATTTGGCAACCTCGCCGCAGCTAGGATGAGGCAACAGTCCGATGAGAAGGGGCGACTTCGTGGACGGGACGGCAGTGCTGGAGGCGGACGGACGGTCTGACGACGAGCTGTCGCCGGCGCGCCTTGCTGCCGCCAACATCCATCCCGATACCCGGCTGGCGACGGACTATCTCAATCATTTCAATGAAGTCGTCATGCTCATCGACATGCTGCCGATGATGCCCGACTGCGCCACCGACGTGGTCGCCTGGCAGCCGCGGTCCTACGTCGATCACTTCCGTCTGTCCCACTTCAAGGAACGCGATCTGGCGATCCGCGCCTACCAGGCCGTCGCCCCGGATCGGCGCGCAGCCTTCGAGGCCACCGTCGCGGAAGTGGAACGCGCCCTCGGCGACGTCCAGCAGATGATCGTCCATGCGCCGCTCGACGCCGCACCCATCCAGGCCGTGCAGGACCTGACGGAGATGCGCGTCAAGCCGCTGCTCTCGCACGCCATGGGCCTCATCAACGGTGCGCCCGTCGCGGCCGCCGTCTACGAGGACGAATCCGCCGACACCCAGTCCGCCATCGACGCGCTCTTCGAATGACCCCCGCCATCGGGCCCAGGCTGGCGGTCAGCGCCGGCGTGTGGCGGCAGGGCAGGGTGCTCCTCATCCGCCGGCTCAACCCGCCGCTGTCCGATCTCTGGACCTTTCCCGGCGGTCACGTGGAGCCCGGAGAGACGATGGCCGAGGCGCTCCGCCGCGAGGTGCTGGAGGAGACCGGGCTTGCCGTCGAGCCGGTTGGCGAACCTTTCCTCCACGAGATCCTCCGCCGCGACCCTGCCGGTGCGCTCCTCAGCCACCACGTACTCCTGGTCTTCGCCGCCAGACCCGTCGACGATAGCCCCGCCGTGGCCGCGACGGATGCCGCGGCCGCCGCTTTCGTCGCGCCCGCGGACCTTCACACTCTTGCGACGACGCCGCGTCTGGCGCATTTCGTGGCGGTGACAGCCGCCCGCTTCGGCCTGATCCTGCCACCGGACCCGGAATGACCCGCCACCTCTCCACCCTCACAGCTGTCCTGTTCCTGGCCGCAGCCCAGCCCGCCGTTGCGCAGGACCAACCACCGTTCGCACCCGACCTGCTGAGGTTCTCCGAGATCCTCGGCGCCGTCTCCTACCTGGACACCCTCTGCGGCGCGCCCGAATCGGGAGCGTGGCGCCGGCAGATGCAGGCGCTGCTGGACGCTCAGGAAATGTCGCCCGACGATCGCCGGAAATACGTGGACGTCTACAATCGCGGTCACCGCACCTTTGCCACCGTCCACAGGAACTGCACCGACCAGACCCGCTCCGTGCTCCGTGGCTACATGGCGGAAGGCGAGGCGATCGCCACCCGATTGGAGCAGCGTTTCGGGCGGGCCCCCGGCTGATTTCCGCCATCCGCCCAGCCGGCTTGGTTAACCCGGCGTTAACCGAAAATCGAAACTTGGATTAACGCTGATTAACGGACGGCATTGCGCCGGCAGGATCCGGTGCTACTGTTGCTGCGACGCAAGAAGAGAACGTCGCCGCTCGCACGGCGGCAGCGACAGCGGGTGGGCTTGAGATGCGCGACGAACTGCATGAACCGGTTGAGCCGGCACAGGCCGACTCGGCCAAGCGAAAGGCGATGCAGCATCTTGAGCGCGCTTTTGACGACGCCGAGGCCGAAGGCGTTCCCACCGACGCGCTCGCCCATGCCGCCCTCTTCGCAGCCCTGACCACGCTCGTCGACTGCTTCGGCGAGGACTGCGTCGCGCGCCTGGTGTCCGAACTCCCCGACCGGATCAACGCCGGCGGCTATACCCTGTCGCGCACGATTCAATAGCCTGCGGGATCGCTCGCGCCATCGGACGGTATTTTCGCATTGACCCGAATCGGCTTGGCGCTGCCACAGTTCAGCGCCAATCTGAACGCCTGTCGGCCGGTCGCTGGACGAAATGGAACCTCTGATCCGAACCCTCTCGCTCGTCGGCTGCGTCGTCGTGGCTGCGCTCCAGGCCCCGCTCATCGCCCGGGCGGAGGAGAAGCCGCTGTCCGTCCCCACGCAGCGTGTCATGCCGCCCGGAAGCGCGCTCGATCGAACCGGCCCGCCCACGTTCACCGTTCCGAACGAGGGATCTCCGTTCACCGTGGAGCCGGAGGACAACCCGGACCAGTCCGAGGACGTCGGTCAAGAACCGTCCGACCCGGACGCCCCGCTGCCGGAGATCCACTACGGCGAGGCGGACCTGCCGCCGGCGGTCGCGCGGATGCGCGGCCTGATCGTCGACGCCGCGAAAACGGGCGACGTGAAGGCGCTCGCCGATCTGATCGCCGCCGCGCCCGTTCCGCCGGTCCTCACCTCGATCGACGGGGGCGAGCCCGCCGACATCCTGATCGCCCAATCGAGCGATCCGGAGGGTCGCGAGATCCTCGCCATCCTGCTCGACGTCCTCGATGCGGGTTGGGTCCGCGTCGGCTCGGGCAGCGACGAACGCTTCGTCTGGCCCTATTTCGCCCAGATCCCGCCGGACCGTCTGAGCGCCCCCCAGATGGTCGAACTCTTTCGCATCATCACCGCAGTGGACTTCGAAGAGATGCGCGCGGCGGGAGCCTACGTCTTTTACCGGGTGGAGATCGGCGCCGACGGAGCCTGGAAGCTGTTCCAGGCTGGCGAATAGGCTCCATCCCGACGTCCTCGGATCGACCTCAGATCACCCGGCCGGGGTTCAGGATCCCGTTCGGATCCAGCGCGGCCTTGACCCGCCGCATCAGGTCGAGCTCCACCGGCGACTTGGTGGCCGCGATCAGGTCGCGCTTCAGCCGACCCACGCCGTGTTCCGCCGCCACCGATCCGCCGAACCGGGCGACCACCGCGTGCACAACGTCGTTCATGCGGTCCCATTCGGCCAGGAATGCAGCCTTGTCTGCGCCCAAGGGCTGGCTGACATTGAAATGGATGTTGCCGTCGCCCATGTGCCCGAACGGCACCGGCCTGCACCCCGGAAACGCCGCTTCCACCGCAGCAATGGCCTCCTCCAGGAAAGCCGGCACGTCCGCCACTCCCACGGACACGTCGTGCTTGATCGAGCCGCCCTCGTGCTTCTGCACCTCCGACATGCCGTGCCGAAGCGCCCAGAATGCCTCCGCCTGGCCGATGCTCTCCGCCAGAACCGCGTCGTCGATCTCGCCGGCCTCCAGCGCAGCGGCAAGGGTCGTCTCCATGGCAGCGCGCGCCGCCCCGTCGCGCGCACCGGATGAGATCTCCAGGAGAACGCTCCAGGCGTGCTCACCCGCGAACGGGCTGCGGGCACCCGGCAGGTGCCTCACCGCGAACTGCAGCCCCCGGCCGATCATCAGCTCGAACCCGGTCAGCCCGGCCCCTGCGGCGGCCTGCGCCCGCCCGAGCAGGCGCAGGGCCCCTGCCGCCGATGCCATGCCGGCCATCGCCACCGCCACCTCTGCCGGCCGCGGCTTCAGCTTCAGCACCGCTCCGGTGATGACGCCGAGCGTCCCCTCCGAGCCGATGAAGAGCTGCTTCAGGTCATAGCCCGCGTTGTCCTTGCGAAGGCCTCTCAGCCCATTCCAGACCCTGCCGTCGGCAAGCACGACTTCGAGCCCAAGCACCAAGTCGCGCGTGTTCCCGTAGGAGAGCACCGCCGTACCGCCAGCATTGGTGGCGATGTTGCCGCCGATCCGGCACGAGCCCTGCGAGGCGAGCGTCAGCGGGAACAGCCGCCCCGCGGCCTCGGCCGCCTTTTGGACCGCGTCGAGCGTCGCGCCGGCGTCCACCGTGATCGTGTTTCCCGCGGGATCGACGGCGCGCACCCGGTTCAGCCGCTCCAGCGACAGCACCAGCTCGCCACTGCCGGGTACCGGTATCTGTCCGCCCACCAGCCCGGTGTTGCCGCCCTGCGGCACGATCGCCGTCCCGGTCTCGTCCGCCAGCCGCAGGATCGCCGAAACCTCCTCGACCGACCCTGGGCGCAGGACGGCGGGCGTTTCCCCGCGATAGAGGTCGCGCCATTCGGTGAGGTAGGGGGCCTGGTCGAGGGGGTCGAGCAAGGCGTGCCGCGCCCCGACGATGGCCGAAAAACGCTGGATGAGGTCGGGCGTAGGCGCGATGGTCATCCCCGAAACCTATGCCGCCGCCGCACCGCCGTCGAGCGGTCGGATCGAGCCGGGAGATCCCTCCGGCCGGCCTCCGGCGGCAGACCGCATACGAACTTGGTCTCCCTGTGAACTTTCCGCCACATCGCGCAAAATGCCGCCGTTGCCGGCCGTCTTGCGGCAATTGCGCCGCTATTCAGCGGGCATCGGGCTGCACAGCGTGCATAAGCGCCTGCCGCTGCGGCGGGCTGTCGCGGAGCCGGCTTGCCAATATCGCAAAGCCTGTGCCATACGGAGCCGGCATTTTGATGGGCTGTGCCGTACGGTTGGCATGGAGAAGATGATGGCTGGAACGAACGGGTTGTTGGCGGGCAAGCGCGGCCTGATCATGGGCGTGGCGAACAACCGGTCGATCGCCTGGGGCATCTCCAAGGCTGCGAGCGCGGCCGGGGCCGAACTCGCCTTCACCTATCAGGGCGATGCGCTCCGCAAGCGTGTGGAACCGCTGGCGCAGGAACTCGGCGGCATCGTCGCCGGGCACTGCGATGTCACGGACCCCGCTTCCCTCGACGCCGTCTTCGCCGATCTGGAGGCCCGTTGGGGCACCATCGACTTCGTCGTCCACGCGATCGCCTTCTCCGACAAGGACGAGCTGACCGGCCGCTACGTCGACACGACCGCCGACAACTTCTCCAAGACGATGCTGATCTCGGCCTATTCGTTCACGGCCGTCGCGCAGCGCGCCGAGAAGCTCATGACCAAGGGCGGCTCGCTGCTGACGCTGACCTACTACGGCGCAGAGAAGGTCATGCCCCACTACAACGTGATGGGCGTGGCCAAGGCAGCCCTCGAGGCGAGCGTGAAGTACCTCGCCGTCGATCTCGGGTCCAAAGGCATCCGCGTCAATGCCATCTCCGCCGGACCGATCAAGACGCTCGCGGCCTCCGGCATCGGCGACTTCCGCTACATTCTGAAGTGGAACGAGTACAACGCGCCCCTGAAGCGCACGGTGACCATCGAGGAAGTGGGCGACAGCGCCCTCTATCTCCTCTCCGACCTCGGACGGGCCGTCACCGGCGAGGTCCATCATGTCGACAGCGGCTACCACGTCGTCGGCATGAAGGCCGTGGACGCCCCGGACATCAGCGTCGTCAAGGACTGAACTCGGGCGCACTTTTTGGGGCGGTAACGCACCCTTAAGCTTTTCCGGCGTGTCATGACGTCATGACGACGATCGGCAAGTCCCTGACCGGCTATCAGCAGATCACGCAGTGGCGCGCGCGCCAGCGCGAACTCAACCAGTCGTCGCTGGAAACCCAGAACGCTCTCTTCGGCAACATTCTTGGCGCCGGGACCAGCCAGGTTTCAGGTCTGATGGACATCACGGTCCAACGGGTTCAGACGCGCCTCAAGGCTGAACAGAACGCCAAGATCGCCGCCATGCAGAAGCAGATCGCCGACTTGAAGCTCTGACGTTCGGCGTACGGACATCCAGAAGCGCCATTGCCGCTTGCCGGGGCAGGGCGATCGCACTATCCCCTTCACGATGCTAGCGCGCGCTCCCTCCCACGAGATCATCGTCATCCGCCACGGCCAGACCGACTGGAACGCCGGCGCCATCCTGCAGGGCCGTGAGGATATTCCCCTCAACGACACCGGCCGCACGCAGGCCCGGCGCAACGGAGAAGCGCTTCGCTCCCGCTTCGACCGACTCGGCCTCGATCCCGACGGCTACGACTGGATCGCCTCGCCGCTGTCCCGCGCGGCCGAAACCATGCAACTCGTCCGCGAAGCCGCCCGTCTCGACCCGCTCGCCTTCCGCACCGACGATCGCCTGATGGAGCTCGACTTCGGCCGCTGGTCCGGTCTCAACCTGAAAGAGATCCAGCAGTCCGACCCGGCCGGCTATGCCGCGCGCCAGAAGGACCGCTGGAACATTCCGCCCACCGGGGGCGAGAGCGCCGTCCAGGCGATCGACCGGTTGGGCCCGCTGGTCTCCGCTCTCGACCGGCCGACGGTTCTCGTCACCCATGGCGGGGTGAACCGCGTCCTCAAGGTCATGCTCGGTGCGCTGACCATCGCCGAGGCGCTCGAATTCCACACCCCGCAGGACCGCTTCTATGTCTGGTCGGCCGGCAAAGTGGAATGGGTGTGACCCCGCGGTTTGACGTCGTCCGTGCCAACCCATAAAGACGGGTCGGTACAATCCGGACCCGGTCTGAAGACGCTCCATGTCGCACAACACCTTCGGCCATCTTTTCCGCGTCACCACCTGGGGCGAGAGCCACGGGCCCGCCCTCGGCTGCGTGGTCGACGGATGCCCGCCCGGGCTGCCGCTGACGGCGGCTGACATCCAGGCCTTTCTCGACAAGCGCAAGCCCGGCCAGTCGCGTTTCGTCACCCAGCGCCGCGAGCCCGACGAGGTGGAGATCCTGTCCGGCGTCTTCGAGGACGACCGAACCGGCGGGCCGGTCACCACGGGCACGCCGATATCGCTGATGATCCGCAATGTCGACCAGCGTTCGAAGGACTACGGCGACATCCGCGATCGCTACAGACCCGGACATGCCGACTACGTATACGACCTGAAGTACGGAATACGCGACTACACCGGCGGCGGAAGATCGTCGGCCCGCGAGACCGCAGCGCGGGTCGCAGCGGGCGCCATCGCCCGCAAGATCCTGCCCGGTGTCACCATCCGAGGCGCCCTCGTCCAGATCGGCAAGGAGCGGATCGACCGGTCCAAGTGGGACTGGGACGAGGTCGGCCGCAATCCGTTTTTCTGTCCGGATCCAACAGCTTGCGACCGGTTCGAGACCTATCTCGACAGCATCCGCAAAGCTGGGTCGTCGGTCGGCGCCGTGATCGAGATCGTTGCCGAGGGGGTTCCGGCCGGCTGGGGCGCACCCATCTACGGCAAGCTCGACCAGGACATCGCCTCTGCCTTCATGAGCATCAACGCAGTCAAAGGCGTCGAGATTGGCGCCGGCATGGCCGCTGCCGAACTCACCGGTGAAGAAAACGCCGACGAGATGAGGATGGGCAACGACGGCACCGTGCAGTTCGGCTCGAACAATGCTGGCGGTGTTCTGGGCGGAATTTCGTCCGGCCAGCCGATTGTCGCCCGATTTGCTGTGAAGCCGACCTCTTCTATTTTGAACGAGCGGCGGTCGATCGATGCCTCCGGCGGTGAAGTTGACATCCTCACCAAGGGCCGCCACGACCCCTGCGTCGGTATCCGCGCCGTTCCGGTCGGGGAGGCCATGATGGCGATCGTCCTCGCCGATCATTTCCTGCGCCACCGCGCCCAGACCGGCCGGGCTGCCGGAGTGCCGTTTCCACTGCGCTGACGGTCGCTTAGATGGGCAGCTTCGTGGTCCGTTTCACCGCACGGAGCGTCAGCGTGCTCTGCACCCGCACCACGCCCGGCAGTGGTGTGAGGATTTCCGTGTGGATCCGCTCAAGGTCCGTCGTGTCGCGATAGACGATCCGCAGCAGGTAGTCCGACTGCCCGGCGAGCAGATAGCACTCCGTGATCTCCGGCACCGTCCGCACCGCCGCCTCGAACTTGTCGAGCGACGCCCGCCCTTGGCTGTCGAGCGTCACGAACACGTAGGCCGTGCCCGGCAGCCCCGCCAGCCGCGGGTCGAGCAGCGCCACTGTCTTGGCGATCAGGCCGCTCTCCTGCAGCATCTTAGTCCGCCTGAGACAGGCCGATGGCGACATGTGGATGCGCTCGGCCAGCTCCGCGTTGGTCAGGCTGCCGTCCTCCTGGAGCGCCACCAGGATCGTACGATCCACCGGATCCAGCTTCATCGTCTGCACTTTCTGCGAAAGAGACGCGAGATGGTAGCAGAAACTGCGGCGAAGTGGAGATCCCGGCCGATCCTTCGGCAGGAAATTTCACGCGATCGATGAGATCCTTGAAGCGCGTTGTTTCCCGGAAGGGGAGAGAACCGCCGCTCGGAGGCCGGCATCCCCCGCCTTGGCCTCGCGGCATCACGGAGGAGGGTTTCGAGATGCGCGTTGGCGTTCCCAAGGAGATCAAGGACCACGAGGACCGCGTCGGCCTGGTGCCGTCGTCCGTTCGCGAACTGGTCGCCCACGGCCATGAAGTTCTGGTCGAGACCAATGCCGGCCGCGGCGTCGGAGTCTCCGACGACATCTACACGGCCGCCGGCGCGCGCATCGTGTCCACCGCGGACGAGGTGTTCGCCACCGCCGACATGATCGTCAAGGTGAAGGAGCCGCAGGCCGTCGAGCGCAAGAAGCTCCGCGAAGGCCAGATCCTCTTCACCTACCTGCACCTGGCTCCGGATCCGGAGCAGACCAAGGACTTGATGGCCTCCGGCGCGACCTGCATCGCCTACGAGACCGTAACGGCCGCCAACGGCTCGCTGCCGCTGCTCGCGCCGATGTCCGAAGTCGCCGGTCGCATGGCGCCGCAGGTCGGCGCACATAGCCTTGAGAACGCGCAGGGCGGCATGGGCGTGCTGCTCGGCGGCGTCCCGGGCGTCCTGCCGGCCGAGGTCGTGATCCTCGGCGGCGGCGTTGCCGGCACCAACGCCGCGCAGGTCGCCATCGGCCTCGGCGCCGACGTCACCGTCATCGACCGGTCGCTCGATGTGCTCCGCCGCCTGGTGGCCACCTTCGGCTCGCGCATCAAGACCGCGCATTCCAACGCGGACAATATCGCCAAGCTGGTGACCCGCTCCGACCTGGTGATCTCCACCGTGCTCGTCCCCGGTGCTGCGGCTCCGAAGCTGATCACCCGCGAACTGATCGCCGGCATGAAGAAGGGCTCGGTTCTCGTCGACGTCGCCATCGACCAGGGCGGCGCTTCGGAAACCTCCAAGGCGACCACCCACTCCAACCCGACCTATGTGGTCGACGGCGTCGTCCACTACTGCGTCGCCAACATGCCGGGCGGCGTGGCCCGCACCTCGGCCTTCGCGCTCAACAACGCGACCTTGCCCTTCACGCTCGCCCTTGCCGACAAGGGCTGGAAGAAGGCGCTCGCCGATGACGCCCACCTCGCCAACGGCCTCAACGTCCACGCTGGCCGCATCACCTACAAGGCCGTCGCCGACGCCCTGGGCTACGACTACATGGAAACGGTCCGCGCGCTCGCCGCGTAAGGTCAGCTCCAGACCGCGCGTCCCCCGCGCGAAACGATCGGAAAGGCGAGCCTCGGCTCGCCTTTTTCGTTCAAAAGTAGTCAGCGCCGCAGCACGGCTACCACTTCCACGTGGCTCGACCAGAGGAACTGGTCGATCGGCGTGACGCTCTCGATACGGTACCCGCCGTCGACCAGGATCCGCAGATCGCGGGCGAGCGTCGCCGGGTTGCAGCTGACCGCCACCACCGTCCGGACCTTGGAGCGTGCGATCCACTGGCACTGCTCGGCGGCACCGGCGCGCGGCGGGTCGAACACCACCGCGTCGAAACCCTCGAGTTCCTTTTCCACCATCGGCCGCCGCGTCAGGTCGCGCCGTTCCGCCATGATACGGTTGCGGCCCTTGGCGAAGCGGAACCCGCGTTCCAGGGAATTCACCGCCCCCGCATCGCCTTCCGCTGCGGTCACGGTGGCGGTCCGGGCGAGCCGGTAGGCGAAGGTGCCGACCCCCGCATAGAGATCCGCGACCTTGCGGGCCTTGCCGACGGCAGCCACGACCAGATCGCCCATCGCGGCTTCGGCCGCCGCGGATGCCTGCAGGAAGCCCCCCGGGGGCGGCACCACAGCGATCTCGTCGATCATCACCACCGGTGGGCGTCGCTCCACGATCGCTTCGCCGCGGGCGGACAGCCGCGCCAGGTCGAACTGCCCGGCGATGTCGATCAGCTTCATCCGCAGCCTGTCCACGTCGGCCGCCACGATCCCGTTGAGCGCGACGTCCAGGCCGGCCGTCGTCGCGGTGACCGTCAGGTCGAGCGGCTGCTTGCGTGGGCTGACGGCGGCCGTCAGAGCTTCAAGCGCCGGCTTGCCCGCCAGGATCTCCGGCACCACCACGAAGCAGACCTCGATCGGCACCACTTGGTGGCTGGCGCGCTCGTGGAAACCGACTATAGGCCGCTTGCCCGCCATGATGCCCGCCATCGTCGCGCGTCGACGCGCGTTGGGCGGCACGATCACGGGCATCTCCACCGGCGGCGCGAGGCCGCGATCCGCCAACGCGTCCACCACCAGCTGGCGCTTGAACGCGGCATAGGGTCCGGCGCCAAGGTGCTGCAGCACGCAGCCGCCGCAAACGCCGAATTGCGGGCAGGGCGGCGCAACCCGGTCCGGGCTCGCCTCGATGATCCCGCCGAGAACGGCACGATCGCCGCTGACCTCGGCCTCGATCCGTTCCCCTGGCAGCGTGTAGGGTACGAACACCGGGCGGCCTTGGAAGCTGGCCACGCCGTCGCCGCGATGGCCCAAGCGCTCGATCAGAAGGTCAGCCACGGCGCGCTCCCAACAGGTATTCCTGATTTCCGTCCCCGCCGGTGATCGGCGAAGGCAGCAGGCCGACGGTCCGCCAGCCCTCGCGGCCGTCCAGCCAGTCCCGCACCCGTTCGGCCGCCGCCAACCCGGTCTGCGGGTCGACCAGCCCGCCCTTGCCGATGGCCTCCCGTCCCGCCTCGAACTGCGGCTTCACCAGGAACACCCCCACAGCGTCGGCCGCCGCAAGGTCGAGGGCGGGCGGAAGCGCCAATGTCAGGGAGATGAACGACACGTCCGATACGATCACCTCCGGCGGGTGGGCCAGATGGTTCGCCGCCAGCTCCCGAGCGTTCAGGCCCTCGATCGACGCCACCCGCGGATCGGCGGCGACCTTGGGGCTGATCTGTCCATGCCCGACGTCGATTGCCGTCACATGCCGTGCGCCGCGTTCCAGCAGCACCTGGGTGAACCCACCGGTGGAGGCACCGATGTCGAGGGCTGCGCGATCTGCCACGTCGAAGCCGAAGGCGTCGAGCCCGGCGACCAGCTTCAGCGCCGCCCTGGACACCCAGCGCGCGGCGGGGTCGTCGATCGCCAGTTGCGCGTCGTCGGCGACAAGATCACCCGGCTTGGTGACCGCGCGCCCGTTCACGGTCACGGTACCGCGCTGAACCGCGTCCCGGGCGCGGGCGCGCGTTTCTGAAAGGCCCCGTTGAACGAGGAGGAGGTCGAGGCGTAGGCGCGGCATGGTTCGTCACGGCTCGGGTTCGCCGCTGTGCATTGCAGATCGGACCGTCAGCGGCAAGGCCTGCCGCTTAGGCGACGTCGGTGATGATGGCCGGTGTCGTCCGGTCCGGGCCGGCGTTGGCGCGCTGCGCTGTCGCGGCGGATTTCGGCTCCGGCGTGATCGCCCCGCCGACCGGCGCGGTGGAGTAGACGTCGAACTCCTCCTTCTCCGTGTTGGAGGCCGGGCCGCGCAGCCACACCCGAAGCGCGATGAAGACGATCAGCAGCCCCTGCACGATCGCCATGAACAGGAACAGCCACTCCGGCCCGTGGGAGGCCATCAGCGCCGACGCCAGCACCGGTCCGATCACCGACCCGAGCCCGTTCGCCAGCAGCACCCCGGCCGCCATCTCCACGTAGGCGTTCTTGTCGGCGCGATCGTAGGCGTGCGCGGCTGCCACCGAATAGCCGGTGAGCGTGGTCATCCCGAACGCTAGGCTCATCGCCATCAGCCCGTAGTTTCCGAGCGGCAGCATGGCGAGGAAGACCGACACCGTGGCCGCCGCGGCCATCACGCCGGCCAGCACGGTCCGCCGATCGAAGCGGTCCGAGAGCCGGCCGATCGGCCACTGCATGGCCGCGCCGCCGACCACCGCGACGCTCATGAATATGGCCGCACCCTGCGAATCCAGGCCGCGGCCGGTGGCATACACCGTCCCCAGCGACCAGAAGGCGCCGTTGGCGACCCCGATCAGCAGCGCGCCGATGATGCCCACCGGCGCTGTCAGGAACAGCCGGATCGGCCGGAACTGGACGATCGCGATGGGCGCCGGCTGATCCGAACGCGTCATGGAAACCGGCAGCACCGCCGCCGAGACCAGGATGGAAGCCACGGCGAACAGCGTGAAGTCATGGATCGACGCCGTGGTGACCAGCATCTGCCCGACGGTGATCGTCGCGAAGTTGACGATGATGTAGGCGCTCATGATGAAGCCGCGGTTCTGGTTGGTCGCGCGGTCGTTCAGCCAGCTTTCAACGATCAGGTAGATCCCGGCGAGCGAGAAGCCGGTGACGGCGCGTAGCAGGATCCATGCGGCCGGATGGATCGACAGCGGATGCACCAGGACGGTTGCCGAAGCGATGCTGACGAGGGCAGTGAACGCCCTGATGTGGCCTGCCCGGCGGATCAGGTACGGTCCCACCAGGCAGCCGACCACGAAGCCGAGGTAGTAGCCCGACCCCATCAGACCGATCTCGATCGCGGAGAATCCCTCCGCCGCCGCCCGAAGCGGGGCCAGCGTCGTCTGCAGGCCGTTGCCGGCAAGCAGGAAGGCGATACCGAACAGAAGAGCGGCGACGGGCGCCAGGGTCTTGGCCACGATGAAACGTCCGAAGCGTTCGCGAAGCAGGAATGCCAAGCATCTCCTGCCGAAACGCGCCGATATTGTGTCACGGCCGGATGAAGGCCCGATTGACGGTCGGGGCCGTCGCGATCAGCCTGCCAGTGTGGCGCGAATGTCCTGCAGAGACCGGATCTGCCGCCCGTCCCGGAAGTTGGACGGATCGAGCCAGGCCTCGAACGCCGCCTTCGCTTTCGGCCACTCGTCGTCGAGGATCGAGAACCACGCGGTATCCCGGCTGCGGCCTTTCACGATCGACGCCTGACGGAACAGGCCCTCGAACGTGAAACCGAGCCGTTCGGCGGCCGTCTTGGATCCGGCGTTGAGGTTGTTGCACTTCCACTCGTAGCGTCGGTAGCCGAGTTCGTCGAACACCCGGCGCATCATCAGGTACATCGCCTCCGTCGCCATCGGCGTCTTCTGCAGGAGCGGCGACCAGGTAATCCAGCCCACCTCGACCACGCCCACCGGCGGATCGATCCGGAGATAGCTCGCGGTGCCGATTGCCTTGCCCGTCGCCTGGTCGATCACCGCATGATGCAGGGGATCCTCGCTCGCCTCCGCCTTCTCGGCCCAGTCCCTGTAGCTCTCCAGCGTGGGAAACGGACCGGTCGCCATGTAGGTCCACATACGCCCGGCTTCGTCGAGGCTGTTGGCGGCATGGAGATCCGCCGCATGGGCGTCGGCGGACAAGGGCACCACGGAGCACGTCCGCCCCACCATCGGCGTTCGGGGCGGCCGGGGACGCGCGGTCCAGCCTTCCACGACGGGGCCGATGGGGTCGCCGAGGGGTGTCAGGTCGGTCATGGTCGTGGTGCTTTCCTTCAGGCCCGTCCGGCTTCACTCAGCGTCGCGCGCCCGAGCGCCTGGAACACGGTGGTGACGATGCCCCTGGCGTCGAGGCCGGCGCGGGCATAGAGCGCATCCGGCTTGTCATGGTCGAGGTAGACGTCCGGCAGCACCAGCGGACGCACCTTCAGGCCGCGATCCAGCGCCCCGCGTGTCGCCAGCAACTGCAGCACATGACTGCCGAACCCGCCGACCGAGCCTTCCTCCACCGTCACCAGCACCTCGTGCTCACGCGCAAGCCGCAGCACCAGATCCTGGTCGAGCGGCTTGGCGAAGCGCGCGTCGGCCACCGTGGTGGAAAGACCGAAGCCGTCCAGCTCCTCGGCCGCCTTTAGCGCTTCCGCCAGTCGTCCGCCGAAGGAGAGGATGGCGATCGTCGAGCCTTCCTTCACGACCCGGCCCTTGCCGATTTCCAGCACGGAGCCGCGCAGCGGCATGTCGACGCCGCGTCCCTCGCCGCGCGGGTAGCGGAACGCGATCGGACCCTCGTCGTAGACCGCGGCCGTCGATACCATGTGCGCCAGCTCGGCCTCGTCGCCGGCCGCCATCACCACCATGTCCGGCAGGCAGGCGAGATAGGCGATGTCGAAGGCACCCGCGTGGGTCGCCCCGTCCGCGCCGACGAGACCCGCCCGGTCGATCGGAAATCGCACCGGCAGCCCCTGGATCGCGACGTCGTGGATCACCTGGTCGTAGGCGCGCTGAAGAAAGGTCGAATAGAGCGCACAGAAGGGCTTCAGCCCCTCGCAGGCGAGCCCCGCCGCGAAGGTCACCGCATGCTGCTCGGCGATCCCGACGTCGAAGGTCCGCTGCGGATAGGCTTCGCCGAACAGGTCCAGCCCCGTTCCCGACGGCATCGCCGCGGTCACCGCCACGATCCGCTCGTCGAACGCGGCCTCCTGGATCAGGGCTTCGGCAAACACCTTGGTGTAGCTCGGTGCATTGGACTTCGGCTTCACCTGTGCACCGGTCACCACGTCGAAGCGGTTGACCCCGTGGTACTTGTCCGCCGCCGCCTCAGCCGGTGCGTAGCCCTTCCCCTTCTGCGTCACAACGTGGACCAGGATCGGTCCCTCTGCGCTGTCTCGGACATTGCGCAGCACCGGAAGCAGGTGGTCGAGGTTATGCCCGTCGATCGGGCCGACGTAGTAGAAGCCCAGTTCCTCGAACAGCGTGCCGCCGGTCATGAACCCGCGGGCATACTCTTCGGCCAGCTTCGCCTTCTCGCGCAGCGCCTTCGGTAACGCGCCGGAGAGCTGCTTCATGGCCTCGCGGATCGACCGGTAGGTCGGCCCTGACACCAGCCGCGCCAGATAGGCGCTCATCGCGCCGGCCGGCGGGGCGATCGACATGTCGTTGTCGTTGAGGATCACGATCAGCCGGCTGTCCATGGCCCCGGCGTTGTTCATCGCTTCGTAGGCCATGCCCGCCGACATCGCACCGTCGCCGATCACCGCGACCACGCTGTTCTTTCCGCCTTTCAGGTCCCGCGCGACCGCCATGCCGAGCCCCGCCGAGATCGACGTCGACGAGTGGCCCGCGCCGAACGGGTCGTAGACGCTTTCGGCGCGCTTGGTGAACCCGGACAGCCCGCCACCCTGCCGCAGGGTGCGGATCCGGTCGCGCCGGCCGGTCAGGATCTTGTGCGGATAGGCCTGATGGCCGACGTCCCAGATCAGCCGGTCGTCCGGCGTGTCGAACACCGCATGGAGCGCGACCGTCAGCTCCACCACGCCCAGCCCGGCGCCGAGGTGCCCGCCGGTCACCGAGACCGCATCGATCATCTCAGCCCGGACCTCGTCGGCCAGCTGCTTGAGGGCAGCCGTGTCGAGCGCCTTCATGTCGGCAGGCGAGGCAATGCGATCGAGGAGGGGCGTTGATGGCCTGGTCAATGGGGCATGTCCCGGAAACGGTCGGCAAAGGAGATAACAGCCGGCAGGCTAAGCATCAATTCAGACCATCTTGAGCCGGCTCGAAGCTCAGTTGACGTCGAGCGGCTCCGTCCCGCTCGCGCGTCCGTCGGCCGAAAGGCGGATCTTCTCCACCTTGGCTTCGGCAGCCTTGAGCAGCGTGTCGCAATGGGTACGCAGCGCGTCGCCCCGCTCGTAGATGGTGATCGACTCCTCCAAGGGCACCGAACCCTGTTCTAGGCGCGTCACGATGCCTTCCAACTCCTTCATCGCTTGCTCGAAGGTGAGGGTCTTGACGTCGGGGGCAGCGGTCATGGGAATTCCGATCCGTTGGCTTCGAGCCGTCCTTTGGAGCAGCAGCGGCGCTGCCGATCAAGGGTAGAGGCGCGACTTTTCCCACGCGCCGTCCGCTGCGCGGGTGAACACGACGCGGTCGTGCAGGCGGAACGGCCGGTCTTGCCAGAACTCGATCGTAGCTGGTTTGACGCGGAAACCCGACCAGTGCGGCGGGCGCGGAACCTCGCCGATGGCATATTTCAGCGCGTACTCGGCCACGGCCTTCTCCAGCGCGACCCGGCTCTCCAGCGGCCGCGACTGGCGCGATGCCCAGGCCCCGATCCGGCTGTCGCGCGGCCGTGACGCGTAGTAGGCGTCCGCCTCCTCGGCGCTGACCGCTTCGACAGGGCCGCGGATCCGGATCTGCCGGCGCAGGCTCTTCCAGTGGAACAGCAGCGCCGCCTTTCCGGCGGACAGGATCTCCCGCCCCTTCTGGCTTTCGTAGTTGGTGTAGAAGACGAAGCCATGCGGATCGTAGCCCTTGAGGAGCACCATCCGCACGTTCGGCAGCCCGCTTTCGTCCACGGTCGCGACTGCCATGGCGTTGGGATCATTGGGCTCCGAGGCTTCGGCGTCCTTCATCCATGCCTGGAACAGGGCGTAAGGCTCGTCGGCCAGCGTGAAGTCGGTCGGGGCGGCTGTGTCGGTGCTCATGGCGGTCCGGATCCGGAGGAGGTCGTGCGGATATAGTCCGTGCCGGCCGCACTGGAAACACCCTTGGCCGGAACTGCGGCGTGTTGCTGTGCCGGCGTCCTGATAGGATTGCACGAAGAGGCCGAGATTCGTCGGACCGGACCGGCACGCCCGCTTCCGGCCCACTGGAACGTTTCGCGTCCGGACACCACATGGTGGGCAAGCAACGGAGCCGTCGGGGGACGGCTTCAATCCCGCCCGAAAGGACATGGATTAGACATGCGCGACCCATACGACGTGCTGGGCGTGCCGCGGAGCGCGAGCGAGGCGGAGGTCAAGAAGGCCTTCCGCAAGCTTGCCAAGCAGTACCATCCGGACGCCAACGCGAACGATCCCAAGGCCCAGGAGAAGTTCTCCGAAATCAATTCCGCCTATGAGATCATCGGGGACCAGGAAAAGCGTGCCCAGTTCGACCGCGGCGAGATCGGCGCTGACGGCAAGCCTCGGTTCCAGGGCTTCGAAGGCTTCGGCCAGGGCGCCGGCGCGCGCGGCCGCACCGCCGGCTTCGGCGGCGACCGGGCGTCCGAGGACATCCTGAACGAGATCTTCGGCGACGCCTTCGCTGGCTTCGCCCGGGCCGGCGGCGCCGGTGCCGGCGGTGCTGCGCGCGGCCGCCGACGCACCACCTTTGAAAGCGGCTTCGAGCCGGGCGCAGAAGCGCCGGGCCGCGCTGCAGGCGGGCCTCGCAAGGGCGCCGACGTCATGGTCACCGCCAAGGTCCGGCTGGAGGATCTGGTCGGGTCCGGCAAGGTCCGCGTCCTGCTGCCGAGCGGCAAGACGCTCGACGTCAAGGTCCCGCTCGGCTTCGAGCCCGGCCAGCAGATGCGCCTCAAAGGGCAGGGCAGTGGCGAGCCGCCCGGCGACGCGATTGTCATCCTCGTCTACGAGCCCCACCCGCAGTTCCGCCCGGACGGCGTGAACCTTCGCCTGGACCTCCCGGTGTCGCTGGACGAGGCCGTGCTAGGCGGCCGCGTGCGCGTGCCGACCCTGGAAGGCGCCGTCGAGATGAACCTGCCGGCCGGCACCACCGGTGCGAAGGCGCTTCGCCTGCGCGGCAAGGGTCTGCCCGACAAGGCCGGCAACCGCGGCGACCTCTACCTCACGCCCCGCATCGTGCTGCCCGACGGCGCGGATGCCGGCCTGGAGCAACTGATGAAGCGCTGGCGCGAGATGAAGCCCTACAATCCCCGCGGGGATGCCTGATGACGGACCGACGCGCGCCATGCTGAAGCCGCTGCCGCCACGGCCCGCGCGCGGCACCACGGTCGCGCGCGGATTGATCCTGTTCGCTCTTGTGGTGATGGTCCAGGCGGTGCTGGCCCGCCGCTTCGACCTGATCGACACCGTCACGCTCTACGCCACGCTGGCCGCGGTGGCCGTCATCGCGCTGATCGGCCTCGCCGTGACGACCTTCTCGCTGCTCGACGTCTGGCGCGACGCAGCCCCGGGCTTCGGCTCGGCTTTCGGATCGCTGATGCTGGGCGTGATGGTGCTCGCGCCTTTCGCCGGCGCCGGGGCTGCGATCGCGGTCTACCCGAACCTGTCCGAGGTCTCCACCGACCTCACCCAGCGGCCCGAGTTCCGCGTCCGGCCGGCGGCCATGGAGCCGCTGCTTGCGGGATCGGCGACTGGCGACGAGGCCGCCCGCCTCCAGCAGGCCGCCTATCCGGATATCGTGCCCCGGCGGCTGTCGCTCTCCACCGTGGAGGCGCATGCCCTTGCCCGGACCGCGGCCACTGAACTGGGCTGGCGTATCCTGGCGGAAGAGGAGCCCGTGGCTGAGGGCGACCCCGGCATGATCGAGACCGAAGCCCGCACGCTGGTGCTCGCGGTTCCCGAGGACGCCGTCATCCGCATCTGGCCCGATCCGAGTGGCTCGCGGGTCGACGTCCGGTCGGCAAGCCGCCTGCCGATCCACGACCTCGGCGAGAACGCCCGACGCATCCGCGGCTTCTACGCCAAACTCGACGAGATCCTGACCCGCCCCGCCGACTGAAGCTCACGAAGCCGGAGCGTATCGACCGCCGAGCAGAGGTTCGCCGTCGGTGGTGACAAGCCCTTTTTGAACCAGCCATTCCAGTTGCGCGAACACCGACAGTCCGGCTGCGCCCCACAGCTTGGGGTCGGTGTCCCGGTAGACGGCGGCCACGATCTCCGGGATCGACTGCGCGCCGTCCGCCAGCGCGCCGAGGACCGCAACCTCCCGCCCGTGCCGGTGCTCCTTGAGGCCGAGCACGAAGTGATGCGCGTTCTGAACCGGAGCGCCGTGTCCGGGCAGGTACGTCGTCTCCGCTTCGCCGAGCAGCCGGTCCAGCGAGGCCATGTAGTCGGCCATCGAGCCGTCAGGCGGCGCGACGATCGAGGTCGACCAGGCCATCACGTGATCGCCCGAGAACAGCAGGCCCGCGCCTTCCAGCGCGAAGCAGAGGTGGTTCGCGGCATGGCCTGGTGTCGCGAGTGCCCGGACCAGACCTGCCGGGGCCGCGATGATGTCGCCGTCCGCGATAGGCTCGTCTGGCGTGAACGTCAGGTCGGCCGAGGCATCGAGCTCGGTGGTCTCTCCGAGGTGCAGCGACCGGGCGAAGCGGTGCGGCCCGGCTCCCACCAGCCGCGCGCCCGTCCGATCGGCGAGCACGGTCGCGCCCGGCGAGTGGTCGCGGTGCGTATGGGTGACGAGAATGTGGCTGATCGCAGCGCCGCCCGCCGCATGAAGGATGGCCGCCAGATGGGCCTCGTCCTCCGGGCCGGGATCCACCACCACCAGCGAATTCGTGCCAATCAGATAGGTGTTCGTCCCGTGGAAGGTGTAGCCGCCGGGGTTGTTCGCGGTCAGCCGGCGGACACCCGGAATAATCTCCACCGCTTCGCCGTAGGCCGGGTCGAAGCTCCTGTCGAACGCAAGCGCCATCGCCTGTCTCCGGTCAGTCGCACATGGTGCGGATGTCTGCCCAATCCTCATCGAGGATCAAGGATCCCTCCGCCATGGGGCTTTCCGCCGCTAGGGTCTCGATCGCGCGGCGACGGTCGGCCGAGAGCGGATGGCTGGCAAGCAGCGACAACAGGCCGCCCGGCTCCGGCTCGTCGCTGGCGAGATCGACCAGAAACGGCCCGAGCGCCTTCGGATCGCCCCCGGCTCCCGCCAGGGCTTCCACGGCGAACGCATCCGCCTCGCTCTCCGCCTCACGGGAATAGGCGGCGCCCACCAGTAGCCGCACGGTGCCGGTGGCGATGCTCGACGCATCGCCCGTGACAAGCGTAAGCGCCAGGATGAGACCACCTTCCCGCAACAGCGCCGTCATGCCGTGCCGGTGATGGACATGCCCGATCTCGTGCGCCAGCACGCCGGCGAACGCGTCAGGGATCCGCACCCGCTTCAGAAGCGCGTCCGTGACGATGATCGTCCCGCCGGGCAACGCAACCGCGTTCGCCACCGTCCCCTTGTAGACCTGGATGTCCAGCGACATCGTCCGCGCCCGGCCGGCGATCGTGAGGCGGTCGGCCAGTCGGTTGATCGCGATCGCTCCGTCCACGCTGTCGCAGCGGAGGGCCGGCGACGAGCCCAGCACGTCCAGCACCATCTCCACGCTGGAGGCGTCGATGACCTCCACGATCTCGGCCGGAACCATCGGCGCCAGACTTTCGGCCAGCGAACGGATCGACCAAACCGCGCCGGCCGTCAGCGCGGCGAGAAAGGCGATCACCATCATCGCGGAGACGGCAAGCGACCGGCCCGGGCTCTCGTCCGCGGACGGGATCGCCTTCAGGACCGCCTCGAAGGCAGCCCGCGTCCGTGGATCCTGGATCTCGACGCGGTCGGTGCCGTCGCGGTGGCGGATGACCAGCGGCCCGGAAGTGGACTTCACCAGCGAACGGAACGGCCACTGGGCAAGGTCCTCACCGGTCAGCGTGCGGATCGCCAGCCCGCGCACGTCGATCGCGATCGTCACGCTGCGCGGCTGGGACACCGTGCCCTGCTTGTAGACGGCCCGCCCCTCGATCCACATGCCCGACCCGCGATTCGACTTCCGGTCGCCAGTGTGCGACCGCCGGGCCGGCATGTCACCGTTGCCGACGTTCCGCAAGAGCGACGACGCTGCCTCACTCCGTCGGCAGCCGGTAGTCCTTGAACTGCTCGCGCAGCGTGAGCTTCTTGATCTTGCCGGTCGCCGTATGCGGGATCTCGTCCACCAGCACCACGTCATCCGGCATCCACCAGCGGGCGATCTTGCCCTCGAAGAACTTGAGCAGCGACTCCCGCGTCGGCGACCGGCCTTCCTTGGCGACGATCACCAGCAGGGGCCTTTCGTCCCACTTCGGATGCCGAACGCCGATCACCGCCGCCTCGGCGACGTCGGGATGGCCGACCGCGATGTTCTCCAGGTCGATCGACGAGATCCACTCTCCGCCCGACTTGATGACGTCCTTGGACCGGTCGGTGATCTGCATGTATCCGAGTGGATCGATGGTCGCCACGTCCCCCGTATCAAACCAGCCGTCCTCGTCCACCACATCCCCGATCTTGAAGTAGCCGCGCGAAATCGCCGGCCCGCGCACCTTGAGGCGGCCGAAGGTGGTGCCGTCGTGCGGCCGCGGTCGGTTCTCGTCGTCCGTCACCTCGATCTCGACCATGAAGGGCGTGAAGCCCTGCTTCTCCTTCAGGTCGAGCCATTCGTCGCCGGTGATGTCCGCCACCTCCGGCTTCAGCGAGCACACCGTGCCGAGCGGGCTGGTCTCGGTCATGCCCCAGGCGTGCATCACCTCGATGCCGAACCGGTCGCGGAACGCCTGCGTCATCGACCTCGGCGCTGCGGAGCCGCCGATCACCACGCGCTTCAGGAAGTCCAGGCTGCCTCCTGTCTTGTCCAGGTGCTGCAGCAGCATCAGCCACACCGTCGGAACGGCGGCCGTGTGCGTCACCTTCTCGTCCTGCAGCAGCTCGTGGATCGACGCGCCGTCCATCTTCGGACCGGGAAACACGATCCGCGCGCCGGAGATGGGCGCCGCGTGGGCGATGCCCCAGCAGTTCGCGTGGAACATGGGGACCACCGGCAGCACCGTCGCGCTCGACGAGAGGTTCAGCGTGTCCGGCATCACCGCCAGCAACCCGTGCAGGACCTGGCTGCGGTGGGAATAGACCACGCCCTTCGGATCGCCCGTCGTCCCGGACGTGTAGCAGAGCCCCGCCGCCGTATTCTCGTCGAAGGTGGGCCAGGCGAAATCGCTGTCCACCTCGGCGATCCAGCTCTCATAGGGCAGGGCACCGACGCTGTTTTCGGGCAGATGCGCGGCGTCGGTCAGCACCACCACCTGTTCCACCAGCGGCAGGCTCGGCTTCAGTTTTTCCACCAGCGGCAGGAAGGTGAGATCCACGAATAGGATGCGCGATTCCGCGTGGTTCATGATCCAGGCGATCTGGTCCGGAAAGAGCCGCGGATTGACCGTGTGGCACACCGCGCCGAGCCCGGTGATGCCGTACCACACCTCCAGGTGCCGCCACGTGTTCCAGGCCAGCGTTGCCACCCGATCGCCCAGGCGGATCCCATGCTTCTCCAGCCGTTTTGCCACCTGACGGGCGCGCGTCCGGACCTCCGCGTAGGTGGTCCGGTGGATCGGACCCTCGACCGATCGGGAGACGATGTTCCGTCCGCCATGGACGGTGGCGGCATGGTCGATGATCTTGCTGCAAAGCAGCGGCCAGTCCTGCATCAGACCGAGCATGACGTCTCCCCCTGGCGTGTCCTCTTGGCGTCTGTTCGTCGCGCCTTTGACCGCCATGGTTCCGTTTACGTAAGCGTTTGGCAAGCGCTATTCGCAGCCGATCCTTTACGCCGGACAGCATCGGCCCGGCTGTTTGGTCACCGTGTGGCCGCTTGCCTGCGGTGCTATGGAAGCCTGGACACTCGCCGATTCGGAGGCCGTGATGCCGCTGACCAATGTGCAGACCCGCGATGTGGAGGCCCTTCTCCACCCCTACACGCCGCTCCACACCCTGCGGCAGAACGGGCCGCTGGTCCTGGAGAGCGGCAAGGGCATCTACGTCACCGACACCCAGGGCAACGAGTACATCGAGGGCATGGCCGGCCTCTGGTGCGCCGGCCTCGGCTTCGGCGACGAGGAGCTGATCGAGGCGGCGACCGAGCAGCTGAAGCGGCTGCCCTATTATCACCTCTTCGGCGGCAAGGGCTTCGAGCCTGCCATCGAGCTTGCCGAGAAGCTGAAGGCGATCGCGCCGGTGCCGATCGACAAGGTGCTGTTCTGCTCGTCCGGCTCGGAGGCCAACGACACCCAGGTCAAGCTCGCCTGGTACCTGAACAACGCCCTCGGCCGCCCCGAGAAGAAGAAGATCATCAGCCGCATCAAGGGCTATCACGGCGTCACCGTGATGTCCGGCTCGCTGACCGGCCTGCCCAACAACCACCGCGACTTCGACCTGCCCGTCGACCGCGTGCTGCACGCCGACTGCCCGCACCACTACCGCTACGGCGAGCCCGGCGAAAGCGAGGACGATTTCGTCCAGCGTCTCGCCGCCAACCTGCGCGACCTCATCGAGCGCGAAGGCCCCGAGACCATCGCCGCCATGATCGCCGAGCCGATCATGGGCGCAGGCGGTGTGATCGTCCCGCCGGAGGGCTACTTCGCCGCCATCCAGCCCATCCTCGACGAGCACGAGATCATGCTCATCGACGACGAGGTGATCTGCGGCTTCGGCCGCACCGGCAACTGGTTCGGCGCCACCACGATGGGCATGCGCCCCACCACCATGTCGGTCGCCAAGCAGCTGACGGCCTCCTATGTCCCGCTCTCCGCCGTCCTGATCCCCGGCTGGATCTACGAGGCCTTCGAGGCGCAGGCGGCCAAGATCGGCACCTTCGGCCACGGCTACACCTACGGCGGCCATCCGCTCGGCTGCGCGGTCGGCGTCAAGGCCATCGAGATCTACGAGCGCCGCAACATTGTCGGCCGTGTCCAGGACCTCGCCCCGCAGTTCGCCCGCCGGCTGTCCCGCTTGCGCGACCATCCCCTTGTGGGTGAGACGCGATTCAAGGGCCTCGTCGGCGGCATCGAACTGGTGGCCGACAAGGCGACCAAACGATCCTTCCCGGCGCAACTCGGCGTCGGCGGCCGGCTCGCCCGCTTTGGCGAGGCCAACCGCGTCATCATCCGCGCGATCGGCGACACGCTGGCGGTCTGCCCACCGATGATCATCACCGAGGATGAGATCGACGAACTGTTCGACCGGATCGAGCGGACCCTGGACGATGGCGAGGCCTGGGTGTCGCGCGAATCGCTGCGCACCGCCTGATTGCGTGGTTGCTTGGCCTGGGAAGTCTTGCGCCGCCCGGTTCGGCTCAAGACTGCCTTTACCTTTCGTTAAGAGACGGCTTCCACTTGTTGCATTGCCGCAACAACGGCCGTTTTCAGGTTTACCACGCAGAAAGTCTTAGCCGGCATGCCCTTGTTCCGCCCGATTCCGACGCGTATTTCTTAAGCACGCGAACAACGTGAACCAGATCGTTGGTCTCGTAATGTGTGCAACATTCAGAAAAGCGTGCCGGGCAGGCGTAGTTTTTTCGCCGGAGCTCTGGTCCAGGGGTTGAAGATGAAGACGGAGTACGGCGTCAGCGAAGGTGAGCCGCAGCAACAGCAGCAACAGGGCTCCAAGCAGGACCTGTGCGAGCAGTACCGCACCATCGGAATTCCGGCGCTTTCGGCCGCGACCATGTTCAAGCGTCGCGACAAGGAGAAGGCCCCCCAGCAGCAGGCCGCGATCTTCGATTACGAGGACTGAGCGGGTCTCCTGCACGGACATTTCGTCGCGCAATCGTTGCTGCGCTGCGATAGGGTCTGCCCCTGAAGCTTGCGGCTGCGTCGGGCGGTAAACCGCTGGACGGCACATGCGGCCGCAATTCCCTTGAGAGCGGGAAAGGGGGCGAGCTTTTGATCGAAGCTTTCGTGCCGGTCGGCAACGACCTGGAGCGTGTCCGCTGCGACTCGACCTCCGGCATCGACCCGAACGCCGTCTGGATCGACCTCCTTCGCCCCACCCGCGACGAGGAGGCGACTGTCGAGGCGCTGATCGGCGCAGAACTCCTCACGCGCGAGGAGATGGAGGAGATCGAGCCCTCCAGCCGCCTGTCCTTCGAGAACGGCGTCATCTATCTGACCGCCGCCTTGCTCTGCCGGTCGGAAAGCTCCGATCCCGGCACCACGGCGGTCAGTTTCATCCTCGCCGGCGACCGCCTCGTCACGCTTCGCTATGACGAACCGGGCACCATCGCCGTCGCGCTCGCCCGCCTTCTGAAGCCGAACGCCAAGCCGCAGACGGGAGTTGGCGTCCTCGTCACGCTTCTGGAAGCTGCGATCGATCGCCTGGCCGACGTCCTGGAACATTCAAGCGACCGCACAGAAGCCATAGGCCGCCACATCTTCGAGGCAGGCACCGAGCACGCCACCTCCGTCGACTACCGTGCCGCCCTGCGCAATATCGGCCGCGAGGGCATCCGGCTCGGCCACATCCAGGAAAGCCTGACCAGCCTGTCCAGGCTGCTCCTCTTCCTGAGCGAGAAGTCCGAGCTCGCGCGTATCGGCAGCGATGGCCGCGCCCGGCTGAAGACCATGCTGCGCGACGTCCAGGCGCTCGTCGACCACGGCCACGGCCTGGAGGACCGCACCACGTTCCTCCTGGATGCCACCCTCGGCCTTGTCGGCATCCAGCAGAACTCGATCATCAAGATCTTCTCGGTTCTGGCGGTGATCTTCATGCCGCCGACCCTGGTCGCCTCGATCTACGGCATGAACTTCGACGTCATGCCGGAACTGCACTGGACGCTCGGCTACCCCTTCGCCCTTCTTTTCATGGTCGCGTCCGCGGTCGTGACTTTCGTGGTCTTCCGCTGGCGCGGCTGGCTCTGACCTGATGTAGCGGCGCAACATAAGTTGGCGATCACGCGATGGATGCGGAGGCGATCGCGAAAGCCATTCCGTGCGATTCCTGAGCCATGTTAATTCTGAGTTCAGATGATTCGTTGGCTATCGGAAGGTCCGTGACATGTCGTCGAAAACGCTCGCGGTCGCTGCAATCGCGGTCTCCACTCTGCTCGCCCCTGTGACCTTCGCCACGGCGGCGCAGAACGGGATCGCGTCGGTCTCCGCAACGCTGGAGCCGGATGCGCCCGACGGTTCGACGCTGCTTCCCAGCTTCGGTCTGTTTGACGTCTTCACCAGCAGCACGAGCAACACCACCAACCCGCGGCTGACCGACGGTCTGGAATACTTCTCGGTCCAGGCGAACCAGCTGGCCGTGTTCTTGACCAGCTACTCGAACGCCGTGGACTTTCTTTGGGGCACACCGGACGACTACAATCTCGTCCAGTTCTGGGATACGGCGAAGGCCGTGGGCCAGCAGGTGGTCGCTTCCATCGACGGCTCGGAGATCGGCTCCGGCGCGACTTTCCGCGTCGGGCTGACCACACAGTCCAATTTCAACGTCGTCACCTTCACCTCGTCCTCCGATCGGGGCGCGTTCGAGTTCGACGACGTGAACATCACGGCCGTTCCGGGCCCCATCGCGGGCGCTGGCCTGCCCGTTCTTATGGCGTTCGCCGGCTACCTGGCCTGGCGCCGCCGCGCTGTCGCCGCCTGATCCCAAGCCATCGTCAAGATCCCATGCCCCGGCAACGCCGGGGCATTTTTGGTTGGGCCTGCCACTGACACGATCTGTCGCCACCGTGTGAGACAACGCCTCCCAATGAAGGAGGCATCAGATGCGCAGGATCCGAGGCTACATGGCGGTGAGCGTCGACGGCTTCATCGCCGAACCCGACGGCGAGGTCCGTTTCCTGGAGAAGTACCCTGCCGAAGGCCCCGTCTGGGACGAGTTCTGGTCGGCGATTGGTACGGTGGTCAGCGGCCGCGGAACCTGGGAGACCGTGCGGCGGCATGGACACGACCGCTTCTACGAAGGCCGGCGAGGCTACGTGGTGACCGGCACGGACCCGGGGATCCTGCCGCGCGGCTTTAGTCCTTGGCACCGGGATGTCGACGACCTCATCGAGGAACTCCGCTCGGCCGAACTGCCGCCCGGCGACGTCTGGGTCCTCGGCGGCGGCCTGCTTCAACAGGCGTTTCTCGATCGTGGCGCGATCGACCTGCTGGAGATCTTCGTGGTGCCGGAACTGGTCGGGGAGGGCATCCGCATGTTCCCCGGAGGCCGGTCCGGCCGACTCGACCTCGTCGGAGCCGGCGACATTGGAGGCGGCGTCGTCCGCCTCGCCTACAAGCGTCGATAAACCGGCCACAGTGCGCGACGGTCATTCGGAAAACTATGCGATTGATCGTCAATATGGCGGATCACCCCGGCCCGGTGTCGTGCTAGCGTTGTAGGTGACACGACGTTGTGTGGCGCACCGAAGTGGGGGGTGGCATGCACGCCATGAATGCGGTCGACGCCGGCTGGCAGGGATGGACCATCGCGGCGATGCTATGGGTCGGCACGGCGACCACGGCGCTGGCGGACGCGGCACCCGCGATAGGGACATGTCCCGTCTTCCCGGCAGACAACATCTGGAATGTCCGTATCGACCGGTTGCCGGTGGACCCGCGCTCGGCTGATTTCGTCGGCAGCATCGGGTCCGACGAGCCGCTTCACGCCGATTTCGGATCCGGCAGTGCGACCGGCCAACCCTTCGGCATCCCCTTTGTCGTGGTTCCCATGAACCAGCCGGGTGTTCCGATCCGTTTCGCGCCTTCCGACGGCGAGATTCCCATTCCCGAGGAAAGCGATTCCGGCCCTTATCCGATCCCCCCGGACGCGCCGACCGAGATGCCTGCGGAAGCTGGCAGCGACCGGCATGTGGTTGTCGTTCAGGAAGGGAGTTGTACGCTGTTCGAACTCTACAAGGCTGCGCCCCAGCCGGATGGAAGCTGGAACGCGGTCTCGGCTGCTCGCTTCGACCTGGAAAGCAACGAACTGCGGCCCGACGGCTGGACCAGTGCCGACGCGGCCGGCCTGCCGATCTTCCCGGGTCTCGTCCGCCACGATGAGGCTGTCGGCCTCGGCGATATCCGGCATGCGCTTCGCTTCACCGCACCGCGCACCCGAGCAGCCCACGTCTGGCCGGCCCGGCACAAGGCGTCGGACGACGATAGCCCGCTTCTGCCGCCGATGGGTCAGCGCTTCCGCCTGAAGGCGGATGTCAGCCTCGACGGCTTCTCGCCCGAGGTGCAGGTCATTCTCCAGGCACTGAAGACCTATGGCATGATCCTGGCAGACAACGGCATGCCATGGTTCCTGTCGGGCGCCCCGGACCCGCGCTGGCAGGACGAGCGGATCGCCGAGGAGTTCAGCCGGATCAAGGGATCCGATTTCGAAGCCGTGGATACGTCCTCGCTGATGGATAACCCCGACAGCGGCAGGGCCCGCTCGCCATGACAGGGCCCTGACGACATCCGCCGCGCCGCCTTCTAGGCTGCCGGTCCGAGCGAGGCGGGCGCCGGGACATCGGCGGGCAGAAAGAAGTCCTCCTGCAGCCGGCTGGTCGGATCCACGCGATATCGGTCGAAGTCGGTGACGCCGTTCTCCGCCAGGAAGGTGTCGTCGATCAGGAACTGGCCGGTGAACGCCCGCGCCTCCCTAGTGAAGATCAGGTGCGCCGCATCGGCGATGATCTCCGGCGTCCGGCTCATCCGCATCAGCGGTTCACCCACCACGTATTTGATCGCGCTGGTCGCGATCGTCGTGCGCGGCCAGAGCGCGTTCACCGCGATCCCTTTCGGCCGGAGTTCACCGGCGAGCCCGAGCGCCACGAGGCTCATCCCGTACTTCGCCAGGCTGTAGGCGACGTGCGGCGCGAACCAACGCTCTCGGATGTCGAGCGGCGGCGACAGCATCAGGATATGGGGGTTCTCGGCCTTCTCCAGGTAGGGCAGGGCCGTCTTGGAGACCAGGTAGGTCCCCCGGGCATTGACCTGGTGCATCAGGTCGAAGCGCTTCATGTCCGTGTCGGGCGTCTTGGTCAGTTGGATGGCGCTGGCGTTGTTGACGACGATGTCGACGCCTCCGAACCGTTCCACCGCAGCCTTGAACGCTCCGACGACCTGATCCTCCTCCCGGATGTCGACCATCAGCGGCAGTGCCTTGCCGCCGGCTCTCTCGATCTCCTCGGCGGCGCTGTGGATCGTGCCCGGCAACTTGGGATGCGGCTCGGATGTCTTCGCCGCGATGACCACGTTGGCTCCGTCGCGGGCTGCGCGAAGGCCGATCGCCAGCCCGATCCCGCGCGACGCGCCGGTGATGAAGAGCGTTTTTCCCTGAAGTGTGGTCATGGCCCGGACGTCTCCTCGCATCCTATCCGCGGAACTCAGCTGCGCTTGGCGAAAAAGGCTTCGAACGCGGCGCGTGCCTCGGACGACTTGAGCCGCTCGCCGAACAGCCGCGCCTCCTCGTCGATTCGGGCCAGCACGTCGGCCGGCCCGCCGCGCAGCAGCCTCCTGGCGAGGACGACGGCTTCCCGCGGCTTGGCGGCGAGCGCCTTGGCGGCGGCCAGTGCCTCCACCTCCACGGCGGCGGGCGAGGCGACCTTGTTGACGAAGCCTGCGGCCTTGGCCCGCATCGCATCGAACGGTTCGCCGGCCACCAGCAGCGCGAAGGCTTCGTGGTGGCCCATCAGCTTCGGGCCGAGCAGGCTGGAGCCGCCTTCCGGGACGAGGCCGAGGTCGGTGAAGGGCGTGCGGAAGACCGACTGGTCGGACGCGAACACCAGGTCGCAATGGAAGAGCATCGTGGTCCCGATGCCGATCGCCAAACCGTCCACGGCCGCCACCAGCGGCTTCTCGGCATTCGCCAGCGCCCGCAGGAAGGACAGCACCGGCCCACCGAAATCCTGCCCAGTCATGGCGACGGCGAGAAAGTCCTTCATGTCGTTGCCGGCCGTGAAGGCACCCGGCGCTCCAGCCAGGAGAATGGCGCCAACGGAGCCGTCCCTGGCGCCCTTCTCCAGGCTGGAGGTGAGAGCGTCATACATGTCCGCGGTGAGGGCGTTCTTCTTCTCCGGCCTGTCGATCCGGATCACGAGAACTCCGCCATCCTGTTCGGTCTTGATCAACGCGGACATGAAACGGCTCCGGTCAGGCGGTAAGAAGGTCGGGGCTGACGTCGTCCAGCACGGACGCTCCGGCGGTCACGGCGGCGCGCAGCCCACTCGTCTGCGGCAGGATGTCGGTCACAAAGAAGCGCGCGACGACGAGCCTGCGCCGGGCTGCCGGAGTGCCGTTTCCGGCCGCAGCGTCCGCCACGGCGGCTTTCAGGTGATACGCGCCTCCGGCCGACAGGGCGAACAGGCGCAGGAAGGCGGTTGCCCCAGCCAGCGCATCCGACTGCCGCCCGTCGTTCAGCGCGCGCCCGAGCCAGGTTGCCGCGAACGACAGGTCGTCGAGCGCCGGGCCCACCCGATCCGCGATCCCCGACACCGTCGGGTCACCGGATGTCCGGCCCGCTTCGACCACCGTCCGCAGTTCCCCCAGGAAACCCCGGAACACCCCGCCGTCCTCCATCGTCAGCTTGCGGGTGACGAGGTCGATGGCCTGGATGCCGTTGGTGCCCTCGTAGATCGGCAGAATGCGCGCGTCACGCAGGTGCTGGGCGGCTCCGGTCTCCTCGATGAAGCCCATCCCGCCGTGCACCTGGATCCCCAGCGACGCCACGTCGACCCCGGTATCCGTCGCGAACGCTTTGGCCACCGGTGTCAGCAGCGCGGCCCGGTTGGCGTGATGCGCGCGGTCGAGGTCCTGCCCGCGGTGTGCGTGGTCGATCGCATGGGCCAGCACCAGGCAGATCGCCCGCGCCGCATCGGTGAGCCCACGCATGGTGAGCAGCATGCGCTTGACGTCCGGGTGGTGGACGATCGGGCTCATTCCTTCGCCGGTCCAGCCCGGCGCGCGCCCCTGCCGCCGGTCGCCGGCATAGGCGAGCGCGCGCTGGTAGGCCCGCTCCGCGACCCCGACGCCCTGGATGGCGACCGACAGCCGGGCGTTGTTCATCATCGTGAACATCGCCGCCAGCCCCCGGTTGGGCTCGCCCACCAGCCAACCGGTCGCCCCGTCATTGTCGCCGAAGGCCATGGTGCAGGTGGGCGATGCGTGGATCCCGAGCTTGTGTTCCACCCCGGCGGCTCTGAGATCGTTGCGCGCGCCGAGCGTGCCGTCGTCGTTCACCAGGAACTTCGGCACCACGAACAGCGAGATGCCGCGGGTCCCGGCTGGCGCGTCGGGCAGTCGCGCCAGCACCAGGTGGACGATGTTGTCCGTCAGGTCGTGTTCGCCGTAGGTGATGAAGATCTTGGACCCGAAGATCCGGTAGCTGCCGTCGGCCTGCGGCTCCGCGCGGGTCCGCAGTCCGGAGAGATCGGATCCCGCCTGCGGCTCCGTGAGGTTCATGGTGCCCATCCACGATCCCTCGATCAGGCGGCCGAGGTAGGTCGCCTTCTGCGCCGCGCTTCCGTGCGCGGAGAGCGCCTCCACCGCGCCCGTGGTCAGCATGGGGCCGGTCGCAAATGCCACGTTGGCGCCGTTCCACATCTCCAGCACGGCGGCGTAAACCATCGTCGGCAGGCCCTGGCCACCGAACTCCGGATCACCCGTGAGCCCGTTCCAGCCGCCCTCGATCCAGCGATGGTAGACGTCCCGCCACCCCGGCGGCATGTGCACGGCGCCGTTCTCCAGCACCGCGCCGTGCCGGTCCCCGACCGCATTGAGCGGCGCGATCTCCTCCGTCGCGAACCGCCCGGCCTCGCTCAGCACAGCCTCGACCAGGTCGTCCGTCAGGTCGGGAAAGACGCCGGCCCGCACCGAGTCCGTCAGTCCGGCGACCGCGTTGAGCCAGAAGCCGATGTCGGACACCGGTGCGACGTAACTCATGCCAACCTCTCCCTGTCCCCGCCGGCAGTCCGCCTTGTCTTGTCCGACGCATAAAGCCAGCTTACGTAAACGTCAACTCGCCAATTCGTCCGGTTGACCCGCGTGCGCGGGCCCCTCGACGCGGCTCTGTGCTGTTCCGGCTTGACGCTGGCCGGCCCATCCCGCACCAGAGATCCTCCCGCAGACGGATCGACCTCTTGCCGCCCGATCGCCCGACCATCACCAGCCGACTTACTGCCGACCCGGCTTCGATCGATGCGGCCGGCGCTCTGCTCCGCCAGGGCGGCCTCGTCGCCTTTCCCACCGAGACCGTCTACGGCCTCGGCGCTGACGCCACCAACGGTCGGGCGGTCGCCGGGATCTACGCGGCCAAGGGGCGCCCCAGCTTCAATCCATTGATCACTCACGTCCCGGACCTTGCGGCCGCCGACCGCTTCGCCCGCTTCGACCAGGTCTCCCGCCGCCTCGCCGAGGCCTTCTGGCCAGGCCCGCTCACGCTAGTTCTGCCGAGGGTTCCCGGGGCGCCGATCAGCGACCTCGCCACCGCCGGCCTCGACACCGTCGCGCTGCGCGTTCCCCGCCATCCTGTCGCACTTGCGCTGCTCCGTGCCGCCGGGGTGCCGGTCGTCGCCCCCAGCGCTAATCGCTCCGGCCATGTCAGCCCCACCACCGCCGACCACGTTCTCGCCGATCTGGCCGGCCGGATCGATGCGGTGGTGGATGGCGGCCCGACCGAGATCGGCGTGGAATCCACCATCGTCCTCGTCGCTGGAGACCGGATCCGCCTGCTGCGGCCCGGCGGCGTGGACCGGGCGGCTCTCGCCCGCGTCTCGGGCCTGCCGGTCGATGACGCCGCCGACCCGCAGGTCGCCCCGATCGCCCCGGGCATGCTCGCCTCGCACTATGCTCCGACAGCCGGTGTCCGCCTGAACGCCACGAGCGTCGCCCCCGGAGAGGCGCTCCTCGGCTTCGGTCCGGCGATCCTGCCCGGCAGCGACGGCGCCGTTGCCGTCCAGAACCTCAGCCCGACCGGCGATCTTGCCGAAGCCGCCGCCAATCTGTTCGGCATGCTCCGCAGCCTCGACGCTTCCGGCGCTTCCGCCATCGCCGTCGCCCCCGTACCTGAAACCGGGCTCGGCGAGGCGATCGTCGACCGCCTCCGTCGCGCCGCCGCCCCGCGCTGAGCCGCGTTTCGATGTCCGGAGTTACACCGATCGCCGGATGTCCAGTTGACTCGACGGTGCCCGGAGCCTGAAGTCGTCCGTCGAGGGAGGATCGGTCGTTGCGTACGCTCTATTTCTGTCACGAGGCTTTCCAGAAGCATCTCACCCCGTTGGGACATCCGGAACGGCCCGATCGCATTCGCGTAGTCCAGCAGGCGCTGGAAGGGGAAGGGTTCCAGGATCTCATCCGCGAGGAATCGCCCATGGCGACCCTCGACCAGATCGCGCGGGCGCATCCTCGCTCCTTCGTGGAACTCATCCAGCGGTCCGTTCCGTCCGAGGGCCTTGTCCGCCTCGACAGCGACACCGCCGTGTCCCCCGGCAGCCTGGAGGCGGCGCTCCGCGGGTCCGGCGCCGCCTGCGCGGCCGTCGACGAGGTGATGACCGGCAAGGTCGACAACGCCTTCTCTGCGCATCGCCCCCCTGGCCATCATGCCGAGCACATGACCGCGATGGGCTTCTGCCTGTTCAATCACGCCGCTGTGGCCGCGCGCCACGCCCAGGCGGAGCATGGCGCCGAACGGGTGGCGATCGTCGACTTCGACGTTCACCACGGCAACGGCACCCAGGACATCTTCTGGTCCGATCCGAGCGTCTTCTACGCCTCCACGCATCAGATGCCGCTCTACCCCTATACGGGCGCGCCGGACGAGACCGGCGTCGGCAACATCTGCAATGCGCCGCTGTTCGCGGGCGCCGACGGCGTGGCGTTCCGCGAGGCCATGTCCGACAAGGTGCTGCCCGCGCTGGAAGCCTTCCGTCCGGACCTGGTGATCATCTCCGCCGGCTTCGATGCGCACCACCGCGATCCTCTAGCCGAGGTCGATCTGACAGAGGCGGACTTCGCCTGGATCACGCGCAAGCTGATGGAAGTGGCCGATCGCACCTGCAAGGGCCGCGTCGTCTCGCTCCTGGAGGGCGGATACGACCTGATCGGCCTGTCCCGCAGCGTCGCCGTCCATGTCGGTGCGCTGATGGGGCACTGAGAAGGCGGGCGCTCACTCCGGGAGGATCACTTCCACGGCCGCCGCCTCCAGGGCAGCCAGCAGGTCGGGCTGCGGCGCCCTGTCGGTGACAACGCAGTCCACGCCGTCCAGGCCGCACACCCGCGCCAGAGCATGCCGGCCGAACTTGGTGTGGTCCGTCACCACCATCCGCCGCTCGCCGCTCGCCAGCACGGCGCGGGCGAACTCGGCTTCCTCCAGCGCATAATCGGTGATGCCGCTGCCGGCGTGCATGCCCCCGACAGTGATAATGGCGTGATGGACGCGGAACTGCCTGACGAAATCGATGGCGGCGACGCCGAACGTCGCGCCGTTGTCGGGATGCACCCGACCGCCGGCCAGATGGACGATGTTGCCGGGGATGGCACCCATCGTGCGGGCGATGTCCGGGGAATTGGTCACCACGGTCAGCTCCCGCTTCTCGACAAGGGCACGCGCGACGAAGCTCGTCGTCGTACCGGTGTCGAGGATCAGCGTATCGCCGTCGACGACGAGTTCGGCCACCCGTTTGGCGATCTGCCGCTTCTCCTGCGCCATCTCGCGCATGCGCCGGTCGAAGGGGGCCTCGCCCACCTTGTCCGGCAGCGCCACCGCGCCGTGCATCTTGACCAGCGCGCCCCTGTCGGCCAGCGGCTGTACGTCCCGGCGGATCGTTTCGAGGGATACGCCAAGCCGCTCAGCCAGCTTCGCGACGGTCGAAGTGCCCTCCTCGCGAACGATACGCAGGATCTCCTCATGCCGCTTGGTGTGACGCATACCACCCGCCTCGTGTCGCAGGAAACGCTGGAGAGTCCGGCGCGGACGACGCGCCACACCAGTGTGGTAAGGCGAGGACGGCGCCCGGGGCAAGAGCGGGTTGCCACTGCCTTTTCGAAGGGTTTGCATTAAGTTGCAGCAATCCCGGAAAGACTGCACTGTTCGCCGGTCCGGTTGACACCCGGCCGCCCGGAGCTTGTGATCGGATCCCCGGGTGGGCGGGACCGGGAGAGGGATCGAGGACCTTCGCGATGGCAGACGTGCTGGAAAGGATACGCGCGCTTCCGATCTGGTCCGGGCCCCTTGAGATCACCCCTCTCGGCGGTGGGCTGTCCAACACGAACTTCGTCGTCGAAGATTCGGGGCGCCGTGTGGTTGTCCGCCTGGGTGTCGACCTGCCTTTCCATCACGTCTTCCGCGAGAGGGAGTTGGCGACCGCCCGCGCCGCTCACCTGGCGGGCCTCTCGCCGCGGATCATCCACGCCGAGCCGGGCGTCACGGTGACGGCGTATCTGGGTGCGCGCCCTTTCACGGCCGAGGACGTGCGGGCCGAATGGCGGCGCGTGCTGCCGCTGATCAGGACGGCCCATAGCGACATGGCCGAGCATCTGGTCGGACCGCCGCCTTTCTTCTGGGTGTTCCACGTCATCCGGGACTATGCCGCCACCCTGCGGTCAGGCGGCCATCGGCTGGCCCCGCACCTTGGCCGCTGGCTTGCTGAGGCGCGGACATACGAGGCGTCCCAGGTGCCGATGCCCATCGTCTTCGGACACCATGATCTGCTGCCCGCCAACATCCTGGATGACGGAAGCCGCCTCTGGCTCGTCGATTGGGAGTACGGCGGCTTCGGCACGCCCCTCTTCGATCTCGCCAACCTGGCCGGAAACGCCGGATTGCCCTTCGACGCGGAGCAGGAACTGCTGGCCGGCTACTTCGGCCGACCCACCGATGCGACGCTGCTGCGGGCCTATCGCGCCATGAAGGCGGCCTCGCTGCTCCGCGAAACCTTGTGGGGCCTCGTGTCCGATCTCCATATGTCGGTTGCCGGCGTGGACTACGACGCCTATGCAGCGGAGAACCTGGACCGATACGAGACGGCACGCGTCGCATTTGAGGAAGCGCTTTAATCGCCCGGACATGAACCTCGGCTATCCCTTGCAACGCTCCCGATCGGGTTCCGACAGGCGGGGGACGCCACAACTGTTGCCTACGGGCAACGCCTTTGACTGAAGCTTTCCGATACGGTCGATGCGACGACTGGCCTTCCAGCTTCGCCACGATTTCATCCCGAATCGTGCGAACAAACGGCATGCCGGAACGTTGGATCGATGCTCTGGCGACAAAGCGCATACGCTCGAAACAGGCGTTTCATGACGTAAAAATATTGAGAAGCAATTTTTACAATCGATTTCAGTGCTGCGTGGCGGGATTGTTCCCGCGGAAGGGGAGTCGGGAAACTGGCTCCCCTTCCTGCTGTCTTGTGCGCCGGTGCTAGGCTTTGGGGAAAGGACGGCTCAGGAACCGCGACCCTGCAAGGCCGAAACGCCAGGGCGTCTCTATCCCCTTGCTGATGCCGATCCGCGGTCCGACGATCACCTCCGCCGGTCTGTCGGACGTCAGCAGCGAGAATGGCGCACTCTGCAGCGGCATCCCATCATGCCCGCGGTTGATCCCCAGCGCTTCGCACAATCGTCCGGGGCCGGAGGCGAGCAGCCGCCGGTCGGCGAGCCCGCGCCGCGCCTCCATGGTTTCCAGGCCCGCTTCCGGCTCGATCGCGCGGACCAGCACGGCCGCGCCGTGCCCGATGGGCCCGCACGTGACGTTGAGGCACCAGTGGATTCCGTAGGATCGGTAGACATAGGCATGGCCGGGTGGGCCGAACATGGCCGCGTTCCGGGCGGTCGGGCCGGAGAAGCTGTGCGACGCGGGATCCTCCCGGTCATAGGCCTCGGTTTCCACGATGGTGCCGCCGACGCCGTCGACGAACAGTCGCGCCCCGATCAGCGCGCGCGCGACGCTGACCACATCCCGGTCGAAGAGGTCCACGAGTGTGCTCATGACCGTCTCCGTGTCTGTAATTTCGAGGTCCCCCTCAAAGTACCGAACCAGGGCACCTATATGCGGCCTGAAGCGTTGATCTGAAAGGCGCAACAGTTCGGACCCGACATGATGACATTCCTTGCAAATTCCCGGCGATGGCTCGCCCTCATGGTGTTGAGCATTGCGGTCACCTTCGTCGCGGTCGACTTCGCCGAGGCCCGCCGCGGCGGCAGCTTCGGCAGCCGCGGCTCGCGAACCTGGTCGGCGCCCGCACCCACCCAGACGGCGCCCCGCACCACCGCCCCGGTCGAGCGGAGCATGACGCCGCGGCCGCAGACCGACCCCTCCACCGGCGCGGTTCGTCCGCAGACGACTACGGCCCAGCGGCCGGGCGGCCTGTTCGGCGGCTTCGGCGGCGGAATTCTGGGCGGCCTCCTGGCCGGCGGCCTCCTAGGCATGATGTTCGGCTCCGGCTTCGGCGGCGCAGCCGGCCTTCTCGGCTTCATCGTGCAGCTCGCGCTCATCGCGCTGGTCGCCAGCCTCGTGATGCGGTTCCTGCGCAGCCGGTCCGCCCAGCAGCCGGCCTACGCCGGCCCGTCCGCCCGGAGTGACGTGCAGGCGCCGCCGGTCCGCGACATCGGCCGGGCTCCCGGCCGGAGCGGGTCCGTTCCCCCGGTCCGCGCCGTTCCCGCCGACGAGATCGGCATCGGTCAGGCCGACCTCGATGCCTTCGAGCGTCTGCTCGCGGAGGTCCAGGACGCCTACGGCCGCGAGGATTACGCCGCGCTTCGTACGCGCACCACGCCGGAGATCATGGGCTTCCTGTCCGAGGAACTCGGCCAGAACGCCTCCCGCGGTCTGAAGAACGAGGTGTCCGACGTCCGGCTCCTGCAGGGCGACCTGTCGGAAAGCTGGCGCGAGGGTGCCACCGATTTCGCCACCGTCGCGATGCGCTACGAGAGCCGGGACGTCACCCGCGAGCGGGCGACCGGCCGGGTGGTCGAGGGCGATCCCGATAGCCCGACGGAGGCCACCGAACTCTGGACGTTCGCGCGGCAGCGAGGCGGCGACTGGCGGCTTTCCGCGATCCAGGAAGCCTGACGCACAGATTGTCTTCAGGCATCCTTCAGAAAATACGAGGCGTCGCCGGAGTCCTCTCCGGCGACGCTTTTTTGTTTGATAACCACTTGATCTGAAAAGCGAAAAAGGAACGCAGCAGTGTTCTCCATGCGGCCCTGCGACATCCCTCCGCGACAGTGCGCGGGATCGCGCCGCGTACCCCTTTGGTAGAATGCCGGAAAGACAAATCGGCACAACCCGCCAGGGGGCGCCGGGACGGAATCGACAAGGGGATAAGGCCGTGCACTCGTTGGCGCTCGACAAGGTGACCCAGCCGGTCAAGGTTGAGGATCTGAAGGAGGGGGACTTTACCGAAGTCTTCGAACTCCTGTTCGGCCTGATGGTCGACGTCATCCGGACGAGACAACCCGCCCTGACCGGGATCCTCTTCAAGGACAGCGGAACGGCCCCCATCCCACCCGACCTCCGGGTGCCGGCGTTGCAGATGACCGGCATGTGGTTCCAGCTCCTCTCCATCGCCGAGGAGAACGTGGCGATGCGCGCGCGCCGCCACCTGGAGTCGGTCGGCGGACCCGATAACGTCCTGGGATCCTTCTCGAATGTGATCGCAGAAGCCGCCGCCGCGGGAGCCACGGCCGAGGAGATCCGGGCGGCTTTGGTGGAAACCGAGGTGGTGCCGACCATCACCGCCCACCCGACCGAGGCCAAGCGCGTCACGGTGCTGGAGATACACCGCCGCATCTACCGCGGGTTGGTGGAGCTGGAGTCGACGCGCTGGACGCCGCGCGAGCGCGAGCAACTGACCCGCACCCTGCGCTCGGAGATCGATCTGCTCTGGATGACCGGCGAGCTCCGGCTGGAGAAGCCGACCGTGGAGCAGGAGGTCGCCTGGGGGCTCCACTTCTTCCAGGAAAACATCTACGACCAGACGCCACTCGTGGTTGAGCATCTGGCCTCCGCCCTGCGCCGCCACTATCCGGAGCAACCGGTCGCCGTTCCCCCGATCCTGCGCTTTTCCACCTGGATCGGCGGCGATCGCGACGGCAACCCATTCGTCACCGCCGAGATCACCCGCAAGGCGCTGGCCGAGTACCGCCAGGCCGCCATCGAGCGGCTCTTGAAGCGGGTGGAGCAGACCGCCCGGACCCTGTCGATCAGCGCCAACACGGTCCAGGTCCCGGACGACTTCCAGCGCGCTTTGGCTGACGTTCTGGCCGCCAGCGGGCGCGGAGACGAGATCGTCGAGCGCAACCCAGGCGAGATCTTCCGCCAGTTCTTCACCGCGGTCCGCGACCGGCTGGTTGCGACGGGCTTCGCAGGGCGCAACTCGGCCCGGCCCTACAACTCGGCCACGGAATTGACACGTCAGCTGCTCGCCGTGGAGCGGGCTCTGATCGCCATCAACGCCCCCGATCTGGCCGCCCAGAGGCTCCGTCCGCTGCGCTGGGAGACCGAAATCTTTGGCTTCCGGACCGCCGCGCTGGACGTCCGCCAGAACTCCACGGTGGTCAACCGGACCGTCCGCGAAGTCTGGGCCAAGCTCTATCCGGGCCAGGATCTGCCCGAGCCGAACCGCCACGGTTGGCAGGCGATGATCGCCCGCGAACTGGCCAAGCCCTTCCAGTCGCTGCCGAATCTCGACGGGCTCTCGACCGACAGCGCCGAGATGATGGCGGTCCTGGAAGTCATCCGCGAAACCCGCGCTGGCCCCGACCCGAAGGCTATCGGCGCACTTATCCTCTCCATGACCACATCGGCGGCGGATGTGCTGGCGCTCTATCTGCTGGCCAAATACGCCGGACTGATCCCCGACGAGGACGGCTACGACCTGATGCCGCTCATGGTTGTGCCGCTGTTCGAGACCATCGAGGATCTGCAGCGCGCCGAAGGCATCATGAACGAGCTCTTCGAGCAGTCGGTCGTCCGCCGCACGATGCGGGCGCGCGACCACCTGCAGGAGATCATGCTCGGCTATTCCGACAGCAACAAGGACGGCGGGTTTCTCTGCTCCAGTTGGGAATTGGTGAAGGCGCAGAAGAGGTTGGTGGAAGTCGGCCGCAAGAAGGGCGTGCGCATCGTGTTCTTCCACGGCCGCGGCGGATCGGTCAGCCGCGGCGGCGCGCCGACCGGTCGGGCGATCGCGGCGCAGCCGGTCGGAACGGTCAACGGCAGGCTCCGGATCACCGAGCAGGGCGAGGTGGTCTCCTCCAAGTTCGCCAACCGTGGCACAACCTTCTACCAGCTGGAGTTGCTCGCCGCCTCGGTGGTCGCTCACACGCTGAAGTCCACCAAGGAGGCGCAGCTGCGCCCCAACGCCGAGCATGACGAGGCGCTGGAGGCGCTTGCCGGCCTGTCGCTGGCGAGCTACCGCAAACTGATCGAGCAGCCCGGGCTGATCGACTATTTCAACGCCGCCAGCCCCGTCGAGGAACTCGCGCTCCTCAAGCTCGGCTCCCGTCCGGCGCGCCGCTTCGGCGCCCGGGCACTGGCCGATCTGCGAGCGATTCCATGGGTTTTCGCCTGGAGCCAGAACCGCCACCTGCTCACCGGCTGGTACGGATTGGGCACCGCGATCGAGAGCTTCCTGAAGATCCGCGGCGACGAGGGACTGACCCTCCTGAAGCAGATGTTCGAGACCAGCCGCTTCTTCCGGCTGATCATCGATGAGACCGAGAAGACCCTGTTCATCGCCGACATGGAGATCGCGGCGGCCTATGCTTCGCTGGTGCCGGACGAGGAAGTCCGCCGCAGGATCCTCGGCATGGTCGAGGCGGAATACAACCGGACGGTGGAAAATCTGCTCAAGATCGCTGGCGCCAAGGAGCTGGCGGTCCGCTTCCCGGCCTTCCACCGCCGGATCGAGCACGTCCGCCCGCTGATCGACCGGTCGAACCGCTGGCAGGTCGAACTGCTAGCCGAATTCCGCGCCAACCCGGAAAATTCCGAAGCCCGCCAGCACAACCTGGTGCCGCTTTTGATGTCGATGAACTGCATCGCCGGCGGACTCGGCTGGACCGGCTAGGAGCCGATTTCCTCGTGCAGGTGTAGTCGCCTTTTCCGGCGCGGACGGAGGCTACGTAGCCGTCCGCCGCCTGCCGGCGGCCACGCGCGGGGAAAAGTTGCTCCCGCGACTATCCCCGTGCCAGCGTTCCGCAAAGAATTTCCATCATCGCCCATCCAGGCAGCTCGTTTTTTTCGTTTCGACGGGGGCGGTCGATCACTCCCTGACTTGTTAAACTCGACCGAGTTTGTAGAGTTAGGCCGTGATCGATCGGCACTTATCCCCGGCGCCCTGGCGCATGCGAGGATGAGTTCCAGAGGCGGTGAAGCTGTCGGCGGGGAGGACGATTTGGCAATACGGTTCGTCCAACCCAGCGTCATACCCGGGTTCAGGCTGGCCCTCGGGTTCACGCTCGCCTACCTCGCGCTGATCGTCCTGCTGCCGCTGGGCGCTCTGGTCTTCCGCGCTTCCGAGCTCGGCCTCTCGGAGATCGTCTCCCTGGCTCTCGACGAGCGGACCTTTAAGGCCTTGGAGATCTCCTTCGTCACCGCCTTCCTGGCTGCGCTCTTCAACGTGCCCTTCGGCCTGCTCGTCGCCTGGGTGCTGGTCCGCTACGACTTTCCCGGCCGCCGGCTGCTCGACGCGATGATCGACCTGCCGTTCGCGCTGCCCACGGCCGTAGCCGGCATCGCCCTGACGGCGCTCTATGCCCCGAACGGGTGGATCGGAAGCTACGCCGCCATGCTCGGCCTGAAGATCGCCTTCACGCCCGTCGGCATTTGGATCGCCCTCGTCTTCGTCAGCCTTCCCTTCATCGTCCGCACGGTCCAGCCGGTGCTGGCCGAGGTGGACAGGGAGGTGGAGGAGGCGGCCGCCACGCTTGGCGCCAGCCGGCTGAAGGCGGTCTGGTCGGTGATCCTGCCCGTGTTGACGCCGGCGATCCTGACCGGTTTCGCGCTCGCCTTCGCCCGCTCGGTGGGCGAGTATGGCTCCGTCATCTTCATTGCGGGGAACATCCCCTACGTCTCGGAGATCGCACCGCTCCTGATCGTCATCAAGCTGGAGGAATACGACTATGCCGGCGCGACCGCGATCGCGACGATCATGCTGGCGATCTCCTTCGTGATGCTCTTGGTGATCAACCTGATCCAGGGCTGGGCCCGCAGGAGGTTCGGCCGTGTCTGACGTATCCGCTCCCGCGAGGCTCATGTCCGACGCAGAAACCGACACGCCGGCCCGCCGGCTCCGCAAGCCGCCCCGCCTGCCGACCGAGGAGAGCCCGCTGGTTCGGGTCAGCCTCATCGGCCTTGCGGTCGTGCTGCTGCTCGCGTTCCTTTTGCTGCCGCTCGTGGCGGTGTTCACCGAGGCGTTCCGGCAGGGCATCGACGGCTTCGTGGAGGCCGTGAACGACCCCGACGGGATCGCCGCCATCAAGCTGACGCTGCTGGTCGCTGCCATCTCGGTGCCCGCCAACCTGGTGTTCGGCGTCGCTGCCGCCTGGGCGATCGCCAAATACGAATTCCGCGGCAAAGCCTTCCTGATCACGCTGATCGACTTGCCGTTCTCGGTGTCGCCCGTGGTCGCCGGCCTCGTCTACGTGATCCTCTACTCCACCTCGCATGGCGTCTTCGGCGGGTACCTGCAGAGCCATGGCCTGCAGATCATCTTCGCCGTGCCGGGCATCGTGCTCGCCACCATCTTCGTCACCTTCCCCTTCATCGCGCGCGAACTGATCCCGCTGATGGAAGAGCAGGGCACCACGGACGAGGAGGCGGCGCTTTCGCTGGGCGCCACCGGATTGCGCACCTTCCTCACCGTCACGCTCCCGAACGTGAAGTGGGCGCTGCTCTACGGCGTGCTGCTCTGCAATGCGCGGGCGATGGGCGAGTTCGGCGCGGTCTCGGTCGTTTCCGGCCACATCCGCGGCCTCACCAACACGATGCCGCTGCACGTCGAGATCCTCTACAACGAGTACCAGTTCGCGGCCTCCTTCGCGGTCGCCTCGCTGCTGGCAGCTCTCGCCCTCGTCACCCTCGGCCTGAAGTCGCTGCTCGAGCTCCGCTATGCGGACGAACTCGCAGCCGGCCGCCGCCACTGAAGGCTTTCCCATGGAACTGGATATCCGGAACATCGCCAAGGACTTCGGCGGAACCGCCGCGTTGCACGGGGTGGACCTGCACGTCGCCTCCGGCGAACTGGTGGCGCTGCTCGGTCCATCCGGGTCCGGCAAGACGACGCTGCTGCGCATCATCGCCGGCCTGGAGTTCCCGACCCGCGGCCAGGTGTTCTTCGGCGAGATCGACGCGAGCGAAAAGACCGTCCAGGAGCGCAACGTCGGCTTCGTGTTCCAGCACTACGCCCTCTTCAAGCACATGACCGTGGCGGACAACATCGCCTACGGTCTGCGCGCGCGGCCGAAGGCCCGCCGGCCCGACGAGGCGGAGATCGCCCGGCGGGTGGAGACCCTGCTCGACCTCGTCCAGCTCGGTGGCTACGGCAAGCGCTATCCCTCGCAGCTTTCCGGCGGCCAGCGGCAGCGCGTGGCGCTCGCACGGGCACTGGCCATCGAGCCGCAGGTCCTGCTGCTCGACGAGCCCTTCGGCGCGCTGGACGCCAAGGTGCGCAAGGAACTGCGCCGCTGGCTTCGCGAACTGCACGACCGCACCGGGCATACCACCCTGTTCGTCACCCACGACCAGGAGGAGGCGCTGGACCTTGCCGACCGCGTCGTCGTGATGTCGAACGGACAAATCGAGCAGGTGGGCACGCCGGAGGACATCTACGACGCGCCGGCCTCGCCCTTCGTGTTCGACTTCATCGGGGAGGCGAGCCGGATCCCCGTCACCGTCAAGGGCGGCGTGCCCTTCATCGGCGACCGCGCGGTGTCCGCCGGGTCGGGCCGCCGCGCGCCGGACGGGCCGGCCACGCTCTACGTACGCCCTGAGAACGTGCTGGTGCGCGCGGGCGCGGCGGGCGAGGGCATTCCGGCGACGGTCGCGACGGTGCACCGGTCCGGCTCCTCGCGACGGCTGGGCGTCAGGATCGAAGGTGTCGATGCCGTGGTGGAGGCGATCGCCCCCGCCGAAGGCCTGCCGCTGCAGGTCGGCGCGTCGGTGGCCGTGGGGCTTCGCGCCCCCGGCGTGTTCGCAACAGGCTGACGACGTCTCGAAATCGATGGGAGAGGGCTGGCCGCCGCTCCGGCAACGGTTGGGGGCAGGGCGCCCGGTCCGACCGCGCCGACAGGCGTTGCCGGATCGTCAGGGCTTGGCCGCGACGTCCATCACGCCGTAGCCGCCGGTGCCGGTGACGGCCGCGGCATCCACCTGACCATAGGACAGGAAAGCGATCGAGAAATAGGCCGCGGTCAGAGCAACAACGACGAGCACACGCATGGGACGCAGGTTCCGGATCGTGGATGGGTAATCGGAACGTGCGGACGGGCCGACCGTTCCGTGCTGCAGAAGGGGATTGGGATCCGTTCGCCGCAGCCCGTTGGTAAAGGACGCTGGTTTATTTTCAGTTGATGCGGCCGGATCAAGGCGCGTCGGGCCGCTTGTCCACAGCGCGATGTCGCGACGGCCCGTGTGCGGCATTTCGGTCGCACGCCTCGGGGGAGGGATCGGGCCGGCCCCTCGCCCGTCAGGGTGCGACGAGCACCCGCTCGCGCAGGATGGCGAGGAGGGCGACGGACACGGTGGCGATCACCGGGCCGAGGATGATGCCGGGCGCGCCGAACACCAGAAGCCCGCCGGCGATCGAGATGAACGACGGCACGGTGTGCAGCATCAGCCGCCAGCCGACCAGCATCGGGAAGACGACGTTGTCGACCAGCCCGACCACCACCGTACCCCAGATGGCCAGCAGCGCGGCAGACCCGAACGCCCCCGTCAGCGCCAGGTAGGCGGCGACCGGCGCCCAGACCACGAAGGCGCCGAGGAAGGGGATGACGGCGAGCGCGCCCATCAGGATGCCCCAGAACACCGGCGCCGGCAGGCCGAGCCACCAGAACATCAGCCCGCCCAACGCGCCCTGCAGCGTCGCCACCACGACCGTGCCGTAAACGGTGGCGTGGATCGTATCGAAGACCCGGCGCCGGACGGCCGCGTACTCGACGTCCTCCAGCGGAAGCAGGTTGCCGACGGCGGCAATCGCCGCGGCGCGGTCGCGCAGCATGTAGAACAGGAAGTAGAAGGTGAGGAGGAGGTTGATCGCCCCCGCCGCCGACCCCTTCAGCACCGACCCGCTCCAGGTGGTGAGCCAGGCGGTGCCCGACTGCACGAGGGCCGGCAGGTCGACCTTGGCATCGATCCAGCCGAGCACGGGCGCCAGCCGCGGGTTCGCTTCCCCGATGCCGCGCCAGGTCTCCGCATCGATCAGTGAACCGATCACCTCCGCGCTCTTGACCGCCTCGCCGAGCAGGGTGGTCAGCACCAGGAGCGCCGGGATCACCACGATGAACACGACCACCGCCACCGTGCCCGTGGCGGCGAGCCCGGGCGAGCCGGTCCACGCCCGCAGCCGTGTATCGAGCGGTAGCGACAGCACCGCCAGCGTGAAGGAGAACACCAGCGCCGGCAGGAACGGAACCGCCATCAGCGTGGAGAGGTAGAGCCCGAACCCGACCGCGGCGGCAAGCATCACCGCCGATCGACTGGAACTCCGGGATGAACGGTCGCTGGGCATCCGCTTTTGGAGCACCGCCCGCGACGAAGCGCAAGAAGATCCGCAAGGGAGGCGCTCTGGAGCAAGGCCGTGCCCTCCTGCCGCCCCCGCGGCGCCGGGCGGACCGGGCGCAACGAACCGGCGGAGGGGAGGGCGCCGCTCCGACGCCGGCCGCGGGCCGCCGCTGCGAACAACCGCCGGCCCTTCAGGCGACTGTCGCGCCGTTAACGTTAAAGGTCGATGCAGTTTGCACAGCACATGGTGAATTTGCTTTAACGATTGAGCGGCGGCACAGAAAAACAACTGGGGGAAACACCATGGTCGTCGTCTGGCTGCTGCTGCTCGCCTTCCTCTCCACCGCCGACGATGGCTGAAGGACGACACGGCGGAAAACCAGCGCGACCCGGAAGGAAGGCGGACCTACGCCGACCGCCCCGGCTCCGATCCCCGCAGCGTGGGCGCGACGGGGGCAGGCCGTGTCGCGCCGCTCAATAGACCGTGTCCAGGGTCAGCGTCGCAAGAACCTCAAGAGCCGTGTTGCGCGGTTTGGCGAAGTCGGTCGAAACCTCCACCACCCTGAGGACGGAGTAGGCCCCGTTGCTCTTGTTGTCGACGTTGAAAACGATCGAGCGGGACGGCCCCGTGGGGGTGCCCTTGACGGGGAACGTAGCCGTTCCCTTCGGTCCCGTGAGCTTGATCGCGCCGACGAAACTCGGATGACGCAGTTTGTCGGACGATGACGCGAAGACCCACGGAAAATCGGCCCAGTTTCGAAGGTTCACATTCTGATAGTCACCCTGCCGGCTTATCCGATCGCCGGTCATGGTCACTCTCAGCGTCTGCTTCACCCAGATGGGCAGGCCCTTCCTGAAGTCGATGCCACCCTTGAACGCCCCATCCGGTGCGAACTCGTTCTCCTGAAAGGTTGCCTGACCGTCCGCGTGGTAGTCGATGATGATCGCGTTCCGTCCAGCGCCCTTCCATGTGTTCTTCTTGACGATCTGACCGGTTTCCTCGGCGTTGTTGCTCGTGAAGATCACGGAGCCGATGGCAGGTACTTCGGAAAAGATGAACGTGTTGCCTTCGAACTGCGAGCGGGCGGCATTCTTCCAGACCGAGAAATTCTTCAACTGACCGGTCACGGAATACGTGTTGTTGAGGTGTCGGAACCCGCGTGCGGTCTGATGAACCTTGAAAAGGCCGGAGCCGCCCGTGTGGCGAACGTCGCAATTCCGGAACGCGATCTCTGCATCTTCGTTCGCCATGCGCCCGGCGGGAACATCGTGCGTGGTCCAGGTGTGACCCGCCAGAACAGTGAACACGCACGAGTCCACGGCGATCCCGCGCGCGCCCTTGTCGGCGCTGTGAACGGCGAACGAGCCGAAGTTCAGATCGCACCTGACCGTGTTCCCGTCGATGTCCAGGTAGGTCGGGGTTCTCTTCACCGTGCACCGCAAGAACCGCAGGTTGCGCGATCCGTTCTGCGGCCGCACCCCGTTGCGGAACACCGCGAGTTCGCCGTTGCGACAGGATTCGACCGTCACGCCGTCGCCGGTACAATCGGTGCCGCCTTCGAAATCCAGCCCGACATCCCCGCAGTTCGTGATCTTGCCGCCCGTCACCGTGATCCGGTTGCTGTCGGCCGTCCAGATGCCGCCGCCGCGCGCCTTGTCGACCGTCGATCCGGCGACGGCGATGTTGGAGCACTGCCAGATGGTGATGCCGTGCCAGGCTCTTGAGACGGAAATCGCATCCAACTTGCCGTTCGACGCGTGCGTCGCGGCGACCGCCGAGATCAATTCGGATTTCGCGCTACCGGTGTTCCTCACCGAGATCTTCGATGCGGTCCAATCGTTCGCCGAAGCCCAGGCGATGCCCGAAGCCCGCCTGTTCGCGCCGTCAAGGATCAGGTTGCCGACGTGCGTGCGCGACCGCGCGACGACCAGATGGGGGTGGTTCCGCTGGAACCCGTTGATATCGGCGAGAGCGAGGATGCGGGCCGTGTTGTTGGCGCCCTCCAGCCGGCGGCCGTCCGGCACCGTCACCTGCCGGCTGGTACCGAGAGTCTTGTTGGCCGGCAGCATGACGTTCGCGGTCTTCAGAAGCGCGTTCAGAAGCACGCCCTCGTCGGAACCGTCACACTTGAGCCCGACCGCCGCCGCGTGGATGAACTCGCGCGGCGCCAGACGCAACCAGACGGCACCGGGCGCCAGGGCGATCTGGAAGGGATCGTCGTCGGCCGGTTCGTCGGTGACCCGGTAGGTGGACGGAGTCTCGGGCCAGCCATCGTCCCACGCGGCGAAATCGACCCGATCGACATTCTCAAGGATGAAGCGCCTGAACTGATCGTCAGCCGCGATGCGCCGCTCGAATCCGCTTCTGGTGGAGAAGTCCAGGATACGGCCACCCGGCGAACGCGGGTCGTCGGGGCCGCTCGGGATCGCCGCGCCTGCGCTCGTGGTAAAGACGCTGTGGAGCCCTGCGGCCGCGCCGAGCGCGCTCTGGAGAACTTCGCGGCGATTCATGGACATGGAACTCCCGGGCCTTTTCCCTCGCGATTCCTGGAGAATCGCGGAAACACAATTCTGGACCAAATCTGGACCAGGATGAGAACCGAAGCCGGTGGGATCGCCCCGCCAATGGGTGTTCGGCCAACTTTGAAACGCTGTGACGACCGGATAGGTTGGCCGGCGCTCCAGGTGCATTGAACCACGTTGACGAATCTGGACTTAGAATCCTTACTCGACCATTAACTGACAAAAGTGCGGACCGGCGACTATGGAAGCGACGAGTGCAACTGCTACATCTTCGGACGAACAGCGCCGCCGATGGCTCCTCGCGACCTTGTATTTTGTGCTGTTGTACTATCTTTCCTACCGATACCCGTTCCAGATCAACTCGTCATCGACTAGCCCAACCTACAGTGATACTCCAGCTTCGCTGCAGTATGGAAAATACTTGTTGGTGTGTATGATCGTCGGCGTCTACCTGACGTTCAACGTGCCGAAGGCGGTGCTGCTCGGCCGCACCGCGGTCCTGGCGGCTTTGATCGGCTATCCCGTCGTCCTCACCGGTTTTTTCATCTACGCCCGGACGCCGATCCCGACCAGCTTCGTCGAGATCTCGCTGAGTTTTCTGCCGGCCCTCTTGTTTCTCGACGACAGGAACGGCTCGGAACGGCTGAAACAGCTGGCGGGATTTCTGGTCGTCTATGCCGCGATCAACGTCCTGGCCGATATCATACAGACCGGATTGTACGGGACGATCGGACGACTTCCCGCCCTCGCCTACGAGGGCTATGCGGCTCGTTTCGGCGGCGTGTGGGACGATCCCAACACGGCGCTGGCGGTCTTCTCGTTCGTGCTTCCCTACGTCGTGCTGACACGTGGGTTGGGTCGACATGCCGTGCTGACCTTCGTGGCAGCCGTCTACGTCGGCTACTCCGCGCAATCCCTCACGGCGGGCGCCGCGACGCTCGGCGCCATGATCGTCAGCTTCACCGTCTACAATCTCGTGTTCGCCTCCGAGGCGGCGGCTGCGCGGGCTCTGACCACGGTTGCGGTCGGAGGGTTGGCCGGTCTGATGCTGACCATCGCGTTGGCGGTGCTCTTTCAGGACTTCGTCGCCGAGCAGCTCGTCAGCCTGAACCAGTGGTACGAGGACAAGCTTCCGAGCATCGAGGCGCGCGCATCGACCTACGACGTCGTTTCCTTCGTCGACATCGGGACGCTCATCGGACTGAACCCGATCGGCATATCCGGCGAGAACGGGCTTCTCAACCTCGTCGCCAACATGGGCGTCCCTTACGCGCTGCTCTACGAAGCCATGGGCCTGGCCACCCTGATCCGCCTGATCCGACGCGCCAAGCTGGCGAAGTCGCCGCACGAGCGGGCGCTCTTCTTCAGCTGCTTCTCGTTCGGGGTCTACTTCTACAGCTCGATGCTGAACATCCCGGTGTCGGAGATCTACCCGGTAAACTTCATCATGGGGGTCGTGATCGGGATCGCGTGGTCGCCGATCAAGGCCGCGGCCGCCAAGCCTCGGCTTTCCCGACGCTACGGCGTGGCCGCCAATGCCCGGCGGGCGCGCGACGCCGCCTACGAGGTCGCCTACTTGGGCGAGGTGTCGAAACAGATCGCGCGCACCCGAGGCCGGTGAGGGGTCGTGCCCGGATACCGTCAGGGACGACGGGCGGCATGACCTGCGCGCGATCTTGTGCGGCAGCAGCCCGAAGTCGGGTCTGGCCGGTCCCCCGGAGGGGAAATTCGCCGTGTTTTTCAGGGGGTTGGCGGTGGTCGGAGTGGCAGGATTTGAACCTGCGACCCCCTCGTCCCGAACGAGGTGCGCTACCAGGCTGCGCTACACTCCGTGACCGCAGGCGGGTGTATAGCCTTCGTCGGAGCGGTCTGCAAGCCCTGCGGCGGGCAAATCGGCGGGCGGGTGCAAACGGGCGGAAACGCTGGCGTTTTCGGCGGCGCGCCGAAGCCGCCGGCAGGAGCGGTGGTGCGGGTGCGCGGCCGTCGGCGACGTCGCGCAAGCCGGTTGCAGCCCGCCGCGCCCCCCGCTATATCCGGGGCCGTCGCGGCCGACTCGTCCGCGGCCCGTTGGGGCGTCGCCAAGAGGTAAGGCAGCGGATTTTGATTCCGCCATTCCCAGGTTCGAATCCTGGCGCCCCAGCCAATCCTGGACTTGTCCACCCCGGTTACCCTGAAACACTCCTGACGCAGCTGAAGTGGGGTTGGCCGTCCGCTTGTCCCATTCATCGCCCGTGCCAGGCGGGCTTTGTGCTGGCCGTCGCCTCCCGCCGCGGTCCGACCGCATTCCCTCCCCCAACGGAACCCTGTCGGAAGCGGAGCGGTTAGTGTCCGCTGGCGCTTCGCTGGCGGAGCGGGTGTGCGGGGCACGAGGCCGGATGGATCCTTTCATTGTCGTTCTGACCGGCTTCGGCGTGGTCGTGCTGCTCACGGCGTGGCTGCCGATGGTGCTGAAGGAACTGCCGCTCTCCCTGCCGATGGTCTGCGTCGCCCTCGGCGCGCTGATCTTCCTGATCCCCGGACTGCCCGGCCTGGCGCCGCATCCGATGGACAACCTGCCGCTGGTGGAGCGGCTGACCGAGATCGTGGTCATCGTCGCGCTGATGGGCGCCGGCCTGAAGCTGGACCGGCCGCTCGACTGGGTCAGCGGGGTGCTGACCTGGAGGCTGCTCGCCATCGCGATGCCGCTCACCATTCTGGCCATCGGCATCGCCGGCTTCACCATCCTCGGCCTCGGCGTCGCCTCGACGCTGCTGCTCGCCGCGTCGCTGGCGCCGACTGATCCGGTGCTGGCCAGCGACGTCCAGGTCGGCGCGCCCGGGGCGGGTCGCGAGGACGACGTGCGCTACACGCTGACGTCGGAAGCCGGGCTCAACGACGGGCTCGCCTTCCCCTTCGTCAACCTCGCTGTCGCGCTGGTGGCGGTCAAGGAGGGCTGGCTGGTCGAGTGGCTGGCCTATGACGTGGTCTGGAAGCTGGCGGTGGGCGTCGCGGTCGGCTGGGTGGTCGGCCGCGCGCTCGGCTGGCTTACCTTCCGCCTGCCCAACCGCTCCAAGCTGTCGCGGACCGGCGACGGCCTGGTCGCGCTCGGCATCACCGCGGTCGCCTACGGCGTGACGGAGATCGTCCATGGCTACGGCTTCCTGGCCGTCTTCGTCGCCGCCGTCACCTTTCGCTCGGTGGAGCGCGACCACGCCTACCACGACCTGCTGCATGCCTTCATCGAACAACTCGAGCGGCTGCTGATGATGGTGCTGCTGGTGCTGCTCGGCGGCGCGATGAGCGACGGCGGCCTGCTCGACGCGGTCGACTGGCGTGTCTTGCTGTTCGCCGCGCTGGTGCTGTTCGTGGTCAGGCCGGCGGTCGGCTGGTTCAGCCTCGCCGGACGCGGCCTGCCCACCGACGAGCGGGCCGTGATCAGCTTCTTCGGCATCCGCGGCCTGGGTACGGCCTACTACCTCGCCTACGGCATGGTGGAGGCAAAGTTCGAAGGCGCCGAACTGATCTGGAGCACGGCCGCGGTGATCGTGCTCGTCTCGGTGGTCATGCACGGCGTGACGGTCACGCCCGTCATGCGCGCCCTTGACCGGCGCAGCCGGAAGCGCGGGGCGGCGGCCGGGACTGGCAGCTCGGTCGCGGCGATGCGCTGAGCGAACGTTTACCGCTGCCTGCCATGCTGGCCTTCGCGGCCGGACGGTCTCCGCCCGCGCAAGGGGCGGAACGTGAGCGACATCCTCTTCGTGCACAACAATTTTCCCGGCCAGTTCGGGGCCCTTGCGACGGCACTCCGGGCCGACGGACATCGCTGCGCGGCGATCGGTTCGACGACGGCGGCGGGGGTTCCTGGCGTCGACACCCGGCGCTGGAAGCTGGATGGAGAGTTCCGCCCCAGCGGCCGGCCGCTGAGCGCACGCGCCGAGATCGACCTGATCCGTGCCCGCCACGCCGCCACCTGCGCGCTGGAACTGAAGGCCGAAGGGTTCGATCCCGCGCTGATCGTGGGTCATCCCGGCTGGGGCGAGACGCTGCTGCTCGGCGAGATCTTCCCCAGGGCCCGGACGATCGCCTATGCCGAGTTCTTCTACCGCAGCCGGGGCGCCGACGTCGGCTTCGACCCGGAGTTCGCCCGCCCGCCCGAGGAGGACAGCTTCCGCGTCCACGCCAAGAACATGGGCCTCGCGCTAGCCTATGCGGAAGCCGACCGGCTGGTCGCGCCGACGCCGTTCCAGGCGAGCCTGCTGCCGGCGTCGCTGAAGGGGCGTACCACCATCATCCACGAGGGCGTCGACACCGACGCGGTGAAGCCGATCCACGACGCGCGCATCGCGCTGCCCGGCGTCGGCGAACTGAAACCGGACGTGCCGCTGATCACCTTCGTCAATCGGCGGTTCGAGCCCCTGCGCGGCTACCACGTGTTCATGCGGGCGCTGCCGAAAATCCTCGCCGCCATGCCGGACGCCAGGGTGGTGCTGGTCGGCGGCGACCCGGGCGCCGGCTACGGCACGCCGCCGCCGGCCGGCCAGAACTGGCGCGACGTGTTCCTCGACGAGGTGAAGCACCGGCTCGACCCGACGCGCCTCCACTTCGTGGGGCGCCTGCCGCATCAGGCGCTGGTGGCGCTGATGTCGCGCTCCAACGCCCATATCTACCTGACGTATCCCTTCGTGCTCTCCTGGTCTCTGCTCGACGCGATGGCGGCGGAAAGCCTGATCGTCGCCTCCGACACCGCGCCCGTGCGGGACGTGGTGGAGAACGGCCGCAACGGCCTCCTGGTGGAGTTCTTCGACACGGACGCGCTGGCCGACACGGTGGTCGAGGCCTGCCGCAATCCGGAGCGCTACCGCGGCATCCGCCAGGCAGCACGGCGAACGGTGGTCGAGCACTTCGACCGCCGTCGCAACTGCCTGCCCGCCTGGCTGGACCTCGTCCGCTCGCTGCTCTGACCGCGGTCAGGCGGCAAAGGCGTCGCTCCGAGGCTTGGCGCTGCCGCCCTTGCGGGCGAGCAGCAGGTCGCGCGCGGCCCGCCGCGCGGCCTCGGCCGACGCGAAGACCTGATCGTCGAGCGCCCAGACGGGATACTTCACAGCGACGAACCGGACGCGGTTGCCGTCCGGCACGACGATTCCGACGGCTTCATCGCCGACTTCGATGAGGGTGGACTTGGACATGGGAACAAGGCTCCTGGCCCGCGGCCGGCAAGACCGGCGGGCATCTGAATTCTGCTTTGGTCGATGATCGGAAAGCGGAGGGCCGAAACCGGCTCACATCCCGCATACGCGTCGGCAACACCGCATCGCGCGTTTTCGCGACGGGGTTGTGGACGACATCAGGCAGAACTCGAAATCCAGAAGCTCGGACATGGGAGTGCCTCCTCGGCACACCACCACGAAACCAACGCGGTGGCGCTTTAGCGTTTGGTGACGCGGCGCAAGCTGCGGATCAAACGACCGCGGTCGGGTCTCCCCGACGACGTTCAAGCTAAGCCGTTGAACCGGACGATTCAAGGGCTTGGAGGTGTAACCGGAGAAAGAAACTCAGGATTTCCGCAACTGGGAGGATTGGCGGGAAAAGCTTGCTCGATCCGTGGCATCCGCGGGAACGGATGCCACGGATTGAAGACTTCTCAGCTCTCCAGGCGGATGTCGCGAAGCGATTTGACGATCATCGCGAAGGCGATCTGCAACGCGGCGTTGTTGCTGGCGTCGAAATAGTGGTCAGCCCCGCTGGCGCAGGACTCCAGCATCGCCTTGGCGTTGGCATCGTCGACGGCCAGCGCGATGGTGAAGATCTCGATCTTCTGCGCCTTGGCCTTGTCGCAGATCGCCAGGGTGTCGTCGTTGGTCGCCTTCACCTGGGCGGCCGCCTTGGTCGCGTCGTTGTCGAGCCCGGTGTGCTGCCCGTTCGAGGAATTGAAGCGCAGCGTGTTCTCGCCGTCCGTCATCAGCACCAGCACCTTGCGCGGTCTCTCGTTCTTCGCGTCGTAGGCGGCGCCCTCGGTGAACGGGGCGGTCGGCGAAAGGACATTGAGACCCCACACGAGGCCGGCGGGGATGTACGTCAGCGGGTAGTAGCTGGTGCCGACGTTGATGATCATCGTCTCGATCGCACTGATCACCGGACCATGCTTGTTGGTGAGCGGCACGATCGGGTTGAGGCACCGCTGGGAGGTGGTGAGGAGACCCGGGTAGGGCGTCGACGGCGAACTGTCGTCGAGCCGCAGCGTGCCGGTTTTCCGCGAGGCGACGCAGCCGTACCACTTGTAGGAGGTTCCGCCGGAGCAACTCTTCGACGTGGTGGTCTTCGGCGGGTCGAGGGGGGTGCAGGTGGTCTTCTTCTGCGGATAGCAGGTGTAGGTGGACGGAACCCCGTCGGTGTACTTGGTGCAGGTCGACGCCGGGCCGTTGACCGTCGTGCAGGTCTCGGTCTGGGTGCTGGTCTTGTCGGTGCAGATCTTCTCGGTGGTGTAGTCGGCGCCGACCGAGATCCACGGCTGCGAACGGTTGTCGGTACCCACGTTGACGTAGTCGCCATAGGGCACGAGGGCGACCTTCACGTCCGCCTTGTCGTTTTTCTTGAGCTGCTGGACGAGATCCTTGGCCGCCTTCTTCAGAGCGTCGATCTTGCGCGTGCCGGTGCCGTCGGTCTCCGACATCGACCATGTGTTGTCGAGCACCAGCGCCACTTCCACGCTGCCGGTCACGCCGCGGATGGCCACCGACTGGGCCTCGATCTCGAGCGACTTGATGCCGGCGAGCGTCAGGAAGGAGGTGTCCAGCATGCCGCTGAGGGTGGCGGAGATGACGTCCTTCTCCGCGTCGTACTTGAAGCTGTCGAGCGAGGCTTCAAGCACCGCGTCGCTGGAGATGTTGCTGTCGATGAAGTGCTGCGTCAGCACCTTCAGCTTGGCTTCCTCCACCTCGTTGGAGGCGGCTGCGGAAAGCACGGCGGCATCGAGCACCGCCTGCGCATGGAAGCTGGCCCGATACTCGCGGGTATAGTCGAACGCCGTGCCGACGGACAGGACAACCGGAATCGCCGCAAAGGCGAAGGTCACGGCCGTTGCCGCGGATCGGTCTTTGAAGAATTGGTACATACGCATGGGGCTATCCTTCTGGCCCCGATACTGCTCGATAAGATCTTAACGAGATCTGGACCCGCGCTCGGAAATCCCGCCATAACTCAACAAAATTTAGATGATTTTCGTTGAGGGCCGTCGAAAATGACGATGAAGTGAACACAAAATCCGGCAAATCTGGCTGAAGCCGGAAGATAACGGCTAAATTTAGCTAAATTGAGTGGAGAATTCGCCGGTCTCTCTTCAGCGCTTCTTGAGAGATTCCGGCTTGTGAGCAGCAATCTTGCCGGACTTGTCGCTTCGGACGATGTATTCGGGGTTGTCCGGCGAAGCCGCCACCTTGTGCGACTTGATCGTCGTGGGTTTGGTCTGTTTGCGTACGATCTTCCCCACGCTGTGTCCGCCGGAGGAATCCCACTCCACGCTGTCGCCTGGCTTGAAGCTCTTGGTCATCGGGGCGTCTCCCGCAGTCGCGTTCCGGCGTGTCAACGGCGGCGGCCGCCGAGCGTTCCCTCAGGCCGGCGCATAGCCTTTCAGCACGAGACCGATGCCCTTCGCGGTGATCTCGAACCGTCCGCCCTTGTCCGCGATGAGACCGAGAGCCAGCAGGCGGGTGCTGACGACCGCCCGCGACGTCGCTCCCGTGGCGGCGAAGTGCGCCATGAGCGCCGAGGCTTCGATGGGTGAGAGATCGTCGAGAGATAAACGCATGCCCGTCCAGGTCCGTCGGTTGGTTCGACGGAGGTACGGGCGGGGTGGGTCGGAGGTTTCACGTCGATACGGGCGAGGGGCGCTGGTCGCCCCTCGCCGCAGGGTCGGACGGGCTCAGGCCGCCACGCGCTCGGGCGCCGGCGCCGTTTCCGTGGCGATGGCGATCGCCTCGGCGTCTTCCGGAAGCGACAGGCCGAGGTCGAGGTCGTCGGGATCGCGGCGGGTGACCAGGGCCGCGAACCGGCGCCATGCGCTCGGGCGAACGAAATGGGAGGCGAAGTGCCGGTTGATCGACACCGGCCGCCAGTAGTCGCGCGTCCAGGTCTCCGCCGCCGCGCGGAACTCCGCCGCCTGGTCCTTGCTGATCGCCAGCGTGGCGCAGGCGCAGTCGGCCGAAAGCAGCACGCTGCCGTCGTCGCGGAAGGTGAAGCGGTGGTCGCTCGGGATGTGGCGGAGCGAACCCTCGAACCATTCGAATTCGCCTGGCCGCTTGGCCAGGGCCTTCATGGCGGGCCTGATGTCCAACAGGTGCTGCATCGTCGAAGCCTCCGGGTCTGATGGACGGAGCCGCGGGCCGGTCGAGCCGGCCGATGCGCCGTCGCTGGGAACGCCCCGGCCCGGGAGTGACCGGGGCTGAAGCCATAAGAACCCTTCACGCGCTGTATCGTTTCGGCACATCCGACAAAATCACGGCGGCGTCACGAGGGAGTGATGCGATCGGCTGAAGCCCGTTGGAGAGCCGCCCCGTAGATCGCTGCACGGGCCGATCGAACGGTCCGGCCCATCCTGGAGGAGAATCTCATGACCATCGCAAGCCGTTTCGTCCGCCCGATTGTTGCCGCCGCACTCGTCGCCGGCCTGTCCACAGCCGCCATTGCGGCCAACCCGATGGTCGGCGGCGCGCCGATGTACGCCACGAAGAACATCGTCGAGAACGCCGTCAACTCCAAGGATCACACCACGCTGGTCGCCGCCGTGAAGGCCGCCGGACTGGTCGAGACGCTGCAGGGCGAAGGCCCGTTCACGGTGCTTGCGCCGACCAACGCCGCCTTCGGCAAGCTTCCGGACGGCACGGTCGACACCGTTCTGATGCCGGAGAACAAGGGCATGCTGACCGGCATTCTCACCTACCACGTCATCCCCGGGAAGCTTTCCGCCAAGAACATCATGGATGCCATCGCGGAAAAGGGCGGCCAGGCCGAGTTCAAGACGGTCGAGGGCGAGACGGTGAAGTTCACCCAGTCCGGCAAGACGCTGATGGTCACCGACGCCAAGGGCGGCATGGCCAAGATCACCATCGCCAACGTCGACCAGTCGAACGGCGTGATCCACGTCATCGACGGCGTGTTGATGCCCTGAACCGGGGTGCAAGGCCGGGCAGGGCGGAACAACCGCCCCCGCCCGGCGTTGCGTTCCCGCATACGGTGGGGGCTGGATGTCAGGAGCAATTGCGCATGCCGATCTCCCGCTCAGCCTGCCTCGCCCTCGCGGCGGCTCTTTCCCTCTCCGTCGCCGCCTGCGGCAACACCCGTGACCAGCGCACCGCGACAGGCGCGGTCCTCGGCGGCGCCGGCGGCGCCGTTGTCGGCAATGCGGTCGGCGGAACCGGCGGCGCGATCGTCGGCGGTGTCGGCGGCGCGGTCGCCGGCGGCGTGATCGGCAGCAACTCGCAGTAAAAAAGCGCCTGCGCGCCGAAGTCCGGGTTGGACGCGCGCGGCGGATCGGCCACCATCGGGACCGGACCAACACCCGTCCTCCCGAGGAGACCGGACGCGCGCATGACCATCAGGATCAAGCAACGGCCCGTCGGCGTCACCGCCACCGCCACCGCCGACGGGTCCGGCAGCATCGACGCCCGCTCGGGCGCTTCGGCCCCGCTCGCCGTCACGCCCGGCCGGGACGGCTTCACACCCCTTGAACTGCTTGACGCGGCGCTGGCCGGCTGTCTTGCCATCAGCGCCCGCATCGCCGCCCGGCGTCTGGGCCTGGACGCCCGGCTCGCCGAAGTGCGCGTCGAGGTGCGCGGGCAGAAGGCCGACGACCCACCCTCGCGGATTGAGCGCCAACGTTCGGTCTTCCACCTCGACGGCGACCTCTCGGAAGCCGAGCGCGCCCTGCTGATCCGCGAGGCGCATACCCTCTGCACGGTCGGCATCTCCCTGGAGCGTGGCCTGACGGTGGAGGACGCGGCGGACTTCCCCTAGGGCAGGGCTACCGTCGCCCGAGCGGTGCGCATCGATCGCGATCGCGACGGAACACCCGCACGGCCCCGGCGTTACCCTGCGGTCGCGCAAGGGGACGGACCACCACCCTCTTTTCCCTCCGCCGACATGGTCCGCGCAGGCGGACTACCCACGAAGTTTCCCGGGACGATACGCCAGCCCCGTCGATCAGCGCGCCGAGCGGCCGCCACGAACTCGTGGGTGGTCCGCCTGCGCGGACCATGACGGTTGAGGGGGGCGGTTGAGGGAGACGGACTGGGGCAGTGGGTGCGCGGTTAGGGACGGGTGATCCGGCTGCGCGGACCAGGACGGCGTGAAGGGGTCATGGATGGTCGAGGCGGTGGGTTTCGAGGCGGCGGAATGGGCGGAAACGCTCGACGGTCCGACCTTGCTGGTGGCCGCGGGCGAGCGCCGTGCGGAGGCGCTTTCGGCCATGCTAGGCCGGTTGCTGCCTGCGGCGGAGATCCTCCATCTGCCGCGCTGGGACTGCCTTCCCTTTGAGCCGTTTCCGCCGGCCCGCGAGATCATGGGGCGGCGGATCGCCGTGCTCCGCCGTCTGCCTGGCGCCGGGCCCTGCATCCTGGTGGCCAGCCCCGACGCGCTGATGCAACGCGTCCCGCCGCGCGCGGTGCTGTCCGCCGCCGTCCGGGACCTGCGCGTGGGCGAGGCGGTCGACCTCGACGACCTGCAGAGCTTCCTGGAACGGACCGGCTGGCTGTTCGACGACCGGATCGACGAGCCCGGCGAGGCGGCGCTGCGCGGACAGGTGATCGACCTGTTTCCGGCCGACGCCGAGGCGCCGGTGCGACTGGAGCACCAGAACGGCCTGATCACCGCCATCCATCGCTTCGACCCGCAGGACCAGTTGACGCTCGGCGACCTCGAAACGGTCTCCATCGGCCCGGCCTCCGAAGCGATCCAGGCGGAGGGCGGCGAGCGTCCGGCCGACCTTGAACACCGGCTGGCCGGAATTTATCAGCCGGCCGAGACCGTGTTCGACGCCTTCACGGGCCGGACCGCCTGGCTGGACGCCGGCGCTCGGGAGCGGATCGCGACCGCGTTGGAGGCCTCCGGCGAGGAGACCGCGCGGTATCCTGGCCTGCGGCTCCCGGCGGACGAGTGGGCGGACCGCTTCGGCCGATTGACGACGGTGCAACTGGAAGGCCGCGGCGAGCCCGGCCCGCGTTTCGCCACCCGCCGCGACCCGACGGGCGGGCTGCGCCGCCACGTGGAGGAGATGCGGGCGGCGGGGCGGACGGTCGTCCTGACGGGCCTCAACGGCGATCTCTTCCGCCTTGCCCGCCGGCTCGGCGAAAAAGTCGAACCGGCGGAAGGCCTCGCGGCGGCGATGGCGGCCGGCAAGGGCGCGCTCGCCGCCATCGAGGTGGACCTCGACCGTGGCTTCTCCACCGACCGCCTCGCGGTGATCGCCGCCGCGGACGTACTCGGTAGCCGGGCGCGGCGTCGGGGTTCGCGCGACGAGATCCGTGCCTTGCCCGGTTTCGACCCCGACGGCAGCGACCTCCACGTGGGCGACACGGTCGTCCACCGCGATCACGGCCTCGGCGTTCTCCGTGGCCTGGAGACGGTAGAGGCGGCGGGCTCGCGCACCGACGTGTTGCGGCTGGAATACGCCGGCGGCGACACCGTGATGGTGCCGGTGGTCGAGATCGGTCGCGTCTGGCGCTACGGTTCCGACCCGGACGCGGTGTCGCTGGACCGCGCCAAGGGCGATGCCTGGACACGACGGCGCGAGGCCGTGGAAGCGGCGATCGCCGCGACGGCTTCGGAACTGGCAGCCAAGGCCAAAGCCCGCGCCGGGACTCGCGCGCCCACGATCGCGGCGGGCGGTGCGCCCTACGAGCGCTTCGTCGCCCGCTTCCCCTATCCGGAAAGTCCGGACCAGGCCGATGCGATCGAGGCGGTGCTGACCGACCTCGGCTCCGGCCGACCGATGGACCGGCTGGTCTGCGGCGACGTCGGCTACGGCAAGACCGAGGTGGCGCTTCGGGCCGCGGCCGCCGTGGCGCTCGACGGGCGGCAGGTGGCGGTCGTCGCGCCGACAACGGTGCTGGCGCGCCAGCACGAGGAGACGGTGCGCCGCCGTTTCGCCGGGCTCGCGGTCGAAGTGGCCGCGCTTTCCCGGTTCACGCCGGCGGCCGAAGCCAGGCGCGTCCGGGCCGGGCTGGCCGACGGAAGCATCCGGGTGGTCGTCGGAACCCACGCCGTCGCCGGCAAGGGCGTCGCCTACGCCGACCTCGCCCTGGTGGTGATCGACGAGGAACAGCGCTTCGGCGCCGCCGACAAGGCGAAGTTTCGTGCGCTGGCCGAGGGCTGCCACGTGCTGCAACTGACCGCGACCCCGATCCCCCGGACGCTGCAGACCGCCTTGGCAGGGCTGCAGGATCTCTCCGTGATCGCCACGCCACCCGGCCCGCGCCGCCCGATCCGCACGGTGGTCGCCGCCTTCGACGATCTGACCGTCCGCGACGCTTTCCGCCGCGAGGCTGCCCGCGGCGGCCAGAGCTTCCTCGTCTGCCCGCGGATCGAGGACATCGAGCCGATGGTGGAACGCCTCGGGCGCCTGGCTCCGGAGCTCGACCTCCGCATCCTCCACGCCCGGCTGAAGGCGGAGGAGATCGATGCGGCGCTGATCGCCTTCGGCCGCGGCGAGGGCGACGTGCTGGTGGCGACCTCAATCATCGAGAGCGGCCTCGACATGCCGCAGGCCAACACGATGGTGGTCTGGCGCGCCGATCGCTTCGGGCTTTCCCAGTTGCACCAGCTGCGCGGCCGGGTCGGCCGGGGCCGCCGGCGCGGCACGGTCTACCTCGCCACCGATCCGGACGCGGCGATCGCCGAAGCGACGATGCGGCGGCTGGAGACGCTGGCGAGCCTCGACCGACTGGGCGCGGGCTTCGAGATCGCCGCGCGCGACCTGGATCAGCGCGGCGCCGGCGACCTCCTCGGAGAAGAGCAGGCCGGCCACGTCAAGCTGATCGGCGCCGGGCTCTATCGGCATCTGCTCTCCCGCGCGCTGGATGCAGCGGCGGGGCGGCCGGTTTCGCCCGATCTGTCGCCGATCGTGTCGCTGGGCGAGGCCGGACACATTCCCGCCGACACCGTGCCGGAGGAGGATGTCCGCATCGGGCTCTACGCCCGGCTGGCAGCGATCGGCGATCCCGACGAGGCGGAGGCGATCGGCGAGGAGTTCGTCGACCGTTTCGGTCCGATGCCTGAGCCGGTTGCCGTGCTGCTCGCCGAGTCCCGCGTCGCCGCCCTGGCGCGGCGAACGGACGTTCTTCGCGTCGACGCCGGGCCCCAAGGTATCGCCATCACGTTCCCCGATGCTCGGGCGGCGAAAGAGGCGGCCGACGGAGCGCGTGACGCCGGCCTCGATGGCGCGCTAAAAGAGACGCGGCTGATCGTTCCGTTCGCCAGCCCGGTCGTTGGCGAAAGGGCCGCCGAAACCGAGCGGATCCTGTCGATCTTGCGGGAAGGACGGGATCTGGCGCGGGCAGCCGCGGGCGGAGGAACTGCCGAGAAGACTTGACTCGCTTCGTCCAAGGTTTCGCTGCCGCCGGACGGCACATCCCAGAGGGTTCATTGACCACACCGCAGATGCTCGCCTTCGCCATCATCATCGTGATGATGGCCCTCTTCGTGTGGGGACGGATCCGCTTCGATCTCGTCGCCATCCTTGCCTTGTTCGCGGCCGTCGTGGTGGGGGTTGTCGAACCGGACGCGGCCTTCGTCGGCTTCGGCGACGACATCGTCATCATCGTCGCCAGCGCCCTGGTGACGAGCTCGGCAATCTCTCGGTCCGGCGTCGCCGATCTCGCGGTCAAGCGGTTGGGGGGATTTCTGCAGACGCCGCCACGGCAGATCGCGGCGCTGGCCGGCCTCGTGATGGTGCTCTCCGCCTTCGTGAAGAACATCGGCGCGCTCTCCATGCTGATCCCGCCTGCGTTCCAGATCGCGCGGAAGTCCGACACGGCGGTGTCGCAGCTCTTGATGCCGATGTCCTTCGCCTCGCTGCTCGGCGGCCTGGTGACCCTGGTCGGCACCTCGCCCAACATCATCGTCTCGCGCATCCGCGAGGACATCACGGGCGAACCGTTCCGCATGTTCGACTTTGCCCCCGTGGGCCTGCCGCTCGCGGCAGGCGGGCTGATCTTTCTGATCTTCGGCTATCGCCTCCTGCCCAAGGGCCGGCGCGGCGCCGCCAGCGTGGAAGCCGCCTTCAACATCCAGGGCTACACCACCGAGGCCGTGGTGCCCGAGGACAGCCCCTACGTGGGTCGGCCCGCCGCCGATATCGCGGCCCTCTCGGCCGGCGACGTGCAGATCACCGCGCTGATCCGCGACGTCCACAAGCGTTTCCGCAACCCGTCCGGCCAGATCGTCCGCCCCGGCGACCACCTGATCCTGGAGGGCGAGCCGCACGAGCTGGAACAGCTGGTGGTGACCGCCGGGCTGCGCCTCGGCCGGGCGGAGAACCAGCCGGAGCTGACCGACGTCGACGATGAGGTCGGCGTCATGGAGGCGGTCGTCACCGCCGACAGCTTCATGGTCGACTGGACGCCGGAGAAGCTGCGCCTGTTCGACCGCTTCCAGGTGAACCTTCTCGCGGTCAGCCGCAGCGGCGAGCGTGTCGCCACGCGCCTGAAGTCGTTCCGCTTCAAGCCCGGCGACGTGGTGGTGCTGCAGGGCAATCTCAAGGTCATGCCGGACGTGCTGCGCGATCTCGGCTGCCTGCCGCTCGCCCAGCGCGACGTCGCCATCGGCCGCGGCCGCCGGACCTACCTGCCGATCGCGCTGCTGCTCGCGGCGATGCTGCTGATGGCTTTGCAGCTGGTCAGCGTGCCGGTCGCCTTCTTCGGCGCGGCGGTGCTGGTTGTCGCCACGCGCTGCATCGGCATGCGCGAGGCCTACGCCGCGCTGGACGCGCCCGTTCTGGTGACGCTCGCCTGCCTGATCCCGGTCAGCGACGCGATGCGCACCACCGGCGCGACCGACCTGATCTCCGCCTGGCTTTCCGCCGCCGCCGGCCAGCTGCCGCCGGTCGGCGCGCTGGCGCTGATCATGGCGACGGCGATGGCCGTGACGCCTTTCCTCAACAACGCCGCGACGGTGCTGGTCGCCGGCCCGATCGCGGCCACCTTCGCCAAGTCGCTCGGCTACAGCGCCGACCCGTTCCTGATGGCGGTGGCCGTGGGTGCGGCCTGCGACTTCCTCACCCCCATCGGCCACCAGTGCAACATGCTGGTGATGGGCCCCGGCGGCTACCGCTTCGGCGACTACTGGCGCCTTGGCCTGCCGCTGTCGGTGCTGGTGCTTGCCGTCGGCGTCCCGCTGATCGCCTTCGTCTGGCCGATCGGGGGGTAGGGCGTCCTTCTAAGTATATGGATTGGTATATTTAACAAGAAGATCCAGCCGGTGTAGCAATGGGTTTCAACTGAAGCCCGCCCTGATGTTTCGCCCTCTTCTAAGCTCCATTCCTACGCAGATCGATGTCTTCGAAGAGGCAAATGGCGAGTTCTCCGTCGTGACCCCGGTAGCCGAGGACCGGGTAGACGGTCGTATCGTGTCGATCAGCTGCAACCTGCTGCCGGGACAGGACAATCTGAGTGAGGCCGGTCTCGTTAGCTTCCACGAGTTTACCTTTTCCGTTCTCGTCGTCGATCCGTTCTCGAACACTGAGTCCTTCGCGAGCCAGGATCCGAGGATTTGCCGACCGTATTTGGACGACGAGATACGTCCCTTGATCATGCCTCTGGTTCTTCAATCCTTGTCACTGCTGTTGAAGACCGTTCGTCCGGCAATCGTGTACAGGGTGACAAAATCGAGGTTCCCGGCACCAAGGATGATCGAAAAACACAACCTGATCACATTGCGTTTTGTTGAGGATGGCTATGTCTCGTCCAGAGAAGGTTTGGATAGGCTAGGGCGCCATTTCTGGGTTATGATGCGGAATACCCCCGTCATCGACGTAGATTAGGAACAGCTGATGGGCGCACCAAAGAAGCCCCCCGATTTCGCGCACTACGTAAGTCCGAACGTCTATGACGGTGTTCGGGTCGTTTCGGACCCGGTCGAAAAGACGCGGTTGATCGAGCGCGTGAAGGACGCCGCAGCGCGGGCGCGAGACCCCGGTGCGCCGCCACGACCACGCGATGCCGACGCTGCCGAATAGCCGTCAGCCCTCGGCCAGTCGTCGAAGCTCGCGCGTCACGAAGGCGGTGCCGGCGTAGAGCGGGCCGCCGGTCATCATGTCGTCGGAGCCGCGGAAGTCGACGGCGCCGCCCGCTTCCTCCACGAGCACGATCCCGGCGTAGCAGTCCCAGGCGTTGATGTAGGGATCGTAGTAGCCGGCCAGCCTCGCCGAGGCGACGTAGGCCAGCATCAGCGCGCCGGATCCGATGCGGAACAGCACGCCGCCCTCTTCGTAGAGCCGCTGCACGAACGCCGCCGAGGTCGCTGCCGGCGACTTCTGCGTGGCGCCGAAGGCGACGTTGCCGGAGGTGAGCGAGGCCTTGGGATCGACCGCGATCGGCCGCCCATTGAGCGTGGCGCCGCCGCCGCGCACGGCGAAGAAGGTTTCGCCGAATACCGGGGCGGCAATCACCCCGATCACCACGCCATCGGGCCCCTTCACTGCGATCGAGATGCACCAGTTGGCCTGCCCGGATACGAAGGCGGCGGTGCCGTCGATGGGGTCGATCACCCAGACGAAGTCCGATCGGCCGGTCTCCAGCCCGTACTCCTCGCCGAGCAGTCCATCCTCGGGGAACTCGGCCGCCACCGCCCGCCGGATCTCCTCCTCCACCTCCCGGTCGGCCCGCGAGACGAAGTCCTGCGCGCTCTCCTTGGTTTCGACCACCAGGCTGTCGCGGGCTTCGAAGAAGGCCATGGCGCTGCGGCCGGCATTCTCGGCGATCCGCGCCGCGGCTTCGGCGCGCCGCGCGATTTCGGTCGTTGAAGCAGCGGGCTGGGCGGACGGAACGGTCATTAGGGGCCTCGGGCGGGTTGTCGGCTCACTAGCACTTTATCCGGATTGAGGATACCGCGCGGATCGAGAAGCGTTTTCAGGCCGTGCATCAGGTCCATCGCGACCGGCGGCTTGTAGTCGGGCAGGCTGTCGCGCTTCAAACGGCCGATGCCGTGTTCCGCCGACATCGAGCCGCCGTGCCGCGCCGCGATGCGGTGGACGGCGTCCGCCATCGCCTCCCAGCCCGCCAGGAAGGCCGCCTTGTCGGCGCCGACTGGTTGCGAGACGTTGAAGTGGAGGTTGCCGTCGCCAACGTGGCCGAACACGGCCGGCCGGCATCCCGGCACGAGGGCGAGCACCGCCTCGGTGGCTTCGTCCACGAAGGCGGGCAGGGCAGAGAGCGGCACGGCGATGTCGTGCTTGATCGAGCCGCCCTCGTGTCCTTGGACCTCCGACATCATGTCGCGCAGGCGCCAAAAGGCGGCGCGCTGGTCGAGCGAGCTGGCGATCGTGGCGTCCTCCACAAGCCCGCTTTCGAAAGCCTCGGACAGGATCGCCTCCAGCGCCTCCGAGAGGCCGAACTCCACCGGGCTGGAGAGCTCCAGGAGCACCGTCCAGGGCGTCGGCGTCTCGATCGGCGGGCGGGCGCCTGGGGCGTGCCGGAGCACGAAGTCGAGCGCCGTGTCGCCCATCAGCTCGAACGTCGTCACGGCGGGTCCGGCGTGAGCTTTGGCGAGCGCAAGAAGGTCCAGCGCCGCGGCGGGGGAGGGCACGCCGCAGAACGCCGTCGCGATCGCCCTTGGCTTCGGAAACAGCTTCAGCACCGCGGCGGTGATGACGCCGAGCGTGCCTTCCGAGCCGATGAACAGATTTTTCAGGTCGTAGCCGGTGTTGTCCTTGCGCAAACCCGTCAGCCCGTCGAGCACCCGGCCGTCGGCGAGCACGACCTCCAGCCCGAGCGTCAGGTCGCGGGTGTTGCCGTAGGCCAGAACCGCGGTGCCGCCGGCGTTGGTGGCAAGGTTTCCCCCGATGGTGCAGGAGCCCTCGGCCGCAAGCGACAGCGGGAACAGCCGCCCCGCCGCCTCGGCCGCCGCCTGCACCGCGGCGAGCGTGACGCCGGCCTCCACGGTGATCGTGTCGCTGGCCGGGTCGACGGCGCGGACCCGGTTGAGCCTCAGCGTGGAAAGGATGATCTCCGCGCCCGTCTCGAAGGGGATCTGCCCGCCGACGAGCCCCGTGTTGCCGCCCTGAGGGACCACGGGCAGTCCGAGCTCGTTTGCAAGCCGCATCACCGCCGCGACCTCTTCCGTCGACCCCGGACGCACCAGCGCCGCCGTCCGGCCGCGGTAGAGCCCGCGCCACTCCGTGAGGTGCGGCGCGAGCGTGTCGGGGTCGGTCACCACGTGCCGGCTTCCGACAATCGCGGCGAGGTGGTCGAGGGCTGCGGACCAGCCGCCAGGAGCGGAATGAGGGGAGGGCGAAACGGTTCCGGTCATCATCGTGCGATCATACTATTGAAAGAACCAAAATACATCTGTATCGTCCGGCTCGATCAGTCAACGGGTTTGCCAGCGAGAGGCGATGTCCACAGCCCTTTTCATCCACGGCGCCTACGACGCACGGGTCGCGCCGTTCAACCTTCGGGAAGGCATGCCCGGGGAGACGCTGCTCGACGTGGCGGCGGTGGGGCTCTGCGGCTCGGACCTGCACTACTACAAGGACGGCGGCATCGGCGCGGCCGTGATCAAGGCACCCTTCGTGCCGGGCCATGAGTTCGGCGGCTACCTCTGCGAGGATGTGCCGGAGAAGGGCCTGAAGGCCGGAGCCCTGGTCGCGGTCGATCCCAACAAGGCCTGCGGCCACTGCGAGTTCTGCGAGCGCGGCCACCCCAATCTCTGCCCGAACGTGGAGTTCATCGGCGCACCGCCCTTCGATGGCGCGATGACCGAGCGGATCTGGGTTCCGACGTCCCAGGTGGTGCCGCTGCCGGCCGGCTTCACGCCGCTTCAGGCTGTGATGCTGGAGCCGCTCGGCGTTGCCATACACGCGGTGGACCTCGCCAAGCCGCGCCTGCTGGAGCGGGTGGGGCTGATCGGCTGCGGGCCCATCGGGCTGCTGATTCTGCAGGTTCTGAAGGCGGCGGGCGCCGGCGAGATCATCGCTGTCGACCCGCTGGAGCATCGCCGCGCCATGGCCACCAGCCTTGGAGCCGATCGCGTGGGCGCATCCGTGGAGGACCTCCGCGAGATGACGGCCCGTGAAGGATGCCCGCTCGTCGTGGAGGCGACCAACGCCCCGGAAGGATTCCGGGACGCTGTGCTCGCCTCCAAGATCGGCGGACGAGTGGTTCTCGTCGGCATCCCCGATGGGGACACCTATACCCTGCCGGCGGCGGAAGCCCGCCGCAGGGGCCTCAAGATCAAGTTCGCTCGCCGGATGGGGGAGGTCTACCCGCGCGCCATCGAACTCGTCGAGAGGGGCAAGGTCGACGTGGTCACCATGGTGACCCACGAGGTCGGCCTGAACGAGGCACCAGACGCTTTCCGGCGGCACGCCGAGAACGCGCCTGGCGTGATCAAGAGTCTGATCTACCCGAATGGACTGACTTGAAAAGCAACATGGGAGGTTAGGGTGAGGAAATTCCTTCTTGCATCGTTGAGCGCATTCGCCGTGCTCGCCGGATCCGCTTCGCTGCCCTCGGTGGCCAAGGCCGATTGGCTGGCCGACGCGGCCGCCCCGCTGAAGGGCACTGAGATCAACGGCATCTTCCTCGATCGTCCGGGCTACCGCGCGATCATCAAGCTGCTGCCGGAGTTCGAGCAGAAGACCGGCATCAAGGTCAACTACGAGATCGTCCCCTACGAGAACACCCGCGAGAAGCAGGTGCTGAACTTCACCTCGCAGGGTGACCTGACGCTGGCCCTGGTCGACCTCGTCTGGATCGGCGAATTCGCCGAGAACGGCTGGATCGATCCGATCGAGACCTTCACCGCCGACGCCTCGATCACCGACCCGAACCTGAAGCTGGAAGGCTTCTTCCCGCTTCTCCTGGACGCCTTCGGGTCCTGGGGCGGCAAGGTCTACGGTCTTCCCTTCGACAACTACTCCGGCCTCCTCTTCTACAACAGCTGCATGCTGAAGGACGCCGGCTTCGACAAGCCGCCGGCGACCTGGGACGAGGTGATGAACGTCTATGGTCCCAAGCTGACCGACGCTTCCAAGAACCAGTACGCCTTCGCGCTGCAGTCCCGCCGCGGCGAGACCCAGTCGGCAGACAGCTTCATGCGCGTGCTGTGGCCGTTCGGCGGATCGCTCCTCAACAAGGAGTTCAAGTCGAACCTGATGTCCGCCGAAAGCCAGGCCGGCCTCAAGTTCCGCAACGATCTCGCCAAGTACATGCCAGAGGGCATCGTCTCCTTCGACCACGCCGAGGCGGTCAACGCCCTCGCGCAGGGGCAGGTGGCGATGATCACCGAGTGGTCCGCCTTCTACGGCACGCTGACCGACCCGGCGACCTCCAAGCTGGGCGATTGCCTGGCCGTCGCGCCGGAGCCGGAAGGCCCGGCCGGCCGTCTGCCCGCGCTCGGCGGCTTCTCGCTCGCGGTCGCCTCGCAGGCCTCCGAGGAGCAGAAGAAGGCCTCCTGGCTGTTCATCCAGTGGGCGACGTCCGAAGAGATCGCCCGCGCCTACGTGGAAGCCGGCGGCGTCTCCGGCCGCATGTCGATCTACGAGCAGGACGACATCAAGACGAAGTACAAGTTCGTCGAGCCGATGGTCGCCTCCTGGCAGAAGGGCGTTCCCGAATTCCGTCCGCGGTTCCCGGCCTGGCCGGCGATCTCGGAAGTGGTCGCGGAATGGGGCACCAAGATCCAGCTCGGCGAAGTCTCGACCGAAGAGGGCGCCAAGGAGATCGGCACCCGCATGGAAGAGATCCTGGCCAAGGAAGGCTATTACGACGGCAAGAAGGCTCTCCTCCAGTAAGCTGAGGCCGTAACCTGCGGCGGGCGCCCACCCGGCGTCCGCCGCCTTTTGTTTCTCGACCGATCCATCGCACTCCCCCGATCGTCATGGTCCGCGCAGGCGGACCACCCACGAGTTCGTGGTGGAGGTGGCGCGGGCGGAAAAATGCGTGGGTGGTCCGCCTTCGCGGACCATGACGGCGAGGGGGGTTGAGTGGGGGTGGACGGAGGTGCGGGCGGGCGGCAGATCGAAGCTCGGCTATTCCGTGCACTTCCCCGCGATCGTCATGGTCCGCGCAGGCGGACCACCCACGAGTTCGTGGGTGAGGGTGGCGAGCGCGTGAAAAATGCGTGGGTGGTCCGCCTTCGCGGACCATGACGGTAGGGCAGGTGAGCAGCGCGATAGCGTGAGCCTGCGCCGGACCGTGGACACCGGATCTTTTGGGAGGAAATCCATGTCCGATCTCTATCACCGGGCGCTGGGCGAACTCGGCGCCGTGTTCGACCGCATCGACGATGCCGGCGTGGACGCCGCGGTCGAGGCGATCGCGAAGGCGCGGCGCATCGCCTGCTACGGCGTCGGCCGCGAGGGGCTGCAGATCAAGGGACTGGCGATGCGCCTGTTCCACCTCGGCCGTCAAGTCGCCATGGTCGGCGACATGACCACGCCGCCGGTCGGGGAGGGCGACCTCTTGATCGTGTCGGCCGGTCCCGGCGACTTCTCCACCGTGCGCGGCCTGATGGAGGTCGCCCGCGAGGACGGCGCGAAGACGCTGGTCGTCACCGCCCAGCCGAACGGGGCGGCTGCCCGCCGCGCCGACCATGTGCTGGTGATCCCGGCGCAGACCATGGCCGACGACCAGGGTCCCTCCACGTCGGTTCTGCCGATGGGTTCCCTCTTCGAAGGCGCGCAATATGTGCTCTTCGAGGTGATGATCCTGAAGCTGCGCGAGCGCCTGGGCGTCACCCCCGACGCCATGCGCGCCAATCACACCAACCTGGAATGAGACCCGATGCCGAGCGGTGCTGAAGCAACACGGGATGGAACGCTGCCGGCCGCCGTGCCGTCGGGCGGGCGGGCGAGGTCCAACCCGGGCTACCGCCGCTGGACGCCGTTCTGGTTCCTGGCGCCAGCCGTGTTCGTGCTCCTGGCGATCGGAATCTACCCGACCCTCTTCGCATTGGTCACCTCGTTCCGGCAGTACAACATCACCCGCCCGCGCGACGGCTTCCCCTTCGTCGGCCTCGACAACTACCTGAACGTCCTCACCGACAGCACCTTCTGGGCGACCCTCGGCCTCACCGCCCGCTTCTTCATGACGGTGATCCCGTTCCAGCTCGCCCTCGGCGTGCTGATCGCCCTGATGCTGCACCGGCCGGGCCTCGGCATGCTCCGCGCGCTCGCCCGGGTGTCGCTGGTGGTGCCGCTTGCCACCACCTACGCGGTGGTCGGCCTCGTCGGCCGTCTGATCTTCAACGGCGACTTCGGCGTCGCCAACCAGCTGATCGAAGCCTTCGGCATCCCCGGCTTCGACTGGCTCGGCTCGCCCACGGGCGCCTTCATCGCCATCGCGGTGATGGACATCTGGCAGTGGACGCCCTTCTGCGCGCTGATCTTCCTGGCCGGCCTCTCCATGGTGCCGGTTGAGATCGAGGAGGCGGCCCGCCTGGAGACGCCCTCCAAGCTCGCCATGCTGCGCTACGTCCAGCTGCCCTACCTGCTGCCCGGCCTGACGGCAGTGCTGATCCTGCGCTCCGCCGACGTGCTGAAGCTGTTCGACATGGTGTTCGTAATGACCCGCGGCGGCCCGGGCTCGGCCACCGACCTCGTCTCGGTCTACATCCAGCGCGTCGGCTTCCGCGTCTTCGACATGGGGCTGGCCTCCGCACAGGCGATCCTGCTCCTCATCATGACCATCGTGCTCAGCCGGCTCTACATCCGCCTGCTCTACCGGGAGATCGAGTGATGCAGACGACGCTCGGAAGAACGCTGCACGCGCTCGGGCTGACGCTGGTCATCCTGTTCACGATGTTCCCTTTCTACTGGATGGTGACGTCCAGCCTGAAGGACCAGTCGGACCTGCTCGCCTCGCCGCCGGTGTGGCTGTTCGTGCCGACGCTGGAGCACTACGGCGAGATCTTCGCCGACCAGAAGGTGGTGAACGCCGTCATCAACTCGCTGATCGTCTCGGTCTCCACCACGGCGCTCGCCGTGCTCCTCGGCGCACCGGCCGCCTACGCGCTCGCCCGCTTCGAGTTCCGCGGCAAGCAGGACCTCTGGTTCTGGTTCATCTCCAACCGGATGATCTCGCCGATCGTGCTGGCGCTGCCGGTCTACCTGCTGGCCCTGCAGGTGAAGCTCCTCGACACGCACCTCGTGCTGATCCTGATCTACCTGACGTTCAACCTGCCGATCGTGGTGTGGATCTGCACCGACCAGTTCCGCTCCATCCCCAAGGAGCTGGAGCAGGCCGCGCGCCTGGACGGCGCCAACCAGTGGATCATCTTCCGCAAGATCTACGTGCCGCTCGGCATCCCGGGCATCGCGGTGTCGGCGATCTTCTCCTTCATCTTCTCCTGGAACGAGCTGCTCTATGCGCTTGTGCTGACTCGCAGAACCGTACAGACCGCGCCGGTGATCGCGACCAGCTTCATGTCCGGCTACGAGCTGCCCTGGGGGAAGATCATGGCCACGGGCACGGTGATCGTCCTGCCGGTGATCATCTTCGCGCTGCTGGTCTCCAAGCACATGGTCCGCGGCCTGACCATGGGCGCGACGAAATAGAAGGCATCAGGAGGAACGGGCGGACGGGCCCGACGAACAACAACAGCAAGGTGGGAGGGACCATGGGAACGCCGCTGGGCATAAACCTGTCGTTCTGCGTCAAGCGCTGGGTCACCCCGGAGCTCTGGGCGCCTGTGGTGCGCGACACGCTGGGCCTCGACCTCGTGCAGTTCTCCTTCGACCTGGTCGACCCGACCTGGCCCGACGACGTGCTGGCCGGCGCCGCCCGCGATATCCGCACCGCCGCCGACCGCCACGGCGTGACCGTGCACAGCGCCTTCATCGGCCTGGCCCACTATACCTTCAACCAGATGCTCCACCCGAACCCGCGCGTCCGCGACCTCGCCGAGGCGTGGCTCGTCAAGGCCTACCGCTTTGCCGCCAGCGCCGGCATCACCCGCGTTGGCGGGCCGCTGGGCGCGATCGCTTCCCGCATCGACGGGGTGGAGCCGGACAGCATCTCCGAGGCCGACTACCAGGACCTCCTCGCCCGCATGCTCCGTCTCGGCGCCGCGGCGCGCGAGGCCGGCATCGTCGAGCTCTACGTGGAGCCGACCCCGATGCGCCGGGAATGGCCGTGGACGATCGAGCAGGCCCGCCGCATGGCCGCCGACGCCAAGGCCTCGCCGGTGCCCTGGAAGTTCTGCGTCGACTGGGGCCACGGCACCTTCGAGCCGCTCTACGGCCGCTACCGCGGCACCATGGAGAGCTGGTTCGAGGCGATCGGGCCGGAGATCGGCGCTGTCCACATTCAGCAGACCGACTACCAGTACGACCGCCACTGGGACTTCACCGAAGCCGGCGCGGTGGATCCTGCCGCCGCCGCCGCCCTCCTGAAGCGCACCGGGCTTGCGGACCGCCCCGTCTTCCTTGAAGTGTTCTATCCCTTCGAGCGGGACGACGCGTCCATCCTGGCGGCGGTGAAGCGCTCGATCGAGATCCTGAAACCCGCTTTTGCGTGAGGGCCCCTTGAACGAGCGCGTGATGAGGGACGTTGCGGGCGATCCGCCCGACGCAGACGCCGAGCACATCCGCGCCCGGGTCGCCTGGTACTATTACGTCGGCGGCCTCACCCAGCAGGAGATCGCCGACCGCATCGGCATCACCCGCCTGCGCGTGAACCGGATCGTCGGGCAGGTGCGCACCGACGGCTCCGTCCAGATCGACATCCGACTGCCGCTCGCCCGCTGCGTTGCGCTGGAGGAGAAGCTGAAGGACCGCTTCGGGCTGATCGACGCCCGCGTCGTGCCCGCGATCGACGACACCCAGGATCTCCAGCGCGTCATCGGCGAGGCGGCCGGCGCGATGCTGGACCCGCTGCTCCTCGACGGCCAGGGCTTCGGCGTCGGCTGGGGCCGGACCCTCTCCGCTGCCATCAAGCGCCTGACCCCGCGACGCTTCTCCCGCGCCTGGGTGGCCACGCTGATGGGCGGGCTGACGCGCGGCTCGGGCACCAACACCTTCGAGGTCTCCACCGAGTTCGCCCGCGTGCTCGGCGCGGAGTGCTACTACGTGGCCGCGCCGATCTACTTCCCCTCCGAGGAGAGCCGGCAGGCGCTACTGGTGCACTACGGCCTCGCCGAGGCGCTGCGCCGGGCCCGTCTCGCCGACGTGGCGCTCGTCTCCTGCGGCGACCTTTCCAGCCGATCGCTGCTCGCCTCCACGCAGATCGTCTCGGAGAACCTCGCGGGCCTCAAGGAGTCCGGCGCCGTCGGAGACCTCCTCGGTGTCTTCCTCGATGCGGACGGCAAGCCGGTGGATCATCCGCTGAACCAGCGGGTGATGGCGCTGCCGCCGACCGACCTTAAAGCGATCCCCTCCACGATCCTTGCCTCCGGCGGCCTGCACAAGGCCCCGATCGTGCGGGCGATCCTGAAGGCCGGATACGTCAAGCGCGTGGTGACCGACGAGGACACCGCGGAAGAAATGCTCTGAGCCAAGACCGGAGACTGCCCATGACCTACCTCTTGGCCATCGACGTCGGAACCCTCTCGGCCCGCGCCGGGCTGTTCGACGCCTCCGGTCGCTTCTACGCCGCCGCGTCCTGCGGCTTCGAGCTGATGCGCCCGGCCGAACACCACGTCACCTACCGCATGGCCGACATCTGGCGCGCGGTGACCACGGCCGCCGCCGACTGCCTCGGCCGCGTGCCCGGCGCCGGCGCCAAGGTGGCCGCCATCGCCTTCGACGCCACCTCTTCGCTCTACGTGGAGACGGCCGACGGCGCCCCGCTCGACGGCGGCGGCGACGTGATCTGCTGGATGGATCACCGCGGCGAGCACGAGGCGTCGGAAGTGGACGCTACCGGGCACCGCTTCCTCGACAACGTCGGCGGCGCGATCTCTCCGGAGATGAACCTGCCCAAGCTGCTCTGGCTGAAGCGCCACCGTCCGGCCACCTGGGGCAAGGTCACCGCCGCGCGCGACCTTTGCGACGAGCTCGCCCATCGCACCACCGGCGTCGACCGCCATTCCGTCTGCGGCCTCGCCTGCAAATGGCCCTACCTGCCGAACGACCCGGAGCCCTGGTGCCAGGATCTCCTGGACCGTCTCGGCCTCGGCGAACTCACCGCAATGGGTCGCCTTTCTGAACGGCCGGGCCGCGTCGGCGAAGTGCACGGCCGCACGTCTGCTGACGGCGCAGCCGCGCTCGGCGTGCCGCCGGGCATCCCGGTCGCCGTAGGCCTGATCGACGCGGAAGCCGGCGCCCTCGGCGTGCTCGGCCGCGGCTTCCGCGATCGCATGAACGGTACGCTGCCGATGATCGGCGGCACTTCCACCTGCTACATGCCCTTCGCGGTCGATGAGCGGCGCATTCCCGGCGTCTGGGGTCCGTTCAAGGACGCGGTCTTCCCGGGCTTCTGGATGCACGAGGCCGGGCAGAGCCTGTCCGGCGCCGCACTCGACGCCGTCCTCGCCGATCATCCCGCAAGCCCGGGCAAGCCCTCCGCCGAACTCCACGCCGAGACCGCCAAGGCGGTGTTCGAGGCGCTCGAGGCCGAGGGTCCGGCCTTCGGCGCCCGCCGCCACGTGGTGCCCGACTGGCTCGGCAACCGCGCCCCGCTCGGCGACGGCCGCGTCCGCGCGCTCCTCACCGGCGTCGGCACGGAAACCGGCCGCCGCTCCTTCCTGGAGGCCTACTACGCCACGGCCCGGTCGCTCGCGCTGCAGAGCCGCCACATCCTGGAGCACCTGAACGCCCACGGATTCGCCATCGAGCGCGTCGCCCTCTCCGGCGGCCACCTGCGCAACCCGCTGCTGGTCCGCCTCTACCGCGACGCGCTCGGCGCGGACCTCGTCATCAGCGACACCGCCGAACCGGTGCTGCTCGGCACCGCCATGGTCGCCTCCGTCGCCGCCGGTACCCACGCCGACCTCTTCGCCGCCCTCGACGCCATGGCGCCCGAGCAGCGTGTTGAGAAGGCCGACCCGGCCTGGAAGGCGGCCCATGAGGACGCCTACCGCGCCTATCTCAAGCTCTTCGCCGTACGCAACGAGATCGAGGCGGCTGCCCGCCGGATCGAGTCCGCGGCGCCAACCCATGCCCAAGGAGCCGCCTGACATGTCGTTTCTGCGTCTGGACAACGTCGTCAAGAGATACGGCGACCACAAGGTCATCAACGGCGTCAGCTTCGGCGCCGAGAAGGGTGAGTTCGTGGTCTTCGTCGGCCCATCCGGCTGCGGCAAGTCCACCCTGCTGCGCATGATCGCCGGGCTGGAGGACATCACCGAAGGCGACGTCTCCATCGACGGCGCGGTGGTCACCAACGTGGAGCCCGCCGCCCGCCAGGTCGCGATGGTGTTCCAGTCCTACGCGCTATACCCGCACATGAGCGTGTTCGAGAACATGGCCTTCGGCCTCAGGATGGTGAAGACGCCGCAGCCGGAGATCGAGCGCCGGGTCAAGGAGGCCGCGCGGATCCTGCAGATCGAGCCGCTCCTGGAGCGCAAGCCGCGCCAGCTCTCCGGCGGCCAGCGCCAGCGCGTCGCCATCGGCCGGGCGATCGTGCGCAACCCCAAGCTCTTCCTGTTCGACGAACCGCTCTCCAACCTCGACGCCGAATTGCGTACCCAGATGCGCGTGGAGATCGCCCGCCTCCACCGCGACATCGGCGCCACGATGGTCTACGTCACACACGACCAGATCGAGGCGATGACGCTCGCCGACCGCATCGTGGTGCTTCGCGCCGGCCTGGTGGAGCAGGTGGGCGCGCCGACCGAGCTTTACGACAACCCGGCCAACACCTTCGTCGCCGGCTTCATCGGCTCGCCCAAGATGAACTTCCTGACCGGCACCGTCACCGCCGCCGAAACCGGCCGCGTGATGGTCGCCAACGCCAACTTCGTCGGCGGCTCGCTCGTCATCCGCCCGCGCCGCGGCGGCGTGCCCAAGGTGGGCGACATGGTGATCGTGGGCCTGCGCCCGGAACACCTTGATCTCGCCAGCCCGACGCCCGCCCTCCAGCTGCGCACCGACTTCGCCGAGAACCTCGGCGGCGCCACCCAGATCTACACCCAGCCCAAGGACGGCGAGATGATCACCATCGTCGCCCAGGGCCGCCCCAAGATCACGCCGGGCGAGACCCTGACCGTCGGCGTCGCCCCGGAGTACGTCTACCTGTTCGACGAGCGTGGCGTGGCAGTGTGAGGGGATGACAAAAGTAACGAGAAGAATACAGAAGTTGCTAGTCGAGCGGTCAGGAAGGGTGGGTACCGCCGGCTGACCGGACGGCGCCCACCGCTCGCCGCCCTCACTGCGTCTTCACTGCCTCGTCGCCGTCCAGGGCGAGTTCTGCCTTGCCGCGGAGGGGATCCGGCGCTTCGGCCACGGCGGGTGCGGTCTGGAAGTGCTTGTCGATGAAGGCGAGGCCGTTCTCGATCTCGCGGGCCCACAGCGACCAGACGTGGGCGCCGTCGGTGACGCGGAACTCGGCCGAGACGCCGCTGTCCTCCATCATCGTGTAGAGCGCGAAGGCGCCGCGCCACAAGGCGTAGCCGTCGTCGTCCCCGCAGGAGATGTAGAAGGCCGGCAGCTCGGCCTTCTCCTGAAGCCGCATGGCAAGCAGCGTGAACACGTTGTCGGCGTTGAAGTAGCGCCCCTCGAAGGGCTTGCCGAACGAGCCGGAGTAATGGTCGCCGACGGCCGGCAGGATCACCCCGGCGGTCACCGTCGCTGCATCCTGGCGTTGGAAGAAGGCGGCGTGCTGCGCTTCCTTCAGATCGTCGGGCGTCTTCTCCAGGTCGGCCTTCGGCACGTTCTGCCAGATCGCGCCGGAGAAGCTGGCCGACGCCACGTAGAGATCGGGGTGGGCGAGGGCGAGCCGCAGCGCGCCGAAGCCGCCCATCGACAAGCCGGCGATCGCCCGGCCCTCGCGGTCGCGCCGCACCGGATAGCTCGCCTCGATCGCCTTGCGCAGGTCGCGCGTGATCGCGGTTTCGTAGTCGCCGGGCCCGCCGCGCTCGGCGCTGTCGACGTACCAGCTGTTCTTGGCGTCCGGCATCACGATCACGGCCGGCCGGATCTCGCCGTCCGCCATCATGCGGTCGAGCGTCGCTTCCACATCGCCGAGGTCGGTCCAGGACCGCTCGGTGCCATTGTGGCCATGAAGGAGGTAGACCACCGGCCAGCCCTCGAAGGGCGCGGTGCCGTCGGGCGTGTAGACCGCCGTGTTCATCGGCGTATCGAGAGCCTGAAGGTCGAACGACCGGTAGGTGACGGTACCGGCGAAAGCCGGGAGGGTGCCGGCCATGAGAAAGGCCGTGGTCTTGAGAAGAACGCGCATGGGTGCTCCGAAAGCAATGTTTTCGGACGGTCGCGTCTTCGATTGTCTTTGAATTGTCCGCCACCGCACGGGCGGAGAAGAGCAAAAATGGCCCCCTCGCGAAACCTGTCGGTTTTCGCTTCGGGCGTTTTGGCCAGCCGCTATCCGCGCAGCCTGTCGCTACGCACCTCATCGGACGCAAAACGCCCGTCCAGGCGATTGGTTCCAGCGACCTGCTGAAAAAGATGAAGAGAGTGTTAAGGCCCGCCCGCGACCGAGCCGACAACGGCCATCGTCAGTTCATCGAGATCGATTCGGCCGGCGAGGGCGATTTTGTCCGGATTGTCGGGGTCGGGACGGTAGTCGCCGTTGCCGTCCGACAACTGGCGCTGCAACTCGGCCGCGAGCGCCTCGCGTATCTGATTTTCGATGTTCATGAGGTCGCCATCTCGTTGCGGATGGTGACCAACCGAAGCTTCGTGCAGTTGTTCCGCCGGGCTCAGGGCTGGGAGGTGCTGGTTGCCACGGAGACGGGGGTGTGGAACGCGCCGCTGCCGGCGATCGTGGTGGCGGCGATGAAGCCGAACACCGCGACGATCAAGACGACGTCGAGAACGGCGCGGGCGCGTTCGCGCGCGGTGCGGGCCGAGAGATGGCGGGTCCGGGGAGCGGTGAAACCGACGGGGCCGAGCGGCGTGTCGAAGGTGCTCATGGACAGGGCCTCTGTGCCGTTGGACATGGCCCTATTCTCGATAGGATTGGTCGTCTTTGTCCATTCCATATTGCGGCGGGATCGTGGCACGCTTTGCCCGCGGCACGGGCTCCCCCGGAATGAAATTCCTAACGGAGCGTTAATTGCCCGGCGGCTCGGCGGGCCCGGCGATCTCCCCGCGGCGCTGCAGGACGAGTGCCACGGTCCAGCAGAGGCCGGCCCAGGCCGAGCCGACCAGCCATCCGGCCAGCACGTCCGTCGGCCAGTGGACGCCGAGATAGACGCGGCTGAGCCCGACCAGGAAGGCGATGCCCGCGGCCGCGGCGAAGACGTAGATCCGCGCCGATCGCGCGCCCTGGACGCGCATCAGGAGTGCGCCGAGAGTCAGGTAGCAGACCGCGCTCAGCATGGCGTGGCCGCTCGGAAAGCTGGCGGTCTGCACGTCCACGAGGTGGGGCACGACGTCCGGCCTGTCGCGCTCGAACACGAGCTTCAGCCCGGTTGAGAGCAGCGCCCCTCCCGCGATGGAAAGGGCGACGAGCACCGCGGCGCCCTTGCGGCGGGTGATCAGGAGATAACCGACGGAAAGCAACGTGATCAGCGCCAGCACGGGGAACCCGCCGAGCGCGGTCAGATCCACCGCCGACCGCTCCAGCCAGGCGGGCCCGATCGGATCCGACGGGTCGGCGGCCGACCGCAGCGACAGGAGGACCATGCGGTCGATGCCGTGGGTCTCGTTCTCCATCACCTCGTCGGCGATGCCGATGAAGGCGAGCAGGAACCCCGCCACCAGAGTGGTCCCGAGGAGAACCTTGGCTTCGCGCCGGGCTATCTGGGCCCAGCGCGAAACAAGGGGCTGCCGGAGGGTTGCGGAGATCCAGTTCATCGGCAGGCGACGCCGTGACGATCGACGGCCCGGTTCTCTGCAGCCGATGGCATGGACGGCTCCTCAGCGATTCAGCGTGTTCGTGTTCCTGCGCCCGGCGATCATGCCCCAGATGACGAGGACGATCACGGCGCCGACGATGGCTCCGATCAGGCCGGCGCCGTCGTTGGGACCATACCAGCCGAGGGCCTGGCCGAGATAGGTGGCCACGAAGGCGCCGATGATGCCGAGAATGGTCGTCAGGATGAACCCGCTCGGCTCGTTGCGCCCGGGGGTCAGGAACTTTGCGATCACGCCGGCGATGAAGCCGATGATGATGGTCCAGATGATGCTCATGAGGGCTGTCTCCGATGTTGATGCGGAGACAACCAGCAGGAGCCTGTTTTGTTCGGACCGCGGCCGATCAGAAACCGTAGCTGCGCGGACGGAACATGCCGCGATCGATCTCGCGCTGGCGGTATTCCAGGTCGATCCGGTCGGACGACTCGTTGAGATAGGCGAGCTCGCGCTCGGTGGCAGTCATTCCCTTGAAGACCCGGGCGGCCCGCTTGAGGGGAGCGAACATCGGAGAAGCTCCTGTGTCTGGTCGTTGTTGATGAGCGGAATATGGCCCGTTCCTCTCAGTTCAGGCAGAGGTGATGTTGCAATGCACAAATGCGCCTGACGCATAGGAAGGCCGACATCTGGTAAGGAAGATGCAACGATTGCATGGGTCGCACCGCGAACCGCCGGTCTCCGGCGAGTGCCGGGATCGATGCGCTTCAAGCGACGGGCAAAGGTCGGGACAGTTGGCGGCTGCCGACGATGCGCTCGGCGCATCGGGTTTTTTGCGACGAGGCCTCGGAACAACGGCGGTCCCTGCCAGTACGTCCCTACCAGGAACACGACGAAACGGAGGCCTACCCGATGAAAGCTCTCTGCTGGCACGGCAAGGAGGACATCCGCTGCGACAGCGTGCCCGACCCCCGCATCGAGGAGCCGCGCGACGCGATCATCCGAATGACGAGCTGCGCGATCTGCGGTTCAGATCTCCACCTCTACGACGGCTTCATGCCGGGCATGAAGTCGGGCGACATCATGGGCCACGAGTTCATGGGCGAGGTGGTCGAGGTCGGCTCCGGCAACAAGAAGCTCAAGGTCGGCGACCGCGTGGTGGTGCCCTTCACCATCGTCTGCGGCGACTGCGATCAGTGCCGCCGCAGCAACTTTTCCGTCTGCGAGCGCACCAACCGCAACAAGGATCTCGCCGACAAGGCCTTCGGCCACACCACGGCCGGGCTGTTCGGCTACACCCACCTGACCGGCGGCTATCCGGGCGGCCAGGCCGAATACGTCCGCGTGCCCTACGCCGACGTTGGTCCGGTCAAGGTACCGAGCACGCTCACTGACGAGCAGGTGCTCTTCCTTGGTGACATCTTCCCGACCGGCTGGCAGGCCGCCATCCAGTGCGACATCGAGCCGACCGATACGGTCGCGATCTGGGGCGCCGGTCCGGTCGGCCAGATGGCTGTCCGCTCCGCGGTCCTGCTCGGCGCGCGCCAGGTGATCATGATCGACAACGTCCCGGAACGCCTGTCGATGGCCGCGGCCGGCGGTGCGATCACCATCAACTTCGACGAGGAGAGCGTGGTCGAACGCCTCAACGACCTGACCGGCGGCAAGGGTCCGGAGAAGTGCATCGACGCCGTGGGCATGGAGGCCCACGCTTCCGGCTCCGTCGACAGCCTCTACGACCGCGCCAAGCAGGCGCTGATGCTGGAGACGGACCGTCCGCACGTGCTCCGCGAGATGATCTACGTCTGCCGCCCGGCGGGCGTGCTCTCCATCCCGGGCGTCTACGGTGGGCTGATCGACAAGATCCCCTTCGGCGCCCTGATGAACAAGGGTCTGACGATCCGCACCGGCCAGACCCACGTCAACAAGTGGACCGACGACCTTCTCCGCCGGATCGAGGAGGGCGAGATCGACCCGTCCTTCGTGATCACCCACACGGCGCGGCTGGAGGATGGACCGGAGTTCTACAAGACCTTCCGCGACAAGAAGGACGGCTGCATCAAGGTCGTGCTGAAGCCATGAGGAGAAACCCATGACCCGGATGAAGACGATGCTCGGTTATGCCGGTGCGAAGAGGCTCGCCCGCGGCCTCGGCTGGTTTTCGATCGCGCTCGGCGCGCTGGAACTGCTGGCGCCCCGCCGCGTGGGGGACGCGCTCGGCATGCAGCACGAGAGCGGCGCGATCCAGGCCTACGGTGCCCGCGAGATCGCCTCCGGCATCGGCATCCTGGCTGCCCGCGACCCGACGCCCTGGATCTGGGCGCGCGTCATCGGCGACGCGCTCGATCTGGCCACCCTCGCGCCGAATGCCGATCCCCGCAACCCGCAGCGCCCCTACGTGCTGATGGCGATCGGGGCGGTCGCGGGCGTGGCTCTCCTCGACTACCTGTGCGCCGACGGCCTCGCCCGCAAGGAAGACGACCACCGCAGCCGCCGCGACTACGCCGACCGTTCCGGCTTCCCGCAGTCCCCGAACGCCATGCGCGGCGCGGCGCGAGAGCCCGAGATGGTGAGCACGGCGCGGCATTGACGGCAGGGCCGGGGAGGCAGCCGCCGTTCCATGACGGCGGGTAGGTGGCCTGCAAAAAAGGAATGCGGGGCCACCCGCCCGATCCTCGCCTCGTCTTCCCTCTTAACCGTCATGGTCCGCGAAGGCGGACCACCCACGACTTTGTCGGATCAGCCGGGCGGAACGCGAAGGAAAATGCGGGAGTGGTCCGCCTGCGCGGACCATGACGGCGGTAGCAGGTGCTTGCGACAGAGAAGCCGTGATTGGTCCGGCGTCGCGGACCAGGACTGCGTCCCCTCGGCTACCTGGTTACCGGCCGTCGGGCGTGCGCAGGCCGAACCACTTGTCGCGGACCTGCTGGTAGTGCTGCTCCGGCTTGTAGGCGGCGACCTTGAGACCGAGGCCGGTGGCGGAGAGACGGCCGACGGCGGACAGGACCGCGTAGCTCGCCACCACCACGTCGCGCTCGGCCTGGACCAGCGAGATCTGCGCCGACGTCACTTCCGCCTGAGCGTTGAGAACGTCCAGCGTGGTGCGCTGGCCGACGCGCTGCTCCTCCGTCACGCCCTCCAGCGCGAGCTGAGAGGCCTCGACCTGCGAGCGCGCCGCGGTCACCTGCGAGCGGGCCGCCTGCAGCCCGCCCCAGGCTGCAACGAGCGCCGCCTGGACCTGGTCGCGCGAAACGTCCACCTCGATCTTGCGCTGGCCGAGGATCTCCTTGGCCTCGCGGACGCGCGAATAGACCTGGCCGCCCTCGTAGATCGGGATGTTGATCCGGCCCACCACCTGGGCGCTGTTGCCTGTGCGCGCGCCGAAACCGTCTTCCCACGAGCGCTGCGCGGTCGCCTCGAGCGAGACGGTCGGCAGCAGTTCGCCTTCCACCACCTGGACGTTGAACGAAGCCACGTCGGCATTGAACTGCGAGGCGAGGATCGCCGGATGCTCGGCGCGGGACTGGGCGATCGCCTGGTCGAGCGAGCGCGGCAGCACGCCGTTCAGCACCTTCGCCCGCTGCAACCCACGCGGGTCGCGGCCGATGACCTGCCGGTAGGTGCCGGCGGAGGCCTCCAGGTTGGCCTGGGCGAGCGACACGGCCGAACTGGCGGAGGCCAGCCGCGCTTCGGATTGGGCAACGTCGGTCCGCGTGCCTTCGCCGACGGTCAGCCGGTCGTCGGCGGCGCGCACCTGCTCCTGAAGGAAGCGTACGTCCTGCTGCCGCAGCCGCAGGATCGCCTGATCGCGCACCACGTCCATGTAGGCGGTGGCGGCGTCGAGGAGCACGTTCTGCTCGGTGTTGCGCAGCGACTCGCGCGCGGCCCGCACGGCGGCTTCCGCGGCCTTCGTGCCGTTCACCGTGCGAAAGCCGCTGAAGATCGGCTGCGTGAGCGTGATGCCGGCGGACGCCGAGCGAAGCTGGCCGGAACCGGCCGTCGTGTCGGTGGAGGTGACGCCGGCATCGGCGAAGGCGCTGATCGACGGGCGGTAGCCGGCGAGCGCCTGGGGAACGCCCTCGTCCGTCGCCCTCGTCGAGGCGCGGGCGGCGTTCAGGGTGGGGTTGTTTGCATAGGCGGCGGCAAGCGCCTCGGTCAGGCTGTCGGCCCTTGCCGGTGCCAGCGAGGTCGCAAGGAACAATGCCGCGGAAAGAAGAAGTGCCCGGTTCGACGCCACGACATACCCCTTGGTCGGAACGGATCGCCCGTGCTCGGTCGCATCGGAATCGGAACCACGATCCAGGGCGAAGCAGCAGCGGTGCGTGAACAGAGGTAAAGGCTGTTCGACCGGGCGATCAAGGGGAGCCGGACTGACAGAACCGTGAGCGGAAACCAAATCCCGCGGCCATGGCATATCGGCAACAACGAATGGTTAACCTCGCCTGTCGAGGTTCGGTGACGGCCTGCCCAGGGCCTGTCAGGCTCATGTCGAGGTGAGAGGCCGGATAACGTCTAGGCGTCGCGCCGGCAGTTGCGACCGCCTCAGATCAGGCCGGTCGTGCGCAGGACCACGGCCCACATCAGGCCGGAAACACCGAGGGCGCCGACGAAGTACCAGCCCCGCGGGATGGCCGCTCCGGTATGCGCAGCTGCCTTGGCGGCGCGGCGGGCGGCGATGGACGAGCTCTGCATCAGAGTCTTTCTCCCTGTCTTCGCTCGACACTGCGCGCATGAAGGTTATCCGTCCCTCTACAGAAACCATAGAAACGCTGTGTAGATCCGGCCGGACGCGGTTTTGGTAAACGGACCATTGCTTCAATAAAGACAATTGTTGAACTGGGAGGATCCGAATTCATCATCAAAATGAGCTTAGATGGTCGCGCGAATTGATCCGGCGATTGTTGGTGAAGACTGCGTGGCAGCTCCATGAAGCCAGCATGATTCCGCCGGCGCCGGCAGGGAGGCGAGGGGGACCGACGTGCCGACGATTTCCGTGGCGATGGCGACCTTCAACGGCGCGCGCTTCATCGACGAACAATTGGACAGTCTGGCGCGGCAGACCCTTCCGCCGGACGAACTGGTCGTCTCGGACGACGGCTCCACGGACGACACCCTTGCCATCGTCCAGGCTTTCGCCGCCCGTGCGGCCTTCCCGGTGCGGGTCGTCCACAACGAACGGCGGCTCGGATTCGCCGACAATTTCCTCGGCGCCTTCGCCCGGTGTTCCGGCGACGTGATCGCGCTCTGCGACCAGGACGACGTCTGGCTGCCGCACAAGTTGGAACGGCTGAACGCGGCCTTCGCCGATCCGGCGGTGGCCGGCGTGGTGCACGCCGCCACCGTGGTGGATGCATCGCTCCATCCGCTGCCGGGCCGCCGCCTCGGGCCGACGGACGACGCGCGCTACAGCCCGCTCGCCCGCGATCCCTTCGACATCGACTTCGGCTTCTCCACCGCGATCCGCCGCACCGTCTTGACGCTGATCGACCCTGCGCGTCGACCGGGCGACCTCTTCCCGGAGTACAACGTGATGGCGCACGACCAGTGGACGCGCTTTCTCGCCGATGCTTTCGGCTTCACGGTCGCCATCGCCGAACCGCTCGCCCTCTATCGTCAGCACGGCTCGAACGTGGTGGGCGCCCCCGCTGCCGGCGCCGCCGCGATCGAGGCGCTCCGCAACAGCGCGGCCGCCGGTGCGGATCGATACGACTGGCTGCGCCGCATCGCCGCCGACCGGTCGCGCGTGCTGGCGCAAGCCGGCCCGTTCGCCGACGCGGTGCTTGAGGGTCGCCGCCTGAAGGCGGCGCGGCGCTACGCCCGCCTTGCGGCCAACCTCCACCGCCGCGCCGCCCTTTATCGGTCGCAGGCGCTGCACGAGCGGATGGCGGGAGTGGCGCGTCAGGTGGTGATGGGTGGCTATACCGGACGGATCACCGGCGGTCTCGGCCTTAAGGCGCTCGCCAAGGACACCGCCTTCGCTGTCGGGCTCATTGGATCGGCCTCCGCTCCGCTCCGGTCCCCCGTTGATGCCGCCGAATAGGCCGAGGGCCGGTCAGGGATTCAGCGCCGGCACCGCCCGCCCGATCCCGACGGTCGACCCGTCGGCGAGCTTGGAATAGGCGAGCGCGATCCCGATCAGCCGCGTGTCCTTGCCGTCGCCGATGAAGATCGGCGACCCGCTCGCCCGCCCCTTCAGGTCGCAGTCGTGCAGGAAGAGCGGCGTGCCGGGCGCCACGCCGAGCACGCGGCAGTTCTTCTGGACCGAAAGCACCGACGGCCGGTCGTGGTGGTAGCCGGCCAGCATGATCGGCTTGTTGACCAGGTCGGAAAGATCGCCTTCGAAGGGGACGGCCGGTTCGATCCCGTTCAGGGAACCGTCGTAGGACGTCACCTTCACCAGTGCCCAGTCGTCGAACGACGACGCCAGTCCGCCGCCCTGCATCGTCGCGGGGATGGCGGTCGGATGGTCCGACCCGAGCACGTAGGACTGGCCCTCCGCCGTGCCCTTGTGCCGGCCCTTCGAATAGCCGGCCACGAACAGGGTGAGCCGGGCGCGCGGCGGCCCGGACTGGCCCTTGGCCTTCGGGATGCAGTGGCGGGCCATCAGGATCGCATCCGGCGCGACCAGCGTCGCCGTGCAGAAACCCCCCGTCTTGAACACCAGCCGGCCGACCGTCATCAGCGGCCAGACATCCGGTTCGGTGGCGACCCGGTCGTCACGCCCGATGACGCCTTCCGCTGCGATTGCGGAGCCGAGCCCGGCGAGCAGGCAGGCCAGGAAGCCGAACGTGAGGCGCAAGGGCGGTCTCCCGAATCGCGGGGTTCGTGCGAAGATTTGACCATGGAGCGATCAGGCCACGACAGTAGGCATGCCCCGTCCCCGCTTCAAGCATCCGCTGTCATGATCGACCGCCTTCGCGGATACTGCCGGCCGAGCGCTGATTCTGCCGGAAGCGTGGGAGGGTAGGGGGACCATGTCGAGGCTGGGCGTGCCGCGCTGGCTGGTCGTGACCGTGGTCGCGGTCGCGGTGATCCCGCTCGGCAGCGTGTCGCAGACGGCGCTCGACCTCAGCGTCCTCCTCACGGCGCTGGTCTACGTCGTGGTGACCGTGTTCTGGCGCGAGCACATCGGCGCCCGTGACCTCTCCCGCACCGCGCTGGTGCTGGCCGTGCTTCTCGCCGCCTACGTCGCCTTCCAGGCGCTCGACCTTCCCGACAATCCCTTCACCCATCCCATGTGGAAGGAGACGGCCCCGATCACCGGGGCGGCCCGCCGGTCCATCTCGATCGATCCGGCCGCCAGCATCGCCGGGATCGGCGCCCTGGTCGCCCCTTTCCTGCTGTTTGCTGTCGCCGTCACCGCGGCGCGTGAAGACAGGTCGGCCGACCGTCTGCTGCGCGCGCTCGCCGCCTTCGGTCTGATCGTCGCGCTCTATGGGCTGTTCCAGCTGTTCTTCATGCCGGACAAGCAGCTCTACTTCCAGCGCCGCTACTTCTTCAGCACCTTGACCTCCGTGTTCGTGAACCGGAACACCACCGCCACCTTCCTCGGCATCACGCTCGTGGTGCTGATCGGGCGCATGGCCGGCGCCGGAGCGACGGTGAACTGGCCGTCCATGCTGACGCGCCTGACGACGCCGGGGCGCGGCGGCCTTTCCCGCCGCGAGTGGGGAGTGCTCGTGCAGGCGCTGCCGATCGCCGTCGTCGGCCTCTCCCTGCTCCTCACCGAGTCCCGCGCCGGCATCGCCGCCTCGGCCCTCGGCGTTCTCGTGCTGATCGCCGCGCTCGCCCGGCGCCGTCCCGGGCTGGACCTGGAGGGCGAACCGCCGGCCGGCGGCTTGCGCAGGGCCGTGCTCGTTGGCGCGGGGATCATCGCTCTGGTGCTCGCCGTATTCGGCGGCCGGGTGCTGGAACGCGCCCAGCAGGTGAGCATCGTGGAAGACCTGCGCTACTGCCTGCTGCCTTCGCTCGCCCGTGCCGCGGCCGACAACCAGCCCTTCGGCACCGGCTTTGCCACCTTCAAGCTCGCCTTCGAGCCCTACCGCGACGTGGCCTGCGGCCTCACCGGGGTGCTGGAGCGCGCCCACAACGGCTACATGGAGGGTCTGATCACGCTGGGCCTGCCGTTCGTTCTGGTGCTCGCGGTCGTCGTCCTCCTTCTGGGGCGCACCTTTCTGCGCGGCCTGAAGCAGCGCAACCGCTTCCGCTGGGCCGGCGCCACCGGTCTTGCCGTGCTCGCGGTGATGCTCGCCCACTCGGCGGTGGACTTCTCGCTGCAGATCCACGGCGTCGCAATGATGGCGGCGGCCGTGCTCGGAGCCCTGGCCGGCCTCTCCAGGGGGCGGTCCGCGGCGCCCGGATTCCGTTAAAATTCGATTTTATTTCTGCCCTCGGTTCGAACCCGGCTGCAACACGCGCTCCGGTAGGGTGCCTTCATCGCATCCCAAGAGGAGACCGAGATGCAGCGTTCTGCACTCGCGACCGTGGTCCTGACCTTCGGCCTTTTGACCTCCAGCCTGGCGCCCGCCTGGGCCGGCCCGGCGACCATCGCCGGCGCTTTCAAGGCGGCTTCCATGGCGCCGATGAACCCTAAGAAGGCGACGCTGGCCCCGATGGCCTACGTGATCTTCTGCTCCAAGAACCCCGGCGAATGCGCCCGCACCGGCGGCAGTGCCGATGTGGTTTCGCTCGACGACGGCATGGTTGCGCTGCTCGACCAGGTGAACCGCGACGTCAACAAGTCGATCCGCCCGAAGGCCGACCGCCCCAAGGGCCCGATGAAGGACATCTGGAGCCTCGCCCCGCGGGAAGGCGACTGCGAGGATTTCGCAATCACCAAGCGTCACCGCCTGATGGCGCAGGGCATCCCCAGTTCGGCGCTGCTGCTGGCGGTCGCCCGCACCTCCGACGGCGAGGGGCACGCGGTGCTCGTCGTGCGCACCAGCGACGGCGACGTGGTGCTCGACAACCGGACCAGCCGGATCCGCCCGTGGCGCGAGGCCGGCCTGTCCTGGGTGAAGATGCAGTCGCCCGAGGATCCGCGCCGCTGGGTTTCGCTCTGAGGCGAACCGCCGGCCGGCCGACATCTCAACGGGTTGTTTACCATAACGCGCGAAAACGGTTCCTCATCCGGTGGAGGGGAACCGCGTGGATCGGGAACCGGGCGAGGACCGCGCGCCGAGGGTGCGCACCGGCGGGGGCCTTGCCGTCCGCCTGCTGTCGGCGTTCACCGCGCTCGGGCTCGTCCCGCTCGCCGGCTTCTCCCTTCTCGTCGATCTCCAGAGCGAACCGCTCCGCACGGCCGCCACCGCCCTCCAGCAGGGCGCTCCCGTGGCGGACGACCGGGTGCAGCGTCATGCGGCCACCGGGCTCGCCTGGACGGCCGTGACCTGCCGTCCGGATGTCGTCGATGCCGCCGTCACCGCGCAACTGACCCATCTCGATCGCCAGGATCCAGCCGCGGACTACGACCGCTGGGAGAAGACCGCCGGCAACGCTCTGACCGTTCTGCGGCGCGCACTTTCCTGCAATCCCGGCGACGGGGATCTGTGGGCCCGCTACGCCGCCGTCCGCCGTTCGGTCGCGGCGAACCGGGCCGAGACGGCCCGGCTGCTCGCCCTGTCGCAGGTGCGCGCGCCGAGCACCTACGCTGCGGTGCAGGCCCGCTTCGCGGTCTGGCGCACGGCGCCGGACGTCTATCCGGCGGCGGCTGAGACCTTCCGCGCCGACCTCGCAGCGGTCGCTCGCTTCATGCGTGCGGACGAAGCGGCGCGGCTATTGACCGCGCTCCCCGATGCGGCGGTGCCCTACCTCGCAGAGGCCTCCCGCGACCTGCCGGCATCCCGCCTCAGGGACCTCTCCTCGAAAGGTTACCGGCCGCCGCCCCACTGACCGTCCGGGACTCCCTCCCCACAGCATCGATCGGACAAAAAAGCCCGGAGAACTGCGACACAAAAGTCGCGGCGCGACTCATTTCAATTCGCCTAGAATTTAAGGGTTTGGAATCCCCGTGCTCTTATCGTAATCAAAATGAGAATCGGGGAAACGACGGGTGGTCCATGTTGCGTTCTAGAAATCTCCTTCGTGTCACCGGCGTTCTGGCGGCACTGCTCACGGTTGCCGGCTGCTCGGCACTCCCACGGTCCGGTCCGGACGGCGGCGCGGTTGAATCCAGCGCGGTCGCGCGGCTGGGCAACCCCGGCGGCAAGACCGGCATCGACTACGTCCTCGTCGACGTCAACAAGTCGCTGATGAACTACGTCCTGGCCGCGCCGTCTCCGGCGAGCGCCACCTTCGGCATGCGTGGCGGCGGGTCTCCCGAACTGCCGCTCGGCGTGGGCGACGTGGTCTCGGTGGCCGTGTTCGAGGCGGGCGCCGGCGGTCTGTTCATCCCGGCCGACGCGGGCTCGCGCCCCGGCAACTTCATCACTCTTCCCAACCAGCGCATCGACAAGTCGGGCACGCTGACGGTCCCTTACGCGGGCCGCATCCAGGCGACCGGCCGCACCGTCGACGCGGTCCAGCGCGACATCGAGAACGCGCTCGCCAACCGCGCGATCGAGCCGCAGGTGCTGGTCACCGTGCTGCAGAGCCGCTCGGCCGAGGTTTCGGTGCTGGGCGACGTGAACTCTCCGGCCAAGCTGGAGCTGAACCCCAACGGCGAGCGCATCCTCGACGTGATCTCCCGCGCCGGCGGCCTCGCCACCCCGGGGGTGGAGACCTACGTCACGCTGCAGCGCGGCGGCCGCCAGTCAACGGTGCTGTTCGACGACATCGTCGCCAACCCGCGTGAGAACGTCTACGTGGTGCCGGGCGACACGGTCTACATCAACCGCGAGCGTCGGACCTACCTGGCCTTCGGCGCGACGGGCCTGTCCGGCCGCTTCGACTTCGCCGAGGCGAACCTGACGCTGGGCGACGCGCTGGGCAAGGCCGGCGGCCTGCTCGACGAGCGCGCCGATCCGACCTACGTGCTGGTCTACCGCCAGGTCTCCAAGGCGGAACTGGCCAAGGTCGGCGCCGACGTCACGCGCTTCACCGAGGACACGGTTCCGGTGGTGTTCCGCGCCAACTTGCGCGATCCCTCGGCCTTCTTCGCCGTGCAGCAGTTCCCGATGCAGGACAAGGACATCCTGTTCGTCTCCAACGCCAAGTCGGTGGAGATCACCAAGTTCCTCAGCGTCGTCAACACGATCACCTCCGGCACCGCCGGCCCGATCGCCGACGTCGCCAACGCCAAGTCGGCGATCCGCTCGATCGGCGACTGAGGTCTGGAACGCTGAACTCGACACTTCGGGAGCGCGGCAAACCGCGCTTCCGCACCCAGGGCGAAGGTCGGTTGCTTAACGTTTCGTTAGCATCCCGACTGGTAAACGGAGCGTTGCGGCGTTAATCAACATTTGAGAGGACGCCGCGAAAACATCGTTAAAGCCTTGTGAATACGCATCGGGCTGGTTAGCTTGAATTCACGTTGCTCGGCTTATTCGTCGATGAGGTCTCAAATGCGTTGCTCGATCGCTTCCTTCCGTAACTCGCTCCTCGGCGCGTCTTTCATCGCGCTGGCCACGCTTTCGGTTTCCGGCGCCGCGGCCCAGGACGTGGCTCCCGATGCGGCAGCGCCCGCCACCGGGCAGACCGACCCGCTCGTCACCGGTACGGTCGGCGGGGCGGACGTGGGCGGCGGCGAAACCGCGCAGGCCTGCTTCCTGCCGCCGATCAAGCTTTCGTCCGCTGACGTCTCCGAATTCCTGGCCGCTCCCGGCGCCATGCTGAACGACTATCCGGAAGGCGGCATCCAGATGTCGAGCCGCGTCCGCGCGCTCGCCGGATCCGACGCCGCCACGCTCGATCCGCTGCTCGCGCTCATCGCCACCGCCAACCTCGACCAGCGCGCCGCGATCGGCTCGGGCCTCGCCCGCGCCGCCATGGCCTGCGCCCCGTCCAGCGCGGCCTACGCCCAGCTGATCCAGCAGAAGGTGGCCGAGCTCGCCAACGACGACCTGCTCACCGCCTTCCTCTCCGCCTCCAACGACCTGGAGACCGCGGCTCTCGGCGCGGCGGGCGGCGGCGGCTTCGTCGGCGGCGCCCCGGCGCTCGGTGGCGTCGGCAACCCGGGCCCGAGCAACTCGGTGGAGGGCGACGAGTCCAACCCGAACCGCTCCGGCAACTTCCCGATCAACCGCCGCACCGGCAACTTCACCGTCGGTCTCGATGCCTCCAACGGCAACGCCGACGTGAGCCCGGTCAACCCGCTCTAAGGTTGGTCGACAGCACGAATGACTTCAGGCCGGGCCGCGTTCGAACGCGCCCGGCCTTTTTCGTGCGCCGCGCCGAAGGTCGCGCTTGCCTGCCGGGCCGACCGGGGCCATTTGACCAGTACAACGATCGATCCAGGCCCCGCGGCGCCGAAGCCCATCCGGGCTCAGCATGACGCTGTCGCTTCGCCGATCCCGTCAGGACATCCGGACACCATGAAAACAGCCACCGTCTTCCTCCTGGCCATGATCGCCGCCGTTCCGCCCGCCTCGGCCGACAGCGCGACGCCGAACTACATCTGTGACGGCACCACCACGCCGTGCCCGGAACCCTACGCGCCGAACGCCAACAGCCGCGACGCGGTTCGCCCGGGCAACATCCGCCGGAACCTCAACACCAACCGGCAGAACCAGATCAACCAGAACGCCCAGACGCCCTGCGGTCCGAAGCCGGCCAACCAGCAGCCGGGCACCGTGCGCAACCAGCCGGGCTGCTGAGCGCGATCGGATGAGCGGTGCGGTTGAAGGACTTTGCTGCATGGCAGCGACGGTTCTGATGGCGGCTTGCGCTCTGATCAAACATTTCCCATACTGCATAAGTTCGAATGGACCCGGATCTTGTCCGGGTGGCTCAGCCCGGCGCCTATCCCCGGGATAACCCTAGCGACGCGCCGGCGTTTCTCGTCCGGCGGTTCTCCATTGCGGATACGTTTGTCACTCGCTTGAAGTGAGATGGGCGTCCTTCGCCCTTCGAGTCGGCGTCGAGTTTCATCTTTTTCGATGAAGCTCGCTGGCTTGGATCTTTCTCGCGGAGAGGGTGGTTGGGGCCTTGTGCAGGCGAAACTCATGGAGAGGTCGCGCGGTTTTGTGGAGTAGACGATGCCTCGTTCGGGACATCGTGCCTATCGCGTGTTTCTCATCCGCGTCGCAGCGTGGTGCTTTGCTTTCATCGCCGGATATGCTGGCCTGCTCGCCGCCCTGAACTGGGCGAGAGCGCTTCCCCCACCGCCGTTCACCGGCACGGAATGTCTCGACGAAAAATTCGTTCTGCTGAGAAACGCTGAACTGGCCGACCGCGACCTGATCACTGTCGGCTCGTCGGTCACCTGGCGCAACCTGGATTTCCGCGAGGTCGAGCAGCGGCTCGCCGTGAAGCCGTTCAACACCGCGCCCTGCTACCTCTACACCAGCCAGGCCGCCTTCTTCGCCGACGTGCTCCTGGCGAACCTGCCACAGGTGCGCACGGTGCTGACCGTCGTTGCCCCGCGGGACTTCGAGGTCTGCGACGGTCCGGTCGATGCCTTCGCCGACCGCACGGTCCTGGAGGGCTTCATCTTCGGCCGAGACCGGTTCGAATGGATCTACGGCGCCAACCTGCGGCCGGTGTCCTTCGCCGAATCCGTCATCCGCCGCTGGACGGTGGGCGGCGGACCGGGGGACAAGCTCGCCATGGATGAGTATGGCTCCAGCTTCCTGAAGGCCAAGCAGGCCTGGGAGCCGCCGCCCGTTGTCGATCCCGATTGCATGGACGGCATGGCCGCGCTTGAGACGGTGGTCAATGCCCGCGGGGCGAGGCTGATCGTGGTCAGCTTTCCCTTGAGTCCCTCCTGGTCGAAGCGCTTCAACCCCGGCGGCCGCTTCATCGCCGGTTTCGAGCGCGAAATCCGGGGCCGCTTGAAGAACCCGTCCACCCTTTTCATCGGCTCCGACGCGTTCGAGGGCACGGACGACGACTACGCCGACGCGGTCCATCTGCTCGCCCCCGCCGTCCCGCGCTTCACGCGGGCCCTTGTCGACCGGCTCGATCCGGCCGTGCTCTGAAGGGGTTGAGGTCGCATGCTTTTCAATTCCTACGCCTTCGTCCTCGTTTTCCTGCCGGTCACCTTGCTGGTCTTCTTCAGCCTCGGCCGCTGGAGCCCGCCATGGGCGCGGCTGTTCCTGCTCTTCGCGTCCTTCGCCTTCTATGGCTACTGGGACATCTTCTATCTCGGCTTGCTGATCGTCTCGATCCTCGCCAACTACGGCATCGGTGCCGCCATCACTCGCCTGCGGACGGACGCGCCGGACCGGGCGAAGAAGATCATGCTGGCCGGCGTCGCCGCCAACGTCGCGTTGCTGGCCTACTACAAGTACACGACGTTCATCGTCGACAATGTTTCGGTGCTGACCGGCTACGACTACACGGTGCATTCGATCGTGCTGCCGCTGGCGATCTCCTTCTACACCTTCCAGCAGATCGCCTATCTCATCGACACCTGGCGCAGTCAGACGCGGCCCTACACGCTGGTCGACTACGCGCTGTTCGTCACATTCTTTCCGCAGCTCATCGCCGGACCGATCGTCCATCACGCCGACATCATCCCGCAGATCGAGAACCCGCGCACCTACCGGTTCCGGCCGCGGGACTTCGCGGTCGGGCTCTGCTTCTTCATCATCGGTCTCGCCAAGAAGCTGTTGATCGCCGACACCGTAGGGGTCCTTGCCGACCCCGTATTCGACGGCGCCCTCGTCAATCCGCCGACCATGGCAGCCGCCTGGACAGCGGTCCTGGCCTTCTCGATCGGGCTCTACTTCGATTTCTCCGGCTACTCCGACATGGCCGTCGGCCTCGCCCGGATGTTCGGCATCCGTGTGGCCTACAACTTCGCCTCGCCGTACCAGTCCACCTCGATCGTCGACTTCTGGAAGCGCTGGCACATCACCCTGTCGTCCTGGCTGCGGGACTTTCTCTACATCCCCCTCGGCGGGAACCGGAGGGGCCGCTGGCGGCGCCACTTGAACCTGATGATCACCATGCTGGTCGGCGGCCTCTGGCACGGGGCCGGGTGGACCTTCGTGATCTGGGGCGGCCTGCACGGCCTCTACCTCATCGTCAACCACCGCTGGCGCCACTTCACCGAGATCGCCGCTACGAGGGGGCGTCCGATCGTCGTCAGCCCCGTGCTCGGTTGGGCGATCACCATGGGTGCGGTCGGCTTTGCTTGGATCTTCTTCCGTGCGCCGACGCTTGACCATGCCGGCGTCATGATCGTCGGCCTCCTGGGCCTCAACCCGTTGCCACCGTCGCTGCCGCCGGAAACGGTCGCCAGTGCCGTAACGCCCCTTCTGGAACGGCCCTGGAACGAGATCGCCATCCGCGGCCTGCGCCGCTTCGCCGAGGCCTATCCGGAAGCGGTATTGCTGGTGGGGGCGGGCATCGCGCTGTTCCTGCCGAACTCGCAGGAGATCCTTGACCGGCCGGAGGGTCGCCGCCCGCTGATGCCGCGCCTCTCCGTGCCGACCTTTCGCCCCACGCACACCTGGGCGGCCGCCACGGCGTTTCTTCTCCTGGTGGCGCTCTCGCGCATGTCGGACGTGAAAGCCTTCGTCTACTTCCAGTTCTAGGCGGCCCTTCGCACCTTCCGGACCGGCTGCGACCAACGGCCTTAAGCTTCCGGTTCGGCGCGGTTCGGGGCCGTCCGGCGCAACAGGCGTGGGACTGCAGAGACCGCTTGCTCGGTCAGTGCCTTGAGGCGCGGCCGCAGGCCGAGGTGCCAGTGCTCCAGCCAGAGACGCCCGGCAGCGCTCGCTGCGATGCCGGTGTCCGCGACGGCCACGCACGTCGACGTCCACCGCGCCTTGTAGGGATCGAGCGGCGGCAGCAGGTCGTAGTGCGTCAGCCCGCTCTCGAAGCACCAGCGGATGGTTTCGGCCATCTGAACGCTGCCCGGGCTGGCGCGGGAGAAGTCCATGTCCAGCGCGCCGAGGAACGCCGCATAGGACGTGCCGACGCGCAGGCCGATCTCCATCGCCACGGGCCGGTCCGCCACGGCCAGGACGGAGACAGCCATCTGGTCGTCGCCAGCCTCCGCGAGTTCACCGAGCAGGACATCGGCCGCGCCGCTTGCAAGAGCCGGCGACAGGCGCCCCGTGTCGCGGATCCAGCGACGCTTGAGTTCCAGCGCAACCTGCGCCGGCCGACGCGCGTCTCGCCCGGTGTGGACCGCGAACGTGACCGGACCCGCCGCCTCAAGGTCACGCCGGCCGCGTCTCAGATTTTGCCGTTTCTTGGCGGGAAGGCTCGATAGGAAGGCCTCGAAGGTGCGGTGCGAGGCAAGATCGAGCACCGGCGCGCCATCGCTGGCGTATGGCGCGCGCCGGGCGGCGAGCACAGGGGCGAGGGCGCTGTCGGCCCGGACCCGGCGCAGCAGCAGGACGTCGAACGCGCCCGACCCGAGCGCCGCGGCGACGATGCCGGACACGGCATCGATGTCGCCGGGAATTCCCATCACATCGTCATACTGGGCATAGGGCGCGCCGAGGCCGCGTGCGATGCGCACCCCCGCCTCCCGTCGCACCGAGAGGGCGAGCAGGGCGCATGGCCGCCCGCCGCGTTCGGCGATCGCCACGACGGACCGCCCCTGGGCCGGCAGCCCGAGGGCGGCCTCGACGAAGGCGCGGCTCTGGAAAACGGTCGCCGGACATCCCCCAGTGGCTTCGATCGCCGTCCAGAGCCGGCCGGCCAAGGCCCGGTCCAGCGCCTCGACACGGACTGTGAGCGGTTCGGCCCGTACGGACCGGTCGAACGCCGCCGGTCCGAGCGGCAGATCCCGCGTATCCAGCAGCATCGCCCATTCCCCCTAAACCCGTGCACAATGGCGATCCTCGCCATCGGATAAGGATTTCTACGATAGGACGGTTGAACGAGGCTTTAAGACCGGGTCGACAGAGGCGAGAGGGTGGGCATTGAAACGAAAAAGGCCGGCGCGAGCCGGCCTTTCGAACCTGCGGGCGCCGTGCCGCCTACTTGGTGGTGGGCGTCAGCGCACGGCCGGAGGAAAGCCCCATGCGGATCATCTTGGCGTAGCGGGTCAGGAAGTTCACCGGCCACAGACCGCCGCCGTGCTCGCGGCAGAAGTGGAGCCACTCCTTCAGGGGAACACCTTTCGGGCTGAACAGGATGAAGCGCCAGTTGGCGAGCGTCAGCACCGACGTCTTGTGGACGTAGGCCTCGTTGTGCTCCTGCTGGCCGACAGGCTCCTCGCACTGGAAGATCCGGTACCCGGCCTTGCCGGCGCGCAGGCCGTAGTCGACGTCGCCGAAGGCGTGCGTGTAGGCCTCGTCGTGGATGCCGACGTCCTTCACGGCTTGCGCCGGGATCAGCACGCAGTTGCCGTGCATCGTGTAGCACTCGCTCTCGCCGTCCTCCAGCAGACGGTAGCGAAGCCGCGACACGCCGGGAGCGCGGGCATAGCCGCCGTAGGTCGTCTTGCCGGTGACCGGATCGGTGGTGCGGCCCACCATGATCACCTTCCGGCCCACCTCCGCCGCCTTTGCGGCATAGCCCTTCAACAGCGTCGAAATGGTGTGGGGCGCCATCGCCAGGTCGTCGTTCAGCCAGAGATAGAAATCCGGCTGGCTGGGGATCGCGTGCTGCCAGGCGAGCCGCATGCCGCCGTTCCAGAACCGGTTCCCGTCCCCGTGGATGATGGTGGTGTGCGGAAAACGCCGGGCGACCGCCGCCGCCGTCCCGTCCGTGCTCGCATCATCGACAAGGAAAACCTTGGCGTGGACGTCGTCCGGCACGGACCGGTGCAGGGCTTCGAGGCAGGCGAGGGTGGTCTCCCGCCTGTTGAAGCAGGTGATCAACACCGCGATCGAGGCTTTGTACTCGGACATGGCACACCCTTCCGGGGTTCAGGCGTTCGCCGAACGGCGGATCGGCTCGCTCAAACCGGCGACGGGAAACATGGCGTCCTGCTCGGCGCGCAGCTTGCAGATCAGCGTATCGGCCGGCAGTTCCACGTCGTCGTAGGTCAGCACATGGTCGACCGGCACCGGGCGCTTCAGCCGGGCGCCTTCGGCAAGGCCCATCGGCAGCAGGTTCTCGGCGCGGCTCGTCTCGTAGTTCTCGCCGACGCCGTAGGTGAGGTAGCCGCCCATGCAGTCGATCACGTCGCCCGGCTTCAGGTCCACCTTGGCGGTGGCCACCACGTCGACGCACGGCCCGTCCTTCGGCGCGATGATCACGTCGCGGCAGAGCGCGGTCCGGAGGATCGAGATGCCGAACTCCAGCGTGGTCATATGCCAGGCCGTGTAGAAGCTGTAGAGCGGGCCTTTTCCGAGCTTGCCAAGGTCGAGGTAGAAGGCCGCGTTGTCATCGCCTTCGTGGGTGGCAGCCAGCACGTAGATGCCGGGGCTCGGCTTGGCGCCGACCACGTAGTCGACAATGCCGCCGAGGGCGTTCACCTGGTCGAAGTCGTAGAAGCTCACCATCTCGTCCACGTGGCCGCCGGGCATGTCGCGCCCGAACATGCCGCGCTGCGGAACCTTGAGTCCCACCGCGTTGGCGACGATCGCCTGCTCGGCGGTCATCTTGGTGCCATCGGCGAAGCTCGTCACCATCGACGGCGTCTGGTTCCACTGCTTGGCGAACCCGGCCTGCGTGGTCGGGTTGCGCTTGGTGTCCTGCAGGCCCTTGATGTTGCCGCAGACCATCGGCCGAAGCCCCATCGACTGCACGTAGCGGACGAGGTTCATCGTCACGCCCGGCTGGTCGCCGTCGGCGCCGGTCAGGATCACGCCGGCCTTGTCGGCCTTCTTCTTCAAGAGCGGGCCGACCGTGGCGTCGAGCTCGACGTTGAGCGAGACGATGTCCTTGCCGGCCTCGATCAGGGCGCTGATCACGTGCGCCCCGTATTCCACCGCGCCGGTCGTCTCGAAGGCGATCTCGATCGCCGGCGAGCGGACGATCAGCATCGGGTCGTCGGTCACCACGCGCTTGCCGCGGGCGAGCGCATCCTCGAACGCGTCCTGCGACTTCGGCTCGACGATGTCGTCGCGGGAGATCCCGGCCTTCATGAAGGAGGCGATCGCCCGTTCCACGTTGCGATTGCAGATCGCGGCGTAGCGCAGCACGGGGATGTTGCGCTCGGCGTGGACGATGGCGCCGGTGGCCATGAAGCCGCTGCCGAACACCCCGACCATGACGGGCTTGCCGGTCGCTTCACGCTGCTTGATGGCGGTATCGACGATGATCATCGGTGGGAATTCCTGGTATCGCGTGATGCGGCGTCCGCGAAGGGACGCGTGTTGAGAAAGGTCAGGGCAGGTCGCGGAAGGCGTCGACGCCGTGCAGCGTGGGATCGAAATCCGGCCAGTTCGCGTCCTTCTGGGAAATTTCCTTGGGCTCGATCGGCCATTCGATGCCGAACCGCGGATCGTTCCAGCGCAAGCCCCGCTCGTGCGAGGGCGAGTAGAACGCGCTGACCAGATAGAGCGCCTCGGCATCCTCGGTGAGCGTGATGAACCCGTGGGCGAAGCCGCGCGGCACGTACATCATGCGCCGGTTCTCCGCCGAGAGTTCCGCCCCGAACCACTTGCCGAACGTCGGCGACTGCGGCCGCAGGTCGACGATGCAGTCCCACAGGCTGCCGCGGATGCAGCGCACGACCTTCACTTCCGCTGCCGGATGCAGCTGGTAGTGCATGCCGCGCAGGGTGCCCTTGATCCGGCTCAGCGAGTTGTTGGCCTGGACGTAGCGGGTTTCCAGGCCGGCCTTCTCGAACTCGTTCTCGCAGAAAACGCGAGCGAAGAAGCCGCGGTCGTCGGTGCGGGGTTCCAGGTCGATGGTGTAGCCGTCGTCGAGGGGAGATTTCGTGAAGATCATTTCAGTTCCCGATGAAACCGCTTGCGATGTACCGGACGAAGGTGGATCCAAGTCTGGAGTCCGGCTTTTATAGCGGAGCGGACTTAATACGAAGTAGTACACATCATCAAAGAGTGCGCAGGCGCAGCCACGGAAACATGCGTGGTGCCAGGGCGAAGATGGCGGGCTTCACGCCCACTTCCTTCCAGACGATATAGGCCTGGATGCAGTCGGCGATCAGCACGCCGAACAGGAACCCGAGCCCGCCGCCGGCGATACCGTAGATCGGGACGAGGATGAACGTTCCGACCAGCACCATCGCGCCGCGGTTCGCCTCCAGGAGAACCGCCAGCCGCATGCGGTTGGACAGCCAGAGCACCTCGCCGGTCGGCCCGAAGCAGGAGTCCACCACCAGCGCGGCGCAGAGGAAGAACAGCGGCCACTTCGCACCCGCGAAGTTCGGCCCGAAAAGCAGGTCGAGCAGGAACGGCCCGACCACCAGGACGCCGGCGACGCCCGCGATGGCCATCACCCCGCTCAAGAGCGCACCGAAATTCATCTGGTGCTGCAGCGCCGGGATGTCCTTGGCGCCGATCGCCTGGCCCATCCGCGCCGTGATCGTCACCACCGGCGCGTAGACCAGCGTCGTGTAGGCGTTGAACAGCGTCAGCGCCAGCGCGAACACGCCGACCTCGCTCAGCGACACGAACAGCGGCATCAGCACCGTCAGGACGCGGCGGTTCGCCAGGTTCAGCGTCACCGTGATGATGAACGGGCCGCCTTCCTTCATCACCGGCCAGATCAGCTCGGTTCCGAAATCGCGCAGCGCCATGCCCGCGCGGCGTAGGTAGAGCGCCACCACCGGAATGATTGCGAAGGCCCCCGCGGTGTAGATCCACAGGATCCCTTCCATGGTCGCATGCTCGGGACTCACCTGCGTGTAGACCACGACCCCCGCCAAAATCAGCACGGTGCGGGTCAGCGTGACGGTCTGGTAGAGGAGGTTGTGGCCGAAGCCGCGCAACGCGCCGCACAACGCGTCGCCGATCGCCACGCCGGCGATCTGCAGGCCGATCAGGAGCGCCGACATCGCGGTGATCGTCATCGTCGCGATGATGAAGCCGGCGAACGCCAGCGACACGACCGCCGAGACCCCCGTCACCGCGATCGAGGCGGCGGCGACCTTCCGTCGCGCGACGGCCGCCTCATCCTCGCTCTGGGATTTGCTGGTCTCGCGCAGGAGCACGTAGTGGAAGCCGAGGTTGGCCGCCGACGAGATGATCACGATGGCGTTCAGAAGCACGCTGAAGCGGCCGAAACCATCGGTATCCAGATGCCGCGTCACGATCACCGTGGTCATGAAGGCGATCGCCAGTCCCAGGATCTGGATCGCCATCACCGCGGATGACTCCAGGAATCGCCGATCGACACGGGCGAGGTAGGACCGGACTGACCGCTTCTCGGATGGCATTTATCAATGGCTCGGGTAAATTGGGACTGAATACTTATCGGTTTGCTTCACGATCCGCAGCTGCGAAACCGAACGGTGTCTCGTCCACAACGTTCCATGATGGGCCGAGCCGTTGTGTGCGGCGCGGCATGAAACTACGCAGGGGGCGGCGCGAGGGCAAGCCGTTTGACGCGGTATGGTTATCCACCGTCAACGACTTTGCAGCTGGACGCGCGGCGTGTTCAAAAAGCCTCACCCTGCTACAACTCTGATTTCTAATCATATGGTGAATGGCCCGGAACCTTCAGCCGCTTGAAAAGGTTACACGGAAAAGTGTAGCCATTCTGGCGGTGCGAACCTGTCGCCCCCCGCAAACAGGAGATTGATGTCCAACCGCTTTTCGATGATGATGAGAATTGTAGATGTGATGTTAGGGTATGTTTGACGCGCGCAGGCCTATTTTCGCCGCGCACCATCATGCCAGGTCCAGCGACCCCAAGTAAGTATAACAAAAATTGTTTCGAGGATGGCCCTGTCTAATTGAAGCTGTTCGGCTCGAGCCGTAGTTGAGTCCAGCGTAAGTATTTCAAGGGATTTGTGATGACCAGACGCGCTATCGTGTACGCTATCAATTATGCGCCGGAAATTGCGGGTGCTGGTCGTTGCACGGGTGAACTCGGCGAATTTCTCGCAGGGCAGGGCGTTGACGTGACGGTCGTTACCACGCCTCCGCACTATCCTGGCTGGACCATCACGGGCGACTACTCCACCTTCGGATTCACCTCTGAAAACCTTGCTGGCGTGCACGTCATCCGCTGTCCTTTGCTTCTGCGCAAGCCGATGCAGGGGATCTGGCGCATGCTGGCGCCGCTGAGCTTCGCGGTCACCTCGGCTCCGGCCTTCGTTTGGCAGGTGCTGCGCAAGCGTCCCGACACCATCATCTGTGTCGAGCCGACGCTGTTCGTCACGCCGCTGGCCCTCCTCATGGCCAAGCTGACCGGCGCCCGTTCGGTGCTGCATGTCCAGGATCTCGAGGTCGAGGCGGCCTTCGCCATGGGTCACCTGGAGGGCCGCGGCCTGTCCAAGCGCGTCGGCGAAATGTTCGACCGCTTCATCGTCCGCCGCTTCAAGCGCGTCGTCACCATCGGCGACCGCATGTCGGAGAAGCTGCTGCGCAAGGGCGTCAACCCGCGCCGCCTGTCCATCGTCCGCAACTGGGTCGACCTCGACCACATCAAGCCGATGGCCGGACCGAGCCCCTACCGGGCCGAACTGGGCATTCCCGACGGCACCGTGGTCGGCCTCTACTCGGGCAACATCGGCGTCAAGCAGGGTCTCGACGTGTTGCTGGAAGCGGTCGCGCGCGTCTGCGGCAAGATCGACATGACCTTCGTCATCGCCGGCGAAGGGCCCGCCAAGCAGGCCCTGATGGACCGCTTCGGCGCTCTGCCGAACATCCGCTTCCTGCCGTTCCAGCCCTACGAGCGGCTGGGCGAATTCCTGGCGCTGGCCGATCTCCACCTGCTGCCGCAGCAGGCCGACGTCGCCGACCTGGTGCTGCCGTCCAAGCTCGGCGGCATGCTGGCCTCCGGCAAGCCGATCCTGGTCACCGCGCAGGAGGGTACCGAGCTCGCCGCCTTCCTGAAGGACGCGGCGGTCATCGTTCCTCCCGGCGATGCGATCGCGCTCGCGGCCGCCATGGAGCGTTTCGTCACCAATCCGGAGGAAGCCGGCACCGCCGAGTCGCGCCTGCGGTTGGCCCGTCGCCTCTCCAAGCCGGAAGCGCTGGCGCAGTTCGAGAGCCTGCTGTTCGAAACCGAGCTTCGGGCCGAAGCACCGGCAACTGCCGCTCCGACGCGCGTCATCGCGCCGATCCACTCCGACACGTCGAAGCTCGTTCACAAATAAGGCGAACGGGGGCGGAATAAGCGTCCCTGCGGGGGCGTTCACGCTGGACGACAATCGGAGCTGGGATGCGATACCTTCCTCTGGGCGGCCTAGCGGCCGTGATGCTGGCCGGCCATCCCGCGCCGGCGGCGACCATCCTCGTGGATCCGACCCTTTCGCAGGAAACGCCGGCTTCGGTCCGCAGCCTGACGGCCGCGGTGGATCGTGCCCGTGAGATCCGCAAGGACGCGCCCGACGAGCCGATCGCCATCGAACTCGTATCCGGCGTCCACCGGGTCGACCGCATCATCTCCCTGACCCGAGCCGAGTCCGGTGTGCCGGGGACACCCTTCGTCATCCGCGGCGCAGCCGATGGATCCACTTCCGTCCTGGGCTCAGTCGCCGCCCCCACCCGTCCCGTTGCGGAGGCCGATTTGGCCGCTGCGCCTGACGTTGCCCCTGCGCTGCTCGGCAAGGCGCTGGTCGTCGATCTCAAGGACCTCGGCCTGCCCGGCGATCGCAAGCTGCGGCCGCGCGGCGCCTATGTCGGCACGCCGGATTCGGCTTTCGAGCTGGTCCAGAACGGCCGCCGTTTCCGCCCCGCCCGCTGGCCGGACGAGGGCTACTGGAGCGAGGCGACAGCCACCGCCGACCCCGACGGCTACCGCGTCACCGTCCCGCCGGAGCACGCGGCGGCCTGGGCCCGCGACCCCAACACGCTGCTCGCCGGTTATTTCGTGTCCGACTGGGCCTACGAAACGGTCCCGATCCTGCCGGGCGAGCCGGACGGCGACAGCCTGCGGATCGGCCGCTTCCAGGCCCCGCTCGACCTGCGCGAGGACATGCCCTTCCGCATCGCCGCGGTGAACGCGATCGCGGCGCTCGACCAGCCCGGCGAGTACTACCTCGATGCGGCCGCCGATCGCGCCATCTTCCTCCCGCTCGATCCCGGCGCGCCCGTCGAGGTCGCCGTCACCAAGAGCATCTTCGCGGTGAACGGCAGCAACAATCTGCTGATCGAGAAGCTGGAACTCGCCAACACCCTCGGCGATGTCGTCGCCTTCACCGGCGGCGACGACATCACCCTGCGCGACTGCGGCATCCGCAACACCGGCTCGCGCGGAGTCATGGTGGAGGGTTCCCGCCGGTTGACCGTCGAGCGCTGCGTCGTCGCCGACACTGCCGAGACCGGCATCACCGTCTACTCCGGAGACCGGCCGTCGCTCGGCCGCGGCGACGTCGTGATCGCCAACAGCGCCGTCGTCCGCTTCGGCCAGGACAGCCCCACCTACCGGCCGGGCGTTGAACTGCACGGCGTCGGCAACACCCTGCGCGGCTCCTACCTGGCGCACGGGCCCCACTCGGCCGTCGTCCTCGGCGGCAACGACCACCGGGTGGAGAACAACGAGATCGAGGACGTCCTGCGCGAAACCAACGACGCCGGCGCCATCTACATGGGCCGCGACTGGACGATGCGCGGCAACGTGATCACCGGCAACTACCTGCACGATATCGGCTGGGGCGCGCCGGAGCAGGCCTTCGTCACGGGCGTCTACTTCGACGACCAGTTCAGCGGCGTCGAGCTCACCCGCAACGTCTTCGTGCGGGTGCACCGCGCCGTCGTCCTCGGCGGTGGCCGTGATCACCTGATCAAGAACAACGTCTTCCTCTGGACGCGCCGCCCCGCCATCCATTTCGACGACCGGGGCCTCAACTGGCAAAAGGACATGACCGCCGGCGGCCAGCTGCGTCAGAACCTCGACGCGATGCCTTATGCGACCGAGCCCTGGAAGAGCCGCTATCCTGAACTCGTCAACATCCTCGACGATGAGCTTGGTGTGCCCAAGGGCAACCGAATCATAGGGAATGCCGCATTTGGCAAGCCCCTGCTCGAGTTCACCGATCCGGCAATCCGTAGTTATCTCACGGAAGAAGGCAATATAGAGCTTCCCGCCGACACACCCCCCGTCAAAAGTGACGATGACGGTGAGTTGGTAAACAACGTTATTAAGCTAAACGATACTTTGAAGGGCCTGTCGCTTGACCTCGCCGAGCGCCGTCGCATAATGCAAGATATGATTTACTTCAAATTACTCGATTAGCGGCGGTTGATTTGGGGTAGATGGTTAAAAAACACCGACGGAGGCCCGAAGTGTCCATCTGCTGTGAAGTAAGTGATTACACGACAGCGTAAGCTGTAGTCGAAGCTCACGCCGGCTAAAAGCCGGCCATCCACATTCAACTTCAATCGAAGTCCGATGCCGGCCCTGGCGCGGATCCATGTCTTTCGCGCCACCGCGCGAAGGATCCGGGATCCTTTGCCCTCGGCGGACCTGCCGACCACGGCGGCTATCGGAGCGTGTGCGTTAGAGGAAAGCGGCGATGGACGTCCCCACACCCACCATTCTTCCGACCGCGGCCGTGGTGCCGGCGCCGAGCGCCGCCCGGCGCGATATCGTCGGTGTCCAGTACCTCCGCGGCCTGGCGGCGCTGATGGTCGTGATCACGCACGCCGCCGGCATGATCGCCTTTCCGAAGTACTTCGGCGTCAGCCCGGGCAAGTTCTTCGAGATGGGCTGGGTCGGCGTCGACCTGTTCTTCGTCATCAGCGGCTTCATCATCAGCTACGCCACCTTTGACAGCCGCACCTACACGGCGCGGCTCGGCTTCGTCGACTTCATGATCAAGCGGTTCATCCGCATCATCCCGTTCATGTGGGTCTGTATCCTGGTCTACCTGGGTCTGCGTGTCCTCGGCCGCGGCGCTCCGGAAGACCTGCTGCCCTACTGGCGCGCGATCCTGCTGTGGCCGGTCGGCGAGGTGAAGCCCGACCAGATCTGGACCCTTCGCCACGAGTTCCTGTTCTACATCGTCTTCGGCCTGACCATGCTGATGGCCGTCCGCCGCACCTGGATCCTGGTGCTCTGGTGCGCGTCCCCGCTTGTCTACGTGCCGCTCCGCGATCTCGGCTACGTCGGCTTCTACGAGGCGCGCCTGCTCGACTTCTTCTGCAACCCGGCCAACGTGGAGTTCGGTCTGGGCCTGATCTTCGGCAACCTGCTGCTGCGCAACGGCTCGATCCCGGTTCTGCCCGGCAGGCTGCAGTTGCCCGTGCTGGTCGGCCTGTCGTCGCTGCTGATGGTGGCGACCTATGTCCTCGGCCTGGAGATCGGCGTGCTGCGAGACGTGCTTGTTCTCGGCTGCATGTCGGCGCTGATCCTCTTCGTCGGACTGGGGGTCACCCGCTGCGCCAACCCGATCGAGCGTCTCGCCCACGTGCTCGGTGACGCCTCCTATGCGGTCTATCTCATCCACCCCGCGATCATCTCGATCCTCCTCACGGTCTGGGCCAAGGTGCTTCCCGACACCAACGTCTACGTCGTGCTGGCCGGCGTCACCGTGCTCGCCACGGCAGGCGGGGTGATCATGCACTTCCTGGTGGAGAAGCCGTTGATCGCCTTCCTCAACGCCCACTTCGCGCCCCGCGCGGCGTCGGCCCGTACCGCGTGACGCGGCTCGGCCGGGTGGATCGGACAAGACCGAACCGCCCGGCCCGCTTACCCGGAAGCCGCGGAACGACAAGCAGTTTAATGCGAAGTTCATTATATCCTAAGTCGAAATCGGTTCCGGCAAATATGCTGCACCGCGTTAACGACGATCTCGTCTCTCGGCGGTAGGGTCTTGATGAAGGCGGCCCCTGCCGCTAGCCTCCCGACCGGAACACAATTTTAGGTGAGAATCGATGAAAGTTGCTTTGATTACCGGCGTCACGGGCCAGGACGGTGCTCTTCTCGCCGAGTCTTTGCTCGCCAAGGGCTATGTAGTACATGGCGTGAAGCGCCGGTCGTCGTCGTTCAACTCCGAGCGCGTCGATCATCTCTACCGCGACCCGCATGAAGGACGGACCTCCTTCTTCATGCACTACGGCGACCTGACGGATTCCACCAACCTGATCCGTCTCGTCCAGGAAACCCAGCCGGACGAGATCTACAACCTGGCCGCCCAGAGCCACGTGCAGGTTTCCTTCGAGACCCCGGAATACACCGCCAACGCCGACGGTATCGGTACGCTCCGTCTGCTGGAAGCGATCCGCATCCTGAAGCTGGAGAAGAAGGTCCGCTTCTACCAGGCCTCCACGTCCGAGCTCTACGGCAAGGTGCAGGAGACGCCGCAGAAGGAGACCACCCCCTTCTACCCGCGCAGCCCCTACGCCGCCGCCAAGCTCTACGGCTACTGGATCACGGTGAACTACCGTGAGGCCTATGGCATGCACGCCTCGAACGGCATCCTCTTCAACCACGAGGGCCCGACCCGCGGCGAAACCTTCGTCACCCGCAAGATCACCCGCGCGGTGGCCGCCATCCACCACGGCTTCCAGAGCACGCTGTGGCTCGGCAACCTCGACGCCAAGCGCGACTGGGGCAACGCCAAGGACTACGTCGAAGGCATGTACCTGATCCTGCAGCAGGACAACCCCGACGACTACGTCCTGGCCACCGGCGAGACGCACACCGTCCGTGAGTTCGTCGAGCTCTCCTTCAAGGAAGTCGGCGTCAATCTGGAGTGGAAGGGCGAAGGCGTCGACGAGGTCGGCTACGACGCCGCCAACGGCCGCAAGCTGGTCGCCATCGACCCGCGCTACTTCCGCCCGACCGAAGTGGATCTGCTGCTCGGCGATCCGGCCAAGGCCCGCAAGCAGCTCGGCTGGAGCCACTCCACGCCGTTCCCGCAGCTGGTCAAGGACATGGTCCAGTCCGACATCAAGGTCGTCGCGCGCGAGGCGCTGTCGCGCCGCATGGGCACCGAGTGATCGCATCGGGCGGCCCTCCCGGCCGCCTGCCTGACCTTGGAGGCGCGAGGCTTCGGTTGTCCGGAGTCTCGCGTTTTCGCATCAGACGGGCGGCCCGGCCCTTCGGCCCCCGCCGGTTTGGATCCGGTTTGCCGGTTCGGATGAAGCGATGACGGACAAGACCCCCGACCAACGCCTTGATATCCTCGACGCCTCCGAGACGGACGCGCTGCGCGGCGGCGCCAGCTTCTCGCTGGCCCATCGCATGCGGCGGGCGGTCTGGGGCGTCACCTGGCTGCTGCTCGCCTCCTGGACGCCTCCGCCCCTCCATCCCTGGCGGCGTCTCCTCCTGAAGGCCTTCGGCGCGAGAATGGGCCGGCGCGCGCGCGTCTACGGCAGCGCCCGGATCTGGTATCCGCCCAACCTGGAGATGGGCGACTACGCGGTGATGGGCTGGGACGTGGTCTGCTACAACCAGGACAAGGTGGTGCTGGAGGACTACGCCATCGTTTCCCAGTACAGCCACCTCGTCGCCGGCACCCACGACATCGACAGTCCGACCTTCCAGCTCTACACCAAGCCGATCCGGATCTGTCGCTACGCCTGGATCGCGTCCAACGCCTTCGTCGGCCCGGGCGTGACCGCCCACGAGGGGTCGGTGCTCGGCGGCTGCGGGGCGACCTTCAAGGACCTGGAGCCCTGGACGGTCTACGGCGGCAACCCAGCTAAGCCGCTTCGCAAGCGCCGCAATTTCCTGGAAACGACCTGAGCGGACCGGAGCCGGTCGCCGGCCGCCGCCTGCCCGGCGGCGCCGGTCAGAGCGCCTTGGGCCCCGGCGCGCGCTGCAGGACCTGGTCGAGCGGCGTCACCATCATGGACTCCGCCTCCTCTTCCGCCTCTTCCTCCTCCTGCTTGATCAGCGGGACGGAGTAGGTCAGCGAGCGATAGAGCCCTACCGCGATCAGGAACACGCCGGCCTTGTCGATCGACAGGAAGCCGCCGTTGCAGAACAGGCACATGAAGATGTAGACGCGCGTCGCGTTCTCCCGGATGCTGAGGAACAGCACCGGCACCAGGATGATCGCGACGAAACCGTAGCCGAAGAAGAAGTTCCACAACCCGTTGTTCAGGAACTCGCCCCATTTGATCGGATAGGTCACGATCGGCGCCAGCGTATACTCCATGTTCTCGAACGAATTACCGAACGGGAAGCGCGCCAGATACTCCGGCAGCAGCAGGAGTGGGCCGACGATGCGCACGAAGCCGGAAAGCTCCTGGCTCTGGTCCGCGATGTTGGTGATGCGCTCCACATAGTGGTCGAGCAGGCCGCTCCCGAGCAGGATCGAGCCGACCAGCACCCCGGAAAGCACGAACTTGCCCGGGGTGATGTAGCGCTTCTCCAGCGCGTAGTAGCTGATATAGACGCCCATCGACAGGAAGAACGACAGGCTCTGCGACAGCAGCATCACCACGGCGATGAAGAACAGCAGGACCCACGCGCGCCGCCATTCGTCGAGCAGCGGCGAGAAGGCGTAGAAGAACGAGAACAGCACGAACCCGAAGTAGGAGGGTTCCCCGAACGTCCCCATCGGCCGGATCTTGGAGTAGATCAGGTCCAGCTGGTTCGGCAGCGTGTTGGAGTTGGCGATGAAGTACTCGTGCGGAATGCCGAAATAGGTGCTTCGTGCGAAGTAGTAGGCCTGCACGATCGCCAGCATCGTCAGGCACACCGTCACGAACAGCGTGGCGTTCAGCGAACGGTCGATCAGCTTGCGGTCCATGAAGACCAGCATCCGCCCGAACAGCAAGGTGATGGCGAAGAAGATCAGCGCCTCGCGGCCGGTCCGCAGCGCCGCCTGCATGTCCGAGGCGAGCGGCGAGGTGATGATCGGAACCAGGGTCATCATCACGAACAGCAATGGCCGGTATCCGAAGTCTTCGACGAACCCGGTCATCAGCGTCCGGCGCCAGAACCACAGCATCGTCACCGCGATCAGCGTCGCGACCGACATCCAGTAGGACAAGCCCAGCTGGATGAAAGGGATCATCAGGATCTGCGGAACGAACATAGGCAGCGACTTTCGTGGTCCACGCGACCTTTATGACAGAGGACGCTTACCACAAGGTGTTGGTGCGGTCTCCCGGACGACGGAAACGGCTGGGCGTGCCGACGTCCTACGCGACATCGGCCGCCCGCGGCAAGCCTTCCCGGATCACGGCGAGCACGTTCCTGGCGAACTGCGTGACGTGAAAGCACTTCAGGAACGTGTCGCGCGCCTGCGCGCCCATCCGCTCCCGCTCGGCGCTGCTCAGCGCCAGGAAGCGCCGCATCAGCGCCACGGCGCCGTCCACGTCGTCGGTGGTGACGATGCCGGAGCCGGACGCCTCCACCTCCCGCCAGATGTTGACCTTGTTGGTGATCAGCACCGGCTTGGAGAGCGCCATCGCCTCCGCCACCACCACCCCGAAGTTCTCCTGATGCGAGGGCAGGATGAACGCCTCCGCGTGCCGGAACGCGCCCCACTTGGCATCGCCCGTCAGCATGCCCGGCCAATGGATGCGGTCCGCGACGCCCGCTTCCCGCGCCAGGGCCTCCAACGAGGCCTTGATGCCCACCTGGTCCGGTCCAGCGATCACGATGTCGACGTCGGGATGCTCGGCAGCGATCCGTCCGAACGCCTGGACCAGCAGGTCGCAGCCCTTCTTCGGATGGATGCGGCTGAGGAAGAGCAGGGTGCGTTTGCCCCGCAGCTGCGGCTGCGCCGCAAGAAAGGCCTCCACCTGCCGCTCCGGGTCGCCCTCCACGTCGGCGGTGCCGTAGCCCACCACCTTCTCGCGGATCCGGTAGGGGCGGAACTGGTTGCGCGCGAGCTCCCGCTCCTCCTCGGTGGTAAACAGCACGGCGGCCGCGTCGTTCAGCAGCGGGCCGTCGGCGAACAGCCAGAACGCCTGCTTGGCCAGGTGCTTCAGCGGCATGCTTTCCTTGAACCAGGGGTCAAGCATGCCGTGCGTGAACACATGATAGGGCACGCCGGCCTGCATCAGGCCGCGATGCGCGCCGAGCGACAGGTAGTTCCACAGGCCGTTGACGATCACCCCGTCATAGCGCCCGGCGTTGGCCGCCAGCCAAGGCGCCAGCCGGGGCGTGTAGCCATAACCGGCAAGGGGAGGGCGTCGCCCGAGCACCGTCAGGGATTTCGTGTTCGGCCCCATGCCGTGGATCGTCACGGCCGACCCGGTGACCCACGGATCGCGCGGATCGTCCTTGCTGACAACCTCCGTCACGTGGCCCATCCGCTCCCACTCCGCGGCGAGCTGGAGAACGCCCTCCACCGGGCCGCCGTCCTGCGGGTTCATCGAGGGAATGACGTGCAGAATGCGCATGGTTGTCCTTGGCCTGCCGACCCGATGCGGCGGTGCAGTGATTCCGAAGTTTCCCGATCATGTCCACAGGAACGCCAAAAGAGCGTGAATCCGCAGCCGTCCCCGTGCAAGCGCAGGCTGGAGCCTGTCCGGACCGCACAGCACGGTCGTGCGGCGGTTCACCATTTTCCATCCTTGTCGGCGAAATCTGTTGTGCGCTGCGCCAATTCGAGCTTAAATTGAGCACTCGATTGTAATGCTTTTATTTACTGCTTCGCTGACGGTGCAGATCAACTTAACACGGGCTTATCCAGCACTCGCTTACCAGCGAGAAGCGTGATCCCGTGACGTTGATCCGCCGGCGGGTTCGGTCCTGCTGTTTGGCAGGCGTCGTTCGTGATTGAGTAAGGCCGATGTTGCGTAGGTTCCAGCGGTTTCCATCGTCGTCTCCATCGCTCGGTCGCACCGGCGGCGCCGCCCTGCGCGGCGGGCTGAAGGGGAGGGGCTCGTGAGGCGTCTCCTCGGCAATCTCCTGAAGGCCCTCACGGCATCCGCCCCTGCCGTCAACGACGGTCGCGCCCGGCTTGAGTTCGATCTGGCCGACACCATCGTCTACGCCATCGGCGACGTGCACGGCTGCATGGAGCAGCTGCGCAAGCTGGAGGCGATGATCGCCGAAGACGCCAAGGCCTTCGAGGCCCCCAAGCTGATCGTCATGCTGGGCGACTATGTGGACCGCGGCCCGCAGTCCGCCGAGGTGCTCGACCACCTGACCATGCCGCCGCCCGCGGGCTTCAAGCGCATCTGCCTGGCCGGCAACCACGAAGTCGCCATGCTCGGCTTCCTGGAGGATCCGCTCAACAACCTGGATTGGCTGAGTTTCGGCGGCCTGGAGACCATCCGCTCCTACGGCGTCGACGTGCCGGAGGAGATGAACTCCCGCGGCGAGCTCAAGGCGGTGCTCGACGAGTTCTTCGAATGCGTCCCGGCCAGCCACCGCCGGTTCCTCAAGATGACCGCCATGTCGCTGGTGCTCGGCGAGTATCTGTTCGTCCACGCCGGCGTCCGTCCGGGCGTGCCGCTGGCCGACCAGGCCGCGGCCGACATGCTCTGGATCCGCAACGATTTCCTGCGGGCGCCGGTCGACATCGGCTACACCGTCGTGCACGGCCACACGCCCGTGGACGAGCCGGAGATCGCCCCGTCTCGCATCAGCGTCGACACCGGCGTATATCATTCGCGCCGCCTGTCGGCGGTTCGGCTCAATGCCGGGCCTCCGAAGGTCTTCATGTCGGACCGCGTCCCCCAGGTCGTCCCGCCTCTGGAGGCGGCGCCGGTGGAAGCGGCCCCGGTGGTGCCGATCGGCAAGGCGCCGCGCCGCCGCGCCTCGCGCCGGACCGGATGAGTTTCGTGCGCCTGTCGATGCCGGCAGGCTTTCCCAACAACGGGACGCCCTCGCTCGGCCGCGGCCGACAGGACCGACGCACCACCTCCCGCGTCAAGTCCCCCAGGAGATGACGACATGGCTGGTTTCGATCTGAAGGGTAAGCGCATCTGGGTCGCCGGCGACCGCGGCATGGTCGGTTCGGCCGTCGTCCGACGGTTGGCGACCGAGTCCTGCGAGATCGTCACGGCCGTCCGCGGCCGCGTGGATCTGCGCCGCCAGGACAGCGTGGAGCGCTTCATCGCCGACGAGAAGCCCGACGCGATCGTCGTCGCGGCCGCCAAGGTCGGCGGCATCCTCGCCAACGACACCCGTCCGGCCGAGTTCCTCTACGACAACCTGATGATCGAGGCGAACATCATCCACGCCGCGCACCAGAACGACGTGAACCGCCTCGTCTTCCTCGGCTCGTCCTGCATCTATCCGAAGTTTGCGCCGCAGCCGATGACCGAGGACGCGCTGCTCACTGGCCCGCTGGAATCCACCAACGAGTGGTACGCCATCGCCAAGATCGCCGGCATCAAGCTCTGCCAGGCCTATCGCAAGCAGTACGGCCGCGACTACGTCAGCGCGATGCCGACCAACCTCTACGGCCCGAACGACAACTTCGACCTCCAGTCCTCTCACGTGCTGCCGGCGCTGATGGTCAAGATCCACGACGCCCATGCCTCGGGCGCGCCCACGGTTCCCGTCTGGGGCACCGGCACCCCGCGCCGCGAGTTCCTGCACGTCGACGACTGCGCCGACGGCATCGTCTTCATCATGAAGTCCTACTCCGGCGCCGAGCACCTCAACCTTGGCACCGGCGTCGACGTCAGCATCCGCGAGCTTGCCGAAAGCATCGCCCGCACCGTGGGTTACCGCGGCGAGTTCGTGTTCGACACCAGCAAGCCCGACGGCACGCCGCGCAAGCTGATGAACGTCGACCGTATGAAGGCGCTCGGCTGGCAGGCGCGCATCCCGCTCGACGACGGCATCCGCACCACCTACCAGTGGTTCCTGGAGAACCGTCGCGCCCTGCGCGGTGTCGCCTGACATCCGGCCTGAGGCAGCACCCATCGCGGTCCGGCCCGGTCGGGGCGGACCTCCGGTCTCGCTCTCACGGCTTTATTGGCGGAGCCTTGTCGATCCGGTCGAAAACGGTGGCGTGCGCCGCCTTCCTTACGGGGTCGGCGAGCGCCGCCACCGTTTCCCGGATGATGCCGCGCAGGTCAGGCGAACCGTCGCGGTAGGCGATCGCGATCGCCTCGTCGGCGCCGGAAACCACCAACCGGCGCACGTCGTCCTTCAGCGGCGGCAGGAAGTCCTTGGCTCCGCTCGTCACAAAGGCGTCGGCGAAGATCACCCGGCGGAAAATCCCCGCGGGTTCGTTGGGCGTCGTGAACGACGACATCTCCAGCGCCCGCCGCACGCCGTCGCCCTTGTCCCCGCCGAGGTGCCGCGCCATCGCCAGCAGCAGCCACGCCGTGCCTTCGAACGGCGCGCAGCCGATCGAACGACGCGCCACCGTTTCGGCGGCTGTCACCGAAGCGGGGGTGGGCGTACGGCCGGCCACCAAGTCGGCGAGCAGGAAATCCACGCGGATGCTGTCGCTGGTAGCGAGCACATCCGGACGGCACGACCAGGCGGCGCCGTCGGCTGCCTCGGCCAGCCCGAGTGCCTCGGGCGGAACGGGCTTCACTGCCGAGGCGATATCCGTCCGCGCGGCGCCGGCGCTCGCACCGCCCGACGACTCCACGTAGGCCATCCCTCCCGCCCAGACGAGCGCGAGCAGCGCCAGCGACTGCAGCCCGTGCCGAGACACAGTCTCCGATCTGATCAGCGGCTGGCGTCCGAGCATGTCGCTCGTTTTCTGCGAAATTCGCGGCATTCCATTCCCTTTGCCCCAATCTAAGCGCCAACCAAGGACCGCGGCAACCACGTTGACCGGCTGACGATGCCGATCATTTCCTCTGCCGTGTGCACATTCGCGCCAGTCTCGGTTCTGGTCCTGGTTGACGGGACGTGGCAACCTTGGTTCAGCGTCGACCCCCAAACCGGTTCGGATGCCCGATGGCCCTGAAGGACCCGCCAGCCAAGCACGCCGTCCTGCTCTCGCTCTTCAGCGGGATCGTGACCCTTGCGACCTTCACCGCCGACTGGGGGGCCGGCTACGCGGCGCCGGTCGCCTGCGCGCTCCTCGGCCTCATGGTGTTCGTCTCGCTGCCGTCGTCCGACCTCAAGCCGATGGCGCGGCTGTCCGGACGCGTGGTGCTAGCCGTATCCGTGGTCTCCGTCCTCGCCGTTTTGCAGACCGTCCGGCTTCCCCTCGGCCTCGCCGACCCGATCTGGACCGAAGCAGGCAACGCGCTCGACGGAGTTTCCGGCGCCCTCGGCGTCCACCGCGGCAGCCCGCTGGTCGCGCTCGGCGCAATCGTCGCCGCCGCGCTGTCATTCCTTCTCGCCATGAACCTGACGCGCGACGAGAACAGCTTCTTCATGCTCTGGCTCGGCCTCGTCATGCTCGCCGGCGTCATCCTCGTCGGCCTGACGCTGGCCGCGCTTATCGGCGGCTGGTGGGGCGGCCCCGGCCTGCGGCTCGGGCCGGCCGCCATCGGCCCCTTTACGGATCGCGATGCTGCGGCCTGCTACTACGGCGTCCTGGCGCTCGTGGCCTTCGCGCTGCTCCGCTACCGCTATTCGCGCCTGCGCTCCGAAGCCGATGCGATGCGCTACTCCGCCTATGTGAGCGTGAAGCCCGAGACGAAGGCATCGATCTTCCTGCTCGGCGGCTTCTTCGTCATCTTCCTCGCGGCGTTGGCGTGGACGGGTTCGCTCGCCGGCCAGTTCTCCGTCGTCATCGGGCTGCTCGTCGTTTCCACCATCTACGCGGTGAAGCGTGCCAGCACCGCCCAGCGCCTGACCGGCACCTGGACCACGCGCGCGCTCGTGCTCCTGGTGATCGCCATCGCCCTTCTCGGCATGATGATCGCCAACGAGGGCGTCGCCTCCGCCTGCCGCTGGTCGGCGTCCTGGGAGGCGGCCAAGGCCAACCTGTTCCTCGGCAGCGGATTCGGAACCGCGAGGGACATCTTCCAGCTCTATCAGACCAGCGAATGCCTGCAGGAGCCGAACGCGCTGGTCCCGCACGACTTCTATCTCGCCGTCATCGCCTCCGGCGGCCTCGTCAGCCTGGCAGCCGTGGCCTTCGTCATCGCGGTCGCCGGCAGGGTGTTCGTGGCGGGCGTCGGTTCGCGGCAGCGCCTGCGGGTATTCCCCATCGCCTGCCTCGGCATCCTGGCGATGCTCATCGTCCATGCCGCCTTGGGTTTCCCGCTCCAGTATCCCGGTCTGGCGGTGTTCGTCGCGGCGGTCCTTGGAAGCGGCGCGTCCGTCTCGCTCGCCCGCCAGCCCGGCTCCGGCCAGAGGGTCGCGGCGGGGCCTGCCGTCACCGTTGCACCCGGCGCCACCGGCGCCGCGTCCGCGGCGCAGGACTGAACGGAAACCGGCCTCCCATCCTGTGCCGTTCGTTTACCAGCCCGAGAGTTCGCCGTTGCGATCCGCCGTCGAATTGTGGTGTTTGTATCCGAACGGATTTGCATATCGTTAAGCAGCTTTCGTTTGCAGGGGGCTCCCGAAGCCGCTGCTAACGCTATGTGCAGGTCCATGCGGTACCGCTGGAATGCGGTGCCCCGTGAAGCGGTCGGCCATGATCCCGAGACTCCTGTTGTTTCATGGAAACAACACAGGCTTTTCGAGATCCGGACTGGGCCGAAACTTGTGGGTGTCAGATCGAGTTCGGCGAATTTACGCCACATTCGGGATGATCCGTTCATCCCCATATGAAGAACGATGGACGGATCGTTCATATTTATAAGTACGCTCGTGCAAGCAAGGGATTGAGATGCTTAATACGATGAGCAAGCGACCCGAGGTCGTTCGCAGGACTGGCATCCCCCATCAGTCGGTGGAGAGCGCCGGGGTGGAGAACCTGCTGGCCTTCGCCCGCCGCCAGTGGCTGCTCGTCGTCATCTGCACGCTCCTGGGGGCCGCCCTGGGTGTGTTCTATCTCTCCTCCTCACAGCCGCTCTACACCGCCAGCGCCAGCGTCCTGATCGACAGCCGCAACGTGCCGCGTGTCGACACCAGCTACGATCCCCAGACCGGCGGCGGCATCGACAGCTCGGTCGCCGACAGCCAGGTCGAGGTGATGCTGTCGAACAACGTGCTCCTGGCCGTCATCGACAAGCTCGACCTCACGAATCACCCGGTCTACTCCTCCACCGGTCGCAACGCGGCCGCCAGCACGGTCAGCGAGGCCATCGGCTCCGCGCGCGAACTCACCACCTCGCTCTGGAACTCCGTGCGCGGCCTCACCGGCATCGAGGCAACGGACGAGCCGCTGCCCGACGAAGCGGCGACGCCCGCCCCGGAAGCCGCCCGCACCGACCCGGAAGCCCCGCTGGAGCTGATCGATTCCATCGATCCGGAGGACAAGGCCAAGCTCGCGATCATGGAATCGATCCGCCGCGGCCTGCTCGTCTCGCGCATCCGTCTCACCTACGTGATCGAGATCCGCTACACCTCGCCGGATCCCCAGCTTTCGGCCAACCTCGTCAACGCGGTCGCCAACCAGTATCTCACCGACCAGCTGGAGGCGAAGTACGAGGCCACTCGGCGTGCCGGCTCCTGGCTTTCCACCCGCATCGAGGAGCTGAAGCAGCAGTCGCTTTCCGCCGACCTCGCGGTGCAGAAGTACAAGGCCGAGAACGGCCTGATCTCCGCCGACGGCCGCACAATCAACGAGCAGCAGCTCGCCGAGATCAACAGCGAGCTCGTCGTCGCCCGCACCGACACCTCGCGCAACGAGGCCCGCTACAACCGGATCCGCAACATCATCGAGAGCCGCCAGACCGAGGCGGCCGTGTCGGAATCCATTGGCAACGCGGTGATCAGCGACCTCCGCCAGAAGTTCCTCGAGGCTTCGCGCCAGCTGAACGAGCTGGAGCCTCGCCTCGGCTCCGGCCACGTGCGCGTCGTCCAGCTGCGCAACGACATGAAGGAATCGCAGCGCCTGATCTTCGACGAGCTGCGCCGCATCGCCGAGAGCTACAAGAGCGACTACGACATCGCCAAGCAGCGCGAGATCGCGCTTTCCGCCAGCCTGCAGGCGCTCGTCGGCTCCAACGCCGCCGACAACCAGACCCTGGTCACCCTGCGCCAGCTGGAGCGGGAGGCGACCACCTACAAGAACCTCTACGAGCTCTTCCTGCAGCGCTACCAGGAAGCCGTCCAGCAGCAGTCCTTCCCGATCACCGACAGCCGCGTCATCACGCAGGCCGCCCCGCCCACCCAGAAGAGCAGCCCGAACAGCATGTTCGTGATGGCCTTCGCGGTGCTGATCGGCGGCACGATGGGCGTCGCGCTCGGCTTCCTCCGCGAGTTCAACGACCGCGCGTTCCGCAACGGCACCCAGGTCCGCCAGGAGCTCGACCAGGAGTTCTTCGGCGTGCTCACCAAGGTGCCCGTCAAGCGCCTGCGCCCGGCCGAGACCAAGCTCGACGAGAACGGCCGCAACCGCTCGCTCCGCCCGCTGTCGTCGGTCTACCGCCACGCCATCGAGAATCCCATGTCGGGCTTCTCCGAGACGCTGCGCAGCATCAAGCTGACCGCCGACATCTCCTTCCACGATCGCCGCTCCAAGGTGATCGGCATGGTCTCGTGCCTGCCCAAGGAAGGTAAGACCACGGTCAGCAAGAACCTCGCCTCGCTGATCGCCAGCGGCGGCTCCAAGACGCTGCTGATCGACGCCGACCTGCGCAACCCCGGCCTGACCCGCTCGATCGGCGGCGATGCCGAGGAAGGCATCATCGACGTCCTCGTCAACAACCGTCCGGTCAAGGACGTGGTGAAGATCGAGGAGGACACCGGCCTGCATTTCCTGCCGGGCGTCGTCCGCCGCCGCCTCTTCCACACCAGCGACGTGCTGGCTTCCAGCGGCATGCGTGACCTGCTCGCCTGGGCGCGCACCGAATACGACTACGTCATCGTCGACTTGCCGCCGCTCGCCCCCGTCATCGACGTGCGCGCCGTGGCCCACGAGATCGACGGCTTCGTCTTCGTCGTGGCCTGGGGCCTCACCTCCCGGCGTCTGGTCCGCTCGATCCTGCGGGCCGAGGACACGGTCAACGAGAAGTGCCTCGGCGTCGTCCTCAACATGGCCGACCCGCGCCGCCTCGGGAAGTATCAGAACTTCGAGGACACCGAGAACTACGTCGGCAACTACAAGAGCTACTACTACCGCACGTCGCGGTAACGGATCGGACGGCTCCTCCGGGGGCCGTCCTCGACTCTACGCCGCCCGAGGGACGGGCAGCTTTTCAAGGCGTCGGGTCCGGTTATTCGGTCGATCAGTTTCGTGCGCCGATCGCAGCCCGCGGAGTGTTTTGTTCGGGCGGGTGGTCGGCGGATGAGGAGTAGGTACGCATGCCCTTCGCGTCGGATCAGCCGCTCGTGGCCATCGTGACACCGTGCTACAACGGCGCGGAGTTCCTGCAGGAAGTGATCGACAGCGTCCAGGAGCAGACCTACCCGAACCTGGTTCACGTCATCCTCGACAATGCCAGCAAGGACGCTACCCCCGAGATCATAAAGGCCAACCTGGGCCGCCGCGTCCCCATCGTCACCGCGCGCAACCCGGAAGTCCTGTCGCTCCAGGCCAACTGGAGCACGGCCGTCAAGCTCGCGCCGGCCGAGGCCGAGTGGATGCGTCTGCTCTGCCACGACGATCGCCTGCGCCCCGACGCCATCGAGAAGATGGTGGCCGCCGCCGGCAACCGCGCCAACGTCGGCATCGTCACCTCGCAGGTCGAAAGTTCGCTCGGCGGCATCCCGAACCGCGGCCTGCCGGAAGATCGCACGATCTTCTCCGGCGCCGAGATCGGCGCCTCGATGATGACGCTGGGCTGGCTCGTCGTCCGCTCCGACCACGTCATGGTGCGCCGCCGGTTCATCGACGAACGCGATCCGTTCTACGACCTTTCCGTCCTCAGCTGCGATGTCGACGTCGTGTTCCGCATCATCTCCGGTCACGCGCTCGCCTACGTACACGAGCCGGTCGCCTGGGTGCGCGAACACGCGGCGTCGCAGACCAACACGACCGCCAAGAACGACGAGCGCGGTGTGCTGGAGTGGCACGTCTTCTTCGAGCGCTACGGCCGCAACTTCTTCACCGCCGAGAAGTTCGAGGAGGCCCGCGAGACCTACCGGCGCAAGTACCTGTTGCGGCTCTACGCCTGGCGCTATCTGCAGGGCCGCCGGGAACTCTTCGACAAGCACCGCGCCACGCTCGCCGAACTCGGCTGGAAGCCCGGCTGGGTGGACGTCCTCAAGGCAGCGTTCTGGTTCGGCCCGCACAAGGTTCGCCAGTACTTCAACCGCAAGGCCCATCGCGCGATGCTGGAGCGCAGCCGCCAGCGCCGCCAGTCGGGGCTCCGGCTCCAGGCCGACGCATGAATGTCCCCGCCGCAGGGGTCCGGCCGGTCCGGGCTCCGGCGGCGACCCGAGTGATCAACCCGCGGAAGACGCCTCGTCTTTCGCTCCCTGTGTTTGTACCGCGTTCATAGAAGAGCGAGATACCATGAAAGTCGTCATCTTTGCCGGTGGGTTTGGCAGCCGTCTCAGCGAGGAGACCTCGCTTCGTCCGAAGCCGATGGTGGAGGTCGGCGGCAAGCCGATCCTCTGGCACATCATGAAGATCTATTCCCACTACGGCTTCAACGATTTCGTGGTGCTGGGCGGATACAAGGTCGAGTTCATCAAGAACTACTTCCTGAACTATCACGCCATCAACAGCGACTACACCGTCGACCTGAAAACCGGCGAGATCCTGTGGCGCCGCGCCGAAACCGAGGACTGGCGCGTCACCGTGCTGGACACCGGCGTCGAGACCATGACGGCCGGCCGCCTCAAGCGCGCCCGCGAGATCATCGGCAACGAGCGCTTCCTGCTCACCTACGGCGACGGCGTCGCCAACGTCGACATCCCCGCGCTGATCAAGCATCACGAGGCGTCGCAGGCCTGGGCAACGCTCACCGCCGTCAGCCAGCCCGGCCGCTTCGGCGCGCTCGGCCTCACCGAGGACATGTCCAAGGTCCGCGCCTTCCGCGAGAAGGCGGCCGGCGACGGCGGCCTGATCAACGGCGGCTTCTTCGTCTGCGAACCGCAGGTGTTCGACCTGATCGACGGCGACCCGACCGTCTGGGAGCAGGAGCCGATGGACCGCATGGTCGAGCGCGGCAAGCTCGCGTCCTTCTGGCACAAGGGCTATTGGCAATCGATGGATTCGCTGCGCGACAAGATGGTCCTCGAGCAGCTCTGGGAGAAGGGCAACCCGCCCTGGAAGATCTGGTGACAAGGCGCCCGCTCGGGCGCCCATCACCGCAGCATCCCCGATGATACGAGTCCCCGCCCCCGAGCGGGGACTTTTTTGCGCCTCCATCCGGAACCCCGGGCATGAAAAAACCCGGCCGCAAGGGCCGGGTTCTTCTGATGCGGGCGTCCGCTACCGGGACGCTTGCCAGGGCCGTCAGGCCGCAGCGGTGATCGGCGCTTCCGGGTTGGTCCAGCGCAGGGCATCCGACAGGCGGCCCTCGTCGATCCAGCGCTGCAGCGTCCGCAGGCGGATGACGTGCGGGTTGGTGCGGAAGTCCTTGTCGGCCAGGCCGTAGGCGGTGAGGCCGCTGCGCAGGTCGCGCACCGCGTCGGCCAGCATCACGCGCGGCTGGTGCTGCGGGGCGATCTGCCGGTAGAGGCTGAAGTCCACCTTGTACGAGCGCTTGTCGGCCGGCGCGTCGAGGTTGATCGTCACCGTGGTGCCAGGCACTTCCTTGGCGACGGCCTCCGCGAGGTCCTTCACCTGGTAGTTCCAGACGTCGGTGCCGACGTTGACGGCGAGGTAGTCGCCACCCTGCGACTTGTCGCGGGTGATCGCCCACTCGATGGCGCGGGCCATGTCGGCCACGTGGATCAGCGGACGCCAGGGCGTGCCGTCGCTCATCACCTGGATCTGGCCGTTGACCAGCGCGCAGGCGACGAAGTCGTTGAGCACGAGGTCCAGGCGCAGCCGGTCGGAGAACCCGCAGGCGGTGGCGAAGCGCAGCGCCGTGACGACGCTGTTGCCGCGGTCCATCTGGGCCAGCGCCTGCTCGGTGGCAACCTTCGACCGCGCGTAGGCGGTCAGCGGCGCAAGCGAGTCGGTCTCCTTCTTGGCGCCGCCCTCGGCCGCGCCGTAGATCGAGCAGGAGGAGGCGAACACCACCTTCTTGACGCCGCGGGCGACCGCCATCTCGGCGATCCGCACCGCTGCGCGGCAGTTGATGTCGTCGGTCACCGCTTCGAAGCGGTTGCCCATCGGGTCGTTGGAAACGGCCGCCAGCTCCACCACGGCGTCGTAGCCGTCGAGCAGTTCCGGCTTCACGTCGCGCACGTCCATGAACAGCTGCTCGTCGAGCACGCGCTCCGGCAGGCCGACGCTGGTGAGGCAATGAGCGAACAGGCCGCTGTCGAGACCCGTGATGTGCGCATGCGGCATCACCGTGCGCAGATGACGGGCGACGATCGGGCCAACGTAACCCATGTTTCCGGTAATCAAAATCCGCATGACACCCTCGAATGCTAGGCTAACGGGACGACCCTGTCGGCAGACACGCCGTCCGGCCGGAATTACTCAAGACAAGCAACAGTCCATTTCGGCGCAATGAAGGCGAGGATACTGATCGCAATCCGATCTCATCCTTCGTCTTTGTCCACGGGGGACGCGCTGACCGGCCAACTGGTATCATTTCCGCCCGCCAGGATGGAAGCGCCACCTCCAACTTCGCCAGCAAATCCGGCGACATTTTGGAGTCGGCGTTAACGTCGACCGCCGAAAGGGGTTGCCACCCGCTCCCTGTTTGCCGTTTCTTTGGCGAATTGGATGATACGTTTTCGTCGTGATCTGATGACTGGCGCCCGCTGGGGCGCGATTGGGAATTTCTCATGGAACGAGTGGATTGCATCGTCATCGGGGCCGGCGTCGTCGGCCTGGCGGTGGCACGCCGAATGGCGATGGCCGGGGTCGAGGTCGTGGTGCTCGAAGGGGAGGGGGCGATCGGCACCCACACCTCCGCGCGCAACAGCGAGGTGATCCATGCCGGCATCTACTACCCCACCGGCTCGCGCAAGGCCGAGCTCTGCGTCCGCGGCCGCCACCTCCTCTACGGCTACGTCGAGAGCCACGGCATCAAGCACAAGCGCACCGGCAAGCTGATCGTCGCCACCACCGACGAGCAGGTCGGCCAGCTTGAGAAGATCCACCGCACGGCCCTTGCCAACGGCGTCGACGACATCGTCGAGATCCCGGCCGAGACCGCCCGCGCCTGGGAGCCCGAGGTGCGCTGCGCCGCCGCGCTGCACTCCCCCTGCACGGGAATCGTCGACAGCCACGGCCTGATGCTCGCCTATCAGGGCGAGGCGGAGGACCACGGCGCCGCGATCGCCTTCGAGACGCCCTTTCTGCGCGCCGAGGTCATCCCCGGCGGCTTCCGCGTCACCGCAGGCCGCGACGAGCCCGTCACGCTGGAATGCCGCTACCTCGTCAACGCCGCCGGCCTCTGGGCGCCGGACGTCGGCCGCGCGATCGAGGGCTACGATCCCGCGCACGCCCCTACCGCCTACTACGCCCGCGGCGTCTACTTCACGCTCGCCGGCAAGACCCCCTTCGGCCGGCTGGTCTACCCGATCCCCGAGCACGCCGGCCTCGGCGTCCACGTCACGCTCGATCTCGCCGGGCGCGCCCGCTTCGGCCCGGATGTCGAATGGATCGACGGGATCGACTACACCTTCAACGAGTCCCGCGTGGCGAGCTTCTACGAGGCGATCCGCAGCTACTGGCCCGGACTCGCCGACGGACGCCTGATGCCGGGCTACACAGGCATCCGCCCGAAGATCTCCGGTCCCAAGGATCCGGCCGCCGATTTCCTGATCCAGGGGCCGGCGACCCACGGCATCGAGGGCCTCGTCCACCTCTATGGAATCGAGTCGCCGGGCCTCACCTCTTCGCTCGCGATCGCCGACGTGGTCGCCGACGAGATCGGCCTCGCACAGCCTGTCACGGCAGCGCCCGCGCTGCGTGCATCGGCCTGACTGGAGACCTTCAGGAACCTATCGGTCCTGGTGAAACTCCGGAGGGTTTTCCGACCGTGAGTCGGCCGCAAAGCCCGACTGCGGTCCGTTCACGCGCCATTAACTCTAATTGCGTCAAAACCTTGGCTAAATTTTCGGGCTACGCGCCCATTTCTGTTGCATTGATGCAATAGCCGGTCGCCAAAGTGGCTGGGCGGGCCGCTCGGATCGTCTGCCACGCATGGCGCGCGCGGCCCGTTTCCGTATGATGCCTCCCAGTCCAAGGTTCTAGACGGGTGGGGCATGCTGCGCAGCTCAAAGACACTTCGTGTAACCGGCGTTCTGGCCGCTCTTCTGACGGTTGCCGGTTGTTCCGCACTCCCACGGTCCGGTCCGGACGGCGGCGCGGTTGAATCCAGCGCGGTCGCGCGGCTGGGCAACCCCGGCGGCAAGACCGGCATCGACTACGTCCTCGTCGACGTCAACAAGTCGCTGATGAACTACGTCCTGGCCGCGCCGTCTCCGGCGAGCGCCACCTTCGGCATGCGTGGCGGCGGGTCTCCCGAACTGCCGCTCGGCGTGGGCGACGTGGTCTCGGTGGCCGTGTTCGAGGCGGGCGCCGGCGGTCTGTTCATCCCGGCCGACGCGGGCTCGCGCCCCGGCAACTTCATCACTCTTCCCAACCAGCGCATCGACAAGTCGGGCACGCTGACGGTCCCTTACGCGGGCCGCATCCAGGCGACCGGCCGCACCGTCGACGCGGTCCAGCGCGACATCGAGAACGCGCTCGCCAACCGCGCGATCGAGCCGCAGGTGCTGGTCACCGTGCTGCAGAGCCGCTCGGCCGAGGTTTCGGTGCTGGGCGACGTGAACTCTCCGGCCAAGCTGGAGCTGAACCCCAACGGCGAGCGCATCCTCGACGTGATCTCCCGCGCCGGCGGCCTCGCCACCCCGGGGGTGGAGACCTACGTCACGCTGCAGCGCGGCGGCCGCCAGTCAACGGTGCTGTTCGACGACATCGTCGCCAACCCGCGTGAGAACGTCTACGTGGTGCCGGGCGACACGGTCTACATCAACCGCGAGCGTCGGACCTACCTGGCCTTCGGCGCGACGGGCCTGTCCGGCCGCTTCGACTTCGCCGAGGCGAACCTGACGCTGGGCGACGCGCTGGGCAAGGCCGGCGGCCTGCTCGACGAGCGCGCCGATCCGACCTACGTGCTGGTCTACCGCCAGGTCTCCAAGGCGGAACTGGCCAAGGTCGGCGCCGACGTCACGCGCTTCACCGAGGACACGGTTCCGGTGGTGTTCCGCGCCAACTTGCGCGATCCCTCGGCCTTCTTCGCCGTGCAGCAGTTCCCGATGCAGGACAAGGACATCCTGTTCGTCTCCAACGCCAAGTCGGTGGAGATCACCAAGTTCCTCAGCGTCGTCAACACGATCACCTCCGGCACCGCCGGCCCGATCGCCGACGTCGCCAACGCCAAGTCGGCGATCCGCTCGATCGGCGACTGAGGTCTGGACCTATCGGATCAGACGGGGGCCGCGGTATTCCGCGGCCCTTTTCTTTTGCCGCTGTCGATCGAGTTGCCAAAGGCAAGCGGAGGCGGCCACACGGCCGGCAGGGCCGAGCGGATTCGCGGGCCCGCAGAGCATCCCCCGCGTCCCGTCATGCCCATCACGTCGGAAAAATGGCGCGGCGCGCCGGGCCGTCAGCGCGGCAGCAGCGCCCGCCGTTGCTGTCCGGTCAGCCGCAGCGGCGTCCGGTCCGAGCCGGAGATCACGGCCAGGCGTCCGTTCGCCCAGCGCACCACGGTGAGCGCGCCGCCGAGCGCCAGTGTGTCGATGCCCACCCGAAGCCGCCCCACGCTCGGGAACTCGTGGGGCGTATGCCCGTGCACCACCATCACCGGCAGGCCGGGGCCGACCGTCAGGAATGGCTCGCGGATCCACATCAGGTCCGAATCCGACTGCTGTTCCAGCGGGATGCCGGGCTGCATGCCCGCGTGCACGAAGGCGACGCCCGGGCCCTCGATCATCACCGGCAGCATCTCCAGGAACAGGCGATGGCGTTCCGGAATGCCGGCCATCAGCGCTTCCGCCACCTTCGCCTGGTTTCCCGCCTTGAAGAGGGTCGACCGGTTCAACCCGTAGGACTGCAGCGTCTGCTCCCCGCCCATCAGCAGCCAGGGATGCTGCGGCGAAGGCGCCTTGAGGAACGACAGCATCGCTTCCTCGTGGTTGCCGCAGAGGCACATTCGCGCGAATCCCTTCGGGGGCTGCGAAAGGACGTGCTCCAGCACATGAGCCGACGCCGGGCCGCGATCGACGAGGTCGCCGAGGTAGAGGATCAGCTTGTCGCCCGGAATGCCCGCGGCATCCTCGTAGATGGCGTGTTCGGCGTCGAGCATGTCGGTATAGGCGCCGTGCACGTCGCCGATCGCATAGATGACGGGGTAGGGCGGTTCCAGAACCAGGCGGTCGCGCGCCGTCGCCGGGCGGACCAACTGCGGACGCTGGGTCGTGATCAACTGGGACAGCTTCTTCAGCATCAGCGCGTTACCCATCTACTCCAATGCATGCGCCTCCTGAGCCCCCCGTCAGCGCGCGGTTGGATCGCCCGGTCGCCCGTAAAGCGGCGAACAGGCGTCGTCCGTCAGCGTCTCTTGTAGACGTCGTCGAGCCGATCCACGTCGTCCTCGCCGAGATAGGCCCCGGTCTGAACCTCGATCAGCTCGAGCGGTATCTTTCCATGGTTGGCCAGCCGGTGCACCGTCCCGACCGGCACGTAGAGCGACTGGTTCTCGGTCAGCAGGCGTTCCTCCGTCCCGATCGTCACCGTCGCGGTTCCGCGGACCACCACCCAGTGTTCTGACCGGTGAAGATGGCGCTGGAGAGACAGCACCCCCTCCGGATCCACCACGATGCGCTTCACGGCGAAGCGCGGCCCCGAATCGATCCCCTCCACATAGCCCCAGGGCCGGTAGTCGCGGCGGTGCACCGCCACCTGGTCGAGGCCCGTGGCCTTCAACTGGTCGACGAGGCCCTTGACCTCCTGCGCCTTGTCCTTCGGCGCCACCATCACCGCGTCGGCAGTGGCGATCACCACGAGGTCGTCGGCGCCGATCACCGTGGTCAGGATCCCGTCCGAATGGATCAGCGAGTTCCGGCTGCCGCGCACCACGCCGTTGCCGTGGATCGCGTTGCCGTTCTCGTCCTGCTCCGTCACCTGCCAGATCGCGTCCCAGGCGCCCACGTCCGACCAGCGGAAGCGGCCGTAAACGACGGCGATGTCGCGCGTCTTCTCGATCACCGCATAGTCGATCGACGTCTTGCGGGCGGCCGAGAAGGCCGCCTCGTCGAGCCGGTGGAAGCCGAGGTCCTCGTGCGCGCCCACCACGGCCGCCTCGGCCGCCTGCAGGATGTCAGGCGCGAAGGCCGCGAACTCGCGGATCATCACGTCCGAGCGAAACAGGAAATTGCCGGAGTTCCAGAGAAAACCCGACCGCATGTACTCGATGGCCGTTTCCGCGTTCGGCTTCTCCACGAAGGCGTCGACGGCCCTGAGGTCCTCCTCCCCGTCGATCGGCGCACCGGGCCGGATGTAGCCGTAGCTCGTCTTCGGCTCGGTCGGCACCAGGCCGAACACCACGATCTGCCCCGCCTCCGCCGCCTTGGCGCCGAGCCGGATCGCGTCGTGGAAGATGGCGTCGTCCAGGATCACGTGGTCCGCGGCGAGCGCCATCACCAGCGATCCCGGCGCGCGCCGCTCCACGAACACCGCCGCCGCCGCCATCGCCGCCGCGCTGTCGCGCCGGGCCGGCTCCAGCACGATGGTCGCATCGACGCCGATGTCGCTCGCCTGCCGCCGCGTGAAGAAACGGAACGCGTCGCCGGTCACCACCACCGGCTCGGCGAAGAGGCTCGGCTCGCTGACCCGCCGCAGCGTTTGCTGATAGGTCGAGAGGTTGCCCACAAGCGGCTGGAACTGCTTGGGAAAGGCGTCGCGCGACACCGGCCAGAGGCGGGTGCCGGAGCCGCCGGCCAGGATCACGGGAACGATCTTCTTGTCGGTCATGTCTTGCTGCCTGCAGGGGATCGGGGCGCCGCGCGTCCCGCCCTCAGATGGTCTGGTTGTAGTCGCCGACTTCCGGGCTCTTCCGGAGCACGGCGTCGACGGCCT